>CAWGCY010000006.1:0-1265228 GCA_963821225.1 Thermoanaerobaculia bacterium
CCTTCGGGACACCCGAGACGGCGAAGGAGATCCTCACTTCGGATCCTCCGGCTTCGGCGGCCCCGCCACTTCGACGATCTGGAAGAGCCTCTCCGGGGGCTCGGCGCGCGCGAGGGCGGCGCGCGCGTCCAGGGCCTTGCTCGGAGCCGAGTCGCTCGGCTGATCCCGCGCCGCCGCCGGCGTCGCTCTCGGGTCCGACCTCGGCCAAGACCTCCGCGTCGTAGAAGGCGCCGAAGAGGCGCCTGCCGGCCTCCTCGTCTTGCGGCGCCACGTAGAGGACGGGGCGGATGATCCGCGCTGGTTCGTCGTCTTCGGGCAGGGTGTAGGCCGCGGCGAGTTTCCCGTCTACGCGGTCGAGGAGTTCCTTCGTCATGGCGTTGTCGAACTTTGGCGCGGCGGAGGATGTTCAGGGCGACCTTGAGTCGCTCGCCTTTCCCTTCGGCAGCTCCCTCGGCGTCGACGAGCTTCGCCTCGGCCCAGGTTTCCTCATCGTCATCGAGGAGCAGAGCGCTAGGATCTTCGTGACGGAGGGGCGGCCTTCCACCCTCCCACCGGGATTGCCAGACACGCCGGGGGGGAACCTTCCCATTCGAGTCGCGGTCGCTTCATCCTCCGCTCCTGAAGACCTTCGCCCCGATCTCGATTCGGTTGCGCTGCGACTGGCTCACCGTCGCCACGGGCAGCCCGTCGAGGACGTCGCGCACGTCGCCCATCCGCCGAGCCACCTTGTGGGCCGGGGCGCCTTGAGCTCGGGGAAGACCGCTCGCGCGATGTATTCGACGATCGCGTTCGAGTCGCGGCCAGGGAAAAGGGCGGGGCGATCCTCTGCGGTCACGGGCTGCCTCCTGGCGCCGTAGGAGCTGCGATCTCGACAGGGGCAGGGCCCTGCACCTCTGGCGCGCACGTCGCACACACGCGGCGGCCCGCGCGGTCCCGCTGCCATTCCTCGAGGCCGCACCGGGCGCAGCGGAGCGGCTTCCCTTCGCGGAGGAGCGTGCAGGCATAGCAGCTCGCGTTCGCCCCGAGGCCGGACCCGCCAGAACGAGAAGCCGCACGCCGGGCAGTACCGCTCGGCGAGGGCGGCGGCCGTTCGTTGTCGGCGCTCCTCGTGACGGCGGAGCCGGTCTTCGTCGAAGGCGAGAAGCCGGCCTCGCTCGCGGCGGTCCCAGCACGGGGGACAGAAGAGCGTGGTGCCCTCCGAAGCTCCTGCATCTGTGGCCGTGGGGGTGGTGCACGACACACACGCGCTCGGGGTGACCTGCACCACCCTGCCGGTGCGCCCGCGTTGCGTGTCGTCGGTGCATTCGGATTCGGCGATCACGCGCTCTGCGAGCGCCCGTAGGTCCTCCCCTGTTGCAGAGGTGGGGCGCAGAGGCGGTGCATTCAACGGGGGGGTGGTGCGTGGTGCATCACCGGGGGCGTGCACCAGCGCACCACCCTGATCCTTACGGGGCGGCCGCGCGCTCGCCTGGCCTCCTGGCGCGTGTCTCCGCTGCCTCCTTGGCGCGCTTCTCGGCTCGCCTCTTGCGCCTGGCCACGGTTGTGTGGTCAAGCACAACTCGGCCCCGATCTGCCTCGTGCTCTTACCCGCGCGGGGAGGGTTTCGAGGATCCGCTCCGTCGTCTCCTCGGCCACGTCTCGGGTCGTCCAACTCGCGCACCCCTTCTCGACGCGTAGCGTGGCCTCGAAGGCCTCGGCCGCCCTGCCGTGGAGATGGCGGACCTTCTCGAAGTGAACCTCGAATCGGGCCCCCTCCTCGGCCTCGAAGTCGTCCGGGATCTTGAGCGAAAGGACGAGGTCGAGGACGTCCTCTCGACGTGAGGTGCCTCGCGCGAAGCCATTGCGCCCGGCGTGGTGGATGAGGAGAACGGCGATGCCCCGGCGCCGCAGCGTGAGGAGCCATTCCTGCACCGGCTCCCAGGAGTCAGCCTCGTTTTCCTCGAGGCCGCGGAGCAGGGTGGACAGGTTGTCGAGGACCAGGAACATTCCGGGGGAGAGGTGCGCCTCGATGAGCCGCTGGCCCTCGCGGCTGGCGAGACTCGGAATCCCGTTCTCCTCGAGATCGGCAGCGATGATGCGAAGGCGCCCCGCGGAGTTGCAGTCCAGGCCAACGGAGAGCTCCGCGATGCGCTGTCGAAGAAGCGCCGCTGGCATTTCGCCGTCGACGTAGAGAACGCTGTGCGGCTCCTCCGCCCGCCAGCTCGGACGGCCAGCGTTCTCGCCGAAGACTGTGCCGCCGAGGCGGCCGCCAGCGCGAGCGAAAGACCGAGGTACGTCTTTCCCGCGCCCCGCGGGGCGAAGAGCATCGCCAGCGTCTCTCCCCCGATGATGGGGCTGACAATCTTCCGAGTCGGCGGGAAGTTCATGGCGAGAAGCTCCTCGGCGGTGTCGACGCGGAGGCGACGCGCGCTCTCCTCCTGGGCTTGCGCAAGTACGGCCTCCGAAACCTCCTGGGCAACGACTTCAGCGGCACGCCCGACTCCACCGCCGCCGCAGCCTTAGCGCGCAAAGCCGACGAGGAGGCCCGCCGCCTCGCGTCCTCGCGCACGATCCGCGTGTAGCTCTCGATGTTCTCGACGTCGGGCACGCGATCCACGAGGGATGAGAGGGCCGCTGCGCCGCGACCCGTTCGAGGTGCCCGGTCTTCTCGAGCTCCGCCGAGACGGTCAAGAGGTCCACGCTCTCGCCTCGGCCGGCGAGCGCCAGGCATGCCCCATAGACGGCCCGGCGCCCCTCATGGGCGAAGTCCTCGGGGGCAAGGTTCATTCGGACATGCTCGACGTGCGGCGCCCCGACGATAAGCAACGCTCCGAGAAGGCCCCTTTCTGCATCGCGCACCGTTGCCTGCGCAGGAGCGCTCGCGCTCACCGAAGCCTCGCCGAAAAAGAAACGTCTGCGCGTGCCTCACGATGCGACGAAGAGCGCGCAGGGGGTCAGGGTCTTCCGCAGCTAAGCGCGCGAGCGCAGCCGCCGCGGCGACCTCGGGCACGTGCCGCGGCCGTGGGGCGACGTCCCGGATGCTCGAATGACGATCACGGCAACGGCGCCCGCCCCTTCAGAGGTCTTCACCGCACAGCTCTCGGATCAGATGAGGGTGCCGCCGGCGTGTTGGCAACGGAGGTTTCGGACGTATTCACGAAACGTGGGCGCGACCGGGCCCATGCCTCGAGGTCGCTCACCAGGTAGCCGACCCTTCGCAGCCCCAACTTACAAAACTTCGGACCGCCGCCCCGTGAGCGGAGGACCCGGAGGGTCTGCTTGCTCATCCCAACCATGACCGCGGCTTCCGGCTCGCGTGCGATGAGTGGGGGCACGATCGGCGCCGGGGAGGGCGGCCGCGACGGCGGACACTCGCTCGGAACGCCTTCTTGACCCCTGCCGCCTTTTTCTTCGACATGCTGTTTCCTCCTGATCGCCCGGAAGAGGAAACGGGAAACCGAATCGAAAGTCAGTTTTCGGTCACACGCTTATCGGTCTTTCGCCTCACCGCGTGTGACTTCGCTCGACTTTTCGGGCGTCCCCGACGGACGAAGCGAACGAGGAGCGCGTGTCGGTTATAGGAGCGATCTCCGACGTCCTCAGCCCAGAAGACTTGTGTCGCTCGAAGTATCGTGGCGACGTCTGAGGCCCTCGACGTCCCGGTGTTCTTCGAGACGTACCTTTCGAGCTCGCCCTCGGCCTCACCTGTCCTGTCCCAGAACCGAGGATCTGACACGGCAGCGAGGGCCTTAGCTTTTGCCTCGATGGCGACCGCGAGTCTCTCAACTATTGACGGGACCGCCCTCGCCGTGAGCGCGACGGTAGCCGCTTCCCCGCCTGAATGAACTCGACGACTTGATCTGCGTCTACGGCCCCGACCTCGATCATCTTGCTCAGCCGAGAGGCCATCCTACGAACCCCTGCGGCCGCGGCGTCGCGTTGACTGCGGCTGCTCCGGTTGCGACCGGCCCGCATCTGCTCCCTCATCGAGGCAGCCGCAACGCTCAGGAGGGCAAGCCACGCGACGCGATCCGGCCGGCAGCCCGGGTAGCGTGGTTGGCAGTCTGGAAACTCTAGACTCTTGAATGCCCCTGCTACTTTTCGGCCGCCGTGCTTGCAGAGACGTGCGACGTAGCGGGCGAGGCCACCTGGGCCAAACACGTTCTCGGGCTTCGGCTTGTGGTCTGCCACGAAGCACCTGAAAGCAAGGTCGGACAGGTCCACCGTTTCCCGCCTTCCCCGCCGCACGAGAGCGCCGGAGCGGAAGCTGGCGGGGCCACTTGTCGGGCGCGAGCCCGTCAGCTCGGCCCTATCCGCTCGGCGTGAACCGAGTTTCTCAGGATCTCCGCGGCAGCGGGAAGCGCACGAGCCGTGCCCTCCGCCTCCGCTTCGCGTCGGGCGAGCTCGACAGGGTTCTCGGGCGGCGTGAAGGCTTCCAACGCGACCAGGGCGTCTTCGGAGTCGGCAAGGCGACTCGCCTCCTCCGGCGAGAGGCGCATAGCGAGCGCGGCCAGCGCAAGACACGCCACAACATGAGGGTGCTCGGCGCCAGCAGCGCCCAGGCGAGTCGTGAGCGCGTTCGTTGCCTCAGCGGTGACCTCGAAGACGAAGTCTTGAAGGTCGGCGTAGGAGGACGGGCTCGGGGTGATCATCGTGGTGGTCCTTTCTGCCGGGCGGCGACGCCCGGCGGCGGGCTACGTTCTCTTCCTCTTCGGCTGAGGGAAGGCGATGGCAACGCCGCGATTCTCGACGGCCGCGCGCAGCTCCTCGATCCCGAGTGGCGCGTAGACCTTCTGCGTCACCCGCACGTCGGCGTGGCGGAGGAGCTGAGAGGCAACGTGCAGTCCGGCCTTTCGGGCGACGTGGAGCCCGAACGTCCTTCGGAGGTCGTGCACGTGCACATCGGCGACGGTGGGGGCCTTCTTCGCCGCCCGGTCCTTCACGCGCTGCCAGGCGTCCTTGAGGTCGGCTCGCGGTCTGTCGGCGTAGCGCCCCGCGCAAATGAACGGGCACGTCTCGACGTGGGACAGGCGGCGGAGGAACGCGAGCGTCTGCGAGTTGAGGGGGATCACCTGAGGCGTGCCGGACTTCGGGCTCGGGATTCGCCACGTTCCCGCGTCGAAGTCGACGTCGTCCCACTTGGCGCGGAGAACCTCCGAGAGCCGAGCCCCTGTCTCGACGAGAAGCCGCAGAGCCGCCCGCGCGTGCTCGTCCTCCTCGAGCGCCACGGCCTTGAGAACGGCGACGAGCTCGTCGTCCGAGAGAACGCGCGCCCGCGGCGGAGCTTCGGCGTGGTGCTTGATCCCGATGGCCGGGTTCGTCTTTACGACCCCGTCGCGCAGGGCCTCGGAGAAGCAAGCCCGAACGCTGGCGAGGAAGCGGTTCGCGCCCGTGGGATGGCTCTTGCCGAGGGCGGTGTGGAGCGCGGCCACGTCAGAGCGGTCGATCCCGTCGACCGGGAGGTTGCCCCACTTTTCCGCCGCGAGCGCGAGGAATCGCTGGTCCTCGCGCGGGGACTTCTTCCGAAGCTCGACGCGCCCGAGGTAGGTTTCCGTCCACGTCTTGAAGGTCGGCGTGGCGCGACGGCGCCGGCGGTCCTCCGCAGGGTCCCCACCGAGCTCCGCAGCCGCCAGGGCCTCGCGGGCCTTCGCGCGGGCCTCCTCCACGGTCAGGGTGCCGTACCGGCCGATCCTCACGAGACGGCGTACCCCGCCCGCCGTCCTGAAGCGGGCGAAGAAGACCTTGGACGCGGGATAGGCGACCAGAACGAAGCCACGGAGCGTGCCGTCTCCGGTCTCGCAGTACCACCGGCCGCGCTCCGGGCCCGGCTTGATCGCGTCGATGGCCTTCTTCGTGAAGCGGATTCCGTTTTCCGACCGCATTTTGTTGCCCCCTCCTAGCCCGGCGGGTGGCACCTTGCCCGTCACCTTGCCCGATCCAAAGTTCTCTCAATGTACTTCCTGAGACGTAGAAATGCAAGATTTCCTAGGAAACTAGGAACATCAGCTCCTCGGTGTGACTTCAAGGAAGCTCAAACCCGCGGACTCAAAATCCCCCGGTCCACAAGGCCGTGAGGGTTCGACTCCCTCCTCCGGCACCACTTACAGTGTCGGGCGGTTTCGGGAATTTGCTGCCGTGCCCGAATCGTGCCTGTTCTGCCGAAGTGCCGAGCCCCCGCCTTTTCTTGGGAGGGATGGACCATGGAGGAAAGACTGATGGAAGTCCCAGCGTTTATGACGGCTGCAGAAGGTGCCTCGGGTCCCCTCGACAGTCGAATCTCGGCATACGTGCCGCCCTCGCTAGGAGTCGGAGACTTCGTGAACGCGAACGTAGGGGGCGCTCTCGTCGTCATGAAAATCATGTATGTCAGGAAGGGAGCCGCAGGGCGCCCGCTCGTCGCCGAGGATGGAAGCCGCCTCGTGGATCTCCTGCGAGGGATCGGGTCGGTGATGTGATGTCCGCCAGCTCCGCGCCTCGCGTCGTAGCAGAAGCCGCGGAGGCGCCTCACGCGGTCCAGGATAGGCTCACGCTAGCGGGATCCGGGCAGTGCCCCGAGAACGCCCTCGAAGGAGACGGACCGCGATGAAAGGAACACTCTCTAGCTTTACGGACTCCGCTTGGATCTATCGCCTCGAGGACGGCAGCACCCGTTCTTGGGACCCGGGGTACATCTGCAACAAGGTGCTCGCGAGACTGTCGGGCTCGACGGCGAAGGTAACGATGGACTTCAGCGGCGCGTTCGTCCAGTCGGGGCCGCCGCGTGAGCTCTATTTCCTCCCTGAGGATCTAGCGGTGGGCGTGCCGGTCGGATAACGGGCCCTTGAGCGCGTCGAAGCGGAAGCCGGGGAGGCGCTTCATGACCGCTGCCCTAGACTCTCGTCGGATATGAGCCGAACGATGGTTTTCGTGGACGGGGAAAACCTCGTCCTCCGTTATCAGTCCATGGCGAAATCGAGAACGCCGACGGCTCGCGTCGCTCACCACCGCGACGTATTCGTCTGGAAACCGCTTCCTTTGTACGCGCTGTCTCTCTTCGACATGGACGTGGCGAGGGCGAGCTACTACACGTCCATGGTCGGCGGTGACGACGAGATTGAAAGGGTCAAAAAGGAAATTAGTGACCAGGTGTTCTGCGAGGACAACACGGTTCCGAGCCTTCAGGCCCACGTCTTCAAAAGGGACGAGAAGGAAGACAAGTCGCGCATCGTCGACCTCTTCATCAGGCTCGATGCGCTCCACCACGCCTACGGAAACCACGCGGATCACTTCGCACTGTTTACCGGAGACGCCGACCTCCTTCCGCTCGTGAAGACCCTCATGCGTGAAGGCAAGCAAGTGACGGTCTTCGCGTTCTCGCTGGGCCTCAGCCCGGAGCTGGAAGCCGCGCCAGATGGCATGGTCCGGCTGAACACCTTCTACTTCGAGCATCCAACCTAAGACGCGGCAAGCAGGCACAGTCGCGCCAGGGGGGCCACGGTATCGACCTCGCCGCGTTCGGGTCGCTGCGTGTCACGCAGACGCCTCCGGCGCCGCACGTTCCTCGGCAACGGCACCTCGGGCTCGTGAGGAGTCGGAGGCGCGTCGAGGTCGCGGAGCCACGGGACATGAGGAAGACTGCTCGACGGCCGCCGCGTCGCCGTTCGCTGAGGCCGACGTTCTAGATCGGTACAATTTTTAGCGCGGTCCGCGCAACCTCAAAGGCTGAAAACGACTTACCCGGCCGGATTATCGTGTCGATATAAACGAACCGAGGGTCCGTGACAGACTGGGGGGGGCTGGGGTAAATGCCCATGAACCAGTCTTCCACCAAGTGAGCCTGCTGTTCCACGTTATAGTCGTCCCATTTCTCACCGACTGTGTACCCATATCCGGCTCCCCTAGTATTTGCCCACAGCGAGCGCAGGTAAATCGAATAGCCGTGGTAGGCCTGCCAGACATGAGTCATTTCATGGATGAGGATGGCTTTGCGGGCTCCAAAGCCCTTGTAGTCCTGTGCCAGGGCCGCGTCGTCATAAACCTCCGGGCCGGCGTTAATGAAGTAGAGGCCCATTTCGTTTAGGGTGAAGGGACGGTCGTCTTTGCCCAAGGCGTCTGTAATTCGGATTCTCCTCCACGATGGGAGACTGTTCTGGAATACGTCACGGGCCATCATTTCCTCAGTAGCCGATAGTTCGCGCGCGTTTCGTGGAATGCGCATCTGAGGTCCCCTTTCTCGCCGTTTGTCCCGGCGGCCGCCCTTGTGAAGTGTGCCGGCGGCACCGATAGTCCCACCGCCGGAAGCAGCGCCACGCCGTGCCCCTCTTCAAAACCGTAGGTGCGTCCCCGAGATCGCCTCGCAGGGGGTCTGATGATGGAGGCTCGGAGCGGCCGCGGCACCGTCAACACGTCCTTCTCCCCGATCGGCTCGAACCTGCCGGACTTCGATAACTACTACTGCCGCGACTGCGGGCGCATCGTCCACGTCAGGAAAGGCAGCGCCCTCGCCGACCCCGGGTCCACCAAGGAAACGTGTGCCACTTCTACTCAGCCCCGTCGACAAACTTGGAATGGCGAGCCGCATTGCTCTGGTTGTTGCCGTCGCGTCTTCATAGCCGGGTTGCAGCGGCCCGCTACGCTCGCCGTGAGGGGCCGAGACCGAGAAAGCCGGCCGGGTTCTAGCTCGGAGGGGCCTAGGGCAAGAGTCTGTCCGAAACTAGTCGCTGTAGAACTGAGAAACTCGTCAGAATTTCTTGAAGACAACGGCAATGTGAGACCACACCTTAGGGCGGATACCGCGCGGGCTCGAGCCGAAACACGGTTGCATTTCAGGAGGTTCACATGGCCGGAAAGGTGCCGCTTCCCATAGTCACAACGCTCGTCACGACCTTCCACAGCCACCCTCCTCCTGCGTGCAGCTCCACGTCGGCTGCACGCTGATGACTCCCACCAGCAAGAAGGCGCAGAGGTTCTGCCGCTGCATCCACACCCGCCTTAAGTAGCCGATAATCTGTTCTGAGGCGAGGCGACTGAGGACAATAGGACCGCCGCGCACAAGGCTGTGAGGGTTCGACTCCCTCCTCCGGCACCAATGACAGCCCCGAGACGCGCGGCGACCGCGTCAGCGGCCGAGCTTCCGGAGCGCGCGCTTCTCCGCCTCTTCGACCGAGTGCGACCGCGTCAGCGACAGCTCCTCCCGCGTGAGCGCCACCAGCCTCCGGTAATAGGCGTGAAGAGTCTTCAGCTCGGCTTCCGACATGCTCTCCACGTCGATGAGGCGGTTGCTGGCTCCTTCGAGGGCGGCGACGATCTCGTTCAGCTTGAGGTGAACCGCCTGGGAGTCCTTGTTCTGGCTCCGCTGGATGAGAAACACCATCAGGAACGTCACCACGGTCGTTCCGGTGTTGATGACGAGCTGCCACGTGTCGGAGTAGTGGAAGACGGGTCCGGTCGCCGCCCACACGAGGACGACGGCGATGGCCAGAGCGAAGGCTCCGCTGCTCCCCGCCGCGCGCGTCGCCGCTTTCGAGACGCGCTCGAGGACGCCCGCGCGGGCGGCCTCGCCTCGCGCCGTGCTTCGGACCGTGGCGGTTCGGGATTTTCTTGACCGAGCCAAGAGTGTCCTTTCGGGTGGAACTCGTTCGGGCCGCACCGCGATGGGCGGGCGGGCGAAGCGGTGCCGGGTGCCACGCCTCCGCGCGGCACCCGGCTCCGCCTGCCCCTCAGGCTCCGGTCAGCTTGTTGCCGGCCGTGATCCCGAGGAGCACGAACACGAGGAAGAGCGCGAGGAACAGGAACGCAAGGAACTTGGCGATCGCGATCGAGGCCCCGGCAATCGTCGTGAAGCCGAGCAGCGCCGCGATCAACCCGATGACGAGGAATGTCAACGCGAGTTTGAGCATCGAAGATCTCCTTCCTCCCTCGGGTATTGCCAGATCGATGCCATGCGCTCTGGAAGAAGCTACCGGGCCCGTCGCTTCGCGGGGATCCCCGAGCTCTTTCGCGAGGCGCCGCCCTTGACGGCGGAACGCGCGGGCTTCCGCTGCTTCGGCGCGAAATTGGCGGAACGCGGAGTCTTCCGTCCCGCGCTCTCTTCGATTGCGACGAGCTCGCTCTTCCGCGCCTCGATCCGAGCGCCGAGCGCGAGGAGCGCGTCTTCGTCGAGGCCTTTCCGGGCTTCGGAAAACATGTCGCTCTCCTCCTCGTCCGCGTGGTGCTCGATGGCTTCCATCATTCGCTGTCTTTTCCTTTGAAGATTTCCGTGAGATTCATGAAGCCTCCTGTATTTCTTTCTTCTCGTTCGGACGAGAAGACCCCTGCGCAACCCGCGTGCCGCCGGCGCCGCCCGCCGTCTTTTCCGCCCGCGGACAGAATGTCGTTTCTGCAATGGCCTGCAACTTGCGGGGCACAGGACGTCCGCGGCCGGGAATGACGCCCCCGCGGAGGAACGGGAGGGGCGGGGGATGGCGCAGGCGGTGCAAGGCTCCCGGGACCGGTTCTCGAGTCCCGACATCCTGGTCGTCGACGACGACGCCACGCTACGCGAGGGGCTCATCGACCTCTTCCGCCTCGAGGGTCTGAGCGCCATCGGAGCCGAGAGCGGAGCCGAGGCGCTCTTTCTTCTGCGCGCGGGTGTTCATCCGGGCGTGATCCTTCTCGACCTCGACATGCCCGTCATGAACGGCTGGGATTTCGTGAGCGCGCTGGAGCACCTTCCCGCTCATCCCCGGATTCCCATCGCCATCGTGTCCGGCATCTCTTCGGATCGCGAAATGCCGCCCCGCGAGACCGACGCCGGCTTCTTCAAGAAGCCCGTCAACTTCGATGCGCTTCTCGCGGCCGTGGACAAGCAGCTGCCTCACCGGGGGGCCCTTGCGCGCTGAAGCGCCGCATCTCCTGGCACACGCGTTGCGGTGAAGCGCCACCGGAGGTTCCCATGGAAACTATTCTCGATTCCTCTACGACGCAGGACGCCGTGCGAAAGGCCACGAAGGACGCGCAGAAGATCGGCGGCGAATTCAGGAGCGATTTCGACCACGCCGTGAACCGGAGCAAAGAGGCGGCAAAGGACTTGGGGGAAAGCCTCCGGGGGGCGGCCCAGGGGGCGGCGTCAACCGGACGGGAAATGGCCCAGGAGTACCTGGAGCGCGGGAGACGGCGGATGTCTCAGACCGCCGAACGCGTCAGTGCGTACGCCGACGACAACACCGCCATCGTGGCGATCGGGGCGTTCACCGCGGGAATCCTCGTCGGGTATCTCGCGAAACGTCGCTAGCGGCAGCCGCCGAGGAGGCGGCCGGCTCAACGCGCCGGGTCCGTCGCATTGGTCGGCGGCGGGACCCGGCGCGGCAGGGTCACCGAGAATGTCGTTCCCCAGCCGCCGGAACGCACGGTGATCTCGCCCTGATGAGCGCGCACGATCTCGCGGGCGATGTAGAGCCCGAGCCCGAGTCCCTTCGTTCCCCGGTTGCGGTCGATCGCGCCGCGCTGGAAAGGATCGAAGACCGTCGCGAGAAACGATTCCGGGATCTCCGGCCCCAGGTTCGTCACCTCGAGGAGGACGTTTTCCCCCTTCGTGCTCGCGCAGATTGACACCTTCTCGTCCGGGGCTCCGTACTTGAAGGCGTTGGAGACGAGATTGGACAGGACCTCCGTGAGCCGGTCGCCGTCCCAGAAGCCGCTCAGCTCTCCGTCAACCGACAGCCGGATACGGCCGGGATGAAGGGCCTCGAACTCGTCCGCGACCGTTCGGCAGATGCGTTTGAGATCGGCGATTTCCGGATGAATCGGGATTCCACCTCCCAGGCGGCTCCTCGTGATATCCAGGAGCTGGTCGATCATCCTCGACATGCGGTCGGTGCTGTTCGAGATGCGAGCGAGGATCTTCTGGTCCGCTTCGGGGGCGTGGCGCCGCAGGGTGTGAACCGACACGTTGATGGTGCTGAGCGGGTTCTGGAGGTCGTGGCCGAGCATGCCGAGGAAGAGGTCCCGCGTCTTCTCGGCCTCGCGGCGGGCCTCCAGCTCGGCGGTCACGTCGCGGACGATCTTCGCGGCGCCCACGATCCGGCCCTCGCCGTCTCGCACCGGCGAGACCGTGAGAGACACATCCAGAATCCGTCCATCCCGGGCCCGACGGCGCGTTTCGAAGTGCGCGAGGCGCTCCCCGTTCGCCACGCGCTCCAGGATCCTTCTCCAGTCGTCTGCGCGGTCCGGCGGCATCAGCATCTCGATCGAGCGCCCGACGGCCTCCTCTCTGCGGTATCCGAACATCCGCTCGGCCGCGCGATTCCATTCGACGATGCGGCCCTGGAGGTCCTTGGCGATGATCGCGTCCTCGCTCGACTCCACGATCGCGGCGAGCCGGCGGAGGCTGTCCGCCTCGCGTGACTCCACCGCGACGCGCTCGGAGCGGTCGACCGGAAGGCTCGGGCGATCGGCTTCGGCCATCTGTCTCCAACTCGCTCGTCTCAATCGCAGGGCGTTCGGGATGGCTTCGAGCAGCGCAGGTTCAGCGGCTTCGAGCATACCCCCGGCCGGTCGAACGGACGATCAGCTCGTGAGCCTCTGGACCGTTTCGAGCATTCGATCGACACTGATCGGCTTCCTCAGGAAGAGGGCTCCGGAAGGAGCCTGGGCAGGATCCGACGTCGACAGGATGACCGGAATCGCGGCGAGCCGAGGATCCGCTCGCATCGCCGAGAAGACCTCGGCCCCGCCCATTGTGGGCATCATGAGATCGAGAATGACGACGGAGGGCAGCGGCGCGCCGGCCAGTCTCGAGAGGGCCTCTTTTCCGTCCTTGGCCGTGTCCACGACGTACCCCTCGCCCTCGAGCAACTCCGCCAGAGCCGAAACGAAGTCGGCCTCGTCATCGACGACGAGGATCTTCTTCTCCTGACTCATCCGATTTCCACACGACCAGATGCGGCGCCCGGGCGGCCCGCCGAACAGATGCGAGGGAGCTGGACGACGACCGGCGGCCCTTGGGGGGCTCGGGGCGGTCGACCCGGCGGGCGCGCGTTCACGTTGAGTAAGAACTTCCCTTCAGGAAGGGTCTTGCAAGTTCCGTGCGGAGACGGACTGCAGGCTCGAACGGGCCACCCGACCGACGACGGCGGGCCGCGGCAGGACTAGCGGGTCGCGGTCTCGACCTGGAGTTCGTTGTAGATCACGGCAACGCCTTCGACCGAGCTCGCGAGCCTTCCGGCGTCGGCGCGGTCCGATTCGCTCGGTACCTGACCCGAGAGCGTGAGGACCCCGTTCGCGGGGTTGACGGTCACCTTCGTCAGTTTCGAGAACCGCGCGTCCCTCGCGAGCTTCGCCTTCAGCGCCTCGATGTCCGCGCTGTTCGCCCGCGTGACGGGAGCCGGCGTCGACGTCCCGCAGCCGGCGCCTCCGAGAGACGCGACCGAGGTTGCCGCCAGGAAACACAGGGCGCGAATCGTTCTCTTCATTGAGGTGGCCCTTTCACCCGACCGCTCGCTTCCACCCCGGTAGTTCTTCCGGGGCACTTTGCTTCGAGCAAGGGCCGGGCCAGAGGGGCTGCGCGCGCTCGACTCCGCAACTGAAGGGAAGGCGTGGCGCCCGAGCGCAACCACGCTCACGCTCCTGGAACGTTTTTCGCGGGGCTCCGGCATACCGCTTGAATGGGAAGCGGACGAGGAGGTTCCCATGCACTGCTTCCCGATGCTCTCGGAAGCCTACGCGGCCGCACTTCTCGTCTCGGGCGAGGGAACGCCGAAGCCACGTGAGAACGGCGCCGTCGTGGACTCCTCCGAGTCCCTGCCCGAAGACCCCGTCGGCGTGTCCGCTGAAGAAGAGGATCTGGAGACGGCGCGCACCCTCCCGCTCCGCCTCGGCTCGCTCCACCTCTAGACCGAGGAGGCGCGCCTCGCAGTCGTCGGGGGAGACGTCGTGAGAAGCCGGCCTCGCGTGGCCGAGTCCACGGCGCTCGCCATCAGCAGAGGCTCCCGCCCCCCGATCGCGCAAGCCGCCTGCAACAACTCGCGATGAAGGACTTGCCAGTCGTCGTCGGCGACGTCCGCCGCGAGGAGCCACTCGGCGACGCGCTCCAGCGAGTCGGCCGTGCGGGCGGGCGCCGCGCCCCGCGAGCGCCCGCCGCCCACGAGCGCCTTGAGCCGCCGTTCCAGCTTTTGCGCGTCGGGGTCCAGGGTCTGGAGCGCGAGGCTGAACGTCAAGGCCTCGGTGAGGAGTCCCCGCACTCGCATGACCACGAACTCGGGACCCTCGATCGCGAGCCCGTTCGGGTTGATGAGGATCGTGAGAGCCGAGCCCCGAAACGAGATGAGTCGGGCCGGGAGCTGCCTGCGGAACAGCGGTCCGCCGATCCAGCGGAGGAGGCGCATGGGCGCTTCTTCCGCGAGCGGCGCGGCGGCCCGGGCGAGACCGAGCCCCGCCCGGCCCAGCACGGACTCCACGAGATCGCCGAGCTCTCCGTAGGCCTCGAGCCTCACGACGACCGGGACGTGAATCGAGACCCTCCTTCGCACGAGCGCAACGAGCCTCCGGACCGGCGCGGCGATCGCGATGAAGAGAAACGCGCACGCCACGCCGAGCGTGGCGGGGAATCCTTCCGCGACCTTCCGCCACCAGCCGCCGCGCGCGGCGGAAGGCGCGAAGCGCGCGAGAAGCAGGCCCAGGCCTGCGGGCACGGCCAAAGCGGCGATCGACCAGGCCGCCCGGAGCGCGCCGCTCGGAATCGAGCGTGAGACCGGAACGAGCGCGAGGACGAAGGACGCGATCCGCGGGAAGATGATCCCGAGAACGAGGAGCGGCCATGCGGCGGCCGCGGCCACGCCCACGGACAGGATCGTCTTTTCGCGCTTCGGACGCGGACCGAAGAGCGCCAGGACCGACCAGCCGAACAGGGCCTGGAAGATTTTTCCAAGCGAGCGAATCAACCATGTGAAAAGCGCCTGGAGAACGACCATGAAGGTGCCGTAGCAAGCCCCGGGCCTGGGCCGACCCGGGAATCGCCCGTGGCACTCTGCTTGCTCTCCGCCTCGGATGAGCAGAGCCGCGCGGCCACTCGAACAGGAACCGGAGGAGTCGAGACCCTCGGAGCGGCCGATCCCTCGACGTTCGTCGCCCCCTGCGTGGCGTCGCTGGCGCTGGCCCCTCGGCGTCTTCGCCGTGCTCTTTGCGATTCTTCCCGCCGCCACCTTCTTCGGCGACGAGCCTCTCCGGCGCACGATCGAATCGAACATGAATAAGAAGCTGAAGGGCTACACGGCTTCCGTCGGCCGTGCGCACCTCAGCCTCTTCGGCCTCTCCGTCACGTTGCGAGACGTCTCGGTGGCCCAGCAGGCGAACCCCGACCCGCCCGTGATGGCCCTGCCGTTCCTCAAGGCGAGCGTGCACTGGAAGGAGCTCCTGACGCTCCACGTCGTCGCGGATTTCCTCTTCGACCGGCCCCGGCTCAACGTGAACCGCCCGCAGCTCCTGAAGGAAGTCGCCGACGCCGTTCCGGTGAATCAGCGCGGCTGGCAGGAGGCGTTGGAGTCGATCTACCCCCTGAAGATCAACCTCCTGCGGGTGGACGACGGGGACCTGACGTACATCGACGATGCGAAGTCCGAGCCGCTGCGCGTCACGCATCTGAAAGTGCGCGCCACGAACATCCGCAACATTCATTCGAAGGAGCGCGTCTATCCCTCGCCGGTGGAGGCGACGGGCGTCATTCTCGGGACCGGCCGGGGGTCGATACAAGGGCACGCGAACTTCCTCGCGGAGCCGTTTCCCGGCTTCCACGTCCTGTTCGACCTGAACGACGTCCCGCTTGGGCCGTTCCGCCCGCTGGTGGCCCGGTCCAACCTCGTCGTGAAAGGCGGGATCGTTTCGACGTCCGGCGAGCTCGAGTCCGCCCCGGGCATTCAGCTCGTCCACGTGCACGATCTCGGCCTCCGGAAGGTCACGATCGATTACCTCCACTCGGCCAGGACGGCGCCGAAGGAGAAGGAGCGCGTCGAGACGGTGAAGCAGGCGGTGAAGGGCGCGGCCGCCGCCCCCCATAAGGATCTTCGCGTCGACCGGCTCACGATCGTCGACAGCGAGCTCGGCTTCGTGAACAAGGCGAAGGATCCGGCCTACCGGGTCTTCGTTTCCGGCGTTTCGGTCACGGCGACGAACCTGTCGAACGGCCTTCGCGCGGGCCCCACAGTCGTGCGCGCGACCGGGCGGTTCCTGGGAAGCGGTCCCGCGGAGGCGAGCGCCACTTTCCGGCCCGACGAGAAGGGCTCCGACTTCGACGTCGCGGTCTCGATCCGCGACACCGACATGCGCCTCATGAACGATCTCCTCCGCGCCTACGGGAAGTTCGACGTGTCGGCCGGAGCTTTTTCGTTCTTCTCCGAGCTCAAGGTGAAGAACGGAATGGTCGACGGCTACGTGAAGCCGCTCTTCCGCGACATGAAGGTCTACGACGCCCGGCAGGACGCCGAGAAGAGTCTCTTCCGCAAGCTGTACGAAAAGCTCGTCGGTGGGGTGGCGAAGCTCCTCGAGAATCGCCCGCGGAGCGAAGTCGCCACGAAGGCGCACATTGCGGGCCCCGTCGACACCGCCCATGCGAGCACGCTCGAGATCATCGTTCGCCTCGTCGAAAACGCGTTCTTCCGGGCGATCCTGCCCGGCTTCGATGCGGAGCTCTCCCGGCTGGGCTCCGTCGCGAAACGGCCGCGAGGAGCGAAACCGTGACCGCTCCGGGAAGACGCCTGTCCAGGCACGACTCGTGCAGGTTCATGGCGTCCGACTCGTGCGGATGAAGAAACGTCGGGGAGGGATCATGGCCACGAAATACGGGAAGAAGGCTTCGGAGAAAGTCGAGCGGGCGCTACACGAGATGAAGCGCGGGGAGCTGAAGTCGGGTGGCTCCGGCAGGAAGGTGAAGAGCCGGAAGCAGGCCATCGCGATCGGTCTTTCGGAAGCCCGCCGGGCCGGCGGGAAGGTCCCGTCCAAGCCCTCGCGATCCTCGCTGCAGGTCGAAAAGAAATAAGTGATCGTTGCGGGAGTCAAGAGGATGAAGACCTCCGCGAAGTCGCCGCGGGACCTGCACGTCCCGTGGGCGACCTTCGCGAAGCTCTTCGCCGCGGTCCTGGCCGGATGGGCGCTCGTTCGCCTGTGGCCCCCTTTTCAGCTCTTCCTGATCTCGATCCTCCTCGCCATCGCGCTCAGCCCGATCGTGGACGGTCTCGAGACGCGCGGGTTCACGCGCGGACGCGCCGTCGCTCTCCTGGCGCTGGCCATCGTCATGATCGTCTCGGCGTTCTCCTTCTTCGTCCTTCCGCCGCTCGTGAAGCAGGTATCCGACCTCTGGAAGAACCTGCCCCAATTCAAGAGCGAGCTCGCGAAACAGCTGGAGGGCGGCGGCTTGTCCTCGCGCATCGTCCTTCCGTTCTTCGATCTGCCGCGTTCTCCCGAATTCGACGCCTGGCTTGCGAAGCCTCTGACCTGGGGTCCGAAGGCTCTCGAGTTGGTGGCAGGGCTCCTGATCGCGGTCGTGCTCAGCCTCTATCTCCTCCTCGACGGCAGAAAGGTCGTGGCCTGGCTTCTCGCCTACGTGCCGCGCGCGCACCGAAGGCGCATGGGGAGCATGGTCCCGGAGGTGTTCGAGGTCGTGCAGGCATTCACGACCGGCCAGATGATCACCTCCGCGCTCTTCTCGGTCTTCACGTTCGTCGTCCTGACGATGCTCGGGGTCCCCGCCGCGGTTCCGCTCGCCCTCTTCGCCGGCCTCTGCGACGCGATTCCAGTTGCGGGAATCCTGGTCGCGACGGCGGCGGCATCGCTCTGTGCGCTTATGGTCAGCCCCTCGGTCGCGCTGATCGTCCTCGGCATCTACCTGGGTTACCACCTCTTCGAGGCGTACGTCCTCGTCCCCCGACTGTATGGAAACCGCATGAGGCTCTCGACGCTGACGGTGCTCCTGGCGATCCTCGCGGGCGGAACGCTCGGCGGAGTGATCGGGGCGGTTCTCGCGCTGCCCATCGTCGCGGCCTATCCCGTCTTCGAGAAGCACTGGCTCGACGATTACCTGCACCCGGACGCGGTCGAAGACCACCTGGCCCTCCGCGACACCGACGGCAAGGAGGGCGAGGCCGTGGTGGACGCAGTCATGCAGGGGGCGACGCCTGGAAAATGAGTCGAGCGCAGTGGCCGGGAGGGCTGGAATATGCGCCGGAGTGAACCAGAAACGTTCAGTTTTCCTCATCGGCACGCTCCGTCGCCAAACTCCGTTGACGGGGGAGAGGTGGGGGAGTAATCTTCTTTTCCCTTTCCGAAGGAGGCGATTCCGTGGCTTTCAAGATCGGCGACAGGCTTGTCTACCCGAACCACGGCGTCGGAGTCGTGGAGACGATCCAGGAATCCCTTCTCGAAGGTTCACCTGCGCCCTGCTATCAGCTTCGCCTCATCGGGAACAACTCGCGCGTGATGGTGCCGGTCGGGAATTCGGACCGCATCGGCCTCCGCCCGCTCACGCGACGCAAGGACGTTGGCTCGGTGTTCCGCGTTCTCGAGAACGCGACGCTCCCGCCGAGCGGCGACTGGAAGGGTCGGTACAAGCAGAACCTCGACAAGATGCGCTCTGGCCGGCTCACGGACATCGCGGACGTCCTCAAGAACCTGACGTGGGTGCAGAAGCAGAAAGCGCTCTCTTTCCGCGAGAAGAAGATGTACGAGCGCGCTCGCTACCTGATCGTCTCCGAGATCGCGCAGATCAACGGGCTGCCGGAGGGCGAGGTCGCGACCGAGGTGGAGAAGGCCCTCGACCGGGCGCTTCTCAAGCGGCGTCCCGTCGCGGCCCTGGCCGGAAACCAGCGCGACCACTGACCTCTCTTGTTCGGGGGAACCCGGGTCGGCCTCCCCCTCACCCCTCCACGCCGATGGGAAATTGAAGTGGAGCGATGGGGCAGCGGCAACTTCCGTATAGTGGCGAGGATGGCTTTGCGCCCGATGCTCACCGGCCTTGCGGTGGGACTTCTCCTGACGCTCGTGCTGCCGGCTGCAGCCGCGAACGTCCCGACCCGGACCGGCGACGGCGTTCTCGACGTCCTTCTGGCGTCCGTCGACATGGAGAAGCGGCGCGTGACGGAGGATCTCGAGGAGTTCGACCGGATCTCGGGACAGGCGTCGCGCGCGGAGTCCGACCTCACCTCGGCCCTGAATCAGATCGCGCGTCTCGCGCGCGAGGGCGTGCTGGACCGCAGCTCCCTGGAGCAGGCCGAGCAGGCGGCGGCTGACGCGCGGGCGCGCATGGAGGCGGGTCAGGACAGGCGCCGGGCCGTTTCCGAGAGGCTCGCCGAGCGGGTGCGCCGGCTCGCCGCGTTCCGGGAGGAGATCGCGCGCCGTCGCGAGGCCTTGAGAAGCGCGCTCTCCGACCCCCTCACGGGTCGCTGGGAGGTCTTCATCAACCCGGGGGCGCGGCGCGGCTTCTACCGCCTCTCGCTCGACGGCACAATCCTCTCGGGGGACTATGTCCTCGACGGCGGGTTTCATGGTTCTCTGAGGGGCACGTTCGTGGGCGACCGCGTCACACTGGAGCGGATCGACTCCGAGCGCGGAGTGGATGCGAAGTTCTACGGCCGCCTGACGATCGGGCCCTCGCGCCGCATCGCGGGCACCTGGGACGGGACACAGATCGCGCCGGCCCCGGTCTCGGGCCCCGTGGCGGGCACGTGGTCGGCACAGCCCGTGCGTGACGAGGAGAGTGAATCGAGATGACGGCTGAAGAGTTGGACGATCACCTGCCTCCGCCCCCTCCGGCCGGAAAGCCTGTCCGGGAGAAGAAGGCCCGCGCCCCGGAGGCGTCGGCACCACGGACGACCCCCTGGCCGGACCGGGGTCTGTTCCTGGCGGTGGGTCTTCTCGCCGGGTTCACGGCCGCGTATCTGTACCTGGACAAGAATCCGTCGGCGGTGCCTCAGGCTTCCCTGACCGATCCGCATGCCGGCCTCGCGGGCGTCGGTCCGGGCGCGACGCGTGATCTGCCCGGCAGCGGCGGGGGACAGCCGTCTCTGGCCGCCGACCCGGTCGTTCGGCAGAAGCTCTCGGACCTCGAGGCGGCCGTAGCCAAGGAGCCGAAGAACGCGGACCTCCTCGTGCAGCTCGGAAACACGGCGTACGACGTCGAGGACTGGAAGAAGGCCATCGACGCGTACGAGAGAGCTCTCAAGCTGCGCGACGCCGATCCCAACGTCCTCACCGATCTCGGAGTCGCGTACCGGAACAGCGGCAACCTCGACAAGGCGCTCGCGATGTTCACGCAGGCGTCGGCACGCGATCCGAACCACTGGCCGGCGCAGTTCAATCTCGCGATCGTGTACGGAATCGACAAGGGCGAGACCAAGAAAGCGCTCGAGATCCTCGCGAAGCTCAAGAAGGAGCACCCCGAGATTCCGGCGCTCGACCGCCTCACGGGTGAGCTCGAGCAGCGAGCGAAAGGGCGCCCGCGGGCGTGACCTCGTCGCCGGGCGACCTCTTCGAGGACGAGCTCCCGGCTGAAGACTGGCCCGCCGGCGGGAGCGTCGCGCCCGAGGACGCGCCGCTCGCCGAGCGGATGCGCCCCCGCGACCTCTCAGAGGTGGAAGGGCCCGCGGACCTCGTCGGCCCCGGCTCCTTCCTGGCGAAGGCGCTCGAGGCCGACAAGGTTCCCTCGCTCGTCTTCTGGGGGCCACCGGGGAGCGGCAAGACGACGCTCGCGCGGATCATCGCGGCGAAGACCCGGGCCCGTTTCATCGGCTTTTCGGCCGTCGTCTCGGGCATCAAGGAGATCCGGAACGTGATGGAGGAGGCGGCTCGCGCGAAGCGCCGGGGCCGCCGCACGCTGCTCTTCGTCGACGAGATCCACCGCTTCAACCGGGCGCAGCAGGACGCGTTTCTGCCCTTCGTCGAGGCCGGAGACATCGTGCTCGTGGGCGCCACGACCGAGAACCCCTCGTTCGAGTTGAACGGCGCCCTGCTCTCACGCCTCAGGGTCGTCATCCTGCCGGCTTTGAAAGAAGAGAATCTGATTCTTCTGATGAAGAGGGCGTTGGCGGATCCCGCGAGGGGCCTCGCGGCCAGGGTGACGGTGGATGAAGATGCCTTCGAATGGTTAGGACGCTTTGCCGACGGCGACGCCAGAAGGGCGCTTACGGCGCTTGAAGCGGCGGTCTCCCATGTTCCATTCGAAGAAAATCCCTCTTCGGTCTCGGTCTCTCTCCTCGAGGATCTCTTCAAGCGGAAGGTCCTCCTGTACGACAAGTCCGGCGAGGAGCACTTCAACCTCATCTCCGCGCTCCACAAGTCCCTCCGGGACTCGGACGTGGACGCGTCCCTCTACTGGCTCGCGCGGATGCTCGAGGCGGGGGAGGACCCGCTCTACGTCGCGCGCCGCCTCGTGCGCTTCGCCTCCGAAGACGTCGGCCTCGCCGACCCGTCCTCGCTGGCTCTCGCGATGGCGTCGAAGGAAGCCGTGCACTTCATCGGCATGCCCGAGGGGGCGCTCGCGCTCGCCGAGACCGCCGTGCACCTGGCGCTGGCGCCGAAGTCGAACGCGCTCTACACCGCGTACGGAGAGGCCGTGGCCGACGTGCACGAGCACCCGAACGAGCCGCCGCCCCTCGCGATCCGCAACGCGCCGACGAAGCTCATGAAGGACGTGGGCTACGGGTCGGGCTACCGCTACGCGCACGATCTGGCCGAGAAGACCGCCGGCCTCTCGTGCCTTCCCGACGCGCTGCAGGGCCGGAACTACTACCGGCCGTCGGGCGAGGGGGCCGAGAAGGAGCTGAAGGCGCGGGCGGATGCGGTTCGGGCGCTGCGGGAGAGGATGAGGAAGAAGAAAGAGAAAGAATGATCTTGGCGCTCGCAGCCGTCGCGTCCCTCTCGGCACCCACCGGCCTCTGGCACGCCCAGCTGATTCCTTCGGAGGGGCACGAGGTCTTTTTCGACCTGAAGGTCGTGGCGAAGGATTCCGGTCTTTCCGCATCGCTTCTGAACGGCGCGTCCGAGATCCCGTTCACGTCGGCCGCCTGGGACGGCGCGGCGCTGACTCTCGAGCTTGCGCACTACGACGCGAAGATCGTGGCCGAGCCGAAGGGCTCGGGGCTGGAGGGCCGATACACGCGTGTCATCACGACGGGTCTCGCCGAGGTGCCGTTCCGCGCGTCTCGAAAGGCGCCCCCCGTGCCCCGCCCGAAGGATGGAGCTTCTCTGGCCGGGACGTGGGGCGTCGAGATGGGCGACGGAAGGAACATCGAGAGACTGACCGGCCTTTTCCAGCAGAAAGGCAGTGCCGTGACGGGGACGTTTCTCTCGACGACCGGCGACTACGGCGCCCTGCACGGCACGTTCGACGGGGAACGTCTCGTCCTGTCGGTCTTCGACGGCGTGCACGTCTACCGTTTCGACGCCGAGCTGCTTCCGGACGGCAGGCTCGCGGGGGAATACCGCTCGCGGATGAATCCGCCCGCCTCGTGGCGCGGGAAACGGCTCGACGCGGCCGCCGCGGCCTCGTTCCTGCCGGGCTCCTTCGACATCGTGAGGCCCAGGGACCCGTCTCGCCCGTACGTCGTGTCGTTTCCCGACGTCGGGGGCCGGATCGTGTCCACGGCGGACGCGCGTTTTGCCGGGAAGCCCATGCTCGTCGCGTTCATGGGGACCTGGTGTCCGAATTGCGCAGACGAGGCCCCGTTCCTGCGGGAGCTCGAGGAGAAATACGGGCCGCGGGGTCTCGAGATCGTGTCTCTCTCGTTCGAATACACGAACGACGTGGAGCGCAACCGCCGGCAGGTGAAAAGGTTCATCGAGCGTTTCGGAACGAGGCATCCGATTCTCCTCGCGGGCACGACGAAAGGCGCGCCCGCCTCACAGGCGATCCTTCCGCTGCAAGGCTGGGAGGGCTATCCCACGACGCTCTTCCTCGATCGCCGGCACCGAATCGTGAAGATCCGCTCCGGCTTCGACGGCCCGGCGACGGGAGAGCGGTTCGCCAAGGTGAAGAGGGAGATCGAGGGCGCGGTCGAGATGCTCCTGAAGGCGGCGACTCCGGGTTAGGCTTCCGGCCGCTCACTCTGCCGCGGCGGGAGGTCGGGCGATAGGGATCCTAAGAAAGGGATATCGGCGCTCCTGCTTTCTCCAGGGCGGGAACGGCCGCGGCGAGGAGTTCGAGAGCGGCCCGCTTGCCCAGGAGCTTGAGACGCCCGCCGTGGTGGGGGACGAACCTGACGCTTGGGGAAGAAAAAAGACCGCCGACGTTGACGGTGATGCTCTCGAGCTCGCGATACTCGAAACGCGTCCGTCGATCCGCCGCCGCGAGAATCCTGTCGAGAGACTGAGCGCGAAGGCGCTGTGAAGATTTTCTGCTGCGTGGCGCGGCCGGGACACCCCCGGTGAGGTCGAACGCTCGTGCCAGGTCCGCGCTGCCCGCCCTCCTGGCCAGAAAGACCTGCCGGGTCGTGAAGACGAGGTCTCCGACGGTACGGGGCGCCCCGTCGAGATTGAGCTGCGGAACCACGACGATGACGCGCTCCTCGTTCACGGAGCGTCCCCCTTTCGAGAGTCTGACGCGGTCAGTCTGTCCGGCTCATGATAAGCGGCCGGCTAGGCGATCCGTCCGGCTCGGAGGACGAGGGGCCAGGTGACGAGTCTTCCTTCGGCAGGATTTCCCCAGGCCTCGGCGAACGGCTCCGCAAACTCCGCGATCGGATCGCGCCCGGTTTCTTTCGCGCAGCGTTTCACGCACGACCACGTCGAGAGGTAGCCAAGCATCCGTTCGAGATCCCAACGAGCGGTCATGGAAACGGGCGGGAAGGGGATTTCCTCGAAGGGGAAGAAGAGATCGGCGTAGCGGCGGGCCACGAGCGCGCGTTCGGGGGGCCAGAAGGCTTCGACGGAGCCGTGGAAGGCCGTGAACACGGCGTCGACGCTTTCGACCACGCTCAGGAGGTCGTAGGCCCACACGGCGAGAGCGCTCCCCGGCGCTCCGACTCTCCGAACCTCTTCGTAGAAGCTCTTCAAGGCGAACCAATGAACCGCCTGCCCGACGGTCACGAGGTCGGCCCATCCGTCTTTCAGGCCCGACCGCTCGGCGGGCGTCACGCGGTACGTGACACGCAGGTGCGGCGTCGCGTGGGCGATCTGGTCGGCGCTCGCGTCCGTCGCGACCACCTCGGCGAAGTGCTCCGCGAGAGGGACGGCGGCCTGCCCGCTTCCAGTTCCCGCGTCCCAGCAGCGCTTGTGCCGGGGCGCCAGCGCTGCGACGGTCCGGAAGAGTTCGGGCGGGTAGGCCGGCCGGTAGCGGGCGTAATCGCCTGCGTGGCCCGAGAAGTGATCCTGGAAGGCGGGTTCGCTCAGATCTCTTCGCGCCTGTAGTTCGGAGCTTCCTTCGTGATGATCACGTCGTGAGCGTGACTCTCCTTGAGGCCTGCCGCCGTGATGCGCACGAACCGCGCCTTCTTGACGAGCTCCGGCAGGGTTGCCGCGCCCGCGAGTCCCATGCCCGAGCGCACGCCGCCCGTCAGCTGCGTGAGGAGAGTCGCGACGGGTCCCTTGTGGGGAACCATCCCCTCGATGCCCTCCGGCACGAGCTTCCGCGGCTCTTCTTCGTCCTGGAAGTACCGGTCGGCGGAGCCCAGCTTCATCGCGGCGAGCGAGCCCATGCCGCGATACGCCTTGAACGTGCGGCCCTGATACAGAATCGTCTCGCCCGGCGCCTCGTCCGTGCCGGCGAAGAGGCTGCCGATCATCACGGAATGCGCTCCCGCGGCGAGCGCCTTCGTGACGTCTCCCGAGAACTTGATGCCTCCGTCGGCCACGAGGGAGACGTTCGCCTTGCCGGCACCCCTCACGCACTCGCGGATCGCGTGGATCTGGGGAACGCCGGCGCCGGTTACGACGCGCGTCGTGCAGATCGAGCCAGGCCCGATGCCGATCTTCACGGCGTCGGCCCCCCGGCGCACGAGATCGCGCGTTCCTTCCGCCGTCGCCACGTTGCCTGCGAGAACGGGGGTGGAAGGGAACCTCTTCTTCAGGGACGAGAGAGCGTTCAGCACGCCTTCGCTGTGCCCGTGGGCGGAGTCGAGCACGAGGAGATCCACCTTCGCCGCGACGAGCTCCCGGGCCCGGTCGAGGAGGTCGGTGCTCGCGCCCACCGCCGCGGCCACGCGCAGGCGGCCGAACGAGTCCTTGCAGGCGCTCGGGTACTTGATCTGCTTCTGGATGTCCTTGACCGTGATGAGGCCCTTGAGGTTGCCGGCGCGGTCCACGACGAGCAGCTTCTCGATGCGGTGGCGGTGGAGGAGCTCCTTGGCCTGCTCGAGCGTGGTGCCCGGCGGGCACGTCACGAGGTTCTCCTTCGTCATGCGCTCCGAGATGGGGAGGTCCATCCGCGTCTCGAAGCGCAGGTCGCGGTTCGTCAGGATGCCGACGAGCTTGCCGCGGTCGTCCACGACCGGCACCCCCGAGATCCGGAAGTTCGCCATGACCTCGAGCGCCTCCGAGATCCTCTGGGTCGGGCGGCAGGTGACCGGGTCGACGATCATCCCGCTCTCCGAACGCTTCACCTTGTCGACCTCGGCGGCCTGGGAATCGATCGTGAGGTTCTTGTGGACGACGCCGAGGCCTCCGTTCTGCGCCATCGCGATCGCGAGGCGCGACTCGGTGACCGTGTCCATCGCGGCCGAGAGGATGGGGATGTTCAGGCCGATCCCCGGCGCGAGGCGCGTCTTCAGGTCGGTTTCGGCGGGATGGACTTTCGAGCGGGCGGGGAGGAGGAGGACGTCGTCGAACGTGAGGGCGAGCGGGATCTCCCGGTCATTCACCATGGGGATTCATACCACAGACGCTGGATGACCCTTTCGTCCTTTCGGTCAGCCGGCGGCGGCTCCCATCCCGGTCGCTCCGTGGCACTTCTTGTACTTCTTGCCGGAGCCGCACGGGCACGGCTCGTTCCGGCCGACCTTCGGGCCCGAGGCCTTCACCGTGGACACGTCGAAATCGCCTCCCGCCGTCGGGTCGAACGAACCCTGCAACTGGAGGTTCTGCTCCTTCTGGCGGCGCTTCTCGAGCTCGGCGGCGGCCCGGCGCGAGGAGGCCGAGCCCGTTGCCGCGGCCGCGGAGGGCGCGGAGCTGCCGTCTGCCGCTCCGGGCGTCGGCACGCGTTCGTCGCGCGACGGGCGCTCGGCCGGGGCCTGGGCGACCTCGAAACGAAAGAGGTACTGGAGGATCTGCTCCTCGATGCCCTCTTTCATCGCTTCGAAGAGCTGGAAGGACTCCTTCTTGTACTCGACGAGCGGGTCGCGCTGGCCGTAGCCGCGCAGGCCGATGCCTTCCTTCAGGTGGTCGAGCGCGAGGAGGTGGTCCTTCCAGAGCGTGTCGACCGTCTGGAGCATGAAGAACTTCTCGAAGTCGCGCAGCGTCTGCTCGCCGACGGCCTTCTCCTTCGCCTCGTACGTCTCGCGCACGGCCGTGCGCAGCTTGTCCTTGAGCTCCGTATTCGTGTCGCCTGCTCCGAGTCCCTTCTCGGACGGCTTGAACCCGTACGTGTCGAAGACGAGGTTCTCGAAGGCGCCCCAACCCCATTCGGACGGGTCCTTGCCGGCGGGGCAATGCCGGTCGACGTAATCCTCCGAGACGTCTTCCGCGAGGGCCACGACGTAGTCCCGCGAGAGCGTTCCGGTGAGAATCTCCTTGCGGAGCCGGTAGATCTCCTCGCGCTGCTTGTTCATGACGTCGTCGTATTCGAGGAGGTGCTTGCGCGTGTCGAAGTTGCGGCCCTCGACCTGCGTCTGCGCGCGTTCGATGGACTTCGTGACCCAGCGGTGCTCGATGGGTACGCCCTCCTCCATGCCGAGGCGCTTCATGAGCCCCGACAGGCGGTCCGACCCGAAGATCCGCATGAGGTCGTCCTCGAGCGAGAGGTAGAAGCGCGAAGAGCCCGGGTCTCCCTGGCGGCCGGAGCGGCCGCGGAGCTGGTTGTCGATCCGGCGGGATTCGTGCCGCTCCGTGCCGATGATGTGGAGGCCCCCGAGCTCGACGACCTGCTCGTGCGCCTCGGCCGTTTCCTTCTGGAGCTCGGCCGCGATCTTCGCGATCTCCTCGGGGGTCTTGTCCTTCGCCTTCTGCTTCGCGAGGTACTCCGGGTTGCCGCCGAGGAGGATGTCCGTGCCGCGGCCCGCCATGTTCGTCGCGATCGTCACGGCGGAGACCTGGCCGGCCTGCGCGACGATCGTGGCCTCCTGCTCGTGGTACTTCGCGTTCAGGACGACGTGAGGAACCTTTTTCTTCTTGAGCATCGTCGAGAGCAGCTCTGACTTCTCGATCGAGATCGTGCCCACGAGGACGGGCTGCCCCTTCTCGTTTTTCTCGGCGATCTCCTCGACGACGGCATCGAACTTCTCGCGCTCGGTCCGGTAGACGAGGTCGTGCTCGTCGATGCGGATCATGTCGCGGTTCGTCGGGATCACGACGACGTCGAGCTTGTAGATCTTGTCGAACTCGGCGGCCTCGGTGTCCGCCGTGCCCGTCATGCCCGCGAGCTTGTCGTACATCCGGAAGTAGTTCTGGAGCGTGATCGTGGCGAGCGTCTGGTTCTCTTTCTCGATCTTGACGCCCTCTTTCGCCTCGACTGCCTGATGGAGGCCGTCCGACCAGCGGCGCCCCGGCATGAGCCGGCCCGTGAACTCGTCCACGATGAGGACCTGGCCGTCCCGCACGACGTAGGAAACGTCCCGCTTGTAGAGCGTGTGCGCGCGAAGCGCCTGCTGGCAGGCGTGGAGGATGTCGATGTTCACGGGGTCGTAGAGGTTCTCGACGCCGAGGAGGCGCTCGCACTTCGTCACTCCCTCTTCGGTCAGGGAGGACGTGTGCGCCCTCTCGTCGAGGAGGTAGTCGCCGGTCGTCGTCTTGTTTCCGTACTTGTCCTTGATCTCCTCGCCCTTGACGAGCTTCGGGATGATCCGGTCCACCTTGTAGTAGATGTCCGTCTCGCCCTCGGACGGTCCCGAAATGATGAGCGGCGTCCGCGCCTCGTCGATGAGGATCGAGTCGACCTCGTCCACGACGGCGAAGACGTGCCCCCGCTGGACCATGTGCTGGAGCTCGAACTTCATGTTGTCGCGCAGGTAGTCGAAGCCGAACTCGTTGTTCGTGCCGAAGGTGATGTCGCGCGCGTACGCTTCGCGGCGCTCCTCGTCCGGCATGTCGTGCTGGATGCAGCCCACGGTAAACCCGAGAAACTGGTAGATCTTGCCCATCCACTCGGCGTCGCGGCGCGCGAGGTAGTCGTTCACGGTGACGAGATGGGCGCCCCGGCCCGAGAGGGCGTTGAGCGAGATGGCGAGCGTCGCGACGAGCGTCTTGCCCTCGCCCGTTCTCATCTCGGCGATCTTCCCCTCGTGGAGGACCATGCCGCCCATGAGCTGGACGTCGTAATGGCGCTGTCCGATCGAGCGCCAGGCCGCCTCGCGCACGAGCGCGAAGACCCCGACGAGCTCCTGGTCGAGGACCTCGCGGGAGAGCGCGCGCCTTTCCTCAAGCTCCTTGGGGAGGTTCTTCAGCCCGTCCTGAACGCGCGTCCGGACCTCGGCCATGCGCTCGCGGATCTGGTCGTCGGTGAGCGTCTTGATTTCGGGTTCGAGCGCATTGATGGCCTCGACGCGCGGCTTCATCGCCTTGATGTCGCGCTCGTGCTTGGTCCCGAAGACCTTGGAGAGTGCCTTGTCGATGATCATGAAAGGAGGGCCCGGGCGCGTAGAGCGCTGGGGCGCCAGATGTTAGCAGGCGTGGAGAGGTTCGGGAAACCCGGCCGCGGGTTCCCCGAGAGCAGAAAAGCCGCGTTCTTGCGTTCCGACGGCGCAGCCGTCAGAACGCGTTCAGGACGTAATCCAGCGGGTTCACCGGTTTGCCGTCGCTGTGCACCTCGTAATGGAGGTGCGGGCCGGTGGAGCGGCCCGTCGAGCCGACGAGCGCCACGAGGTCTCCGCGCTTGACGCGCTGGCCCTCGGCCACTCGCGCCGCCTGAATGTGACCATACAGCGTCGTGACGCCGTAGCCGTGGGCGATCTCCACGAAGCGGCCGTAGCCCTTGTCCGAGCCCACGCGCACGACCGTTCCGGCCGCTGGAGCGACGACGCGGTTCCCGGCGGGAGTCGAGATGTCGATGCCCGTGTGGAATTCGGAGTGGTTCGTGAACGGGTCGGGGCGCGCCCCGAAGCCCGCCGTCAACACGCCGGCGGCGGGAACGATACTGGGCGTCAGGGCGAGCTGGTCCGCCTGCAGGGAGATCTTCTTCTCGACGAGCATCAGGCGCGACGACAGGAGGGCGCCGCGGCGCCCGGCCTCGCTGAGGCCCGATTCGACGGAATCCGCGGGGTTCACGGGCACCGCCGTGAGGCCTCCGACGCCGCCCATGCCGGGATCCCGCACGGCCGACAGCCCGGCGACGATCGACAGACGGCGCGTCCGATCCTCGAAGTCGGCCAGCATCTTCTCGATCGACTCGAGGCGCGTGTTCGTGAGGGCCGCCCTCGACCTCAGGTCCGAGTTCTCGGCGAGGATGGCGGTGACCTCTCTGTTCCTGCGGATCGAGCGGACCCACAGGACGGAGAAGGTCACGCCGAGGACGACCGCTACCCCGAAAGAGACGCCCAGGCACCAGAGAAGCCGCGAGGAGACGCGGAACTGCCGGAAGCGCGCCCTGGCGTGGGGCAGGAAGATGATGGTGTGCTCTCTTCTCGGCATCCGTTCCCTTCCCCGGGCGGTCTTTGCTTCCCTAGGTCACCGGACAAACACACGCACAGCCTTACACCCGGAAGGCCCTCGATTGAGCGAGAAGAAGCTTAAGCCGCGCGGGGGGGCTGTCAAGGAAGAATCCCGTCCCGCATTCAACTCATTGACAAAAGGGCGGCTAAGACGTAATGGCCGGGCCGGAAACCGGGCGATAGCGAAGGGCCTCCGCCACGTGCGCGGGCTGGATCACGGCCGCCTCCTGTATATCCGCGATTGTTCGGGCAACGCGCAATACGCGCTGGAAACCGCGCGCTGAAAGTGTGAGGCGGTCCACGGCGCGCGTCAGGAGCGCGCGGGCTTCGGGCGTCGTCTTCAGGATCGAGCGGGCGAGGCGGCCCGGCACGGCCGCATTCACGAGGCGCGGATCGCCGATTCGGGCCGTCTGCCTCGCCCGCGCGATCTCCACCCGCGCCCGGACGACGACCGACGTCTCGCCGTCGCCCTCCGCGCCGAGGTCCGACGCGGCGAGCGCCGGCACCTCGACGTGCAGGTCGATGCGGTCGAGGAGCGGCCCGGAGATCTTCCTTCGGTACCGCGCCACGTCGCGCGGCGAGCACGAACAGGCGCGCCGGGGGTCCCCGCGGAAGCCGCACGGGCACGGGTTCATCGCGCCGACGAGGAGAAAGCGGGCGGGAAAAGTGCGCGCTCCGGCGGCGCGGGCGACGGAGACGACGCCGTCCTCGAGAGGCTCGCGCAGCGCTTCGAGCGCGTCTCTTCGGAACTCGGGCAGCTCGTCGAGGAAGAGAACGCCGAAGTGCGCGAGCGAGAGCTCCCCGGGGCGTGGATCGACTCCTCCGCCCGCGAGGGCTGCCGCCGACGCCCCGTGGTGCGGAGCGCGGAACGGGCGCTGCGCGAGGAGGCCGCTTCCCGCGGGAAGGCGGCCCGCGACGCTCCAGATGCGGGTCGCTTCGAGGCTCTCCTCCCGGGAGAGCGGCGGGAGGATTCCGGGAAGCCGCCGTGCCAGCATCGTCTTGCCGGCTCCCGGTGGGCCGGAAAAGAGGATGTTGTGCCCGCCCGCGGCGGCGATCTCCAGGGCCCTGCGCGCGATCGCCTGCCCTTTCACGTCCGCGAGGTCGGGCTCGGATCCCGGGACCGGCGGAGGAACGGCGGAAGGCACGACCCGCGGAAGGAGCTCCCGCGCGAGGAGATGGGCGATCGCCGCTCCGAGGTGCGGTGCGGCGAAAACTCGGAGAGACGGGATGGCGGCCGCCTCCTCCGCGTTCGCGGGCGGAACGAGGAGAGACCGCTCTTCCCGGCGCGACGTCTCCGCGAACGACAGGACGCCCGGCACGCTCCGGAGCTCCCCGTCGAGGGCGAGCTCTCCGACGAGCGTCACCCCCGCGAGAGCCTCGGCGGGCAGGTCCCCGTTCGCGGCGAGGATCGCGAGCGCGATGGCGAGGTCCAGCGCCGTGCCCGACTTCGGAAGGTCCGCCGGCGCCAGGTTGACGACGACGTTCTTCGACGGCTGGGGAAACCCGACGTGGCGGAGCGCCGAGCGGATGCGCTCGCGGCTCTCCTTCACGGCCGCGTCCGGGAGGCCCACGATCGTGAGGCCGGGAAGACCCGCCCCGATCGCGACCTCCACGACGACCGTGCGACCCTCGAGGCCGGCGACCGCCGCCGAGTACGCGCGGGCGACGGTCATCGTCTCCGCTTCAGTTCAGCGCGGCGAGCGAGAGGACGAGTGTCTGCCCTGCCTTGAGCGACTGCGGAGAGCGGATGCGGTTCTGCCGCCGGATCTCGTCCACGCTCACGCCGTAGTGCGAAGCGATCGCGAAGAGCGTGTCGCCTCTCCTGACGGTGTGGCGGACGACGCGCGTCCCCCTCGTTTCCTGTGCGGACGTCGCGCGCGCGGGCGTGTCGACGAACCCTTCCGCGGGAATCGCGAGGGAGGCGGGGACCGGTTGTCTTTGCCGAGAGACCGTCGTGAGCGGAACGGAAGTATAGGGGCCGACGCCGGACGGCGACGTGATCGCGGCCGCGGGGGTTGGAACGCCGCGGATCTCGCCTTGGGGGGCGGCGGACGTCGACGCGAGCACCGTGCGCGGCGGAGCGTGCCCGCGCTTGCCCGGCACGACGAGGACGGTCCCCTTCTTCAGGCGGGCCGTGCGCGGCAGGTCGTTCCAATCGCACAGCTCGGTCACGGACACGCCCGCGCGCTTTGCGACCTTCCGAAGCGTGTCGCCCTTCCGGACGACGACTCTCTTCTCGACGATCGCGGGCGCGGCCGGAAGCGCGGCGATCCGCGACGCGAGAAGCGCGGCTGAGCCGGCGGGGACGCGCACGTCGTAACCGGGGACTCCGGACGGAGTCGATCGAGTCTTGAGCTCGCTGTTGAGGAGCTGGAGGTCCGCGAGAGTCGCCTGGGTGAGATCGGCCACGCGCGCGAGATCGACGGGCTTCGTGACCGTCACCGTGTCCCATGCGATCGGCGGATCGGGCACGACGTCGAAACCGAAGCGCCCCGGGTCCTTCGCGATGAGCGCCGTCGCGAGGACGAACGGCACGTAGTCGCGCGTCTCGCGGCGGAGACTCGAGCCTGCCGCGAGCTCCCAGAAGTCGCGCGCGCCCGTGCGCTGGAGACTCTTCAGAATCCGGCCCTCGCCCGCGTCGTACGCGGCCATCGCGAGGTGCCAGTCCCCGAACATCTCGTACAGGTCGCGGAAATAGGCGGCGGCGGCGCGCGTGGACTTCACGGGATCGCTCCGTTCGTCGAGGGAGCGATTCCGCTTGAGCCCGTAACGCTTGCCCGTTCCGGCGATGAACTGCCAGAAGCCGTGGGCGGCGGCGCGCGAGTGAGCCTGGTACTTGAAGGCCGACTCGACCATGGCGACGTAGACGAGATCCTGCGGAACGCCCTCCTCCTTGAGGATGCCGCGCATGAGATCGAGGTAACGTCCCTTGCGCTTGAGGGCTGCCGCGAAGGCCATGGGGGTCCGGAACTGGTAAAAGGCGACGGCCTTGAGCACGGCGTCGTTCACGACGATCGGAATGTCGAAGCCGGTCCCCGAAGCCGCCGAGCCGACCTCCGTCTTGGCCTTCTCGACCTCGTCCGGAGACGGGAGCGGCGTTGTGGCGACGAGGCTGTCGCGCGGGTCCTCGGCGGGGGGCCGTTCCGCTTCGGCCGAGCGCGCGCCGGCTCCGATCGCGGAACGGTAGAGGGCGATCGAGTCGTAGAGCTCGCTCGCGAATGCGAGGTCGGACAGGTTGCCCTCTCGCGCCGCGGCCCGGAAGGTCTCGAGGGCGTCGCGGAAGACCACGCGGGCGCAGTCGCCCTCGCCCGCGAGCGCGAGCGACTTGCCCTGGTAGAACTGTTCGGCGGCCAGCGTGCGTGCGGCGGAAATCGCCGGCGGGTATTCGGGCGGCGGTACCTGCGAAACCCGGACCTCAGGGGGCGCGACCGAGCAGCCGGCAATCACGAGAGGCAGGAGCCCGGCCGCGAGGCGGATTCTCATCGCCGGTTAGTGAACCCGACCGGGGAGCGCGAGGTCAAGCGAAATCGCCCCGCGACCCTACTCGGCCTTGACATGGAACTTCAGCGAGAGCAGGAGCTTGTTGATGTCCTTCAGGCTCGCGAAATTCACTTCGAACCGTTTCTCGGAGCCGAGGGCGCCGCCGACTCCGTCGCCGAACGAGAGCCCGACCGTCACGTGGCGGGTCTTCACGAGAGTGTCGTGAGGGACCTGTAGGTCGAACGACTGGGCCACGTCCTTCCGGTGGTTTCGCGCCGACCCGAGCAGGTCGTCGAGCGAGACATCGGCGGCGCTCTTGCTCTTGCTCTTGTGGGAGCCGCTCGGCGTCGCCGGCCGCTGCGTCGCGATCTTTCGGAGTTTCTCGAGCTCGGAGAGGATGTCGACGTTCGAGCGCACGCGCACGTGTTTCATCGACGTGTCGATGGGCACGTCGTCCGGCGGAGGCTGGATCTCGGCGAAGCTCACCTCGCTGGCCGAGTCTTCGGCATGCGGGTAGTTGGCGGCATCGAACGGCGCGGTCTCAGCGGAAAGGGGAATCGCGGGCGATGTGTCGGCCGGGAGGTCACGCGGCTCGGGATCGCGGGTCTGCTGCCTGGCGGCCTCCTGGAAGCGCTTGAGCCGGGAAATCGTCGAGTCGAAGCCGTTTCCGGGCGCGGCGGGAGCCGTGACCACCGCCGACGTCGTCGCCATCGCATCGATGGCCTCGCCGATGCCCGAGGCGGCGGCCTTTGACGACATCATCGGCTGGGGACCGGGAGTGGCCGCGGTCGCCACGACGGCGGGTCGCCTCTGCTCGACCGCCATCCGGCCCTTGAGGGAGCGAAGCGTGAGCTTCGAGATCGCCTTGAGGGTCTCGAAGACTCCCGTCCCGTTCGTGGCCGAAGCCTCGTACCACTCCACCGCGCCGTCCGCGTTCAGGCCGTCGTTCAGCTCGTCGAGAGTCAGGATGTTCGCGAGATCCCGTTTGTTGTACTGGAAGACTCGGGGAGTCGCATCGAGGGATACGCCGATCTCGGCGAGGTTCTCGCGGAGATTGCGAAGACTCTCGACGTTCGGCTCCTTCATGGGCCGCTGCGAGTCGGCCACGAAAACGATCCCGTCCACGCCCTTCAGGACGAGCTTCCGCGTCGTGTTGTAGAAAACCTGTCCTGGTACGGTGTACAGCTGGAGGCGGGTCTTGAATCCGCCGATGACGCCGACGTCCAGCGGAAGAAGGTCGAAGAACAGCGTGCGGTCGGTCTCCGTCTCGAGACAGACCATCTCGCCGCGAGACGAGGGTGCCGTGCGCCCGTAGATCACGTGCAGATTCGTGGTTTTCCCGCAGAGACCCGGACCGTAATACACGATCTTGGCGGCCATCTGCATCGTCGCGTAGTTGAAGAAAACCATACGAATAGGGCTCCGCCGACCTCCCGAGGGGCATCTGATCTTACACCCGAGGGCGAGTGCCTTTGATATCATGAGCCGCTCCCGGGGGAGCTCAGGGAACCAAGCAGGGGCGGAGGGCCTTGCGCCGCGATGACCAACGATTTCAACGGTTTGGACGCGAGGTCCCGCGAGGTTCTCGCCTCGGTGATCGTCGCGTACATCGAAAGTGCGGTTCCCGTGTCGTCGCGTCAGCTGACGAGAGGAGGAAAGTTCGGCCTTTCCTCGGCGTCGCTTCGCAACGCGATGGCCGACCTGGAGGATCTCGGCTTTCTCACACATCCCCACGTCTCGGCAGGCCGCGTGCCCACCGATCTGGGCTACCGGGCGTTCGTCCGCGACCTGATGCCGGCGCAGGCGCCCAGTGAAAGGGATCGCGCCCGGATCGCCGACGAGCTCTCGCCCGAGCCGTTCGAGACGGAGCGCTTCCTGAAGGCCACGTCGGGCGTCCTCTGCCGTCTGACGGGCGAAGTGGGCGTCGTGGCGGCTCCCGCCTCGATGAGCTTCGTCCTCGAGTCCGTGCATTTCACGCGCCTCTCCGATCGCAAGATCGTCGTCGCCGAGGTTTCCGACACGGGGCTCGTGGAGAGCCGCCTCATCGAGACTCGCGAGGACTTCTCGCAGGCCGAGCTGGACGGCATCTCGAACCGGCTGACGATCGACTTCGCCGGAAAGAGCCTCGACGAGATCCGCGTCCTCCTCCTCGCCTCGTTGGGAGAGGAGAAGGTGCGCATGGACCGCGCGCTTGCCCGCGCTCTCGAGCTCGGGCGCCAGGCCTTCGCCGAGACGCGCCCACAGGAAGAGGCCGTCTACATGGAGGGCATCGAGTCGCTGCTCGAGAAGCCCGAGTTCCGAAACGACCTCGAGGCCCTGCGCCGGATGTTTCACGCCTTCGAGGAGAAGGCTCGGCTCGTGAACCTCCTGACCGACTGCATCACGGCCGACGGCCTCGCGGTCGTCATCGGCTCCGAGAGCCCGTTCACGGACGAGACCGGAAGCGCCGTCGTTTCAGCGCCGTACCGACACGGCGACCGCGTGATCGGCGTGCTCGGGGTGATCGGGCCGCGCCGCATGAAGTACGCCCGCGTCGTACCGATCGTGGGCGAGCTCTCGCGTTACGTGAGCCGCCGGCTCACCGAAGGAGCGGCATGAGCGGCCCGAAAAAGCCGCGGCGCGAGGACGAGGACATCATCTTCCTCGAAACCGAGAGTCGCAGCGACGTCGCCCGCGCCCTCGCCGAGGCCGAGCGCGCAATCGAGGCCGTCGCGGAGAAGCACCGCAAGGTCGAAAACGCGCGTCCGGTCGCCGTGCCGGCGGCCACGCCCGAGCCCGATCCGGAGCCCGCGCCCGCTCCGCCCGCGCCGCCCGCGCCGGACCCGCGCCTCCACGTCCTCGAGGATCAGCTCGCGAAGGAGCGCGAACGCGCGATTCGGGCGGAGGAGGACTCGGGCCGCGTTCGCGAGGCGCTGCTTAGGAAGTCGGCGGATTTCGACAACCTCAAGCGCCGGACCGAGAAAGACAAGTCCGAGTACTTCCGCTTCGCACTCGCCGAGGCGTTCGCCGACATTCTGAGCGTCGTCGACAACTTCGAGCGCGCGCTCGCCCATCGTCCCGACGCGACGGGAGACGAATTCCACGCGGGCATCGACATGATCGCGAGGCAGCTGACCGACACGCTCAAGAAGTACGGCGTCGCGGAGGTGCCGGCGCTGGGCCTTCCGTTCGACCCGAACGTTCACGAGGCCGTCGTGCGCGAGGAAACGGAATCCGTCGCGCCGGGCACGGTCCTCGAAGTGCTCCAGAAGGGATACCTTCTCAACGATCGGCTCCTCAGACCCGCGCGCGTGAAGGTCGCCGCGTCCCGGGCCGCCGGGGAAGCCAAGGGATGAGCCAGGAGGCGCCACGTGGGTAAGGTTCTCGGCATCGATCTCGGCACGACGAATTCGTGCGTTGCCGTCGTCGAGGTCGGCTCGCCCCAGGTCGTTCCGAACCGCGAGGGCGCCCGGACGACGCCTTCGATCGTGGGCTTCACGGAAGACGGCGAACGGCTCGTCGGCCAGATCGCGAAGCGCCAGGCGATCACGAATCCGACGCAGACGATCTATGCCGTGAAACGCCTCATCGGCCGCAAGATGTCGGATGCGAACGTGAAGCACGCGCGCGAGCACCTCTCCTATGCGCTCGTCGAGGCTCCGAACGGCGACGTGAAAATCCAGGTGCGCGACCGGGATTACTCGCCCGAGGAGATCTCTTCGTTCACGTTGCGCGAGATCAAGGAATTCTGCGAAGAGGCGCTCGGCGAGGAGATCAAGGAAGCGATCATCACGGTCCCGGCCTACTTCGACGACTCCCAGCGCCAGGCCACGCGCGACGCGGGCCGGATCGCGGGCCTCGAGGTGCTCCGGATCATCAACGAGCCCACGGCGGCCGCGCTCGCGTACGGGCTCGAGAAGAACCGGAAGCAGGAGACGATCGCCGTCTACGACCTCGGCGGCGGCACGTTCGACATCTCGATCCTGCGCATCGACAACGGCATGTTCGAGGTGCTCGCGACCTCGGGCGACACGTTCCTGGGCGGCGAGGACTTCGACCGGACCATCATGGACTGGCTCCTGGCCGAGTTCCTGACGCAAACGGGAATCGACCTGAGGCAGGACCGCCTCGCGCTCCAGAGGCTAAAAGAGGCCGCCGAGAAAGCGAAGTGCGAGCTGTCGACCGCCCTCGAGACGATGATCGCCCTCCCGTTCATCGCGTCGGATGCCTCGGGCCCGAAGCACATCAACAAACTCCTGACGCGCGACACGTTCGAGGCGCTCGCGGCGGACCTCATCCAGCGGACCGAGGGCCCGTGCCGGAACGCCCTCGAAGCGGCCGGTCTCAAGCCCGACCAGGTCGACACGATCATCCTCGTCGGCGGCCAGACGCGCACGCCGAAGGTCCAGCAGATGGTCGAGACGATCTTCGGGAAGCCGCCGAACCGCTCGATCAACCCGGACGAGGTCGTCGCGGTCGGCGCCGCGATCCAGGCGGGCGTCCTGCGCGGCGACATCAAGGACCTCGTTCTCCTGGACGTCACTCCGCTGTCGCTCGGACTCGAGACCCACGGGGGCATCTTCGTCAAGCTCATCGAGCGCAACTCGACGATTCCGACGAAGAACACTCAGATTTTCACGACGGTCGCGGACAACCAGACGACCGTCGAGATCCACGTCCTGCAGGGAGAGCGCGACATCGCGAAGGAGAACAAATCCCTCGGCAAGTTCCAGCTCGTCGGGATCCCGGCGGCGGCCAAGGGCGTTCCCCAGATCGAGGTCACGTTCGCGATCGACTCCTCGGGAATCGTGAACGTCTCGGCGAAGGACCTCGCGACCGGCAAGGCGCAGGGGCTGCAGATCAACCCGGCCGGCGGCCTGTCGCAGACCGAGATCGAGAAGATCATCGAAGAAGCCGCCGCGAACAAGGCGGCCGACGCGAAGCGCAAGGAGCTCCGACAGCTGAAGAACAAGCTCGAGGGAATGATCGGGGGGAACGACCGCATCTTTCGCGAGTTCGGGAATCTCCTGCAGCCCGACGAGAAGGACCGCGTCCAGCGCACGCTCGAGAGCGCTCGCGAGGTCCTGACGGGCGAGGAACGCGGACCGATCGACGACGCCATGATCGACATGAAGGGCGTTTCTCGCATTCTCACGCAGGCCATGCTCTACAAGCCCGAGTCCAAGGAGCGGCGGGGAGACGGCGCGGAGAAACCGGCCTGACTCCCGCGCCGTAGCAGCCCGTTGTGAGTACATCCGTTCGCGACTACTACGAGGTGCTCGGTGTGGGGCGAAACGCCTCGGCCGAAGAGATCAAGGCCGCCTATCGCAAGGCGGCGCTGAAGCACCATCCCGACAAGAACCCGGAGGACGATGGCGCCGAAGAAAAGTTCAAGGCGGCGGCCGAGGCCTATTCCGTCCTTTCGGATGCCGAAAAGCGAGCTCGCTACGACCGCTTCGGGCACGAGGGAGTGCGGGGGATGGGCGGCGGGCCCGGGTTCGACCCGACTCAGTTCATGGACTTCACCGACATCCTCGGAGACCTGTTCGGCTTCGCGACGGGGGCGGACGTGCGCGGAAGCCGGCGCAACGGCGAGGACCAGAAGGCCGAGGTGACCCTTTCTTTCGAGAGCGCCGCGTTCGGGTCGGAGGTCTCGGTTCCGATCCAGCGCCACGAGCGCTGCGATGCGTGTCAGGGGCGCGGAGGCCGCGGCGGGGCCGCGCCCGTCACCTGCCCGACGTGCCGGGGCCAGGGCCGCGTCCAGTACCGGCAGGGATTCTTCGCCCTCGCCCGCCCGTGCCCCGATTGCGAGGGCTCCGGCGAGCGCGTCAAGGACCCCTGTCCCGAGTGCCGCGGCGACGGCCGCACGCGCCGCGCGCGAACGCTCACGGTGGCGATTCCCCCGGGCGTCGACGACGGCGCGCGACTGCGTCTCACGGGGGAAGGGAACGCGGGTCGGCGGGGCGGGCGCTCCGGCGATCTTTACGTCTTCGTGTCCGTGACACCGCACGAGCAGTTCCGGCGCGACGGCTTCGACGTGATCCTCACCTGGGCCGTGCCGTTCCATGTCGCGGCGCTCGGCGGCACGCTGCGCGTCCCGACTCTCCACGGAGACGCCAGCTTCGACGTGCCTCCGGGCACGGCCGCGGGCCGCGTGTTCACGCTCAAGGGGAAAGGCATTCCGCGCCTGGACGGCCACGGCAAGGGCGACCAGCACGTCCTCCTCACCGTGCGCGTGCCCAAGAAGATGAACGCCGCGCAGCGCGAGGCGATGGAGAAGCTCGCGGACGCGTTCGGGTCGGAGTCGGGGACGCCGACGAAGGACGAGAGGGGCTTCTTCGAGAGACTGAAGGATTTCGTCGGAGGCTGACGAGCGGGCACCTCGGCCAGTGTCTCGGCGGTTTTTCCCAGAAGGTAAAGAAGGCCGTGGCGAGCGGAAGCGCAATTCGCGTGGAGATACCGGCGGCCCAGCGAGGGTCATTCGAAGAAATTCTCTTCGAAGGGTTGGGCGAGCTGCAGTTTTCCTCGACGGCTGCGCCCGACGGTCGGCTCTTTCTCTGGGTGGACGCGAACGATCTTGACGATGCACTGGCTGCACTCGCCGCGCTCGGCGCTCGCGACCTTTCCACCTTCGAAGAAAGATCCACCGACTGGGTCGCCGAGTCGGCCGCCCTTCGGAGAGCCGTGCTCGTCGAGAGATATCTCTTCGACCCGCACGACGGCTCGCTCGCCACCGTCCCACCTCCCGGCGGTCGCAGGCTCTTCCTTCCCGCGGTCCGCGCCTTCGGGACGGGCTCGCACGAGTCCACGCGGCTGGCCGTGCGTCTCCTCCTCGCGGAGGACCTGCCCGGCGCCCGCGTCCTGGACGTGGGCTGCGGCACCGGGACGCTCGCGTTCGTCGCCGCGCTCGAAGGCGCGCGCCTTGTCGTGGCTTTCGACGTCGACCGCGAGGCCGCCTTCGCGACCCGTAGCCAGGCCCGCGCGAACGAGATTCCGCGAGTGCTCGCGTTCGCGGGTCCTCTCGAGGCGCTCAGCGACGAGATTCGGTTCGACGTCGTCGTCGCGAACATGATCCACGAGGAGATCGCGCCTCTCCTCCCGGCGCTCGACGCGCGCCTCGCGCCGGGAGGGCGGCTCCTTTGTTCGGGGCAGCTCGTCGAGAGAAGAGGGGAATGGGAAAATCTGCTTCGGAAAGAAGGCTTCCGTCACGTCCGTTCCATTCAGGAGAACGAGTGGCTCGGGAGTGCCTGGATTTCTTCGAATGGGTGAAAACACTCCTTCTCGGCCGCCGCGCGTCTACGCGCCCGACCTCGAGGAGCATCGGGGATCGTCCGAAGAGAAGGAGATTCTGCTTGGAAGGGAAGAGAGGAATCACGTTCGCTCGAGGCGCCTGAGGGACGGCGACGAGGTCGTCGCGCTCGACGGCAAGGGCGCCCGGGTCCGAGCCGTGCTCGCGAGGGGCGGCTCTGCGGTTGTCCTGTTACCGTCTAAGAGAATCTCCTCTCCCTCTTTCCCTTCCTCTTCTTCTTCCCTTCCTTCGCTTTCTTCTCTCCCCGGCGAGCCCGCGAACCGTGTCGTCGTCGCCCTCGCTTGCGCCGAGCCCGCGCGAATCGAGTGGGCGGTCGAGAAGGGCACGGAATGCGGAGCGGCGGGTTTCGTTCTCCTCGTGTGCGAACGCTCGCAGAAGGGGCACGTGACGGCGCTCTCGTCGCCCGCCCGCCTCGAACGCCTGCGCCGGATCGCCGTCGAGGCGACGAAGCAGTGTGACCGGACGATCGTGCCGTTCGTGGAGGGTCCGAAGAGCATTGAAGAGTTTCTTGGAGGGTTGGGAGGGGAGAGGCTGATCGTCGCGGATCCGACGGGCGTTTCCAGCGCCTCGTTCGCGCCTGGGGCCCCCTCTCCTTCGCGCGTGAACTCGCTTCGCTCAGACAGCACGCGCGTGCGTCGAGGGGGTCCCGGGCCGCTCCTCGGCGCGGAAGCCGCAGCGGTCGTCATCGGCCCCGAGGGCGGGTTCACTCCGGCGGAGATTTCATTATTCGAAGAAGATCTTGCTCTTTTCCTGTCTCTCGGCCCGCGCATCCTCCGGCTCGAGACCGCGGTGGTCGTGGCGCTCGCGCGGTTGGTCGATCCCGCCTGAATCCCTTCCGGGTCGTCTGGCCCGTTTCGGTTAGGATTCCGGCAGAGCGGCGGAGGGCTTCATGAGCTTCGAGAACGTCAAGAAGGTCTGGATGAACGGGAAGCTGGTGGACTTCGCCGACGCGAAGATCTCGATCTTCACGCACGCCCTCCACTACGGATCCGGCGTCTTCGAGGGTGAGCGCTGCTACGACACGGCCCGCGGATCGGCCATCTTCCGGCTCGACGAGCACCTCGACCGGCTCTTCTGGTCCGCGAAGATCTACCGCATGACGATCCCCTTCACGATCGAGGAGCTCCGCGAGGCGACGCTGGAGGTCGTGCGCGCAAACGGCTTCAAGGCCTGCTACATCCGGCCGCTCGTCTATCGCGGATACGGCTCGCTCGGCGTCAACCCGTTTCCGAACCCGGTGGACGTCGCGATCGGGTGCTACGAGTGGGGCAAGTACCTCGGCGCCGACGCGATCGAGCAGGGCGTCGACGTCTGCTGCTCGTCCTGGATGCGCATCGCGCCGAACACGATGCCCGCGATGGCGAAGGCCACGGCGAATTACGCGAACAGCCAGCTCATCAAGATGGAGGCCCTCACGAACGGCTACCACGAGGGGATCGCGATGGACCACAACGGGCGCATCTCCGAAGGCTCCGGCGAGAACCTCTTCCTCGTCTGGAAGGGCCGCCTCTATACGCCGCCGCTGTCGGCCTCGACGCTCCCGGGCATCACGCGCCTCTCCGTCATCCAGCTCGCCCGCGAGCTCGAGTTCCAGATGGAGGAGAAGACGATTCCGCGCGAAATGATCTACGCGGCAGACGAGATGTTCTTCACGGGCACGGCCGCCGAGATCACGCCGATCCGCTCGGTGGACCGGATCCCGGTCGGGAGCGGCAAGCGCGGCCCGATGACCGAGGCCTTGCAGAAGGCCTTCTTCGACATCGTCGAAGGCAAGGTCGACGACCGCTATGGCTGGCTGACGCCCGTGCACGCGCCGGTGCCGGCAGGCGTGCGATAGCGCATCCCGTACGCTCAGTCGTAAGCCAGTTCGTCCATCTTCTCGGCGAAGCGAGACCAGGAGATCTTCTTCAGGAGGTGCCGGCGGCCTCCGCGCCAGAAGAGCGAGCCGCGCCCGATGGTGACCTCGCCGATCTTCTGCTCGTCCGCGTAAACCTCGAGGGAGAGCGACGACCCTGCCTTCGTGAGCTGCGGGACGTTGAAGTGAGCCTTGACCGTGTGCTTCTTCTTGAGTCGCGCGGGGGCCCGAGTCCTTCTGCGGCGTCTCTTCGTCACGCGTGCCTCCTCGTTCCCGAGTTCCGAGCCAATCGTATCTCCGCCCGCGGCTCCGTCAGGGGAGTCAAGATCGAGGTCGAGGCGTACCCGGAGGAGGAGCGAAGGCGCCGACGCGGGCGGCGAGTCGGTTTCCCGAGGTGGGATAGGTCGCCAGAGAGGTGAGATCGAGAGCCCGGGCCGCGTCGTCGTCCTTCGGTGTCCAATAGCAGAAGTCCGGGTCCCGGTCCGCCAGGCCGCGGCGGTTCACGGGGAGGAGCCATGTGAGTCGCCGGCGCACCCGGTAGTAATTGATGGAAGGCTCCATCAGCCAGGTGATCCCGAGGCGCACGGGTCGGTCGAATCCGCGCTCGCGGCGCGCCCGGTCGAGGTCGTCCAGCATGCGGGGGTTGTCGGCGTCGTATCGCCAGATGAGAGTGTGCGTCGTCCCGGCGGCGGCGGCGAACGCGGCGACCGCGAGAGCCGCCGAGAGAAGCGTTGCGGCGGAGACCGGCTTCCAGCCGGATCTCCTCCCGGTGATCCAGTCCCCCGCGACTCCAGTCGCCGTCGCAAGGAAGAGAAACTGGATCGGAAGAGCGGCCCGGTCGACGGGATACCGGCCGCCGAGGAGTCGGCCCGCCAGCTCCATGCCCGCCGCCGTGAGGGCGAAGAGGGAGGCCGGAACGAGGGAAAGGGGCGAGAGCCGGCCTGGGGCCACGAGGACGGCCGCGGCCACGAGGAGGAGAACCGCCGCGAGGACGGCCTCCAGCAGGGCGGAGCGGGGCGCCTCCTCGGGGGGAAGGTTTCGAAGCACGGCGATCAGGGAGACGGCGGTATCGGACCAGAGGCCCCTCGAGCCGCCCATGTTGAATTTGCCCTTCCGAGACAGCTCCGCCGCGTACGGGACGAGAAGGATCAGGAACGGAAGGGACAGCGCGAGAGGGATGAGGAGGGACGGCGTTTCGCGGAGGGCCGGGGCTTCCGGGCGGCGTGGCGCGAATCGCCGCCACGCTTCCAGGGCGGCCCCGGCCGCCACCGCGGCGACGAGCGGAAAGAGAAAAGAGAGGTTTGCGAGCGACGCGAGCCCGAGACAGAGGAACGCGAGACCCGCCCTCGCCGTGCCGGCTCCCGGGCCCTCGAGAGCGCCGACGAGCAGCGCCACGCCCGACGCGAGGAACGCGAGGCCCAGGCCGTACCCGCGCGAGAGGGAGAAGAACTCCAGGGCGAAGGCGCTCCCGTTGAGCAGGAGAAACGCCGCCACCGTGAGCGCCGCGGTCCGCTGCCGGAGAGCGAGGTGCGCCGTCGCGGCGAGATAGAGCGGCAGCGAGAGGAGATTCGGAAGCCGCAGCGCCAGCTCGCCTTCCCCGAAGAGCCGCCGGGACGTCACCGAGAGGACGGAGTTCAGGAAGTGATTGTTCACCTCCATCGGGGATCCGGGGTCGAGGTGGCCGGCGTACCGGCCGGCCACGAACCAGAAGTACGTGAGGGCCTCGTCGTGGACGATCGGGATCCGGACCGCCCGGACCGCGGCGTACGCGAACGCCGCGGCGGAAAGAGCGCCAAGGACGAGGACGCGGCCTCGCGGCTTCGGAAAGCCGCTCACGTCCGGCCGCGGTGGATTTGAATGAGCTCGGCCACGATCGAAATGGCGATCTCCTCCGGCGACTCGGCTCCGATCTGGAGGCCTATGGGGCTGTGCGTCCGGGCGAGCTCCTCCTCCGAGAACCCCTCGGCGCGCAGCTCGTCGAAGAGGGCCTTTCGCTTCGCCTTGCTGCCGATCATCCCGAGATACGCGAGCGGGACGCCCCGCAGGCGCCGGAATGCCCGTCCGTCCGTCACGTGGCCGCGCGAGATGAGGGCGACAGAGTCATGGGGAGCAGGAACGGGGAGGTCGGAGTAGTCGTCCTTCACCTGCACCAATCGCACTCCCACCGGAAACGCCGCCGGATCGAGCTGAGCGGACCTTTCGTCGACCACGGTCACGTCCCATCCCGTGAACCGCGCGGCGCGGGCGAGCGCGCGGCCGCAGTGGCCCGCGCCGACGACGAGGAGACGAGGCGCGCGCTCGACGACTTCGAGCAGGACGGTCGCTGTTCCGCCGCAGACCGCGCCGAAGGAGTTCTCTCCCGTCGGCACGAAGGCGTAGTCGCGGGTGAAAGGAAGGCCGTGTGAGTCGAGAAGCTTCCGGGCGTCCGCGACGACGAGCGATTCGAACTTCCCGCCTCCGATCGTCCCCAGGGTCGACCCGTCGGGCAGGACGAGCATGCGGGCCGCGGTCTCCCGCGGCGTGGATCCCACGGCGGAGACGACGGTCGCCATGGCGATTCGGCCATGCTGCTCCAGGAGGCCGGGAAGATCGGTGAGGAGTCGGCTGCTCATCTCGAGAGGCAAGGATAGGGTTTCTCAGGCGGAAAAAGGGGACGGACGAGACGCGAGCAGATCGTTCGGCGTGTCGACGTCCCGAAGAATCGTCTCGTCGAACCCTTCCAGGTAATGGACTGTGACATCCGGCTCCTCGAAGACCTGGTTGAGCCGCGCGGAGTCGGGCCACGAGAGGAGCCGCGAGCGCAGCGCCGCGGGGATCAAGAGCGGGTGCCCGCGTCGCCCGGCGTGGGCGGGGACGACGAGGCTCGATCCGCCAGCGTCGAGTGATGCCGCCGCCGAGAGCACCCTTCTGAGGGATTTCTTGCTTAGAAAGGGGAGATCGGCCGGGGAGACGGCGACGTGCGTCGAGTCGGCTGCGGTCGCGGCGAGCCCCGCCTTCACGGAGGAAAACATCCCGACTTCCCAGCGTGGATTCTCGACGAACCGCGGGGCGGCTTGATCAGCAGCCGCCGCACATGAGAAATCTCCGAGGCTCTCTCGAATCTCTTTGGCGTCCTTCCCCAGCACGACGACGATCTCGTCGAAACCCGAAGCGAGCCAGGTCTCCAGGACTTTCCGAAGCAGAGGTTTCTTGTCCTTGCCGACCGGGGCGAGCATCTTCGGCGAACCGAAGCGACTCGAGGCGCCCGCGGCGAGAAGCACTCCGGAGACGCGCAGCGACGGTCCGCTCAGTCTTCGCCCTCGAAGCACGCGCGGCCGGCCCGGCAGTCGTCGAGGCAGGCGGGCTGGCCGTCCGGACCGACGGGTCCCATGACCTGCAGGCACCAGTAGGCGGCGGACGTCGACGGATGCTCGCGAGCGTGCTCGTCCCAGTCGCCGGTCGCGACGAACATGGTCTTCGTGCGGAGGTGGCGGCAGCGGAGCGCCGGGTCGAGGGCGACGGCGTCCGAACCGCCGAATACGGTGGGCGCGCTCATCCGAATGCCTCCGTTCCGTCCGAAAGGCCGGCCGACGCGAGGAGCGTCCTTCGGACGACGGCGGCGACCATCGGCAGCTTGTAGGCGTTCTTGCCGAGCGGCGTCGCGCCCTCGAGCGCGGCCTGTCCAGCCTTTGCCGCGAGCGCGGCGTCGATCTTCTTCCCCTCGACGAGCGCCTCGGCCGCCTTCGCGCGCCAGGGCACGGGCGCGGCGGATCCGATCACGATCCGCACGTCCTTCGCGGCGCCCCCCTCTTCGCGGAAGGCCACCGCCGCGTCGGCGAGCGGCCAGTCGAAGGCCTGCTTCTGTTTGATCTTCCTGTACGCCGAGCGCAGGACCCGAGGCCTGTCGACGTGGATCTCGACGATGAGCTCGCCGGGCTTCAGGGCGTTCTCCGCGAAGATGTCCACCTCGGGCCGCTGAAAGAACTCCGCGGCCGCGAGCGTGCGGCCGCCGCCCGTCGCGAGCGTCTCGATCCGGGCGTTCAGGGCGACGAGCGCGACGCCGGCCGCCGAAGGGTGGACGATCGCGCAGGTGTCGTTCCCGAAGATCGCGTGAAACTCGTTCTCGCCGGACTTCGCCAGGCACTCGGGGCCGCCCTTCTTGAGGCACTGGAACTCGGCCGAGCGGAAGTACCAGCAGCGCGGGCGCTGGCAGAGGTTGCCCGCGAGCGTCGCCGCGTTGCGGATCTGCGGCGTCGCGGCGCCGAGGCAGGCGTCCGCGAGCGCGGGGAAGTCGGACTTCAGGGCATCGGCGACGGTCGACAACGTGACCAGAGCGCCGATGGAAACGCCGCCGGAGGAATTTCTTCGAATGGAAGAGTGGGCGGACAGCCGTCGAAGGTCGACCACCTGGTCCGGCGCGAGGTTGTGCTCCTTCAGTCGGTCGAGCAGCTCCGTTCCCGCTCCCTTTGCTTCAGAAGAAATCTTTCTCTCTTTCGCCGCTGCGAGGAGGTTGGCCGCGTCTTCCCAGGATTTCGGCTGCAGCCTTTCGAAGGATTTCATGCCTTCACCTCCCGGGCCGGAACCCGGTTGAGCGCAGCGAGGATCCTCGCCGGAGTGATCGGGAGCGCCGTCGGCCGGATGCCCGTCGCGTGCGCGATCGCGTTCGCGACGGCGGCGGCCGTCGGCACCGTGGCAGGCTCGCCAATGCCGCGCGCGTGCGCGTTGTTCTTGCCGGGGTAGTGGTCCACGACGATCGGGATGATCTCCGGCGTGTCCTTGCTTCCGAGAATCTTGTAGAACTCGACGTTCGGGTTGAGGACGCGGCCGGAGCGCTCGTCCACGACACGCTCCTCGAAGAGCGCGTAGCTGATGCCCTGCAGGATGCCGCCGCGGATCTGGCTCTCGACGCCCGTCTTCCACACCGGCTGGCCGCAGTCATGGACCGCGACGACCTTCTTCACGGCGACGACGCCCGTCTCGACGTCCACGACGACTTCGGCGAATTGGGCGCCGAAGATCCGCGTGTCCGTTCCGTCGTAGTCCTTCGCGCGGTCGCCGGTCGCGACGAGCGTCTCGCCGGAGAGACGGGAGCAGACCTTCCGGAAGTCCGCCGACCTGCCGTTCGCGGTTGCGAAGGCGCCGTTCGCGAGCGCGATCTCCCGGGACGGAGCCTCGAGGACTTTCGAGGCGACGTCGAGGAGCTTCTCGCGCGCGTGGACGGCCGCGGCCCGCACGGCCGGGATGAGAGAGCCGGTCGTGACGGAGCCTCCCGACGCAGGACCGAACGGGTAGCGAGAGTCGCCGATCTTCACGCGGATCTTCTCGACGGGGAGCCCGAGCTCCTCGGCGACGGCCATCGCGATCGGCGTCCTCACGCCGCCCCCGATGTCCTGCACGCCGTTCTCGACCTCGACGGTGCCGTCGCGGTGGATCCGCACGAGGACCTGCGAGCCGGGCGCGACGAACGTGTACCAGACGGCCGCGGCGCACCCGAGGCCGCGCCGCAGGGGGCTGCCCGACGCGGCCGCGGCGACGTTCGCCTTCGTGATCTCGCCGCGGCGGGACCAGCCGAACTCCTTCGCGCCGATCTCCCACTCGGCGCGACGGACCTCGGAGGGGTCGTTCTTGAGGCGCACGGCGAGCGGGTCCATCCCGAGCTTGTCGGCGAGCGTCTCGAGCGCGGTCTCGACGGCGAAGCATCCTTGCGGGTGACCCGGCGCTCGCATCGCGCAGCCGGGGCCGAGGTGTGTGAAGACGTCGGACTCGGCGACGCGGACGGCAGGGAAGCCGTAGGCCGACTTCGCGAAGGCGCCGGTGCCCGTACCCGTCGCGACCCCCGCCGTGCCGAAGGACTCGTAGTCCGCGGCCGTGACCGTCCCGTCGTTCTTGTAGCCGAGCCTCACGCGGTTCCACGAGTCGGGCCGGTTGCCGGCCGCGAGGTGCTCCTCTTTGCGGTCGAGCGCCAGGAGCACGGGCTTTCCGGCCTTCCTGGCGAGCTTCGCGGCGAAGACGCCGTAGTCGCCCGCCCCGAACTTCGCGCCGAAGCCGCCGCCGGTCAGTTCGGCCCGAACGTTCACCTTGTCCTTCGGGAGCTTGAGGACTCCGGCGAGCTCGTCCCGGACGCTGAAGGTCCCCTGGGTCGAGGCCTGCACCTCGAGGGTGTCGCCGACCCATTCCGCGAAGAGGGAATGCGTCTCGAGCGGCACGTGCGTCTGGACGGTCGTCGTCGTCACGACCTCGAGGGTCCCGTCGGCCTCGGCGAAGCCCTTGTCGACGTCGCCCCGTCCGGACTTCTTCGGCCCCCGGATGTTTCCCTTCTGCTCGACGGGTGCAGCGCCGCCGGGCACGTCGCCCGCGCTGCGCTTCTCCTCGACCGGTTTCTGGAACACGAGAGGCGCGCCTTCCTTGCGGGCGGCCTCGAGGCTCACGGTGTGCGGGAGGACCTCGTATTTCACCGAGACCGCGCGAAGCGCGTCCTCGGCGGCGGCGCGAGTGGGCGCCGCGAGAGCGAGTACGGCCTCGCCGTGGTAGCGGACGGTGTCCTTGCCCGGGTTTTCGAAGACGACGCCCGGCATCTTCTCGAGGGCCGACGTGTCGATCGAGACGATCTTCGCGTGCGCGTGAGGCGAGCGAAGGATTCGGGCGTAGAGCATGCCCCGCCGCCGTACGTCGTGCGTATAAGCCGCGCGACCTGTGACCATCTGCGGACCGTCGAGGCGGGGGCGGCGCTTGCCGGTGACGGGTCGCTCGCCGACCTTGTACGGCGGCGGATCGCCGGCCGGAATCTCGACCTCCAGGACGGTCGTCTTCCCGGCGAAGCCGACCTCGATCTTCGTCTTGGGGGTGTCAGCCACGGGTCACCTCCGGCCTGCCGTGTGTGGCCGCCGCGCAGGCGGCGAAGACGCCCGTGTAGGTCCCGCAGCGGCAGAGGTTGCCGGCCACGGCCTCCTTCACGTCGTGCGCCGACGGGTGCGGGTTCTTCGCGAGGAGCCCGGCGCACGAGACGACCATCCCGGGGGTGCAGAAGCCGCACTGGAGCGCGTCTGCCTCGACGAAGGCCCTCTGGATCGGAGCCATGGCTTCGGGCGAGCCGAGCCCCTCGACCGTCGTGACCTTCCTGCCGTGCGCGTCGTGGACGAGCGTGAGGCAGGAGTTCACGGCGAGGCCGTCGAGCAGGACCGTGCACGCGCCACAGGCGCCCCGGTCGCAGCCCACTTTCGTTCCCGTCAGGCCCCATGAGTCGCGCAGCGCCTCCGCGAGCGTCGTACGCGGCTCGAACGAGCCCGTCTTCACGGCTCCGTTCACCGTGACGCTCACGGCCATCGGGCCGGATGGGTTCGCGGCCTGAAGCCCGTGGCGGGTCTCGACGAGGAGCGCCGTGGCGCCGGTCGAGGCGGCGGTGACGGCGCTCGCGATCCCCTTGATCAGGCCGCGGCGAGTGACGCCGCTCGTTCCGTCGGGTGGGTGAGACTTTTCGTCGGCCATCGTCGTCCTCCCTCGGCGCCCTGGAAATATACAGCGGGATCGGTCCCGGAGGTCAGCTCGCGCGTTGACCCAAGTGCCTGAAAAGGCTTATCCTTCCGGAATCCCGGAAGGGTCGGAGGTCGCTCATGCATATCAACGACCTGCTCAAGATCTCGGTCGAGCGTAAAGCGTCCGACCTGCATCTGAAGGTCGGCGCGCACCCGATCATCCGTGTGGACGGCGAGCTGACCCCGCTCGTGGACCTCAAGCGCCTCATGCAGGAAGACACGATCGCGATGGCGTTCTCGATCATGTCGTCGCGGCAGAAAGAGAAATTCAAGAACAACTTCGAGATCGACATCGCGTACTCGGTGCCGGGGCTCGGGCGCTTCCGCTGCAACATCTTCCAGCAGCGCGGAACGGTCGGAATGGTCTGCCGGGTCATTCCGGCCCGTATCCTCACGGTTCGTGACCTCCTCCTCCCGCCCATCCTCGAGAAAATCTGCGAGGAGACGCGCGGCCTCATCCTCGTGACCGGGACGACGGGCTCGGGTAAGTCCACGTCGCTCGCCGCGATGATCGACTACATCAACTCGACCCGGGCCGAGCACATCATGACGATCGAGGACCCCGTCGAGTTCCTCCATCGCGACAAGAAATCGATCATCAACCAGCGCGAGCTCGAGGTGGACACGCGCTCGTTCGCGTCCGCGATCCGCGCCGCCCTCCGGCAGGATCCGGACGTCATCCTCGTGGGCGAGATGCGCGACTTCGAGACCGTCGAGACGGCGCTCGTGGCCGCCGAGACGGGCCACCTCGTCATGTCGACCCTCCACACGATGGACGCGACCGAGACGGTGAACCGGATCATCTCGGTCTTCCCGCCGCACCAGCAGAAGCAGATCCGCCTGCAGCTCGCGGCCGTCATCAAGGCCGTGTGCTCGATGCGGCTTCTCCCGCGCGCGGACGGCCTCGGCCGCGTTCCGGCCGTCGAGGTCATGATCGCGACGAACTACATCCGCGACTGCATCGAGAACAAGGAAAAGACCAAGTACATCATGGATGCGATCAAGGCCGGCACCTCGCAGTACGGGATGCAGACCTTCGACCAGTCGCTCTTCCAGCTCTACAAGACGGGTCTCATCACGCTGGAAGAGGCCATCCGGCGCTCGACGAACCCGAACGAGTTCAAGCTCAAGATTCAGGGCATCCAGTCCACGTCCGACGTCGCGAACGAGCTCATGGAGGGCTCCCTGGAGGCGCCCGATGCGCTCACGCCGCAGGACGCGGCCTCGCCCTTCGACTTCTCGAACCAGCCGGGTTAGGGGGCGGGGGAAATCCCCGTATTCTCCGAGACATGGCGACTCCGGCTTCCGACGGCTGGACCTCCCGAAAGGTCCGCGAGACGTTCCTGTCCTTCTTCGAAGAGAAGGGGCACACGCGCGTCGCGTCCTCGTCGCTCGTGCCCGCCGAAGACCCGACGCTCCTCTACACGAACGCGGGCATGAACCAGTTCAAGGACCTCTTTCTGGGGCGCGAGAAGCGAGCGTACACGCGCGCGACGACGTCGCAGAAGTGCGTGCGGGCGGGCGGCAAGCACAACGACCTCGACAACGTGGGCTACACGGCACGACACCACACGTTCTTCGAGATGCTCGGCAATTTCTCCTTCGGCGATTACTTCAAGAAGGACGCAATCGACTACGCGTGGGAGCTCGTCACGGGGCGCTATGGTCTCGATCCTTCACGCCTCTGGGCGACGGTGTTCACGGACGACGACGAGGCGGCCGCCCTGTGGGAGCGCTACCTCCCGAAAGCGCGCATCGAACGCTTCGGCGAGAAGGACAACTTCTGGTCGATGGGCGACACCGGGCCGTGCGGGCCGTGCAGCGAGATCCACTATGACCAGGGCGCGGGAGTTTCCGGCGACCCGACGCCGAATGGTGCGGGCGACCGCGTCATGGAGATCTGGAACCTCGTCTTCATGCAGTTCGACCGCGGCGCCTCGGGAAAGATGACCCCGCTTCCGAAGCCGAGCGTCGACACGGGCGCCGGCCTCGAGCGCATCACCGCGATCCTGGAGGGCAAGAACAACAATTACGACACGGACCTCTTTGAGCGAATCATCCGCCGGATCGAGGCCTTCACGAAGAGCAGGTACAAAGGAGAGATGGCCCTCGGGGACGCACCTTTTCGTGTGATCGCTGACCACTCGCGAGCGGCGGCGATGCTCATCGCGGATGGCGTCATTCCTTCGAATGAAGGACGGGGTTACGTACTTCGCAGAATAATCCGCCGTGCTCTTCGTTACGGCCGACGTCTCGAGATAGAGCCCGGGTTTTTCTATCAGGTTGCACAGCAAGTGCCCTATTCGCTCGAGGAATATTTTCCGACGGACGAGAGAAAGGGACAGGTCGGGAGACTCCTGCAGCACGTTCTTCTCACGGAGGAAACCCAATTCTCGAAGACGATGTCTGTCGGGGCGGATCGAGTCGGCGAGGCCATCTCCGAGGCGCGGCTGCAGGGCGAGACGTCGCTGTCTGGACCGGCCGCTTTCCGCCTCTACGACACGCACGGAGTTCCCCTGGAACTCATCGAGGAGATTTCCACCGACGAGGGGGTCCAAGTCGACCGCGCCGGCTTCGAGCGGGAGCTGGAGAAGGCACGCGAACGGAGCAAGGGCGCGTCGAAGTTCGAGCACGAAGGCGACCTGCCGAAGGACGATCAGCTCGATCCGTCGTGGACGACGGAATTCCGCGGGTATCCCGAGCAGGACTTCGTGCGGCTCGAGGGGGCAAAGGTGCTCGGCCTGCTGTCGGCGGAGCGCGGGGAAAGGGTGGATTTTCTTCGAATGGGGGAAAAGGGCTGGTGCGTTCTGGACCGCACCGTCTTCTATCCCGAGGGCGGTGGTCAGGTGGCGGACCAGGGTGAGATTCTCTGGAATGGGAAGAGCGGCGAGGCGGAAGGGAGAGCCCAAGTCACGGATGCTCGCCGCTCGCCCAACAGCCGCACCGTTCTTCACCTTCTGAGAATTTCCTCCGGTTCCCTCGCTCCAGGGCAGGTTGTGCGAGTCGAAGTACCCGAGTGGGTGAGGCGACGCACGCAGGCGAACCATACGGGGACGCATCTCCTTCACGCAGCGCTTCGAAAGGTGCTCGGGGAGAGCGTGAGGCAGATGGGCTCGCTCGTCGCGCCGGACCGTCTGCGGTTCGATTACGCGGCCTCGCGCCCGACGACGGCCGACGAGATCCGCGAGATCGAGCGCCTCGTGAACGAGGAGATTTTGCGCGACCGCGAGGTCGGCAAGGCCGTCATGTCGATGGACGACGCGAAGAAAAAAGGCGCCATCATGTTCTTCGGCGAGAAGTACGGCGAACGGGTACGCGTGGTGGACGTCCCGGGCTTCTCGACGGAGCTCTGCGCCGGCTGCCACGTCGGGCGCACGGGCGAGATCGGCGCCTTCAAGATCCTCTCGGACAAGGGCCTCGCGGCCGGCGTCCGCCGCCTCGAGGCGGTCACGTCGTTGAACGCGGTCGAAAGACTCCAGAAGGACGAAGAAATTCTGGCGAATATGGCGCACACGGCGAACGCTTCTCTCGACGAGCTGCCGGCGAAGCTGAAGGAGGCGCTCGATTCTCTTAGAAGGAAAGAGAAGGAGATCGCAGCGCTCAAGCGCGACCTCGCTCTGGCCTCCGGAAATTCGCCTTCCAAGAAATTCCTCTCTTCGGACATCTCGAAGAGCGACGGGGCATCCGGAAACGACGGAGTGCACGAGATCGCCGGCATCAAGGTGCTGGCGCGCCGCGTCCCGTCCCTCCCCGCGAACGAGCTGCGCAATCTCGCCGACACGTTCCGAAGCAAGCTGAAGTCCGGCGTCGTGCTGCTCGGAACCGAGCTGGAAGGCAAGGTCACGCTGCTCGCGGCGGTCACGTCGGACCTCGTGGGCCGGGTCTCCGCCCACGAACTGGCTCAGGTCATGGCTCCCGCCGTCGGGGGAAAGGGCGGCGGAAAGCCGGACCTCGCGCAAGCCGGCGGCAAGGACGCAGCGCAGATCGAACCCGCTCTCGCGCTGGGCGTCGCGAAAGTGCGGGAGAGGCTTTCCCCCTGACGCTGTACCGCGCTGGGCTATAATCTTCGCGCAATGCCCTCTCGCGGGATCGCTCTGACGCGGGTGTCGGTGGCCGCTCTGCTCGCGGCGACGGGCACCCTCCGCGCGGACGTCCACCTCGTGCGTCAGTCGAACGGCTCGGCGTTGATCTTCAACGACAAGGTCGGCAGCGGCTGGCGCGTAAACGGCGGCGTCCCCACGGACGCCTACCTCGTGGAGCGGCGCAACACGCCGTCGCCGTACGACGCGGCGATCGCCCGCGAGGCGGGGGCTGCGGGGGTCGACGCGGCGCTCGTCAAGAGCGTCATGCTGGTGGAGTCCAATTTCAACCCGCGCGCGGTGTCGAAAAAGGGCGCCCGCGGTCTCATGCAGCTCATGCCCGGCACGGCTCTGAGGTTCGGGGTGTCCGACCGGTACGACGCGGGCCAGAGCATCCGCGCGGGCGTGCGGTATCTCGCCGCGCTTCTCGAGCAGTTCAAGGGCGACGTGGCCCTGGCGCTCGCGGGGTACAACGCCGGCGAGAACGCCGTGACCCAGCACTCTGGCGTGCCGCCGTACCGTGAGACGCGCGAGTACATTCGGCGCGTCCTCGTCGCGCGGCACGGAGAGGCCGGAATCGGGCCGGCGATCGGCGGCGGGTTCCGCGGCACGCCGACCCGACCGCCCGCCCCGATACGGGTCTCGAGCCTGAACGGGATGGCGGTCCTCTCGAACACCGCAGTCGAGATCACGGAACGCCAAGCCCCTGTGCTCGGGCGAGTGCGCTGAGGCGAACGGGGGGGGGAATGGCGGCCACGCGGGGATCCGAAACGACGAGGGCCTTCAGACCCGCGCCCTTCTTCGACCACGGGCTGTTTCTCCTTCACCTGAACCGCGGCAAGGACGAGATGGCGCGCGGATACCACGAGACCGCGCGGCGGGAGTTCGAGGAAGCGCGGCGGCTCCGCCCGCGCGACCCTGAAGTCCTGCTCAATCTCTCGATCACGCTCTTCCACCTGGGCCAGTACGACGAGGCCGAGACGATGACGCGCGACCTCCTCACTGAGCACGCCGAATCGGTTCCGCTCCTGTTCAACCTGGGCCTCATCCTGTTCAAGTCGGGCCGGGACCGCGACGCGCGGGAGCCGCTCGAGAAGGTCCTCGGGTTCGCTCCGGCGCACCGCAAGGCGCATCTGACGCTGGGGCTCGTTGCGCAGCGGCGCGGGGCCTGGGACGAGGCCCAAAGGCACTTCAGGATGGCAGGTGCCGAGTTGAAGGACGGGGCCGAAGGAGACGACTCGGTCGCCCGTACGGCGCGTGCCGCGGCCGCCGAGGTCCGGATCGCGACGGCGAACCGCCCGTCCCCGGCCGACACCCGGCCGACCCCGGTGGTGAAGCCGGAGCCGCTGGACTCCCTCACGGCGAGCGGCAAGAACAAGATCTCCTCGGGGGTGAGGCCACGGCCTCCGGCCGCCGTTCTCGCGGGAATGGAGCCCGCAGTGCCCGCGGTGGCCCGGCCCGTCGGACCCTTCTCGCCGAGGCCCGGCGGATTCCTTTCCGTCTCCTGCGCGAGCGGCGTACGGGTGCGGCGCGGGATCGTCGTGGGCCGCTCCGGATCGCCGGTTATTGACAGCTCTCCGGCCGCGACCCCCGACGGTCTCGACCTGATTCTCGTCGGGGCGTCGGGCGAGGGGATCCTGCTCGTTGCGGATCCGGGCCGCGTGCCCTGGCTCAAGGCGCTGGCGAGCGAGACGCTCTCCGTTCACCCCGAGAGGCTTCTCGCGTTCGAAAGCGCGCTCGGATGCCGCGCCGACGTGACGCCGGACGCAGGCGACCGCACGGCGCCTCCGTTCCTGAAGCTCTCGGGCAGCGGAGCCGTGGCCCTCGCCGTGTCGTCCGAGCCGGCCCGATTCGAGGTCCAGCAGGGTCAGCCGCTCGCCATCGCCGCCCGCGCGGTCGTGGCATACGGGGGCGACGTGCTGCCGGAGCTCCTCGCGGACTCGGACCCGCTCTCGGGCCTCGGCGCGGGCGCCTCGATGCGCTTCAGCGGAGCCGGATTCGTCCTGGCCGACGCGCGCTGATCGGCTCGCTTTACTTGAACGGATCTGAGAGCTCGGGGTTCCGGAGCAGCTCCTCGTCCGTCAGGCTCTTCAGGAACTCCACGAGATCGCTCTTCTCGGCTGCCGTGATGCTGAAGCCGCGGACCAGGGGGCTCCGGCCGGGCGAGGCGGTTCCGCCTTTCGCGTAGTGGTCGACGACCTCGTCGAGCGTGGCGAAACGTCCGTCATGCATGTAGGGAGCGGTGACTGCGATGTTCCGGAGGGTCGGGGCACCGAAGCGGCCGCCGAGCCCGTTGTCGTGGAACGTGGACTCGGCCTTCGGCCCGCCCTCCCAGACGGCGGGCCCCGAGAACGTGAATCCCGCGTGGCAGCTCGCGCACGCGAGGCGGCTCGAGAAGAACAGCGCCATCCCGCGCCGCGCGGCTCCCGAGAGCGCGCCGCGATCGTCCCTCCAGACGAGCCGGTCGTACCGCGAGTCCCCGGAGATGATCGTCCTCTCGAAGGACGCGATCGCCTTGCGAATGTTGCCGAGGTTCACGGGCTCTCGCTCCCCCGGGAACGCGTCGGAGAAGAGCTTCGAATAGAGGGGATCGACACCGAGGCGAGCGGCGATCTCGTTTTCGTGGCCTCCGAGGTTCATCTCCCTGGGTGTCTCCCCGAGAAGCGGGACCAGCATCTGATCTTCCAAGGTTCGTTGGCCCGCATCGATCCAGGTCATCGATGCTGCATAGGCCGCGTTCGCGAGGCTCATCGCCCCCCGCGGGTGGGTTTCGCCGGTGGACCCGATTGCGCGCGAGCGCCCGTCCGTGAACGCGCGCTTCTGCTGGTGGCAGGAGCTGCACGCCTGCGCCTCGTTACCCGAGAGGCGGACGTCGTAGAAAAGCCGGCGCCCGAGGGCCACCTTTTCCCCGCTCATCGGGTTGTCGGCCGGAACCCGCGGCGCAGGAAAGCCCGGAGGAAGGCGCCAGGACCAGCTCGACGCCGCGAGGATCAGCGTGAAGATCGGGAGAATCGCGCTACCAGCGGAGCTCTTGCCCGGAGGTCAGCGAAGACGTCTGGGCAGCGAGCTGCTTCCTTTCGGACGCCCACTTGCCGAACTCCTCGAGCATGGCGGGGTCGATCCCAGCCGGGTCGGCCTTCTTCTTCTCGAGCCACCGGTCGATCGCGCTCGTGAGCTCGTCGGCGCGCTTGCGGTCGGTGTTGAAAAGCGTCATGTAGGCCGCCTTCACGTCGTCGAGGCGGCCGAGGCCGAGATATGCCTCGGCCCGGTATTCGATCGCGGGCGTATAGTTCTTTTCCAGCGCGAGCGCCTTGTCGTACGCCTCGAGCGCGGCGGGATAGTTGCCCGTCTTCCGGTGGGCGTACCCGAGGCTGCCCCACGCCGGGACCATCTGGGGATTCCTCGCGACCGCCTTCAGGTATTTCTTGACCGACGATTCGTGCTGGCTCTTGCTCTTCTCGAGCAGCTTCGCTTTCTTCGCCGCGTCTTTCTCGGCGGCCGCCTCCCTTTCGAACTTGTCCGCCTTGTCGCGATAGGAAATTCCGTCGTTGTAATACTCGACGGCTTCCTGCTCGGGGGTGGCCGTGGGCATTTGCTGACGCGGCTGCGTCATCGCGGAGGACCCGGACGCCGCGGCGAGTCCGGGCAGCGCGAGGGAGAGGGAGAGGGCGAGGGCGGTGCTCTGGCGCATGGGGCCTCCTGTGGGGAGGAGACGATACCGCGACCGGGTCTCAACTCGCCAGTCTTGCGAGCGTGACCTGCGTCTCGTCGAGGAGCTTTTCGATCAACGCCGGGTCCTCGTGCTCCGCGTAAATGCGGATGACGGGCTCGGTACCCGAGAGCCGGTGAAGGAGCCAGCCGCGAGATCCGAAAAGCAGCTTCACGCCATCCATGTCGTCCACGCCCGTCACGCGCTCACCGCACCGCGAGGAGGGCGGGTCGGTCCTCAGGTTCTCGACGAAGGCGAGCAGCACCGGCATCGGCAGGTGCAGGTCGCGGCGGCCGTACGCAAGCGCGCCGTAAGTCGCATCCTGCTTCGCGAGGAGAGCTTCGAACGTGAGGCCCGAGTGCGCGATGGCCTCGAGGACGAGGAGCGCTGTGAGAACTCCGTCCCGCTCGGGCAGATGGAACGCGACGCCCAGGCCGCCCGACTCCTCGCCGCCGATCGCGACCTCGCCGGAAAGCATCTTCGCGGCGATGTGCTTGAAGCCGACCGGCGTGACGTGGAGTGCCACGCCGAGGCGCGAGGCGACGCGGTCGAGGAGCAGCGACGTCGAGAACGTCTTCGCGATGCCGCCGTGGATGCGCCCGCGAACGGTGAGGCTCTCGGCGAGGAGCGCCAGAACGCGGTGCGGGGTCACGAACCGGCCCCCCGAGTCCATCACGCCGAGCCGGTCGCCGTCCCCGTCGCTCGCGAGGACCACGTCGAAGCGGTCCGAGGCGAGGGCCTGCTGCGCCGCGCCGAGATTTTCGGGAATCGGCTCGGGGTTGACGCCGCCGAAGAGAGGATCGCGGTTCGCGCGAAGAGACACCACGGTTGTCGGGTGGCCGGCGCCGACGATCGTCTCGAGGAAGGTCCCGGCGGTTCCGTGGATCGCGTCGAAGAGGACCCTCAGGCCGGCCCGGCGGATCGCGTCGAGATCGACGAGGCCCGCGAGCGCGTCTCGATACGACATCGCGAGGTCGAGGGTCAGGACGGAGCCCCCTCCCTTCCCGGGGACCGGGCGGTCCACGGCGCGGGCGATCGCGTCGTACGTGGAGGGAGTCGCGCTGCCGCCGAACGAGGACTTCACCTTCACGCCGTTCCAGGGCGGCGGATTGTGCGACGCCGTGATGGCGAGACCGGCCCTCAGGCCTCGCGAGGCCACGTGCCACGAAGCGCAGGGCGTGGGAACGGGCCGGTCCGACAGCAGGGCGCGGAAGCCGAGCGAGGCCAGGAGCTCCGCGCTCTCGGCGGCGAGCTCCGGCGAGAGGAAGCGGTTGTCGAAGACGACCGGGAGCGTCCACGGGTCTCCCGGTTCGACGTTCGTCTCGTCGATCGTCCACGCGGCGGCTGCAGTCACGACGCGGCGCACGCTGTCGAACGTGAGATCACGGGCGATCCGGCCCCGCCAGCCGTCGGTGCCGAAGACGATGGGCGCGCTTTCCATGAGACAGCCGATTCTCGGGGAGCGCACGGGACCTGTCCAGCACGCGCCAGGCGCGCGACGACCGGTTGCGGGTACTAGAATCGCGGTCTGGTGTTCGTCAACGTCCCCAACGCCCTCACTCTGTTCCGGATTTTTCTCGTTCCGCTTCTCGTCGTCATCCTTCTGACGAAGCTCCCGGCGCGCGAGTACCTCGCGCTCGCCGTCTTCCTCCTGGCCGCGATCACCGACTGGCTGGACGGGTACTGGGCCCGGCGCTTCAAGAAAGTGACGACGATGGGGATGCTCCTGGACCCCATCGCGGACAAGCTCCTCGTCTCGGCCGCGCTGATCTCGCTCGTGGACCTGCAGGAGGCCGATGCGTGGGCCGTGTGCATCATCATCGGACGCGAGTTCGCGGTGACGGGCCTGCGTTCGATCGCCGTGAGCCACGGCCTCACGATCGCCGCCTCGAAGCTCGGCAAGTGGAAGATGGCGAGCCAGATCGTCGGGATCTCGCTCATGATCATGGGCGGGAAGCTCGACGACATCGGCCTCTGGCGAAAGACGGGCAGGGCCGCCCTTTACGTGATGACCGCGATGGCGCTCATTTCGGGAGTCGATTACTTCCGGAGGTTTCTCAAGCCGGCCCTCGCGAAAGAGCGTGACGAAGCCGCGCTCGCCGCGGCGGCACCCGAGGGGCGTCAGCTCGCCGAGCCTGAGGCTCGCCTTCGGAAGACCGCCTTGTAGATCGGCCGGCCCGTCTTCCTGAACTTCAGCTCGTAGCTAGTTCCGGTCGACCAGTCGCCCGCCTCCTCGGGCGTGAGCTTCTCGAGAAGCGGCTCTTTCGAGAGCACCTCGTCCATCAGGGCGAAGTACTCCTCGTGGTCCGAGGCGACGCGGAAAAGGCTCGCGGGCGCGAGGGCGCGCGCGGCGGCCTCCGCCCAGGCGGCATCCACGAGACGGCGCTTGTGATGCCGTTTCTTCGGCCACGGGTCGGGGAAATAGACGTGAAGGCCGGCGAGGCAGCCGGGGGAAAGGCGGCGCATGACGAAGGCTTTTCCGTCGAGGCGCTCGACGCGGAGGTTCGAAAGGCCCGCGCGCGCGGCCCTGAGGCGCACGATCGCGGCGTACTCGGGCTCGATCTCGAGGCCGAACCAGTTCCGGTCACCCTGGGCGGCCGCGGCTGCGATGAGGAAGGAGCCTTTGCCGACGCCGATCTCCATCTCGACGGGGGCGACGCGCCCGAACACGGCGGAAAAATCGACGGCGCCCGCATCCTCCGCCTCGCCCGGCAGGTAGATCCTCGGCGGGGGAATCCGGCCCAGGTTCCGCGGGCCGGCGGAGCGCGGCGCGCGGGGCGGCGTCTCTCCTCCCGCGCGGCGCAACGCCCGCCGGATCGAGGGCCTAGACAAGGATCGCCCTCGGGATCGGCACCACGCGTACGCCCACGTCGCCTTCGATGTGCGCCTGGCAGCCGAGACGCACGTTCTCTCCGAGCGCGTAGGCGATCTCGTTCGCCTGGATGGGCGAGAGATTCTCGGGGTTGAGGACGCACGCGACCCGGCAGGTGGAGCACGTGCCGCCGCCGCCGCAGACGTGGCCGATCGCGACCCCGAGCTCCAGCGCGACGTCGAGGACCGTCCGGCCGAAAGCGACATTCGCCCGCTTGCCCTCGTTCAGGAAGACGATCTTGGGCAACGCGTCTCCGCTCAGAGCATCGCGGCGACGGCCCTGGTGTACTGCAGCGTGGTCGCGGTCCCGCCGATGTCGCGGGTCCTCGCGCTGCCCTGCTCGAGGGCCGCGAAAAGGGCCTTTTCGACTCGCGCGGCGCAGGCCTCGTCGCCGATGTGGCGGAGCATCATCACGGCGGAAAGAAGGAGCGCGGTCGGGTTCGCGACGCCCTTGCCGGCGATGTCGGGGGCCGACCCGTGCACCGACTCGAAGACGGCGCACGTCTCACCGAGGTTCGCCCCCGGCGTCACGCCGAGCCCGCCCACGAGGCCGGAGGCGAGGTCGCTGATGATGTCCCCGTAGAGGTTGTCGAGCAGGAGCATGTCGAACAGCTTCGGGTTCATGACGAGCTTCATGCAGGCCGCGTCGACGATGACGTCGTTCACCTCGATGTCGGGGAACTTCGCCGCAACGTTCCGGCAGCTGTCGAGAAAGAGCCCGTCCGACAGCTTCATGATGTTCGCCTTGTGAACGATCGTGATCTTCTTGCGACCGTGGGCACGGGCCCACTCGAAGGCGAAGCGCGCGACGCGCGTGGAGGCCTTTTCGGTGATGACCTTGATCGACTCGACGACGCCCGGCACGACGACGTGCTCGATTCCGGAATAGAGGCTCTCGGTGTTCTCGCGCACGACGACGAGGTCGAGCTCGCCGTAGCGGGACGCGACGCCGGGAACGTTCTTCACGGGTCTCAGGTTCACGTAGAGATCGAGCTCCTGACGAAGAGTCACGTTCACGCTCCTGAATCCCATGCCGACGGGGGTCGTGACCGGGCCCTTCAAACACACCTTCGTCCGCCGGATGGAGGCGATCGTCGCGGGAGGGAGCGGCATTCCCGAAATCCTGATGCTCGCCTCGCCGGCGTCCTGGCGCTCCCAGGCGAGGCCTGCTCCGGCGGCCTCGAGGATGCTCGTCACGGCGGTCGTGATCTCGGGTCCGATGCCGTCGCCGGGAATGAGTGTTACGACTCGGGGAGGTGCCGTCACGTTTTTCAGGCCTTTCGTGCGTCGGCCGGCATCACCGGGTGTGCCGCCGGAACGCGGAGGATGCGGATGCGCTCGATGGCGCGAGGCGAGGCGCGCTCGACGAGAAACTCGAGATCGCCCTCTCGGGTGCGGGCTCCGGCTCGCGGGATGCGTCCGAACTTGCGGAGCAGGAAGCCGGCGACGGTCTCGTCGTCCGGATCGTCGAACGAGGCCCCCAGGTCCCGCTCGAGCGACAGCAGAGGATACGCCCCTTCCACGAGAAGAGAGGTGCCGTCGCGTTCGGGGCGGCCTTGAGGCTCGTCGTGCTCGTCGAAGATGTCGCCCACGATCTGCTCGATGAGGTCCTCGAGCGTGACGAGGCCGGCCACAGCGCCACGCTCGTCGACGACGACCGCCATGTGGAACCGGCGGCGCCGCATCTCACGGAAAAGGTCCTCGGAACGCTTGAGCTCCGGCACGAAGATCGCGGGACGCAGATAACGGCTCAGCTCGAACGCCTTCTCTTCCGTGTCCGAGACGTCGAACAGGTCCTTCACGTGGAGGATCCCGACGATGTCGTCGGTATTCTGCCGGAAGACCGGGTAGCGGCTGTAGCGATGCTCGCGGCACACGGCCTCGACCTCTTCGAAGGTCGCGGCAATCGGCAGGAGGACGATGCGCGCGCGGGGAACCATGGCCTCCCGTACCGGCGTCTGCCCGAACGCGAGGACCGCGTGCAGGAGCTCGCTCTCCTCGCGCTTGATGCCGCCCTGCTCCCGGGAAAGGTCGATGATGCTCTTCACGTCCTCGTCCGTGACGTCCGCCGGCTCTTCGGCGCCGAACGGGCCGAGGATCCACCGCGCGATGGCCGAGAATAGGCGCGTCGCGGGCGCGAGCAGGCGCACGAAAAACTCGATCGGGCCGACCAGGAGGATTGCGAGCCGGTCCGGCCTCCGCGCCGCGAGCGTCTTCGGCGTGATTTCCGTGACGACGAGGAGCAGGAATGTCGTCACGACCGTCGCGATGAGGACGCCCCATTTCTCCCCGAAGGCCGAGATCGCGAGGCCCGCGCCGATCGAGCCCGCGGCGGTGCCCGCGAGAATGTTGCCGACGAGGAGGGTCCCGAGCGTGCGGGGGAGATCGTCCCGCATCCGCTCGAGCCGCTCGGCGCTCTTCTCGCCCGCGCTCTTCATGCGGAAGATCGCCGCGTCGGTCAAAGACGTGATCGCCGTCTCGGCGGCCGAGAAGAAAGCAGCCGCGCACGCGCAGAGCGCGTAGAGAACGACGAGGAGCGGGCCGTTCATCGCGTGCCGCCGCCGTCGAGCGCCCAGCCCGCCCCGCGACGTGCGATGCGCAGCGGATCGAGAGACTCGCCCTGGCAGGGCCCGGCCACGCAAAGCCCGTCCTCCGGCGCGAAGAGGGCGCCGTGGTTGCGGCAGACGAGGAAGAGGCCGTCCGCCGTGAGAAGCGGCTCGCCGCCACGGTCGAGAGGGATCGAGACGTGTGGGCAGACGTTGCGGTAGGCGCGCGCTCCGTCCGGGGTCGCAACGAGGAGCCCGGAGACGACTTCTGCGCCGTTCTCCCGCGGCTTTTGGAACGCCAAGACGCGGATCGAAGAGATCGATTCGGAGTTTTCTATGAAAGGTGAGCGGGAGGCGAGCGCGCGAACGAGTTCCCGGCCTTCGTCGGACTCGGTGTCCACGAAGTCGCCGCCCTCGGCTTCCTCGAGGAGGTGACGCAGGGCCGCGGCGTCGCCGGGGGGCGTGGGGAGAAGGCGGGCCTCCGCTGCGGGCGAGAACCTCACGGCGTCCACGGCGGCGGCGCGCGGCACGCCGGCCAACCCCCCAATTCGAAGAAACAACAGCGTCACGTGTTGCGATGAGCCGCCCGGTGCTGCTCCTGCGATGGTCTCGAACCTCCATGGCGCGAGCGCAAGCGGCGTGACGTCCATCTCCTCCTTCCATTCCCGGACGAGCGCTTCTTCCGGAGTCTCCCCGTCCTCGACCTTTCCCCCGGGCAGCTCCCAGAGGCCGGGCCAGGCACTGCCCGCCGGGCGCCGCGACAACAGGAGCCGCCCCTGGCGCACGAGGATTCCCGCCACGACGAGCCGCGTGCCGTTCATCGAGGAGCCGCGCGGCGGAGAGCGGCGGCCGCGTTCCGTGCGAGGCCAGCGTGTGTCGCCCGCCAGATCGACGAGCCTGAAAAGCGTGCGCGAAAGGCGTCCGCGCCGAGGTCGAGGATCTCCTCGGGGTCGAGGAACGCTGCGGGACCTCCGGGCGCGCCGCCGCGCGCCGCGTTGAACGGACAGACGTCCTGACACACGTCGCACCCGAAGAGGCGGCCTTCGAGCGCGGACTCCTCCGCCGGCGTGAAGGGCCCGCGTTTCTCGACCGTGAGATAGGAGATGCATTTGCGCGCGTCGAGGATGCGCGGCGCGACGAAAGCGGCCGTGGGGCACGCGTCGAGGCAGGCCGTGCACGTCCCGCAGCGGTCCGCCCCCGGATCGGCGGCCACGGCGGTCGGGGCGAGCGCGGCGTCGGTCAGGACCTCGCCGAGGACCACGTGCGAACCGAGGCCCGGCACGATCAGGAGCCCGTTCTTGCCGAGGAAGCCGAGGCCGGCGCGTGCCGCGATCTCGCGTTCGAGAAGGGGCGCCGTGTCGACGCAGACGCGGAAATGCGCGCCCGGGGGCGCGATCGGGCGCAGATCCTCGATGACCGCCTTGAGGTGCCGGCGCACGACGCGGTGGTAGTCCTCGCCTCGCGCGAACTGCGCGACGTTTCCGGGCCCGCGGCCCTCCACGGCACGCGCCACCGCGAGCACCGCTCGCGTGTAGGGGAGGACCGAGTCGAAATGCTGCCTGGCCGCAGAGTCGCGCTCGAGATACGCCATCTCCCCGCTGAGCCCTCTCTCGAGCCAAGCGCGATATTGGTCGAACGAGAGAGGCGTCGAAGCCGAGAGAACGCCTGCGGCCGCGAAGCCGCGTGCCAGCGCCGAATCGATCGCGGCCCTGGAGAGGCCGGCGGGATCGTCGGGGATACGGGGCGGCGGCTGGCGCGGATCGCGCGAGGAGGCGGGCCGCATGACTCTTCAGTCTATCAAGCCATTTCGTATCATCCTTCTCATCCGATGACCGCGCGCGCCGGGGCACACACATATCCGCTTGCCTTCTTTTTTCTCCTCGTCGTCGGGACGGGGGTCCTTTGCTTCGTCGTCCTCCGCCCGTTCCTGACCTCGATTGCCTGGAGCGTCATCCTCGCGGTCGCGCTCTGGCCTCTCTGGCTTCGCCTGAAAGCGCGGCTTCCCCGGCGCACGGCGTTCGCGGCGGCCCTCTTCTCGATCTCGACGGCGCTCGTCGTCCTGCTTCCGGCCGTCCTTCTCGGCAAAGCGATCGTGAATCAGGCTTCCACGGCCGCGACGGCGATCGGGGAGAAGCTGCGCGCCCGCGAGCTGCGGTCGCTCGGCGACCTCCTGACCGTGCCCGGCGTCGGTCGGGCGCTCACGTGGATCGAGGCGCGCACCGGTCTGACGTCGGACGAGATGCAGGCGAGGGGAGCCGATTTCGCGGCGAAGGCTTCGGCGTTTCTCGCCGCCAGGAGCGGCGACGTCGCGCTGTCCTTTCTCGACGCGGTGGTCACGTTCGTTCTGACCCTCATTCTGCTCTTCTTCCTGCTGATCGACGGCGAGAGCATGGCGGAAGCGGTGAGCGACCTTTTTCCGATCGAGGATGGCGAGCGGCACCGGATCGTCCAGTCCCTCGGCGGAATGCTCGAGGCGATCTTCAAAGGCTCGCTCGTGTGCGCCGTGGTTCAGGGCGCTTCGGGCGGGATCTCGTGGGCCGTCGCCGGCCTTCCCTCCGCGATCCTCGCGGGGGTCGCGATGGGAATCTTCTCCCTCCTTCCCGTGGGAGGCACCGCCATCGTCTGGCTGCCCGGTCTCATCGCGCTGTTCGTTCAGGGTCGCACGGGAGTCGCGATCTGCTTCCTTCTCTGGAACGTGCTCGTGACGTCTCTTCTGGCCGACAACGTCCTCAAGCCTCTCCTCATCGGCCGCAAGGACACGGAGCTCTCGACGCTGATGGTTTTTCTCGGTGTCTTCGGAGGGATTCCGGCGTTCGGGCTCCTGGGCGTCTTCATCGGTCCCATGGCGCTCGCCGTGGGCCTCATGCTCGTCCGCGTCCTGCGCTCGCTCGCCCGCGAAGCGCGCGTCAGCGCAGCAGTTTGACGACGAGGACCTGAAGCGCGCCTGCCGTCGCCCCCACGACGAGGAGGAGCAGGAGCCACGGAATGAGGTAGTCGTAGCGGCCCGCCGCGCTCCGGAGCTTCTGCATGAGACTCCTTCCGATCATTCCCGCTTAATATAAGCGACGCATGAGCGGAAAGCCCGAGGACGCGGCGAAACGCGACGTCGCGGCCCTGGCCGCCGAGCTTGCGGAGCAGATTTCGTCGCTCGCGGCCTTTTCCGGCTCGGGGCTCGCGCCGACGAAGGCCCCGGCGGCCGGTTCCGGCGCCTCTCCCGGCGTCCCCTCGTACGCGGGGCCGAGGACCATGCTGGAAAACGCGGGGCGCTTCGTCGCTCCCGTTCTGCCGGCCGGAGCGCCCCTGCGGCCGCTCAAGGCCGCGCTCCTGCGCGTCCTCAGGATCGTCACGCGCGACCAAACGACGTTCAACTCCGCGCTCCTCGAATCGCTGCGCGGCACGCTCCTCGAGACGGAAGCCGGGTTGCGCGATCTCGCGGGACCCTCGCGGGAAGGAGCGAAACGCGCCGACGAGGCGATGGCACGCCTCGACGGAACCGTCGCCGACCTTTCGGCGCTCTCCGCTCGTCTCGCCCGTGAGAGCCAGGCTCGCGAGAGCGCGGGCCGGGATCTCCTCGCCAGCCAGCGCCGGCTGGACGCGCTCGAAAAGGACCGAGACGAACGCGTCGAGGCGGCCGCGCGTGAGCGCGAACGGGAAGCGGAGACGCGCCTTCAGGAGGAAGAGCAGCGTGAGGAGTTCCGCGAAGGGCTGCGGCTGCTTCGCCTCGAATGGTCTTCCCTTCGAAGCAATTTGCAGAACCTCTCTGGAGTGCGGGCGCCGGTCGAAGCGGCGGGCAGGACGGAAGCCTCCTCCACGGTCCGGCCCGACGACCCGCTGCGCGCGGGTCTCTACGCCGCCTTCGAGGAGCGCTTCCGGGGAAGCGAAGAGGAGATTCGCGGGCGGCAGGCGAGAGACGCCGCCCGTTTTCGCGGCGCGCCCGGGCCCGTCGCGGACCTCGGATGCGGGCGCGGCGAGTTCCTGGAGGCGCTGGCCGCCGAAGGGGTCGCGGCGATCGGCTGCGACGCGAACCCGGTCATGGCCGCGCGCGCGAAAGAGAAGAAGCTGGCGGTGGATCAAGCGGATCTCTTCGCGTGGCTCGCCGGCCGCGCGGACTCTTCGCTCGGGGGCGTGACCGCGTTTCAGGTCGTCGAGCACCTTCAGCCCCCGTCCCTTTTCGACCTCGTCGAGCTCGCGATCCGGAAGCTCGCGCCGTCGGGCCGCGTGCTCTTCGAGACGATCAATCCCGAATCCGTCTATGCGATGCGCTGGTTCTGGATGGACCTCACGCACGTGCGGCCCGTGCCCGCACCGTCGCTCGAGCAGCTCCTCAGGGCGTCCGGGTTCCGGGACGTGACCGTCGACTTTCGCTCTCCCGTGCCGGAGTCGGAAGGCCTGCCCCCGGGTCTCGCCGACGATCCGCGCTTCGCGCCGCTCCAACGCCTTCTCTTCGCCCCGCAGGACTACGCCGTCACGGGCGTGAAGTAGAGGAGAGATGGCGCGCGTCCTCGTCTGCACGGCACAGGTGCCCTTCTCGTCCGGCGGCGCGGAGCGCCATGCGGCCGGCCTCGTGCGCGAGCTCACCGCGTTCGGGCACGAGGCAGAGCTCGTGCGCCTTCCGTTCAAGTGGTACCCGCGCGCGGAGATCCTGACGTCCGCGCTCGCGTGGCGGCTTCTCGACGTGTCGGAGGCGGACGGAAAGCGCGTCGACCTCGTGATCCCGATGAAGTTCCCGTCCTATCTCGTGAGGCACGAGAACAAGGTCGTCTGGCTCATTCACCAGTTCCGCCAGGCGTACGACCGCTTCGGCACGTCCCAGAGCGACTTCACGGCCTCGCCCGAGGACACGCGCTGGCGCGAGCTGATCGCCGAGGCGGATCGCACAGGACTCTCAGAGGCGCGGAAGATCTTCACGAACGCGAAGAACACGGCCGAGCGGCTCGCGCGGTTCAACGGAATCCAGGCCGAGGCCCTCTACCATCCGCCGCCCCTCGCGGGCCGGTATCGGTGCGAAAGTTCGCGAGGTTTCGCGCTCGTGGCCGGACGGCTCGACCCCTGGAAACGCGTGGACCTCGCGATCGGTGCCGCGGCCAGAGGGAAGTTCCGCCTCGTGATCGCGGGCGACGGCGCCGACCGCGCGAGACTGGAAGCGCTGGCAAGAGGGAGCGGCGCCGACGTGCGCTTCGCGGGGCTCGTGTCGGACGAGGAGCTGCTTGCGCTCTACGCCACGTGCGGCGCGGTGATCTTCCCGCCCGCCGACGAAGATTACGGCTACATCGCGCTCGAAGCGTTCCTGTCGAAGAAAGCCGTGGTGACCTGCACGGACTCGGGGGGCCCGCTGGAGTTCGTGGTCGACGGGGAGAATGGGCGCGTCGTCGAGCCGGACGGGACGGCGCTCGGAGCTGCTGTCGCGGACCTTCTCGCGAAGCCGGAGAAAGCCAGGGAATTCGGAGAAAGAGGCTTTGAAAGGGTCAGAGAGATTCGCTGGGAAAATGCGGTCAAGGCTTTGCTCGAGGCGGGCGGAATTCGATAGAGAGAAGAAGAGGAAGAGAAGATTCTATGAAACGGGAAGAGGGCAGAGGCGAAGCGGAGGGCCGCGGCAGCGCAACGTTGCCGCGCTCGGTGCTTTCCGTCGGATTCGTGGGCCCCCTTCCGCCAACGCGCTCCGGCATTGCGGACTACGACGCCGAAATCCTCTCTTCACTTTCTAAGAATTCTTCTCTTTCTCTACGTGCTTACGAACCTCCGTCGGCCTCCCAAGCCCTAAACGCTGGGCACGACGTCCTCCTCGTCCAGATCGGGAACGACCCCCTGCACGCCCCGTCCGTCGAGGCGCTCTTCGATCCGGAGCGCCGGACTCCCGCCGTGGTGGTTCTCCACGAGTTCGTCCTGCACCACCTCTTCGCGGCGGCCTACCTCACGCGCTCTCGCCCGGGGGACTACGCGCGCGAGCTGGAGCGGGCGCACGGTGCGCGCGGAAGGGCGTTTGCCTCGACCGGGCGGGACGGCTCGTTCGTGCCCGTCTGGGACCTCGACCCGTGGCTTTACCCGATGTCCGCCGGCGTGATCCGCGCCGCCGAGGCGGTCGTCGCGCACTCGGCGCTCGTGACCGGGGCCGTGCTCGCGGAGTGCCCGGGCACTCGCGCCCTGACGATTCCGCAGCACGTCGCACCCGCCGAGCGGACGCCACGGGCCGAGGCGCGCGAGGCGCTCGGCTTCCCGCGGGACCGGCCGGCGGGGATCACGCTCGGAATCGTGTCGCCCGCCAAACGCATCGCGAAGATCCTCGAGGCGCTCGCGTCGTTGCCGCCCGAGCGACGGCCTTTCTTCTTCGTCGGCGGAGCGGTGGCGGAGGACGACGTCCTCCGTTCCACCGTGCGGGAGAACGGCCTCGAAAAGGACGTGAAGTTCGGCGGCTATCTCTCGGAGGAGGACCTTTGGCGCGCGGCGTCGGCGGCCACGTTCGCCGTCAACCTCCGCCACCCCACGATGGGGGAGACATCCCACGCCGTGTGCCGCCTCGCGGGCTTCGGACTGCCGCTCGTCGTCTCGGACATCGGCTGGTTTCGCGAGCTGCCCGGCTCGTTCGCCGACAAGATCCCGATCGGGGGAGACGAGGTCGAGCAGCTCGCGCGCGCCATGGAGCGCCTCGCATTCGAGCCGGACTTCGCCAGCGAGCGCGGCCGCGCAGCCTCGGCCTGGGGGGTGCCCCGGCGGCCCGAGCGCATCGCGGAAGCCTACCGGACGGTGCTCGAAGAGGCGGCCGAGGGCTGGTCGCGCCCGCGGGGTACGTCTTCAGACGTAGCCGAATCGCTCGCGCGCCTGGGTGTGGGGCAGCGGGGAATCCACGGCGCGACCAGCCGCATGCCCGATGGAGCGCTTCTCGCGGAAGTCGCCGCGCGCGCAGCAGGCATCCTGCCGAGGGTGTCGGAAAAAGAAGGAGATTTTGCTTAGGAAGAAGAGGAAGAAAAGAAGATTTCTTAGAAGGGAATAGGGCCGTCGCGCGCGCCGTCACATTGGAAACCAGCTGCGCAGATCGACTCGCAGCAGGACATCCGGAGCCTCCGCGAGGGCGGCCCCGATTTCTCTTCTAAGAATTCTTAGATTTATCCCTCCCTCTTCCTGCCCAAACCGATCTAGCTTCTCCTTCGCGAGCTCCAGAAGGCGCGTCGCCGGCGCGGCGTTGCCGCGTCCGATGTGGACGCATGCCGCCGCGAGCTGGATGAGCCCTTGCAGAAATGCCTTGTCGTCGCCCTCGACTTCCTTCCAGAGCAGCTCCCACTCCTCGTGAGCCTCGAAGAAGCGCCCCGCGCGGAACGCCTCAAGGCCGCTCTCGAAGAGTCGTGACGACGCGGCGCTTCCGAGCCGCGCGGGCGGCGCTTTCGGTGGAGCAGAAGGCGGCACGAGGTAACCGCGGTCCTGAAGCTCGCTCGCGAGGAGGTCGGGGTCCGTCACGACGAAGCCGTCGATACCGAGCGTCCGCGCGGCCTCGACGAGGTCCGGCCGGTCGTCGGCGTAAAGGGCGTCCTGCGGGCGCGCTCCGGCGCGCGCGAGCGCCGCGTGGAAGTGCGCGGGATCGGGCTTGGCGGCGCCGATCTCGAAAGAGAGGGCCCTGAGAGGGACGAGACGCGGCAGCTCCGGCGCGACGCGAAGAACGCCCTCCCAGTGGAGGGCGTTCGTGTTCGAGACGAGCACGGGTACGACGTCCGGCTCAAGGCGACCCAGGGCGGAGAGAGCGGCCGGGACCGGCGTGAAGATGTCGCGCCATGCCGGGATCCAGACGTCGTCGCCGAGCCAGGGGATTCGGGCGGCGCGCTCGGCCGCGCGAAAGAAAGCAGTCGCCGTCATCCGTCCGAGATCGAACTCGGTCTCGAGCGGGCCGAAGAGGTGCGGGCGGAGGGCGCCGGGCGGCACACCGGTTGCCGCGTGGATCGCGCCGAGCGTCACGTCGTGATCGAACCGGACGAGGACATTGCCGAGGTCGACGAGGAGGGCTCGCAGCCGGATGCCTTCTCAGGGGCGCGCGAGCTGGCCGGTCAGGAGGTAGGGATCTCCCGTTCTGAGATCGATCACGGTCCCGTAGCAGAGAGCCCTCGCGCCGTTCGAGAAATTGACGAAGACGGTGAGTCGCCACGGGCCGCCCTCCGGAGGAGAGGCCGAGGCGAAGGCGTCATGGAAGATGTCGTTGAGCTGGTGAAGCGAATAAGGGGGCACGTTGACGAGAACGCTCTTGTACAGGTTGCCGTCCCAGTCCACGAGCTGGACGCCGGCCTCGAGGGGGAAGGCGGTCGGGTTCATGACGACGGCGTTCGTCCGGTGGCTCGCGTCATTCGGGATTCCCGTGAGGTACAGGTCGCCGAGGATCGAGTTGTCGAATCCGACGGAGTTCCTGAGAGGCTGGCCGGGGGAGAACTGACCGTAGGTTCCCGATACGGCGCCGGCGACGTTGTACGTGTTGCTCGTGACGTGAACCGGCGTTGCCGGAGAGCTCCTGATCTCGAGGAGGCCCCAGCCCGACGCGAAACCGAGAGTCGAGACGACGATATCCGGAAGCGTCAGCGAGGCACGCGGACCGAGATTGCCGGGAATGCGGTACGGGGAACTCGTCGTCCCGTCGCGGTCGGCTTCCGTGTAATACAGATCGACGACCGTGGCGAGGGACGGATCCGGATTGAAGATCGTGACGTCGGTTCGAAAGACCCCCGTGGCGCCGTTGAGATGCACGACCGGAAGAAACGAATCCGTCGACGAGATCGTGTCCGCCGGCGCGGAACTTCCCGGGAGCACGAGGGCCATGACCAGGGCGGCCGCGGAAAGGGACGAACTACTCATCGATTCCTCCGAAAACGAAGACGCCCCGGCGCAGCCGGGGCGTCTTGCTGTTCCTGGAATTGGCCGGTTACTTCGTGGCGGGCGCGGAGGACGTGGTGGTTGTCGTGGTCGTGGAGGTCGTCGAGGCCGTCCCGGCCATGGGGGCAGAGCTCGTCGTGCTTGTGGTGGTCGTCTTCGTCTCCTCGACGACCTTGGGAGCCTCCACCTTGACTTCGGGCTTCTTCTGCTCGGGCTGGCCGCAGGCCACGAGGGACGCTGCGACGGCGACGAGGGCGAGGGCGGACGTGAACTTCTTCATTTGAGGGTACTCCTTGCTGTGTGATCGATCAGGTCGTTGGCGGCCTGTCTGAGAGGGAAAAGATCGGGACTCGAGGGGCGTTTTCGGCAACACAAACACCAATAGACGGATGATACCGCCTCGAGCTTCCCCAAGAGGATACGGCAATTCGGTCTTCTGTCAAGCCCATGAATGAGTTGTGCCCGAACGGTCGCTCCGAAGCAGCCTGATAGACTCCGCAGCCCCGGCGATGTTCGAATCCCTCTCAAATCGACTCCAACGCGTCTTCAAGGAGCTCCGCGGCGAGGGTCACCTCACCGAGTTCCACGTGGATGAGGCGCTCAAGGAGATAAGGACGGCGCTCCTTGAAGCCGACGTCAACCTCCAGGTTGTCAAGGACTTCACGGTCCGAGTGAGGGAGAAGGCCGTCGGCCAGGAGGTCCTGACATCGTTTTCGCCGACGCAACAGGTCATCAAGATCGTCCGGGACGAGCTCACGCGCGTCCTCGGGGGCGAACAGGCGCCGCTCGCGCTGAAGAAGCGCCCCTCCGTGATCCTTCTCGTGGGTCTTCAGGGCTCCGGAAAGACGACGACGGCCGCGAAGCTGGCACTCCATCTGAAGACCGCGTTTCGCAAGCAGGTGCTGCTCGTCCCCGCCGACGTGCACCGCCCGGCTGCGACCGAGCAGCTCCGGACGCTCGCGAAGGAGAACGCCCTCATGGCGTTCGACCCGAAGGGTGAGCCGGACGCCGTCGTTCGCGCGAAGTCCGCGGTGAAGGACGCGAAGCTCCTCGGGTACGACGTCGCGATCGTGGACACGGCGGGGCGTCTGCACATCGACGAGGTCCTGATGGACGAGGTGGCGCGGATTCGCGACGCCTCCGAGCCCGACGAGATCCTCTTCGTGGCAGACGCGATGACGGGCCAGGACGCCGTGCGCTCGGCCGAGGCCTTCGCCGCGAAGCTGCCGCTCACGGGCGTGATCCTCACGAAGACGGATGGCGACGCTCGGGGAGGCGCCGCTCTTTCGATCGCGACGGTCCTCGGGAAACCGCTGAAGTTCGTGGGCACGGGCGAGAAGGTGGGCGAGCTGGAACTCTTCCATCCCGATCGTGCGGCCTCGCGCCTTCTGGGCCTCGGCGACGTCCTCACGCTCATCGAGAAGGTCTCGGCCGAGACCGACGAGGTCGCCGCCCTCCGCGCCGCCGAGAAGCTGCGCAAGAACACGTTCACGCTGACCGATCTCCGCGAGCAGATGGCGCAGCTCAAGAAGATGGGCCCTCTGGGCGGGCTTCTCGGACACCTGCCGAAGGTCGGCCCCCTCAAGGGGCTCGCGAACCTCGACATCCCCGAGGACGCGACGAAGAGCCTCGAGGCCATGATCGACTCGATGACCCCGGCCGAGCGCGAGGACCCGAAGATCCTCGACGGGAGCCGCAAGAAGCGCATCGCGAAGGGCTCCGGCACGTCGGTGCCCGAGGTAAACCAGCTTCTGAAGCAGTATCTGTCGATGAAGAAGATGATGAAGGGTGCCGCGCGGATGCGCGGCTGAAGGAAAACTCATGCTCAAGATCCGCCTGCGCCGCGTCGGCGGCACGAATGCCCCGGCCTACCGCATCGTCGTGTCGGACGGGCGCCGCACGCCCACCGCGAAGATCGTCGAGGAGCTCGGCCACTACGATCCGACGAAGAACCCGCCGCGCCTCGAGTTCGACCGCGACAAGGCGAAGGCCTGGATCGCGAAAGGCGCGAGCCCGTCCGAAACGGTCAGGCGCCTGATCGCCCGGAAGGCCTGAGCGCCTTCGACCGAGGCGGGACGACTTCGATGGCGCCCGCACCGGGCGACCGCATCGTCATCGGCCGCGTCATGCGGCCGCATGGCCTCGCGGGAGAAGTTTCCGTCGAGATTCTCACGGACTTCCCCGAACGCTTTCGAGAGGGGCTCGCCGTCCGGCTGGAGGGCCCCGACGGAGACGCGCGCGATACCCGGATCGCGACCGTCCGCCCGCACGGCGGCCGGGCGCTCATCCGATTCGAGGGGATCGCGAGTCCCGAGGCCGCCGACTCCCTTCGGAGCTTCGATCTGTCCGTCGCGAAGGAGGAGGTTGCCGGGAGGCCCGACGGATTCGTCTTCCATTGGGAAGTCGAGGGGTGCGAAGCGCTGGACCGCGCGGGCCGGCTGCTCGGCGTCGTGAAAGAGCTCGCGGACGTCGGCGGGCGCCCTCTTCTCGTTCTCGAGACGGCGCACGGCGCGCGGGATGTGCCGTTCGCCCGTCCGATCGTGGTTTCTGTCGACGTTGCCAAGCGGCGTATCGTTCTCGACCCGCCTCCGGGACTTCTCGACTAGGCTGCGCGCGTGCGGTTCGACATCGTCACTCTCTTCCCCGGTTACTTCGCCTCCCCGCTCGGCGAGTCTCTCGTGGGGCGCGCGGTGGAGAAGGGAATCCTGGACATCCGACTCGTCGACCTCCGCGACTTCTCGGACGATCCGCATCGCAAGGTGGACGACGAGCCCTATGGAGGCGGTCCGGGGATGGTCCTCACGGCGCCCCCCGTCTTCGCGGCGGTGGAGGCCCTCCGGAGCGAGGCGGGCGCGCCGCCGCACGTCGTCCTCCTGTCGCCCCAGGGCCGTCGCTTCGATGCGGGATGCGCCCGGGAGCTCGCCGCGCGACCGCGCGTGACGCTCGTCTGCGGCCGCTACGAGGGGATCGACGAAAGGACGCGTGCCGCGGGCCTTTTCGACGAGGAGATCTCTCTCGGAGACTTCATCCTTTCCGGAGGCGAAGCCGCAGCGCTCGCGATCCTCGAGGCCGCGTCCCGCTATGTCCCGGGAGTGGTCCAGGACGCCGCGAGCGTGGCGGCGGACAGCTTCGAGGACGGGCTGCTCGACTATCCTCACTACAGCCGCCCGCGCTCGTTCCGCGGACTCGACGTGCCGGAGGTGCTCTTCTCCGGCCATCACGAGCAAATCCGGCGGTGGCGGCGCGAGCAACAGCTTCGTGCGACGCTCGAAAGGCGGCCTGACCTCCTCCGCAATTCGGCGCTCGAAGACGAGGAAAGAGCACTCCTGGAGAGACTTGCGAGAGACCGGGGTTCGCCTTAGAATCGCGTCTCACGGGTGAACGGTCATCTTGGGGTGCCGGTCGAAGTGTCCCTGCCTGTTTCGTCCCGTCACCATGATTTCGGAGGTTTCGCGATGACGGACAAGCTGCTGATGGCCGAAAAGGCCGCCCTTCGCCCGGATGTTCCGCCGTTCTCTCCCGGCGACACGGTCAGGGTCCACGTGAAAGTCAAGGAAGGCGAGAAGGAGCGCATCCAGGTGTTCCAGGGCCTCGTGATCGCGCGCAAAGGCGGCGGCGCGCGCGAGACGTTCACCGTGCGCAAGATCTCGCAGGGTGTCGGCGTGGAGCGCACCTTCCCGGTGCACTCACCCGTGCTCGAAAAGATCGAGGTCGAACGCCACGGCCAGGTGCGACGCGCGAAGCTGTACTACCTTCGGGATCGCCGCGGCAAGGCCGCCCGCATCGCGGAGAAGCGCGACAACTGACTTCGGAATCGCCCTGGCGGTGCGAAGCTCCGGGGAGGGAAGCGAGGCACGATGGGATCTGGCGGGAGTCGGAACGCATGCGACCTCGCGAAGGAGCGGGAGCGGGTGGAAGGGCTCTTCGTCATCGAGGAGGAGGCGCGCACCCGAGGCCATGCCCTGATCGCGGGGGTGGACGAGGTCGGGCGCGGCTGTCTCGCCGGGCCTGTGTACGCGGGTGCAGTCGTCTTCGACCGCCGCCTGACTCTGCCAGGCCTCGACGATTCGAAGGTCCTGCTCCCGGAGGTCCGTGAAGCCCTCTCGTCCCGGATCCGGGCCGTCGCGGTGGGGACGGCGGTCGGGGCCGCGACGGCGGCCGAGATCGACGCGATCGGCATCGTGGCGGCCACGCTTCTCGCGATGCGCCGGGCGCTCGAGCTCCTGCGATGCGCCGGGCTCGTCCCGTCGCTCGTCCTCGTCGACGCGGTCCGCGTGCCGGGGCTCGAGGCCGCGCAGCAGGCCTACATCCGCGGCGACGGGCGGGTGGCGGCGATCGCCGCCGCCTCGATCGTGGCGAAGGTGGAGCGCGACGCGCGCATGGACGAGCTCGCGAAGCGTTTTCCGTTCTACGGTTTCGGGTCACATCGGGGATACGCGACTCCGGAGCACATTTCCGCGCTCCGCCGTCATGGCCCCTCGCCGGAGCACCGGTTGACGTTCGACCGCGTTCTGGTCCGTCGCGGCGCGTCGAAAGCGGCTTAACTCGATCATGGCAAGCAAGCGCGACGCGCTCGTGGCCTCGGCCGAGAAATCCCTGGCGAAGGGGAAGGTCGACTCCGCGCTCAAGGACTACCAGAAGGTCCTCGAGGAGATCCCGGGCGACGTCAATATCCTGAACAAGGTGGGCGATCTCCTCACGCGCTTGAACCGGAACGAGGAGGCCATCCCGTACTTCACGAAGATCGCCGAGCACTTCGCCCGCGACGGCTTTTTCCTGCGCGGCATCGCGATCTACAAGAAGATCAACCGGCTGGACCCCTCCCGCCTCGACGTCTACGAGCGGCTCGCCGAGCTGTACGCGAAGCAGGGCCTCACGACGGAAGCGAAGAGCCAGTACCAGGTTCTCGCGGACTACCACGCGAAGAACGAAAACCCTGTGGCGGCCATCGGGATCTACCAGAAGATGACGCAGACGGACCCGTCGAACATCCAGCTTCACGTCAAGCTGGCGGACCTTTACTCGCAGGCGCGCCGCAAGATCGACGCCCTGAAGGAGTACGCGGTCGTTGCGGGCCTCCTGCGCGAGCGCGGCGCGCTCGACGAGTCGGTCCAGGTCTACGAGAAGGCGCTGCAGATGTCGCCGGACAACGCCGAGATCCTGCGCTCCTTCGTGCCGCTTCTTCTCGAGTCCGGTCGCGTGCCCGCGGCGCGCGTCGCGTTGCGCCGGGCGCTGGAAACGACGCCGCGGTCGGTTCCGCTGTTCCTGCTTTCGGCCGAAGCCGCGCTCGCGGAGAACGACGTGCGCGATGCCCAGGAATGGCTCGCGAAGGCGCAGGCGATCGACTCTTCGGGCGCCGAGGTGCTCGCGCTCGCGCTCAAGGTCCAGCAGGCGGGCGGCACGACGAAGTTGTCGTTCGAGGCTGCGGCGGTTCTCGCCGATCAGGCGATGCGCCGGGGCGAGGCCAAGAAGGCTCTTTCGATTCTGGCCCCGCTCGCGGAGGCGAACCCCGGCCGGGAGGACGTGCTCACACGCGTCATTCAGGTCGCGGAGGCGGCGGGCGACACCCAGACGGTGATCCGCTGGCGGTCCGCCCTCGTCGACGCCCACAAGTCCATGGGCCGCATCGGGGATGCTGCGACCGGCCTTCGCGCGCTGCTTCAGCTCGTGCCGGACTCCGCCGAGTACCGCACCAGGCTTGCCCAGCTCGAGCCTCCCGCGGCGCGCCACGACGGCGGCGCGCGCTCTCAGCCGACGATTCCGGTCGTCCCGCCGCTCGAGACGAGCGCCAAGCCCCCGCGCCCCTCCATGGACGCGAGCGCGCAGCGCCGTATTCCCGTCGAGCCGGCCGCGCCGATTCCTCCTCCGCCCTCCTTCGCCCCGGCGTCTCCGGCCGCCGGAGCGGCAGAAGGGGAGTTCATCCTGGAGTTCGAGGACGATCAGCTCGTCCACGAGCCCGGCTCGACGGGGCCCGTTCCGGCCGCCGTGCGCCGGCTCTCGCAGCCCGGGATGGCCGCCTTTCCTTCGCCCGCGGCGGCCGCGCCCTTCGCGCCGCCTCTCGCGCCGCTTCCGCCCCTCGCGCCGCTTCCCCCCCCGGAACCTCTCGAGCCCGCACAGGAGTTGGAGACGTCGGCCGCTTCGCTCTGGTCCGAGGCGCCGCGTCCCGCGCCGCGCGAGACGGACCTCGAGGTCGAGACCGCGCTGCCAGCCGATGACTTCCAGCTTCCGGTCGAGCCCGCCGCCCTCCCCATGGAGGCCGAGTCGATCGAAGTCCCTCCGGAGGCCGGGCTGACCGAGCTCCCGTCCGAGGCCGAGTCGATCGAGCTTTCTGGCGAGGAGCTTTCGGCCGTCGAGCCGCTTGCGCCCGTTCCGCCGCCGGAGGCGCCGGCGGAAGAGTCGCTGACTCCGGATGCGATCGAATCCGCGCTCTCGGAGGCGGACGTGTTCCGGAAGTACGGTCTCTACGACAAGGCCGTCGACCACCTCAGGGGGATTCTGAAACGCGCGCCGGACACGCTTTCCCTGCGCGAGAAGCTCTTCGAGCTCGCCCTCGAGGGCGGACGAAAGAACGTGGCAGTTGCCGAGGCCGAACGGCTCAAGAACCTCTACCGGATCGAGGGCCGCGACGACCGCGTCTCGGCGATCGACGCGCTGCTCGTCGAGCGCACGAGCGCCGAGATGGGGGAGGCGAGCGATTCCCACCCCGGCCTCCCGGAGATCCTCAAGGACACCCTTCCCCGCGCGCGGCCGTCGAAAGAGCCCGCATCCGCGGTCCCTCCTCCTCCTCCTCCTCCGGCGCCCGTCGGGCCGACCGAGCCGGCCGTGGCGGCCACGGAGCCTCCGGCGGACGAGCTTCTCGAGATCGATTTCTGCCTCGAGCAGGGCATGGTGGTGGACGCGTCGGAGAGGCTTCAGGCGCTCGAGCGCCTTTTCCCGGGGCATGCGCAGCTCGCGAAGCGACGGACGCGTCTGGAAGGGGGTGCGGCCGAGGACGCGCGACCGGCGCTCAGGGACATCCTCTCGGAGGACTTCGAGTCCGTGCTGGACGCGGAGCTCGGCAGGGCTCTGACCGACGAGATGACGAGCGCCGCCGAGAGCGCGCCCCCCGCGGCGCCCGCTCAGGGGCCGCCGCCGCCGCCTCTGGACGAGTCGTCGCTCTTCTCCGACGAGCAGGAATTCTTCAATTTCGCGGGCGAACTCCAGACGGAGATGAAACAGGAGTCCGGCGCCCCGAGCGTCCCAGAGGTGAGCGGGGACGTCCCGTTGGAGGAGATCTTCCGCGAGTTCAAGAAGGGCGTCGAGCAGCAACTTTCGCCCGAGGACTACGAGACGCATTACAACCTCGGCATCGCCTACAAGGAGATGTCCCTCACGGACGAAGCCATCAGCGAGTTCCAGAGAGCCGCCAAGAGCCCGCAGTACGCGGTGGAGTGCTGTTCGATGCTCGGGCTGTGCTTCTTGGAGAAGGGTCTCCCCCAGCTCGCGATCAAGTGGTATCGCAAGGGTCTGGACAGCCCCGGGATCCGCGAGGAAGACCGCCTGGGCCTGCAGTACGACCTCGCAAACCTCTATGCCGACCTCGGTGATCGCGAGAATGCGTACCGGACGTTCCTGGAGATTTACGGGTCGAACGCCTCCTTCCGCGATGTCGGTGAGCGGCTCAAGGAGCTTGCGCCCGCTTGAGGCGTGACCGGCTCTCCTGAGATCCTCCGTGTCCGGCGCCGCCGCCCCGCTCCTTTCGGTCCGCGCGCTCACGATCGCGGTGCCGGGCCCGTCCGGAGGGGAGGTCCCGGCGGTGGACGGGGTCTCCTTCGACATCGAAGCCGGTGAGATCGTCGCCCTCGTCGGCGAGTCGGGATGCGGCAAAACGCTCACGTCGCTCGCGCTCCTGGACCTCGTGCCTCCTCCCGTACGGCTGGTCTCCGGAGACGTGTTCTTCACGGGGCGCGACGTGCGGGCATTCCCCGCGCGCGAAAAGGAGCGTCTGCGCGGTGGCGGGATCGGTCTCGTCTTCCAGGAGCCGGCCGCCGCGCTCGACCCGGTGCGGACGATCGGCCGGGAGCTGACGGACGTGATCGAGCGGCATTGCGGCCTTTCTCGAAAGGCGGCAGCCGTCGAGGCCGAGCGCTGGCTCAAGCGCGTTTCTCTTCCCGATCCCTCGCGACTGAGGAACGCGTTCCCCTACCAGCTCTCCGGCGGAATGCGCCAGCGCGCGCTTCTCGCCCTCGCCCTCGCAGGCGGCCCGCGACTTCTCGTCGCCGACGAGCCGACGGCGGCGCTCGACGTCACGGTGCAGGCGCAGGTTCTCGACCTCCTTCTCGAGCTCCGGGACGAGCTTTCTCTCGCCGTTCTTCTCGTCACCCACGACCTCGGCGTCGTCGCGGAGGCCGCGGACCGTGTTCTCGTCATGTATGCCGGCGAGATCGTGGAAAGCGCGCCGGCGGGCGAGCTCTTCGCGCGCCCCCAGCATCCCTACACGCGCGCTCTCCTCGGCGCGCGTCCGGGGTCCGCGGCGCCGGATTCCGCGCGTCTCTCCGCCCTTCGGGGTTCGGTCCCCGAGCCTGGCATGAGACCGCCTGGCTGCGCGTTCGAGCCACGCTGCGGCGAAGCGTTCGGACGGTGCGCCGCGGCACGGCCGATCCTCGTGCCTGCCGGCAGGGGCTCGGAAGCCGCATGTTTCCTTCTCGACGGAGAGCCGGAAGCGCGAAATCCATGAGCGCGAGTCCGCCCGCTCCGCTCCTTTCGGTGCGTGACCTCCACAAGACGTTCGCGTCGGCGGCCGGCCCGGTGACCGTCCTCCGCGGCATCGGCTTCGACCTTGCCGCCGGTTCCACGCTCGCCCTGGTGGGAGAGTCGGGCTCCGGCAAGACGACCACGGCGCGCGTCGTCCTCCGCCTCGCGGCGCCCGACCGCGGATCGGTGTCCTTCGACGGGCTCGACTGGCTCGCCCTTCCGCCCCGGGAGCTGAACCGCCGGCGCCGTGACGTCGGCGTCGTTTTCCAGGATCCCGCCACGTCGCTGGATCCGCGGCTGACCATCGGAGAGATCGTCGCCGAGCCTCTCGCGATTCATGGAATGGGGGCCCGGGCCGAGCGGCTCTCTCGAGCGGCCGCCCTCGTCGCTTCCGTGGAGCTTCCCGCCTCGGCTCTTGCGCGGCTCCCGCGCGAGCTCTCCGGCGGGCAAAGGCAGCGCGTCGCGATCGCGCGAGCCCTCGCAACCGGGCCACGGCTCGTCGTGCTCGACGAACCCGTTTCGGCGCTCGACGTCTCGGTGCGGTCGCAGATCCTCAATCTGCTTCGGGACCTCCAGCGGGAAGCGCCTTCGCATCCGGCGTACCTCTTCATCGGTCATGATCTTTCGGTCGTCCGGTGGATCGCCGGTCGCACGGCGGTGATGTACATGGGGCGCATCGTCGAGGAGGCCCCGACGGCCGTCCTGTTTGCCTCGCCCCGCCACCCGTACACGGCCCTCCTGCTCGCCTCCCGGCCCCGGGAAACGCCCGGGCCGAGGCCTTCACGTTGGACCGCTCCCCTGGAAGCCCCGTCACCTGTCAACCCGCCCCCCGGCTGCCCGTTTCACCCGCGGTGCCCCTCCGCGCGGCCGGTTTGCTCGCAGGAGACGCCCGCCCTCGTTTCCGACCCGGCGGAAAGCGGGAGAAGCGTGGCCTGCCATGCGCCTCTCGGAGGCGCTTGAGGAGTCGTTTGCGGGAAACTTTTTCGCCCCGAGCCCGTACTGTTGAGCGATGCTCTTCCCCTATCATCTTCTTCCCGTTCAGGAGGCTTTCGTGACTCGTGACCGTTCGTGGAACCCTGCGCGTCCGCACGGGGTGCGCCTCCGCCTCGCGGCGGGTCTCGCCGCGCTGGCTCTTGCCGCTTCCGCCGCGCGTGCGGACGACACGCTCTCGCTGCCCGTCAGCGCGAAGGCACGCCGGCCGGTGGCCCTGCCTTCCGGCGAGAAGATCGAGCTGTCGCTCAATCAGACGATCGCCCTCACGCTCCAGAACGTTCTGGACCTCGACGTCGCGTCCTACAACCTCGAGGAATCGAAGTTCGGCATCCAGTCCGCGAAGGGCGCCTTCGACCCGTATGTCCAGCTCGATCTCGGCGAGTCGGAGACGAAGAACGCCACGGCCTCGCGGCTCCAATCGAGCGAGACGAAGACGGCGAGCGGCAACTTCACGTTCGCAGGCCTCCTGCCTTATGGAACCACGTATGCACTCGGCTGGTCGAACCGCCGACTCGACCAGGCGATTCCGGGCTTCACGACCATCAACCCCACGTATGCCAGCGGACTCTCGGCCAGCTTCACGCAGCCCCTCCTCCGCAACTTCGGCTCGACGGTGAACGAGCGGTTCGTCGTGCAGGCGAGGCTCACGCGCGATTCCTCGGCCTACGACTTCGTGCGCGCCGTCCAGTCGGCAATCCAACTCTCCGAGAACGCCTACTGGGATCTCGTCTACGCCGTCGAGAACCTGCGCGCCAAGCAGGAGGCCCTCGATCGTGCGAAGGACCTCAACCGCATCACGAAGATCAAAATCGATGTCGGAGCGCTGGCTCCGATCGACATCGTTCAGACCGAAGTCACGATCGCGCAGCGGGAGCAGGACATCATCACGGCCGAAGGCCTGATCGGAGACGCCCAGGACCGGCTGCGCCGCCTCCTGAACGTGCAGTCGCAGCCCGACTGGAACCGCCCCATCGTGCCGACCGACCGGCCGACGCGCGAGTCCCTCCGCGAGGGCTTTCAGGCCGACGTGGAAGCCGGTTTCAAGCGCGCGCTCGAGACGCGCCCCGAGGTGAAGCAGGCGCTCCTCACGATCGAGTCGAAGAAGGTCACGCGCGCGTACACGAGGAATCAGCTCAGGCCGCGGCTCGATCTGTCTGGCAGCTACGGCTTCAACGGGCTCGGCGCCCAGGCGCTCATCCAGAATCCCGACGGAACCCTGACGCAGCTGAACTACAGCGACGCCCTCCAGGACATCGTGCACCGGACGTATCCGGCCTGGACACTCGGCCTCTCGTTCGTCATGCCGATCGGCAACAACGTCGCGCGTGGAAACGACGCCATCGCGAGCGCCGACCTCGAGCTCGCGCGCACGAACTTCGCGATCACGAAGGCCAATCTGCAGGTCGAGGTCCGCGCGGCGGCGCGCGCGATCGACACGGCTTACCGCAGCGTCGCGGCCGCCACGAAAGCGCGCGAGCTGGCCGAAAGGAATCTCGACGCCGAGAAGAAGAAGTACGAGAACGGAATGACGACGTCCTTCCAGGTCGCGCAGATCCAGAACGACCTCACGACGGCGATCACGGGCGAGCTCCAGGCGATCGCGACGTACCTGAAGAACATTTCGGCCTGGCACAAGTCGGTGGGAGACATCCTCGAGGTGAACCACGTCGTCCTGGAGGGCCTGTCCGTCTCGATGGCTGCATCTCCGGCCGAGGAAGGAGCGGGCAATTGAGCGATGCGTCCCCGGCCGTTCCGGCGGCCGAGGTCCCGATCTCGCCGGTCGCGGCGGTCGTCGGGACGTTTTCGCGCCCCTCGGAGACGTTCCGGCGTCTGGTCGCCCGGCCCACGTGGTGGCTGCCCCTGGCCCTGATCCTGGTCTTCGCCGCAAGTTCGTGGCTCGTCGTGACCCCCAAGATGGACATGGACCGCACGATTCGCGAGTCCATCGAGAAGCGGGCGGAGAAGAGCGGGCGCACGATTTCGCCGGAAGCCGTCAACCGGCAGGTAGAGATGTCCAAGAAGTTGATGCCGCTGTTCTTCGGCGTCGCGATCGCCGGAAGCGCTATTTTTTTCTTCTTCCCGGCGCTCGTCTTCTGGGGCTCGGCGAAGGCGATGGGAGCCGACGCTCGCTACCCGCAACTCCTGGCGATCTGGGGTCACGCGGGACTTCCGAACCTCCTCGGAACGCTCGTCGCGATTCCCATCTTTCTGCAGCTTCCCGACACCTCGTTGACGCAAGAGGGAGTCTCCCAGGTCCTCAAGTCGAACGTGGGAGCCTTCCTGGACCCGTCCGCGCCCGCTCCGCTCCTGGCCCTCGCCGGCTCGCTGGACGTCTTTTCGCTCTATGCGCTCACCCTTCTCGTGCTCGGCTTCCGCCGGCTGCCGGGCCTTTCGAAGGGCGCGGCAACGGCCATCCCGATCGTCCTTTGGCTCGTCTACGTGACGGGCAAGGTCGTGTGGCGCGCGGTGTTCGGCTGAGGCGGCCATGCTGATCGAGATGGTCGATATCGAGAAGACGTACACGGTTGGCGAAGAGAAGGTCCGCGCTCTCCGAGGCGTCACGTTCTCGATCGACCGCGGCGAGTACGTCGCGATCATGGGCCCGTCGGGGTCGGGCAAGTCCACGCTCATGAACCTGATCGGTTGCCTCGACACGCCCACGGGCGGCGTCTACAAGCTGAACGGAGCGCCGGTGCACGAGATGACCGACGACGGGCTCGCGCGAATCCGCAATCGGGAGATCGGTTTCGTCTTCCAGACGTTCAACCTGCTGGCCCGCACGAGCGCGCTCGCCCAGGTGGAGCTGCCGCTCGTCTACGCGGGAGTTTCGAAGAAGGAGCGTCGCGAGCGGGCGGAGAAGGCGCTCGCCCACGTGGGCCTCTCGGACCGCGCGCACCACAAGCCGAACGAGCTGTCGGGCGGCCAAAGGCAGCGCGTCGCGATCGCGCGCGCCCTCGTCACGGGCCCGTCGCTCCTTCTCGGAGACGAGCCGACCGGCAACCTCGACTCGGAGACGGGCGAGGAGATCATGCGGCTCTTCCGGGAGCTGAACGATCAGGGCAACGCCATCATCATCGTGACTCACGAGGAGGACATCGCGGCTCACGCGCGGCGCATCATCCGCATCCGGGACGGCCGGATCTCGGACGATCGCCCGAACGATTCGAGCCGCGCCGAGCTCGTGGCGAAAGCGAAGAGGCAAGCGCTCGAAGGCCCCTCCGAGAGGATGCCGTCCTCCGCCGGCCCCGCCTGACGATTCGCGCAGCGGTTTAAGCCGCTACACTGCGAGCGTGGTCGCCGACGTCCTCGCGCTCGTTCTTCTCCAGCTCGCCGTCGGCCTCGCGATCTGCAACCTTCTGACACCGTCGAAGGACTTGTCGGGCGGCTTCTTCGCGCTGCACGGACTCATCGCCGCAGTTGCGCTCTGCGTGTCATGGCTCGTGTCGGGAAACGGTGGTTTTCTGCTTAGAAGGGAAGAGGGGGATCCCGCGCATGGTGTGGCGGCGACCCTGGGGGTTCAGCCGTGGTTCGCCGGGGCGCTTTTCGCCGTCGCTCTCACCGCGCTCGTTGCCCATACGCTCGTGGCGCGCGCGAACTCCGCAGCGTCTCGTACCCTTTCTAAGAATCTCCTCTTTATTTCGGCCTGCAGCAGCGCCGCCCTCCTGCTCTCGCGCGCGAGGGTGGAACCGTTCATCTCCCTCCCCGGCATCGGACGAACCTGGCTCGCTGCCGGGCTCATCCTCGGCGCGCTCCTCTTCGGCGCGGTTGTGTGGGCGATGAACCTCGGGCACTGGTACCTCGTCTCGACGTGGCTGCCGTTCGGCCTCCTCGTGCGCGCGACCGAGGCCTTCGCTGTCCTCGTGCTTCTGCGCGCGGCCTTCGCCGCCGTCGCGCTGGGGTTCGTGGCACGAAGCTCGGCGGGCGAAGGCGGAGAGGCGCTGGCGGGGCTCCTCGATCCGATGCGCGACGGTTTCTTCTTCTGGTCGCGCGTGGCGTGGGGCCTCCTCGCGCCGCTCATCCTCGCGCCGTTCGTCGTGAAGACGGCGCGCATGAAGTCGAATCAGGCGGCGACGGGGCTCCTTTACGTGGGGCTCGTGTTCGTGCTCGTCGGCGAGCTCCTCGCCGCGTACCTCACGCGGCGTTCGGGACTTCCCGTCTGACCGCGGACCGCGGTCCGGGAAGCGTGAGGGAGAGCGCCGCGGCGAGGACAGGCAGCGTCGCGAGGACGGGGAAGACCGACGCGACGCCCTGATGGTCGGCGAGAGCGCCGAGGAGAGGAACTCCCGCGCCGCCGACGCCGATCGCGAGCCCCATCGTGACGCCGCCGGCGATGCCCTCGCGCCCCGGCAGGAACTCCTGACCCATCACGACCGCCACGCTGTAGGTCGCGACGGTGAACCCGCCGATGAGGATGAGGGTCGCGAGGCCGGCGATCCCCGGCGCGTGGAGGAAGAAGGCGAGGAGCGGTGCGATCGGGAGGAGAGCGCCCACGAGGACCGCGCGGCGGCCGAAGCGGTCGGCGAGACGGCCTCCGGCCAGCGTGGCGACCGCTCCGGCGAGGAGCATCGCGGTCACGGCGAGAGCGGCTTCGCGCTTCGGAACCCCGCGGACCTTGACGAGATAGAGCGGGACGAAGGAGACGAGCCCGAACGCGAAGAGCGAGCGCACCGCGATCACGAAGGAGAGCCGTGTGAACGCTCCCCAGCGCGGCGGATCGGCGTCCCGATGCGTGCGCGAGCGCGTGGCCTCGGGTCGAAGGACGCGCAGGCGCGGCAGCTCGCGCGCGAGGAGGGCCGCCATGACGCAGGCCGGCAGGGCCATCCAGACGATGCGCGCGACGCCACCCGATCCCGCGAGCAGCGAGATCGCCACCGGCCCGAGCGCGATCCCGAGATTGCCGCCCACGGAAAACACGCTCATTCCGGTCGCGCGGCGCTCGCCGGAGGCGTAGTTGGCGTAGCGCGCGCTCTCGGGATGGAAGGCGGCGACGCCCGCGCCCGAGAGCAGGATCGCGGCGATGGTCGCGCCGTAGCCCGTCACCGCCCCGGCGAGGGCGAGGCCGCAGCCCGCGGCGAGGACCGCGAGGGGCATGAGGAAGGGGAGGGGCCGGCGATCGGAGAGGTGGCCGAGGGCGGGCTGGATGAGCGAGGAGAGCAGCGTCGCGGCGAGGACGACGCCCCCCGCCGCGGTGTACGTGAGGCCGCGCTCGGCGATGAGAAACGGCAGCAGCGCCGGCACGGCGCCCTGGTTCATGTCGTTGACGATGTGGCCGGCGGCGAGCCAGCCGAGGGCGCGGCGGTCGGTCGTGCGGCTGGCCATGCTCGGTCAATGGTAGAGGGGGAGGGAAAGAAAGAGAAAGAGAAGACCGAAGAGAAGATTTTCCTAGAAGGTGAATAGGACAGGGGGGCGCCGGGGGGCCGGTGCACGTATGCTCGATTAATGCGCGTTTCGGTCTACTGCTCCGAGTGCCTCGCACGCATGGAACTGCCGCCGCCGCAGGAGACGATCAGCGGCTCGATCTCCTGCCCTTCCAAGCATTCTTCAATCACCTTTTCCCACTCGGATGCCGTTCGAGGCGGAGCGAGGGTCGATGCCTGCTCTCGCTGCTCGTCCACGGCTCTCTTCTCTCAGAAGGATTTCGACCAGCGCCTCGGATGCGCGATTCTCGTCGCGGGCGCGGGGGTGGCGCTCGGGGTGTCCTGGCGTTTCGGCGGGATCTGGTTCGTGCCGGTGCTCCTCTTCGTCGCGGCGGTCGACCTCGTTCTCGCGCGTCGCGTCGCGCCCGTCGTCATCTGCTATCAATGCGACACGGAGTATCGCGGGGTGGCCGATGCCTCCGCGACGCGCCCGTACGATCCGCACGTCGCGGAGCGGTTCGCCGAGGTGAAGACCGTGAGGCGCATGAACCCCTGACGAGATCGGCTATCCTCCGTCCTCCCCATGCGACCACTCGGCACCTATCGCCTCGCTCCGGCGCTCCCGGACCGGCTCGCTCCGCTCTCGGCGCTCGCGCGGGACCTGCGGGCCACGTGGCGGGAAGACGTGCGCTCCCTCTTCCGGGATCTCGATCCGGAGGAGTGGGAGCGAAACGGGAACCCCGTCGTCCTCCTCAGGACCACGGATCCGGCGCGTTTCGCGGCTCTGGCCTCCGACGAACAATACGTGGGGCGCGTCCTCGCGGTTGCCCAGGCGCTCGAAGCGGAGGACGCGGCACCTCCGCGGCACGCGGTCGCGGCTTCCCTCGCGGCCTCCCGCGATCGCATCGCGTACTTCTGCGCGGAGTTCGGGCTCACGGAAATCCTGCCGATCTATTCGGGCGGGCTCGGCGTCCTCGCGGGCGACCTGCTCAAGTCCGGGAGCGATCTCGGGGTCCCGCTCGTGGGAGTCGGCTTGTTCTACCGGGAGGGCTTCTTCCGCCAGACGCTGACGGCGGATGCGCGGCAGAAGGAGTCCTATCCGATCGCCGATCCGCACGACCTCCCCGCCGACGTCCTTCCGACACCTGCGGGCGTCGCGCCGATCGTGAGCGTGCGCGTCGGTGAGCGGGACGTTCATCTCCTCGTCCGCCGCGTGCGGGTGGGGCGCACGACTCTTCTCCTCCTCGACTCGCACCTCCCGGTGAATCGGCCGAGCGACCGCGAGATCACGAACCGCCTTTACGGGGGCGACAAGGAGATGCGGATTCGCCAGGAGCTGTCGCTCGGGATCGGCGGCATGCGCGCGCTCGATCTCGCCGGCCTCAGGCCCACGGTACGCCACGCGAACGAGGGGCACGCGGCGTTCCTCGGGCTCGAACGGATCCGCCAGCTCCGCGCCGAAAGAGGCCTTTCGTTCGCCGAGGCGCGCGAGATCGCGATGGCCGGAAACGTCTTCACGACGCACACGCCGGTCGCGGCGGGGATCGACCTCTTCCCGTACGAGCTCATGAAGAAGTACTTCGCCGGCAAGGTCGACGCGTACGGCATTTCGTTGGACGAGCTCCTCGGGCTCGGGCGGCAGGTTCAAGAGGACGCGCACGAGTTCTTCTCGATGGCCGTCCTCGGGCTCCGCCTTTCGACGCACGTCAACGGCGTCTCGAAGCTGCATGCGCACGTGGCGCGCCGCCTCTGGCGCGGCGTTTTTCCGGAGGCGCCGCTCTCGGAGATTCCGATCGCCGCCGTGACGAACGGAGTCCATCCGGACACGTGGACCGCGCCGGCGATCGCCGCCCTCGGCCCGCGGCGCGAGGAGGGCGCAGACCGCGGGGAGCTCTGGCGCCGGCACGAGGGGCTCCGGGCGGCGCTCGTCCACGCCGTGCGCTCGCGAACCGCCGTGGCGCGCCAGCGCCGCGGCGCTCCGGACGTCGAGATCGAGGCCTCGTGGCAGCTCCTCGATCCGTCGGCCCTCACCATCGGATTCGCCCGCCGCTTCGCGACCTACAAGCGTGCCACGCTGATCTTTCACGACCCGGATCGCATCGCGCGAATTCTGGGTGACGCGCATCGCCCGGTTCAGATCCTCTTCGCGGGGAAGGCGCATCCGAAGGACGATCCCGGCAAGGAGTTCCTGAGGCGGATCGGGGAGTTCGCGGCGCTGCCGGAGTTCCGGGGCCGCGTCGTCCTCCTCGACGACTACGACATGCGGCTCGCGCGTCTCCTCGTCTCGGGCTCGGACGTCTGGCTGAACAATCCGATCCGGCCAAACGAGGCCTCGGGGACGTCGGGAATGAAGGCCGCGATGAACGGCGTCCTCAATCTGTCCGTGCTCGACGGCTGGTGGGACGAGGCGCCGCGCGACGGAGCGGGTTTCACGATGGGCGACGACACGGACGGACGGACGGACGACGACGTCGCGAGCGAGCTGTACGACCGGCTCGAAAGCGAGGTGATCCCGCTCTTCTACGACCGTCCCGGCGGCGACCGCTCGCAGATGCCGGCGGCCTGGGTCGAGCGCATGGCTGCCGCCGCCTCCCGGCTCGGGCGGATGTTCTCGTCGGACCGGATGCTCGGCGATTACCTCGAGATTTCGTACGCGCCCGCGGCGGAGCGCGTGCGCCGTCTCTCCGAAGACGGAGAGAAAGGCGCGCGCGAGCTCGCGGCCTGGAAGGCGAAGACGCGCGTCGCCTGGGACGCCGTGGACTTCGCCTCGGTCACGCTCGACCCTGCTGATCCGGCCCGCGTCGTGCCCGGCCAATCGTTTCGCGTCGAGGTCCAGCTCCGCCTCGGGGAGCTCGGGCCCGAGGACCTCGCGGTCGACTGGTTCGAAGGCGAGATGGACCGAAGCGGAGGAGTCGACGCGGGTTACTCGACGCCCCTTTCCTTCGTCGAGCGCCGCGATGGCACGGCGACGTGGGCCGGTAAGGTCCAGCGCCCCGCGGACGACCGCCGGGGCTACTCGGTGCGCGTGCGCCCCCGGCACCCGCTCCTGTCGCATCCGAACGAGACCGGGCTCGTTCTCTGGGCGGAGTAGCGCGTCAGCTTCTTGCGATCGCGAGCTGGAACGACAGGTTCTCGAGAAAGAACGTGAGGTCGAGGTTCTTCACGAGGACGCCGGGAAGCGCGGGCACCGTCACGGGCGCGAAATTCAGGATCGCGCGAACGCCGGCCGCGGCCATCCTCTGCGCGAGCGGAATCGCGCCTTCGGCCGGAATCGCGAGGATTCCGATCTCGATCCGCAGCTCCCTGACGGACGCCTCGAGCGTCTCGACGTCGTGAATGGGTAGGCCCGTGCGCGACCGCCCGCCGATCTTCCGGCCGTCCACGTCGAAGAGCGCGGCCACCCGGAAGCCTTCCGCGTTGAAGTTCGGCGAGTCGGCGAGGGCCTGGCCGAGCTTGCCTGCTCCCGCGATGCCGATGGGGTGCGTGGCGTCGAGGCCCATGAGGGCTTTGAGGTGGGTCTTGAGATCGCCGACGCGGTACCCGACGCCGCGCACGCCGAACTCGCCGAACTGGGCGAGGTCCTTGCGGATCTGTGCGGAGTTGAGGGAGAAACGTGCGGCGATCTCGTAGGACGAGGCCGTGAGGACGCCGGCCGCCTCGAGACTGCGCAGCGATCGCAGGAGAAGAGACAGGCGATGGCTCGTCGCCTCGGGAACGGGCTCGGTCCGCGGCTCGGGCCTCTTCACGTCTCAGCGGCCCGTGAACGCGGAAGAGGCCCCGCGGGCGACGTCGAGAAGGGCGCGCGGGAAGACGCCCCACGCCAGCATGAGCGCGGCCGTCAGGAGAAACGCGGCGCCGGAGAGGAGATCCTCGGGCACGAGGGAGACCTCGCGGACCGGCTCCTCCATCCAGAGCACGTAGACCACGCGAAGGTAGTACCCGACGGAGATCAGGCTCCCGAGCACGCCGACCAGCGCCAGCCCCACGAGGCCGGCGTCGACGGCGGCGCGGAAGACGAGGAACTTGCCGATGAACCCCACCGTGGGCGGCAGGCCTGCGAGCGAGAGCATCGAGAGGGTGAGGGCGGAGGCTGCGACGGGATGACGCCGGCCGAGGCCCGCGAGGTCGCCGAGAGGGTGGGGCTCCTTCTCGCCGGCCGAGAGCGCGGCGACGGCGAGGAAGGCAGCGGCGTTCGTGACGACGTAGCCGGCGAGGAAGACGAGGACTCCTTCGAACGCCTCCCGCGTCAGCGTTGCGACGGCGATCGCCGCGTAACCCATCTGCGCGATGCCGGAGTAGGCGAGCATCCGCTTGAGGTCCTGCTGGGAGAGCGCGACCACGTTGCCGAACAGGATCGAGAGGACCGCGATGATCGAAAAGAGCGGGCGCCATGGGTCCGGCAATGAGTACGGGAACAGGGCATGCAGGACGCGAAAGAGGACGAGAATCGCACCCACCTTCGGGGCCGTCGAGAGGAACGTCACGGCGGGCGTCGTCATGCCCTGATAGACGTCCGGTGCCCACCCATGAAACGGTACGAGGGCGATCTTGAAGGAGAGCGCCGCGACGATCGCGAGGAGACCCGCCGCGAGAAGCACGTCGAAGGGCACGAGCGAATTGCCCGTTGCGAGGCCCTGCAGCCTCGTGAGGCGCGTCGTGCCCATGCGGCCGTAGACGGTGGCAACGCCGTAGAGGAGGAACGCGGAGGCGAGCGCACCCATGAGGAAGTACTTCAGCGCTGCCTCCGTCGCGGCCGGCACGTCCCGGTACCACGCGGCGAGAACGTAGAGCGCGAGCGACATCAGCTCGAGGCCGAGAAAGACGACGAGGAGGTCGACGCCGCGCACCATGAGGATCAGGCCGGCAGCCGAGAAGAGGAGGAGGGCGTAGAACTCCCCCTGGTTGCGCTTGTCGCGCTCGAGCGCAGCCGCTCCGCCGAGCACGGCGAGCGCCACGGCGCCGAGGGCGGCCAGCTCGATGAAGCGCGAGAGGCCGGAGGACTCCACCGCTCCGGCGAAGAACGTCCCCGTCGAGTCCCGTCCTGCGAGGTTCGCGAGCGCGAGCGCGAGGAGCGTCACGTAGGGGAAGAAGGCCCTCATCGGCCGAGCGAACGCTTCGAGGAGAAGGATCAACGACGCGAAAACGGCAAGAACGAGCTCCGGCGCCACGCAGGCGAGGTCCGCGCCGGTGACCTGAAGGAAGCCGGTCATCGGGCGGCTCCCTCCTGCGGCGCGGGCAGCTCGTGCACGGCGAGGCGCTTGAAAGCCTCCTGGCTGTCGGGGCGGGCGACGACGGCAGCGGCTCTCGACGAGCCCACGCGCTGAAGGTTCTTTACGCTGCCGTCGACGAGCGTGAGGAGCGGCCTCGGAAAAATGCCGAGGAGGACGATGAGGACGACGAGAGGGAACGCGCCGGCCAGCTCCCAGCCGTTGATGTCCGTGAGGGAGCGATTCGCGGGGACGGTCTCGGGACCCCAGAAAACCTTCTGGATCAGCGTCAGGAGGTAGATCGCGCCGAGGATCATGCCGGTGGCCGCGATCGCGGCCCAGGCGACCTTCACCTGGAACACGCCTCCAAGGAGCAGGAACTCGCCGATGAATCCGTTGAGTCCGGGCAGCCCGATCGAGCCGAGCGTGGCGACGACGAAGAGCGTCGTCGTCACGGGGACGCGTGCCGCGATGCCGCCGAAGTCGGCCATCTCGCGCGTGTGCCGGCGGGAGTAGAGGACCCCCACGAGGAGGAACAGAAGGCCGGTCGTGAGCCCGTGACCCACCATCTGAAAGACCGCGCCCGAGAGCGCTGCGCCCGTTCCCGCGACGATGCCGAGCACGACGAGCGCGAGGTGGCTCACGGACGAGTACGCGACGAGCTTCTTCATGTCCTTTTGCGCGGCGGCGACCCAGGCTCCGTAGACGATGCCCACGAGCGCAAGGGCGGCGATGAGCGGGCCGTACCGGGCCGCGGCATGTGGGAACAACGGGTACGCGAAGCGCAAAAGGCCGTACGTCCCGAGCTTCAGGAGGACGCCCGCGAGGATGATCGAGCCGCCCGTCGGGGCCTCGACGTGCGCGTCCGGGAGCCACGTGTGCAGGGGCCAGAGCGGCACCTTGACGAGGAAAGCGAGCGTGAACGCGCCGAAGAGGAGCGCCTCCGCGCCCGGCGTCAGGTTCCAGGCACCGGAGGACGCCGCCCGCGTCCACTCGACGAGCGAGAACGACTGGAATCCGGTCGCCTTGAGGTGGACGTTAGCCGCATAAAGGATCGCGACGAACATGAGGAGCGAGCCCGCCATCGTGAAGAGGAAGAACTTCATCGTGGCGTAAATGCGGCGTTTGCCGCCCCAGATGCCGATGATGAAGTACATCGGCACGAGCATCACTTCCCAGAAAACGTAGAAGAGGAGCGTGTCGAGGGCGACGAGGCTTCCCAGCATCCCCGTCTCGAGGAGGAGGAACGCGGCAACGTACCCCTTGAGCCTCTCGATCTCCTGCCCGCACGAGACGAGCAGGACCGAGACCGTGAGCACGGTCGTGAGAAGCACGAGGGCGAGGGAAAGTCCGTCGACGCCGAGCTGGTAACGGATCCCGAAGCGCGGGATCCACGGACGGTCGATCGCGAAGGCGCTCGGCGTCGCGGTCTCCGGGTCGAAGCGGAGGGTGATCATCACGCTCACGGCGAACGTGAGGAACGACGTGAGGAGGCCGACCGCCTTCGCCCCGGCCTTCGAGGAGGCGGGGAAGAACGCGAGGACGAGGGCGCCCAGCGTGGGAAGGAAAACGAGTGTCGTGAGGAGGTCCGCGCCGAGGGGGTGGAAGGTCGCGAAGCTCATCGGCCTACCTCACCCACACATAGACGAGGAACACGGCGATCCCGAGCGTGAACGCGAGCGCGTAGTTTCTAACGTGCCCCGTCGTGAAGAAACGCAGGAGGTCGCCCGCCAGCTCCACGAGAAACGCCGAGGCGTTCGCGATGCCGTCGATGAAGAGCGCGTCGAATCCCCGCCAGAGGAACGTCCCGATCTTCCGGAACGGCGAGAGGACGAGCGCCTCGATACCCTCGTCCACGTTCCACTTGTTCGCCACGAGCCGTCCGAGGGCGCCGGCCTTCTCGTAGAAGGCGTGCGCCTGCGGCGAGACGGCCTCCGCCGGCCCGGCGGCTTTGCCGTACCAGCGCCACGCCCAGGCGAGGCCCGTCACGGCGACGCCGAGGGAGAGGAGCATGAGGCCGATCTCGAGGCCGTGCGACAACTCGTGGATCTCGGGGTGCGCGACGGACGCCTCGAGGAAACGCCCGATCCGGTCCGAGCCGCCGAGGGCCGCGGGAACACCGACGAAACCGGCGACGACGGAGAGGGCCGCGAGGATCCAGAGCGGGACCGTCATCGTCGCGGGGCTTTCGTGGGCATGCTCCACGTGCCCCCGAGCCTTTCCGAAGAACGTCATCGAGACGAGACGGAACATGTAGAACGCCGTCAAGCCGGCCGTGAAGAGGCCGACCGCGTAGAGGGCCCAGTGTCCCGAGGCCGCGGCCGAGCCGAGGATCATGTCCTTCGAGAAGAAGCCGGCGAGCGGGAAGATGCCGGCGATCGCGAGGGTCGCGACGAGCATCGTGCGGAACGTCTGCGGGATCCGCGCCGCCAGGCCGCCCATCTGCCGCAGGTCCTGCTCGTGGTGCATGGACATGATGACCGAGCCGGAGCCGAGGAAGAGGCAGGCCTTGAAGAACGAGTGCGTGAAGACGTGGAAGATGCCCGCCGAGAAGGCGCCCACGCCGCACGCGAGGAACATGTATCCGAGCTGCGAGACGGTCGAGTAGGCGAGCACCTTCTTGATGTCGTTCTGGGCGAGGCCGATCGTTGCCGCGAAGATCGCGGTGCCCGCCCCGATCCACGCCACGAGCGTGAGCGCGTCAGGGGCGAGGACGAAGAAGGCGCTGCACCGCGCCACGAGGTAGACGCCCGCCGTCACCATCGTCGCGGCGTGGATGAGGGCCGAGACGGGCGTCGGCCCCGCCATGGCGTCCGGCAGCCACACGTAGAGCGGCACCTGCGCGCTCTTGCCGCAGGCTCCGAGGAAGAGGAGGACGCAGACGGCATAGACGCCGAGCGGTGCGCCGCCCAGGAGAACCTGGCGCCTCGCGAGGTCCACGAACGAGAAGTCGGCGGTGCCGAAGAGCGCGAACACGCCGAAGATGCCGAGGACCATTCCGAAGTCGCCCACCCGGTTCACGATGAACGCCTTCTTCCCGGCCGCAGCCGCGAAGTCCTTGTCATAGGAATAGCCGATGAGGAGATACGAACAAAGGCCCACGCCTTCCCAGCCCACGAAGAGCAGCGGCAGGTTGTCCGCGAGGACGAGCATGAGCATCGCGAACATGAAGAGGTTCAGGTACGAGAAGTACCGCCCGTACCCCTCGTCCTTTTGCATGTATCCGACGCTGTAGACGTGGATGAGCGTTCCCACGAACGTGACGAACGACAGCATGAGCGCCGAGAGAGCGTCGAGGCGGAACGCGACGTCCACCGCGTAGTCGCCCGCGGCCATCCACGTGTAGACCTTCTGCACGACCGGCGCGAGTCCTTCGCGGGAGTGCAGGGAGCCGAGCACGTAGGGGACGAGCGCGGCGAAAGAGAGCACGGCGGCGAGACCCACCGAGCCCACGCCCACGACGCCATGGAAGAGCCGCTGGGCATAGGGCAGGGGCGCAAGAGGATGGTCCGCTCCTGATTCCTTCTCGGCACGGCTCGAGCTCGCCACGAGTGCGACGACGCCGTTCAGGAGGAATCCGGCGAGCGGAAGGACCGGGATGAGCCAGAGCTGGTTCATGCGCCGCCTACCACTTCAGAAGCGCGATCTTGTCCACGTCGACCGTCCGGCGGACGCGGAAGAGCGCGACGAAGATCGCGAGGCCGACTGCCGCCTCCGCGGCGGCCACGGCGATCACGAAGAAGACGATCATCTGCCCCGCGAGGTCCCCGCGCATGCGCGCGTACGTCAGGAAGAGCAGGTTGACGGCGTTCATCATCAGCTCGATCGAGAGGAAGATCGAAATCGCGTTCCGCTTGAGAAGCGCGCCCGCGAGCCCGATCGCGAAGAGGAGCGTGCCGACGACGAGAAACGCGCCGGGCGGTACCGCCATCGGGGCGACCCCGGGAAGCGCGCCCGTCATTCGAACCTCTTCTTGGACAGGAGCAGCGCGCCGACCGCCGCAACGAGGAGAAGCAGCGACAGGGCTTCGAACGCGAGGAGGTAGTCGGAGAAGAGCAGCCGCCCGAGAGCCGGGATCTCGTCGGGCGAGGGAATCGAGCTCGTGTAGGGCGTCCCGCGCGGGGCTGGAGCCCGAAGCGTCGCGCCCGCGAGGAGGCCGCCGAGCGCGAGAGCGACGAGAAGGCCGAGCGTGCGCTGCACGGGCCGGTCGTCCTTGTCCGCAGCCTCCTCCTTCAGGTTGAGCAGCATGATGACGAACAGGAACAGGACGAGGATCGCGCCCGCGTAGACGAAGATCTGCAACGCCGCGATGAAGGGCGCCGCGAGGAGGATCGCGAGGACCGAAAGTGCGAAGAACGTCACGACGAGGGACAGGACGCTCCTCACGGGCTTCTTCTGGACGACCATGAGCAGCGCGAAGGCGAGCGCGAAAAACGACGCGACCCCGAAGACGACGAGCTGTCCGCTCCCGGCCGGCATCAGATGACCCTCCAGAGGACGAGAACGCCTGTCCAGAGGAGGTTGAGCAGCGAGAGCGGCAGGAAGACTTTCCAGCCGAGGTTCATCAGCTGGTCGAAGCGGAAGCGGGGGAGAGTCCAGCGCACCCAGACGAAGAGGAAGATGAAGAAGCCCGTCTTCGCGGCGAAGACCGCGATCGAGACGAGGCCTCCGGCGATTCCGGTGAGGTGGACGAAAGGCAGTGACCATCCGCCGAAATAGAGGGTGGCCATCATCGCCGAGGCCGCGATGAGGTTCAGGTACTCGGCCATGAAGAACATGCCGAACCGGAAGGCCGAGTATTCCGTGTGGTAGCCCGCGACGAGCTCGGCCTCGGCCTCCGGGAGGTCGAACGGCACGCGGTTCGTCTCGGCGAACGCGGACACGACGAAGATGACGCACCCGACGGCCTGGGGAAAGCAGTTCCAGAGAGGCAAAAAGCCGAGGAACGTACCGGAAGCCTGGTACTCGACGACCCTCTGGAGCCGGAGCGAGCCGGCGGCGAGGAACACCGAGATCGCCGCGATGCCCATCGCGAGCTCGTAGCTGATGACCTGCGCCGAGGAGCGAAGCCCGCCGAGGAGCGCGTACTTGTTGTTCGAGGACCAGCCCGCGAGGACGATCCCGTAGATGCCGACGGAGGTCAGCGCGAACACGTACAGGATGCCGATGTTCACGTCCGCGACCACGAGCGAAATGTCGCGCCCGAAGAGGTGAATCGACGAGCCGAACGGGATCACGGCGAACGTCGTCATCGAGGGAACGAGGAGGATGAGCGGTGCGACCGTGTGGAGGAGCCGGTCCGCGTACATCGGAACCACGTCCTCCTTCAGGATCAGCTTCAGGATGTCCGCGACGGCCTGAAAGAGCCCGAAGGGTCCCACGCGGTTCGGGCCCGGGCGATCCTGGATGAGGCCCGCCATGCGCCTTTCCACCCAGATCAGATTCGGCAGGACGGCGCCGAGGACGCACGCCCAGACGAACGCGATCTTGGCGGCGCCTTCCAGGGCGGCGGCGAGCGTCGGGCTCATGAGCGACGATCCGGCGCCGCGACGGAGGGGCGCGGGAAGACTTCGACGTCGGGGTTGCGATCGAGGCCGAGGACGTCGTAGGCGGCGGCCGGAGAAATGGAGGGTGGATTTCCGACGAGAGCGTCGGAGTCCCACGCAAGGGCGCCATAGCCGGCGACGGAGCCTTGCATCCTCTCGAAGACGTCCCGGGCGGTCCACTGCGTGTCGAAAGCGCCAAACCTCGCGCCGAGGTGCAGCAGGATCTCGAGGTCCGTGCGCACGATGGGCGGCGACACGATCGCCACGTCCACGCGCTGCACGCGGCCCTTGACGTTCACGAACGTGCCCTCCTTGCCCGACAGCGGGGCGGCGGGAAGCACGATGTCGGCGGCGTCCGTCAGCGCGTTGCGGTTGCGGGCGTGGACGATGAGGACGCTCGCCTTGCGCAGCTCCGCGACGAAAGCGGGATCCGAGCATTTCTCGCTGAAGTTGGCGTCGGCGACGTAGAGGACTGCGGGAAAAGACGAAGAGGGAGATTTCTTAGAAAGAGGGGGATTGGAAGAGGGAGACGAAGACGAAGATTCCTTGGAAGGTGATACGGAAAGAGCCGATCCGAGGGCGGAGCCATCGCCCGCGCTCGAACGCCTCAGGCCAGCCGCCTCACAGCCCCTTGAGTTGGGCGCGGCCTCCGTTCCGTAAATCCACCCGTCCACCTTGTTCCGGATCCGCCGCTTTGGTCCTTCGTCCACGACGAACTCGGGCGCATTCACCTTCAAAGAGTCCTTGCAGAGCGTCGCCAGGAGCCAGGCCTCCTCGGTCGTGAGATGTGCCGACCCGATGAACCGGACTCTTCCTTTCGAAGCAATATTCTCGTTCTTCTCCTTCGCTCCAACGGGCTCGGCGCCTTCTTCCCGGGCCTCGTCGATCGCGACCTTCACGGCGTCCAGCGCTTCTCCCCAGTTCGTCGGTTCGCGCGCGTCGCCGCCGGGAACTCGGATCTCGGGCTTCGTGAAGTCCCGGCGGTTGAGGTCCTCGGAGCGGAAGCGGCCGTAGTCGCACATCCAGAAGTCGTTTACGGCGGGTTGGACGCGCGGAAGGTACCGGTAGACGACGCGGTCGCGGTGCTCGATGGACGTGTTGCATCCGATCTCGCAGCCGTCGCACACCGAGCGCGTCTTGTCGAGCCACCAAACGCGCTTGCGGAACCGGAACTCCTTCGTCGTGAGGGCGCCGACGGGGCAGACGTCAGCCGTGCAGGCCGAGAGGTCGTTGTCGAGCACATGCCCCTCGTGCGTCCAGACGAAGGTGTGGCCAGCTCTCTCGACGAACGTCAGCTCGCCCGTCGCGGTGATCTCCGCGCAGAAGCGGATGCAGCGCGTGCACTGGATGCAGCGCGTCATGTCCGCGATGACGTGGGGGCCGATCGGCGTGCGGTCGTAGCCGGGGAACTGCCGCCTCGGTTCGGACGTGCGCGAGACCGGCAGGCCCGCGCTCATGGCGTTGTCCTGCAGCTTGCACTCGCCGGCCTGGTCGCAGATGGGGCAGTCCAGCGGATGGTTGATGAGGAGGAACTCCATCGTGGCGTTGCGCGCGGCGAGCGCTTTCTCGGTCGAAGCCTTGATGACCATGCCGTCGCGGACGGGCACCGTGCACGAGGCCTGGATCTTCGGCACGCCCTCTACCTCGACCATGCACATGCGGCACTGGCCGACGATGGACAGGCGCGGGTGGTAGCAGAAATGCGGCACGTCGACGCCCGCCGCCCGGCATGCCTCGAGCGCATTCGCGTCGTTCGGGACTTCGACGGCCTTCCCGTCGACGGTTACGCGTGCCATGACACGTCCGAAGAAAAGAAGATCTTCTTAGAAAGGCAAGAGGGGGACGTGCTCTTTCTCATTCTAAGAATGAATTCCTGCGGCCGTACGGCCTGCCACGGCAGCGGTCAGATCGCCGGAGGCCGGCAATTCGAAGTCCGGCTCTTTGGATTTCGCGATGTAGGCCTCGAACTCCCCGCGAAACTTCGTGATCCCAGAGAGGACCGGCGCGATGGCGGCGTCGGCGAAGACGCAGATCGTCATGCCGTTGCCCATCTGGCCGGCGATCTGGAGGAGGAGGTCGAGGTCGCTCTTTTTCCCCTCGCCGTTCAGGATCCGTTTGAGCATCCTGTGCATCCACGGCGTTCCCTCGCGGCAGGGCGTGCACTGGCCGCACGACTCGTGCGCGAAGAACTTCGCGATGTTCGTGACCGCCTTGGGGATGTCGGTCGTTTCGTCCATCACGATGATCGCGGCCGAGCCGAGCATCGACTTCGCGGCGGCCACGCCGTCGAAGTCCATGGGAAGGTTCTCGACTTCGTTCGCGGTGAGCATCGCGGCCGACGCACCGCCCGGGATGACGGCCTTGACCTTCCGCCCGCCCTTCACGCCGCCGGCCATCGCGAGGAGGGTTTCCCAGGGAACCCCGATCGGAGCCTCGTAGACGCCTGGCTTCTCCACGTGGCCCGAGATGCAATAGAGCTTCGGGCCCGTGTTCTTCTCGTTGCGGCCGATTGCCTTGAACCAGTCCGCGCCGCGATCGAGGATGTGCTTGACGCAGCACAGCGTCTCGACGTTGTTCACGACGGTGGGGCAGCCCCAGACGCCGGAAACGGCGGGAAACGGGGGTTTGATGCGCGGATGGCCGCGCTTGCCCTCGAGGCTCTCGATGAGCGCGGTCTCCTCGCCGCAGATGTAGGCGCCCGCGCCGCGATGGACCGTGATCTCGAGGTCCAGCCCGGTCCCGAGGACGTCCTTCCCGAGGAAGCCCTTCGCGTAGGCCTCCGCGACGGCTTTGTTCAGAGTCTCCGCTGCGTGCACCATCTCGCCGCGTATGTAGAGATAGGCGTGTTTCACGTCCAGCGCGAAGCTCGCGAGCATCATCCCTTCGAGCACCTGGTGCGGGTCGGTCTCCATCAGGAGCCGGTCCTTGAACGTGCCGGGCTCGGACTCGTCTGCGTTGCAAAGGAGATAGACGGGCTTGCCCCCGCGCTTTTCCTTCGGCGGCACGAACGTCCACTTCATTCCGCACGGAAAGCCCGCGCCGCCCCGGCCGCGCAGGCCCGAGGCCTTGACGAGGTCCGTGACCTTCCCGGGCGTCCATTCGCCGGACTTCGCGCCGCCGAGGACCTTCTTCCACGACGCGTAGCCGCCGTCGGCGAGGTACGTCTCGATCATGGCCGAGTCGGGCTTGCTGCGCCGGGCGAGGAGGACGGGCTCGATCGGATCGAGTCCGCTCATTTCAGGCTCCCGAGGAAGGCGTCGAGCTTGTCCATCGTGATCGCGGAATGGTCGTCGTCGTTGACCATCACGGCGGGCGCCTTGTCGCACTGGGCGAGGCACTCCACCTCGACGACCGTGAACTTCCCGTCCGGCGTCGTCTCGCCCGGTTTCAAGTCGCCGAGGCGCTTTCGGCACTCGGCGTAGACCTCGCCGGCACCGTTCAGGTGGCAGGAGATCGAGGTGCAGACCTGGATCAGGTGTTTGCCGACCGGCGCCCGGTTGTACATCGTGTAGAAGGTCACGACGCCCCACACGAAAGCCGGCGCGAGCTCGAGAAGCGTGGCGACGTAATCCACGGCCTCGCGCGAGATCCAGCCCCATTCGCGCTGGGCGAGCCAGAGCGTCGGAAGGAGGGCGGCCTGTTTCGTGGGGTAGCGCGCCAGCAGGCGCTCGAAATCGTCGCGCGTTTCGCGAGAGAACGAGAGGGCGCGACCGCACGAGAGGGCGCCGTGCTCCCCCACACGCGGGTTTTCGGCCTGTTCGGCCACGGGGAGATTCTGTGCGCCGCTCACGTCAATCCCAGTCGAACGCGCCTTTCTTCCAGAGGTAGGCGAACCCGAGGAAGAGGACGAAGACGAAGACCAGCATCTCGAAAAAGACGGGCCATCCGCCTTGTCGGAAGACGACCGCCCACGGGTAGAGAAAGGCGGCCTCGACGTCGAACAGGATGAAGACCATCGCGACGATGAAGAACTTGATGCTGATGCGCTTGTGGCTGTCGTCCAGGAGCGGCATGCCGCTCTCGTAAGGCGAAAGCTTCCGCACCGTACGCAACTTGCGGCCGATGAGAATGTTCAGGCCGAGGAGCAAGATGCCGACGCCGACGGCGCCCATCATCATGAGCAGAATCGGCAAGAAGGCCAGCGGGGTGCCCATGCGCAGCTCGTGATACTTTTCACAAAGTAGGCGCGTTCGTCAACCCCTCATTCGCATGCAGGCGATTTCTTGACATCCCCGCACGAATCCCGTGGGCCGTTCCGCCCTGCCGCCCTCGTCCCCGCCTACCGCTGCGCCGGTACCGTGGGCGGCGTCGTTCGGGGACTCTTCGATCACCTCCCGGAGGTCCTCGTGGTGGACGACGGGAGCGGAGACGCGACCCCGGGAGAAGCACTCGCCGCCGGGGCCCGGGTTCTCAACCGGGGCGAAAACGGCGGCAAGGGCCGTGCGATCCGCGACGGGCTCGCCGACCTCCTCGGGCGCGGCGTCACGCACGTGGCGTTCGTGGATGCCGACGGGCAGCACCATCCCGACGACCTCGAGGCGCTGCTTTCGGCGGCGCGCGCAGGCGCGGACTTCGTCGTAGGCTCGCGGCTGAAGGACCCGGCGACGATGCCGGCGAAGAACTTCTGGGCGAACACGATCGGCGACAAGGTGCTGTCGCGCATGACGGGGCTCCCGATCGAGGACGGACAGTCGGGCTACCGCGTGATCGCGAGCCGCCTCCTGCGACGCCTGCGCCTCCGCGCGAACCGGTACTCCATCGAGAACGAGATCCTCATCAAGGCCGCCCCGCACGTGGAACGCTTCGCGACCGTGCCCGTGAGGACGATCTACGGCCCGGCCCGCTCGCACTACAGGCCGTTTCGCGACACCTGGGTCACGTCGTGGCTCAGCGTTTATTACAAGACGCTCGACTCCGACGCCTCGTGAGCGGGATCATCCACGGGCATCGTGATTGCGTCGCCCCGGGGAGGTGCCGTGCCCCGTTCTCCGGTCTCTCTCGTGTCGCGGCGAGCGCTCCTTGGAGGCGGCCTCGCCACGCTTGCCGACCTGCTCGTGTCCTTCGGATGCGGGCCCCGCGGCGGGGAGGCCCCGCTTCGGGACCGGCTCTCTTTCATCGTCCTGGCAAGCGAGCGAGCCCTCTGGGCGCCTGTCGTGGAGAGCTTCGGGAAGGCGCACGGCGTTCGCGTCGAGATGGTCGAGGGCCCGAACGCCACCGACCTCCGGGAAAACATGTACACGACCGCGCTCCTGGCGGGCGACGACTCGCTCGACGTCGTCTACATGGACGTGACGTGGACTCCGAAGTTCGCCGCGGCCGGATGGCTCCTGCCCCTCGACGACGTCTTCCGGCCCGAGGAGCTGAGCGCCCTTCTCCCGAAGGCCCTCGACGCAGGCCGCTACCGCGGACATCTGTACCGAATTCCCGTCCGCACCGACGTCGGCCTGCTCTATTACCGCCGCGACCTGCTCGAGGGAGCCGGGATCGCTCCGCCCGAGACGTTCGCGGACCTCGTGGCCGCTGCGCAGCGCCTCCAGGCTCCCCGCGACCGCTGGGGCTTCGTCTGGCAGGGGAGCCAGTACGAGGGGCTCACATGCGTGTTCCTGGAGATCCTCCGCGGATCGGGCGGCTTCTGGGTCGACCCGGAGTCGCTCGACGTGGGCCTGGACCGGACCGAGGCCGTCGCGGCGCTCGAGTTCCTGCGGCGATGCCGCTCAGTGGACGCGATCAGCCCGCCGGGCGTGACGAGCCTGAAGGAGGACGACAGCCGCCGTCTCTTCCAGGATGGACAAGCGGTCTTTCTCCTCAACTGGCCCTACGTCTGGCGCCTCGCCCAGGCGGGCGACTCGCCGGTCGCGGGAAAGATCGGGGTTTCGGCGGTGCCGCACGCGCCCGGCCAGCGGGGCGGCGGAACGCTCGGCGGGTGGGGCTTCGGCATTTCACGCTTCAGCCGGAATCCCCCTCTGGCGGCACAGTTCATCCGCGAGGCCGTTTCTCTCGAAGTGCAGCGAGCCCTCTGCCTTACGTCCGGCTACGCGCCCGCGCGCGTCGAAGCCTATCGCGATCCGCAGCTCCTTTCGTCGAACCCGCTCTTGCCCGAGATCCTCGCGCTCCACGGGGATGCGGTGACGAGGCCGGCGATCCCCGGATACGCGCTCGCCTCCGACATCCTGCAGCGCCACGTCAGCGCCTGCCTGGCCGGTCTCGTGACGGCGGAGCGCGCCCTCGCGAACGCGGCGAAGGAGACGCGGCTCCTGCTCGGGCGTTCCCGATGAAGGAGCGCCCTCTCTTCAGCGACCGCGTCCTCCCGCTCCTTCCTGCGCTCGTCCTCGTAGCGCTCGTCGTCGGGCTGCCGATCCTCGACGTCGTCGCCCTGTCCTTCACGCGCGTCGAGCTCGCGGGAGGGATGTCGACGCGCTGGGACGGGTTGCACCCCGCGGCCCGCCTCTGGCAGGACAGCCGGTTCTTCGGCGCGCTGCGAAACACGGCCGTCTTCACCGGGACGTCCGTGCTGCTCGAGACTTTCCTCGGCGTCGGCTTCGCGCTCGTCCTCGACCGGTCGTTCCGCGGCCGGGGTCTCGTGCGCGCCGTCATGCTCGTTCCATGGGCCCTGCCGACCGCGGTCATGGCGCTCGCGTTCTCCTGGATCTTCAACGACTCCTTCGGCGTCGCGAACGACCTCCTTCGGCGCACGGGGCTCGCGTCGGGCTCCGTCCCGTGGTTGAGCGATCCGCTCACGGCGATGGCGGCGATCGTCTTCGCGGATGTCTGGAAGACGACTCCTTTCGTCGCGCTCATCGTCCTCGCCGGCCTGCAGGGAATCCCCGAGAGCGTCCTCGAGGCCGCGCGCGTGGACGGCCTCGGGGCGTGGCAGCGGTTCCGTCACGTCGTCTTCCCGTTGCTTCTCCCCTCGATCGCCGTCGCGGCGCTCTTCCGCGCGGCACAGGCCTGGGGCGCCTTCGACATCGTTTACGTCATGACGGGCGGCGGCCCTGGCGGATCGACGGAGACCGTCTCGCTCTACGCGTTCCAGAGCTTCTTCCGGTACCTCGACTTCGGGTACGGCGCCGCGATCGCGACGCACGGCACGCTTCTCGTGGCGGCCCTCGCGCTCGTGGCGGCGCTCTCTCGCCGCCGGAGAGGCGTTCCTTGAAGGGCCTTTCGCGCGCCGGTCTCGCGTTCGCCGTTCTGGCGCTCGTCGTGTGGAGTCTCGCGCCGGCCGGGTGGCAGGTTCTGACCGCGCTGAAGCCGGATCGCGACGTGGTGCGCGTCCCAACGGTCTACTTCCCGCACCCGGTGACGTGGAAGCACGTCACCGCGCTCTGGGAGCGAAAGCCGATCGGCGTCTACCTCGCGAACAGCGCCGGGATCGCGGGCACCTCGACGCTCCTGTCGATTCTCCTCGCGGCACCGGCGGCGAGCGCCCTGGGGCGCGCGACCGAGCGTCGGAGAAGGAATCTCCTGCACGCCCTCCTCGCCCTTACGGTGTTTCCGCCGATCCTGCTGCTCTACCCGCTGTACCAGGGGGTCCGGGCTCTCGGCCTCCTCAACCATCCGCTCGCCCTCATTTTGCCTTACGCGGCGCTGTCGCTTCCGCTCTCGATCTGGATCCTGGAGCGCGGGTTCTCCCAGATTCCGCGCTCCGTGGAAGAGGCGGCGGTCCTCGATGGCCTTGGCCCGGCGCGCCGCGTTCTCACGATCCAGCTTCCTCTCGCCGCTCCGTCGCTCGTGACGGCGGCGATTCTCGTCTTCATCTTCTCGTGGAACGAGTTCATGCTCGCCCTGACGTTCATGACGCGTGACGCGCGCAAGACGATCACGGCCGGCATCGCGAGTGTCAGCGGGTCCTCGATCTTCGAGATCCCGTGGGGCCAGCTCTCGGCGGCGATCGTAATCGCGACGCTGCCGCTCGTCGCCCTCGTGCTGCTCTTCGAGAAGCGGATCGCGAGCGGCCTGACCCGCGGCGCGATCAAAGGATGAGGCGGGCGAGCGTGTCGGGAACCCTTCGTGGCGAGGCGATCACGAAGGTCTTCGAGGGCGGCACCCGCGCCCTGGACGGCGTGACGTTCTCGGCGGACGCCGGGCGCGTCCTGACCCTTCTCGGCCCGTCGGGCTGCGGCAAGTCCACGCTCCTCCGGATCGTCGCGGGGCTCGAGACGCCGACCTCGGGCTCGCTGACGCTCGACGGCGCCTCCCTCGCCGACGTTCCGGCCGGGCGGCGCGACGTGGGGTTCGTGTTCCAGAACTACGCGCTCTATCCGCACTTGAGCGTGGAGCGAAACCTCTCGCTCGCGCTCGAGGCGCGGAAGGTTCCGCGGGCGGAAATCTCGAGCCGCGTCGGCGAGGCGGCGAGCCTCCTCGGCCTCGGGAAGCTCCTTGGCCGTCGTCCCCGGCAGCTCTCCGGCGGCGAGCAGCAACGGGTCGCGCTGGGCCGCGCGCTCGTGAAGCGGCCGCGGATCTATCTCATGGACGAGCCGCTCTCGAATCTCGATGCCCTCCTGCGCGAGGGCATGCGGTCCGAGCTTCGGGCGCTCTTCTCTCGTCTCGGAGCGACCGTCCTCTACGTGACGCACGACCAGGGAGAGGCCCTTGCGCTTTCGGACGAGGTTCTCGTCATGAAGGACGGGAAGGCGCTCCAGTCGGGCGCGCCGCTCGACCTCTACCGCCGGCCTGAGGACCTTTTCACGGCGACGTTCGTGGGGAGCCCCCGGATGACGATCTGGCGCGGACGCGCCGAGAACGGAGTGTTCGCGGGCCGGGGTGTCCGCGTTCCCCTTCCCGAGGGAATCGCCGAGACCGAGGTGTTCGTCGGGATCCGGCCGGAGGACGTCGAGACCATGGCGGGCGCGTCGGACGGCAGCTTCGACGCGGTCGTGGCGCTCGTCGAGCACGCGGGCGACCGGGATCTCGTCAGCGTCCGCGCCGGCGAGGAGACTCTCCGCGCCCTGTGCGCGCCGCGCGACTGGCCGGACAGGCTCCGCGTGCGCGTCGCGAAGGACAGGCTCCACGTCTTTTCGGCAGCTACCGAAAAGAGGCTCGACCCGAGGGTCAGGTGACTCCTTGCTGCTCGGCGACGGCGAGGCTGACTCTCTGGGCGCGAGCCTCGTCCGAGGCGCCGCCAGGCAGCTCGATTCCCTCGGCGCGGAACCGGTGGAGTAGCCGCTTGATGAACTCGTGCTTGACGTTGTCCAGCGAGGCGACGTCCCGCGCGGTGAGCTCCGCGGTAAACTGGATCGTCGCCACGCCGAGCTTCTGGAAGCGGATCACCGGGTCGGCAGCGGGAACCCCGCCGTCCACGTCGAGCATGACCTCTCGCGCGACGTCGGCCGCCTGCCGCTCGACGTGATCGAGGTCCGCGTCGTACCCGACGCTGACGCCGACCTTGACGAAGACCTTCGTATCGGGGCGCGTGAAGTTCGTGGTGATCGCCGCCGCGAGCTTCGCGTTCGGCACGACGAGAAGACCGCTTCCGGGCTGACGGATGCTCGTGTAGCGCCACGTGACGTCCTGGACGATGCCCTCCTGGCCCGAGTCCAGGCGCACGAAGTCGCCGGTCTGGACCTGCCGGGAGAGGAGGATGTGGAGACCGGCGAAGAGGTTCGCGAGAGTGTCCTGGAGCGCGAGCGCCACCGCGAGGCCTCCGACACCGAGGGCGGTGATGAGCGGCGTGATCGAGACTCCGAGCGTCTGAAGAACCACGAGAAACCCGAGGAGAAGCACGAGGCCGCGGGCGAGGTTCGTCATCACCGTCGCCGAGGGCAGCGCGCCGACCGAGGCGTGTGATCGGACGAGGCCGCCTGCGATTCGCGAGAGCATCCACGTGATGGACGCGATCAGCATCACGAGAAGAACGTGTCCCACGACGCGTGAGATCCCCGGCGGAAGGTCGGCGGCTTCGGCGGCGAGGTAGAGGCCGAGCGTCGCGAACCAGAGCACGGCCGAGCCGCGCGCCACGTTCAGAAGAAGGTGGCTTGCACCGGGAGAGTCGTCACGAACGCGCTCCAGGCGCCTCTTCAGGAGGAGGCGAACCACGAGTCCGGCTCCGAGACCCGCGACCAGGAGAAGCATGGGAAAGACCAGGGACACGAGAGTCACATGCACGGCAGACCCTCCCCCCTGAAGAAGGCAGCAAGCGACGTGCCGGATCGGGAGGAATCTTTTCAATGAGCGGCATAATCGCAAGGAGGTGAGCGAGAGCGTGGCCCCGATCCTGACCGTCGACGTGGAGGACTGGTTCCACGTCTGCGGGCATCGCGCGTATTCGGATCCGGCCACCTGGGCGGGACGCGAGAAAAGGGTCCACGTCGGGGTCGAGCGCGTTCTCGCGCTCCTCGACGGGTCGGGCTCGACCGCGACGTTCTTCGTCCTCGGCTGCATCGCCCGTCAGAGCCCGGCGCTCGTCAGGCGCATCGCGGACGCGGGCCACGAGATCGCATGCCACGGCGACCTGCACCGCCGCGTCTTCGAGATGACGCTCGAGGAGTTCCGCGAGGACCTCCGCAAGAGCCGCGACTCCCTGCAGGAGATCGTCGGAAAGCCCGTGACGTCCTTCCGCGCGCCGGAGTGGTCGATGAGGAGCCCGAGGAACCCCGCCTTTGCTGTCCTCGTCGAGGAGGGCTTCACGCTGGACTCGTCTCTCACGATTGCGCCGCCCGTGGGCGAGCCTTCGAATCCGAAGCGGCCCGCGAGGATCGCGACATCTTCCGGCCCGATTCTGGAAGTCCCGCCGCTCATGGGCACGTTCTTCGGATTCCGCGCGATGTGGGGCGGGGGCGTGTGCGCGCGCCTCACACGCGAGAGCCGCGTCCTCGCGGCGATCGAGCGGGCCCTTGCGAGCGGCGACCCGCCCGTCCTCTACGCCCATCCGTGGGAATTCGACGACGCACACCCGCCGATGCCGGGCCTCTCTCCGGTCGGGCGTCTCGTTCACTTCGCGGGCCGACGGCGGACGGAGGCGCGGTGGGCAGGGTTTCTGAAGCGCTGGACGTTCACCCCGATCTCGTCCGCGAGGACGGAAGATTGGGACGAAGAGATTTCTGCGAAAGGGAAAAGAGAGGAGAAGATCTCTGGGAATGGGAAGAAGGGAGGCGTCGCGGCTTGAGCGCGCCTCTCGTGGTCTCCTCGGCCTCGTCCTCCGCATTCGCCGCGCTTTTCCCGGGTCAGTTGTCCGAGAAGGCCGGAATGGGGGAGGCGCTCGCCCGCCGCTTCGAGTTCGCCTCTTCGCTATTCGAAGAAGTTTCCAGAAGGTCGGGAGTTCGGCTCGCCGACGTCTTCTTTGGAGAGGGTGCGAAGGATCTCCACGACGACCTGCCCGCGCAGGTCGGCGTCTTTTCCGTCTCGCTCGCGGCGCTCGAGACCCTGCGCCGCATCCACCGCCTCGAGCCGGCGGCCGTGGCGGGATACAGCCTCGGCACCTATGCCGCGTTCGCAGCGGCGGGCGCGCTCGAGACCTGGGCCGCGCTCGACGTCCTCCTCGAGGCCGAGCGGCTCATGTCCGAGGCCGCGCGGCGCGGCGAGGTGGACGGCACGATGGCGTACGTCATCGGTTTGGCGCGCCCGGCCGTCGAGGAGGCGCTCGCGGCGCTCACGCCCGATCGTGCACGCCTCGCGATCGCGACGGAGAACGCCGCGGCTCAATTCATCCTGACGGGCGAGCGGGCGCTCGTCGCCGCGGCGGTCGAGGCGCTTCGGCCGAAGGCGCTGAAAACAGATTTGCTTTCGATCCATGTGCCGATGCACTCGAGCAGCCTCAGTGCAGTCTGCGACGGTCTGCAAAATTTCTTAGAAGGGAAGAAGGGGAGGGGGCGAGGAGTCGTCGTGAAGGCGCCGGCCGTCTCTCTTTACGCCCCCATGCTGGGCAGTCGGGTGGCGAATGCCGAAGAGGCCGCCCATGTCCTTTCTAAGCAAATTTGCAGGCCGTCTCACTGGGCCCTGACGCTGCGGGTCATGGGCGATTCGGGCCTTAGCCGCTTTGCCGAGGTGGGCCCCGGCGACGTCCTCACCAAGATGACGCGCTGGACGCTCCGCGAAGCGAAGGTCGCGAACCCCGCCCTGGAAGATCCCGATGCGATCGAGGCGTTCGCCAAATCGCTCGCCCCTCCTCCTCTCTTCCCTTTCAAAGAAAAATCCACCGCTGCCCTCGCTTCGGCAGGACAGGAGCGGCTCGGGTCCGAAGCAAAATGAATTCTCCGAACTCCGAGAACTCGTCCGGCCGAACACGCGTGGCGCTCGTCAGCGGCGCGTCCCGCGGCATCGGTCGCGCCATCGGCGAGCGCCTCGCCGCCGACGGCTTTCACGCCGTCCTCACGTACCGCGCCGACGCGGCAGGCGCCGAGGCGGCGGTCGCGGCGATCCGGGAGGCGGGCGGCAGTGCCGAGGCCGCGAGAGCCGACGTGACGTCCCCGGCGGACATCGCGGCTCTCGCCGACCGGCTCGACCGTGAGCGCGAGGGTGTGGACGTGCTCGTGAACAACGCCGCCGTCCTGAAGAACGGACTGTTCGCCCTCATGCCCGACGCTAACTGGAATCTCGTGATCGACACCGCCCTCGGTGGTACGTATCGCATGACGAAAGCCGTGATGCGCGGCATGCTGCGGCGCCGCTGGGGCCGAATCGTGAACATCTCGTCGCTCGCGGCCTTCTCGGGCAGCGCCGGGCAGACGAACTACTCCGCCGCCAAGGGAGCGCTCGTCGCCTTCACGAAGTCGCTCGCGGCCGAGGTCGGCGCGTTCGGTGTCACGGTGAACGCCGTCGCCCCCGGATTCGTCGAGACGGAGATGATCTCGTTCCTCACGAAAGAGGCGCGGGAGGACTTCCTGAAGCGGGTCCCCGTGAAGCGGTTCGGCCGCCCCGAGGACATCGCGCCCTTCGTCTCGTTTCTCTGCACCGAGGGCGCGGGCTATCTCACGGGGCAGACCGTCCGCGTCGACGGCGGCTTCGTCGGCTGAGGAGACTCCTCCGGGGAGCCGTATACTCTTCGGCTCCGGCCAACCCGGGAGGGGAGTGCGTTCTTGCCAGACGACCTGAAGAAAAGAGTCAAGGAGCTGATCGTTCGCCAGCTCAAGCTCGAGATGGACCCCGCGACGATCGCGGACGACGCGCCGCTTTTCGGCGACGCGGAGGGAGGTCTGGGTCTCGATTCGATCGACGCGCTCGAGCTCGTGCTCGGCGTGGAGAAGGAGTTCGGCATCAAGGTGCAGGACGAGGAAGTGGGCGTGAAAGCCTTCGCTTCCGTGAACGCCCTGTGCGATTTCGTGCGCGAGAAAGCGGCCTGACGCCCGTGGATTTCCAGCCCCTGCCGCACGAGTTCCCGTTCCGTTTCGCGGACGGGGTGATCGAACGGACCGGTCCCGGGGAGGGACGCGTTCGGGCGACCGTGTCGGCGAATGCCGCGGCCGTGAGAGCCTCCGGGTTCCCCACGGCCGCGCTGAGCGAGCTCGTGGCGCAGTCGGCGCTCCTCCTCCAGGGCGGCGACGCCACGCTCGGGCGGAACGGGTTTCTCGCCGGCATTTCCGATTTCTCGGTCGAGCGCCTGCCCGTGCCGGGCGACGTCCTGACGGTCGACGTCGTGATCGCAGGGCGGCTCGGAGACGCCGTCAAGTTCGAAGGCGTCGTGACCGATGGCGAGGGGGGAGCGGTCGCGCGCGGAGCGGTGACGGTGAAGCAGGGGACCAGATGACCGTCGAAGACTCGGGCACGTTTCCGCGCGGGTCCGGCCTGTTCAAGAAGAAGAAGGTCGCTCTGGCCGGAGCGCCGGCGGGACTCCTGCGCGGGGCGGCGGGAGTGCTCGAAACCGCGGGCTACTCGGTCGTTTTCGCCGAGCGGTTGGAGGACCTCCTGCGCATTCCGGCGGAGAAAGTCCCGGACCTCGCGATCCTGGACGCCGGCTTTCCGCCGGACGGCGGCGTGGCCGCCTGCCGGAGGCTGCGCGAGGAGAACCACTGGAGAACGGTTTCGATGATGCTCGTCGTGCCGGCGGGGGCGCCGCACCTCGAGGAGGCTCTCGTGCCCGGGGTGAACGACTTCCTCCTCGCTCCCTTCCCGCCCGACGAGCTCCTCGACAAGACGAAGCGCCTCACGCTCATCCCGGCGCGACGCGAGCTGAACACCCTGGCGCGCGTGCGCGAGGCGCGCGCCGACGGCGCGCTCCTCCTCGGTAAGCTGCTGAACGTCTCGGGGAACGGGATGCTCGTCGAGATCGAGAGCGCGATCGCGATCGGGCGCATCGTCGAGATCGAGTTCTTCCTGCCCGACGATCCGGCTCCACTGAACGCGAAGGGCCGGATCATGCGGCGCACGACCGAGCTCGACCATTTCCATCCGGCATTCGGCGTGAGGTTCACGGAGATCTCCGAGAAGGACCAGCTCCGGATCGACGCGTTCGTCACGGAGCGCGAGCGCGCGGGCTACCGCAGCTGATTTGACGAGGGTTGGGCAGGGCCTTATCCTGCCGCTCCGCGCGAAAGTGGCGGAATTGGTAGACGCGCAAGGCTCAGGACCTTGTAGCCCTTACCGGCTGTGGGGGTTCGAGTCCCCCCTTTCGCACCAGCCTTCGCCTGACCCAGCCGACGGGAGGGAAGAACATGTCCGCGGTTCCGCAAAGACTGATGATGCTCTACAGTCACCTGGAGAGCTGTCTGAACAAGCACATCTCGGAGTTCTGCGGTAACGGTTACAAGGATGACTCTGACAACCACTGCGCTCACTTCGTGAGTCACAGCAGGGGATACACTTTCGGCTATACCTGCAAGTCAGCGGGAAACGGGAAGGGCGACGCCGCGTGTCTGCGTGTTCACGAGGTATTTGCCCGGTGCGGAGATGTCGGTCTCTTCAGTAACCGGCCGTCCAGCGTGACCGACTGCCTCGCCTTCGTCACCAGGAGCTCCGCGGTGAATCTGGGTGCCCAGACCATGGCGAACATCCCGAAGAAGCACATCGGTATCTACAACCTCGGGAGCATCTATCACTACAGCAATTCGAAGCATTTCGTGATCAAGGAGAGCCCCGAGGACTTCAGCCATCATTACCCGGGAACCGGCTTCGACGTCTATTACGGGACATTCCCACCGTGAGTACAGCCGCAATGCGCCGGTCCGTCCCTTTTCTGTTGCTGCTGTTGTCGGCGGCCGCGCGCTGCCCGGCGGCGGACCCACCCACGCCCAAACGGATCATCTCGGTGTTGCTCGCCAACGGAGACATTCCGCTCACTGTCGATGCGTCCTGCAAAGGCGTGGGCTCGGAACCGAAGGACGCGAACCTGCGCGACTACGTCAGCGGCCTGCTGGAGAACTTCACCGATGCGTCCGCCAAGAACTCGATCGCAGTGAAAGTCATACCTGTCAAACTGCCCAACGGCGAGCGGCGCTGGCAGTGCCAGATCGAATTCGTCCACGTGCCCGGAGAGGATCCGTTTCGTTACGGCGTGTCGTTTCAAATGAAGATGGACGGCACGCTGGTGAAAAAGAGCGTTCGCTGCATCGGTGCGGGATAGACGCGGCCAGATCCGCGGACGCCAACAGGACCGAGGCCGGCGACGCCGCGACGCTGCGCCCCGGTATTCTTACCTTCCGAGCAGAATGAACAACCTTGACTTGACCAAAGCGATCCTCGACGCGCTTCATCCGCGCGGATCGCGCATCGTGACCTTCTCCGATCTTCAGACGAGAATCCTCGGTACCTCGGCCGACGAGGCGGCCGTGGCCGCGCTCCGCGCCGCCGTGGCCGATCTCGAGCGCCGCGGCGAGATCGTGCGCGTCAAGGGCGAAAAGCTTTCGCGCATCGAGTTCACGGACCTCCAGGCGGGCGTTCTCGCGGTCCGCGGCGAGGGCCGGGCTTTTCTTCTTTCCGGCGAGCCGGGGGTTCCCGACGTGCCCGTCACGGCCCTCGGCAGCGCGCTGGACGGCGATTTCGTCCTCGCGCGCGTCGAAAAGCCCAGAGGCGCTCCGAAGGCCCCGTCAAGGAGCTCGCGCTCGCGCTTCGCGCCGCGTCCCACCGGCGTCGTCGTGAAGGTTCTCGTGCGACGCCGCGAGACCGTCGTCGGGAAGATCGCCCGCTCTCCCGAGGGCACCTTCGTGGTGCCTTTCGATCGCAAGATCGACGCGCGCCTGGCGGTTCCCGACGGCAAGGACCTCGGAGCGCCCACCGGCATCTTCGTCGAAGCGCGACTCATCGCGTATCCGGACGACCGCCGCCTCGCCCTCGCGGAGGTTCTCGAGCTGATCGGTTTCGAGGGCGACCCGGGCGTCGACGTCGAGGTCGTGGCCCGAAAGTGGGGAATCCCGCGGAAGTATCCCGGGACGGTCGTCGCCGAGGCCGAGGCCGCGAGCGGCGCCGTGGGGGAGGACGAGCGTAAGCTCCGCGCCGACTTCACGGGCCGCACGATCGTGACGATCGACGGCGAGACGGCGCGCGACTTCGACGACGCGATCGAGGCGGAGGAGCTGCCGGGCGGCGCCTTTCGGATCGGCATCCACATCGCGGACGTGTCGCACTACGTGCCCGTGGGCAGCGCGCTCGATGCCGAGGCCTTCGAGCGCGGCACGTCGGTCTACTTCCCGGACCGCGCGATCGCCATGCTCCCCGAGCGCCTCTCGAACGACCTCTGCTCGCTGCGTCCGGACGAGGAGCGCCGCACCGTCTCGGCGGTGCTCACGCTGGACAAGCACGGGGAGACGGTCAAGGCGGAATTCTTCAGAAGCCTGATCAAGAGCCGCGCACGACTGACCTATACAGAGGTCGGGGGATTAATAGAAGAGTTCTTAGAAGGTAAAGAGGGGGGCGCCCCTCGAAGCGCGTCGGCGGAGCCTCTGCCTGATTCACCTTCTAAGCAGGTCATCTCTTCGGACGTAACCCAAATGCTCCGTAGGGCGCATAAGGCTTCGGGTCTTCTCCGAGCAAAAAGATCCCGCCGCGGTTCTCTCGACTTCGACCTGCCGGACGCGGACGTGATCCTCGGTGAATCGGGAGACGTCGTCGAGATCGTCCGCGCCGTGCGCAACGAGGCGCACCGGCTCATCGAGGAGTTCATGCTGGCCGCGAACGAGGCGGTCGCCAGGCATTTGGAGTTCGTTCCGACGCCGGCTCTCTACCGCGTGCACGACCGGCCGGACGAGAGCCGTCTCGTGGACCTCAGGGTCGTGCTCGGGCCGCTCGGCTACGACCTTCCCGAAGACGGGGAAGAGGTCACGCCCGCGACGTTCCAGGCCATCCTCGACCAGGCGGCGGGCAAGCCCGAGGAGCGCTTCGTTTCGGATCTCGTCCTCAGGGCCCAGAAGAAGGCCATCTACTCCGAGGAGTGCCGCGGACACTATGCGCTCGCGGCGAAGCACTACTGCCATTTCACGTCGCCGATCCGGCGCTACCCGGACCTCCTCGTCCACCGGGCTCTCGTGGAGTGGCTCGCGTTCCGCCGGCCGCCTGCCGCCGAGGAAGCGGAAGGCCGCACGCGCTGGTTCCACCAGGCGGCGGCGCACTGCTCCTCGCGAGAGAGGCGTGCCGAGTCGGCCGAGCGCGAGGCGGTGGCGTGGAAGAAGTTCGTCTTCCTGTCGTCGCGCGTCGGCGAGGAGTTCTGGGCGTACGTCTCGGCCGTCGTGGGCTTCGGCCTGTTCGTCACGCTCGAGGACATCTACGTGGACGGCCTCGTTCCGATTTCGTCGCTCGGGGACGACTTCTATCGCTACGAGGAGGTCGAGCACCGCCTCGTGGGGTCCTCGACGGGCCGCGTCTACCGGCTCGGCGACCGCCTGCGGGTGAAGCTCGTCAAGGCGGATCCGGAAAAGCGCGGGCTGGACTTCGTGCCCGTGGGCGAGAGTGCGAACCGCCGGCCAGGGAGCCGCGTGGATGCCGTTCAGCGGCAGCAGCAGAAGCGTGGCCGGCGCACGTCCCCCGCCCCGCGCGGCCGGTCGCGGCGCCGGTGAGCGGCTCGTGACCGAGTTCAAGGTCGTCCTCGTCGGACGGCCGAACGTCGGGAAATCGGCTCTCTTCAACCGCCTCGCGCGCGAGCGGAGAGCGCTCGTGCACGATCGACCCGGAATGACGCGCGACGCGCTCGAGATGACGGCCAGGACGCCTTCGGGCCGCCCTTACACGCTCGTGGACACAGGGGGGCTCGATCTCGACGCCGCGGGCGGCTTCGCCGCGTGGACCAGCGACCGCGCGCTCGCCGCCGTGGCGGACGCCGACCTGATTCTCTTCGTCCTCGACGGGGTGGCCGGGCGCCTTCCCGAGGACGAGCGCCTCGCCCGGCGGCTTCACGCGCTCGGCAAGCAGGTCGTCGTCGCGTGGAACAAGTGCGACACGAAGACCGCGGCCGAAGCGCTCGCCGACGGCTTCGCGCTCGGCTTTCCGAAGGTGATTGGGGTCTCGGCGCTCCACGGTACGGGCGCGGACGAGCTCCTCGAGGCGATCGAAGAGGCCCTGCCTCCCGATCTCGACCCTGACACGCGTACCGCGCCGCTCCCCATCGCGATCGTGGGCCGGCCGAACGTCGGGAAGTCCTCCCTCGTGAACGCGCTCGTCGGCGCCGACCGCGTCATGGTGTCGGAGATTGCCGGTACGACGCGCGACTCCATCGACGTTCGCCTCTCCAGGGGCGGCCGCGAATACGTCTTCGTGGACACGGCGGGCATCCGCCGCAAAGGCAAGACGACCGACTCGGCCGAGCTGCTCTCGATCGTCGCCGCCCGGAAGGCCATCGACCGGGCGCGGCTCGTGGTCATCGTCTTCGATGCGTCCGCCGGGATCACTTCGCAGGACGCCACGATCGCCGGCTACGCGGAAGAGGCGGGCCGCGGCGTCCTTCTCGTCGCGAACAAGTGGGACCTCGTCGAGAAGGACCACCAGAAGACGGCGGAGCTCAAGCACGACGCCGAGCGGCGATTCATCTTCCTGCGCCGCGCCCCGTTCCTTCCCTTGTCGGCGACGACGGGGAAGGGCGTCCAGCGCCTCCTTCCCGAAGCCGACGCGCTCGCGAAACGGTTCGCGACGCGCATGTCCACGGGCGAGCTGAACCGCCTGCTCCAGAAGTCCTTCGAGCGCGAGGCACCCCGTTCGCGCTCCGGTCGCGAGCTGAAGATCCGCTATGCAGTCCAGGTCGCCGCCGAGCCGCCTCTCGTCCGCCTCTTCGCCGACCGGACCGAGGCGCTGCACTTCTCCTTCGAGCGATTCCTCCAGAATCGCATCCGGGAGAAGTGGAACCTGAACGGCGTGCCGCTGAAATTCGTGGTCAAAAAGGGCGACTGAACCTTCGGATCGGCCCGTCGATGTGTTAAAAAGAGTCGGACGAAACTCTGACGAAATGGCCCAGACGACGAGCGAAAACGCCGAGGTCCGCTACAAGATCGGGGATGTCTGCCGCATCGCGGACGTGCAGCCGTACGTCCTCAGGTACTGGGAGTCGGAGTTTCCCGTCCTCGCGCCCGACCGCTCGGTTCCCGGCCCGCGCACGTACAGCGCGCGCGAGCTGGATCTCATCGGGCAGATCAAGAGGCTTCTCTACGACGAGGGCTACACGATCGCCGGCGCCAAGAAGCGCCTCGAGAGCGAAGCTTCGGGAGCGAAGGCGCACGACACGAATCCCGCGGTCGCGCCGCTCGAGGACGCGAAGGTCGAGAAGTCGGAGAAAACCTCGAAGCCGGGAAGGCCCTCCGAGAAGGTGCCCGTGCGCACGAGGCCGTCTTCGAAGCCGGGCCTGCCGCTGTTCGTCGAAACGGCTCCCGTCGGGTCGACGGCGCCTTCGGGGGCAACCGGGACGGACCCGGCCGGGGCGCAGGCGGGACAGACACCGGACCCGCGCCTCGTTCGCGTCGTCGCAGAGCTCAAGGAGATCCTCGAGATCCTCTCGCGCGCGTGACGAAGTGCTATAAACAGTCACCCCCGGAGATCGCCTCGACGACTCTCCGATGTCGTTCCTGGTCGGGACGTGGCGCAGCCTGGTAGCGTACTTGAATGGGGTTCAAGGGGTCGCGGGTTCGAATCCCGCCGTCCCGACCATTGATTTCAAATCAGTCCGCGCCGGGAGCGGCCATTTTCGTCTCCCGCAAGGTCCGGCGCGGCGCACCCATTGCAGGAGGAGATCCCAGATGACGGCGCGGTTCCTGATCGAGGTCCCACACGAAGCGAACCCGGTGGCCTGCGCTCGGGCCGTCGAGGTCTTCCTCAAGTCTGGGTCCCATTTCCTCACTCACGCGGACTGGGGATGCAGGGACGGGGAACACAAGGCATGGATCATTGTGGAAGTCGACGGCAGGGATGCGGCCCGAGGCATCCTGCCACCCGCATTCCGGTCCCAGGCGAAGATCGTTCAGCTCAACGGGTTCTCGATGAAGGAGGTCGAGGACATCCTTCGTCAGCACAAGGCCTAGCTGCACGAAGAGCGCCTTCTCGAGATCCGTGGCGTCCCCTTCCGCCACTTTTCGTCTGATGTGTTTGCATTTTTCCCGACATTTTAGGGACGCGGCCTACCCGAATCCCCCGCCAAACGCCGTGGAAGGGGAATTGCTACGCTGGTAGAGCTTATGCCCTTAAACGACAGGCCCCACTTACGTTAGGCGCGTGCACTTCGATTGAGAGAAAGCTAGGAGGTCCTCAATCCGAGTCGATGCCATCGGCACGTGTGGCGAGGAGCGGTCCGCTTCGCCTGGGAGGAGTCCGCGCCCCGACACGGGGACCACGATGACCCTGGTGACCGGCGCTCGCCGCTGCGGTTCTCAGCCGCGCGTTCCGCGGCCTGACGGCCGCGGCGGGCCTGGCACTCGTGGGACTCCTGGGTGCGCCCCCGGCGCGCCTCGAAGCCCAGTGCACGCTGTCGGGCTCGCCCCTCGCGTTCGAACCGAATCCGCCCGGCGTCCCGCGGCCCACGAATCCGCTCCTGAGTCCGGGATTCAACAGTAGTCTCTCGCTCTACCGGAGCGGCCTCGGCGGCCCCCGCCGCCTCTTCATGCAGGAGTCGTACGGGTACTCCGTACTAGACCTCTCGAATCCCGCGAATCCGACTGCACTGTACTACCGCGACAACCGCTACGGGAGCGACAGAGTGACGTGGAGCGGAGGTGACGGGCAGAACAACGTCTACTCGTTGGGCGTCTCCGACGACGGGCAGCGCGGGGTGTTCTCGCTGGGCGGGTCGTGGGATACCTGGTACACGATCGTGGGCGCGTCCAATGGTTTCGGCTTCCTTCACCGCGGCTCTTTCTCCCCGAACCGAGCGGATTACACCCTGGTCCAGCGCTCCGGGAGCCGGTACATCGCGTACGAATTCGCCACGACCATGGTACGCGTGGCCGACGTCACGACATTGCCCACGACGTTCACGAAGCAGAACATGTCCTCCGAAAACACCGGCTGGCCGAGAGGGGGCCTCGCGTCCCTGGTCGGGAACTACATCCTCTACCTCCAGTCCGGCGGCACCGTTCGGATCATCGACGCGTCGGTTCCGGGGCCCATCGGAAGCATCACCGCCGCGTATCCGCAGACGACGATCACGAGCGCCGACTTCGGCGGCCGCTCGATCTCGGGCTATTCCGCGGCCGTCGATCCCGCCGACGCCACGAAGCTCTGGGTCCTCGTGGAGCTCAGCGCGCAGGCGGGCGAGAACTCGCCGAGTTACGGGCTCTTCTCCGTCACGAAGGTGGGGTCGAGCAGCTTCGCGAAGGTCTCGGCCGGCGCGATCTGGCGCGTGCCGTCGCAGGCAGGCGAGGTGTGGTCGAACGTGGGGGCGAGCTCCGCGCTCATCGCGAAGGACGGCGACCTCTTCGTCCTCATGTGGGCGATGCAGACGCTGCCGACGATCCAGTTCCGCCTCTACTCGACGACCGCGAACGTGTGGACGGGCATCCCTCCGGTCTCGTTCCCCGTGAGCGGCGCGGCATTCGCGCTCCGGGGCCAGACAGCGGGCTTCGGAGTCCCCGGCACCAGCTCCGTCTACCTGTATGTGCCGACGACGACATCGGCCTACATGATTCCGATGTCCTGCGTCTCCATAAACGCAGTCGCATCGATGGCCGTCACAGACCAGGCGGGCACTCCGCTCAACAACGGCGACACCGTGTTCCTGGGCGACCAGGTCACGATCACTCCGTCCATCAGCCCGTCGCCGGCGATCAGGCCCCTGACGGGATTCGGCTGGAATTTCGACTTCGATTTCCACGTGGGCAGCGCGTACGACGACGGCGGCTCGGGCACGTCTCCACGCCTCAGGGCGCCGGACAACGGGGCGCTGGGAAATCCGCCCACCCCGCCTGCCCTGATCACAGTCGTCGGCCCCTGTGACCCTCAGGTGGGCGGCACGAGCCTCGGAAGCGGCACGGGCTGCTGGAACTCGGTCACGACGAACGGCGCATTCGCGGGCGGCACGCCGGACTTCACGGCCACGCCGGCGACGGGTTCCACGAAAGCTCTCACGTTCGCGTTCGAGGCGAACAACGCTCTCGGCAGCGCGGGCGCGAGATTGTTCACGCTGAACTGGAAGGTTCCGGCTGCGAGATTGCAGTCGACTCAGGTGCTGACCGGGCAGCCTCTCGTGAGCGGCTCCGAAGGCCGTCCCACGTCCACGGGCTTCAAGTGGTACTTCGGCCCGACGCCCGCGACCCTTGCCCGGGCCGCCGGCTGCACGGGCCCGACGTGCGTGCCGACGCTCGACACGACGGGGACGCACTCTTACTGGCTCACGGCTTCCTACGCGAACGGCTACGTGACCCCGGACTACGCGGGCACCGCCGCGATGGGGACGTACACCGTCACCTCGTTCGCGCCGGCCTTCACCGTGAACGGCAGCGCAGGCGGCCCGATCACGACGGGTTCGAGCCAGAGCCTGAACGCCGTGAACAGCTCGCAGCGCGGCGGAGGGATCTCGGCGACCTACCAGTACAGCCTCTGCGTGACCCCATGCGCGGAAAACTACGTTTCGTGGGGCGCGATGGTGGATCCGCCGCCGTCCGGCTCGCCCCCCACGTCGGCTGCGATTCCGGTGCCGGCCACGCCGGGGAGCTATGCCCTGAAGATCAAGGTGAGTTACACGGGCGGGACGGCGTACTGGCCCGATCCGTCAGGCGTCGCTTTCTTCCCGCTGAACGTCGTGAGTCCGCTCGCCGTGAGCGCGTCCGTGAACCCCACGAGCGCGTCCGCCGGCCAGTTCGTGACGTTCTCGTGCAGCGCGACGGGCGGCCTCGCGCCCTACTCGTACCAGTGGCGATCCCCCATCTCGTTCGTCATCCCCGGGGCGACCCAGACGACCTACCAGGCGACGTCCGCCGCCGCCGGAACCGTCACGGCCTGGTGCTTCGTCACGGACAGCGAGTCGACTCCGGCGACGAGCAGCGCGAGCGCCACGGCAACGTTCATCGCGAGCTTGCCCGTCACCGCAAGCGTCTCGGTGAGTCCGAACCCCTCCCCGGTCAACCAGACCGTGACGTTCTCGTGCAACCCGACCGGGGGCATCGAGCCCTACTCGTACGAGTGGCGATCCCCCATCTCGTTCGTCATCCCCGGGGCAACCCAGTCGACCTACCAGACGACGTCCTCCGTCGCGGGGAACGTCTCGGCCTGGTGCTTCGCCACGGATAGCCAGCCGGCTCCCGTGACGGGCAGTGCGAGCGCCACGGCCACGTTCACGGTAGGAGGGCCCTATTCGTTCTACGTGCTCAACCCCTGTCGCATCCTCGACACGCGGAATTCTGCGGGCCCGCTGGGTGGTCCTTCAATCCAGCCGGCGGGCGCGCCCGACCGTGCCTTTGCGGTGAGCTCGTCCTGCGGAATCCCGTCCGATGCAGGCTCGATCTCGGTGAACGCGACCGTGACGAACGTTCTCGCGCCGGGAGTCGTGTCGATCTATCGGGGCGATGGCCAGCCTACGGGCACGACCACGGTTCCCCTCGTCCCGGGGCGAACGCGGGCGAACAACGCCTTTCTCCAACTCGCGTTGGACGGGTCCGGCACGATCAAGGTTCAGAACACTTCGTCCGGAACCCTGGACCTCATCCTCGACGTGAACGGCTACTTCCGCTGACGCGGAAGGCGGCCTCATTCCACCGATCGACGGCGCAGTTTTCGTCAGCGTTGGCGAAGACGTCCGGAAGTGGCGTGGCGCGCCTGAAACGTCGGCGGTGCGGACGGGCGAGCGAGAGGCGGGGACGCGGACCTCGGGGTGGCGAGATGAGGAGCCGTGCGATGGTGGAGGCGGCCGCTCTTCCGTGGGGGTCCATACCACGCCGGGAGGTAGGTCGGAAGGTAGACCGGGGACGCCTCGACGACGACCTCGGGCTCTGTCGTGTCCGGCTCCGGCTCGAATGTCGGGACGAAGTCGCTCAGGGTTCGCGGCACCGTACTTTCGGCCGCCGAGAAGTTCCCGACGGCCTTCCTGCCCTCGCGGAGCTCGCGCGCAACGTCTGACAGGCTGCGGGGCGTGGCGCTGACCGGCGGTTTGTCGGTTTCGCCCGTGAGGGTCAGTGAAACCGTCGAGGACGGAACGGCGTCGATGGCTGCGAGAAGGACCAAAGCCATCAGCATCAGCGGCCGCTCCTTACCTCCGAGCATAAGGTGTCGGGAGCGTCAGCGCCAGAGGGTCGCGTAACATGCCGGTTGAGTAGGAGCGGAGCGCGAACATGATCGATTTTTCGCTGACCGAAGAGCAGGTGCAGCTCCAGGAGCTGGCCCGAAAGTTCGCCCGGGAAGAGGTCATCCCGAGGGCGGCCCACCACGACCAGACGGGCGAGTTTCCGCACGAGATCGTCCGGAAGGCCTGGGAGATCGGGCTGATGAACACCCACGTCCCCGCCGAGTACGGCGGCGCGGGGCTGGGCGTCCTGGACGGCTGCCTGATCACCGAGGAGTTCGCCTACGGCTGCACGGGGATCGCCACCGCGATGGAGGCCAACGGCCTCGCTGCCGCGCCCGTGATCGTGGCCGGCAACGAGGAGCAGAAAAAGGAGTTCCTGGGCCGGCTGACGCGCGAGCCCCTCTTCGCCGCCTACTGCGTGACCGAGCCCGGAGCCGGTTCCGACGTGGCCGGCATCAGGACGTCCGCGAAGCGGGTCGGCGACGACTACGTGATCAACGGCGAGAAGATGTGGATCACGAACGCCAGCGTCGCGAACTGGTACTTCCTTCTCGCCTACACGGACCCTTCCGCAAAGCACCGTGGAATGTCGGGCTTCATCATCCCGAGGGAGACGCCCGGCGTCGCGGTGGGTAAGAAGGAGAAGAACCTCGGGCAGCGCGCCAGCGATACGCGGGCGATCACCTTCGAGGACGTGAAGATCCCGGCGAAGTACCTCCTCGGGAAGGAAGGCGACGGCTTCAAGATCGCGATGAGCGCCTTCGACCACACGCGCCCGACCGTCTCGTCGGGGGCCGTGGGCCTCGCCCGCCGCGCCATGGACGAGGCCATCAAGTACGCGACCGAGCGGTCGACGTTCGGCCAGCCGATCGCGAAATACCAGGCCGTGAGCTTCATGATCGCGGACATGGCGAAGGACGTCGAAGCGGCGCGACTGCTCGTCTGGCAGGCGGCCTGGGCCATCGACAACGGGCGCCGCAACACGAAGCTGGCAGCTTTCGCGAAGGCCTTCGCGGCCGACGTCGCGATGCGCGTCACGACCGACGCCGTCCAGGTCTTCGGCGGGTACGGCTACTCGCAGGAATACCCGGTCGAGAAGCTGATGCGCGACGCCAAGATCTACCAGATCTACGAAGGGACGAGCCAGATCCAGCGGCTCATCATCGCCAAGGAGATCTTCGATCGGCGGTGAAGCGGACTGAAACCTGCCGGCCGAGCCACTCGGACCGGTACGCGAGCTCCGGCCCTTCCCCCATGCTCAGCGTCCGACCAGCTTCTGCAGGTGTTCGGGGTACCGGGCTCCCTGCACCGTGATCGTCGAAGAGGCGCTTTCGATCTCACGGAGGTCTTCGGGCGTGAGGTGAAGCTCGGCTGCTCCGAGGTTCTCCTCGAGGCGCTCCAGCTTCCGGGTCCCCGGGATCGGGACGATCCACGGCTTCTGGGCGAGCAGCCAGGCGAGCGCGATCCGGGCGGGCGTCGTCTTCTTCCGCTCCGCCATGCGGCGGAGCATCTCCACGAAGGCCAGGTTCGCCTTGCGAGCCTCCGGGGTGAAGCGCGGGACGACGTTGCGGAAGTCGGTCTTGTCGAACGCCGTGCTCTCGTCGATCTTCCCCGTGAGGAAGCCCTTGCCCAGCGGGCTGAAGGGCACGAAGCCGATCCCGAGCTCCTCGAGTGTCGGAAGCACCTCCGCCTCGGTGGACCGCGTGCGCGCGGCGGATCGTCTTGACGCCCGCCTCGGAGAGGCCGAAGTGCTTCACCTTCCCGGCCCGGATCAGGTCCTTGACGGCTCCGGCGACGTCTTCGATCGGGACCTTGTCGTCGACGCGGTGCTGATAGAAGAGGTCGATGGCGTCGAAGCGGAGCCGATTGAGGGAGGCCTCCGCGACCTCTTTGATGTGAGCCGGCCGGCTGTCCAGGGCCGACCATCCCGCCCCGCCCTTGGGATCCGGAGCGAACCCGAACTTCGTTGCGATGGCGACGCGCCCCTTGAAGGGCTCGAGGGCTTCGCCGACGAGCTCCTCGTTCGTGAACGGGCCGTACACCTCGGCGGTGTCGAAGAACGTCACGCCGCGTTCGACGGCCGCCCGGATCAACGAGATCATCTCCTCTTTGTCCGAGGCCGGGCCGAAGCCGAAGCTCATGCCCATGCAGCCGAGCCCGAGAGCCGAGACTTCGAGGCTGCTGTTTCCCAGCCTGCGCTTCTGCATATCGTCCTCCTACTCGACGCACGCCACACGACGCGGGTTCGAATCCCACCGTCCCGGCCATTCACCGCGTCGGGGCGGTCGCCTCCGGCACCGGCGTCAGCGCGGCGCCGGACGGCACTTTTGGCTTGGCTCCCAGCACGATCCGCACCCGGTGTGCGACGCCGTCGTCCACGAGCGGGATCGCGGCGGGTTCGGCGGGCTTCCCGTCGAGCTCGGCGCTCACGGCCCCTCCTCCGCGGCGCTTCGGGTTTTTCACCTCGATCGTGTAGCGCGTCTTGCCGAAGCGCCATTCGATGGAGTAGCTCGGCCAGGACGACGGGATGCACGGGTCCAGCGTGAAGAAGGCTCCCCGGCGGGTGAGCCCGAGGATCCCCTCCAGCGCCACCCGATACATCCAACCGGCCGAACCGGTGTACCAGGTCCAGCCCCCGCGCCCCCGATGCGAAGGGTGGTCGTAGACGTCCCCCGCGACCGCGTAGGGCTCGGTCTTGTATTGCTCGACCTCTGCGGCGGTGCGCGAGTGGTTGATGGGGTTGAGCATGTGGAAGAGCTCGACCGCCTCGTCGCCGTACCCGAGGCGCGCAAGAGCGAGGACGACCCACTGGGCCGCATGCGTGTACTGTCCGCCGTTCTCGCGCACTCCCGGGAGGTAGCCCTTGATGTAGCCGGGGTCGAGGGCCGCGCGGTCGAAGGGGGGTGAGAGGAGAAGGATGACCTGGGAGGTGCGCCTGACCAGCTGCGCGCGTACCGCGTCCATGGCACGCTCTGCGCGTTTTTTCGGGGCGGCGCCGGAGAGCACTGCCCAGGTTTGTGCCACCGAGTCGAGCCGGCCCTCGTCGTTCTGGGAGGAGCCGAGCGGCGTGCCGTCGTCGAAGTAGGCGCGCCGATACCACTCGCCGTCCCAGCTCTGCTCGAGCATCGTCCCCAGGCGCTCGCGTTCGGCGCGGTAGCGCGCTGCGCGCGCCGCGTCGCCTCGCTCCTCGCATAACGGCGCGAAGGCGCCCAGGACCGAATGCAGAAACCATCCGACGAAGACGCTCTCCCCGCGCCCCTCGGGTCCGACCCTGTTGTAGCCGTCGTTCCAGTCACAGCTCCCGATGAGCGGCAGACCGTGAGAGCCGGCGGTGAGCGCGCGGTCGATGGCCCGTAGGCCGTGTTCGTACAGCGCGCCCTCCTCTGCCGACACGGACGGCAGCTCGTACGCCTCGGCCTCTCCGGGTGGAACAGGAGGCGCGTGAAGGAACCGAATTCGCTCGTCGAGGACGGCTGTGTCTCCGGTCGCCTTCACGTACTCGGCGACGGCGTACGGGAGCCAGAGGAGGTCATCCGAGCAATGCGTGCGGATGCCGCGGCCGCTCGAGGCGTCCCACCAGTGCTGCACGTCGCCCTCGGCGAATTGGCGCGCCGCCGCCCGCAGGAGATGCTCGCGGGTCAGGTCGGGTCGCGTGAACATGAGCGCCAAAACATCCTGGAGCTGGTCGCGGAAGCCGTACGCCCCGCTCGGCTGGTAGTAGCCGGAGCGTGCCCACAGGCGGCAGGCGAGGTCCTGGTAGAGGAGCCATCGGTTCACGAGCAGATCGAAGGAGTCGTCGGGCGTCGAGACCCGCACGGAGCCGAGCGTCTCCTCCCAGAACGCCTCCACGGCGGCGAGCTCGGCCTCTGCGGCAGCGAGGCCCTCGGCTCCGGCGTAGCGCCGGAGGAGAGCGCACGCCTCGGCGAGGTCGCGCCCCTGGCCGAGGAGGAAGACGACGCGCCGCGTCTCGCCAGGCAAGAGGTCCACGGCCACTTGCAATGCCGCGCACGGGTCGAGGCCGGCGCCGAAGCGACTCGAGAGCCGCGGGCGCGTGAGCGCGGCCGCGCGCGGTAGCGAGCCGTTGCGGCCCAGGAATTCCTGGCGGTCGCCGGTGGCCGAGAGAAGCGCCTCGCCGGCGCCCGCGAACGCGACGCGGCCGCCGAAGGCCTCGTTATAGGGATTGCGCGCCAGGACCGCGCCCGTGTCGACGTCGCGCTCCGTCACGACGAAACGCGAAACGCCCGGCTTCGGGGGTCCGAGCGACCACTCGTTGTACGCGAAGAGGTTGAGGCGGCGAGGCCGATGCGAGCGGTTCGTCAAGGTCAGAAGAGACAGCTTGACCGGCTCCTCTCGGGCCACGAAGACGGTCAGCTCCTGCGCGATGCCGCGCGTGGCGCTCTCCCAGCGCGTCACACCCGGCGCGTGGCGCACCACCCAGCGCGCGGAGCGCGGCGTCCGCGTGATCGGCGCCGGCGTGGCGCCCCAGCAGGCGCCGCTTTCCTCGTCGCGCAGGATGATGGCTTCCGCGGTCGGGTCGCTGACCGGGTCGTTCGCGAACGGCGAGAGGCGGTTCTCACGGCTGTTCTCGCACCACGTGTGGGCCGCGCCCGAGCTGGTGACGATGCTCCCGAAGCCCGGGTTCGCGAGGACATTGACCCAGGGGAGCGGAGTCTCCTGCTCGCCCTCGAGGACGACGACGTACTCGCGGCCATCGCGCGTGAAGCCGCCGAGCCCGTTCTCCATGACGAGCGCGGGCGGCTCGACCGGCGTCTCGGGCGGCTCGTCGGGCGGTGGCTCGTAAGGCACGACGATGACAGGAAGCGGAGGATCGAGCTCCGGGCGGTCCAGCTGCTCTGCCAGCTCCCCGCGTTCGCCGGAGAGGACCGCACGGGCGACCGCATTCAGGAGAATTCGCTCGGCCTCCGGCATCGCGTCGCCGCGGAGAAGAAACACCCCCCCGGGTTTCCCCTTCCATGCGCCCCAGGCGCCGCCTTCGACGAGCTCGACGAGTTGCTGCTGCATCTCGTCGCGATAGCTCGCCGGGTGCTCGTTCAGGATCACGGCGTCCGCTTTCAACCCCTTGAGGCGCCAGAGCTCCTGCGCCATGAGGACGTGCCGCACGAGCGGCAGGTCGTCCGGCTCCGTCACGCAGACGAGGACGATCGGGAGATCGCCGGAGATGCCGTTCCCCCAGAGAGCCGCCTGCCCCAGCGTGTTTCTTCCCAGCGTCTCCCGGTCGGCGCGCAGCGACGCGTCGGAGAAGAAGACGCGGGATCCGAGCCGCTCGAAGAGCTGGGCCTCCTCGACGGAGATACCCAGGTGCCGGAGCGAGACCTGCGCATGCGTGTAGGCCAGCGCGAAGGTGCGGGCTGCGACGCCGGGGTCGTGATACTTCTGCGCCAGGGCGCGCGCGGCGGTCTCGTCCGCGGCGACACCCGTCGCGAGGGAGAGGCGGGCGAAAGCGCCGGGCGCCAGCCGCAGCCGCGTCCTCAGGCTGAGGATCGGGTCGAGGACGGCGCCCGTGGTGCCGGAGAGCGCACGCCCGTCGAGGGCGGCGGGATCGTCGGGGCCGCGCCCGCGTCCCAGGAATCGCATCCGGTCGGTCTCCCACTCGACCGGTGCCTGAATTCGCCCGTCGATGGACAGGACGTGAAAGGCGAAGAACGCCGGGTCCTGCGTGCCGCGAGGGCGGCGCCGTGCGAGAAGAGCCGTGCTCTCCGGCACCCACTCGGTTTCGATGAAGAGCTTCCCGAAGGCGGGGTGCGCGATGTCTTCGGAGATGGACCCCAGAGCGATCTCGACGTAGCTCGTCAGCTCGATCTCGCGCGGCCGGTCGCTCTGGTTGGTCACGGAGAGGCGCCGCACCTCGGCGTCGTCCTCCGGCGAAACGGCGATCTCGAGGCGACTCTCGATGCCGTGATCGCGTCGCAGGATGACGGCCTTCTCGGGGAGGAGCTCCACGAGGTAATCCTCCGGCTCCACGCCGACGGGCTGATAGGCCGCGGACCAGACCGCGCCGCCGTGGACGTCGCGTAAATAGACGAACTGACTGCCCGGGTCGCGCGTGGGGTCCTCGCGCCACCGCGTGACGGCGCGGCCCCGGCAGAAACTCGCTCCGCCGCCTGCGTTCGTCACGATCGCGACGTAGGCGCCGTTCGACAGGATCTGCGCGCGAGGGTGCGGCGTGTGGGGCGAGCGGAGGCGGCGCGGGGCCCGGGGGAGCGTGGGGGCCACGCGGGTCTCCTCGGCGGGACGCGGCTGGATGACAGGAGCCTCACGTGGCATACGCTCCTGCAGGAGAAGCTCGGTCGCCTGAATCCTCGGGTCCGCGTGAAACCGGTCGACCATGATGTCGCCGAGAAGGACGTTCGCGACGGCGACGAGAGTCATCCCTTGGTGGAGCGCCAGGTACGTCTTGACGACCACGCCAGCGTTTGCCCCGGCGCCGCGCGTCTCCGCAGGCGAGGCGCCGCCGTCGTCCGGCTTGCGGGGCGTGTAGTCGACGGCATCGTAATAGCCCAACGATCCCTCGGCCCCCTCGCTCGCCAGGCGCCTCAGGTTCCGTGCGGCCTCGGCCGGGTCCACGAGCGCGGCCAGGGCGGTCGCGTAGGGCGCGACCACGAGCTCGTCGGCCAGCCCGCGCTTCAGCCCGAGGCCCGGAACGCCGAACGCCTTGTACTGGTAGTTCCCGAGCCGGTCGACGAGGTTGAACGCCGACTCGGAGATGCCCCATGGGACGCCGCGGTCGCGGGCGTACTGGCGTTGCCGCCGCACGGCCATGCGACACGTCTGGTCGAGGAGCGTCCCGGGATACGTCCTCATCAGGAGAAGCGGCATCAAGTACTCGAACATCGACGCGCTCCACGAGACAAGCGTCGGGACGCCGTCCACGCTCACGACGAGCCGCCCGAGATGGAACCAGTGGCTCTGCCGCACGTCTCCCTTGGCGATGGCGAAGAAGCTCGCGAGGCGCGCCTCGGAGGCGAGGAGGTCGTAATAGGAACTGTCCAACCGGCCGGGGCCCAGCGCATCGGCCAGCCGGTAGCCGATCGAGAAGAGCTGGCGTTCGCGGTCGTAGAGGAATCCGAAGCTCATTCCGTCGGCGAAGGTCATGGCGCGCCGGGCAAGGTCGAAGAGCCGGGTTGCCAGTTCCGGTCGCGACGCGGCCAGGCGCCGGCACCCTTCGGCCAGCGCGAGCAGCGCCCCCGCGAGGTTGCCGCTGTCTACCGTGGAGACGTAGCGCGGAAGGAGCGGCGAGAGGTTCCGCGTGTCGTACCAGTTCAGGAGATGCCCCTCGTGGCGCTCCAGCCCTTCGGCGGTCGTCAGCGTCCGCTCCAGCCTCTCGAGCATCGCGTCCGCCGGCAAGAAGCCCAGATCGTGCGCCGCGAGCGTGGAAAGAAGGCCCATCCCGATGTTGGTCGGCGAGGTCCGGTGCGTCACGACGGGGGTGGGCCCCTCCTGAAGGTTGTCGGGAGGCAGCCCGTGATCCTCGGGGCCGGCCAGCGTCTCGAAGTAGCGCCAGGTCTTTCGCGCGAGGGCGAGGAGGAGCTCGCGATCCGCAGGCGAAAGCTCACGCCGCCGCGGCGCGGCCGGTTGGCTCAGCCAGTAGGCCAGGAAGGGCGCGATCGCCCAGAGAGAGCCGAACGCCAGGGCAAGGGGGAGCGCACGGGGACGCGCCGCGGCGGTGAGAGCCACGAGAGCGGCGGCGGCGATCGGGCTCGCAGCCATTTGCACCAGGAACGAGCGGACTCCATCGCGCAGGAGGCCCGCGGCCCGTGCAGCCTGCGCAGCGGCGGTCTCCCAGTCCAGCAGGCGGCGCTGCGTGATGACGAGCCTCACGAGCGTCAGGGCGATGGCATGCACCATCTCCCAGGCGTGGTACGGCAGGAAGACGAGCGTCAGGAATGCCTGTGCGGAGGCCGTGCTCAGCTCCTCGAGAAGGCCCCGCAGGTGGACCCGGGCCGGCTCGTGCGCGGGCGGCCGCTTCAGCAGGTGGAAGAGAGACATGACGAGCGGAAACGACACGACGGCGAGTCCAGCCAGGGTCCACGCCAGCGGGTTCCCAGGGAGGACGGTCCAGGCGGCCCCGAAGAGGGCAAGGAGCGACGGTGCCACGAGGCTCCGCCGCAGGTTGTCCAGGATCTTCCACTGGCTGATGAGCGGCAGACGGTTCTTCGCGAAGCCGTCCGAAGTCGGGACCATGGGCAGAAGCCAGGCGAGGATCTGCCAGTCGCCGCGCACCCAGCGGTGCTGCCGCCGCGCATGCGCGAGGAGGTTGGCGGGATAGTCGTCCACCACCTCCACGTCCGACACGAGCGCGGTCCTCGCGTGCAGACCCTCAAAGAGGTCGTGCGAGAGGAGAGCGTTCTCAGGGACGCGCCCGGACACGGCCGCGCTGAAGGCATCTACGTCGTAGAGCCCCTTGCCGGTGAAGACGCCGTCGCCAAAGAGGTCCTGGTAGGTGTCGGAGACGGCCGTCGTGTACGGGTCGACGCCCGTGTGGCCGGCGTACACCCGGGCGAAGAGCGACCCGGCGGCGCTCGCGAGCGTGACGCTGACGCGCGGCTGGAGGATGCCGTATCCCTCCGTCACCCGTCCGACGGACGGGTCGAAGACGGGTCTGTTCAGCGGGTGGGAGAGGATCCCGATCAACGTTTGCGCGGCGCCCCTGGGGAGCCGCGTGTCCGCGTCGAGCGTGAGGACGTAGCGCACCGAAGGCAGGATCGACAGGTCTCCCTGCCGCACCGTGAAGCCGGCGTCGCTCGCGTCTCTGAGGAGCCTATTGAACTCCTCGAGCTTGCCCCGCTTCCTCTCCCAGCCCATGAAGACGCCCTCTTTCGGGTTCCACCGGCGCTCCCGGTGGAAGAGGAAGAACCGGTCTTTTGCGTCGGGCGCATGGCGGCGGTTTAGGGCCTCGATTCCGGCGGCGGCGGCGGCCAGGATCTCCGCGTCGCCCTCCATCGTCTGCGCGGGCGCGTCCTTGAAGTCGCCGAGGATCGCAAAGTGGATGTGCGGGTCGAGGTTGCCAAGGGCCTGCACCTCCAAATGGTCGAGAAGAGCCTCGACGCCCCTCACGCTTCCGAAGAGCGCCGGCACGACCACCATCGTGCGGGCGCTCTCGGGGACGCCCTCGATGAGATCGAGGCGGGGCAGCCGCCGCGGCGGCACGAGCGCGGCGACGATTCGCTGGACGATGAGCGCCGCGAGTTCGCTCGCGGGGATCGTCGCGAGAAGCGCCGCAGCAACGGCCATCTCGGGGGCGCCTGAGGCGCGGACATCTTCGATCGCTGCGAGTACGCCGAGGCCGGTCAGGAGGCCGATGCCGCCCAGGTACGCCGCCGTCGCATGGGAGAAGGCGAACCGGCGGAGCCTTTGGCCGAGCCGAGGGGTGTACGCGACGTCGATCTCCAGGCCTGACCGGCCCGGGCCGATGAGGTGATGACCGACGTGAGCGGTCTTGTCGCCGATCCCCTTCTGCTCCGCCCCTTGCCGCGCGCTCTCGACGGCGCGCAGGGCGACGCGCACCTGCGCCTCACCGGTGGGCTCGGCGAGCTCCTCCACGGCCTGGCGGTAGCGGTCGCGGCTCTGGAAATCCATGCGCGTGTAGACCGCCGCCGGATCGCGCCGCAGGATCTGCTCCACCAGGCTGACCCGCTCCACGTAGCGGCTCCAGTCGAGCGTTGCACAGAGCCTCAGGCTCGTGATCGTGTTCCCGGTCGAGGCCTGGTCGGTCGCCTGGCGCTGGTACTCGGCGCGGACGGCGTCCTCGGACGTCGTGCCTCCTGCGGGAAACGCCTCCTCCATCCGAGCATGAAGTGAGGAGACGCGCGGGTCGGACTCGCGCATCCGTTGCCGGAGCTGCGCGACGAAGGCGCTGTGAAGCGGCTCGGGAAGGGGCTCGGGAGGGCCTCCGCCGGCCAGCCGCTCGAGCGCGGCGTCGGCCTCCCGCCTGGCGGCTCGCCCGGAGAGGATCCCCGCCGCCAGGATTCTCAGGTTCTCCAGGAGCGCGAGTTTGAGCATGCTGGGCCACGCCCAGAGCTCGCCGATCGTCAGCGGCGCCACGGTCTGATAGGCGAGGACGAAGCGCGTGAGCCGCTCCGCGTCGAGCCGCCCGTCGCCGTGCCGGATCAGCTCCAGAGCCATCGCGTGGATGCGGGCCTTACCCGAGAGCTCACGCGCGGCGAGCTTGGGGAGCTTCTGGTAGTACCGGGAAGGGAGGTCGTGGCGCACGGCGCGCGCTTCCGACTCGACGAGGTGAAAGTTGTCGAGGAGCCACTCGGCCGCGGGGTCGACGGCGTCACCCCGCCGGACGTCCCCGGCCAGGAGACGGTAGGCCTCGCGAAGGACTCGGAGGTTCGCGTCCAGCCGCGTCCGGATGTCATGCGCGCCCGCCCGGGAGTCCCGCGCCAGCGTGAAGACGCCGGCCAGGGTCTTCGCAAGCTCTTCGAGGCTCTCGAGGCCCAGGATCTCGCCCCTGAGAGGCGCTTCTTCCTCGGGGCGGCGTCGCCCGAACAGGGATCGCATCAAGCGGGCAGCCTACTCCCCGTGGCGCTCAGCCCTTCTCTTTCTCGTCGGGCTTGTCCTTCTTGTCCTTGCCCTCACTGTCCTTTTCCTTTTTCTGGTCTGGTGTCTTGGCCTTGGGCTGCGCGGCGTCCTGTGCCTTGCGAGCGTCGATCCGCTGCGACGCCTTGCGGGCGTTTTCGGCTTCCTGTGCTTTGCGGGAGTCAAGCTGCTGCTGCTTGCGAGCGTTCTCGGTTTCCTGAGCTTTGCGGGTGTCGAGCTGCTGCTTCTGCGCCTTGGCAGCGTCGAGCCCCTGCTGCTGCTTGACGCGAGCGCCCTCGACCTCTTGCGCTTTCTGCTGCTGGGCCTTGCGAGCGTTCTCGGTTTCCTGAGCTTTGCGGGTGTCGAGCTGCTGCTTCTGCGCCTTGGCAGCGTCGAGCCCCTGCTGCTGCTTGACGCGAGCGCCCTCGACCTCTTGCGCTTTCTGCTGCTGGGCCTTGCGAGCGTTCTCGGTTTCCTGAGCTTTGCGGGTGTCGAGCTGCTGCTTCTGCGCCTTGGCAGCGTCGAGCCCCTGCTGCTGCTTGACGCGAGCGGCTTCTGCCTCCTGCTGCTGCTTCTGCGCCTTGCGCGAATCGAGCTCCTGCTGCTGCTTCTGGCGGGCGCCTTCGGCTTCCTGCGCTTTGCGGGCGTCGAGCCCCTGCTGCTGCTTGACGCGAGCGGCTTCTGCCTCCTGCTGCTGCTTCTGCGCCTTTGCGGTGTCGAGCTGCTGCTGGGCCGGCACCGGCGCGTTCTTCGCCTGGCCGGCCACCCCAGGCCCGCCGGCCGGCGGCGCCTCGCGACGCGCTTGACCCGGCGGGACCTTCACGGCCACCGGCGCGGGACCCGCGCCTTGCGCGTTCTTGGGTGCGAGGGTGACCCGGCCCGGCTCGACGACGACGGAGCGTGTGGGCCGAATGGTCTTGGAGGCGGGCGCAAGGCGTGCGGCCTCCGCGGCTTGCACGGGCGCGCCGCGGTTCTCGCGGATCACGTTCTCCTTCTGACGGAACGAAGCTGGCGCCGGGGGCGGCGCGAGACGCGTGACCACGGCCCGGGTCAGGGCGGCGGCCGGCGGGTGAGGCGCCGAGCCCGCCCTCTCCGACACGCGGATCGAGGATGCGACCGGCACGACCTGGAGCGGGCCGCGGACGACAGGCGCCGCCGAGACCTCGCGCACGACCCTCGCGTCGCGGATCATGTTCCTCGCGACCGGCGCACCCGAAACGAACGTGTTCTGGTTGACGACCGTCACGTACGTGCGATTCACGTAGGTGACGTTCGTGACGTTGGTGACGTTCGTTTCGCGGGCCCGTGAGCCCCACCACGGAACGAACGGGTCACGGGGCGCCAGCGGGAACCAGCCGACGTTCCCGCCTCCGCCGACCGAGACGGAGAGAGAGAAGCCGGGCCCGCCGACGAAGGCAACGAGCGCCGGCGCGTAACGGACGGTGCGGACGTCCGGCCCGACCGGTACCCAGTACCAGCGCGACTGCGACGTGACCCAGCGTCCGTAGTGATAAGGAGCCCAACCCCAGGACTCATTCGAGACCCAGCTCCAGCCCCAGGGGTCCTGCCAGACCCAGCGTCCCGCGCGGTAGGGCTGCCAGTCGGCAGACACGTTCGCCGGGCTCCAGCAGGTGCCGTATTCAGGGATCTGCGACCAGCGCCCGTACTGATCGAGTTCGTCGACGCCGGAGATGTCGGCGCTGACATAGCGGCGTGAGCCGGTGGCGGGGGAAGGCCGCGAGCGCGTCGCGACCCACGGTCCCAGGAGTCGGGTCGCGGGAGCGACGTGACGTCGTAGACGGGCGAGTCGATGCCGTCGATCGCCATCAGTCTGCCCGCCTCGAGCGGCACCTCGCCGCCGGCCGCCGCAACGTGCGCGTACCCGCGGTTGACGATGACTCGAGTGTTGCCGTCGCGGTCGACGTCGATCCGGTATTCGCCGGCACGGTCGAACGTGACCGCGGCGTTCGGGGTGTCGACCTCGAAGGACTCTCCGGAGTCGATCTGCCGGATGCGGAACGACGCGGACCCCATCCCGAGCGAGAACTGCTTCACGTCGTACGTGAGGTTCAGCGCGGCGAGGTCCGTCTCGGGCGCGAGGTAGATCGCGCCGCCCTCGGTCTGGAGCTCTACGCGCGAGCCACTCGCCGTGTAAAGGCGATCGCCGAGGGTCATCGGGAAGTTGAGGGACGCCGGCTGCCAGTTGTCCGGGTCGTCGCCGCGGCTGTACGAGACCTCCCCGGAGAAGTACGCCACGCGTACGACCGTCTGCTGAATGTCGTCGCCGTACGGCGATTGAGCTTGAGAGGCCGACGCGAGCGCGAGCGTGCCCAACAGCGCGACGAGAGCGCGGCCCCGTAAGAGAGTGCTGTTCATGTTCCAGGCCTCCTATGTATCGACGACGTTTACGCAATGGGCGTGCCGACGGAGCCCAGGCACGGCTTCGGCTCGGAGTTCGACGGCTCGAGAACGTGGACGCTGGCGCTCAAGGGGGAGCGGCGGGAAGGGGGGAGAGCCGAGCGCGCACGATGAACCGGTTCGGCGCGTGCCCGACGTATCCGAACGGATAGCACGTCACGAGCGTGAGGGCGGTTTCGCCGGTCGGGTCGAGGACCCGCGTCTCCTCTGCCGCGACGACCTCGGTCGAGTCGACGAGGTACTCGTACCTGCGTCCGACAGTGCGAACGTGAATCACGTCGTCGACCTTGATGTTCCGCAGCGCGCGGAAGAAGGAGTCCCGGTGTCCGGCGAGCGCCATGTTACCGCTCTCGCCGGGCCGCGCCGTCCCGGGGACGTGCCCCACCGCGACGGCGAGTGTCGTGTCGTCGTCCCCCTCCCGAACGATCGCCGAGACGCCGATCCGCGGGATCTCGATCCGGCCGAGGACGAGCGGATCGGCGTCGGGAGCGAGCGCGGGCACCCCGGTGGACTCCAACACCGTAGGAGACTCCAGGCCGTACGTCGACGCGGCGGCGCTTCGCTCCAGATCGGAAAAGGCGCGCCCCTGGCGCGCCTGGTAGACCCGAGTCTGCACGATCGCCGCGAGGGCCCCGCCGAGGAACGAGAGACCGATCACGCAGAGGGCGATCTCGGCCCGGCGGAGCCACCGCGCGATGCTCGACCTTGTCACGCCGTCCGGTTCGCGAACGCGCGGAGCCCGAAGGCCGCGCCAAGCGACAGCAGCCCGAGCGCTGCGTAGAGCGGAACGTGGCTCGCGGTCCTCGGCAGCTCCTTCTCGGGGCTGGCCTCTGCCACGGCGACCGGCGCCGGCTCGGGCGCCTTCTTAACCATCACCACCGGTGCTTCGTAGGGCTTCACGGTTTGGTCGGCCGTCACCAAAGTGAGGGGCGCGGTCTTGTACTCCGTTTCCTTCACCTCGTCCGGAACAAAGATTACGGGTTCCTTGGCTGCGGCCGCGAGCTCCAGGGCACGCCGTTTCGGATAGACGATGTCCTGACCGTTCGTCGTGTCGCGAGCGAACCACGTGCGAAGCGCCTTGGGCTGGCCCGGGGCGGTGTTGTAGTAGATGTAGCGGCTCGACGGGGCCATCTCGCCCACAAGGATCGGGTGCGGCGTGGCGAGGACGGTAGCGAAGACCTTCGTCTGGTCCGCGTTCGTGACCTGAATCGTGTTCCGACCGGATTGAAGGTCCACGACCCTGATGACGTAGTTACCGGGCGGCAGGGTGAAGTTCCCTACCTCGAGCGGCTCCGTCACGGTGAATTCCGATTTATCCACATCGCTTTGCGCATTTGCTACGGGCGCCGATGCGACCCCGAGCAGAGGTCGCGAACGTGCCCAGGGCCAGGCAGGTCAGCAGCTTCTTCATCTCAAAACCTCTTCTTCTTCCTCTCAAGGAGGATGGACTTTGGAGAGACCGGAGGCGGTCCGGCAGCCGATGGCTCGAGCGGAGCAAGAGCCGAGGTCTCTGGCGCGGTCCGGAGAGCCACGCAGTAACCGATGTGTCCGTGAAGGCCGTCAGACGACTCTTCGTCCTTGGATGAGTTGGATCAACACGACCACGATGGCAATGACGAGCAGGACGTGGATAAGGCCACCCATCGTGGTGGAGGTCACCATTCCCAGAGCCCAGAGGACCAGAAGGATCAAGCAGATTGTCCAGAGCATTGGTATTTCCTTTCTTCCGTCTTTGATCCTTTCGGACTCGGAGGGCGTGGAGGGGACGGATTCCCACAGCGCCCGAAGTGGAGTTCTAGAACTCAGCTGAGAAGATCGACGACCACCGCAAGGATCGGGACTGAATTCTTTTCCTCATGAGTCTCCTGCTGGCATCACCGTGCAATCCCCCTGCCAGAGAGCACGAGTGCATCGTCCTCCCGTTCATCCCTCAACCGCCGCTTCTTCCTTCCGCCGGTCTGTCGAGATCTCCACGGCGATGGCGGCGGCCTCCTCCGCGCCCACGCCTTCCGTCCTGCGTTCGTACTCCTCCTCGCCGCGATCGTCGGCTTCGCGCAGGTCCGTATCCACGGGCTGCTCCTGCTCACCGGGCAGCTCCACCCGCAGCTCCTCGATGAGCATCATCACCGCGGCCGCGACGGGCAGGGCGAGGAGCGCGCCGAGGATCCCCATCAGCGTTCCGCCCGCCAGGAGCGCGAAAAGGACGACGGACGAGGGAAGGCGCAGCGCCCGGCCATAGATCCGGGGAACGAGCACGCGGCTCTCGAACTCCTCGTACGCGAGCATGAGGACGAGAACGACGACGGCGACGACCGGTCCGCGCGCCAGGGCCGCGAGCACCGCCGGCGCCACCGAGAGAAGAGCGCCGATGTAGGGCAGCACGTCAGCGAGGCCCGCGAACACCGCGAGCGCAAGAGCGTTCTCCACGCCGCACGCCATCAGAAGCGCGAACGTGAAGATCGACATCAGCAGGGACGTGAGCATCTGTCCACGGATGTACGAGCCGACGATCGTCTCGAGATTCATCATGATGCGAGAGAGCCGGACGTGGTGCGAGCGGGGGACGATGGCGAAGAGCCCCCCCCGGAGCCGGTCGCGGTCGATCATGATGTAGAGCCCGAGGAACAGGGCGCTCAACCCGTACGCCGCGGCGGCGAAGACGCGTATGGAGTACGCGAACACCGTTGCGCCGATGGTGCCCGTCGTCAGGTCGTACTTGAGGCCGCGAAGCCAATTCGCGAGCGGCGCGCTCAGATGAGAGCCGGCGAGATTGTCCGCGAGGCGCGCGCGCAGCGCGGGCTCGTTCTCGAGAAGCGCCGTCGCCTGCGACACCAGCGTCGGGATCGTGAGGACGACGACGAGAAGCGCGAGGAGGAAGAAGACCGTGAAGACGATCGCGATTCCGGCCCCGCGCCTCACGCGCTTTTCTTCGAGCCAGCGGACGACCGGGCTCAAGGTGCCGGCGACGAGGAGAGCGACGACGAGCACGAGGAGGACGGGCCAGAGCCGGATCAGCAGCCAGAGGGAGGCGCCAGCGAGCAAGAGCGCCACCATGGTCCTGGGGGATAGCTCGAAGCGCACGAGGCGTGTTCGATCCTCGCCGACGCCGGGTTGCATCGGGGGAGCCGGCGGGGCGGCGCGAGACACGACCTCCCCGGATCCAGAAGTCCCGGCCGGGGTCTTTTTCATGAACTTTCTGGCCCCTTCTCGGCTGTCTCAGCGCAAGCTTCTTGCCAGCGCCCGGCCGGGCTGCAGGCCCATCGATCCCCCTCAGGTCGGGGAGGATCCCAGCGGTCGGCACGCTTTGCCGATTTCCTCGGAAAAACGTGCCGCTCCGCTGTGCGTCGCGGCTTTCGGTCGCCTACTCGCCTTTCTCGTGGCCGTGCTCCTTTTTCGGCGTTTGAGCCTCGCCGGCTCGGGTGGCCGGCTTTGCAATCGAAACCGCCGGGTCCGCCGTCCGGGCGTGCACCTTCTGGGATTTCGCGGGCTCCACGCGCGCGGGAGCCGGCACAGTCTGCTCATGAGGTACGGCTTTTTTCTGCGCAGGCGCGGACGAGATCTCGCGCGCCCGGATCGTCTTCTCGTGCTGCACCGGCTTCTCGGGGGCCACGCGCGCCTTCTCGTGCGCCGCCGGCGATCCTTCGTGCTTCACCGTCGCGCTCTGCCGCGCTGCGGGCGAGGTCTCGTGTGCGACCTTCGCGGCGCCCGGCGCTGCGATGAACTTGGCTCTCTCGGCGGCCGGTGCGATCACCGGACCCCGTCGGCCTCGAAGTCCTGCGTCGAGCGGCACGGCCTTCGTGCGCGCGTCCCCGACACTGACTCTCGCGATCTTCCTCTTTGTGACGCGCTCCATCTGCACGACGGTCGGGCCGCCGCTCGTCAGGACGCCGCCCGAGGCGGCGAACCGCGTCAGGGGCCTCGTACGGGCGAGGAGTGTGGCGTTCTGCGTTACGGGCAGGCGCACCGTCCCCACGTTCACGCCGACGAACTGCGTCGCGGGCACGAAGATGTACGACGAGCGCGGGACCGTCACCGGGGGCCCGGCGTACCCTGAGAACCCGACGCTGAACGACGGTGGGACCGGCGCCCACCCGATGTCGTTGTCGCCGACGTACCACGTTACCCATGCCGGAGCCCAGATGGTGCCGGGGATCCAGACCCATCCGTAGGCGTTCGACCTGCTCCACGTGCCGTAGTGGTACGGGTCACCGCCCCAGGGGTCGTACGACACCCAGGTCCAGCCGGCCTCGGTGTAGAGCCACTCCCCGTTCAGATAGGGTTGCCAATCCCGATCGATTCCGCGGGGGCGCCAACAATGGCCATAGCTTCCCACCGTGACCCAGTCACCGTGAGGGCTCAGCTCGTCGTAGAAGAACGAGATGCTGACGCCGCCGCTCGCGTCCGCGCGGGGCGCGGGCGCTGCCAGCAAAACGGCGAGGGCAAGGAGGAGGGGAACGAGAAATTTTCTCATCTGTCGATCTCTCCTTTGGAGATCCAAATTGAGGAGATGCAAGCCGAGCAGCGGGGTCGAGCCCGCCGCTCCGTCCGGCAGCCGATTTGTCCGTGAGATCCGTCAGGCCAGCCTTCGCCCCGAGATGAGACGGATCAGGAGGATCACGATGGCGACGACGAGCAGGACGTGGATGAGCCCGCCCATCGTGTACGAGGTCAACATCCCGAGAGCCCAGAGGACCAGCAGGATCAAGCAGAGTGTCCAGAGCATGGTGTTTCCTTTCTTCGCTCAGCTCAGCTCAGCTGAGGAGGTTGACGACCTTCTTGACGCCCTTGATCGACCGGGTTTTTTCGATCGCCGCCTTCGCGGACTCGGGGTTGTCGAGCTTGCCGCGCAGGCTGACGACGCCGTCGACGACCTCGACCTCGATCTTGAGCGCGTTCTTGCCGATCTCGGTCAGAAGGATGCTCTTCACCTTCATCTCGAGCGCCACGTTCTTCACCGAGGCTTCGCTCGCGGCCATCGGCCCCGCGGCGTCTTTCACCGTCACGTTGTTCTCGACCTTCTTGATCCCTTCGACCGACAGGGCGACCTGCTCGGCGAGCCCCTGGCTCGGCGATTTCGCCACCTCGCCGGTGAGGGTTGCCGTCTCGCCAGAAACAGAGACCTTGATCCGAAGGGCGTCGGCGCCGAGCTTGTCGATCAACTTGGCCTTGACGTGGGTGGCACTGAGCGCCTCGGAAACCTCCGTGGAAACCGCCTCGGACGTGCCCGCGGCGTTCGCGGGTGAAGCCGAGAGGAACCATGTAAGGGAGAGGGCCGCCGCGAGGATAGGGATTGAGTTCTTTTTCATGTTCTGAATCTCCTGCCGGCCTGATAGCGCAATTCCCCTGCCAGCTTCAGGGGCCTGTTGCTGGCTCCGCCTTTGCTGTTCTACCGACGAGAAGGAGCCAGCATGGGGTCCGCGAGCAGACCGCCGCACGGCAAGGATTACGTGCCGAGAGTGGCCCCGCAGGTCGATCCGGACTCGTTCCGCCGCGGTGCCGCGCTCGCCGGAAAAGGCGCCCTGCTCCGGATTGTGCTGTACCTCGTCGGTGTCCTTTGCGCGCTCGCCACCTCAGGCTTGGGGGCGGAGGAGGTGGCTCCGGGCACCCCCATCGTGGCCGTGCGGATCGACCGGCACGACGTCTTCGATCTCGACGACCCGTCCACCTCGGCGTGGCCGTATCGCTGGGCCGACGCCCTTCACATCCTCACGCGCGAGACCTTCATTCGGTCCCTCCTGCTTTTCCGCGCCGGCGACCGCCTCGACCCCGTGCAGCTCGCCGAAAGCGAAATCATCCTGCGCGCCACGGGCTTTCTCAATCCCGTGAACATCTCGGCGCACCCCGTCCCCGGCGGGGCCGAGGTGGTGGTCGAGACCCACGACCAGTGGACGACGGGTGTCAACGTCAGGTTCGGCATGTCCGGGGATCGCCGGACCGTCGGCTTCGGCCTCTCGGAAGACAACGTCCTGGGGCTGGGGAAGAGCCTCCTCTTCGACATCACGTCGGACCCCGAACGGACTTCCAGCACGTTCCGGTACAGGGACATCACGTTTTTCGGCAGCCGCTGGCAACTCGACTTGGAGCACCAGTCGTCCTCCGACGGGTCGACGGACCACCTCCGGTTCGAGTACCCGTTCTTCTCTCTGTCGACACCGCGGGCCGGGGGCGTCGACTGGAGGCGCGACGAGTCCCTGAAGTACCTCTGGTCGGAAGGGGAGCGGCGTGTCACGGGCGAGGCGAACACTCGAGACTGGGAGGTCTGGGGCGGGCTCAGGCTGCTCGGCAGCGGCATTCGCACCGACCGCCTCCTCGTGGGAGCGTTCGGCGAGCAGGCCTTTTTCAGCGACTGGCACAGCCTCACCGGTCCGTCCTACCCGCAGCCGCAGGATCGCAACCTGGTGGGTCCAGAGGTAGGTTGGGACCACCGGACCTTCCGCTGGAAGCTCGTGCAGGGGTTCCGGGCGTGGCTTCGACAGGAAGACCTGCCGCTCGGGCCCAACTGGACGGTCTTGACCGGGCTCTCGCTGCCGTTCTTCGGCGGCGACGGCGTGCGACTCCGGTACCACTTAGCGTTCGAGTCGGGCCAGTTCGCGGGGCGGACCTACACCTGGCAGCGCGCCGACCTCTCGGGCCGATTCGAGGGCCGCAGCCTGGGCAACGTCATAACCCACCTCGAGGTCGGGGGCGCCATCACGGGGTCTGCGGGCCTGCGGGTACGAGTCGCCGCCGACCTCGGCCACAACCTGGACGGGGAGAGGCAGCTCACCCTCGGAGCCGACACCGGTCTGCGCGGCTACGATCCCAACACCTTCGACGGTACTTCGCGGGTGGTGACCAACCTGGAGTGGCGGCGTCGCATCACCGGCGAGCTCCTGCACGTAGCGGCAATCGGTCTCACGGCGTTCGCCGATGGCGGGAAGACATGGGGAGCACGGGCCGGACCCTCCACGGAAGGGTGGCGCGGCGATGTCGGCGCGGGCGTCCTCGTGGAGCTCACCCGCACCTCACTCGTGCGCATCCTCCGCTTCGAAGTTGCTCTTCCCGATCGCGGCGGAAAGCCCGTCTATCTGATCACGACCGATTCGCTGTTCTGAACGGCGTCGGGATTGAGGAACCAGCTCTCCGCAGCCCGGGTTACTTCTTGTTGATGGCGTGTCCGAGATTCGTCAGGACCTCGCCGACTTTCCGGCGCGCCGTGCCGAGACCCTCCTCGACCGCGCCCGCCGCGCGCTGCAGGGAACCCTCTCGTTCCATCTTCTTGTCGCCCGAGAGGATCCCGACGGCCTCTTTCACTTTTCCCTTGGCCTTCTTCACCTTTCCGCGGACTTCCTGCTGTCTCATGGGGTTCTCCTTTCACTGCTTTCCCGATAGGGATGTGCATGCGGCGTGCCACGCGGCACTACTTTTACTCACGGGCATGGGAGTTGCGAGGATCTCGCGCGCACGAAGCAGACATCGCCGCGGCGACGGCGCACTTGAAGAGAAGCTGTGGGTGCGAAACAACAGCGGACGCGTTCGACCTCTGCTCGCCGCTCCACCGAGAGAGGGTCAAAACGTGAGTGCTAGCATCGATCTACTGAAAAGAGATGGCGGTGGAGCCGCCTTTCATTCAGCGGATTGGAGGCGACTTGAGCTCCGGAGCGGCCTTCGTCACGGGAGGCACGGGCTTCGTCGGCGACAGGCTCGTGGCGGCCCTCCTGGCTCGGGGGCGATCGGTTCGGGGGTTGGCGCGTCCTACGAGCGAACGACCCGCCGCTGCCGAGCGGCTCGAGTGGGTAGACGGTGACATCCTCGACCGCGACTCGCTCCGGCGCGGGTTGGCCGGGTGTACCGAGGTTTTTCACCTGGCCGCCCACGCCAAGAACTGGGCGAAGGACCCGTTGTTGTTCTTCCGGATCAACGTCGAGGGCGCCCGGAACGTCTTCGAGGTGGCAGCCGAGGCTGGCGTCCGGCGCATCGTCTACACGTCGACGGTTGTGATCTTCGGGCCGACGGCTCGAGGGGCCGTGGGGAACGAGGAGACGCCCAGGGCGACGCCCCGGTTCCTCACGGAGTACGAGGAGAGCAAGGCGGTTGCCGAGAAGGAGGCCCTCGAGCTGGCCTCGCGGGGCTTCCCGATCGTGGCCGTCCACCCGACGCGCGTTTACGGACCGGGGAAGCTGACGGAGGGCAACTCGGTCTCCCTGATGGTCGACCAGTACGACCGCGGGAGGTTCCCCCTGCTGCCCGGCCGGGGCGAAAACGTCGGAAACTACGCGCTCGTGGACGACGTCGTCGAGGGACACTTCCTGGCGATGGAGAAGGGGAGGGTGGGGGAGCGATACATCCTCGGCGGCGAGAACTCTTCGCTGAAGGGCCTCTTGCAGTTGGTGGACGAGTTGACCAAAAGGAGCCACGTCCAGGTCGGCCTGCCTCGTTCGGTCGCGATGTCCTACGCCGCCCTCGAGAAGCGCAAGGCCGAGTGGTTCGGTGTCTACCCCCGGATCACGCCCGGGTGGGTGGAGACGTTTCTCGAGGATTGGGCCTACACTAGCGCGAAGGCCGAGCGCGAGCTCGGCTACCGGATCACACCCCTCAAGGAGGGCGTTCGCCGGACCCTCGACTGGCTACACAAGCGGAGAGGCGCTCGATGATTCCGCGCCCGCCGCCGCCCTCGACCGGAGGCCTCATCCGCTCCGCCGACCGGAGGGCGACGATCGTACTCATCAGCGCACCGGTGCTCGGGATCCTCTTCGTGTACCTCGGAAGCAAGCCGTTCTACTTCCAGCATCTGGCGTCCTCGTTCGTCCTCGGGGGGAACAAGGAGCTGACCGCCGGGCTCTTCACCTTTGCATCGGCGTTCGTTCTCCTCGGCCTGGTCCCGGCCCTGATCGTGAAGTTCGTGTTTCGGGAGCCGCTCTCGGCCTACGGGGTGCGGTCGGGCGACCTGTCCTTCGGCGCGAAGGCTTTCGCCGTCGTCGCGCCGGTCATGGTGCTCCTCAGCTTCTCGGCTTCGAGGACGCCGGAGTTCCTCGCCCAGTACCCGCTGAACCGAGCCGCGGGCGACGGTCCGCTTTCCTTCGCGGGCCACGCCATCGCCTACCTCTTCTTCTACGCGGGCTGGGAGTTCGGCTTCCGGGGGTTCGTACAGTGCGGATTGCGCGACGAGCTCGGGGACTGGAACGCCATCCTCGTCCAGACGCTTGCCTCGTCTACCCTCCACATTGGCAAGCCCCTCGGGGAGACGCTCGGCGCGGTCCTGGGCGGGCTCGTGTGGGGCGTCATCGCCTTCCGTTCGCGCTCGCTGCTCGTCCCGCTTCTGACCCACTGGGTGCTGGGCCTGTCTCTCGACCTCTTCATCGTCTCTCGGTAGCGGTGCCGCGCGATGACCTGGAGGCGGTCGACGGACGGCACGGCGCGACTGGTCTTCGGGCGGTTGGAGCTGCGGGCGGCCGACGCGGTCATTCTCGCTTCGCTCGCGGCTTTCAGCCTCCTGGCGGTGGGCGGAAGGGCGGCCGTCGAGGGCTGGCCCCTTCTGGTCGCCAGGAACGTCTGCGTCTGCGCGGCCGTCCTGATCTCGGCGGCCGTGACGCCGCGGATCCGGCGTCCCCCGCTCGCGTTCCTCGCTCCGCACGGCCACGGTCACGCTCTCGTACGCCTACCTGTTCAGTGCCGTCGCTGGGCTTCAGCTGATCCTCCACGGACGCTTCAGGGACGACCTCGTTCTCGCTTTCGAAGCGCGGCTCTTCGGCGTCCAGCCCACCTTGTGGATGGAGCGATTCGTCGCGCCCTCTCTCACCGAGTGGATGATGTTCTGCTACGTGATCTACGTACCGCTCTACCCCGTCCTGTGTGCAATCCTCTGGGTGAAGCGCGGCGAGACGGCTGCGGAGGAGTCCTTCTTCACGCTGGGCCTCGCGAACGTCCTGTGCGACGCAGGCTTCATCCTCTTCCCCGTCGCCGGCCCGATGTACTGGATGCCGGACCGGTACCGCGTGCCGCTTCACGGATGGGTTTTCACCTGGGCGGGGGAGCTCATCCGGACACGAGCTCATTTCGTCGGCGGCTCTCTCCCGAGCCCTCATGCCGCCGCCGCGACGGTCATGTGGTTCATGGCCTGGAAACATTACCGTCCGGCGTTCTGGGCCCTCTCGCCGGTGATCCTCTCCCTCTATGTCTCCACGTTCTACGGCCGGTACCACTACGTGTCGGACACGATCCTCGGCATCGCGACGGCCGGGCTGGCGTTGATCGTCGCGCCGCCGCTCCAGCGGGCGTGGGACTGGCTCGCTGGCTCGGCTCCGGGGCGGACAATTTACTGAGCAGTTGGACCTAGAGCAACGCGTGGCGACGATAGAACCACGTCTTGACGGCCTGTACCAGCAGGAGGTACGTGAGAGCGAGGCCCGCGATCGTGGCCAGCAACGCGGCGGGCAGGGGAACGAACCGCAGCAGGGTCCCGAGCGGCGTGTACGGCAGCACCGCGGCGACCGCCACGACGGCCAGCACGCTGATCAGCAAGGACCGGCTGGGGCGGCTCTTGAGAGGGTTGCCCGCCGTCCGGATCACGAACACGACGAGCGTCTGCGTGGCCAGGGATTCCACGAACCATCCGGTGTGGAACAGCGGCGCGTTGGTGGAGGCGTTGAACCCCCAGAACAGGATCCCGAACGTGAGGAAGTCGTAGATCGAGCTGATCGGGCCGATGATCGTCATGAAGCGGAGGATGAAGCCGATCTGCCATCGCTTGGGCCGGCGCAGCAGGGCGGAATCGACGTTGTCGCCGGGAATGCTGATCTGCGAGCTGTCGTAGAGAAAGTTGTTCAACAGGATTTGGGTCGGCAGCATCGGCAGGAAGGGCAGGAAGAGCGAAGCTGCGGCCATGCTGAACATGTTTCCGAAGTTCGAGCTCGTCCCCATGATGATGTACTTCATGATGTTCGCGAAGCAGCGGCGCCCCTCGACGACCCCGTCGTTCAGCACCCCGAGGTCCTTCTCCAAGAGGATGATCTTGGCCGCGTCCTTCGCCACCTCCACGCCATTCATCACCGAAATGCCGACATCCGCTGTGTGCAGCGAAGGCGCGTCGTTGATGCCGTCACCCATGTACCCGACGACGTGCCCCCGGGCCTTGAGAGCCAGGATGACCCGGTTCTTCTGCTCCGGAGACACGCGCGCGAAGATGGCAGCGTTCTCGGCCTGGTAGGCCAGGGCGGCGTCGTCCATGGTGTCGACGTCGCCGCCGGTGACGATGTGGTCGGCCGCCAGTCCGACGTCGTGTGCCACCTTTCGGGTCACGTACTCGTTGTCGCCGGTCATGACGACCACCGAGACGCCGTTCTGTTTCAGCGCGTCGAGCACCGGGAGGATTCCCTCCTTGGGCGGATCCAGGAAGGCCGCGAAGCCGACCAGCGTCATCTCGCGCTCGGCCGCCGTCGTGTAAGCGTCCTGTTTGTCCACCTTCTGCACGGCGACCCCGAGCGTGCGATAACCGTCGGCGCTCAGCTTCTGGAAGGTTGCCGCGGCCTGCGCGCGCCGGCTGTCGTCGAAGGGCTGGGGGGAGCCGTCGACGTTTACGGTCCGGCAGACGGAAAAGACGCTCTCGACCTCGCCCTTGGTGATGAGGAGGGACTCGTCTCCATGCCGCACGACGACCGAGAGGCGCTTGCGGGTGAAGTCGAACGGGATTTCGTCCACCTTCTCGTACTCGACGATGGGCGGCGGCTCGTGTTTGAGGACTGCGTCGTCCAGGGGGCTCTTGATGCCGGCCTCGAAGTGGCTGTTCAGGTAGATGAGCTGGAGGACGCTCTCGTCGTCCACGCCCTGGACGTTGACGTGGCGATCGAGGACGATCTCGCCTTCCGTGAGCGTGCCCGTCTTGTCGCTGCAGAGGATCTCGATGCTGCCGAAGTCCTCGATGGCCGCCAGCTGCTTGACGAGGACCTTCTTGTTGGTCATCCGCCGCGCGCCCCGAGCGAGCGTGACCGTGATGATCATCGGCATCATCTCCGGCGTCATCCCGACGGCCAGCGCGACGGAGAAGAGGAACGACTCCATGAGGGGTCGATGAAGCACGAGGTTGACCAGCAGGACGAAGAGGACGAGGAGGATGATGACCCGCGTGATCATCAGACCGAAGTGGCGTATGCCGCGGCCGAACTCGGTCTCCGGCGGCCGCGCGGCCAGGCGCTCGGCGATCGCGCCGAACGCGGTATCTTTCCCCGTGCACACGATGACCGCGCTGGCGATTCCGGTCTGAACGGCGGTGCCCAGGAAGACGCTGTTGACCGCGTCGCCGATCGGGTGCTTTCCCGCCGGGAGATCATTCGCGGATTTCGCGACGGGTACGGACTCACCGGTGAGCGCGGATTCGCGCACGTGCAGGTCCTTCGCGTCCAGCAAGCGGGCGTCGGCCGGCACCAGGTCTCCGGCGTTCAGCCGGACGACGTCGCCGGGAACCAGCTCGGCGATCGGCAGGTCCTGCTCCCGTCCATCGCGCAGAACGGCGGCCATCGTCGCGACCTGCTTCTGAATCTCCTCCACCGCATGGCGCGCCTGGAACTCCATGAAGAAGTTCAGCAGGACGCTGAGCAAGACCATCGCGATGATGATCAGTCCGCCGACCCGGTCTCTCAGCGAGAGGGAAACCGCGCTCGCGACCAGAAGGATGATGACGAGCGGGTTGGCGAAGAAGCGGAGAAAGCCGAGAAGCGCGGCGAAGCGCTGCTTCCGGACGAAGCTGTTCGGGCCGTGGAGGCGAAGCCGCCGCTTCGCTTCGTCCGACGTCAGGCCGGCCGGAGTAGTCCGCAGCAGGCCGAGCAACTCCCCCTGCGGCCGGTCCCAGAAGCCCAGCAGAGGTGTCTCGCGTGGTTCCATGCGCCCTCGAACCGTCGCGGCAAAATCTATCAGACTCCTGGCCGATGCCTCCTACACGTTGGTCGTGGCGATCGCGAAGCCTGCGACCGCCGCGAGTCTGCCAACCAACGGACCCGTCACCGCCTCCGTCCGGAGAGGAGGTGAATGATCGCGACGAAAAGGGCGGCCCCGATGATGGACCACAGGACCGGGAACGGATGCCCTCCAATCGTGACCATCAAAGGCTCCGGGAGCTTGAGGTGCCGCGCGACCCACGGCCCGAGAAGAGCCCCTATGAAGCCCAGGACGGTCGAGACGATCAGCCCGCCACGAGCGCTACCCGCGATCGCCTTCCCGATGGCGCCGCAAACAGCCGCGATCACGATGAGAAGCAGGAGTGCCGGTAGTGAGATTGTCATGGCAAGTTCCTTTCACACTCGGGAGTGTGACTTCTCGGCCGCCTCCGCCTCGACCTTGGTCTTGTGCACCGTTCCGTCCGGATGGTTCGGTGGAGAGTAGATCGTGTAGAGCTTCAAAGGTGCTGTCTTCGAGGCGTTGACGACGTTGTGATAGGTCCCCGCCGGCACGACGACTCCGTCGCCGTCGCGCACCAGGCGTTCCTCTTTCTCGTCGAAGACGAACCTGGCCTCGCCGCGCTCGATGCGGAAGAACTGATCGACGTTGGTGTGAACCTCGTCGCCGATTTCCTCGCCTGGTTGAAGGCACATCACCACGAGTTGGGCGTGCTTGGCGGTGAAAAGCACCTGCCGGAAGTATGTATTTCTCAGGGCCAGTTCCTCGATCGCTCCAACGTATCCGGTCATTGTGCGCCCTCCTTCTCCTCGGAATGCTGCGATGGGTGCCCACCGCCAGTTCGGGCCCCCGCACTCTTGCGCGCTCCTCACATCGGGGTTTTCTTCTCCTCTGCCTTGGGTTCGGGAGTACTGCCCATCTTCATCATCGGGCATTCCATCGCGCCCTTCGTGCCGTGCACGTGATGCATCATGTGCGCCATCATCGCGGGTTGCATCTCCATCATCATGGAGCGGAGCGCCTTGCGCTGGGCGACGAGCTCGTTGAGGACAGCCGCCATTGGCTTTTCCATGGCGTCGACTTCCTTGGACCCCTTGGCCGCGTTCATCTCCGCCACGAGCTTGTCCAGCGTGGCGTCCATCGCCTGGAGCTTGTTCTGCATCTCCTGCTTCTTGGCCATCATGGCGTCGCACTCGGCCTTCATGTCGGCGTCGTGCTTGGCCTTCGCAGCGATGGCCTTGTGGTGGCCGGTCATCGTGGCCGCGTGAGGGCTCGTGGCGGCGGGGGCGGTCGCAGGAGGCGAAGGCGTCTGGGCGCTGAGGCTCAGGGCAAGCGCGAGTGCGCCAGCGGCAAAGATGCCAGGAACGAGGGTCGTGAGATGCCGTGTTTTCATTTTCGTGTTTCCTTTCTGGCGGCCCGAGCTCTCGCAAGAAGCGGGAATCGACCGCGTTAAGACCAAGCCACGAAGTTCGCAAGCCTTGTGCCGCGCCGAGCGGCCCGCGCTCGGCGTCACGGTTTCCGTCTAGGGGTCTTTTCCCGCCGGTTCACACTGCCGCTCGACTGGCATATCTCGTGCTCCCTGTGTCTCGAGAAAGGGGGGAAAAAATCATGAACCTCATCCTCTTGGTCATCGTGCTGCTCCTTCTGTTCGGCGGCGGTGGCTATTATTGGAACAGCAGACGCGGGTAAATCGAGGCGGCGCGGAGGCCCGAGTGAGCTACCCATCGGGCCTCGGCCGCAAGTGCTTCTTCAGGGCGACTTCAGGGCACGCAGCTTGCTGCGATCCACGATGCCGACCTTCAGCCCACTCGCGCTGCGGTCGACAGGAGGCCTGAAGATGAGTGCAACGAAAAATCCCGACAAGATCACGAAGAAGGTGGAGGAAAACCCTGCCCATCCCGTCGGTACGGTCGTGGGAGCTGCGGGCGGCGCCGGAGCGGGCGCTCTGGGCGGAGCGGCTGTCGCCGGCCCCGTCGGCGCAGCAGTCGGAGCGGCTGTGGGCGCGGTGGTTGGCGCGGTTAGTGGCCACGCCGCCGCCGAGGCTCTCGATCCGACCGTGGAGACGAACTACTGGCGCCTGAACTACAAGACGCGCCCGTACTACAAGGAGGGGAGGACGTTCGGGGACTATGAGGCCGCTTATCGGTACGGCTGGGAGAACGCGGTTGCGAAAAAGGGGATGACCTTCGAGGAGGCTGAGAAGACCCACCTCGCCAAAGGCTGGGCGGTCGCCCGGGGTGAAATTCGTCATGCCTGGGAAGACGTTCGCGACGCGAGTCGCGACGCGTGGAACCGGGTTCGCCAGGATCGCAAACCATAGTCCTCGCTCGACGTAGTGAAGCACTGGCCCCCGCGCACGCGGGGGCCTTTTTGATGAAAAGCAGCGAGAGCCGAGAGTCACACGCGCGCGTTGGCACGCTTTGCCGATCTCTCCGGAAAAGCTTGCCGATATCTCAGGCGTGAGCTTCGCCCCGGCCGGCCATCTTGCGGACCGCTCGAATACCTAGAGCGACTTCAGGTACTCGACGAGATCCTTCTTCTGCTCTTCGTCGAGCTTGAGTGCGAATAGCCCGTCGTAGTGCGCGACGACGTCGAGGAGCGTGGCGAAGCGCCCGTCGTGGCTTGTCGATTGCAGAGTCGTCACCATGAGAAAAACCAAGCATTTCACTCTAGCCGCCGCTCTCCTCGTCCTGGTTGCCGGCGTGCCCTTCGCGGGCACGGCGAGCGCGCAGCCTAGTCCCCCGATGCCGCCCGGTTTGCCGGCGCCTCCGATGATCGGGGATCTGCACGTCCGCATCGTCCCGCAGGCTCCGCCGCAGCGCCGGCACGAGGTCCGCCCCGAGCGGCCGAGCCGGAATCACGTCTGGCAGAGCGGGTATTGGAATCACACGGGTACGGACTGGGCCTGGAATGACGGCCGCTGGTCTGAACGGCCGCGCGCCCGCGCCTCCTGGATCGCTCCTCGCTACCAGAGAGTGCGGGGCGGCTATCGATACATCCCCGGACACTGGTCGACCCAGCGCGTCATCTACAGGTAATCGGGACGCCTCGCCTACCTCTTCGAGCGAACGATCGCTCGGAGAGGTAAGTCCTTCCAGAGATCCGGCAAGGATTACGTCTGATGGCCGCGTCTCTTTTCTGAGTGCGGAAAGAACGCGGCCTTACCTTTCTTGAAGCGTGCCACACCCTCGTGTTTGTCCTCGTCACCCTCGATCCGAAGAAGCCGTCCTGAGTGACGCCTTGACGCGGCAGACTACTTGTCGATCTGGATGGTTTCCTTGCGACCGCTGTTGGCCACCGCGACCATAAGCCCGACACCCACCGCGATGAGGGCCCCGATGGCCATCCACACCCCGCTCACGTTCTTCAGGACTCCGACCTTCCAGAGCGCCGCGAAGACACCGGCGAGCAGGAGAATATAACCGAGGAAGAAAGTGCCGGTCCATTTCATTCTTCGTCCCTCACTCGCTGAACTCCAGATTTGCTTCGGAACGAACGGGATCGCGTTCGATCCGTCGGCTGTCCGCTGCATGCTCCCGAATCTCGACACAACTGAGTCGCAACAACAGTGCCATCCGGTAGCGGGTCACCGCCGTCGAACCGCGCTGGGCCGATTCGTTGACGCCACGATCGAGCGAGACCTATGCTCTTTTCGAGGACATGGCTCGATGCCGACCCCCATGCGCGTCCTGCTCGTCGACGCCGACGAGGACAGCGCCGTTCTGATGCGCGGCCTGATCGCCGAGATGGCGGCTCCCGCGGACGTGGAGCGGGCCGCGAGCTTCGGCGCGGGCCTCGAACGGATGTCGACGCACCGCTACGACGTCCACCTCGTGGCCTGCCGGCTCGGCACGAAGAGCGGTGTCGATCTCCTGCGCGCCTATCGCGAGTCCGGCGGCGACGGTGCTGTGATCCTGATCGCCGATGAGCCGGAGCGGGCCGAGGACCTCGCGGCGATGGAGAGCGGCGCCGAGGACTACGTCGTCAGGAATCATCTCGACTCGACGCTGCTCGAGCGCTCGATCCGATACGCGGTCGAGGCATCGAAGCGCGAGGCGGCGCTCCGCCGCATTCGGGACGAGCTGGAGACCCGGGTCGCCGAGCGGGCCGACGCGCTCGAGACCATGAACGAAGCGCTGGCGGCCGAGGTGGCCGAACGACGCGCGGCCGAGCGTGCGCTCCGCGCGGTGGACCGTCGGAAGGACGCGTTCCTCGCCACGCTGGCGCACGAGCTCCGCAACCCGCTCGCGCCGCTGGCGAGCGCGACCGAGATCCTGTCCCGAACGCGCGACGCGGCCGGAGACGGGGCGAGACGCGAGCGCGCGCTGGGCGTGATCGAGCGTCAGGTCTCACACATGGTGCGCCTGATCGACGAGCTTCTCGACCTCTCCCGCATCACGCACGGGAAGCTGGAGCTGCAACGCGAGTGGGTGTCGTTGACGGCCGTCATCGAGAGCGCGCTCGAGACGGCCGAGCCTCTCCTCGTGGGTCGCCGGCAGGCGTTCGAGCTGGTCGTGCCCGAGGCACCGGTGCTCCTGCATGCCGATCCGATGCGGCTCGCGCAGGTCCTGTCGAACCTCCTTTCGAACGCCGCCAAGTACACCGAGCCGGGCGGGCGAATCCGTCTCGAGGTTGTGAGGGACCGCGAAGATGTCGTGGTATCCGTGATCGATTCGGGCATCGGGATCCCGGCCGCTCACCTTGCGCACGTCTTCACGATGTTCGGGCAGGGGCACCGCGCCCACGAGCCGGTCTACGGAGGGCTCGGGGTCGGCCTGGCGCTCGCGAAGAGCCTCGCCGAGCTGCACGGCGGCAGCCTGACCGCGGCGAGCGAGGGCGAGGGGAAGGGGAGCGTCTTCACGGTTCGACTCGCGTGCGCGGCCGCAGGCGCCCGCGCTCCTCTCGCCGCGCAGGCTCCGGTGGACGGACCGCCACCACCGCGCCGGATCCTCATCGTCGACGACAACGTCGAGGCCGCTCTCACGCTCGCTGAGCTCCTCGCTCTCTCGGGGCACGAGACGCACGTCGCGCACGATGGCCCGACCGCCGTCGACACGGCGCGGCGCCTTCGCCCCGACGTCGCGATCCTCGACATCGGGCTGCCCGGTTTCGACGGATTCGAGGCGGCGCGCCGCCTCCGGGCGGAGCCAGAGCTGAGGGGGCTCCTCCTCGTAGCTCTTTCCGGCTGGGTCCAGCCGGACGATCGGGCCCGGTCCCGCGAGGCTGGTTTCGACCATCACCTCGCCAAGCCGGTTCAGCTCAGGAGCCTCGAGCTCGTCCTCCTGGAGGCGTTGGGGGATCGAGGCCGTACTTCTTGAGCTTGTTGTAGATCGTCTTGAGGCTGATGCCGAGGAGCTCGGCGGCCGTCTTCCTGTCTCCTTCCACCGCCTCGAGTGTGGCGATCAGAAGCTTGCGCTCGACCGTTTCCAGCCGCTCACCTACTCGCACGGGAACAGCGGGCCACGATTGCTCGTCTGCGGACGCCGCCGGCCGCCGCGCGACCGGGCCCGACGCATCCAGGACTGGCTCCGCCGCCTCAGTCTGAATGGTGACGTTGGAGCCGGGCGCGAGTGTGATGACGTCACCCTTGGGGCTGCTGAGGCCGGTCACGCCCCGTCTGGAGCCCGACTTGGCGCTCACCAGGATGTTGTTTCCGCTCGTCTTGACGGAGACGTTGCTGTTGCCCGCCTTGACGTTCACTTCGCCGGTCAGGTCGTTCAGCTTTTCCACGCCGTGCTTGGCGCCGATGAGGCTGGTCTTCATTCTGGAAGGTCTCCGAGTCGGAGTCCGCAAAGTCGGTGCCGGAGCTTCGACGGCCGCCGTCTCGCGCTCCCGCGGGTGACGCTCGCATCGCCAACGACCTGGACAGGCGCCCGGCACCCTTTGCCGATCTCTCCGGAAAAGCGTGCCGATGTCCGGCGCAAACTTCTTCCTGAGCCTTTCTAGATCGTCGTGAGCCTGATGTCGGAAGGTTCGCCGACGTCCACGGCGTCCTGATCCTGGCACGCATTCTGCTGTTGATGGCTGACCGGGCGCGAGCTCCCGGAGAGCTTCTTGAGGAATGCCGCTGCCTCGTGTCGACGGCAGGAAAGGTCGTCATGAAACACCCGACTGTTCTTCTCGGAGCGCTGTTGATGTGCTCTCTCCCCGCCGTCGCCCAGAAGTTCGAACTGCCCCCGCTCGTTGCGCCGGCGAACGCCGAGCACCACGTGGGCAAGGTGATCTGGGCCGATCTCGTGACGCCGGACCTGGCCAGTTCGAAGCGGTTCTATTCAGGATTGTTCGGCTGGACCTTCCGCGACATTCGTGCCGGTGAGACAGACTATGCCGTCGCGTTTCACGATGGGCAGCCTCTGGGAGGCCTGCACCACCGGCTCGCGCCGCCTGGTGAACAGCGGCGGCCGGCATGGCTGCCCTTCATCGCCGTTCGCGATGTCGATGCCGCGAAGCGAACCGCGCTGGATCACGGGGCCACGATCGTGTCCGAACCCAGAAGTTACCGGCATCGCGGCCGCCAGGCGGTATTCGCTGATCCGGAGGGGGCCGTCTTCGGAGTTCTCGCCTCGAGCAACGGTGACCCGGGCGACTTCCTCGTGGCGCCCGGAGAGTGGATCTGGAGCGCGCTTCTCACCCCGGATCCGGACAAGGACGCGGCCTTCTACCAAACGCTCTTCGGCTATGAGGTTTTCGACGTACCGAGTGACGACGGTTTGGATCACTTGATCCTTTCGACCGACGACTACGCTCGCGCGAGCGTCAATGCTTTGCCCAGCCATTCGTCCCGCCGTCATCCCCACTGGCTCAACTTCGTGCGGGTCGTGGATGCCGTCGACATGGCAGCCAAGGTGGTTGCTTTGGGCGGGCGCGTGCTGGTCGAACCCCACGTCGATCGCCACGGTGACAAGGTGGCGATCGTCGCCGATCCGACGGGAGCGCCCTTCGGATTGATGGAATGGTCGGATACCGACAGCAAAAGGGAGCCGAGATGAACATCATTCGACGTTGGAAGGTGCGCGCGCTCGGGCTCGCGCTGCTCGCGGCTCTCTATGCCTGCACAGTGACCCCCGGGGGATACGTCGGGGGCGTCTACGAACCCTCCGGGTCCGACTACGGCGGCTGGGGGCCGGGTTATTACGTGGGACCGTCCCGCCACGGCGAACGTCGCCGGGAGCACGTGTCTCCCAAGGCCTATCGGCCGGCGCCACCGTCTCGCCCCGCTCCGCCGATTCCGACACGCGAGCGAAGGCGTTGAATGTATGCGAGAGGACGAGTTAGACCGCTCCGTGACGGTTTTCAAGCTGCGTGCGGCCCGAGAGCGCATACGGGCGCGCGAGGGGCGTTGCGAGACCCGCAAGGCCTTCGGTGACACGCCGGCCGAGAAGAAGGCTCCTCGAGGACTGACGGGCTTGGGCTGGCAGCGCGCACACCTCGAATGGAAGCTGTGAAGAGAATGGAGACGTTTCGATCGGAGAAGGACTTGAGCGTACGGGAGATCCCGTGAGCCCGTTTCACGATCTCGGCCGGCGTCGCGGAGGTGTTCTTCCCGCCGAGAGTGCGCTGACTGTGCTGTCGTCCGGCCTTACGTTGGCGGCCGGCGGGCGCACAGGTGCGAACACCGACCTTCAGGTCATTTCTCTACCCCGGCTCGCGCGGCTGCTCTCACTGGGCGTTCTCGGATTGGTCGCACTCCTCTCGCTCGGGGTGGGCGGAGTGGTTCTCGTCCAGGGTCACGTCCTCCGGGAGTCAGGGGTTGGGAACCTAGAACTGATGAGCTCTTCTCGGTACGCAGAGACATCTTCCTCGCGTCCGAATGCCCGTCGCGGATCCGACACGTCCGCGAGGGCCACAGCTGGAGGTTTCTCCGCTGACATTCTTGGAAACCGTGCGCGGCAGCAGCGATGGGCTGCCCCCCGGTCCAATCCGACTTCTCGCCGTCTTGGGTCGATTTCAGAGAACGAGCCCGAGACGAGGCCGGAGACCGTGTACGTTGAATCGGCCACAGCGCCTTAGGTAACCGCCCGCCTCGTCGCCCGATCAACGACAGGCGGGGTTTGAATGCCCGGGCTGAAACGAAGCCCGGGCATTCCCTTCATCAGGGCGTTCCGCGGCACCGCCTTTGCGGAGAGAAGACGCGGGTAACACCGCCCCCTAGTCGTGTCTCACCATTAGGGGAAAAGGCAATATGAGCCCCCTTTTGCTGGTCGTCGCTCTCGCGCTAAGTCCACATCGGCCCATTGTGGCTTTCGGTCCGCCGCCGGTGGTGCATTTGCAAGCCGAAATCACCATGCACGCGTGGTGTGACGTCTGGCAGCAACCTACGATCCTGGTGACGAACAACACACGAGCCGGCATCGCCGTGTCGTGGGCGCTGATCGCCTCGGGCACCGTGGTGTCGCCGGATGTCGGGGACGCGTGGTCCGACGTCTCCTTGCTGGAAGCGCGGACGAGTGTGGCGTGGATGTCGCCGGTATCCTCCCTGCGCCTCGTGATCTCTTATCTCGACGCGGATGCCCATTCTTCCGGGCAAACCATCGAGATCTCTTGCCCTTGACTCCTTGGCACACTTTCTGCTGGTAACGCCTGTCCGGAGTTCTATCCAAGGTCTTTGGACAAGTTGGACTGACAGAAGGATTGGAGGCAGGCTATGAGCATAGCAGCGCTAACGACAACAGAACTAGCCGTGATCATCGCTTTCGTCGTGATTGTGGTTGCGGGCATCGCGACGATGTTCTTTCTCCGAAAGGGTCGAACGGCAAGATTACAGAGCAAGTTCGGTGGTGCAGAATATGCGCGCGCCGTGAAAGAGGGCGGCAACCGGAGGCATGCGGAAGCGGGACTCGAAAAACGCGCGGCACGAGTCGAGAGTTTCCACGTCCAGCCACTCGCGCCCGGCGACCGTGCGCGCTTCGAAGACTCGTGGCGGAAGATCCAGGGTCGGTTTGTCGATGGCCCCGCCAGTGCGGTCGCGGAGGCCGACCAACTACTGGGTGATGTGATGTCCACGCGAGGCTATCCGGTAAGCGACTTTGAACAGCGTGCAGCCGATATCTCGGTGGACCACCCACTGGTTCTGGCAAATTATCGGTCAGCCCACGAAATCGCGCTTCGCCAGACGAAGGGGCAGGCCAACACAGAAGACTTACGCCAGGCAATGATCCATTACCGGACTCTTTTTGAAGACCTGGTCGGTCAGCAAGCCGAGACGCCTCGCATGAAAGTTGCGTCATAAACGCGGCTTATCAAGACGATAAACGAATATTGGAGCGCTGAACGCGCCGAAGACAGAGTGGAGACAAGGCCATGAATGAAGACTTGATCAAGACAGAAGAAGGACCGATCGGTGGAGGACTTACGACCGCTGCTTTGGCCGCCGCCGGCGAACCCAAAGCGTCGAAGAAGGAGCTTGATCTGCGGGTCCCGGAAACAGAACAAAAGGGAAAAGCGATCAGCGCGAGCGGTGCGTCAGCCACGGAGGGTAACCGCGTTGCAACCGCCGGGGCGCCAGCCGCCTTAGCCACGGACGCACAAGCGGCGCCGCTCTTTTCGGCCGAAGAGGCGAAAGAGTTTCGCGCTTGCTGGGACGCTATCCAGGGGGGTTTTGTGGATGAGCCGCGCCGAGCGGTGGAGCAGGCTGATAGCCTGGTCGCGGGGACCATGAAGCGCCTGGCGGAAATGTTCGCGGACGAGAGGGCGAAGCTTGACGGCCAGTGGGACCGCGGCGACAGTGTCTCGACCGAGGATCTCCGCCTTGCACTACGCCGCTATCGGTCGTTTTTTGGCCGCCTCCTTTCGGTTTAGCGTGGGCGCTCAAGAGCCTCGAGTTCGTCCTCCTGGAATCGTGTAGTGATCGAGGCCGTACTGCTTGAGCCGGTTGTAGACCGTCTTGAGGCTGATGCCGAGAAGCTCGGCCGCCGTCCTCCTGTCCCCGTTCACAGCTTCCAAAGTCGCCAGCAACAGCTTGCGCTCGACCGCCTCCAGCTTCTCTCCGGCCCGCACCGGCACCACGGGCCACGCCTCCTTGTCCGCAGGCACCGGCGGCTGAGGCTCGACCGGGTGCGACGGATCGAGGACCGCCTCCACAGCCTCCGTCTGAATGACAGGCGGGTCGCTCAGCACATAGGCCCGGTGCACCGCGTTCCTCAGCTCTCGTACGTTGCCCGGCCAGTCGTGCCGGTTCAGCGCTTCGAGCGCCATTGCCTCGAACGATGTGAAGCCGCGTCGCTCCTTCTCCTCGAGCTGTGAAAGGAAGTGGCTCGCGAGAGCCGGAATATCCGCCTTGCGCTCGCGCAGGGGCGGCATGCGCAGCGGGAAGACGTTGAGGCGGTAGTAGAGGTCGGGTCGAAACGCCCCGGTCCGCACCGCCTCGGCCAGGTCGCGGTTCGAGCTCGCCACGAGACGGACGTCGACGTCCAGCTCCTCGTTTCCGCCGACACGCCGATAGGTGCGGGTGTCGAGGACGCGAAGGAACTTCACCTGCAGCTCGGGCGGCATCTCCGTCACCTCGTCCAGAAAAAGGGTTCCTCCGTGGGCCATCTCGAAGGTGCCGGCGCGGCGCCGCTCGGCTCCCGTGAAGGATCCCTTCTCGTGCCCGAAGAGCTCGCTCTCGACGAGGCTCGGCGAGATCGCTCCGCAGTTGACCGCGACGAACTGACCCCGACGGCGGCGCGAGAGCGCGTGCAGGGTGCGGGCCGCGACCTCCTTGCCCGTACCGCTCTCCCCGGTGATCATCACGGGCGCTTCCGAGCCCGCCACACGCGCGATCAGGCGGAAGACCTCCTGCATTGCCGGTGATCGGCCGACCATTTCCCCGAGCTGACCCACGGCGTCACGCTCGGGGTGCGCCACAGGGTGCGGATCGTGACGCTCCGAAAGGCGCGCGAGCGCCGACGCGAGGACGGCGGGCTTGAACGGCTTGAGCAGGAAGTCATGGGCGCCGGCCTTCATCGCCTCGACGGCCGCGAGAATCGAGCCCTGGCCCGTCAGGACGAGAACGGCACAATCCGTCTGACCCGCCTTCGCCGCGCGCACGACGTCGAGCCCGTTCCCGTCCGGCAGCCCGAGGTCGGCGATGCAGACATCCGGTGCCAGGCGAGTCAGCGCGTCGCGCGCGTCAGCCACCGTGCCCACCGCGGATGCCACGTATCCGAGCTCCTGGATGAGCTCGACGAGCGACGCTCGGACCCCTGGCTCGTCGTCGACCACGAGGACCTTCACGCCGCGCCCTTCCGGTCGGCGTCGCCTTCAGGCCGGAGGGGCCACGAGAAGAGCGCCACGAGGCGTCCGCCGCGCTCGATCAGCTCCAGGCGACCGCCATCGGCCTCGACGGCGGCCCGGGCCACGAACAGAGCCTCCGCGTCCTCGATCCCGTGAGGGAGATCGAGGAGCCGCTCGGGACGCCCATCGGCTGTCACCCGCGACCCCTCCACGGCCAGGGTCACCCGCCCGCCCTCGACCCCCGCTCGTCCGAGAGGAGAGGGGACGCTATCGCCTCGAGCGAACGACGCGACACTCTGGATGGCCTCGGCCGACGCCCTGTGCCGCAGCGGCAGGCGAGGGACGGCCACCGCTGGCTCGTGAAGGGGAACGCCCGCGGTGCGGCAGACGTCACGGAGAGTTGTGTCTTCCGGCCGCTCGCAGGCGATCTCCGCGAGGCGGAGCAAGAGGTTGAGGAGCCGGTTCGCCGCGGCCACGTCGGCCTGCACCGCCCGCACCCGCTCCACAACCCACGACAGATCGGCTCCGGACGGCGCCACGAGCCGCCGCTCCACGAGGTCGAGTTTCAGCGCGGCGCCCGAGAGAGGGTCGGCCAGGGCATGCCGGAGAGCAAGCAGGATCCGAGCGGATCCGCCTCCGGGGTCGGAAGATGACACAGCGTCCATGTCGACAAGCCGCGAAGCTAGCACACTCGCCCTGGGGCGCGCCTCGCTCTACGGCGGGCGGGGGGTCACGCTGCGAGGTTGACGAGGAGGGCGGAGAGCCCCACGACGTGTCTTTTCTGCCGCGGGATCAGCTCGAGCTCGACGAGCTCCCGGGCGTCCTCGTCGAGCGAGGTCAGGCAGGCCTCGTACTCGGCGAGACCTCGCCGTTCGACCTCGAGGAGCGCGCCCACGAACTTCTGCCTTTCCAGCACGGCCGACGCGCCGTTGCCACCGAGAGCAGCGGCGACCGAGACCTCCCAGGGGTCAGCCTCGAGCACAGGCGCGCCACCCCGGGCCTGAACGGACCCCTGAAGAACCGCGACCGTTCGCTGGTGCTCGGAGGCGAGCTGCAGGAGATGGTCGCTGTCGACGACGGCCTTCTTCTTTACTGCGCGGAGGGCCTTCTGATATCCGGCCACGGCGGCGAGCTCGGTACGCAGGAGGTCGTTGAGCCGTTCAATCACGCCGTGGTGACAGCACGCATCATGCCAAGTCCCACTAACCAGTGGCGTGGCTCGTCGCCGCTTTCGTGTCCGTCCAAAGAAGGCACATTTTACCGGTGCAATCGGTAAAGTGTTCCAAGTCGTCGCGGCGATCGTGGAAGTGAACATCGCTGGTTGCGGCGCGGAACGCTCAACGTCGTGCGGCCTGCAATGCCTGCTGGCACGGCCCCTGCTCTCCTTCCGCAGGAGGCATCCCCTTCATGCAACACCGCAGGTATTTCTCTTTTTCGAGTGCGCTGGCAGCCGTCCTGCTCGTAGCGCTCGTCGCCTGCTCGAAAGAGCCGGGCGCCGTCGAGCGTAAGTCGGAATCGACGACCAAAACCTCCCAAGGGGAAGTGAAGACGACCCAAGAGTCGAAGCAGGTCGGCAACACGCTGGAGGCGAAGACGGAGACGAAGACCGAGACCGGCGCCGGTACCGTCAAGGGCAAGGTCGAAACATACGTGGGCACGGTCACGATCTACGAGCCCGGCAAGAAGATTGAAGTCATGACCGGCGAGAAGAAGACCCACTCCGTCGCCCTCGATGCGAAGGGCACGGCCCTCGCGATCGACCCGGGGGTCGTCGTCGGGTCTCGCGTGCGCCTCACCGAGCAGACCGGCGATGACCAGGCCCGCCGGGTGACGATCAAGATCGAAGGCTGAGAGACTCCTCTCGGGGCGGACGACTCCGCCGGGCGATTCTCCCCGTCGCGGTTTCCGCGGTGCTCGTCTTCCTCTGTCTGGTCGGTGCGACGAACCTCGTTCTGCGGTCGGATTGGCTCTCCGGGCAAATCAACTCGGACCCCGAGACGCTCTTCATCACGTATACCGGCGCGCGATCGCTCGTGCCCGGGCGCCTTCGATTCGACACGCTCGTCCTCCGAAGCCGGGACTCGAACGTCGAATGGGAGGCGCGGCTCGAGAGAGTGTCGATTCGCGTGGGCCTGTTCGACCTTCTGAGACGCCGTTTCCGGGCACGTTCCGTTCGAGCGGACGCCCTCTCGTTCAGCCTCCGGGAGCGTCTCGAGCGGCCCGAGGCGACACCCGCCCGGCTCGCGCGATTTCCCCGCATTGCGGGATTCGGCGAACCGCCCCTCCGCGATCCTCCGGCCCCTCCCGCTCCGCCGGGCGACCCCTGGATCGTCGTCGTCGACGACCTGAGAGTCGGGCTCGTGCGAGAGATCTGGATCGACTCCTGGCATTGGACGGGAGCGGCTCACGTTGCGGGCGGACTCTTCCTCCGTTCCGGAATCGAGGCCGAAGTGTTGCCGAGCGAGCTGACGATCGCGCGGGGCACACTGCACTGGGGAGAGGGAACCGTCTCGCGGGAAACGGCCGGGAGCGTCCGCGCGGCTCTTCCGCGCTTCGACACGCAGGCTTACCCGGGCAACGAGGTCTGGAAGATCATGTCGGGGGCGGCGTCCCTCCACGGCACGCTCGACGGACTCGCGTTTCTCGCGCCGGCGGGCGGCGGGCCGCGTCTCGCGTCGGGCGGGGCAGGAACCGTCCGCGCGCGCGTTGCTCTGCGGGACGGAAGCGGGAGCGCGCGGCTCGACGCGGAGGCTTCGGCCGTGGTCGTGCGGTTCGGAAAGCAGACGCTGCGGGGCGCCTTCCGCGCAGACCTCTTCGCGCGCCGGATCGACTTCCCCGGCGGGAGCGTTGCCTTCGACGGCACGCGCGTCAGGCTGAAGGGCGTTTCGCTGGAGGGCGCCGCCGGCGCGCCGTGGGGCGGCGCTCTCGAGACACGACAGGCTCGCCTCAAGCTCACGGACGGGTCTCTCGACGCGCGCCTCTCGGCGCGACTGGGAGACGGCCGGCCGCTCGTGGCCCTGGTGCCCTCCGGCCCGCCAAAGTGGGTCGCTGGCCTTATCGATCTCCGGGACTTCGAGGCGTCGGGTCGCCTTCGCGCGGCGCCCGGGTCCCTGGCGCTCTCGCCGGCCCACGCTGAGGCCGGGACGTTCTCGATCGACGCGGACTGGCGCGAGGTCCGTGGCCGCGGCTGGGGAGCTCTTCTCATCCGCAAGGGCGCACTCTCCCTCGGGCTCGGCCTAGGAGAAAACGGGACGTCGCTACACCTGGTCGGCGCCGCGGGCTGGTTTGAGGAGGAAGGCCGGGCCGGAGGACTCCGGACGGATAAGCCTCGAGGCCCCGAGGGGCCCGTGCGCCCCAGCAAGTAGGCCGTCGCGAAAGCGTACTCTTGAGATCGATGAAAGCCTCCGGACCGCGGCGCCCCAAGCGGCAGCCCACCTTCGCGATCATCCTCGTTTCGGTCGCGGTGGGCTACGCACTCGCCATCACCATTGCGAAGGCGGGGGCCCCGAAGCAGACCGTCTACGAGCTGCCTCACGACTTCACGCTGAACGAGGCGACGTTCCTGCCGTCGGCGCTGCCCGGCGCGGCGATGACGTCCGACAACAAGCTCGAGCTTCTCGAGAACGGCGACGCGATCTTTCCCGCCATGCTCGCCGCCATCGCCTCAGCCCGGAAGACGGTCAATTTCGCAGCCTACATCTTCTGGTCGGACGAGGTCGGCACGCGCTTCCGCGACGCGCTCGCCGAGCGGGCCGCGCACGGCGTCGCGGTCCGGGTCCTCCTCGACGCGGTCGGTTCCCCGGGCAAACGCATGAAGGCCGGCGACGTCGAACTCCTTCGCAAGGCAGGCTGCCGTGTGGAGTTCTTCCACTCTTTGAAGCCGTGGATGCTCTGGGTGTTCAACCATCGCAACCACCGGCGCGTCCTCGTGGTGGACGGCACGCTCGGCTTCACCGGCGGCGTCGGATTTGCGGATTCGTGGCGAGGCAACGCCGACTCGAAGGAGCACTGGCGCGACACGCAGTTGCGGGTGGAAGGGCCCGCCGTCCGCGGCCTCCAGCGCGCGTTCCAGGAGAACTGGTCGGAGGTGACGGGGGAAGCTCTCGTCGGCGAGGAGTTCTTTCCCGCGCTTCCGCAGACCGGCACGAGCTCCGTCGCCGTCGTGCCGTCGTCGCCGCTCGCGGCGATGTCGGGAGCGGGCCGCGTCTACTCGATCTCGCTCGCCGCCGCCGCGAAGGAGATCTGGATCGCGAACTCCTATTTCCTTCCGGACGAGGCGACTTCCGGCCTCCTGGTCGCTGCCGTGAAGAGGGGTGTGGACGTCCGCGTGATCGTTCCGTCGGACGAGCAGAACGACGTGCCCGCGACGAAAGCGGCTGGGCGCTCGTCCTTCGGACCGCTTCTCGAGGGCGGGGTCAAGATCTTCGAGTACCAGCCGACGATGTTCCACTTGAAGACGATGGTCGTGGACGGAGTCTTCTCCACGGTGGGATCCGCGAACTTCGACGAACGGTCTTTCCATCTGAACGAGGAGATCAATCTGTTCGTGTACGACGGCGCGTTCGCCGGGCGGATGAAGGAGAGCTACCGGCGGGACCTGTCGCGATGCCGTCCCTACACGCACGCGATGTGGAAGCAACGCTCCCTGAAGAAAAGGTTGACGGAGTGGCTCGTGACCCCAATCCGGTCGGAGCTATGACGATGCCAAAGCCGGAGACGCTCGAGGCCGGTCCGCCGACGCCCGCCCAGGGTGTGCCTCGCGGCCGCAGGAAATGGGTCACCCACGGTCTCTCGAATCGAGTCGTGTACGGAGGCCTCCACTACGGCGCCCGCTGGCTGCCCCTGCCCGTCCTCCACGGCATCTCTCTCTTCGGAAACAGCCTCGCGGTCACCTTCATGCAGGAGACGCTCGAGGGCATCCGCGAGAACTTCCGCCTCGCGCTCGGCGTTCCGGAGCGGGAGGCGCGGCGCCTGGCGCGCCGCCTGTTTTTCGAGTACGGCAAGGCGGTGATCGACGTCTGGCGGCTCCGGAGCGAGGCCTTCGTCCCGAAGATCACGTCGTTCGATGGGGACGGCACCGTGCTCGCCGGGGTCCGGAAGAACGGCCGCGGCTTCCTTCTCGTGACGGGGCACGTCGGCAACTGGGAGATGGGCGCGGTGACGCTGCGCGGCCACGCGCTGACGCCGGCCGTCGTCGGCCAGCCGGAGCTAGATCCGGACGTCGAGGCCATGCGCCTGAGCCTCAGGACGCGCCTCGGTGTCGAGTCGATCGACATCGGCTCGTCCATGGCCACGGCGTTCAAGGTGCGCGCGGCGGTCGAGGCGGGGCGGGCGGTGGCGCTGCTCGTCGACCGGGCCTATCCGGAGGACCAGGTGATGGTCTCCTACTTCGGCCGCCCCACGCCTTTTCTCCGCTCGCCGGCCCTCCTCGCCCGGTTCTGCAAATGCGAGATCCTCCCCGGCTTCTTCCTGCGCAGCCCGGACGGTTCCTACCTCAATGTCTGGGGGTCGCCGATCGCGGCGGACGAAACGCTCTCCCCGGAGGCGGACGCGCACCGCATCATGAGTCGCGTGGCCGCCGATCTGGAGGGCGTCGTGCGCGCGCACCCGACGCAGTGGTTCAACTTTTACCGGTTCTGGAAGGACGGCGGCGCTTCGGAAGGAGCGGCGGGGGCCGACGGGCGCGTCCACGCGCCGTAGACGTAGTTGCCGCAGCACCTGCTGCAGATGGGGAGCGGCTCTTTCGCGAGCTTCTCGCGAAAGCGTCCGGCGCGCTCGCCTGTCCAGATCTCCCGGAACGGCGTCTTCCGCACGTTGCCGATGAAGTAGTCGGGAAAGTCACCGCAGAAGCAGACCTCGCCGTCCGGCTCGACCTGGGCGAAGTACCAGGCCACGGGGCAGAGGTCGTGCCCGAAAGTCTTGCCCGAATCGGCGAAGTAGGCGGGCACGCCTTCTGCCGGCACATCGGGCACGAACGAAGTCCATGGACGGCCTCGCGCGGAGTCGAGAAAGCGCCGGCGGCGGAGGCCCTTCAGGAGTTTCACGAGCTGGGTCAGCTGCCGCCCCTTCGTGATCGCGAAGTCCGCGCCGTCGAACTCGAATCCTTTCCAGGAACTGCCCGAAACGCCGAAGGTCTCGGACATCACCTTCTCGTACTCCGCTCCGGTCTCCTTCGACACGAACCAGCGAAGCCCGATGTTGATGGTATCGAGCGGAAGCTCCTGGAGGGCCTCGAGCGCCGGCGCGATGTCTTCCAGGTTGAGCTCGGTGATCGGCAAGATCGCGAGGAGCATCGGCGCCGCAGACCTGAGCTCGTCGCGCGCGCGGGCCACGGCCCTCACGCCCGCCGCGGCGCGCGCGAAGCTGCCGGCCTGTCCCCGAATCCGATCGTGAAGCTCGGGCACGCCGTCGATGGAGACCATGATCGAGTCCACGCCGGCCTCGACGAGCTCGCGGGCCATCTCCTCGAGCCGCCAGCCGTTGGTGATGAGCGAGCACGTCAGGCCGCGCCTCTTCACCTCCCGGACGAGAGGCAGGACGTCGGGATAAAGGAGCGGCTCGCCGCCGAACAGGCTGATGATGGGGCGCGAGGGGGCGAGCTCGTCGAGAAGGCGGACGTAGTCGGAGAGGGCCATCTGGCGGTTCAGGCCGATCAGCTCACGAATCCGGTTCTTCTCCTTTTCACCGTCGGTCGCGGTGGACGCGCCGAGCGCGCGGAAGATGCCCGTGTCTCCCCACTGACCGCACATCTTGCAGCGGAGGTTGCAGAGGTTCGTGACGCGGAGCTGCACGAACGTCGGCATCGGGAGGTTGCCCGGGCCGGGGGTGGAAAGGTGCTGCATGACCTCGCCGCGCCCCCGACCCATGCGGCCCAGATGGCGGCGCGCGAAACTCACGAGCTTCAGACCGCGCCGGAAGCTCACGGCATCCTCTCCGACACGACGATCCCCGTCGCCCGCTCGAAAGCGCCTCGGCCACGCAACGCCTGCAGGACCCTGATGAATGCGGCGCAGACGTGAAAGGAGAAGATCCATAAACGGACTTTGAAGGTGGGATGGAAGACGCCGCCGCCGAGCACCGTCGTGACGCCGCGCGCGATCCAGACGCTCGGAGCCGGCGTGTAGAACGTCTCGAGGACGTGCGGCTGGTAGAAGCCGTGGACGAAGCGCTCGAATCGCCGGATCGCGCCGCGATACGTCCTTTCGAAGCTCCTGAAGTCGCTCGCGTCGACTCTCCCCTTCGCGCGGAGCGCGTGGTCGACCGATGAGGCCGCGATCTCGGCCGACTGCATCGCGAGGAGGACGCCCGTCGAGAAGACGGGATCGAGGAAGCAGGCCGCGTCACCCACGAGGCAGAAGCCGTCGCCGGAGATGCGGGGCGTCGCGTACGAGTAGTCCGCGATGGCCTGAACGTCCATCGTTCGCTTCGAGCCCGCGAGGAGCTCGTGCACCTCCGGCGTCGCCAGGAGCGATTCCTCGAAGAGCTGCACCACGCTGCCCTGCCGCTCCTTGAACCGCCGCGAGGGCATCACGATCCCGACCGATACCGAGCCATCCGAGAACGGGATGAGCCACCACCAGCCTTCCGGCGTCGTGACGATGACGATGTCCCCGCCGGTGGGTCCCTCCTCGCGCCTGAAGGTGTCGTAGTGGGTGAACGCGGCCGAACGGTCGAGAAGGGGGTCGCGCCTGCGCCCGCCGAGGTTTCGGGAAAGGAGCGCGTCGCGGCCGGTGGCATCCACGACCACTTTCGCATTCACGGTGCGCGGCTCGCTTTCTCCCTTGAGAAGCACTTTCACGCCGCGCGCCCTCTTGCCGTCCGCGCTGAAGAGGACGTCCGTCACTCGCGCTTCCTCGAAGACGGCCGCCCCCGACTCGCGGGCGTGGTCCAGGAGGAGGGCGTCGAACTCGGCCCGCTTTACCTGGAACGAGCTCGGATGATCGCTGTCGATGCCGTTCGCGAACAGGACCGGGCGCGTGAAGGACGATCCCTGATGGTAGAAGCGGGCCCCGCGCTTCACCTGGGGCCCCGACGCCTTCAGCTTCGAAAGAACGCCGATGCGCTCGAAGAGCGGCACGTTCCAGGGCAGGAGCGACTCGCCGATGTGGAAGCGGGGAAACTTCTCGCGCTCGAAGACGACAACGCGATGACCCATCCGGGCCATCAGCGTGGCGAAGGTGGAGCCGCCGGGCCCGCCGCCGCAGACGACCGCGTCGGCCTCGCCGGGGAAGGCCCCCGCACTCGCGTTCTCCTGCCCGAGACCGTTCACCGACACGCAGGCATTATCCATGCGGGGCCGTTCGCACGCACGCGACTCCGTCGCAGCTAGAATCAGCCAAACACATGACGATCGCAGCTGGCGTCCGCCTCGGACCGTACGAAATCCTTGCGCCCCTCGGAGCGGGAGGGATGGGAGAAGTCTACCGGGCGAAGGATCTTCGCCTCGCGAGGGACGTCGCGGTCAAGGTTCTGCCGGAAGAATTCTTCGAAGGTGAAGAGAGGAGACAGAGGTTCGAGAGGGAAGCGAAGCTCCTCGCGGCGCTCAATCATCCGGGAATCGCCGCCATCTATTCGTTCGAAGAAATTGGTGGGAGACACCTTCTCGTGATGGAGCTCGTCGACGGGGAGACGCTGCGCGAGAGAATCACAGCGGGCGCACTGCCGATGCGCAAGGCCGTGGACCTCGGAGCCCAGATCGCCCGCGGCCTCGCGGCCGCGCACGGGAGCGGGATCGTCCACCGCGACCTCAAGCCCGAGAACGTCGTCCTCACGAAGGACGGGCGCGCGAAGATCCTCGACTTCGGCCTCGCCAAGCAAAGGCCGATCGCGGCGGGCGAGGACACGAAGTCGCCGACGATGGCGAAGGCGACGGACGCGGGGATGCTCCTTGGGACCGTCGGATACATGGCGCCCGAGCAGGTGAGAGGGCAGCAAGCCGACGCCCGGTCGGACATCTTCGCGTTCGGGTGCGTCCTCTTCGAGATGCTGACGGGCAAGCGCGCGTTCAAGGGCGACTCGGCGATCGAGACGATGAACGCGATCCTCAAGGAGGAGCCGTCGGAGCCGGACGTCTCGGGCGCGAAGATCCCGTCCGAGCTCGACCGGCTCGTGCGGCACTGCCTCGAGAAGAACCCGGCGGAACGCTTTCAGTCGGCCGGGGACCTCGCGTTCGACCTCGAGGCTCTTGGCGGGAGCTCCGCGTCGGGCCGCGCGGCTTCGCGGGTGTCACCCGGGCGGCCTGCACGTCGGTGGATTCCGGCGGCCGCCCTTGCCGTCGCTCTTCTCACCATCGTCTCAGCGTATGCCGTCGGACGTCGAAGAGGGGAGCGGTCGGGTGCCGTCGTCCCCTCTTTCGCGCAGCTCACGTTCCGGCAGGAGCCGATCTTCAACGTTCGGCTCGCCCCGGACGGCAAGACGGTCGTCTACAGCGCGGCACCCTCCGGCAACACGCCCGAGATCTTCTCGCTCCGCGCGGACTATCCCGGCGCGAGCCCGCGCTCCCTGCGGGCCGGACACCTCCTTTCGATTTCGTCCAAGGGAGAGCTGGCCGTTCTCACGCGCGCCCGGTACAAGGGACACAGCCTCTTCGAGGGCACTCTCGCGCGAATGCCGCTTGAAGGCGGCGCGCCGCGGGAAATCCTCGACGCCGTGCGCGAGGCCGACTGGTCCCCCGACGGGTCCGAGCTCGCGGTGATTCGCGACGTCGGCGGAAAGGACCGGCTGGAGTTCCCGGCCGGGAAGGTCCTCGCCGAGACGGGTGGCTACTTCAGCGACCTGCGTTTCTCTCCGCGCGGGGACCGGATCGCGTTCTTCGAGCACCCCTTCAAGTTCGACGACCGTGGAGAGGTTGCGGTCGTCGACCTCGCCGGGAAGAAGACGATCCTCTCGGAGGGCTACTGGGGCGAGGAGGGGCTGGCCTGGTCTCCGGCGGGAGACGAAGTGATGTTCTCCGCCGGAAACGCCTACAACAACTTCCGTGTCTACGCGGTGAGCCTGGCCGGAAAACGCCGGGTCGCGCTGGAAAGCGCCGGTGGCCTGACGATTCGCGACGTCCGCGCCGACGGCCGCTGGCTCGCGACGCGGGACGATTTCTTCCGCGAGATGCAGGTCCTCGCGCCCGGCGAGACACGCGAGCGGGATCTGTCCTGGCTCGACCTCTCCGATCCGGGTGCTCTGACGGCCGACGGAAAGACGCTGCTCTTCTCGGAAGAGAGCGGGAGCGTCGGTGTGAACTATGCGGTATGCCTGCGCCAGACGGACGGGTCACCCGTCGTCCGCCTTGGAGAGGGGAACGGCGCGGATCTCTCCCGTGACGGGAAGTGGGCGCTCGCGAACGTGCCGACGTCGCCCCCCCAGCTCGTGCTCTACCCGACGGGCGCCGGCGAACCACGCAAACTCGAGCGGGGCGGTCTCGTCAGCTACGAATCGGCGCACTTCTTCCCGGACGGCAAGAGGATCGTCTTCTGCGGCCACGAGGAAGGCAAAGGCGTCCGCTGCTACGTGCAGGACGTCGCCGACGGCAAGCCCCGCCCCGTCACGCCGGAGGGCACGAGCCAGGGGTTCGTATCGCCGGACGGCCGACAGGTCCTCGTGAAGGCGAGCGGCGGCGCCCTCGTGATCTATCCGGTGGACGGAGGCGAGCCTCGGCCCGTGGCGGGCGCGACTCCCGAAGACCAGGTCATCCAGTGGAACGCCGACGGCCGTTCGTTGCTCGTCTCGCGCAGCGGGGAGGTCCCCGCCCACATCGAGAGGCTCGACCTCGCAACGGGCAAGCGGGAACCGATGCGCACGCTCGGGCCCGCCGACCTGACAGGAGTCCTGAACATCGGACCCTTCGCCTTCAGCAGCGACCTCAAGAGCTACGCGTACGCCTGCCGGCGCACGTCGTCTCATCTTTTTCTCGTGGAAGGAGCGCGATGACGCTTTCAACGGGTGCACGTCTCGGCGCGTACGAAGTCCTCGGCCCGCTCGGAGCGGGCGGAATGGGCGAGGTCTACAAGGCGAAGGACTCCCGCGTCGAGCGGACCGTCGCCCTGAAGGTCCTGCCCGCGGAATTCTTCGAAGACAAGGAGAGCATCGCGCGCTTCGAACGCGAGGCGCGCCTGCTCGCGGCCCTCAACCATCCCAACATCGCGCACCTCTACTCGTTCGAGGAGACGCCGGCGTCCGCCGACGCCCCGGCACGGCACCTCCTCATCATGGAGCTGGCCGACGGGCAGACGCTGATGGAGCGACTGCTGAGCGGTCCCCTCGCGCCGGAGCAGCTCCTCAAGATCGCCATCGAGATCGCGGGCGCCCTCGATGCGGCGCACCACGCCGGCATCATCCACCGCGACCTCAAGCCCGGAAACGTCATGCTGACGAAGTCCGGCGTCAAGCTCCTGGACTTCGGTCTCGCGAAGACGGCGGCGGCGCCCGTGAAGTCGTCGTCCTCGGCGACGTCGCTTCCGACCGAGATGCCGCGCGCGATCACGCAGCAGGGGACGATCCTCGGAACGTTCCAGTACATGGCGCCCGAGCAGCTCGAAGGCAAGGAAGGCGACGCGCGCAGCGACATCTTCTCGTTCGGCGCGGTGATCTACGAGATGGCGACGGGGCGGAAGGCTTTCGAAGGGAAGAGCCACGCGGCCCTGATCTCGGCGATCCTCAAGGACGATCCCGCGCCGGTCTCGGCGATCGCTCCGATGACCCCTCCGGCGCTGGACCGCGTCGTGAAGACGTGCCTCGCGAAGGACCCCGACGACCGGTTCCAGACGGCACACGACATCAAGCTCCAGCTCCAGTGGATCGCGGAAGGCGGCTCGCAGGTCGGGCTCCCTGCCCCCGTCGCCCACCGCCGGAAGAGCCGCGAGCGCCTCGCCTGGGGCCTCGCCGCAGCGGCCGCCGTGGCGGCGGCGGCGCTTGCCGTGGGTTTCGTCCGGCGAGCGCCAGCGCGCCCGAAGCTCGTGCGGTTCGAGATCGCCACCCCCCCGGAGATCACGACGATCGACGCGCCCCGCATCTCGCCGGACGGGCGCACGATCGCGTTCAACGCGACCGATACGTCCGGGAAGAGCCGCATCTGGGTCCGGTCGCTCAACGCGCTGAAGGCACGCCCGCTCGAGGGCACCGAAGGGGCGGGGCGCCCGTTCTGGTCGCCCGACAGCCGGTTCGTCGCGTTCGTCTCGGGTGGCAAGCTGAAGAAGGTCGACGTGTCGGGCGGCCCGCCGCAGAAGATCTGTGACGCCCCCGGAGGCTCCGATGGGACCTGGAGCGAGGGGGGCGTCATCCTGTTCGACGGGACGGGCCCCCAGCCGATCCGCCGCGTCGCCGCTGCCGGAGGGACGCCGGCCGACGCGGTCAAGCCGGAGTCGTCGCGAAAGGAGAGGACCGTGGGCTGGCCCGAGTTCCTTCCGGACGGCCGGCACTTTCTCTACATGGCGACCGGCGAGAAGCCGGAGGACACCGTGTACCGGATCGGCTACCTCGACTCGGGGGAGTCGAAGTCCCTCGCGTCCGCGCAGACGCTCGTCTCGTACGCGCCGCCGGGTTACCTCCTATTCGTGCGCGACAGGACGCTCGTCGCCCAGCCGTTCGACGCGAACGCCCTGAAGACGACCGGCGAGCCCGCTCCGCTCGCCGAGCAAGTCGGCACGGACAGCGTCGGCCTCGCGCGCTTCTCGGTCTCCCGCGACGGAACGCTCGTCTACCGGACCGGAGAGTCGGGGGACCGGTTCCTGTGGGTCGATCGGTCGGGCAAGGAGGGCGAAGCGATCGGCGACCCGGGGGACAGCCGCAACCCGGCGTTCTCCCCGGGCGGCGACCGGCTCGCGTACGACCTCGCGGATCCCCGCCGCGGGAAGACGGATGTCTGGATCCGGGACCTCAAACGCGGCGTCAGCTCCCGCTTCACGTTCACTTCCGACGACGCGTTCGCGCCGCTGTGGTCGCCGGACGGCAAGCAGATCGTCTACACCGTCGGGAACGACCTCTTCGTCAAGGCGTCCGAAGGGCTGGGAGAGGAGAAGCCTCTCCTGAAGTCGGACGAGCTCAAGTTCGCCTGCGACTGGTCCCGCGACGGGAAGTACATCGCCTACTCGAGCCAGGGCAAGGACACGGGCTGGGACATCTGGATGCTGCCGACGTCCGGCGACGGCAAGCCGGTCCCGTTCGTGAGGACGTCCTTCGTGGAGATGCGGCCCGTCTTCTCGCCCGACGGGCGCTTCGTGGCGTACCAGTCGAGCGAGTCCGGACGTGCCGAGATCTACGTCCAGAGCTTCCCCGGCCCCGGCGGCAAGTGGCAGATCTCGACGGCGGGCGGCATCGAGCCGCACTGGCGCGGCGACGGCAAGGAGCTGTACTACCGGGCGCCCGACCAGAAGCTGATGGCGGTGGAGATCACGGGGGGAGCGACCGTGACGGCCGGTACGCCGCAGCCGCTCTTCCAGGGGCGGTTCGACACGGCTGTCGCGCGGGAGCACTACACCCCCATGCGCGACGGAAAGCGGTTCCTCGTCGTCGCCCCGCTCGGGCGCGAGGCGATGACGCCGACGACCGTCGTCCTGAATTGGAACGCGGACATGGGACGGTGACGTGACCCTCGCGCCCGGGACGAAACTCGGCCCTTACGAGATCCTCGCCCCTCTCGGCGCGGGAGGGATGGGAGAGGTTTACAAGGCAAAGGATCTTCGCCTCTCGAGGTACGTCGCCGTAAAGGTCCTGCCGGAAGAATTCTTCGAAGATGAAGAAAGGCGACTTCGCTTCGAGCGGGAGGCCCGCACGCTGGCCAGCCTGAACCATCCGGGCATCGCCGCCATCCATTCCTTCGAAGAAATCCCCGGTTCTTCGTCTTCTGCTTCGCGCCACCTTCTGGTCATGGAGCTGGTCGAGGGGGAGGACCTCGCACAGCGCCTCGCCTCCGGCCCTCTTCCACTCGAAGAAACTCTTTCTCTCGCCCGGCAGATCGCCGAGGCGCTGGAGGCGGCGCACGAGAAGGGAATCGTCCACCGCGACCTCAAGCCCGCGAACGTCAAGGTCACGAATGATGGACGCGTGAAGCTCCTCGACTTCGGCCTCGCGAAGATCTTCGAGGGCGACGGAGGACCGGGCTCGGCTCCGTCCGTGACTCACTCTCCGACGCTGACGGCCCGTGCGACTGCTGCGGGCGTGATCCTCGGAACGGCCGCCTACATGAGCCCCGAGCAGGCGCGGGGGAAGGCGGTCGACAAGCGGACAGACGTCTGGGCATTCGGATGTGTCCTCTTCGAGATGCTGACGGGGAAGAGAGCCTTCGAAGGCGAGACGGTGAGCGACACGCTCGTCTCCATCCTCTCCAAAGACCCGGACTGGGCGGCGCTGCCGGAACGGACGCCGGCCAGCGTGAGAAGAGTTCTTAGAAAGTGTCTGCAGCGGGAAGCGAAGCTCAGATTGCGAGACATCGGCGACGCGCGGCTGGATCTCGAAGAGACCGCCGCCGCGGCGAGCTCGTCTTCCTTATCACTCTTCGAAGAGAAGACCGCGTCGTCTAGCCCCGCTGTGGGTCGAAGGGGCTCTCTTTCCCGCGTTCTTCCCTGGGCGGTTGCGGCCGCGTTCGCGGCCGCGGCGGGGGCGCTTCGCGAGGCGCGAGGGCGGAGGCACGTCGCTCTATCGCGTGGGCGCCCTGGGAGGGGAGCCCCGGCGGCTCGTCGCCGGCGCGACCGATGGCGCCTGGTCGAGCGACGGGGTGCGGCTCGCCTGGGTCCGCGAAGGGCAGGAAAACGGACGGCAGGTCTGGACGCTCACCGTCGGCACGGCCGACGGGGGCGAACCTCGCGAGATCTACAGGTCCACGGCCGTCCCCTTCGACTGGCCGGCGTGGTCGCCGGACGGGAAGTGGATCCTCTGTTTTCCGCATGCGCTCGGTACCGCCTCGTTGAGCGCGGGACCGCTCCTCGTCGCCGCCGACGGGAGCGGAGGGCACGACGTCGGGACCGCGCGCACATCGCAGCTCTCCGCGGCGGCGTGGTTCGGAACGGGCCGTGAAGCCCTGGTCGCCCGCGCCGCTCCCGTCCTGAGCCTGTTCGAAGCCGCCTCCTGCACGATCGAGAGGATCGTCGCGGCGACCGGCGAGCACTCCTCTGTCCTCGAGGTGCCCAGCCGGGTCTGGTCGATCGACATCCTGGGCCCGGGACGTCTCGTCTTCGACGTGAACTCGAACCGCGTGAACCTCCGCGAGGTTCCGGCGGCAGGCGCGGCCGCGCCGGGCGTGTGGCTGAGCCGCGGCCTGGGAATGAACCGCCAGCCCCGGTACTCGCCGGACGGAGACTGGATCGTGTATTCGGCGCTTCGCGGCGGCAACGTCGACCTGTGGAGCCTGCAGCCTCGCACGGGCTCGGTCCGTCGCCTGACCGACAGCGCCGCCGTGGACTACGATCCGGCGTTCACGCCCGACGGGAAGCGCCTGATCTTCAGCTCGGACCGCTCGGGTCACTTCGAGATCTGGATGGCCGACGCGGACGGAAGCGGGGCGCGGCAGGTCAGCCATGACGGTGTCGACGCCGAGAACGCGACGGCCACGCCGGACGGAAAGTGGATCGTGTACGCCTCCGCGGATCCGAAGAAGTTCGGCGTCTGGAAGGTGCATCCCGACGGGAGCGAGGCGACGATGCTCTTCCCCGGCCTCGGTGAATGGCCCGAGGTCTCGCCCGACGGACGATATGCGCTCTTCACGTTCGCGCGGTTGACGGGGGAGAGCGCGATCAAGGTGGTCCGGATCGCGGACGGGACGCTGGTGGATTTCTCGATCCGCCTGGGTGCCACCACGCGGCGCGCGGAGGCGATCTCCGGGCGCGCGCGCTGGATGCCCGATGGGAAAGCCATCGCGTTCGTGTCCGTCGACGGCAAAGGGAGGTCCGGGATCTTCGTCCAGGAGTTCCGCGCCGGCCGGGACACGGCTACGACGCGGCGTCCGCTCGCCGGCTTCGAGCCGGACTGGGCGCCGGAGACGTTCGCGATCTCGCCGGACGGAAAGAGGATCTGCCTCGCGGAGTGGGAGCAGGTCTCGAGCCTCATGACGGCCGAGGGCGTTCCCGGCGTCGACCGGGCAAGAATCGCACGATGAGGAGTGCGACGTGACTTTCGCGCCCGGCACGAAGCTCGGCGCGTACGAAATCCTCGCCCCTCTCGGCGCGGGAGGGATGGGAGAGGTCTGGCGGGCGAGGGACACGCGCGTCGACAGGCCGGTCGCGCTGAAGGTTCTGCCGGAAGAGTTCTTCGAAGACGGCGAGAGGCGGGCGCGCTTCGAGCGCGAAGCGAAGCTGCTGGCGAGCCTGAATCATCCTGGGATCGCCGTTCTCTACTCATTCGAAGAAATTCTCTCTTCTTCCTCTTCCTCGTCGCGCCACCTTCTCGCAATGGAGCTCGTCGAAGGAGCGGACCTTGCCCAGCGCCTTTCCTCCGGCCCTCTTCCACTCGAAGAGTCTCTTTCTTACGCGAAGCAGATCGCCGAGGCGCTGGAAGAGGCGCACGAGAAGGGAATCGTCCACCGAGACCTCAAGCCCGCAAACGTGAAGGTCACCCCCGAGGGGGCGTGAAGCTCCTCGACTTCGGCCTCGCGAAGATCTTCGAGGCGACGGGCCCGCTCTGCGTGCTCGCGCCCCGCACTTGACACGGGCCGTGCTTCGCAAGCTCGATCTCGCGGTTCCGGCCCTCGAAATGGACTGGTTCAGCGCCCCGGCTCTTTCTCCGGACGGCTCGCGCATCGCCTATTCGGCGGGAAACCGGATCTGGGTGCGCGATCTCGACCAGCTGGGCGCTCGCGCGATCGCCGAGATTTCGACCCTCACGGCCCTCTGCTGGTCCGCCGATTCGCAGTCGGTCGCATTCGGCGAGCGCAAGAAACTGTGGAGAGTCCCCGCCAACGGCGGGACGAGCACGGCGATCGCCGACATCCCCGGCACCGGCAGCATCATCGGCGCAGCCTGGTCGGATTCGGGGCGTATTGCCTTCTCCGTTTGGCGTGGCGGGCTGTACGAGGTGCCGGCGCAGGGTGGGAATCCGGTACTCGTGCTCGAGCCCGACCCTGACCGCGTGATCGATTTTCATTTTCCGTCTTGGCTCCCCAACAACGACCTCTTGTACCTGATCCACTGGAGGAACGCGTCGAGCCGGGGCGGGCGGCCGCCCGATTACCTCGCGGTCTTCGACGGCAGCCGGCACGTGCCGCTGCGTCTGGACGTGGGCAACACGCAATCGGCGCCCGCTTTCGTCTTGGGGCAAATCCTCTACCTGCGGAAGGGAGCGAATGCCGGAATCTGGGCCGTTCCGTACGACGTGAAGCGACGCGAGGTTTCGGGCGAATCGTTTCCGGTAGCGCCGAGCGCTCTCTCACTGAGCGCCTCCGTGGACGGCTCGCTCCTCTACGTGCAGCAGTCGGGCGCAGAGGTCGTGGGCGAAATGGCCTGGCTCGATCGCTCCGGCAAGACGGCGGGAGTCGTCGGTCCGGGCCACGCGGGGCTCGCGCAGCCGGCTCTGGCTCCGGACGGCCGGCGGATCGTCTTCGTGGCCGGCTCTCCGAAGAATCGGTACCTCTGGGTTCACGACCTGGATCGCGGCACCGAGACGCGGCTCACCTTCGGCGGCGACGAAGGCTTTGCGCCGGCGTGGCTCTCGCCCTCGCGCATCGCCTACCTCCAGTCGGCGGCCGCCACGGCCGGCGTCGGCTTCCGGATCGTGGCATTGAACGCCGACGGCTCTGGCGGGCAGCAGGAACTCGCTCCCGCGGTTACTCTGGGAGTCGCGCCCTTCCCCATCGCGCCGGCGCCGGATGGCCGACATGTTCTTGGGATCGTCGACGACAAGGGCCGCGGGCGCCTTCGGGTGGCGGAGTATCAGGCCAACGGCACCATCGGACCGTGGCGTCCGATCCTCCGAATCGAGCCCGAGCCGGCCGTGATGGAGGCACGGATCTCGCCCGACGGACGGCTGCTGGCCTACGTCACGGACGAGCCCGGGCTGCCCGAGATGTTCCTGACCCGCTTCCCGAGCGGCGAGGGCCGATGGCAGGTCGGTACCCAGTCCGCGCGGTCGCCCCGGTGGGCCCGGGACACCGGCGAGCTCTTCTTCCTGACGGGCTTTTCGGAGCGCACGCCGGCGGTGGTGAAGGTGAATCCTGCGGTGGACCCGCCCTTCGCCTCGGCCCCGGAATCGCTCGGCGTCGCCCTGTCCGGGATCGGCGGGCAGGGATCGAGCTTCAGCGGGGACGATTTCGATGTCACGGCGGACGGCCGCCGGTTCCTGATCGTCCGTCCCGGAGCCGGCGCCACGGCGCCGCGCATGGTGCTGGTGCAGAACTGGCTGGCCGAGTTCCAGAAGAAGGGAGCGCGCTGATCGCGCCGCTGGCGCGGGGGCGAAGGACCTTCGCCTCTCGAGGGACGTCGTAGAGGTCTTGCCGGAAGATTTCTTGGAAGGGACGTCCCGGACCGCGACGCGGTGCAGGATCCAAACGCTCGACGCCTGCATCACTCTCCTGGACACCGGCGACTTTTACGGGATGGGGAGCAACGAGCTGCTGCTCAACGAGGCGCTGCGGGGCCGCGCCGGCGGGCGCAACCGCGGGCGATTGCTACGATGCCCACTCGATGAAACTGCTCGACCGCGAGCGCGCCTCGTGACGGCGCTCGCGCGGCAGCTCCCCGGCTGAGGTTTCGCTGGCTTTCGCCGGTTTCTTCTGAGAAGCTTGAGCGAAAGAGCGCGATGGAACTGAGCACGGCACAGGATGGGCGTGTGACGGTCGTGACCGTGAAGGGCGATCTCGTGATCGGTGATCCCGAAGCGGTGTTCAGGAGGACCGTCATCAGCCTGCTCGAGGAGGGGAAGGTCGACCTTCTGATCGATTGCTCGGGTCTGCGTATCGTGGATTCGTCCGGTCTCGGCGCTCTTGTGCGCGCTCTCACGACGTCACAGAACGAGGGGGGCCGCGCCAAGCTCCTCGGAGTCGGTCCCCACCTGAAGAAGCTTCTCGAGATGACGAGGCTCGATTCGGTCTTCGAGATGTTCGACGACCGCGAACAGGCCGTCTCCAGCTTCTGACTTCGAAAGGCGCGAGGAATCCTCCATGGCACAGGATGAGAGCCGGGGAGGGTCGTCACCGGAGACCGCCGAGATCAGGGCTCTGGCGGAGCTGGCCCTCTGCGAAAGCCTCGCGCAGACCTCGGGATGGGCCGCCCGGTGGAGCGCGGAACTGTCGAGCGCGGACGCGGCCCTTCTCTGGGCTCCGGACGCCCTCCATCCCTCCTTCCTCTGCATCGCCGCGTTCGGCACCGGGACCGAGCGCGCGGTGCGGCGCTCCGTCTCGCGGGAGACGGGACTCGTGCACGATTTGGTTCGCGACCGGGTGCCGGTCCTTCTCGAGGCCGGACAGCTGACCGCGACCGAGGACCCTTTTCTGAAGGCGATCCCGACACCGACGGTCGCGTGCCTCTTCGTGCCGCTCCAGGCCGAGAGGATCGTGGTGGGCCTTCTCGCCCTCGCCTTCCATCGGATGCCCGACCGGGGTGTCCTCCAGAACGTCCAGGGCTTCCTCAAGCACGCCACGCCCGCCCTCGCCCGCGCTCTCCGCGCGGAGCGGAAGACGAGCGGCATGCTCTATGCCATCGAGCGCCTGACGAGCCTCTACGACCTGACCAAGGCGTTCGGCTCCACGATCGACCTCGACGAGCTCTCCGCGATCGTCGCCCGCAAGGCCGCCGACTTCATGAGCGCCGAGGTTGCGTCGCTCTGGACACTCGATCGGCAGGCCGGCGAGGTGACGCTGGCGGCGACGGCGGTCAACACGAACTACGACATCCCGGCGCCACCGGAGGCCGTCGGAGGCTCCGTCGTCGGCGACGTCCTCGCCGGGCGGACACCTCTGCGCCGGCACGATCTCCCCAAGGACGACCCGGTCCGGACAGAAAACCCGAACTACCCGGTCCACTCCATCCTTGCCGCGCCCCTCATCGAGGACGACGCACCGATCGGCGCGATCGTCGTCGTCAACAAGCGCGGGCGGCATCCGGAGTTCACCGCGGCCGACGAGGAGCTCCTCGTCGACATCGAGAGGCAGGTCGTCCGGGCGCTGCACAACGCACGCCAGTACGAGGCCGAGAGAAAGGTCGAGCAGCTCGACGCTCTCCTGACCGTCAGCCGCGAGATCACGGCGACCCTCGACCTCGACAAGGTAATGGCGACGGTCGTCAACGCGAGCGCGGCGCTCGTCTCGTTCGAACGTTGCGCAATCGCCATCCTGCAGCGCGGCCGGTTGCGCCTCGGGGCCGTGTCCGGCCTCGCGGAGATCGAGCGGTCGGACGCGTCCGTCAAGCGCACGGAAGCGCTCCTCGAATGGGTCTTCTTCGGCGGCAGCGACGTGGCCGTGACCCGGATGGAGGACGGCACGATCGTGACGGACCGACCCGAGACCGAGGAGAAGTTTCGCGTCTTCTTCGACGAGAGCGGTCGGAACGCGTTCTACGGAGTCGTCCTCAAGGACGAAGAAGGGAAGCTGGGGGTCATCGGTTTCGAGTGCGACGAGCCCATCGTCTTCGAAGCGGAGACGCGCGACCTCCTCCAGATCCTCGTGAGCCAGGCGACCGTCGCCCTTAGAAACGCCCAGCTCTACCAGCAGGTGCCGCTAGCGGGCCTGTGGCAGCCCATGCTTCAGAAGTGGCGGAAAGTGCAAGCCGTCCCCGCCCGCCGCGCTCTCACGTGGGCGGGCACCGCCCTCGCGGTTCTCGCCGTTCTCGCCCTCGTCCCGTGGCGGATCCGCGTGGCCGGGCCGGCCCGCGTCTTTCCCCTCAGGCGTGTGGCCGTGACGTCCTCCGTGGACGGCTTCATTGCGGCGGTCCACCGCCGCGAGGGCGACGCCGTGGCCGCGGGGGACCTGCTCGCCACGCTCCGCGACGAGCGCTACCGGACGGAGCTCGCGGAGGCGACCTCCGCGAAGGAGATCGCCGAGAGCGACCTGAACCGGTTCCGCGCCGAGGGGGACGCGGCCGCCGTGTACCAGGCCCTCGCGAAGAGGGACGCGCTCGCCGCGAAGATCCAGCTTGCCCAGAGCCGCATGGCGCGCACGGAGATCCGCGCTCCCGTCGCCGGGATCGTCGTCACGCCGCGACTCGACGAGAAGACGGCTCAGTTCCTCGCAAGCGCGGCGGAATTCTGCGTCCTCGCGGACATCTCGGAGGTCACGGTGGAGGTTGCCGTTCCCGAGAGCGACGCCGCGCAACTGCGCGTCGGGGAGCCGCTCTGGGTGAAGATGAACCCGTATCCGGGCCGCACCTTCCACGGCACGGTCCAGCACGTCGCGGCCGCAGTGCACGAAGAGGGAGAGGAACGCTTCGTCATCGCCGAGAGCCGGATCGAGAACCCCGGAGGTCTCCTCAAGCCGGGAATGCTCGGGAAGGCCAAGGTCTCGATCGGACGCCACAGCCTCGCCACGGCCCTATTCCGCAAGCCCCTCCGCTACGTCTGGATGAGGCTCTGGCCGCTGCTTCCGTGAGCGCCGTTCGCGCCGCGAGCGATACGTCAGGAGGGATCGCGGCCCTCGCAGCCCGCGAGGCGTGGGCGGCCGAGCGGCCGGCCCTGCGGCCGGACGTCCTGATCCGGAAGCTCGTTCAACTCGGAGAGGTGAACTGGGCCGTCCGGAGCCCGGAGACGAACAAAATCCACGTGTTCGACGAGGCGACGTGGGAGCTCGTCAAGCTCTTCGACGGCACGAGGACCCGCGCCGAAATAAGGGACGACCACAACCTTCGCTTCCCCGGGGATGAAGGTATCCCCCTGCAGCACGTCCTCGATCTCGAGGAGTCCCTGCGCGGGATCAAGGTCCTCGTCGTCTCCTCCCGCGGGAGGAGCCTCGACCTTCTCCAGAGTTTCCAGACGGCCCGGCGGCGGACTGCGGACAAGAACGCCGAGGGCGTCAACCCCATGTACATGATGTTCCACGTCGTGGACCCGGACCGTTTCCTCGACCGGACGCAGAAGTACGTCCGCTGGCTCTGGACACCGCCCATCGTGGTGGTCTCCTGCGTGCTCTTCGCCCTGACACTCGGCGTGTACGTCCAGCACTGGGACACGATCTGGCGGCAGACGCTGGAGACCTACGCCTTCTACCAGAAGCCGTTTCTGCAACTCCTCCAGTTCTTCGCCGTCTTCATCTTGATCGGCGTCTTCCACGAGCTCTCACACGCCTACGTGACCAAGTTCTATGGCGGCGAGGTCCACAGCATCGGCGTCGCGTTCTTCTACTTCGCTCCGGCCATGTACTGCGACTCCACCGACTCGATCCTCTTCGAGAGCAAGTGGCAGCGCCTCTGGACGTCGCTGGCCGGCATCTACGTTGAGGCGTGGATGACCGTCATCGCCACGGCCCTCTGGCTGGCGACGTATCCGGATACCGCTCTGCACGACTTCGCATACAAGGCCATGCTCTACGCGGGCGTCTCAACCGTCTTTTTCAACATCAACCCGCTCATCAAGATCGACGGCTACTTCGCCATGACGGACCTGCTCGGAATCCCGACGCTCCGCGAGGACGCCTTCGGTTATCTGGGGGCCTTCATCCAGCGGCGGCTCCTTCGGCTGCCGGTCCCGCTGGAGCCACTGCCGCGCCGCCGCCGGATCTTCCTGGCCGTCTACGGGATCCTCGCCGCGGCGTGGGCGGGCCTCATCATGTGGTTCGTCGGCCACCTCCTGTTCAACTTCTACGGAAAGGTCCTGCCGGACTTCGCGTTCGTTCTCACTCTCGCGACGCTGTTCCAGTTTTTCCGCAAGCGCGTGAATGCCGTCTGGCGGGTCCTCCGGCTCTTCTACCTCGACAAGAAGGAGTTCCTCATGTCGAAGAGGATGCGTGTTCCCCTCCTCGCCGCGGCCGTCGCGATCCTGTTCGTCATGGCCCTCCCGTGGTCACACCGGTCCATCCGGTCGGAGATCTTCCTGCAGCCGGGACGTACGCTGAAGATCCAAGCCCCCGAGGACGGCGTCGTGACCTCCGTAAAGGTGCGCGAAGGAGACGCCGTGCGGGAAGGCGACGTCGCCCTTGTCCTGTCGAGCCTCCCTGTCGACACGCGGATCGCCGCGCTGTCGGCCGAGTCCGGGCGCCTGACGGGCGAGGCCGGTCGGCTGCGCACGGCGGGCGATGCGCCGGGCGCCTTCCGCGACCAGTCCCGCAAGGTGGCCGTCGACGTCGGGCTCGCAGGCGAGAGGTCCCTGCGCGACCGGCTCGCGGTTCGGAGTCCCGCGGACGGCACCGTCCTGACGCCCCGCCTCGGCGATCTCGAAGGGCGCTTCGTGCGAAGCGGGACCCTCCTTGCCGACATCGGCAACTGCCGGACGCTGACGGCCGCAATTCCGGTCACGGAGCGTCTCCTGACCGATCTCGCGCCGGGACAGGCGGTATCCGTTCAGCTCCGGGGCCGCGCCTTCCCGATCCTTCGTGGGCGCATCACCTCGATCGCACCTGCCGCCGAGATCGCTGCGGAGCCGGCGTCGCCGGGCGCAACGACGCGCCCTTCCGAGAAGCCCGGCCGGTTCGTCGCGATCGCGACGTTCGACAACTCGGATGGGCGCTTGCTCCCGGGATCGTCGGGGAGGGCGAGGATCGACACGGCGCGCGCGTCGCTTCTCTCGCGTGGGAGCCGGATCCTGTACCGCTGGGCGCGGACGATCGTCTGGTAGGCGTCAATGAAAAAGGGCGCCCCGAAAAGGGGCGCCCCCTGAGGGAGAGCCGCTGGCTTCAGACGCTGGACTTGGCCAGAGGCTTCGCCAGAGGCTTGGCCAGGGGCTTCGCCAGAGGCTTCGCCAGAGGCTTTGCCAGAGGCTTCGCCAGGGGCTTTGCCAGAGGCTTCGCCAGAGGCTTTGCCAGAGGCTTCGCCAGGGGCTTTGCCAGAGGCTTGGCCAGGGGCTTTGCCAGAGGCTTCGCCAGGGGCTTTGCCAGAGGCTTCGCCAGGGGCTTCGCCAGAGGCTTGGCCAGGGGCTTTGCCAGAGGCTTCGCCAAGGGCTTCGCGACCACGGCCGGATTGCTCCCGAAGCTCGAGACTTCAATCTCGCCGAGGTCCTTGCCGGTCCCTTCCTTGATCTTCGCCTTCTGCGCGTCGGTCAGGGTGATTCGCACTTCCTTGGCCATGATGTCCTCCTGTTTTCTCGCTCCCTTTGGAGCGGCGGGGTGTCGGGGGTCACGCTACCGATCTGCAAGACGGAAGCCAGCGATGGATCCCACCGGCATCGTGGTTCAGGACCTCAATCGGCCGGCATTTCGCGCGAGATCCGGGCGGCACACCGCAGGTTTCGGCGGACCGCGGAGGTGAATTTCTCACCCTCCGGTTGACTTATTCATCTCGAGCCGAGGTCAGAGTCCGTGCTTTCGGCTCAGGTACTTCATCTGGTTCGAATCCAGCCCCAGCGCTTCGGCGGCTCGGGCCTTCACTCCTCCGGCAGCGTCAATGGCCTTGACGAGGAGGTGCCGCTCGAACCGGGACACGGCCTCGGTCAGCGAAAGTCCCTCCGTCGCGGGCGCCGGCGATGCGGCGGCCATGGAGCCCGGGAAATGCTCGGGACCGATCACGTCCTCTTCGACGAGCACCGTGACCATCTCGACGAGATGCTCGAGCTCGCGCACGTTTCCGCGGAAGGGGTGCCTTGCGAGAGCCTCGAAGGCTCCCGAAGAGAAGGTCTTCGGGCGGCGGCCGTGGCGCTCGCCGGCCCGTGCCGCGAAGAAATCCACAAGCAGTGGAATGTCCTCGCGCCGCTCCCTGAGCGGCGGAATCCTCAGAATGACGGTGTTCAGGCGATAGAAGAGATCGTTGCGGAACGTCCCTGCCGAAACGCGCGCCTCCAGGTCCTCGTTCGTGGCCGCGACGAGCCGGATGTCGACGTGGATCGTTTTCGTCCCGCCGACACGCTCGAAGTCGTGCCGCTCGAGAACGCGGAGCAGCTTGGCCTGGACGGCAGGGGAGAGCGTGGCCACCTCGTCGAGGAAGAGCGTCCCGCCGTGCGCGAGCTCGAAGCGTCCTGCCCGCGAGGCCACCGCCCCGGTAAACGCTCCCCGCTCGTGGCCGAAGAGCTCCGATTCGGCCAGCGTTTCCGTGAGCGCGGAGCTGTTCACGGGCACGAACGGCCCTGCCTTCCGGGCGCTTCCCCGGTGAATGGCCTCCGCCACGAGCTCCTTCCCCGTCCCGCTCTCGCCGGTCACGAGGACGGTCGCGTCGGTGCGAGCCACCTTCTCGATGACCGCGAAGAGGGCGCGCATGCCCGGGCTCTCGCCCACCAGCCCGCCGTAGGACCCGCGCCTCCAGACCTTCTCCTTCAGCGCGCGGTTCTCGGCGAGGATGCGGTGCCGCTCCAGGGCCCGTCCCAGGACGACGAGCAGGTCCGGCTTCTCGAAGGGCTTACGGAAAAAGTCGAACGCCCCCAACTCGACGGCTCTAAGGGCCCAGCGGCGCTCCGCTTCCGCGGTCATGACGACGACCGTGGCGTCCGGCTGGCGATGCCGGATGGCCTGAAGCAACCCGAGCCCTTCCTCTGCTTCGCCCGACGGCGGGAGACGAAGGTCGACGAGGTAGACGTCGGGATCCAGCTCGGCCAGCTTCAGCCCCTCGGCCGCGTCGCGTCCGCTGTGGACCTCGAATCGTCCCTTCAGCGCCCACACGAGCTGCTCGAGCAGGAGCGGATCGTCCTCCACGATCACGAGACGCCCCTCGATCGGACGCTGCCACGTGTCCATCGCTAGTCGCGCCGGCCGCGCGGCGCCGGGAGCGGCAGGAGGAGACGCGTACACGTGCCCTCTCCTTCCGCGCTCCTGACTTCGACGTCGCCCCGGTGATGGCGCAGGATGCGGCGCGCCGTGTAGAGGCCCAGGCCGACGCCGTCGGGCTTCATCGTCTGGAACGGCCGGAACAGCCGCCGGCGCACGAAGTCGGCGGGGATGCCGGGGCCGTCGTCCTCGACTTCGACGACGGCGAAGTCGCGCGCTCCGCGCCGTTCGAGGCCCGTGCGCACCTCCACGCAGCTTGCCGCCGCTTCCTGCGCGTTCTGGACCACGCTCTGGATCGCCTCGCGCAGGTAGTAGGCATCCCCCCAGACTCGGGGCACCTCGGTGAAGCTCGCGCTCACCCGCGGCGCGGACACCCGTCCGCGAGGCCGGCAGGTGCGCAGGACTTCCTGCACCAGCGCGTTCAGCTCGAGGGGCACCTTGATGAGGACCGAGTCGCCGCGAGCAGACCAACTCCTCGCGATTCCGTCGAGCTTCTGGACGGTCGACTGCAGGAGGTCCGCCGCGCTGCGCTTGAAGTCCGGATCCTCGTAGTGCTCCTCCATGTTCGAAAGGAGAAGGCTGAGGCGGAGCCCGACGTTCCGGATGTCGTGAATGAGGACCGAGTCTTTCGTGGCGCGGATGCGTCGACGCGGGGCGGACGCGCGCTTCGCCATGGCCTCAGGGTCGCGACGGCGCGCGGAACGTGAGCCGGACGGCCATCCCCGGCCGCAGCACTCTCTTCGGGTCGCGCCTGACCTGCACGATGACCTGCACCGTTCCGCTGCCCGGGTCGATGACGGGGCTGATGAACGAGACGTGTCCGCTCGAGCGCGCCTCCGGGAAATCCGGGACCTCCACGGTCACCTCGTCGCCGGTCTTCACCGTCTGAAGGCCCGAGGCCGGCAGATAGGCGCGCGCCAGGAGCGGCTCGAGCGCCATCACCTTGAAGAGCGGCTTGCTCTCCTCGAGAGTGAACTTCTCTCCCACGCGCGCGTATCGGTCCGCCACGATCCCGTCGAAGGGAGCCCGCACGACGGACCGGTCGATCACGAGCTTCGCCCTCTCGAGCTCCACGAGGGCCAGCTCGTGCCGCGATTTCCTCTGCTCGAACTCGGCCTCGCTCGTCAGGTTCTGGCGGCGCAGCTCCTCGTAACGCTTCAGGTCCGCAAGACTGACGGCGAGCGTCTCCTCAGCGGCCCTCAGATCCAGGCGGAACTCGCGCTGGTCCAGTGTGGCGAGCGGCTGCCCCTTCCGCACGAACTGGCCCCGCTCGACCTGGATCGAGTCGATCACGCCGCTGACGCGGGTCGTCACGGTGACCTCCTGCTCGACCATCAGGTTCGAGGCGACCGCCAGCGGCGAGGGAGACGCGGGCGCCGGCGCACCAGAGCCCGCGCTCGCGAGCGCGAGGAGCGAGACGGCGACAAGCGCCCGAGCGGAAAGCCGGATTGGACCGCGCGTGATTTTTTCCTCCAAGGGGTCTGGAACAGGATGATACAGAAGCTCCCGGATGGAATCCCGTCAGAGCTTCGTGACCATCCGAGGCGGGATCCGACGCATCGGCGCCTGAAGGTACTTCGGGAGAGAATGGGTCAATGCGGGTCGCCCTCGCGCTCCTTCTCGCGGCCCTCTCGAGCCAGGAACCTCAACGGGCCGGGAGTGTGCGCGGGGCGGTGCGCGTCGAGCGGGTTCTCGTGGACGCGTACGTGACGACCGGATCGGGCGAGCCAATTCCGGACCTGACGGCGGCCGATTTCCGCGTGGAGGTGGCCGGACGGCCCGTGGAGCTGGAGTCGGTGGAATGGATTCCCGCGGGCCGTCCCGAGGTCGTCCCGCTCGCGCCCGGTGACCTGGGCGGGGCGGAGGAGGGCCCCGCGACGCTCGCCTGGCCGCCCGGACGCGTAATCGTCGTGTTCGTCCAGGAGGACTTCACGCGCCAGCGGCAGAAGGGCCTGATAAGGATGGGGCAGCACCTGGACCGCTTCCTCTCGACGCTCGTGCCGACCGACCGGGTCGCGGTCGTCTCGTACGACTCCCACCTGAAGCTGCGCCGCGACTTCACGGCCGATCCGGAGTCGATCCGCAATGCCTTCTTCGAGTCGTTCTGGTTCGACGAGCCTCCTCCTGTTCCTCCCGGGCCCTTCCCGTCGCTCGCGCGTTACCTCGATTACGGAGCGGCGAAGAAGGCGGCGTCGGTGGACAAGGGACTCGCCCTCGTGGCTCGCGCCCTGTCGAAGATCCCCGGGGGCAAGGCGATGCTCTATTTCGGCTGGGGACTCCAGGTGGACGGCACGCCGAGGGAGGGGCGCGACGCAGGCGAGGCGCTCGCAGCGCTCTACGAGGCCCGCGTGAACGTCTTCACTCTCGACATCTCGGACGCGGACTACCACACGCTGGAGGTGCCTCTCATGCAGATGGCCGACCTGACCGGCGGCAAGTACGAAAAGACCCACACCTTCACGGGTGGCGTTCTCTCGCGCGTCGCGCGGAGCCTCGGCGGCCGCTACGTGCTCGTCTTCGTCAAGCCGGAGGCACCGCCGGGGCTCCATCCGCTCTCCGTCCAGCTCACCGGACGGGAGGGAGACGTCAAAGCGCGGGCGTACTACCAGGACTGATACTCGGTTTCGGGAGGGAGACATGAGGATCCGAACCACCGTCGTGGCGTCGCTCGTTCTCGTTTCCGCCGCCGCGCTCTCGCAGGCGCCCGAGAAGCCCGCGGAGCCGGTCTGGAAGCCGTTCGACCTGGGCACGCATCACCGCGCGGTGTCCACGAAAGACCCGGGAGCGCAGCTGGCCTTCGACCAGGGCCTGAACTGGTCGTTCGCGTTCAACCACGAGGAGGCGGAGAGAGCTTTCCGGGAAGCGGCGCGCCGCGACCCCGAGCTGGCCATGGCCTGGTGGGGCGTCGCGCTCGTGAACGGCCCGCACATCAACAATCCGGTGGTCGACGAGGCCCACGCACGAGCGGCGTGGGAAGCCCTCACGGAAGCGAAAAAGCTCGCGGCGGGAGCAAGCGACGTCGAGAAGGCCCTGATCGAAGCGCTCGGCACGCGCTACGCGCTGCCGCAGCCCGCGGACCGAAAGCCCCTAGACGAGGCGTACGCGAAAGCAATGGGAAGCGTGCGCCGCCTCTTCCCGAAAGACGCCGACGTCGCGGCGCTGTACGCCGAGGCGCTGATGGACGTGCACCCGTGGGATCAATGGACGAGCGACGGCAAGGCCCGTCCGGGCACACAGGAAACCCTGGACGCGATCGGAGCGGCCCTCGCTCTCTCGCCGCGGCATCCGCTCGCGCTCCACATGAAGATTCACGCTCTCGAGGCGTCGCCCCATCCCGAGAACGCGAAACACGCGGCGGACCTCCTGAAGGCCCTCGTCCCCGACTCCAGCCACCTCGTCCACATGCCGGCCCACATCGACGCGCGGATCGGGAAGTGGGCGGACGCCGCGGCCGCGAACGAGCGCGCGCTCGCCGCGGATGCGCGGTACAACGCGCGCGTTCCGGAGTTCGGCTTCTACCACATCTATCAGGCGCACAACGCGCACTTCCTCGGGTTCACGGCCGAGATGGAAGGGCGGAAGGCGGTCGCGCTGGAGATGACGAAAGCGGTCGTCGACGGGCTGTCGCCGGAGTTCCTGAAGGAGAACGCCGCGTTCGCAGACTCGTTCACGACGGTTCACTGGGAGGCGCAGAAGAGGTTCGGAATGTGGGAGGAGCTCCTGAAGGCGCCGGAGCCCGCGGAATATCTTCCCGTCTCGCGGGCGTATCGGCTGTTCCTCAGGGGAATCGCGCAGGCGGCTCTCGGGCACGTCGAAGAAGCGGAAAAGGAACGAGCGGCGCTCGCTGAGGCGGTCAAGAAGGTGCCGAAGGAGTTCCTGTTCGGAACGAACGCGGCCGCGGACGTCTTCGGCGTCTGCGGGCCGTATCTCGAGGGCGAGATCGCCTATCGGAAGGGAGATTTCGGCACGGCGGTCGCGAAGCTCCGCGAGGCCGTGACGCGCGAGGACGCGCTGAAGTACGACGAGCCGCCGGACATGACGGTCCCTTCACGCCACGCGCTCGGCGCGGTCCTTCTGGCGGCGGGACGGCCGAAGGAGGCGGAAGAGGTGTACCGCCAGGACCTCGTCCGCTATCCGGAGAACGGGTGGTCGCTGCAGGGCGTCGCCCGCGCCCTTCGCGCCCAGAAGAAGGCGAAGGAAGCCGCCAGCTTCGAAGCCCGCTTCAAGAAGGCATGGTCGCGCGCCGACGTCGAGGTGACGTCGTCGTGCCTGTGCGTGAAGCCGGGCAACTGACGGCGTCACGAAGGGCTTCGAGCTCGCCGCCGGCCGAGGCGCGCTTCCGCCGTCGCCGCAGTCCGGGCCGCGCGCTCGGCGCTTCTCACCGCGTGGCGCGCCGCGGCGAGCGCCTGGGCGTGAGCGCGCTCCTGACGCTGCGCCTCCGCGAGTGCCTTCTCCAGCTCCTGCCTCTTCCGCCGGTGCGTCTCGGCCCGCGCTTCCGCCTCGAGAAGCGTCGCCCGCGCCCGCTCGGCCTCCTCCTTTTTCGCCTCGGCGATTTCCTTCACCCGGTTCGCCCGCGCCTCGCGGACCCCTGCACGCTGCTGGGCCGCGGCTCGGGCGGACGCCGGAGCCGGGACAGAGGGCTGTTTCTGACGATCGAGGCCTGGCCTGGGCCCGGCGGCGACGCGCAGGATTCCGAACGAGGCGAGGTCGTCGAACCCCGGAGCCGGCAGGTCCTCCGTCAGCCTGCCGGCCACGCCGCGATCCGGAGCGTTGCCGTACGTGGCGAGAGCGTCTAGGGTCGAAGACACGCGCTGCATCGTCTGCGGTGTCGCCGAGTGTCCACCCGCCACCAGGAGCTCCGCGGTTTTCCTTCGCGCCGCGGCGACGGCCTCTCGCCGCGCCTGCATCGCGCCCGGCAAGTCGGAGGAGCGTGAGCGAAGCCGGTCGGCCGACGCGAGAAGGGCCGCGAGGAGGCGGGGCGCCTGGAACCGGAGCTGGTTGACCGCCCATGCCGGAACGCTCGGTCGCTTCAGGGCCTTGACGCGGCCGGCCGCCGCGACGTCGCCCGAGGCGCGGAGGTGCGCGGCGAGCTCGTTCCTGGCGGACACGAAATCGACGGGCCGAAGGGCGAAGAGGCGATCGAGCTCCGCCTCGGGGTCGATCCGGGATCCAACCATGCCGCATTCTATCTGGACGAGACGCGCGCCCAGCAGCGTTCGACCTCGTCCAGCCAGCGGCGGAGCTCCCCGAATCGTTCCTGGCGCAGCCTGTAGACGCGCACGCGCGCGTCTGCGCCCCCGTGGTCCTCCTCCACGAGGCCCGCCTCCCTCAGGACGCGGAGGTGGCGGCTCATCACGGGCGGGCTCACGTCGAGGGCTCGGGCGAGCCGACCGGCGGGATACGGCCGGCGCCTCAGCCGTTCGACCGCCTTGCGCCGCGTGGGGTCGGCCAGCGCGAGGAAGGTCTGGTCCACCTCCATCCTCAGGCCTTCGGGCTTCTGAGGCGCTGCGAGAACCACCAATGGTGGCCGCCCGGGTCGACGCACTCGTAGCTGCGATCCGCCCAGTAGCCTTCGCCGTAGTCCGTCGTCTTCGGCTCGACGGCAATTTTCGCGCCCGCCGCGCGCGCTTTCGCGCAGTGGGCCTCGACGTCGTCGACGTAGACGAACAGATTCATGGTGTTCGCGCCCCCCACCTGCGCGGGGGCGCGCATGTAAGGAAACTTCTCGGCCTTACCCGCGAGGTCGCCGGTCATCACCACGGCCTCGCCGTACACGAGCTCGGAGTGCTCGATCCGCCCTCCTTCACCCTCGACCTTCAGGCGGACCTCGAAATCGAACGCGCGGCACAGCCAGTCGATCGCGGCGGAGGCGTCGGGATACCAGACGGTGGCCGACATGCGGGGCCAGCCGGGAGGGGTCGGTTTCATGTTTTGCTCCCTCGAAAGATATTTGTGTCTAACGCTAATTATTTTTACATAGAAGAAGCATTGTCAAGCCCTTCCGGCGCGGCGCTCAGCGAGAAACCGGTCAGCGACCCTTCGAGAAGGATCGATACAAATCGTCGAACAGCGTGAATCCGCGCGCGAGCCGGTCCTCGTCCTTGGGATGGGAGAGGACGAGGCCGAGCAGCAGGCGCTGGATTCCGGCCGCGTCGGTGCGCCCGAACTTGCCGTCCTTCAAGTCGATGTCGTGGACGATCTCGGCGATCTGCAAAACCGCGGGATCGGCGAGGCCCGCCCTCGCGACGAGCGTCTCGAAGGTGCACCGGTCGCCCTCGTGCGTGATGTCGCCGGGCACGATGTCGAAGCGGATCTCCCCGGGCGCGGCGGCCCGCGACCCCTTCGCTTCCACGAAGCGGAAGCGGGCGTTCGGATCGATGAACCTGCGGACGAGCCAGGCGGAGGCGATACGGTCGACCTTGATCCCGCGGCGCGTCACCCAGGTGCGGCCCACGAGATCCCTGTGTCTTCCCTCTTCTTTCGCTCTAACCCGGGCGGGCTGGAGACGGTCCTCCAGCGTTCGCAGCGCGGCCTCGCTCTCCCGCCGCCCGGGCGCCGGGAAGAAGTCGATCGCCTTGATCTCGTCCAGCCTCTTCCTGAAGCGGGCGAGCGCTCCCCTGAGATCCTGCTCCGGAGGGTTCACCCCGCTCCGCTGCTTCAGGCTGGAGAGACTTTCTCGAATTTCACCCGAAAGCGCCGCGTAATCGGCCTGGCGCTGGCCCTGGAAGAGCTTCACGAGCGCCTCGTTCGAGATTCCGGTCACGAAGCGGGCCTCGCTGACGAACGCCTCCCCGCCTCCCGCGACCGCTTCCTCGACGATCCACTGGAGGTCTTCCAGACAGTCGTCCGTCTGCGGGAGGACGTAGACGGAGTTCTTCAACGCGACGGCTCCAACCTTCGAGAGCCGATTCCGCACCTTCGCTCGGAGGTAGAGCGGCTTCGGCGGGAGCTGGTGGATCAGGACATACCAGCGCTCCTCGGGCATCCTCGACCCGTGGCCCTTCGTGCCCGGCCTGGATCCGCCCATCCCGCGTTTATAGCAGACGCATGGCAGTTGCTAGATGGCAATCCCCGGTGCGGCTTCAGTCCTTTCCGACGTCCGGGTGGCGATGCCTTCGGCGTAGATTGCACGCACGCCGGGCCAGTCGGAAGGCTGAAGCGCACGAAGGGCAGGCGCACCCACGAGACGGCGAGTTTAGCTGCGACGGCCGCGCGCCGTGCCCGTCGGGATTCCATCACTGCACGCGCAGGAACGCGACGAGGTCGGAGATCTCCGCTTCCGTCAACCCGATGCTGAAGCGGTCGTCGTAGAACCGGACCGCGTCGGCGAGCGTGGCGGCCGAGCCGTTGTGGAAGTAGGGAGCCCGGGCCGCGAGGCCGCGCAGGATCGGTCCCTTGAACCGGCCGATGTGCTTCCACTTTCCCGTGATGAGGGCTCGCCCGGGATCGGTCGTCTGAACAGTCTGTCCCGTAGTCTTGTTCTTCAGGGTGTAGAGGGGCATGTCGGGTGTCCGGCGCGAGGCGTCTGAGAGGCCGATGTCGAGGGGCGCTGCCACGGAGTGGTTGCCGACGTTCGGCGAGTCGTGACAGGTGCCGCACGTGCCCGGGATGCTCACGACGCCGAGGTCGTCGTTGAGGCCCTTGACTCCCGTGATGTTGATCCGCTTGCTGTTGAACAGCTCCTCGCCCCGCGCCACGGCCAGCCGCGCCGCCGTCCGTCCCTCGTGTCCGTCCTCTTCTTCGGCGTCGTCCCCGTGACTGCTCTTGAGTTTGGCCCAGGCTGCGAAGTCGGTGAAGACGATCGGGCTGAACGGGATTCCCTTGGGATTCAGTCCCAGCGGGTCGTTGATCCCGATGTAGAAATCCTGCTTCGACAGAGCCTTCGGTCCGCCCTTCGCGCCCTGACTCTTCAAATCTCCGGCGGCAACGTCGTAGACCTGGGCCGTGAACAGCCCCGTCTCGAAGGCCACGATCTGCTCGCGCTGCTCGTTCGAGAGCGGGACGCTCGCTTGCGCGTGTCCCATCGTGGCGCCATTCGCCTGATCCGAGAGGTCGAAGGCGATCGTCTGCCCGAGGAACGTCTCACGGCCGTCGAGCATGACCGTGCTGAGGAAAGCCAGATTCGAGGAAGGAGGGGGACGCCGGAAAAGCGAGAGCTCGTGACTCGTCGCGAACCCGTAAGGGTCGTCCACCGCTTCGAGCGTGAACTCGGCGTCTTGGGGAATGCCGATGCCGACCCGGATCAGGCCCTTGGAAAGGAGCATGCTGTAAGCGTTTCGGCGTGCCTCGACGGTCACGACGTCGGCATTCGGCGAGTTGGAGCCGTCGTTCGTCCGGAAGATCGGGTCGAGCCCGGCGGTAGCCTCGAAGCGCTCCCGCACGCCCGCCGGCGTGATGGTCCATCCGCTCTCGGGGCGATGGCAGGTGAAGCACGTTCGCCCGTTCGTGCCGAGGTCCTGGAAGAAAGGGTTGTCGGTGTCGATGTGGCCTGCCGTCGAGAAGGTCTGGGCCGCGCCGGTCGGGTTCACGAACGGCTCGAGGAAATCGTGCTTACTCTCGCCCGAGGCGATCCACGCGATTGCCGGCGCCGCGAGAAGAAGCGTCGCGATCAGCCAGGAAGCTGCGGCGCGGGAGGCCACTCTCTTCGAGATGCGTTCGAACATGATCTGGTTCTCCTTTACCGAGACTCAGCTCTCTTGTTGGCACTTCTGGCCGTCGACCCATCCGTCGCGACGAGTGTCGGAGTCGACGGAGCGACTTTCTTCTTCGAAGCTCTCGCTTTCCGCGATGCTCTCCGGTTCCCCGCCCGGACGGACGGGTCGCGGTCGGACGCCGTTCCTCGAGCGCCCGCCGAGGAAGCGGAATGCGGCAGCGGGGACATTCCCGCGCAAGACTCGGCCACGCCGCATTCGTGATCGGTTCCGTCTCCGGGGACGGCGATCGCTGTCGGTGCCGCGAGGAGGAGTGCAGAGAGCAGCCAGGAACCTGCACAGCGGGCGGCCGTTCTCGTCGGAGTGCGTTCGGACATCATCTGGTCCTCCTTTACTGAGACTCAGTTCTCTCGTCTTCAGAGTGGAGGACCGGTCGGAACTATCTCAGCCGGGATCGGGCTTTTCGGTGCGCCGGCGGCCGCAGGGGCGGCTACTTCCGGAGGACTGCGCGGAAGCGATACGTCGCGAGGTCCCGCGCGGGACCGGCTCCGAACCCCTCGAGTGTCAGGACATAGTCCCCTGCGGGGACAAGGCCGGGCGGAAGGCCTACGGCGAGCATGTCGCCCGAGGCCGCGCTCGCCGTGAGCGCGTCTCCGATCGGGCGCCTGTCGGTCGTCGAGATCCTCGCCCGGTAGCTCTCGAATCGCTGTGGCTCGGGCCGGTCGAGTAGGAGAATGATCCACTCCCGCGGATCCCGAAGGAGGATCCGGTTGTCGGGCGCGCCCGTGCTGGCTCCTCTCGTCAGATTCAAGGTGAACACCGAGGCGGCCATGGGCGCGACGCTTGCGGCCACGTCGGCGACATTCGCGCGCGCCGTTTGCTCGCGCTCAAGGGCCTGCGTCAGCGCAGCGCTCTCTCGTTGCGCTTTGTCGACGGTCCTTCGGGCGTTCTCCAGCTCGCCCCTCGTCCGGCGGACCTCGCCGAAGAAGAGGGCGGACGGCACGATCGCCACGGCGAGACAGGCCGCCGCGAGGAGCACGGCCGCGCGGGGATTGCGCAAAAGGCGAATGAAAGCATGATGCTGCGGTTTCGCCTCGGGCATCCCCTGCGGTGAGAACTCTCTCAGGCCCTCCCTCAGCCCTTCGAGCGACTCAAGGTGTTCGAGGCAGATCGAGCAATCGATGAAATGCTCCTCGAACTGGAGTCGCTCCTCGGGGGAAAGCCTTCCCATGAGATAGCGGTCGGGAATCTGGTTCCCTTGGATCGACTCGTGATCCATCTGACCTGTAAGTGGGATTCGCGCGCCCATTATCCCGGCTCCTTTCCGCTTTTTCTCGTCGTCGTCTCTTCATACAGCTCCCGGTATCGCTCGCGAGCGCGGAAGAGGACCCGGTTGAAGTGGAGGTTCGTCAGCCCGAGGTCGCGGCAGATCGAGTCCTTCTCGTGTTCGGCTATGTAGAAGCGAAAGAGGATTTCGCGATCGCGCTCTGAAGGAAGCTCCGCGAGCACGCGCCTGACGATCGACGCCCTCTCGATCCTCAGCAGGCTCTCGAGTGGGCCGGGGGCCGGATCCGCCGCGCGGGTCCCCTCGACGGGGCCCGGGAATCGATGCGCGGCCGCCCTCCGGAAATAGTCGATGACGAGGTTCCGGGCCAGAGAGCAGATGAACCCGGAGAGCCTCTCCGGCTCGCGAAGGTCTCCCCGGCGGATTTTCTCGAGCGCGATCTGAAAGGTCTGTTGGTAAAGGTCGTCGACCGCCGAGGCGTCGCGGCTCGCGCGACGAATGAGGATCGTCACCCCGCGGCAGTACCTCGAGACGAGCTCGCTCTCCGCGCCCGCGTCTCCTGCGCGGATTCTCCTAACCAGCTCCGCCGCAGCGCCCGGGGACCTGTCGTCGCGGTTCATCGGTGTCAGTTCCAGTCCCCCTGCAGCGTGAACGCGGCCCAGTAGTACGGCGATACCCAGCGCTTTTCGCGGCGGATCGCGATCTGCGCCGCCCGAAGGGCTGCCGCCGGCCGGAGGCCCCGCTTCAGGACTCCCTCGTAGAAGTGTTTCATCAGCTCGGACGTCGCGCGGTCGGGCACCTGCCAGAGGCTCGCCACGATCCTCGGCGCACCCGCGTACATGAATCCGCGCGAAAGCCCCAGAAGTCCCTCTCCCCGCACGTCCTTGCCGAGCGCCGTCTGGCAGGCCGAGAGGACGACGAGGTCCGACGAGAGCTTGAGCTTGTAGATGTCCCGGGCCTGGAGAAAACCGTCCTTCGGATGCCCGTGCTCGTCGACCAGCGACAGCACGACTCCGGAGAGCTCCGGGTGGCGGCCGTTCAGGAGACCGTGTGACGCGAAATGGACGATGCGAGCGCGCGACACCTCCGCGCCCATCGCCACCGCCCGGCTGGCCAGGAAGTCCAGGGCGACGAAGCTCTCCCCGGGCCCGGCGAGCGCGGAGATCGCCTGAGCCTCGCGCCGGCTGGCGCCGAGGCGCTCGAGCCGCACGAGTCCCGTTTCCTTCATGGAACGGGTGAGAGCGTCCTCGACCACACGAGACGCCGGCCCGCTCGACGCGCTCCCGCCCAGGACGCGGGGATCCCGGCGGTCGAAGACCGGATCCGCCAGCACGGCCACTCGCAACCCCGGCACGCCCCGGCCGGAGGCCTCCTGCCGCAGGACGGCAAGGGTCGTGGCCGACGGCAGATTCAACACTTCGTGCGTGGCGATCAGCGGAACCGCTGTCGCGCCACCGCGGGGCGACGGTAACGCCGCGAACGGGACGTACTGAAGCGCGCCTTCGGCCACGATGGCCAGCCGCTTGTCGCCGAGCTGATCCGCCACGGGTTCCAGCAACATCCGGCTCAGGGCGCGCGCCCGCCGGGCCGCCTCCGCCTCATCGACGCCGCTCCCGACGCTCCACGCCTGGTAGAGCCGGCGGGCCGCGGCCTCGATGACCGCTCTCCTCGGCAGCTCGTGACTGGTGAGCGACTCGCTCGTCGCGGCCCAGACGAAGCTCCGCTCTTCTCCCAGATCGAACTCCAGCAGCAGGGTTTCACGGTCGAGGACCTGCTCCCGGATCTCCTTCAAACTGAGGGACTGCGGACGGGCCAGCGCGGCATAGCGAGGGCTGGCGGCTCGCAAGCGCCCTTGCACGTCCTCGTATTCCGCAAGGAGTGCATCGAGCGCGCGACGGCTCGAGTCGGACGGCTCCGCGCTCGACGTGGCGGCCAGCCGCCGCTGCTCTTCGCGCCGCTGCGTCTCGATCTGGGCCTCCAGCGAACGTTCCTTTTCGAGAAGCGACTCGTCGACCCCTTCCCGAAGGTCGATGTGCGCTTCCGCCAGAAGCTCGATGAGGCTGCGCGCCCTCGCCCGCTCGCTCGCACGCAGCGCCTCGGCATCCCATCCCTCGCCCGGCCGCTTCGCGTGAAGGTCCATCAGAATGCCGATAAGCAGGTCATACCGGTCCCGGGTCACGGCCGTGAACGACGCCCGCATGCCCACCGCCGGAATGGACTCCCGGACGGATTCCGTGATGCGGAGCGCTTCCTCCACCCGGGCTCGGGCGGCGTCGAGGTCGCCTTGGGCCCGCTCCCCGCGAGCCAGGTCCTCGAGTGCGATGGCTTCGAGAAAGCGCGCCTCGGTGGCCTGCAGGAGCGGGAGAGCCTGACGGAGGTGCTTCAGGCCCTCGTCCGTCTCGCCCATGTCGAGATGGGCTCGACCGATGTTGCCCAGGGCCATGGCCTCGCCGCGCCGGTCCTGACAGGCGCGAAACAGCTTCTGGGCGAGCTGGAAGTCCGGGAGCGCCCGCACAGGCGTGTGGGCGGCGAGGCGGGCGAGCCCCATCTGGTTGAGCGTGAACGCCTCGAAGAACTTGTCGCCGACTTCCTGCAGGACGGCCCGCGCGAGGCCGTACTGCCGCAGTGCCGCGGTCGCCTGGCCTTTCGTGAGGAGGACGGTTCCGATTTCGTACTGCGTGACCCCCTCCTCGCGGCGATTCCCCGTGGCCCGAAAGGAGGTCAGCGCGCTGCGGAAGTCTGCGAGCGCGCGGTCCGTCTCGCCGAGGGCCACGCGATTGGAGGCGCGGTTCTTGAGGTATATCGCCTCGTTGGACCGGACACCGGCGGAGCGAGTCAGCTCCAGTGCCTCGGTGAACAGGGCGATGGCCTCCGGGAGCTGTCCGAGGCTGCCACGTGCGACCGCGATGTTGTTCAACGTCTCCGCCTGACCAAGGAAATTGCCATCGGCGCGCCGGAGCGCCAGCGCCTGCTCGAGGTACTCGAGGCCAAGCTTCTGGTGGCCCATGTCCGAGTGGCTGCAGCCGACCTGATCTAGGGCTGCCGCCTCTCCGTATCGATCGCCCTCCGTCCGCCAAAGGGCCAGCGCCTGCTCGGCGCGCTCCAGGGCCGGGCGCATGTCGCCCTGCCAGGCCAGGGCGTCGCTCATTCGGGCCAAGGTGGCGGCCTCCTCGCGGCGGTCGCCCACGTCATGCCACGCGGCGAGCGCTTTGTCGTAGCGTTCCATGGCCTCCTTCGACGATTCGGCCGACCCACGCGCCAGGAGCTGATCGGCCTCGCCTCGGAGGCGTTCGGCGGCGATGCGCTTGTCGTCGTCCGCAGTTGCCGGGCGCAGCTTCTCAACCATGAGCGCGTATTTCCCCGGAGCCGACTTCCGACTTCGCAGCCGGATCTCGACGCGATGGACTCCTCCGCGCGCTATCACGACCGAGAGCGAGAGCGGCTCCGCCCGGTCAGCCGCGTTTTCGACCGCCCCCATCACGGCTTCTTCGGCTGACAGGATCCGGATCACGAGGTCGACGTGGTTCTGCTCCACGACGACGCGGAAGAACTGGCCGGAGAGCAGGGGCAATCGGTACACGTGGACCTCGCCGGGAGCGAGCAACCGCTCGACGCTGGCGCCGGGCTCGAGCATCCTCGGCCCTGTCTCCGCTGCCCGGGTCATGGAGGCAGCAAACGATCCCAGTATGAGCAATCGGCAGAGGAGGCGAGCGAAACCTGACATCGCCGCGGCGCCACTCTAGCGCCAGTCCCCCTGCAGGGTGAACGCGGCCCAGTAGTAGGGAGACGTCCATCGCTTCTCGCGCCGAATCGCGATCTGGGCTGCCCGGAGGGCTGCAGCCGGCCGAAGGCCCTGCTGCAGGACTCCTTCGTAGAAGTGCTTCATCAGCTCGGACGTCGCGCGGTCGGGCACCTGCCAGAGGCTCGCCACGATCCTCGGCGCACCCGCGTACATGAATCCGCGCGAAAGCCCCAGAAGTCCCTCTCCCCGCACGTCCTTGCCGAGCGCCGTCTGACAGGCCGAGAGGACGACGAGGTCCGCCGAGAGCTTGAGCTTGTAGATGTCCCGCGCCTGGAGAAAACCGTCCTTCGGATGCCCGTGCTCGTCGACCAACGACAGCACGACTCCGGAGAGCTCCGGGTGGCGGCCGTTCAGGAGACCGTGTGACGCGAAATGGACGATGCGAGCGCGCGACACCTCCGCGCCCATCGCCACCGCCCGGCTGGCCAGGAAGTCCAGGGCGATGAAGCTCTCCCCGGCCCCGGCGAGAGCGGAGATCGCCTGGGCCTCGCTCCGGCTGGCGCCGAGGCGCTCGAGCCGCCGGAGCCCTGTTTCCTTCATGGAACGGGTGAGAGCGTCGTCGATCACATTGTGTGCCGACTCACTCGACGCGCTCCCCCCGAGGACGCGGGGATCCCGGCGGTCGAAGACGGGATCCGCCAGCACGGCCACCCGCAACCCCGGGGGGCTCCGGCCGGAGGCCTCCCTCCGCAGGACGGCAAGGGTGGCGGCGGACGGCAGACTCACGACTTCGTGCGTGGCGATCAGCGGAACCTCCGTGGAGCCAGCGCTGGGCGACGGTAACGCCCCGAACGGGACGTACTGGAGCGCGCCCTCGGCCACGATGGCCAGCCGCCTGTCGCCAAGCTGATCCGCCACAGGTTCGATAAGCATCCGGCTCAAAGCGCGCGCCCGCCGGCCCGCTTCCGCCTCATCGATGCCGCTCCCGACGCTCCACGCCTGGTAGAGCCGGCGGGCCGCGGCTTCGATGACCGCTCTCCTCGGCAGCTCGTGACTGGTGAGCGACTCGCTCGTCGCGGCCCAGACGAAGCTCCGCTCTTCTCCCAGATCGAACTCCAGCAGCAGGGTTTCACGGTCGAGGACCTGCTCCCGGATCTCCTTCAAGCCGAGGGGCTGCGGACGGGCCAGCGCGGCATAGCGAGGGCTGGCGGCTCGCAAGCGCCCTTGCACGTCCTCGTATTCCGCCAGAAGCGCATCGAGCGCGCGACGGCTCGACTCGGACGGTTCCGGACTTGACGCGTCGGCCAGCCGCCGCTGCTCTTCGCGTCGCCGCGTCTCGAGCTGCGCCTCGAGCGAACGCTCCCTTTCGAGAAGCTCCTCGTCGACCCCTTCACGGAGGTCGATCCGCCCTTCGGCCAGAAGCTCGATGAGGCTGCGCGCCCTCGCCCGCTCGCTCGCACGCAGCGCCTCGGCATCCCATCCCTCGCCCGGCCGCTTCGCGTGAAGGTCCATCAGAATGCCGATAAGCAGGTCATACCGGTCCCGGGTCACGGCCGTGAACGACGCCCGCACGCCCACCGCCGGAATGGACTCCCGGACGGATTCGGTGATGCGGAGCGCTTCCTCCACCCGGGCCCGGGCTGCGTCGAGGTCGCCTTGAGCCCGCTCGCCGCGAGCCACGTCCTCAAGCGCGACGGCTTCATTCGTGCGCGCCTCGGAAGCCTGCACCAGCGGAAGGGCCTGTCGGAGACGCTTCAAACCCTCCGCCGTCTCGCCCATGTCGAGGTGGGCACGGCCGATGTTGGCCATGACCATGGCTTCGTCGCGCGGGTCCTGGCAGTCGCGAAGCAGCTTCAGGGCGAGCCCAAAGTCCGGGAGCGCGCGCCGAGGTCTGTGGGCGGCGAGGCGGGCGAGCCCCATCTGGTTGAGCGTCTGCGCCTCGTCGCACGTGTCGCCGGCCTCGTGCAGAAGGACCCGCGCGAGATCGTAGCGTCGCAATGCGGAGGGCGTCTCTCCCTTCTTGAGGTACACGTTCCCGATCTCGTACTGCGTGTGTCCCTCGTGATGGCGATGCCCTATGGCCCGGAAGAAGGCCAGCGCCTCGTGAAAATCCGCGAGCGCTCGATCCGTTTCGCCCAGGGCCGCCCAATCGCCGGCGCGGTTTGCGAGGATCACCGCCTGCTCGAACCGGTCACCGGCGGCGCGAGCCATCTTCATCGCACGCGTGTAGCGCACGATGGCCTCCGGGAACTGTCCGAGGTCGGAGTGAGTTGCCGCGATGTTGTTCAACGTCTCCGCTTGACCGCGGAAGTTGCCATCGGCGCGCCGGAGCGCCAGCGCCTGGTCGAGATATTCGAGGGCGCGCCGCTGGTCGCCCAGCGCCTCGTGAGCGAGGCCGGCCTGGTCGAGGGCTGCCGCCTCTCCGTATCGATCGCCCTCCGTCCGCCAAAGGGCCAGCGCCTGCTCGGCACACTCCAGTCCCTGCCGCACGTCGCCGAGCCCGCTCAGCGCATCGCACATCCGGGCCAGGGTTGCGGCCTCCTCGCGGCGGTCCCCGATCTCGCGGAAGGTGACCAGCGCTCTCTCGTACCGCTCCATGGCCTCCTTCGACGACTCGGCCGCGCCGCGCGCCAGGAGGTGATCGGCTTCGGCGAGGAGGCGTTCGGCGGCGATGCGCTTGTCGTCGTCCGCAGTTGCCGGGCGCAGCTTCTCGACCATGAGCGCGTATTTCCCCGAAGCCGACTTCCGACTTCGCAGCCGGATCTCGACGCGATGCACTCCGCTCCGAGAGGCCACCGTCGATATCGAGAGCGGCTCTCCCCGGTCAGCCGCGTTGTCGACCGCCCCCAGCGCGGCTCCCTCGGCCGACAGGATCCGGATCACGAGGTCGACGTGGTTCTGCTCCACGACGACCCGGAAGAACTGCCCGGACGCCACGGGGATCTCGTACGCGTGCGTCTTGCCGGGCGCGAGCAAGCGTTCGACACTGGCACCGGGCTCGAGCACCCTCGGCCATGTTTCCGCTGCCCGGGTCATGGAGGCAGCAAACGATCCCAGTATGAGCAATCGGCAGAGGAGGCGAGCGAAACCTGACATCGCCGCGGTGCCACTCTAGCGCTAGTCTTCCAAAAGCGCATCGAGTCCACCGCCGAGCGTCTCTCCGCTCTCGACAGCGTCTCGCCGCGTAAGGCCCCGTGATAGAACACAATCGAGATGGCGCACCCGGAAGGGGAGCTCCAGGGGCCGGACTTCGGCGCAGGCTTCGCGGCCGACGACGTGCGCGAGGGCGTGCCGCTCCTCGGGCACACGGGGGGAGAGGCCGTCGTCCTCGTGCGGAGCGGGGGAGAGTTTTTCGCCGTCGGAGCGACGTGCACGCACTACGCGGCGCCCCTCGCCGGGGGAATCGTTGCGGATGGCGCTCTCCGCTGCCCGCTGCACCATTCCTGCTTCGACCTGAAGACGGGAGAGGCCGTGCGCTCGCCCGCGTTCGCGTCCCTCGCGTGCTACCGCGTGGAAGTCGAGGGTGGACGCGTTCGCGTGGGCGAACGCCGGCCGGATCCGGCGGCGAAGGTGTCCGCTGCTGCCGGCCCGTCATCGGTCGTGATCGTGGGCGCCGGCGCCGCGGCGTACGCGGCCGCCGACGCTCTCCGGCGGGAGGGCTTCCAGGGAAAGATCACGCTCATAGGCGCGGAAGAGACGGGGCCGGTCGATCGCCCGAACCTGTCGAAGGACTACCTCGCCGGCAAAGCTCCCGACGAGTGGATCCCGCTTCCGATGCCTCCAGGCGTGGAGCTTCGGACGGGTACCCGAGCGACCTCGATCGACACGAACGGGAGGCGCTTGCTCCTCGCGGACGGCTCGGCCGTTCCCTGGGACGCGCTCCTCCTCGCGACGGGAGTCGAGGTCTCGAAGCTAGATGTGCCGGGGGCCGACCTTCCGCACGTTCACACTCTCCGGACGTTCGCCGACAGCAAGGCGATCGTCGCGGACGCGGCGCGGTCGAAGCGCGCGGTCGTCGTCGGCGCGGGTTTCATCGGTCTCGAGGCCGCGGCGTCGCTGCGCGAGCGCGGGGTTGCGGTGAACGTCGTCGCCCCCTTCCCTCCGTTCGAGAAGGTGCTCGGGTCCGAGGTCGGGAAGTTCGTGCAGGGCCTTCACGAGGAACATGGCGTCGTCTTTCACATCGGGGAGAGCGTCGCATCCATCTCGAAGAGTTCCGCCGTGCTGAGAAGCGGAATCGAGCTGCCCGCCGATCTCGTCGTGGTGGGCATCGGGGTCCGCCCGGCGACATCCCTCGCGGAAGGCGCGGGGCTGAACCTCGACCGCGGCATCGTCGTGGACGAGCGCCTCGAGACGAGCGCGAAAGGCATCTTCGCGGCGGGCGACGTCGCGCGCTGGAACGATCCGCGGTTCGGAGGGCTCCTCCGCGTCGAGCACTGGGTCGTGGCCCAACGGATGGGGGCGGCGGCCGCGCGCTCGATCCTCGGGCGGCCCGGCGCCTTCCACGACGTGCCGTTTTTCTGGAGCGCTCATTACGACGTTTTCATCGCCTACACGGGCCACGCCGAGCGCTGGGACCGGATCGACGTCAACGGCAGCCTCGCCGCGAAAGACGCCACGCTCGCCTATCGCGAGGGAAAAAGGACGCTCGCGGTCGTCACGATCGGGCGCGACCGGACGAGCCTCGAAGCCGAGCTCGCGTTCGAGCGCGGCGACGAGGCCGCGCTCGCTTCGTTCGGAAGAACGCGATAGCTAGAGGGCTCAAACGCGAATGGCCGCCCCGCGAATGAGCTTCGCGTCGTCGCTGACGAGAAAAAGGACGACCCGCGCGATTTCCTCGGGCTTCGGCCACTTGGAAAAGTCGGCCTTCGGCATGGCCTTCCGGTTCGCCTCCGTGTCGATGATGCTCGGGAGAATCGAATTCGCCCTCACCGCGGTGCCTTTCAGGTCTTCGGCCAGAGAGCTCACGAGGGCCACGGCCGCTGCCTTCGAGGCGCTGTATGCCGAGTTCCCCGCCCCGTGATCGAGCGCGGCCGTGGAAGCCACGTTCACGATCGCGCCGTTCCCCTGCGAGAGCATCACGGGGACCGCCGCGCGGAGCAGCGCCCAGCCCGAGCGAAGATTCAGGTTCAGCATCCGGTCGAGAGTCGCCGGATTCTGCTCCCAGAGCGGCATCCCGCCCGCGTACCCGCCGACGGCATTCACGAGAACGTCCAGCCGCCCGTGGCGGACCAGAATCGAGTCGACGAGTCCCCGCACCGCCTCCTCGTTCGTGACGTCGACTTCTTGCCCGTCGAGCCGGGCACCATCCACGCCCGCCGCGGCCTTCAGGTCGGCGAATTCTTCCTGCTTGCGGTACGTCACGTCGACCGTGGCGCCTTCCTCGAGGAATGCGAGGCTCACCTCGCGGCCCAGCCCTCCCGTCCCGCCCGCCACCAAAGCCACCTTGCCCTCGACAGTCATTGCGACACTCCTTTTTCTTTCCACTCTGCGAGAACGGGCGCCATCTTCCCCCAGTGACGAAACTTCTCGATCCGGATTCACGCATGGGCGACGGCGGGGCGCCCCCCATGGCCCAGGGGCCCGGCCCTTGCATCCCGAGCGCGGTGCCGGGCTTTCAGAAAAAAACTTCCACGTGTCGATTTCGACGATCCTCGTTCGTCGTCACAGTGGAGGCGGCCTTCGAAGGCGGCCGAAACCGTCCCGAAGGCCGGCTCGAGACAGAATTCAAAAGGAGGACGACATGCGATTCATGATCATCGTCAAAGCCGACAAGAACTCGGAGGCGGGCGTTCTGCCGGGCGAGAAGATCCTGACCGAGATGGGGAAGTTCAACGAAGAGCTGGTGAAAGCCGGTGTGATGCTCGCGGCCGAGGGGCTCCAGCCGAGCTCGAAGGGCGCGCGTGTGAAGTTCTCGGAAGGGAAGAGGACCGTGACCGACGGGCCCTTCACCGAGGCAAAGGAGCTCATCGCGGGCTTCTGGCTGTGGCAAGTGAAGTCGAAGGAAGAAGCGATCGAGTGGCTCAAGCGCGCGCCCTTCGGCGGCGGCACCGAGGTCGAGGTCCGCCAGGTCTTCGAGGCGGAGGATTTCGGCGCCGAGTTCACGCCCGAGCTCAGGGCACAGGAGGAGCGCCTGCGCGCGCAGGTGGCGGCGAAGAAATAGTCAGGGCGGTTTCTTCTGAAGGAGGTTTGGAGTGGCGACGGCGAGCGGCAAAACCGTATGGATCGGCCGGGTGGTTTCCGGGCTGGCGTCACTCCTCTTCCTGTTCAGCGCAGCGTTGAAGCTGAAGGGTGGACCCGAGCTCGCGAAAGGGCTGGGCCACCTGGGATTGCCCGACTCGATGATCGTCCCGCTCTCGATTCTCGAGATCTCGTGTGCTGTGATCTACCTGATTCCGGCCACGTCGATCCTGGGTGCGATCCTGCTGACCGGCTATCTCGGCGGCGCCATCTGTACGCACTGGCGCGTCGGCGATCCCGTCTATGTCCACGTCGTGCTCGGAATCCTGATCTGGCTCGGCCTGTACCTCCGCGAGAGCCGCCTGAAGGCGCTGATTCCGCTACGAAAGAAGCCCTGACGATGCGATTCATGCCGAAGAGGGGCGTGGGCGGCTGGACTCCCGGCGAACTCCTGAAACACGCCGCGGGTGATTCACGTATGAGCGGAAAGCCCGTCAAGAGGAGGCTCTCCCATGGCCGAAGTCACGTCACACCCGCCCGGCGCGTTCTGCTGGATCGAGCTCGGAACGTCCGACCAGAAGGGCGCGAAGGACTTCTACACGAAGCTCTTCGGCTGGTCCTTCGCGGACAACGACATGGGGCCCGGCATGATCTACACGATCTTCACGCTGAAGGGTCGCGACGCGGCCGCCTGCTATGCGCTGGATGCAGCGAAGATGCCCGGCGTCCCGCCCCATTGGATGCTCTACGTCGCGACGGCGGACGCCGACGCGTCGGCCCGGCGAACGGCCGAGCTGGGCGGGAAGGTCATCGCGCCGGCGTTCGACGTCATGGACCTCGGCCGGATGGCGGTCCTCTCCGACCCGCAGGGCGCCAGCTTCAGCGTCTGGCAGGCGAAGTCGAACAAGGGAATCGGAATCCACAACGAGCCCGGCGCGTTCTGCTGGGGGCAGCTCAACACGACCGGCACGGCGAAGGCCGAGGCGTTCTACGGGGGCCTTTTCGCCTGGGATGCGAAGACCGGCTCGGACGGGGGCATGACATACACCGAGTGGCTGCTCGGCAAGACGCCCATCGGCGGAATGATGGCCAAGCCGAGCGACTCGCCGGGGCCGCCGCACTGGCTCCCGTACTTCGCCGTGGCCGACTGCGACGTCGCGGCAGCGAAGGCCGCCTCCCTCGGCGCGAGGACGTACGTGCCGCCGTCGGACATCCCGGGAACGGGCCGCTTCGCCGTCCTGGCGGATCCTCAGGGCGCGACGTTCGCTATCTACCGCGACTAGCCTGCGGCATCAAGGCCCGCCGTCTCGACGGTCTAGAGCACGCCCGCCTTTTGAAGAGGGAGGATTACCGTGCTGAATAGCGGTTCGGCGAAATACCCCCCCATCACCTGCGCGAAGTTGACTCGCGGGGCGCCCGTTATGAAGTCCCAGTTCAGGTTGTAGAGGGTCGAAAAGCCGAAGTGCTTGGCGTCCATGAATGACGCTTTGTGCGCCGTCACCAATCCGTCGACCACGAACAGGGGAAAACGGCCGCCTGAGCTTATCTTTTCTTCCTGGTACGCGAGTATCGCGTTCAGGGTTTTTTCCCCGCAGATTCCGTCGATCAAGAGAAGGGACTGCATTCGAAACGAGTTCTGCAAATCCAGATGGGCGACATTCAACATGAGCTGGATCATCTGAACATCGGCACGGCGATTGGACCCGCCCTTTCCGACAGAGTGTTCGATCCAGAACATTGAGGCGTCAAGCGCGGAAAGCGGGTTTTCCATGATGTTCAGCCTCCCTGTTGCCTCGCTTCTTGGGTCTCTCGGCTCACGCGGGGAGCGGCAGCCTCACGAGACTCCGCATCTGAGACCTCGTCGCAAGAATATTCCGACGCCGGCTCGGAACGGCTTTGGTTCGGAATCCGCTGCGCGCCCGGAACGGTCCAGCCGCTTCGGTGTTTGACCGGTTAGACCCCGAGTCGTACGCTTCCGAGCGAAACCTGGAGGTCGAGATGGCCGTGAAAAAAGCGAAAAGGAAACCCCCCGCGAGGAGGAAGTCCACGCGGAAGGCGAAGGCCGCGCCGGCGAAAGGCTTGAGCATGGGCTCGGCCTCGCCCGCCTTCACCGCGAATGATCTCGAGAAGAGCCTCGCCTGGTACCGGGACGTCGTCGGGTTCGTCGTCGAGGATCGCTGGGAGCAGGACGGAAAGCTGACCGGCGCCCAGCTCAGGGCCGGCAACGTCACCTTCATGCTCGGACAGGACGACTGGAAGAGGGGCCGCGACCGGAAGAAGGGAGAGGGCTTCCGGATCTACTGCACGACGACGCAGGACGTCGACGCCCTCGCGGAGAAGATCAAGTCCAAAGGCGGGATGCTCGACCACCTTCCGCAGGATCGCCCCTGGGGCACGCGGGACTTCGCCCTGACCGATCCCGACGGGTTCAAGATCACGATCGCGAAAGAGACGAAGAGGCGCTAGGACGGAAGTCGGCCTTGCGGAGGACGATGCTCTAATCGCGCTCCGTGGCGGACTCCGACCCCCACAGCGCGATCGACGCGATCTGGCGCATCGAGTCGGCGAAGCTCATCGCCGGCCTCGCGCGGATCGTGCGCGACGTCGGGCTCGCCGAGGATCTCGCCCAGGACGCTCTGGTGGCCGCGCTCGAGAGATGGCCGGAGTCGGGCGTCCCCGAAAATCCGGGCGCATGGCTCATGGCCACCGCGAAGAATCGCGCGATCGACGGGCTGCGCCGAGGCAAGCGGCTCGAGAAGAAGCACGAGGAGCTCGGCCGCGACGTCGAGGCGCGGCAGGAGATGGCCGCGGCGGACCTCGACGCCGCGGTCGACGATGACGTCGGCGACGACCTCTTGCGCCTCGTCTTCATTTCCTGTCATCCCGTTCTCTCCTCCGAGGCGCGCGTCGCGCTCACGCTCCGCCTGCTTGGAGGTCTGACGACAGGGGAGATCGCGCGCGCGTTTCTCGTCCCGGAGCCGACCATCGCCCAGCGAATCGTCCGCGCCAAGCGGACGCTCGCCGATGCGAAGGTTCCGTTCGAGGCTCCCCGCGGCGCCGAGCGCGGGGTCCGTCTGTCTTCGGTGCTGGAGGTCCTCTACCTGATCTTCAATGAGGGCTACTCGGCGACCGCCGGAGAGGACTGGGTGCGGCCCCAGCTCTGCGAGGAAGCCCTCCGCCTCGGTCGCATCCTGGCCGAGCTGGCTCCGGCGGAGCCGGAGGTCCACGGCCTCGTGGCGCTCATGGAGATCCAGGCGTCGCGGCTGAGGGCGCGAACCGGCCCGTGGGGAGAGCCCATCCTGCTCCTCGACCAGAACCGCGCGCGCTGGGACCGCCTCCTCATCCGGCGCGGGCTCGCGGCGCTGGAGCGCGCCGAGGCGCTCCGCGGGGCCCGCGGCCCGTACGCGCTCCAGGCCGCGATCGCAGCCTGTCACGCGCGGGCGCGTCGCGCGGAGGAGACCGACTGGGCGCGGATCGTCGCGCTGTACGACGAGCTCCAGCGCTTCGCGCCCTCACCCGTCGTGGAGCTGAACCGCGCAGTTGCCCTCTCCGTGGCGGTCGGGCCGGCCGCGGGCCTCGCCGTCGTCGACTCGCTGACCGCCGAGCCGTCGCTCGCGAACTACCACCTGCTGCCGAGCGTGCGCGGCGACCTTCTCGAGAAGGTCGGGCGACGAGAGGAGGCGCGCTCGGAGTTCGAGCGCGCGGCCTCGCTCACGCGCAACGCGCGCGAGCGCACGCTGCTCCTCGAGCGCGCCGCCGCGTGCGACTCGGTCACGAGCCCGCCCCGGCCTTCGTCGCGCCGAAAGCGGCGCCGGGAATCGCCGAGTTGAAGCGAGCATCCTGGACCTGGATCGTCGTCTCGCCGAGCTCGTCGCGAATGGAGGTGCGGAAAGGGAGGAGCTCGCCGTCGACGACCCTGTAGTCGTCGAACGTCTCGGACTGTCCGTCGGCCTCCCTCTGGAGGACCAACGCGGAGCGTTCTGACACGTAGAGTCGCGCGGGCGGGCCGTCCGTGGGGACGAGCTCCATCACGAATGCATCCTCGGCCCCGAATTTCACGCGGTCGAGAACGTGGATTTCCTTGTAGAGGACGGTGAGGGCGAGAAGCGGATGCAGATGGTAGTCCCGTCGAGCGCGATCGTCGTCGGCGGCATCATTCGTCGCGTCCTGTCCGAAGGTCGTCTCCTGACCGCCGCGTCGTCCGTCGAAATACACCCGGATCCGGCCGATCTCGCGTCCTGCGGCGGTCCAGACCTCCTCTTCGACGTGTTGGTCGGGGGCCCTGGCTCGGACGGTGTAAGCAGCGGTGACGCCCTGGTTCTCGTACGTCTTCATGGCGTGGATTTCGAGAGACGTATGACCACGAAGGATCGGTTCGCCGCCGAGCGCCGCGATCATCCGTTGGACGAGAACGTCGACGGCCGGAAGCTCGGCCGCGTTCGCAGGTGGGCGGTGGTTCACGGAGCTCTCCCGGTCGCCCGGTTTCGGCGCTGGGTGTGGTCTTGCGCTCGCCGCTGGTGGAGGGGAGCTCGCGGGCGTGCCTTCGAGGATCAGCGGCCAGAGAAGCTTTCCGGCGTTGCCGATCGTGGTCATGAAGTTGGGCGACGTGTTGGCGAGGAAGACGAAGCCGACGCGCCGGCGGGGGATGAAGCTGACGAGCGCGCTGATTCCCTCCGACCCGCCGTTGTGTTCGACCACACGCAGGCCGTTCCAGTCGTAGGTCACCCACCCGAGGGCGTAGGACATCGTGGAATTGATCGGGACCTGCCCGCTCACGACCTCGCTCAGCATGGACTCGGAGACGATTCGCTTGGCGCCGATGCGGCCGCCGTTGCTGAGCATGCGCACCCACCGGGTCATGTCGCGAGCCGACGAAGCGATGCTGCCAGCGGGCGCGAGGGCGGCGAAACCGCGCGGGGTGGGCACCGGGAGCCACTTCTTCTCCCCGTCGACGAAGACGTAGCCGGTCGCATGATCGACTGCGGCCGACATGTCCAGCGCCGAGGCGAGGCTCGAGGTCATCCCGAGGGGCCTCAGGATCTTGCGTTCGACGACGTCCTCCCAGGTGGAGCGGTTCGCCTTGCCGACGATCTCGCCCGCGGCGGAGAACATGGCGTTCGAGTACTGGAACGCGGCTCGAAACTTTGCGGTCGGCTTCGCCGAGGTCGCGGCCTGCACGTACTCCGCCCTGGTCAGAACGCCCGGCTCGGCCGCCAGGTCCGCCTTGGCCATGAGACCCGTCCGGTGGCTGAGCATGTCCCTCAGGGTCACCCGAGCGTCGGCCTCGGGATCGGCCATCTTGAAGTACGGCAGGAACCGGCGAGGATGATCGTCGAGCGACAGCAGCCCCTCATCCTGGCTGATGGCAGCCGCCATCGACGTAAATGCCTTGGTGCACGAGCCGATCGGAAACACGGTGTCGGGCGTTGCCGGGAGATTCCGTTCGATGTCTCGCAAACCGAAGGCCTTGAGATAGACGACTTCGTCGCCCTTGACGACGGCGAAGGCGAGGCCGGGAATGTGCATCTCCTTCTGCTGCTGCGTGAGAATGGCGTCGACTTGCGCCTCGAGGCGCGTGTCCGCGCCTGCTCGGCTCTCCGCGGTCCTCAACCTTGCCGAGGGCTGGCACGCGGCGACGCTCATCCCTGCGAAGACGAAAAAGAACAGGCGCATCGCGCGGCGCACCATGCGATCGAGGCTAGCATCGAAGTCATGATCGTCCATCTCGTCGACGGCACGTACGAGCTGTTCCGCCATTTCTACGGCCTCCGGCGCTTCACCAAAGGGGAGGATCCGCCGTACGGCGCCGTGATCGGGGTCTTGAACACGGTGTTGCAGATGATCGAGACGGGAGCGACCCACGTCGGGGTGGCGACCGATCACGTCATCGAATCCTTCCGGAACCGGCTCTGGCCCGGCTACAAGACGGGAGAAGGCGTCGAGCGAGCGCTCCTCGCGCAATTCCACCCGCTGGAAGAAGGTCTCGCCGCCATGGGCGTTGCGGTGTGGCCCATGACCGAGCTGGAGGCTGACGACGCGCTGGCCTCCGCGGCGCGGATCGCCTCCGAATGCGACGAGGTGGAGAAGGTCTGCATCTGGACGCCCGACAAGGACCTCGCCCAGTGCGTCAGCGGCGACCGCGTGGTGCAGGTCGATCGCCGAGGACGAAAGATCCGCGATGCACAAGGCGTACGCGAGAAGTTCGGCGTCGAGCCGGTCCTGATTCCCGACTTCCTCGCGCTCGTCGGCGACGCGGCGGACGGGTATCCGGGCATTCGCGGAATCGGTCCGGTCGGCGCGGCACGGCTCCTGAACCGGCACGGTCCGATCGAGAGCTTCCCGCGACCCATCCTCGGAGCGAGCCGCGACCTGGCGCTGCTTTTCAAGGATCTCGCGACGCTCAGGACGGACGCGCGCCTCTTCCGCGACGTGGACGAGCTGCGCTGGCGCGGCCCGACCAGGGCCTTCGCGGCTTGGGCGAAGCGCCAAGGGGACGCTCGTCTCGCGGATCGTTGCCGAAGAGCATCGATCGTAGGCAAAGCGCCCCCGACTTGATCCGCGCGCGAGCGAGTCGCGCCGGTCCGGAAACTCCGGCCTGCCGGAGACGTAGGAAGAGCCGTGCGCACTCCGTTGCTGAAGCGTCTTTCGCTCCCGCTATCAGTTCTGCTGATCGTCGTCTTCTGGGCCGCCTCGATCTGGGCGCAGCTCTTCCGAGCCGGGGGCGCCACGGTGCCGGCCAGCGTGTGGCTCATCGTCGGCTTCGTCTGCATCAAGACCGCCCTCGCCGTCGCGGTCATCTGGACGCTCCTCCGCTCGCACGAAGAGCGCTTCGAGGATCTGGGGCTCTCGGGTCCGTTTCTGAAGGCCGCCTTCGTCTGGGGGCCGCTCGTCGCGGCGGTCGTCTTCCTCTTCGTCAACGTCGTCCTCGGGAGCGTGCTCAGGGCGTTGGGGACTCCCGCGAGACCGGAGAGTCTGCAACGGCTCTTCCGCAATCCTCGGGAGGCACCGCTGTGGATCTTCCTGGCGGTCGTGGGGGGCGGCTTCACCGAGGAGCTCATCAGGGCCTTCATCCTCACCCGGTTCGACCGCGTTCTCGGCCGGATCGGCCTTGCAATCGCGATGGTCGTCGACAGCGCCGTGTTCGGGATTAGCCACCTCTACCAGGGCGTTACCGGAGCCGTTCAATCGGGGATCACAGGGCTCCTGTTCGCTCTGATCTTCCTGAAGCGCCGGCGGGTCGCCGACTCGATGGTCGTGCACGCCCTCTTCGATCTCTTCGGGATCGCCCTGGCGTATTTCCTCTACGCCGCATGAGGCCGATCGGGTTCGGACGTTGCTGTAAACCGTGCAGGTGGCGGCCTGGCGTGTCGATTGCAGCGAGAGGGCTCATGAAAGAAGACCGCCGACGTTTTCTCGCCACTACGGCCGTTCTCGGTCTCGGACAGCTCATCCTCCCTGCCGGCGACGCGAGTGGCGACGACAAGAAAGAGGAAGTCAAAGAGGAAGTCTCTGCCGCCGAGGACCTCATGCGCGAGCACGGGGTTCTGAACCGCATCCTCCTCGTCTTCGAGGAGGGGCTGCGACGCAAGGAAAGCGACCTGTCGCCCGACGTCTTTCACAAGCCCGCTCTTCTGGTGCGGAAGTTCGTCGAGGACTACCACGAGAAGCTCGAGGAGAATTTCATTTTTCCCGAGTTCGAGAAGAAGAAGAGGCTCCTGGATCTCGTGAAGGTTCTTCGCGAGCAGCACGAGGCCGGGCGGAGGATCACGGACGTCGTGCTGCACAATGCCGTCCCCGATCGATTCCGCAAGGAGGCGGCGCGGAAGGAGCTGACGACGGCGTGTCGGGCGTTCATCCGCATGTACCGGCCGCACGAAGCGCGAGAGGACACGGTGCTCTTCCCCGAGCTCCATCGGATCCTGCCCGCCAAGCGGATCGAGGAGCTGGGCGACCGGTTCGAGAAGGAAGAGGACCGCCTCTTCGGCGACGAGGGGTTCGAGAAGACGGTCGAGCAGGTCGCCGTGCTGGAGAGACAGCTCGGAATCTACGAGCTCTCGCAGTTCACCCCGAGGTGACGCGACGCGGGCGGCATCGGATGAGAGCCGCGAGAATTCTACGACCTGGAATCGAGCATCGCCGGATCGTTCTCCAGGCCGGGCGGCGCCGGGCGCCGTTTTTCGCAGCCGCCGCCGCCCTATACTGAACCCCCTCGAGGAGCGCATGAGGAGCGGGACGTGGCGGATCTGGCACCGGGATCACGTCTGGGACCGTACGAAATCCTGGGCCCGCTCGGCTCCGGCGGGATGGGGCAGGTCTACCGGGCACGCGACACCCGGCTTCAGCGCGAGGTCGCGATCAAGGTGCTCTCGGCGTCTCTCCTTTCGGACGAGTCGGCGCGCGCGCGCTTCCACAAGGAAGCTCTCGCGCTCGCGAAGCTCAAGCACCGGAACGTCGCGCACATCTACGACGTGATCGACGCCGAGGGCGTGGATGCGCTCGTCATGGAGCTCGTCGAAGGAGCGTCCCTGTCCGACCGGCTCCGCGAGGGACCGGTTACCGAAGCGGAGGCTGTCAGGCTCGGCGTCCAGCTTGCCGACGGCCTCTCCGCGGCGCACGCCGAGGGCGTCATTCACTGCGACCTCAAACCGGCGAACCTGAAGCTGACGAGGGGCGGCGACCTGAAGATCCTGGACTTCGGCATCGCGAAGCTCAGGCTCACTCCTGCCGGTGACGCCTCGGCCCTCGAGACGTTCACGTCGACGAAGAAGGAAGTCGCCGGAACGCTCCCCTACATGGCGCCCGAGCAGCTTCGGGCCGAGCACGTGGACGGCCGGACGGACATCTGGGCGGCGGGAGTCGTCCTTTGCGAGATGGCGACCGGCAGCCGGCCCTTCCGCGAGGATATTCCGGCGCGCCTCACGGACGCGATTCTCCACTCCGATCCCGATTTTTCCGGAAGCGCCACGGCCTCGGAAGGACTCAAGGACGTCCTCCGCACGTGCCTCAGGAAGAGCCCGGAGGGGCGCTTCGCGACCGCGGCGGAGCTGAAGGCCGGGCTCGAGCGGCTGCGAACCGGAGCGTCCACGATCGTCTCCGCGGGGCCGCCCCCGCTCAACCCGCGCGGATTCCCGCTCGCCGCGAGTCTGCTGGGAGCCTTCGCCGTGCTCGCTCTTCTCCTCGTCGCCGACGTCGGAAACCTCCGGAGCCGCTGGTCACAGGGGAGCCGTCGGATCGACTCGCTCGCCGTCCTGCCGCTCGCGAATCTCTCGAAAGATCCCGAGCAGGAGTACTTCGCGGACGGAATGACCGAGGCCGTGATTACGGAGCTGTCGCGCATCCGCGCGCTGAAGGTGATCTCGCGGACGTCCGTGATGCCGTACAAGAACTCGGCGAAATCGCTGCCCGAGATCGCCCATGCGCTCGGCGTCAAGGGCGTCGTCGAGGGCTCGGTGCTCAGGGACGGCGGCAACGTGAGGATCACGGTCCAGCTCATCGAGGCCGATTCGGACCGCCACCTGTGGGCGGAGAGCTATACGCGCGATGCGCGAAACGTCCTTGCCCTCCAGAGCGAGGTCGCGATGGCGATCGCCCGCGAGGTGCGCGTCGCGGTGAGCCCCGAGGAGGCCGGGCGCCTCGGGGCGGGCCGGACGGTCGATCCGGAGGCGCACCGGCTCGTCCTCCTCGGCACGTACGCGATGGCGCAATCGCTCACGCAGCGCCAGGGAATCGAGAAGGGCGCCGAGCAGTTCCGGAAGGCGGTCGAGGCCGACCCGGAGTTCGCGCTCGCGCACATGCGCCTCGCCGAAGCGCTCGCGTGGAGCGGCTTCGCGGGGTATCGCCCGATGTCGGAGTCGTGCGCGGAGGCGCGCGCCGAGGCGGAGCGCGCCATCCAGCTCGATCCCCGGCAGGGAGAGGCGGTCGCGCTCCTCGCGGGCTTCCGGCGATCCTGCGACTTCGACTGGGCCGGGGCGGAGCGGGACAACCAGCGCGCCCTCGAGCTGTCGCCCGGCTCCTCCGCCGTTCACACGGAGTCTTCGTATCTCATGTCGGTCCTCTCGCGCCACGAGGAGGCGATCCGGGAAAGCCGGTTGGCCGAGGAGCTCGACCCCCTCTCCGAGTCGGCCGGCGTCTACAGCGGCATGCGCCTCCATTTTGCCCGGCGGCTCGAGGAAGCCGTCCAGCAGCTCCGGAAGGTGCTCGCCGTCCATCCCGATTCGGTCTTCGCGAAATTCGCTCTCGCCAACACGCTGACGAGCCTCAAGCGGTACGACGAGGCGATCGCGATGTACCTCTCGCGCAAAGTGCCGGATCCGGGGGCCAACTTCGCGGTCGGGGTCACGTACGGCCTCGCGGGGCGAAAGGAAGAAGCGCGGAAGGTGCTCGCGAAGCTGCTCGAGAAGCGCAAGACCCAGTTCCTGCCGCCCACGCAGATCGCGATGATCTACGCGGCCCTCGGAGAGCGGGACACCGCGTTTGCCTGGCTCGAGCGTGCGTTCGAGGACAAGGCCTGGCTGATCGACGAGATGAACGTCGACCCGCTCTTCGACGTCTTCAGGGGAGACCCCCGCTTCGACGACCTGATCCGGAAGATGAACTACCCACCGGTCCGGTAAGGCCACGGGGCGACGCGAGGAGGGAGCCCGTGGACGGCGATGATGCATCCGCCTCATCGCTTCGGGCGCCGGGGCGATCCGTGTCGAGACCTGCGACAGTTGCGACGATCCGTGGGTGATCCGGGATTCGACAACGGTCCTCGAGGAGCTCAAACGCTCCGTCGAGGGCCGCCGGAAAAACCCCTGATCCGGGGCCGCTACGCGAGGTGCAGGTCGATCAGGCCGTGCTGATGGAACGCGCCGATACGCGGCGCGAAGAGCCCGATGACGAAGAGCACGAAAGCCCCCCCGGCGACCGCCGAGAGCACGAGGAGCGGCGTGAAGCGGGCCGCGAGGATCTGGTCGGCGTTGTTCACGCGGACCGTGGCTTCGAGGATGGGCTTCAGGCCCGCGTCCGTCGTGATGATGAGCCGCTTGTCCGCGACGGCTTTCTGAAGGGGCACGTCGGCGACGAGCACCTCGATGCGGTCCGCCGTCGTCGAGAGCGGCAGCGCCAGATGGGCCGGGGTCCAGGTCGCGTTGACCGGCTGATTCTGGACGCGCCAGAAACCGGCCAGGGCGACGACGAGGACGATTCCCCCTCCGAGGAGGGCAAACAGCCGGAAGTGACTCTTCGGCATGGCAAACCTCCCTTTTCCGCGGCAAAAAAGGGCCGCGCTCTCCGGGATCCCTCAAATACATAGGGCGCGGCCCGAAACGCCGTCAAGAGGTGCGTCTGCATCCCCCTCCGAGAAAAATCTCCCCGCTTTCCTGCCGCCGTCTACTTGATCGAGCCGACCGTGAAGCCGGCGATGAACCGGTCGAGGAAGAGGTTGTACACGACCGCGATCGGCAGGCTCGCGACGAGGCACGCGGCCATCAGCGAGCCCCAGTAGTAGACGTCGCCGCGCACGAGGTAGATCGGAATTCCCACGCCGACCATCTGGTTCCTCTCCGGCGAGATGAAGGTCAAGGCGTAGACGAATTCCTGAGTCACCAGCGTGAAGCTGAAGATGACGACGGTCAGGATTCCGGAAACCGAGATCGGCACGACCATCCGGAGGAAGGCGCCGAAGCGCGTCAGCCCGTCCACCATGGCCGCGTCCTCGAGTTCCCTCGGGATGGACTTGAAAAAGCCCATGAGGAGCCAGATGGAAAAGGGAATCGTCATGCTCGGATAGACGAGCACCAGGGAGTAGATGCTGTCCTGCAGGCCCAGGATCGCGACGACCCGCGAGAGAGGGATGAAGAGCAGCGTCGGCGGAATCAGATACGTCAGGAAGATGGCGATCCCCAGCCGCTCGCCCCACCGGCCGGCGAGGCGCGCGAGCGCGTACGCGGCCGGCACGGCCAGGAGAAGTGTGATCGCGACGACGAGCACGCCCACCAGCGCCGTATTGCCGAGCCAGCGCACGAACCGCGTCTCCCCGAACAGGAACCGCAGATGCTCGAGCGTCGGCGGGAGATTGAAGAGGAACGGGTTGTTCTCGACGGTATAGAGGTCGATGTTCTGCTTGAACGTCGCGACGACCATCCAGAAGAAGGGGAACGCCAGGGCGACGATGAAGAAGGCCAGCACGAAGACGTGCAGGCTCCTCGCGCCGAGCTTGCGGAGCGTCCCACGCTCCATCAGACCACCTCGGCGCGATGCGCGACGCGCAGCATCAGGTAAGCGACTCCGACCAGGACCGGAACGAGGAAGAGCGAGATCGCCGCTCCCGCGGCCAGGTCGCTTCCCGCGATCCCGGTCGCGAAGGCGAGCGACGGCAGGGTCTGCGTCGAGTCGAAGGGGCCGCCGGCGGTCAGGATGTAGACGACCGTCATGTCCGTGAACGTGAAGATGATTCCGAAGAGGACGGCCACGCTCAGGATGGGCGTCATCATCGGAAGGTTGATCTGGAAGAGCGTGCGCCAGAAGCCCGCGCCGTCGATGGCCGCCGCCTCCGGGATCTCCCGGGGGATGGCGGAGCGCCCCGCCAGCATGATCACCGTCGAGAACGGGATCAGCCGCCAGCAGTGCACGAGGATGACGGAGGCCATCGCGAGGTGCGGCTCCCCGAGCCACATCGGCGCGCTGTACGGCTGGTACACGTGGAGGGCCACGAGGACCCATGTGATCACGCTGTAAATCGAGTCCAGGATCCACTTCCAGCCGATGGTGCCCAGGGAGACCGGCGCGACCCACGGCAGCAGGATCAGGAAGCGAACCAGGCCGCGACCGCGAAAGGGCTTCTCGAGGGCCATCGCGAGGATGTTCGAGCACAGGATCACGATCAGCTGGGCCGAGAACGTGAAGACGATGGAGTTCCGGAGAGCCTTCCGGAAGCTCGGGCTCTGGAGAATGCTCCGGAAGTTCTCCAGGCCGACGAGATGGAATCCCGAGCTGCCGATCCGCGCGTCGCTGAATGCGTAGAGGACAGCGAGGACGAACGGCACTCCGATCAGGAGCACGATGAAGAGCACGGCCGGCGCGAACATGGCGATCGCGAGGGTCGGCGTCTGGCCGGCGCTCGTCGAGGTTCCGCTCGTCCGGCTCATTTCCAGAGTTCGAGGCGCGGCTGTGTGCGCTTTTGCGTTGCTCGGTCGAAGAACTTGAGGTGCCTCTCGGAGACCGCGAAGGCGTGTAGGCTTCCCGTCTCGTACGGGGCGACATGGCTGGCGGACATCCGCGAGACAGCCTTCTTTCCGTCGGAACGCCCGCCCTCCAGGCTCCCGTAGACGAGCCGCTCGGCGCCCAGGTACTCCTGGTGGTTGATGCGGAAGCTCAGCGAAACGAACGGTCCCTCCCGGTCGGTAACGCGGATTACCTCCGGGACGGACGCCCGGCCTGCCAGCAGCGTGACCGGAAAGAAGTGCTCCGGGCGGAAGCCGACGATCACGTCTCCCTGCTCGACGAGGTTCATGGGAGGAGACCCGAGAAAGGTCGCGACGAACGTGTCGGCCGGATCGTCGTAGACCTCGGCGGCCGATCCGACCTGGCGGACCTGGCCGAAATTCATCACGACGATCCGATCTCCCATCGCCATTGCCTCGGTCTGGTCGTGCGTCACATAAATCGTCGTCGTCCCGACGCTCTCGTGAAATCGCTCGAGCTCCTCCCGGGCGGACGCGCGCAGCTTCGCGTCGAGGTTCGAAAGGGGCTCGTCCAGCAGGAACACCGCAGGCTCGCGAACGATGGCACGGGCGAGCGCGACGCGCTGCCGCTCGCCGCCGGACAGCTCCCTCGGCTTGCGGTGCAGGAGCTTGCCGATGCCGAGGAGTCCCGCGGCCCATTCCACCTTTTTCTGGTGCTGGTCCTTCGGGACCTTCTGAGCCTTCAGCGGGAAGGCGATGTTCTTGTAGACCGTGAGGTGGGGATAGAGCGCATAGCTCTGGAACACCATGGCGATTCGGCGCTCGCGCGGGGTCAGACGGTTCACGACCTGGCCGCCGATCAGGATCTCCCCTGAAGTGGGGGTCTCCAGGCCCGCGATCATGCGAAGGAGGGTGGTCTTCCCGGAGCCCGAAGGCCCCAGGAAGACCAGAAACTCACCCTCTGTCGTTGTCAGGCTGACGTCGTTGACCGCCCCGAGCTCGCCTTCCTTGAAGACCTTCGTGAGGTTCCGTGTCTCAACGACCGCCATCGAGCGCCCGCGCTACTTCCATCGCGCGAAGATGCGCTTGTATTCGGCCTCCGCCGCCTTTGCGGCGTCCTCCGCGGACTGGTCCCCGCGCGCGACGCTCGCGAACATCGTGGGAATAACCCAGGTCGAGAACGCCTCGGAGATGCCTGCGGTCGCGTAGCCGGGGTAGCCGACGTTCGTGGCCCAGTCGAGGACGTTGCCGAGGACCTTGTACTTGTCCGGCGGGTTCGCCCGCGGATCGTTCGCGATGAGCTTCTGCAGGTCCGGGACCGTCGAGGGGAAGCAGGGGAAGTTGTAGAACTGCCCGGCGACGAAGCCCTCGTGGAAGTGGTCGATGAAGTCGATCAGGAACTTCTGCGCGCCGTCCTTGTTCTCGGCAAACTCCCAGATCACGTGGCAGTTCATGACGTGCTCGGCCGCGATGCGCCGGACGGGCCCCTTCAGGGCCGGGCTGATCATGATCTTGCCGTCGATCGGCAGCTTCTCCCGCTCCGACTGTCGCGTGACCGAGATCGCGTTCGCGACGTAGGAAACCCGGCCCGCGAGCATCGCCTGGTTGTTCGAGGGAGGCGTCCAGGTGAAGACCTCGGCCGTCTCCGTCTGCTGGTAGAGCTCCTTCATGTACTTCAAAGCTTCGATCGTCTGCTTCGAGTTGATCGTGACGTTCCCGGCCTCGTCCTGCTCGGCGCCGCCGAAGGACCAGAGCAGGGCGCGCAAGGCCATGCTCGTGTCGAGCTCCTGCGAGAGGCCGATGCCGCACGGGTGGCCGTTCTTGTCCCGGATCTTCTTGGCGCCCTTGAGGAGGTCGTCGTACGTGTCCGGCCCGTTCGGAAATCCCGCCTCCGCCCACCAGTCCTTGTGCCAGTTGCCGGGGTCCGGCGTGTAGGCGTCGGAGAAGGCGAAGTATTTCTTCGTCTTCGGGTTGTACGTGGATTTGTGGGCGAGGTCGATCTTCTTCCCGTGCTTTTTCTCGACCTCCTGGTACACGTGCGACATGTCGATGACCTGCTTCTCGTAGGCAGCCGGCGGCGAGAGGAACATGAAGAGGTCGTGCCCCTTTTTCGCCGAGACCTCGGACGCCGCGCGCGCGGCGAGGTCGACGAGGTTGATGTTGTCCACGACGACGTTCGTGTTGTTCTTCTGGCCCCACTCCTTGGTGTACGTGCCGTTGAACCACGTGTCCCACGCGGGGACGAAATGGCTCCACTGGAGGATCTTGAGCGTCTTCATCTGGGCTTCCGCCCGTTCCGGGAACAGGAAGGCGGGCCCGCCGACTCCGGCGGCAAGCGCGCCGCCTCCGGCGAGTTTCGCAAAGGTTCGACGAGTGATTCCGCGGGGCTGCTTCCTCTTCATGACTGCACTCCTCCGGCCGGTTTCGGCCTTGACGTCATTGTTGAAAGGGACCCGGCTTCGACTCCGATCGTGAGGCGAATGAGATCACTCCGCACCACGAGGGTCAACAGGGTTTAGCGGTTCTCAGGAGCAACCTGATAGCCTTCAGGGGCGTGAAGAAGCTCCGGGTGGGGATCATCGACCTCGTCGCGAAAGGACCCACTGACGCCCTGTACGCCCGCGTGATGAACGCAAACCTCGCGAGCATCATGCCGCAGGTGGTCGGGGTCTGGTGCGAAGCGCGCGGGCACGAGGTCACGTACGTCTGCTACACGGGGCTCGAGAACCTGGAGGCCGAGCTGCCGGCCGACGTCGACGTCGTCTTCATCTGCGCCTTCACGGAGGCGGCGTTCCTCGCGTACGCGCTGAGCAACCTCTTCCGGACGCGCGGGGCCGTGACGGCCCTGGGCGGGCCGCACGCCCGCTGCTATCCGGAAGACGCGCGCAAGTATTTCGATTACGTTTTCGGCTTCACGGACGAGGCGCGGATCGAAGATCTCCTCCGCGACTGCAGCAGGCACCGCCCGCTGGGCCTTCACCTCCAGGCCCCCCGCCAGCCGCTCGCGCTGCCCGGCGTTCGGGAGCGGTGGAAGTTCATCGAGCCGACCCTCCGGAAGTCGCCCCTGATGAAGATGATCCCGATCCTGGGCAGTCTGGGGTGCCCCTACACGTGCAGCTTCTGCATCGACTCCGTGGTGCCCTACCAGCCGCTCGATCTCGCCGTCCTCCGGGAGGACCTTCGCTTCATCGTCCGGAACGTCAAGAGGCCGATCGTCGGGTGGCACGATCCGAACTTCGGCGTGAGGTTCGACCAGTTCCTCGACGTGGTCGAGGACGCGGTCCCGCCCGGCAGCATCACCTCGATCGCGGAAAGCAGTCTGTCGCTCCTGTCCGAGCCTCACTTGAAACGGCTCAAGCGGAACGGATTCAAGGCCGTGCTTCCCGGAATCGAATCCTGGTACGGCCTCGGCAACAAGTCGATGACGGGCCGGAAGTCGGGCATGGACAAGGTCAAGGAGGTTTCCGAACACGTCAACCTGATCCTGCGGTACCTGCCGTACGTCCAGACGAACTTCGTCCTCGGCCTCGACGGGGAGGCGGGAGCGGAGCCCTTCGAGCTGACGAAGCGGTTCATCGACCTGACACCGGGCGCGTTCCCCGGCTACTCGCTGCTCTCGGCGTTCGGGCGCGCGGCTCCGCTCAACCTCGAGTATCAGCGCGCGGACCGGGTGCTTCCGTTTCCCTTCCACTTCCTGGACAACAACCACGCGATGAACGTGCGGCCCGAGAATTACGCCTGGACGGACTTCTACGATCACGTGATCGACCTGACCCGGTATTCCTTCTCGTGGAAGAAGATCCTGAGGCGGTTTGCCGCCACGAACGCCGTGATTCCGCGCTGGATGAACGTGGTGCGCGCGATCTCCTCGGAAGGCTCGGGCCGGATCGCCTACTACACCGAGGTGCGGAGAAGGCTGGACACGGATGCCCAGGTGCAGCGCTATTTTGGTCAGGAGACGGGCGAGCTGCCGGATTTCTACGCGCGCCAGGTGAGCCGGGACCTGGGCTCGCTGTGGCGCTTCCTGCCCGCGGGAAGCATGTCCCACGATCACAAGGCCTATCTTGGATCGGAGGAGCGCCCGCTCGAGGTCGCTCCACTCGAGGAGCGCGCGGCGGTCTGAGATCGTTCCGGGGGACCCCTCGATGGCGCCATGCCCGGCGTGCGGACGGGGGCGGACTTCTCTAAACTCGCCCGTATGCGACCCGCTCCCGAGAACGCGCAGCGAATCTATCTCAGGAGCGGATATGGCGGCGATCCGCTCGCGTTCTCCGTCCGGTGGTTCGTTCCCGCGGATGTGGACGCCGGCGGGGAGGCCGAGATCGCGAGCCACGCGACGGGCAAGGCGGAGCTGACGTCCTGTCTGACGCTTCTCGGCGTAACGGCCCTCGCCGTCATGGTCGGCGACGTCATGGACGGGACGCCGGTGTTCGACTTCAGGCCTTGCACGCCCACGGAGGCCGCCGATCACGTTTGTCGGGAAGGCCAGCGGGCGCGGAGCATCGCGTACTCCCAGACCGTCTACGTCGAAGCGACGCCCCTGGAGCTCTTCCGCCGCCTCTCCCTCTGGGAGAGCGCGCGCCGGAGGTGGGGGCGGTGAGCGAGCCGTCCGTGCGCATCACGACGCACACGCACTTCTCGGCGGCCCACCGGCTGCACAACGACGCCATGGACGAGGAGTGGAACCGCCGCGTCTTCGACAAGTGCAACAACCCGCACTCTCACGGGCACACCTACGGGCTCGACGTCACGGTGGAAGGGCCCGTCGACCCGCTCACGGGCTGGGTGATGGACTTCGGAGTCGTCAAGCGCGTCGTGAACGACCGGATCGTGAAGGCGTGCGACCGCAAGAACCTGAACGTGGACGTCCCGTTCCTCGCGGGCGTGAACCCGACGGCGGAGAACATCGCGATCCGCATCTGGGACGTCCTCCAGCCCGCCGTCTCGCCCGGCCGGCTCGTCAAGGTGGAGCTCCACGAGACCGAGCGGAACAAGGTCGTCTACACGGGGCCCCGGTGAGGGCTCTCATCTCGAACGACGACGGCGTGCACAGCCCCGGCATTGCCGCTCTCGAGCGCGCCGCGCGCGCCGCCGGGTTCGAGACGTACATCGTCGCGCCCGACCGCGAGCAGAGCGCCTCGGCGCACTCGCTCACGATGCACCGCCCTCTTCGCGTCCTGAAGACGGGCGAGCGGACCTGGGTCGTCGACGGCACGCCGACGGACTCGGTCAACATCGCGCTCTGCTCGGTCCTGAAGGCGAACCCGCCCGACTTCGTCTTCGCCGGCATCAACGCCGGCCCGAATCTCGGCGACGACGTGACGTACTCGGGGACGGTGGCGTGCGCGTTCGAAGGGACTCTTCTCGGCGTCTCGTCGATCGCGTTCTCCCTGGACTACGCGCGCGACGCGGCCGGCGCGATCGACTACGGGGAAGCCGAGAAGGCGGCGGCACAGATCATCGCGTGGGCGAAGGACCATCGGCCCGCGCAGGACACGCTGTGGAACGTCAACGTTCCGGCAGGAAAGCCGAAGGGATTCCGCTCGACGCGCATGGGACGGCGGCGGTATGGAGAGAACATCGTCGAGAAGATCGACCCGCGCGGTCGCCCGTACTACTGGATCGGCGGGACGTTCGTGGACACGAAGGCGGAAGGGACCGACCTTCTCGCGGTGGCGGAGGGATGGGTGTCCGTCACGCCGCTCCACATGGACATGACCGACTACCGTGCGCTCGCCGATCTCGACGGTCTCACGGAGAAGATCGCGGCTCCTCGCGCGGGCTAAGATCAAGATCGTGAAGCCGGCCGACCGGGACGTGGAGCGCAGCGCGCGGGCCGGCGCCGGCGCCCGCCGGGCCCTCGTGGAGCGGCTCAAAGCGGCGGGGCTCTGTCGCGACCCGCGCGTCGCAGAGGCGATGGGGTCCGTTCCGCGCCACCTCTTCGTGCCGGCGGCGCTCCAGGGCGAAGCCTACGGCGACCACGCGCTGCCGATCGGGCACGGGCAGACGATCACGCAGGCGGCGAACGTGGCCCGTGCGGCCGAGCTGGCGGCCTTGACGCCGGCCTCGCGCGTCCTCGAGATCGGGACCGGCTCGGGCTATCAAGCCGCCGTTCTCGCGCGTCTCGCGCGCTGGGTCTTCTCGCTGGAGCGCATCGCATCGCTGGGGAAGGCGGCCGTGCAGCTTTTGAAGACGCTCGGCGTCTCGAACGTCTCCATCAAGGTGTTCGACGGTTCGTACGGCTGGAGCGAGCATGCCCCGTACGACGCCATCCTCGTGGCCGCTGCCGCGCCGGAGGTGCCGGAGCCGCTCGTGGCGCAGCTCGCCGCGGGCGGGCGCCTCGTGATCCCGGTCGGCCCCGCCGCGCGGCAGAAGTTGCTCGTCGTGCGCAAGCTGCCGAACGGCCGGACGCGGGCCGAGGATGCGGGCGAGGTCGCGTACGTGCCGCTCGTCGGCCGTTTTGGCTTCGCCGCCGTCGAAACGGAGAAGATCTCCCGATGAAGGGGCCGGATCCCGCGGGGGACGACTCGGGCGGCTGGATCGCCGCCGCGCGCCGATTCAGGATCTCGGGCCGCGTGCAGGGAGTGGGATATCGGGCGTTCGCCGCCCGCGCGGGCCGCGCGCTGAACCTCACGGGCGGCGCCCGGAACCTGGACGACGGGCGGGTGGAGGTCGTCGCATCCGGCGCCGTCCACGCGCTGGACCGCCTGGAGGCCGCACTGGCGGAGGGGCCGGGCCTCTCGCGCGTGAGCCGCGTCGACGTCGAGGCCCTTGGCGCGCCCCCGTCGCCGGCGGACCTCGCGGCCTGCGACGTGGAATTTTGAGAGCCGCTTAAGATCGGAGAGACGTGAACGAAAGAAAGATCCTGATCGTCGACGACGACGAGGACATTCTCCTCATCGTCCAGACGCTCCTGACGAACGCCGGCTACGCCCCCATTCTCGCGCGCAACGGGCGGGAGGGCATCGAGCAGGCCACGGTGACGCAGCCGGACGTGATTCTGCTGGACGTCACGATGCCGCAGATGTCCGGCTGGGAGGTCTGCGCGACGCTGAAGAACCTGCCGGAGACGTCGGCCATTCCGATCGTCATGCTCACGGTGAAGTCCGAGATCAAGGACCTCATCACGGGAATGCAGGTCGGCGCCAACGACTACATCACCAAGCCGTTCACGAAGCGGCACCTGCTCGAGACGGTGGAGCGCCTCCTCGAGCCGGGGGAGGGGCCGCGGTCGGCGTTCCTCCCGAGGGATACGGGAGACGCGCGGACGCGCAACCTGCTCTTCGACACGGTGTCGGGCCTCCCGACGATCCCGGTCATCGTGGACGCGCTCCGGGAATGGCTCCTCGTCGACCAGGAAGTGGGCGTGCTGTTCATAGACTTCGAGAAGTACGCCCACATCGAGGACTACTACGGCTGGGAAGTCTTCGACGACGTCCTGAGGGAAGCCGCTAAGGCCCTGAAGCGCCTTCTCGGCACGCTCTTCTCCACCGGGGATCTCATCGCGATCAACCGGCCCTCGGGCTCGGAGTTTTACGTCTTCCTCTCGGTGCCGCCCGGCCTTCGGGGCGACGAGATCCTCGAGCGGCTCCAGCGCAAGGCGCGCCAAATCGAGGAGTCGCTGCAGGCGACTCTGAGCGAGAAGTTCCAGAACCGGATCCAGAGGAAGATCGGCTTGTACGTCGGCTACGCAAAGCTCCTGTACAGCCCGCAGGTCCGCCTCGAGCGACTCGTCTACCGCGCGCTCCGCGAGGCGATCTCCGTGGCCTCGACGAAGGAGGGCGAACGCGCGGCGCTCCTGAGGGAGCAGTTCAAGGACGTGCTCGTGCACCGCCAGATCGAGACCCTCTATCAGCCGATCATCGACCTCAGAAACGGCACCGTGTTCGCGCACGAGGCTCTTTCGCGCGGCCCGGTCGACTCTCCGTTCGAGAACCCCGAGATGCTCTTCGACTACGCTCTGAAGTCGGACCAGGTGTGGAGCCTCGAGAAGATCTGCATGCAGTCCTCGGCCGAGCGCTTCGTCGGGAAACGACCCGGCATGCTCTTCGTGAACGTGGAGACCGAGCTCATCCACGCGCTGAAGTCGCGAGGGCACGACGTGCTTCAGCCGCTGCTCGCGATCCAGAGCGGCGTCGTTCTGGAGATCACGGAGCGCGCCGCGATCCGCGACTACGACCTGTTTCGCGAGAGCGTGCGCGTGCTTCGCGAGCTCGGTTTCCGCATCGCGATCGACGACGCGGGCTCGGGTTACGCGTCGCTCCAGTCCATCGCCGAGCTCCGCCCGCAGTACCTCAAGATCTCGAACTACCTCGTGACGGGCCTCCACGAGGATTCGATCAAGCGCGACGTCGTCGAGATGCTCGTCCGGCTCGCCGCGCGGATCGACGCGGAGACGGTGGCCGAAGGGATCGAAACCGAAGCGGAGAAGGCCGAGGTGAGGCGCCTCGGCGTGACCTATGGACAGGGCTACCTGCTCGGGCGACCCGCGAAACTGTGAGCCCGTTCGGGGAAGCGTGAACGTCAAGAGGAGGCCGATGCCATGCGTGCCCCGTCCTCGCGACCGATCTGGATTCTCGTCTTCGCTCTCGGCTCCGGACCGGCGGTCGCTCAGAACGTGCTCGTGAATCCGGGCTTCGCCGCGAGCCTCGCCGGGTGGACGGTGGAGCCGGGCGTCTCGGCGGCCTGGTCACCCCTCGACATCGCCGAGTCGGGCACGTCCGGATCCGCGATCATCGTGAATACTGCGAGCACCGCCGGGTTCTCCGGAGGGCTGACCCAGTGCGTTGCCGTCGTTCCCGGCGTCACGTATGCGCTTCGGCTGCGCTATCGCGTTCCGTCGGGACAGGCGACCGCGGTCCGGGCCCAGGCCGCTCTCGACTACTTTTCCGGACCCTCCTGCGACGGGAGAGACGTCGGGGGATTCGGAAACGGCACGGGGTCGATCGCCTCCGATTTCGACGCCTGGGGCCCCGACTTCGCCGTCGGCTCGGGCGTCGTCCCCTCGGGCGTGGCGAGCGCTCTCGTCGCGGTCCGGCTCGTGAAGATCGAGGCCGGCGGGATCGTTCTGGCCTACTTCGACGAGCCCTCGCTGGCGCCCGTCGCGACCCTGACGATTCCCGCCTCGGCGTCGATCCACGGGCAGAACGGGACGTTCTTTCAGACGGACCTCTGGGTTTTCGGCTCCTCGCCGCTCTTTGTCGCGACGGTCACCGCGCGCCACCGCTGTTTCGCTTCCCAGACGTGCGCGGCGACGGCCCAGTCTTTCCAGGTCAAACCCCGCCAGTCCGTGTACTTCACCGACGCGCTCGTCACGCTGTTCGGCGATCCCGGTACGGCCGGCGCGATCGAGCTGAGGTACGACACCTCCACGCAGATCACGGTCCTGTCGCGAACGTATTCGCCGTCGCTTCCGGCGCCGACGACGGGGACGTCGGTTCCGGCGCTCGCCTCCGGAGACGCGAAAACGAGCGCGGTCCTCGTCGGGCTCGGCTCGAGCGGCGGCGACCTCTCGCAGGGCTTCCGCTCGAACGTGGGCGTCTACAACCCGACCTCTTCGACCGCGTCGGCGACCGTCACGCTGTACGGGAGCTCGGGCACGACGCTGGGAGCTCCGGTTCCGCTCACCCTGTCGGCGAACGAAGCCCGCCAGGTGAACGACATTTTTTCCGCCGCCGGCGCCCCTTCGACGCCGACGAGGAACGCGTACGCCGTCGTGACGTCGAGCGCGGCCGTGTACTCCTACGCCACCGTCATCGACAACCAGTCCGCGGATTCCGTATTCATCGTGGGAGCGGACGATGGCCCCTGAGACGTGTCCGCCGGAGCTCAGGCGAGAGGCGGCGCCGAGACCGTCGCGGGGCGGTCGCCTTCGCTCGTGCGGACCAGAAGCCGCGTGCCGGAAGCGGCCCGCTCGCGCCTGACGTACCCGAGGGCGGTCGCCGGGCCGGAGCCCTCCACGCGGGCGGCACTCGTCACGGCACCCGCCTTCTCTCCTTCGAAGAGGATCTCGCTCCCGGTTGCCGGGGCTTCCCCGTCGAGAAGCAGGCGTACGAGGTTCCGGTTCACGTGGCCGTAGGTCTTGATACGGGCCACCGTCTCCTGTCCGATGTAACAGCCCTTGTCGTCGGAGATGAATCCCCGCTGCCTCAACCCCGCCTCGTCCGGCAGGACGGCTTCGGTCAGCTCGAAGCCCCAGCGCGGGATGCCGGCCTGGATGCGCAGGCTCTCCAGCTCGGTGATCGGCGCAGGTCGCGTCCCGGCGGCGAGGAACGCCTGATGGATCTTCTCGGAAAAGGAGGAGGGACAGCGGACGTCGTAGCCTGGAACGCCGGTGCGGTTCTCGCGAACGAGGCGGATTGGAATGCCTGTGTCGTCGCCTGCCGACTGCGACGCATCGGGCATCGATGTATTTTCTTCGAAGGTTAATGGGGGCGGGACCTGCACGTTCGCCGTGACGTGCGAGTGAGCGGCGCGCGGCCATGCGTCGCCCGCACCGCCCGGCTCCTTGCTCATTACCTTTCTAAGAAGATCTTCGACCGCGTTCCCCGCTGCCGAATGCTGGAGGTGGAAGACGACCGTCTGCCCGGTGTGGTTCTCAATCTCGACCTCGTTGAAAACCAAATATTTCCGAAGCAAATCTTCAATCTTTCCCGCGAGGTCCGGCTCGCAGTCGATTTCGAGCCGGTCCTCCTCGCACAGGACGACGCAGTCGGCGAGGATCTTTCCCTTCGGCGTGAGGAAGGCCGCCGCGCAGCCGGTGCCCGGGGTAAGCTTCTTGATGTCGTTCGTGACGAGGCCGTGGAGGAACGAAGCGCGGTCCTTGCCGGTGAGGACCACCGCGCCGCGGCCGGTGAGGTCGAAGAGGAGGGGGGAGGGTGCCATCCCGGGATTCTCGCATCGGGTGGCGCGTCTCGGGTTCGTGCGACAATGGCGCTCCGTGACAGAGGTTTCGTGAGCGACGCCGCCCCGAAGGCCGCGGTCGGCGCCCGGCGCCGACGGCGCGGCGGGCGCGGACGCTCGGGCGCCCAGGCAAAGGCCCCCGAAGCCCTCGCCGACGCCCCGTTTCCCGAAGCCGAACCCGTTTTCGCGCCCCCGTCCCCTGTCCTCGCCTCGTCGAATTTCATCGAGGGCATGGGAACGCCGCCGCCGGCAGGAGCCATGAATCAGGAAGAACAGAATCTCGCCCTCTTCATCGACATCGACAACCTGCTCATCGGATTACGCGAGAGCGGACATCCGAAGTTCGACGTCAAGCTCCTCATCTCGCGGCTCCTGGAGAAGGGGAAGATCGTCGTCAAGCGCGCGTATGCCGACTGGAGCCGCTACACGGAATACAAGCGCGCCTTTCACGAAAGCGCGTTCGAGCTCATCGACATTCCTCAGCACCGCATGACCGGAAAGAACTCGGCCGACATCCGGATGGTCGTGGACGCGATGGACCTCGCCTCGAACAAGGAGCACATCACGACGTTCGTCATCGGCTCGGGCGACTCCGATTTCTCGCCGCTCGTGTCCAAGCTGAAGGAGAACAACAAGCAGGTGCTCGGCTTCGGCGTCAAGGGCTCGACCTCGGAGCTTCTCATCGACAACTGCGACGAGTTCCTCTACTACGAGGACCTCGTCCGCGAGAAGACGAAGACGGCGTCTCTCCAGGGCCTGCCCGAGAAGACGGCCGAGGCGTTCTCGCTGCTGATGGACTCCATTCTCGCGCTGAAGCGCGAGAACAAGGAGATCCTCTGGGGCTCGATGGTCAAGCAGACCATGCAGCGCAAGAACCCGTCGTTCAACGAGAGCTACTACGGCTTCCGGGCGTTCTCGGAGCTGCTCGAGGCGGCCGAGAAGCAGGGGATCATCGTGCTGAAGCGCGACGCCAAGAGCGGCTCGTACATCATCACCGGCTTCGGAAACTCCTGAGACGTCCGAAGAGAACGAAGAGGAAGATTTCTTCGAATGGGTAAGACGGCTTCTAAGAAGATCTTCGGTGCTCTTCGGACCTCTCCCTCGATCTGGCCTCTCGTCTCCCGCGAGGCGCTCGGCGGCTTCAAGGTCTTCTCCGTGCGGCGCGAGATGCTGCGTTCTCCCCGGACGAATCTCCCGCACCCGTTCTACGTTCTCGACTGCCCGGACTGGGTGAACGTGATCCCGCTGACGGACCGGAACGAGGTCGTCCTCGTGAGACAGTTCCGCGCGGGCACGCGCTCGGTCACGCTGGAGATCCCCGGCGGCGGCGTGGAGGCGCACGACGGCTCGGCTCTCGTCGCGGCCCGCCGCGAGCTGCGCGAGGAGACGGGCCACGTGGCGCGGAGCTGGAAACGCCTCGGGGTCGTGCAGCCGAATCCCGCGATCCAGTCGAATCGATGTTCGACGTATCTCGCGCGCGGGTGCCGGCCCGTCGGGGAGCTCCTCCCCGACGCGGGCGAAGACCTTGCCGTCGATCTCGTGCCGCTCGCCCGCATCCCGGACCTCATCCGGAGCGGCCGCATCACGCACTCTTTGGTGATCGCGGCTTTCCACTTTCTTTCCCTTTCGGGTTGAGATCGGGTCCGGGGCGTCCCTAGAATCCCGGCCGGAGGGAGCCATGAAGAAGCTCTGCGCTGCCGCCGTCGTTCTCGTCGCGTTCTCGGGGGCCTTTCTCGTCGCCGGTACGAAGATGCCGGCGGTGAGGACTTTCGAAGCCACGTACGTCGGGACGATTGCGGCTCTTCCGGCCACGGCGAAGAAGGCGGAGGTCTGGATCCCCTTGCCCTCGGACGGCCCGTATCAGTCGGTCGCCGACGTCAAGGTCGCGGCTCCGGCCCCGTTCACCCTCGAGAGGGACTCGGCGGGTAACCGGATCGCGCATTTCGTCCTCGACAGGCCCGAACAGTTCGGGAAGGACCTCGAGGTCAAGGCCACTTATCGCGTCACGAGGCGCGAAGCCGTGGCGCCCGCTCCAGGCAGCGCGAAGGCGGGGACGCCTCCCGGTGCGTCGGAGCTTCTGAAGCCGAACCGGCTCGTGCCGCTCACGCCCCGCGTGAAGGAGCTCGCCCGCACGCTGTCGGCGGGAAAGACCGACGTTGTCTCGAAGGCGCGGGCGTTCTACGACTACCTCGTCGACAACGGCACGTACGACAAGACGGCGCCTGGCTGGGGTAAGGGGGACTCGGAGAGGTTCTGCGACGTGAAGAAAGGGAATTGCACGGATTTCCATTCAGCCTTCATGGCGCTCGCGCGCGCCGAGGGCATTCCGGTGCGCTTCTCGATCGGCTTTCCGCTGAAGCCCGAAAAAGAGGGATCGGTGCCCGGATACCACTGCTGGGCGGAGTTCTGGGCGCCCGGGCAGGGCTGGGTGCCGGTCGACGCGTCGGACGCGGCGAAGACGAAAGAGCCGGTGAAGAAGGCGTATCTATTCGGCAACCTTGACGCGGACCGGTACGACATCACGACCGGCCGCGACCTCACGCTTTCCCCGCCCCAGAAGGACGGCCCGCTGAACTTCTTCATCTACCCCTACGTCGAGGTGGACGGAAAGACTTTCGCGGAGACGAAGATCCGGCTCGACTATCGCGATCTCTGACGGGGACGCGACCCGACCCGTCCAGCGCGACCGCGACGCGCGCAAGCCGGGTCGGGGTTTCGACCTCCAGCCACGTGGCGGCGCGGCGGTCGGTCGTCAGGGCGAGGGAGCCGGGTACGGGAAGGATAGGCGCGTGGAGAACGTGGCGCGTCCGCGCGGAGGCCGGAGCGTCAGCGGCCGCAGCGACGACGAGGGCGAGGTCGCCGATCTCGCCCTCGATCCTGACCACGGCGGCGCCGGGCCCCTGCGTGAGCCACACCTCCTGGGGGAAGGGCGGCGCGCCGCTGCCGCGCAGCTTCCGCACGGCTCGCGCGGCGTCGAGGAGACGCCGGGCCTTCGCGGGATCCGGCTCGAGCGCCTCGAGGCGCGCGCTCGCATCCGTGAGGCGCCGGCCGAGGGCCGCGAGGTCGTCGAGCTTGCCGGCCGCGAGGAGGAGGCGTGCGAGATCCGGCGCCGCGCGCTCGAGGCGTCGCGCGACTCCTTCAGCGACGCGTGGCGTCTGCACGCTCTCTGCGAACGTGAGCCAAGCCACGGCCTCCTCCCACTTCCCGATGAGCGTCTGGCCCGGCAGCGGGAAACGGGCCCTCAGCGCGCCCGCGAGCGCGCTCTCGCGCAGTTCGACGAGCGGCCCCGCCACGTCGGCGGGAAGGTCGCCGAGGGCGCGGCGGAAAGCCTCGCCGTCGTAGACGCGCACCTTTCGCCCGAGCTTCGGGTCGAATGGCGCCGCGAACCCCACGCCCTCGGGAGGAGCGCCCGGGCGAGAGGCGAGACGCTCGGCCGTCTCGCCGAGGAGAACCTCGGCCCGCGGATCGGGCGTCCCTTCGGCCCTGAGGCGAGCCGCGCCCCGCGCGAGCAGCGCTGCCGCGAGCGGGAGGCGCGTGTCGTCCGCGGCAAGGTAACGCCCGACGACGACGAGATTGCGGCTGCCATCGGGGCCTTCCGCGAACAGGGAATCGGAAGAGAGAACCAGGAGCAGCGCGGCGATCATCGCGACGTCCCGCTCGCGATGCGCTTGCCCATCTCGGGCGCGAGAAGGTCGGCCGTCAGATTCGGCATCACGATGACCTGCACCTTGTCGCCGAGCTTCTCCGCGAGGGTCTTGTTCACCCACGTCGGGTTCCTCTCGATCAGCTCGACCTCGCGCTTGAGGTTCTCGAACTGCGCGAGGGAGGTCTGGCGAATGGCGTACGCCTCGGCCTCCGACAGGGTCCGGCGCCGCGACGCCTCGGCCTCGGCGTGGATTTTCATCGTTTCGGCCTGCGACTGCGCATCCTTCAGCTTGCGGGCCTTCTGTGCTTCGGCCTCGAGCTCCTGCTGCTTGATCCCCTTCTCCTTCAACGGCAGGATGTAAGCCATCGCATCGGACTCGGCCTTCGCTTCGATGAGGCGGCGATTCGCGGCCGCCTCGGCCTCCTTGTCGGAACGGACCTTGCGGGCCTCGGCCTCGAGCCGCTGCTGCTCGATCTCCTGCTTCTTGAAGCGGAGGTTTGCCTCGGTGCGCTCGACGAGCTGCGACTGCTCGAGGAGCGCGAGGCGGCCGCGCTCGAACTCGACCGGCAGTTTGAGGTCGCTGATGAGAACGTCCTTGAGGACGATCCCGGACTCCTTCAGCCGCCCGGTCGCCTGTTTCGTCGCCCGGGCCGCGAGCTCCTCGCGCCGGGACGCGAGGAGCGCGGGTGCGTCGTACTCCGGCGCGAAGGCGCGGAAGGACGACGCGAGAACCGGTCCGACGACCTCGGCGCCCGGGTTCACCGGCAACCCGGCGTACGCGGAGAGGAGCTGTCCGCGGTCGAGAGCCCAACGCGCCTGCAGGACGAGCCCCACGGCGAAGCCGTCCTTCGTCGAGACGCTGAACGTGGCAGGTGCGCCGGAGAGCAGCTGGTCGGAAACGCGCACGGTCGTGAGGCTGTAGAAGGTATTCGGGAGGAAATGGCTGCCCGTCGCCACGACCGTCGTCGTCCCGGTCAGGCGGTTCACGACGAGGCCGGCCTCGCCGGGCGCGATCGACCGGAATCCACGCTCGACCAATCGCGCTCCGATCCAGAGGGAAAGCAGGGCCGTGCCGGCGAGGAGGACGGCCCGGACGGGCAGGCGCTGCATCCGATCGCCGTCGCCGAGAAGGGCGCGGAGCCGCCGGCGCAATCCGGGCGGGTTGTCGGCGCGGGAGGAATCGGGAGGGGCGGGGAAGTCGTCGCTCATCGTCGTCTCCTTCGCGGCGGGAAGCGCCGCACGCGAGCGGGAAGATCACGACCAGTGCCAGCGAGAGAAGGCCGCCCGGCGCGCTCCGGCTGAGCGAGGATCTCCTCTTATTTGGCGAATCAATCTCCGTATCTCATAATCTTGACTCGATGGGATCTGCGCGAGAAGCGCTCCGCCGGGCGGCACGGAGCGTGAACCGGGGCATGTGAGGCGCGGACCTGACCCCGCGCCGGGAGGTTCACATGCTCCGCCGTTACGTCGCCCCGATCCTCAGGCTCCTCGCGTTCCTCGGCCTCCTCGCCTCGCCCCTCGTCCTCGCGGCGATCGCCCGCGCCGAGCAGCCCGGGGGAAAGAATCTCGTCGCGCTCCGCTCGGTCGTCCTCGGCGAGACGCCCGCCGATCGTTTCGGCCGCGGCGGGCGCGTCTGGGCCAGCGCCCCGGCTCAGCTCCTGGAGCGCAACGGGAGCCGTGTCCTCGTCTCCGCGCCGGCATGGGGTTCGGTTTCCGCGGCGCGCGGCTGGGCCGACTCCTCGGCGTTCTTCGTCCTCGACGATCCGTCGGAGCCGATCGACCGGCTCGTGAGCAACGCGCGTCTCCTCCTCGAGGCGAACGACCGGCCCGTCCTCGCGGCCGCCTACCTCAACGAGGTCACGCGGCGCGACGCATCGCGCGTCGAGGCGTGGGACCTCCTCGGCCGCGCCGGCGAGCTTCTCGCCGCCTCGGCGAGGCCCGGGGAGGACGGGCGGGAGCCCGCCTCGGCCCTCCTCGCGCGCGTCTGGGGCGTGGCGCTCGTTCCGAAAGGCGACGGGAACGGGTATCGATACGACGGCGCGGCCTATCGGCGCCTGATTGCGCTCGCTCCGGCTGCGGAAACCGCCGAGCGCGCGCGCCTCCGCCTCCTGACCTCGTGCGGGCCGGTCGTGGATCCGCAGGCGCCCGCCGACGCCGCCGCCGTGGCGCGCCGCGAGCGCGATCTCGCCGAGTTTCTCGCGTCGTTTCCGGCGTCTCCGCGGCGCGTGGCGTTCCTGCTCGAGCGCGCGCGCCTGCTGTCCTGGCTCGCCGAGGGCGCCGCTCGCCGCGGGGACGTCGAGGCCTCCGCGGGTTACCGCGACGGCGCCATCGAGGCGGCGTCAGAGGTCACGGCCACGACGCCCGACGCGGCGCGCCGCCGGGCGGCCGACCGCCTCGTGGCGCGCCTCACGAAATCGCTTCCGCGCAAGGTCGTCTCGGACAGGCCGGTCGTCTCCGCTTCCGGGCTGCGCGCCCAGTTCGTCGCGAAAGGCGGCGTCACGCTGCTCGTCGTGACGCGGCCGGACGGCAAGGACGCCATCCAGCCCTACACCGTGGTCGGCGCCGACCCGGCCAGCCTCGCGTTCGACGCCACGGGCAGGAAGCTCGTGTGGGACGAGGCGCCCACCGCGGGCCGCCGAAGGACGCGGCTTCTCGACCTCGCCCGGGCACGCGTCATCGAACCGGCGGCCTCGGCCGAGCCGGAGCTCCTGCCGCTCGGCGCCGCGGGTCCCGCGAGCGGCCCGGGGCCCGGAGGGGATCGATACACGACTTCGCTCGGGTTCTCGCCGGACGGCCGCCTCCTCCTCGTCGTCTGCGAAGGGTTCACACCCGACGGGCTCCGGATTCCGAAACGGCACGTGCTCTGCGACACGGAGGGCACGCGCCGCCCGGTCCTCGTCGATCGCCCGTACTCGGCTCCCGGCGTCGTGGACTGGAACAGGCTCCGGCTGATGACCGAGCGCCTGAGCGGATAATCGCCGCGGATGGAGAGTACGTCGCAGGAATACGAAGACCGGAGGCTGCGGAGAAAATCCGCAGCCTTTCGCTTGAAGCACGACGTGGGCAAAGCGCTCCGCTGGAGCGCGCCGGAGGAGCGGGAAACGAACTCCGACGAACTGCGCGCGCGGCTCGCGGCGGACCTTCTGCCGCGTACGAGAGGTGGCAGAGCAGGCCGTGACGTTCTGGAAAGTTTCTTGGAGTGGAAGAGGGACGAGGGGCCGATGTTTCCCGCGGACGATGAAGACCTGCGGGCCCTGGCCGATGCGATGGCGATCATCGCGCGCCTCACCTCCCGCTTTCTTCCACTCGAAGAATCTTCTTCTTCTCCTTGTTCTTCTTCCGAAAGCAGAATTTCCTCTCTCTCCGAATCTTCTCTGATCTCCCTGGACGAGGCGTGTCTCGAAGCCTCGCGCGCCTGCACGGCGTTCTACCGCCGCGTCGCCGTCGAAGACGGCCCGGAGATCGTTCGGCCGCTCGGAGCGCGCCGATGACGGCCCGCGGTCCGCGCGTTCTCGTGGTCGACGACCAATCGAAGACCGCGGATTTCCTCAAGCGCCACGCGCCGGATCTGGTGCTGCTCGGCCCTTCGGCCGAGAAGGCCTGGGCGGGAAGCTGGCCGGAGGCCGAAGCGGCTCTCTCGCGCGCGGGCCGGCTCCCGGATCTCGTCGTCCTCGACCTGAGGTTCGACATCTCGGACGAGGATCTCCTGCCGGACCGGCGCCCGCTCGGCGAGACACCGGCGGGGAAGCGCGACCGGCGCGATCGGCGCGACCGGCAGGGCCTGTTCATCCTCGAACGCCTGCGCCGCCGCGAGCCCGACCTGCCCGTCGTGCTCACGACCGCGCATGAGGAGATCCCGTTCGAGGACGAGGCCCGCCGGCTTCGCGCCGACGCGTTCACATATGCGGTCGGAGAGGACGAGACGACGGGCGAGGGGCTCGTGCGCCTCGTGCGCCGCGTGCTCGAGGAGCGGGAGTCGCCCCTCTCGACGGGGAAGTTCTTCTGGGGCCGCGGCGCGGCGATGAGGGATCTGCGCCGCCGAATCGCCTCCCTCGCGCCCACGCCGCTGCCGCTCCTCCTCACGGGGCCGACGGGCTCGGGCAAGAACTTCCTCGTGAAAGAGGTCATCCACCCGCTCTCGTCGCGCAAAGGACCGCTCGTCTCCTTCGATTGCGCGACGGTGCCCGAGACGCTCCTGCAGGCCGCGCTTTTCGGGTCGGTGCGCGGCTCGTACACGGGATCGGTGGCGGATCGCCCGGGGATGTTCGAGGCCGCGGCCGGCGGGACGCTCTTTCTCGACGAGATCGAGAATCTCTCCTCCGACGCCCAGAAGGCCCTCCTGACGGCGCTCAACGACGGCGTCGTGCGGCGCGTGGGGGCCACGGCGGCCCTGCCGCACACGGCGCGGATCGTGGCCGCATCCAATGCAGACCTCAGGAAGCGCGTCGCGGACGGATTCTTCCGCGCGGACCTCCTCATGCGCCTCAACCCTGCGCTCGCGCTCGAGCTGCCGCCCCTTTCGGCGCGCCGTGAGGACCTCGAGGACCTCGCCGACGACTTCGCGGCGGCGTTCTTTTCGGACCCGGTCCATCGTCAGGAGATCGTGGCGCAAGCGCGCGCGGCCGGAGGAGCGGAGCCCGACCGGGAAGACGCCTTCGAGCTCGCCCGGGGCGAGGAAGAGGTCACGCGGAGCCGGGCGCCGGTCGTCTTCGCGCTTCCGCGCAAGGGCTGGCAGGCGATCGCCCGCCACCCCTGGCCCGGCAACGTGCGGCAATTCGCGATGGTTCTCGCCGATCTCCTCGCAGCCACGCTGTACGGCCGGACCGCCGCAACGCTGGATCGGGCGGGTCGGGTCGTCTTCACGATGGATCCGCGGCTGCTCTTCGATCTGCTCGCCGAGGCCCGTCAGGAGGACGCCCCCTCGGCCGGCGAGGTCTTCGTGCTCCCGCGTCCGAAGGTGGACAGCGTCGAGAGCTTCCGGCGCGAGCTCGAGCGCTCCGCTTTCCGGCAGGTCTTTCGCGAGTGCGAAGGAGACTTCGCGCGCATGGCCGAGCGCATGACGGGTTCTGCGGCCGACGAGCGGGCCGTTCGTCTGCGTTTCAACAAGCTCGGCCTCTCGGCGCGGCGCGAGGCGTGAGGATGTGGCAGGCGATCCTGCCCGCCCTCCTCGCCTTGAGTCCGAGGCCGGCGAGCAATTGCGCCGAGGATCCCGCGACCCTCGCGAGCCAGGCCGAAAAGCTCGTCGCGGAAGGAACGCCGATCCAGGAGGATCTCGCCGAGGCGCGGGATTTCGTCCGGCGCGCGCGTCTCGCCTCTCCATCGCTGGCTCTCGCGTTGCGCGGCGCGGACCTCGCGGCCCTGGCGGGAGACCCGGACGACGAGGCGCGCCTTCTCGAGATCGCGGCGAAGGAGGCCCCGGAGCTCCTTTCGCCGGCCGAACGCCTCGCGCTCGCGCGGCAAGCCGAAGCGCGGGGGGACCGGCGCGGCGCGATCCTCCAGTACGGGCACGTCCTGGCGGCGCTGCAGAGGCGCGGGCGCACGGGCGCGGACTGGATCGGCGAAATCATCCGACGGCTGGACGCCGAGGACGAGGCTCGAAAGCTCCCCGCTCGCCCGGGATTTTCCCCGCCTTCCCCGGACGCCCGCCGGGCATTCGCCGACGGCAAGACGGCCCTCCGGCGCGGGGCGAGCGAGTCCGCACGAGAGGCGTTCCGCAGGGCGCTCCGGCTCTCGCCGGGATACTCCGAGGCCGCGCTCGCGCTCGGAAGCGTGGAGGAGCGGAACGGCCGTAGCGCCGAGGCGGCGGCGGCCTACCGGACGGCTCTCGCGGCGGAGCCGGACGGCTTCGAGGCGCTGGTGGCCCTCTCGAATCTGCTCTGGAACGAGCCCGATCGCCCGGCGAAGGAGGAGTCGCTTGCGCTCTTGGACCGCGCCGTCGCGCTCCGTCCCGACCTCCCGCGGCTCCAGCGCGAGGCGGCGAACCGGTGGGCGGCATGGGGCGACCCCGCGCGCGCCCTCGAGCGGCTCGACGGGTGGTGGGCGCTCGCTTCGCCCGACGGAAGAGCGGAGTCTGCCACCTTCCGTGAGCGGTTGCGCGCGCTCCTCACACGGGTCTCGGGCCCCGAGCCGGTGGTTCTGGGATCCGATCCCGCGTCTCCCGCCGTGGGAGCGTTCCGCCTCGCGCAGGTCTACGCGGGCCGGCCGGATCCGCGCGACTGGGACGCCGCCGAATCCGAGCTGGAGGAGGCCGAGCGCCTCGATCCCCGCTTCGTGCCGGCTCTCGAGCTCAAAGCCGCGCTGCGCGAGCGGCGGGAGGACCTCGCGGGCGCCGAGGAGGTCCTGAAGCGCGCCGTCGCCATCGACCCGTCGCGCGCGGCGGCATGGGAGCGGCTGGCCGAGCTTCTGGGCCGGCAAACCGGCCGGGGACGCGACGCCGAGATCGCCTGGGAGCATGCGGACCAGGCCGGCTCTCGCGAGGCGCTCTTCGCGCTCGGGAGAATCGCGTCGAGCGAAGGGCGTTCCTCGCGCGCGTCGGTTCTTTACCGGCGATACCTTGCCGAAGCGGCCGGAGGCGTTCACGCGGAGGAGGCGCAGGCGGCCCTGGATCGCGAGGAGAGGCGGCAGGGCACGCTGCGAGGCGCCGCGCTCGGCGCCGCCTTGTGCGCCCTCCTGGCGGGCGGCCTCTCGTGGGCGAGGAGGCGCACGGGCCTCACGCTCGAGGAGTGGCTGAAGCGCGATCCCGGGGCGACGCGCGACGCCCGAGCGGTGACGGGCCGGCTCTCTCACGAGGCGTTCAAGCACGGCGGATTGCTTCTCGGCGAGGCGGTGGAGCGCCTGGACTCGCGCGAGGGGCTCGCCGAGACTGCGCCGCTCCTCGTCGAGCGCCTGTACGGAAGCTCGAGCGCACCGGGGCTCGTCGCCGAGGCGCGAAGAGCCCTCGCCGACCTCGAGTCGTTGGGGCGCCGGCGCGGAGCTCGCCTGAACCTGCGCTTCAAGGACACGCTTCTCTCAGGCGTCTGCCGGTCTCTCGACACCCTCGAAAGAGCCGCGGGGGATCTCGCGCAGCTCGCGGAAAAAGGCTCGCTCAAGCCGCGCCGGCTGGAGAGGCTGAGCCGGGCGCTGCGGCAGGCCGCTCGAGCGCTCAATCCTCGCACCGCACAGGTTCTCACCGCTGCCCTCGATGCGGCGGGCTCCACGGAGGCTCGCTTCGAGCGGCTCGCGTCGCTCCTCGCGAGCGTGGCGCGCGAAAACGACGCGGCGGCACCGCCGCTCGCAGGTCTGGGCCTCTTCGGAGAGCCGGCCGACGGAAAGTGCGTCAGGGTCCGTGTCCCGGAGGGAGACTGGGCCACCCTCTGGCGGAACCTCTTCGCGAATGCATTGCAGGCTCCGCGCCTTGCTCTCCTCGCCGAGGAGAGGCGGGACCCGGTGACCGGCCAGGCCCTCGCGCGCTTCGTGCTCTTCGACGGGGATCCGAGGCTTCTCACCGCGGAGATGATCCGGGGAAGAGCGGCCGAGCGGGGCCTCGGCGTCGTCGCGGATCTGGTCCGGCGGTGGGACGGCCTCGTGGACGTGACACCGGGAACGGGGGAGTTCACGAAGGGGGTCGCAGTGGAGTTCGCGGCCGTCGAGGAGGCCGCGTGAGCCCGCCGCGCACCGTCCTCGTCGTGGAGGACGGCTCGGAGTACGTGGACGGTTTCGAGCGCCTCGCGGCCGCGCGACGCCTCGATGCCGTTTTCAGGCGGGCGAGGGATCTCGAGTCGGCCCGCGCGGCTCTCGCGGCGGAGCGGCCCGGGGCCGTGTTCCTCGACGTCGTCTTCGACCGGACTCCGGAAGCCTCTCTGGCGGGTGATGCGGAATCCCTCGTGGCGCGGTTCGGCGGGGACCGTGCCCGGGCCGTGCGCCATCTCGCGACGAACCAGGGCTTCTACATCCTGGACGCGCTCGCGCCTGCGCTCGCCGGGATGCCGGTCATCCTCGCCTTCGACTTCGCGGTCGAGCCGCAGCGGCTCGAGGCGCTGCGGCGACGGGTGCCCGGGCTCTCGGGGCTGCAGGACGGGGCGTCGATTTCACAGGCCCTCGACACGATGCTGACGAGCTCCCGAGTGTCATACGCGGGGCTTTCGAAGCGATGACGCCGGCCGATCAGCCGCCCTGGTGGCGCGGGACGCGCGGTGAGTGGTGGGTCGCCGCCCAGCTCGCTCTCATCGCCGTCGTTTTCCTCGGGCCTCGGACGCTGACCGGTCTTCCCGCGTGGCCGGCGCCTCTCGCACGAATCGGGCTGTTCCTCGGTTGTGCGCTCATGCTCGCAGGAAGTAGCCTGTTCCTGGCCGGCTTGTTCAGGCTCGGTCCCAACCTCACTCCGTTGCCTTGCCCGAAGCCGGATGCGACGTTGGTTCAAACGGGGCCCTATCGGCTCGTGAGACATCCCATCTATGCGGGCGGCATCGCGCTTGCCTATGGGTGGGCCCTCTTCGTTCAGGGCTGGCTCACGCTCGTTTACGCCACCGTTCTTCTGATCTTCCTCGACGTCAAGTCCGCGCGCGAGGAACGCTGGCTCACGGCCAAGTTCCCCGACTACCCGGACTACCAGCGGCGCGTGCGCAAGCTCATCCCCTTCCTTCACTGATCGAGCATGTCGCTCTTCCGCGGCCCAGCGGTCCGGCCCAACCCGGCGTCGCAGCTGGCTCCGCGGAGACGATCGGCTTTCGAGCGTGGCCGCCCCTAGATCTCCCGGAACACAAATCGCTTGAGGACCTGAATCCGCTCCGAGGCATGCTTTGGGTCCATGAGCCAGATGGCGCCCGCGACCGAGGAGAGAAGCGAGTTGCCGTCCTGCGGCGTGAAGCAGAACCCCACGATCTCGCGGCCTTTGTCTGCGACGGCGATCGTGGGCGTCGAGATGACGGTCTGCGAGAGAATGCGGCCGTAATATCCGTGGTCGCGGCCGAAGGAGAAGACTTCGTTCGCGCTCTTCCTTTCGGTGAGCGCGACGAGGGGATTCTCCTTCAGGTGCTCGATCACCGTCTTCTTGTCGATCGGCTTCGTGAGCTCGAAGTTGAACCAGACGGAGTGCATGTACTGCGTGTTGAGCTTCAAGGCCGACGAGAAGACCTTGGGCTTGAGGCCGAGCGTCTCGTAGAGATGGAAGACGTCGCGGGCGTGATGCGTCCCGAACTCCTCGTCGTCGTGCTTGCCGACGGTCGGCGCCGGGATGTACTCCTTCGTCTGAGAGACGTCGTTCGCGCGCCGCATGCAGACGAACTGCGCCCGGTCCATTACGAGGTCGGTCCCCGACATGCCGAGCGTCTTGATGAGGATTGCGAGATTGTGCGTGTTGCACGAGACGACCTGCAGGAAGCGGTCTTCACCCGGAACGAGGGCCGAATCGTTGATCCCGCGCGCGTACATCTTGCCGAAGCCGAACTCCGAGCCCTGCGCGAGGAAGCCCCGGGGGCCCTTCAGGTGCTTGTAGTAGGCCTCCTTGTTGTCGTTCCCGGCGGGCGTGCAGTCGATGACCACGGTTGCGCGCTCGAGCGCCTCCTGTGCGCTGTAGGAGACGATGTGGCCGAGGGACTCGAAGTCCGCGGTCTTGTCCTCCTCCGTCGCGAGGTGCGCTCCGCGCGACATGAGGTGCGCCACTTTCGCCCGCTCGGTCTTCATGGGCGTGCGCTTGTGGAACGTCACTTCGTCGATACCGAGATGCTGCTTGAAGTCCGTGAAAAGCCCGATGAGAGGTTCTCCGATCGTTCCGGTCCCGACGATGTGAACGATGTTCTTCATGGCACGCTCCTGACGAGAACGTCTTTCCGCAGGGGTATCCCTTATAGCCGTCCGGGGCGGTGGAATTCAACGGGCGCGTCCGAAAAAGGACGCGTGCTAACGTCGATTCGATGCGGGACGCGGTGCCCGTGAAGCTCACTTCGCTCGAGATTCCGGGTCCCGCGGGCCCCCTGGAGGCCCTCCTGCGTTCGCCGGCTGTTCCGGCCGGGGCGGCGCTCGTCGCGCACCCGCATCCCCGACTCGGGGGAACGATGCGCACGAAGGTCGTGCATCGCATCGCGCGCCTCCTGTCCGGACGATTCGCGCTCGCGGCCATGCGCTTCCATTTCCGGGGTGTCGGCGCGTCCGCGGGGACGTACGACGGCGGTGTCGGCGAAACGGAAGACGTCGTCGCGGCCGGGTTCTGGCTCAGGTCCAGGCAGCCGGACGGCCCTTTCGTCCTCTCCGGCTTCTCGTTCGGCGCGCTGTGCGCCCTGAGGGCCGCCGAGCGTCTCGCGCCCGAGGTGCTCCTTCTCATCGGAGTTCCGACGGACCGGGACGAGCCCGAAGGCGTCGTCCCTGAAGACACCCATGTCGCCTGGATTCAGGGCGGAAACGACGAGTTCAGCTCGGCGGCGCGGGCCCGCGAGATCGCCGCCGCGCGAGGCTGGACCTTTCTCGTGGTTCCCGGGGCGGATCACTTTTTCACCGGGCGCCTGAACGAGTTCGAGAGTGCGGCGGGCGATGCCCTCGCAGTATGGCTTCCGGCGCCATGATTTCCGACGCGGAGAAAGAGATTCTACGAAAGGTCGCTCTGGCGGCGGCGGCCCGCGCGATCGGACTTCGCGCGGCGGCTCCGCCGGAAGTCCCGGCAGGAAGCGTCCTCTTCCGGCCGGCGCCCGTCTTCGTCACGTGGAGAAAAGAAGGCCGTACGCGGGGGAGAAGGGGAACGATCGCCCCCGAGGCCGCCCTCGTCAGCCTCGTCGAAAAGTTCGCGGTCGAAGCGCTTCTTCACGACCCGCGCGTGCCACCGGCGACGGTGAAGGAGTTCCCGCGGTACGTGCCCGAGATCAGCGTCCTCTCACCCTTCGAAGGAATCTCCGGGGCCGAAGGCCTCGTTCCGGGCACCCACGGGGTCGTCGCGGAGAAGGGAAAGCGCTGGGGGGTCGTTTTGCCGGACGACGTGAAGGGGCTCGACTGGGACGGTCCCCGCATCCTGTCCCAGGCGTGTCTGAGGGCCGGCCTTCCGGAGGAGAGCTGGAAGGGGGCGAGCCCTCCGCGCCTCCTCCGGTTCACGGCGGAGATCTTCTGAGCGCGGTCTACTTCTCGATCGAGAGCAGCTCGACCTCGAAGACGAGCGCCGCTCCGCCCTTGATCTTCGGGGGGCTTCCCGCGTCGCCGTAGGCGAGGTCCGAAGGGCACACGAGGCGGGCCTTGCCGCCCGTCTTCATGAGCTGGAGGCCCTGTGTCCAGCACGGAATGACGCCGCTCAGGGGAAACGTCACGGGCTCGCCGCGGTCGATCGAGCTGTCGAACACGGTTCCGTCCCTGAGCGTTCCGCGGTAATGGACCTTCACCTTGTCGGTCGCTTTCGGCGACGCGCCCGTTCCGGCCTTGATCTCCTTGTAGAGGAACCCGGTCGGCTGCTTGACGGCGCCACTCTCCGCGGCTTCCTTCGCGAGGAATGCCGCACCGGCCTTCTTTTCGGCCTCTGCGCCCGAAGCGACGCGCGCGTTCGCGAACTCGCGGATCTTCGGACCGTACGTCTGGAGGTCCACCTTCGACGGACGTCCGAGGACTCCGTCCGAGATACCCTCCTGCACGGAGGCCAGCTCGGCCGCGGAGAGCTTCAGCGGCGCGAAGTTCTGGCTCATGACGAGCCCGATTGCGTACAGCGTTTTCGCAGTCTCGGTCGCGGGGGATGCGCCGGCGACCTTCGCGGAGCCGGTCTTGGCAGGAGCTGCTTTCGCAGTGGGCTTGGCGACTTCCTCGGCGAGAGCCATGGTCGCGGAAGACAGAAGAAGAACGGAGGCGATGAGATTTCGCCGCATGGGATGAGGTCCTCGCTTTTCGTTTGATGGCGGCCCGGAGGGCGCGGCCGATGGGCGGATTCTAACGCGCGGTCGCGGGCGGACGCGACAGGACGTGAAGGAGGACGCCCGCGGCGACGGCCGCGTTCAATGAGTCGACGCCGCCGGCGAGCGGCAGCGTGACGCGGTGGTCGAGCGCTGCGGCAATCCCCGGCGAGATCCCGTGGCCTTCCGAGCCGATCACGAGGGCGAGAGGGCGGACGCCGCGGAGGGTTTCGGGAGCCGTGCCACCGTGCGCCGCCGCTCCCGCGAGGACGATTCCGTGGCTCCGTGCCCAGGCGACGACCTCGGCCGGATCGACGCGTGCCGCGACAGGCAGCCGGAACGCGCTTCCCGCCGACGCGCGCAGGACGCGCGGCGAGAACGGCCATGCACACCCGGGCGTCAGGAGAGCGGCGGCGACGCCGAAGGCTTCGCCGCTCCGCAGGATCGCGCCCACGTTCGCCGGGTCCTGAACGTCGTCGAGAAGGAGGAACAGAGAAGAGGAGATGTCTGCTGAAGACCCGTGCGAGGCGGCCGAGGCAGAGCGTCGGGGAAGGTTCGAAGAGGCCGGTTTCTTAGAAGGTGTGAGGGACGCCAGTGCGCGGTGCGGCGGCACCGCGAGAGCCGCGATTCCGCGGGTCGAGGGGAGATCCGAGATCTTCCGAAGCACGCGGGCAGACACAACGGTGACGCACGGCTCCGGCGGAACCCTCGCCGCGGCCCCTCTTACCCTTCTAAGCAAATCTTCTTCTTCCCTCTCTTCTCCTTGAACAAAAACTTCTTCTATCCGCACCCCCGCGTGGAGTGCTTCCTCGATCATTCGCGTGCCTTCGAGGAGCATCTTTTCGTGCGCCGCGACGGCTTTGATCGCCGCGGTGATGCGCGGGTTCGAAGCGGAGTCGATGCGCGTGGTCATGGAGTGCCAGAGAGTTTAGTTCCTCGCTCCGGGACGAGTGGAGGAGCGAATCGGTGTGCTTAAATCCCAATCGAATGAAGCTGTCGCTTCCGGTCGCGGGCAGCGTCGCCGCGAAAGCCTCGCCCCTGACCGCCCTCTGGACCTTCCCGTCCGTCCTTTTTTCCGCCTTCGTCGTGGCCTGGGGGGCCGAGGCCGCGCAGTTCCTCGTGTCGCAAGGCCTCGCGCTCGCGATCCTCGCGTGGCTTCAGACACTCCCGGAATTCGCGGTGGAAGCCATCATCGCGTGGGAGGCCGGGAAGGACCCGGCGAAGGTGCATCTCGCGATCGCGAACTTTACCGGCTCGATCCGCCTCCTTGTGGGCCTCGGCTGGCCGCTCGTGTATTTCGTGGCCGCCTTTTTCGCCCGGAAGACGGGCAGCCGCGAAAAGTGGGTCGCGATCGAATTCGACGACGAGCACGCGATCGAGATCGTGGGCCTGCTTCCGCCGCTCCTCTGGTTCACGGTGATCTGGTGGAAGGGCACGCTCGGCCTCCTCGACGCCGCCGTTCTCGCGGCCTGCTACGCCGCCTATCTGACCGCGCTCCTGCGCGTGCCTCCGCGCGAGGGCGACGTGGAGGAGGTGGAGGACCTCCCGGCCGTGTCGCGCTGGGCGCTCGCGCAGGGCCCCGGCCGGCGGGGATGGGCCATCGCGGGCATCTTTCTCGTCGGAGGCGCGGTCCTGGCCGTGTCGGCCCACGCGTTCGTGGAGTCCATGCTCGCGCTCGCGATCTCCGCGGGAGTCTCGCAGTTCGTCTTCGTCCAGTGGGTCGCGCCGTTTCTCTCCGAGTTTCCCGAGAAGCTTTCGGCGTTCAACTGGGCGCGCCAGATCACGAAAGCGCCGATGGCGGTGATGAATCTCGTCTCGTCCACGATCAACCAATGGTCTATCCTCTCGGCGCTCATTCCGGTCATCTACTCGATCTCGAAGGGAGCGCCGTCGGCCATCGTGTTCGATCAGCACCAGCAACTGGAGATCCTGCTGACGATTCTGCAGAGCTTCCTCGGGTGGCTGCTCCTCGTGAACCTCGATCTGCGCGCCTTCGAGGCTACGATCCTCTTCGTGTTTTGGTTGGCTCAGTTCGCGATTCCCTCGACGCGCGGGCTGATGATCGGCGTCTATGGGGTTTGGTGCGGAGTGGAGATCGCGATGATCGCTCTGGGAAAACGGAAGCCGCGCGCCTTTCAAGCCGCCTGGAATACACTGAGGCGCCGGTGAAATTCGCGTCCCGCGCTTCCCGTGTCGCCGGCTCGGCGACGTTTGCCGTCATGAAGGCCGCGGCGGCGCTGCGCGCCAGGGGAATCGACGTCGTGGACTTCGGCCCCGGGGAGCCCGACTTCCCGACGCCGGCGTTCGTGAAACACGCCGCGATCGAAGCGATCGAGTCGGATTTCACGAAATACACGGACGCCTCGGGAATTCCGGAGCTGCGCGAGGCGATCGCGGAGCGGTACCGGGAGGCGTGGGACGCGCCGTACACGGCCTCCGAGGTCGTCGTGACGGCCGGCGGCAAGCAGGCGCTGCACACCGCCTGCCTCGCGCTCTTCGAGGAGGGGGACGACGTCCTCGTGCCGGTGCCGTACTGGGTGTCCTTCCCCGAGATGGTGACGCTCGCGGGCGCCCGATCCGTGTTCGTGCCCATCCCGGCTGGAGCAGGCTTCCGCCTGACCGCGGCCGACGTGGCCCGCGCCGCGACACCCGAGACGCGGGGGCTCATCGTGAACACGCCGAACAATCCGACGGGCGCCGTCATGGAGCCCTCCGAGATCGAGGCGATCGTCCGGCTCGCGGCTTCGCGCGGCTGGACGGTGCTCTTCGACGAGTGCTACGACCGTTTCGTGTTCGAAGGGGAGCATTTTTCGGCGGCATCGCTGGCGCGAGAGTTCCCCGAGACGATCCTCGTGGCGGGGACGCTCTCGAAGACGTACGCGATGACGGGCTGGCGCGTCGGCTACGCGCTCGGTCCCAAAGCCCTCATCGACCTCATGGGCCGCGTCGTGAGCCACGCCACGTCGAACGTCTGCTCGATCACGCAGAGGGCGGCCGTCGCGGCGCTGACGAGGCCCGACGAGGCGCAGCCCGCCGTGGAAAGCATGCTGGCCGAGTACGCGCGCCGGAGAGAGTTCCTCATCCCGGCCCTGAATGCCCTCCCGGGCGTCACGTGCGCGGCTCCGGGAGGCGCGTTCTACGCGTTTCCGGACGTCTCGGCCAATTACGGGAGAACGATCGGCGGACACGCGGTGACGGGCTCCCAGAGCTTCGCGAAGGCGCTTCTCGACACGGTGGCCGTGGCCGTGACCCCGGGCGTCGCCTTCGGCGAGGACCGCTGCGTGCGGATCTCGTTCGCCACCTCCCGCGCGCGCATCGAAGAGGGCCTCGCCCGGCTCGCGCGGGCTCTCGCCCCCTAACGGTAGCGCACGTCGGCGGGCGTGGCCGGCTCGGGAAGCGGCTCGAGGACGACGCGGTCGCGGCCGGCTTTCTTTGCGGCATAGAGGGCGGCGTCCGCCCGGGCGACGAGCGATTCGAGCGTGGTCCTGTCGAAGTCCCCACGATGGATCGCGATGCCGGCCGAGACGGTGACGCCGAGCGGGATCCGTGGAGGGCCGAGGGACGCGACGGCCGCCCGGATGCGCTCCACCGCGTGGAGGGCGGCCTCCGCGTCCGCTTCCACGAGGAGCACGATGAACTCCTCGCCGCCGTATCGGCCCGCGGCGTCGATGCCGCGAACCGTGCGCGCGACGGCGCGCGCGACGGCCGTCAGCGCGGCGTCTCCGGCAAGGTGCCCGAAGCGGTCGTTGAAGGTCTTGAAGAGGTCGACGTCGAGCATCGCGACCGCAAGGCTCCTGCCCGTGCGGCCGGCGCGGGCGAGCTCGGCCAGAGCGCGCTCCTCGAAAGCCGTGCGGTTCAGGAGGCCGGTCAGCGGGTCCGTGGTGGCGCGCGTGAAGAGGCGCCTCTCCTGCTCGGCGACGCGCGGGAGAAGCAGCGCCGTGAAGAGAACGAATCCCGCGCCGAGCGGGGAAGCGAGAGGCGCGGCGACGAGGACCTGCCGCCGGGCGGCGAGCTCGGCGAGAGCCGCGAGGGCGAGGACGCTGGACGCGGCGAACAGGAACGCACGCGTCCGCCGGGCGCCGCGCGCGAGGTCCGAGAGGAACGCGGCGGCCACGAGCGGGAGAGCAACGGCGAGGCCGGTCTCGACCCGCTGGAGCGTCGGAGCCTCGAAGAGGAACGGGGCGCCGAGAAACGCCGCGACGCCGAGCGCGAGCGCCGCGTACAGCGCCAGGCGCATCCGGGCGCGCGCCGCGCCGATCAGGATGAGGGCGAGGAGCCCGAAGGACGCGGCGGTCAGCGCGAAGAGGAGCGTCGCGACCTGGGAGTTCGAGAGCCACATCGACCCGGGCTCACTTCAGCCAGCGGTCGAACCAGTTGAGCACCCGGAAGATCCGGTCTTTCTTGCTCTCCTCACGGAAGAAGCCGTGACCCTCGTCGGGATAGATGACGAGCTGAGTCGGGACTCCGAGCGTCTTCAGGGCGTGCCAGAACTCGTAGCCCTGCGGGGCCGGCACCTCGGAGTCGCGCTCGCCGTGGAGGACCAGCACGGGCGTCCTCACGCTCTTGATGAACGTGAGGGGCGAGCTCTTAGCGTACACCGCCGGATCGTCGTATACCGAGGCCCCGAAGTAGGGGAGCATCCAGCCGTCGATGCGGTTCTGGCCGTAATAGCTCTGCCAGTTCACGATGCCCGCACCCGCCGCGGCGGCCGCGAAGCGGTTCGTCTGCGTGACGGCCCACATCGCCATGTAGCCCCCGTAGCTCCAGCCGAAGAGGCCGACGCGCTTCGGGTCGACCGGGCGCGTCCTCAGGACCTCGTCGAGGCCGGCGAGGATGTCGCGCAGGTCGCCTCCGCCGAAGTCCTTCACGTTCGCGGCCGTGAAGGCTTCGCCCTGTCCGAAGCTGCCGCGCGGATTCGGCAGGAACACGAAGTACCCGCGCGCGAGGAGGGCGCCGACGATCGGCGACGGCCACGCGTTGCGGTGAGCGGCGGCGGGGCCTCCGTGCACGAGGACCGCGAGCGGGTGCTTTTTCCGCGCGTCGACGCGCGCGGGCGGCAGGAGCCAGCCCTGGACCTGATGGCCGTCGCTCGTGAAGCGAACGCTCGCTGCGGGGCCCCATTCGGGTTTCACGCCGGAGTTTTCGTCTGTGAGGCGCATCCACGCCCCGATCGGGCCAGCCCAGACGTCGGGAGGGGAGTCGAACGACTCGCGGACCACGGCCGAGGTCGCGCCGTCCCGCGCGAGGGCGAGGCCGAGACCCCGGCCGGGCGACAGCGTCTCGTTTCCCGAGAACAGAGTACGAGCCACTCCGGTTCCCGGATCGAGAGCGACGACTGCGGTCTCCTCGCCGGCGAGCTCGGTGACGAGCAGCCGCGACGCGGCGGGCCACGCGAGGAATCCGGCCGATCCGCGGCGCCCCGGAGTCAGATTCCGAGCCGCGCCCCCGGACACCGGCACGGTGTAGACGTCGCCCCCCGTCGCACCGTGATCGCTCATGAGGCCGTGAATGACCGCCACGGTCGAGCCGTCGGGCGAAAAGACGGGGTTCGCGATCTGGAGAGGCGGCTTCCACAACAGGCGCGTGGCTCCGGAGGCCGCGTCCACCGCGAGGAGCTCCGCGCGCCACCAGTTGTCGTCGCCCGAGCCCTTCGCCGCCACCGCCGCGAACGTGCGCCCGTCCGGCGACCAGGCGTACTCGTAGACGTAGAGGTCGGGCGGCGACACGAAGCGCAGAATCTTCGTCTCGACGTCCACGACGGCGATGCGCTGCTCGTCGATCCTCTCCTGGACGACGCCCGAGTCGCGGGCGGCGGGACCCATCGGCCCCGGCTCCTTCGAGGGGTTCTCGATCGCGAGCACCGCGAGGGACCGCCCGTCGCGGGACCAGAGCGGCTCGGAGAACGCGCCTCGGAGCTTCGTGAGGCGGGTCGCGGAGCCGCCCGAAACAGGCGACGTCCAGAGGGCCGACCCGCCTGCGTGGGAGACGAACGCGAGCGTCTTCCCGTCGGGCGAGAAGGCGACGTTTCCCTCGCGGATGGGCGAGCCGTCGAGCGACGCCGTGATCCGGACGGCCGGGGCGCCGGGCCGCGCTCCCTGCACGAGGATGCGCGACGCGCGTGGAGTCTTTTCGCCCCGGACCGGCTCCACGAGCGCGACGCGCGCGCCATCCGGAGAGATCGCGACGCCAAGAACCTCACGGGTTCTCGTCAGGCGCGCATAGAGGGCATCGAATGCCTCGTCTCCGGCAGCTGCGGGGCAGATGGCCAGGAGGCAGCCGAGCACGGCGAAGGCCGGGACGAGACGTCGCATCGATCCTCCTCGGGCGGGTCGATTATCGCCGGGCGGCATAACTCCCTGCCTGAACGCCCGCATGACTCTCCGGAACATGAAGCTCTCGTCGGCACGGTATTCGTGGCCGTCCTCTTCGGCTACGGGCACTTCTACAAGGGCCCGGCGGGGGACGGGCGACCTAGCTCTCGCCGAGCGACTTCACGAGCAGGTGCTTCTGCACTTTCCCGAGAACGTTGCGCGGCAGCTCGGTCACCGCGCGAAGGTCGCGCGGCTTCTTGAAGTCCGCGAGGCACGACGCCGCGAAGGCGGCGATCTCCTCGCACGTCTTCTTTGCGGTATCGGCATCACAGGACTCGGCGAGCACCACGGCAGCCGCGATGCGCTGGCCCCAGACGCGGTCGGGCACGCCGACGACGGCCGCGTCCTTCACCGCGGGATGCCGCCGGAGCACGTCCTCGATCTCGCGTGCCGAGATCTTGTAGCCGCCGCTCTTGATGATGTCGACCGACTTGCGGCCGAGGATCGTCACGTAACCGTCGGCATCCCGGCGTGCGACGTCGCCCGTCAGGAACCAGCCGTCCCGGAACGCGGCCGCCGTGTCGCCCTCCCGTCCCCAGTACCGGCTCAGGAGGCCGTTGCCCTTGACGTGGATTTCTCCGGGCTCGCCTTCCCGGGCCTCGCGTCCCTCGTCGTCGACGAGGCGCACCGAGCAGCCGGGAACGGGCAGCCCGACGGTGCCGGGCCGCCGCTCGCCCTCGTACGGATTCGACAGAGTGAAGAGCGTCTCGCTCATCCCGTAGCGCTCGAGAATCGCGTGGCCGGTCTTCTCCCGGAACGCGGCGAAGTCGGAAGCCGGCAGGGGCGCGCTGCCGGCCGTGAAGAGCCTCGCCCTCCGAAGCGCCTCCGCGCCCTCGGGATGAGCCTCCAGATGCTCGAGCAGGCGGACGTACATCGTCGGCACGCCCATGAAGACCGTCGCGCCCTCGTTCGCGAACGCCTCCACGACGTGCGCGGCGCCGAAACGCCCCTCGAGGAGAAGCGTGAACCCGGTCAGGAGAGCGCCGGCGACTCCAAGGCAGAGCCCGTGCACGTGGAACAAAGGAAGCGCGAGGACGAGGCGGTCGGCCGGGCTGAAGCGCCAGAGCTCCATCACCGCGCGCGTGTTCTCCTCCAGGGCGCGATGCGACAGCGCGACGCCCTTGCTCTTGCCCGTCGTGCCGGACGTGTAAATGAGCATCGCGACGTCGTCGTCCTGGGGCGGCCTGGCTCCTGCCCGCTCCGAGGATTTCTTGGAAAGGGAAGAGGGAAAGGCGGCGGCCAGCGGGAGGACGCTCTTCAGTGCCGCGGGCTTCTTCTCTCTCAGGATCTCGTCGAGGACGGAGCGGCATTCTTCGCCGTCCTGCGTCAGCACCGCGACCGCTCCCGAGTCCTCGAGGATGTGCCGGGCCTCTTCGGCCTTGTAGCGCGTGTTGATCGGAACGTGGATGACGCCGGACGAGAGGTGTCCCACGAACGCCGCAATGAGCTCGGGACAGGTTTCGGCAAAAACGGCCACGCGGTCCCCGCGCTTGACGCCCATGCGCTCGAGAAGGGCGACGTACGCGTCAGCCCACCGGCGCAATTCTTCGAATGAGTAGCGGCGGCCGTTCCATACGATGGCCGGGGAGCAGGAAATCCTCATACGCCGGACACCCCGAGGAATTCCTCCTTCACGCGCGGATCGCCGGCGAGATCCCGCGCGAGGCCCGTGAGCGTGACGCGGCCCGTCTCGAGCACGCAGGCGTGGTCGGCGAGCGCGAGGGCGTGCGCCACGTTCTGCTCGACGAGGAGGACCGTCACGCCGGTCTTGCGAATCGCGGAAAGCGATGCGAACACCTCGCGGACGAGGCGCGGGGAAAGGCCGAGAGCGGGCTCGTCGAGGAGGAGGAGGCGCGGGCGCGCCATGAGACCGCGGCCGATCGCACACATCTGCTGCTCTCCTCCGGACAGCGTGCCGGCGTTCTGGCCATGGCGCTCCTTGAGCACCGGGAACATGGCGAAGACTTCGTCCAGGGTGCGCGCCGACTCGGCCCGCGCCCTCCCTGTCCATGCCCCCATCTCGAGGTTCTCGAGAACCGTCATGCCCGGCCAGAGCTGACGCGCCTCGGGCACGAGCACGAGGCCGTCGGGAGCCCGCGTGTGAGCCGGCCGGCCCACGAGATCGCGGCCGTCGAAAGCGATTCGCCCGCGCCGGGGTGCGAGAAGGCCCGCGATCGTCTTCAGGAGAGTCGTCTTCCCGGCGCCGTTCGCACCCACGAGCGTGAGGATCTCGCCCGCCTCGACGCGGAAGGAGACGTCCCAGACGGCCTGCACGTTTCCATAGGAGACGTCGAGGCTCTCGACGGAGAGGAGGCTCAAAGGGCCGCCTCGTCCGGTGAGTCGCCGAAGTACGCGGCCACGACGGCCGGATCGCGGAGCACCTCCTCGGGACGCCCCTCCGCGATCCTCTCGCCGAAGTTCAGGACGAGGATACGGTCCGAGAGTCCGACCACCGCATGGACGTGATGCTCGATGAGGAGGATCGTGAGGCCGTGGTCCCGCAGCTCGCGCACGAGGGCCATCGCGGCGTTGATCTCGACGGGGTTCAGGCCCCCCATGATCTCGTCGAGGCACAGGACGTCGGGCTCGGTCGCGAGGGCCCGGGCGATCTCGAGCCGCTTGAGGTCGCCGAGGGTCAGCGTTCCGGCGAGGGAGCCGGCGCGCGCGCCGAGGCCGGTGAGCGCGAGAATGTCGCGGATTCGGTCGCTTTCGTCGGCGCCGCGCCTCCGGCCTCTGCCGAAGCGGGCTCCGACGGCCACGTTGTCCGCCACGGTCATCTCGCGGAAAGGCCTCACGATCTGGTGGGTGCGCACGAGCCCGCGATGCACGACGGCCCAGACCGGCCGGCCGTCCAGGCGCTCCCCCCGGAGATGAACGGAGCCCGACGTCGGCCGCTGTGCACCCGTCAGGCACGAGAAGAGCGTCGTCTTGCCGGCCCCGTTCGGGCCGATGACGCCGAAGATCTCGCCGGGCGCGACGTCGAACGAAACGGCCCTGACGGCCACGAGGCCGCCGAAGCGCTTCGTGAGCGCGGAGACGGAGACGATGGGCTCAGGCATCGACGTAGAAGCGCCGCAGCCGCCGGGCCGCAAGGCGCCTCACGAGGCCGAGGAGGCCCTTCGGCTCGAAGAGCATGACGGCGATCAGGAGCGCCCCGTAGATGAAGAGCGAGGAGTTGAGGAGGGCCGGGATCGACAGGAGCTTGAGCTGGAGCCAGCCGAAGAGGATCGCGCCGAGAACCGGCCCCGCCACCGTCCCGACACCTCCGACGATCGGCATGAGGACGATCGTGAGGCTCAGGCGGAAGTCGAACACCGACCCGGGCGACACGTACTGAAAATTGATCGCGAAAAGGCCGCCCGCCAGGCCGACGAGCGCGGCGGAGAGGGCGTGCACGGTGACTTTCAGGCGCGTGGAGTTCACGCCGAGCGCCTCGGCGGCATCGATGTCCTGCTTCACGGCGGCGAGGGCCGATCCGAAGGCGCTCCGCGAGACGACGAGCGCGATCCAGACCAGGGCCACGGCGAGGAGCGTCATGGCGCGGAAGTTCGACTCGAAGTCGAAGGAGCCCGCGGGCATCCGGAGCCCGCTCGCCCCGCCCGCGAACGAGACGCTGGAAGCCACGACGCGCACAGCCTCCCCGACGCCGATCGTCGCGATCGTGAAGTAAGGCCCTCGGAGCCGGAACGTCGGGTAGCCGATGATCACCGAAAAGCCCGCGGCCAAGAGCGCGCCGAGCGGCAACGTGAGGACGGGAGACACCCCGCGGAGTGCGAGGAGAACGGTCGTGTAGGCGCCGATCCCGAGAAAGGCGGAGTAGCCGATCGAAACCTGGCCCGCGAAGCCGCCGAGGAGATTCCAGGAGGAGGCCAGCACGACGGCCAGCGCCACGCTCCAGACGTCGTTCAAAGTGCCCCGCTCGAGAAAGGAGGGAGCGAAGAAGAGAGCACCAGCCGCGGCGAGCATGCCGGCGGCCTCGAGCGTTCGCTTCTGGGTCATCCGCGCCCCCGGGCGCGCACGAGGCGAACGAGTCCCGGCAGCCCCTGCGGCAGCACGACGAGCGTCACGACGAGGAGCGTGAAGCTGAGTGCGTCCTGCAATGAGGTCGGGACGCTCGTGAAGGCGGCCGTCCCGTTCTCGAGGAGGGCCAGAACGAGGGCGCCCGCGGCGACACCCGTGACGCTCTCGAGGCCGCCGAGCACGATGATGCAGAAGGCCTTGAGGAGGAAACTGCGGCCGAAGTCCGGCGTGAAGGCGAAGAGCGTGGACAGGAGCGTTCCCGCCAGCCCGGCGAACGCCGTTCCGACGCCGAACGCCACTGCCGAGATCCGGTCCGCGTCCACCCCCGAGAGAAGCGCGGCGTCGCGGTTCTGGGTGACGGCCCGGATCGCCTTGCCGAGGTACGTGCGATGGAGGACGAATTCGAGGATGAGGAGCGAGAGCGCCGACATTCCGAACACCGCGAGCGCGGGGACTCCCACGCGCACACCGAGGAGGGAAACCGACTTGAGCGTGTAGGAAGTCAGGATCGACTGCGTGTCCCCGCTCCAGATCACGTACGCGAGGTTCTGGAGGACCAGCCAGACGCCGAAGAGAAGGAGGAGGCTCTGCATCGAAGGCGTCGACCCGGATCGCGGGAGGCGGCGGACGACCGTGCGGTAGAGAGCGACGCCCCCCGCGAAGAACAGGGGGACGACGACGACGATCGAGAGGAAGGGGTCGAGCGAGAAGCGCGTGAAGAGCGTGTACGTCGCGTACGCCCCGAGCATCATGATCCCCGCGTGCGCGAGGTTGATGATGCGCATGACCCCGTAGATCACCGCGAGGCCGTAGGCCATCGTGGCGTACAGACCCGCCGCGAGGAGCGAGTTGACGAGAACACCGACTATGTCCTGCACAGGCCCCCGAGCGTAGCAGGCCTGGGAGTTTCGCGGCCTCAGGCTCGGAGAGAGGGAAGAACGCTTCGATGAGTCGTCAAGCCATCCCTTGGGCCTAGTCACTCCACTGCAACGGAAATGCGTGAACCGCTCGAATCTTGAGCTGATGTCCATTGACGTTGCAAATGATGTCGACGTGTCTCTGGGATGCGTCACCCACCTCGACCACTTGACTGGAGAGGAGAGTGAACGACTCGACTCGTCCGAGTTTTCGTTCGCCGCGGAACCTCGTGAAATCGTTTGCACTCGCTTCACTCGCAGGCTCAGGGTGCCCCACGCGCCAGTACCCGATCGCGTCCTGTTCATCGGCGGTGGTCCCGCTCTTGAGTCGCTCGAACATCAGCGAAACGCGCTGACGCGCGTTGCGCTCGTCAGCCCTTCGATCGAGGACTTTGTACCCTTGAAACGCAGCGAACCCCAATACGATCACGATAAACAGGAATTTCTTCATAAGTAATGGGCTCCTTTCAGGGTCGCGACCCTGACGATACGCGCCCGCCGAGGGAGAAAAAAAAGCGCAGCGGCTGACGCCGAGTCCCGCTGCAACGTGGTGTAAGGCCCGCGGCAACCTACGGGAGAGGGCGTTGAAAGAGTGACGCGGGAGGTTGGCCAGCCGTTACCTCGACGAGCTGGCTGTCCATCCAGATGTCTCCATTACGCGACTCCCATTCGCGTACTGGGAACCCCCCGGGCATGTCGTACGTGTTGAACTCGATATGTGCGTCCTTGCCGTCCGATGCATGCCGTTGTTACGCCGCCCCTGATTCAAGCGACGATCCGTCGCGCACGAGCACGATCTTGCCTACCACGCCTCCCTTCCCGAGCAGCTCCTGCGCGCGTCTTGCCTCGGCAAGAGGAAAGCGCTGCGCGATGAGCGGATTGATCTTCTGCTCCTGAAGGAGGTCGAGCAGGGTGATCAAATCCTGGCGAAACAAAGCCGGCTTCAGGCGTTTGAGCGTCTGAATGCTATAGGGGATCACCCGTTTCCGGCCCGGAAGAAGCCAGCCGCCGGCGATGTACAACGCGTAGATGGGGATTCCATGAAGGCGGTTACGACGGCCTGTACGGTCTGAACCTAATCCCTCGCCACGGAGCGAGGTCGTATTGCCATAACCCACCACCCTCCCGCCTGGACGGAGAGCCTCGCGGGAATGCCAGAGGTGGGCGCCACCGATGGGGTCGAAGACGGCGTCCACGCCTTCGGTCGTGAGGCGGTGAATTTCCTTCACGTAGTCCTGATTCCGGTAATCGATTGGGACACCGCCCAGCTCGGAAACGGCCGGCGCCCCTCGCGATGAACAGGTACCGTACATTTCCAGTTCGGCAAGGCGTCCCAGTTGCAGGAGTGCCGTGCCGACCCCGCCCGACGCGCCGTGAAACAACACGCGCTGGCCCGGTCTGACGTTAGCGGAACGATGCAGCATCTGGTACGCCGTGATGTAGTTCAGCACGAGGCTCTCAGCCTCGGCGGCATCCAACCCGGATGGCACCGGAACGAGTTCACGCTGCGGCAGGCAGACGAACTCGGCATACGCACCGTGGATCGGCATCGCGGCGACTGTCTGGCCTGGTTCGATTCCGGAGATACCGGCGCCGAGCCGATCCACGACGCCGACCAGATCCCACCCCGGCGTGAAGGGTACCGGGGGCGTCTCGGGATGAACGCCCTCGCGCGCCATGATGTCGGGCAGGGAGACGCCTGCCGCCAGCACCCTCACCCGCACTTCACCGTCCTTCGGCTCGGGGCACTCCTCTTCGAGCACTTGAAGTGCATCGGGCCCGCCGTAGTGAGTAACGATGATGCGCGTGTGTTTCAAGGACCGATTCCTCGCTTGCCGGGCGCTCAACCTCGTGCTCCCTAAAGATATCGTTTCAATGAAGAGGAAAGAACGGGTTGTCCTCGCCGTGGCCATTGCAGTCTTCTCGAACGAGGGGCTCGGTCCCTCAGGAAGGCGGCCCTCGAACCACGTCCACTTGGATTAGCGGCAGAAATGCCGAGGGATGTGACGACGAAGTACGAGGAGGAAGGCTAGTAAGCCCGATGGCTACCTTCTCGGCTCATACCGCATCGCCACCGCCCCCGAGCCGAACTCCAGCCGGTCCACAAGCTTCAAGTCGACAGGCTTCGATAGGCCCGCGAACAACGTCGGCCCATGGCCCGCCAGCCTGGGCTGCACCATGAACTCGTACTCATCGATCAATCCCAGGTCCGCCAACGCCAGCGGGAGCTTCACGCCTCCCACGAGCAGTCCCTTACCCGACTCCTGCTTGAGCTGCTGAACCGCCTTTGCCAGGTCCCCGCGCACGAGCTCCGGTTCCAATCAACCCGGTCCAGGGTGCTCGACACGACGTACTTCTTTGCCGCGTCGATCGACCGGGCAAAGGGTTCCATTCAGCCAGGCCTCGCTCCCGCCGGCACCGGCTGCCGCCACCCTGCCTCCATCATTTCGTAGGTCACCCGGCCAAAGAGAAGGGCATCGGCCTGGGCGAGGTTCTCGACCGCGTGACGATGCAAGTCTTCGTCCGCGACCATTGCGCGATGATCGCAGCACCCGTCCAGTGTGACGTTGATGGAATACCGAAGGCGTCGCATCACAGTACCGCGGATGGTTTTTCGATGCTCATTGCTGCCTAACGATATCGAGTTCAGCGGCGAGAAGGAAGGAGCGCAGCGACTGACGCCGAGTCCGCTGCAATGAGGTGTCAGACGGCTCAATCCTCCAGAGACGGAGGAGGTGCGGCGACGAAAGGGCCCCTTCCGTTCTCTCGTTCGAACGCAGACCCAACCGGCGCAGAAAGGAATGGGATGATTTCGGGGTCGTAGTTCGCGATGGTGTTGAGGGAGTAGAGCTCCATGTGTGCGGGATTCTCCAAATACACGTCGGGCTCGTCTCCGGCCGTAAATCGCCAGCCGCTATCCCATGACCCGTCTGGCTCCTCCCGATACATGTAGCCGACCCTCGAGCCCTCAACCGTGATTCGGTCGGTGGCGAGGCAAGCGCCCGGGTCATCGATTAAGGGCGCGATTTGGTCTGCGGCAAGGCGAAACGGCTTGTCGGGCAGGTTCATTTCCCCTGTAGCCCGCTTCGCGACGCCGTAGGGGCCCATGGCGCCGACGCGACGACGAGCTCGATTGTCGTGAACCGCGTCGGAGGCTGATGCGGCTCCCTCCCTTCACGGCTTCGGCATTGGAGCGACGGGTTCGCCGGTGCGCGCCTCCTTCGGCCACACGATATCGACCTTCCCGCCGGGCTTGTTCTGTGTCACGACGAAGGGGAGGACGGCCTGGCCGGTCGTCGTGAATTTCAGGACTCCGCCGGGCAGGATCGAATCCTTCAGCTCGATTCCGGCGAGCGCGGCGCGGATGGCCTCGGGATTCAGCGAACCGGCTTTCCGGATCGCGGCAAAGAGCGCGCGCACGGCTTCGTAGGCGGTCGCGTGGTACCACTGCGGCGCGTAGCCGGCGGCCGCCTTCCACTTCGCCGTGAACGCCTTCACCTGCGGATAGGGCAGGAGGTCCGACCACCAGCCGCTCGCGAAGATGTAGTCCGTCGCGGCGCCGAGGCCTTTCCGGCCGGCCTCGTCCGCGCCGCGGGCGCCGTACGTGAGCATCTGGTGGTACAGCCCCATCTGCGTGTACGTGCGCTGCATCGAGATGAAGTCCTCCAGGTGCGCGTCGCACATGAAGAGGTCGGCCTTCGCGGCCGCGACGCGGCCGAGGAGAGGCTTGAAGTCCGGTGCGTAGAGCTCGAAGCTCTCGTCGAGGACGACCGAGAACTCGGGATGCGCCTTCGCATAGTCCTTGACGCCTTTCTGGAAGTCCTTCCCGTGCTCGGTGTTCTCGATCAGAAGGGCGATTTTCAGCGGCTTCTTGAGCTTGCCCTGCGCGACGAGATCCGAGAGGAAGTCCATCTGCGTGGACGCGAGGTTCTCGACGGGAGACAGGACGCCGAAGACCCACTTGCTGCGCCCGTAGATGCTCGTCGCTCCCGCTCCGCCCGAGACGAACGGAATTCCGTAGCGGTCGGGGACGACGCTCTGCGCCTGCACGAGCTGCGAGCCGTAGCCGCCGATCACCGCGTGGACCTTCTGCTGCGCCATGAGCTGCTCGACGAGCTGGGCGCTGCGGGCCGCGTCCGAGGTGTCGTCGAGGAGGGCGAGGTCGACCTTCATCTTCTTGCCGCCCACGTCGAGTCCGCCGGCGTCGTTGACTTCCTTGACCGCGTACTCCGTGGCCGCCTTGAATGCGCCCCCGATCTTCGATTCCTTGCCCGTGACGGGCAGGACCGCTCCGATCCGGATCACTTCCTGGGCAAGTGCCGGAGGAGCCGCCAGGAACGCGCTGGCGAGGACGAGGAGAAGGCGGGGCGGTCGGTTCGTCTTCATGGGCTTTCCTCCATGACGGGACCGCCCCTCCGGAAGAGGGGCGGCGATTTGTGCGAACGAGGACGGGAACGCGCCGCTCGGCGCTGCGAGATCAGAAGTAGTAGAGCTGCATCTGGACCGTGAACTGATTCGTGGCGTAACCGGACGTAGTCTGGCCCGGGGCAGCACCGGGCTTGAGCTGGACGCGCTGCCACCAGCACTTGATGTTGAAGGCGTGCGGAGTCTTCGGGAAGGGATAGTAGTTCAGGCCGATCGCCACGCGGTTCTCGTCCTTCGTCGTCACGTTGTTCACGACGGCGGCGGTGAAGCTCTTCTGCTCGTACCGCACGCTGGGGGCGATCTGGAGGCCCTTCAGGAAGACGCCACCCTCGATCTGGAAGATGTTCTGCTGGGGCAGGGCCGTTGCGAACGTCGTGCCGCCGTTGATGTACTGGTACTGAATCGACGACTCGAAAGAGCCGAGCGGAATCGGCCAGTCGAGGTACAGGTCGGCCGACGCGTAGCGGAAGTCCTGCTGCGTGTCGTAGGCGCCGCCGATCGCGAGGATCTTCTTCGTGCCGAGGTACGAACCGGGCATGGACACGAAGTTATAGACCTCGGTATCGAAGAAGTTGTACTGCAGCCGGCCCGTGAAGCGCGTCGAGTTCTTCACGCCCGGTGCCCGGAACCCCGAGAACACACCCGCGCGGTACTCGAGACGATCACAGTTGAAGTAGCCGCGCAGCATCACGCCGGTGTCGCGCTCGGAGTTGTTCTGGAGCGCGGCGCTGGTCGGAAAGGCGTAGGCCGAGAAGTCGAGCATGAACTGGCTCGTGCTGCCCTTCAGGGCCTCGCGGCTGATCGGCACCCGTATCTCGCCGAACTGAATGTTGAATTCCTTCGCGATGCGCCACTCGCCGGCGGCGTCCACGAGGTTGAACCCGGTGCCGAGCGACTTCGCCGTCTGCGCTCCGCCGACGGCCTGCGTGGACTTCCCGAGGTTGCCGTTTTCGGTCTCGGCGAAGAAGAAGACTTTCTTCGCGACCTGGCCGCCAATGAGGAAGCGGACCCTGCGGATCAGGAAGTTCTGCTGGTAGCCGCCGCTGCCGTCGTCCTTGGCGTTGCGGACCTCCTGGAAGTCCGCCTGCGGCTGCATCAGGATGCCGACCTTGAAGTTGATGTTGTCGTTGACCTTGATGATGGCCTGGGCTTGAACTCGCTGGGCCCGGCCGAACGCGAGAAGAAAGAAGGCGACGATGAGGCCCCGGGCGGTCGTCCGCAGTGCGCGGTGCGCGGAAATCGGCATGAGAGCGTCTCTCCTCCTAAGCCGGACGTTTCGGATAATGCAAAGCATAATGGAACACCCGGGGGAGTTCAATCGCTGATGCGTTTGAATCATATGCCGTGTTTGCGCGCAGCCAGCGTTATTGGTCGGATCCGGCCGGAAATTGGCCGAAACCGCGTCCGAGGAAGGAGGGTCCCATGGGACAGCCCGTGCATACGTCCCGAATCCACATCATTCGCGAGAAAGGCCCCACCCGAAAGGCTCTGATCGAGGGCTTCTCGGAGCCCGTCTACTACGGCGTCCACGGCGGGATCAAGAGGTTCTACAAGGTCGAGCCGGAGAAGGAGCACGCCGCGACGCTCGACCACATCGTCGGCGCCGTCGCCGGTTGAATGATGGGGACACTGGCCACGGTGCTGGCCGGAAAGAAGATTCCGACGTTCTCGGACCGCTATTGCGCCGACGTCGAGGGGGACGTCGAAGACGTCGACGGCGTCCTCAGAATCACCCGGATCCGGGTGGCGTACACGCTCTCGGTCCCGCCGGGGAAGGTGGAGGACGCGCGCGAGGCGCTCAAGACGTACATCACGAAATGCCCCGCCGCCATGAGCGTGAGGGGGTGCATCGAGATCGTCGATTCGGCGCGGATCAGCGAGCTTCCGGCCTGACCCGGCCGGCCGCGACGCGAATGAGATTGACTCTCGCCGCCGGAGCGCGTCAGAATTCGGGACCTTCCAAACCTTCTGAGAAGGGGATTCCGGAGGTGACGCCATGCCGGTAGCGACGAAACCTGGTCTCCCGCAAGCGCTTCTCGAGAAGTGCCGCGAGAGGGCGCCGCTCTACGATCGCGAGAACCGCTTCTGTCAGGAGGACTTCGACGAGCTGAAGGCCTCGGGGTACCTCCTCATGGCCGTGCCGAAGGAGTTCGGCGGGGCGGGCCTGACGCTCGAGGAGGTGGCGCTCGAGACGCGACGCCTCGCCCTCTACGCTCCCGCCACGGCGCTTTGCATCAACATGCACAACTACTGGGTCGGCGACGCGGCCGACCTCTGGAGGAGCGGCGACAAGTCCTGTGAGTGGATCCTGAAGGATGCGGCCGCCGGAGAGGTGTTTGCCGCCGGGCACGCCGAGCACGGCAACGACATCCCGGGACTCCTTTCGACCACGAAGGCGGAGCGCGTCGACGGGGGCTGGCGCTTCACCGGGCGCAAGGCCTTCGGCAGCCTGACCCCGGTCTGGACTCGGCTCGGAATGCACGGGATGGACACGAGCGACCCGGCCGCGCCGAAGATCGTGCACGCGTTCATGCCGCGCGGCACGAAGGGCGCCACGATCAAGGAGACCTGGGACGTGCTCGGAATGCGCGCGACGCGGAGCGACGACACGATTCTGGAGGGCGCCTTCGTCCCGGACAAGTACGTCGCGCGCGTCGTTCCCGCGGGCGTCGCGGGCGTGGACGGCTTCATCCTCGGCTTCTTCACCTGGGGCCTGACCGGATTCGCGAACGTCTACTACGCGATCGGGCTCAGGACGCGCGAGGTACTCGTCGAGCAGCTGAAGACGAAGACCTCGATCGCGCTGACGCGGCCGATGACGTACCACCCGGAGATCCAGCACGGCGTCGCGGAGATCTCGCTCGAGCTCGAGTCGATCGGTCCCCACGTCGAGGCGATCGCGCGCGACTGGTCGCGCGGCGCGGTCGGGCCGGACTGGTTCCTGCGACTCGTCGCGATGAAGTACCACGCCGTGGAGGGCGCGTTCCGGATCGTGGACCGCGCGCTCGACCTGTCCGGAGGGTTCGGGATGTTCAAGAAGAGCGAGCTCGAGCGGCTCTTCCGCGACTGTCGCGCGGGCCGGTTCCACCCGGCGAACTCGGCGCTCGCCCACGAGATCGTCGGAAAGATCACGCTCGGGATCAGTCCCGACGAACAGCCGCGGTGGGGCTGAACCGTCCGGTAGGCCGGCCTCAGGCGCAGAGGGCGAGATCCGACAGGAGCCCGACCGCGAACGCCGCGAGGCAGGTCGCGACGACGCCCGTCCATCCGAAGGCCTGCCACGCATACCCGGGCAGGACCGAGCCGAACGTCGCCCCGAGGTAGTAGAACGTCGTGTAGAGGGCTCCCGCGCCGCCCTTGGCCTCCCGGGCGGTCGTGTTCACGAACGCGGGGGCCGTGCCCTGGACGAAGAACATCCCGACACAGAGGACGACGAGCGACAGGATCACGACGGGAAGCGAACGGACGAGACTCAAGGTCGCGGCTCCAGCGGCGATGAGGAATCCGGTCGCCATGAGGGCCCTCCGCCCGAAGCGCCCCGACATCCTCCCCACGGCCACGGACGTCAGGACACCGGCGCCGTAGACGAGATAGATCCCGGAAATCGACGCGGTCGACAGGCCGAACGGGGCGGCGGCGAGGTAGTAGGGGAGGTACGTGAAGACCCCGATGAACCCGAAGAAGACCGAGCCCCCGATGAGGAAGCCGCCCACGAGGCGGCGGTCGCGGAGGTGCGAGACCATCTCGCGGAACGCCAGGCCGATCGAGACGGGCCCCCCGCGAGGAGACGGGGGAAGGAGACGCGCCATCCCGAGCGCCCCGGCGAGCGTCAGGGCTCCGAACACGAGGAACGGCGCACGCCAGCTCAGGTGGCTCGCGATCCACCCGCTCACCACGCGCCCCGTGAGGCCGCCCGTCACGGATGCGCCGACCCATCCCCCCACGGCCGGCCCCAGCTTCGGGCCGGCGAACTGGTCGCCGAGGTAGGCCACGGCGACCGCCGTGACGCCGGGCAGGAGGATCCCCTGCAGAGCGCGAAGGAACACGAGCGCCGAAAGCGTCGGCGCGCCCGCACACAGGAGGGTCGGGAGCGCGAGCAGCGCGCAGCTCCAGACCATCACCGGCTTGCGGCCGAAGGTGTCCGCGAGCGGGCCCCACGCGTTCGAGACGAGCGCGATCATGAGGACGACGACCGATAGGGTGAGCGCCGCCGTCGGGGCCGCGACGCCGAACTCTCGAGAGAGGAGCGGCAGGATCGGCTGTGTGATGTAGAGGTCCGCGAACACGGTGACCGTCGCGAAAAAGAGGGCGGCGAGGGGAAATCTTCTTCTCAAAGCCCGAGGTAAGCCTGCCGGATGCGCGGGTCGTCCAGAAGCTCGGCGGCGGGACCCGTCTGGACGATGCGGCCCGTATCGAGGACGTAGCCTCGGTGCGCGTGCTCGAGGGCGACCTGCACGTCCTGTTCGACGAGGAGCACGGTCGTGCCTTCCCGGTTGATCTGCGTGATGAGATCGAGCAGGTGGTCCACCACGAGCGGCGCGAGCCCGAGCGACAGCTCGTCGATCAGCAGAAGACGTGGCCGGCTCATGAGCCCGCGCCCGATCGCGCACATCTGCTGCTCGCCGCCGGAGAGGCGACCCGCGAGCTGGCCTGCGCGCTCCCTGAGGCGCGGAAGGAGGGTGAAGACGCGCTCGAGGTCCTGCTCCATCCGCTCGGCGTCGCGACGCAGATAGACCCCCTGCAAAAGGTTCTCCTTCACGGTCAGGCCGGCGAAGAGGCGGCGGCCCTGGGGCACCTGGACGATGCCCGCGCCGACGATCTCCTCCGTGCGTGCAGTCGTGATGTCGCGGCCGGCGAAGCGCACGGAGCCGCCCGTCGGGCGGAGGAGCCGCGAGATGGTCCAGAGGAGCGTCGTCTTGCCGGCTCCGTTCGCGCCGATCAGCGCGACGATCTCCCCGTCCTTCACGTCGAGGGAGACGTCCCTGAGGATCTGGACCTCGCCGTAGCCGGAGGACAGGTTCTTGACCTCGAGCAACGTCTCTGCGGCGGGGACGGGAGAAGCCTTGCGGAACGTGCCCGGCTCGATGAGGGCGTCCTCGATTCCGGCGGCTCCCGCGCGGCGCGCGAACCGCTCGCCGAGATAAGCCTCGATGACGGCCGGGCTCTCGACGATGTCTTTCGGGTTCCCCTCGGCGATCTTGCGGCCGTAATGCAGCACGACGAGCCGGTCCGAAACCCCCATGATCGCCTTCATGACGTGCTCGATGACGAAGAGCGTCACCCCGCTCCGATTGATCGAGACGATCAGCTCCATCGCTTTGTCGATCTCGGCCTGGTTGAGGCCGGCCATGACCTCGTCGAGAAAGAGGAGCTGGGGGTCCATGGCGAGCGCTTTGGCGAGTTCGAGACGCTTGAGGTCCAGGATCGTCAGCTCCGTGGCCGTCCGGTCCCGCAGATTCGCAAGGCCGACCCGCTCGAGGACCGCGTCGGCTTCGTGCCGCGCCTCGGCCGCGCTGCGCTCGCGCCCGCGCGCGCCGAACATCGCGCCCGTCGCGACGTTCTCGCGCACGGTGAGCTGCCGGAGCGGCTTGACGACCTGGAACGTCCGCGCCATGCCCAGGCGTCCGATGCGGTAGCTCGGCGTCTTCGTGATGTCCTGTCCGTTGAAGACGATCGCGCCCGACGTCGGCTTGTCGAGGCCCGTCACGCAGTTCACGAACGTGGTCTTGCCCGCCCCGTTCGGGCCGATGACTCCGAGGATCTCGCCCTTTCGGATCGTGAGATCGACGCCATCCACGGCGGCGAGCCCGCCGAACTTCTTCGTGATCCCGCGAACCTCGAGGATGGAATGGCCGGGGATTCGCGGCACGTAAGCCTTCACGGCGCTCATCACGTCACCCGGTGGGCGCGCACGTTCGCGAGGAGGTCCGACAATCGGAAGGGACGTTCCCCGCGCTTTCGCTTGCGGGCGAGGACCGTCATGAGACCGCGCGGCAGGAACACGATGAAGAGCACGATGATGAGGCCGAGTACCGTCGGATGGAGCTCGAGGAACTTGCTCCACACGTAAGTCGAGAGAAGCTGGTAGACCGCGGCGCCCAGCACGGGGCCGAGAACCGTCCCGGTGCCGCCGATGATCGTCGCGATGATCATCTGGAGCGTGTAATCGATCTTGAAGAAGTCGCCCGGCGTCACGTGGATGTTCTGGTACGCGGTGAGACCACCGGCCAGCGCCGCGAAGACGGCCGAAAGCGCGTACGCGATGACCTTGAACAGGGTCGTGTTGATCCCGAGCATGCGCGCCGCATCCTGGTCCTCGCGGATGGCGATGCACCCGTTTCCGAGCTTCGAGCGTGAAAAGGCTCTCGTGAGGACGAGGCCGCCGATCACGAGCGCGAGCGCCGTGTAGTAGAAGAACTCGCCTTCGGTCTTGAGCGGCAGGTCGATGCCCGTCGATCCCTCCGTCACGCTGTCCCAGGTGTCGGCGACCTGGGAAAGAGCCTCGGCCACGCCGAGCGTCGCGATGGCGAAGTAATGCCCCTTCAGGCGCAGGATGGGCAGTCCGAGCACGATCGCGACGAGCGCCGAGAGGAGGGCGCCCGCCGCCAGCGCGGGGAAGAACGGGACGTGCCACTTTCCGATCATGAGGAGACCCGTCGTGTAGGCGCCGATCCCGAAATACGCCACGTTGCCGAACGCCGCGTACCCCGTGTAGCCCCCGATGAAATTCCAGCCCTGGGCCATGAGCGCGAGGGTGAGGAAGCGCGTGTACGTGAGGAGCTTGTAGCTCGAGACGAACTTCGGCAGGGAGACCAGGAGCGCGAGCAGCGCGAGGAAGCCCGCGATCGCCGCGGCTCTCTTCAAACGTGCTTCCCGGCGATGCCCTGCGGTCGCAGGATGAGAAGGAGCACGAGGATCCCGAACGTCACCGCGCGGGACAGCGAAGGAAGGCGGGCGCCGACGAAGACGTCCACGAACGCGAAGATCGCGGCTCCGATGACGACGTTCGCGACGTTCCCGAGTCCCCCGAGGACGCAGATCGCGAAAGCCCTCTGGGTGTAGGTCCCGCCGAGCGTCGGGTCGAACGGCACGATCATGGAGAGCAGTGAGCCGGCGGCGCCGGCCATGCCCGCGCCGATCGCGAAGGTCGCCGCGTAGATCGTGGCGACCTTCACGCCCGTCAGGCGCGCGGCGTCGAGGTCCATTCCGGTCGCGCGGATCGCGCGGCCGACGCGGGTCATCTTCAGGTACCAGGCGAGAAGCGCAACGAGGACGAGGGACACGCCGAGCGCGCCGAGGCGGATGTAGGGCACGCGCACCGGCCCGAGCGTGAATCCCGTGCCGCTGTAGGCGGTCGTCACGGATCGCAGGTCCGCTTTGAAGAAATAGTTGATGAGATTGACGATCAGCAGCTCCAGCCCGAACGTCAGGAGGAAGGTCGCGAGGAGCGGCGCCCGGATGACCTGGTTGATGAGCCCGTGCTGGATTCCCCAGCCCAGCGTGAACAGCGCGAGCATCGCGAGGGGGATGGACAGGAACGGGTCGACGCCGAGGAGCTCGTGCAGGAAGAACGTGATGTACGCGCCGAGGACGATGAACGCTCCGTGCGCGAGGTTCACGATGTTCATGATTCCCCAGACGAGCGAAAACCCCAGCGCGACGAGCGCCAGGATCCCGCTCAGGAGAACGGCGTTGACGAAGATCTGGCCGAGCTCGGCCCCGCCCACGCGCCTACTTCCGCTTGTCCCACGCCGGCATCGGGTAGAGGGCGTCCCTTTCCGCCACGGACGACGGGAAGACCGTGTACTTGTGGCCGTCCGGCTGGAGCTGCTCGATCGCCATCGGCTTGAACGTGTTGATGCCGCGGCTGTCGAATTTGATCTGGCCGTAGAACGTCATGATGTCGAGGGCGGCGATCGCGTCGCGCACCTTCGCCGGGTCGAGCGTGCGGGCGTTCTCGATCGCGCGGCAGAACGCGATGACGGCCGCCGAGGACTCCGCGACCTGGTAGGGGATGACGCTGTACTTCGGGTACTTCGCACGGAAGGCTCCGCCGTAGCCCTTCGGCGTCTTCCACGGGTCGGTGCCGTTGTACTTGAGAGCCTCGGTCCACTGCGTGGATCCGAAGAGGTAGTCGGCGTTCGTCTTCAGGTTGTCGCGAAACTCCGGCGAGGACGGCCCCACCGAGAAGCCCATCGCCTTCGGCGAAACGCCGAGGTCCTTCGCCTGCTTGACGATGAGAAGCGAGTCCTGCAGGTGCCCGGCGCCGAGCACGATGTCGGGATTCTTGCCTTTGATTTCCGTCAGCAACGCGCTGACGTCCTGTGTGCCCGTCGGGTAGAGCTCCTGGTAGACGACCTTGAGGCCTTTCTCTCGCGCGTAGTCCGCCGCGCCGCTCGCGACCTCTTTGGAGAACGGCTCGTTCTCGCCGAGCACCGCCACGGTCCTGACGCTCTTGTCCTTCGACATCACGAGGTCGATGAGGCCCTTGAGGTAGAGCTTGGCGGGGGAGAGAACCGCGAACGTGTACTTGTAGCCCTTGCTGAAGATCGACTCGGCAGAGCCGTTCGCCTCGACCATCGGGATCTTGTACTTCTCGCAGATCGGCGCGGCCGTGCCCGAGGGCGCCGAACCGTACGGACCGAGAATGAACGTGACCTTGTCCTCGTTGATCAGCTTCTCGATGAGCTGGGCCGTGCGCTCGGACTTCGACTCGTCGTCGTAGTACTTCACGGCGATCTTGTATTTCTTTCCGCCCACCGTGATCCCGCCCTCGGCGTTGATCGTGTCGACGGCGAAGTTGTAGCCGTCGCGGGTGTACTCGCCTTCCTTGGCGGTCTTCCCGGTGAGGGAGACGGCGGCTCCGAACGAGATCGTGTCCTCGGCGAGCGCGGGGAACGTCCCGAGGGCGAGCGCGAGTGCGAGCAGAGCGACCGGCGCGGTACGCTTCATGGGATGCCTCCTGTGACCGTGGTTCTCGTTTGTGTGCGCGGACTATACCCGAGGAAACTTTACGCGAGGAGAGGATGAACACCGTCACGGATACCCAGCGCTTCGTCGGGGTATGGGGGCTCGAGGGGATCGAAGAGGGAGATTCCGTCGAAGGTAGGAAAAGGGAGTTCGTCTCGGGATTCGAGCGGCCGGTGGGGCTGCTGATCTACCTGGCTTCCGGGTTCATGTCCGTGAATTTTGCGGGTTCCTCTCGTCCGGCTTTTCTAAGAGAATTCTCTCCGACCCTCTCCGAACTGGCTGCGGCCGGGACCGCCTATGGCGGTTACGCGGGTCGTTGGGAGCTCGTCGAAAGCCACCGCGAGGTGCTGCATCACGTCGAGACGGCCTTCGTCCCGAATCGCGTCGGCCACACGATCCGCCGTTCCTATTCATTCGAAGAAAACTCCCGTTTCCTTCTCCTCCGCCCGATTGCCCTTTCGGCCGGCGAGGAGGCGCCGAACCGCGTCCTCCGCTGGCGGCGGCGAGAGTGAAGGGGCTCTAGAGGCCGAGGTACGCCTGGCGGACGTTGTCGTCGGCGAGGAGGGCGGCGCCCGTGCCGCTGAGGACGATGCGCCCGTTGCCGAGCACGTAGGCCCGGTCCGCGACCGAGAGACTCTTGAAGACGTTCTGCTCGACGAGGAGGACCGTCACGCCGGCGTCGTGGACGTCCTTGATGACCTTGAAGATGTCGGCGACGAGGATCGGAGAGAGGCCGAGCGACGGCTCGTCGAGCATGAGAAGGCGCGGCTTGGACATGAGCCCGCGCGCGATCGCCGCCATCTGCTGCTCGCCGCCGGAGAGCGTTCCGGCCTGCTGCTTCTCGCGCTCCTTCAGGCGCGGAAAGATCGTGAAGACCTTCTCCAGCATCTCCGGGCGCGATTTCTTCGCCTCGGGTGCGAGCGCCCCGAGGAGCAGGTTCTCCTTCACGGTCATCTCCGGGAACAACCGGCGCGCCTCGGGCACGTGCGCGATGCCGAGGGACACGAGGTCGTGGGGCGCCTTCGTGTGAATCGGGACGCCTTCGTAGTAGACGCCCCCTTTTCGCGGCTTCAGCAGGCTCGAGATCGTTGCGAGCGTCGTGCTCTTTCCCGCGCCGTTGGCTCCGATGAGGGCGACGATCTCCCCCTTCTTCACTTCGAAAGACACGTCCCAGAGGACCTGCACGTCGCCGTACGCGACGTCGATCCCGCGGATCTCAAGCATTCGCCACACCCAGATACGCGTCGATGACCTGCTGGTTGTCGGCCACCTCGCGCGGCGTGCCCTCGGCGATCTTCTCACCGTAGTTGATGCAGATGATCCGGTGTGAGATCGCCATGATGACGCGCATGTTGTGCTCGATGATGAGAATCGTGATGCCGGTCTCGTGGATCTTCTTCACGATCGCGTTCGTCTTCTCGACTTCCGCCGGGTTGAGGCCGGCGAAGTTTTCATCGAGGAGAAGGATGTCCGGCTTCGTCGCGAGGGCGCGGGCCATTTCGAGGCGCTTTCGCATGCCGAGGGGCAGACTTCCGGCGAGGCGGTCGCGCCAAGCTTCCATCTCGGCAAAGGCCGTCGCTTCCAGGGCCATCTCGCGCGCGGTCTCCCGGTTGTTCGTCCGGCAGAAGGCGGAGGCCATGACGTTTTCGAGGACGGTGAGACGGGCGAGAGGCTTGACGACCTGGAACGTCCGTGCCAGTCCGAGGTGACAGACGGTGTGCGGCTTCAGGCCGTCGATCCGGTCCCCCTTGAACAGGATCGTGCCGCCGGTCGGCGGGTAGTAGCCGTTGATCAGGTTGAAGATCGTCGTCTTTCCGGCGCCATTCGGGCCGATGAGGCCGAGGATCTCTCCCTTGTCCACTGAGAACGTCATGTGGCCGACGGCCTGGAGGCCGCCGAAACGCTTCGTGACGTCCTTCAGCTCGAGGAGGCTCACGTCGTCTCCGGTCCTGCCGGCGCACGCCGGCGACTCCGTCTGGCGGCCCGCTCGTTCCACGTCCCGACGATCCCGTTCGGAAAGAACACGATGAGAATGATGATGAGGACTCCGAAGAAGACGAGATGTCCCGACTTCAGCCACACACGGAAGATCTCGGAGACGAGGATGTAGAGGACCGCGCCGACGGCGGGTCCCGTGGCAGTCGCCACGCCTCCCAGCATCGTGACGAGGATCATCATGATGGAGATGTCGTGGATCGAGAAGACGATGCCCGGGTCGATGAAATTCATGTAGTTCAGGTAGAACGCTCCCGCCGCGCCCGTGAAGAAGGCGCTGATGAGAAGCGAATAGAGCTTGTACCTCGTCGTGTCGATCCCCAGCGACTCGGCAGCGTCCTGGTCCTCGCGAATCGCGAGGAAGTAGTAGCCGAGCTTGCTGCGCATGACGAACTTGATGACGACGAAATTCAGGGCGGCGATCGCGAGGACGATGTAGTAGTAGTAGGCCTTCGTGTTGAAGGCAGGGATCAGGAGGATCCCTTCGGCGCCGTTCGTGAGCTGCTTCCAGTTCACCGCGACGAGCCTCAGGACTTCCGCCAGCGCCAGGACCGCCAGCGCGAAGTACGGGCCGCGCAGCCGGAAGCAGATCCAGCCGATGACGGCCGCGGCGATCGCGGCCGTCAGACCGCCGAGGAGCAGTCCCGCCCACGCGGTCGCGGGAGGAGCACCCCCCTTGATGAGGATGCCTGCCGTGTACGCTCCGATGCCGAAGAAGGCGGCGTGGCCGAACGAGACCTGCCCGGTGTAGCCGCCGAGCAGGTTCCAGCTCTGCCCGAGCACGACCCACATGAGGACCATGATCAGCATGTGGAGGACGTACGGGTTCCGCGTCGCCACCGGGATGAGGATCACGGCGGCCGCACCCAGGATCGGGGCCGCCTTCACGCGCGCCCCTTTCCGAGGAGGCCCTTCGGCAGGAAGATCAGGACGAGGACGAAGATGATGAAGCCGAAGGCGTCCTTGTAGCCGAGCGAGATGTAGACCGAGCCGAGCGATTCGGCGAGCCCGAGGACGACGCCGCCGAGCACGGCTCCGGGGATGTTTCCCATCCCGCCCAGGACCGTGATGATGAAGGCTTTCAACGTGAACGGGCCGCCGATCTGCGGGAAGAGGTAATAGACGGGGACGAGCAGGGCGCCCGCCGCGCCGACGAGCGCCGAGCCGAGCCCGAACGTGACCCAGGTCGTCCGCTGGGTGTTGACGCCCATCAGGGCGGCGGCGCGCTTGTCCTGGGCGGTTGCGCGGATCGCGCGGCCGAGGTCGGTTCGGCCGAGGAACAGGAACAGGGCCGAGCCGAGAACGAGGGCGATGCCGAAGGCGACGAGCATCGGTACGCTGAAGGACAGCGAGATCGTCTGCCCGCCCGGCTTCAGGTCCCAGTAGATCGTCTTGTTGGCATAGGACACCGGGACCGAACGGTAGTTCGCGCTGAAGAAGAGGAGCGCGAGGTTCGACAGGACCATGCCGATGCCGACCGTCAGCAGGACCTGGTTTTCGGGAAGGATGGAGTCGACCTCCATGACCGGGGCGACGAGGTACTTCTGCAGGAGCGCGCCGAGGATGAACAGGGCCGGGAAGACGAGCAGGATCGAGACGTAAGGGTCGAGCTTCACGAGCGTGAACGACCAGAACGTGATGTACATCCCGACCATCATCAGCTCGCCGTGCGCGAGGTTGATGATCTTCATGACGCCCATGATCAGGGACATCCCGAGCCCGAGGAGAGCGTAGAGCCCGCCCAGGAGCACCCCCGAGATCAGGACCTGCAGGAGCAGCTCTATCTGTCCGGCGACCTGAGGCGACATGAGGGCCGGTCCGCTTCCTCAGAGCCTACTTGCGGTCGCGCCATCTCGGGACCGGAAAGACGTACTTCGCGGATGCGCCCTCTTTCGGCCAGATGGTCTCGAACTTCTTGCCGACGACCTGGAGGAGGAGCGTGTCCATTTTGTTCTGGTTCGTGAACTGGCCCCAGGAGATGAACTTCACCGGGCCGAACGCGGTCATCATGTTGGTCTCGGCCAGCGCGGCGCGCAGGTCTTCGGGCGTCCAGGACTTCGCCCGCTTCAGCGTATCGGCGAGGACGTAGGCGGCGGCGTAGGCCTCGACGCCGTGGTAGTCGGGCTCCTTGTTGAATCTCTTCTTGAAGTTGTCGAAGAACTCCTTCGCGCCCGGGTACTTCGCCTGTGGCGTCCAGAGGGTGCCCGACATGACGTATTCGGAGGCGTCACCGGCGTTCTGGAGGAACTCGGGAAGCGTGAAGCCGGCTGCGCCGCCGATGAACGCCTGCGGGTTGATGTCGAGCTCCTTGCTCTGCCGCATGAGCATCGACGCGTCCATCAGGTACGACACCATGTAGATGACGTCGGGGCGGAGCGACTTGACCTTCTGGAGGATCGGCTTGAAGTCGACCGCTCCTGCAGAGTAACCCTCGTAGAGGAGGACCTTGATCCCCTTGGAGTCGGCGTACTCCTTCATCGCCTTCGAGGTGGAGGTCCCGAAATCGGTGTTCTCATAGAGGAGGGCGATGCTCTTGGGCTTGGCCACCTCCTCGAAGAAGCTGAAGATCCCCATGTTGTAGAGGCTCGACGGCGGGTTCAGGCGATAGACGTACTTCCAGCCCTGCTGCGTGATCTTGTCCGCGGCGCCCGTCACGACGAGGTAGGGAATCTTGTACTTCTCCGAGACACCCGCGACGGCGTAACTGCACTGACTGCTGTACTCGCCGACCACGATCGGGTACTTGTCGATCGTGATGAACTTCTCGACGATCGCGGTGGCCGTCTCGGGTTTGCCGCCCGAGTCCTGGATGTCGAGCGCCAGCTTCGTGCCCTTCACGCCGCCCTTCGCGTTGATCTCGTCCATGGCCATCTCGTAGGCCTGCTTCTCCATCTCGCCGAACTTCGCCTCCGCGCCGGTCAGCGGCAGGGGAACGCCGACCTTGAAGGTCTTTCCCTGGGCGAGCAGGGGAAAGGCGTTCAGTCCTGCGACGAGGAGCGCGAGCGTCGCGAGTTGCATGGGGCGTTTCGTCATCGTCCACCTCCATAAGGTCAGTCTCGTACGTGTGGGCATCTTTGGCCTATGAGGCGTTCACTTGCGATGATTCGGATGAACTAATCTCACGTGGAGGTGGCTTTCATGCTGGCCGACAAGCGTATCGCGATCATCGGATCCGGAACCATGGGACGGACCATCGCCTCCGGGCTGCTGAAGTCCGGGAAGGTGAAACCCTCACAGGTGCGGGCGACGGCCCGGACGAAGGCCAGCGCCGAGAAGGTCGCGATGGAGCTCTCCGTCGTCTGCACGACGGTGAACGGGGAGGCCGCTGAGGGCGCGGACCTCGTGATCCTCTGCGTCAAGCCGAAGGACGTCGCGAAGGCCGCCGAAAGCCTGCGTGTGGGCGGCAACCGCCCGCTCGTGCTGTCGATCGCCGCCGGGATCAGCACGGCGTTCCTGGAAGGCCTCTTCGAGGCCGGGACGCCCGTTCTGAGAGCCATGCCGAACACACCGTGTCTCATCGGAAAGGGCATGACGGTGCTCGCGAAAGGAAGTCACGCCACGGACGATCACATCGCGCTCGCCACGGAAGTCTTCGCTCCCCTGGGCCGTGTCCTCGAGCTGGAGGAGAAGCACATGGACACCGTGACGGGCCTCTCGGCGAGCGGACCGGCGTTCATCTACATCATCATCGAGGCTCTCGCGGACGGGGGAGTCATGCGCGGGCTGCCGCGGAACGTCGCGACGACTCTCGTCGCCCAGATGACGCTCGGCGCCGCAGAGATGGTTCTGACCACGGGCCGTCATCCCGCGGCGCTCAAGGACGACGTGACGACGCCGGCCGGATGCACGATCGCCGGCATCCTCGCGCTCGAGGACGGCCGCATCCGGTCGGTCCTCGCGCGCGGCGTCGAGACCGCGGCTCGGGTCGCCGGGGAGCTTGGAAAGTAAGCCTAGTCCGTGTCGACGGCGACGCCGCTCCAGGACTTCATGAGCTCGGCCCGGAGGACGTCGGGAACGACGCCTTCGACGCGCATGACGAGCTCGCGCTTTCCCGCGGGGAGCTTCGACGTCGAGGACAGGATCGAGAAGATCGTTCCGCCCTGTGCGCGGATCGTGTCGGCGACCTCGCGGATGCTTCCCGCGCGGTCGGGGATCACGAGGTTCACGCGCGTGTGCGTCCTCGAGGCGCCTGTGATTTCGACGAGCGCCCGGAACACGTCGCCCTCGGTCAGGATTCCGACGAGATTCCCCTTTCCGTCCAGGACGGGCAGGCCCTCGACTCGTTTTTCGAGCATGACCGCCGCGGCTTTCTCGATCGGGGTCTCGGGGGCGACCGTCCAGGGCTTCTTCGTCATCACGTCTGCGATCTTGAGCTTGTCGAGGACCGCGTGAAGCTCCCAGATGTCGAGAGTCGTGGCGCGGGAAGGTGAGACGTCCTTCAGGTCGCGGTCGGACACGATCCCGACGAGCTTTCCGTTCCCGTTCACGATCGGGATCCGGCGGATGCGCTTCTCCTTCATCAGGTGGATCGCGACCGAGATCGAGTCGGTCGGCTGGAGCGTGACGACCTTCGGGGACATCCACTTCGAGACGCGCATGGCGAACCTCCGTCGGCCTTTCCATTCAACCGGGAAAGCCAGCGCCGAGCGATGATTCCCCTGAATCAGGCGTCCGGCCGCGCAGGGCTCATGAGCTCGAGGCCCGGGCGCTGGGGACCGAGCCCCAGCGCCAGCTCGACCTCCTCGGCGGGAACGGGCCGGCCGAAGAGGAAGCCCTGGACGTCCGGGCAGCCGAGAGCGCCGAGCAGGGCGGCCTGCTCCTCCGTCTCGACGCCCTCGGCCGTCACGTCGAGGCCGAGGTTGCTCGCCATCGAGATGATCGTCGCGACGATGGCCTTGTCTTTCTCGTCGTGGGTCATCCCCGCCACGAAGGACTGGTCGATCTTCAGGCGCCGGATGGGGAAGTGCTTGAGGTAGTTCAGCGACGAGTGGCCGGTTCCGAAGTCGTCCATCGAAATCTGGACTCCGAATTCCGTCAGCTCGGTGAGCATCCTGCCCGTGTGCGTCACGTCCTTCATCGCGATGCTCTCGGTGATCTCGAGCTCCAGGGAAGCGGGGGAGAGGCTCGTCTGCTCGACGATGAGCCGCACGGCTTGGGCGAAATCGCGCTGCTGAAACTGGCGCGCCGACACGTTCACCGACACGCGGAGCTGCGGGACGCCGCGGAACTGCCAGGACCGGGCCTGCTCGCACGCACGCCTCAGGACCCACTCTCCCACGCGTGCGATGAGGCCGACGTCCTCGGCAAGGGGAATGAACTCGCGCGGCGACAGGATGCCCTTCTCGGGATGGCGCCAGCGGACGAGCGCCTCGACGCCGATGGGAACGCGCGTGGCGAGGCGCAGGATGGGCTGGTAATGAAGCACGAATTCGCCCCGGGGCAGGGCGCGCCGGAGCCCGCTCTCCATCGCGGCGCGTTCCTGGGACTGCTCCTGCATCTTGCGCGTGAAGAACTGGAAGCTGTTGCGGCCGGTCTCCTTCGCGCGGTACATCGCGGTGTCCACGTTCGCCACGAGCATCTCGGCGTCCTGGCCGTCGCCGGGGAAGAGGCCGATCCCGATGGACGCCTCGACGAACAGCTCGCGCTTCTGGATCAGGAAGGGCTCGGACAGGACCTCCAGGATCTTGCGGGCCATCGTGGCGGCGTCGGCCTCGCGTTCGATTCCATTCAGCAGAAGGAGGAACTCGTCTCCGCCAACGCGCGCCACGGTGTCGTCCGCCCGGATGCAGCGCCGGAGCCGGTCGGCGGCCTTGACGAGAAGCTCGTCGCCGGCCGAGTGGCCGAGCGTGTCGTTCACACGCTTGAAATGGTCGAGGTCGAGAAACATCACCGAGAGGGACTGTCGCCGGCGCTGCGCGTGCAGGATCGCGAGCGAGAGCCTGTCGTTGAACAGCACCCTGTTCGGCAGGTCCGTCAGCGCATCGTGATTCGCCTGGTGCCAGCGCTGCTGCTCGGCGCGCTTGCGGTCGGTGATGTCGATGAGGCTGCCTTCCATCACGGGCTCCCCGCCGCCTTCGGGCTCGAGGAGCGTCTCGTTCGCGAGGACCCACACCGCCGCGCCGTCCCGCCGTTTCAAGCAGAGCTCGAAATTGACGAGCACCCGCTGGTGGGAAAGCCGGGCCAGGAAGGACTCCCGATCGGACGGCTCGGCATAGAGCTCGAGCGCGGAGACCTTGAGGACGTCTTCGCGGGAGGAATAGCCGAGAATTCGGGCGAAGGCCGAATTGCAGTCGAGAATCCTGCCGTCGAGCGTCGTGCGGAAGAGGCCCGCGAGATTTCGTTCGAAGAGCAGCCGGTAGCGGCGCTCGGAGGAGCTGAGAGCCTCGTCGTGCCGGCGGAGCAGTCGCGCGATCAAAGCCGACGCCCCCACCGCGAGAGCCCCGAGGAGGCCCGTCATCACGAGAATCGCGGCGATCAGCCGGCTGCGAGCCCAGCGCGTGGCCTGGCCGATGGCCGCGGAAAAGGCGTCCTCGAGGACGGTGGCGCTGTCGTTGAGCCGGTCGATCTCCTTCGCGAACGCCGAGTGAGCCGGCGGGGGAAGCGGCACCGGGGCATCGTGAACCCGCGTGCCGAGATCGATCATCTCGTCGACCAGAAGGTCGGCGCGCTCCCAGACCTCGATCGCGCGCGAGAAGGGCGGGATGTCCTTGTAACGCAGGAAGAGTCGGGACATCTCCTCCACGTTGGAAAGGCTGTTGCGGCCTTCGAGGAAGCCCTGCTCGGCCGCGTGAACGTCCGGCTCGGGTTGCTGCAGGGCGAGCCGGGCCTTCCGGTCGCCGAGCGGCACCGCGAGCCGGCCGAGGAAACGCCTGTAATCGGCCTCGTCGCCGCTATCGAGGTACCGTGAGAGCGCGAGAGAGGCGTCCTTCTGGCCCTTCGACCAGTGGGACTCGGCGCTCACGAACGCCTGAAGGCCGGCCAGGACGTTCAATCCGGAGGTGCCGAGAGCCACGAGGGCGCCGATCACGATCAGGAACAGAACGACCAGGATCGCGATCCACCGGCCGACGTTGAGGGGCTTTTCTGCGGCGAGGCCTACCCCCGCGCGGCCCCGGAAGGCGTTCGGGACAGCCGAGTTTGCCACGGGGGATTATAGGGGCCGGGGGGGTGCGGCGGGCGCTTCGGCGACGTTGAGGCCCATGGTGCCGAGCAGGCGGCTCTCGTAGCGCGCGCCGTCGAGACCCGCCTCACGCATGAGCGCCTGAACGCCTCGCTGGGCCGGGAATCGCTCGAGCGACTCCGGAATGTAGAGGTAGGTCTCGGGATCCCCGTGGAAGAGCCAGCCGACGAGCGGCATCACCGTCCGGAGATAGGCTTGATAGACGACGCCCGCCGCGCGGCCGTCGGGCTTTCCGAAGTCGAGGACGACGACGCGGCCATGGGGCGCGAGAACGCGGCGCATCTCCCGCAGGGCCGCGAGCGGGTCGGCGATGTTCCTCAGGCCGTAGCCCACGGTCACGACGTCGAAACGCCCGTCGGGAAACGGGAGGCGAAGCGCGTCCCCCTGTACGAACGCGCTCCGGCTCGCCGCGACGGACCGCCGCCTGGAGGCGACGCCGAGCATGGGCAGAGTGAAATCGAGTCCCGTGATCTTCGAGCCGGGCCGGGCGTTCGCCTCGGCGAGGAACGAGAGATCGCCCGTGCCGCAGCACAGGTCGAGGATGCGGACCGGACCGGTGCGTCCTTCGAGGGCGAGCCGGATGGTGTCCTTCTTCCAGCGCCTGTGGAGACCTAGGCTCATCACGTCGTTCACGACGTCGTAGCGGGCGGCGAGGCGCGAGAACATCGCGCGAACCTTCGGGGCCCGTTGGTCGTCGTAGGAGAGATACTTGTTCCCCACGGAGCGATTGTAGGTGGAGCGGTTTCTCTTCGACGGCCCGGCGAACGCGCGGCGCACGCTCGTTCTCGCGCACGGCGCGGGGGCTCCGATGGACTCTCCCTTCCTGGAGGCCATCGCGAAGGGGATCGCCTCTGCCGGTTTTCGCGTCGCGCGCTTCGAGTTTCCGTACATGCGCGCGCGCCGCGAGGGAGGGAAGAAGGGACCACCGGACCGCGGGCCCATTCTGTCCGGGAGCTGGCGCGAGGCGATTCGCGGCCTCTCTGGGAAGGATGGTCCAGGTGCCCTCGTCATCGGGGGAAAGTCGATGGGCGGCCGCATCGCCAGTATGGTGGCGGACGAGGCCGGCGTCGGCGGCCTCGTCTGTCTGGGATACCCCTTCCACCCGCCCGGCCAGCCGGACAAGCTCCGCGTCGCGCACCTCGAAAACCTAAGGACTCCCGCGCTGATCGTCCAAGGCGAGCGCGACGCTTTCGGAACGCGCGAGGAGGTCGCCCGCTATCGCCTTTCGAAGAACATCCGGATTCTCTTCCTCGAGGACGGCGACCACTCGTTCAAGCCGCGCTCGTCTTCGGGTCGCACTGAGGCGCAGAACCTCGCGGAGGCCGTGGCGCTCGTCACGGCGTTTCTCGAGGAATCGTTGCTCGGGTCTCCCCGATCCGCATAACCCACGCCCGCCGGTCGGGAATTCCCGCCCGGCTGGCAGCGGCGCGAAACCGGCCGGGAGGCTCGAACGGGGGCTCGTCCGTCAGGACGATCGTGCCCCAATGCATCGCGACGAGCGTCTTCGCGCCCACGTCGCGGCCGACATAGACGGCCTCCTCGGGGGTGCAGTGCACGGGCCGCATGATCGAGGCGGGCTCGTACGCGCCGATCGGCACGAGGGCGAGGTCGAACGGGCCGATGCGCCGTCCGATCTCGGTGAAGACAGGGCCGTAGCCGGTGTCGCCTGCGAAAAAGATCTTGCGCGCGCGCGAGGCGATCGCCCAGGAGGCCCAGAGCGTCGCGTTCCGGTCGAACGGCGTCCGGCCGGAGAAGTGGTTCGAGGGCAGCGCGGCGAGGATGAAGTCGTCGCCGAGGCGCGTCTCCTCCCACCAGTGGAGCTCGCGCACGTCGCGATAACCGCGCCGCCGGAAAAAGGCGCCCAGGCCCGCCGGCACCGCCGCGACGAGGCGATCCTTGCCGGGCAGCGCCTCGACGGTGGGAGCGTCGAGGTGGTCGTAGTGGTTGTGCGAGAGGACAACGACGTCGATCGGCGGGAGGTCCCCGAGCCGCAGACCGGGCGGCAGGAAGCGCATCGGGCCGAAGCCCGCAAAGGGGCTCGCCCGGTCGGAGAGAAAGGGATCCGTGAGAACGGTCAGGCCGCCCGTTCGCAGAAGGAACGACGCGTGGCCGATCCACGTGAGCGACTCTGGACCCGCGCCTCGAAGCTGCTCCCTCGCCTCGGAAAGAGGCACGACGTGGCCGGCCGCAACCGTCGGCTGGTGTCTGTTGCGAAGGCGTCGCAGGAAGAACGGCGCGAATTCGGCGAGCCCCGCAGTCCGGGGAAGGCTTCCCTCTGGGTTTCGGAACCGCACGCGGACGGAGGATAGCGGAGGCGCGCGGTAGCATGAGCTCGTCGTGCTCGCTCTTGCCCTCGTCCTCCTCGCAGCGCCACGGTCTTCGGCTCTCGCACCGGCCTTCGACGGCGTGGCCGCGGAGCGGTTCGCGAATCTCGCGCTCGCGTGCGTGGCTCGCGAATATCCGAACAAGATCGCGCACACGCTGGAAAGCGATGAGGACGCGAAGCCCCCGCGCCTCCTGACCCGCTGTCTTCTACGGCTGCTACGACTGGCACTCCGCCGTCCACGCTCACTGGCTGCTGGTCCGGCTCGCCCGCACGTTTCCCGAAGCTCCCTTCGCGAGGAAGGCCAGGGAGGCCCTGGGGAAGAGCTTCACACCTGCAAACGTCGCGGGGGAAGTGCGGTACCTGGCCGGCCCGGGACGCGCGACGTTCGAGCGGCCCTACGGCCTCGCGTGGCTGCTTCAGCTCGCCGCTGAGCTCCGGGACTGGGACGAACCCGAGCCCCGGCGGTGGGCGGCGGCGCTGAGACCGCTCGAGGAAGCCGCCGAGGCCCGGCTCCGCGAATGGATCCCAAAACTCTCGTACCCGATCCGCGAGGGCGAGCATGCGCAGTCGGCGTTCGCCTTCGGGCTCATCCTCGACTGGGGCAAGGTCACCGGGAACAAGGTCATGGTCGCCCTTCTCGAGAAGCGCGTCCGGGAGCTCTATCTGAACGATCGCGCTTGTCCGCTTTCGTACGAGCCCTCGGGGCAGGATTTCGTGTCGCCGTGTCTCGCAGAGGCCGACCTCATGCGCCGTGTCCTCCCGCCCGAGCGCTTCGCCGGATGGCTCGAGGCGTTTCTCCCGTCGATTCCGAAGGAGAGATCCGTCGCGTGGCTGCCCCTGGGGGTCACGACCGATCCCTCCGACGGGAAGCTCGCGCACCTGGACGGTCTGAATCTCAGCCGCGCCTGGATGCTGGAAGGGATCGTCTCGGGGCTTCCGCCGACGGACTTGCGGCTGCCCGCGCTGCTCGCCGCGGCCGCCGCGCACCGGGAATGCGGGCTCGCAGCCGCCACGGGCGCGCACTACGAAGGCGGCCACTGGCTCGGCACGTTCGCCGTCTACCTCACGACCGGGCGCGGCCTCCGATGATGGTCAATCCTCCAGGTCCTGCCGGAACGCCGGCTGTGCGGGATCCACGCGGCCGTCGGTGACCGAGGCGAGAAGACGCTCGTAAGCGCGTGTCGCCTCCGGAAGCGACGGGTAGCCGCGTTCCCGTTGCAGCGTCCCGCCACCCGAGTAGACGAGCGTGAAATAGCGGCCAGACGCGTACTCGAGCTCGATCAGGTCGGCCGGCCCGTCCGGATCGCCCTCTTGACCGAGTACGTCCATCAGGGCGACGGTCCACCGTCGTCCCTTCGGATCTGTGACGATCTGGCGCTCGAGGTACTGCCAATCGTCCAGGTGCCAGGGCGGCATCGATGATCAGGGCCGGGTGACGGCGTGATCCGGCGACAGGGAGGCCGAGAGCAGCTGGTCGAGCGCGCGTGCGACCTGCGCACCGGTGAACGGTTTCGGGATCAGGAGGACATGGTCGGCCTGCCGCGATCGAAGGCTGGCGTCCGCGGCCTCCGGCGTATCGCTGATGATGACGACCGGAAGGTCGGCGCAAGCCGGCTCGCATCGCACCATGTCGAAGAGCGATTCGCTCATGTCGAAGGCGGAACAATCGAGGACGAGCGCGTCGGCGCGCTCCTCGACGACCCGCTCGCCGACCGCGACCGTGTAGCCGGTGGCGACGACCTCATACCCGTGGTCGCGCAGCGCGAAGCTCAGAAGTTCGGCGATCTCGGGCGTGTCGTCGATGAGCAGAATGCGCCGCGGCGTTTTCACTTCTTGCCGGAGCCGCTGCCCGGCAGGCGGTTCTTCTCTCCCGCGGACGGCTCCAGGTCGAACACCCACGACCGTCCGCCGGCCGTGTAGTAGGCGCGTCGATCGCTCTCGACCATCGCGCCGAATGCCTCCAGCGTGCGCATGGCGAACGTGTAGCCCGCGAACTTGCCGCGCACGTGGTTCAGCACCTCGGTCGTGTGCCAATTCTCGGTGAGGAGGGCGTCGCCGGCATGGACGCTGAGGACGGTGTAGAAGCGATCGTGAGCGGCCTCGGCCCGCACCTCGCGCGTCGCGCCGCGCTTCTTTCCTTCGGTGACGATGTAGCTTTCCTGAACCACGGCGGCAGGCGGATGGGTCGTGTCACTCATGAGCTTCACGTCCTAGACGGTCTGCGCAACTTCGCTGGCCGCTTCCGCAGCCGCCATGTCGGTCAGGTTCTTCGCTTCGGCCGTTCTCAGCAGGACCTCCGGCAGCTCGACACCCATCATTTTCCACTGGGCGTTGGCAAACTTCTGCAGCGTCGCGATGTGCTCGGCGTGGAGGTGGCCGAAGCGCCCCTGCAGCTTCAGGTACTCGGATACCGGCCGCATGGTCTGCGGGCGGAAGGTGTAATCGAACTCGCGTTGCTGGGGATCCCATTCCCAGATGGGATACAGCCCGCATTCGACCACGAGGCGGCCGAGATCGATCGAGCGCGGCGTCTCGTACACGAAACCCTTCTGGCACGGCGTGTAGATCATCATGAACGCCGCGCCTCTGTGGTTGAGCGCCTTGCGCACCTTGTTCATCAGGTCGATGGGGTAGCCCACGCTCGCGGTTGCCACGTAGCAGTGCGGGTGGCCGGCCGCCATCATCCGGGCAAGGTCCTTGGGGAACAGGGTCTTGGCCTCCGGGACCATTTTTCCCGGAGGCGAGAAGGTGGTCATGCCGCCGTAAGGCGTCCGGGAAGAAGCCTGGATGCCCGTGTTCGCGTACTGCTCGTTGTCGTAGCAGATGATCAGGCAGTCGTGATTCCGGTAGAGGGCGCCCGAGATCGACGCGAGCCCGATGTCGGACGCGCTGCCGTCGCCCGCTTCGCAGATGATGTTCGGAAACGGGCCCTTCCACTTGCCCTTGCGGATCATCGCCTCGTACGCGGCGGCAACGCCCGCGGTGAAGCTGCCCGAGCTGCCGATCTGCGTGTGCGCCCAGGGCACGTTGTAGGGCGTGCAGAGATAGGAGCTGTTGGCGACGTACATGCAGCCGGTCGGTCCGACCAGGATCGTGTTGTCGCCCGCGGCCTTGCTCGTCATCCGGTACTGGATGGATGGCCCGCAGCCGGCGCACGTCCGGTGACCGGGGACGAAGGGCTCCGTCGCCGGCAGGTCGGGATTGTAGAAACGCGCCCCCTGGTTCGGGCTCCCGAACATCGGCAGGAACTGCCGCTCCACTTTGACCGCTGACATCCTGTCCTCCGATCCTATTCCTCGAATCCGACCCAGTGGGTGCGCTTCTCGATCTTCCCGCGCTTCTTCGCTTCGAGCATCTTCTGCGTCATCCAGTAGAACTCTTTCAGCACGATCGCCTCGCCGCCCATTCCGGCCATGAACGAAACGACCAGCGGTCGCTGCGCGCTCTCGTAGAGCGCCGCGCAGGCCTCGGCGTACAGCACTCCGCCGCTCGACACGCTGCCGAGCCCCATGTTGGTTTCGATGACGCCGACGACCGCGAACCTCGAGAGCACGTCCTTGACGCGATCCGTCGGGTAGGGCCGGATCGTCCTGAGCCGCACGAGGCCGACTTTCGCGCCGCGCTGCCGCATGTGCTGAATCGCGTAGCGTGCCGTCACGCCGTGGGCGCCCTGCAGGAAGAAAACGACCTCGGCGTCCCCGGTCATGTATTCCTCGATCCACGGGTCGTACCGGCGCCCGAAGATCCGGGCGAACTCCTCGTGCGCCTGCTCGATGACCGGCACGGCGCCTTCCATCGCGCGGGCCCGTTCGAGCTGCAGCGGCGGACCTTGCTCCGGCATGATCTGCGGGCCGTGCGAGACGGGACGCCGCGGATCGAGCGGGTACGGATGCCTGTAGTCCGGCAGGAACTCCCTAACCTGGCCCGTGTCGGGCAGCTCGACGTCGGTCGTGATGTGCGAGACGAAGAACCCGTCCTGGCACACCATCTGCGGAAGGAGCACGCGCGGATCCTCGCCGATCCGGTAGCCGAGCAGATGATTGTCGAACGCTTCCTGCGCGTCGCACGCCCAGCCCATGAGCCAGCCCATGTCGCGCGTCGAGAGCGCGTCCGTGTGCTCGGACCCGAAATCGCCCGGCGGATCGAGCGTGCGATCGGCGATCATCATCTGCACGGGCATCCGCGTACCCGAGATCGGCGAATAGAGCTCGTACGCGAACTGCACGCCGACGCCCGAGCTGCCGGTGAACACGCGCGCCCCGCTCGAGGAGGCGCCGTGCGCGATGCTCAGCTGCGAGTGCTCGCTGTCCGCCACGATGTACTCGGCATCCAGCTCGCCGTTGGCCACCATCTGCGCGAGCGCGATCATCGTCGCCGTGTAGGGCCGGATCGGATAGGCCGTGATCACGTCGACGTCGGCGTACTTGGCGGCCTGCGCCGCCGCGACGCAGCCGTTGATCCGGACCTTCTTCTTCTGCATCACCGCGGTCGTCACGTGGGGCTTCTTCTTCGGTTCCACTGCGGTCGACATATGAGCCCTCAGCCCTATTTCCAGTTCTCGATGTTCTTGGCCGGACGATCCGGCAGGTTCTTCAGCTCCTCGGCCTGCCGCCCGTGCAGCCCCGGCGTGATCGCGAACGCCGTGTCCATGCGGACGACGCCCGTGTCGAAGTCCATCTCGGGCACGCTCTCGAGGCAGCCCGTCGGACACTCCTCGATGCAGACGCGGCAGCCCTTGCAGTAGTCGGTGAGGATCCTGTAGAGGCCGTTCGACCGCACGGAGCGCACGATGCACGGTTCTGGACAGACCAGGTAGCAGTTGTCGCACGCGTTGCAGGTGCCGCAGCTGAAACAGCGACTGGCCTCCTCCGTCACCTGCTCCCTCGTGAACGCCTGAATGACCTCCTCCTGCGTGCGGCGCCGGTGAGCCGTCGGCAGCATCTGCTGCTGCACGCGAGGCCACTTCGGGAAATACGTCATGTTCATCCGTTCGAGGTCCGTGATGACGTCCGTCGCGACGACGCGCTCCTGCAGCGGCTCGCCCCGGAGCACCCTGTCGAGGCTGAACGCCACGCGTTTGCCGTCGCCCACGGCGTTCACGACCATCAGCGGCTGACCGGTGCCGGCCTGTGCGATGTCGCCGGCGGCGAAGAACATCGTGTCGCCGAGACGTCCGAACCGGTCGATCCTGATCGTGCCGCGCTCGTTCTTGAACTCGGCCGGCAGCCACGCGAGGGATGCATGCTGTCCCACGGCGATGATCACGTTGTCGACCTCGAAGCGCTCGGCCGGAGAGCCGCGATCGACGGCAATCGGCGAGGCGTTGACCGCGCCGGTGAAGCGCGCCGGATGGAGCTCGAGCGCCTCGATCCGTCCGTTGCCGAGCGCGGCGGTCATGGCCCGCCCGTGCATCAGCTCGACGCCTTCCGCGAGCATGTCGTGCAGGTCCTCCGGCACACACGGCATCTCGTCGGGACCGCCCTCGACGGTGATCATCGTCACGTCTTCGGCGCCTTGGCGAAGCGCTTCGCGGGCGCAGTCGATGGCCGTGTTGCCGCCGCCGATTACGGCCACTCGCGAGCCCAGCTTCACATTCGACGTCCCCATGCCGATGTCGCGCAGGAAGGGCAGACCATAGAGGACGCCGTCCTTGTCTTCACCTTCCGCGCGCACGCTGTTCGGCTCCGTGAGACCGACCGCCAGGACGCAGGCGTCGTAGTTCTTTTTCAGGTCGTCCCAGGTAACGTCTTTGCCCACTTCCGTTTTCGTCTTGATCGTGATGCCGAGCTCGACGAGGCGTTCGATCTCGCGATCGAGCACGTTCTGCGGGAGCACCCAGTCGGGAATGCCGCCGCGATTGAGGCCGCCGGGCTTCGGCGACTTCTCCAGAATCGTGACCTCGTAGCCGAGGCGCGCGAGCTGGTACGCCGCGCTGTGCCCGGCGGGCCCCGATCCGACGACGGCGACCTTCTTCCCGTTCGGCGCGCCGGCTTTCACGACGTCGCGCGGCAGGGACTGCCCGAGGTCGCCGAGAAACCGCTCGACGGCGCGGATGGAGATCGCCTCGTCGTACTGTCCGCGATTGCAGGCCTGCTCGCACGGGTGGTAGCACACGCGGCCGGTCACGGACGGGAACGGCATGTCTTCCTTGATGAGCGCGTAGGCGTCGAGGTACTTGCCGCGCTTCACCAGGTCCAGGTAGCCCTGGATCTTTTCGTTGGTGCCGCACGCATTGTTGCAGGGCGGCATCTTGTCCCGGTACACGGGCCGCGTCGAGCGCCAGTTGCCCGTCGGAAACAGGTCCTGGCCTTTTTCCTGCGACGGCGCCGGTGTGATCCCGGCAAACGGCACCGCCAGCCAATCGGGGATATGAGTACCTTTGGTCGACATCTCTTGTTGGTCCTTATCCCTCAAGCCACCGCTTTTCCGAGCGGCATGATGTGTAACTGGTCGAGCGCGGCGTGGAACGCTCTTTTGTTCGTGAGCATGGGCTCGATCGACTCGATCTTGACGATGCCCGTCGTCTTGACGATCGCGGCGATGATCGGGGCCGCGATGTCGGGCGCGATCGAGGTGCTGCGTTCCGCCGCGCCCTCGGTCGACAGCCGATCGAGGCCGAGCTCGCCCAGCCGGTAGTACAACCACTTGTGGTGGGCGATGTGCGCGGCATCGACGCACACCAACTGGGCGAGCCGTTCGGGACCAGGCACGAAGCGGATCATGTACTCGGGCGTGTAATGCGTGTTGATCACGAGCGTGCCGCCGGGCGGCATCCCGCGCATGTAATCCCAGCCTTTGACCATCGTCTGTTCGACGAGCACCACGATGTTCGGCTGCTCGTTCTCGTAGGTGAGCTCGTTTTCGAGCACGCTCTCGCTCAGGCGGCAGTACTTGCGGGTCGGCGCGTTGGTGCGATCGGGATTGTCGACGTAGTTCTCCATCGCCTGCGCGAACTTGCCCTCGAGCCGTCCGGCGGCGGCGACCGAATTGACGATGTCGCGGCCTTCCTTGTCCATGATGATGCCGCGCGTCCACACGGTGAGCTCGGTGTAACTCATGTCGGGTCCCCCTGAAACCGGCTCTGGACGTGCCGGACGAAGCGCTCGAAGACGTCTGCGAGCTTCTGCCGCTCGGGATGGTCCGGCGGCTCGGCGGCGATTGCGACCTGGGTTCGTTCCTGGCCCGCCTCGATCAGCCGGATCGTGCCCAGGTTGGTGTGCTCGATCGCCCATCCGTCTCTCTTGACGGCAGTGACCGCCATGCTCAGCGTCTTGCCGTCGCTCTCCCAGGGCACGACGATCGCGGCGACGTGGCCCTGGACACGGGCGTCCTCCTCGATCGCGCGGGACACGGCCTGCGGAGATCCGGTGGCGGTGAACGTGAGGAACTCGCCCATGCCCGCGTTTGCCTCCGTGTTACACTGGACCAGTGGTCGAACCACTTAGGCGCGCGATCCTGACATCCGGGCGCCGTGGTGTCAAGCGACCGGGCGCCCTCCGGCGGCCGTCAGGCGCCCGCGACTCCAGCCTGATCGAACCGATCAGAAAGACGCGGGTGGCCGAGGACATCGCGGACCGCATCCGTGTGCTGATTCTCGACGGCACCTTCCCCGCGGGCCAGGCGCTGCCCGCCGAACGCGCGCTCGCAGAATGGTTCGGCGTCAGCCGCGGGTCGATCCGCGACGCGTTCCGTACGCTGGAGACCATCGGCCTGCTCGTCACGCGCCACGGCCAGGGCACGTTTCCTCAGGAGCTCGACATCAACCGGCTCGTCGCGCCGCTGGCTTCCGTCCTCAGCTACCACTATGAACTGCAGGACGAGCTGCTGGACGTGCGCCGCATCTTCGAACCGGCCGTCGCGCGCGTCGCGGCCACGCGCGTCACCGACGAGGACATCGCCGACCTGGAGCGGATCCTCGAGGCGCAGCGCAGGAAGCTCAAGACCGGCCGATCGACCATCGCCGAGGTCACGGCCTTTCACCACGTCGTCGCGCGCGCGACGCGCAATCGCGTCGTCGTCAGCATCATGGCCACGCTGAACGATCTCCTCGTGGAATCGCGCAAGCGAAGGCTGAAGCAGAAGGGACACCCGCACCGATCCATCCTCGGTCACGAGGCGGTCGTCGCGGCATTGCGGCAGCGTGACGGCGCCGCCGCGGCGGAAGCCATGCGCGGGCATCTCGATCAGATCGCCGACTTCCTCCGGCACGCACCGACGCTCGTTCGTCATGGATGAGAACCTGCGCCACCAGCGTGACGTTTCGCTCGCGCAGCTCGAGGCTTTGATCCGGCGCGGCCACCAGATCCGGAGCACGCCGGCGAACGATGCCGCCCGAGCCTGGCAAGAAGACTGCGCGGCCGCGATCAATCAGCTCTCCGGCGGAAGCAAGGCCCACTGGCTCTCCCGCGCGTACAGCGATGCCTTTCTCGTGCGCCCGGCCGGTGGCGGGGTGGTCGTCGAAGTGGACGCGACGGAGATCATCGACCGCATTCTCGCCGTCCTGGCGCAGGGCGCGACGTCCCTGACGCGCATGGACGTTGTCGCCGCCTCCTCCGCGGCGGGGCCGCAGCCGCGCCAATTCGACTTCGTGCACGACGCCGACCTTCGCCCCGTCCTGGAGCAGACGTTCGCGGACAGCCGCGACGCCCTCGGGCGCGGCGAATTCGGCCTGGCGCTCATTCTTTCGTGTAGCGTGATCGAATCGGTGCTCACCGATGCGCTGGACCTCGCTCGACCCCGGGCTCCCGGCGCGCCCGAAGAACGCATCGCCGACTGGTCCTTCGAGAGGCGCATCGCCGCGGCCGAAAGTGCGGGACTCATTCGCAACGGATGCGCCCGCCTCCCGACCGTGGCGCGGAGGTACCGGGATCTGACGGATGCCGACGGCGAGCTGCGGGTGGACACGCCGGTGTCCGAGCGCGAGGCCCGACTCGCCGGTCAGGTCCTCCGCGTCGTCATGCGAGATCTCGACCCGGGCCGATAAAAGCGCGCCGAGACCCCGCTCGCGGCGATCCGTGAGCCTCCCGTGCCGGGAGGCTGCGCCGCCGCGGCGCCTCGCCAGACCTTCAGACCCCGTCACGACGCCCGGCCGCACGACCCGCAGAAAATCTGCCAATATCCGGCCCGAAGCCAGGGAGGTTTGCCATGCCGTCGACGCGCGCGAAGAAAGCGACCAGGGCTGCTCCGAGAGCGAAGGCCGGGAAGTGGGTGTACCTTTTCGCCGACGGAAAGGCCGAAGGCAACGCGAAGATGCGCTCGCTGCTCGGCGGCAAAGGCGCCGGTCTCGCGGAGATGACGAACGCGGGCCTCCCCGTCCCTCCCGGTTTCACCATCACCACCGCGGCCTGCAACGCGTTCTTCAAGGGCGGCCGGAAGCTGCCGCCGGGACTCTGGGACCAGGTGGAGCGCGGCCTCGCGGCGATCGAGCGATTCACGAAGAAGCGCCTCGGCGATCCAAGGGACCCGCTGCTCGTCTCCGTCCGCTCGGGTTCCGCGATGTCGATGCCCGGAATGATGGACACGGTCCTCAACCTGGGCCTCAACGACCAGAGCCGCCAGGGCCTCGCGACGCTCACGAAGAACGAGCGCTTCGCGTGGGACGCCTACCGCCGGTTCATCTCGATGTTCGGCCGGATCGTCCTCGATGTCCCCGCAGAGGAGTTCGACGCGGCGCTCGAGAAGCGCAAGCGCGCCAGGAACGCAAAATCGGACACGGAGCTCGACGCGAAAGACCTCGCCGGGCTGGTGGACGAGTTCAAGGCCATCGTCCAGAGGAAGACGGGAAAACCGTTCCCAATCGAGCCACGGGACCAGCTCCGCCTCGCGGTCGAAGCCGTCTTCCGCTCGTGGTTCGGCGCGCGCGCGAAGGATTATCGCAAGCAGTTCAAGATCTCGGACGACCTCGGCACGGCGTGCAGCGTCATGACGATGGTCTTCGGCAATATGGGCGACGACTCCGGCACCGGTGTCGCGTTCACCCGCGACCCGAGGACCGGCGAGAAGAAGCTCTACGGCGAGTACCTCATGAACGCGCAGGGTGAGGACGTCGTGGCCGGCATCCGAACCCCTTCGAAGATCGACCAGCTGAAGCGGGAGATGCCGAGGGCGTACGCCGAGTTTCAGAAGATCGCGCAACGGCTCGAGAAGCACTATCGCGACTCGCAGGACCTCGAGTTCACGATCGAGCGCGGCAAGCTCTTCATGCTCCAGACGCGCTCGGCAAAGCGGACTGCGCGCGCCGCGATGAAGATGGCCACGGATATGGTGAAGGAGAAGCTCATCACCAAGGACGAGGCGATCCAGCGGATCGACCCGTTGCAGGTCGAGCAGCTCCTCGTGCCCGGCTTCGACCAGGCCGCAGTCGAGCGCGCGCGAAAGCAAGGCCGGTTCCTCGCGAAGGGCCTGAACGCGTCACCCGGAGCGGCCACCGGCCGCGCCGTGTTCGACGCAGACCGCGCGGTCGCGCTCAAAGGCCAGAAGCAGCTCGTCGTCCTCGTCCGGCCGGAGACCTCGCCGGACGACTTCCACGGCATGATCGCGGCGACCGGGATCCTCACCGCGCGGGGAGGCTCGACTTCACACGCGGCCGTCGTCGCGCGCGGTCTCGGGCTGCCGTGCGTCGCCGGCTGCGCCGAGCTCTCGATCGACCTCGGGAAGCGCGAGATGCGCGTCGGCAAGGCCGTCATCAAGGAAGGCGACTCGATCTCCATCGACGGCACGACGGGCGAGGTGTTCGCGGGCGAGCTGCCGACGAACCCGCCGAACTACGAGAAGGAGACCGAGCTCATCGAGCTCCTCTCGTGGGCCGACAGGCGGCGCCGGCTCGGCGTGTGGGTGAACGCCGACACCCCGGGCGAGTGCATCGAGGCGCGCAAGCTCGGAGCGGAAGGCGTGGGGCTCGCGCGAACCGAACACATGTTCCGGCAGGCCGAGCGGCTCCCGCACGTGCAAGACATGATCATGGCCGACACCGAGGCGGGCCGAAAAGCCGCGCTCGCGAAGCTCCTCCCGTTCCAGCAGGGCGACTTCCGCGAGATGTACAAAGCGATGGACGGCCTGCCGGTGGTCATCCGGCTCATCGACCCGCCGCTCCACGAGTTCCTTCGTGAGTTCGCGAACGTCGATCTCGAGATCGCCGTCGCCGAGGCGACCGGCAAGGACGGACCGGAGCTCGAGCAGAAGAGAAAGATCTGGCGGCGGCTCGAGCAGATCCACGAGGACAATCCGATGCTCGGCCTGCGCGGGTGCCGCCTGCTTCTCGTGTACCCGGAGATCCTCGAGATGCAGATCCGCGCGATCCTCGGAGCCGCCGCCGACTCCGCCGAGAAGGGCGTGAGCGCGAAGCCCGAGATCATGATGCCGCTCGTCGGCACGATGGGGGAGCTCGATCGCCTGCGCGACCAGGTGATGAGCGTCGCCGCGGCGGTCGAGAAGGAGCGCGGGCGGAAGATCCCGTTCAAGTTCGGGACGATGATCGAGATCCCGAGGGCCTGCATCATCGCCGACGAGATCGCCACGAAGACCGAGTTCTTCTCGTTCGGCACGAACGACCTCACCCAGACCGTGCTCGGCATCTCGCGCGACGATGCGCAGAAGAGCTTCCTCACGAAGTACGTCGAGCAGAAGATCATTCCCGACGACCCGTTCCAGGTGATCGACCGTGGGGGCGTCGGCGAGATGATGAAGATGGGTGTCGACCGCGGCCGCAAGACGAAGCCCGACCTGAAGATCGGCATCTGCGGCGAGCACGCCGGCGAGCCGAGCTCGGTGGCGTTCTGCCACCAGATCGGACTCACCTACGTGTCACCGTCGACGTACCGGGTGCCCGTGGCGCGGCTCGCGGCCGCACAGGCCGCGCTCGAGTCGGGCGAGCGCGACCGCTAGCGGGGCCGCCATCCGGCGCAGTCCTTCCAGGGGCTGAAGCATCAGATACTGCCGCCGCTTCCGGAGGTGGTCGCCGCGCCGTGCTCATCACGATCTGGTCGCGGCGCAGCCGGCGGGCCGCATCAGCGAGACATTTCGCCCTGTCCCCCGCCTCGACGTCCACTCTTCCGGAAGTAAAACTTGACCAGTTCCATTGCAATTGGCGAAGCGAGGAAAAACGGGGTCATGAGCAGCCAGTCGTCCAGAGTCAACTGCACCGTGTCGAAGATCCGTCTCGTGAACGGCAGGTACACCACCGCCAGAACCAGCAGGAATGACGCTGACACGGCCCAGTTCATCCACTTGTTCGAAAACACGCCGATGGAGAACACGCTGTGGTACTCCGATCGCGCCGTATAGGCCCGGATGAGCTCGGACGTGCATAGAGTCACGAAGGCAAGGGTCTGGGCGGCCTCGAGGTGGCCCGGATAGCGCTGCAAGGCGAAATGGAACGCCAACAAGACGGCGATGGCATCGACCACGGAGATGACGCCGATGCCAATCGCCATGTCGCGATTGATGACCGGCTCCTTCGGGGGCCGCGGCTGATGCTTCATGATGTCGGGGTCGCCCTTTTCCATCCCCAGAGCCAGGGCCGGAGCGCCGTCGCTCACCAGGTTCAACCACAGGAGCTGAATTGGCCTCAAGGGAATCGGCAGCCCGAACAGCATCGAGCCGAAGATGATCAGGATTTCCCCGACGTTGCACGCGAGCAGGAAGTACACAAACTTGCGGATGTTGGAGTAGATGATCCGCCCCTGTTCGATGGCCGCGACGATGCTGGCGTAATTGTCGTCCGTGAGCACCATGTCCGCCGTCTGCTTGGTCACGTCGGTTCCGGTGATGCCCATGGCGACGCCGATGTTCGCCCGCTTCAAGGCCGGGGCGTCGTTGACGCCGTCGCCCGTCATCGCCACCACGTGGTCGCGCGACTTCAGGGCATCGACGATCCTGGTCTTGTGCGTAGGCGAAACCCGGCAACAGACTTCCAGCTTGTCCGCCTTGGCCGCCAGCTCCTGGTCGCTTAGCTTTTCGATTTCCGGCCCGGTAAGAACTACACCGTCCGCGCTCAACAAGCCGATATCCCGAGCGATCGCCTCCGCGGTTTCCTTGTGATCGCCGGTTACCATGATGCTCTTCAGCCCCGCACCCTTCGCGACCTTCACCGCCTCCATCACCTCCGGACGCGCCGGGTCGATCATGCCCAGGAGCCCCACGAAAGTGAGATCCTTTTCGATATTCTCGGACGTGCAGCTTTTGGAGACTTCTTTCAGGGGGCGATAGGCGACTCCTAACACCCGCAACGCGTTGCTCGCGAGATCGCAGTTCTGATCCAGCACTTCCTTGCGCTTCTCCTCCGTCAGAAGAACGGCTTGCCCGGCCTCCTGTATGTGTCCGCAAAGATCCAGGATGATGTCGGGGGCGCCCTTGACGAAGGCGACGAACTGCGCGTATTGGAAGCCCGCGGCCGAAGTCAGGCCGTTGGCGCCATCGAGCCTGTGGATGGTACTCATGCGCTTTCGGTCCGAGTCGAACGGAATCTCCTGAATACGGGGCAAAGCCCGTTCCAACTCGCCTCGTACGAAGCCGCCTTTCATCGCTACGACAGCCATGGCGCCCTCGGTGGGATCGCCGATGATCTGCCACGAGCGCTTGCCCGCTTCGTCGCTTCGTTCCTCCAGTTTCGCATCGTTGCAAAGTAGCGCCCCGTGAAGGAGCAACGTGGCGTCCGGGTCCGCGTGCGTATCGAAGTGCTTCCCGTCAATCGTGAATTGCCCGATCGGACTGTATCCTTCTCCCGTGACCCGGAACCGCTTGGCCCCGGACCACCCCTGGACCACGGTCATCTCGTTCTGTGTCAGAGTCCCGGTCTTGTCGGAACAAATGACCGTGGCGCAGCCCAGCGTTTCCACGGCCGGAAGCTTGCGTATCAATGCGTGGCGCTTGACCATCTGCTGCATTCCCAGCGCGAGACAGATGGTTACGATGGCCGGCAGACCCTCCGGAACGGCAGCGATGGCAAGACTGACGGCGGTCATGAAGAGATTGATGATGTCCTTCTGCTCGGTCTGCAAGTAGTGGAGCCAACCGATCGTGAAGACATCCGTCAGGTGCGTATCCCGGATGAGACCGTAGACAAAGACAAACACGCAGATGGCGATGCAGCTCGTGCCGAGCACCTTCCCGAGATGCTCCAACTTCCGCTGCAGCGGCGTGTCTTCCTCCTCGAAAGACTGGATCATCTCCGCAATGAGCCCGATCTGTGTGCTCATCCCCGTGCCCGTCACCAGGCCCGTGCCGCGACCGTACGTCACCATGGTCCCCATGAAGGCGGAGTTCTTGCGGTCGCCCAGCGGGATCTCCTTGTCCAGCACCACGGCGGCATTCTTCTCCACGGGTACCGATTCGCCGGTGAGGGAGGCTTCTTCGACCTTGAGGTTGATGCTGGCGACCAGGCGGAGGTCGGCGGGAATGTAGTTGCCTGCTTCCACCAGAACGATGTCTCCCGGAACCAGCTCCCGGCCCGGGACCGTGACCTGATGGCCGTCACGGATGACCTGGGCACTGGGGGCGGCCATCTTCTTCAGGGCCGCGAGGGCCTGCTCGGCCTTCGATTCCTGGATGACTCCGACCACGGCGTTCAGCACCACGATGAACATGATGGCGATGGAGTCGACCCACTCTCCCAGCGCCACCGAGACGAGTGCCGCGACGATCAGGATGATCACGAGGTAATTGTTGAATTGACTCCAGAGCAACGAGAGGAAGCCGGGCCGGGGGCGCTCCGTCAGCTCATTGGCGCCGGATTTTCGGAGGCGATCCTGCGCCTCCTGCTGAGTCAGGCCTCGTTCGAGGTGTGTCTGAAAGTCGCTGACAAGCTCCTCGATCGGCTTGCCATGGGATTCCTTGTCTTGCATACAAGCCTCCTCTGGGAGCCCGTCCGGGAAAGGGTCGACTGGGAAGCCATGGGCTTTGGTCCGGTCTCTCCACAGGCCGCTAACCGAAATTCCACATTCCAGGCCTCCATGAGCTGCTACAGGTTCTTTGCCTCGTTTTTCTTCATGCCCTTCCAGCAGGCGGAGATCGCGGCTCTCAGGGAACTTTTCGCCTCAGAAAGATCCATGGGTCGGTATCCAAGGAGTTCCCGGGCGGCTGCGTCCGACAGCTCCCAGGGGTCCGCCAGGAAGGCGCTTCCGGTCCACTCCTCCCTGGGAACGCACCGGATCTCCGAGCGCGATCCGGTCGCATCCCTGACCATTTCCGCAACTTCTTCCCAGGTGACATAGAGCGTGGAGAGATTGAACGTCCGACCGAATGCCTTCGGATTTCCGAGACACAGGTCCAGTCCTTTCGCAAGGTCCTCCATGTGGAGGAAGCTGCCTCCGGAATCTCCGGGAACCTCCAGCGGATCGCCCGCAGCGGCGATCCGAAGCATCTCCCGGAGATGTTTCCCCCCGATTTCCTTCCCGAAGGCCCACCAGAACCGGAGGACGGTGGCCGGAGGCCCCTTCGTCTTCCCGTACATGAGGCAGAGCTTCTCGGCTGCAGCCTTGGCGATCCCGTAGAGGGGCTTCCTCGCCTCGTCCACCATGAGGGGATGTTTTTCATCGACGGGGGAGTATCCCGGCTTCCCGTATACCACCGCGGTGCTCGCGTAGACCATGTGTCCGACCTTCTGGGAAGCGGCCTCCTCCAGGAGGTAGAGATGGCCTTTCAGGTCGTGCTCGAGCACCTCGAGGGGATCCTCGGAAAAGGACCAGGCCAGGTGGACTACGGCGTCAACCCCCTCGACGGCCGACTTCAAGATTCTCCTGTCCTCGATCCCCGCCTGGACAAGCGTCAGATTCTCGTCTTCCATCGCCCGGAGGGGCCCCACGTTCCTGTCGATCACCCGGACCGCGTGACCGCGCGCAAGCAGCCAGGCGGTCACGTATCTCCCGCACGATCCCGCCCCCCCGGTGATGAGGATCCTGCTTCCCGCTTTCATGGCAGTCTGGATTCCCGGCTGACCCGCGCCCGAGAAATCCCTTCCTTCAGGCCGGCCCTGCGCTCGGCCGTTTCTTCTTGAAGAGCGGCTGGATGGTGGGCAAGAAGAAGATGATGATCGCCGCGATCATGATCGGCAACGCGATGGGAGGCTTGAAGAAGATCAGGGGGTTGCCGTGTCCCATGATGAGGGCCTGCCTCATCGCCGCCTCGGCCATGTCTCCAAGGACGAGAGCCAACACCATCGGCGCAAGGGGATAGTCGAGCTTCTTGAAGACGTATCCGAGCACGCCGAAGATGATCATGTAATAGATGTCGATCATCCGGTTGTTCACGGCGTAGGCGCCGATGGCACAGACGTACACGATCGCAGGCATCAGGACCGCGAACCGGATCTTCAGAACCGCGGCGAACAGGGGAGTGAAGGCCAGGACGATGAAGAGGCCGATGAAGTTCCCCACCCAGCAGCTTCCGATGAGGCCCCAGACGAAGTCCGCGTGCTCCTTGAACAGCATCGGCCCCGGCAGGAGTCCGAAGATCATGAGGCCGCCCATGATGACGGCCATCGTCGGCGATCCCGGGATTCCAAGGGTGATCATGGGAAGCGTTGCTGAGGTTCCCGCGGCGTGGGCCGCGGCTTCGGGGGCGATGATTCCGGCCGAAGCCCCCTGCCCGAATTCATCCTTGTTCTTGGCGGCCTGTTTGGCGAAACCGTACGCCATGAAGGAAGCCGGCGTCGCGCCTCCGGGCTTGAGACCCATCCAGCATCCGACCGCCGCTCCCATGACGACAGTCTTCCAGTGCACGATGAGTGCCTTCGAACCTTCCGCGATATCCTTCAACGTCACCTTCGCGGTGATCCCTTCCATCTTGAGGCCTTCCTCGACCGTGAGAAAGATTTCCCCCAGGCCGAACAGGCCGATGACGGCGACGATGAAGTTGAACCCTCCCATCAATTCGACGGACCCGAAGGTCATCCGGAGCTGTCCGGTCACGATGTCCATCCCGACCGCCGCCAGGATGAAGCCGAAGAAGATGGAAATGAGGGTTTTTGTGGGGGACTTCCCTCCCAGCCCCACGAACGCGCTGAACGTGAGCATCATCACGGAGAAGATCTCGGCCGGGCCGAACTTCAGGGCGAACTCCGCGATGATCGGTGCGAAGAAGCTCAGCATGATGATCCCGAATACCGCTCCCACGCCATGGGACAAGAACGCCATCACGAGCGCTTTCCCCGCCTTCCCCTTTTTTGCCAGGGGGTAACCGTCGAAGGTGGTTGCCACCGACCACGGCTCTCCGGGTATGTTGAAGAGTATCGAGGTGATGCTCCCCCCGTAGAGCGCTCCCCAGTAGATGCTCGACAACAGGATGATGCCCGGCACGGGACTCATCGTCACCGTCAGGGGGATGAGGATGGCCACCCCGTTTGCTCCGCCAAGGCCGGGCAGGACGCCGACGATCACCCCGAGAACCAGCCCGATCATCGCGATCATGAAATTCCCCGGCTGGATCGCGATGCTTATGCCCGCTAACAGATGATGGAGATTCTCGACCACGTTGTTCTCGCTCCGCTTTCAGAAGGGGATCAGTTTGCTGCCCCACAATCCCGTCGGCAATGGAATGAGGAACAATTTGTCAAACACGACGAAAAGGGAAGCCGGAAGGAGGATGCTCACGAGGATCACCGTGACCCAGTGAATCTTCCCCACCGCCCGCATGTAGAACGCAAGGAATGTCGCGGCCGCGATGTGAAGGCCGACGAATTCCGTGAGGATCACCATCCCGGCCGACGGGAGCAACACCCATAGGATCGGCTTGAGCCCTCCTTCCGGGATCAGACGGCCCTTCCCGGCGATCCGCCTGGCCTCGGCCTCCAAGAGGCGCACCCGCTCCTCGGGGACGCCACCCGCCGTCGTGACGACGACGCGCCGAATCCTCTCCATGGCGGCTTCGAGGTTCTCGGGTGTGGGCTCCTTGAACGCCTTGGTCAGGACGACTGCGCTGCAGATCAGCGTGCCCACCCCGAGATAGAAAGGGAAGAAGCCGGACTCGGGACCGCTCGGCCCCCATCCAAAGCGAAGCCGGACCGCGTCGACGATGACGATGATCGCGATCGCGATGAAGAAAAAGGCGACGACGATCTGAGCCTTCCGCATCTTCCCTCCCCGTCCGAACCATCATGAAAAACAGCCGGACGATGAAGAAGGCGGGCCAGCCCGCCCTCCCCTCGTCCGGCGCTCTTTCTGGATTACTGAAATCAAAGGCCTTGTTACTTGATGAATCCACCCTTTTTCATGAGGTCCTGCGTCGTTTTGTCCTTCTCTTCCAACCATTTCACGTATTCCGGACCGGTCAGGTATGCATCCTTGAGCCCCATGTCGGACGTGTACTTCTTCCACTCGGGAGTCTCGGAGACCTTCTTGAAAACCCCGGCATAGAACTCCTGTTGTTCCTTGGTGATGCCGGGCGCTGCAAAGAAGCCGCGAAGCATCAGGTAGCTCATGTCCTTGCCGGTCGCTTCCTTCACGGTGGGAATCGCCTTCCAATCGGGCAGATTGATTCGCTCATGGTCGATCGTCGCCAGGGGGCGCAATCTCCCGGCCTTCCATTGGCTCACGGCCTCAGCCGGGTTGTTCACCGTGGAATCGATGTGCTTGCCGACGAGTTCCACGGCCACTTCTCCTCCGCCTTTGAACGGCACGTAGGAGAACTTCACGCCGAATATCTGCTCGAACATGACCGTGATGATCTGGTCCTCCTGCTTCGAGCCGGTGCCGCCCATGTTGAATTTTCCCGGCGCCTTCTTGACCGCATCGAGGTACTCCTGGGCAGTCTTGTACGGAGATTCGGCGTTCACCCAGAGGACGAAATAGTCGAGCGCAAGGCGCGAGACCGGGGTGAGGTCCTTCCAGCTGAAGGGCACGCCCGTCGCCAATGGGGTCGTGAACACGTTGTCCAACGTGATGATGATGACGTTCGGATCGCCCTTCTTGCCCTTCACATACATGAAGCCTTCCGCTCCGGCGCCGCCGGACTTGTTCACGACGATGAAAGGCTTCGGGGACAATTTGTACTTCTCGATGAGAGGTGAAGCGAACCGGGCGAGGACGTCGGCACCGCCGCCGGCGCCCGCCGGAACGATCAGCTCGACGGGCCTGTCCGGCTGCCACGCGTTCGCCGTGCCGGCCGATAAGAGAAGCAAAGCCAGGGAACAAACGAAGATCGTGCCGATCCTCGCTCGCGAAATCGGTCTACTCATGGTGCTGTCCTCCCCATGTTAAAAAACGTTTCCGTGTATCTGAGCAACGCCTCTTCTTGTTCGTTCCTCGCCCGGACCTGTTCCAGAGTATCCTCTTCGCCTTCACGCCGGCTCAGGCCGACTGCTTGGCAGGAACGGCGGCGGCCACCGGAATCGGCCGCTGAACCTGCTTGATCTTCTCGTCGACGAACGCCTGCATTTTGGCGATGTGTTCCGGCTTGAGATGGGCGAACCGGCCCTGCGGCTTCATGTAGTCGCTGACAGGTTTGTACTTCTTCGGCACCTGCGTGTATTTGTAGACGCCGTCTTCCCATTCGTAGTTCGACCACATGCCCGTCTCCACGGCCAGTTTGGCCATGTCGGGTGTCAGCTTCTCATCGAAGAGCCAGCCCTTGGGGCACGGGCAGAGGATGTGCAGGAACGTCGGTCCCGGCTTGCTGAGCGCCTTCCTGACTTTGTTCATCAGGTCGAGCGGATGCGCAATCGTGGTGGTGGCCACGTACTTGACCGCCGGGTGACCGCCGATGACCATCTGCGGAACGTTCTTGGGGAAGAGCGTCTTCCCCTCTGGAATCTCCTTGCCGGGAGGAGTGAAGGTCGTCGCGGCGCCGTAGGGCGTCGTCGGCGAAGTCTGGATTCCCGTGTTTGCATAGGACTCGTTGTCGTAGCAGATGAAAAGAACCTTGTGACCGCGGTACATCATTCCGGACATGGCCTGCAGGCCGATGTCGACGCTGCCTCCGTCACCACCCATGACGATGATGTTCGGGAACGGCCCTGTATGACGGCCCTTGCGCGCCGCCATCTTGAATGCCGCCTCGATACCCGATGCGACGGCGCCCGCGTTGGTGATCTGAGCGTGAATCCACGAGACCGCATACGGGGTGCAGAGATAGCTGGCGTTGGCCACGTACATGCAGCCCGTGGGGCCGACGAATATGGTGTCCTTGCCCGCGGCCTTCGCGACCAGCCGGTAATTCAGTGCGGGGCCGCAGCCGGCGCAGGTGCGATGGCCGGGCAGATACTGCTCCGCCTCGGGCACCTTCTTGAAGGACCGGATCGGCTCTAACTGCTGGAATCTATAGTCAAATGCTGGCATGTTTCCTCCGTAGTGTTCTGATGAGTGCCATTCGTCCTACATTCCGAGCCAGTAGACGTATCGGTCGGTCCGTTTTTCCTTGACCATCTTCGTGAGAACTCCCGCCATGTAATCGAAGTCGGCGGGCCAGATGGTCTCGCCGCCAAGGCCGCCCATGAAGGACGTGACGAGAGGACGCTTATCCAGGTCATAGAGGCTGGCCCTGAGCTCGTGAATGAGGTTGCCGCCTCGCATGGCCGATCCGTAGGAGGTGCTGGTCTCGATGACGCCGACAGCCTTGACATGGCCGAGCGCCTCGGCGAGCTGATGGGTAGGCCATGGGCGGACCCAGCGCAGCCGGGCCAGGCCGGCCTTGACGCCTTCCTTACGGAGCTTGTCGACGGCCGTCCGGGCGGTGTTGGAATGAGCGCCCATGATGAAGAACGCGATCTCCGCGTCCTCGAGCTTGTACTGCTCGACGAACGGGTCGTACTTGCGTCCGAAGATGCGCCCGAAATCCGCCGTCGCCTCCTCGATGACCTTGGGAACCGCGAGGAACGTCTGGGCGCGCATCGCATCCATCGGAGCGCCCTGGTCGGGGCGGATCTGCGGACCGTGGGAAACCGGGTTGGTCAGGCTCAGGGGGTGGATCGGCCGGTAGGGAGGCAGGAACTCCTTCACCTGTGAGGCTTCTCCGATGGTGACCTTGTCCGGAATGTGGGAGATGAAATAGCCGTCCTGGCAAACCATCTGGGGCAGCATCACGCGGTGGTCTTCGCCGATGCGGTAGGCCATCAGGGTGTTGTCGTAGACCTCCTGCGGAGTGGCGGCCCAGCCGAGAAGCCAGCCCTGGTCGCGGGTCGACATCGCGTCCGTGTGCTCGGAGCCGAAATCGCCCGGCGGGTCGAGCGTACGGTCGGCAATCGACATCTGAACGGGGTACCGGCCGCCGGCCATGGGGCTGTAGACCTCCATGGCATACGTCACGCCGACGCCCGAGCTTCCCGTATAAGCGCGGGCACCCGCAGCGGAGGCGCCGAGGACGACCGACACCTGCGCGTGCTCACCCTCGCCGTGGATGAACTCCGCGTTCAGCTCGCCGTTGGCGACCATCTTCGCGAGCTCCATCATGATCGCCGTGTAGGGACGGATGGGATAGGAACAGATCACTTCGACCTCGGCCGCCTTCGCGCCCTCTGCGGCTGCGCGGCAACCGGTCATCATGCTTTCTTTTGCCATAGCGTTCTCCTTTTAGAAGGGTTTCTCCAACCGAACCACGCCACCCTCGAAATCGAGCTCGGGCACCGCGACGAGCGCTCCTTCCTCGGGGCACTGCGCGATGCAGACCTGGCAGCCCTTGCAGAAGTCGCCGACCCACTCCAGGGTGTCGTCCTGCTCCTTGTAGACCCAGCAGGCGTCCGGGCAGGCCATATAGCATTGCAGGCAGCGCGTGCATTTCTCCTCGTCCCTGACGGGGCGGACGACCCGCCAGTTCGATGTCTGAAACAACGGCTGCGTCCCTACGGGGGCGGGGGTCACGGCGCCGAACGGCACGACGCGATCCTTGGGAACGTCTATGGTCCCGTAGCTGGGGAGCTTCTTCGCCATGATCTCCTCCTTGTTCATTTGTGATGTTTGCTGCCGGCGGTGGCGGTGACCAGCTCGGGGGCGGTGCGCGATGGCGCGTCGAAGCGCTTGATCTTCACCTCTTTGAAGCCCCGTTCCATGCCGGAGACGTCGCTGACGACCTTCGCCAGGTGTTCCTTCTTGATCAAGCCCGTGACCTTCGCGATGGCGCCGACGATGGGAGCCGCAATGCCCTTTCCGATGCCGGTCGCGTCGACGCCGCCCTCGGAGCCGGAGAAATCGACCGTCCGGACACCGGTGATGGCGTCCGCGTCGACCGTGGCGACCGTGCCGAGCAGGCTGGCATTCGGGATGAATTTCAGCATGTCGTCGATCGAGCGGTTGGTATTGATGATGAGGGTGCCGCCGGGCTCCATGCCCCTCAGGATGTCGATGCCCTTGACGATCGTCGCCTCACAGATGACGACCACTTCCGGCTTGTCGTTCGTGTAGACGTACTTGTGAGTGATCTCTTCGTCGCTGAGTCGGACGTATTTCCGGACGGTCACGAGCACGCGGTCCGGCAGGTCTTCGTAGTTGTCGAATGCCTGCGCGTGCTTGCCGTCCATCTGGGCGGCCTTCGCAAAGAGGTTGATGACGTCCCGACCCTCTTTGTCCATGAGGACGCCTCGCGCCCAAACCGTAATTTCGTGTACCTTTGCCATAGACACCTCCTTAATCGCCGGGAAAATGGGAGCGGACTCGTTTCGAGCTTTCGTGACGAAAGGCGACCTCCTGGGACCGGAACGGTGACGGCCCCGCGGACCGCCGTCGCCTGGAGGCAGCCAAGTGCTTGATACGACGATGCTTAAAGCTAAGACACATCCGTCTTAGTGGTTCGACCATTGGACCAAATGTAGAGCGTCCGGCCGCTCGGAGATATGACGCGAATGAATCAGTTAGCGGGCGACCGAAAGGCTGGCGGCGCCGCTCGTCAGTCATCACGAACGGGGGATGGCGTGTCCCTGAGGAGGTCCGCGATCTGATCGATGTGCTCTCGCATGGCTTCCGCGGCGGCGCCGGCGTCGCGCTGCCGCAAGGCGGAGACGACAGCCTCATGCCCCAGGATGGATCGGCCTGGACGGCCCTTCTGCCTGAGCGTGCGCTTGCGCGATTCCACGAGCAGATCGTTCAGTGTGGCCATGATGCTGACGACCGCGCGATTGCGCGTGGCGCGCGCGAGGACATGGTGAAAGGCCGTGTCCTCGACGATGGCCGACCGGCCGGTCGTGAGCTTCTGCCGTTGCGCGTCGAGGATGCGCTCCAGGTCGGCGATGTCCTCGTCGGTGACGCGCGTGGCTGCCGCGCGCGCGACGGCGGGTTCGAACATCCGGCGCAGGTCCAGCAGCTCGTCCTGCAGCTCATGACGGTAGCTCAGGACGGAAGCCAGCGGTGCGATGAGCCGGTTGACGTCGAGCTCCTGGGGGAACGTGCCGTGACCGTGCCGTCTGACGAGCAGGCCGATCGTCTCCAGGGTACGGAGCGCGTCGCGGATCGACCCCCGACTGACGCCGAACCGCTCGGCCAGAGCGCGCTCGGCGGGCAGGGCCTGACCCTTGGCGAACGTGCCGTCGAGGATCAGGAGCCGGATGCGGTCGGCGATCTCTTCGACCAGTCGCGTCTTTCTGATTGGCTCGATCAGCCTTGAGCCGCGGGCACTCTCGCCTGCTTCAACGGAGCCTTTAGCGGCGACGAATCCCGACACTCGCTTCAGTCTAGGATCCAGCCGCTCACAAGAAATGAGGCGAATGTATCAGTGAGCGGCTAGGCTTCAGGTCAGCCTGGCCTCGCGGCTCTTTCTGAGCTCTTCGACCGCTGCCCTGAAGTGTGCCGCGGACAAGGAGAGCTTTCCCTCGTTCTTCCCCCGCTGTCCATGAATCAGCTCGGCAATGGCCAGCATCGTCGCCCTCTTGCACAGGAAAGCGATGTGAGAGCCGACGAGTCCGTCCGTCATTCGCGCGAGCTCGCCAAGGTCGACGTCGCTGTTCAACGGCCTCCCGGAAGAGTGGATTTGGAGTATCTCGAGCCGTTCCTTCTCGTCCGGAGCGTGGAAATGGAGAACGTAATCGAGACGCCCGGGCCTCACGAGGGCCGGGTCGAGGAGCTCTTGCCGGTTCGTTGCCCCGATGACGATCACCTGGGAGAGATCGCTCAGAGAATCGAGCTCGTTGAAGAACTGGCTTGCCACGCGCTCCGTAGCCGCCGATCCCGTCTCGTCGCCCCGCTTTGGCGCGAGGGCGTCGATTTCGTCGAAAAAAAGGATCGTCGGGGCGGACTGCTTCGCCTTCTTGAAGATCCCGTGGAGCGCCTTCTCCGACTCTCCCAGCCATTTCGAGAAGAGGATCGAGCTGCTGATCGGGATGAAATTGATGCCCGTCTCCCCGGCGAGAGCCCTGACCATGACGGTCTTGCCGGTGCCGGAAGGGCCGGATAGAAGGATGCCGCGCGACGAGATCTTGCCCGAGGCGAAGAGCTCGGGATACTTCAGCGGCCAATCGACGATCGAGAGAAGCGTCTCTTTGATCTCAGCCAGCCCGCCGATGTCGCAGAGCTTCAACGTGGACCTTTCGTTGAAGAATTCCCGGGTCGCCGTCGGTTCGACCTCTCGAAGGGCAGTCAGAAAATCCTCGTGAGAAATTCTCATGCTCTCCGGAGAGAGGGGCAGGCGGTCGGGGTTGCCCAATGCACCCACCGGCAGATATCGCCGCACGGCGGCCATCCCCGCCTCCTTGCAGAGCGCTTCCAGATCCGCCCCGACGAAACCGTGGGTGATCTGCGCAACCTGATCGAGATCGACGTCGGCGTCGAGAGGCATCCGACGGCTGTGAATCTTCAAGATGGCCCGGCGTCCGTCGGCGTGGGGAGCGGAGATGCCGATTTCCCGGTCGAACCGGCCCGGTCTGCGCAGCGCGGGGTCAATCATTTCCGGGACGTTGGTCGCGCCGATCACGAGAACATGACCGCGAGGAACCGTGCCGTCCATGAGGGCGAGAAGTTGCGCCACGACCCTCTTCTCCACATCCCCCACGACCTCGGCACGCTTCGGGGCGATGGCATCGATTTCATCGATGAAGATGACGCTCGGCGCCTTGCGCGTCGCCTCTTCGAAGATCTCGCGCAATCTGGCTTCGCTGTCGCCATAATATTTCTGGATGATTTCCGGCCCGTTGATCTTGATGAAGTGGAGCTTCGTCTCCGCTGCGATTGCGCGGGCGATGAGAGTCTTTCCGGTTCCCGGCGGCCCATAGAGAAGCAGCCCCTTCGGCGCCTCGATCCCCAGTCTGTCGAAGAGCTCCCCGTACCGCAGCGGAATCTCCACCATCTCCCGGATGGATCTCAGCTCCCGTTCCAATCCGCCGATGTCCTCATACGAAATGCGGGAGTCCGCTTTTTCGACATAGTCGGGTTTGTTGACCTTGAATTTTGTGTGCTGATTGATGATGACCGCGCCGGAGGGTGAAGTACCCTCCACGGAAAAGAAGCGATCCTTGCCTCCAAAGAGCGGAATGTTCACTCTGTCGCCGGAAATGACGGCCAGCCCTTGCAGGATCTTTCCGATATATCCGACCTCGTTTTCGTCGGGCCACCAGTTTGCGGAGTCGATCGGGGTGAGCACGATGGTGGTCGCGGTTTGCCGGGCCGCCTTCTTGAGCGTCACCGTTCCGCCGATCTGCACCCCGGCGTTCGCGCGGGTGTAGCCGTCGAGCTGGACCAGTTTTTGGCCAAGATGTTCCGGGAAAATTCCGGAGATTCTGGCGACGGTGCGCTGTTCGCCGATAACCTCGACAACGTCGCCAAGAGTAGCGCCCAGGGCCTCGACGTCTTCAGGGTCAAAGCGCGCCAAGCCCTTGCCGACGTCGTCGATGAACACCTCCGCGACCCTCAACTCGACTTCGGGGACGGGCTTCTGAGACATGGGCCCTGGTCCGCTACCGACCGGCGCTCGGTGGGCCGGGCTGGCCGCCGGGAATGACGGGCCGGAAGGGGTACGGACGGACGAAAACCGATCTCGAATGCCGGGACGTGACGTCAGGACAGACCACGATCTTTAATTCTACCAGTTCCCGAACGTCCGAACACCGTTGGACGGCGCCTCAATGGAGCGCCTTGTAGAGCATGTAACCCGCCAGAGCGAGCATGGTGCGCGCGAACGCGCGTCTCAGAGCCTTCACCGGCGAGCGATGCGGGTGCTAGGCTGCGGCCGCGGGCTGCCGCGGAGGGCCGTGCACGGATGAAGACGTTCTCGTTCAAGATCGACGCGCTCACGGGTGAAGAGTTCCTCGAGGTCTACATCCGGGGTCGCCAGCTCCTGAACGACCCGCTCCTGAACAAGGGGTCGGGCTTCACCCGGGAGGAACGGCTCGCGTTCGGCCTCGACGGGTACGTCCGTTCGGGGTATTCCCCGATGGAGGTGCAGGTCGAGAGGACGCTCGAAGCGTATCGCCGCAAACCCGACGCCATGGAGCGTTACATCTTCCTGAACAGTCTGCTCGACAGGAGCGAGCCGCTCTTCTATCGGCTCCTCCGCGACAACCTGACCGAGATGGTGCCCATCGTCTACACGCCCACCGTCGGGCAGGCGTGCCTCGAGCTGAGCCACATCCAGCGGCGTTTCCGGGGCGTCTACGTGAGCCCAGAAAACATCGATCGGATCGACCAGATCTTCCAGTCGATCAGCCGGCCGCACGTTTATCTGATCGTGGTGACGGACGGCGAACGGATCCTCGGCCTCGGCGACCTCGGCTCCGACGGAATGGGGATCCCGGTCGGAAAGGTCAGCCTCTACGTGGCCGCCGGAGGCCTCCATCCGGCTGTCTGCCTTCCCATGTGCCTCGACATCGGCACGAACAACGAACGGCTCCTCGGCGACCCGCTTTATCTGGGCTACCGCCACCGGCGCCTCGAGGGGGAGGCGTACGCGGAGATCGTCGAGCGGTTCGTCCTCGGCGTGAAGCGAAACTTCCCCGACGCCCTGCTTCAGTGGGAGGACTTCGCCAAGAACAAGGCCCTCCAGAACCTCGAGCGGTACCGCGAGCGGATCCTCTCCTTCAACGACGACATCCAGGGGACCGGCGCCGCCGCGCTTGCCGCCCTGATGACGGCCATGCGCATCAAGGAGACCACATTCCACGAGCAGCGGTTCGTCGTCGTCGGGATGGGGCAGGCCGGCTCGGGGATCTGCTACATGATCCGGACGATGCTCCGGCAGGAAGGGCTCTCCGAGGCCGAGGCTCGCCGCCGACTCTTCGCGCTCGACATGCAGGGTCTTCTCCTGGAGGACGACCCCTCTCTCGAGCCCCAGCAGAAGATGTACGCCCAGCCCCGGGCCGCGGTAGAGGGCTGGCGCCTCCAGTCCTCTTCGGGCGTCGGTCTTCTCGACGTCGTGAGGAACGCCAAGCCGACCGTCCTGATCGGCGTCACGGCGCAGCGAGGCCTCTTCTCGGCCGAGATCCTCGAGGAGGTGGCCCGGAATACCGACCGTCCGGTCGTGATGGCTCTGTCGAACCCCACGTCACGGACCGAGTGCACCCCGGAGGAGCTGGCTCGCGCCACTGGCGGGCGGGGACTCCTGGCGACCGGGAGCCCGTTTCCGCCGCTCGAGTGGAACGGCCGGACGATCAAGACGTCGCAGGGGAACAACCTCTTCATCTTCCCGGGCGTCGGTCTCGGCGCGCTCGTGAGCAGGGCGGCCAAAGTCACGGACGGGATGTTCCTCGCCGCGACGCGCGCCGTCAGCGCGATGGTGACGCCCGGGGAAGAGGAGCAGGGGCTGCTCCTCCCGGACATGGAGGCCATTCGCGACGTGTCTGCCCGCGTGGCCACGGCCGTGGCGATCGAGGCTCGCGACGCCGGTCTGGGCCGACTCCTCGACGACCGGGAGCTCGAGGGCCTCGTCCGCAAGGCCCAGTGGGAGCCGCGGTTCAGCCCTTATCGGCCGGGGCCCGCGGCCGCCGCCGGCTGACGCGCCGGAGCGGAGCGGGCGCGGGACGTCGTCAGGAACGAGCGCGCCCTCGGGACCTTGAAAGGGCTCACCAGAGGCCCAGGTCGAGCGTCACGGACACGCTGCGGGTCGCCGCCGCGTAGTAGTACGGAATCCCCGAGACCGTGTCCTGTCCCGCATCGCGCGTCACGTAGAGGTACGAGTACCCGCTCGGGAAGATGCGCCGGTTGTCGAGGAGGTTGTTGACGCGCACCGAGAGCCGCGGCTTTCCGGCCGCGACGAGGCGCGAAAGGTCGAGCCGGAAGGAGGCGTCGAGCTGGAAGAAGCGCGGCGCCTCGAGGCCTTCCGTGTTCGTGTTGTCGAGCCACGAGGCGGCGACGTAGCGGCCAGTGAGGCCGACCGTCACGTCCTTCAGGGCCGTCGTCTCGAGGCCGGCCGTCGCGACGAATGGGGGAGTCCCCACGGGCGCCACGTCGTGGAACGTGCGCGGCAGAGAACCCGTGAAGTTGCCGTCCGCGTCGTACACGTCGTAGAACTGCGTCCACTCGCTGATCCGGCTGCGGTTCAGGTTCACCGCGGCCGTGACCCGGAGCGCGGGCAGCGCCTGCCACGCGGCGTCCAGCTCGAGCCCGCGGCGGAAGCTCCTCGCCACGTTCCGCCGGAGCGCGAGCCCGATCGGCGAGAGCTCGCCCGTGAGCGCGATTTCGTCGTGAAACTCCATGTCGTAGAGGTTCGCCCTGAGAACGAGGTCCTTCGTCCGCCACTCGGCACCCAGCTCCACGTCCCAGACGCTCTCGGGCTTGACCGCGTCGAAGTCGGGGAGCGTCGAGGCGTTGTCCTCGCCGAGGAGAATGTCCGAGCGAGCAGGTTCGCGCTCGGTGCGGCCGATCGACACGTAGGCGCTCGAGCGGTCCGAGACGTCGACGCGCAAGCCGGCCTTCGGGTTGAAGAACGTCCACCCGCGCCCGGCCTCCCCGACGTCGCCCGCGTAGGACAGGTGCGCGTACCGCACCTGCGCGTCGAGGAACGGATGCCACGCGCCGAGGCCGCCCAGGAGCTTCACGAAACCGCTGACTTCGTTCTTGTACCCGTGGTTCAGGTAATTGCGCTGTCCTCCGTCCACTTCGTCCTGGGTATGCGTGCTGCGGTAGCCGTACGCGTGCGCGCCCGCGGTCAGGTGGAAGGTGCCGAAATCGCGCGTGTAAGTCGCGAGGCCTCCGCCGAAGAGCCACGACAGGCCGTATTCCTGCAGGTCCGCGCGGTTCGCCTCGTCCGCGAAGAGGCGGTACCAGCCGCCCGCGCCCACCACATAGCCCTGCAGGGAGAAGCTCGCTTTGGCTCCGAGTGCCTTCGTCCATTGCCCCGTGACGAGATATTCGTGGAAGTGATCCCTCTCCTCGGGCGCGAGAGGATTGAACGTGAGGTCCTTCTCGAGGATGTCGGGTTCCACGGCATAAAATGCCTGCTGGATGCGCTCTTCGCCCGCGAAGCCCGAGAACCGGAGCGTCGAGGACTCGAAGTCGCGTGCGGCCGAGAAAAAGACGCTGTCCTGCTTCACGCCCGAGCTCTCGCGGAACCCGTCCGTCGTCTGCCAGGACGGACGCAGCGACAGCCGCCACCCGCCGCCGAGCGTCCCGGTGTTCCAGTTCGCGCTCGCCCGAGCCGTGCCGAAAGAGCCCGCGCCGAGCTGAAGGTCCAGCGACGGCGAGCGGGCCGGGTCGAGGCTCTCGAAGTTGACCGAGCCGGCGAAGGATGCGGCGCCCACGGTGGACGTCCCGACGCCGCGCTGGACCTGGACGCTCCCGACGTTGCCCGCGAGGTTCGCGAAGTCGGCCGTGTAGACGGCCGAATCCTCCGGCTCGTTCAGCGGCACGCCGTCGAACGTCATGTTCACGCGCGTCTGTCCGATGCCGCGCATTTGCAGGTACGCGTATCCCTGCCCCGAGCCCGTCTCGGAGTACGCCGTCACGGACGGCGACTCCTGAAGCAGCATCGGCATTTCCTGCCCCCAGCTCTTCGCGGCGAGCTCGGGCTGGTCCAGGTTCGTCTTCGTGACGGGTGCGACGTCGTCGGCGCGGAGCGCCTTCACGACGACGTTCTCCGACACGTGCGGCGTGGAAGCCAAGCTCTGCGTGGGCGTCGGTGTCGGAGTGGGTGCGGGGGAGGCCTGCTGCGCGCGTGCGGTTGCCGTCCAGAGGAAAACCAGAAGTGAGAGGGTCCGGAAGATTTTCGGCGACATGTGCGCTCTTTCTGCCTTTCCCTACGCCGGTTCGAACCGGATCAGGTTCCGGGGTGTGATCTCAGGCCCTCTCGGGCCACCCCCAGGCAGGAATAAATGTGGGCCCGAAACCGCCCGGAGTCAAGCGCAGCCTTTCTGCGGCGTTCCTGAGGAGGTTTCGTTGCAGAATCCGCCCGGAAGGAGACGTCACATGCCGGTACGCAGCGCCAGCGCCGTCTGGCAAGGAGACCTGAAGGCGGGCAAAGGCACGATGCGCCTCGGGAGCGGAGCTTTCGAGGGCCAGTTCTCGTTCGCCTCGCGCTTCGAGGAGGGCAACGGCACGAACCCGGAGGAGCTCGCTGGCGCGGCCCACGCCGGGTGCTTCTCGATGGCCTTCTCGAACGAGCTGTCCACGGCGGGCTTCGTTCCGACCCGCGTCGCCACGAGCGCGAAGGTGCACCTCGAAAAAGGGGAGGGCGGCTTCGCGATCTCGCGCATCGACCTCGATTGCGAGGCGCAGGTGCCCAGGATCGACAACGCGAAGTTCCAGGAGATCGCAGCCGCCGCCAAGAAAGGCTGCCCGATCTCGAAACTCTTCACCGGGGCTCAGATCAACCTCGTCGCGAAGCTGGTCTGACCTAGAAAACTGGAAAGGACGGCGCTTCGCGCCGTGCTCAGAACAGGAAGAGAAGGAAACCAAGACGCGTACGTTGCGTATCCCGGAATCAGATCGACGGAAAAAGGAGGAGAAAACGATGAAGCGCTTCCGAAACTCCGCTCTTGTCCTCTCAGCAGCTCTTTCTCTTCTCGTCCTCTCTTTGGTTCCCTCGGCGGCGTCCGCCGACGAGAAGCCCAAGGAAGCCGCGAAGGCCGCGGCGCCCGCGACGAAGGCCGCCGCGCCGGCCGGCATGCCCAGCCAGGAAGAAATGATGAAGGCCTGGATGGCGGCCGCCACCCCCGGCGAGGCTCACAAGAAGCTGGAGCCAGTCGTCGGGTCCTTCACGGTCCAGACGAAGATGTGGATGGATCCCTCGAAGCCCCCGGAAGAGTCCGGAGGCACCAGCGAGAGCAAGTGGGTGCTCGGCGGACGCTTCGTCGAGCAGCACGTGGAAGGCACCGCGATGGGCCAGCCCTTCTCCGGCATCGGGTACACCGGCTACGACAACTACAAGAAGAAGTACGTCGGCTCGTGGGTGGACAGCATGGGGACGATGATCATGACCTCGACCGGCACGGCGGATGCCTCGGGGAAGAAGCTCACGTTCTGGTCCACGATGGACGACGTCGTGATGAAGAAGACGATGAAGGTCAAGAGCCAGGTGACGATCGTGGACAACGACCACCACACCTACGAGATGTGGGGACCTGGTCCCGACGGGAAGATGTTCAAGACGCTGGAAATCCATTACACGCGGAAGAAGTAGCTCAGAGCTTCTTCAGCGCCTCCATCGCCTTTTTCAACGACTGCCGGCTCCGGAAGAACCCGGCCCACGGGTCGGGCTTCCGGAGCCGCTCTGCGAAGTTGCCGAGGTTGAAGTCGGCCGCCTTCAGGGACGCCTTCACCTCGGACCATTCGAGCGGCGTCGAGACGGGGGCGTGCGCGCGCCGCCTCACCGAGTAGGGCGTCACCACGGTCTGGCCGAGCGCGTTCCGGAAGGAGTCGAGGAAGACGCGTCCCTCCCTCGCCGCGATGCGCATCTCGACCGTCAACTCCCTCGGGTACGCCGCCGTGAGGCGCGTCCCCAGCTCCTTCGCGAACCACGTGACTTCCTTCGTGCTGGGGCCGGGCTTGATCGGCAGGAAGATGTGCAGCCCCTTTCCTCCGGAGGTCTTCACGAAGGCCTCGAGGTCGAGCGCGTCCAGGGCCCGCTTCACTTTCAGCGCCGCGTTCACCGCGTCGACCATCTGGCCCGAGTCCGGATCGAGGTCGAAGCAGACCCAGTCGGGCCGGTCGAGATCGCCGACTCGGCTGTTCCAGACGTGGACGGCGATGCAGCCGAGATTCGCGAGCGCGAGCTGGGTCTCGAGCTTTCCACCCACGACGGTGTTCGTGATTCCGCGGTCGTGCTTCACGGGGATCGTGGGGGTGTCTTTCGGCATCCCGGCGGGTCTCTCCTTCTGGTAAAAGCACTCGCCGCCCATCCCGTCCGGACAGCGCTCCAGGGAGAGGGGGCGATCGTCGACGTAGGGCTTCAGGCTTGGAAAGATGCCCTGATAGAAGGCGACGAGATCCGCCTTCGTGTACCCCTCCTCGGGCCAGAACACCTTGTCGGGGTTCGAGACGGGGACTGGGAATGAGTGTTTTGAGGAGGACGAAGAGGAAGACGAGGAGAAAGACGAAGGTTTCTTAGAAGGGGGTTGGGGTTCGGCTGCGCGCGTCGATTTTTCGTCGCGCGTCGAGCTGGCCCGTGCGGCGCCCCTCTTACCCTTCGAAGAAATCTTCTCTTCGTGCTCTTCGGACCCGACATTCTCGGCGACAGTTTTATTCGAATGCCAGACCGCGGGCGCTTTCTTCCTCTTGCGCTCCAGGAGCTTCGGTTCCTTGAGCAGCTTTTCGACCTCGCCAACCGGATCTCCCGTCGACGCCTTTTCGACGTCGCCGCCCTCGTCGATCGCGATCTCGGTCAGCAGGCGATTCGAGACGACCGAGCGCGGCTGGTCCTCTGCGATGTCCTCGTCCGATGCGAAACCGTCGCGATGCTTGATGAGGAGCCACGCGGGGCGCTTCGACGAGCCCCAGCCCTTCGTGCGCACGAGGACCCACCCGCCCTTCAGCTTTTCGCCCGACAGCGTGAACTTGAGCTCGCCTTTCGCGAGAGCCGCGTCGACGTCGGGCGACTCCGGACTCCAGGTGCCGCGGTCCCATACCATGACCGTCCCGCCGCCGTACTCGCCTGCGGGGATGATCCCCTCGAACGCCGCGTACTCGATCGGGTGATCCTCGACGTGGGTCGCCATGCGCTTGACCGCCGGGTCGAGGGACGGCCCCTTCGGGACCGCCCACGACAACAGGACACCGTTCCACTCGAGGCGGAAGTCGTAGTGCAACGCGGTCGCGCGGTGCTTCTGGACGACGTAGGCGAGCGCCGTCTTTCGCTTTTTCGGCGCCTTCGCGCCCGCGGGCTCCTTCGTGACGTCGAAGCGGCGCTTCTTGCGGTAGTCCTCGAGCGGCATGCCGGGAAGATACGTGGCCGGGACGCCGGAAGCCAACTTAGGTGTCCGAGGCCGACGAAGAAGGCGCCCTCAGCGTGCTAGCATCTTGGTGTTTCGAGGTCACCACGGAGCTCCGATGCCTCGGCGGACGGGAGGCCTCAGGGGAGCGTTTTCCAGCGTGTCGAGGGAAGAGGAACAGCCACCGCTCGATCCGGATGTTCGCGAGGCGCTCTTCGAGCTCCAACGCTACCTTTCCGACACGCTGGCGCCGCTCATGGTCGCCGACGCGGTCAATCTTCTGCTCGACTATCCGGCCGATCTCGCGGTGAACGAGATCCAGGCCTGGACGACCGCGCAGTTCAGGAGCGCGAAGCCGGTGCCGGTCTCGGACTACCTCTATCACGCACTGGAAAAGCTGCACGCCATGGGGCAATACCAGCTCGTGCCGAAGGATGCGCTCCAGCGATACCTCGACGACCTGAAGCCTCTCGTCCTCGAGCTATGCCCGGCTGCCGACCGCGAACTTCTCGCCCAGAACCTCAATCGGCTCGGCAGTACGGAGAGCATTCTCTCGGCCCCTGTGGAGTTCCTGAGGCGGCAAGGGGGCCTCGCGGGCGCCGACAGCCTCTCGGCGAGCGGCCCGAGAGGCGAGGGAGGCTTTCCCGAAGGCTCCTCGCACTTGCGCGAGCTCTCGCTTCTCATCGACCGCCTCGGCCCCATCCTCGCGGCGGGCGGCGCTGCCGCACCCGCGGCGCGGGGTGAGGCGGGTGGGGGCCATGGCGCGAGCGCGGCGGCGGTGGCGCGAGGCGCGGCGGCTGCAACCGGCGCCGCCCTCGTGGGAGGGGCAGCCGCGGCGGCTCTGCCCGGGGCAAGCGCGGAGCGACGCGACGTCCTTCTGTCGCAGATCCTCTCGGTGGCGGCGATGGCGGCCCGAACCGACCTCGAGCTCCGCGCCGCCCTCGACAAGCTTCGAAGCATCGGAGTCGACGTACCGACAGCCGAGGTCTTTCGGGCGCTCGGCCGTTCGGTTCCCCCCTGGTCCGTCTCGGCGCCCTCGGCACCCCTCGAGCAGGCTCTCATGGCCGCGAAGGGGGCACCGACGGCGGCGATGCGCCGCGTCGTCACCCTGCCCGAGAATCCCGAAGAGGTCGGCCGCCGTTTCAGCGAGATGGTGACCGCCGCCGTCGAGCAGCTCAACCAGGGCTCCCTCTCGCGGGCGGCGCGGATGTTCGCCGTCGCCGACAAGCTGGTTGCCGAGAATCGGGTCGATTCCGTCCTGGCCGAGAGCGCGCGCCGGCGGGCGCAGGAAAGCGTGGACCTCGAGCACGTCCGCTCGCTCGGCGAGGATTCCCGGAATCACGAGCCCCTCGCCCGGATCCTGTCGTTTTTTCCGGCCCTGAGGGCGCCCGCGCTCATCGACGAGCTGCACGTCGAGGAGAAGCGCGAGCGCCGGCGTCTGCTCCTTTCGCTTCTCGAAATTCACGGCCCGGAAGCCCGCGCGACCGCGCTCGGCCTCCTGGCGGGGTCGCTGGCGGGCGAGCCCGCGCAAGACTGGCACTTCAAGCGCAATCTGCTCTATCTGCTGCGTCGCATTCCGCGCGCGGGGGAGGAGCCGACCAGCGCGGAGCTCGACGTCCTCATCTCCTTCGCGGAGCCTTCGCTGCCTCCGCCCCTCGTGAAGGAGGCGATCGCGGGGCTCGGTGTCGCCCGGCACGAGAGGTCCGAGGCGGCGCTCGTCTCGATCGTCCAGGGGCTCGAGTCGATGCTCGCCAAGAGAGGCGACGCCCCGTTCGACGAGGCGGAGCTGCAGCCGCTCCTCGATCGCGCAGTCTCGGCGCTCGCCCGGTTCGGAAGCGGCACCGCGCGGCGGGTGGTCGTGGAGCACGGGCTGCGCCGAAAAGGGGGCCTCGGAGACGCGCGGGCGCGCCTGACGGAGCTCGCGGGGCAGGATCTCTCCGACGACGCCGACCTCGTGGCCGTCCTCCTCAGGGGGCTGAAGGCCGAGCTGCCGTTCAAGGTGTTCGGCCTCACCCTCAAAAAGCGTGACGACAAGATCGGCCCGATCATCGACGCCCTTTCCTCGACGCCGCTGCCTCAGGTGAGGAGCGCGTTCGAGGACATCGTCGAGCGCCATCCGGGGACGGAGTTCGCGAAAACAGCGGCGCGCGCGCTCACGGCCTTCGACGCGCCCAAGGCCGACGAGAGCGCGGGGGCTGCGAGCCTTTCGGGCGATCTCGCGATCTTCGAGCTGCCCTCCCTTCTCCAGAGCCTCGCGGCCTCGGAGGTGACGGGAACGCTGACGCTTCGAAACGCATCCGGTTCCGTCATGGGCCGCCTGCTCGTCGAATCCGGCCGGATCCGAACGGCCGAAAGCGGAGCTTTGCGCGGAGACGAGGCGTGCTACCAGCTCTTCGAGCGGCCCGGTGGGGCGACGTTCGCGTTCGTCAGGCAGACCGGCCTCGCGCCCCGGGCCGAAGGAGAGCCGCCGCTCCGGGAGGTCGTCTCCATCCTCCTCGAAGGCATGCGCCGTTACGACGAGCTCCAGCGCTGTGCGGCGCTCGTGCCGGACAACGCGGTCTTCAAGCCGACCAGCTCGAAACCCTCGACCGAGCCTGAAGAGCCCGACCCCGGTTTCCAGCAGTCGGTCTACTCGAAGGCGGTTTCAGGGCTCAATGCGCAGGCCATCGAGGCCGCGGTCGTGACCGACTCGTTCCGCGTCCGGAGATTGCTCGCGCGGTGGGTCGAGGACGGAAGCCTGAAGGTGGCCTGAGCTCCGGGGCTCACGCGGGGCGCACGGCGCCCCGCGGAGCCACGCGGAGAGGGATTCAGAAGTAGAAGACCTGGACCTGGACCGTGTACTGGTTCGTCGAGGCCACGTTCCTGTTGTCCGGGGCTTCGGTGCGCGTGAACCCGGCCTTGATGTTGAAGTTATAGCCGTAGGGGTACCAGCCTACGCCCCCCTGGTACTTATTCCTGTTGAGGCCCTTGTTCACGTCGTCCGAGTACTTCAGCTGCTCGTAGCGGATGAACGGCATGATCTTGGGTCCGCCCATGTAGAACCCGGCTTCGGCGTACAGGTCGTCCTGCTTGAAGAGCGCCGCCGTGTTGAAGGTGACGCCGCCATCGTAGTGGATGTAGTCGGCTTGCACCGTGATGCCGTTGCCCGCTCCGACGGGATAGTCGAAGAAGGCGTCGCCGGCGTACGCGATGTAATCGCTCTGCGCGTCGATGCCCGCCCCGATCGCGAGAATCTTCTTCTTGCCGAGGTACGTGCCCGGGTAGAACGGGCCCACCTCGACGTCGAACACGTTGTACTGGAGACGCCCGGCGTACCGGAACGAGTTTTTCACCCCGGGAGCGCGGAAGCCGGAATAGACGCCCGCGCGGTACTCGAGGTGGTTGTCCGCGAGGTAGCCCTTCGCCTGGAATCCGGTATCGCGTCCGACGGAGGACTGCGTCGAAGCGCTTTCCTGGAACGACCAGGTTCCGTAATCCATCGTGAGCAGGTTCACGGCGCTCGAGTTGCAGTTGCGGCAGAGCGGAATGAGGATGAGGCCGCCGTCGATCCGGAACTCGTTCGCGATCGCCCACTCCACGAACGCGTCCTGGACGATGAAGCCCGTGCCCGGCGCCTTGCCGCCGGCACCGCCCGCAACGGTCTGCGTGGACTTTCCGAGGTTCGGGTTGTCGGTCATGAAGAAGAACGTGACGTTCTTCGCGACCTGCCCGCCGAGGAAGAACCTGGCCCGGCGCAGGAACAGGTTCTGCTGGAAGCCGGCCGTATCCCCCGTGGCAGTGGACTGGCCGGTCCAGTCGGCCCACGCCTGAAGCAGGATGCCGAGCTTGAAGTTAACGGTATCGTTGACCTTGATGACGGCCTGAGCATTCGCGACTGCTGGCAACAGCGCGATGAGCAGGGCAAGGGAAACGAGGGCGAATCGATTCGAACGAATCTTTGAACGCACACCTTCCTCCTTCAAGTCAGCACGCCGATGAGCGGCACGGCTGGAGCGCATCTATGGTGAAAACGATAGACATCTAATGGTTTCCACGTCAACAGGAATCTTCCGCTCGAGGCTGATGCATCTGCATTAACACAGGGCCAGTATTTCGCTTGACATGGAACGCCAGAGTGAAAGACTCGCGCCCAGTCTTGTTTGCCATGAATTCAGGATTTGGAGTCCGCTTCGCGCGATGGCGCAGCGGCGGCCCGGCCACTTCCGAGGCGCGGCCGCACTCCCGGAAATCCCGGGAGTCTTCTCCCATCTCTGCGTTAACGCGGTACAAATGACTGGATCGAACTGAAAAAGGAGACTTAAGACCAGGTCGTCGTCGTTCCCCAGTTTTCTGGAACGCCATGAACCGAAAGGAAGGGAGGCTCTAATATGTCAAGTTCTGCTGGAACCGCGGGGGCCGCTGCCGTGGATGTCGGGTTGAATCGATGGTGGCGCGTGGTAGGCGGGCTTCTGATGAATCTGGCTCTGGGCTCGCTCTACGCCTGGAGCGTCTTCGTGGCGCCTCTGGAGAAGGAATTCGGCTGGAAGCGAGCGGACACGTCCGAGGTGTTCACGTGGGCCGTCGTCGTATTTGCCATCGCCTTCATCGTCGCCGGACGCCTCCAGGACAAGCTGGGTCCCTTCATGGTCTCGATGATCGGCTGCATCCTCCTGACGGCGGGCTTCATCCTGTGCATGTGGACGAGCAGCCTGACGTACCTGATCATCTGCTTCGGAATCCTCGTCGGTATCGGTAACGGATTCGGCTACGCGACGCCGATCCCGGTCATGTCGAAATGGTTCCCGGACAAGCGCGGCCTGGCCGTCGGCCTGGCCGTTGCCGGCTACGGCGGCGGCTCGGCGATCTTCGGGCCGCTCGCGAACCTCTGGCTGATCCCGACGTACGGGTGGCGCGCCACGTTCGCCATCCTCGGCGTCATCTTCTTCGTGATGACCCTCGTCGGAGCGTTCCTGCTGAAGAACCCTCCCGCCGGGTACACGGTGTCGGGCTGGGTGCCGGCGTCGAAACCGAAGTCCCTGGCGACGACCTACGAGTTCACGCCCGGCGAGATGTGGAAAACCCCGCCGGCCTATTTCATGTGGATCGCCTACTGCCTGGGCTGCGCCGCCGGCCTCATGGTCATCAGCCAGCTGATCCCGTTCGCCAAGAGCGTGGGGATTCCCGGGTCGGCTCTCCCCGTCATCGGACTCGTCATCGGCGCGGCGGGCAATGCCTCTGGCCGAATCCTGTCGGGCTGGATGTCCGACGCGATGGGACGCCTCAACGTCCTGCGTTTGATGATCGGCATCTCGGCCGTCTCCATGCCCATCCTCTACCTCACCGGCAGCAACGTCGCGATGCTCTACATCATGGTGTTCATCGTCTACTGGTGCTACGGCACGCAGCTTTCGGTGAACGCCTCCACGACCGCCGACTTCTGGGGCACGAAGAACGTCGGCATCAACTACGGAATACTGTTCACCGCCTGGGGCGTCGCGGGCTTCATCGGACCGAGGATCGGCGGCGTGCTCTTCGACAAGTACAAGAACTACCAGGCAGCTTTCTACACGGCCGCTGCGCTGGCGGTGGTCGCGCTCATCGCTGAGTTCCTGGCGCGGCGGCCGTCGCCGCCGACGGCGGCGCGCGCGTAGCGGACGCAGATCGTGACACGGAACCCTTTTCGATAACGGACAGGAGAAGAGAATGGCAGACACGACGTTTCCCAAACACAAGGTCCTGCCTTGGCCGGCGGTCCCGATCCCGACACCCGACGAGGTCTACGCTGGCCTCACGGACCAGGCCAAGGAATATCCCCTCTCGCTCGAGAAGCAACTCAGGCAGAGCGAGAACTTCAAGAAGCCCGAGAACCTGACGACGGTTCGGGTCCTCGATCTGACCAAAGGGATGATCATCGGCAACTGGGCCTCCTCGATGCTTTCCGAGCTGGGCTCCGACACCATCAAGTGCGAGCCGCCCGACGGCGACCCGCTGCGGTGGCAGACGCCGTTCGGGCGCAAGGAGTACATGATCAAGGACGCCGAGACCGGCGAGCCGATCGGCCTCCACTTCCTCCACGAGATGAGGAACAAGCAGTCCATCACTCTCAATCTCGAGAAGCCGGAGGGCCGCGAGCTTCTCAAGAAGCTCGCCGTCCACGTCGACGTCCTGATCGAAAACTACGCGCCGGGGCAATTCGACGCGTGGGGAATCGGCTATCGGCAGCTCAAGGAGATCAACCCGAGGCTCGTCTATTGCTGGGTCGGGCAGAAGGGCCAGTGGGGCCCGTCCAAGGACAAGCCCGGTAACCTCGACCCGACCGCTCAGGCTTCCTGCGGATTCATCCACGGCACGGGCCTCCCGAAGGAGTTCGGCGGACGGCCCACCCGCTCGGCCATGTGGATGGCCGACCAGGTCGGCGGGACCACGGCGGCCATCGGGATCCTCGCCGCGCTCCTCTACCGCGACAAGGTCTCGGGCAAAGGCCAGTTCGTAGAAGCGACGGCCGCGGAAGCCGTCATTCGCATCCTGGACTACAACTGGGGCTGGTACGGGTTCGACGGGAGCATCCGCCCCCGCTACGGCAACTGGGACCTGGCCATCAACATCTACGCCGTCAACCCATGCAAGGACGGCTATTTCATGGTAGGCGGCGGACACGATCGCCTCTGGTACCGGATCTGGCGGACGGTGGGGCAGACGCGTCCCGACCTCGAGGACGAGATTCTCGACGACAAGAGCCTCCGGGTGGTCACGGCGCGGCTTCCACACCTGAAGCAGGTGAAGACGTACACGGTCCTCGCCGACTGGCAGAAGGATCATTCCCGGGCAGACGCCATGCACCAGCTGCTCGCACAGCAGGTTGCGTCCGGCGGCGTGAACTACATCGACGAGGTCGCCGAAGACCCGCATTTCAAGTACAGAGGCCACGTCGACGAGTTCGACGACCGGCTCTACGGGAAAGTCCTCTATGGCACGTCGCCTTTGCTCGAGGACAAGGCTCCCGCGCGCCTGAAATGGATCGGCCGGCCGCTGGGATACGACAACGGAGAGATCTACCTGAAGCTGCTGGGACTTGGGCCCGCTGAGGTTGCGGGGCTCAAGAAGCGCGGCGTGGTTTAGGAGGCAGAAGAGATGGCCACACCCGATTTCGAAACTTACTGTCAGCAGCTCTTCGACCACAAGACGGCTGCCGGCAAGCCGGAGGTCCTGAAGGGTTATCGCGTTCTTTCGTGCACGCAGTACATCCTCGGTCCTTCCTGCGCGAGCTATCTGGCCGAGCTGGGAGCCGAGGTCATCAAGATCGAGACGCCGAGGCGCGGCGAGCCGATGCGTCACACGACGCCGTTCAACGAGCCTCTCCTCTACCCGCTTTCCCGCTGGGTGCCTGAGGCGGGGACGGGCCTCGGCTTCTTCGGGGCCAACCCGAACGAGGAGTTCATCAGTCTCGACTTCCACCGGCCGGAGGCGAGGCAAGCCATGTTGGAGCTGGCGGCCAAGTCGGACGTCATGGTCCAGAACTTCCGGCCCGGGACGTTCGACCGGTGGGGGATGGGATATCAGCACTTTTCCAAGGTGAACCCCCGCCTCGTCTACCAATGGCTGGGGGGGTTCGGCGGCTGGGGGCCGGGACGCGTGCGTGCCTCCTACGACATCCTGGGCCAGGCAATGGGCGGCGCCTTCGGGATCACGGGCGAAGCCGCAGACCGGGGCGGGACGCCCTCCAAGCACACGATCTGGCTCGCCGACTACTGGGGCGGCATGATGGCCGCGGTCGGCATCCTGGCCGCTCTCTACTATCGCGACACGGTCTCCGGCCAGGGTTGCTTCATCGAGTACTCGCAGGTGCACGGCGTCACGCGGATGCTCGAGTACGCTCTTCCGCTCTATGGCCGGTTCGGGGTTCGCCGGGAGCGGTGGGGTAACTGGGACACGGAGCTCTGCCCGCACGGGATCGTCCAGTGCGGCAAGTCGTCCTATCCAGGCTCCAAGAACCCGCAGGAGGCCGAGGTGGGGTACATCCTCGTCTCTGCCCATACGGACGAGGACTTCAAGAAGCTGTGCGGCGTGATCGGGGCGAAGGACCTCGGGACGTCACTCGCGAAGCACGACGAGCGCGTCAAGGCCGAGAATCAGAGCACCGTCTACGATGCCATCGAGGCCTGGGCGAAGGACAAAACCAAGGAAGACGTTGCAACCCTCCTCGACAAGGCCGGCCTCAACAACCAGCCCGTTTGGAACGCGAAGGAGGTTTCCGAGCATCCCCACTGGAAGCTGCGCGGCGCGGTCCAGTGGATCGACGACCCGATCTACGGCGACCTCCACCATCAGGGTCCGGCCTTCAAGATGTCCGACACGCCTCCGCGCCTGAAGTGGGCGCTGAAGCCCGTGGGCACCGACAACGAGAGGGTCTACGGCCGGCTTCTCGGGTGGACGAAATCGAAGCTCGCGAAGATGGAAGAGATGGAGGTGATCTGAGATGGCCACCGAGTCTGGCGTCATCAAACAGGGCCTGGTGCTCACGTGCGCCAAGTGCTCCACGAAGAACTTCCTCGACCCGTATCCGTTCTGGAACTTCAGCGGCAATACGAAGTGCGCCGGTTGCGACGCCATTTATGCCGTGACGTTCGTCAAAGGCCAGCAGACGAGCGGGCCGACGGCCGCCACGGGGAAAGCCGATCTGCTGCCGGGCTACGCCGAGGACAAGACCGGAGCCGCCATCACCGGGGAAGGGAAGATCCGCCCGGCGCCGCAGGCGCGGCCGGATCCTTTCACCGGGCAGCAGAAGCAGATCACGAAGAGCCTCAGGGGCAATCCGGTCAGCGGCAGCCGTCTCAAGAAGGAAGATCTCGTGGGAAGCCGGCCCAGGTTCATCGTGGACCTGCACAAGGCCTGAAGAAGGAGAAACAGCCGTGGCAGAGACTGAAAAGAAAAAACAAGAGTCGACCTACAAGTGCTGCGAACACTTCGAAGCGGCGCTGGATCCGAACATCCTGAGGGCGTACGTCGGCTACTGCAAAGCGCGCGCGTGGCCCTTCACCGTGATGGTTCCGATCGGCGGGCTGGAGGGCGAGTGTCCGAAGCCCCCGATCAAGAAGAAGGCCTGAGACGGCCGGGAACAGGCATGGCGAGCCTCCGAGAGGAGTTCGAGCAGCGGTACGGACGACTCTGGTCCGGCGCGTCGTCGCTCGAAATCGGGGGCGTCACCTACGAGCTTGAAGAGGTGATGCACAAGATCGGCTTCGGCTTCGAGGGGCTCAAGCTCATCGACGCCCCTCGGGTCGAAGCCGGCCGTTCCGCCATCCGTTTCTTCGACGGCGAGGTTCGGAGCATCGTGTGCCTCGAGCTGGGGGAGGACCTAACGATTCTAGAAGAGCATCGGGTCCACATCGCCGAGTGGCTTGGGGACGCCTACTTCGAGACGGAATGGCAGGTTAACTGCCCCATGGATTTCTGAGAGGAGACAGCATGAAAGTCAAGTTCTACTATTCCAGCAAGGACAAACCGGGCGAGCAATACCCGTGCAACATTGCGGACTGCCTGGAAAAGATCAAGGCGCTGAAGGGATACGGAGTCGACGCCGAGGCGATCGACGTGGCCGGCGTGGCGGACGTTTTTCGCTTCTACCACTCGGCCCTGACGGGCCCGCCCGCGACCGTTCGGGCGGTCTTCGGCATGAAAGGCGCGCTCGAGGCGGACTTCGGCCGCGTGACGCCCGCCGTCCTCATCTTCGGCGACCCGAAGGATCGGTATCCCACCGACGCCTATCCGCGGCAGGATCAGGCCCGCGGCGGCCTCGTCGGATGCGATAAGGCGCTGGGCGACCTCATCAAGACGCCGGAAACGGGGGACGTTCCGGGAGGTTGGCGATGAACGTTGTCGCGGAACGGCGGCCAGGGAGCACCCGCGAGGAGGCGCCCCGTTGAGTACGATTCCCGCGGACTACCTTCCGCCGAAGGAATTTCAACCCGATCGGATCTACAAGCTCAAGGAGTTCGCGAGCTATCCGGATTCGCTGAACAGCACCGAGGAGCTGCTCGACAAGCAGATCGCGGCAGGCCGGGGCGACCGCCCCGCGATCCTGTTCGGTGACAAGGTCATCACGTACAAGCAGCTTCTAGGGGCCGCCTGCAAGATCGGAAATGCCCTCAGAAAGCTCGGCGTCGAGGAGACGGACCGGGTCATGCTCCGGTCGCCGAACGTTCCGCCCGCGCTGTTCACGAATTTCGGCGTCCTGAGGCTTGGGGCCGTGATGGTCCCGACCTCGCACATGCTCTCTCCGAACGAGATCGCGCACATCGCCAACAACGCCGAGGCGAAAGTGATCGTCGTGGCGGCCGCGTTCGCGGAGGGGGTCGTCAAGGCGCGGGCGAATCTCAAGACGACCAAGCACGTCATCGTCTTCGGCGGTAAGCCGGAGGAGCTGAAGGCGCAGGGGCTTCTCTGCTACGAGGAGCTCGTCGCGAACGAGTCGCCGGCTCTCGATCCGGTCCGCCGTCCGCGCACGGCGGTCTCCGTCCTGCTCTACACATCGGGAACGACGGGCATGCCGAAGGGAACGGCGCACTACATGGAAGAGGCGCTGATCGTCCCGGACACGATGGGAAAGTACGGGTGGAACGTACAGCCCGAGGACGTTCTCTGCGGCCCAGCTCCCATCTCGCTTGCCGGCGGGTACTCGACCGTGGCGACAATTCCATTCCGGTTCGGCGCCGCGGCTTCCCTGATCGCGAAGTTCACTCCCGAGGGGCTCTTCGAGCAGATCCAGAGCCACAAGGTGACGATCCTGAGTGCTCTCCCCACGGCCTACCGGAAGATGCTCGAGTTCGCGGGCACGGACAAGAAGTTCGATCTGTCGAGCCTTCGCGTGCTGACAGGGGGCGGCGAATCGCTGACGGCCAAGACGTATCTGGACTGGAAGGCCCGCTTCGGCCAGGAGATCTACGAGGGCCTCGGAACGACGGAGATGATGTACGTCTTCGTCTCCAGCGTGGTCACCCGCAAAGTGAAGCCGGGGGCGATCGGCACCGCGGTCCCCGGGTACGAAATCCAGGTCATCACGGAAGAAGGCAAGGTCGCGAAACCGGGAGAGCTGGGAAGGCTCTACGCTCGCGGCCCCACGGGGACCCTCTATTGGCGTCCCCTCGAGGAGGGTGGAAATCTCCTCGAGAAACAGAAATCGCTCATCCGCGAAGGGTGGGTGCTGGTCGGCGACTTCTGCACGATGGACGAGGAGGGGTACCTCAGCTTCGTCTCCCGCCAGGAGGATCTGATCAAGAGCTCCGGCTACCGCATCGGTCCTGAGGAAATCGAAGACGCGCTTCTCAAGCATCCCGCCGTGGCCGACGCGGGCGTGATCGGCATCCCGGACCCCGTCCGGGGACAGAACGTCAAGGCCGCCGTCATCCTGAAACCCGGGATCACGCCGAGCGAGGAGCTGAAGAAGCAGCTCATCGACAGCTGCCGGGATCACGTCGCGATTTACAAGCTGCCGCGGATCGTGGAGTTCGTCACGGAGCTTCCGCGCACGCTGCAGGGGAAACTCCTGCGGCGGGTTCTGCGGGACAAGGAGCCGGCGCCCACGAAGTAGAACCGACTTCACGTCACGTCGCGCGCGCGGGGCGGCGGAGATCTGAACTAACATTCCGCGCCATGAGTCCGATGGTCTTGCAGGCCGTCGCATCCGGCCTCGTGCTCGGTCTGGTCTATGCCGGAATCGGGGCCGGCTTTTCGCTCATCATGGCCACCGGACGCCTGATGAATCTCGCCCACGGCGAGTTCGTTCTCGTCGGGGGCTACATCCTCTTCGTTCTGTGCCAAGGGATCGGCTGGCCGTGGCCGGCGGCCCTCGCGCTGACGCTTCTCGGAGGGGCGCTCCTCGGAGCCGCCCTGCCCCCTCTCGTCCGCCGTCTGCCGCGCCGCGAGTCGGACGGGCTGGCATTGACGCTTGGCGTCGGCTTCGTGCTGCAGAGCCTTCTCCTGCAAGGGGCGAGTGCGACGTATCGCGTGATTCCCGGCGGGGCCTGGCCGGAGACGATGGCATTCGGGCCGGTCACTCTCAGTCGGATCACGCTGGCAGCGGCCGGCGCGGCGGCTGCGGCCCTCGTCGGCCTCGACCTCTGGCTCCACGTTTCCTGGACGGGTACAGGGCTGAGGGCGGTCAGCCAGTCCCGGCCCGCCGCGGCCAGTCTCGGGATCTCTCCTGCCCGGATGGAATGGGTCGCCTTCCTCACCGGGGGAGCGATCGCGGCCGGCGCCGGGGGACTCGTGCTCCTGACCCGCTTTCTCACTCCGGCAGAAGGCCCGGCCTGGACGCTCGTGGCGCTCGCCGTCGTCTTCCTTGGAGGGCGACCCCGGGCGGGAACCCTCGTCGCGGCGGGAGTCGCGCTTGGAATCCTCGAATCTCTCGCAACCGTGCTCGTGGGAGGCGGCTGGCGCGAAATCGTCGCGAGCGCTTGCGTCCTCCTTTGGCTTCTCGTCCCCGGGAGGACGGAGCTCGCCGATGCATGAGGGGAGGCCGTTCTTTCTCGCGTGGGCGGTCGTTCTGGGAGCCAGCGGGATCGCCATCGCGACCCTGGGCCGATACGGCGTGAACGTCGTGGCCTTCGGGCTTCTCTACGCCGCCCTCGCGACGAGCTGGAGCTTCATGCGGGCCACCGGGCTCTTTTCCTTCGGGCAGGCGGCGTTTTTCGGGGTGGGGGCGCTGACTCAAGCCTGGCTCGTCGCGGTCGGACGGACCTCTCCGTGGCTGGCCCTCTCCGCGAGCGCGGCGGCAGGCGCTCTGGCTGCCGTTCCGTTGATCCCCGGCCTCCGCCTTTCTCCACCGGGCTTCGGCCTTGCAACTCTCGCCTACGCGATCCTTTTGAGAGGCCTGGCCGGGAACGTGCCGGACTTCGGAATGGAGGGATTCCTTCTCCCCACGACGCCGGGCTTCGACGGGCCGGCCGCCCCGGTCGTGGGGACGCTGGCTGTGCTCGTCCTCGTCAGCGGCCTCGGTTACGAAGTTTTTCTCGGCCGGCCAGGCGGCCGCGCCGCCGCCGCCCTTCGCCAGTCACCCGAGACGACGCTCAGCCTCGGCATCGACCCCGTCTCGGCGCGATGGCGCCCGTTGACGTTGAGCGCGGCGACGACCGCGATGGCGGGCGCTCTTTACGCCCACCTCGTCGGGAGCGTCGAGACGACCGTCGTTTTCTCATCGACCTTCTCCGTCGTGCCGCTGGTACTGGGAATGCTCGGAGGCGCCCTCAGCCCGCTTGGCGGGCTGGTCGGGACGCTCGCTCTCTACCCGGTCGACGAGCTCTTCTTCAGGCCTGCTCTTCCCCTCGCGCACACGCTGGCCTATGGCCTCGCCCTGTGCGGGTTGCTCCTCTTCAAACCGGAAGGACTCCTCGGAGCCCGGACGCCACGGATTCCCGCCTCCGCCGCTCTGCGGCGGATCCCGCATGGACCCTGTAGCCTGGCCGTTCGCGACCTGACCGTGCGCCGCAATGGGACTCCGGTACTCCAGGACGTCAGTTTCGCGATCGAGCCCGGGCAGATTCTCAGGGTTCTCGGCCCCAACGGCGCTGGGAAAACGTCGCTTCTCCTGGCGATTGCGGGAAGGATTCCTGTCGCACGAGGAGCGATCCTTCTGGGCGGTACGCCGTCACCGCGTGGCCCGGCCGCGCGGGTCCGGCGCGGCGTGGGGCGGACGTTTCAGGCGCCCCGGCCGTTCCCGGAGTGGACCGTACGAGAGAACGTCGCGCTCGCTTCGGAACGCGGGAACGCCTCGGGCGAAGTGGAGGAACTCCTCCGGGAACTCGACCTTTCCGCACTTTCAGGTCGCCCGGCCGGGCAGCTGAGCGTGGGGGAGGGGAAACGCCTGGACCTCGCGCGGGTGCTCGCCCTCGAACCCGCGCTCCTGCTGCTCGACGAGCCCCTCGCCGGGCTCAGCCCGGCAGCCGCCGAGCGCGTGTCCGGCGCCATCGAGCGGAAGCGCCGCGAGGGCACAGCCGTCGTCTGGGTCGAGCATGGCCCGGCCGCCGGCGATCTGACCAACCAGCTTCTCGTCCTCGACGGCGGACAGGTTCGTTTCCTCGGGTCGCCCGGCGACTGGGAGGCGGCGCGCAAGGCGCAATCGTGACGGCGGACCTCGTCGCACGCGAGCTCACGGGCGGCTATCCCGGTGCGATCGTCTTCTCGGGGGCGAGCTTGTCCGTGAAATCGGGGGAGATCCTGGTCGTTTTGGGCGCCAACGGCTCGGGGAAATCCGCGCTGCTCGAGACTCTGCAGGGCCTTCTGGTGCACCGTGGCGGTGAGGTCCTTCTCGATGGCGAGAGCGTCCAGGACCTCGCGCCGGAAGCCCGCGCGGTACGCGGGATGAGCCTCGTCTCCGACCGGCGACGGCTCTTCGGGAATATGACGGTCGACGAGCATCTCCGGGTCGGCGCGTTTCGCGCTGCAGCTCGGCTCGGCTGGCGCCGTCGCGCGCTCGAGGTTCGCGGCCTCTTCACGGGCTTGACGCTGCATCGCGGCGCGCGACCGGCGGGCTTGAGCGGCGGCCTCCAGCAGCAGTTGGCGCTCGCGAGGTTTGGGATGTCCTCCCCGCGAGTCTGGCTGCTGGACGATCCTCTTCAGGGGCTCGATGAGGAGACGACCGGAGGTGTCCTCGACTGGATCCAGACGGCAGCGAGTGCCGGCGCAGCCGTGATCCTGACGGGACAGCACATCCGCGCCCTTCTCGGTGTTGCGACGAAGGCGATGTTCCTCGAAGGGGGCTCCCTCTCGGCGCTCTCCGTCGGCGCCGAAGGCCTTGAGGATCCGCGCGTGCGCGGGCTGCTCTGAGAGGGCCGCCCGCGGATGCGCGCCCGAACGCATGAAAGGGTTCCGCCGCCTACGGAACCTGATATTCTCCCTCGATCTGTTCCGTGACGCTGCCGTCGGCGTTAATCGTGCCCTTGTAAGTGCCCCTTCCTTTCAGACCTTTCAACTTCCCGGTGCCCGCCGTGAAGGTCCATGAACCCTGGGCGCTCTGAAGGACTCCGTCCTTCGATTTCGCGGATCCATGAAAACTCGTGGCGAAGGTGTCTCCGTTGACCATCGTTCCCGCGTGGAACCCATGGTTCGCCACATTCTCGCCGGTCACCTCGGCAAAGGCGGTGCTGACGCCGTCCTTCGTCAGCACGCCAGCCATCTCGATCGGCTTGCTCCAGGTGCACTGAGCTTTCTCGATGGCGAAGACGTGGTTGGGTTTGTCGGTGAGAGGAATGTTGTAGGCCGGGTCCGGCTTGCCACACTTCAAGGTGCCGGAGATCTTCGTCTGCGCGGCCGCCGGCGCGGCGAGTGTTGCGGCGAACAGGAACACCAGAAGACGCTTGTCGCTCATGAATCCTTCCTTCCTCGGCTTCTACCGACGTCGCTTTCCTTGAAACAGACCACGTGGGCCGGTTGTCGGTGGGGAGTCTCCGTCTGCTGCCGGGGCTCGTCAAGGGCAAGAGGGGGCCGATCAACGACCGCCGCGGCCGAAAGCCGTGTCGTATAGTCCCCGCCGCCATGAGCGAACCCGAAGTGAACTCCACCGCGTCCGCACACTTCATCGTGGCGCCGTCCGATCTCGCGAGCGCCCTCAACCTCGAGCCCGAGGACGCGTTCCCGCCGGTGTTCGCGACGTCCCGCATGGTGGCCCTGATGGAGCTCGCGGCCGCCCGCCTTCTCCGTCCCCATCTTCGGGCGGGCGAGCTCTCCGTCGGAGTCACCCTCGACGTCGTCCATACGGCCGCCACCCCTCCCGGCGCCACCGTCTCGGCCACGGCGAAATTCCTCGGGCGCGAGGGGAAGCTCTTCGTCTTCGAGGTCCTCGCCAACGACGACGCGGGCGAGATCGGCCGCTGCACGCACAAGCGGGCGGTCGTCACGACCGAGAGGCTCGTCGCGGGCGCGGCTCGCCGTGGAGAAAAGGCCTGACGCCTCGTTGACGAGCCTCGAGATCCTCGGGCGGCGCCTCGAATACCGCTGGATAGGGCCGCGTCCCGGCGACGCGCCGTCGATCGTGTTCCTGCACGAGGGCCTCGGTTGTGTGGGAACGTGGCGGGAGTTCCCCGAGCGCCTGGCGTCCGCGACCGGCTGCGGCGCTCTCGTTTACAGCCGGATGGGCTACGGCGGGTCCGATCCCCTGATCGGAAAGCGGCCGGTCCGTTACATGCACGACGAAGCGCTGGGGGCGCTCCCGGCGGTCCTCGAGCACCTCAAGCTCGAGAATGTCGTCCTCTTCGGGCACAGCGACGGCGCGTCGATCGCGCTCATCCACGCAGGCGCCCAGGGGGGCTCCGTCCGCGGGCTGATCGTCGAGGCGCCGCACGTCTTCGTGGAGTCCATCAGTATCGAGGGGATCCGGCGGACCACGGCGGATTACGAGACGACGCGCCTGAAAGAACGCCTCGCCCGATATCACGGCAGCAACACCGATTCGATGTTCCGGGGGTGGTCCGACGTTTGGCTCAGCCCCGAGTTCCTGGAGTGGAACATCGAGGAGTACCTGCCGGCGATCAAGTGCCCCGTGCTCGTCGTCCAGGGTGAAGACGACCGGTACGGCACTCTCAAGCAGGTCGACGCCGTGGTGGCGCAGGCCGGGGGTTCGGTCGAATCACTGATCCTTCCCCGTTGCGGCCACTCCCCGCACTCGGAAAGGCCGGACGAGGTACTCAAAGCTGCGACCCGGTTCATCAAGAACGCAATCGACATCTAGGTTCAGAAGGAGCACAAAATGCTCCCATCCATGGCCCGTCCGGCTGTCCTTTTCGCCGCTCTTGTTTCCTCGGCCCTGATGCAGGGAGATGCGCAATCGCCTGCAGCCCGCGCGGCGAATCTGCCGCGCGAACGGATCATGTATACGACCCGTCGTCCAGCGAGCCTAAGGCTGTATCTCTTTGAGGCCGGATTCCCGCCGAAACCGATCACAGACGATCGGGCTCTCAATTACGATGCGACGTTTTCTCCTGATGGCCAGTGGGTCGTGTTTTGCTCGGAGCGTTCCGGAGATCCCCACCTCTACGCGATCGACCCGACCCATCCCGATCCGCCGAGCCAGTTGACGCGCGGACATTTCATGGACGCTGCGCCCGCGTTCACGCCCGACGGTAAGTCGCTGCTATTTGTGAGCGATCGCGAGGGAAACGCGGATCTGTTCACGATGCCGTTCCGGCCGGACGATCCGGCGGCGGGAGATGAAGCCAGGATCTTGACCCGCAACCCGGCGGGCGATTTCCGTCCCGCCGTTTCCCCCGACGGCAAGAGGGTCGCCTTCAGCAGCGATCGCGATAGCGGAAAGAGCGGGAATATTTATCCGTATAAGGCCGAGATCTACGTGATGAACCTGAACGGATCGGACGAGCGACGGTTGACGAGGACCGATGCAATGAATGGTTCGCCCGCCTGGTCCCGCGATGGCAGCACGCTTTTCTTCTACTCGGACCGCGAAGACCGCAAAGGCGAAAGCTACCGTATCTGGGCGATGGACTCCGCTGGCAAGAACCAACGCGCGCTCACGCCGCGAGAGCTGTCGGCCTTCTCGCCCGCGGTCATGCCGAACGGCCGCGTCGCGTTTACCGCGAAAAAGCCCGGCGGCTTCCAGGTCATGTCGGCGGCGGCGGATGGCTCGGACGTCCGCCTGGAAAGCGGGACACAGCCGCAATGCCAGGGCCCCGCTTTCGACCGTCAGAGCGACCGGATGGTCTGCGCGGGAAGGGGACCGGTCTCGAACGTGCTGCCGGTTGTCGCGCTCGGCGCTCACGGTGAGGTGCGGTTGCCTGACCGCATCCTTGATGTTCAGGGGGTGCACTCCCTGTTCTGCTCGATCAGCCCCGACGGTCTCGAATTCGTGACAGGGCATTCGAAGACGCCAGGCGATTTGAGCGACATGCGCTTGGTTGCTCATCGTCTCGAAGGCTCCGGTGACCGCGAGGTATTCCGTCCCGCGAAGGCCGCACCCGTGTGGGCGATGAGCTGGGCCCGCCACGCGGATTTGATCGCGTTCACGGTGGGACCGCCATTCGCTCCAGAAAACGCCGTCGTGGACATCTGGACAGTTCACGGCGACGGGTCGGCCCCAACAAATTTGACGAAAGGAAAATTTCGCAACAACGCGTTTCCCGAACTGACTGCCGACGGTCGGGAGATCGTCTTTCGCAGCACCCGTGACGGGAAGAAGGGCATTTACATGATGAGTTCGGACGGCACGAACGTGCGGCGCGTCGCGACGGATCCAGCGGGGGCCCTCGCCACGATGCCTTCGATTTCCCCGAATGGGGACATGATCGCGTTCTCGACTTTTCAGATTTTCGTCCAACCCCTGATCAACGGCAAACCGGACGGCAGCCCGCGGCTACTTCAGAAGTATTCACCGAGCGTCCATGCTCGCTTCTCACCGGATGGAAAATGGATCGTGTTCGCGTCGAGGCGCGCCTGGCTGAACGATGAGGCTCCGCTCTCAAACGGCGAGTCGCAGCCATACGGCGAGATCTTCGTCGCGCCGGTGGATGGGAAGTCCGAGGCGATCCGACTGACCCACAACAAGTGGGAAGACAGCGTCCCGTGCTGGGGTGTCATGCCGCCTTCCTCGATCGCGGCTCACGCGGGCGGTAACTAGAGGGCGGGCTACAAAGCATCTCGAGCGGACAGGACGATCCTGCTGTCCACGACCGTCAGACCCTTTTCGTGCACGATGACCGGATTCAGGTCCATCTCGTCGATCTCGGGATGTCGCGTCACGAGGCCGGAGACCTGAACGAGCAGCCGGCGGAGCGCCGCGACGTCGGCAGGCTTTCGTCCGCGCACACCCTCGAGCAGCTTCGCTCCCCGGGTTTCTCCGATCATCTCCGAGGCGTCCTTCTCGGAGAGGGGAACGATCCGGAAGGCGACGTCGCGGAAGACCTCGACGAGGGTGCCGCCGATTCCGAACATCACGGCATGGCCGAACTGGAGGTCGCGCGTCACGCCTACAATGATCTCGAGTCCGGGCGCAGCCATCGCGCTCACGAGCACGCCGGCGGATCGCGCCCCGACCCGTCGCACGACGCCCTCGAGGTCGTGAAAGGCCTTTCGGACTCCCGCCTCGTCTTTCACGTTCAGAAGGACACCTCCAACGTCGCTCTTGTGCGTCACGTCCGGAGAATTCATCTTGACGGCGACGGGATAGCCGATTGCGCGGGCGGCGGCGACAGCCTCGTCCTCGCTAACCGCCTGCCGTGAAGGCACGACACCCATCCCCTCTCGGGCGAGAAATGCCATGGAATCGGCAGGGGTGAGCGACTTCCCCGTTCCTGGCGGAGCCGCGGGAGCGGAAGGCTGCTCGGGTTCCTGCGGGAAGCGATCCCGGGCGAAGCGGACATGGCAGGAATAGGCTTTGACGGCTCGGTCCGGCGTGGGAAAGACGGCGATCCCCTTCTCGTGAAGGAGTAACCGCTCGGCGCGCTCGACGTCAGCGCCGCCGAGATACGCCACGAGGTCGGGCTGTCCCGGCTCCAGGGCGTTCGAGGCGCCCGGGATCGGGTCCCCGAAGATCGTCAGGACGACGTCGTAGTGATTCCGCGCCTTCGCGATGACTTTGCGGAAGCACTCCGCATCGCCGTCGCCCGTGAGGTCGAGCGGGTTTCCGACGATGAAGTGGGAGGGCAGAAACTCCCGCAGCTGCGCTGCAAGGGGAGAGGGCAGCTGGCTGATCCGGAACCCGTTGTCCGCCGCGACGTCCGTGGCGATGATCGCGGATCCCCCGGAGCTCGTGACGATGAGCATCCGGGGTCCGGCGGGAGCCGGCACGTAGGCCAGAGCTTTGGAGAAGTCGTAGAGCTCCTCGAGGGACGTCGCGCGGTGGATGCCGAATTGCCGGAAGACGGCGTCGAAGATCTCATCCTTTCCGGCGAGCGAGCGGGTGTGCGATTCGGCGGCCTTACGCCCCTGCTCGGTCCTTCCTGACTTGAAGACCACGATGGGCTTCCGGCATGCCCGGACGGCGGACAGGAAGCGCGGAGCGTCCTTCACGCCTTCGATGTACAGCGTGATCACTTTCGTGTTCGGATCAGCGCCGAAGAACTCGATCAGGTCGGCCTCGTCGACGTCGATTCTGTTCCCCATGCTCACGAACGCCGAGAAGCCGAGTCTCTCCTCGGCAGCCCAGTCGATCAGGGCCGCCCCGACGGTCCCGCTCTGCGAGGCGATGGCCATGGCGCCCTTTCGGGTGATCAGCGGCCACGACGCGCAGAGGCCGTGGTGCGGATAGTTCACGCCCTGACAGTTCGGCCCGACCACGCGGATTCCGCACCGAGCTGCGTTCTGCTTGACCTCCTCCTGCAGGCGGGCGCCTTCCGACCCCGATTCGGCGAAGCCTCCTGTGATCACGATGGCCGCCCGAACCTTCCGCTCGCCGAGCTGGAGGATGGTTCCGGGGACGGATGCCGCCGGAACGATGACGACGGCCAGATCGGTGCCGGACGGGATGTCGTTCACCGATTTGACGGACGGGACTCCGAGGATCGTCTCTCCCTTGGGATTCACGGGGATGACCGGACCGCCGAAGCCCGCGTCGAGGATGTTCTTGAAGATTGTGAACCCCAGTTTGCCCGGCTTTGCGGAGGCGCCGATGACCGCCATGGCATTGGGGCGAAAAAGCGCCTGCAGGGAGTCACTCATGTCGCTCCTCGAGATCGTGCTCGGCGAAGTCTATCCCGGCGGGGTGGTACGAGCGGCTAGACTCGTCGTCTGGTGTTGAGAGACCAGAGTCGCGCGGGTGAGAGTCCCTCTCCTGTCTCGATCTCGAGGCAGGAGATCCTCCGGGACCTGGAGAAGCTGATCCGGGATGGCGCTCTCTTCGGTGCCGACCGCGATCCGTCGATCATGGACGCCGCCGAGTTCGACCGGGCGGTCGTCAAGAAGAAGGGGAAGGGAAGCCGGTTTCTCATCAGGAAGGTTCCCCGGAAGTCGAAGCTGCTGAGGCGGTGGGCGCGCCTCTTCGAGAACGCGGTCTCGCCCTGTGCGCTCCTCGACGCGCTCTCCGCCAGGATCCACGAGTTCGAGCACCGGGAGAAACTGCTCCTCTTCAGCAGGGACCGGATCATCTATGACACGGAGATCTTCCAGGCGGAGGAGAGCGTCGGCGAGCTGACGGTCAGTTTCGCATCCCTGCGGGACCCGGCCGCCGGGTTGCGCGGTTACTTTTCGGGCGAAAGGCTGCGGATCGTCTACATCGAGCACATCCACCTGACGGCGCAGAAGTCGGGATACGCCTCGGCTCTCTTCCGGCACTACGAGCGGCTTTTTCACGACCTCGGGTTCAACCAGTTCCGGCTCAGCGCCGCCCTCTCCGTCGGCAGGTATTACTGGGCCCAGGAGGGATTCGATTTCTCGGACAAATCGGAGGCCGGCAGGAGGAAGGCGGAGCTGAGAGCTCTCGTGAAGGAAAGGGACCTTCCCGTCCGGGAGGTTGAGATCGGACGTCTCAACCACGCCTACGATTTCGCCCGCTTCAGGAGAGAGCTAAAGATTCCCGCCTACCGCGACGCGGAAGGCGCTTACTCGTCGAAGGCCGACGCCCGCTTTAGCGAGGAAGTCTCCCTGCCGCTCGGGAAGGCGTTTCTTCTCTGCTCGGCGCCCTGGGAGGGGTACAAGACGATTTACACGAACACTCCGCGGATAACCGGCTTCGTGACCTCCAGGGATTATCTCTCGCACCGAACGCGCAGGGGCCACGTCGAGAGCCCCGGGCGGCTCCGCACGCTCCTCAAGGCGATCGACAAGCAGCGCCCGAGAAGGAGCCTCGTCGAGCTTTCGCCATACGTTCCCGACCTCGAGTTCCTCCAGGGGATCCACTCGGCGGAGTACCTGGCGAAATTTCGTGAGAGTGTCCGGAGGGGCGAGAAGGTTTTCTCCACGGCGGACTGCTCGATTTCCGCAGCGAGCTTCGACGTTGCGCTCCTGGCGGCGGGCGGGGTGATGGCGGGCGTGGACGCGGTCCTGAACGGGAGGGTCGACAACGTGTTCTGCGCCGTCCGGCCTCCCGGCCATCACGCGGGACGGGATTCCGCGATGGGCTTCTGTTTCATCAACAACGTCGCGGTGGGCGCGCTCTACGCGAGGGCGGTCTACGGCGTGGAGAAAATCTTCATCCTGGACTGGGACGTCCATCACGGAAACGGAACGCAGGAGATCTTCGAGGGCGACCCCCTGACCTACTACTGCAGCCTCCACGAGCATCCGACGTTCTGCTTTCCCGGTACGGGCCGGAGGACGGAGCGAGGGACGGGGGCGGGCGCGGGCTTCACAATGAACCTGCCTCTGAAGCCGCACACCAGGGACGAGGAGCTGATGGAGATCTTCGAGCGAGAAGTCGTCCCGGAGATCGAGCGCTTCGAGCCCGACCTGATCATGATCTCGGCGGGCTTCGACGCGCACGAAAGGGACCCCATCGCCGACCTCGATCTCACGGAGAAGTCCTTTGTCCACATGACACGAAGAGTCTGCGAGCTGGCGGATCGATATTGCGGGGGCCGGATCGTGTCGGTCCTGGAAGGAGGGTACGACGGTCCCGCCCTCGCCTCGTCGGCCCTCGTTCACCTGAAGATTCTTCAGGGAAGGAGTGAAGAATGTTCGTCGGAATAAGGATGACGCGGAACGTGATCACGGTCTCCCGAGGGGACACCTTGAAGTTTGCGAGCAATCTTCTGCACGAAAACCGGATCCACCAGCTCCCGGTCGTCGAAGGCGAGGAGTTGATCGGTTTCGTGTCGGGTACCGATATACGCAACTCGACGTTCGAGGAGACGACGGTTTCCGGGACCGGCAAGATCGTCGTGAAGAACAAGACCGTCGAGGAGATCATGACGCGCGAGGTGATCACGGTGAGCCCGTGGGACACGGTCGAGGACGCGCTCCTGATCTTCCACAAGAGGAGACTGGGCGCCGTGCCGGTCGTGGAAGGAAAGAAGCTGGTGGGGATCATCACGAAGGCGGACGTGCTCGCGGCGTTCTGCGACACCCTCAGGATCCAAGAGCCCGGGGTGAGAATCGAGGTGCTCCTCCCTCGCGAAGCCGGCTCCCTCATTCACCTCGTGAAGAAGCTCGGGGAACTGAAGACCGAGATCCGGAGCCTGATCCTCTCTCCATTGAGGGACGGCTTCGTTGCCTTCATCCGGATCTCGACGATCGACGTGGCGGCGGTGAAGAATGCGCTCAAAGACGCGGGCTTCACCGTTCCGGAACTCGCGGATTTTCTCGGGGGGACCGGCGAACGATAGAGAGACTCGAGGTGTTACATGTTGATTCGAGACATCATGCGGAGCCCGGCCCTGGCCATCTCCGCGGATACGACGCTCCAGGATGCCTACCGGACGATGCGGGAGCACGGCATCCGGCACTTGCCGGTGCTCGAGGGCGAAAAGCTCGTCGGGGTGGTCACGGACCGCGATCTGAGGCTGGCGACCAGCTCGCTCGCGCCCTCACCATTCTCGCCTGACAGCCGGGTCTCCGCGGTCATGTCTCAAGCGCCGCTGACGGCGGATGCCGCCGACCCGGTCGAGGACGCCGCACGCACGATGCGGGAGCGGAAGATCGGCTGCCTCCCGGTCCTGGACGACGGGCGGTTGATCGGGATCGTCACGGGCCTCGATCTGCTGGACGCGTTGGTGCGACTGACGGGCGTGCACAAGCCCTCGGGCCGCCTGGAAGTGCGCCTTCCCGACCATCCAGGCGAGCTCGCCCGGCTCACGAGCTTCGTCAGCCACCGCGATCTGAACGTCCACTCGATCTTGACCTATCCCGATGGTCCCGACTCGATTCGGACGGTCCTGCGCATCGGCTCGATCGAGACCGGGCTGCTCGCGCAGGACCTGCGCCGAGCCGGGTTCGACGTGCTTTGGCCCCCGGAGAAGCCGTGCCCTCGGTGATCTACGCTCCCGCCTACCGGACGTACTCCTTCGGCGACGAGCATCCGTTCAGCCCTGTGCGAACCGACATGGTGCTCGATCTCCTGGGTGCGCTCGGGCACCGCGTCGAGACCGTCGAACCAAAGCCGGCGACGCGGGAGGATCTCCTCGACGTGCACCAGGATGTGTACGTCTGCCGGGTGGAGAAACTGAGCGCGGGCGCTCTGGTCGTCGACGGACAGGAATACGGGCTGGGCACACAGGACACCCCCTCGTTTCCGGGTATGGACGAGGCGGCCAGGTGGATCGTCGGGGGCACCCTGCATGGCGCGCGCCTGATCTCGGAAGGGCGAGAGAAGCGCGTCCTTCAGCTCGGAGGGGGGCTGCATCACGCGCGCGGCAGGTTTGCGTCGGGTTTCTGCATCTACAACGACCTCGCAATCGCGATCAACTCCCTCACGCGGAAGGGACTGAAGGTGGCCTATCTCGACATCGACGTCCACCACGCCGACGGCGTTCAAGAGATCCTCTACGAGGATCCACGCGTCTTGACCGTGAGCCTTCACGAGTCGGGCAAATACCTCTTCCCGGGGACCGGCGAGATTCGCGAGCTCGGCTCAGGAGCCGCCCGTGGCCTGAAGCTGAACCTGCCGCTGGAGCCGTTCACCGAAGGCGAGAGCTACCTGGAAGTTCTCGAGAAGGTGACCCCGGCCGCCCTGCGGTACTTTCGCCCCGACGTGCTCGTGGTCCAGGCGGGAGCGGACGCGCATTTCGACGATCCGCTCTCCGATCTCATGCTGACCACGCGCGATTACGAGGTGATCTTCAGGCGAATCCTGGCCTGGGCGGACGAGTTCACCGCGGGCCGGGTGCTGTTCACGCTGGGAGGCGGCTACTCCTTCCGCGCGGCGCCGCGCGTGTGGGCGATCCTCTACCTCGTGATGCACGACGTCGATGTGGTGCAGGAGCTTCCGGAGTCCTGGCGAAGCAGATGGAGCCACACTTCCGAAAGCGGGCTCCCGCGCACATTGCACGATCCGAATCCGTCGCACGCCGACATTGCCAACCGCTACGAGATTTCACACCGCAACCGGCAGGTGGCCGAGAGGCTCCTGGACCTGACGCGGCAATACTGGTTCCCCAAGTAAGACAAGACGCGAACCGGTGCGCGCGCTCAAGACTTCGGCGCGATCACCCGTCCCGCGGCCCTCTCGCGTGGATAGAGAAGGACGTGTCGTCCACTCTGGATCTGGAAGATGCCCACTTCGTAACGCCGAGGGTCCCCGTGCTCGTCGAACTGCAGCCGCTCGAGTGGAAGCAGGAGGTCGGTTTTGCGAAGCGCGTCGCGGACCGCCTCCCGTTCCGGAGGGGCCGACGTGCGAGAAGCCCTCTCCAGCGCCGCCAGAACCGCGCGCGCCGCCGTGTATCCGTACATGCTGAGCGGCGCCGGAGGATGTTTGAACTCCCGGACGAATCCGGTCTCGTAAGCCAGGCTCCCGTCCAGATCTCCGGGGAGCGACATCCCCGGTTCCCAGACGATCGCGCCGATCGCTCCCTCCGCCAGGGGGCCGAGCTGTGCGACGAGGGCGGGAAACTCCATTCCGAAGGCGCCCACGACGGTGAAGCCGGCGGCCATCTGGCCGGGAAGCTGCCTGAGGAGAACGAGGTTGTCCGCGAAGAATCCGTCCATGAGCAGCAGGCGCGCGCCGCTCGCCTTCACGCGGGCGAGCAGAGGAATGAAATCGGGCGTCCCCGTTTGGAAGCTTTCGAACGCGGTCACCCGGACGCCGTTCTTCTCGAGCCTCTCCTTCTGGAGCCTGGCAAGCTGCGTGGCGCCTGGCGTCGCCGAATAGAGGATCGCGACGTCCTTCGCCGGCAGGATTTCGATGGGGACGGCGGTCGTGGCGTCCACGAACGGCTCCAGACGGCTGATCCTGAAGAACCAGGCGCTTCCGCGCTGCGTCAACCGCTGGTCGAGGGAGGAGCTCGCGACATAAGGTACGCGCTCTCGCTCGGCCACCTGGGCAACCGGGCCCACGATGCTGTCCACGTAACCGCCCACGAGGGCGCTGACCCGTTCGCGCGTGGTCAGATCCAGCGCCGCGATCGCCGCCTCGTCCGGCCGGCCTCCGTCGTCCCGCGTGATCAGCTTGACCGGGCGGCCGTGAAGGCCGCCGGCGGCGTTGACCTCCGAGATGGCGTAGGCGACGCCTTCGTGCACGGCCGTTCCCTGAGCCGCGAGCGCGCCGCTCAGAGAGGCGACCTCACCGACTTTCAGCTCCGGCGCGCGATTCGGCCCGCGGGAGCACTGCGCGGCGAAGAGACCGATCGCCAGCAGGGGGCCGAGCGCGAGGCACCGCGGGACCTTCAATCGGCGACCGGTTCCATGCGGAGACTCAGATCGCTGGCAGAGGCTGGCGCGCTTCCATCAGCAGTTGCCGGGTTCCGTCGGACCGTGCCGCGTCCCTCTCCATCTGGACGGAGGCGAGACGGGACTTCCATGGCGCGAGGTCGAAGGCTTCATCCTTCGGGGAAACGAGGCAGGCGTCGATCAGATCCCGGTAGAAGCGGACCATGCGCTCGACGAGCGGCACCGGATATTCGCGTCCCTGCACCTTCAGGCACGCGACCTCGAGGTCGATCAGGTGAGGGATGTCTTCCAGAAGGAAGAACGCGTCGTTCTTCAGGGCCACGCTGCTCTCCCACTTCTCCTCGCCGGAATGGAGCTCCCACGACTCCAGGCAGACGCGGTAATCGAGGCCGCCGCGGTTTGGGCTTCCCTTGAACAGGTCTTTCCCGAAGGAGTCCGTGGTGCGCTCGAGGCGGTGATAGGGAGACATCCAGCATTTCCCGAGGTACGTGTAGCACTTGTTCGCGTGGATCAGGACCTCGATCCCGACGTCGATCTGCTCCTTCCGGGAAGCGAGCTCCCGGAGGGTCAGCTTCGTGTCGGCCACCACCTGTGAGACCCCGATCGACCGGTAGAACCGCACGTCCTCGTTGTTGAGGATGTTCGCTCCGATCGAAGCGTGGATCGTGAGATGCGGAAACCTCCGATGAACCTCGGCGATCGCCCCGATGTCGGTCATGATCGCCCCGTCCACCCCCCACGAGACGAAGCGCTCCATCTTTTCGAGCAGGGGAGCGATCTCGTGCGACTGCATGTTCGTATTGAACGCCACGCGCAGCTTGGCGGCGCCCGCGTGGGCGATTCCGATCGCGGCGCGGACGTCCTCGTCGGACATCTCGTACTGATCGCGCCGACGACTCCAGCCGCGAGGCCCCACGTAAATGGCGTCGGCGCCGTTCGCGACCGCCCCCTCGACCATCGGAAGATTTCCTGCCGGCGCCAGAAGCTCGATCATGACCCTTCCTCCTCGACCTGCCTACGACTCTGTGCGCGAGATGGTCGGAAGGGACCCGAGCGCTTCAGGCCGGAGCCCCTGGTAGTCCATTCCGCTCTTTCCGAAGTAAAACCCGTTGCAGAGACCGATCCGGGCGTGTCGCCGAAGCGTATCCCACGGTCCCTCGTCCACGTTGCCATCGCCGGCGATGGTCCGCTCCAGGGCGGCGCGATACACGGCCGCGACCTCGCGCCGGTATTCGGGACTCTCCGAGACGGTTTCGATCCGGAAGTGCCGGTGGCCCCCGGCGAGGAGACGCGGCAGGTGTTCGAGCATGCACACGTCCTTGCCGCTCAGGATTCCCTTCCCCAGGGACTTCATCGCCCAGTCCCCCTGCTTCAGGAACAGCTCCTTCTGGCAGAGGTCGGGACACTTGATTCCCCATTTCTCCTCGTAATCCAGGAGAAAGCAATAGTCCGAGACGCCCAGCGGCATCTTGCCGTGGAGCAGGAGCTCCAGGGGCGCGCTCGAGGCTGCGGTGATTTCGTTGATCTCATCCAGGCTCAGCTCGTAATTCGGCGTGAACCGCACCGCCCCGAACCCGCGCAGGACCTCGGCGCCGGCCGCGGTGTAGACGTTCGCAAACCCTCCGACGTGCACCGGGAGCTCCGGAAACTCCTCGTGGGCGATCCTCAGGATCCCGAGGTTGTGGACTTCGACCGCGTCGGCGCCCGCAGCGGCCGAGGCCTCGAGCACCTTCCTCACCTTCGGCAGGAAGTCGTTCCGCGGCGCCGCATAGGTCGCCACGTAGGCCCTCTTTCCCAAGTCGTGAAGGACGTGGAGCCCCTCCTTGAGATCGCCGAGCTGCTCCAGAAAGTTCGATTCGTAGAGGCGGCAATAGATGTCGCCGAGGTAGACCGCGTCGTAGGCTGTCAGGTCCGACGCCTGAAGGTCTCGCAGGTTCGCGATCGTCGTGTTCAGCTCGAACCCGTTCATGACTCCATTTCTCATCGCCCGACGACGGCCCACGCCGACGGCAAGGTGGCGGGCGGCGGCTCGAGCTCGCCCGGGATCATCCGGCCGTCGATCGCGTCGCGATAGCGCCGGACGAGAGGTGACAGCAGCTCCACGGGGAGGCTGCGTCCCTGCAGCTTCAGGACGTCTACGCCGGCTTCGATATAAGCCTCGACCTCGGCGATCCGGCTGATCTGTCGACTCGGAAAGAGCTGAGTGCCCACTCGCCGCCCGGAGGCGAAAAGCTCCCAGGGTTGCTGGCAGATTCTGAAGCAGGCACCGACGCCCCCTCGTTTCATGCTGCCGGTCTGCCGGAGCCCGCGAAGGACGCCCTCCGGCGTCTCGCCGGGTTCCGAGGAACCCGCAGCCGGAAGGGGCGACGGCTTCAGATGCACGTAGCTCGGCATCCAGCATTTTCCGAGGAGGACGAACTCCTCGACCATGTGGACCATGATCTCCACGGAGATCCCCCGGACGGTCCTGATCTCGCTCATCTCCGCGGGGCTCACCGTTCCCGGGAGGACGACGGCGTAAGCGCCGAGGTCCCTGAAGAAAGCGACATCCGCCACCGTCTGGGCGCCACAGCCGATGCTCGCGGTCAGCCGCAGGTTCTCGAAGCGCTGTCTGAGCGCCGCCAGGATCCCGACGTCGTTCACGATGACGTCTCGAATCCCCAGGTCCAGGAGCGCAGGGATGGACTCGAACAGGCGCGCGCGCTCGTCGGGCTTCGGAATCGTGTTCAAGGCGACCTGGAGGCTCCGGCCTGCGGAGGCTGCCTCGCGGTGCGCCGTCACCAGCTCGTTCCACCCCAGCTCTCTCCGCGCTCCGCCGCGGCTCCAGCCCTCGAGGCCGACGTAGACGGCGTCGGCGCCCGCGTCGAACGCGGCCCGGACACCCTCGGGAGTCCCAGCAGGCGCGAGGAGGATCGGCACGGCCGTCACCGTCACGGCCGCGGGGGCCGGGCCGAAACGAGCGAGACAGATACTACGTGCCGTCGACTATTCATCGCGTCGAGTGATTGTAGGCCGCCGTTCAGGCCGCCTTCAAGCGGTTTCTCGCCGGCGGCCCTTCCCTATAATCGACGGCGATGGTCACGCGTCCCAGTCGCACGGACACCTATCGCACGATGGCTCACTTGCGGCGGTTCTTCGAGTCGGTCCGAAGAACGATCACCACCGAGCCGACGAACGGCGGTCTCACTCCTGCCCAGCAGTTCGCCCTCCTGACTCTCGCGGGCAACCCCTCGAACGACCCCCTGACGATCGGCGACCTGGCGCGCGAGACCTTCGCCACGATGAACACGACCTCTGCCCTCGTCCGGCGGATGGAGCGCGCGGGCCTCGTCCGCACGACGCGTTCCCCGAAGGACCACCGCTTCGTCTACGTGAAGCTGACCGCGTCGGGCGAACGCCGCCTTCGGCCGTCCACGGCCGCCGTAGTGAGGGCGCTGCGCACGGCGGCCGACGACCAGGGGAGGGACCAGCTGCGCGCCGCGTTCGAGACGTGGTTCGACAACTGGGGCGCCGTCATCAAGGCGCTTTCCTCGGGAGGGCGCCGGCCGCGCTCGCGCCGCTCTAGAGGTTGAGGGTTTCGGCCTTCCCCTGCAACCTCACTCCGGCCTTCATCGCGCCCAGGAATCGGGAGCGGAGAGCCTCGCTCATCAGCGCCTTCTTCGCCGGCGGCAAGCCGAGGAACGCCCCGAGGATCGCCCGCATGACGGAGTGCGTGAGGCGGGTCGGGTCGTCGAAGATCTGATTCTGCAGCGTTCCGCGCTCGAGGCACTGAAGGATCACCCGCTCGAAGGTCGTCTCCGGATGGAGGACGCGCGCTGCGCGCTTGTGCAGCTTCATCGCGTCGAAAGCGCACTCGAGGCCGCAGACCCCGCAGCCGATGCAAAGAGACTCGTCGACCTTCGGCACGCGGCGCTCGGGGTCCCCGGCCGATCCGGGCGCCGGCACCATCTCGATGGCTTGGATCGGGCAGGCTTCGGCGCATTTTCCGCACTCCTGGCAGGCGGCCTCGTCCGAATGGGCCATGAACGTCGACGTGACGATGGAGTTGGCGCAGCCGAAGCGGCTGAGCCCTCCCAGCACGTTGCAGCAGCAGCTGCAGCAGTGGCAGATGAAACCGACGTTCTTCTGGACGTTGTCGGCCGACAGCACGAGGCCCTGCTCGCGGGAGCGCGCGAGATTGTCGAGCATCTCCTCCTTGCTCGCCTCGCGGGCGAGTCCGTGGCGGATCAGGAAGTCCGCCCCTCGATCGAAGGCGGTGCAGACCTCGAGCGGGCCGTTGCATTCCCGCACCCCCGCGTGCAGCTTCTCGTGCCGGCATGAGCAGATGCCGATCGAGAACTTCGTGGCCGCGTCGAGGATGGCGCTGGCCTTCTCGTAATCGAGGATCTCGACGTGCGGCGCGATCGCTCCCTCGTGGGGAAGCGTGCGAAGAACGCTGACCCGGGCGCCGTCCCTGCTGTTCTCCGCGAAGAACGCGCCGTCGGAGAGGTACTCGTGGAACAGCTTGCCGAGCTTTGCCGAGTCGACGCCGGGACCCGTCCTCATCATCGAGAATTCGAAGATGCCGATGGCGATGGGGCTGGGCATCCACTGGTATTCGTCGCCGAAAAGGAAGTCGATCACCAGCCCCCGGTCGGCCATGCGCTCGAGGATGTTGCGCAGCGCCGCCTCCTCGCGGCCGGTGGTCGTCGCGATGCGCGCGAGGGAGGCGAACCCGTACGGCATCGCGACGAAGATCTCGGCTTCGTCGCGCGAGTAAAGCTCTTCGAGGATTCTGCGGAAAGTCTCGCTCCAGGGCGCGCGAAGCGTCAGGCTGTCGATCTTCTCGCCCAGCTGGCGGAAGAGATCCTTCCCGACGAGGTGGCCCATGGCGTGGGGCCTCCGCTGATCGCAGCTTATCGGCATCCGGCAGCCCGCGCAACGTGAGCGGCTGGCGGGTGGAGCGGGCTCCCTATCTCTTCTTGTCGCTCACCTGCGTGAGCAAGGAATCGCTCATATGCGTGACCAGACCATGAAAAATGTGTTTTACCTTCCGGAAGGTGGGATCCGTGAAGATCTTCTCGAGCGCCGCGAGGTTCTCCAGGTCGACCTGCACCAATCGCTGCGGCGATGACCCGCCCAGCATGCTCTTGAACACGCGGACGCCCTTGACGCCCTTGAACTTCAACCAGATGTCCTTGCCGGGCCCCTTGGTGTATCTATCGTATTCCCTCAGTTTTCCCGGGAGAACGTCGAACCGATACTCGAACGTGACCATGAAAGTGCCTCCTTGCTTCCTATTTTCCCGTCCAGACGGCCTCTCTCTTGCCGAGGAACGCGGAGATCCCTTCCTGGGCATCGGCCGCCATGGAGTTCATCGACATGATCTCCTTGGCGTACGCGTACGCTTTCGGCTGATCGAGGTCGATCTGCGAGTAAAACGCCTGCTTCCCGATGGCGAGCGTGAGAGGGCTCGCCTCCGCGATGCGCCCCGCGAGCTTTCGCGTCTCCTCACGGAGCGCGCCCGCCGGCACGACGCTGTTGACGAGCCCCCACTCCGCCGCAGTTCTCGCGTCGATCGCATCCCCGGTGAGGAGCATCTGGAGGGCGCGCTTGCGGCCGATGGCGCGCGTCAGCGCGACCATCGGAGTCGTGCAGAAGAGCCCGATCTTGACGCCCGGCGTGGCGAACCGCGCCTCCTCGACCGCCACAGCGAGGTCGCACGTCGCCACGAGCTGACATCCGGCCGCGGTGGCGAGCCCCTGGACCTCGGCGATGACCGGCTGCGGGATCGATTGGATCTTCGTCATCAGCTCGGCGCAGACGTCGAAGATCTGACGGGTGTCGTGGATGTCCCTCCCCGTGAGCTCGCTGAGATCGTGCCCCGAGCTGTAGACCTTTCCGGCCGCGGCGAGGATCACGGCGCGAAGCTGCCTGTCCTCGCCGATGCGTCCAAGGCAGTCCAGCAGCTCCCGCATGAGCGCCAGTGAAAGCGCGTTTCGCCTCGCGGGGCGATTCAACGTCACGACGGCGACGGGCCCATCCGTCTCGAAGCAGAGGCTCTCGTATCCCATCTGACGCCTCCTTTTTCCCGGCCGGCTTTCTCTAGTGTGTCCGGTTCCGGAAGGGTGTCGACGCTTCTCTCAATCTATCGCACCGGGAAGAGGATCGGAAAGAATGCATATGCATGTAATTCGTCCGGCTGGCGGCGCGGAGATCTGCGCCCTCGCCGGCTGGTGTCCAGGAATAGACTCTTGCCGAGGCTTTGGATCGAGTAGGTGAGTCATGTCGGTTCTCGAGACGCTCCACGTCGAGATCACGGGAACAGGAGATCCCCTTCTCCTATTCGTTCCCGGTTGGGGCTGCGACAGGACGGTCTGGAGCCGGCTCACGCCGCTTCTTGAAGGAGCCTTCCGGATCGCAGTTTTCGATCCCCGCGGATTTGGAGAGAGCGAGGAGGCCCTGACCGAGGCGAGCGGCTGGTCGCTTTCCATCACCTGCGAGGACATCGCGCGTTTCCTTTCGCCCGGCTCTCTAATGCCCGCAGTACTGCGGGAAATATTCTTCGTCTCCGATCCACTCGGGAAACTGGACACGCACCTCGCCGAGAGGACGGAAGTCGGAGTCGAACTCCAGGGCGACGACACGCTGGTCCTGGCCGTCGTAGTACCGGAAGACATAGCGCCCGTCCGGCAGAGTCAGAGCGTCGATGGCCCGGCTGTCGTCGAAGTTGAGCGCCATGCAGACGAGCAGGTCGGGGACCGAATACACGACCCCTTTGATCGTCACGGACTGCCCGCCGCTTCCGAGCGGGCCGTAGCGGCTCTCCATCAGCGCCGGGCCTTTCAACCCAGCCACGGCGCTCACGCCTCCTGCGGAGCCACCGCGGGCCGCTTGAAGATCAGGTGCAGGCCGATCGTCCCGTACGCGACGCCATCTTTATTCGGGGCGATGAGAGGGGCGGCCGAGACGAGCTCCCAGCCCTCGGAGCCGGCGCCGTTGATCCAGGCGTCCAGGCCACTCACCATCCCGCCGTCTCCATCGCTGAAGATGACCATTCGATCGAAATACTCCCACTGCATGGTGGCTCCCGTCTCTTCTCAGCCTAGCACACGATCCGGGCAAATCGCCTCCTCTTCAGGCTGTTGAGAGGTGATCCGCAAGCCAGGTGCTGAGGATTTCGCAGGCGGGGCGGTTGAAGCGCAGCTCGCTGTGGTTGAACCATCGCGGGAGGTAGCGGATCAGGCCGTTCTCATGCTGCACGTCGGGGCGGATGTCCTCGGAGACGAGGCGCTTCTCGGAGGAGGGGAGCTGTGCTTGCAGGCCGGCGGCGCCGTCGAGAAGCGCCTGGATGTCCCTCTCGGAGTAGAGGAGGAGACAGGGGCGGCCGTGCGGCGGAACGGGGCCGAGCTTCTCGAGGAGTTCGAGGACATATCCCGAGTAAGGCTCCCGGAGTCCGGGGCTCGGGAGGTTCTCGAACATCCACTTGCCTTGCGGGGACATCTGCATCATGACGGACGGCGACATCGCCGCCATGACGTCCGCCGACGACATCAGTGCGAGCCTGCCCCCAAGGCTGTGGCCGACGACCGCAGTCCTGCCGAACCGGCGGACGAACGCGATTGCGGCCTCCATCTCGTCGCGCATCGCCGGGCCGATCGGCGCCATGTTCTCGCCGTGCCCGCACAGGTCGACCGCCAGAGTGGCGATTCCCTTCTCGGCCATGGCGGTCACGATCCCCAGCATCTGCTCTTTCGACGAACCGTAGCCGTGGCAGACCACGGCGCCGCCGCGAGGCGAATCCGGCAGGAAAAGGAACCCGGGAATGGCGTGGCCGTCCGGAGCGGTCAGGCCGCTTACCCGCTGAAATTCCATCTCACCCCTCCTTCGTCTTGGCCTCGAGGGCCGCGAGCCGCGCGTTCAGCTCCTTTTGCTTTTGCCACCTGGCAGTGACGTCCAGGACCATCGCGGCCACGCCTGCGAGCTCGCCGCCGTCGGCGCGGACGAGAACGACGTTGAACTCGATGGATATCCGCGAGCCGTCCTTCCGCATGGCCGGAACCGCCAGGGGGTCGCGTCCATACTTCGTGACTCCGCTCGCCATGACCTTTTCCCAGCCTTCCCAGTGCCTCTGCCTCTGGCGCTCGGGCACGATCAGATCCAGCGACTGCCCGAGGGCCTCCTTTGCCGTGTAGCCGAAAATGGTCTCGGCTCCGGAGTTCCAGAGGCGGATCTTTCCCTCGCGGTCCGCGAACATGATCGCCATCGGGCTGTTCTCGACGATTCTTCGGCAGAGCCAATCGTGATCAGGGGGCTCGGTCATGTGATGCTCCTTCGACGGTTTTCATCGCCGCCTCGAACGGAAGCCTCCGCGCCTGGCGGGCGCGCCGGCGCCGTGGGGGTGTAACGCGAGGCCCGTCCCTTCTGGGGGAGGGCGACGCGAATGCGCGAGTCGAGGATGCGGCAACCCTCGCCGGGTGACCCCACGAAAATCGGGCTGAGCTCGAGCTCCGCGATGTCGGGCACCTCCTCGACCAGGCGCGAGACGCGCAAGAGGACGTCGTGGATCGCCTCGATGTCGGCGGGCGGATAGCCGCGATAACCCGCGAGCAGGGGATAGCCCCGCGTTTCACGCACCATGGCGGCGGCTGCGCGGTCGGTCAAGGGAGTCACGCGCACGGCCGGGTCGGCGATCGCCTCGACGTGAATTCCGCCCAGCCCGAATGCGATGAGGGGCCCGAAGGAAGGGTCCTCGAACATGCTGACCGTCACCTCGACGTCGTTCTTGACCATCGGCTGCACGAGCACCCCCTCTTTCGCCACGAAGCTGCCGTCCGCTTCGAGGGAATCGCGAATCGCGTCGAAGGCTCTGCGGGCGGTGCGCTCGTCGGTTACGTTGAGATGAACAGCCCCTTTCTCGGTCTTGTGAAAAACGCGGGGGCTCGCCGACTTGACGGCGATCGGGAATCCGATGCTCCGGGCAACCCTGGCGGCCTCGTCGGCCGTTCGGGCGACCCCTCCTGGAGCGACTGGAAGATGCATGGCTCGAAACACTGCTCTCGCCTCGTCCGCCGTGAGCCAGCCCGCCCCGCGCTCCTCGATCGCCCACCGGCAGGTTCCACGCGCCGAGGCCGGGTCGATGTCGTCGAAGTCGGGAACGATCCCGTGCGGGCCCGCTCGCCACACCGCATACGTGGCGACCTTTCCAAGCACGCGCGCAGCCGATTCCGGGTAGGCATACGTCGGAATGCTTTCGCCGTGGAGGACGATCGGCTCCACCGGGTCCTCTTTCGCGACCAGGCAGGCCAGGACCGGCTTGCCGGCGCACCCCGCCGCGCGCGCTCCAGCCGTGCCCTGCCGGATCGCCTCCGGCATCGCGGCCGAGTCGTCCGCGTCGAGCGGAGTCTGGATCGCGATGACGGAATCCACCTCGCGATCGAGGAGGAGCGATTCGAGCGCCCGGGCGTACTGGTCAGCCGTGGCCGAGGCGGCCAGCTCCAGCGGATTACCGATTGCCGTGCCGTCCGGGACGAGGGCCTCGAGACGCGTTGCCGTCGAGTCGGAGAGCGGGGGGACGGACAGCCGGGCGGCTTCGCAGGCGCCCGCGCAGAGAATTCCCGGGCCGCTTCGGTCCGAGAGGATTGCCACCCGCCGCCCCGCGGGCAGGGGCTGCCGGTCGAGCGCGGACGCGAGATCGAACATCTCGTCCAGCGTCTCGGCGCGGATGACGCCCGTCTGGCGGAAGAGCGCATCGACTGCGGCGTCGTCCGCCGCGAGAGCCGCCGTGTCGGATCCGCCCTCCAGGCTCGCCGGCCTGCGTCCCGGCTTCACGACGACGATCGGCTTCCCACGGCTCACGCCCCGGGCGACCCGCGCGAACCGGCGCGGATTCCCGAACGATTCGAGGTAAAGCAGTATGACCCGGGTCGCCTCGTCACCTTCCCAGTACTGCAGGAGGTCGTTGCCGGAGATATCGGCCTTGTTCCCCACGCTGATGAAAGTCGAGATGCCGACGTGGCGCTGCCGCGCGAGGGCCAGCATGGCCAGGCCCAACGCGCTGCTCTGGGAGAGCATCGCGACGTTCCCGCTCGGCGGAAGCGTCGGGGACAGCGAGGCGTTGAGCCGGACGAGCGGATCGGCGTTCAAGAGACCCATGGAGTTGGGCCCGACCACGCGCATCCCGTGGCCGCGAGCCTTGTCCAGGAGCTTCTCCTGGAGGGCGCGCCCCTCGGCGCCGACCTCCGCGAATCCCGGGGTGACGACGAGGAGAGCCCGGATCCCCGCGGCGGCGCAGTCCTCGACGGCTTCGAGCACCGCGTCGCGCGGCGTCACGATGATCGCGAGATCGGTCCCTCCCGGGAGCTGGCGCGCTGAAGGATACGCGGGCCACGGCGCGACGGAGGGCAGGGCCGGGCTCGCCGTGTATACGGGGCCCTGGAATCCCCCCTTGGACAGCGCCTCGAGGATGCGCAAGCCGATCCCGGAGGTGTCGCGGGACGCGCCGACGACCGCGAGGGACCGCGGGCGGAAGAATGGGCGAAGCGAGGCGGTCGTGAAGACTCGGTCCCTCATCTCCGAACGGCTTACGCTGTCCTCGCTCGGAGCGACCGAGAAGTCGATCTCGACGGATTCATCCTCGATCTTCGAATGGATCGGAAAGCCCGATTGGCGGAACGTCTCCATCATCAGCTGGTTTCCGAGCAGGGTCAGGGCCCAGAAGCGGATGAAGCCGTGCCGCGCCGCCAGGAGGGCCAGCCGCTCGAGCAGAAGGCCGCCCAGACCCTTCCCCTGGAACTCGTCATCCACGGCGAACGCGACTTCGGCGGTGGTCTCGTCGCGCGCGACGTAGGAGCCGGTCGCGATGATCCGGGAAGTTCCCTCCACGACCCGGCTCACGATCAGCGTGAGCTGAGCCCGGGGATTGGACGAATCGCATTGCTTTCTGAGCAGAGTCTCCGCCGGGTCGGCGGCCGAGAAGAAGCGGCGGCGCTTCGACTCGGGCGAGAGCTGGTGGAAGAACTCGCGCATCGCGTCGAGGTCTCCCGGCTCCGACAGGCGGATGAACGCGCTAGACCCGTCCCGCAGGATGAGACGGCCGGATTCCGCGGAGTCCTGATAGGTCGGCGGCAGGAAAAGGGTTCGCATGAAAGCGGACGTCGTGCCTACCCGCCCGGGGCGTCAGCGTACCGGTCATGTTAGCACTGCGGAGGCAGCCGGGAGGGGTCCGCTATCATCCCGCGCGTGTCCCCCGCCATGCCGGTTTTCGACGCGCACATCCACGTCGGGCCGCACGACCGGATGAACGAAAGCGCCCGCCGCGTCATGCTGGACGGACGGGACGATCTGGACCTCCTCGGGCGGGTCATGAACTCGGCCGACGACCTCCTCAGGGTGATGGATGCCGAAGGCATCGCGCGGGCCGCCCTCATCAACTCGGTTGCGCCTGACACCCTCGGGATCACCGAGATCGTGAACCCCTGGGTTGCGCGGTACGTCGAGGGCCACCGCGACCGGCTCGTTCCGGTGGGAGGGATTCACCCGCGGCACTCTCGCGACGTCGTCGAGGACACGAAGAAACTGCTCGAGGAATACCGACTGGGCGCGATCAAGCTCCACCCGCCCCACATGGAGATGGCCGCGAACGCCTACCGGAGCGACTGCCCCGCGCTCGCGCACGTTTACCGTCTCGCGGGCGAAGCGAAGCGGCCGGTCCTGATTCACACGGGAACGTCCATCTTCCCCGGCGCCCGCAACGTCTACGCGGACCCGATGGCCTGCGACGATGTGGCGGTCGACTTCCCCGGGACGACCCTCGTCCTGTGCCATGCCGGCCGACCCCTTTTCTACGAAACGGCGTTCTTTCTCGCGAGGCGCCATCCGAACGTCCTGCTCGACGTCTCGGGGATCCCGCCGCGAAAGCTCCTCGAGGTTCTTCCGCGGATCTCCGAGATCGCCGACCGGGTCCTGTGGGGGACCGACTGGCCCTCGAAGGGCGTCCGCTCGATGCGCCGGAACGTGGAGGATTTCCTTGCGCTTCCACTGTCCGACGCGGTGCGCCGGAAGATCCTGTTCGACAACGCCGCCGCGCTCTTTCCGGTCTGACGGCATCATTCCGCCCTGCCCGCTAAACTTCTTCCACCTTGTCGCTTGCGGCCGGGATGAAACTGGGCCCTTACGAGATCCTCGGCCCGCTCGGCGCGGGCGGGATGGGAGAGGTCTACAAGGCGAAGGACACACGCGTCGAGAGAATGGTCGCGCTGAAGGTTCTGCCGGCGGAATTCTTCGAAGACCGGGAAAGCATCGCGCGCTTCGAGCGTGAGGCCCGCATGCTCGCGAGCTTGAATCATCCGGGCATCGCGCATCTCTATTCATTCGAAGAAATCCCCGGTTCTCCCGGCTCCTCGGGGCGGCATCTGCTCATCATGGAGCTGGCCGACGGGCAGACGCTCGCGGAGCGGCTGCTCAAGGGGCCGCTCTCTCTCGATCAGCTCCTGAAGACGTCCCTCGAGATCGCGTCCGCGCTCCATGCCGCGCACCGCGCCGGAATCGTTCATCGCGACCTGAAGCCAGGCAACGTGATGCTCACGAAGTCGGGCGCGAAGCTGCTGGACTTCGGCCTCGCGAAGGTGGCTGCGTCTCCCGTCCAGCCATCGGCCTTGACGTCCCAGCCGACGGAGCCGCGAAAGGACCTGACGCAGGAGGGGACCATCCTCGGAACAGTCCAGTACATGTCACCGGAGCAGCTCGAGGGGAAGGAGGCTGATCCGCGCTCGGACATCTTCGCGTTTGGCGCAGTGCTCTACGAAATGGCGACGGGGCGGAAGGCGTTCGAGGGAACGAGCCCGGCCTCCCTCATCGCAGCGATCCTGTCGCGCGAGCCTCCGTCGATCTCGTCGATTCAGCCGACGACGCCGCCGGCGTTGGATCGGCTCGTGAAGGCGTGCCTTGCCAAGGATCCGGAGGACCGCTGGCAGAGCGCCGGGGACATCGCCCGCGAGTTGAAGTGGATCGCGGAGCGCTCGGCGGGTTCACCTCTCCCCATCGTCGCCAGCGCGCGCAAACGGCGCGAGGGCATCGCGTGGGGCGTCGCCGCGGTGGCCGTCGCCCTCGCCGTGCTTTCGGCGTTCCTCGGCCGCCGACCGCAGGCGCCAGAGGAGCTCACGCGCTTCAAGATCCTCGCCCCTCCGGGACAGAACCTCCTGTCCTTCGCGGCGCTCTCGCCCGACGCGCGGCGTCTCCTCCTCGTGCTCCGGGACGACGGCGGCAAGAACCGGCTCGCGGTGCGGTCTCTCGACAGCCTCGACGTACGCATCCTCCCCGGGACCGACGACACGCGAGGGGCCTTCTGGTCGCCCGACGGGCGCGAGATCGGCTTCTTCGCGGAAGGAAAGCTCAAACGCGTGAGCGCCGACGGCGGCCCGGCGCGGGCCGTCTGCGACAGCGGCGCGGCCGTGTGGGGCGCGTGGAGCCCCGAGGGGACGATCCTCTTCTCGACGCACTTCGGCGGCCCGCTCTCCGCCGTCCCCGCGGCCGGCGGAACGCTCACAGAGGCCACGGCGCTCGACGCGACCGCCGGAGAGGTTCACCAGAACCAGCCCTGCTTCTTGCCCGACGGCCGGCACTACGTCTACTTTTCCGCGAACGCGGACATGTCGAGGAAGGCCATTCGGCTCGGTTCGCTCGGCTCGAAGGAAACGCGTCCGTTGTTCGAGTCGGACTCTTCCGCCGTCTATGCGGATGGGCACTTGATTTTCGCGCGGGACGATGCGGTCCTCGCGTGGCGGTTCGACCCGAAGAGCCTTCGACTCGTCGGGGAGGCGTTCCCGGCGTTCGAGCACGTCCACTGGGCGAGCGTGGACAACTTTCTGTCCCTCTCGGCGGCCGGGAACCGCGTCGCGTACGTGTCGTGGGCTCTCGAGCGGCGGCTCGAGTGGGTCGACCGGAAAGGACGCGAGATCGGGACTCTCGGGGGAATCGCCGGCTACGCGGACGTCAGGATCTCGCCGGACGGGCGGAAGGTCGCCGTCGCGATCCGGGGCCCGGCGCACGGCGGGAACGCGGACATGTGGGTCTTCGATGCCGCGCGCGGGACGCCCGAACGGGTCACCTCCGAACCGGCCGACGACTTCAATCCCGCCTGGTTCCCGGACGGCGAGCGGCTCGCCTACGTTTCGGACCGGTTCGGTTTCTACAATCTCTTCGAACGGCCGGCGGCCGGCGGTCCGGAGAAGCTCCTGGTCCGGTCCGATCAGGACAAGACCTTTCCATCCATTCTTCCCGACGGGCGGCATGTCCTCGTGAACGTCATCGGACCGCCCCGCTATGCCCGTGTCCTCCTCTCGCTGGAAGATCCGAAGGACCAAGTGCGCCTCGGCGGGGACACCCCCTTTTCGGAAGAGCATCCGACGGTCTCGGCGGACGGCCGGTTGACGGCGTTCGACTCCCTCGAGTCCGGGCAGAGGGAGGTCTACGTGCAGCCGCTGCCGGAGGGCCCGAAGCGCCAAGTCTCGGCCGGCGGCGGGCAGATGCCCGTCTGGAATCGCAACGTCCGCGAGCTCTTCTATGCGGCACGGAACGGAATGCTGATGTCCGTCCCGCTGCGTTCCGCAGCGGGGAGGCTGGAGGCGGGCGAGCCGCAGCCGCTCTTCCCGCTCCAGTTCGACCTCAGCGGCGAGCTGCCGTGGCACCTGCAACCCTACGACGTCTCCCCGGACGGCCAGAAATTCCTCGTGATCCGCCGCGCGCCGGGCGTCGAGCCCGACGGGGTAGTCGTCGTCACGAATTGGACCGCGGCGCTCGGGGGCGGGCGTTGACGATCGCGGCGGGCAGTCGTCTCGGTCCGCACGGGATCGAGCGCCCGTCGCCGGCTGCTAGGATCGAGACGATGCTGACTCTCAGAACGTCCGAGATCCGCGACAAATACACGGGCGAGGTGATCGGCGAGGTGCAGGAGGACACGCGCCGGGACCTCCGCGCGAAGATCCACCGGGCGTTTCAGGCCAAGGGGGCGGTCCGAAAGACGAGCTTCGAGGAGCGCGCCGAGCTCGGACGCCGCATCGCCGTGCGTCTGGAAGAACGCCGCGCCGAGCTCGAGGAGCTGATGGTCCGGGAGGGCGGCCAGCCCCGCAAGTTCGCCCGATGGGAGATGGGCCGGGCCATCGCGAGCGCGGCGAACCTCGGCCGCCGGCTGGAGCTCCTCAAGCCGAGGGAGCTGCCCGCCGCCTCGGGACGGAACTTCCTCACGCGCGAGCCGTACGGAGTGATCGGAGTCCTCCCGCCTCGCAACACTCCTCTCGTCGTGCCGCTCTACACGATGCTCTGCGCCCTCGGAGCCGGGAACGCGGTCGTGGAGAAACCCTCGAGTCTGGTTCCACTCATTTGCCAGCGGCTCGTGCAGATCGCCGTCGAAGCAGACTGCCCGGCCGACAGCGTCCAGTTCTCCACCTGCTCCGGGGAAGAGGCCGCGTGGGAGTTCATCGAGAACCCCGAGGTCGACGTCCTCGTCCACTACGCATCCAGCCCCGTCGGCAAAGACAACCTGATCAAGATGGGCTCCTACCTCGAGAGGACGAAGAAGACGCTCGGCGAATGCATGCTCCACGTGGGCGGACGGATGAAGAAGTACGTCCCCGAGCTCGCGGGAAACGACCCGTTCATCGTGCTCGGGAGCGCGGAGCTGGCGCAGGCGGCCGCCGCCGGCCTCCTCGGAGGTTTTGCGCACAGCGGGCAGCTCTGCATCGCCGCCAAGCGGTTTCTGGTGCAGCGTTCCATCGCTTCCGAGTTCCGGGACCGCCTCGTCGAGGGGATAGGCCGGCTGAAGGTGGGCGACCCGCGCGACGAGGACACCGACATCGGCCCCATCGGAAAGCACGAGAGCCTGGACATCGCGACGTACCAGGTGCGGGAAGCCCTCGAGCGCGGCGGACGTCTCCTCATCGGGGGCCGGGCCGAGGCCCCGTTCTTCAGCCCCACGCTGATCGAGTTCGAGAAGGGGCAGATCCTCGGGCGGAGCGAAGAGGAGAAGCCCTTCCTCTGGATCGAGGAGTCCTTCGCCCCCGTTCGCTCGTTCGTGGTCTTCGACACTTTCGAGGAGGCGGTCGCTCTCGCCAACGACGGTCCTTATGGGCTCGGCGCCAGCGTCTTCGGAGAGCCGTCGGCGGCGTCGGCCATCGGCCGGGACCTCGCGGCCGGGAGAGTCATGATCAACGAAGGGCCGCTCTACAGCGACATCTCGTTGCCGATCGGCGGGATCCGCGACAGCGGGTTGAACGGCTCGACCGACAAGCTCGAAGAGATGGCTTACATCAAGCGGATCCACCTGGCGACGTGAAGCCCGGCTCGCCGGTGGCGGTGCCGCGTTCTCCCGGTTAGACTCGCCGCCGCGCGATGGCGATCTTCGGAAAGAGCGTTGGTCCGGCGCCCCCGGGCCGAGAAGACCCGGAGTCCCGCGCGTCCTTCATCGGTCCGAAGATCCGGTTCCAGGGAGAGCTCCTCGGGGACGAAGACGTCCTCGTGGAAGGCAGCCTGGAAGGCCGCGTGAAGATCTCGAAGGCGTTTCGGGTCGGCCCTCGTGGCGTCGTTCTGGCGGAGGTCGCGGCCGGCACGGTGACGATCGCGGGGCGCGTCGTCGGCAACGTGAGCGCCGACGAGCGCGTTGAGCTTCTTCCCACGGGCATTCTCGAAGGCAACATCCAGGCTCCCCGCATCGTCATCGGCGAGGGAGCCCGATTCACGGGCAGCATCGACATGAGCGGCGGGACCCCGGAGCCGCCGCCGTCCGGCTGACCCGCACGCGAAAGGAACGCATCGACATGGCCTCGTCCACCCCCGTCCATGGAAACTGGATCGCAGGAAAGTGGGTCCCCGCCCGTTCCGCTCGAACGTTCGAGAACCGCAACCCCGCCGACGTCACCGACCTCATCGGCCGGTTTGCCGACTCGGACGAGCGCGACGCGAGAGAGGCGGTCGACGTCGCCGCCGAAGCCTACAGGTCGTGGCGCCTCGTACCCGGCCCGCAGCGGGGCGAGATCCTGTACCGCCTCGGCGAAATCCTGCGCGATCGCAAGGAGGAGTACGCGCGCGACATGACGCGCGAGATGGGGAAGGTTCTCAAGGAGGCTCGCGGGGACGTCCAGGAGGCGATCGACATGGCCTTCCTCATGGGCGGCGAGGGCCGGCGCCTGCACGGCCAGACGACCCCTTCCGAGCTGCCGAACAAGTTCGCGATGTCGGTGCGGTCTCCGATCGGAGTCTGCGCCTTCATCACGCCGTGGAACTTCCCGATGGCCATCCCGGCCTGGAAGACGACCGCCGCCCTCGTGTGCGGCAACACGGTCGTCATCAAACCGGCCACGGACACGCCGCTCTCGGTCGTGAACTTCGCCCGCGCCCTCGACGACGCCGGCCTTCCGCCCGGCGTCTTCAACGTGATCACGGGCAGCGGCTCCAAGGCGGGGATGCCGCTCCTGAAGGACCCGCGCGTGAAGGTCGTTTCCTTCACGGGCTCGACCGCCGTGGGGCAGACGATCAATGAAGCGTGCGCCCCCACGTTCAAGCACGTCCACCTCGAGATGGGCGGCAAGAACCCGATTCTCGTCATGGACGACGCGAACCTCGAGCTCGCCGTCGACGGCGCGATCTGGGGCGCGTTCGGCACGAGCGGCCAGCGCTGCACGGCGTCCTCGCGTCTCCTCGTCCACAAGAAGGTCGTCCGGAAGTTCACGGCGATGCTCGCCGAGCGCGCGAACGCGTTGAAGGTCGGCAGCGGTCTCGACGAGAGGATCGAAATGGGGCCGTCCATCAACGAAAGCCAGCTCGACACGGTCCTGGACTACATCTCCATCGGAAAAGCCGAAGGCGCCCGCTGTGTCGCCGGCGGCCGCCGTCTCGCCGGCAAGGCGCACGTGAAGGGCTGGTTCGTGGCGCCGACCGTTTTCGCCGACTGCAATCGCAGGATGCGCATCGCGCGCGAGGAGATCTTCGGGCCCGTGACGTCCATCGTGCCGATCGCGTCGCTCGAGGAGGGGATCGACGTCGCCAACGACAGCGACTACGGCCTCTCGTCGGCCATCTTCACGCAGGACGTGAACAAGGCCTTCGTCGCGATGCGGGATCTCGAAGCCGGGATTTTCTACGTGAATCTCCCGACGATCGGCGCCGAGACGCACCTGCCGTTCGGCGGCACGAAGAGGACGGGGAACGGGCACCGTGAGGCGGGGCTCGCTGCCCTCGACGTGTTCAGCGAGTGGAAGTCGATTTACGTCGACTACTCGGGCACGATCCAGAAGGCCCAGATCGACGTTCCGGCCGGAGCCGCCCGACCTTCGAAGAAGAGGACCTGAGAGGGCGGGAGCCGGTGGGCACTTCCGGCTTCTGGCTCCTGCCCTTCGTCGCGCTCCTCCTCTCGATCGCGATCCTGCCCCTCGTCGTCCCCGGTCGTTGGAGCCGGCCCGGCTTCCAGGCGATCGTGGCCTTTCTCGCGGCTCTGCCGGTCGCCTTGGGCCGCCCGGAAGGCCTCGGCCGGGTCGCGCACGAGTACGTCGCCTTCGTCATGCTCCTGGGATCCCTGTACGTCGTCGCCTCGGGCATCCGCGTCACTGGCGATGTCCCCGCGCACCCCGCGACGAACACGGGGCTCCTTCTATTGGGCGGGCTTCTGGCGTCGATCATCGGAACGACCGGGGCGTCGATGCTTCTCATCGGACTCGTCCTGGAGGTGAATTCCGAGCGGAAGAACGTCTCCCACACGGTGCTCTTCTTCATCCTCGTGGTCTCCAACGTGGGCGGCTGCCTGACCCCGCTCGGCGATCCGCCGCTCTTCCTCGGGTATCTCGCCGGCGTGCCCTTCTTCTGGACGCTGCGGCTCGTCGAGGAGTGGGCCGTGGCGGTCGGCCTTCTCCTCGGCGTGTACTACCTGGTCGAGCGGCGCGAGCACGCGCGAGAGTCGCTTACCGCGCTCCGCGCCGACGAGACGATGCGCCAGCCGATCCGCGTGACGGGGCGGTGGAATTTTCTGCTGCTCGCGGGCATCGTCTCAGCCACGGCGTTTCTCGACTCGCCTTTCCGCGAGGCCGCGTCTCTCGCGTGCGCGGTCGCCAGCTTTCCTCTGACGCCTCGAGGGCAAAGGGAGAAGATCGGGTTCTCGTGGCACCCCATCCTGGAGGTCGCGATCCTCTTCGCGGGCATCTTCGTCGCGATGGAGCCGGCGCTCGTCGTGCTGCGCGAGAGGGCGCCCACCCTCGGTCTCGCGCGTCCGTGGCATTTCTTCTGGGCGACGGGCTCGCTCTCCGCGTTTCTCGACAACGCGCCCACGTATGCCGCGTTCTTCGCGATGGCCCGCGGTCTGGGCAGGCCGGAAGTGGCGGGCGTTCCGGCGAAGATCCTGGAGGCGATCTCGACGGGGGCAGTTTTCTTCGGCGCCATGACGTACATCGGAAACGGCCCGAACTTCATGGTCCGCTCCATCGCGGCGTCCCGCGGCGTGGCGATGCCGTCGTTCTTCGGCTATGCCGCGCGCGCAGCGGCAGTCCTGCTACCGCTGTTCCTGCTCCTCACGGTGATTTTCTTTCGCGGCTGAAAGGCCGTACGGCGCCGCGGCCCCGGGGTCCTAGGGAGTCGTCCCCTTGGCCTTCCGATAGGCGGGGAGCGCCGCCGCGAGAATCCGCACCGCTTCCCGAAGGTCGTCTTCCTTGAGGACGTAGGCAATGCGGATCTCGTCGAGCCCGAGGCCCGGCGTGACGTAAAAGCCGCTCGCGGGTGCGACCATGACCGTCTTCCCGTCCAGGGAGAAGCTCGTCAGGAGCCAGGCCGCGAAGTCGTCGCTGTCCTGAACGGGCAAACGCGCCACGAAGTAGAAAGCTCCCTCCGGCTTGCGGAGGAAGACACCGGGGATCTTCGACAGCCCTTCGAAGAGCGTGTCGCGTCTCTTCTGGTATTCCGTCACGACGCCCTGGTAGTACTCCGGCCCGAGCTCCAGGGCACCCGGCGCGATGTGCTGGGCCAGCCCCGGCGGCGAGAGGCGGCCCTGGGCCATACGGTTGCAGGCCGCCGCAACGTCTGGGTTACGCGTGACGAGGGTGCCGAGCCGGATGCCGCAGGCCGAGAAACGCTTGGAGAGCGAGTCCACCACGACGACCTCGTCCTCGTACCCCGCCAGCGAGAGGGCGCTGATGGATTCGCGGCCGTCGTAGAGAAACTCGCGGTAGACCTCGTCGGACACGAAGAAGAGGCCGTGGTCCCGGCAGAACTCCGCCGCGCGGACGATCTCTTCCTTCGAGTAGACGGTCCCCGTCGGGTTGTTGGGGTTGCAGAGGAGCACGAAACGAGTCTTCGGCGTGAGAGCCTTCTCCCACTCGGCGCGCGCCGGAAGGTGAAAACCGTCCTCGCCGCGCGTGACGATCGGGTGGAGCGTGAGTCCCGCCATCGCTGCAAAGGAGCGGTAGTTCGTATAGAGGGGCTCTACCGTCAGGATCTCGTCGCCCGGATCGGCGCAGGCCATGAAGGCGAAGAGTAGCGCCTCGCTCCCGCCGGTCGTCGCGAGGACCTCGCTCGGCTCGAGCGCGATCCCGAGCTTTCCGTAGTACGCGTGGAGAAAGTCGAGGTACTCGGGCGTTCCGTTCGAAGGCGAGTAGGCGTAGACCTTTTCCTTCAGGGCCGCGAGCCGGCGGCGCATCGGCTCGGGCGTCTCGAGGTCCGGCTGGCCGATGTTCAGGTGCAGGACCTTCACGCCGCGCGCCTTTGCCTCGTTGGCCAGCGGCATCAGCTTGCGGATGGGGGAGGGCGGCATCTCCTGGCCACGGCTGGAGACGCGGGCGCCAAGGCGAGATTCGGTGGCCGACACGAAGGCGAGATTAGCACCGTGGGGGCGCGTTGGCCTCTCGACGTTCGGGCCCGATCGGCGTGGTTACTTCGACGAGGGCTTCGCTTTCTCGGCCTTGCTCTTGTGAGCGAGGTCCGCGCGATGAGCGCGCTCGTAGGTCTGGATGTCCTTGAAACGCCCCTTCGCGTCGCGGACTGCGTAGAGCTTTTTACCGGCTACGCTCCGATGCGTCGTCCTGCGGGCTTTCCCGGCCATTTGGTCCTCCTCGTCTGCCTTCTCGCGCCCCGGTCGCCTGGGCCGGGGCACGTTTGGCAAGACTAGCATTCGGCGAAGCCTCTGAGCCCCGCGGCCTCGAGCAACTCCTTCACGTCACCCGGCACCGGCGCGGTGAAGGTCATCTTCTCGCCCGTGGCGGGATGCTTCAGCGTCAGCCGCCAGGCGTGGAGCGCCTGACGCGGAAAGGTCCGGCAGAGCTCGCGGAGCTTTTCGTCCTTGATGCCTCTCCACCGCGGCGAGCCGTACGTCGGGTCGCCCACGATCGGAAGGTGGAGCGCCTTGAGGTGTACGCGGATCTGGTGCGTGCGGCCGGTGACGAGCGTGCACTTGAGGAGCGTGAGGCCTGAATACGAGCCCGAAGATTCGGAAAGAATTTCATAGAAGGTGGAAGAATCGCGGCCCTCGCTCTTCGAGACCGCCATGCGCTTGCGGTCGGCGGGATCGCGGCGGATTTTCAGGTCGATGCGCCCTTTTCGCAGCGGCGCCTTGCCATAGACCACGGCCAGATATTCCTTTTCCAAGGATCTTTCTTTGATTGCTTTCCCCAGCGTCGCCAAGGCCCGCTCGGTCTTCGCGACGACGAGAACGCCGGAGGTGTCCTTGTCGAGCCGATGGACGAGACCGGGCCTGTCGGCGGGTCCCGCCCACGCCTTCGAGCGGTGGAGAAGCGCGTTCACGAGCGTGCCGTCGCGGTGCCCGACGGCGGGATGAACGACGAGACCAGGAGGCTTGTTCAGGACGAGGATTTCGGAATCCTCGAAGAGGACGGAGAGAGGGATGTCCTGAGCCGCGACATCGGGGCGCGGCGCGGGCGGCGGCGGCAAGACGACGAAGATCTCGTCCTTGTCTTTCACCCTCTCGGAAGATTTCCCCGGTCTCCTCCCGTTCACGGTCACGAGTCCTGCTCCGATCCACTCCTGGATCTTCGTGCGCGAGGCCTCGGGAAGGTCGTTCAGGTGCCGGAGCAGGACGCGGTCGAGGCGCTGTCCGGCGTCGCCCCGGTCGGCGCGGATCGTGCGCCGGGGCCGGGGCGCTTCGGTCACGCGGCGGCGGGCGCGGGCGCGATCTTGCGGCGCAGGGCCCAGAGCACGACTGCCACGGCGATGCCGCAGAGGGCGATGAACTGCGACGTCGACATCACGCCGAGCATCGACCCGCGTGGGTCGCCCCGGAAGAGCTCGATGACGAAGCGCAGGAGCGCGTAGCCGAAGAGGTAGCGCACGAACGTCTCGCCGGAGTACCGCCGCCGCTCGAGGACGACGAGAAGGATGCACAGGACGAGCGTGCCGACGGCTTCGTAGATCTGGGTTGGGTGGAGGGGAACGTCGAGCGGCACGCCGACGTTCTCGTGCGCCTTCGGGTCCGTGAACGTGATCGCCCAGGGGAGCGCACATTCGCGGCCCCAGCAGCAGCCGGCGAGAAGGCAGCCGACGCGGCCCAGGGCTTGCCCGAGCGCGACAGCCGGGGCCGCGACGTCCGCGAACGTGAAAAAGGGGATCGCGCGCTTGCGGAGGAGCACGACCGTGGCCACGAGCGCGCCGATCAGGCCGCCGTAGAACACGCCGCCGGCCCGCGCGAGATCCTTCAGGCCGGTCCAGGACGAGACGTATTGCGGCCATTCCACGATCACGAGGAGGAGCTTCGCGCCCACGAGTCCCGAAAGGAGAAGCCAGATGCCGATGTCCGACGCCACGTCGGGCGCGACGCCGAAGGCGGGGGCGCGCTTTCTCACGAGCCACAGGGCCGCGATGAAGCCGAGCGCCATCATCAGCCCGTAGCTCGGAAGAGCGAAGCTCCCGATGTGGATCAGGTCTGGGTGCACGTCTCGGGCTCTTTCTGCGGATGTCGCCAGATGTCCCATGCGAGGAGCACGACGCCCACGCTGATCGCGCTGTCGGCGACGTTGAAGGACGGCCACTCCCACCGGTCCACGTAGAAACGCAGGAAGTCCGTCACCGACTGAAAGCGAACGCGGTCGATGAGGTTCCCCACGGCCCCGCCGAGGACGAGAGCAAGAGCGATCTGCAGGCGCGTGAGCGTCACCGAGGACGTGAGCGACCACGCGAGGACGCCGAGGAACACCCCGACCGCCACGAGCGTGAGAACTGCGGTCCTCGCGGGGGAGTTCGTGAATGCGAATAGGCCGAACGCGGTGCCCCTGTTCTTCACGTGCGTGAGGTCGAAGAAACCCCGGATCACCGGGATCGTGTCGTGAAGGGGAATCCGCGCGGCCACGATTGCCTTGGTGATCTGGTCCAGGGCCACGACGGCGAGCGAGATTCCGAAATAGACGAGCCGGCGCGACACGGCAGGATTCTACTCGCCGACGACGCGGCGGCAGCGCGCGCAGATGCCGCCGGGCTCGACGTCGGTGCGTACCTGCCAGCAGCGCGAGCACTTGGTCCCCTGCGCCGGGCGGACAGAGACTCCTTCGGCAGCCGCGTCCCGCACGAGCGACGGCACGGCCAGAACTTCGGCGAATTCTTCTTCTGAAAGGGACAGAGTCCGCAGAGCTTCGTCGAACCCGGCGACACGCCCGACCACGGCTTCGGCTTGCGCGGCGGAGCCGACCCGCCCTTCGCGGCGGAGCGGCTCGAGGGCCTGCAGAAACTCCGCTCGAAGCGCAAGGACGCGGCCCCAGGCCTCTCTTTCATTCGAAGAAATCTCCGGGAGGCGGAGGTTGCTCCAGCTCTTCAGGAAGATGCCGGACGGATCCGACGCGTTCCCCGGAATCGCTTCCCAGATCTCCTCCGCCGTGAAGGGACACAGCGGCGACAGGGCGATCGCCAGCAATTCGACGATTCTCGCCGACGCGGTCTGCGCAGACCGCCGGACCGGGTCGGCCGCCTTTTCGACGTAGAGAGTGTCCTTGCGGACGTCGCACCAGAAGGCCGAGAGGTCCGACGTCACGAACTCGAGGAGGCGACGCGCCGCCGCGTGGAACGCATAGGTCTCGTAGGCTGCCCGGCAATCCGCCGCGACGCGCGCCGCGACATCCAGAATGTACCGGTCCAGCGGCTCGATTCGATCCTCTTCCACGGCATCCTTCGCGGGATCGAAGTCGAAGAGGTTGCCGAGCAGAAAACGCGCCGTGTTGCGGATCTTGCGATACGCCTCGGCTGTCCGCTTGAGAATTTCCTCCGAGATTGGGTCATCGTTCGTATAGTCGAGCGACGCGACCCAAAGGCGGATCACGTCCGCACCGTCCGTCTTGAGCAGGTGGTGCAGCTCGACGGTGTTCCCGAGCGACTTCGACATCTTCCGGCCGTCGCCCGCCACGACGAACCCGTGTGTGAGCACGGCGTCGTATGGCGCGCGGTCCGTCAGCGCGACCGACGTCAGGAGCGACGACTGGAACCACCCCCGGTGCTGGTCGTGTCCCTCGAGGTACATCACCGGCACCGCCGGCGTTGCGGTGTAGGGGTTCTCGAGGCCGTAGTCGCCCGAGCGGAGCACGGCCGCGTGCGACACCCCGGAATCGAACCAGACGTCGAGGATCTCCTTGACCTTCTCGAAGTTCGTGCCGCCGCAGCGCGCGCACGCAGCAGACGAGGAAGAGGAAGAAGAGGAAGATTTGCCCAGAAAATAAGACGTGGGAAAGGCGATGTCGTCATACCAGGCATCCGCTCCATGCAGGCGGAATGTCCCTCTCACCCTTTCGAAGAACTCTTCTCTTTCTCTTTTTTCCTTCTCCGTCACATTGCCTGCGACTGCGGGGTAGTGAGAAACGACACCCTTCTCGTTGCAGTCGGTGCACCTGAGGAACGTGATGGGCGAGCCCCAGCGGCGTTGACGCGAAATCGCCCACTCGAGGCGGTTCTCGACCATCGCGCCGATGCGGTTCTCGCTGTACGACGGGATCCATTCCACGCGGTCGCGGATCTCGGACATCGCGCGTTCACGGAGCGCACCGAGGTCGATGAACCACTGGTGCGTCGCGCGGAAGATGACGGGCTGCTTGCACCGCCAGCAGTGGGGATACGAGTGAGAGAGAGAAGTCTTCGAAAGCAGGAGAGATCCGGACTGATCCTTTTCCGGCCGGCCACGGAAGGAAGACGCCTCCGCCGGGTTCCTGGCGAGCGCGGCGAGGACGGCGTCGTTCGCGCTCTGATCGGGCGTTTTCGGAATGACGACTCGCTTGCCACGCAGAAACTCCGGCGCGTTCACGTCGTAGAAGCCGCCCTCGTCGACCGGGCAGAGAGAGGGGTCGTCCACCACGAAGCCGGCGCGCCTCACGACCTCGTAGTCGTCGCGACCGTGGCCGGGCGCCGTGTGCACCAGGCCCGTACCGTCCGTCGTCGACACGTGCTCGCCGAGGAGGAACCCGAAGTTGGTTTCTGAGGCCTCGGCGAACGGCCGTCTGTACCTGAGGCCGGCGTTCCGGATCGCCTCGCCGCTTTTCTTCGAAAGGGGAAGAGGGCTGGCGTCGCGCCAGCCGAGCGCGGCGGTCACCTGCGGAACGAGCGCTGCCGCGACGAGGTAGGCGCTGCCCGGGTCTGATTCTCTTCTCAGAAGAACGTATTCGATTTCCTTCCCAAGGGTGATCGCCCTGTTTGCGGGCAAAGTCCAGGGCGTCGTCGTCCAGATCAGGGCGTACAGGCGTGGCGCGCCGGCCGCCTCCACGAGGCCCGGCCACGCGCTTCTCGAAGAGTCGTCATCCAACGGCATCGCGACGTAGATCGAGGGGTCGGTCCGGTCTTCGTACTCGATCTCCGCCTCCGCGAGCGCGGTGCGATCGCGTACGCACCAGAGCACGCTCTTGAATCCGAACGTGACGAGGCCACGGTCCACGAAGGCGCCGAACGCCTTCGCGATCTCGGCCTGGTAGGAGAAGTCCATCGTGCGATAAGGCGCCGCCCACCTGCCGAGGATTCCGAGGCGCTTGAAGTCGGCGCGCTGGTCGTCGATCCACCTCTCTGCGAACTTCCGGCAGGCCTGCCGGATCGCGACGTCAGACATCTCGCGCTTTTTCGGCCCGAGCTCCTTGTCCACGCCGAGCTCGATGGGCAGGCCGTGGCAGTCCCAGCCGGGCACGTAAGGCGCGTCGAAGCCGGCGAGCGTCTTGGTGCGCACGACGAGGTCCTTCAGGATCTTGTTCATCGCCGTGCCGATGTGGATCTTGTTGTTCGCGTACGGCGGGCCGTCGTGCAGGAGGAAACGGGGCGCTCCCGCGCGGGCGTCGCGGATCCGCCGGTAGAGATCCTCCGCGTGCCACCGGGCGAGGCGGAGCGGCTCCCGCTTCGGCAGGTCGGCCTTCATCGGGAACTCGGTCTTCGGCAGGAGGAGCGTGGATTTCCAATCGCGGGCGATCATGGTGAAGCCGCGGAGGTTACGCGGTCGGCCCGTGCCCGGCAAGGCGGGCGATGCGATCGACGGGCGGCGAACGCGACGGAATCTGCGCCGCGGAGCCCGTCATCTGATTCAAACGGATCATGTCGCGGGCGCGGGCGCGAGCCGAAGTTCATGTGGGGTACTCGGACGGAACGGTTCCCCGGGGAGGCGCTTATGGCCGCCGGTACGGTTTATGTCGCAACGGACTTCTCGCCGGCCTCGGAAAGGGCGTTCGATGCAGCCCTCGACATGGCGAGGCTGCGCGGCGCGGAACTCGTGATCGGGCACGTCATCCCGACACCCGGAGTCCTGGGATACGGCGTCGGGGAGGTGGCGAAACCGGTCGACACCTGCATACAGGAGGGCATCGGAAACCAGCTCGAGGCGCTCCGCCGGAAGGCTGATCGCGCCGGCGTTCCGGTCCGCACCGAGATTCTGAGCGGCTCGCCGTACGACGCTCTCGCTGCGGCCGCCGGAAGGGCGCACGCCGCTGTCCTGGTCGTCGGGACGCACGGCCGAACGGGGTTCTCGCGAATGGTGATGGGAAGCGTGGCGGCGCACCTTCTCTGCACGGCCCCCTGCCCGGTGCTGACGGTGCGGGACATCGCCGCATAAACGGCTTCACCACGCCGACGCGAGCCATCCTTTAGACTGCGCGGCGCATGGCGAGAATCCGGACAGGCGTCGTGGGATGCGGCTATCTCGGCCGGCACCACGCACGGATCCTGACGGAGCTCGCGGGCTCCGAGCCGGTCGGCTTCGTCGAGCCGGATGACGTCGCGGCGGCCGCGATCGAGTCCCAACACGGGTCGAAGGGACTGGTCCGGAGGCGCTCCGTGAAGGAGCTCCTAGCCGCGGGCGCGACGGCGGTGGTGGTCTCGTCGCCGACGTCCACGCACGCCGACGTCGCGGAGGAGCTTCTCAAAGGCGGCGCCGACGTCATGGTCGAGAAGCCCATCACGGTGACCCTGGCCGAGGCCGATCGTCTCGTCGCGGTCGCGCGGGCGAAGGGCCGCGTTCTTCAGGTCGGCCACATCGAGCGCTTCAACCCCGCGGTGGCCGCCGTGCGCCCGCTGGTCACGGAAGTGAAGTTCATCGAGGCGCACCGGCTCGGAGTCTTCGTGCCCCGCGCTCTCGACGTGGACGTCGTCCTCGACCTCCTCGTCCACGATCTCGACATCGCGCTCGACCTGGTGGGAAAGCCGGTCACGGAGATCCGGGCGGTCGGTGTGCCGATTCTGAGCGAGAAGATCGACATCGCCTCGGTTCGCCTCTCGTTCGAGGGCGGGTGCGTGGCGAACCTGACCGCGTCGCGCGTCTCGCAGGACAAGACGCGAAAATTCCGTTTCTTCCAGCCCGACTGGTACTTCTCGATCGATACCCAGAACCGGGACGTGACGGCTTTCCGCCTCGACCGTCTCAGCGGACCCCCGCGCATCGTGCCCTGGCCCGTGGCGGTCGAGCCCGCGGATCCGCTCACGGCCGAGGACGGCGCGTTCCTGAAGGCCTGCGCCGAGCGCAGCGAGCCGGAGGTGACGGGCGAAGCCGGCAGCGCGGCGCTGAAGCTGGCGCTCGACATCCTCGAGGAAATGGGGCAGGGAAGATGAAGAAAGCAGGATTTGCTCGGAGAAGAGAAGAGAAGAGAAAGATTTCTTTGAAAGGGAAGAGGGGGGAGAGGCGTATCGGCCTCATCGGCGGCTCTGGCCTGTATTCACTTCCTGGCCTGGAGATCACGGGCGAAGTCGCGCTGTCGACTCCTTTCGGCGCGCCTTCCGACTCTTTCTTTCTAGGAGATCTTTCTTCCGTCCCCGTCGCGTTTCTCGCCCGCCACGGGCGGCATCATTCCTTCCTGCCCTCCGAGATCAACTACCGCGCGAACATCTGGGGCTTCCGGAAGCTGGGTTGCTCGTGGCTTCTCTCGGCGTCGGCTTGCGGCTCGATGAAGGAGGCCTACGAGCCGACCGACATCGTCTTGCCGGACCAGTTTCTCGACCTCACGAAGAGGCGCGTCTCGACCTTCTTCGGGGATGGCTGCGCAGGGCACGTGTCGTTCGCACACCCGGTCTCGGCCGTCCTCCTCGACGCTTTCGAGGCAGCCGCGAAGGCCGAGGGAGCCGTGTGCCACAGGGGCGGGACATACGTGTGCATCGAGGGTCCCCAGTTCTCGACGAAGGCCGAATCACTCCTCTACCGCTCCTGGGGCGCCGACGTGATCGGCATGACGAACGCGACCGAGGCGAAGCTGTGCCGCGAGGCGGGGATCGGCTATGCGTCGATGGCGCTCGTCACGGATTACGACTGCTGGCACGAGGAACGGGCCGCCGTCTCCGTGGAGACCGTACTGGTCGTGCTGAAGAAGAACGCGGGTACCGCCGATCGCGTCCTCGCGAACGCCGTCCGCCGCCTCGACCCACGCCGCCCGAGCGATTGCGCCGACGCACTCGATTGGGCCGTTCTCACGCCGAGAGGCCGGATCTCACCCGCCGCCTCCAGACGCCTCTCACTGCTTTTCCAGAAGGACGAGAGATGACCGCACGCCGCATCGTCGTAACCGGCTCCGTCGCCTACGACTACCTCATGACGTTCCCGGGGAAGTTCCTCGACGTCGTGGTCCCGGATCGCATGGATCGCCTTTCGGTGTCGTTCCTCGTGGACTCCATGCGAAAGGTGCGAGGGGGTGTGGCTCCGAACATCGCCTATACGCTCGCGCTTCTCGGCCTCAGGCCTCTCGTCATGGCAACGGCCGGCATCGATGCGCTCGATTACAGCCGCTGGCTGGCCGAACAGGGAGTCGACACCTCGGCCCTGCACATCTGCGACGACCTCTTCACGGCGTCGTTCTTCGTCTCCACCGACCAGGCGCAGAACCAGATCGCCACGTTTTACGCCGGGGCCATGGCGCGCGCCGCGACGCTGTCCTTCCGGGAGCTTTCCCCGAGCAGCGTGAGCCTCGCGATCATCGCGCCGAACGCGCCGGAGGCGATGGCGAAGTACGCGACGGAGTGCCGCGAGCTCCACATCGCCTACGTCTACGACCCGAGCCAGCAGGTGGCACGCCTTTCGGGAGAGGAGCTCCTCGGCGGGCTTCAGGGCGCCGCGATGCTCATCGCGAACGAATACGAGTTCGGCGTGATCGAGATGAAGACCGGCCTCTCGGAAGCCGAGGTGCTCTCGCACGTGCCCGCCCTCGTCGTGACGCGCGGCGCCGAAGGCTCCACGATCGCGCTCCGGGGCGGCCAGGCGGAAGCGCCCGCCGGCGTCACGACGTTTCACATCCCGCCCGCCCGCCTCCGCGGCACGGCGGTCGACCCGACAGGCGTCGGAGACGCGTTTCGCGGCGGTCTCCTCGCCGCGCGCCATCACGGGCTGCCGTGGGAGGTCGCGGGCCGCGTGGGAAGCGTGGCGGCCGTCTACACGCTCGAAGCCCTCGGCCCGCAAGCGCCCCGGTATTCGGTCCCCGAGTTCATCGCCCGCTACGTCGAGAACTTCGGCTCCGAAGGACCTCACGCGCGAGTCAGCGACCTCGCGCCACGTTGAGGCTGATACACTCTTTGGTCCGATGAACGCCATCGAAGGGCATCTCTCCTCGGCGGGCAGGCGCTTCGGCGTCGTCGCGGCGCGCACGAACGACCTCGTCGTGTCGCGCCTCGTCGAAGGAGCCCTCGACGCGTTCCGGAGGACCGGTGCCGCGGACGACGACGTCGTCCTCGTGCGCACTCCGGGGGCCTGGGAGCTCCCGCTCGCGCTCCGCGATCTCGCGCGCTCCGGCCGGTTCGACGCGCTCGTGGCCCTCGGCGCCGTGCTCCGCGGCGGCACGCCGCACTTCGAGTACGTGGCAGGGGAGACGGCGAAGGGCGTCTTCCAGGTCTCTCTGGAGCTGGACCTGCCCGTCGCGTTCGGCGTCCTGACGTGCGACACGCTGGAGCAAGCCCTCGAACGGTCGGGCGCCAAGAGCGGGAACAAGGGCTTCGAGGCGGCGATGGCCGCGGTCGAGGCCGCCGATCTCCGGGCCCGCCTGAGGAAGCGTCCGGCTCGCTCTTCGCGCCCCGCGCGCTGAAAGCCGGGCGGAGGACGCGCGTGAGCGGCCGCCGGCGAAAGTCCCGAGAGCTGGCGCTCCAGCTCCTCTACCAGAACGACCTCGCGGGGACGCCGCCCGAGGAGATGTTCCAGCGCACCGAGGAGTACGTCCTCGCGAAACCGGAGGTGCAGGAGTACGCCCAGCGTCTCGTCACCGGCACGCTCTCGCGGCGCGACGAGCTGGATGCGAAGCTCGCGGAGCGCTCCGAGCACTGGCGCCTCGGGCGCATGGCGGCGGTGGATCGCAATCTGCTCCGCCTCGCGCTCTACGAGCTCCTTTACGAAGAGGACACGCCGGACCCCGTCGTGATCGACGAGGCCGTCGAGATCGCGAAGAAGTTCTCGACGCCCTCCTCGGGGCCGTTCGTGAACGGCGTCCTCGACGGCATCCGGCGCGCGACGTTCGGCCCGCGCGCCCGGAGCGGAGGAGCAGGCGGATGAAGCGTCGACGCCCGCCTGTCCTCGTTCTTCTCCTTGCGTGCGCCGCCCGGGCCGCCGGCCAGGACGCGCCCGCTGCCGGGGAGTGGGCTCGTTACCGTCTGGACGGTCCCGCGCCGTGGCGGTATGCGCACGCCGTGGAAGGCGCAGGGTATCGCGTCGTGCTCTCGTCTCCGGACGGCAAAGGGCTGGAAGTCCGCGTCGAGGTGTCGGCCGCGCCGTTCACGGTGGACGCTCCGTTCCCGCCCGCGCCGGCGACCCTCTCCGCGGAAGCGCGCGCAACGCTCGCCGATCCGCTCGCGGACGACCCGGACCTCGACGCGCTGTCCGAGAAGCTCCTCGCGGGCACGAAGACGACGCTCGAGGCCGTGGAGCGGGTCGTCGCTTTCACGGCCCACCGGGTCCGCTACGCGCTGCCGGACGGGGCGCCGGAGTCGGCCTCCGGTACGCTTCGCGCGCGAACCGGTTCGTGCGTGGGACGCTCGCTCCTCGCCGCCGAGCTGCTCCTCCGCGCGGGTGTTCCGGCCCGGCAGGTGACGGGCGTCCTGGCCGCCCAGCGCGCTCGTGAGCTGACGCCGGAATCGCGGACCGTGTTCGACGCGGACCTCGGCGGAGTGCGGCACCGCTGGATCGAGGTGTTCGTTCCCGATCTGGGCTGGGTGCCTTCGGATCCGAGCGGACTCGCGAATACCGTGACGGCGAAGCATCTTGCGCTGGAAAGGCAGCCGCCGGCCGGTTTTCACGTGGCTGTCGCCGGCCGCTCCGCCGAACTGAAGCGGCCCGTTCTCGAGACGGTCGGGGGGGGCCTGACACTTTACCGGCCCCGCGGAGCGAGCATCGTGGAGGCCGTCGAAGGAGCGCCCCTCGACCCGCGGGCGCTCGCGGCCCCCGTCCCGGCGCGCCGCTGACGCGGCGCCTGTCGGTCGTTTACACTCGCTGACTCGATGCAGCGCACGGCGGCGGCGACGACGAAGGGCCACGAAATCCTCAGGACCGAGGCGAAGTGGCGCGACCGCTGGGAGGCGGACCGCGCCGCGTTCGTCGACACGGCGGGACCGGGGGAGGACGGGACGTATCTCCTCGTCATGCTTCCCTATCCCTCGGGCGACCGCCTCCACGTCGGGCACGCCCGCACGTATTTCCTGACGGACGCGCTCCACCGATTCCTGCGCCAGACGGGCGTAACCGTGTTCTGCCCGATGGGCTGGGATGCGTTCGGCCTGCCCGCCGAGAACTACGCGATCCAGAAGGGAATCCATCCGCGCACCTCCACGCTCGCGAACATCGCGGCCATGAAGGAGCAGTTCCGGTCGTGGGGCGTTCTCTACGACTGGACGAAGGAGGTCACGACTTGCGAGCCGGGGTACTACCGCTGGAATCAGTGGTTCTTCCTGAAGCTCCTCGAGAAGGGCCTCGCGGTCCGCAAGAAGTCCGCCGTGAACTGGTGCCCGTCGTGCCTCACGGTCCTCGCGAACGAACAGGCCGAAGGCGGCGTCTGCGAGCGGTGCGGGACCGCGGTCGTTCCTCGCGAGCTCGAGCAGTGGTTCCTGAAGATCACCGACTACGCCGACCGCCTGCTGGAGGGTCTCGACACGCTCGGCAAGTGGCCCGAGAAGGTCGTCACGATGCAGCGGAACTGGATCGGCAGGTCCACCGGCGCCGATCTGGATTTCGCAATCCCGTCGCTGAACGAGACCGTCCGTGTCTTCACGACTCGCCCGGATACCGTCTTCGGCGCCACGGCGCTCATCCTCGCGCCCGAGCACGCGCTCGTCCCTCGACTGCTCGAAGGCAGCCCGAAGCGGGCCGAGCTGGAAGCCTGGGTCGCCTCCGTCCGCAGTCAGGAGCGCATCGTGCGCGAGGCCGAGGGGGCCGAGAAGGACGGCCGCGACACCGGCCGGATGGCGATCAACCCCTTCACGGGACGGGAAGTGCCGGTGTGGCTCGCCAACTTCGTCGTCGCGGACTACGGCACGGGTGCGCTCATGGCCGTGCCCGCGCACGACACGCGCGATTTCGAGTTCGCGAAAAAGTACGGGATTCCCATCGTCAAGGTGATCGAGCCGGAAGAGAAGAAGGAGGAATCTTCTAGAAAGAAGGAGAAAGAAGAAGATTTTCTTAGAAGGGAAGAGGGGGAGGAGGTCGCGCGGGAAAGCGTCGCCGCAGCGGCCGGCGCCAGCACGCCTCCCGCCAGGGACCATTCGAAGAAATCTCCTTCAGACGATGGCGGCGCACCGGCGGTCGCGTATACGGGCGAAGGACGCCTCATTGCCTCTGGTCCATTCACAGAAAGATCTTCTTCCGAAGCTCGCGGACTAATCTCGGCCGAAGCCGCAAAGAGGGGGATCGGCGGACCGCGGGTTCGATATCGGTTGCGTGACTGGCTCATCTCGCGGCAGCGCTACTGGGGCACTCCGATTCCCATGGTCCATTGCGAGAAGGACGGCTGGGTGCCGGTGCCGGAGAGGGACCTGCCCGTCGTCCTGCCGCCCGATGCGCCGTTCACGGGCAAGGGCGGCAATCCGCTCGAGAAGGTCGCGTCGTTCGTGCAGACGACGTGCCCTTCGTGCGGCGGACCGGCCCGCCGCGAGACGGACACGATGGACACGTTCGTCGACTCGTCCTGGTATTACCTCCGGTACATCGACCCGAGGAACGACGAGGCGCCCTTCGACCCCGCCGTCGTGAGGAAGTGGGCGCCCGTCGATCAGTACATCGGCGGCATCGAGCACGCGATCCTGCACCTTTTGTACGCGCGGTTCTTCGCGCGCATCCTGAAGGACCTCGGCCTCGTGACGTTCGAGGAGCCGTTCTCGGCCCTCTTCAACCAGGGCATGATCACGCGCCTTTCCCCGGCGGGCCGCGTGGAGAAGATGTCGAAGTCGCGCGGGAACTCGGTATCGCTCGACGCGCTCATCGCCGAGAAGGGTGCCGACGCCGTGCGCGCGTTCGTCCTCTTCCTCGGGCCGCCGGAGAAGGATGCCGAGTGGAGCGACGAGGGCATCAGCGGACCCGAGCGCTTCCTCTGGCGCGTCCGTGGCACGGTGGAACGGTTCCTCGCGACGGGCGCCGACCCGCAGGCGCAACCCGCGAAGGCCGACACGCCCGCGGCGCGCACGCGCCACATGGCGATCAAGAAAGTCACGGAGGACTTCCGGGCGTTCTCGTTCCACACGGCCGTCGCGCACCTCATGGAGTTTCTCAACGGCGCCACCGTCCTCGTGAACGACCCGGGCGTAGACACGGGGGAAACCGCGGCGACGCTCCGCACGCTCGTCACGCTGCTCCATCCCATCGCGCCTCACCTCTCCGAAGAACTGAACGAGAGGATGGGCGGCAGGAAGAGCCTCCTCGCGTCGGGCTGGCCGAGCTTCGATCCGGCGCTCGCGAAGGAGGAGGTCGCGTCGATCGCGGTGCAGGTGTCGGGAAAGGTGCGTGCCGAAATCAAGCTTCGAAGAGGATCTTCCGAGAACGAAGCGCTTGCCGCCGCTCAGGGTGAGGCGGCGCTCTCTCGTTGGCTGGACGGCAAGCAGATCGTGAAGACGATCTGGGTTCAGGATCGTTTGCTGAACATCGTGGTCAAGTGATTTCGGAAAAGAGAACTTCTTCGAATGGTCGCGTGACGGGCCACCACTCGTGCGGATGGCCACGCCGCGCTCGGGGCTCTTTACCTTTCAAAGGAATCTTCCTCTCTCTCTGCCTCCTCGGTCTTCTGGGCTGCGGGTACACGCTCGTGGGGACCGGGTCGAGCGCGCTGCCCGTCGGCGTCAAGACGGTCTACGTGCCGACGTTCATCAACGACACGACGGTCGTGGGGCTCGAGCAACGCCTCACGGACGCCGTCATTCGCGAGCTCTCGGCGCGCGGCCGTCTCAAGCCCGTTTCGGACAGGTCCGCGGCGGACTCGGAGCTGTCCGGCCGCCTGACGTCCTGCTCGGTCGCGCCCGTGCGCTTCGACGCGAGCGGAATCGCGGTCGAGTACCAGGTGACGGTGTCCGGAAAGCTCGTCCTCACGGAGAAGGCCACGGACAAGGCCATCTTCTCCGAGCCGGCGTACCTGTTCCGGCAGCCGTACACGGTTCCGTCGAGCGCGAGCTCGTACTACGACCGCGAACGCGAGGCCATCGAGGCGATGGCCCGCCCGTTCGCGCAGAATCTGGTCACGACGATCCTGGAAGGATTTTAGGAATCGCGCGCTGGAGTGCAGTAGGCAACTCTGTTGGCGCCAGTGGCGAGAGATTCCTGTTAATGCTCTGAGTTGGGCGGAGATTTAGGGGTTTCCTTGCTACGCGTTCCGCTCCGACCTAATATGGAAAGCCAACGAGAATGACGTCGGTGCCGGCCTCCGTTCCGGAGAGAGAGCTGGCGCGTAAGGCATCGGCTTACGCGCGCCGCCTGATCGAAGCCAGCCTCGACCCCCTTGTCACCATCAGTCCGGACGGCCGGGTCTCGGACGTCAACGAGGCCACCGTCCGAGCCACAGGCTCGAGCCGCGAGGCCCTCGTTGGCAGCCGTTTTTCCGACTATTTCACCGAGCCTGAAAGAGCCGAAGCAGGTTACAAGCTCGTGATGTCACAGGGGGAGGTACACGACTACCCTCTGACACTGCGTCACGTCTCCGGCCGGACGATCGACGTCTTGTACAACGCGACGATCTACCGCGACGACACGGGAACCGTGCCAGGGCATTGTCGCCGCTGCCCGCGACGTCACGGAACGCAAGCGCGCCGAGGAAGAGGTCCACCGGTTGAACGCCGAACTCGAGCAGCGTGTCGTCGAGCGCACGGCCGAGCTCGAGGCGGCCAACAAGGAGCTCGAGGCCTTCTCCTACAGCGTGTCGCACGATCTCCGGGCGCCGCTGAGAGCGATCGACGGCTTCAGCCATGTTCTTCAGGAGGAGCTCGAAGGCAGGCTCAGCAGCGACGCGGAGGACGCCCTCCGTCGGGTCCGGGGAGCGACCCGGCGGATGGGAGAGCTCATCGACGACCTGCTGAAGCTTTCGCGCGTTTCGCAGGGAGAGCTACACCGCGAGCGCGTCGATTTGAGCGAGATCGTACGGGACGTCGTGGAAGGTCATCGCCGGCTGGAGCCCGATCGGCAGGTCGGGGTCGTCATCGTGCAAAGCGCAGTCGTCGAAGGGGATTCTCAGCTGCTCCGGGTCGCCCTGGAGAACCTGCTCGATAACGCGTTCAAGTTCACCTCGAAAAGGGCTGACGCCCGAGTCGCGTTCGGTACCCGCGAGGACGACGGCAAGGCCGTCTATTTCGTGCGCGACAACGGCATAGGATTCGACATGGCCTACGTCGGGAAGCTCTTCGGGGCCTTCCAGCGCCTGCATTCGGCGGTCGAGTTCCCGGGGACGGGCATCGGCCTCGCGACGGTCCGGCGGATCGTTCACCGCCATGGAGGCCGCGTGTGGGCGGAGGGAGTTCCGGGCAAGGGCGCCACCTTTTCGTTCACGCTCTGAAGGGATGCGACGATGAACAACAAAACGATCCTGCTCGTCGAAGACAACCCGGACGACATCGCGTTGACGCTCCGGGCCCTGAAGAAGAACCGCATCGCCAACGAGGTCGCTGTCGCGCACGACGGTGTCGAGGCGCTCGACTACCTCTTCGGAACGGGCCAGCACGCGGGCCGCGACGTCACGCAGGTGCCGGCAATCGTGCTGCTGGACCTGAAACTGCCGAAGCTGGACGGATTGGATGTCTTGCGGCGGCTGCGCGCGGATGCGAGAACGAAGCTGGTTCCGGTCGTGATTCTGACCTCTTCGAAAGAGGAGCAGGATCTCGTCGGCGGCTACGCGCTCGGCGCCAACAGCTACATTCGTAAGCCGGTCGATTTTTCGCAGTTTACCGAAGCGATCCGGCAGCTCGGGCTCTACTGGCTCGTCCTGAACGAAGCTCCCCCCCCGGGCTGAGAGCGCCAATGCCTATTCCGCTCAGCGTGCTCATCGTCGAAGACTCCGAGGACGACGCCCGCCTCCTGGCGCGGGAGTTCGTCCGGGGTGGCTACGAACCCCTCTGGGAACGAGTCGAGTCGGAGCCGGAGATGCGAGCCGCGCTCGGGCGGCGGCAGTGGGATCTCGTCGTGTGCGACTACAACATGCCGCATTTCAGCGCCCCCGGAGCACTCGCTGTGTTGAAGGAGAAGGGCCTGGATCTGCCGTTTCTCGTCGTCTCCGGCGTTGCCGGGGAGGAAACGGCGGTCGAGACGATGAGAGCAGGCGCCCACGACTTCCTGCTGAAGGGACAGCTCGCGCGGCTCATCCCGGCGGTGCAGCGGGAACTCGAGCAGGCCGGCCAGCGACGGGCGAAAAGAAAGGCCGAGGAAACGCAGGCCCAGTTTGCGGCGATCGTCGAGTTCTCGGACGACGCAATCATCGGCAGGACCTTCGACGGCACCGTCACGGCCTGGAATGCAGGAGCGGAAAGGCTCTACGGCTATTCGGCGGAGGAAGTACTCGGCCGGACGATGAGCCTTCATGTTCCTGCTGACCGGGCAGGCGAGATTCGGAGCTATGTGGAGAGAATCCAACGTCGGGAGATCGTCGACAACTTCGAGACGGTCCGCATTCGCAAGGACGGAACACGGATCGAGGTCTCCCTGACTGTTTCTCCCATTCGGAACAGCTCCGGAGAAGTCATTGGGGCCTCTACGATCGCGCGCGACATTACGCAGCGAAAACGGGACGAGGAATCGATCCAAAAGCTCCTGAGTGCGGTGAGGCAGGCGAAGAACGCCATCTTCATGACCGACCCGAACGGAGCGATCAACTACATCAACCCCGCTTTCGAGCAGATCTACGGGTATTCCAAGGGGGAAGCGCTCGGCAAGACGCCCCGGATCTTGAAGAGCAGCCAACACGACCAGGCCTTCTATGAAAGCTTCTGGTCAAGGCTGCTGGCTGGCGAATCCGTGCGAGAGGAGTTCGTCAACAAGACAAAGGACGGCCGGCTCGTCACCGTGGAAAGTTCCGTCAGCCCCGTCCTCGACGCGCAGGGACGTCGAATCGGTTTCATCGCCGTACAAGACGACATCACCGAGCGCAAGCGCGACCAGGAAATGCTCGCGGCGAGAGAGCGCCATTTTCGCTCTCTCATCGAGAACGCACAGGACATCATCACGATCATCGACATGCAGGGCACGATCCGTTTCCAGAGTCCCGCAGCCGCTCACGTCCTCGGGCGCCCTCCGGAAGAATACGTCGGCAGAAGCGCGTTCGACTTCATCCATCCCGACGACGTGCCCGGCGTCCGAGAGGCCATCGGCAGCGCCGTCAGGAGCCCCGAGTCGGCCCAGACCGCGGTGTACCGGTTCCGGCACGCGAACGGGTCCTGGCGGACGCTCGAGGGAGTCGGCAAGGTGCTCCCGGGCGGAGGCGACCCCCAGGTCGTCGTGAATTCCCGGGACGTCACGGAAAGCCGCGCCCTCGAAGAACAGCTCCGCCAGGCGCAGAAGATGGAAGCCGTGGGGCGGTTGGCGGGGGGCATCGCGCACGACTTCAACAACCTGCTCACGGCCATCCTGGGCTACGCGCAGCTCGCCACCGCACGCCTGAAGGAGGAGGACCCGATGCGGATCGAGCTGTCCGAAATCGAGAAGGCCGGTCAGCGCGCGGCAGACCTGACACGGCAACTCCTGGCCTTCAGCCGCAAGCAGGTGCTTCAGCCTCGCGTCATCAGCCTCAACGAGATCGTGGGCGACACGGACAAGATGCTGCGACGGCTGATCGGCGAGGACATCGAGTTCACCACCTCGTTGAAAGATCGCCTCGGCTCGGTCAGGGCCGACACGGGCCAGATCGAGCAGGTACTGGTCAACCTGGCGGTCAACTCCCGCGACGCGATGCCGAAGGGCGGGAAGCTGACGATCGAGACGTCCGAGGTCGAGCTCGACGAGAGCTACTCGGCGTTTCATTTCGACGTCCAACCCGGTCCTTACGTGCTGCTCGCGGTCAGCGACACCGGGACCGGCATGGACGCAAAGACGTTGAGCCACGTCTTCGAGCCGTTTTTCACGACGAAGGCGGCCGGAAAGGGAACCGGGCTCGGCCTCTCCACGGTTTACGGAATCGTGAAGCAGAGTGGAGGCCACGTCGCCGTCTACAGCGAGCCCGGCGTTGGGACCACGTTCAAGATCTACCTCCCCCGGGTGGAGGGGCTTCCGGAAAGGGCCAGCGGAGCATTCAAGCGAGCGCGCCAGGTCGGTGGAACGGAGACCGTCCTCGTCGTCGAAGACGAAGAAGCAGTCCGGCGCCTGGTCTGCCGGTCCCTTGAGGCCCACGGCTACAGGACTGTTCCCGCGGCGAGCGCCACCGAGGCGCTGCTCGCCTGCGAGAAGCACACCGGCGAGATCCAACTGATGCTCACCGACGTCGTGATGCCGCAGCTCAGCGGAAGGGAGCTCGCCCAGCGCATCGTCGCCCTTCGGCCCCGGATGAAGGTGCTCTTCATGTCGGGCTACACGGACAATGCGATCGTGCACCACGGCGTCCTAGACGCTGGCACGCCATTTCTCCAGAAGCCCTTCACCCCGCGTTCCGTGGCGCAGAAGGTGCGCGAGGTGTTGGACGCGCCGGAGCGCAGGACGGCCGGCTGAGCCCCTATTTGGCGGCGGCCTTCTTCGCCTTGTTCACGGTCCTCGAGATCCGCGACTTGAGGCGGGAGGCGGTCTTCCTGTGGAGGACGCCCTTGCGGACGGCGACGTCGAGCTCGGAAACGGCGTTCGAGAGGAAGCCTCCGACTTTGTCGGCCTCGGTCGCCGCCGTTCTGCGGAGGTTTTTCACGACGTTGCGGACCCTGGTGACCACAGAACGGTTGCGGGCCTGCCGGCGGATGCTCTGAGCGGCGCGCTTCTTGGCTTGCTTGGTGTTCGCCATGTTGGGTTCGGTGATGCCTTTCTCTTGGATCGTTCAGCGGGAGTCGCCGCCGAGGGACTTGAGGCGCTGGCGCGCGCTCTTGGCCTCGTCGGAGCCGGGGAACTGGTTGACGACGAAGTTCAGCTCGACCATGGCCTGAGCCTTCTCTCCGAGCTCGTAATGGGCGATTCCCTTCTTGAGGTGCGCCGCCGGGGCCTTGTCGCTCTGCGGATACGTGCGAAACAGCTTGTCGAAGGAGGCGATCGCCTCGCGCGGCTTCTTCTGCGCAGACCAGCATTCGCCGGCCCAGTAGAGGGCGTCGTCGGAGAGGTCCGTGCGCGGAAACTTCTCGGCGTAGTCTTCGAAGCCTTGCCGCGCGAGATCGTATCGGCCGCGCTGGTAGTCGGCCGTGGCCTGCGCGAAGAGGTCCGCCGGCGTGATGCTTCCTCCGCGCGGCGCCGCAGCGGACCCGGCGCCGGAGGCCGGCACCGGGCCGGAACCGGAGGGCGTCGTCGAAAAGGGCGCCGGCGGGGCCATCACCGACCCCGGGGGGACGCGCCCCTGCGATTCGGCGATCTGCTGGGAGAGCTGCGTGAGGCGCCGGTTCGCGTCCTCGAGCTTCCCGGCGAGGGCCTGCATCTCGCGCGTCAGGTCGTCGAACTTCGTGCCCAGGTCGGCGTTCGAGCGCAGGAGCGTCTGCGCCTGTTTGGCGAGGGTCTCGTTCAGCTTCGCGACTTCCTCCTTGGAGGACGACTGCTTCGAGACGGCGTCGACCTCCTTCTCGACCGCCGAGAGGTGCTTGTGGAGGCCGTCGATGTCGCTTCCGCTGACGCAACCGCTCACCGCCGCGAGGATTCCCGCGGCCAGGGCAAGGCGGCCGGCTCGCGTGGCGCGCTGGCGGGTCACTTCGCGGTGACGACGAAGTGGGCGCGGCGGTTCTTCTGCCACGAATCTTCGTCGTGCCCGGCAGCGAAGGGGCGCTCCTTGCCGTACGACACGGTCTTGATCCGGCTCGCGTCCACGCCGAGCGAGGTGAGGTAGTCCTTCGCGGCGTTCGCGCGGCGGTCTCCGAGCGCGAGGTTGTACTGCGCGGTGCCACGCTCGTCGCAATGGCCCTCGATCGTGAATTGCACGCTCGCGTACTTCTTCAGCCACGTCGCGTTTGCGGCGAGGACGTCGCGGGCGTCGGGGCGAATATCGGCCTTGTCGTAGTCGAAGAACGCCGGCTTCAGGTAGCTCGAGATCTCACTGAGCGACTTCCTCGTGATGTCGTCCACATCCATCCTGGGCGTGGGCTGCGGAGTCGGCGCGGGAGGCTCGATCGTCACCACTGTGGGTGTCGAGACGGGCGCGGGCGTCGGCGCGGGAGGTGGGGTGGCTTTAGGCTTGCTCGAGCAAGCGGCGACGAACGCAAGGACAACGACCGTGACCGAACCAACCTTGAGGGACTGCTTCATGGAATCGAGCCTCCATTGACGGGGGGGAATGATGGCGCCGGTAGGCGACCGCCCGTCGGCACGTCATTCTAGCGTCTTGATCCACGATGGGGAAAAATTGTTCCCAGACGACGTCACGATGCGCGCCGTGCCGCTGCCATCGGCGTTTCCGACGGCAATCTGGGTGGAGTTGCCGCGCTGAACCTCCCAGGCGAGCTTCGAGCCGTCGGGGGACCAGGTGGGGCCTTCGTTGGCGCCCGTTCCGCTCGAAATCTGAACGGTCCGCCCGCTGAGAAGGTCCATGACACAGATCTGAAAATCGCCCTCGTTGCGGCAGGCGAACGCCAGCCGCCCGCCGTCCGGTGAGAACGCCGCCTCGTCGTTCCAGTTTCCCGCGAGCGACACGCGCCGCACGTTCGCGCCTTCGAGGTCCATCATGAAGATCTGGGGCGAGCCCTGACGGTTCGACGTGAACGCCAGCTCGCGGCCGTTCGGGGACCACCGGGGCGTCGAATCGATCGCCGCGTTCTCGGTGAGCCGTTTCAGGTTCGACCCGTCCGTATGGACCGTGAAGATCTCGGTGTTCCCCTTCACGCTTCCGCAGAACGCGACGGTCTTGCCGTCGGGAGAGAACGACGGTGACGCGTTGAGCTGCGTCGGGACGGGGATCTGACGCTTGTCGGCTCCGTCCTTTCCGATGAGCCAGAGGCCCGGCGTGTCCCTCTCGTACGACTGGTACACGAGCTTCGTCCCGTCCGGTGACCAGTCCGGCGCAAGCGACAGGGTGTTCGAATACGTGAGGCGGCGCTGGTTGTCGCCGTCGAAATCCATCGTGAAGATCTCCTTCACGACCGCCCTCCCCGCGACCCGCTCACGGTCGGAAGAGAAGGCGATCTTCGTGAGGAACGGCCCCGGCCTGCCCGTGAACTGGCGCACGAGGTCGCTCGCGAGCGTGTGCGCGATGCGGCGCGCCGCGCGCAGCTCGCCCGAGTACTTCTTGCCCAGGATGGGCTTGAGCGTGCCGAGGTCCCAGAGCGTCGCCTCGACGACCACGTTCCCGCCGTCCGGCGCGAGATGCGTGTCGAGAAGGAACTGGGCCGACGTGGCCCTCCACGCGTCGCCTTCTTCACGGTTCTGCGGCGGGCGCATCGCCTTCGGATAGAGAGCAGGATCGGCCACGACGAAGACGCCGGAGCCCGCGAGGTCGTCGGAGAGCGTCGTGTAGAAGGGATCCACGGCGCGCGTCTGGAGGTCCGGCGAGATCGGCGCGATCGTCATGGGAATCGCCAGCGGGCGCCGCGCTCCGGTGGCGCCGGTGAGCGTGAGATCGATGCTCGACGGCTGTGTGACGCCGGACATCGTCGGGACGGGCCTCGGCGCCTGGCCGAGAAGGGAAGAGCCCCAGAAGAGCGCCCCTGCGACGAGGAAAGAAACAGCGCCTCGAATCCGCCTCGCCCCCCCGTCTTTCCCTTTCAAAGAAATCTTCCGTCTTCTTTCTTCTCTTTCTTTCAACGAATTCCCTTTCACTGGAACTTCAGATGCACGCCGAGCGACTCGTTCCGGTAATCCGGCGGGAGCGGCGGTAGCGGGTTCGCAGCGTACACGGCGCGCGCCGCGGCGCGGTCGTAATAGCTCACACCGGACGAGAAATCGACCTTGACGTCCGTCACCTGTCCGGAACGCATGACCCGGAACGAGACGACGCAGCTCGTGCCTTCGGCCGATTCCGGCTTGAACCAGTTCGCACCGATGAGCGAGAGGAGCTGCTCCACGTAGTAGGTGAAGGGGAAGTCGGCGTCGAACGAGGTGACGGACGCCCCGAAGGAGACACCCACGCCCGCGGTGCTGCCGTTCGCGGTCCCTGCGGCGCTCGGGAGATCGAGGGAGGGCCCGCCGGCGGGCTTCGCGACGCCCGGAGCGGCCTTCGGCTTCTCGGGCTTGGCGGGCTTCTTCGGCTCCGGCATCGCCTTCGCGGTAGGGAGGACCTTTTCGGAGGGCTTCTCGATCACGGGCCTCGCCTTCGGCGGCGGCGCCGGCTCGGCCGGAGCAGCGACGGGGGCGGGAGCGGGCGCGGCCTGGGGTCGGCCAAGGGAGGCGGGGCTCACGACGCGAACGGGAAGGGACATGGGGACGAAGACCGGGGCCTTGCGCGGCTTGCCGATAAAGAGAAGGAGCGCGAGGAATCCCGCGTGGCCGAGGATCGAGACGGCGGCCGTGAGGGGGCGCGAAGCGAGGCCGGTGCGTGCGCGCCGCGCGAGGATGTCCGAGACGGTCGGCACGGGAAGAGCCTCCGCGCGCGCGGTCACCGCGCTCATCGCCGTCACGGACGGCCCTCGCTTCGGAGCTCGGTCACCATTCCGAGGCTCTCGACGCCGAGCCGGTTGAGCGTGTCCATGGTCTCGACGACGACGCCGTACGCGAGGTTGCGGTCGGCCTTCAGGTAGACGGCCTTGTCGCGGCGCCGCGAGAGGATGAGCTTCAGCCGGTCCCGGAGCTGGCTCTTCGGAATCGGCGTCTCGTTCAGATAGTAGTTCCCGTTCTTCGTGATGGAGAGGATGAGCGGGTCCTCGGGAGTCTTCGGAAGGTTCTGCGCCACGGACTTCGGGAGCTGGACCTCGACGCCCTGATGAAGGAGGGGCGCCGTGACCATGAAGATGACGAGGAGCACGAGCATGACGTCCACGAGAGGCGTGACGTTGATGTCCGAGAAGGCGTTCACGTCGTCGTCGAGCTTGAAAGCCACGTGACAGCCTGTCCTAGGTGAAGTGGCGCTCGGCCAGGTTCATGAACTCGAGCTCGAAGTCGCGCATCTCGGCTCGCGCCGCGCGCATCTTCCCGCTGAAGTTGTTGTACGCGATGAGCGCGGGAACCGCGGCAACGAGGCCGGCCGCTGTGTTGATGAGGGCTTCCGCGATGCCCGGCGCCACGACGACGATCGACGTCGAGCCCTTCTGGGCGATCTGCGAGAACGCGATCATGATGCCCATGACGGTTCCGAAGAGGCCGATGAAAACCGTGGCCGAGGCGGTGGTGGCGAGGAACGACATCCCGCGCCCGAGGCGTGTCGTCTCGACGCCCGCCGCCCGCTCGAGCGCGCGCTCGATGGAGGCGAGACTCTTCACGAAAAGGCGTCCGGTGTCGGCAGGCGCGACGTCGCGGCCGTCCTTCACCTGCTGGTCCAGCTCGGCGTAACCCGCGCGGAAGATGCCGACGAGAGGGCTCGACTCGCACTTGTCGCAGACTCCGAGAACGTCGGCGAACTTGCGGCTCTTGCGGAAGTGGTTCAGGAACGCGCGCGAGTCGGACGCCGCGCGTGAGAAACTCCACAGCCGGCCGATGATGATTGCCCACGACACCAGGGAGAAGAAAGCGAGGACGATCAGGACGGCCTTCGCCGTCGGTCCCGCGGACATGAAGAGCTGGGCGATGTTCGAGCCGCCGGCTTCCGTCATGGTTTCAGATGACTCCCTCTCGGGATTTGTTCCGCGACGGACCCGTCTCGGGCCGTCCCGTCAAGGTAGCATGGAATCTTCAAGCAGGTCAAAGCGTTGGAACGTTCTCGCGGGGCTCCTCGCGGCTCTCGCGGTGATTCTTTCCGGTCCTATGAGGGCGGCCTCTCTCCCGGACGACGTCCTGCCGCTCGGCGCCGTCAAGGCGGGGATGAGAGGCTACGGCCTGACCGTACTCCACGGCTCGGCCGTGGAGCGCTTCGACGTGGAGGTCCTCGGCGTGGTGCCGAACTCTCTCGGACGCTCGCAGATCATCGTGCGCGTTTCCGGCATCGGCCTCGAGAAGACGGGAATCGTCGCGGGGATGAGCGGCAGCCCCGTCTACTTCGAGGGCCGTCTCGCGGGAGCGGTTGCGGCCACGTGGGGATTCTCGAAGGAGTCCATCGGGGCGGTCACACCGATCGAATCGATGCTGGCGATCGAATCGGGCGGCACGGCGGCCGGAACGGGGGGCCCCACGAGGTCGACCGTCGGCTCCGCTTTTGCCGCGTTCGCCGGGACGCTCGCGCTTCCCGAGGAGGAGCGCCTCGCAGCACTTCAGAAGATCGTGGAGGCGCGCCCGAGCTTTCCGGCACGCGCGCAGGCCTCGCTGCTCGCGCCGGTCGCGGCAGGATTCCCGGCCGACACGCTCGGGCGATGGGGCAAGGACCTCGCGCGCCTCGGCATTCCCGTTTCGCTCGTCTCGGGAGAGCTGCCGGCGCTTCCCGGAACGGCCCTTCAAGCGGCCGAGCGAGCGCGCCCGGCAGCGCCGATCGCACCGGGCTCCGCAGTAACGGCGCTCCTCATCGACGGCGACCTGCAGCTCGGCGCCACGGGCACCGTGACACGGGTGGACGGGCTGGGCCGCTTTCTGGCCTTCGGACACCCGTTCCTCGGCGGGGGAACGCTCGAGCTCCCGGTCGCTCCCGCAGAGGTCGTGGCCGTGTTTCCGAGCGCGATGCTCTCGTTCAAGATGGCTTACGCCCTGGCGCCGGCTTACCGTCTCACGGCCGACCGCGACAGCGGGGTAGCGGGCCGAACGGACCGGGCGGCGGCCCTCCTGCCGGTACGTTTCCGGCTCGAGCCGGACGGCGGGCCCGTGCGCACCCTGTCGTGGGGCGTGGCGAAGGAGGCCGCTCTTCTCCCGACCCTCGTTGCGATCTCGATGGATGCGGCCTTCACGACGCTCGACCCGACCCCGGTCGACCGCACCCTTCAGCTTCGCGTCTCCGTCGGGACGGCCGCAGGGCCGTTCGTCTACGCGGACCAGATGACGGGCCCGCGCGCGAAGGAGCTCGCGCTCCTGACCGTGAACGTCCTCACGGGACTCGTCGCTCAGAACGAATTCGAGGACCCCCAAATCTCCGGGGTGGACATCTCGGTCGTGAGCGCTCCCGGCGAAAGGCGGCTGCACATCACGAGGGCGGCCCTGTCGGCCCGGAAGGTGGCGCCGGGACAGACCCTGCGCGTCACCGTGCGTCTCGCGGACCGCCGCGGAACGGAAGAGACCCGCATCCTGTCCCTCGTCGTCCCGAGGGAGACGCCCGAGGGCCGAGCGATCGTCATCGTGGGCGACGGGAACGCAGCCTCGGCCGCGCGCCTCTCGGCGCAGCCCGCCGAGCCACGCACGCTCTCAGGCTTGCGCACAGCCCTGGCACGGCTCGTACCCGCCGACCGGCTGGCGGCGCTCCTCGTCGTCCCCGCGCGGGGCGCCACGACGGGAGACGACACCTTGAGCGCACTGCCTCCTTCGTTCGCGCTGATCCTGTCCGAGGGGGGAGACGCGAACGCGCACACTTCGGTCCCGATCCGCGTCCTCGCCGAAGAGATCGTCACCCTCGACCGGCCGGCATCCGGCTCGGCGCGCCTCGAGGTCGAGGTAGAAAGGCCCCGCTCCTGAATGCGACCCTCCCGCCGGACTCCCGCCGCCCTCCTCGCCGCTGCATTTCTAGCCGCGTCCCCGCTCCGGGCCGGGACGCCCCGCATCGCCGTCACGGCCGGCGCTCGCGAATTTCTCGCGGGCGAGGCGAAGGGCGTCGCCGTCTCCGCGGACGGCAGGCTCATGCTCGGGGCGGCGCTCGCGGCGCGCGATTGGCCCGACGACGCGAACGACGCGGCCATCTTCGCGGCGGCCGCCGACTCGTCCGGCCACGTGTTCCTGGCCACGGGCGGGGGCCTCGGCCGGCTTTTCGTCTCGAGCGACGAGAAGGTGAGGTTGCTCTTCACCGCGCCCGAGCCGAACATCACGGCGGTCGCGGTCGCTCCGGACGGCGCCGTCGTCTGCGCGTCGTCTCCGAACGGAAAGATCTATAGGGTCGACCCGAAGGCCGCCGATCCGGCGAAGGCCGGCACCGTCCTCGCCGAGCCGAAAGAGGCGGCGATCTGGGCTCTCGCGTTCGCGAAGGATGGAACGCTCTACGCCGGGACCGGGAACAAGGGCCGCGTTTATCGCAAGACGGCCTCGGGGACTCTCGAGCTCTTCCACGAAATCGAGGACGTGCACGTGAGGGCGCTCGCCGTTGGTCCGGACGGCACCGTGTACGCGGGGACGTCAGACCGGGGTCTCGTGGTCGCGCTGCCCGCACACGGCAATCCGCGCACGCTGCACGATTTTTCGCGCCCGGAGGTCTCGGCTCTCGCCGTGGATGCCCGCGGCGTCGTCTACGCGGCCGCATCGCAGGTCGACGCCTCGACGGGCAGGCCGGCGCCAGTTGGGCCGGGCCTTCGGCCTACTCCCACTCCGACACCGCACCCCTCCGAACACGGCGAGGAGGCTCCGCGCGGCTCGGTCTCCGTGTCCGCCTCGACGTCTCCGGCGCGGCCCGCCGTCGAACCTCGTTCCACGAGCAGCTCGGAGCTCGTCGTCATCCAGCCCGACGGCTTCGTCGAGCCCGGCTGGCTCTTTCCCGAGGAGGCGATTTTTGGTCTGCGTCTCGAGGCGGACGGAGCGCTTCTCGCCGCGACGGGCCCGCGCGGCCGCGTGTACGAGTGGAAGGACCGCGGCGTGCGCCTCGTGGCCTCTACCGGTGAGAAGCTCGCGCTCGCGAGCCCCGCGGCCGGACGCGGATTCGCCGTCGTGACGATGGGATCGGCGGGAGTCCTGCGGCCGTCTCACCCGGGCAGTCCGGCCACCGGGACGTTCACGTCCGCCGTCAAGGATGGCCTGCGCCTGTCGACGTTCGGACGACTGAGATACGAGGGAAGCGTGCCCCCGGGGGCGGCGCTCGCCCTCTCCGTGCGGACGGGAAACTCGGACAAGCCCGATGGCACCTGGTCGTCCTGGATACCGGTCGGCCCGGACGGCGGCGCGAAGCCTCCCGTCGCGCGCTTCTTCCAATGGAGGGCCGAGCTGACCGCCTCGCCGAAGGGTGAATCTCCTGTCGTCGAGCGCATGGACCTTTCGTACAGCGAACGCAACGCGCGGCCGGTGCTCGAGAACCTCACCGTCCTCGAGCCAGGCGCCGTCTTTTCGCGCGGCGCCGCGGGCGGGGGCGTCCTCTCCGTGGCGAATCCCGACGAGTCCGGCATCTACGCGGGCCTCGAGGCGCCGCACGAGGGGCCGGCCGAGGGTCCGGGAAAGCGCCTGTTTCGGAAGGGTTACCGGACGCTCACCTGGAAGGGTACGGACCCGAACGGCGACGCGCTGCGGTACGAGGTCGAGGCGCGTCGGGAGAGCGGCCCGGTCTGGTTTCTCGTGCGAAAAGACCTCGCGGACTCGTTTCTTTCGTTCGACACGACGGCGCTACCGGACGGCCGCTACCGTTTCCGGGTAACCGCCTCCGATCATCTCTCGCAGCCTGAAAGCGAGGCCCTGACCGCGCGCGAGGAAAGCGGCGTCGTCATCGTCGACAACACCCCTCCCGTCCTGAAGCTCGAATCGCGCAAGCTCGAAGGCAACTCTCTCGTCGTCACGGTGCTCGCCACCGACGCGCTCTCGCCCGTCACGAAGGCTGAAGGTGCCGTGAACGCGGATCGCTGGCGCCTCCTGCCCGCCGAGGACGGCGCGGCCGACTCGCTGATGGAGCGCTTTGTCTTCCGCGTCCCGAAGCCACCCGCGCCGGCGGTGCTCTCGATTCGAGTCCTCGACGCAGCCGGCAACGTCGCGGCGATCTCCGTGGAGTGGCCGTTCTGAGGAAGCTCGCGCCTCTCGCGTTCGTCGTTCTTCTTGCCGCCTGCGGCGTGCGCGGAAAGAGCCAGGAGAGCGTCGTTCGGCGCCGCCTCGACGGCGATCCGAAGACGCTCAACCCGATCCTCGCCACCTTGGATCCCGAGCAAATCGTCCTCGCGCTCCTCGAGCGAAACCTGCTCGACTACGACGAGAAGCTGAACCTCGTGCCGGGCCTCGCGGAAGAGGTATCCGCTTCGCCCGACCATCTCGTGTACACGATCCGCCTGCGAAAGGACGCCCGCTGGGAGGACGGCACGCCGGTCACGTCCCAAGACGTCGTCTTCACGCTCACGACCCTTCTCGACCCGAAGACGCCCGCGCTCGCCCGCCGGGCGCTCTTCGACGGCTTCGTGAAGGCCGAGGCCGTGGATGCCCGCACCGCGCGCGTCACCTTCAGCATCGCCTCCGCCGGTCGAATGGACGCCTTCAACCTGTGGCTTCTCTCGGCGGCCGCCTGGGCAGGCGGCGACGTGGCGACGCACCCACGCAACCGGAACCCGCTCGCGAACGGCCCGTACCGCCTCGGATCCTGGGAAGCGGGCCGGACACTGACGCTCGTGCGCAACACGCAGTATTTCGGCGAGAGGCCCGACCCCGAGCAGGTGATCTTCCGGGTCGTCCCCGAGACGGCGCCCGCGTTCGCGGCGTTAAAGACCGGCGATCTCGACGAAATGCGTCTCACCTTCGCCCAGAAGAAGGAGCTGGACGCAAGGGCGGCCACGGCCGGCGTGCCGCGCGTCGTCACGTTCGACGAGCTCTCCTACTCCTATCTGGGCTGGAACAACCGTCTGCCGGTTTTCGCCGACCGCCGCGTGCGCCGCGCCCTCACGATGCTGATCGACCGCGAAAGCATCAACCGCAACCTTTTCGGGGGCCTCGCGAAAGTCGCGAACGGGCCTCTTCCGCCGGCGCACTGGGCCTGGGATGCCTCCCTCGAGCCGTGGCCGTACGACCCCAAGGCCGCCGAGGCGCTCCTCGACGAGGCCGGCTTCCGAAAGGGGCCGGACGGAACGCGGCGCAAGGGGAACGTGCGCCTCGCCTTCACGCTTTCGCTCGGCATGGGCAGCGACATCCAGCGCCAGCTCGTCGAGGTGGCACAGCAGTCTTTCCGGAGCGCGGGCATCGAGATGGCGATCCAGCCTCTGGAGTGGGCAACGTTCGGGGCCAAGATGGACGCGGGGGAGTGCGACGCATGGGCCGCCGCCCTGAACCTCGACCCGAACCCCGACCTCGCCGTGAGCTGGCACTCCTCCCAGACGCCGCCCTCCGGCATGAACGCGGCTTTCTACAAGAACCCCGAGGTGGACGCGCTTCTCGACCGCCTCAAGACGGCGTTCGACAGGGAGCAGGCGCGTGCCCTTCTCGTGCGCGTGCAGGCCCTGATCCATGAGGACGAGCCCGTCACCTTCCTGAACGTCCCGCTGATCAAGTGGGGTGTCTCCCCGCGCCTGATGAACGTGAAGACGTCGCCCATCGGCCTGTTCATGTTCTGGCCCGGGGCGGCCGGCTGGCGCACGAGCGCGACAACGAGACCGATCTCGTAGGCTTCCCGCCGTATCGCCAAGTAACATCTCTTCGGTGATCCGTTTCGCTCTCCGCCGGTCGGTCTCGGCCGTCCTGACGTTGCTGGGGGTCCTCGCGCTCGTCTTCGGGCTGGTCACGGCCGCGCCCGGGGACGCGGCGGCGCTCGCGGCGCGTGCAGGCGGGAACCGCGCCGTCGCGGTGTCGCCCGAGGCCCTGGCGGCCTTCAGGCATTTGTACGGCCTCGACCGACCGGTCGTCGAGCGCTTCGCGACGTGGATCTGGCGCGCCGCGCGCCTCGATTTCGGGCGCTCGCTCGTGGACGGCCAGCCCGTGACACATCGGATCACGCGCGCGCTCCCGGCCACGCTGGCGTTGAACGGAGCCGCGCTCCTCCTCGCGTGCCTGATCGGGGTTCCGCTCGGCATCGCCGGAGCGCGCCGGCCGGGCGGGCGCCTGGACAGAATCTCCGGCTTCGTCTGCGACGCGTTCTTCTCGACGCCCACATTCGTCCTCGGCCTCGTTCTGCTGCTCGTGTTCTCGGGCTGGCTCCGCATCACGCCCCTATTCGCCGATGCAGAGTCCGGAGTGCGCGCCTTCCTCCTTCCGGTCGCGACCCTTTCGCTGGCGTTGCTCGCGTTCGTCGCGCGCTTCGTCAGGGTTTGCGTCGCGGCGGCGCTCGCGGATCCTGCCGCTCTCGCGGGGCGCGCCCGGGGGGAAAGCCCTTCCGAGGAAATCCGCCGTGCGCTCAGGCGCTCGGCGGCGGCGTTCGCCGCGATGGGCGCCGTCCTCGTACCCTCCGTCGTCACCGGCTCGATCCTCGTGGAGCGGGTCTTCTCGCTGCCCGGAGCGGGCGGCCTTCTGGCGGAAGCCGTCTTCGCGCGCGACCTCCCGACGGTTCTGGCTCTCACGTGGTGCTCGGCCCTCGTAGTCGTGGCTGCGTCCCTCGCGGCCGACCTCATCACGGCTGCGCTCGATCCGCGCATCGCCCGCGACGCCGAGGGATTCGTGCCGGGAGTCGCGGCATGACGGCCGCGCGGGCCGCTCTCCGCCGCGCGGGGATCGCCTTCGCGCTCTTTCCGCTGATCGCGCTCCTGGCGCCGCTTCTCGCCCGCGAGAAACCCTGGGTATCCGGCCGAGACGGCGAGACGATCGTGAGCGCCCCCGTCCCCTTCGATCCCGATGCCGTGGATCTCGACCGGCGGCTCGCGTCGCCCGGCTGGCGGCACCTCCTCGGCACGGACGAGCTCGGCCGCGACGTTCTCTCTCGCGTCCTCCACGGCACGCGGCTCTCCGTGGCCGCAGGCCTCCTCGCCTCCGCCCTCGCGCTCGGGCTCGGCGCGGCGCTCGGAACGCTCGCGGGCTGGGCCGGAGGGCGCACCGATCGCCTCGTGCTGCTCTTCCTCCAGGTCGTTCAGGCCCTCCCGGCGCTCGTCCTCGTGATCGCCGGCGCGGCGTTCCTGAGGCCGTCGTTTCTCGTCGCGGCCCTCCTCATCGCCCTGACCGGCTGGACGGACGCGGCCCGACTCGTACGCGCGGGCACGCAGCGCCTGAGAAACGAAGCGTTCGTGGACGCAGCGCGGGCGACGGGCGCCTCGAACGCGCGCCTCCTCTTCGTCCACGTCCTCCCGCATGCGCTCCCGCCCGCGCTCGCGACGCTGCCCTACGTGCTCGGTTCCGCCGTTCTCACGGAGGCGGGCCTGTCGTTCCTCGGGCTGGGCGCTCCGCCGCCGGCCGCGTCCTGGGGACGCGCGCTCGCCGAGGCCCGCAACCTCCTGCCGGGCGCCTGGTGGTGCATCCTGCCTCCCGCCCTCGCGCTCTTCCTCCTCGTCTGGACGGCGCGCCGCCTGGGCGACGCGTTCCTCGGCCGGCGGGGGGACGTACAATCGCGTCTCGCGTGAAGCGCACCGCCGTCTACCCGGGCACGTTCGATCCCATGACGAACGGCCACGTCGATCTCATCCGGCGGGGCTGCCACATCTTCGACCGCGTGCTCGTCGCGGTCCTCATCGACACGGAGAAGGCGCCGCTTTTCACGGTGGAGGAGCGCCTTCGCATGATCCGCGCGATCTTCAGGCGCGAGCCGAAAGTCGTCGTGAAGTCGTTCAGCGGCCTCCTCGTGGAGTTCATGCGCAAGGAAAACGCGCGCATCGTCGTGCGTGGCCTGCGCGTCGTGTCGGACTTCGAGCACGAGTTCCAGATGGCCCTCATGAACCGCCGCCTCGGTCCGGAGGTCGAGACGCTCTTCCTCACCCCGAAGGAAGAGCTCTCGTACACGTCGAGCCGCCTCGTGAAGCAGGTCCACCAGCTCGGCGGCGACGTCTCGGGCCTGGTTCCGGCCGTCGTCCACCGCGCGCTCGCCCGGAAGATTCCGAGCGGCGGCTAGGCGAACTTCGCCCGGCTCGGTGCGCCCTCAGATCCCCGCGAACTCCCGGAACGCCTTCGCGATCGGGTCAGGGACGGTGCGCGGCCGGCCCGACGCGTCAAGAAAAAGGTGCTGTGTCTCTCCTTCGGCGGCGAGCGCGCCGTCGGCGAGAACGATCTCGTACTGGAACCTGCAGCCCCGGCTCTTCAGCTCGGCCATCCGCGCGCGGACTCTCACGGTATCGCCGTAACGCACGGCACGGCGGTAGCGAACGCGCGCCTCGGTGACCGTGATGAACGAGCCCTCGGCCTCCATGCGCGGATAGGGATAGCCGGCGCGCTCGCAATACGTGGTGCGCGCGACCTCGAACCAGATGATGTAGTTGCCGTGGTAGACGACGCGCTGCGCGTCGGTCTCGGCATACCGCACCTGGATGGAGGTCTCGACGGCGGGATGGGGGGTGGTCACGGTCCCCATAGACTAGACGATGACCATGAGAGCGCTCTTCAAGGGGGCTGGTTGGGGATTGAAACGGGGAGGAACCCGAGAGGGGGAGACCGGGGATTTCTTAGAAAGTGAAGAACCGGGGAAAGAGATCCTCTTAGAAGGTGACGAGAAGATCGTTGGCGCAGACGGGCCGGAGCAGCTGGTCGACGTGCTTGCGTCGCTCGACGAAATCGCAGAATCGGGCGATCCGAACCTGATCGCCGCGGGCTTCATTTCGTACGAGGCGGGCGTTTGGCTCGAAGGCTCGACGGCTCTCGCGCGCCGGCATGAATTTCTTCCCTTCGCAGAATTCTCCGTCTTCCGACTCCGCGACGCCGCACGACGCGAGCCAGCGGCGCCCGAGCCTTCCGCCCGATTCACCTTCGAAGAACCGGCGACCGCGGAGCGGTCGCTCTCTTTGTACGAGTGGTCGAGCCGTGTGGAGGCCATACGAGACGGCATCGCGCGCGGAGACGTCTATCAGGTGAATCTCTCGCGCCGCACGCGATTCGCGGCCCGTGTCGATCCCTTCGCCCTGGGGCGCGCGCTCTACGCCGACAACCCCGTGCTGTTCGCCCTGACGCTCGCCGGGAACGGCTGGGCCGTGGTCTCAAACTCGCCGGAGCTGTTTCTCGACGTGGACCTCGCGGCGCGGCGCGCGGTCACGAAACCGATCAAGGGCACGATCGCGCGAGGCGCGACGGACGCCGAGGATGCCGGCCGGCGCCGTGAGCTCCTGGCCTCCGCGAAGGACGCGGCCGAGAATGTGATGATCGTGGATCTTCTGAGGAACGACCTCGGCAAGGTGGCCGAGGCCGGCCGCGTCGAGACGACCGCGATGAGAGCGCTGACGTCGTACCGCCACCTCCATCACCTCGAATCCACGGTGGTTGCGCTCCTGCGTAGGGACGCGCGGCTCTCCGACGTCCTCCGCGCCACCCTGCCCGGAGGCTCGATCACGGGCGCCCCGAAGCGCGCGGCGCTGCGCTTCATCCACGACCTCGAGAGGGTGCCGCGCGGCGCCTATTGCGGAGCCGCGGGCTTCGTGCGCGGAGACGGGCGGGCCGTCTTCAACGTCGCGATCCGGACGGCGATCCTCGGCCGGGATACAGTGGATTACCACGCAGGAGGCGGAATCGTGTGGGACTCGAACGCGGAGGCCGAGTGGCGCGAGACGGAGGCGAAGTCGCGGGAATTCGGGGCGGCGATGGCGGCGCTCCGCACCGGCGAGGTGCCCCGTGAGCGTTGAGTACGCGCCCGTCCCGTTCATCTCGCCCGCCGTGCAGCGCGGCTTCGGCTTCTTCGAGACCGCGCTCCTCGCGGGCCGCCGCGCCGTCCTGTGGGAGCCGCACCTCGATCGGATGCAGCGCATCCTCTCGGCGCTCGACCTCCCGAAGCCCTCGCGCGAGCGGCTCCATTTCGCCGCGAAGCGCGTCCTCGACGCCGCTCCGGCGAAACCGGCCGAGCAGCGGGCGCTGCGCCTCACGTGGTTCGCCGAGAGAGACGACCTGGACGACCCGGCGTCGTACCGCCTTGAAGCGCACCTCATGCCCATCCCCGAAAGCCGCCTCGCACGCCGGAGCGGCTCGCATGCCGTCTCGCTTCCGCTCGACCTCCAGCGCGACACGCCGGGCGTGAAGTCCACGAGCTATTTCGCCGCGATTCAGGGAGGCCGCCTCGCGCAGAAGGCCGGCGGCGACGAAGGGCTGTTTCGCTCCCCGGACGGGAACTACCTCGAGGGCACGACGACCGGGCTTGCCGCGTGGAACGGCGGAACCCCCGTGCTCGCGCCGAAGGGAGTCCTCCGCAGCGTGACGGCCGCCGCCTTCCTCGGCGGCCAGGCCGCGTCGGCGCCCCTGAAAGCGGAGATGCTCCGCGAGGGGTCGATCCTCCTCGGCTCGCTGACGATGGCGACGCCGATCGTTACGCTCGACGGGGCGCCATGCGCGCGCCCTCCCGAGATGCTCGCGCGCATCGCGGAATTCAATCGGCGCCTCCTCGAAGATCCAGCGCTTGGCACGGACCTTTAGCAGGGACTACACTTTCATTCTTATGGCCAGGCCCCGCTCCACCTCCCGATCCCGCCACGTACTTTTCACCGGTTTTCCAGGGTTCATCGGCGCGCGGCTCATCCCACGCCTCCTCGAGCTCGCGCCCGACACCACTTTTCACGCCCTCGTCCAGGAGAAGTTCCTCTCAGCGGCCGACACGTCCGTCGCCGCCCTCGGCAAGGACCATCCCGGCACGAAAGGGCGCATCCGGCTCGTCGTCGGCGACATCACGTCGCCAGGCCTGGGCCTCGCGGCGTCGAAGGCCAGGGAGCTCCAGAAGAGCCTGGCGGGCTGCTTCCATCTCGCGGCCGTCTACGACCTGGCGGTCGCGCGAGACGCGGGCGTGCGCATCAACGTGGAAGGCACGAAGAACGTCCTCGAGTTCCTCGGCGACGCGCCCTCCTTCGAGCGCCTCGACTACGTCTCGACGGCGTACGTCTCGGGGACGGCCGTCGGCACGTATCGCGAAACGGACCTCGACGTCGGGCAAAACTTCAAGAACTTCTACGAAGAGACGAAGTTCCTCGCCGAGGTGGCCGTGAAGGAGAGCGGCCTTCCCGCGGCCGTCTACCGGCCGGGTATCGTCGTGGGGAGCTCGAAGACCGGCGAGACCGCGAAGTTCGACGGCCCCTATTACTCGCTGAACGCGATGGGCGTCCTTCCGTCGCCTGGGGCCTTCATCAAAGTGGGGACGGGCGACGCTCCCGTGAACCTCGTGCCCGTGGACTTCGTCCTCGAGGCAATCGCCCGCCTCTCGACCTGGGACGGCGCCGTCGGGAAGACGTACCACCTCACGGACCCGCACCCCAACACCGCGTTCGAGATCGAGGAGATGTTCGCGAAGGCGCTTGGGAAGTCGTTCGTGTACATCCCGGTGCCTCACCTCGTCGCGAAGCTGCTCTTCACGCCGTCGCTGATCCAGAAGTCATTCGGGATGCCCGTCCAGTCGCTCGACTACTTCGATCATCCCGTGAGCTACGATTCGGCCCAGGCCACGGCGGACCTCGCGCGCTTCGGCGTCGCGTGCCCGCGGTTCACGGACTACGTCCAGAAACTCGTCGCCTTCTGGCGCACGAAGAAGGACACGATCAAGCGCGGGGCGATGATTTGAGGCCTTCGTTTTCCTTTACGAACGCGCCGATCATCGACGGTCAGGACGTGAAGACGGGCGCGGCTTTCGCCGCCGTGAACCCCGCCACGGCCGAGCCGTTCGCGGAGGTGGTCCGGGCCGGCCCGCGCGAGATCGACATGGCCGTCGCTTCGGCGCGGAAGGCGTTCCTCTCGTGGTCGAAGACGCCCGTCGCCGAGCGGCAGCGGCATTTGGCGCGCCTGCTCGAGGAAGTGCGTCGCGCGCACGACGAGGTGGCCCGGCTCATCGCGACCGAGCAAGGCAAGCCCGTGGGCGAAGCGCGCGCGGTGGACATCGTGCCCGCCGCCGACACTCTCCGCTACCTTTCGCGCCACGCGGGCGAGCTTCTCGCCGAGCAGCCCATCGACTACGCGCAGATCCTCTTCGCGCACAAGCAAGGCCGATTCCGCTTCGAGCCCCTCGGCGTCGTCGCGGTCGTGACGCCCTGGAACTTCCCGTTCGGCATTCCGTTCGTCGAGATCGCAGCCTGTCTCGCGGCGGGCAACACGGTCGTGCTCAAGCCCGCGTCGGTCACGGCGCTCACGGGCCTCGCGGTCGGAGACCTCTGCCGCCGCGCGGGCCTGCCGCCCGGCGTCGTGAACGTCGTGACGGCCGGGGGCGCGGACACGAACGTCCTCGTCGAGCACACGGGCATCGCGAAGGTGCTTTTCACGGGCTCGGTCCAGACTGGAGTCGAGGTGATGCAGCGCGCGGCGAAGAACCTCACGGGCGTCGTCCTCGAGCTCGGGGGCAAGGACGCGGCCGTCGTCGCGGCCGACGCGGATCTCGACCGGACGGCCGCGGGTCTCGTCTGGGGCGCATTCGTGAACGCCGGTCAGACCTGCGGCTCCGTGGAGCGCGTGTACGTCGTGAAGGAGATCGCCGACGAGCTTCTCGCGAGGATCGTCGCGCGGACGAAAGCGCTTCGACTCGGCAATCCGCTCTCGAAAACGACGGACATGGGTCCGCTCACGACTCCCGCCCAGCGGGACCTCGTCGAGGAGCATCTTCAGGACGCCGTCTCGAGGGGCGCGAAGGTCCTCGTGGGAGGCGAGCGCCCGAGCGCGAAGGGATGGTGGTTTCCTCCGACCGTTCTGACGGGCGTCGACCACGCCATGCGCGCGATGTGCGACGAGACCTTCGGGCCGCTCCTGCCCGTCATGTCGGTGGAATCGCTCGACGAGGCGATCCGGCTCGCGAACGACTCCTCGTTCGGTCTCACGGCCTCCGGGTGGACGCGCTCGCGTCGCACGGCCAGGAAGCTGGCCGAGGAGCTTCAGGCGGGCACGGTCACGATCAACGACCACCTGTTCTCCTTCGGGGAGCCCACCGCGACGTGGGGCGGCGTGAAGAAGTCGGGCCTCGGCCGGAGCCACGCGGGGTTCGGCCTCCACGAGCTCGTGAACATCAAACACGTCAGCGTGGACTTCGGGGACACCCCGGCGATGCCGTGGTGGTACCCGTACGACGCCGCGTTCCACGCGTTCACGAAGAGCGCCTTCGGGACGCTCTACTCGAACGATCCGCTCACGAAGGTGCCGGACGCCCTCGGGCTCCTGCGCAGCGGACGATTCTTCGGATACGTGAAGGTCTCGGCGCTCGCCTCGCGGCTCGGAAAGGTGTTCTGAGCCCTCGACGCGGTCCGTAGAATCGTCTCGTGGGCGCGCCTCCGGACCTTTCCCTCTATCCCGACCAGCCCGGCATCTACCTCTACAAGGATGCGAAAGGGAAGATCCTGTACGTCGGCAAGGCGCGGTCGATCCGCAAGAGGCTGGCGTCGTACTTCAACACCGGTCCGAAGCACGTGCGGACCGAGGCGATGCTCGCCGAGTTCGAAACGATCGACACGGTCGTCGCGAAGACGGAGAGCGAGGCGCTCGCCCTCGAGAACGCGTTCATCAAGAAGCACAAGCCGCGCTACAACATCCTTCTCCGCGACGACAAGACGTACCCCTACATCAAGGTCACGACGGGGGAGGACTGGCCGCGCGCGTTCGTGACGCGGCGGGTGCTGAAGGACGGCCACAGCTACTTCGGACCTTTCCTGCCGGCGCGCACGTGCCGGGGCGCGATGAAGATGGTCCAGCGGATGTTCCAGATCCGCACGTGCCGCATCGAGATCGACGGCACGCTGCCACGCCCGTGCCTCTATTACGACATGCACGCCTGCCTCGGCCCGTGCGTCGCCGGCCTCACGACGAAGAGCGCGTACGACGAGGCCGTGAAGGACGTGCTCCTGTTCCTCTCCGGGCGGAACGAGGAGCTCGAGCCGCGGCTCGAGCTCAAGATGCGCGCAGCGGCCGAATCCGAGAACTTCGAGATGGCCGCGGCATACCGGGATTGCCTGCGCACGGTCGAGGAGCTCGCGGAGAAACAACGGGTCCAGTCGCTCTCGGGCGAGGACGTGGACGTCTTCGGAGATTTCTTCGATGGGGGAAATCTGGGGATCTCGGTGCTCCTCGTACGCGGAGGAGTGGTCCTCGATTCGCGCGAGTACTACTGGGAGGGGATCGGCGAAGTGCCTCCCGAGGAGTTCTGGGTGTCGCTCCTCTCGCAGTATTACGACACGATCGCCGACGGCTCTTTCCTGCCGCGCGAGATTCTCCTGCCGGTCGACCTTTCCGACGAGGCCCTCGAGCCGATCGAGACGTGGCTGTCCCAGCGACGAGCCTCGAAGGTCGTGATCAAGACGCCGCGCCGCGGCGCGGCCTTCGAACGCGTCCAGATCGCCCGGGACAACGCGCGCCAGAATCATCTCCGGCGTTTCCGGCGCGTCCGCGAGCGCGGGGACAAGGCGACGCTCGCCCTCGCGAAGGCGCTCGACCTGGACCGCCGCCCGTCACGGATCGAATGCTTCGACATCTCACACCTCTCGGGGAGCGAGACCTACGCGTCCTGCGTCGTCTTCGTGGACGGGGAGCCTGCGAAGGACGAGTACCGCCTGTTCCGCATCGAGCGGCCGGGGATCGACGACTTCGCGTCGATCGCCGAGGCCGTCTCGCGCCGGTATGCGCACGCGAGAGAAGAGGGGAGACCGCTCCCCGACCTTCTCCTGATCGACGGCGGCAAGGGTCAGCTCTCGGCGGCTCTCGGAGCGCTCGACCGGATCGGAATCGACCTGGCGGCGGCCTCTCTCGCGAAGCGCGAGGAGCAGGTGTTCGTGCCGGGCCGTTCGGCGCCGATCGTCCTCGCGCGGACGAACGCCGGCCTCAAGCTGCTCCAGCGGGCCCGCGACGAGGCGCATCGCTTCGGTCTCAAGACGCACCGGCGGGCGCGCGGCAAGCACGCCCTCGAGAGCCCGCTTCTCGCAATCGGCGGCCTCGGACCCACGCGCGTGAGGACTCTTCTCGCCGCGTTTGGCGGCTCGGAAGCGGTCCTCGCCGCCACGGACGAGGCGCTCGCGGCGGTCGCCGGGAAGGCGGTCGCCGCCCGGATCACGCGCTTTCGGGAGAAGCGCGTCGCCGAAAGATCCGTTGGCGCTGCTACACTTTCCGAGGAATGAGGCCCTCCAGCAGCGACAGCCGCGTCCGGATGCTGACCGGCGGGTCCCTCGAGCGGACCCCGTTCGCGGAGGTCGCTCGAACCGTCTATCGGGAACGCATGACCGCGAAGCTGCTCGTGTCGCGGAGCGGAGAGGAGCGCACGTTTTCGTTCGACCGCGGCCAGATTCTGTTCGCGAGCTCGAATCGGGAGGCGCAGCTCGTCGGAGAGCTTCTTCGCACGTTCGGTCTCGCGGACGAGAACCTGCTCCTCACAGCCTTCGAGAAAGCGCTCAACGAGCCCGGTCGGGGCCTCGCCCGTGCGCTCACCGAATCGGGTGCCGTTCCCGCTTACGTCGCGGAGGCCGCGGTCCGCGCTCTCTCGGAACGTCTCTTCTTCGACACGCTCAAGTGGACGAGCGGAGTCTTCACGGTGACGCCCCTCGACTCCGCGCCCGAGGTGCCGGCGAAGATGGATCGCCCGACGGGCGGAATGCTCCTGGAGGCGCTGCGCCGGATTCCCTCACCCGCGTCCCAGCTCAACTCTCCTCTCGACCCGGGGTCGCGGCCGGTCTTCGCTGCCGACCTCCTCCTCCGCTATCAGGCGATTCTCGTCTCGGCCGAGGAGGCGGAAGTGCTGGGGAAGGTGGACGGTGCCGCGACGGTGGAGCAGATCCACCGCGACCACCGTATCGTCGCGCGGCTCGCGGCCACGGGCCTCGTACAGCTCGTGGCCCAGGGGAGGCCCATCGAAAAGAGCGGGGTGGCCGAAGGTCTCCTGTTCCTGAACGTCGAGATCGCCGGCGCGCAGCCTCCCGCACGCGTGGCCGAGCAGCAGGAGGTCCAGCGCGAGCTCGTCTGGAACACCTACCGGCGCCTGGATTGGGCGACGCACTACGATCTCCTCGGTGTCGAGCAGGAGGCCCCTTTCGAGATGCTCGCGAAAGCGCTCCACGAGCGCGCCCGCCTTTTCCACCCCGACCATCATCTGAAGTCGCATCTCGGGGACGCCCGCGACGCCCTCGAGGCGCTGTTCGCCCGCCTCCGGATCGCGGAACGCGCGTTTCGCAGTCCCGATGCCCGTGCGGCATACGACCGGACGCTCGAGGTGAGCGCCGACACCATCGCGCTGCCGGGCACGGAGCCGACCATGGAGGTCCAGAAGGAGATCGCCCGCAAGAACTACACGCGGGCGAAGGTGCTGTACGAGGAAGAAGACTTCTACCCGGCGTACGAGATGACGCGCCAGGCCGTCGAGTTCGATCCCGCTCAGAAGGAGTACTGGGTGCTCCTCGCGAGAATCCAGCGCAAGAATCCGAAGTGGGTGCGGCACGCCACGGAGACCATGCGGCGCGCCGTCAAGTACATCCCGGAGAACGTCGAGTTGTGGTGGGAGCTGGCGGAGGCGTGCCTGCACGAACGGAACGAGCCGGAGCGCGTGAAGGCCTTGAAAGAGGTCATGCGGCTCGACCCGGCGAATCGCCGCGCCCAGTCCGCGCTCTCCGAGATCTCGGCCAAGGCGGGCCGGTGACGAACGGACTTCCCCAGCTCTTCGGGACCGGGCTCGGCCTCTCCGCGGCGGCGGGCCTGAACTCCTATGCCGTGCTCCTCGTCTACGGGGCGATGGCACGTTTCTTCCCCGAGGATTATCCCGGTGCGATCGCGCGTCTGCTCTCCTCGACTCCCGCCCTCAGCGCGGCGGCGGTCCTTTTCCTGCTGGAATTCGTCGCCGACAAGATTCCGGGACTCGACCACTTCTGGCACCTCCTGCACTCGTTCGTGCGGCCCGTCGTGGGCGCCCTCGTCGCGCTCGCCGCGGTCCAACCGGAAGGGTCTGCCGTCGTGAGCGTCGTCGCGGCCGGATCGGGCGGAACGGTCGCACTCGTGTCGCACCTCGTGAAGAGCGCCACGCGCCTGACCTCCACGGCTCTCACGGCGGGCATCGCGAACGCGGGGATCTCCCTCGCCGAGGACATCCTCGCGTTCCTGCAGAGTCTCGTCTCGATCTTCCTGCCCCTCGTGGCTCTTGTCGTCGTGATCGCGATCGGCATCATCTTCGTCCTGACGATCCCGCGAATGGCGCGCTTCCTCGACCTTTTCGGGAGGCGGCGCCCGGGCCGCGAGGCGCCCCCGCCCGCCTGACTCGTCAGGTCCGGCATCCTCCATGCACTCCAAGATCGAGGGACCTCCGATGACGCGACGCCTCTGGCGCACGATGACTGTCTTCGCCGCCCTGCTCCTCACCGGCGCCGCCTCCGCCTTCGCGGCGCGCCCCGACGAACCCTTTCCAGTCGTCGGCGCGGTGCCGCGCGAAGTCGCGGGAGCGCGCGACATCGCCCGGCTCGACGGCGGCGTCCGCGTCGATCGCGTGATCCTCGTCCTGCGACGGCGCGATCCGGACGGCCTCGCGCGCCTCCTCGCCGACCAGCACGACCCGGCGTCTCCGGACTTCCATCGGTGGCTTTCGCCCGCCGAGTTCGAGCGGCGCTTTGGCGCCTCGAACGAGGACGTCACCGCCCTGAACGATTGGCTCACGAGGCACGGCCTCGAGGTGGAGGAGGTGCCCGCCGGGCGCGCCGCGCTCGTGTTCTCGGGCCGCGTGGCCGACGTGGAAGGCGCTTTCGACACCGAGCTCCACGAGCTCTTCGCCGAGGGCAAAGTCCGCATCGCGAACGTGAGACCGCCGCGGCTTCCGCTCGATCTCGCCCGCCGCGTGACGGGACTGCTCTCCCTTCACTCGTTTCCCCGGCGGCGGCCGCTCGCGCGCCGGGCGCCCGCAAACACCTCGGGAAGCAGCCACTATCTCGCGCCAGCGGATTTCACGGCGATCTACAACGTGGATGCGCTCGCCGCGGCGGGACTCAACGGCGGCGGCCGAACGATCGGCCTCCTCGCGCGGACGAACGTCAACGTCGGCGACACGACGTTCTTCCGACAGTACTTCGGCCTGCCCGTGAACGATCCCGTCGTGGTCTTGAACGGGCCGGATCCCGGGATCAACGACTCCGCTGACGAGGACGAGAGCGATCTGGACCTGCAGTGGGCGGGCGCGATCGCGCCGGCGGCCCAGACGCTTCTCGTCGTGACGAAGACGACGGCGACGAACGACGGCGTCGACCTTTCCGCGCTCTACGCGGTCAGCAACAACCTCGCCGACGTGCTCTCGCTCTCCTACGGGTCGTGCGAGAGCGATTTCGCGGACACGGACACAGCCTTCTATACGAACGTCTGGGCTCAGGCGGCCGCGCAGGGAATTTCCGTGACGGTCGCCTCGGGGGACAGCGGCGCCGCGGGCTGCCAGCCGTACTCGGACGCGACGGGGACCGAAGCCGGAGTGAACGGCCTGGGCTCGTCACCTTACGCCACGTGCGTGGGAGGCACGCAGTTTCTCGACGCGAGCAGCCCGTCGACCTACTGGAACCCGGCGAACGACCCGACGACGAAGAAGTCCGTGAAGGGCTACATTCCGGAGGAGACCTGGAATGCAAGCGGCGCCGTACCCGGCGGCTCGGGACTGGAGGGGACGGGAGGCGGCAAGAGCGTCCTGTTCGCGCGGCCGCCCTGGCAGAACGTCGCCGGCCTTCCCGCGGACAACGCCCGTTACGTGCCCGACGTCTCCGTCGCCGCATCCCGACGCACGGGGTATTTGTTCGTGCAAGGGCACACGACCGTGACGAGCGGGCTCTTTTCCGTGGGCGGCACCTCGGTTTCGTCTCCCGCCTTCGCAGGCATCGCCGCGCTTCTCACGCAGAAGGCGGGCGGCCGGCTCGGAAACCTGAACCCGCTTCTCTATGGGGCCGCTCGCGCTCAGTACGGCGCGGCCGGCGCGTCGGCATCCGCGCCGCTCTCGGCCGGCTCGCCCGCCTTTCATGACGTCACGACCGGCAGCAATTCGGTCCCCGGGCTCGCGGGCTACGCTGCCGGTCCCGGCTACGACCCTGCAACCGGCCTCGGTTCCGTCGACGCCGCGGCGCTCGCTGCCGCGCTGCCCGCTCCGGCGCCGGGCACGGCGGACTTCACCCTCGGGGCGAATCCCGCTACGCCGGTCCTTCCGCCGGGCGGCAGCGTGGTCGTGAACCTTTCGCTGGATCAGAACGGCATCGCCGACGCGGATGCCATCGCGACCGTGGCCGTCGCCGGCCTTCCGGCGGGCGTGACGGCCGAATTCCGGCCGGGGAACCCCGCGGACCCGGCGACGGGAGTCCTCTCGCGCGCCCAGACTGGAACGTTGACTCTCAGAGCCTCGGGTGCCGCCGCGGGCACGTACCGCCTCGACGTCACGGCGACATCCGGGTCGGTCGTGCGGCGCATCGCCCTTTTCCTCACGGTGGGAAGCGGGGCCGCGACGCCCCCGACCGGTGCCGTGGTCCAGGCGCCGGTCGTCCTCGACCTCCACGGCGCGGCCTCGTCGCATTACACGTCGGACTTCGTGGCCGTGAACCGCAGCGGAAACGATGCGACGCTCGTTCTCGTCTACGTTCCTGCGGCCGGCACTGCGGGCGCGGGCGGCCCGGCCGTCGCGCGGACGCTGCCCGCGGGGCGGCAGATCTACGTCCCGGACTTCATCGCGTTCCTCGCGGCGAATGGATGGGCGCTGCCGTCGGACGGCTCGGTCAAGCTCGGAACGTTGTTCGCGACGTTCGTCGGCGTAAGCGACCCGGCTGCGGTCTTCGCCGGCTCGCGCACGTCCACGCCGAACCTCTCGGCTTCGGTCGGCGGGGCCTTCGGCACCTTCGCGCCGGCGGTGGCGGCCGGGACCGCGACGTCCTCGGGCGACGCCTGGATCTACGGGCTGCGCGAGAACGCGTCCCTCCGCTCGAACCTCGCGGTAGTCCACGGGCCGGCCACCTCCTCCGGCGTGGCGTCCGGTCCCGTGTCCCTCGAGATCCAGCTTTTCGACGGCGACAGCGGCGGGCTGGCGGGCGCTCCTCTCACGCGTACGCTCCAGCCGGGAGAGTTCGCCCAGTACAACAGCATCCTCTCGCTCACGAGCACGGGCGTGACGAGCGGCTACGCGCGCGTGCGGCGCACGTCGGGTATGGACCGTTTCATCGCCTACGGAGTCGTGAACGACGGCGGCAGCGCGGGCGGCGGCACCTCGGACGGCAGCTTCCTCGCCTCGAACGCGACCGAGGGCCTGGTCCCGATCCTTCTCGACTTCCCGGGCTCGCCTCGCTTCACGACGGACCTCACGCTCACGAACCCGACGTCCGCGGCCGTCAACGTCACGCTTACGTACACGGCGGCATCGGCGATCTCGGGGGAGGGGAGCGGGACACGCACGACGACGCTCGCAGCCCGCCAGCAGATCGTACTGCCGAACGCTCTCTCCTTCCTCCGCGGGCTGGGTCTCGCGATCCCCACGACGGGTAACCAGGGCGGCACGCTGCTCGTCACGGGCGCGGTCGCGCTGGCACGTACGACGAACCCGAACCCCGACACGAGCGTGGGCGGGTCGTACGGGCTGTCGTATCCGGCGGTATCGGAGTCTGCGCGCGCAAAGGGAGAGGCGTGGGTCTACGGCCTGCGCCAGGACCCCGACGTGCGCAGCAACCTCGCGATCGCGGACGCCCGCGCCGGAAGCAGCGCGACCGTCACCTATGTCGTCGACGTTTTCGACGCCGATACGGGTTCGACGACGCCGGTCCAGACCCTGACTCTCCCGCTGACGGGCGGGCAGTGGACCCAGATCAACGGGATCCTCTCGGGCGCCGGCATCGCGCACGGGTACGTGCGCATCCGGCCGGACTCGGGCGCGTCGGACTTCGTCGCGTACGGCGTCGTGAACGACGGGCCCTCGGCCGGCTCGCGCACCTCGGACGGCTCGTACGTCTCCATGGTCGTGACGAATTAGGTAAACTCGCCGCGACTCGGGCCGGACAGGCGGTCGCCGCTCTCGACGCTTCGGCGGAAGGAGGGGAGGAAAGTCCGGACTCCCGCGGGCAGCGTGCCGGAGAAATTCCGGTCGGGGCAACCCGAAGGAAAGTGGCACAGAAAACACACCGCCGACGCGCCGCGAGGCGCAGGCAAGGGTGAAAAGGTGCGGTAAGAGCGCACCGCGGTTCCGGCAACGGGACCGGCAGGCGAAACCCCACGCGGAGCAAGGCCAAATAGGGTGATGGAAGGGGCGCCCGCCCCCGCGGCTTCGGCCGACGTCACCGGGTCGGTCGCTCGAGCCCGCTCGAGAGAGCGGGCCTGGAGGAATGACCGCCGGCCGGAAGCCGCGAGGCGACCGGTTACAGAATCCGGCTTATCGTCCGGCCCGAGTCACTCTCCGGGGGCTTGGCTTCGCGCGCCCCCCTTTCCCCCTGAATGAATCGCTCTTAAAGACCCCCGGCTGCGGCGCATATCGAAGAAGTCATCCGGCTTCGGCTAAACTGCGCGGACCGTGAAGGTAGTCGTCAAGTCCGGCGCGCCGGGTGGCTTCACCGACTATCTCGCACGCTTTTCCGCCGGCCAGTCCATCTTCGTGGAGGGCGAGGTCGGAACGGAAATGTTCGTCATTCAGTCCGGTACGGTGGAAATCTACAAGCGCAGCCGGCGCAGCGAGGAGAAGCTCCTCGCCACGCTCGAGAAGGGCGATTTCTTCGGCGAGATGTCGATCCTGGAGGACGTCCCCCGAACGGCCTCGGCGCGCGCGAAGACCGAGTGCGAGCTCGTGCGCATCAACCAATCGACGTTCGACGAGATGCTCCGCCATAACGCGGAGATCGCCGTGCGCATGCTACGCAAGCTCTCCCGGAGGCTGCGCGAGACGACGAAGCTGCTCGAGCAGTCGACGGGCGTGGCCCCCGCGCTCGACGAGAGCTCGTCCGACATCTTCGCGAAGGTGTCCGAGCGTCACGACATCTTCCGGCTCGTCGCAGGCGGCGGCGAGGAGTTCTTCCTGAACCGTGACGGAGAGACGACCGTGGGCCGAGTCGATCCCGTCACGGGCATCAAGCCCGACGTCGACCTCGCGAGCCTCGACACGCAGCGCTCCGTCTCGAGACGGCACTCGAAGATCGTCCGGGAGGGCGGTGAATTTCGCGTCGTCGAGGAGATCGGCACCATGAACGGCACGTTCGTGAACGGCGCGCGCATCGTCACGGGACAGCCGGTCACGATCAAGGACGGCGACCGCACGCGCTTCGGCCTCGTCGACCTCACGTTTCGCGTCAGCAAGGCGTAGGAGAGATTCCCGTCCCGCTGCCGCTTCTCGCGAATCTTCCCGGCGTCGGCGCGGCGCGCGCCCGCGAGCTGGCTGAGGCCGGGGTCGAAACCGCGCTCGATCTCCTCCTCCATCTTCCGTTCCGGTACGAGGACCGCACGCGCATCGCGCCGATCGCGGCGCTCGTGCCGGAGGGGCCCGCAACGACGGTCAAAGGCACGGTCCTCTCGGCTCGCCTCATCCGGACGCGGCGCCGCGGCTTCACGATTTTCGAGGCGATCCTCGACGATGGCTCCGGCCCTCTCCGGCTCGTCTTCTTCAACCAGCCGTACCTTCAGAGATGGCTTCTGCCGAAGAAGGTCTTCTGGGTGTATGGGATCGCCACACATTCGGCGCGCTATCGGCGCGGTCTCGTCATGGAGAACCCCCAGATAGAAGAATCAATAGAAGAGTTCTTAGAAGGGGAAGAGGGGCGGGGCCCTGGCACGGGCAAGGGCGGCACGGATCCTCTCTCTGTCGGCCGCGTCGTACCGATCTATCGCAAGCTTCCGGGCCTGACCCCGCGCGCTCGGCGGTCTTTGGTCTTTCGCCTTCTAAGAGACTTTGCAGACCATCTCCCGGAGCGTCTCCATCACATTGCTGAGAGGGAGCAAAGACTCCCTTCTCTTGCGGACTCTCTGAGAGAAGCACACTTCCCGGGCAGCGCCGGAGGCCCGGCGAACCCGGAGGAGTGGACGGAGCGGAAGTCGCCGTACCTCCACCGCCTCGCCTACGAGGAGTTTCTCGAGTTCCAGGTCGGCCTCCAGCGCCGCCGCCGGGAGCGCGCCGCCGTGCCGGCCCCGGTTCTGTCGGCCGACGACGCGATTCGCCTGCGCCTCCGGGAAGCGCTTCCGTTCACGCTCACGGCCGCGCAGAAGCGCGTCATCCGGGAGATCGGGGAGGACTTCCGCTCGGGGCGGCCCATGCGCCGGCTTCTCCAGGGCGACGTGGGGAGCGGAAAGACGATCGTCGCCGTCCTCTCGGCGATCCTCGCCGCCGAGTGCGGTTTCCAGACGGCGCTCATGGCGCCGACCGAGATCCTCGCCGAGCAGCACTTTTCGTCGATCTTCCGGATCTTCGGAAAGACGCGCTTCCGAGCCGAGCTCCTGACCGGCCGCGTGAAAGGGAAGGCGCGCGCACAGGTCCTCGACGCGCTCGCCGGCGGACGCGTCGACATGCTCGTCGGGACGCACGCGCTCCTCGAGGACCCGGTCGAATTCCGTCGCCTCGGCCTCATCGTGATCGACGAGCAGCACCGCTTCGGCGTCGCGCAGCGGACGACGTTCGCGGCGAAAGCGGACCCTGCGGGCGCGCGCCCGCACCTTCTCGTCATGTCCGCGACGCCGATCCCGCGCTCCCTCGCCCTGACCCTCTACGGCGACCTCGACGTCTCGACGCTCGACGAGAAGCCCCCGGGCCGGACGGCGATCACGACGCGCGTGCTCGCCGAGACGGAGCGCGCCGCCGCGTTCCGCGAGATCGAGGCCGAGGTCCGCGCAGGCGGCCAGGCGTACGTCGTCGTCCCGCTCATCGAGGAGTCGGACAAGATCGAGGCGCGCGCCGTCGAGAAGCACGCGGACGAGATCCGAAAGGCGCTCCCCGGCCGCCGCGTCGGCGTCGTCCACGGCCGCCTTCCGTCAGAGGAGCGGGAGCGCACGATGGGAGAGTTCGCGGCCGGGAAGCTCGATGTCCTCGCGGCGACGACGGTCATCGAGGTCGGCGTGGACGTCCCGAATGCGTCCTACATGCTCGTGGAGAACGCGGAGCGCTTCGGCCTCGCGCAGCTTCACCAGCTGCGCGGCCGCGTCGGGCGGGGCCGGCGCGCCTCGCGCTGCGTGCTGCTCCACGGCCCGAAGGTTTCGCCGGAATCGCGCGAGCGGCTCGGCGTCCTCGAGAGGACGGACGACGGCTTCGTCGTGGCCGAGGAGGACCTCAAGCGCCGCGGTCCGGGCGACGCGCTCGGCACGCGCCAGAGCGGCATCCCGCTCTTCCGGGTCGGAGATCTCGTCCGCGACGTCAGGTGGATGTGGGAGGCGCGGGACGACGCTCAAAGGATGATCGCCGACGGGCGGGACGCGCGGTTCCGCGAGCCGCTCTTCCTCCGCGCCGCGAGCCTGCCCGTAGCGGACTGAGGCGCCGCGTTCCGGGTTAACATCCGCGGCCGCGCGATGTGACCGCGCCCAAAGGCGACGTGGACCCCCAGAAAACTCTCGAAATCGTCATCCAAATCGTCGTACTGCTGTTCGCCGTCTCGTTCCACGAGTCGGCGCACGGCTACGTGGCGATGAAGTGCGGTGACAACACGGCCCGCGACCTCGGGCGCATCACGATGAATCCGCTCAAGCACCTCGATCCGATCGGCAGCCTGTTCTTCCCCGCGCTGCTCGCGTTCTCGGGCCTGCCCGTGTTCGGCTGGGCGCGGCCGGTCCCGGTGTCCCTGCGCGGCGTGCGGAATCCTCGCCGCGCGAACCTCCTCGTGTCGGCGGCGGGCCCGCTGTCCAACCTGCTTCTCGCCGTGGCGTTCGCCGCGGTCTTTGCCGCGATGGGAGGACGCCAAGGGGCATCGAGAGAGAACGCGCTCTACCCGCTGTGGCTCATCGCCGGTCTCTCGGTCCTCGTCAACGTCTCGCTGGCGATCTTCAATCTTCTGCCGATCCCGCCGCTGGACGGGTTCGGCGTGGTGGAGAGCCTGCTGCCTCCGGCCGCCCTGCCGGCCGTGATCTTCCTCCGGCGCTATGGCTTCATCATCCTCGTCGTCGCCATGTTCACGGGAGTCCTCGGCGTGGTCATGCGCCCGGTCCAGCACCTGGTCCTCCAATGGATGAGCTCGTGAATCCTCCGCCCCGCAAGATCGTCCTCTCCGGCCTTCGTCCGACCGGCCGCGTCCACCTCGGAAACTACTGGGGAGCGGTGAAGAACTGGGTGGACCTGCAGACCGACTACGACTGCCGGTATTTCATCGCCGATCTCCACGCGCTCACGACCGACTATGCGGACACGTCCGCGATCCGCGAGGCGACGCTCGAGGCCGTGACGGACTGGCTCGCGGTCGGCCTCGACCCGGATAAGTCGGTGATCTTCGTGCAATCGCGCGTCCCGCAGACGGCCGAGCTGGCCCTCGTCTTCGGGATGATCACACCCCTCGGGTGGCTCGAGCGTGTCCCGACCTACAAGGAGCAGATCGAGCAGCTTCGCGAGCGCGACCTCGGGACGTTCGGCTTCCTGGGCTATCCGGTTCTGATGACCGCCGACATCGCGCTTTTTCGCGCGCATTACGTGCCGGTCGGCAAGGACCAGGAAAGTCACCTCGAGATCTGCCGCGAGATCGTGCGGCGGTTCAACGGGTTCTACGGGGCCGTCTTCCCGGAGCCGCAGGCGCTCTACACGGCGACCCCCAAGGTGCCCGGACTCGACGGCCGGAAGATGTCGAAGACCTACGACAACGCGATCGCGCTGTCGGACTCGGCCGCCGAGGTCGAGAGAAAGGTCATGAGCATGGTCACGGACCCCGGCCGCGCTCGCCGCGCCGACCCGGGGAACCCGGACGTGTGCAATCTCTACCCGTTCCACGTCCTCTACTCGCCCCCCGAGGAGCAGAAGCAGGTGGACTTCGAGTGCCGCACGGCGGCACGCGGCTGCGTGGACTGCAAGAAGCACCTCATCCGCAACATGAACGCCGCGCTCGAGCCCATCCGGCAGAAACGCGCGGAGATCACGGCGAAAAAAGACTTCGTCAGGGACGTGCTCGAGATGGGCAGCGCGAGAGCGAGAGATATTGCTTCGGACACTATGGAGAAAGTCTCCGCAGCAATGCGACTTCTGTGAAGGACGGTAACGGCGTTTTGTTCGGATTTCTTAGAAGGGTGAGAGAGTGCGGAGCTCATGACTGAAGGAATCCGCATCCCCGTCCCCGCCGGTGCGGACCTCATGCAGCCGTATCCGCTGAAGCTGCCGCAGTTCGAGGGGCCGCTCGACCTTCTGCTGCACCTCATCCGTAGGAACGAGCTCGACATCCGCAACCTGCCCCTGGCCGACATCTGCCGGCAGTACCACGAGTACCTGGTCCTCATGCAGGAGCTCGACCTCGAGGTCGCCGCGGAGTTCCTCTACGTCGAGGCGATGCTCGTGCACATCAAGTCGCAGATGGTCCTGCCGCACGCTGGGGCGAGCGCGCCCGAGGAGGACCCGCGCGACGAGCTCGTGAGGCGGCTCCTCGAGTACCGCAAGTACAAGGGGGTCGCCGAGACCCTGCACGAGATGGAAGCCTTGAGGCTCGGGCTCTGGGGCCGCGTACCGGCGAAGCTCGAGACGCCGGAAGGCGAGGCCGAAGAGGCCGATCTTTCGGAAGTCTCGCTCTTCGACCTGCTGACGTTCTTCAAGGGTGCGCTCGACCGCTACCGCGCGCAGCACCCGCCGTCGATGGAGATCGCTCACCAGAAGTTCTCCATCAAGGAGAAGATGGAGCAGATGCTCGCGCGCGTGAAGTCCGGAGGCGGCCCGGTCCCGCTTTCCGACGTCTTCCGCTCCCTTTCGGGCCGGTCCGAGGCCATCGCGATCTTCCTCGCCGTCCTCGAGCTCCTCAGGCTCCGTGTCGTCAGAGCGCAGCAGGAGGGGGAATTCAGCGACATCTACCTCCACGCGACCGGCGAGGAGGCGTCACTCGACGGATACGAAGAGGCGTACCGGTGACGACGCACGTCGCGCTCCTCGAGGCGCTTCTCTTCGCGTCGGGTAAGCCGGCGACGATCGAAAGGCTCGCCGAGGCCGCCGAGATTTCGAGGGAAGAGGTCGAGGCCGCGCTCGAGGCGCTCGAGCAGGCCTGCGAGGCCGGCGGGAGGGGCGTGCGCCTCGACCGCGTCGCGGGCGGCGCGCGCCTCGTTTCGCGCAACGAGTACGACCTGCCCGTCCGCAACCTGCTCGGGCTGGAAGGGAAGAACAAGCTCTCGATGGCGAGCCTCGAGGTGCTTTCGATCGTCGCGTATCGCCAGCCCGTCACCGCGCCCGAGATCGCCGAGCTGCGCGGCGTGAACTCCGCTTCTTCGCTGCGCACCCTGCTCGACAAGAAGCTCATCACGACGGCGGGCCGCAAGGAGGTCGTCGGGACGCCGTTCCTCTACAAGACGACCCGGGAGTTCCTCGTCCACTTCGGCCTCACCGACCTGAAGGACCTCCCGCGGCCGGAGGACCTCGACGCGCTCTACGGGGTCGAGACGAACACGGCGCAGACCGAGCTGTTCCCGGAGAGTGACGCTCCGGCGTCTCCATCGTCCGAAGAGACCGAAGAAAAGGATTCTTCGAATGACCGCTGAGCGCCTGCAGAAGATCCTGTCCGCCGCCGGCATCGCGTCGCGGCGAGCGGCCGAGCAGATCATCCTCGAGGGCCGGGTGACCGTGAACGGCCACAAGGTCAAGGAGCTCGGCGTCAAGGCGGACCTCGCGAAGGATCACGTGAAGGTGGACGGAAAGCTCGTCCGGGTGGCCGTCGCGCGGCGGTACGTCCTCATGAACAAGCCGAAGGGGCTCATCGTCACGCGGGACGATCCCGGCGGCATCCCGACCGTCTTCGAGCTCCTGAAAGGGCGCGTCGGGGAGCGGGTCGTGGCCGTTGGGCGGCTCGACGTGGAGTCCGAGGGGCTGCTCCTCCTCACCGACGACGGCGCGCTCGTACACAAGCTCACGCATCCTTCCGGAGGCTGCCGCAAGGAATACGAGGTGAAGGTCTCCGGGGTGCCGACGCCTGCGCAGCTCGAGCGGCTGCGCCGGGGCGTCACCCTGCCCGACGACGGCGCGCGCACGGCACCCGCCGAGGTCGAACTCGTCAAGACGACGCCCGAAAGGAACGGCGCCGGAGGCAACGCCTGGCTGAAGGTGACCCTCGGCGAGGGGCGCTCGCGGCAGATCCGACGGATGTTCGACCTCGTCGGCCACTCCGTCACGAAGCTGCGCCGGGTCGCGATCGGTCCGATCCGTGACCCGAAGCTGCCTCCGGGCGCGTTCCGCGACCTTTCTCGGGAAGAGGTTGCCTCCTTGCGTGCGATCCGGCCGGCGCCCCGGCCTGCACGAGTCCGAGCGCGGTCGTGACGAGCCTCGTCGTCGCGATCGACGGTCCTTCCGGAGTGGGCAAGTCCACGGTGGGAAAGGCCGTTGCCGCGCGGCTCGGCGTGCCGTACCTCGACACGGGGGCCATGTACCGCGCGGTCGGACTCGCGGTGAAGCGAAAGGGGATCGCGCTGCCGCTCGAAGCCCCGGAGGCTGTCGTAGAGGTCGCGTCCCACGTGGACGTCCGCGTGACGGGGAGCGCCACGGACGCGCGGACCTGGCTGAACGGAGAGGACGTGTCCCGGGAGATCCGGACGCCGGAGATCTCCGCGTACGCCTCGGCCGTCTCTGCCGTACCGGGCGTCAGACGCCGCCTCGCAGGCATGCAGCGCTCCCTTGCGCTCGGGGGGGGCGGCGTCCTCGAGGGGCGCGACATCGGGACGAAGGTCGTCCCCGAGACGCCTCACAAGATCTTTCTCACGGCGTCGCCGGAGGTGCGGGCGCGCCGCCGGTTCGCGGAGCTTTCGGCCAGGGGCGCTGCTCAAACCTTCGCTCGGGTGCTCTCGGAGATGGAAGCGCGCGATCGCGCGGATGCCACCCGAGCCGATTCACCGCTCTTGGACGATGGGACGTACGCCCGCATCGACACGTCCGCGCTCTCGGTCGAAGAAGTCGTCGAGCGGGTCCTTGCGACCCTCGGGAAGGGAGATCCGCCGCCCGGTTGACCGGTCTCCCCCCGGCCGTCTAACATCGACAATTCCGGCCCCCTAAGCGTTTGCCTCACGGCAAGTTAGGTGGCCCCATTTCAAGACCGCGAAGGAGCACGAGTACATGTCGCCTAGGGACTCGAAGAACGACGGTGGCCAGAAGGCCGAAGAGGGCGCTGAGAACGGGGAGTTCGCACGCCTTCTCGCCGAGAGCGAGCGCTCCTTGAAGGAGGGAGAGCTCATCCGGGGCCGCGTGCTTCAGGTGACGAACGACGAGATCCTCGTCGACATCGGTTACAAGTCGGAAGGAATGATCCCCCGCTCCGAATTCCACCACGTCCCGGCCGACCGGCTTCCGCACCCTGGACAGGAGATCGAGGCGGTGCTGGAGCGCACCGAGGGCCCGAACGGCTACGTCGTGCTCTCCTGGGAAAAGGCGCGCCGCGGGAAAGCGTGGGACCTCGTCGAGCAGGCGTTCGCGGCGAACGCGCCCATCCGGGGGCGCGTTCTCGAACGCGTCAAGGGCGGGCTGTCGGTCGACATCGGCGTGCGTGCGTTCCTGCCGGGCTCGATCGCCGACTCGCGTCCCCTCAAGAACCTCGACGTCCTGAAGGGCCGCGAGCTCGACTTCCGCGTCGTCTCCCTCGACAAGAAGCGCGGCAACATCGTGCTGTCACGCAAAGCCATCCTCGACGAGGCAGCCGAGGTCAAGAAGAAGGAAGCCGCAGCGGCTCTCGCGGACGGCCGCGTTCTCAAGGGCGTCGTGAAGAACCTCACCGACTACGGCGCGTTCGTGGATCTCGGAGGGATCGATGGTCTTCTCCACGTGACCGACATGACGTGGGGCCGCCTCGCCCACCCCTCGGACGCGGTGCACGTCGGGCAGGAAGTCGACGTAAAGGTCCTGAGGTTCGAGGAGGCGACGGGCCGGATCTCGCTCGGCATGAAACAGCTGAAGCCCGACCCGTGGCAGGACCTGCCGGCCCACTACCCCGTGGGGGCGCGCGTGCGCGGGAAGGTCGTCTCCCTCACGGATTACGGTGCCTTCGTGGAGCTCGAAGAGGGCGTCGAGGGGCTCATCCACGTCAGCGAAATGTCCTGGACGAAGCGGGTCAAGAATCCGTCGAAGCTCCTGAACGTGGGCGACACGATCGAGGCCGTCATCGCGGACGTCAACCCGGAGACGCGCCGGCTCTCGCTCTCGCTTCGCGCCACCGAGCCGAACCCGTGGGAGCAGCTCGCCGAGAAATACCACATCGGAGACCGCATCCACGGCACGGTTCGGAACCTGACCGATTTCGGCGCATTCGTGGAGATCGAGGAGGGCATCGACGGCCTCATCCACGTTTCCGACATGTCATGGGGCCGGCGCGTGAAGCACCCGTCCGAGATCCTCAAGAAGGGCGACGAGGTGCAGGCGGTCCTCACGGCAATCGACGTCGAGAATCGGCGGATCAGTCTCTCGATCAAGGAATTCCGGCCCAACGAGTGGGAGGAGTTCTCGACGAAGCACCAGCCCGGCGACGTCGTGGACGGCACCGTCGCGAAGGTGGCCGAGTTCGGCGTGTTCGTCCGCCTCCCCGAGGGTCTCGAGGGCCTCATGCACGTTTCCGAAACCCCGCTCGGACGCGGAGAGAAACCGGCCTCGCGTTACGCCGAGGGCGACCCGGTTCGGGTCCGCATCCTCCGGATCGAGCCGCACGAACAGCGCATCGGGCTGTCGTCCCGCGACGTGGAACAGCCAGCCCGCGAGACGGCGGCAGCTGCGGACGTTTCGGCGGGGCACCCCGAGGCGGCGGCAAGTGAGCCGGGGAAAGAAACGGCTCCGGACAACGCCGCGGACCCGGTGAATGAATCGGTCGAGACGGACGAGAAGGCCGTTCCCGCCGGAACGGACCCGCACGAGTAGCTGGAGAACGGCGATGAAGGGCGTCCGGGAGGAGAACGCGTGAAACGTTCGACCGTCGCATGGGTCGTCGCGGCCGTCGCGTTCGCGTTTCTCCTGCTGATCGCCTGTGCCGCGGCGTTCGTGTTCGCGCCGCGCGGCGGCGCGCCTTCCCTCGCTCTCGGCGGCCGCGTGGGCGTCGTCGACCTCGAGGGAATCATTCTCTCGGCGGACCGCTTCCGCGACATGCTGAAGAGGTTCCACGACGTCTCGAACGTCAAGGCCGTCGTCGTGCGCATCAACTCGCCGGGCGGAGGCGTGGCCGCGTCGCAGGAGCTCTTCAGCGAGCTTCGCCGCTTCCGGCGGGAGACGGGAAAGCCCGTCGTCGTGTCGATGGAGTCCGTCGCCGCCTCGGGCGGCTACTACGCGGCCGTGGCCGCGGACCACATCGTGGCGAATCCCGGCACGATCACGGGATCGATCGGCGTCATCATGCAGTGGATGAACTACGGGGACCTCCTCGACTGGGCGAAGGTCCGGACGATCACTCTGAAGAGCGGCGCCCTCAAGGACGCGGGGAACCCGACCCGTCCGCTCACGGACGAGGAGCGGAAGTACTTCGAGGACCTCATCGTGAAGCTCCGGGCGCAGTTTCAGTCGGCCGTGGCCGAGGGCCGGAAGGGCCGGCTCAAGCCGGACGCGCTCGAGCGGATGTCGGACGGACGTGTCGTCACGGGCGAGGAGGCGCTCGCCCTCGGGCTCGTGGACGAGATCGGCGACTTCCGCGACGCGGTCGACCGCGCCGCGCGCCTCGCGCATCTGGCCGTACCCGCCGAGATCTGGCACCCGCGGCCCAGGCGGCCGGGACTCATCGAATTGTTGACGGGACCTTCGGAATCGACATGGACGGGGCGCCTTCTTTCTGGCGCACCGGTGGGGGGCGGATGGAACGTCTTCTTTCTGTGGTAGGCCGCGCGGAAGGCACGACGACGAAGGCGGACCTGGTGGAGCAGGTCGCTCACGCCACGGACGTCACCAAGAAACAGGCGGAGGTCATCGTGGACTCCGTCTTCGACGGCATCATCGCCTCGCTGAGGTCGGGGGAGAAGATCGAGCTGAGGGGCTTCGGCAGCTTCCGGCTGCGCCAACGGGGCGCGCGGATCGCTCGCAATCCGAAGCGCAGCGGCGTGAAGGTGATGGTGCCGCCGAAACGCGTCCCGTACTTCAAGCCGGGCAAGAAGCTGAAGGAGCTCATCAACCAGGCGACGCCCGCCGCGCCCGCCGCCGCGGACGGCAGGGTTCCGGGAGCCGGCCCGGGCTGATGGAGAGCCTGTACACGCCGTGGCGCGCGGCGTATCTCGCCGGCGAGGGCGAGATCGTCGCGGGGTGTCTTTTCTGCGTTCTGGCAGGCCGCAGCGACGAGGACGGGCTCATCGTCCACCGGGGCGCCTCGGTGTTCGCCGCGCTGAACCGTTATCCCTACACGAACGGGCATCTCATGCTCGCGCCCTTCGCGCATCGCGCCTCCCTGTCCGCGATTTCGGCGGCCGAGCGGCACGAGCTCGTCGACCTCGCCGCGACGTCCGAAGAGGTGCTGACGGAGGCGTACCGGCCGCACGGGTTCAACCACGGCCTCAACATCGGCCGCGGCGCGGGCGCGGGAGTCGTCGATCACGCGCACCTGCACGTCGTGCCTCGCTGGGAGGGCGACACGAACTTCATGTCGGTCGTCGGCGCAACGCGGATGATTCCCGAGGAGCTCCCCTTCACGCGGGCGAAGCTCGCCGCCGCGTTCGCCCGCCGCTCGTGAAGCGGGCGGGCGGAGCGCTGGCCCTCCTCGTGCTCGCATCCGCCGCCGTTCCCGGGTTTGGGCACTTCCTGCTCGGCCGCCGCGCGCGCGGAGTCGCGTTCCTCGCGCTCGTTCTCGCGACCGGGCTGGTCGGGTTTTCGCTCCAGCCGTGGAACCTGTCCTCGGCCACGTGCGAATACGGCCGCACGTATCTCTTCGTGGCCGCCATCATGCAGATCCTCCTCGTGCTCGACGTCTTCGAGCGGGCGTCCGGGCGGCGGGCATGATCCTTTCCGATCACTTCCCGCTTCTCGTCCTGCTCTCGACCTTCCTGGCCGCGTTCTTCGCGCTCCTCTGGAAGGACGACCGCGCTGAAGGGCGACGCTTCTTCGTGAAGGCCCTCCTCGGCCTCGTGGGCAGTGCCGTTGCCCTCGGATTTCTCCTCGAAGCGGTTCTGCGTTGAAGCTCCTCGTCGTGGCGGGAGAGGTCTCGGGCGACCAGCATGCGAGCGCGCTGCTCGCGGCGCTGGGGTCCCGTGTTCCGGCGCTCGAGACCTTCGGCGTCGGGGGCGACGGCTGCCGCCGCGAAGGAATGCGCCTCCTCGCGCATCAGAAGGACCTCGCGGTCGTGGGCCTCGTCGAGGCGCTCGCGAAGCTGCGCTTCGCGCGAAAGCTCATCGGCTCCCTCGCCGCGGAGGCCGTGAGGCAGAAGGCCGACGGCGCCGTCCTCATCGACTCGCCGGATTTCAACCTCCGCCTCGCGAAACGGCTCTTTCGCGCCGGGATTCCCGTCGTGTTCTACGTCTCACCGCAGGTGTGGGCGTGGCGCAGCTCCCGGGCGGAGACGATCGCGGCCCTGGGGCGCGCGACTCTCGTTCTCTTCCGTTTCGAGAAACGGTGGTGGGACGCCCGCGGCCTCGGGGCGAAGGTGACCTGGGTGGGCCATCCGCTCGTGGACCGCGCCGCCGAAGAGCTCGCGACCCCGGCGCCGCCGCCGCCCGCCGGCGTGCGCCGGGTCGTCCTGATGCCGGGCTCTCGCGCGGGCGAGATCCGCCGCAACCTGCCCGTCCTCCGCGACGCCGTGCGCTTGCTTCGGACGCGACGTTCCGACCTCGAGATCGTCCTCGTGAGGGCCGACTCGATCCCGCCGGATCTCCCGCGCAACGTGGCCGGGCCGGACGTCGATTCGTGGCGCGTCGTGACCGGGCCGCACCTCGCGCTCCTCGCGGCGTCGGACGTCGTCCTCGTCGCGTCCGGGACCGCGACCGTGGAGGCGCTTCTCGCGAACGTCCCAATGGTCGTCGTCTATCGCGTCCATCCCCTGACGTTCTGGCTCGCGCGCCGGCTCGTGAAAGTGCCCTTCGTCGCGATGGCGAATCTCGTGAGCGACGACGGCTCCGGGAAGGAAACGGTGCCGGAGCTGGTCCAGGGGGATGCCACGCCGGAGCGGGTCGCGGACGAAGCGACCGCCTACCTGGACGACCCGTCCCGCGCAGCCGCCACGCGGGCGCGCCTCGCGCGTGGCCTCGAGGAGCTCGGGCCGCCCGGCGCGCCGGGCCGCACGGCGGACGCTCTCGTCGCGGTGCTCGTGGCCGCGTCGGAGGGCCGCGCGTGAGCGACTTCCGGCGGCTCCTCCGCCTCTTCCGGCCGCACCGGTCGGCGGCTCTCGCCGCCGTCCTCGCCATGCTGGGCGTCGCCGTGTTCACGGGCCTCGTGACGTATCTCTTCGGCCCGCTCTTCGATCAGGTCCTCACGCCCGAGGCGCGTACCGCCGTGATGGCCCACTCCGGCGCCGCCCCCGGCCTCGGGTCCGTGGTCGGGGAGAAGTCCGTCGTGAGGAAGACGGCGGTCGCGAAGGCGCTCGACGGGGGGCTCGAACGGCTCGAGGCGACGCTCGGCGTAACGGCCGAAACGCGCGCCTTCGTCCTGCCGCTCTTGCTCCTTGCCGCGTTCGTCCTCAAGAACCTCTGCGCCTTCGTCGCCGAGTACCGGTTCAACGCCGTCGGGCTGGCGTTCGTGAGGGACCTGAGGAAGACGCTTTACGAGAAAGTCCTCGGCCAGTCCGGGGCGTTCTTCGCGAGGCACCCCTCCGGCGACCTCATCGCGCGGGTCACAGGAGACGTCGACCGCGTTCAGAGCCTCTTCGGTACGGATCTGGCGGATCTCGTCCAGTCCCTCGCGACGCTCGCCGTCCTGCTCGTGGTCGTCGTTTCGCTCTCGCCTCAGCTGACACTCGTCGCACTCCTAATCACGCCCGCGATCGTCGTGCCGGTCGTCCTCATCGCGAAGCGCCTCCGGTCCCTCTCGCGGTCGGCGCGCGAGCGCATGGGAGATCTCACGGGCGTTCTCTCCGAGACGATTCGCGGCGCCCGCGTCGTCCAGGCGTACGGAGCCGAAGCGTGGGAGAGCGAGAGGTTCTCGGAGGTGAACGAGCGCACGTTCCGGCTCGCGCGCAAGGGGGCGCGCGTCATGGCGTTCTCGTCACCCCTGGTCGAGACGGCCTCCGTCCTCGCGTTCCTGCTCCTTCTCGGCTATGCGACGACGCGGATCACGGCCGGCAAGATGACGCTCGGCACGTTCATCTCGTACGGCGTGGGGCTCGCGATGATGTACCAGCCCTTCAAGCGCGCGACGCGCACGAATCTCGCGCTTCAGCAGGCGCTGGCTTCCGCCCGCCGCCTCTTCGAGGTTCTGGACGCCCCGAACGACGTCGTCGATCGGTCCGACGCCAGGCCGGTTGCGGGCTTCGCCCGCGAAGTCGCGTTCGAGAGTGTCTCGTTCGCGTACGGGGATGGCGAACGCGTTCTCGACGGCGTGGACCTCGCCCTTCACCGCGGCTCGGTGACCGCGCTCGTGGGCCCTTCCGGCGCGGGAAAATCCACGCTCGCGGCACTTCTCCTGCGCTTCATGGATCCGACGGCCGGGCGCGTGACCCTCGATGGCATCGACCTTCGCGACGTGACGCTCGCCTCGCTCCGTGCGCACATCGGCCTCGTGACGCAGGACGTCGTCCTCTTCGACGACACCGTGCGGCGCAACGTCGCCTACGGCCGCCCCGAGGTGGCCGAAAAGGACGTGCGCGACGCCCTCGCCGCCGCGAACGCCGTCGCGTTCGTCGATGCCCTTCCCGACGGCATCGACACGCGGCTCGGGGAAGGAGGCACGCGCCTGTCGGGCGGCCAGCGCCAGCGGCTCGCGATCGCGCGCGCTCTCCTGAAGGACCCGCCGATCCTCGTTCTCGACGAGGCCACGTCGGCGCTCGACGCCGAGAGCGAGCTGGCCGTGCAGCAGGCCCTCGAGCGCCTCATGGCGGGGCGCACCGTCCTCGTCATCGCGCACCGGCTCTCCACAGTGCGCCGCGCGGACCTCCTCGTCGTGCTCGACTCGGGCCGGATCGTGGAGCGCGGCCGGCACGCGGACCTCCTCGCGGCCGGAGGGTTGTATCGTCGCCTCCACGACCTGCAGGTTTTCGAGCCGGCGCGCGAGGCCGCAGTGGCGGGGAGCAACGGATGAAATCCATGACCGGATTCGGCCGGGCGGCAGGCATGCTGCCGGACGGCACGGAGGCGAACGTCGTCGTACGCGGAGTGAACCACCGCTTCCTGGACGTCGCGGTGAAGCTCCGTGACGAGTACACGGCGGCCGAGCCCGCGATCCGCAAAGCAGTTGCGAAGGTCGCGCAGAGGGGCCACATCGACATCCTGATACGAACGACGCGCCCCGCAGGCGCGGGGGCGGGGCCGGCGGCCCGACTCGACATGGCGGCGGCGGAGCAATACGCGAAGGCGTGGAGAGAGGGTTCTTCGAATAGAGGGTTGCCCGGTGAGCTTTCTCCGCGCGACCTCCTCAGTCTGCCGGGCGTCGTCCGGCAGGAAGAGGCCGCGCCGGGCGAGGGCACCTTCGAAGAAATCTTCGTTTCCCTGGTCGAAAAGGCACTCGCCGACTTCGACGAGACCCGGGCGCGGGAGGGCGCAGCTCTCTCTCTCACCTTCGAAGAAATCCTTCAGCGAATCGACAAGGGTATCTCGTTGCTCGACGCAGCACGGGCGGGGATTTCGGACCGCATCTTCACATCGCTCCGCGACCGCATCGCGAAGCTCGCCGCCGGCGTTCCGCTGGACGAAGGACGGCTGGCGCAAGAGGTCGCGCAGCTCGCCGACCGCGCCGACATCACGGAGGAGATCGACCGCCTGAAGACGCACCTCGCCGAGGTCCGGCGCCTGCTCGCGTCGCCGGGACCCGTCGGCCGGCGCCTCGACCACCTCGCGCAGGAGCTCCACCGCGAGGTGAACACCTCCGGGGCGAAGGTGCGCGAGGCCGGGGCGACGAAGCTCGTCCTCGACCTGAAATCCGACGTCGAGACTTTCAAGGAACAGGTCCAGAACGTCGAATGAGAGGCAGGTCATGAGCCGGGGCGATCTGTTCATCGTCTCCTCGCCTTCGGGAGCGGGCAAGACGACGCTCATCCGGCGGGTGCTCGAGGATCCCCGCATCGGCGGCACGCTGCACTTTTCGGTGTCGCATACGACGCGCCCACCGCGGGCGGGCGAGCACGACGGGGTCGAGTACCACTTCGTGGACGACGCCGGATTCCGGGCGATCCAGGAAAGCGGCGGGTTTCTCGAGTGGGCCCTCGTCTATGGAAATCTCTACGGCACCTCGCGGGCGGAAGTCGAGCCGCGCCTCGAAAAGGGCCTCGACGTCCTCCTGGACATCGACGTTCAGGGGGCGCGGCAGGTGCGCTCCCACGTGCCCGACGCCGTGAAGGTGATCGTCTTTCCGCCGTCGCGCGAGGTCCTGGAGGCGCGCCTGAGAGCCAGGGCCTCCGACGCTCCGGAGGTCGTCCGGCGGCGCCTCGCGGCGGCCCGCAAGGAGATGGAGGAGTGGGGCGAGTTCGACTATGCGATAATCAACGAGGATCTGGAGGCCGCGGTGGACGAGCTTCGCTCGATCCTCGTGGCGCGGCGGGCGGGGAAAAGCCGCCGGCGCGAGCGCCTCGAATCGATCCTCAGGAGCTTCGCGCCCTGAATCTCACGGAGGATACTCATTTCATGTCGCAGCTTCCGCCGAACGTCGAGTCGAAGTTCCGCCTCGTCCACATTGCCGCCCGGCGCGCCGAGCAGCTCGTCCAGGGCGCGCGCCCGAAGATCGAGAGCAAGCACGCGAAGGTCACTCGCATCGCGCTCCAGGAAGTGAACGCCGACCTCGTGCGCTGGCAGCTCGCGTCGCCCGAGCCGGTCGTGGAAGAAGTTCCGGCCGTCGACCTGCTTCCCACCGAGTGATCTCCGGGTGATCCCCGCGCGGCCCGGCCCCCGCTCCGACGCGCTGAGGGAAACCCTCGCTTACTATCGAGACCTCGGGGTGACGGACCTGTACCTCGCGCCGGCGCAGCCGGCGCGATCGTCGTCATTCACCTTCGAAGAAAAAACAGCATATGGATCCACTCCGCTGGCCACTCGGCCCGCGTCGGCCTTGGAGCTGCAGGCTTTAGCAAAAGAAGTTTCTGCCTGCGTCACCTGCCGCCTGTGCAAGACCCGCAAGCGGACGGTCTTCTCGGACGGATCTCCCGAGGCGCGGATCATGTTCGTCGGGGAGGCGCCCGGCGCCGACGAGGACGCCCAGGGCGTCCCCTTCGTGGGCCGCGCGGGACAGCTCCTGACGAGGATGATCGAGGACGGCATGGGACTGCCGCGCTCGTCCGTCTACATCGCGAACGTGCTGAAGTGCCGGCCGCCCGACAACCGCAACCCGGAGGCCGACGAGATCGCCTCCTGCCGCGGCTATCTCGAGAGGCAGATCGACCTCGTAAAACCCGAGGTGATCGTCGCGCTCGGCAAGTTCGCCGCGCAGTTTCTCCTCGAAACCGAAGAAGGGATCATGCGGTTGCGCGGGAAGTGGGGAAGCTATCGCGGGATTCCCGTCATGCCCACCTTTCACCCCTCGTTCCTCCTCAGGCAGCCGGCGCAGAAGAAGGAGGCGTGGGAGGATCTTCTGGCCGTCCTCGCGCGGCTCGGGATCGAACCTCGGGGTCGAAGGGGAAGAGCGACGTGAGCGTCCGCCCCCGTCACATCGTGCTCGTCGTCGGCGGTGCCGCCGCGATCGCGGCTGCGGCTCTCCTCCTGACGAGGCGCGCCGCGAGACCGGTCCGGGCGGCCCCGCCGGCTCCGCCGGTTGCAGACGCACGCGGCCTCGACGCGTCCGGCCGGACCAAGACCGAGAAGCTCGCGGTCGACGACGCCCTCGCCACATACCGCAAGGAAGGGCTCCTCCTCCGGTCCGCCGAGGACGGCGACGCGATGGAGTCCGACGAGCGCCGGGATCTCGAGGACGTGTACGGAAGCTACCACCCCTTTTTCGTGCGCGGGGACCTCGACGGCGACGGACGGCTGGACTTCGCGCAAGCGTTCGTGGAGAAAGGGTCGAGCGGCCTCTGGTTCCACGTCGCGGTTTTCTTCGGCACGGGAGATGGCACGTTCCAGAAGCCGCTCTGGGTCGAACGCGCGATCTCTCTGGACGCGGGCGACCTGACGATCGAGCGCTCGCTCCTCATCGTAACGCCGGACCTCGGGCTCGATCCCGCGCGCCGCTGGCGCTGGGACGCCGGCGAAAAGAAGTTCGTCGACGCCGACGCGGTTTCCCAGCGCGACCCGGCCGACGACGACGCGCCCGAAGAGACTCCCGACCAGAAGCCGAGGGCGCGCGTCTGACGCGCGTCGCGCTTCTCCTTCCAAACCGCTTCCCCGGGCTGCCGAGCTACCGGGTGCCGGAGGACGTCGGGCCGCTGGTGCCGGGCGCGCGCGTCGCGGCACCGTTCGGAAGCGCGCTGGCGACCGGCCTCGTGGCCTCGCTGGACCCGCCGCCCGCGCCCGATGGCGCGGTGGAGCGCGATGTCGTGGCGGCGCTCGACGACACGCCTTTTCTCCCGGAGCGCCTCGTGAGGGTCCTCGTGCGCGCCGCCGCGTATTACCTCGTGCCGCCGGGCGAGATCCTGAGGTCCGCGGTTCCCGCCCGCCTCCTCGCGGCCTCCGAAGCGGTCTACGTGCCCACGTCCGGGGCCGTCGGCGCGCCGGCGGAAGGAGTCGCTGGGAAGATCCTGGCTGCGCTTCTCGAAGCGGGCGAGGCCCGTCTTCCCGAGCTCGCGGAGCGCGCGGGCCGGAAGGGTCTCGCCACGGCGCTCAAGCAGCTCCTCGCCGACGGCCTCGTGCGGATCCGTTCCGAGAACCTGCGCGCCGCCGCGGCTCCGTCGGATCGAGCCTGGGTCGCGCGGCCCGCGCCGGCCGACCATCCCGCGCTCAGTCGCTCGGCGAGGCGGCGCACGCTCCACGCGCACCTCCTCGCTCTCGGCCGGCCCGTCTCGACCGAGGAGGTGCGCGCAGCGGAGGGCTCTCCCGCCGTGCTGGCCGCCCTCGTGAAGGCGGGGCTCGTCTCCGGAGTCGAAGTCGAGCGCCGCACGGACATCGCGCGGCACGTCGGCGGCTCCTCTGCGGACTTCAGACTCATCCCGACGCCTGCGCAGCGCGCGGCGATCGACGCCATCTCCGGAAGCGTCCGCGGAAAGGCTCCGAAGGAGTTCCTGCTCGACGGCGTCACCGGAAGCGGGAAGACGGAGGTGTACCTCGCGGCGCTGGAGGCCGCCCGGGAGGCGGGCCGGCGCGGAATCCTCCTCGTGCCCGAGATCGCGCTCGCCCCGGCGCTCGTGCGGCGCCTCGTGGCGCGGTTCGGCGACCGGATCTCACTCCTCCACAGCGGCCTGTCCGACGGCGAGCGGGCCGCCGAATGGGAGCGCGCGCGCCGCGGAGAGGTGGACGCGGTGGTGGGTCCGCGCTCGGCGGTCTTCGCGCCGCTCCCGGAGCTGGGCCTCGTCGTCCTCGACGAAGCGCACGACGCGGCCTACAAGCAAAGCGAGTCGCCGCGCTACGACGCGCGTGCCGTCGCGCGCGTGCGGGCGCACGAGGAGGGCGCCACGCTCGTCCTCGGCTCGGCGACGCCCTCGATGGAGCAGGAGCGCGCCGCCCGCGAAGGGCGCCTGCCGCGCCTGAATCTGCCGGAGAGGCCGGGTGAAAGGCCGCGCGCGACGGTCGAAATCATCGACCTCAGAAAGGAGAGCCCGCGCGAGGGAGATCACGGGCGGATCCTCTTTGCCTCCCGTACCGCCGGCATCCTCTCGGAATGCTTCGAAAGGGGAGAGCAGGCGATCCTCCTCCTCAACCGGCGGGGGTTCTCACCGAGTCTGCTCTGCCGTTCGTGCGGAGAGGATTTCCGGTGCGCGAACTGCTCGGTGGCGCGCACGTACCACCGGCGTCACGAGAGGCTGCTCTGCCACTACTGCGGCGGCGAGATCCGCCGGCCCGCCGCGTGTCCGTCGTGCGGATCCGGAGTTCTCATGCCGATCGGATTCGGGACCGAGCGCCTGGCCGAGCGGTTCGAGGAGCGGTTCCCGGGGGTCTCCTACGCCGTTCTCGACCGCGACGCGGCCGCCCGGCGCGGCGGCGCCGCAGGGGTCCTGATGGACTTCGAGGCCGGGCGTGCCCAGGCACTTCTCGGCACGCAGATGGTGGCCAAGGGCCACGACTTCCCGAACGCGACGGCGCTGGCCGTGCTGGACGCGGACGCGCTCCTCTCGTTCCCCGACTTCCGCGCGGCGGAGCGGACATTCCAGCTCGTGACTCAGGCGGCGGGGCGCGTCGGCCGGGGCGAGCGGCCGGGTGTCGTCGCCGTGCAGACGGCCCGGCCCGACCACGAGGCGATCCGCGCCGCCGTGAGCCAGGACCATCAGGCCTTCGCGGACGCCGAGCTGCGCTTTCGCAGGGCGTTCCGCTACCCGCCCTACACGCACCTCCTCCTCGCTCTCTTCGCCCACCTCGAGCTCCCGAAAGCGCACGCCGCTGCGGGGGCGGCGTTCAAGGCGATCTCGTCCGCGGAGGTCGCGCGGGAGATCCGCATCCTCGGCCCCGCCCCGGCCCCGCTCGAACGGCTGAAGGGCCTGTGGCGTTATCACCTCGTCGTCAAGGCCGAGCGCCGCGAGGCCATCGCGGAGGCCGGCCGCCTCCTTGCGGCGCTCCCGGACCCTCCGCGTCTCGACGTCGATCCGCAGAACCTGCTTTGATGGCCTTCGCCCCTACGGTTCGTTCGAAGACCCGGTGCGCCGCACCTCGAGGACGAGATAGGGATTCAGCGCCGTTCCGGCGAGCCACGTGAAGCCCGGCACCGACATCAGCGCGAAAAAGGCCCTCATCGGAGAGCGGAACAGACGCCCGTACCAGTGCCCGCCCACCTGGTTGAATCGCAGCCGGCGATGGGGCGACCGAACGGAGACGCGGCATGCGGGCTCGAGGGATCTCGCGAGAGCGGCGATCTCCCTCACCTTGGGCAGAAATCCTTCGAACGGTGAATGCCAGCGCGCTCCGCCGGCGCTCGGGCCGTGCCAGAAGTCGATGGGGAAGGCGCCGTTCGGGAAGTCGAGGTAGAGGACCCCGCCGGGCGCAAGGACTCGGACGAGACCGGCCACGAAAGCGGCTCGCCTCGCGTCGCGATCGGGGAGCGGAGCCACTTCGTAGACCCCTGGGCCCCCGCGCTCGTCGACGCCGATGTGTTCGAGAACTCCGGAGCAGATCACCGCGTCGAAACAGCCATCGGGAAAGGGAAGTCGGAGTCCGTCCGCGACGACGAGACGGTCCCGGCGCGCACGGGCTCGCCATTGCCACTTGCGGAAGGCCGAGAGGTCGTGTCCCCACGCTTCGAAGCCTTGTTCCGAAAGGAGGTCGATCGCCTCGCCGTTTCCGCAGCCCGAGTCGAGAACGCGCCGGGCGCCCGTCGAGCGCAGGAGGGGCAGGTAGTAGTCCTCGATCCGCCGGCCGGCGTTCTCGTTCTCGTATCCCCGCCGCGCCTCCTCGGAGAGGGACGCGGGATCCGGGTGGTCGCCGAAGTACTGCCGTGCGGAAAAATCGGCGATCCCGTCTTCGACGGGGAACGTCTTGTCGCACGCCACGCACGTCAGCGTGGACGATGAGCGCCCGAGCGTGCCGCGGCAGTCGGGGCACACCAGGCTGGAGGCGCCCTTGCCGGATCCCTGTTCCATTCGCAGAAGTCTCTCTTCGGAGCTTCCCCCGGGAGAGCCGCGCTGTCGAGCGACCTCCCGGCCCCTCTGCTACAGTCTCCCCGTGGCGAACGAGGCCCAGTTCGAAGAGCCGATCCAACGCGTGCGGCGACGGCTCGAGGAGCTGAAGAGCTTCGCAGAGAGCCCCGCGCGGGATCGCGAGGTCGAGAAGCTCGAGGAGAAGCTTCAGAAGCTCTCCCGGGAGATCTACGAGAACCTCACTCCCTGGCAGAAGACGCTCGTGGCGCGGCACCCGAACCGGCCGTTTACGCTCGACTACGTGCGCATCCTGATGCGGGATTTCGTCGAATGGCACGGCGACCGCTCGTTCGCGGACGATCCGGCGATCGTCGCGGGCTTCGGGTTTCTCGGGACGCGCGCGGTGGCGGTGATCGGGCACCAGAAAGGCCGGGACACGCGGGAGAAGATCCGGCGCAACTTCGGGATGCCGCGTCCCGAGGGCTACCGAAAGGCGCTCCGGGTGATGAAGCTCGCGGAGAAGTTCGGCAAGCCCGTCCTCTCGTTCATCGACACCCCGGGCGCCTTTCCCGGTCTCGAGAGCGAGGAGCGGGGGGTCGCGGAGGCCATCGCCCGGAATCTCCTCGAGATGTCGGCGCTTCGCACCCCGATCCTCGTGACCGTCATCGGCGAGGGCGGCTCCGGCGGAGCGCTCGGGATCGGCATCGGCGACGTCGTCCTCATGCTCGAGCACTCGGTCTACTCCGTGATCTCGCCCGAGGGCTGCGCCGCGATTCTCTGGAAGGACCAGGCCCGCGCCAAGGAGGCCGCCGAAGCGATGCGGCTGACGGCGGCGGACTGCAAGGCGTTGGGCGTCATCGACGAGGTGCTGCCCGAGCCTCCGGGCGGGGCGCATGCGGACCCCGTCGCGACCATCGACACCGTCGGCCGGGCGATCGACGAACGGCTGCAGCGCCTCGCGCTCCAGCCCGTCGAGAGCCTCCTCGAGGCCCGCTACGCGAAGTTCCGCGCCATGGGGGCCTGGGAGACCGCGTGAACGCCTGGGCGCGCGCGCCGCGTCACGTGCGGCGCCAACTTCGGCTTCAGCATCCGGATGCGGCGGCTCGTCTTTCCCGGGAGCTCGGGCTTCCCGCGCCTCTTTCGCGCGTCCTGGCCGCCCGCGGGTTCGAGGAGGTCGAGGCCGCGCGCACTCACCTCGCCCCGGCGTCGGACGCGCTTCACGACCCGTTCGCGATGGCGGGCCTGCCCGCCGCCGTGGAGCGTCTCGCCTCGACGGCCCGGCGCGGCGGGCGCGTCGTCGTCTTCGGCGATTACGACTGCGACGGCGTGGGCGCGCTCGCGATCCTCACGACCGCGCTCGGAAAGCTGGGCGCCGACGTGCGCCCGTTCATCCCCCATCGGCTGCACGACGGCTACGGCCTTCGCGCCCCGACGCTCCTGCGGGCACTCGAGGAGCACGATCCGGAAGGGATCGTGACGGTGGACTGCGGCATCACGGCCGTGGAGACCGTGGCCGAGGCGACGAGGCGCGGCGTCTACGTCGTCGTCACCGATCATCACCTGCCGCCGGCCGCGTTGCCGGAAGGGGCCGTGCTCGTGGACCCGAAGCTGCCGGGCTGCCGTTACCCCTTCAAGGAGCTGTGCGGCGCCGGTCTCGCGTGGAAGGTGGCCGAAGCCCTCTTCATTCATTCCGGCGAGCGCGTCGGAATCGACTCGTCGGCGCGCCGCCGCTGGCTCGCGTCGCTCGCGAAGATCGCGGCGATTTCGACCATCGCCGACATGGTGCCGCTCACCGGAGAGAACCGCGTTCTCGTCTCCTGGGGCCTTTCGGGCCTCGCGGATCCGCGCGCTCCCGGGCTCGCCGCGCTCCTGAGGCGCGCCGGCGTCGCCGCCGGGCGCGCTCCCTCGACGCGCGAAGTCGCCTTTCGCATCGCACCCCGCCTGAACGCCATGGGACGCCTCGACCACGCGGCCCGGGCTTTCGAGCTGCTCACGACCTCGGATGCCGCGAGGGCGGAGGTTCTCGCCGACGAGATCGAGGCCGCGAACGACGAACGGCGCGAGGTGCAGGAGCGCGTCGTCGACGCCGTTCTGACCCGCCTTCAGGGCCGCTTCGACCCGGCCCGCGACGCCATCGTGGTGGAAGCGGGGGAGGCGTCCGACGGCTGGCACCGAGGCGTGCTCGGGATCGCCGCCTCGCGCGTCGCCAAAGAGCTGGCCCGCCCGGTGCTCCTCCTCGCCCGCGAGGGGGACGTCGTGTCGGGCAGCGGGCGCACGCATGGAAAGACGCCGCTCTTCGAGCGGCTCGCACCCGTGGCGAGGAGGTACACGTCCGAGTTCGGGGGCCACGCCGCCGCGCTCGGGCTCACGCTGCCGGCCGGGTCCTTCGAGGCCTTCCGCGACGATCTGCGCGCGGCCTTCGCCGAGGCGCGCGACGAAGAGGAATGGGCCGAAGAGCTGCTCGTCGACACGGAAGTGGAGGCGCCCGAGGCGGACGACGACCTCGCGCGCGCACTCGAACGGCTCGAACCGCACGGGCAGGAGAATCCGAAGCCGCTGCTCCGCTTCCGCGGGCTGGAATGGGACGGGCGTGGCCGGGCCGTGGGCGAGCGGGGGCTGCGGGTCTCGCTCTCGTCGAACGGGAAGCGCGTCGAGGCCGTCGGCTGGACTCTCGCCGACATTCCGCCCGCAGCCCGCGCCGGGCGCGTGGACGTGGCCGGGAACCTGGCGATCGACTCGTACACGGGACGGCCCGCCCTCACGGTCATCGATCTCGTACCGGCGGCAGGGTGATGCCCCGCTTGCAGTTCGCCCGGGCGTCGGTCGCAGCCGCCGCCGGGGCGTTCACGCTCCTCGTCCTTCTCTCGTACCGCAAGCCCGGCGCCCGCACGGAGGGGGCCCGTGACCCCGTAGCGGAGACGCTGCTCCGCGAAGCCGGAGGAAAGCGCGACACGATGCGCTTCCGCGACTTCCAGTACGACGAGACCCGCGCTTCCGAAGGACGCTACCGCGTGCGCGCCTCCGAGGCGGTGAAGTTCGAGGAGAAGGGAGAGAGGCTCTTTCGCCTCAAGGACGTCGTTTTCGAATCGCAAGACGGCCCGCGGGCGCGCGTCGTCTCGGTGCGGGCGCCCCGCGCCGAGCTCGTCGAGGGGTCGCGCGCCTTCCGCGTGTTCGACGACGTGAGGATCGAGGGCGAGGAGACGAGCGTGAGCGCGTCGTCGTTCCGGTACGAGCCCGCGCAGCGCGTCCTCGCTTCGGAAGGCCCGGTGGCCGCGCTCCGCGCCGGCCTCGTCGCGCGAGCCGCCTCGGGCCGGCTCGACGTTCGCGACGGGCACCTCCTCCTCGACGGAGACGCGCGCCTGCGCGGACGCGGGGAGGGCGGCCGCGCCTTCGACCTCGCGGCGCCCCACGTCGTCCTCTCGCGGGACGGGAGGATGGAAGCGACGGGCGGAGCCATCCTGAAAACGGACCGCTTCGTGCTCCGGAGCGAATCCGTGTCCCGGCTCGAGGAGGCGGACGGGAGCCGCCTGAAGGCGACGTTGAACGCGTTCCTGCTCGTGCTTCGCGACGGAAACCAGCCGCCCGCTGCACTCACGGCGCAGGGAGACGTTCTCGAGATGAAGGTCGACGCGTCCGGGCAGCCCGCCACCCTCGCGGCGGAAGGCCGCGGAGAAGTTCCCGCCCGGCTCGATCTCGGACCCTCGGCCGAGGCGGGAGCACGCCGCGCGCGCGCCCCCCGCTTCTCGGGCCGATTCGAGAAAGGGCGATTCCGCGAGCTCACCGTACCTGAGCGCTTCGATGCCGCCGAAACCAGCCGCGCCGGGGGACCGCCCGGGTCCGGGCTCCGCACGCTCGTCGCCGGCTTCGCGCGCGTTCTGTTCCAGGAGGACGGGCGTTCGATCGAGACGGCGACGTTCGAGAACGGAGTGGAAGCGACGGACGGCACGCGAGCGGTCCTGAAGGCGCCGCACGGCACGCTGCGCGGACGCGACGAGACGGCCGTCTTTTCCGGCGAGGCGGACGTTCCCGCCCGCTACCGCGACGAGCGCGGCGCAATCGCGGCCCGCACGCTTTCGTGGAACGCCGGCGAGGAGCGCCTGGACGCGGCCGGAGCGGTGAAGGCGTCCTACGCGCCCGGCGCCCGGCGGACCGGTCTTCTGGGCGGGGACGGGACGGGCCCCTTCTTCTCGGAGTCCGACACCCTGCTCTTCCTCGGACGCGCCCAGAAGCTGGTCCTCGGCGGCGCGGTGCGGGCGTGGCAGAACGAGAACGTCCTGCGTTGCGGGAGACTCGAGGTGGACGACGCGGCGAAGACGCTGCGGGCCGAACAGAAAGTGCAGGCTTTCTTCCGGCGCGAGACGACTCCCGTGAAAGGAACCCGGCCGCCGCCCGGCGGACGCTCGAGCGAGACGGTCAACGCGTCGGGCGATGTCCTCATGCACCGCGAGGAAGATCGCTCCGTTCGTCTCGAGGGGCATGCGACGATGACGTCCGGAACCTGGACGATGAGCTCCGACGTCACGGATATCCGTCTCGCGGCGGACCGCGCGATCGAGTACACGGAGGCGCGGGGCACCGTCGTCGTGGAAGACCGTGCGGAGCACCGCCGGGGCGAGGGTACGAAGGCGATCTGGCGACCCCGGACCGAGGCCGTGACGCTGGAGGGCTCGCCGGCGACCGCGCTGGACGGAAAGGGAAACCGCTCCACCGGCGCCGTCCTGACGTTCCGGCAGGGGCGGTCCCAGGTAGACGTGGAAACGGACGAGTCGGTGCCGACCGAGACGATCCTCAAGCCGGAGGGCTCGTGAACGCGACCGGGCCGGTCCTCGACGCGCGAAGTCTCTCGAAAGCCTACCGGGGCCGGACGGTCGTCGACGGCGTTTCGATCCTCGTGACGGCGGGAGAAGTCGTGGGTCTCCTGGGGCCGAACGGAGCGGGAAAGACCACGACGTTCTCGATCGTCGTCGGTCTCGTCGAGCCCGATTCGGGCTCCGTCCTTCTCGACGGGCAGGACATCACGACGCTCCCGATGTACCGGAGGGCGAGGCGCGGCCTCGGCTATCTGCCGCAGGAGGCGTCCATCTTCCGGAAGATGACCGCCCTCGAGAACCTTCTCGCGATCCTCGAGACGCTCCCCGGGGAGCGCACGGCCCGCGAGGAGACCGCGCGGAGCCTTCTCGACCGGTTCAATCTCTCGCACCTCGCCCATGCGGTGGCCGACACGCTTTCGGGGGGAGAGCGGCGCCGGCTCGAGATCGCCCGCGCTCTGACTCTTTCGCCACGCATCATGCTCCTCGACGAGCCGTTCGCCGGCATCGACCCGATCACCGTGCTCGACGTTCAACACGTGATCCGCGACCTCGCGGCCGCCGGAATCGGAGTCCTCATCACGGACCACAACGTGCGGGACACGCTCGCGATCGTGGACCGCGGTTACATCATCCACACCGGCGCGATTTTCCGGGCAGGCTCTCCCGCCGAGCTCTCCTCGGATCCCGAGGTGCGCCGCGTCTATCTCGGCGAGCGCTTCCGGCTCGACTGAGTCCCGAGGCGCGGCGCTAGAATCAACAGGCCCCCGGATGACGGGAGCACCGGAAAAACATTGGGACTCGAACAGAAACTCTCGCTGAGGCTCTCGCAGCGGCTCGTCATGACGCCGACGCTGCAGCAGGCCATCAAGCTGCTGCAGATGACGCGCCTCGAGCTGCAGGACGTCGTGAACCAGGAGCTCGTCTCGAACCCGGTGCTCGAGGAGCAGGACCCTGAGAACCCCGGCACACCCGACGACGATTCCGGCGCCGCCGAGACGCGCGAACGGGAGCTCGCCGAGACACCGGGTACGGGACCCGGGAGCGCCGACGCGGGGCCCGAGGATGCAGAGGGCGAGCCGGAACCCGCCGCCGCGGGCGCTCCCGAAGCGCCGGCTCCCGAACCGGTCGTCGAGGCCCCGTCCGAAACCCTGCAGGATGCGCTCGGCGACATCGACCTCGAGGCGTATTTCGGCGACTACATGGACTCGACCGCGACAGCGCCCCGCATGAGCGAGCAGGCCGAGGAGTTCTCGCTCGAGAATCGGGCCGACGCGCCGCCCGGCCTGGAAGCGCATCTCACGGAACAGCTCGGCGTCTCCGACGCGCCTCCCGGAGTGCGGGAGGCTTGTGGGTTTCTGATCGGGAATGTGGATCCGGACGGGTGCCTCAGGGTGACGCTCGACGAGGTGTGCGCCGCGGTGCCTTGCTCGATGGAGACCGCCGAGAAGGCTCTCGCGCTCCTCCAGTCGTTCGATCCGTGCGGCGTCGGCGGACGCGATCTCGCGGAGATCCTCCTCCTGCAGGCGCGGGCGGCGAACATTGCGACGCCCCTCCTCGTCGAGCTCATCACGCACCGCTTCGCGGAGCTCGGCTCGAAGCCGGCGGCCCTTCTCGCCCGGCAGATGAACGTACCGGTCGAGGAGATCCAGAAGGCGCTGGACTGGATCAGAAGCCTCGACCCGAAGCCCGGCCGCGCTTACGACTCGTCCCGGACGATCTACGTGGAGCCCGATGTGGCCGTCGTGAAGGTCGAGGACGAGTACATCGTCCTGTTCAACGACGACGGATTGCCGCGGCTGCGAGTATCGGCGCTCTACCGGCGCATGCTGCTCGCACGGGACGGCGCCCTCGACGGGGAAGGGAAGAGCTATCTCAGGGAGAAGATGCGCGCCGCGCAATGGCTCCTGAAGAGCCTCGACCAGAGAAAGCGCACGATCGTGCGCGTCGCCGAGTCGATCGTGAAGAAGCAGCACGAATTCTTCGACTACGGCGTCGCGTACCTCAAACCGCTCGTCCTTCGCGACGTCGCCGAGGACATCGGCATGCACGAGTCGACCGTTTCGCGCGTCGTGTCGAACAAGTGGATGGCGACGCCGCGGGGCCTTGTCCCGATGAAGTTCTTCTTCCACTCGGCGATCGCCTCTTCGATGGGAGAGGACGTGTCCTCCCTCGCCGTGAAGGGCAAGATCCAGAGCCTCGTCGAGGCGGAGGACCCCGCACATCCGCTCTCGGACGCGCGCCTCGCCGAACTGCTCTTGCGCGACGGAATTCGCATCGCGCGGCGCACCGTCGCGAAGTACCGTGAGGAGCTGCGCATTCCCGCGAGCTCGATACGCCGTGTCGGCGAGACTCCGCCGGTGGCGGAGGAGCGGGACGCAGATCTCGAGCGCGCCGATGAGCCGCAGCCGGACGGTCCCCAGGAGGAATCATGAAGACGACGTTCACGGCTCGGCACATCCGGCTCCACCCGCGCCTGCGCGAGATCGTCCAGACAAAGCTCGCAAAGCTCGAGCGCGTGCTGCCGGGTCGCGCCGAGGCGAGGGTCGTGGTGACGGGAGGCCGCAAGGACGTGGGGGTCGAGGTCACGGTCGCAGGACGGCGGGGCACACTCACGGCGACGGCGCGCGCGGCGGATCAGCCGAGCGCGGCGCAGGACGTCATGGACCGGATCGCCGCTCAGGTCGTCAAGACGAACACGAAGGTGAAGGGTGTGAAGAAGCGTACGCCGTCTGCGATGCGGAGCCCCTCGGGTTGGCCCGCCGAGCCGCCGGCAGAGCCGGGGAATGCCGCCGAGCCCCGCCGCGAGACGTTCTCGCCTCGCGCGATGTTCGAGGAGGACGCCCTTGCCACGTTCGCGGCTTCGCGTCGCGAGGTTCTCGTTTTCCGCGATCCGGCCTTCGACAATGCCTTGCGCTTCTTGTACCGTCGCCGCGACGGAACCCTGGGCCTGGTCGTCCCCGAGTAGATGATGCAGGACGCGACCGGAACGAAACCTCTGCTGCGCGCGGGCGACTTAGAGGCGGCCGCCCTCGCGTCCCTGGGCCTCAGGCTGGTCGCAGGACACAAGGGTCTCGAGCGGCCCATTGACTGGCCGCGAGTTCAGAAGCCCGGCCTCGCGATCGCGGGCTTCACGCCCTACGTGAAGCCGAATCGCGTCCAGATTCTCGGTGAGAGCGAGTTTGCCTTCCTGAAGACTCTCACGGCGAGGATCGCCCGCGAGCGCCTCGATGCCTTCACCGCGCTTCAGATTCCCTGCGTCGTGGTCACGAAGGGAATCGACCCGGGGACGGTTCTCACGGGCCTCTGCCGCCGGCGCAGCATCCCGCTCTTCGTGACGTCGCGCATGACGAGCATCGTCATCGAAGCCCTCACCGCGTTTCTCGAGGAGTCGCTGGCGCCGCGCGCGACTCTCCACGGCACCCTCCTCGAGGTCGGCGGCCTCGGAACGCTCCTCCTCGGCGAGTCGGGCGTCGGCAAGAGCGAGTGCGCCCTCGCCCTCGTCCAGCGCGGGCACCGGCTCGTGGCGGACGACATCGTCGTGGTCCAGCGCTTCCCGAACGACGTCCTCATCGGATCCTCGTCCGGGCTGATCCGCCATCACATGGAGCTGCGCGGCCTCGGCATCGTGAACGTCCCGATGCTCTTCGGCGTCGCCGCCGTTCTCGAAAGGCACACCGTCGAGTTCGTCATTCAGCTGACCGACTGGGATTCGCAGCAGAAGGTCGACCGCCTTGGGCTGGACGAGGAGTTCGAGGAAATCCTCGGGGTCGCCGTGCCGCGCGTGAGGATGCCCGTCGCGACGGGACGCGACGTCGCACTCCTCGTCGAGATCGCGGCCCGAAACCATCTCCTCAAGCGGCGCGGATTCAACGCGGCGCGCGAGATCGCCGCGAAGGTGCACGACGAGATCGCGCGGAAATCCGCGTCCGATCGCTTCACGATCGCGCGGCGAACCCGGCGTAAGCTCTCCGCCCGCGAGAGGGCGCGGTGACGGGGAGCGGAACGCGCCTCGTCGTCGCCACGGGACTCTCCGGCTCCGGAAAGTCCTTCGTCGCTCACGCGCTCGAGGACATCGGCTACACGACGGTCGACAACCTGCCGCTCTCGCTGCTCGAGGAGCTCGCCGGAGAGGTTGCGGCGGGCCGCATGCCGCGGCGGAAGAACGCCGTCATTCTCGACGTGCGCAATCCGGACTTTGCGGAGCATTTCCCGGGGCTCCTCGAGAAGCTTCGCCAGAGGCTTCCGATCACGGTGCTCTTCCTCGACTGCGACGATCGCACGCTCCTGAACCGCTTCTCGGCGACGCGCAGGCCTCACCCGCTCGCGGACGGACGCTCTCTCGGCGAGGCCGTCGCGTTCGAGAGGCGCCTCCTGGCCGAGGTGAAGGCGAAGTCCGATCTGGTGATCGACACGACGGCGATGACGGTGCACGAGCTCAGGGCTGCGGTCGCGCAGCACTTTCGCGAGCCCGGAGACCCCGGTGTCCTCGCGGTGTCGCTCGTCTCCTTCGGCTTCAAGCACGGACATCCCGCCGCTCTCGACCTCTGTTTCGACGTGCGCTTCCTCGCGAATCCGCATTTCGACGCGCGCCTCAGGCCGCGGACGGGACGCGACCCCGAGGTCGCGCGATTCATCGAGGCGGGTGAGCAGACCGAGCCTTTCTACTCACACCTCAAGGAGTTTCTCGCCTTCTGCCTTCCGAACTACCGCGGCGAGAACCGCGCCTATCTCACGATCGGCATCGGGTGCACGGGAGGCCGGCACCGCTCGGTCTATATTGCCGAGCGCCTGGCTCGCGATCTCACCGCGATGGGCTATCCGGTGCGGGTCTCGCACCGGGACGAGGCGCTCGACTGAACATGACGACGCCCTCCGGGCCCTTCGTGGGCCTCCTCCTCCTGTCGCACGGACCGCTCGCAAACGCGCTGCGCGAGACGGTGCACATGCTCGAGCCGGACGAGCCCGGCGATCTCTGGGCCCTGTCGCTCGCCTGGGACGAGTCGCCCGAGTCGGCGAGCCGGCGCCTCGAGAAGGCGATTTCCGACGCCAACCACGGAAAAGGCGTCGTGCTGCTGACGGACATGTTCGGCGGCACTCCGTCGAACCTGGCGCTCGCCTTTCTCGAGCCCGGAGCGATCGAGATCGTCTCGGGCATCAACCTTCCCATGGTCGTGAAGGCGCGCGCCCTCGCGCGCGAGGGCAAGAGTCCGCGCGAGATCGCGCACACGCTCGTCGAGCGCGGGCGCCGTGCCATCGTGGCGGCCGCCGAACTCGTGGACGGCCCCCACGGAGGTCCACACCGGTGAAGGAGGCGACCCTGACGCTCAAGAACCGGCTCGGCCTCCACGCGCGTGCCGCCGCGAAGCTCGTTCACGCCGCTTCCTCGTTCGACTCGAAGGTCTCCCTGACGCGGGACGGCGAGGAAGTGGACGGCAAGAGCATCCTGGGCCTCCTCCTTCTCGCGGCCGGCAAGGGCACGCCGCTCCTCGTGCGTGTGGAGGGGAGCGACGAGGAACAGGCGCTCGCCGCCCTTAGCGACCTCGTGGACCGAAAGTTCGACGAGGCCGACTGACCCACGCGTAAAATGACCGGGTGAAGCGTCAACTTTCGCTGACCGGAATCCCCGTGTCCCCCGGCGTCGCGATCGGGCGTGCCGTGCTCTGGGTCTCGAGAGAGGATTCCTCGCCGAAACGGACGCTCGAGCCGGAGGAGATCGAGCCCGAGATCGAGCGGTTCCGCCGGGCAGCCGAGTCCGCGGCCCACGAGATCGAGTCCACGGCCCGCCACGTGAAAGAGAGCCTCGGCGCCGAGTACGCCGGGATCTTCCAGGCCCATGCCCTGTTCCTGCAGGACCGCACCTTCCTCGGCCCGATCGAGCGCCGGATCGCGCACGAGAAAGTCAATGCCGAGTGGGCGGTTACCGAAACGACCGCCGACCTCGCGGCGCGCTTCCGGAGCCTGCCGGACGAGAATTTTGCGCACCAGGGAGCCGACATCGACGACGTCGCGCGCATCCTGAAAAAGCATCTCGGCGGGGAAGAGTACTCGCGCCTCAGGATGGAGGACCTCGTGGGGGAAGCGATCGTCCTCGTGGCGGACGAGCTCACTCCCTCCGACGCCGTGCGCATCCCGCGCGACCGCGTCGTGGGCTTCGTGACCGAGCGCGGCGGCCGCACGTCCCACGCCGCGATCCTCGCGCGTTCCTTCGGCATTCCCGCGGTCGTCGGCGTGCCACAGCTCCTCGCGGAGGTCGGCGAGGGCGACCGCATCGTGGTCGACGGTCGGGACGGACTCGTCTGGCGCGAGCCGTCCGAGAGCGTCGTCGCGCTTTTCCGGGAGCGCCGCGACCAGGAGGCCCGCCACGAGAGGTCGCTCAAGGAGCGCAGTCACGACCGCATCACGCGCACGCAGGACGCCGCCGAAGTCTTCGTGCGCGCGAACATCGGGCTCCTGAACGAGATCGGCGACGTCCTGGAATACGGGGCGGACGGGGTCGGCCTGTTCCGGTCGGAGTTTCTCTACCTTTCCAAGGAAGGCGACGAGTTTCCTTCGGAGGAGGAGCAGTCGGCCGCCTACCGCGAGGTCCTCGAGGGGCTCGCGCCGCGCCCCGTCGTGATCCGGACGTACGACCTCGGCGGCAAGAAGGGCGCCCACCATCTCGTCGGGTACGACGAGGTCAATCCGGTCCTCGGGCTCCGGGGCGTGCGGCTGTGCTTCGCGCGGCCGGAGATGTTCTCCACGCAGCTCCGAGCCCTGCTGGCCGCCGCCGGTTCCGGCAATCTCCGCCTCCTCGTCCCGATGGTTTCGGGCGTCGAGGAGATCCGGCGGGTGCGCATCCTCCTGAAGAAGGCCCGGGAGGACGTGCTCGAGCGGGGCATCGCCGTTCCCGACGACATCCCGCTCGGCGCGATGATCGAGGTTCCTTCGGCCGCGATGACCGCCGATCTGCTCGCACCCGAGGTGGATTTCCTCTCCCTCGGGACGAACGACCTCATCCAATACACGCTCGCCGTAGACCGTGCGAACGAGACGGTCTCGGACCTGTTCCGGCCGACACATCCCGCGGTGTTGCGTCTCGTGGCGCGCGTCGCCGACGCGGCCCGGACCGCTCAGAAGCCGCTCGCCGTATGCGGCGAGATGGCGGCGGACCCCGCGCTCGTCCTGTTGTTTCTCGGCCTCGGAATTCGGGAGTTCTCGATGGGGCCGCGCACGGTTCCGGTCGTGAAGGAATTCCTGCGCGGCGTTTCCACCCGGGACGCCGAGCGCGTCGCGCAAGCGGCGCTTTCGATGTCGACGGCGGATGAGGTCTCGTCGTTTCTCGCGCAGGAGCTGCGCGACCTCACGACCGTGCGAGCATGAGCGGGACGCTTGGAGCCGCCCGGCCTCGCGTCGTCCCGAAACCGTGGGGCGAGGAACGCATCTTCGCCGAGACCGGGCGGTACGCCGGCAAGCTGATCCTCATCCGGGCCGGCGAGTCGCTCTCGTACCAGTACCACAACCGAAAGGAAGAGACGGTCCACGTCCTCGAGGGAACCCTTGGGCTCGAAGTCGAGAGGGCGGGGGAGAAGGCCGATCTCCACCTCGGTCCCGGAGAGAGCTTCCACTTCGATCCCGGGACGCGGCACCGGATGTACGCGAGGGAGACCGACTGCCTCGTCGTCGAGGTCTCGACGCCCGAGCTCGACGACGTGGTCCGGCTCGCCGACCGCTACGGGCGGGAAGGAACGTCGACGCCATGAGCCAAAGAGCGCGTGAGACGCTGATCGCGATTGCGGCCGCCGCGACCCTCGCGGTCGCCCCAAGCGCCGCGCAGGAGCCCGCGCTGTCCGGTCTGGCCCCGGAGCCCACGCCGGCCTCCGCAACGTCGCTCACCCCGGTTCCGACTCCGGCGGCGCCCGTCCTTTCGGGGGGCAAGAACCAGCCTTCGGGAACCGGCCACTCGCTCGCGGACGTCGTGAAGCGCTCCAAGGAAGCGCGCAAGGACAAGCCGAAGAAGAAGTCCCTCGGAACGATCACGAACGAGACCCTGGCAAAGGGCGGCACTCCCACGCCGACTCCCAAGGGCGCCGCAGGCAAGAGTCCTTCGGAGAAGCCTTCCGGAAAGGTAGTCCCTTCGGCGGTTCCGTCGCCGAGCGCGCCCTATGTGGCTCGCGACGACAAAGGGCGAACCGAGGACGACTGGAGAAAACTCGTGGACCGCTCGAAAGCGGCCGTCGACAACGGCGAGTTGCGCGTGCGTGAACTGGAGACGAGAGCGAAGCAGCTCGAGAACGACTTCTACGCGATGAGCGACGGCAACAGGCGCGACGCGGTCGTCAAGCCCGCTTGGGACAAGGCGCGCGAGGATCTCGCGAAGGCGCGTCAGGAGCTCGAGGACGCGCGCAAGGCGTTCGACGACCTCTCCGAGGAGGCCCGCAAGTCGAATGCGCCTCCCGGCTGGCTCAGATAGGGGACCGAATCTTCTCTTTTCCTTCCTGCTAAGCTCGCTAAGTGACAGAGCCCCCGCGAACACGCTCCGCCCGTAGCGTCTTCGTCGAGACGTGGGGCTGCCAGATGAACGTCCTCGACGGCCGGCGCTTCGTCGGGCTCCTCGCTCGCGAGGGTTTTTCCGAAGCGGCGTCGCCCGAGGACGCCGGCGTCATCCTCCTCAACACCTGCTCGGTTCGCGACAAGGCCGAGCAGAAGGTCTACGACCGCCTCGGGCGCCTCGCGAAGCTGAAGCGCGAACGCCCGGATACCGTGCTCGGCGTCTGCGGCTGCGTTGCGCAGCAGGAAGGGGAGAGACTTCTCGAGCGGGTGCGAGAGGTCGACTTCGTGCTCGGAACCGGACGCATCGAGGCCCTGCCGTCGGTCCTGCGCCGCGTCCAGGAAGAGGACGATCGGCCCTGCGAGACGGGCTTCGATCCGGACGAGGTCGTCTACACCCCCGGCGCGATCGCGCGCTCGGTACCGTACCGCGCCGCGATCACGGTCATCGAGGGCTGCAACAAGAACTGCACGTTCTGCGTCGTTCCCCGGACGCGCGGGCGCGAACGAAATCGCCGCCTCAGCGACGTCGTGGACGAGTCCCGCCGCCTGCTGGGCGAGGGGGCCCTGGAGATCGAGCTCCTCGGACAGACCGTGAACGCGTTTCGTGATCCGGAGACCGGCGAGGATCTCGCCGATCTCCTGCGCGCGCTCGGAGCGCTGCCGGGACTCAGGCGCCTGCGCTTCGTGACGTCCCATCCGCGCAATTTTTCCGCCCGTCTCATCGCGGCGATGACGGAGACGCCCGCGGTCGTCAACGCCCTTCACCTGCCGGTTCAGTCCGGCTCCGACGCGGTGCTGCGCCGCATGAAACGCCAATACACGCGCGCGGAGTACCTCGACCTCGTGGCATCTCTTCGCGAAGCGATTCCCGACCTTGCGCTTTCGACCGACGTCATCGTGGGCTTTCCGGGCGAGACGGACGACGACTTCGCCGCAACCCTGTCCTTGCTCGAGGAGGTGAGGTTTGCCGGAGTTTTCTCCTTCACGTATTCGCCTCGCCCGCAAACCGCCGCGCTCCGCTGGGAGCACGACGTCACGCCACGGGAGGCGTCCGGGCGCCTGGCGCGCCTCATGTCCATTCAGCAGGAGATCCAGCGGCAGGTGAACCGTGAGCTGGAGGGGCGGGCGCTCGAAGTGCTCGTGGAGGGTCTCGATCGAAAGCGGCGCATTAGCTCCGGCCGCTCCCGCTGCAACCGCGTCGTGAACATCGCGGGGGAGTCCGAGCTCCAGCCGGGGTCTCTGGTGAACGTGCAGATCGAACGAGGATTTCCTAATTCGCTGCTCGGAAGGATTCGAAAAGGCGAGGAAGAAGATTCGCTTGGAAGGATGAATGAGGTCTGCCGAAGCACTTCCGTGACAAGAGCTGACACCGGCAGGGGAACCTTCCAAGAGGAGCCCCAGGAACTTTCTTAGAAAGCGTCTGAGAGCAGCCATTGGGATTGCCACGGCGCCGGCTCATCCTTTACGGGTACCTCTAAGAAATCCCCGGCTCTCCGAACGCTCTTCGGCCCTCTGGAAAAGTTATCTAATCCATTCTAAAAAAATGAGTTAATGGCAAGGGGGCACCTGTGCATTGCGGCCTCTTCCTTGCTTTATCCCTTTTTCCTCCCTAGATTGAGTCCCAGGAGACGCTGCCTTGAGCATTAAGATGGATGTGAAAGCGCTGATCGTCGACCCGATCGCGAACATGCCGGTCGTGATCCTGCGCGACGAGGAGGAGAAGAACTTCCTGCCAATCTGGGTCGGAGTCTTCGAGGCGAACGCCATTGCGCTGCAGATGGAAGGAGTCACGACGCCGAGGCCGATGACTCACGATCTGCTGAAGAACCTCATCACGCAGATCGAAGGCGACGTGCAGCGCGTCGTCATCAATTGCCTCAAGGAAAACACGTTCTATGCGCAGATCCACCTGCGCGTCGCGAACAAAGACGTGCTCGTCGACAGCCGTCCCTCGGATGCGATCGCGCTGGCGCTCAGGCTTCAGGCGCCCGTGTACGTCGAAGAGTCGGTTCTCGAGATGAGCCGGAGCGGAGAGGACACGGTGGAGGCGCAGAACGCAGAACGCCTGAGGAAGTGGCTCGAGGAAGCTGATCCGGACACTCTCGGCAAGTACCGGATGTGATTTTTTCGACGGGACGACCGAATCGTCCTTGAAGGCTCCGCCCCCCCTCCGTATCATCCGCGACGCGGGCGCATGATCATCACTGTTGCAAATCAAAAGGGCGGTGTGGGGAAGACCACGACCGCGATCAATCTCGCCGCGGCGCTCGCGCAAAAGGGTCTGCGCACCCTCCTCATCGATCTCGATCCCCAGGGCAACTCGACGATGTCCTTCGTGGACCGCAAGGACGTGGGGAAGTCGATGTACGAAGTGCTCACCGACCCGAGTGCGTCGTTCTTCGACATCGTGAAGGAGACGAACGTCCCGAAGCTCACGGTCGCGCCGGCACGCATCTCGCTCGCGAAGGTCGAGTCGAAGCTCCTCGGCGAGCTCGACGGGCACTTCCGACTCAAGGACAAGCTTCAGGACGTTCGCGAGTCCGGGGAGTACGACGCGATCCTCATCGATACCCCTCCCACCCTCGGCATGATCACGGTGAACGCCCTCGTCGCATCGACGCACATCCTCATCCCGATTCAATCCTCGTACTTCGCGCTCGAGGGAACGGACGATCTCCTCGAGACGATCGAGAAGATCAAGAGCCGGCCGAACCCGAACCTCCAGATCCTGGGCGTCGTGATCACGCTTCACGACAAGCGCACGACGCTCGGGAAAGACATCCAGAGCCAGATCAACGAGGTCTTCAAGGGGAAGCTCTTCAAGACGACGATCTCGAAGTCCATTCGGCTGGAGGAGTCCCCAGCGTATCGAGAGTCCATCTTCACATTCGCTCCGCGCTCGTCAGGCGCGCTCGAGTACTACAGCCTGACGGAGGAGATCCTGTCTCGTGTCTAAGCGCCGCGGTCTGCCCGAAACTTCGCGCATGCGTCACGACTCGCATTTCGTCGAGCAGCTCGTCCGCGCGGACGAATTGCCGGTCGGACGCCGCATTCCGATCCACCTCATCGAGGCGAATCCCGACCAGCCGCGGAGCGCCATGGGCGACCTGTCGGACCTCACGAGGTCGATCGTCGACAAGGGCGTGCTCGAGCCGATCCTCGTTCGCCCCCGGGGCGACGGGCGCTTCACGATCATCTCGGGTGAGCGGCGTTTTCGCGCCTCGCTCGACGCGGGCCTCTCGGAGATTCCATGCATCGAGATGGACGTACCGGACAACGAGCTGCTCGAGATCGCGCTCGTCGAGAATCTCCAGCGCAAGGACCTGAGCCCGTTCGAGGAGGCTGACGGATACAAGGCGCTGCAGGAGCGCCACGGATACACGCATGAGCAGATCGCCGAGGCGGTGGGGAAGTCGCGCGTGACGATCACCGAGGCGTTGTCGATCTCGAAGCTCCCCGACCGTGTTCAGGTGGAATGTCGGCGCGCCGACATCGGATCGCGCTCATTCCTGCTCGAGCTCGGAAGACTGAAGGACGAGGACCTCATGCTCGCCGCGGTCGTGGCCATGGCGAACGGCGAGACCCTGACTCGCGACGTGCTGCGAGAGGTGAAGAAGGACGCCCGGCGCGGCACGAGCTCGAAGCTCGGCGGCATGAAGAGGGCGTACACGCTCGACTTCGCTCCGGAGGACAAGCGCTACAAGGTGAGCGTCGTCCTGAAAGGACGCCTGCACAAAAAGGACGACATCCTCGAAGCGATCCGCGACCTCGCGCGGCGGATCGAGGCGGGAGACATCGACCTCGAGACTCAGGGACGATTCGTGAAGGCGAAGGCGGCGAAGGCGAAGAAATAGTCGCTCCTTCGGAAGAGCACCTTCCACCTTCGTCGTCCGCGGCTCCCGCACGCCGTCGACCCGTCCCGGACCGCTGCGGAAGATTCGAAGCCGCCTGCCTGCTGTTCTGTCGGCGCGCGCAGGGAAGCGCTGCCCCCATTGAGGGCAGCCTTATTTCATTAGGCAAAGGCCAGCCATAATTTAACATAATAAATATTATCGGACGTTGCACATTGGCGTGGGAAAACGAAAGGAACCGGGATTCTCCTAGAAGGCGCGCGTGCGGATTCGCACGGAGGAAGCTCGAAGCGACGGGCTCGAGCCGGAATTCCCTTCTAAGAAAATCTTCTTCTTCGGCCTACCATCGGTTCGTGCGGCGGCTACTGGACCGGTATCTCTTTCGAGAAGTTCTCGGCCCCACGATCGTGGGTTTCCTGGCGTACACGGGGTTCATGGCGGTCCGGGGCCTCGTGCAGTTTTCGGAGCTCCTCGTGCAAAGCGAGCAGCCTTTCGTCGAGGCCGGGCTCGTCGTCGCCCTCTCCCTTCCGCACATCGTCGTCCTCACGCTGCCCGTCGCTTTTCTCCTCGGCCTCCTGATCGGGATCGGCCGCCTTTCGGCGGACCTCGAGCTGACCGCGCTACGCGCTTCGGGGATCGATCTGCTGTCTCTCTATCGGCCGATCGGACTCCAGGCCCTGGCGATCGGAGCCGCCACGCTCGCGCTGATGCTCGGCGTCGTCCCGCGGACGAATCACCTGCTCTACGGGATGAAGCTTCGCCTCTCGAGCTTTGCATTCGCTCAGCGGATCCAGCCGGGCGTCTTCAGTCCCGAGATCGCCGGCCTGAGGGTCTACGCCGAGGGGGCGTCGTCCGACCGCCGCGAGCTCACGGGCCTCATCATCTCGGACCGCTCCAGCGCCGAGGGCGAACGGCTGACGCTCGCGAAGCGAGGCTGGCTGGAGCTGGAGGAGGACCAAGGCCGTCTCTGGCTGCGCGTCGAGGACGCCGAGACCCACCACATGCAGGAGGGCGGCACCCGGTACGACGTCACGTCATTTTCCCAGCACCGCATGGTCCTGCAGGACAACGGCCCCGTTCGCGGCGTCACGGAGAAACAGATCCGGGAGCAGACGTTGCGCGAGCTTCTGGAGCGTGCCGCGGCCCGGACGCGGCGGCCCGAGGAACGACGGCTCGCGCTCACCGAGGTCCACAAGAAGTTCGCGCTGCCGGCGGCCTGTCTCGTGTTCGGCCTCATCGGGCTGCCGCTCGGAATCGTCAACCGGCGCGGGGGGCGGGCCGCCGGGTTCGCGGTGTCGGTCGGAATCGTGCTTCTCTACTACGCCCTGCTCGCAACGGGCGAAGCGCGCGCGATCGAAGGCCGAATGTCACCGGCTCTCGCCATGTGGCTCCCGAACCTCATCCTCCTCGCTTTCGGCGCCTTCGCGGTCGCCCGGGTGCGGCGTGACAAGCCGGTGTTCTCGATCCCCGCGAGGCCCGCCGCACCGGCCGCCTCGGCAGGAGCGACGGCCCCTGGTGCGACCCGCGCCCCCGAGGCTGATCGGAGCGTTCCGAGCCGCCGGTCTCCTCTCCCGGACCTTCTGCTCATCGACCGCTACGTCGCGCGACGATTTCTCGGCACCTTCGCGCTCGTCAGCATCTCGATCGCCACGCTCTACGTGCTGATCGATTACCTCGAGATCTCCGACGACATCGCGCGGCACCGGCCGCCAACGGCTCTCATCCTTCGCTACTACCAGGCGTTCCTCTCCCCGATCGTTCTGGACATCGTGCCGTTCGCATTTCTCGTGGCGGCTCTCGTGACGACCGCGAGTCTCGTGCGATCCGGCGAGACGACGGCCCTTCTGGCGCACGGAGTCTCGCTCCATCGGGCGACTGCTCCCCTTCTCGTTCTCGCCGTCGCGGCGGGAGCGGGGCTCTTCCTCTTCGCCGAGCGCGTCGTTCCGGCGGCCGCGTCCGAGTCCGACCGAATCCGATTCCTCCTCAAGGGTCAGAAGCCGCCGGTCAGCGGGGCCGGCGGCGCCTGGTTCCGAGGCGATGCCGGACGCTTCCTGGCGGCGGATGCATACGATCCGCACTCACGGATCGCGACCGGCGTCACGGTGCTTCAGATCGACACCACGACCTGGCGTCTCGTCTCGCGCCAAGATGCGCCCCGGGCGCACCTCGTGCCGGGAAGAGGGCTTCTTGCGGAAACGGGCTGGATCCGGACGTTCTCGCCCGGCAACTCCCTCGCCATCCGGCGCGACGATTCCTTCTTCATCGAGGCGCCCGAAGCGGCCGTCGGCTTCGCCGCCGGCCGGGCCGATCCGCGTCAGATGACGTTTCGCGAGCTCGCGCGCTTCATCGGCGTGCGCCGCAGGGCCGGCGCCGACACGGCGGCACTCGCGACCGGTCTCCACCAGAAGACCGCGGCCGCGGCATCCGCTCTTCTGCTGACGCTCGTCGGACTCCCCTTCGCGTTCGCGTACGGAAAGCGCGGAGCCGTGGCAGGAGTCGGCGTCGCGCTTTTTCTCGGCTTGACTTACCTTTTCCTGTCCGCGCTTCTCGTCTCGTTCGGGCAGCAGGGCGCGATCCCGCCCTTCCTCGCCGCATGGGCGCCGAACGTGTTCTTCGGTCTCGGGGCAGCGTGGGGGCTGCTCGGAGTGAGGACGTAAGAAGAGAAAGATTTCCTCTTTCTCTTCCTCTCGTCTTCCGTGTTCTAGGTCCCCTCTTCCCAGCCGGCCAGGTACTTCTCCTGCTCTTTCGTGAGGACGTCGATCGCGATGCCCATCGAGGCGAGCTTGAGGCGCGCGATCTCGGCGTCGATCGCCGCGGGAATGGAATGGACCTTGTTCCCGAGCGTCGCGTGGTTCCTGACCATGTACTCGGCTCCGAGGGCCTGATTCGCGAAAGACATGTCCATCACGGACGCGGGGTGGCCTTCTGCGGCTGCAAGGTTGATGAGACGCCCGTCTCCGAGCAGAAAGATCGTGCGGCCGTCCTTGAGACGGAACTCCTCGACGAACTCCCGGATCATGCGGCGCGACGATGCCCGCCTCTCGAGCGACGGAATGTCGATCTCGACGTTGAAGTGGCCCGAATTCGCCACGACCGCTCCGGACTTCAGCACGGCGAAGTGCCCGTCGTTCAGGACGTTCTTGTTGCCGGTCACGGTGACGAAGACGTCCCCCGTCTTCGCGGCCTCGGACATCGACATCACGCGGAAGCCGTCCATCGCGGCCTCGATCGCACGGACCGGGTTGATCTCGGTGACGATCACGCTCGCCCCGAGGCCCTTCGCCCGCATCGCCACGCCTTTGCCGCACCAGCCGTAACCGGCCACGACGACGTTCAGGCCGGCGATGAGGAGATTCGTGGCGCGGATGATGCCGTCGATCGTGGACTGGCCCGTGCCATACCGGTTGTCGAAGAAATGCTTCGTCTCCGCGTCGTTCACGGCGACGACCGGGAACTTCAGGACGCCTTCCTTTTCCATGGCCTTGAGGCGGATGACGCCCGTCGTCGTCTCCTCGGTTCCGCCGATGATTCCTTCCAGGAGGGACTTCCTCTCCGCGGCGGAAAGCCCCCGGGCCCAGGCCGCGAGCGAGGCCTCGAGCTGCCCTTCCTTGCCGAGGGCGATGAAGAGCAGGGACGACACGAGGTCCGCGCCGTCGTCCATCGTCATGTTGGGCTTGTGCTTCAGCGCGGCTTGAATGTGCGCGTAATACGTCTGGTTGTCCTCGCCCTTGATCGCGTACGTCGAGATTCCGAATTCGGCCACGAGCGCGGCGGCCACGTCGTCCTGCGTGGAGAGCGGGTTCGAGGCGCAGAGCACGACATCGGCACCGCCGGCCTGGAGCGTGCGCGCGAGATTCCCCGTCTCGGTCGTGACGTGGAGGCAGGCTGACAGCCGAATGCCGGCGAGAGGCTTCTCCTTCTCGAATCGCTCGCGGATCCGGGCGAGAACGGGCATCGAGCGATCGGCCCATTCCATGCGGAGCCGCCCCTTGGGGGCGAGGGCGAGGTCCTTCACGTCGTGTGCAGGGAGGGTCGAAACAGTCATCTGAAACCTCTTTCTCGAGTGTCAGGTCCGAAGAGAACCATTCTTCGATTGGTGAGTAGGGCTGGGTGCCGCCGTAGCGCGGCCGGGTGAGGCCCCGCGTGCCGCCAGACTCTCTTTCTTTCTAGGAGAATCTCCGGCGGTTTCCTTCTCCGCGTTGCGGACGGCGTCGACGATGTAAGTGGCGAGGGCGGCTTCCCCCGAGTCCGAGGAGACGTGGTACGGAGCGAAAGCCGAAAAGCGCGCGGCGGAAAACCCGGCGCGCCTGAGCCCGGCCCGCACGGTTTCGCGCGGCAGGCCGAGGTGATGCGCACCTGTCACGGCGCGCAGCGCGCGAAGGCCGTGCGGCTCGAGCTCGACGAGGACGACGCGGCCTCCCGGCTTGACGGTTCGTCCGAGCTCCGCGAGCGCGTCCTCGGGCCGGACGAGATGCCGCAGAAGGTGAAACGCGAAGATCGCATCGAGGGCACCGTCGTCGAACGGCAGCTTCTCGGCGCTCGCGCGCCGCACCGTCACGTTCGTCGCACCCGCGCGCCGGAGCTTCTCCCGCGCGAGACGCACCATCCGTTCGCTCGCGTCCACGGCCTCGACCGTCTCTGCCACGCCGGCAAGCGCGAGCGTCAGGAGACCCGTCCCGCAACCGACATCGGCGATCCTGAGGCCGCGCGGCACGAGCCGGAGGAGCGCCGCCTCGCGGACGCCCGGCGAGTAGAAGGGGCCCTGAAACCGGTCCCACTCCCCCGCGACCGCGTCGAAGCTCACCTCGGGAAGCGCCGTGGCGCGCTCCTCGAGGACGTCCTTCAAGCGCTCGTCGTCCGACGGGAAAGCGGAGTCGGTGACGGCCGGAGCCACCGAGGACCAGAGCTTCCGCCCGTCGCATGTCGCCGCGTACCGTTCGGCTCCGTTCGTCCGACGCGTCTCGACGAGACCGGCACGCCGCAGCACCGCGAGGTGGTTCGAGACGCGCGACTGGGCGGCTCCGAGGATCCTCTGGATCTCCCGGACCTGCAGCTCCTCACGGGAAAGAAGCCGGACCGCCCGCAGGCGCAGGGGGTCGGCGAGGGCGGACAGGGCGGCGGCGGACTCCAGCACCGCGAGACCATATCACATGATCACGCTGGCGTGATACGAACTCAGACGGTCGCGGGGACCGCCGCGCGGAAAGCCGCCGCGAGGTATTCGGCCTTGTCGGTGCGCTCCCACGTGAACTCCGGGAGGCGCCGGCCGAAATGGCCGTAGGCCGCCGTCTTCTTGAAGATGGGACGCCTCAGGTCGAGGGCGTCGATGATGCCTTTCGGCGTGAGCTCGAATACCTCGCGCACGAGCTTGGAAAGCGCCGCCGGGTCGACGTTCGAGGTTCCGAATGTATCGACGAGGACCGAGACGGGATCCGCCACGCCGATCGCGTAGGCGAGCTGGACCTCCACCTTGTCGGCGAGGCCGGCCGCGACGAGGTTCTTCGCGATGTAACGCGCCATGTACGAGGCCGAGCGGTCCACCTTCGTGGCGTCCTTGCCCGAAAACGCGCCGCCGCCGTGACGCCCGAAACCGCCGTACGTGTCGACGATGATCTTCCGGCCCGTCAGCCCGGTGTCGCCCTGCGGTCCGCCGACGACGAATCGACCTGTCGGATTGATGTGGAACTTCGTGTTGTCGTCGAGGAGCGCCGCGGGCACGACGGGCCGGATGATCTCCTCGCGCACCGCCTCGCGCAGCTCCGGCGTCGGAACCGACTCCGCGTGCTGCGTCGAGATGACGACGGCCTCCACGCGAACCGCCCGGTCGCCCTCGTACTCGACCGTGACCTGGCTCTTACCGTCGGGGCGCAGCCACTCGAGGGTCTTCGACTTGCGAGCCTCGGCGAGCCGCATCGTGAGCTTGTGCGCGAGCGTGATCGGAAGGGGCATGAACTCCTCGGTCTCCCGCACGGCAAGCCCGAACATGAGGCCCTGGTCGCCGGCGCCCCCGGTGTCGACCCCCATCGCGATGTCCGGCGACTGCTTGTCGATCGACGAGAGGACGGCGCAGGTCTCGTAGTCGAAGCCGTACTTGGCGCGCGTGTAGCCGACGTCCTTGATCGTCTGCCTCACGATGCCCGGAATGTCGACGTAGGTCTTGGTCGTGATCTCGCCCGCGATGAGGGCGAGCCCTGTCGTCACGAGCGTCTCGCACGCGACGCGCCCCATCGGGTCGTCCGCGAGGATGGCGTCGAGGATCGCGTCCGAGATCTGGTCGGCGATCTTGTCCGGGTGGCCCTCTGTGACGGATTCCGACGTGAAAAGGCTGCGGTTCTTGCCCATGGTTCTACGCTCCGAAGCCGCGTTGCGGCGAAGGGCGAAGTCTAGCAGGGCCGCTGATCCCCCGAGGGGCGGAAGATGAGGAATCGTGTCGTGCCATAGCGCCGGCGGTCGGCCGGCTCGAGTCCTGAGGGACGAAGGACCTCGTCATCCCCGCGCTCGTGAAACAGCCAGCCGCCGGGGCGCACGAGGGGAATCAATAGCTGAAGATCGGATTCGGAATTTGCTTCGAAAGGAGGATCGTGGAAAACGACGTCGAATAGCCCATGCGGCGATGCGGCTTGTCCGCTCGCGTCAACCTGGGTGCGACCTGCTGGCGCCGCCGCTCTCCCCTCTTCCCCCTTCGAAGAAAAACGAGCCACGGAGGTTTCCTGAATACGAGCCTTCTCTCCCGCTCCGAGTCGTTCCAGGTTCCCCCTCAGGACTCTCGCGACGCCCCGGTCCGACTCGACGAACGTCGCGTGCGCGGCGCCTCGCGAGAGCGCCTCGAGGCCGTAGGCTCCCGAGCCCGCGCAAGCGTCCAGCACGCTCGCGCCGACGATCGCCTCGCCGAGGATGTCGAACGCCGCCTTCCGCGCGAGCTCGGTCGTCGGCCGGATACCCGGCGGAATCTCCAGCTTCCGACCGCGCCAGGTTCCGGCCGTCACGCGCACCACGCTCATCGCCTCAACGCGGGTGAGGGCGCGGGCGGCCTCGGGCCCGCGGCGGCGGGATCCTCGAAGAGACGCGGGATGTCGCCGCGATACACGAAGATCCTCAGCTTGTGGCTTCCCTGCTCACCGTTGGAGTCGAGCTCCTCGAGCTCGAAGTCGTGATCCAGCGCGTCGTCGTGGACGACGCGATACCAGACGCCGTCGACCCGCCTTCGAAGAAAGGCGCCGTCCTTCAGGGGCCTCGTGTCCCATTTCGTCTCGGCGAGATCCTCCTTCTCGAACCGGGACCGGAGGTCCTCCAGCGCGCCTCGCGCCCTCCCCACGGCCAGCGGCAGAGAGGTGAGATCGTCATACGTGTAGAGGCGCGAGCCTCCAGCCGGTTCGGCGATCTCGATCGTGATGCGCCGCGCCTGCGCGTCCCCGAGGGCCGATCGGCCCGGATCCTCGACGTCGCTCGCACGCACGACGAGGGCCTCGAGACAAACCCGACGTACGACTTCGATCTCCTCCCGCGAGAGCTCCTTTCGGTCGACGATCCGCTCGGCGCGGTATCCGCGGACCCTCACGAGGGTCCCGTCGTCGAAGAGCGCCACGCGCTCCATCCCGATGCCCTGCCGGGACTCCAGCGCGGCGATGAGATGAGGATCGCGCTTCTCCGGCGTCGGCGTCGGAAGAACCGTCGGGGTCGGAGCGCGCGATGGAGAGGGACCCGTCGCGAGCAGTACCACGAGAAGCAGGCCCCCGGTCATCGCGCCTCCGCTTCGGCGGCGCGCCTCAGGGCTTTCGGAAAATTAAGGCGGGAGGCGATGGCCGCGCGCTCGACCGCGGTCAGCGGCGCGAGGAGGCGTCTCCAGGAGATTTCTGCTTTCGGACGCTCGGGTTCCTGGCGGTGCGCGTCGAGAAACGCCGGAGCAGAGCGGGAGGTGGTTGTTTTCTTTGAAGGTGAATGGGGGATCGTCCAGCCGGGGAGCACGTCGCCAAAGAGTTCGAGCTCCGCCGCGAGCCGCAGCGCGCTGTCCCAACACCCCTCTAAGAGAATCTCCTCGAAACCCCTGCGCATCCGGTCGCCTGAAAGAGCTCCGAAGGCGCCTGCGGCACGGGCCCTCTTGATTGCTTTTTCGAAATTCCCGTCCCACGTGAACCCCAGCCTCACTGCGTATTTCACCGCCCGGTAGGCGCGCGTCGGGTCGTCGACGAGGGATTTCGGGTGCAGGAGGCGGAGGGTCTTGGAGGCGAGGTCCTTTCGGCCGCCAAATGGGTCGAGAACGGTTCCCGTCAGGCCGCGTCTGCCGACCCGTCGGGCCATCGCGTTGATCGTGAAGTCCCGGCGGCCGAGATCCTCCTCGATCGTGGTCGTGCCTGTGACGACGGGCAGGCAGGCCGGCGCCGGATACTCCTCGCGGCGCGTCGCGGCGACGTCCACTCGCAGGCCGCCGGGCGCCCGAAGGGTCGCCGTGCCGAACCGTGCGTGGGACTTCTCGAGCGTCCAGCCGGGCAGCGCGCCGAGGCGCGTCGCAAGCTCGAGTGCATTCGCGGCGGCCGCCTCCACGGCGAGATCCACGTCGTGAAGCGGCCGGCCGAGGAGCAGGTCGCGCAACGCCCCTCCGACGAACCACAACCCCACTTCACGCCGGTCGGCGACTTCGCCCGCCCGCGCGAGCTCGGCGAGGACCTCCTCGGCGGCGAACGCGGTCGCGGCTTCGCCCTCGGCGGTCATGGAGAAGCCGCGTAGGAGTATCGGACGGAGTTCGGGCCGAGGAGGGTTTCCATCGACGCCGTGAACTCGGGCGTGGGCCGCACCCACAGGCGGGAGTCGATCTTGTGGCGGGCGGCGAAATGGCCCGGCCGGCGCAGCTCGAGGGATACGGGCACCGAGCCCTCATACCTTCTGAGAATCTCCTTGAGCGCCTCCTCATCGAAGGTCTCGAAGTTCTGAGGAACGATGAGCACCTCGCGAGCGCTCTGCTCCCGCAGGCCCTCGAGGGGCTGAATCTCGCGCGCGATGATCTCGATCGGCATACCGGCGGACTCGTTTTCGGACGAGTCGTGCGTCGCGCCGCCGGGCGCCATTGCCAGGCGGACCGTTCCGGTGACGAGCACGGGCCGGCCCGGTGCGAGCCACGGTCCGACGCGCTCGAGAAGGCCCGCGAAAACGGTCACCGGCACGGAGCCCGTGAGGTCCTCGACGACGGCCTTCGCCATCATCTTTCCCTCGTTCTGGCCCTTCTTGATCTGACTCTTCTTCACCGCCCCGACGAGCCCCACGAGCTTCACCTGTGCATCGAGCCGCTCGCGCAGCGTCTCGCACGTGACGTCGCCGAACATCCGGATCTCGTCTTCGAATCGCGCGAGGGGATGGCCCGTGATGTAGAAGCCGAGCGTTTCCTTCTCGTAGCGGATCTTCTCGTCGACGCTCCACTCCGGTTTGTCGGGAAACTGATCTTCGACTCGCGTCTCCTTGGGGACGTCGAAGAGAAGGGCCTGAGTCGACGCCGCGGCCTCGCGCGCGTCGGTCGCCACGTCGATCGCATGGTCCAGCCCGTCGAGAAACGCGGCCCGGCTCTTCCCGAGGGAATCGAAGCAGCCCGACTTGATCAGCGCCTCGACGACCCTTCTATTGTTCAGCCGGAGGTCGACGCGCGAGCAGAAGTCCGTGAGCGACTTGAACGGGCCGTCTCCCGCGCGCGCCGCGAGGATCGAGGCGACCGCGCCTTCCCCGACGCCCTTGACGGCCCCGAGACCGAACCGGATCGCGGACCCGTCCGGCGCGAAGGAGAGGTCCGACGCGTTGACGTCGGGTGGCAGCACGGGGATCTTCATGTCGCGGCAGGTGTTCACGTACTTGACGACGTCGTCCGAGCTGCCCGAGCTGGCGGTGAGCGTCGCCGCGAGGAATTCCACGGGGTGATGCACCTTCATCCATGCGGTGCGGTACGCCAGGAGCGCGTAGACGACCGAATGCGATTTGTTGAAGCCGTAGCGGCCGAAAGGCAGGATGAGCGCCCACAGCTCCTCGGCCTTCTTCTTGGGCGTCCCGGCCGCGATCGCCTTCCGGATGAACTTGTCGCCCTCGGCCTTGAGAAGCGCCTCGTCCTTCTTGCCGATTGCCTTGCGGAGCTTGTCGGCCTCGCCGGGGGAATAGCCCGCCACGGCGCGGGCGGCGAGCATGACCTGCTCCTGGTACACGAGGACCCCGTGCGTCTCCCTCAGGATCGGCTCGAGCTGCGGCAGGGGGTACTCGAACTTCGTCCCCCGCCGGCGCTGGATGTAGACCTCGACGGTTCCCGCGTCGAGCGCGCCCGGCCGGTAGAGCGCGTTGAGGGCGGCGAGGTCGTCGAACACCTCGGGCTTCACCCGGCGGAGCAGGTCCCGCATGCCGGATGACTCGAACTGGAAGACGCCGTCCGTGCGCCCGTCCGCGAAGAGCCGGTACACCTCGGGATCGTCGAGCGGGATTGTGCTCAAGTCCGGGCGCGCTCCCGTCTTCTTCGCCACGAAGCGCAGGGCGTCGTCGAGGATCGTCAGCGTGATGAGCCCGAGGAAGTCCATCTTGAGGAGGCCCATCCGGTCGACGGACTTCATCTCGAACTGGGTCGTGATCTCGTCGTTGCTGTTGCGGTAGAGGGGCAGGTACTCGACGAGCGGCTTCGGAGCGATGAGGACGCCCGCCGCGTGGACGCCCGCGTGGCGCGACACGCCTTCGAGCCGCTCGCCCAGGTCGAAGAGTCGGCGGTAGGTCTCGTTGCCCTTCAGGGCTTCCGCCAGCTCCTTCACGTCGCGCCGCGCCTCGGCGAGCATCGTCGGCTTTCCCGGGTTCGCCGGGATGAGCGAGCAAAGCCGGTTCACCTCGGCGAGCGGGACGTCGAGGACGCGGCCCACGTCGCGAATGACGGCCCGCGCCTTCATCGAGTTGAACGTGATGATCTGGCCCACGTTCTCGCGCCCGTACTTGCCGCGCACGTATTCGATGACCTCGCCGCGGCGGCGCTCGCACAGGTCGACGTCGATGTCGGGCATGGAGATGCGGTCGGGATTCAGGAAGCGCTCGAAGAGGAGGTCGTACACGAGGGGGTCGACGTCCGTGATCGCCAGCGAATACGCGACGAGCGAGCCCGCCGCGCTCCCCCGCCCCGGGCCCACGGGGATCCCCTCGTCCTTCGCGTACTTGATGAAATCCCAGACGATCAAGAAATAGCTCGAGAGTCCCATCTTGCGGATGACGGAGAGCTCCCACGCCAGCCGCTCGTCGTATTCCTGCCGGGGCTTCTTCGCGGTGCCGCTCTCGAACGCCACTCGCTGGGGTTCGAGCCGCCGCTCCAGCCCCTCCTTCGCGAGGTCCTCGAGATAAGCCTCCGGCGTCCGGTCGCCCCCGGGAACGGGGAACGTCGGGATCTTGAGCCCGGTGTCCACGATGACGCTGGGCGTGACGCGCTCCGCGATGACGGCGGTGTTCCTCACGGCCTCGAGCGTGAGCGGCCGGAACACGTCGCTCATCTCCTCGGGGTTCTTCACGTAGAACTCCGAGTTGTAGAACTTCATCCGCTTCGAGTCGTTGAGCGTCTTTCCCATCCCGATGCACAGCAGAACGTCCTGCGCCGCGGCGTCGTCGCGCGTCAGGTAGTGCGCGTCGTTCGTCGCGACCGGCGGAATGCCCGTCTCCGAGGAAAGTCGCAGCAGGTCCGGCAGGATCTGCCGCTGCTCGGGGAGGCCGTGATCCATGATCTCGATGAAGTAGCGGTCCACCCCGAAGAGGTCGCGATACCTGAGGGCCGTCTTCTTCGCGCCTTCGTAATCGCCCATCCGGAGCCGCTTCGAGACCTCCGAGTTCAGGCATCCCGAGAGCGCGATGATTCCCTCGTGATGCTTCTCGAGAAGCTCCCAGTCCATGCGCGGCCTGTAATAGAAGCCCGAGAGAAACGCCTCGGACACGAGGCGCGCCAGGTTCCGATAGCCGTCCGGCGTCTCGACGAGCAGAGTCAGGTGATAGTTGTTCCCTTCGCCGTCAAAGGTCCTCGTGCTCTCGCGGTCGAAGCGCGAGCCGGGGGCGATGTAGGCCTCGACACCCAGGATGGGCTTGATGCCGGCCTCCAGCGCGGACATCTGCAACTCGTACGCCCCGAACATGTTCCCGTGGTCGGTGACCGCCACGGCGTCCATGCCGGACGCCTTCACCTGCCTGATCAGGTCCTTGAGCCGGTTCGCGCCGTCGAGGAGGGAATACTGGGTGTGGAGGTGCAGGTGGACGAAGTCGCCGGACATCCGGTCAGCGATTGTAGCGTTCGCGGGGTCGCTCGATTCCCGGGTCTTACGCGACTCCGTCTCGCCCGCCGGTGGGACCGACCTGGCGGAACAGCAGGAAGGCGGCAGGGATCGTCGTCAGCACCCCTATCGCCAGCAGAGCCGCGCCGAGCCGACGGCGGTTGCGGGAGCGAAGCCTCTCGGCCGCGAGCAGCCCGATCCCGGCGCCCAGCGCGGCACGCGTCGCGACGATGAAACCAAACTCTGGAAAGGACATGTCGAGTCTTTTCACGGCATCCTCCCGGCCTCAGGACCAGCTCTTTGCCGTCGCGCGTTCGAGGATGGCGCACACCTCCTCGTCGGTCGTCTGGGGGAAACTCTCGTAAAACCAGCCTACGGCGTCGAACGGGTCCGGTGTGAAGACGCACACGACCTCGTCGGCGAACGCGGAGATCTTGTGGACCGTCGAGGGCGGCGCCACAGGCACGGCCACGACGATGCGAGTTGGTCCCAGCTTCCGGAGAGCCTCCACGGCCGCGCGCATGGTCGAGCCCGTGGCGAGCCCGTCGTCGACGAGGAGGACGATCTTGCCGCGTGGATCGATCGGATCATGCCCGTGCCGGTATCGGCGCTCGCGACGCTCGAGCTCGCGCCGTTCGTGGGCGGTCACGTTTTCGATGACGGGCCAGGAGAGGCCGAAGTAGTCGACTACTTCCTCGTTGAGAATCCTCACTCCTCCGCTCGCGACAGCGCCCATCGCCAACTCTTCCTGGCCGGGCACGCCGAGCTTGCGGACCAGGAACACGTCCAGCGGCGCCTCGAGAGCTTGGGCCACCTCCGCAGCCACGGGAACTCCACCTCTCGGTAGAGCGAGAACGAGGACATCGGAGCGCTTCGCGTATGCGGAAAGGCGGGCGGCGAGCTTTAGGCCGGCTTCAGTTCGGTCTTTGAACCTCATCTCGGCACCCCATACAAACGTGGGGCGAATTGGCGCACGCGACGATGGAGCATCTGCATTACGGCAGCGGAGACCGAGGAGAATCCCCTGATCGACCCGAGTCAGAGAGATCTCGGCGCGCGGACGACTTCCACTGAACAGGGCGCATGCGTCGCAACCGCCTCGGACACGCTGCCCAGGAGGAGGCGTTCGAGGCCGCGCAGCCCGTGCGAGCCGACAAACACGAGGTTCGCTCCCCAGCGCTCACACTCCTCGATCAAAGCGCTCTTCGGGTCGCCCTCGAGAACGAATGTGGAAATCGGAAGGCCGGACGGCTCCACCAACTTTCGGGCCGCTTCCACGACGTCGCCGGCGGCCCTCCGTCTCAAGTCATCGATCTCGTGCGCCTGGGAATACGTCACCCAATAGAAGCCGGCCTGCGCGCCGGTCTGTGCGACGGAGACGATTCGGACCTCGCTGCCACGCGGCCACGGGCGGGATGCGAGAGCTCGCGCCGCGTTCTGCGAGAACACGGAGCCGTCGACCGCCACGAGAAGCTTCATGGCCTTCGGCTCCCGATCGGCGTCTTCTGTGCGACGTACGACCTCCACCGAACAAGGGGCATTCCGGACCACTGTTCTCGCGACGCTGCCCAGAAAGAACCGCCCCAACGCGCCGAGTCCACGGGACCCGACGACGACGAGGTCGGCCTCGAAGCGAGCGGCGCAGGCCGCGATGTCCGCGCGGGGGAATCCGGGGAACACCTCGGTCCTCGGGCCGAGGTCTTTCCCCTTGAGCTCCTCGGCGAGCGACGCGATCGCCGCTTCCGCGGCGTCGCTCCTCGCCTGAATAAAGTCCGGGACGTAGATCTGGCCGGTCGAGACGTCCATGGGCTCCATGACGTAAAGCAGGAGTACGGTCGTCCCAAGAGGCCATGGCCGTCCCGCCACTTCCCGCACCGCCTGCCGGGAAGAACTGGAGAAGTCGACGGCGACGAGAATTCTCACGATCTGTCATCGGCCGGCAGCTCTTAGGATTCGGCCAGCCCTCGTCAGCGTATTGACACGCGTCTTCCTCCTGCCTGATGCACCTGTCTCATGCGTGTCCGGGCCAAGAGCCCGCACGTTGATTTCAGAGGCGGAGGTGTGTGTCGATGTCCAGCGCAGCGCTCGAGAGTGCGACCGAACCGCTTCTCGCCCTCGCGGACGCCCTTCGCGTCCTGCCCGCCGACAACGTTGTTTCTCCCGAGCCCGGCGCCGCCCTCGTCCTGGTTTCAGCCGCCGAGCGCGCCCTCGCAGCCGGCTCCGTCCCGGCCGAAATCTGGCACCTCTACCTGGACCGCACCCGCCGCCGCGAGTTCCTGATCGCCCTGCCCGACGCGGCTGCGCGCACCCGCTGGGCGGAAACCACCTTCGGCGCGATCCGGGCCTCGGGTTACTCCCTGGCAACTCTCCTTTCGCAGCGCGTCGCCGCCCACCCGGACCGAGTCTTTCTTCAGGCGTCCTCGCGGCCCGAAGCACCGTGCTGGACGTACGCTCAGACCGAGCGGCGCCTCCGGGGAATCGCCGCGGCCCTCGTCTCCCTGAGTGAAGGTCCGCCCCGCGTGGCGATCCTGGCCGAGAACAGCCTCGACTCGGCGTGCTGCGACCTCGCCTGCCTCGTCCACGGCATCTTCGTCGCGCCCCTCGCGCCGCATCTCCAGCTTTCGGAGCTGACGTCGCTCTTTCAGCGGCTCGGGCCAAATCTCGTCCTCGTGGACACCGCGGACCAGCTCGCGAAGGTGGAAGCCCTCGGGGCCCGGATCTCGAGCCCCGTTCGTCCCGTTCTTCTCGACGCGGCTGCCCGTCTGAAGCGCGGCGCCGCCGCGGTTCTCGGCGAAGAGGTCGGGAAGCTGGGGGCCGAGGAGACGGATCAGGCGCTGCGGAGGCTCTCCCCTTTCGGCCTCGACGAGGCGGCCACCGTCCTCTTCACGTCGGGGAGCACCGGGGCCCAGAAGGGATTCGCGTTCTCGCCCTTCAACCTGCTCACGAAACGTTTCGCGCGCGCGGCAGCGCTCCCGTTCGTCGGCGACGGGGAGGTACTCCTTTGCTATCTGCCGCTCTACCACACGTTCGGGCGTTACCTGGAATTGCTCGGCACGCTTTTCTGGGGGGGAACGTATGTCTTCGCCGGGAACCCCTCTCTGGAGACGCTCCTGGCCGGCCTGCGCCAGGTCCGCCCGACCGGGCTGGTCAGCGTCCCCGCCCGGTGGCAGCAGCTCCACGATCGCTGCCAGAAGCGGCTCGGCGCCGCCGCCGGGCCCGAGGAGGAAGCGGCGGCCGTGCGGGAGGTGACCGGCGGACGCCTCACCTGGGGGCTGTCGGCGGCCGGCTTCCTGGAGCCTGCGGTCTTCCGGTTCTTCGAGCGCAACGGGGTCGCCCTCTGCAGCGGCTTCGGCATGACGGAGGCAACCGGCGGCATCACGATGACGCCGCCCGGTCGCTATGAGGACGGGACTGTCGGCGTCCCGCTGCCGGGGATCCGAGTCCGTCTGGGCGAGGACGGCGAGCTTCTCATCGCGGGCCCGTACGTCGCCCGTGAATTCGAGGAAGGGGAAGCGTCAGGCGCCGGGGAGCGATGGATCGGGAGCGGAGACATCTTTCGCGTGCGGCCGAGCGGCTTTCTCGAGATCGTCGACCGCGTCAAGGACATCTACAAGAACAGCCGGGGCCAGACCGTGGCCCCGAGGCGCGTGGAGCAGCTCTTCGAGGGGGTTCCCGGCATCCGGCGGACGTTCCTCGCCGGCGACGGGCGCGACGACAACGTCCTGCTCATCGTGCCGGATCCGGAGGCCCCTCTCCTCGCCGAGCTGACGTCCGACGAGGAACGGCAGGCCTATTTCGCTCGGATCGTGGCCGAGGCGAACCTCGATCTGGCGCCGCACGAGCGCGTCGTCGGCTTCGCCGTCCTCGACCGCGATTTCTCCATGGAGCGAGGCGAGCTGACACCGAAGGCCAGCTACAAGCGCAAGGTCATCGAGCAGAGCTTCCGGGACCTCCTCGCGTCGCTCTACCGCGGCACGGCAGTGCAGCTCGAGGGCAAGGACCTGCAGGTCCGCGTTCCGCGGTGGCTGCATCGCGATCTCGGGATTCTGGAGGGAGACCTCGTTCTCGGGGAAGATGCTCTCGAGGACCGGCGGCGAGGTCTCACCCTGACCCTCCGCCGGTCGGAGGGCGACGGCACGGTTCGCGTCGGAGACCTGGAATACGCCCTCCAGGGCAACGTCCTCGACCTCGGTCTTCTCGCCCACCAGCCGCTCCTCTGGCTCGGAAATACTTCGCTGGCAGCTTTCTGTCCGGTGAAGGAGGGATGGGACCTTCCGCTCGGCGCCCTCTCTCCCCGCGTGAGGCTGCCGGCCTACGGGCGCCCGCCGGCGGGTGTCGCCGTTCCGGGACGGATCTCCTCCCCCGAGCTCGCGACCCTTCACCAGAGGATCTGCGCGGCGCTCTTCGGCGGACGCGAGGAGTCGCTGCGAGCCGTCGCTGCTCTCGAGGAGCTGCTTTCCAACACGGACGCGACGACGGCGGTCGTGCTGAGACGGCGGCTCGAGGCCCTGGCCCGGCACCCCTCGGCCGAGATCCGGTGCGCGGCGTTCCGCATCCTCGTTCTCGACGATCCGGCCCCCGGTACCGCATCCGAAATGGAGAGCTTCCTCGACTCGGGGCTCCCGTTCCTCTCTGCCGAGAGCGTCGAGACGATCGCCCAGGCCGGCCTGCCGGGGGAGAGGCTGGCCGCCCTGCGCAGGCGCCTGCAGGGCTACCGAACTCGTCTTTCGCGTCCCCTTCCGCCCATGCAGGCTGACCTTCTCTCCGATGTCTTCAACCTTCTCGTGCGTCACATCCGGAGGCACCGCGAGGACTACGTGGCGGTCCGCTCCGAGCTGGCCTGGTGGGCTTTGGAGGAGACGAACTCGCGAGTGGCCCGCACGTCGGCCAGCCTTCTGGACGAGGTGTCGGAGTGGTATCAGCAAGGGCTGCCGTCGCGCGCTTCCTTCAAGGGGACGCTCGCGTTCCACGAGGGGCTCGCCACGGAAGAGCGCGAGCGGATCGAGCAGCTCTTCGACGAAACGGGGTTCCTGGAGGAGTCGCTGGAGCTGGCCTGCGGCGAGACCGTGACGCCGAAAGACGTCGGCCCGGCGGGGATCTGGATCGCTCCCGTCGCCAGGGTGAGACAGCACCAGCTCTACCGCGCCGGCATCAACACGCAATCAGGCCGGCATCACGACCTTCTCCTCATCGTCGGCGACGATCTCGACCTCCAGTCCGTCCGCCAGACGAAGCTCTGGATGGAGGCCCTCGCGTCCCCGGCGCAGGGGGAGCCCGTGGTGCCGGCCTTCGGTTGTTTCCGGCCGAAGCTCGGCGCGCTCTCGGTCGGGTGGATCGACGAGCCGACGCTCGCCATGCGGCTCTGGGAGCTGGCGCGACCGACGCTCGAGCAGGGGACGGCCGCGGCCGGCTGGCGGACCCTCTTCGTGAGGGCCCTCGCTGCCTTCTTCTCGGCCTGGGAAGCGAGCGGGCGCCGGCTCGTGCCCGGAGCCGTCTCACCCGCGAACGTCGTGGTGCCCGGGGACGACTTCCGAGAGGGGACGGTCCTTCTCTCGCTCGCCGGGCATCGGCCCTATGACGGTCCGTGGTCGCTCGTCGGGCCGATGGTCGCGAACTTCTTCGAGGAGACGTTGGCCCTCTACCCGCGTTCGAGCGCGACACTCCGGCGAGGCTGGATCGCCGACGCCTGCGTGGAGGCGCTGGGGCTGGAAGGTGCGCGGGAGTTTCTCGAGGAGCTCTTGCGCACACCGCGCAAGGGCGTCCCGGAAGGCGCCGCCGGCGCCCTCTTCGAGGAGATGACCGCCGAGAAACGATGGCTCGATGTCGCGTTCCACCCGCCGCTGGCTCTCCTCTCGGCCATCCAGCGGTTCGTAGCTTGGGAGGCGCTCGAGCCCGAGGCTCCGCTCTCCGCCCGGGAGGCGATGGCGCGCGGCCTCGAGCGCGTTTACAGGCTCGATCGCTTTCCGGAGATCGTCCGCTACCACCTTCACCTTCAGACCACGTTCGCCCGGTCGGACCCCCCCGCGAGGCAGGCCTTCGACGCGCTTCTCATGGCGATGTTCAGGCGACCGGGCGTCTGGCCCGCACAGATGGTGGAGCTGGCCGAAGTCCAGGCCGCTCTCGGAAGTGCCGAGGAGCGCCTCGCGTTCGGCCGGCTGGTCTTCCCCGACTCCGCTCCGGACAAGGACGTGGCGCTCGCGGCCGTGGGCGACGGCGGGCGGCATCTCGTCGCCACCACGCACACGGTCGACCGCACCGGAGCGCGCTACACCGTGAGAGACCCGCACGACCCGGCCGAGCTCGGGCACCTGGTTCAGCTGCTCGTGAGGTCCGGAGTTCCCCGCGCCTACTCACAGGGGCACCGCCATCTCGTCGCCCTGGACGAGCGGGAGCGTGTCGTCGCGGGCGTCTCGTATTCCCTGCTTCCGGGGTCGGCGGCGCAGCTCGACGGGGTTGCCGTCACTCCGGCGCTTCGGGGGCGCGGCCTCTCGTCCTCTCTCCTCAACGATCTCTGCGCGCGCCTGCGCGGGCTCGGAGTGGACGTCCTGACGCGGCATCTCGCCTTCCGCGACATCCCCCTCGGCCACGCCTGGCAGTATGACCGGCGCTGGCGCTGCCTCGTCCGCCCGTGCCGGCCGCTTCCGGAGGCGTGAGCGGACGGGTTGTGTCTCGTCAGGCTCGGGAGACGGGCCGCCGGCGAAACCTTGACGAAGGCCGGTTCGTATGAGAGGCTACCTACCGCTCGGTAGCACCCTCTAGTCACGAATGGCCGCGCCGCTTCGCACCGCCTCCCGCCCCCGCCGCGCGCCCGCGCGGACCCTCCCGGCGCGGGAGCGGCTCCTGGCTACGGCATCCGATCTTTTCACCCGCCGCGGCTACGCGGCCACCTCGGTCCGCGAGATCGTCGCCGGAGCGGGCGTCACCAAGCCGATCCTCTACCACCACTTCGGGAGCAAGGAAGGGATCTTCCTGGAGCTCATCGGGCGCCTCGAGCGCGAGATGGAGGAGCGGCTCGAGGCCGTCCGGCTCGAGCCCGGCAGCCCCCTCCAGAGGATCCGGGCGATCTGCCAGAGCCTCTACTCCATCGTGAACGGGCGCGAGCCCGAGGTTCGGCTCCTCTACGCGATCTATTACGGGCCCGCCCAGGGAGCGCCGGAAGTGGATATCGAGGCTCTTCCCCACCGGGTCGAGGCGGCGCTCGCCGAGGCCGTGCGCGAGGGGATGGCGTGCGGCGACATCCGCCGGGGCGACGTCCGGTACACGACCCTCGCCCTCCAGGGCTCCCTCGTCACCGCGATCGAGTGCCACATCGCCGAGCGGCAGCCGTCTCTCGGGCCCGAGGGGCTCGACCGCCTTCTCGACGTCATCCTGCGCGGCGTGGCCGCGCCCGCCCGCACCCCGCGTCCGCGCCTCACGAAGGAACCCGCACGATGAAGACCTTCAGCCTCGTACTCGCCTTCGCCTCGCTCGCGATCACCGTTTTCACCGGCTGCTCCGGCAAGGGGAGTGGCAGTGCAGCGAACGCGCCGCAGAAGATGGCCGTCGAGGCGGCGCCCGTGTCCGTCGGGACTCTCCGGCAGACGATTGCCGTGGTCGGCACGCTCGAGCCGAAGTGGCAAGCCGAGGTGAAGGCCGAGTACAGCGGGGTCGTGGTCGAGGTGCTCGTCCCGGAGTGGACGCGCGTGAAGAAGGGGGACGTCCTCCTCCGGTTCGACGCGCGCGAGGCCGAGGCGGTGGCCGCCTCCGCCCGTGCATCTTTCCTCCAGGCCGAAGTGGCCGCGGCGCGGGCCACCCGCGAGCGAGAGAGGACCGAAAAGCTGAAGGAAGCGGGCCTCGCCACGCAGCAGCAGGTCGACGAGGCCCGCGCCGCCGCCGACGCGGCGCAGGCGACGGCCGGAGCCGCACGCGCCCAGAAGGACGTGGCCGAGACGCGGCTCGCCAAGACGGTCGTGCGCGCGCCGCTGGACGGTGTCGTGGCGTCCCGCTCGGTCAACCCCGGTGACTTCGTCCAGAACATGGGGTCGGACAACACGATGTTCCGCATCGTCGACAACCGGCTCCTGGACCTCGCGGTCGCCGTCCCCTCTTCGCGCCTCTCCGACGTCCGGTTGGGCCAGCCGCTCACCTTCGCGTCCGATGCCGTGCCCGGCCGCACGTTCGAAGGCCGCGTGCGGTTCGTGAATCCCGCCGCCGACGCCGCGAGCCGCACGGTGAAGGTCTTCGTCGCGGTTCCGAACGCCGATGGAGCGCTCCGCTCGGGGCTCTTCGTCAAGGGGGAGATCGTCACGGGCGAGCGGGCGAACGTCCTGACCGCGCCGCGAACCGCGATCCTCTCGTGGGACCTCGCGCAGAAGCAGGCCGTCCTCTACGCGCTCGAGGGCGAAATCGCGCGAAAGCGGACGGTGACGACCGGCGCGACCTCCGGCGACCAGGTCGAGATCGTCTCCGGCCTCGCGAAGGGCGACCGCGTCGTGACGCGCGGCGGCTTCAACCTGCGTGACGGCGATTCGGTGGAGATCGTCCGGTCCGAAGCCTCCCCCGCCTCTGAGACCGAGAGGTCCTGATGTTTCTCTCGAACCTCTCCATCAAGCGGCCCGTCTTCGCGACCGTCCTGATGCTCGCCCTGCTGACGCTTGGGCTTTTCTCCTACCGGCGCCTCGCGGTCGACATGTTCCCCGACATCGAGTTCCCCGTCGTCTCGATCACGACCGAGCTTCCCGGAGCCTCTCCCGAGAGCGTCGAGCGCGAGGTGACACGGCGCATCGAGGAGGCGGTCAACCCGATCCCGGGCGTCAAGCACGTCAGCTCCGTCTCGCGCGAGGGCCTCTCCTCGGTGATCGTGGAGTTCGAGCTGAACGTGAAGGTGAACGACGCCTCGCAGGACGCGCGGGCGCGCCTCTCCGCCATCCGCCGCGAGCTGCCGGAGGCGATGAAGGACCCCGTCATCCAGAAGATGGACATCGGCGGGATGCCGATCGTCTCGCTCGCCGTCCGCTCGACGACGCTGGGGCCGCGGGAGCTCTCGACGCTCGTGGAGCGGCGGGTCAAGAGGCGCCTCGAGAACGTGCCGGGCGTCGGCAAGGTGAAGCTCGTCGGCTCGAGCAAGCGCGAGGTCAACGTCCTCCTCGACCCGGCCCGGCTCGAGGCCCTCGGGATGGGCGTCGACGAGGTGATCGCCGGACTCTCCTCCGAGAACGTCAACACGCCGCTCGGCCGGATCAACCGCGCCGGCACCGAAGTGCCGCTCCGCATCTCCGGCAAGGCCGAGGACGTCGCGGACTTCCAGGGGATGGTCATCGCGAGCAAGGGGGGGCACGCCGTGACGCTCGGCGAGGTGGCCGAGGTCGTGGACGGCATCGAGGAGCCGCGCTCGCTCGCGCTCGTGAACGGAGTCCCGTCGGTCGCCCTCAACATCCTCAAGCAGAGCAAGACGAACACGGTGGGCGTCGTCGACGCCGTGAAGAAGGAGATCGGGAAGCTCTCGACGGAACTCCCCGCCGGCACCGAGATCGCGCTCGTGCGCGACGCCTCGCTCATGATCCGCGAGTCGGTCGAGGACGTGAGGACCACGCTGATCATCGGCGGCTTCCTCACCGTGCTGATCGTCTTCTGCTTCCTGAACTCCTGGCGGTCCACGGTCATCACGGGACTCACGCTCCCGATCTCGGTCATCTCCTCGTTCATCGCCATGTACTTCCTCGGGATGACGCTGAACGTCATGACGCTGATGGCCCTCTCCCTCGCGATCGGGCTCCTGATCGACGACGCGATCGTCGTCCGCGAGAACATCGTGAGGCACCTCGAGCGCGGCGCGGACCACTTCACCGCGGCGCGCGAGGGCACCGCCGAGATCGGCCTCGCCGTCCTCTCCACCTCCCTCTCCATCGTGGCCGTCTTCGTGCCCGTGGCCTTCATGAAGGGGATCATCGGGCGCTTCTTCTTCCAGTTCGGCATCACGGTCACGTGGGCCGTCCTGATCTCGCTGTTCGTCTCCTTCACGCTCGACCCGATGCTCTCCTCGCGCTGGATAGACCCCGACATCGAGCGCAAGACGAACCGCCACGCGATCGCGCGGATCCTCGACCGGTTCAACGCCTGGTTCGACCGGATGGCCGACCGCTACAAGGCCGTCATCGGTTGGGCGCTCGACCACCGCCGGACCGTCCTCCTCTCCGCCGCCGGGGCCTTCGCCCTCGGGCTCTTCCTGTTCGGGCTGCTCCAGGCCGAGTTCATGCCGCCCTTCGACAAAGGGGAGTTCCTCGTCCGTTTCAGGACGGCGCCCGACGCGTCGCTGGCCGAGACGCGCGGCCGCCTCGAGGAAGCGCTGAAGCAGATCCGCGAGCTTCCCGAGGTGGCCCACACGTACGCCACGATCGGCGCCGCCGAGAACGAGACGGTCCGCGACGCGGCGATCTTCGTGAAGCTGAAGGAGCAGAAGGAGCGCAAGCGGAAGCAGAACGCGGTGATGCCCGACGTGCGCCAGCGGCTCGGCGGGATCGCCGGGATCATTCCCTCGGTCGAGGAGGATCCGGACAGCATGCAGAAGCCGATGCAGGTCCTGATCAAGGGGGAGGAGATCCCGCGCCTGAAGGAGTACGCCGCCGAGCTGAAGGCGAAGCTGCGAAAGATCCCCGGCATCGTCGACCTCGACGCGACGCTCGAGCAGGACCTCCCGGAATACCGCCTCGAGGTGGACCGCGAGCGGGCGCGCGACGTGGGGATTTCCACCGATGCGATCGTCCGCACGGTCTCGGCGCTCGTCGGCGGACAGATCGTTTCCACCTGGGACGACGAGGCGGGCGAATCGGTCAACGTCCGCGTCCGGCTGCCGGAAGCGCAGCGGCGCGACGTCGCGCAGGTCGGCGACCTCAGGCTCGCGGTCTCCTCGCGCGGCAGGGGGCTCGTCCCGATCGGCGACCTCGTGAAGACGCAGCGGGCTCTCTCCCCTTCGGAGATCACGCGGCGCGACCTGTCGCGCCAGGTCGTCGTCTCCTCGAACCTCGACCACCTGCCGCTGGGAACCGCGGGCGAGAAGTCGATGGAGGCAGCCGGCACGCTGAAGATGGCCCCCGGCTACCGCGCCGTGATGGGGGGCGACACCGAGTGGATGCTCGAGTCCTTCGGCTACATGGCCGAGGCGCTCGTCCTGGCCATCGTCTTCGTCTACCTGATCCTCGCGGCGCAGTTCGAGAGCTTCATCGACCCGCTCTCGATCATGCTCTCCCTCCCCCTCTCCATCGTCGGGATGGCGGGAGCACTCCTCCTGACGGGCGACACCGTGAACATCATGTCGCTCATCGGGCTGATCCTCCTGATGGGGCTCGTCACGAAGAACGCGATCCTCCTCGTCGACCGGGCCAAGACGCTGAGGAAAGGAGGGATGGACCGACGCGAGGCGCTCATCTCGGCGGGGCGAACGCGGCTCCGCCCGATCCTGATGACGACGCTCGCCATGATCTTCGGCATGCTTCCGCTCGCGCTCGCAATCGGACAGGGCGCCGAGATGCGCGCCCCGATGGCGCGCGCGGTCGTCGGCGGTCTGATCACCTCGACGATCCTCACCCTCGTCGTCATTCCCGTCGTCTACACGTTCTTCGACGACCTCGCCGGCCTCATCCACCGGAGGTGGGCGAAGGCGAGCGCCACGGAGACGAACCACCTCACGGTCGACGCGGCCGCGCGCGTGAGCGAGACGGCCCGCCCGCTGAAGGCCCCCGGAACGCTCGTCGTCCTCCTGGCCGCCCTCCTCGTGCCGGGCGTCGCGCGCAGCGGAACACTGCGGGCCGTCGTCACTGCCTCGCCCGAGACCGGCTTCGTCCTGACGCTCGACGAGGCGCTTCACCTTGCCGCCTCCCGGGGACGCGACGTGGCGAAGGCGCGGGAGTACCAGACCTGGGTCAAGGGGAAGTACTTCGAGGAGCGCGCCACCGCGCTTCCCGACGTGTCGCTCGTCGCCTCCTACAACCGGCAGTGGGACGAGAGCCTCAAGGCGTTCTTCGGCGACTTCATCCCCCCCGCGCAGAACAACCGCTACGCCGAGGTGCAGCTCTCGCAGACCCTCTTCGCGTGGGGCAAGGTCGGGGCGGCTCTGCGTGCGGCGAAAGCCGGCATCGCGAGCGCCGACGACCGCTTGGACTCCGCGCGCCAGACCTCGCTGAGGGACGCCACGGCGGCCTTTACGGACGTCCTTCTCGCGAAGGAGCTGAAGGTCATCGCCGGGGAGACGCTCACCCAGCGCGAGCGGCACCTGGAGGAGGCGCGCCACCGCCACGCGCTGGGCACGGCGACCGACTACGACGTCCTCGCCGCCGACGTCGCCGTGCAGAACGCGCGTCCCGAGGCGATCCGGGCCGCAAACCTCGTGACGCTGGCCCTCGAGAGGCTCCGGGTCCTGCTCGCGCTCGCGCGCCCGATCGCCGACGTGAAGGGGACGCTCGACGTGGACCTCGTCGCCGCTCCGCGGTACGAGGAGGTGCTCGAGAAGGCCCTCGCCGCGCGCCCCGACCTCAAGGAGCTCGGCCACCAGATCACGGTGGCGCAGGAGCTCCTGAAGATCGCGAGGACCGGCGACAAGCCGAAGCTCGACTTCCGGGGCGCCGCCGGCTGGAAGGGAATCAGCGCCGGCGAGGTGTCCGCCGACGGGAAGACCTGGAACGCCGGCCTCTACCTCTCATTCCCCTTCTTCGACGGACTCGCGACCAGGGGGCGCGTCCTGGAGTCCGAGAGCAACCTCGCGACGCTCGAGATCGACGTCGCCCGGGCGCGAGACGGCGTGGCGCTCGACGTCAGGACCGTCGTCGACGCCGTACACGAATCGGCCGAGATCGTGCGGGCGCTCTCGGGGACCGTGGAGCAGGCGAGACGCCTCCTCGCGATGGCGGAAAAGGGATTCGAGCTGGGGGTGAAGACCCGGATCGAGGTGGAGGACGCCCAGCTCGCCGTCCGCTCGGCCGAGGCCAGCCTCGCGCGCGCCCGCCGCGAGCACATCGTGGCGCGGACGGGGCTGAGGTGGGTGCAGGGAGAGCTCTAGCGGGCTGCGGGAAGACCAGGTGCCGGATCAGCGCAGGTCGCCCTACCAGTAGCGACGCACGAAGGACGACCCCCCGAACGTCCCGGAGTGCGACTGAGTCGCTCTCTTGACAGGCCGCCCGCGAGGCCCAAGAATGGCGTTCTATCGCGCAGGAAGAAATCACGCTGCCGCCTCCCCGGAAGCTCTCACACCGGCGGATGCAGCGGGTGCGCTGCGACCCCTCGAAGGAGTCCGTGATGACCCGACGCCCGTGCCTTTTTCCGTCGATCGTGCAAGCGCTGCGCATGGCTCACGTGTTGCTCCTCCTGCTCGCTGCCGCCGTCCCGGCCGACCTTCGCGCGCAGGTCGCCGGCCAGAACATCAACATGGTGTCCGGGACGAAGTGGCCCGGAGGCGACCCGTTCCTCCAGAGACAGAACGAGCCTTCGCTGGCGGTCTCCTCGCGCAACCCGCTCCACCTCCTCGCGGGCGCGAACGACTACCGGACCGTGGACCTCCCCACCGAGCCCGGAAGCATCCCGGGCACGCTCTCGGGGGACGCGTGGCTCGGCGTCTTCAAGTCTTTCGACGGGGGGCAGAGCTGGCAGAGCACGCTCCTCCCGGGCTACCCGCAGGACAAGGCCGCCGGCTCGGCGGGCCTGACCTCTCCCCTGAAGGCGTACGCCGCAGCGGCCGATCCGACCGTCCGAGCCGGGGCCGCCGGCCTCTTCTATTACAGCGGCATCGTCTTCAACCGCGGCACGAACATCGGGGCCGTCTTCGTCAGCCGGTTCTACGACCTGAACAACAAGGAGAACGGCGACGCGACCGATCCGTCCCAGAGCAAGGATTCGATCGCATTCGTCGACACGAAGGTCATCGACAGCGGCACGTCCGGCCAGTTCATCGACAAGCCCTGGATTGCCGTCGACCAGCCGCGCGGCACGACGACCTGCTCGATCCCCGTCGGCGGCGGTGTCTCCGTCCCCGCCGGAAACGTCTACATGGTCTGGAGCAGGTTCACCGGCTCGGCGAGCACGAAGATCATGTTCTCCCGCTCGACCGACTGCGGAAAGACGTGGAGCAACCCGAGCAAGCTGAGCGAGAGCAATTCGATCAACCAGGGGACGAACGTCGCCGTCGACCCGCTCACGGGCAACGTTTTCGCCTGCTGGCGCCGCTTCGCCACGTCGAGCCAGCCCGACGCGATTCTCTGCGCCCGTTCCACGGATTTCGGGAACACCTTCCCCTCGAAGAACACCTCGACCGTCGCGAACCTCGGGACCGGAACCGCGCCGAATCTCTGGGCGTTCGATCAGGGCTCGTCGGGAGCCCAGTTCCGAACGAACGCCCTCCCGACGATGGCGGTTTCGGTCGACACGAGCGTGAGTCCCGCCGTCAGCCGGATCCACGTGGCTTGGGCCGCGCGCCCGTCGGCCACCGGCGACTCTCGGATCTACGTGTCGACGTCGGCGGACGGGCTCGCCTGGACGGCGCCCGTCGCTGCGGACAACCTCGGGATCTCGGACGACTTCAACAACACGCTGACCCGCGGCCACCAGTTCATGCCCCAGCTGACCTTCTCGCAGGGCCGGCTCATGCTCCTCTACTACGACCAGCGCCTGGACCACACGCTCGGCCTCGCCTACCCGACGGTCGGATTCCCAGATTCCAACGGCAAGTTCTACCTCTTCAAGCGGGATCCGAAGGGCGAGCTGCTCACGAACGCGGCCGCGGTCTACACGTTCACGATCGCCGATACGATTCCGCCGCTCTCGGCGCGGCGGCACACGATCGACCTCCGCGTCGCGAGCCGGAAGCCCTCGGACACGCTCTTCACCGCGACGACGGTCTCCCAGTACAAGTACGGCCTCCGGGTCGATTCCAATGGTGACTTCGTCGACGAGACGGGCACGATCGTCGGATCCCGGACGTCGCCCCCGCCCCTCTCCCAGCTCCAGACGAATCCGCCCAATCTCCCGCTCTTCGCCCAGGGCACCGTGCCGTTCCTCGGCGACTACATCGACATTGCCGGCCCGGCCTTCGTCCCGGGCGGCCCGCATGCGTGGACCTTCAACACGGCCCCCGCCAACGCACCGGTCTTCTACGCGACGTGGACCGACAACCGCGACGTCATTCCGCCGACGGACGGCGACTGGACGCACTACACGCCGGTCGGTGGCGGCGGGACGAGCGTCCTCGATCCGACGAAGACGACCCCGGCCTGCGTGAGCGGCCAGGGGGGGATGCGCAACCAGAACATCTACGTCAGCCGCGTTTCCGACGGGCTTCTCGTCGGTTCGCTCCAGAACATCAAGCCGCTCAGCGCGACCCAGAAGCGAGCCTTCGTCGTCACGCTGCAGAACCTGACGGCGCAGGATCGAACCTTCCGGATGACGGCCACGAGTCCGAACGGCGACGTCAACGCCTCGTTCCTCCCGGGCTCGACGCAGACCACCCTGGACGTGAAGGTCGGCGCCCGTCTCGGCGCTTCTCGGCCAGTCTTCGCCACCTCCTCGAACCTGGCTGGGACCATCGTCGTGAACGTCGTGGAGATCACCGGGCCCGGCGGCGTCGTCGCGCCTAACCCCCTGCAGGGCTCCGTCGTCCTGAATCCCGAGGGATCGGCCGCGCAGCTCGTGCAGCCCGACAACGCCCCGCCCCTCACGGACGGCGAGATCTACACGCCTTCTCTCTCTCTCATCAACATCTCGAACACGAACCCGTTCATCAACATCTCGAACGCGAGCCAGAACATCAACATCTCGAACCCGACGACGGGCGCCATCAACATCTCGAACCCCGACCCGGCCATCATCAACATCTCCAATCAAACGACGTCGAGCATCAACATCTCGAACACGAGTCCGTCCAACATCAACATCTCCAACCCGGACCCGGCCGTCATCAACATCTCCAACATCAACATCTCGAACTCGACGACGGCCGACATCAACATCTCGAACATCAACATCTCGAACATCAACATCTCGAATGGAACTCAACCCACGATCAACATCTCGAACACGCCGGTCACCGACGCGACCTACCAGGTCACGAACGCCGGCAACACGGCCCACTCGTACCGCGTCGCCCTCTACGGGTCGAACGCGAACAACACCCCGCTTCAGCTCATTGCGACGAAGACCTACGGGACGCCCACAAGCTCGGGGTGCTCTCTCGTCCAGCAGAGCCAGAACGTCCGTTACGCAGACGTCTCGAACCCGCCCGTCGTCGCGATCCTCGCCTCCGCAATTGATCCCAACATCATCGGCTCCGAGGTCGAGAACTCGACGCTCTCCCTCGCTCCCGGCCAGTCGGCCTTCGTGACGATCCGGGGCAACACGGACAGAGCCGGGATGGAAGCCCTCGTCCGGCAGCTGACACCCGTCATCACGGCGCACGGGGGCGGCGCGATCCCCTTCGCGATGCTCCTCTTCATCCAGACGACCTCGGGCTCGCTCCCGGCGGCCGTCGTCGGGGTCCCATACAACGGCAGCGGATACCAGTTCCAGGCGGTCGGCGGCTCCGGCACGATCACGTGGACGGCCACCGGAACCCTGCCGACAGGTCTGACGCTCTCGGCGACGGGACTTCTCTCCGGAACGCCCTCCGGGGCCGGCACGTTCACCTTTAACGTGACCGCGGGTGACGGCAGCCCGACTCCCCAGACCTTCACGCAGGCCATCTCGATGACGGTCGCAGCACGCACGACCTCGACGACCCTGACGCTGGCGAAGAACCCGATCGTGGTGAACGAGGTGGTGTCGGCGATGGTCACCGTGGCGGACACGCAGCCCGACGGCACGAAATCGTTCCCCTCCGGGACGGTCACCGTCGGCTCTGGTGCCGTGACGGGCTCCTGCACCCTCGCACCGACGGCCACTCCGGGCGTTTCAGGCTGCGCAGCTTCCCTCAGCGCGGAAGCGACGGGAAGCTATCCGCTCACGGCGGCCTTCACGGCCACGACCGTCCACGCGGGCTCCACGTCGCTTCCGGTCGTTCTCACGGTGAAAGGGAACACGACGACGACGATCACGACGGACTCTCCGGCGCCCTCGATTCTCGGCCAGCCGGTGACGGTCGCCTTCGCGGTCGCGCCGGTCTCCCCCGCCGTCGGAACGCCTACCGGCACGGTCACAGTCACGGACGGCCTGGGCGCATCCTGCGCGGCGCCGCTCGTGTCGGGCAGCGGGAGTTGCGCGATCACTCCCGCCGCCGGCGGCACCGTGACGCTCACGGCTACTTACCCGGGCGATGCCGCGTTCAACGCCAGCGTCGGAACCCGGACGCACACCGTCCTCGTCTTCTACAACTTCACCGGCTTCCGTTCGCCGCTGTCGACCGCCGGCACCCTTTCGTCGCCCACCTTCTCCGGCACGCAGAACAACGGGTCGGCCGTGCCGCTCAAATGGCAGCTGCGGGATTCCACGGGCAATATCCTCACGTCGATCTCCACGACGCAGCTTCTCCAGGCGTTCGCCTTCACCGGCGGAGCCTGCTCGGGTCAGGCGACCGGCCCGATGCTCATCCTCTACAACCCGACGAATGGTGCGACCGGCGGCAGTACCTTCCGTTACGACACCACGAACAACCAGTTCATCTTCAACTGGGACTCGTCGTCCGCGTTCGGCCCCGGCTGTTACGAGCTGGTCCTGACGCTGAACGACGGCAGCCCCGTCAAAGCCACCACAGTCAAGCTTCAGTAGGAGTCGGGGCGGCGGGAGGGAATTCCCTTCCGCCGCCTTTTCAGCCTCCGCCGAGCCGCTTCTTCGCGTCCGCGACGCGGGGGTCGCCCGCGTCCGTCGCGAGCCCCAGGTACGTCTTGAAGGCCTCCGCGGCGCCCGGGCTCTTCAGCCCTTCCCGCGTTCGCCCGAGGTCGTAGTGGACGGGGGGATAGAGACGGTACGTCGCAACCTCGTCCAGAAAGACGGCCGTCGCCTCGCCCTTCCTCTTCAGGCAGATCTCGAGCTCCGTGTCCGCCTCGGCGAAGCTCCCGGCCGCGAGATAGGCGGAGGCCAGCTCCCGGTGGACGAGCCACGAATCGGAGAGCTTCTGCGCCTCCTTCAGGAGGCCGATTGCGTCGCGGTACTTCTTCGCGTGAAGCTCCGCGGCCGCCCGGATCACCTTTCCGTACATCTGCGGGTCCGCTTCCAGCTTCTTCTCCTGTGCCTCGGCGATCGCGAGTGGCTTTCTTCGCTCGCCGGCCTTCGCGAGGACGAGGGCCGCGCTGACGTCGACGGCGTCGTCGGCGCTGGTCGCCAGAGCACGCTCGGCCGCCGCGACCGCAGGCGCGGTCTTCCCGGAGAGGAGCAAGGCCTCGGCCAGCATCGCGAGCTTCCGACCCGCGCCGTCAGCGTCCTTCAGCGCGAGATCCGCGGCGATCGCGGTCTCCAGAATCGACTTTGCGTCGGCCACGCGGCCCTCGAAGAGCGCGAGGTCGGCCAGGCCGACGGCCGCCGACGACACCGCGGACGGTCCCAACTCCTGGAGCCTCTTCCACGTCGCCGCGGCCTCGGCCGGCTTCCCGGCGCCGAGCTCCGCGATGCCGAGGCCGACGTACCCCATCACGAACTTCGGATTCAGCTCCAGAACCGTTTTCTGCTCGCGGATGGCCGTCTCGAAGTCTCCGGCGTACATCGCGTAGAAGCCGAGGTTGTTCCGTTGGGGAACGTTCTTGGGATAGATCTCGATGGCCCGCCGGCCCTCCTTCAGGGCGTTCGCCATGTCCCGCTTCAGGTAGTAGGCCGCCGCGAGGTTCGCGATCCCCGCCGTGTCCGCGGGGAACTGCTTTACGAGCGCGCTGAACTCCTCGATCGCACTGTCGGCCTTCCGCTCCAGGATGTAGTAGCCCCCGCGGGTTCGGTGCTTCTCGCGGTCGCTCATCCGGTCGATCCGCGCGAGCGCCAGCTGGTAGTTCTTCTCGGATTCCTGACGGCGGCCGCGGTTGTTCTCGACGGCCGCGATCCCCGCGTAGGCGCGACCCATGTTCGCGTCGAGCTCGACGGCCCGGTTGTAGTGCAGGATCGCGTCGTCCCACTTCCCCGCCCACTGCAGGTCCTGTGCGACCGCGTACTCATGCGCCGCCTCGAACGAACCGGCGGTGAACGTCTCCGCCGCCGCGATCCGCGCCGATTCAGGCGTCGTGTCGCCTAGCGCTCCGCGGACCTTCGAAGCGAGCTTCGCGACGGCGCCGAGAACGGCGTTCTTCCCGTCCGCGGAAACTTCCCCCGAGACGATCAGGTTTCCGGTCATCGCGTCAACGGCCCTGACCGCGACCTTGTAGCCCGATCCCTCCGCCGCCACCGAGCCCGAAGTGACGACGCCGACGCCCTCTCGCGCGGCGACGAGCCTCGCCACCGGCTCCGGGAGGCCCGCCACGCCGGGCTGAAGCTGTGCCGCCACCTTCCGCGCCGCATCGCGCCTGAAGGACGTGATGAACGAGGCGTCTTCCAGCGCGATGTTGAAAGCCGTCTCGAGCGTCCCGTCGAAGACGGGGTCGCCGGTCTTGTTCTCGAAGTCGGCGATCAGGACGGACCGTGCCGGCCCGGCCGCCTTCTGCGCCGGCCGCCGCTTCGAGAGCCAGACGACGCCCCCGGCCGCGAGGGCGACGACGACCACGGCGGCCCCCGTCACGAGTAGCCACCGGCGCCGCATCAGCTCGAAGCGGACGTTCGTCGAAAACGTCCCTGCGGCTAGGTCGGCGCGAATGGCGTCCACGCTCGCGTAGCGCGCCGCCGGGTCGGTGGCCATGCAGCGCTCCATGATCTTCTGGAGGAATGCCGGGATCTCCGGGTTCAGCTCCGCGGCCACTTTCGGCTTGTGCGAAAGCCGCCGCATCATGACCTCGTACGCCGAGTCGCCCGTGAAGGGGACCTGTCCCGTCGCCATCTCGTAAAGGATCACGCCGAGCGCGAAGATGTCCGACCGGGTGTCGGCCTGCTCGCCCCGCACCTGCTCGGGCGACATGTAGAAAGGCGTTCCCAGAATGGCCCCCATCTCCGTCATGGCGCTGCCGGCGAGGGTCTTGGCGAGGCCGAAGTCGGTCAGGTACGCCGTGCCGGCCGCGTCGAGCATGACGTTTTGCGGCTTCAGGTCGCGGTGGATGACGCCCTGCCCGTGCGCAGCGGCGAGGCCCTTGCAGATCTCGCCGAAGATGGCGAGGACTCGCGGAACCGGGAGTCGTCCCTCGCGCTTGATGAGGCTCGCGAGGTCGTCACCTTCCACCAGCTGCATCGTGAGGAATCGGGTTCCCTCGACCTCGCCGAGGTCGTAGACGCGGAGCACGTTCCGGTGCGTGATCCGGCTGGAGAGCTGGATCTCCCTCTTGAAGCGCTCGAGGACCTCGCGGTTATCCGCGATCTCTGGGCGGATGAGCTTGAGGGCCACGTCCCGGTCGAGCTCCAGATCGCGGACCTTGTATACGGCTCCCATGCCGCCGCGGCCCAGGAGCTTCACGACCCGGTACCGGTGTCCGATCTCGAACCCCTCGGGAAACGTCCCCCCGCCCGCGAAAGAGGCTAGGCTGCCGCCCGGCGTTCGTCCCGACAGAGCCGGGCTCGAGGACCTCTGCGCCGGCGCGATCGTCGGAGTCGCCGTGAGGCCGGACGCGGAGGGGGCGAGCGTCGCCCCCGACTCGTCGAGACTCGCGTGACACACGGAGCACGAGCCGGCCCCGTCGGGATTGGGGGTCTGACAGTGCGTGCAGAGCATCTCACTCCCACTCGATCGTGCCCGGGGGCTTGGACGTCACGTCGTAGACGACGCGGTTCACGCCACGCACCTCGCCCACGATGCGCCGCGAGGCTCGGTCGAGAAGGTCGTGCGGGAGGCGCGCCCAGTCGGCCGTCATGAAGTCTTCGGTCGTCACCGCCCGCAACGCCACGACGCTCTCGTACGTTCGGCCGTCGCCCATGACGCCCACGCTCTTAACCGGCAGCAGCACAGCGAACGCCTGCGAGGTCCTCTCGTAGAAGCCGCCCGACCGCAGCTCCTCGATGAAGATCGCGTCGGCCTCCTGCAGGATCCTCACGCGCTCCTTCGTGATTTCGCCCGGGATGCGCACGGCGAGGCCGGGGCCCGGGAACGGATGGCGCGAGAGCATCTCCTTCGGAATCCCCAGCTCCTCGCCGAGGCGTCGGACCTCGTCCTTGAACAGCTCGCGGAGGGGCTCGACGAGGCGGAAGCCCAGCTTCTCGGGGAGGCCTCCCACGTTGTGGTGCGTCTTGATGACGGCGGACGGCCCCTTGATCGAGACGGACTCGATCACGTCCGGATAGAGCGTGCCCTGCAACAGCCACTCGGCGCCGTCCACGGCCTTCGCGTTCTCGGTGAAGACGTCGATGAAGAGGCCGCCGATGATCTTTCGCTTTCGCTCCGGCTCCGCCACGCCCTCGAGGGCGCTCAGGAATCGCTCTGACGCGTCGACGCCGGTCACGGGCAAGCCGAGATGCCGGAAAGCCTCGAGCACCTGCCGCCCCTCGTACTTGCGCAGGAGGCCCGTGTCCACGAAGACGCCGCGAAAGCGGTCTCCCACCGCCTCGCGCATCAGGACCGCGGCGACCGTCGAGTCCACTCCTCCCGACAGCGCGCCGAGGACGACGCCGTGCGCCACCTCCTCCCTCAGGCGAGCGACGGTGGCGTCGCGGAACCCGGCCATCGTCCACGACGCCTTCGCGCCGCAGACGTCGTAGAGGAAGTTCTCGAGCATCTGGACGCCATGCTCGGAGTGGTGAACCTCCGGGTGTCCCTGAATGCCGTAGAGGGCGCGTGCGGGGTCCTCGAACGCCGCGACGGGCGCGTTCTCCGTCGTCGCGGTCACGGAGAAGCCCGCCGGAGCGCGCTCGACGTGGTCGCCGTGGCTCATCCAGATCGTCTCGATCGGTCCGAGGCCGCGGAAGAGCCTGCCGCCCACGACCTTCACGTGCGCCCGGCCGTATTCGCGGCCCGGCGCGCTGCCGACCTTGCCGCCGTAGCGCTGGGCGATCCACATCATCCCGTAGCACAGGCCGAGGACCGGGACCTTCAGGTCGAAGAGGTCCGCGTCGCCCAGCGGAGCCCCCTTGTCGTACACGCTCGAGGGACCGCCCGACAGGATGATCCCCTTCGGGCCGAGCGCCGCGATCTCCCCCGCCTTCGCATCGAACGGAAGGACGACGGACCGCACCCTCGCTTCGCGGATACGCCGGGCGATCACCTGTGTGTACTGGGAGCCGAAGTCGAGGACGACGACGGTATCGGCGCTGGCGTTCACGGCGCCGAGTATACGGACGGCGTCTCGGCCGCTCAGGCGGGTGTGCGCAGCCGCCCGATCAACGCGCGAGGCACGGCTGCGATCCCGGCCACGACGAGTCCGGCCGTCAGAGCCGCGAACGCCGCGAGCACGACGAGCAAAGGTCCCACGTTGATCCCGCCCGGCAGGTCACCGCCGTGCGCCACGCGGTGCAGAGAGACGCCGAACACGAGTGCGGCAAGCGCCGCGCTCGAAAGGAATGCCCAGCGGCATTCCGGAGGGATGGACACGTCCGCCCGCCGCCCGCGAGCGCGCGACCAAAGAGGCGCGGCGGCCGACACTCCCGCGTCGGCGAAGAAAAGGAGGACGCCCGACATCAGGTAGAGAGGGACGAAGAACACGATCGAGGCGGCGATGAACCGGAGGAAGGGCCGCTTCGAGAGAGCCCCGCCGAGCGCGTCGGCCAGCAGCGGATAGGGGACGAAGGAATCGACCGCGCGCGGATGCGCCGCCAGAAATGCTCCGAGCACGAGCACGAACGCCGCGGGAGCCGCGACGAGAAAGGCCCGCGCGATGCGAAACATCGAGTCAGAGCGCCGAGCGTGACGGCGTCGGCGAGCCCCAGAGCGCAAGGACGCGTCTGACGTAATCGCGCGTCTCGCGATATGGCGGGATTCCCCCGTACTCGTCGACCGCGTGCTCTCCCGCGTTGTACGCCGCCAGGATCAGGTCCGCATTCATCTCGCCGAATCGCTCGGCAAGCTCGGCAAGGTAGGCGGCGCCCGCCCGGATGTTCTCCCGCGGGTCGAAGACGCTCTTCACGCCGAGGCGCCGCGCCGTCGCCGGCATGAGCTGCATGAGTCCGCGCGCCCCCTTCCGGGAAACGGCCCAAGGGAACCCGTTCGATTCGGCGCGGATGACGGCGGCGATGAGGGCAGGATCGATGTGGTGTTGCCTGGCCGCCTCGAGGATCTGGGAGGAGAAGGGAGACGACGAGAAAGACGCAGGGGTGGTCGAAGAGGCAGAAAGGCCCGGAGAAGAAGAAAGACCAGAAGACGAGAGATTCTCCGAGAAGGCTGCGGACAGAGCGTGGAGGGGGTGAGAGAGGCTTGCTCGCGAGGCCATCTGTGGCGCTCTCGGGCACGGGCACGGGCCGTTCGTACTCCTCGTCCACGATGCGCTCGACGACGTCCAGAGGGATCGTCATCGAGCCTCCCCCGACGAGACTCACCGTGAGGCGGTCGTCGTCGACGACCTCGTAGGTCGCGACACGCAGGTGCCGCCCGTCCTCGAAGACGACGAGGGAGGCAGCGGCAGAGGGTGCCGCGACCATCGAGAGCAAGAGCCCGCCCCACGCCACGGCCTCACCCACCCTTCTAAGAAAATCTCGTTCCCCGGTTCCCCTCTTAAGCAAGATCTTCCTCTTCCTGTTCCCCTTCAATCGCGTCCATTCTGCTATGCCCGCGGGTGCGTCCGGTCGTAGACCTTCCGGACGCGGGAGCGGGACACGTGAGTGTAGATCTCCGTCGTCGCGATGTCGGCGTGGCCGAGCATCATCTGCACGGCGCGCAGGTCGGCGTCGTTGTCCACGAGGTGCGTCGCGAACGCGTGCCTCAGGACGTGCGGCGACACGGCGGCCTCCGGCAGCCCCGCCTTCCTCGCGGCCGCCTTCAGCGCGAGGAAGACGGTCTGCCGCGTGATCGGCTTCCCGCGCGCGCCGGGGAAGACCCATCGTCCCGCCCCGCCCGGCTTCTCGGCTCGGACCGCCTGAAGGTAGCGCGTGACCCAGCGGGCGGACGAATCGGCGATCGGCACGACCCGCTCTTTCGCGCCTTTTCCCCGAACGAGGAGAAACCCCTCCGGAAGGCGCAGCGCCTCCACCGGAAGAGCGGCGACCTCGGAGACGCGCAGGCCGCAGGCGTAAAGGAGCTCGAAGAGCGCCCGGTTTCGGAGGCCGCGCGGCGTCGCGACGTCGGGGGCCTCGAGGAGCCGCGTCACGTCCTCGGGCGAAAGAACCTTCGGAAGCATCGTCCAGCGGCGGGCGTTCGTGAGATCGGCCGTCGGGTCCGCCGCGAGGACTTTTTCCGCCGAGAGAAACCCATAGAGGCCTCGCAGCGCCGAGGTCACCCGCGCCAGGGTGCGGGGCGACATGCCCTCCTCGCGCCTCGAGCCGAGAAACGCCACGATGTCACGCCGCGTCACGCCCGCGGGATCGGTGCGCGACGAGGCGAGAAACCGGCCGAATCCCGCGAGATCGCGGCCGTAGGCCTCCAGCGTGTTCCGGGCGAGACCCTTCTCCGCCGATAGGTAGTCGAGGAAGAGCGGGAGGTGCCTCTGAAAGAAGACGCCGGCCGGCGTTTTGGTAGGAGATCCCGAACTCACTCGGCCATTCTACGGAAGCAACGCCTTTCGCGTTTCGTTCAGGGACCCCTCGGGGGCGGGAGCCCCGGAGGCGGCCGCGTCCGGCAGGGCCGAAAGCACGGTCCGGATCTCGGCTTCCGAGAGGACGTGGTCGGACGCCTTTGCGGCCCGGTAGAGCGCGGCGACCCGCCCGGGCGTCGGATCGATGCCTCGCGCCCGCAGCCAGAAGAAGATGTTCGACTCGCCGGACATCGGGCCCACCTCGATTATCTGCGTGAGGCCGACCATGGCCGCGGGCACACTGGAATAAACCCGGTCCGCGAGCCAATCGTGACCCTTGGCGCGCGCCTTGACGATCGCGGCCGCGTGGACGCCCGTGCCGGTCCGGAAGGCATCGCGCCCGACCACCGGGTACCCGTCGGGTATGGGCACTTTCAGGTAGGCCGAAACCTTCCCGACGTAAATCGCGAGCGCCGACAGGTCGCGATCGATCCAACCGAGGAGCTGGAGGTTCACGAGGAGCTGGTCGAGGGGCATGTTCCCCACGCGCTCTCCCACTCCGAGCCCGCAGCCGTGGACCCGGTGCGCCCCGGCGCGCAGCGCGGCGAGCGAGTTCGCGACCGAAAGGCCGCGGTCCTCGTGGCCGTGCCAGTCGATGCGTACGGCCGGGTTCTCGCGCGCGACGAACTCCGCGAGGAAGCCCACGAGCGCCTCGGCGCCCTCGGGCGTGGCGTGGCCCACCGTGTCGCAGACGCAGATCCGGCTGGCGCCGGCTCCGATGGCCGTCCCGTAGAGCGCGACGAGATCCTCGGGGCGCGCGCGCGTCGTGTCCTCGGTGACGAACGTGACGTGAAGGGAGCTGCGCACGCCCAGCGACACGGCGTCGCGGGTCAGCTTCATCATGCGCGAGAGGTCCCAGTCCTCCACGTACTGCCGGATCGGCGACGACCCGATGAACGTCGTCATCTCCAGCGCCCGACCCGTGCGCTGCGAAATCTCGATGATCGGCTCGATGTCGGACGCCAGCGTGCGCGCTGCGCAGCAGGGATTGAGCGACAGCTTCGCCTCCGTCATGCGCCTCACGAGCCACTCCAGGTCCGCGACGGAGCTGCCGCCGGCTGCGGGGATCCCGATGACCGCCGTGTCGATCCCGAGCCGCTCCATCAGGAAGAGAAGCTCCAGCTTCTCGTCGAGAGTCGGCGCGACCGCCGAGGGAGACTGGAGTCCGTCCCGAAGCGTCTCGTCGACGAGCTCGACTGGAGCGTGCCGGGGCCGGCCCTCGCCCCCGGCCCGGTTCCAGTCGTACACGAGGTGTTGTGGGTCCATCGCGCCTTTCCTCGCCTGGCCCGGCTTCCCGCCCGGCCGTCGCCCGGACTAAGATCGCATTATGGTCGATTCGCTCGGCATCTTGGGCTACGACTCCTTCCATTTCGTCGTGGCCGATCTCGAACGCAGCCGACGGTTCTACGCGGGGCTCGGCTTCTCCGAGGTGGCGCGCGCCTCGGCCTCGAAGATCGAAAAGGGCGGCGAGGTCGCTTCCGTTTTCGGCGCCGGGCAGATCCGCGTCCTCGTCTCCAGCCCGAAGCGGAAAGACTCGCGCGCCGCGCGCTTCTTGAGGATCCATCCCGACGGGATCTCCTCGCTCGCGCTGCGGGTGCGCAACATCCAGGCGACCTGGGATTTCCTGGCCGCGCGCAACGCGACGTTCCTGTCGGACATCGCGGTGGACGAGACTCCGGGCGGCAGCTTCAGGACCTTCAACATCGCGACGCCGCTCGACGACGTGACGTTTCGATTCATCGAGCGCGAGGGGCAGTACCCGCGCTTCGCGCCGGACTTCGAGGACGTGGGCGACGGGAAGCCCCGCGAGAACCCTCACGGCTTCGCGACGATCGACCACGTGACGTCGAACGCCTACACGATGCTGCCCGTCGTCAACTGGTACCGCGACGTGCTCGGGTTCACGCACTACTGGGACGTCGAGTTCCACACGGCCGAGATGGCGGGCAGCCGCCGCTTGACCGGCTCCGGCCTGCGCTCCATCGTCATGGCCGATCCCGAGAGCGGCGTGAAATTCGCCACGAACGAGCCCATGAGGCCGTTCTTCCGCGAGAGTCAGATCAACCGGTTCTGTGAGGACCACCACGGCGCGGGGGTACAGCACATCGCGTTCCTCGTGAAGGAGATCATTCCCGCGGTCGAGGCTCTCCGCGCGGAGGGAATCCAGTTCCTGAAGGCTCCCGGGGCCTATTACGACCGGCTGCCGAAGCGGCTCGAGGACGTGAAGATCACGAACGTCAAGGAGCCGATGGACGCCCTTCGGCGCAACCACATCCTCCTGGACGGAGCCGACGACAAGTACATGCTCCAGATCTTCATGCTCGACGCCATGGCGATGTACGGCGACGAGAAGGCCGGCCCCTTCTTCTACGAGATCATCCAGCGCGAGGGCGACCGCGGATTCGGCTACGGAAACTTCCGCGCGCTGTTCGAATCCATCGAGGCGACGCAGCGCGAGGCCTCCCCGGCGCTGGAAGTCGTCGGCTGAATGATCGACCGCATGCAGCTCGGGGAGGTCCCTCCGAAGCCGCACATCGCGTTTCGCTCCTCGTCCGGCGCGCTGCGCTACGAAGAGTGCCTGACGCGCCGCGGTTTCGACGGCGAGTTCTCGTGCCTCTACCACGAGGGGCCGCCGATGACCGACTCCCTGATCGGTCCCGCGGTGCCCGGCCGGTTCGACCGGCAAGGTCGCCGATCCCGGCGGAGCACCAACCGCTCCGCCGCCGCCTCCTCCTCGGCGAGAAGGCGCCCGAGGGATTCACCCCCGTCCTCACGAACGATGACGTGACGGTGTCCCTGTTCCGGCTGCCGCGGGAGGCGGAGTCTTCGGACGGGTTCAGTAACGGCGACGGGGACGACCTGTATTTCTTCTTCGAAGGTGACGGGACGGTCGAGACTCCGTTCGGAGACGTCGCCTTCCGGGCGAACGACTACCTGCTCGATTCCCCGCGGCGTCGTCGGCCGGCTCCGGATCTCTTCACCTCTCGAAGGAATTCTCTTCGAGCTTCGCGGCGGCCTGCACCTCCCGAAGGAATTCCGGAACGGCGTCGGCCAGCTCCGGATGGACGCGCCGTACACGCACCGCGACTTCGTCCGGCCCGTCTTCAAGGGGCCCCGCCCGGGGCCGAAGCGCATCCTCGTCAAGAAGGACGACGTCTTCGTCGAGCGCTCCCCGGTCGCGTCGCCGTTCGACGTCGTCGGCTGGGACGGTACGGTCTGGCCCTTCGCGTTCGACATCCTGAAATACCAGCCGAAAACCGGGCTCGTTCACCTCCCGCCCACCATCCACTCCACGTTCGGCGGGCGCAACGCGCTCATCTGCTCGTTCGTCCCGCGCGTCACCGACACGCATCCCGACGCCATCCCCTGCCCCTATCCGCACAGCTCGGTCGACTGCGACGAGATCATCTATTACGTGCGGGGCAGCTTCACGAGCCGCAAGGGCGTCGGCCCGAAGGCCGTCTCGCTCCACCCCGCGGGCATCCCGCACGGCCCGCATCCCGGGGCGTACGAGGGTTCGATCGGCTCGCGTTCCACGGACGAGCTTGCCGTCATGATGGACACGTTCGCGCCGCTCCACCTGACGGAGCAGGCCCTCGGCCTCGAGTCCCCCGGCTATCACGATTCCTGGAACCTGGGCTGAAGCTTCACCCGACGAGCGGGTTCCGCACTTTCAGGTCGGGAAAGCGGCCGAAGTCCCGGTCGGCCGACCACAGCTCAGGAGCGCGCGTACGGGACGGGCCGAGACGCGAGGATGGCCTCCGGGTTGTCGACGAAGAGACCGCGCTCGGCCTCGACCCCCCACTTCTTCCGGATCCGCTCGCGCGCGGCAGCCATCCGGGGAGGGCGCCGCGACACGGAGTGCGCGTCCGACGAGATCGCGTGCACGATGCCGAGGCGGAAGAAATCCTCGCAGGCCTTCTGCGCCGTCTTTCCGAAGTCGCCGAGGAGACTGCCTGCGGTGATCTGGACGAGGGCGCCTCGTTCGGCGATCTCCTTGAGACGTTCCGGGTGGCGCGCGAACTCGAGATGGCGCTCCGGATGCGCGATCACCGGTTTGATCCCCAGGATCCGAAGCTCGTGGAAGGCGGACGCGATCACCGGCGGGACGTGGCTCGGGCCGAACTCGATCAGGAGGTAATGCCCCCGCCCGAGGCCGGTCAAAGGGCTCGCCGTTCCTTTCTTGACCAGCGGGATCAGCTCGTCCGAGAAGAGATATTCGCATCCCGAAAGGATCCGCGGTCTGCCGCCGAGGTACTCGTTGAGCGACTCCACGAGTTCGTCCCGCTCGGCCGGATTCGTGTTGGCCCACTTGCCCCGGAGGACGTGCGGCGTGGCGACGATCCGCGTGGTTCCTTCCGCCGCGGCCGCGCGGCAGAGCGCGACGGCATCGTGCCACGTCGCCGGGCCGTCGTCGACGCGCGGGAGGCAGTGGAAGTGGATCTCGATCACGGCGCCGGAGATTGTGGCCGAAACGGGCAGATCTAGAAGAAGGACGCTTTCACGACGACGACGTCGTCGCCTTTCAGGACCGGGTCGGGATCCTTTCCCGCGAGAATGCGCTTGTAGTCGGAGACGTATTCCGTGTCCTTGCCCGCGGCATCGCGGCGCTTGATGCGTATCTTCTTCGAAGCCTTGTCCGTGAGACCGCCCGCTTTCGCGAGGACGGACAGGAGCGTGATCCGGTCGTCGGTGGAGAGCTCGATCGCCCCCGGCGTCCTTGACCTCGCCGAGGCAGAATATCCGGACCGTACTCCGTGCCGGGATGTTGACCACGTCCCCGGGATAGATCGGTATGTTCCAGGTCTGCGTTGCACCGCGGAACAAATCATCGGTTGGAACTTCGAGCGTCTCGGACGGTCCGCTCTCGCCCTTCCTCAGGATGTAGATCTTTCGTCCAGCGGTCTCCGTGAGGCCTCCTGCTGCCGAAATGGCCTGAAGGAGAAACCAGCGCCCCGAGATGTTGAGGGCTCCCGGGCGCTGGACGGCGCCCAGGATGGAGATCGGTTTGTTGGCGAACTCCTTGATCACGACCGAGACGTCCGCCCGGTTGACGTATTTCGATTTCAGAAGGGTCTCCAGGCCGCTGCGAACTTCCGCGGCCGTGAGCCCCGACACCGGGAAGTCCCCCACCATCGGGAGGCTGATCGTGCCCCCGTCGGAGACGCGCCTTTCGACGTTCAGCTCCGGAATCTCGATCGTCTTGATCTCGAGAAGATCCCTCGGGCCGACGCGATACTCGCCGCTGACGTTCTGCGCACGCAGGGCCGCCGGAGCGAGAATCGCGACGAGAAACACCGCCAGGCCTGAACGGCTGCACTTCATTTCAGGAGATTACCTCCGGCCAAGAGCGACACCGTCCAGCGAAAGAACGAGCGGTCGTTTCCCGGCACGTTGGAATTGTACAGGCTCTTGTCCGCGGTGAATTTCGCCTGGAATCGCGACGTGAAGAAGAAATCGAGGCTGCCCCCGTAGACCTTCACGTCGTCCACCCGGTCAACGAGCCCTTCTCCGGGCACCTCGGCCGGCCTGGAGTAGCTGTCGGTTCCCAGGGATCCGAAGCCCCTCATGCGGACCCGCCAGCCGGTCCTGATCACCACGGCGCCGCCGTAACGGTCGGCGATGTAGTACGGACTGCCCACGGCGTAGTTCACGCCCCGATCCGCAAAGGCCTGGACGTCGAGGGGCCGGAGAAGCGTGTACGTGACTGAACCGGAGCCGATCAACCCCGAAAAGGGTGGAAGCGTCGAGCCGTGGATCGGCCTTTGCTGGGTGTAGCCGCCCGACACGTTGACGAAGAGTTTCTGGCGATCGTAGTAGACGGTCCCGCGCACGGTCTTGGTCTCGTTGTCGCGCTCCTGGGGCTGGACGAACTCGGCTCGTGTCTCCTGGTAGCCGGCCGTGAGTCGCACGTCTTCGCTCCAGCGGTAGCGGACCTCGCCGCGAAACCCCCGTTCCGTCCGGTCCGTCAACGACACACCGTGCGCCGTGTCCCGGGCTCCCGGTTCGGAGTACCGGAAGCGCTGGACGTCTCCCTCCCCGTAGACGAAGAGACGGTTGAGAACCCGCAACTCGGCGCCAAGCCGAAAGGTGTAGAGCTCCTCAATCACGCGCGTCTGCGCCTCCGACGAGAAGAGGACATCCGTCTTCGAGTAGTCGCCGGAAGCATCCAGCGTCAGCCGGTTGGCGAACACTCGAACTGATCCGCCGTATTTCCCTCCGAAAAACCGCCGCTCCCTGAGCTGCGCGTACCATGTGTACTCCGGAAACACGTTCGCCCGGAGAAAGACGTTCCTCCCCACCGGATAAGTGAACCCGACGCCGGCCAGCACCGTCGTCCGAAAGTCTCCCGTGGGGTTCTCGTTCGTCCCGAAGACGTTGCTGTCGTACGTCGCCTCGTTGATCGCGATCCTGGGCGAGAGATAGACCGGGCCGAGCCGGAAACGGCTCTCGGCTATCGCCAGGTCGATCTCGGCTCGCGGGAGCAGAGTTCGCTCGGTGAGTTCCTCCCCCGTCGACTCTTGCCCCACGAGGCCACGTGGCAGGAGGAGCACCACGGCCGCGAACATGACTCGCCGGCGGTTCAAGCGCCTCAGCCGAAGAAGAAGCACGAGGCGAGTATAGAGGCTGGACGAGCCTGTTTTCGTTTCGGGTCTCTTCCCCGGTGGCCCCGGGAAACTGTGAATGGAATAATCTCTCAGAATGAACAAAGGCCCTTCCGCGTCCCGCATTCGTGTGTGTCTTCTCTGGAAGCATCCTCTGGTTCTCTCGGAGGTTCAGCGCGCCCTTTCGGACGGCTCGTTCGAGCTCCTTCCGGTGAGGATCGAGTCATCTCCTTCATCCCTCGGGGGTCGCCTGCCGCGGGAGACGGTTCTGCACGTGATCGAGGGTGACGCTCAGGACCCGGTGGCGGACGCGATCGTCACGCAGGTTCTCACCGCGAATCCCTCGGCCCGACCGATTGTGTTGGCCGAGAAGTTGACAGAGCCCGCTGCCTTCTCGCTTCTTCGCCTCGGCGCAAAAGGGCTCGTCACGTACGCGGAGGCTTCGCAACGCCTGCCGCGCATCCTCGGGGAGGTTGACGCCGGCGGATTCTGGGTTCCGCGAGCCCTCCTTTCCCGCTTCGTCGACGAGAGGCGGGCGGCCAGCGCGCCTCGGCAGCCGGTTGGACGCACGTTGGCGCTGACGCCGAGAGAGAAGGAGATCCTGGACGACCTCCTCCACAATCTCTCGAACAAGGAGATCGCCTCGAAGCGCCGCATCTCGAGCCGCACCGCGAAGTTTCACGTCTCGAATGTCCTGACCAAGTACGGGGTCAGGCGGCGTGCGGACCTCTTCCTCCTGTCGTTTCCGGATAGAGGGGCATCTCAGCCGACTTGATCGGTGCATCCAGCCTGGCCTCGGGCAGGAAATCACTCAGGATGGCCCGGATCTCCTGTCCGTCTCCGAAAAAGGCGCTCACCTCGAGCGCTTTCAGAGCGTTGCGGAGTCGCTCGGGTTCCACGCCGGCGAGCTTTCCGATCAGGATTCTCGGATGGCGGGTCTTTGTGAATCCCTCGCCGGTGAGCTCGAGCTCCTCGGCCAGCTTCTCCCCGGGGCGAAGGCCCGTGAAGAGGATCGGCATCTCCTCGAACGGCTTCAACCCGGTCAGCTTGATGAGGGCGGTCGCCACGTCGAGGATCTTCACCTGCTCCCCCATTTCCAGGACGAGGATCTCGCCCCCGCGCCCCAGGGAACCCGCTTGCAGGACGAGCCGGGCGGCTTCGGGAATGGTCATGAAGTAGCGCTTCATGTCCGGGTGCGTCACGGTGACCGGCCCTCCGGCGGCGATCTGCTCGCGGAACGTCGGAATCACCGAGCCGGCCGAATCCATGACGTTTCCGAACCGGACGGCCAGGAAACGGGTCGCGTTCTGGCGGGCCAGGTCCTGGATCACGAGTTCGGCGACGCGTTTCGAGGCCCCCATGATCGAGCTCGGCCTCACCGCCTTGTCCGTCGAGATCAGTATGAAGGCCTCGACGCCGTGCTCGTGGGCCATCGCCCCGAGCCGGCGGGTGGCGAGGACGTTGTTCTTGATCGCCTCGGCCGGATTTGCCTCCATCATCGGGACGTGCTTGTGCGCCGCCGCGTGAAAGACGACGCTCGGCCGGTAGAGCCCCAGGATCTGGGTCATCCGCGGTACGTCTCCGACGTCGGCTACGATCGCCTCGACCGCGACGTCGTTGAACTTTCGGAGCCGGCGCTTGAGCTCCTGCTCGATCTCGAAGAGCGCGAACTCGGCCCTCTCCACGAGGAGGATCCGGGCCGGCCGGAAGGTCGCCACCTGGCGCGCCAGCTCCGATCCGATGGAGCCGCCCGCCCCCGTGACGAGGACCGTCTTCCCCTCGAGGAATCCACTCACGAGCTTCTCGTCCAGCGCCACGGGCCGCCGGTCGAAGAGATCCTCGGCCTTCACGTCCCGGATCCGCGTCACCTTCACCTTCCCCTCGAGCACCTCCGAGAAGCCGGGGATGATCCGGCAGGTGACCGGAATCGACTGGCAGAGCGCCATGAGCTTCAGGATCTCCGGACGTGAGATCCGGGCGATGGTGATGATGACCTGGGTGATCCCGAGCTCCTTTACGAGGCGCGGCAAGTCGGCGCGGGTCCCGATGACGGGGATGCCGAGAACTACGGTTCCCTGCTTCTTGGGGTCGTCGTCGATGAAGCCCCGGACATCGAGGTTGGTGTCGGTCCGTCCTGCGACTTCACGCGCCGCAAGGACACCCGCTTCTCCCACCCCGAAGAAGAGCGTCGGCGCGAACTCCCCTGAAGAGGACCGCGGGCGGCGCCGGCTCCTTTCCTCGTTCTCCCAGATTGCCCGCCGCGTCACCCGAAGGCCCAGGACCCCCAGGAAGCCGAGAGTCGTTCCCATCAAAATGACGGAGAGAGGGACGCGCCAGTCAGCGAACCGAGCCGGGAGCGTGAACCGGAGCGCTGCGAGAACGAGGGACGACCAGAGGAAGGCAGAGGCGAAGTAACGCACCTCGCGCATGCCGACGTAGCGCCAGATGAAGCTGTAGACGCCCGCCAGGGCCAGCGAAACGACCTGTATCAGAACCACGTAGGGGAGCTGGACGAGGGCGTCGAAAAGGATCCTCTCGGGAATGACGAAGTCGAAGCGCAGGAGGTAGGCGAAGAGGAAACTGGCCGTGAGGACCACCAGATCCGAGGCGAACTGCGTCCTCCGCGTCAGGAGGCCGGCCGGAATTCTCAGCCCGCTCAAGGAGAGAGACATTCGCTCTCGGGCGTTCGACGCACCGACGATCAAGCTCTTCACTTTCGACCCGATCCTGACGGAAATTGCCCTTTCCTCCGTTCAGACCCGACAGATCCCGATATTCGGAGCCTTCCTCTGCCTTTGGAATGAGGAAGAAAGTGCACGAAAGCTTAACATGAATTTCCCGTGCCAGCACGCTTCTCATGGGAGTGTATCGGGCCCACGTCCGGACTCGAGTTGCTCCTGCGTCACGGAAGGGATACGGACGACGCTTACGATGGAGAAAATCGTTTTTGCGATCACGGCGACGTCCGTCCAGGCGGTCCGTTTCTGGATGTAATCCACGTAACCCCTTAACTTGTAAGGCTGAAGCGTCTCCCGGTAGAAACGCTCACGATCGCCCCGAACCGCGGCCAGAAGTGCTTCCTCGTCCTTCAGCGCCAACGAAACCGGGTCGGTGATTCCCGGCCGGACGCTCAGGACGCGCCTCCATGTCTCGCTCGTCAGGTCGACGAGAGCCGGAACCTCGGGACGCGGCCCGACGAAGGACATCTCTCCTTTCAGGATGTTCCACAACTGTGTCAACTCGTCGAGCTTCAACCGGCGAAGGATCCGTCCGACCCGGGTCACGCGCGTGTCCCCGGCCGCGGTCACTTGCGGTCCGTCGCCCGCCCTCATCGTGCGGAGCTTCCAAAGGAGAAATCGCCGGCCCCGGCGACCCACCCTCTCGTGACGAAACAGCGGTGGACCAGAGGAATCGAGAACAATCGCGAGGCAAGACAGGAGAAGAAGCGGCGACGTAACGATCAGACCTCCCATCGAAAGGAGAATCTCCACGAAACGCGGAAGACCGCGTCGCGGCGGTCGCTCGGTTTCGAGGCCGGCGGGCGTTCCGCTCACCGCCCGATCCGAGAAGATCCCGGCGTGGACGCCACCATTCGGTGGCGGAAGTTTCTACACAGTTCCCGGACGCTCGCGACGACGTGGCCCACCTCTTTCCTGCGCATGCCCGGGAAGATCGGCAGGCTCACGAGCCTCGGCCAGAGTGTCGTCGCGGCCGGCAGGTCGGCCCTCCTCCAACCGAAGGTCTTCGTGTAGTACGGATGGAGATGTAGCGGGCGCCAGTGGACCGAGCAGCCGACGCCCGCCTTTTTCAGCTCCTCCATGAACCGGTTCCTGTCGATCGCGAGCCGCTCGAGCCGCAGCCGGATCGGGAAGAGATGCCACGCGTGGATCCGGTCCGGCGGGTCGGGAGGAAGCTCCAGCTCCTCGATCGCAGCCAGCTTCTCGCGGTATTGGCGCGCTACTTCCGCCCGCGCGAGGCGCATCTCTTCCGCCCGCGCGAGCTGGTGAATCCCTATCGCCGCCGCGATGTCGGTCAAGTTGTACTTGTACCCCGGCGCGAGGATCCGGTAATCCCAGCTTCCGCCCCCCGAGTATCGTCCCCACGCGTCGTGCGAGAGGCCGTGGAGAGACATCAACCGCATCCGGTCCGACAGCGCCCGATCATCCGTGACGGCCATTCCCCCCTCGCCCGTGGTGATCGTCTTGTTGGCGTAGAAGGAGAAACAGGACACCGCCGACGTCTTCTGGCCGCACCGCCGCCACCGCGACCGATTCGACCTCCGATAAGCGGCCGGAAACGCGTGGGCCGCGTCCTCGACGACCCAGAGTTTCCGCGCGGCTGCCCACGCGCCGATGGCCTCCATGTCGAGCATCAGCCCGCCGACGTGAACCGGAATGATCCCCACCACCCTGGTGTCGCGCGGGAGCTTCGATGAGAGGCGGCCCGCCCGGAGATCCTCCAGCTTTTTCGTGGCATCGGCGAGATCCAGGTTCCCCGTCGCGGGATCGCAGTCGACGAGGACAGGCAGAGCGCCCAGATACCGCACCACCTCCGCAGTGGCGGCAAACGTCATCGTCGGAACCAGGACGCCCTGTCCCGCCTTCAGGCCGAGCGCCTCGACGGCGAGGTGCAGGGCCGCCGTCGCCGAGTTGACCGCGACCGCATGCCGACCGGCCACGGCCGCGCGAAACTCCTCCTCGAACCGCTTCACGCGCGGACCGGTCGTGAGCCAGCCCGACTTCAGGGTGGCGACGACCTCCTCGATCTCTCCCGCCCGAACGTCGGGACGGAAAAACGGAACCGAAACCCTCGTCATATTGCCCTCACGTGGGACGGCCATCAGGAAGACCCTCTCGGGGTGTTGACCTCGGGTAACGCGCCAGATCGAATCGCGCCGGAAGAGCAGCCGGCACAATGGCGAAGGTGAGAACGATAACCGGGACGACGTACCGCACGATCGAGAGGGCCACGAACGCCATCATCCAGAACAAGACGCAGCATCCCGCGAGCAACGAAACGAGACGAGCCGCCTCGGCGCCCTGCGCCCGGGCCCTGCGGCCAGACCACGCCAGAAGAACGAGGTATGGAATCTGAAGCACTGCGATGGCCACTTCATGGCGACGGCTCTCGGTCGCATACCAGACGCGTACCGCCTTCCAGGCGAGGAGCTTCCCGACGGCAAGCGGCCGTTCGGCGACCTCCCGTGCGAGCAGCGACCCGATATCTCTCAGTCCTCTCAGCTCCCCGTAATGTCTCTCGATTTCGGCCGTCAGCGCCGCGACGTCTCTCGGCGCCTTCAACGGCGCTCGTCCGGCTTTTCGCAGGCCAGCGAACGCCAGGCCGTCCCGGACCGACGCGACACCACCCGTGCTCAGCAGGATCACCCGCCCCGTGCGGGCAAAAGCCCATATTTCCCACGGCAACACCACCAGGATATTCCCCAGAAGGAGCATTCCCGCGAGAAGGGCACCTGACTTCCGCCGACCGCGACCCCACGACCATGCAAAAGCAGCGAAAAGAAGGCCGGCCCCGATCGCGATCGGACGGACAAGCATGGCGAGGCCGGTCAACATGCCGGCCAGCAAAGCGAGACCGTAACGCTTCTCGCCCTCGAACGTGACCCAGAATGTGAGCACCGCAGCCGAGAACAGCGCCAGGAACGGAAGCTCGCTGCTCGGCTGCTTGCACAACCAGAGAAGAAGCGGATAGGTCGCAACGAGCGCAGGAGCCACGAGCGCCCGCGGCCCGGGCCAGACTCTGCTGGCGAGCTCGAAGACACACAAAGCCGCGATCGCAACCGAAATCGCCGAGAGGGCGCCGATGCTCTGCGACTCCGACACGCCCAAGGCGCGGGCGACCGCGAAGGTGCCCGCGACGATCACGGGAAAACCGGGCGGGTACCGCAAGGCTGCGCGCCCGTCGTCCCGCACGAGGCCGCGCCCCGCCATGAGATTCCGAGCCACTGGCTCGTAGAACTCCGTAAAGTCCGAGCTTTCATTGACAGCTCTCGCGGCTGGAACGCCGGCGCGGAAACCCAGAACAGCGGCCACTGCCAGAACGAACACACCCGCGCTGACGAGGCGGTGCCGCCTGCTCATTCGCGTTTCTTCAAGACGCCCAGGAGATGTGTTCTCAGGAACGGCGCGGCCTCCAGACAGGTCGCAAGCGTCCAGCTCCACGGGGCGATCGCCCGGGCGAGCGGTGGGGCGAGCGTCACGGTGCGCACCTCGCCCCGAAGACCTGGGAACAGGCGGAGGATCTCTCCTCGAGAGATTCCGCGCACCTGATCGTTGGCCGGGTTAGTAACGGCGAAATCATAGAAGAGCAGCGCTCCGCCAGGCGCAATCACGCGCTCGACCTCGCGCGCGAGGTGGTCGCACACGAGGGGATTCAGGACGGACGAAAACACCGTCGAAACGATGACGAGCCGGAAGCAGGCGCCTTCCCACGGAAGCGCCGTCGCATCACCGACGCGCAGATCCGCCGACGGAAAAGCCTGCTGTGCGACCCGTGCGCGCTCGGCATCCATCTCGATCCCGTGAAGGTCCGTCTCACGAAGGCCCCAACTCAGCAGCTCCCCAAGCCACCCGAGCGTGCCGTGGCCCACCTCGAGGCAACGCTGGCCAGCCTTGGGGAACGCGCCCGCACGCACCAGGAGACGCGCCGCAACCCGGCGTCTCTGCGTGCGCATGAAGATCTCTTCGGGACGCCAGGGAGCCCAGCGGGCAACGTCACTGCTCCTGTTCTCGGCGAGCAGCCGTTCGCGCTCTCTTGCGGCGGCGGCAGCGCTCCCGGAATTCACCGGTTCCCCGCCTCGTTCGGACGGGACCCCGACGTCCCGTGATCTCCCCAGCGAGCCACAAAGCGGACGAGCCCGGCGAGGAAACCGATCCCGTAAGAGAGGTGAAGGACGGCGAAGACCGCGGGCAGGAGAAGGGCCTCCGGGAATTCCGTCCTGCGCGCCGCCGCGGCCGAGGCGAGGAGGCACACGAGAGCATAGGTGCCGGCAGCGCCCAGGAGGCCGAGCCGGGCTGCCGGGACAAAGAGCGCTCCAAGCGTCAAAAAAAGCAGTGTCGCCACGAAGAGCGGTGGGATGAACTGTCGCGGACGCATTTGCCGCGGGTGTTTCTGGAGGACGCGAACCTTGAAGAGCCCGTATTGAAAGTACTGGCGGAAGAGTGAGCGAAGCGTGCCCCGACTGAAATACCGGGCCCGAACGTCAGCCGCCAGGAGGATCCGGCCGCCGAACGATCTCAGTCGGTAGTTGAACTCGTCGTCCTGGTTGCGAACCAGCTCCTCGTCGTAAGGCCCGGCCCTCTCGATGGCGGCGTGCGTATAAGCCGGAAATGCCACCGTGTCGACCAGGCCCGTGTAAGCCCGGCGTGTCCGGAACGGCGCGCCGCCCACGCCAAACGGGGAGCTCATCGCGAGCGCGATGACCCTTGCCAGCGGCGTCTCGCCGACCGTCTCGAGCGGACCGCCCACACCGTCGGCCTCGCCCGCCGCGAGATGCGCGACGCAGCGAGAGACGTAGTCCGGCGCGACCTCGCAGTGGCCATCCACGCGGACCACGACGTCACCGCGCGAACGGGCAATCGCGGCGTTCAGGGCCGTCGGCGCGATTCGTCCCGGGTTGTCGACCAGCGTCACCCGGGGATCCGACGCCGCCAGGCGAAGCACCGCCTCGCGGGTTCCGTCCCCTGACATGCCGTCGGCCACGAGCACCTCCATCCGGTCGGGAGGGTAATCCTGCCCGAGCACGGCACCCAGGCTCCGCGTTATGAACCCGGCCTCGTCGCGGACCGGCATGACGACGCTGACGAAAGGGAGCGTGTTCGCACGGGCATTCCTGACCTCCCCGCCCTTCACGGCGCAGCGGGAACGCGAGGGAATCCGGCCGTCGCGCCGTCCTTCTCTTCGTGCGCGTCCTCTATGACCCGGTTAAGCACGAACCGGTGCTTGTTCGACTTGGCCATCGGAATCTCCGAAGTTACCTCCACGTCAATCGCCATGTCGGTCAAGCCATGAGCTCGGAGACTGTCCTGCACCCTCCGCGCCGTCTCGCTCGAGAACCCGTCGCCGGGGACGATCAGGAGAAGGAGACGGTCGCGCTCTTCCTGAACGACCTGGAAGTTAGCGACGTCCTGAAACTGCTCCAGAATACCGGTGAAGTAGTGAACGATCAGCCGGTTTCCGGAGGGAGTCAGGACAACGTCCCCGCTGCGCCCCTGGATCCCCTCCATAACCTCGAACCCGCGCCCGCAGGGGCAGCGATGGCCGGCGACGGCGGCGCCGATGTCTCCAACCGTATAGCGGATCAACGGCATCGGCCCCGGATGCAGACGCGTTACAACAATGTCGCCCGGCTGCCCCGCTGGAACGGGTCGGCCCTGCGCATCCAGGTACTCCACGACCACGTCGAGTGAGTGAACGTGATACGTGTTTCCCGTGCCGCACTGCGCGGCTATCTGGAACCCTTCGCCGCAGCCGTATGTGTCGAACACCGGCGCCCGGAAGGTAGTCTCGATCGTCCGCCGATAGTGGGGATGGAGCATGTCGCCCCAAGTCACAGCCGAACGGAGAGGACGGTTCCATCCGCGCTCTGCCGCCCTGCGCGCCAGGTAGTAGAGGCTTCCCGGATATCCCCACACGTGCTCCAGACGGTGCTTCTCGATCAAATCAAGGCCGTGGTCGAGGTGGGCGTCTCCCAGGTCGTAAGCCGATACGTAGTGGCACCTCAGGAGGCGGTCCTTCCAGCGCCGGTCGGGGCTACGCTCCAGCGTCATGCCCGTCTGAAGGTGCGGAACGCCGATCCTCCAGCCGGACCACTCGAGCGCGAGCATGAAGGAGGCGCGATACTGCCCAGCCGTCTCCATGTCTTCCCGGACAACAAAATTCTCACCGGTCGAGCCGGAGGAGCGGACCTCGAAGGTTCGCTGCCCGGTGGGGCGTGTCGTTCCGGCGGGATAGTGCGCGCGCAGCATCCTCTTCGTGATGACCGGGATCTGGCGCAACTCCTCCGGAGTCGAAATGCCGCGCGGATCGACTCCGGCATGATTTAGGAGGTCGCGATAGAAAGGGACTTCGCGGTAGGCTAATTCGATGAGCGCGGACAGGGCTTTCCCCCGGTAGGCGGCAATCCGCTCTGGATCCCACCACTGCGCGTGTTCCAAGAACGAAAGGCGCCGCATGAGCCTCTGGCCAAAGACGGAATCGCCGAGAGGCAGAACCAGCGTCCGGAGAACCCAGGTCCAGGATCCGGACTCTGCTCGCAGCAGAAGATCGTCGCGCCGGGGCTCAGTCACGGGACTCGCCGCTCCAGACATCCATCGCGCTTATCGGGACCGATCATCGTCAGACGGGGTTTCGGGTACTCCGACATGAGGTGCTCCAGAACCGCCGGACCCAACGTCGGACTGTAAATCTCGTGAAACGCTCGCAACCACACCAGGCCCCCCGTCCTAATCGTACGCCCAGCGCTCGCCAGCGCTGTCTTCGCTGGAAAAGGCCGGATCCGATGAAGAAAGTGTGCCGCGTCACTCACGAGGCATCAATAACAGCCCGTCGCAATAGCGCTTCCCACCGTGGTAGCAGGATAGACCAGTCGCATCGGGCAACGCGCTCGCGGCCGCTTTTCGAGAGCCTTTCCGCGAGATCCGGATCCGTGATCACGCGTCGTACGGCATCGGCCATGGCGTCCGGATCGTCGGGCCGCACGAGCAGCGCCTCCCGTCCGTCCTCGGCCAGATGAGCCATGCCCCCGGCTGCGGTCGATACCACGCATAGACCGCACGCCATCGCCTCGAGGACGCTCACCGGGGCGTTGTCGACGTGCGTCGTATTGAGAAAGATGTCTCCCTCATTCAGCCAATTGGCTACATCCTTTTTCGGCACTCCGCCGGGGAGCTGGAGTCGATCCGCCACTCCCAGCTCCGCCGCGACCCGCTTCGTTTCCTCCAGGCTGCCGTCGTGCTTGTCTCGTCCAACCATCACGAGTGAGATGTCGGGAAACTCCCCGACGAGCCGTTTCACGACGCGGGGAGCAAGCGAAGGGTTGTAAACGTGATGAAACGCCCGCAACCAAAGCAGCCTTGGCCTCGCCGGACGACGCACCCGAAACTCGTAGAGGGACAGATCCAGCGGGTTCTCGAGCAGCTGGAGGTCGCCCCGGAACTCCCTCATCGCGTCGAAAAGGTAGCGCGAAGGCACCGTGACGGCCGCTGCTCTTCGGAGCAGGGCACGCACCCGCCGCGGCGCCCTGGCCGCAAGGCCAGGCAGATCGCCCCCCCGGAGGGTGAAGACGACGGTTTTCCCGAGAGCGTATGCAGTCCAGCCCACCACTTCACCCCAGAGAAACGCCGGTCCGCTGAAGAGATCGATCACCGCAACGTCGTAGCTGGACCGCCGCAGGAAAGCTGTCGTCACCATGTCCCAACCCCGAGCGAGCCGTCCGACTCGACGGGAGGTCGTTACGAGAGACCAACCGCTGGCCGTCAGCCGCGCCGCAAGCCCCTCCATCACCGACCGGCTTCCGCCTTCGGCCGACAGGAAGACGGCCACCAGAAGCAATCGAGGCGTGCGTTCGACGCCTCCTTCCGCCCTGGGGCGAATTGCCATCCGCGTCACCTCGGTGCCCTAATGACGATTTTTCCCTGATCGACGGATTCGGCCCGGTCCCTGAAGAACTCCAGCAGGCTCGAATCATAGAAGCTACCGTGCTTCTGCGCGCGGTTGAGATGAAGGTAAATGCGACCGCCAGGTCGTAGGTGATTGTCTACCAGATCGTCGAGCAGAAAAGCCCATTCTCGCCGGCCCCAGGTGTTTTCCTCCGGGTTGAGGTCACCCGGCAGATTGAACGTCGTCCGAAAGGCGGTGATGACGTCGAACCTCGCCGGGAACTGGGGAATTCTCTCCAGGGGCTTTATTCGCCAGACGGCTCGGCGCACCTTGAACGCCGTGACCATCTCGTTGAATACGGGGAAATCCGCGACGTCGATTGCCTGCACGTCGTGCCCAAAACACGCACAAACGTGGGCGAAGTAGCCGGCCCCACAGCCGAGATCGAGGATCCTGAGGGCCGGGCCGCGCTGCAAACCCATGGAATAGCAACGGAAGAGGTTATAGAGCAGGAAATAACGAAGCCGAAGGTACTTGGAGTACTTTTCTCCCTCAACCGAGTATTGCGCTCGTATCCGCGCAATCTCCTTTTGATCGATCGGCCGCCAGATGCGCGCATAGTCCCAGGCGAACGCCAGAGGATTATGAGTCAGCAGGAACCTCGTGGCCTCGACCACCTCGCTCAACGAACTTCACCCCATTCGCCCGGGTGCGAAAATGGCCTCCCCGGCATTACGACCCGCTCACCATCAGGGATCGGCAGAGACGTACGTATTCACCGCCAGACCGCTCCCAGGAAAATTTTTCCAGTGCCCGGGCGCGGGCTCTGGATCCCATGCGTTGCCTCGATTCCTCGTCCGACAACAGACGGCGTATCGCATCGCCGATCGCGACGGTATCTTCCATACCCACCAGGATCCCGGTTTCTCCGTCCTCGATGATCTCTTCGACGCCACATCCCCGGGAGCCTATTCCGGGCAGTCCCATCAGGGCGGCCTCGGCCATCGAAATTCCGAAGCCCTCGTTCTCCCCGGCGGGGGTGGTCCGGCTGGCAAGGATGTAGACATGCGCGGCGCGGAACAATTCGCGCAACCGCGGCCGCTCCACCTCGCCGGTGAGCAGAACGTGCCCGCCGAGCCCGAGGTCCTCGACAAGGGATGGGAACGACGGATCTGCACAGGGCCCGACAACCACATAGAGTAGGTCGGGGAAGTCAGGCAGGAGGTCCGGCAGGGTGCGGAGGACCAGGTCCTGGCCCTTTCTCTCGCAGACGCGCCCGACCGTGAGCAAGACACGCCGACCCTGGAACTCATCGGGAGCGTTCGTCACCAGAGCGGGATCGAAAAACGAGCTGTCTGCACCGTTGTGAATGACTCGAATCCGGGACGTACGGACTCCGCAGTCGGCCATGAGCCGTCCGGTGAAATGGCTTACGGCGACGCAAGTCTGAAAACCGTTGAACAAAAAAGCGACGAGAATGCGCGACAGTCGGCCTGCCAGGCTGAATTCCGTTCCATGGCCGACGCAGACGGAGGGAATTGAAAGAAGTCGCGGCGCAAGCCAGCTGTAGGCAGCACCACGCCGGCCGGAAGCCACCAAGCACTTCGGTCGCGCCCCTCGCACGGCTTCAATGACCGTTCCCAGCCTCCGCAGATACGCGGACCATCCCCCGGAAAACGGGATTATCCGCCGCACGACGAAGGGCTGCCGACGGTCGAAGTCGAGGTGGATCTCGTCCACGACTTCCAGCCGCGGGCATACGACCTCGACGGCAAGGCCGGCAGCGCTAAGCGCGCGCGCCACCTGGAAAGCGTGCTCCCCGATCCCACCTGCGTCCGGTGGGAACTCCAGCGTAACGATAGCGACGTCAACCATCCAACTCACAGCGCCTTTCGTCAGACCATCGGCACTGGGCCAGCGCGATGGCAAAAGCGGGAGCCGCGAGCCGCATCGCGGCGTGAGACATGAACAGGAACGCCCACACCAAGAGCACCGCCGACAATGCCTTTTCCAGAACGGAACGGTGACCGGAAAGCGCTCGCCTGGCCATCTCGAGTAAACAGAGAATCGCTCCCAATCCCAGAACCCCGTGCTCCGCAAGAAGACGCGACCACTCCGTATGGGCCGCCGTTGCTCTCCACAGAAGCCCGCGATTCGCTTTCGCCATTCCGGGACCGACGCCGAGGAGCGGATTCTGCTCCCACGTGAGGAGGTCGGCTTTCACGAGAAGGTCCCGGCCGGTGACATTCACGTCGGCGAAGCGGGACGCGATCGTTCCCTCCGTCAGCCGCTCCAACCACGGAACGACTGCCACAAAAGCGACGGCGACGGCCAGCGCTCCACCGATGAGAAGGCGCTTCCGCATCTGCCCCTGCCGCAGAAGGTAAAAGGCCCCGGAAACGGCGGCCGCAGCCGTCGTGTAAACGCCTCCTCGAGAGTACGTCAGCGCCGCCTGCGTCATCAGGGCCAGACACAGGGCGAGAACCATCCCGTTGAACCAGGCTGGAGCCCGTGTCGTGGCGAAGAGCAGCAGGAAGCACAAAGCACCAAGGCCCAGCATCGAGGATACCTGGTTCGGCCCGTAGCCCCCGCTCGCCTCGAAGTTCGACACCAGCCGAAACGTCAAGCTGGCTGAGCCCAGCATGCTCGACGCGGCATCCGACAAAATACAGAGTGTCGGACCTCCCAAGGCAACGAGCACGAGAGGGATATCCCTTTTCGGCAGGACGAGACGCGCGAAAAACCAGGCGCCGACAGCCAAAGACAGCGGCCCGGAGAGGTTGAAGCTGATTTGGTTGCGTGCAACCCACGGCTCGACCTCCCAGATGACGAGCAAAGTGGAAGGAGCCAGAAGAGCGGCGTACACGCCCGGAAGTGCCGCTCCGTGAAAATGTCTGGAGCGAAGAATGGCCAGACCAACGACAAGCACGAAGGCGTACTTGCCAAATTCCCACGGCACCGAGGCGCCCGTCATCCTCCAGAACACTTCCACGCCGATCAGGTAGGCCGCCCAGGCTGCGACGCACCGTTCGTAGCCTTTGAGGGCCAAACCGACGCCCAGCAAGAGAACCATGAAAGCGTGAATCGTGGACACGAAGGAAAAATCACGAGCCGCAATGCCAAGAGGAATATGAACGAGAAGAAAAACGGCCACGCCGAGAGTAGACAGGCCGCCATCAGAGGGCGACGGTCCCGATCCCTGATGGCGGAGCCAGGTCATGACGTTGTCCCTTCGTCGACCGCGGCTAGGCCGAGGAGCGCGCGCACATTTTCCACGTGACGGCCGTACGTGAAAAGCGCAGCGGCCTCGACGCCTCGCATCGACTCCTCCTGCCAGGTGGCGGGAGTCGTCGCATACGTCGCGATGGCTTCGGCGAAGGCCTGCTCGTCGTCCGCAGGAAACGCCTTCCCGCTTCGAAAGAGCGCCAGATACTGAGAGATGCAACTGACGCGTCCCGCCAAGGGAACGGCGCCGTACGCCATCGCCTCGCTGAGCACCTTCGGCCATCCCTCGGAGATCGATGGCAGCAGAAGAAAATGGGCGTCCCCGAAGAGCGGACCCAGCGAAGTCCGTCTCAACCAGCCGTGAAACCGGATCGCGTCATCGACGCCGAGCCGGCGGGACAGCGCCTCGAAAGTCCCGCGCTCCGGACCGTCTCCGACGACATCGAGCTCCGCGTGGATCGCCTTTGCTCGGAGACGCTCGAGAACACGGATGGCACGCCCCACCCCCTTTTCCTGCTCGAGACGCCCGACGAAAAGAAGCCTGAGTGGACGGCCGATTTTCTTTCCCGCTGCAGCCCGGCGCCCTTCCTCGAGCTCCGTCTCCGTCAGACAGGGGTTCAGGAAGGAGCGCACGTGCGGCGGCTCTCCGGGCCATTCCCCGTTGACGGTGACGGTGCTGCGTGTCCACCCCGAGCGGAGCCAGGCCCGTTGCAGCCTGTAGGAAAGCGGGCCCCTGCGTTCCGGGCTCCAGTTTCCCGCGTACTTGATCCACCTTTTCGGGGGCCGGCGCCGGATTTGGAGAGCGCAGAGAGCGACAAGACTGATGATCGCCGGACAACGCACGTGAACGGCGTCGGCGTCCGCCATCTCCCTGAGAATCGTCCTCGCCCACCCGGGGGCGCGGAGGAGTATTCCCGCCTTGTCCCGGAACCGCTCGCCTCCGGCCGGCCGAGCCGGTTCCAGCCTTACACCTGGCGCCTCGTACGGCAGGGCGCTCGCAGGTGCCGGTACCTCGTAGAGCGGTGCGACATGGACAACTTCCCGGAAGAGCACGGACAGGTGGTCGATTTCCCGAACTGTCGGGCCCCAGCCAACGATCGTCCCTCCGGCGCGGTAATGGGACGTATGAGAGACGATGAGCAGCTTCACGCGCCGAGAGCCTGAATCTGCGGAAAGCTCGACATCATCCGCCGCGCGGCGCGACCGCGGGTGGAGAGGGTCCAGAGCGTGTCGGGCAGCAGCGCCAGGGAAACAAGCCCCTTCAGGAGTCTTCGGCTCCAACCGCCTCGAATCCTGAACGTCCCGAGAACGGCGATCCACAGGGACTCCTGTACCTGACTCTCACTGAAGTAGCGGCGCCCGAGATAGATCTCTGTCACCCCGGGCAGTGCCCGATGCGTCAGCCGGGTTCGGCTGCTCGCATAGGTGACGACACGCGCCCCGTGCAAGCGTAGACCGCCCTGGGGTGCGTGGTGATGCACGACAGAGATCTCGGGATCCATCACCATGAACGCGCCCGACAGGTAGATACGCGTTCCGAGGTCATGGTCCGCACGCGCACCACGGTCGAACGCCAGGTCGAACAGGCCCGAGCGGACGAGAACGTCCCGAGCCACGAGCGTGTTGTTCGTGGGAAAAACGTCGCTCGTGCGGATGAAAGTGAAGCTTTCGGGTAGCGGGCCAACCCCGACCTCCGCGGCGACTCCGCTCGAAACCTCACACCTGAAGCGATGAAGGTTCCTCAGGTGTCGCTCGATCAGATCCGATGGGATTTCGTCGTCGTCGTCCAGAAAGAGGATGTATGTGCCGGTCGCCGCTTCCAGGCCCGCGTTTCGCGAGGAGCACTGACCGGCCTGGTCCAGCGTGATGACGCGAAGCGGAAGGTCGGGAAAGCGCGCTTCTAGGTCCGTCGCCCGCCGCTCCCGACGGGTCTGGTCCACGACGACGACCTCGTGGGCGGGAACCGTCTGCCGTCCGAGCTGTTCGAGCAGCGTCAGAAGGTAGGGATAGCGGTCGACAGTCGGAATGAGGACGGTGACGCGACCCTGGGGCAGGCTGGCGCTCGCGGACGCCGGGCGCCGATACGCCGGCACGGAGGGCAGCATCTGAAGATGGGCCAGCCGGCGAGCCGCCGCGATCGCATCCGCAGCGCCCACCGTTCCGGTAAGGACCGCGCGGGTGAGGGCCCAGCGAGCCCACCGACGACCGAAACGCAGCACAACGAACCGCAGCTCATCCTCCACGGGAAGGGCCACAGGACGGGAAGGTGACGGAGCGCTCGATCCCAGCAAGGAGGGAACGTGCCGAACGAACGCGCCGCGAGAAATGAGGCGGTGCCCCAGCTCGAGCCCGGACGCCGTCATGCTGAGAAATTCCCCCCTCAAGCCACCAACCTGGCGAAGCGCGTCGGTCCGCACCAGACAGGCGGCGAGAGAGAGGCGCCAGGATGCTGCTTCGATCGTGGCATCAGGGTCCCGGTTCAGCATCCACGTGGGCGTGACGAAATCGATGAGTCCCGGGAGACCTCCCGTGCCCAGCGCGAGGCCGGCATGAAACACGTCTCCCGGCCGCTCCGGGAGCCGATCGAGGACGTCGAGCTCCGGGACTCCTCCCGCAGAGGGTGCCCAGAAGAGAATCCACGGAGACGCCTTGTCGCTCGCGAGAAGTCTGTCGAGAGCTTCGGCCACGCTCCCCGGCGAGGATCCCGCGAGCGACACCGAGCCGCGCGGCCAGGGCGGCGCATCTTCGGCGGGTCCAAGCCACACGAGGTCCACCGGTAGCCTCATGCGCCCAGGAGCCTCTTGTACGCCCGGTCGAAGGCCACGATCTGGTCCTCGATCCGAAACTTTTTCTCGGCCCGGCGTCGGCCTTCCCTTCCCATTCGCTCCCGGAGGGAAGGATCGGCCGCAAGGAGGGAAATACGCAGCGCCATGGCCTCCGGATCCCTCCGCGGTGCCACGAATCCGGTTTCCCCCTCGCAGACGTTCTCGGGGAGGCCGTCGGCATCGGTGCAGACCACCGGCAGCTCCATCGCCTGCGCCTCGATGACGGCATTGCAGAAACCCTCGGAAACCGCAGCGTGGAGAAACACGTCCGCCCAGAGCATCTCGCGCTTCACGGCAGCGGGCGGGAGCGGACCGAGAAGACTCACGGAATCCTCGAGGCCCATCTCATGCCGGGCATAGGCAACTGCCTCCAGGTAGCTTCCTTCGCCGGCGATCCGGTATTCGACCGAGGTCCCCGCGAGCCGGAGCCGATGAACGGCCTCCAAGGCGTCTTCGTAACCCTTCTTCCACTCGAGGCGCCCGACGCTGAGGATCCGAAGCGGCCGGGCGGGCGCCCCGACGACACGCGCCGCCGCCCGCTCACCAGGGTCGAAGAAAGCGACGTCGATCGCAGGGGGAATCAGCACATGCTCCTTGTCGGGTGAACATCCGCGTCGCACCGCCCGTCGCCAGAGGTCTTCCCCCAGGCAATGGATGAGGTCCGCCTCGCGAAAGACCTCTTCATAGTACCGAGGGTCGTCGAGACCTGCAAAGTTCAGATCGAAGCCGCGGAAGCTCACGGAAAGCCGGCAGCCCAGAAGCTCTTTCAGGTAGGTCTTCCCGACAGCCAGAGTCCCGAACTCGAAATGAACGATGTCCGGAGACAGGTTCAGCACCTTCGCATCCAGGTAGATCCGGCGCAGGGTATCCCAGCCGAACCGCTCGCGGCCGCGCCGCAGGTACCGTGTCGTCGATTCGGGGGCACGTATCGCGCTGGCTCCAACAGAAGCCGGAAGCAGCGCGGTGGGGAGAAACCGCGGCCTGACGGGCCACGTCACATGGACCCGTCTCTTCAGCGCGGCTCGGATCGCCTCGGGGAACCGCTGCCACTCCTCCTGCGCTTCGCGTTGACACACGACGTGGACATCCCATCCGGCCTCGAGAAGGCCGGCCGCTTTCGAAACGATGAACGTCTCCGACAGCTTCGGAAACGCGGGCACGACGAGAATCAGGCGCGCCCGCACTTACGCACTTCCTCGAGCAGCTCCGTAAACGCCCGAACCTGCCCCTCCAGTGTGAATTCCTTCAAAACGCGGACCCGCGCCGCGGCACCCATCCGGACGCGAAGCTCTGCATCCCCGGCGAGGCGACCCAGCGCAGCGGCCATTCGTTCCACGTCGCGTACCGGCACCACGAAGCCTTCGACGCCGTCCGAGACCGCCTCGCGCATGCCACCGCAGTCGGTGGTGACCACCGGAAGCCCCGTCGCCATCGCCTCGAGGGCCGCGTTCGAGAGACCCTCGCTCACGCTCGAAAGAAGGAAAAGATCGGCGTTCTGCAGCCGCTCGCGGACGCCGTCGGCCGGCAACTGCCCGGACAGGCGGACGCAGCCCGAAAGTCCCAGATCCTGGATATCAAAGAGAAGCCGCTGACGGTCGACTCCTTCCCCGATGATCTCGAGTTCGACGTCGCACCCGGAGTCTTTGGCCAATCGGATGGCGCGAAGCGCGTACTCGAAGCCTTTTCTCCACGAAAGAGCGCCCACAGCGATCACACGCCGCGGCCCTGTCCCGGTCCGTGCCATGGCCGGCGGGCGGAACCGTTCCGGATCGACAGCCGGATGGATCACTCTCGACTTCGCCGGGTCCAGGCCGTAAGCCTTTGCTTCGGTCTCGATTGCCTTCGAGACGCAATGCACGCCGGCCGCGCGCGATAACGTAACCGGCAACCCGTCGCGCAGCTCCGTGCGGCCGGGATCGTGCGGGCCCACGTTCACCTGCGACCCCCGGCAACTTACGAGGACGGGAATCCCGAGATCGTACAGGGCGACGTAGGAGATCGCGGCCGAGTTCCAGGGAAAGTAGATGACGTCCGCCGGCCGCCCGGCCAGCGGCAAAAGCCGATACCACGTACGCGCCCGGGACACGCCACGCGGGAGGGTGGCGACACCGAGCCGGAGACCGCGAACATCCCGGCGGCCCGCGACGGCGGCGCGCAGCGCCATTCGCCCGAGGCGCAGCAGGAGAAGAGGCGCCGGGTCGTCCCACGTCGGCGCATGCAACCACTCGATGCCGTTCTTCCGAAGCCATTCCGCGTCGGGTGAGACGGCCGACGCGATCGTGACGTGAATCCCGGCCCCTGAAAGTCCCTCGAAAAGCCGCTGGAGAAACGTCTCGAGAGGCCATGAGCACCCCACGACCAGAAGCCGAAGTGGTCTTTCAGCCATACGTCTCCAGCCACGCCGAGAACGTCAGGAGCATGGAGACTGTGTAGCCTCGTCCGGCCTCGAACGGTGCCCTGAAGAAGTCTTCGAGGAGCCCGACGACCTCCGACCGGGAGACGAGATCGTGAAGCTTCAGGCCGGGCGCGAGCAGCCACCGTTCGAGGCCGGCTCGACCGGAATCCGACAGGAACTGTACCTCCCAATTTCGCTCGATGACGTGGCGTCCCGTCGCGAGCCGGAAGAGCTTTTTCAGCGCCCGCTTCGGCAGAAGCAGCACGTCGGGCCTGGTCGCCCAGTAGAGGCTTGCGTCGCGCGCCTGCCACGCGATGCGCGCGAGGTCCGGTGCATGGCGCTTCAGATAGTCGATCTGCAGCCGCCGGCCGGTCATGAACTCCGACGGAACGGTCGAGAAGAAGTCGGCCATGCGGTTGTCGTAAAAGGGAAGACGCGGGAACGCGCCGGCCTGGAACATTCGCAGGCTGGCCAGCGTCCAGCGGAAGGACCACTGCTCCGTCTTGAAGGCTTTCACGCGGAAGTCGGGATCCTCGATCGCCGGAAGCCGGTCGAACTCGCGCCGGACGAACCCCTCGAGGAGCGCCTCCACGTCGCTGCCGTTTTCCAGGTGGCGCGCGCACACGTTCCGCGTGAGCCACGTCCCTCCGGACTTCCTTATCTTCTTCAGCGAGTGCGCGACGACCGTCTCTGCTCCTGAAATCGAACCGCCCACGAGACCCATGTCATCGAGCCAGACGTCGCCCCAGTGCGCGGCGACGACCCCGTCCGTCCGTTCCGCCAGCCTGGGAACCACAACGGCCTGCCTGCACTGGGTGATGTCCTGAAAGCCTTCGACGCAGGGCAGAATCTCGTTCAGTCGTTCGAAAAGATAGGGGCCGATGGTCAACGCTTCGAAAGGAATCTTCCGTGCGGCCGCCACACGCGCCGCGATTCGCGTCTCTACGGAGTCCTCTGAATAGCCGTACGAATACGCCCAGAGGCTTCCGGAGTCGGACGCCGCGTTGCCGCCGGTGAGAGCTGCAACAGTGGTTCGAGAGTCGAGCCCGCCCGAGATCGGAACCGCGAGTCGGCTGCCAGCGGCGTGCTCCGCAAGGATTTCTTCCAGCACCTCGCCAAACTCTTCCACCGTCTCGTCGTAGGATCGGCGTCCGTCGGGCTCGTGCCGCCAGGTCCACGTCCGCTCCTCGCGCAACGGCCGACCGTTCGCGTCGAACACCTTTCGCATCCCCGGCCGAACGATCCGTACATCCTCGAAAAATGTCCGGTCCTCCGGAAAGAAGCCGAAAGAAAAGAAGCCCGTCAGCCCAACCCAATCCACGCGCCGCCGAGAGGCGCTGGTGGCAACGGCCGGCGAAAACGTGCCGATCGCCGTCCGCCGTCCGTCACACGCGAGGTAAGCGTGAATGGTCCCGAATCGATCCGTCAGGACGTGCCATTCGCCCGACCCTCCGTTCCACCCCAACAGAATGAAGTGTCCATTGAGACTCGCAGCCGGTTTCCGCCCGTCGGCCACGGCAAGGATCTCCGCATCGAGGCTCCCCCCTGACGGCAGGCCGAACACCTCGCCCAGCAGCCACAATTGCCACCCGCCAGCGGCGAGCCTCCGTATCGGAAAACCCTTCCACCCAGGCCCGGCGTCTTCCCGCCAAAGCGCCCAGGATCGTGCTTGGGCCTCGGCTACCCATGGGGACTCACGACGCCCGCCCGCGGTCGGAGCCTCGGCGGAGAAAACCAGGAGAAGGTCGCCGCACATCTCGGTCGCCGACGGCACACCAGCCGGCCGTTCGATCAAATGGAGTCTCCGTTCAGGGCTCCTTCAAGTCCAAGAGCGGATCTGTAGACACGCTCGTACGCCGACACTTCTCTCTCGATCGTGTAGTGCGCCAGAACCCGGGCGCGCCCTCCTTCTCCCAGTCGCCGCCGCAACTCCGGCTCGGCTGTCAGTCGTGCAAGGGCCCGAGAAAGCGCCTCAGAATCACGGGGCGGCACGAGAAGGCCATTTCGCTCGGGCTCGATCACATCGAGGGAGCCCGGGATCTCCGTGGCGACACACGCGACGCCGCACGCCATCGACTCGAGAAGGGCGATGGGACAGCCCTCCATTCGCCAGCGATCCCAGGTCGGAAGTACCGCGATGTCGAGCTCCGCCAGGAGTCCCGGCACATCTGCTACATTCCCGAGGAACCGAACTCTCTCTCCAAGACCCGTCTCCGCCACTGTTTCGGCGAGTTTCTTCGCGTAGTGCTCATCACGGGCCGCTCCCGCGATTACCAGAAACAGCCCGGGGACTTTGGCAATCGCTTCCAGGAGAGTCGGATGGCCCTTTACGGGAACCAGGTGCGCCACGCAGCCGGCCACGATCGCTTTCGGTGGAAACCCGAGTTGCGCTCTAAGGCCTGGCTGTCGGGATACTTTCGGCCGAAATCGTTCCGTGTCGACACCTGGAGGAATATGAGTCGCCTTGTCGCGAAGAAAGGGACCTCTGAAGAATTTTTTGAGCATGTCGGAGTTCTGCGCGGCAATCCCGCTTGCAAGCGCGCTTCGCAGGAACCACGAACGGCGATTCCAGCTCATGTTCTTTTTCGTGAATACCCAGGCCCGCGCTCCCGCGGCCCGAGCTACCAGAGGTTCCGTATAGTCGTCGGCGTAATGATATGAGTGCCATATTTGGAAGCCGTGAGGGCGGAAGACGGCAGCCGCCTGCCGGACGCGCCGGCGCAGGCTCCAGAGGGGTCGTGGTGCGACGAGCATGGGCGCTTCGAGAAACGGGATGCCCATGTCCTCCACTGCGGCGTCGAGAGCGCCCCCCTTCTTCAGAACACAGACTGCGGGGGCGAACTCTCGTCTGTCGAGCCGCCTGACGATGTTCAGCATCGCATCCCCGGAGCCGGCGGTAATGAAGTTCGGAATCGTGAAAAGGATTCCTGTCCGACTCATGAGTAGAGGGCGACCCGCCGAGCATTGCGGCCGCCCAACACGGGGCGGAGTCCGCGTCGCCACGCCGGATCGAGGGGCGTAAGAGATCTTTCCTCTCCGGTTTGAATATCGCGGAATCGACCCCTGTGTTCGATCGCCTCACCAAGCTCTCCGGTCGTCAGAAAGAGGGGCCGTAGTGGCCTCAAGGCATCAAGGAGTTCTCCCAGCTCATGAAGGGCGTCGTCGCGGTACCGTCCCGTAAAGTTGATGCGGTGCGTATCAACGACGGCCGGAATTCCTTGATCGAAGTACGAACGAATACGGGCGAGAGCCGCTGCGGTCCCCTGGTGAGGGCGCTCGGGCCGCGGTTCGAACCTCACGAATCGGGAGAGATAAAGGAGACCCGTGGGAGATCGCTCGCCGAGCGCGTGCGAGACCATGACACTCCCGTATTCACTGGCACGGCCACGCAGGACCTGATACTGACCGCCCTGAACGAAGCGGATCCCCGCCTTTCGCCACGCCGTTTCGATTCGCGAGGAAAAAACATAATGCGGCGCGATCGTGGAGGTCGGTCTGCGCCCAAAGACCTCTTCGAGAATGTCGAGCGAGTCTTTCAATTCGGCGACGAGTGCCTCTTCGTCCGGCTCGACGCCCGTGGGCCACGAAACGTACTCCGTGTGATAGCGCTGACTCTGGTCTTCCAGAAGAGAAAGTCCGCCATGCCTGTGTTCGGAACAGAGCGCGCGTGCCCCAGCGACGTTACTTCTCAGATCCGCCATCCACGCCGAGATGGAGAAATGGCACCGCCCATGAAGTTCCGCGCAGGAAACGCCACGCTCGACCCCCTCCCGCCACGCAGCACGGAGGTCTTCGCGGCTCCTTATGGGATTCTCGTGATAGACGTCGTAATGATCTCGTGTGATCGCGTCATAGTCCGGACTCGTGACGACGACGTTCGCCGTCAACACCGCCGGGCGGCCTGCGACATCCCGGTGCCCGTCGAGAACGTCGAAAAGGCGCCGTAGATCCTCGGCCGTTTCCAGCTCCTCGTCCGCCCTTGGGCCCGGTTTGCCAAACGTCTTGAGCCGTTCCGAGGACGCCCGCCGATCAAGCCCCCAGTCGTCGCTCTCGAAAACGAGCACCGGTTCCGTGCATCGCCACTGGGCGTGATCCTGGACTGTCCGTTCCACGCGCTGCACCAGATGTCGGGCTGTTCCCATCGTCGGGAACAGGCCTCCACGCGATCCCTCATCCTTCCGGCCCCCATGCGAGCCGGCTAGAACCTCATCGTAAATCTCGGCCCATTTTTTCGCCGTGGCATCGATGGAGTACCGTGCTGCCACGTCGACTGCGTTCCGCGCGACTGACGAACGCATGGCAGGACTGCAGAGGCGTTCGAGTGCCTCGGCCAGGCTCCCGGCGTCCTCCGCCGGCACCAGGACCCCCGTATCACCGCCCAGTAGCTCCGCAGTTCCGCCAACGTCGGTGGCCACGCACGGCAGTCCCACCGCAAGGGCTTCCAGCAGAGATATCCCGAAACCTTCCGACCGCGATGACTGGACGTATACGTCGAGTCTCGAAAGGAACCCACGTACGTCCGATTGGTATCCGAGCATGCTCACGGACCCTTCCAACCCCCGGCTTCTGATTTCGGCCTCGAGAGTCGGTCGGAGTTTCCCCTCCCCTCCGATCAGCACGCGGATCGGCAGGCCTCTTCTCACCAGAACTTCTGCGGCCGCCACGAGGACGTCGTACCCCTTTACCGGATTCAGGCGGCCCACGGTTCCCATGACGACCACATCTTTCGGAATCTGCAGCTGGGCGCGCAGTCTCTCGCGGTCGGGGGCCACGCCGGAAAAGGCCTTCAGATCCACTCCCCCGTGAACCAGTAGCGCTCCACCACGAGGTCGAACACCGCGAGCTTCGAGGTCGGACACGATCGCCTCGGAAACCGCCATGACTCGGCCGCGGCCCCCCTCCAGCGTCCTGGCTGCCCGCTTCCACCGATCCAGCTCGCTTCCCTCGGGCCTGTACATCCCGTGGATCGTCCACACCCAGGGAACGCGCGCCACGCCGATGGCGGCTTCGGCCTGCTCGTCGATTCGCTGGCTTATGTGGCTATGGACAATCGTCGCTCCAAGGGCATTGATCGCGCGCGAGAGACGCCGCGAGAACGTCCAAGCCAGTTGCTGACGGACCCACTTGGAAGCTCGATACGGAGCGAACTCCCTTGAGGACGGCCATAAAAACGGGCAGAATCTCGCTTCAATCCCGGCCTCTTGAAACTGCCGGAGCAACTGCCCCTTTACTCCCTCCACACAAATCAGCGAATGGCTGAAACCCGAGAGTGCGGGCGCCGCCGCCGCGGTGAGAATCAATCTTTGAACGCCTCCACCGCCGAGCGTTCCAACGATGTGCACGATCCGAGGTGGCGGCCCGCTCATGTACAGAAGATCGAATGCAAGGACGACAGCCCACGGGCGTCGACCGCGTAAGAGGATCTCAGGTGCGCGAAAAGACTTTCGAGATCCTCGACGAGTCTCCTCACGTCCGCTGAACTTTCTGCATAAGGACTTGCGCCCGGTGACGCTTCAACGCTGTGGAACATCACGTTCAGAACGACCGGCGGCCCGCCCCTCCAGGTCGCCACGACGCGGTCCGCCAAAGCGATCAGCTCCGCCGACGAATGGCGAAAAGGGCGCAGCCACATCGTCCCCGGCCGCAGACCCAGCGCGGCGAAGACCCGTCGGCGGCTCAACATGCGGTCGCTCAACCGGCGCAGAAGCACCCCCGGAAACGCCACGAATGAATCGGCCAGCAACGTTACCGGGACTTCGAGAAGCCGCAGTCGCCCGCGCTTTCGCAAGTCATCCGCCGAGGGTCGATACGGCCTGAGCGGCGCACCCCAGTGATTGCATGTGTCCCTCCCCTCGAAGTAATGGGTTCGAAACGGTGTCACGCTCGAATCGACAAGATAGCCCAGCTCCTCCAGATACGATAGCGTGCGCCCGGTCGCCGCGAACCGGCCTGCTCGAAACGACGTCGGCCGCCGGCCGAATCGGCCTTCAAATAGAGAGGTCAGGTTCTTCAGCTTCTCCCGCTCGATCTCCGGCTCGTAGTGGCATTGCGTTTCGTAGGTTCCGGCCGCCTCCGTGTTCGCACCCGGCTCGATGAACTCTCCATGCAGATGCGTTCCCAACTCGCAGTCCCGAAGACCTCCGAGAACCCGAGCACTCTCGTCGTTCTGAATGACTTCCGGGCTGAGAAGAAGGGTGGGCACCACCCCGTGCCGCCGAAACAGCGGCATGAGAACCTCGGGCAATGCTTCCGTGACGGAGCGGAAACTCAATGGATACTGCGTTCGCCAGGCCGGTCCTTTGTCGCACTCCGTGTCGATGCTCACGACGAGGAGAACTTCGCGCACGGCGGCTGCCCCTCAGCCCGCCAACGATGTCTCGAGGAGCCGCGAAACCCCTTGCGCGACCATCTATCGAGACTCCCGGAGTCCCTCTGGGGCGGTGTTCACGATACTTGCGTCGGAAGCCTCGCGGTCCGGCGCAAGCGGCGTGGAGGTCCACTCGAGCACCGGGTGCACGGCACCGGAATACCGCCCGAACCACGGCACCCGCCTCTGCAAGACATCGACAATTTGGAACGACGAGGCCCCGGGAAGATCGAAGAGCTTTCTGGGCTTATCGTCGGAGAACATGACGCGGACGCGGTAGTTGCCCTGGTTCAGGAGGTTTCCCGGAATCCGGCAGATGCTCCGGAACAGGCCCTTCGGGTAGGACCGTGAACTCCATCCGGGCTCGTTGAACGAGTGGCTCTCGAGAACCGCCTGCCCCTCGAAGTCGTAGAGGCCCACGACGACGATGAGCCGGGTGTCGGGGATCAGGTTCCAGTAGTCGATCTCCACCCGGAAAGGCTTGTCCATGGCGATCCCCGACACGGCGTCCTCCCCGCCCGCAGCCACTCGGACCGCACGTATCCGGATCCGATCGTTTCCGGGAGCCGTCTCGGGATCCGCCCATTCCTCCCTCCGTCCCATCGCTTGCGAGTCGTCCTCGAGGTAGGCGGCCACGACGTCGGCGGATCTCCCCTCGGCGGTCACGCGGCCTGCGCTCAGGAGCAGCGCGCGGCCGCACAGGTTGCTTACGGCCTGGAGGTTATGGCTGACGAAAAGGACAGTGCGACCGCTGCTCGCGACCTCTCCCATCTTCCCGAGGCATTTCCTCTGGAAGGCCGCGTCGCCCACGGCGAGCACCTCGTCCACGATCAGGATCTCCGGCTCGAGGTACGCGGCGACGGCGAAGGCGAGCCGGAGATACATGCCGCTCGAGTAGTGCTTGACGGCCGTGTCGACGAACTGCTCGACCTCTGCGAACGCGACGATCTCGTCGAATCGACGGAGGATTTCTGCCCGGCGCATGCCGAGGATCGCGCCGTTCATCAGGATGTTCTCGCGGCCAGTCAGTTCGGGATGGAAACCCGTGCCGACCTCGAGGAGCGCACGTACGCGCCCCCGGATCTCTACTTCGCCCAGTGTCGGCTCCGTAATGCGCGAGAGGATCTTGAGCAGCGTGCTCTTCCCGGCCCCGTTTTTGCCGATGATCCCTACCACCTCGCCCGCGGCGATGTCGAAGGTGACGTCGCGAAGGGCCCAGAAGGTCTCTGGCCGAGCGCCGCGGGAGAAGAGGCGCCTCACCGCGTTGCCCGGCTGCCGAAAGGGCGCGTAGATCGTCTCCCGGATCGTCTTGTACGGACGCTTCCGGCCGCCGAGACGGAACTCCTTTCCGAGGTCCCGAGCCCGAACTACGGCGTCGCTCACGAACGCCTCTCAGACGACATCGGCAAACGTCCTCTCCATCCGCTTAAAGAAGAACGCGCCCGAAACAACCGCGAGCAGCGTGACGGAAGCACTGGCCAGGAGAATCGGCCCGGGCCGCGAGCCCGTCCCGAGAAGAGCCCACCGGAACCCTTCCACGACGCCCGCCATCGGATTCAAGCCGCAGAGCCATCCCGGCAGTCCATGTTCCGCCAGCTTCGCCGTCAGCCGGCTCGTCGGATAGATGACCGGCGTCACGAAGAGCCAGAGCTGGACGAAGAATGGCACGACGTACCGGACGTCGCGGTACTCGACATTGAGCGCGGCCAGCCACAGACCGAAGCCGAGCGCGGCGAGAGCTGCCAGCAGAAGGAGAAGGGGCAGCCAGATCACCATGAGGGTCGGCGGGAAACGGTACCAGGCCATCAAGCCGATCAGGACGACGAAAGCAACGGCGAAATCGACCAAACCCGTCAGAACCGAGGCGATCGGAATGATCAGCCGGGGAAAGTAGACCTTCTTGATGAGGTTCGAGGACCCCACGAGGCTGTTTGACGCCTGGTTGAGTCCGAACGCGAAGAATGTCCACGGTAGGACTCCCGCGTACGAGAACAGTGGATACGGCAGCCCGTCGGAGCCCACGCGGGCGAGCCCGCCGAAGAAGATCGTGAAGATCAACATCGTCAGAACCGGCTGCAGAACCGCCCACGCCGCCCCCAGGGCCGTCTGCTTGTACCGGACTTTCACTTCGCGCCAGACGAAAAAGAACAGCAGTTCGCGGAACTCCCAGACGTCACGGAGCCGAAGCGATGCCCAGCCGCGGGTGGGGCGAATCACGATCCATGTGGCGTCCGTGGCTTCACGCGCGGTACTCATGGCCGCGTTCCGCGCCTCAGACTCATCGGCGTGCCGGCTGACCGACAGCGCCCCGGTAATGCGCCTTCGCCATTGCGAGACCCTCGGGCAGGGCTACCCGAGGCATCCACCCAAGCGAAGCCCGGACACGCGTCAGATCGGCTAGCGAATGTGCGATATCGCCGGGGCGTGGCGCGACATGCTCGGCCGCGAGCCCGGACCCCGAAACCTCGCACACGAGTTTCGCGAGCTCGTTTACCGTCGTCCGCCCGCCACCCGCGACATTGTAAACGCTGTTGCATGCCGATCCCGGCGCCTCGGCCGCGGCCAGATTCGCAGCCACGGCATCTGAAACGTACGTGAAGTCACGCGACTGCTCTCCATCACCGTAGATGACCGGTGCTTCCCCCGCGAGGCAGGCCTTGAAAAAGCGCGGGATGACGGCCGCGTAAGGGCCATCGGGGTCCTGACGCGGACCGTAGACGTTGAAGTATCGAAGGCCCACGAACTGCACACCGAAACACCGGCCGAACACGTCGGCGAGCTGCTCGTTCATGACCTTGGATGCCGCATATGGGGAGAGGGCCCGCCCCTCCTCGCCTTCTTGCTTCGGGAGTGTCTGGCTGTCGCCGTAGACACTCGATGAAGACGCGTATATGACCCGATCGACCTTCACTTCCCGGGCCGCCGCGAAGACGTTCGCGGTACCTGCTACATTGATCGCGATCGTCGTTGCCGGATCGCTCATCGAGCGCGGGACGGAACCCCGGGCCGCCTGGTGGAAGACGAACGACGGCGCCCTCACAGGCGCGCCGGCAGCATTCCGGTCGCGGATGTCCCCCTCCAGGAACTCGATTCGCGACAGGGCCCCCGCCAGATTCGCGCGACTGCCGCTCGAGAGGTCGTCGAGGACTCGCACGCGGGCGCCCTTCTCGAGCAGGGCGTCCACGAGGTGCGAGCCGATGAAGCCCGCGCCGCCGGTCACGAGAGCGAGCTTTCCCAGGAGAACGTTGCTCACGGGCGTCGTGTCCTCAGGCCTTGACGACGTTCGGCCGCGGCTGCCGGTAGACGCCACGGGTGTCGACGATCAGCGGTGCCGCGCGCGCCACGAGGTCGTAGTCCACCGCGGCGTGGTCCGTGACGAGAACGACGGCGTCCGCCTTCGCGAGCGTCTCGGCCGTCAGCGCAACCGACGTCATCTGCGGCAGGTCCGGCCAGGAGCGCATGTGCGGCGCGCTGGGCACGTGCGGGTCGTGATACGAGACCTCCGCCTTCAGGTGCAGGAGCTTCTGGATGACCTCGAAGGCCGGACTCTCGCGCGGGTCGTCGATGTCCTTCTTGTAGGCGAGGCCCAGAACGAGGATGCGGCTCCCTTTCACGGCCTTGCCGCGCTCATTGAGCGCGTCCTGCAGCTTCGCCACGACGTAGGACGGCATCTCCACGTTGACTTCGCCCGCAAGCTCGATGAAGCGCGGCGCGAGTCCGTACTCGCGGGCTTTCCAGGAGAGATAGAAAGGGTCGAGGGGAATGCAGTGGCCGCCCCACCCCGGGCCGGGGTTGAAGCGCATGAAGCCGAACGGCTTCGTCGAGGCCGCGTCCAGGACCTCCCAGACGTCTATGCCCATCCGGTCGAAGACCATCTTGAGCTCGTTGACGAGCGCGATGTTCACCGCCCGAAAGATGTTCTCGACGAGCTTCGTCGCCTCGGCGGCGCGCGCCGACGTGACGCGAACGGTGCGCGCGATCACCTGGTCGTAGAGGAGCTGGGCGAGGTCGCCCGACACCGGGTCGAACCCGCCGACGACCTTGGGAATGGTGGCGGTGCCGAAGTCCTTGTTCCCCGGATCCTCGCGCTCCGGGGAGAAGGCGAGAAAGAACTCCCTGCCGGCGCGGAGGACCGGCGTCTCCAGGATCCCGCGGAGGAGCTCGTCCGTGGTCCCCGGATACGTGCTCGACTCCAGGACGACGAGCTGCCCGGGCCTGAGCGTCGCCGCGATCTGCCGCGCCGTCGAGACCACGTACTTCATGTCGGGTTCACGCTGGGGAGTCAGCGGCGTCGGAACGCAGATGAGGATGGCGTCCGGCCCCGAAAGGCGCGCGAGGTCGGTCGTCGCCGAGAGACGCCCCGTGGAGACTGCGGCCTTCAGCCGCCCGGCGTCCATGTGCTTGATGTAGCTCTCGCCGCGGCAGAGGGCGCTCACCTTGGCGGCGTCCACGTCGAAGCCGAGCACCGTGAAGCCCTTCTCGATGAAGGTGAGCGCCAGCGGGAGGCCGACGTACCCCAGGCCCAGGATCCCGACGGTCGCCGTGCGCTCGGCGATACGCCTTCGAAGAGCCTCGGCGAGGTCAGAAGATTCGGTGTTCACCATTCGCGTCTCGTTTCGAGCAGAAAGCGGGGAAACCATCGCCGCCCGGTGAAAAATTCCCTTTTGAGGCTACCACAGCTCCCCTGCCGATCGGCAGCCGCTGCCCTGACGGAATCACCGCCTAAACCTCTCGGGTGCCTCCCGGGCTTGATAGACTCTCGTCCTCGACGAGGCGAGTCTTATTAAGTCAGCCGCGCCTGCATGCGCCCCACCTCCCGCGCGGACGTTCAGAAACACGAATCGTGTCAATCGAATCCGCCATCACCTCCGGCTCTACGCGCAGATCATACTGAGCAGCCTTGGCCGAGTGCCGGTGAAGGAACTGATTCGCACCCAGTTTCCCTTCTGGATGCGGGACTCTCCGATGCCGCCGATGCTCAGCGTCGAGCTGACCAACCGCTGCAATCTCCGATGTGGCTACTGCACCAACCCGACCACGCTCCGCCCGCTGGGAATGATGAGCGAGGCCACGTTCTGTCGGCTCGTGAAGGAGGTCCGGGAGGTCGGCGCCTATCGCGTGGCGCTCATCGGGAACGGAGAGCCGACTCTGCATCCTCGATTCGCCGACTACATCGGGAGGCTCTCCGCCGTCGCGCCCTGGGTATCTCTGACGACGAACGGGCAATGCATCAGCGACGACATCGCAATCGCGACGCTGCACAGCGCTCGGCAGATCAACGTAACGGTAGACGGCGCAAGCAAGGCCGACTACGAAGAGCGGCGAGTTGGCGGGAGCTTTGAGAGGCTGCTCGAAAACCTTCGGCGCCTCCTCGCGCTGAAACGGTCCATCGGATCTTTGGCCCTCATCAACGTCCGTGTCATGCTCGGACGCTCCGATCAGAACCTCGAAGAAGGGATTCTTCGTTTTTGGCGGCCCTACGCAGACGTTGTCTCTAAGCAATACATTCTCGACTTCGGGGGCGGCGGCAAAGCGCGGGGCTTCACCCCTGTCTCGAAGGGGCGGTGCACGCTTCCTTTCAAGAAGCTCGACGTGCACTGGAACGGCGTCGTCAACCTCTGTGGATACTCTTGGATCCAGACGGGGCACCCGGAAGGTGTGGTTCTGGGAAACATCTCGGATACTACGCTCTTCGAGATGTGGAATAGCAGCGTGATGCGACAGTACCGAGAGGGACACCGGCGCGGCATGGAAGCGATGATTCCGATTTGTCGCGGTTGTCCTGGCCGCACGTGATGGGAGCTGAAGCGGAGGCTCGGGGCGGCGTCCTATGAAAGTGCTTATTACCGGATCAAGCGGTTTGATAGGTTCAGAGCTGGTCAGCTACTTCGATCAGGCTGCGCAGTCGGTGGTCGGAATCGACAACAACATGCGCGCTGAGTTCTTCGGCCCCGAGGGTGACACCCTATGGAATTTGCGGCGTCTGCAACAGGCGACGCGACATTTTCACCCCTACGATGTCGACGTGCGCGACCGCCGGGCGCTGGAACGCATCTTTCAAGACGAAGGTCTCTTCGATTTGGTCGTTCATTGTGCCGCACAGCCGAGTCACGACCTCGCGGCCAGGCGTCCCTATGACGACTTTGACGTCAATGCAGGCGGTACTCTGAACGTCCTGGAAACGACCCGGGTCCTGAGCCCCGAAGCTGTATTTGTCTTCATGTCGACCAACAAGGTGTACGGGGACGCTCCCAACGAGTTACCGCTGAAAGAACTTCCCCGGCGTTGGGACTACGCGCGGGAGGAGGATTTTGCAGGAATCCCGGAGCAGATGCGCATCGACGCATCGAAGCACTCGATATTCGGCGCAAGCAAAGTCGCGGCCGATGTGATGGTGCAGGAGTACGGGCGGTATTTCGGCATGCGAACGTGCTGTCTGCGCTGCGGCTGCCTTACCGGTCCAAATCATTCCGGCGTCGAGTTGCACGGATTCCTCTCCTACCTGGTGAAGGTCCAACTCCAGGGGCGGCCCTACCAGATCTACGGCTACAAGGGGAAGCAGGTCCGGGACAACATTCACAGCTATGACGTCGCCACCGCAATCGAAGCCATCTACCGGAATCCGCGTGTGGCGGAGGTTTACAATCTCGGCGGTGGACGGGCCAATTCCTGCTCCATCCTCGAGGCGTTCGACATGGTCGAGCAGCTCACGGGCAAGAAAATGGAGTCCCATTACCGGGAGGAGGCTCGCGAGGGAGATCACATTTGCTACATCACCAACCTTGCGCGCTTTCAAAGCCACTATCCGGAATGGACCATCACGCGTTCTCTCGATGACATCTTCGTGGAGCTCATCCATGCCTGGGGGGACCGGCTGAAGAGCCGAATTGAAGGATGACGCCGTGAATGCCCGCGCCGCCTCCATGCTCGAAACCCTCTCTCTGCGCGAACGCTACCGCGACGAGTACCGGCGGAAACGGGATCCCATATGCGAAGACCGGCTGCTGTGGAGAGCACAGAGCCTCCGGCATTTGGTTCACCTCGTGCCCGGTCAGACGGTTCTGGAAATGGGCTGTGGAGAGGGTCTCTTCACCCGGCAGCTCTTTCGTGTGTCTCGTGGCGAAAATCCGCTTACGGCGGTGTCTTTCGGCTCGGACCGCCAGCGCCCCGAAGCTCTTCCGGAAGACGTGGAGTTTCTCGCCGTCTCCTCGCTTCCTGGAACGTTGTACGGCAGACAGTTCGACGTCGTCGTGGGAATGGATCTCCTGGACAGGGACAACTCTTCGGAACTGCTCCGGATCGTCTATGACCTCCTGAGGCCGGGGGGGCAGGTTCTCTTCTACGAGAGCAACCCCTGGAATGTCGTGCTCAAGCTGCGCCGTGTGGTCGCGCGGTTGTTTGGGGGCAAGGACCCTCGGCGGCTCCTGAGCCGTCCGGAGCTGTATGAGCTGATTTCGGAGATCGGATTCATCCGGATCTGGGCGGTGTTCAATGACTTCGTTTACAGGCCCCTGACTCGGTCGATGTCCTGGGTGCTGCGGAATCTTTCCATCGTGTTGGAAAACATGCCGGTGGTTCGAACTCTGGCGGGTTCGATCCTGGTCCAGGCGCAAAAGCCGCCCCGGGACGTGCCGAGACCGAGCGTATCGCTCTTCGAGCACGAAGCGCTGCGGCGCTCGGTGTCCGTGGTGATCCCCTGTCACAACGAGGAGATGAACGTCGGTCCCCTCGTGACCGGACTGCGAGAGCTCTTCGGAGAGTACCTGCACGAAATAATTCTCGTGAACGACAACAGCACGGACGCGACCGGCGACGTGATCGGCAGGCTGGCGTCGGAGGATCCGAGGGTGAAGCCGATCCTGCGCGCGCCGCCCAGCGGGGTGGGCCGCGCGCTCGCGGACGGGTACCGCGCGGCGACCGGTGAGTGGGTGCTGTCGATGGACTGTGACTTCCAGCACCTGTTGCCGGAAGTTCGCGATCTTTTCGACGCTGCCGCCGAGGGGTTTGACGTCGTCGTGGGAAGCCGTTTCTCCCGCCACAGCGTGCTGCTGAACTATCCGTTCCGGAAGATCGTGGCCAACCGCGGTTTCCACCTTCTGGCCCGGTTGGTGCTGCTTCGACGCTTTCGGGATCTTACGAACAACCTGAAGCTGATGCGGCGAGCGGTGGCCGAACGGCTCCGGTTCACGCAGCCGGGCTTTGCCGTGAACGCGGAGACGGGCCTGCAACCGCTCTTGATGGGCTATGAGATCAAGGAGGTCCCGATTTCCTGGATCAACCGCACGCCCGAAATGGGAATGTCGTCCTTTCACCTTGCGCGCGTGGGCGGTGGATACTGCCAGGTGCTGCTCCAGTTGTGGCTCAAGACCGTATTTGGCAGAGGTCTCTATCGGGACGTGGTCCGTACAGGCACGCATCGAAAGACATGGCGCGAGCGCGGAGTCCCGCCCGAGGTCCGAGGTTGACCCGAACTGCGCTCACGGGGCTACTCATCTTCGTCTTCTGCGCGGTGATCCGGATCGCGCTCGTCGAGCGCCACGGCCTCTGGATAGACGAGTTCTTCTCGCTGGCCATGGCGACCGGGCACAGCCTGGAGCATCCAGCCGACCGGGCCGATCCGGCCATGGGGGACTACGTGGAAGCCCCGAGGGCTGTCCCACCTGGGGCTTACAGTCGCTACCTGGAACACGGCACGTCTCCGGGAACTCCACGGCGTGTCGTGCGAGCGGTCCTGCTTTCCGATACCAACCCGCCCTTGTACTATCTCATGTTGTACGGTTGGACGCGGGTCCTGGGGACCGGAGATGCCGTACTTCGCCTCTTCTCGGTGCTCTGCTCACTCGCCTGCTTCCCTTTCCTCTGGTCGCTCGCCAGGAGGTTCGGGGGCGAGAGCGCCGCCGTATCCACCTGCATCCTATTCGCTGTCTCTCCGCTGTGCGTTTTCTATTCCACCGAAGGCCGCATGTATTCGTTACTCATGCTTTGCAGCGTCTGTACAATCTGGCTGACGCTCAGGCTCTGGGACAAGGGCCCAAGTCCGCTGACGTACTCCCTTTGGATTGCGGCAGGCGTTGCGGGTCTGCTCACCCACTACTTCTTTCTCTTTGTCTGGATCGCCGTGGTCTTCTGGCTGCAGTTTCACCCCGGTCGGTTCCCACGATGGCTCTCGGGGGCGGGCGTTCTCCTGACCGTTTCGCTGATCCTGCCTTGGTATCTCCACGTTCCCGAGAGCCTGGCAGAGTGGCGGGTGACGGGTCACTGGTTGAAGATACGGCCGTCCGGCTACCACCCGGTCACGAGGGCTCTCTTACTTCCCTGGAGTTTTCTCTCCACCGAAGGAGTCTGGGGCGGAAGCCGGAGCCGGGGGTTGATCAACGCCGGTGTCTTCGCACTCCTCGGCGTGGCGGCCCTCCGTAAACTGTCGTGGTCGATCTTCTCGAGTCCCAGGAGCCTGCTTTGGCTCTGGCTGCTAAGTCCCTGCCTCGGCATGGTGGCGTTCGATCTGGTCCGCGGAACTTATGTCACTGCGGTACCCCGCTATGCCTTCGCCGGTGCGCCGGCGGCCTTTCTCCTCGTGGGACTGGCCCTCGGCAGCCTGGAACATCGGCTGCGTGCCGTTTTCATCGGGCTGATCGGGCTCCTGTGCCTGGTCAGCGTCAGGCGATTTTACGGCGCCGATGCCCGGAGCGGCCAGAATTACCCGGCCGTGGCGAAACTACTCCTTTCCCATCAGGTGGACAAGTCGGACCTGATTCTCGTGCACTCCATCCCTTCCGGGGTCATCGGCATCGCCCGCTACCTCGAGCGGGACCACGCTTCCGAGACCGGGGTCGGCTTTGCCTCCTGGGTCGGCCAACTGGGCCGGCGGCGGGTTCCGGAAGACATAGAAGCCCTCGCGATCGGCCGCAAAAGGATTTTTCTGATCACGACCCATGAAGTCGGCGAACCCGCCCCGGAAAAGACCTGGCTTGAACAGAATGCAACGCAGGTCGAGATGAAACGAATTCACGGGGCCACCGTCTACTCCTTCAGACCGCGCGAGTCGACCGCGTTTTTCGAATAATCATGTGATCACGACGACGAGCATCAAACCCTGGCCATCATGACCGCTCTCGGATCACCCCACGCGAAGGCGGACCCGAAAAGGGTCGCTGCTTGTTGGAGCCTGGCTCTCCTGGTCTTCGTCGGGTCCCTTGCTGCTTTCGCGCATCTCGCGTCGCTCCACAGGATTTGTAACTATCGCAACGGGGATTTCTACGGCTCCTATGCACCTGATGCGATGCGTGTGGCCGCCGGGCTGTTCCCGGACTCTGTTTTCCAAGGTCCCGGATACCCAACGGCCCTTGCCCTCTTCCGGCCTATTGCCGGCGATCTCTTCACCGCCGGCAAGTGGATCTCAGTGGTCAGCGCGGCCCTCGCCGGCCTCTTCGCTTTCGCTCTCTTCCGCGAACTGTGTGGCGATGCGGTTGGGCTCGGCGCACAGGTGCTGCTGGTTTCCGGTGCCGTGTTCTTCACGCTCGCGACCGAGCCCGTCACCGACATGCCGTTTCTCATGATCTGCCTGGCTTCCCTCGTGGTCTTCCTGACACCGCGACTGACACCGGCCCTGAGAGTTGCCGGCAGCGCGGCCCTGGCCGGGTTCGCCTTTCTGACTCGCTACAACGGCGTGTTTCTCGTCGCGACCTTTCTGCTGGCGATCCTTGCCGTTGACTTGTTTGCAAGGACCTGGCCCCAGCGGCTGCGCCTACTGGCGCTTTGTGGTGCGATCTTCCTGACCGTTACCGCACCCTGGCTCTACGCCAACCAGCGGCATCGGGGTGCGGCCCTCTACAACGAGAACTATCTCAACATCGCGCAAGAATTCTATGGACAGGATTTCAGTGCTGCACCAAACAGAGACGGCCTGGACAACATCCGTTCCCGGTTCCATTCTCTCGGCGACGTAATCCGCTACGATCCGATGCGGATCGCGACACGCTATCCGATGAATCTGGCGATGAGTATCCGCAAGAGCCTCCGCCCCCTGCCAGTGGCTGTCTGCGCCGCCGTGGGACTCTTCCTCGTCCTGAGGTCACGGAAAGCGAAGGGCATGATCGTTCTGCTGCTTGCCGGCGTTTTGTTTCTTCTCTTGATGGGGCTCAACCATTTCGAGCCGAGGTATTACCTGTTCGTGACGGCTCTTTACGCGGGATTTGCGGCGCTCGCGATTCGGGCGATTGTCGCCTGGATCGCCGAGCGCATGTCGTTCACCAAGGCAGGCCTCGAAGTGGCCTTCGCCTCGGCGCTGCTTCTGATCGCGGCCCCTCTGGCCCTGGCTTCCGTCCGGCAACTGCAGAGATCGTATGCCGAAGAGCCTCGCGAGATTTTCGCCGCCTGCGACTATTTCCGCCGGCGTGGGATCGTCAACGCACCGATCCTGGCCCGGAAGCCGCACCTGGCGTTCGTCTGCGGTCAGAAGGACGTCTTCTTGCCGAACCTGGATTCCGAGGGCGCCATGGAACGTTGGATCCGGGCGAGCGGGACCGCCTTTCTCGTCCTTGGATCACAGGAGATCGGAAGCCGTCCGGCGTTGGCAAGCTGGACAGATTCCAATCGAAGACCCGAATGGCTCCGATTGGCCTGGTCTGAAGGGAGCCTCTCTCTCTTTGAAATCGTACCGACCGCGCGCGGCGAAGAGACCAGGAAGCTCGTGACCCGCTCCTGGAACCTCTGCGACTACAAGACCGATCTCGACGGCCAGTGGGAGGGCTCGATTGTCGCCTCCGACGGCTACTGCTACTTCGCCAGCTCGACCCACTCCGGTCGGACCGGAGCCATGTTCTTCAAGTTCGACCCGGCGACCGGGAAGATAACCGCCCTCACCGACGACATCACGAAGGTCTGCGGCGAGGACCCGACCAAGGACGCCCCCCAGGGCAAGATCCACTCCGACGTCGACGAGATGGACGGGTGGCTCTACTTCGGCACCCACGAGTCCTACAGCGCCCCAACCAGGCCCTATAAGGGCGCGCACCTCGTCGGCTGGGAGATGAAGACCGGCAAGTTCAAGGACTTCGGGGTGCTCGAGGCGAACTACACCAACTACGCCGGGCTGGCCGCCGATCCGAAGAACAAGTGCGTCTACGTCTACCTCATCTATCCGGGCCAGAGGAACGACAAGCCCAGCTTCATCTACAGGGTCGACGTCAAGACGGGCCAGAAGCGCAAGATCCACGAGTTCCCGGGGATGCTGGGCCACATGAAGGCCGGCGGCTACGACGCCGCGGTCTACTACATGTACTGCGACCCGAGCGGCGTCCTGTGGCTACCCACCTGGAAGGGGCTCCTCGCCAAGTACGACCCGGCGAAGGACAAGGTCGAGCTGATCGACGGCGTTCTGCCCTTCAAGGCCGAGATGCCCCAGCAGCACTGGACGTGGATCCAGCCGATCCCCGGACAGAGCAAGGCGGCCGTGACCTGCGGCGACGGCCTCTACATATTCGACCCGTCCGGGGAAAAGCCCAGCTTCAAGCTCGTCGCCAGGATCGGGAAGACCGGCCTCGAAACCGCCATCGCGGGGAGCATCGTCTACTACATCCAGGACCTGCACCTCAAGGCGCTGGACATCAGCAAGGAGAATCCGCCGGTGACCGACTACGGCCTCGTCACCGACCAGGACGGCCGCCGGCCACAGCGCCTGCCGGCGCTGGCCGCGGGCACCGACGGCGGCATCTACGTCACCGGCGACTGGTTCACCCAGGGCAACGACACCGCCACCACGCGCCTGAGCCGCGACAAGAAGACGGGCGAGGAGACGTATCCGGCCCAGAAGCGGTGCGAGCGCTTCGCTTACGTTAAGGTGACGCCGCCGGGGAAGTAAGACGGACGAGCGATCGGTGCCTTCCCGCATTCCGCGCGTGAGCGTCGTCTTGCCCGTCTACAACGGTTCGAAGTGGATTGCTGACGCCATTCGGTCCATACAGAACCAGACCTTCGAGGACTGGCGCCTCCACGTCATCGATGACGGCAGCACAGACGATTCGTTGACGGTGTGCCACGCCACCGCCGCCGGCGACGACCGCATCACGGTCAGCTGCAACACATCGAACATCGGCCTCGCGAAGACCATGAACCGCCTCGTTGCCGCCTCTACGGGCGAATACGTCGCGGTGCAGGAACAGGACGATGTCTCGGTTCCCGAGCGCCTGGAACTCGAAGTCGAGCAGTTGGAGTCGCAGCCCGACGTGGGCATCGTGTGCGGTGTTGCAGCCTGGATGGACGACACGGGCACGGTCTTCGCGCACTTTCCCGGGATCCTGCATCGCGGCGAGCCTTATCCGCAGGACACAGCCGGCATGGTGCGATACCTGTACGTCGAGCAGTGCAAGATCGCGAATGCAACGTGCATGTTCCGCAGGTCCGTGTGCGACGGCTTGGCCGAGCCCTTCGACCCTGACGCCAGGATGTCGATCGACTGGCGGTTCTTCCTGGACGTCGCTCACCGGTATCGGGTGGTCGGGCTCAGCCGAGTCCTCACACACATGCGGCGCGGCTCCAGCCACGAGTCACTGACAAGGCGCAAAGAGCTTCAGTTTCGGGAAGCCCGCCGGTGTATCGGGCGGGTATACGAACGCTACCGGCAGGACCCTGGCTCGCCGATCGACTACTGGCTGTACCGCCGGGCCATGTCGACCGAGATGGTTCTGGAGGGCAGGTATTACGGGCGCGTCCGGGGACTGGCGGCGCTGGTGAGCGCGATCGTGTGGGAACCCACGAACCGGCGCGCCTGGCGATCCGCCCGGGAGCTGATCATGCGTGGTGTTTCCAAGTCGCTCGATCTCACAGGTTGGTGACGGCGATAGACCCGCACCGGGCGGATCGGAGTCGTGTACGCCAGTTCCCACGCCTCCGGGTGCGCCTGCACCGCCGGTTCGGCATAGCGCCGGCTCACGTCGGGGGCGGAGTGAACAAAGACGTCGAGAATCAGGTACGTCGCCCCCACCGTCTCCAACTGCCGCTGTTCCTCGGCACTGTCCGCCTCATATGCCGGCTGGGCCGCCTTCAGCCCCGTCCAAAGCCAGGTCCAGTAGGGAGCGGATGTGATGACGATGTCATCGCTCCGGGCATTGGCCTTGAGCCACGTCAGCGCGTGCTCAAAAGCCTGCCAGGCCGGATCATAGAAAAAGAGAACATACGGCCGCGTCGCGCCGTCGGGGCTCGTGTAGTTCGCCGGGCCACGCATATCATGGAAGAGCTGCACCGCGTACATCTGCGCCGAAAGGACCACGAAGATCACGCCGAAAAGCAGCGCCCCGCTAACCCGCCGCGCGATCGGTCCGGAATAAATCGACTTGGCCTTGCCGGCATCGGTCTGGCTCGCCCGCCGCTGAAGTGCGGTCGTCATTGCCGTTAATCCCCGGAACAGCGCAATCGCGGCCAGCGGCCCGACAGGGACCAGATAGCGCATGAACTGCCCCGGCCAGGGGGTCAGGCAGATGATCGCCGTCGTGCCCAGGAGGTACAGCAGCATCAACCAGTCCCGTCGAAGCGCGAACGTTCCCAGTCCAATGAGCACCACGACGCCCAGTGCGACGCACGGCCACCGTTCGAGCCGGCTGATCCCCGGATGCCCGACCCATTTTCCCACCCGTTTCAGCGTCCATCCCCAATATTGCCGGCGGGTGGAGACCATCTCGCCCAGCGTCGCCGGCATGTCCGCCGCGTTCTGCGCGAGCCGCCGCAGCCGAGTCAAGAGGGTGTTCCGGCCCAGCTCCGGAGCGAACGGATCGATCAGCGACATGTTCTCCGCGTAACTGACGTTGTAGTTCATGTACGGTGCCCGCTGGTAGGCGTAGGCGGGGTGGACATAGGAGGTGTCTGAGCGCACGTGGGCGACATAGCCTTGCCAGAGGAGGAAGGGCACGAGCGCGACGCCGGCCCGGATCGCCGCCCGCGCCCACTGCTTGCCCAACAGCGCTTCGGCCACCCATGCCGCCAGAAGCGCGATGCCGAGCGTGCGCAAAAGGAAGGCCGCCACGCCGAGCGCCGCCTGGGCGGCCTGGCCCCATTTTCCCCATCGCCCTTGCACCAGGAAAAAGCCGATCGTCACCAGCCCGAACGGAATCTCCGCGAAGCACAGATCCGAGAAGAACAGCGTGTCGACGTGCAAAGCACAGATCAGCCCCGCGAGCACCGCAAATCCCCGGCCAACGTACCGTCGGACCAGGAAGTACCCGGCAACGAGGAAGCCAGTGGAGAGCAGGAAAAAGGTGAGCCGCAGCCACGGCCCGACGACAGCCGGGTCGCTGGTGCCCAGGGCCAGTTCGTGGGCGGCGACAATCGCCGGCAACAGCGGCGGGTACTGATTGGCCGGGATCTCCCCCGGCTCATTGAGCAGCCGATACCCCGTGCCCTGAAACAGCGATGTCCCCAGCGTGTAGTAGACCCCGGCGTCATAGCGCAGGTCGATCGGCCCGCTCGCCCGCGGCATCCACAGGCCCACGAACGGCGCAAGCACGAGGATTACGCAACAGATGTCCAGTCCGACTGCACGCCGGCGGGTTTGGATTTCAAGCTTCAGCTTGTTCTCATCCGTCATCCTTCCGCCTTCATCCGTGCGTCCGATTCCTCGGTCCAACGCCGCCGATCATACGGCGCAGGAAAATCGAAGAGCAGCTCACCGGCGAGTTGTCCGGTATTCTCGGGGCGATGCAGGGGACCCGTCGGTTCATCCATCGCCTGGCACGTTCACGATGGCTGTCGGCGATGCTGGTGGCCGCGGTGCCGCTGATCGCGTGCGGTGTCTTGTGCTGGCAGCGAATGCCGTTGCCGGCGGTTCACGACGAGTTCAGCTACCTGTTGGCCGCCGACACGTTCGCGCACGGGCGGCTGACGAACCCGCCGCACCCGCTGTGGGAGCACTTCGAGTCGTTCCACATCATCCAGCAGCCGACGTATCAGTCGAAGTACCCGCCGGGCCAGGGACTGCTGCTCGCCCTGGGGCAGATCCTGGGGAAGCCGATCATCGGGGTGTGGATTGGCGTCTCATTGGGGTGCGTGGCGACGTGGTGGATGCTGCGGGGGTTTCTGCCGGCGGCGTGGGCACTGGCAGGCGGGCTGATCATCGGGGTGCTGCCATTGACGTTGTTCTGGGGCACCAACTACTGGGGGGGCGGCCTGGCGATGGCCGGAGGCGGACTGGTTCTGGGCGCGGCAGGGCGATGGATGAGAGGCTTGCGCCGGAAGGGGGAGACGCCGGCGCCGGGACGTCGCGTTCCTGTTTCCTGGGGGATCGCGCTTGGTGCCGGGTGGGGTACGCTGGTGCTGACGCGGCCGTACGAGGGATTCGTGCTCAGTCTGTGCGCCCTGGCCGCCGTCGCTGTCGCCGCTCTAAGGCACCATGCTTTCTGGCTCGGGCTGCGGCGCGTGATCCTTCCGGCCGCGGTCGTGTTTTTGCCGGCCATTGCGTGGTTGGGTTACTACAACTATCGCGTGACCGGCCGCCCCTGGCTGTTGCCGTACACCGTACACGAGCGCACGTATGCCGTGGCGCCGGGGCTGCTGTGGGAGAGGCCTCGCCCCGATATCCGGTTTCGCCACGACGTGATGCGCCGCTTTCACACGACCTGGTCTTACAGGCCTTACGCCGAGCGCCAAACCATGTCGGGGTTTTTGCACAACGCCTGGAAGCGCGGCCAATTGCTGAATCGGATGGTGTTCGGGACGGATCGGCACGCGTTACTCATTCCCCTGCTCCTGGTGCCCCCGCTGTTGTTTCGCGACGACCGGTTGCGATTCGCAGCCGTCGTCGTTCTGGGCTTTGCTGCGGGCCAGCTCCTCTGCACCTATTTCATGGAGTCCTATGTCGGCCCGATTGTGGGGCTCCTGCTTCTCGTCTATCTGTGCACCCTCCGCCATGTCCGGGTTTGGCGCTTTCGGACCGTGGCGTATGGCCGATGGGTCGTTCTCGGTGCGCTCGGTCTGTTCCTGTACTACGCCTCCCTCTGGGCGATCCACTGGAAGAGCAGACCGGTCAGGGAGTTTGCCGTGGCGCGCCAGGGCGTGCTCGATCACCTGCGGCAGCAACCGGGACGTTTCCTCGTCATTGTCCGCTATGGGCCCGACAGCAACCCTCACGACGAATGGGTGTACAACGGCGCCGACATCGACGCGTCAAAGGTCGTCTGGGCGCGCGAAATGGACGCCGAGAGCAACGCGCGGCTGATTGCTTACTTTCCCGGCCGTGAGGTCCGCCTGCTGAAGGCCGACGAATGGTGGGACGGACGCGTGCGCACTGGCCAGCTGTGGGATTACCCGGCAGCCACGAAGTCCTCTCCATGAACGATGTTCTGTCCAACCCGGGTTCCACCCAGGGCGGCGGCGTGCCCGAACCGGACGTCTCCGGCGCCGTGGAGGTGTCGATCGTCATGCCGTGCCTGAACGAGGCTGAGACGCTGGCGTCTTGCATCCACAAGGCCCGGCAGGCGCTGGCGGAAAACGGCATTGGCGGCGAGGTGATCGTGGCGGATAACGGTTCGACGGACGGCTCACGGCAGATCGCGGCCGAACTGGGGGCGCGCGTCGTGTCGGTGCAGGAGAAGGGGTACGGCAGCGCCCTGATGGGGGGCATTGCGGCGGCGGAAGGGCAATTCATCATCATCGGCGACGCCGACGATTCTTATGACTTTGGCGAGATGCCGCGGTTGCTGGCGAAGCTTCGCGAGGGCAACGACCTGGTGCAAGGATGCCGCCTGCCTGCCGGCGGGGGTACGGTCCTGCCCGGTGCCATGCCGTTCCTGCACCGCTGGTTGGGGAACCCAATGTTTTCCACGTTGGCCCGGTGGTGGTTCGGGTCGCCGGTGGCGGACGTCTATTGCGGCCTGCGGGGGTTCACCCGGCGTCTGTATGACGGCCTCGACCTGCGCTGCACGGGAATGGAGTTCGCCACGGAGATGATCGTCAAGGCCAGCCTGTACCGTGTCCGGATGGCGGAGGTGCCGGTCACCTTGCACCGCGACGGGCGGACGTCGCATGCCCCGCACCTCAAGACATTCCGGGATGGCTGGCGCACGCTGAGGTTCTTTCTCATCTACAGCCCGCGCTGGCTGTTCCTGACGCCGGGTCTCCTGCTGATTCTGCTCGGTCTCGTCGGATATGCGCTGGCCCTGCCCGGAGTGCAGGTCATGGGGGCCAGGCTCGACGCGCATACGTTGCTGTTCGCCAGCGTCGCGATCCTGTGCGGTTACCAGGCCGTCGTGTTTGCAGTTTTCACCAAGCGATTTGCGATTAGCGAGCGCCTGATGCCCGCGGATCCGCGATTCGAGCGAGCCCTGAGCCGATGGCGCCTGGAGCGCGGGCTGGGCGTAGGCGCCGTCGGCCTGCTCGCGGGCCTGACGCTGCTGGGCGGCGCCGTGTACCAGTGGCAGTCGGTGCATTTTGGCAATCTCGACTACGCGTACACCATGCGGTGGGTCATTCCCGGCGCGACCTTGACCGCCCTGGGGTTCCAGACCATCTTATCGAGCTTCTTCATCAGCATTCTCGGAACCCGACGGAAAGGTTGAGCCTCAGGCCGCCAGGGCACGAGGTCAAGGAGAGGGAGTTTGATTGTCGGCCGTCGGGGGGCTGGTCAGGATGACGAGCGTCCGAAGCGAAGCCGCGATTCAACCCGGGAGGCCAGTTTTCCGCGGAGCCTTTGCAGGCGCACGCCCACCGACTCACGCAGCACGACCTCCACGATCCAGACTCCGCCCGCCCCGATCGCCCTCGAGAGATTCGTCTCGATGTCCCCGGCGAGGCGCATGTAGCGAGCCCCGACCGACTCCGCGAAACGGCGGAAGTCCGGATTCTGAAGCTCCGTCCCGTGAAGGTGGCCGTACGTGGCGAGTTGTTGCCTGCTGATGGCGCCGTAGACCCCGTCGTTGAAGACGATGACGGTGAGCGGTATTTGCTCGCGCACCGCCGTGAGCAGCTCGAGCCCTGACATCGCGAAACCGCCGTCTCCCAGGAGAGCGACCACGGCCCGGTCTTCGCGCGCGAGCTTGGCTCCGATGGCCGCAGGCAACGCGAAACCCATCGCCTGCAGGTCCGTCGGAAGGATGAGACCTCGAGGCCGGAGGACGCGAAAATGGCGTCGCGCCATCATCTGGTGCTGGCCGGAATCGAGGACCAGGCAGGACTCCGCGGGCATCGCACGGCGTAGGGCCGCGAAAAAGTCCTCGATCGACGCCGGCCGCGCTCCTCGAATCGTCGCCTCCGTCCCTCGTGGCGCCGCGTCCGCGATGCGCCGCTTCCACTGGCTGACTTCGTCCTCCGAGAAGCCCGAACCGCTCGATCTGCCCGGGGACAGGCGGTGGTCAAGGAGTCCCCTGATTACGGACGGGACGTCGGCGGCGAGGGTCAATGACGCGTCGTAGTTCGCTCCGAGTACCGCTTCTGACGCGTCGACGTGAATCAGGCGATCCGGCGCGAGCCGGAGGCGGAAACCGTGCGCGCCGTTGTGGGAGAACTTGCAGCCTAACGCCAGGACCAGATTCGCGCTTTCCACGAGCTCGTTCAGCACCTGGACGCTTCTGCGATCGAAGGACAACACCCACGGGTGACTCTCGGGAACGACACCGCGTCCCGAAGTCGTCGTTACGAGCGGAGCCTTCAAGATCTCCACGAGCTGGAGCAGCTCCCCGGCCGCGCCGTTTGCCCCCTGTCCGACGTAGAGCACGACGCGCTGCGCCCCGCTCAGCCGAAGCGCAATTTCGTCGACGGCCGGCGCCTTCGGAAGCTGAGCTCCCGTGTAAGCTGACGAAGTCCCCGCAACGGCCTCTTCCGAGAGAATCCTCGGCGAGACTTGAACGACCACCGGCCCCGGCTCCCCCGCTTGAGAGACGGCATGTGCCTCCGCGAGGGTGGGCTCGATGCCCTCGGCGCTCTCCAGATCGAAGACCCGCTTCACCAGGGGCGCCACCACCGCTCGCTGATCGAGAGCCTGGAGCTGGAACCGCCGCCCCGGCGCCTCGGCCGGTCCCCCGACGATGCTCAGGACCGGGACCGAATCCAGGAGGGCTTCGGCGAGCCCGGTCAGGGCATAGGTGAACCCGGGTCCGGGTATCGTCAGGAGCACGCCCGGACGGCCCGAGGCGCGCGCGTATCCATTGGCCATGAAGGAGGCACCCAACTCGTGCGTGGCGACGATCGTTCGTAAACGAGATTTGCGAAGCGCCTCGAAGAGCGCGACGTTCTGGGTGCCGGGAAGACCGAAGACGGTCTCCACCCCGAGAGCCTCGAGGGCTCGACAAAGACGCTCGGCGCCGGTCACGGTCGACCCATCAGGCTTGCGAAGGGCGCCGGCGGAGCCGGCCAGCCAGCGCCTCGACCTTCTTCCGAAGGCGACGCGACACCTGGCGGCCTCTCCGCGCCCAACGAAAACGGGCTGATTCGGGGCTTTCCAGCAGCAGGCACATGTGGAGGTCTCCTCCGAGCTGAGCCTTGAAGTGGGTGACGGGGTTGAGGGCGGCGTCCGTCAGATCGTTCGCGGTGAATCCCTGCTCGGAGAGGCGCTTGAAGACATTCCACCGGAGAAAGGCCGTGGCTCCGAGGTTGAGATACTGCCCGTCGGAGGCGGCGCACACGGTATCCGAGACGGGGTGAGGGCCGAGAAGAACCAGCTGAGTCGACACCGACGGCCCCTGACGTAACCGGGCGTGGTAGAGGCGGGCGAGGTTCCTGGCCCTCAGCCGCATGAAAAAACGCTCGAAGGCCGCCCGTGGAAGGTAGAGGCTGGTGCCTTTCCGCTCGTGGATCTGCGAGTGAAGTCGAAAGAAGCTGTCGAAGTCGTCATCTTCCGTGACGGAGAGGCCCTCGCGAGTCGCGCGCTCCACGAGCCGCCTGAGATTCTGCTCCATGCGGGCCCAGAGCCGGTCCATGTCCGCGAGGGGAACGAGATAGCTGTACTGAGGGCGTGCCGTCCAGCCTCTCGCGAGGAAGACGCGAACGTCGGTGAGGGAGCTCCGGCTTCGCAGCGCGATGTGGCCATAGCCCCGGACCGCCAGGCCACGCACCAGCGCCTCGAGGATTTCGTTCTGCCGCGAGGTGCGTTGCGAGGGGTATCGGGTCTCGTAGCGCCGCAGGACCACCCCGTTGTAGTAGAGAAGGAGCCGCGGCGAGACGTAGGCGCCCAGGCGCGACGCCCGCTCGTAGATGGCGATGCCACCGAGGAGCTCGTCGCCCTTCTCGACGGCAAGGATGCGGAAGCTCCCACCGGCCGCCTCGCAGAGGGCGTCGAGGTACTCCGGCGTGCTGTAGACGGCGCCTTCTGCCGAGCGAGCGACCAGCTCGTTCCACGCCGGATACTCGGCCTCCTCGAGCACGCGTGCGGCGAACCCCGCTCTCAAAGGTCGAGCCTCCGCCGGGTCTCCTTCTTGATCCAGGAGTAGAGGCCGGCGATGCCGGGCCCTGGATCCTCCCAGCTGAAGAATGGCTGGTACGCTCCGATCCACGAGCGCAGCAAGGACCAGCCGCTCATGGTGAGGGCCCCGCGCCCGCCGAGCCGGTTCTGCAGATCGAGGCGTGGGTAGACACAGCGCCGTCCGACCCGATAGCTCGTGACAGGCTCGATCTCCCAGCCCAGTGCGTCACGGTAGGCCATCCCGCACACGTCGACGCCGCAGCGGGCCGCGAAATCCACGTACCACCAGGGCCGTGCATTCACCTCCAGCAGCTTGAAAAGACCGTCCCGCTCGTCGAGCTTGAACTCCGCGCTGAACACTCCCCGATAGCCGATTCCGCTCAGGAGGCGGTGCATGGTTTCCACGGCGCCGGAAACCTCGGCCAGTGGAATGCTCACGCTGAGGGTGCTGTTGCCGAACTCGTCCGGGAACATGCGAATCCGCCGGCGCGCCAGCAGACCGCAGATTCGTCCGCCCCGGTCGATGAAGCCTTCGACGAACACGTGACGAGTGGGAGGACCGGGTATGAACTCCTGAAGCATCACCTTGAGGCCCTTCGCGGAGGCATCCTTGAACAGCCGGAGCGCTTCCGCGCGGTCCCTGAAGCGGAGGGCCTTTACTCCGTAGCATTGGGCAAAGACTGTCGACTGGTTTGGTTTCAGGAAAAAGTCCTGCAACCGATCGTCTTGGAATCGCTTCGAGCGCACCCGGTTCACGCAGGACCACGGTTCTCGGATGAGGGAGGCCCAATCGCACGAGCGTTTCGGCGAAGCACGCCTTGTCCACCATCTGCCTGAGAGACTCGGGAGGAGCCACGCTGCTCGAAAAGCGGGCCGCAAGCTCCGGTTTCAGCTGGCTTACCGCCATGACCCACGCGTCCGAGCAAGGCAGCAGGACCATTCGCCTGGTGGGCAGCTGCTCGAGCCGGGAACCGAGGTCCTGCTCGGAGAACTCGTTCGAACCTTCCTCGGGCAAGGGGCGATACCAGCGCGAGCGGCTGATCACACCAGCGCGAGAGCCGGCAATGTACAGGGGCACGCCGCGCCTCCCCAAGCAGCGCATGACACCCAGGGCCGTGATGCCGCCCCCGAGGATCAACACCGGCACCGCGTGGCGCGGGTCCACGACTTCAGGCTCCACGATCGTCGAAGACGTCATCCCACTTCCTGTTTCAGCAGTCTACACAGACCCATGAACGACCGTGCGTCGCCCGACATTCATCGTTCGGCAAAGGCGTAAACTTTAGGACACCGAGCATGGTCCCGGCGAAACCAGAGGCATTAGCCGGCGAACGGCAATCGGCGGACCGAGCGGGGGGTCTCGCTCTCGCTTTCGTCATGTTCCTTGGAATCGTCGTCCGGTTCTGGGGTATCGGCCATGACCTTCCCTTCATCTACGACCCGGACGAGCCGACCTTCGTCAACGGCGCCCTCAAGATGCTGCACGACCATTCGCTCGATCCCGGGTGGTTTGGACACCCCGCATCGACGACGATGGATCTTCTTGCGGCGACCTACACCGCCATCTACGCCGTGGGCCGGCTCGCGGGACGCTTCCACGGCCCTGTGGACTTCCGGAACCTCTACCACAGCGACCCTACGGTCTTCTACCTGAGCGGACGAATCCTCGCTGCCCTGTTCGGAGCGGCGATGATCTGGCTCGTCTTCCAGATCGGTCGCCGGGTATTTTCCCCGCGCGTAGGCCTGCTATCGGCGCTCGTTGTCGCACTCTGCCCTCTCCTCGTCGCCTCGTCGCAGAACGTTCGGATGGACGTGTCAGATGCCGCATTCGTGCTGATTGCGTTCTGGTTCTCGCTCGACGTCCTCGAACGAGGTGACGCCAAGGCCTATCTCCTCGCCGGCCTGTTCACGGGGCTGGCCACAGTCACGAAGTTTCCGGCAGTCACCGTCGCGCTCGTCGTGTTTGCCGCGCACCTGATGCGGCGCCCGAAAGGAGCTCGAGAGCATCTGAAGCTCGGCGCTTCTGCTGCCGCCAGCGTGGTCGGGGCCTTCGCTGTCGCTCCGTTCCTGTTCCTGCGATTTCCTCGGGTGCTGGCCGACGTCGCCCATGAAGCGCGTCCCTCTCACTTGAGCCACACCGGTCACGGGCTCTGGTCCAACTTCGCCTGGTACTGGACGGAAGTGCTGCCCACGGCTTTGACGGTACCGGGGGCCTTGTTGGCGATCGCGGGAATCGTCATCTGTCTCAGCGACGCTCGACGGGACCGGAAGCTCACGGCTCTTTATCCGATCCTCTTCCTCTTCTTCATGTCGGCGTTGAGCTTGCGATGGGCGCGCTGGGCCGTGCCGTCCATTCCCTTTCTGGCGATCACCCTGTCGGTCCCCATCGTCAGCCTCTTACCGGCCGACGCTCGGAGCCCGCGAAAAGCGATTGGCCGGCTCCTTCCGGGCGCGGTCCTCGCCGCCTGGGTCGTCGGCAGCCTCGGCTTCCGATCCATGCTCGACGGCATGGAGCGCGCCCGCGAAAGTACTCAGACGATCGCGAGGAATTGGGCCATTTCCAACATTCCGAGAGGAAGCCGACTCGTTCTCGAGCGCTACTGTCCCCAGTTTCCCAAAGACATGTTCACCCTGTTCATCGTCGACGGGGTCGACCTGGTACCGTTCAGCCAGGGAGATGAACATTCCCGCAACTCGCGGCCTCCCGGAGGCAATATCGGAAAGCTCGAGCGACTTCGGTCGCTCGAAGACCAGGCCGTTCAGTACATGGTTCTGAGCGACTGGTACGACAGATTCGTCAGGGAAGGGCCCGAACAACAGGACATCGTCGACACTTACGAGCAGCTGATGCATGCGAGCCGCCTGCTGTTCGAGGTGAAGGCCGAGCGGGGCAAACGCCCGGGGCCTCCCATCCGCATCTATCAGTTCGACAGTGGGGCTCTGCACTCCGTCGCTTCGGGGGATCCCCGGTGAGCGTTGCCCGGTGGTACGATCTTCCAGGTCGTACCCGGCGTCCGGGTAGACTTGTGCAGGAGGCGTGTCCTCCCGGCGCCTCAAAGCCGTCTGCAGCAGGGAGTTTTTCGCCGATGTCGAAACTGGAGCTCGTGGAAGAGCCACCGACACGCGGGTCCGAGCCCGAGTTCCACCCGGCGGACCTGTGGCGCATCCTCGTCCAGCACCGCTGGCTGGTCGTCGGGTCCCTCGTCGTCTCTCTCGCCACGGCGTGGGTCGCCGCCTTTCTGACGAGGCCGATGTTTCGCGCCACCACGCTCGTTGCTCTCGAGCAGGAACGCAACAGTCCTCTGGACATCGCCGCCGGCGCGCTGCGCGAACGGGGCTCGGACGCCGACTCGATCGAGACGGAGTCACATTTTCTGAAAAGCCGCGACGTGCTCGAGCGGGTCGTGAGGAAGCTGGGACTGGCCGAACCGGGCACTCCGGGCGGGACGGGGGACCCGGCCGCGACCGCGACTTCCGTCTCGCCGCCTTCCGGGATCGATCCCGTCACGAAAGCCGCCATGGGCCTGCAAAGAAGCATCGAGATACGGCAAGTGAGAGGCACAAATCTTCTCGAGGTAAACGTCACGGCGCATTCCGCCCGGAAAGCCGCCGACCTCGCGAATGCCGTGGCAGAGGCCTACATCGCCTGGAAGCTCGATACGCGCTTCCGGCTTCTCGGCCAGGCATCCACGTTCCTTTCGGAGCAGATTGAAGAGGCGAAGGCGACTCTCGCCCAGCTGGAGGAGAATCTTCTCGCGTTCAGCCGGAGCAAGAACATCCTGACCGTCGACCCCCGCAGCAGCGTCACGCTGACGCGACTCGATTCCCTCAGCCGCGACCTCGCTGCGGCCACGGCCGACCGGATGGCGAAAGAAGCCCGGGAGGCCGAGGTCCGGAATGTACGCCCCGAGATCCTGGCCGACACGATCCAGACCGGGCTCGTGTCCCAGCTCCGAAGTGAACAGGCCCGTCTCGAGCGCGAATACCAGGAGAAGCTCGGCCTCTACAAGCCCGACTGGCCCGGTATGCTGCAGCTCAAGGCCAAGATCGAGGAAGGCCGTCGCCACCTCGACGCCGTCGTCGAGGAGACGGCTCGCAAAGGCCCGCGAGGTGGCGCGGAGCGACGTCCTCGCGGCACAGCGCCGCGAAGAACTTCTGCGAGATTCCCAAAAAGCCGAACAGGCGCAGGCGATGTCGCTCAACTCTGATGTCGTGGAATACAACAAGCTGCGTGTCGACGCGGAAACCCAGCGATCGCTGGTCGACAACCTTCTCAAACGCCGCGCCGAGATCCAGGTCCTGACGCGCGTCGAGGGCGAGCGTGTATCGAACGTCCGAATCGTGGAGCGGGCCCTGCCGCCGGCCTCGCGATTCCGCCCCTCGTACAGGTTCAACCTCCTTCTCGGCCTTCTCAGTGGAGTTTTGCTGGGTATCGGGCTCGCGTTTGGCGCCGAGTACATGGATCGGAGCCTGCGGACACCGGAGCAGGTGAGCCGGTACCTGAATCTCCCCGTGCTGGGAATCATCCCGGCCGTGGGGCGGGCCCGGGCTCGAATCGACCAGCCGGCTCTTCCCGAGGGCATGCCCGGAGGCGAGAAAGCCCGGTTGACCCTTCCCGGCGCCGGATCGCCGAAGTCATCGATCGAGCTGCTTCCCCACACGCTGCCGCGGTCCACCGTGGCCGAGGCGTATCGCGCGTTCCGGACCTCTCTTCTTCTCTCGAGCGCCGCGCGGCCCCGCTGTCTCGTCGTCACGTCGGCTCTTCCGCTGGAGGGAAAAACGGCGACGGCGATGAACCTCGCCGTCGTTCTGGCCCAGCTCGGCAAGAGCGTTCTCCTCGTCGATGCGGATCTGCACCGCTCGCACCTGCACGAGACATTTCACGTCTCGAACACCGCGGGCCTCGTCGACCGTTCTCACTGGAGCATACCGACGGGACGGGCGCCATCAAGGAAACCGACATCCCGTGCTTGTCCGTCCTCCCGGCAGGGCCCAGCTCGCCGAACCCGTCCGGCCTCCTTTCGTCCGACTCGATGCGGCGGTTCCTCGACGGCGCCGTAAGCCGCTACGACTTCGTGGTCGTCGACACCCCACCCGTCCTCGCCATGGCCGACCCGGTCGTTATCGGCAGTCTCGCGGGAGGCGTCATTCTCTGCGTTCACGCGGGGAAGACTCCGAGGGCCCCGGTCATTCGTGCCCGGGACGAACTCCTCCGAAGCAAGGTTCGAATACTCGGCGTCCTCCTCAACGCGCTGGAAGACAAAGGTGGCGAGATCACGTACGGCGAGCGCTATGCCGCCCGGTATTACAGGAAGGCGGCGAAGCCTCCCAGGACGGCGGAGACTCCGTCCACCTTGAGGACGGGTTAGAACGAGCGGGACCGTGCCAGCGGGTTTCCTATCGAAACCCACGCCTGCTGTCCGCTGGACACTTTGGATTCTCGTCCTCGGAGCGGGTCTGCTTCTCTCGTGGAGTGAGCGGTACTCCTTCGACGAGGACGGCCTTTCTTTTCTCGACATCGGCGACGGGGCATTCAGGGGACACGCCTCTCTTTTCGTCAACGCCTATTGGAGCCCGGCCTATCCCGCCGTTCTCGCCCTTCTCCGGCCCGTTTTCTCGTTCGTCACGCGCCGCGAAATCGTGGCCATTCATCTTGTCAACGTGGTCTTTCTCGGGTTGGCCTGGGCCGCCTTCGAGGCGGTATTCGGAGTTCTGGGGAACGTCTTTCTCGGGAGGCCGGCTGGTGAGGATGCCGGCGGAGCGGCCCAACGGAAAGCGGGGAGCCTCTCATTCGTCTTTCTTGGGCTTGTCTTTCTGTGGCTCTTCACGCGGCAGATCGGGCTTGGGAGAACGACGCCCGACCTTCTCCTGTGCGGCGTCCTGCTGCTCGTGTTTCGTGAGGCTCTTCTCGTCGTCCATGGGCAGAATCGTGGGGCCTTTCTTCGGCTCGGCGTACTCCTCGGTCTCGCGTATCTCACGAAGGCCGTCGTCTTTCCGGTTGCGGTTTTCGCGTTCTTTCTGTGCGGTATCGCGTTTTTCCGGAGGCCTGGACGGCGAGCAGCCCTGCTCTCGGGGCTTCTCGCGTTCGCGGTCATCGCCGGCACCTGGATCGCTGCGCTCTCGATCCAGAAGCAACGTCTCACGTTCGGTGACTCCGGGCGACTGAACTACGCGTGGTACGTCAACGGGGCGCGCAACTACTTTCACTGGCAGGGTGAGAAGCAAGGTCTCGGCGTGGCCCGGCACCCCACACGCCTTCTCATGCGTTCTCCGGAGGTGTTCGCGTTCGGAGGCGTGTTCCCGACGACGACGTTTCCGCCGTGGTTCGATCCCTCGTACTGGAACGAGGGACTGCAGCCGAGAATGGAACTCGGGCCAGGAGCCCGGCATGCCGTGGCACAGATCCGTGCCCTGCGACGCGTCGTCTTCGACGGCTTTGGAATCGTCGTGGCGACGTGTCTGATCGCCTTGTGGCTTCTCCTGGGGTCGCCGTTCTCCGCGCACGGTAATGAATCGCGCCAGGCGCGATTCGCGATCGTCGCCGTGCCCCTCTTCGCGGTGGCTCTTCTTTGCCTCGTCCACATGAACGGACGACTCGCCGGCCCCTTCCTCTTGCCGCTCTACCTTTACGTCTTGGCGCTTCTGCTCGCCCGCGCGACGCCATCCGACTCGCGGGCGGTCCGCGCGATTCTCGTGGCAGGAAGCGTCGTGCTCGGGTTGCTTTTTCTCGATTTCGTCGCAACGACGGCAACGGACGGGCCGCCGCGACACGGGGTGAGTGTTTGGGAGGAGGTCGCGTCGAGTCTACAAATCGAGGGGGTGAGGCCCGGAACGCGTATCGCGGTTGCCGGAGAGATCGTTGCCGGAGAAGAGTCCAGTCTCTACTGGGCGAGAATCGCCGGACTCCATGTCGAGGCCCACGTAAACGCGTCGGCCGAGGCCCTTTGCAGGCTCTCGGACGAGGAATTCGAACGCATCGAAGGGCTCCTCAGGCAAGAAGGCCTCCATACGATCGTCTATCGCTCAGGGAAAGATGAACTCCCGCCTCCCGTCTGTCATGGCGCTCGGCCCCTGGGTTCGTTCGCGAGCCTCTGGAACTTTTGATACCGCCGCCCTGGACGACGACAACGTCGAATTGCGGACGTCGTTTCCGTCCGGGTGCCGCGACATCCTGCGTTCACTTACAGATTGCCGTCGGAATCGAATATGCTGTATAGCATCCGCGTATGCCGGGGCAAAAACCGCGAAGGTGGATGGCAAAGGATCTTGCAAGGCTGGCGCATGAACAGAAAGCCCGCCCGCCGAAGCCAGGATCGTTCCTCCGGCCCCTGGGCATACACCTCCAAGGTCCTCGTCCGTGCCTCACTTGCCATCGCCCGAATCGTGGAGAACAAACCGATGAACTCGTCCCATGACCATGCAAACCAATCGTACACATAAAAATAAGGTCGTGCAGGGCCGACGATCGCGTAGCTTCCCTTCTGCGTGCGCAGCGTCTCGAGGGGCTCGGCAAAGCCCGGCAGGCCTTCGCACCGCCAGTCCAGGAACTCCTCATCATGCACGATAAGCGGCGCCGTCTGCCGCCCCTGCTGCTCCGCAACCAATCCGGCGACAGTCCGCCACGGTCCATGCTTCACAGCCTCCTGGCGATGACCGCCATCCGCGAAGAGTCTTCGGCCGCGCCAGCGAAAGAATGGCCGGAGGACTGCGCCGACCACCCCGTTGGCCGGCGCAAGGCGCGCCGGCATTTTCCAGCTGACGACATGCGCAGGATCCAGCGGGAATACGCCCATTGCCGGGCCCTCTAACGATCTGAAGCCGATACGCTGCATGGTCACGTCCGCGGCACTACTCGGGTTGCTCCCGAGCGTCACGATGCCGCGTGCGAGGGCTGCATCAAATAGGAGCGACGCGATTCCCCGTCTGCGAAGTGTCGCGTCGACCATCAAGTCGCAGGCCCACTGGCACGCAACGCGCTCTCCATCAATCCTCAGTGACGCAGGAATCAACCCCAGCTGCCCGACGACTTCGCCTTTCAAAACCGCCAGCAGCAGGCCATTTACCGCGCCCTGAACGGGCCCGCGGAACTTCCAGCGAACGAAGCGCGCGTCGCGCCGGCGCCGCTTCGAAGGCCACATCCTGCCGACAAAGCGCTCATGTGCAGCCTGCAAGTGCTCCTCGTAAGGCGCAATGGTCACCGTCTCGGCGGCGATATCAGCGAGACGCTGACTCAAGGTGCCGTGGCCTCCAGAGCGAGATGTTCCGAGACGGAACGGGCCTGGATTCGTCCCGCGGCCTGCAATTCCGCGACATGCTCGAGGAATGGCGTCAGGCAGGAGAGGCTTTCTTCCTTCTTGCGCGAAAGACCGGAGGGGTGACCCGAGATGACGACCGATCGCCGGACCTTCACGGCCAAATTCAGTAGCTCGACGCCAGCGCTATCGAAACCAGTGTAGTGGCTTGGAATGCACGCGATACCGCCGGTGCGGTCCACGCGACCTCCAATCAGGGGCGGCACGTTGGCGCGCCTCAGCCGCTGGGCGAAAGATCGAAAGGCTACCCGGCACCACGAATACTCCGCGTCCCGTAGCGCGGTGCAGAGTGAACCGATGTTGCCCCCAACCCGGAGAGGACTCAGCGAACGATCCCCCAGGCTGATGGCGCCTTTCTTGTACCACGTCATCGGACGGCTGAACGGAGGAACGAATCCTCTCACTGTGCCCGGCTCGCCCAGGCACTGCTCGAGCGCCTGCTTGCTTCTTTCGAGTGATCGCCGGACCTGTTCCCGCTCCAGGAACGGAAACCACTCGTGCCGCCAGGAGTGCGATGCGACTTCATGCGAGCCGGCTCGGATTCTTCGCAGTTGCTCCGGCACGTGATACGGAAACTGGCCGGCTTCGGCTGCGAATCCCACACATGCAAATGTCATTCGGATTCCCAGATCCGAGGCGAGCTCGAGGATGCGGTCGACGTTCTCGATCTCCTGCAGCAGCGTCTCCTCATGGAAGTTGTACGGGTACGAGGCGTTCACCTGCCCCATAGCGGCGTCATAATCCCAGATGATCAGCACCGACGGAATGCGCGTCGTCGAAGTGCCGCCGTCGCCGAAGCTCCACTGCCGCGAGGTCGGGTTCCCGGTCGACGTGTCCGTGAAGGTCACCGGCGCGTCGCGGTCGGCCTGGGCAGACTGTGCGTGAACGACGTGGTGGGCCGCACAGGCGGCCCCACCGACGGGCTCAAGACGACGAACGCGGCAAAGGCGGGTCCGGTCGAGGGCGGAGCCGCGTGGCCGACAGGGGTGGCCGGGGTCAGCCCCGTCATCGGCAGCGTCACCGATCCTCCAGTGTACTTGCCCGAGATGACCGAAGATCCGTAGAAGTTCTGCGCGTTGCGGATCTCGTAAGCTGCCCCCGGACTCACCACCCCCGTCAGGTCCACCGCCTGCGTCGCGCTCCCTTGCCAGTTGTAGACGACGACCGTCGCCCGACCAGGCTCGTACGCGTTCGGCAGGATGGCGACGAGATTGGTCGCGGGGACCGGCCCGACGCCGTGAGAGGTGCTCAGATAATACGTATTGTCCGGATAATCCGACGCCGAGAATCCGTCGAGATAGCCGACGATGGTGTTCCCGGTCAACGTGAACCCTGTCCGCGCGCCGTTGTTAAGCGCCGGAGGCGTGAACGTGTCGGCGCTCCTTTTGACGAGGTAGTTGTTCCTGGCGAGGAACGGATCGTAAGCCTGGGAATAGTACCCGACCACGGCACCAGCTTCCCACGAGTAGTTACCAACGAGCTGCGAGCCGCTGATCTTGAATCCCCCGTCACCTCCGATCAGGATGGTGTCACGGATCGCCACGTTCTCCGCGACGGTCGAATTCTGGAAGGCCGCCAGCTTGGAACCATAGGCGTGAATGCTGTAGCCACCGAACTGGTTGAACATGACGTTGTGCTTGATGAGCTTCGAGCCGCCCGAGCCGTTCTGCGCATAGATACCGTGCCCGTGCCCGCGGTCCGGCGCGTTCCACCCGTTGTAGTAGATGATGTTCCCGTAATACTCCGAGTCCGTGGCTACCGACGTCGGAGACATTCCCTGGCCCGTGTCGTGAATGACGAGGTTGATGATCTTCGTCCCCGGTCCCCACACTCCAACGCCCGGGTTTCGCAAATCCGCAGGGCGCCCCGGCGTCGGGTTGTACCGGTTCGGGTTCGAGTCCGTAACCTCGAACCCCCAGTACCACGTGTAGGCCCCGTTCACCGTAAGGACATGCTTGTTGCTCCCGAGAACCGAAGGGTTCACGTTCCCGTCCAGCGTCGCCCGCTCCCCCGGATATTGCCGCACCACGATCGGCGCCTTGGCCGTCCCCTTCAGCGAGCTCGTGAAGTTTCCCGTGTACGTCCCCCCACGCAACCAGATCGTGTCCCCCGGCTGGACCGCCCCGGGATGGGAGAGCGCCGTCTGGAGGTCCCAAGGGCTCGAGATCGTCCCCGTCCCCGGCCCTGCGGCCGTCGTCCCCCTCGGCGACGCGTAGAAGTCAATCGCCGCCAGGCGAGCCGTACTCAGAAAGACGACGATCGCCCCGATCTTCAAAGCCGTCGCCCTCACGGCGCGATCTTAACGGATCGGGGACGATCGAGCGGTGACTGCGGAGCGGCTACTTGAAGTAACCGTTGACGTCGACGATGACGTGCACGGTGCCCGCCGCGTCGTTCTTCACGCCAATCGTCCCGGTGCCGTCCGTGGCCAGCGTCACCATGGCATTGTTCGCGCGCGTTTGCCCCGCCCCGAAGCTGATGGCCCAGGTCTGGGGTATGCCGATGTCGGTCGGGTACATCCGAAGATCTCCCGGCGCCGCCGCGTTCGTGGCGGTAAGATTCACGGATACCGTCCTCGCGTTGGCCGGAATGCCGCACGAACCGGCCACCGGGAAGGTCCGCACGGAACTGGACGCCAGTGCAGGTCCCCCTCTCGGCCCGTTGGCGTTGCGCGTGTCGATCACGCGGCAGGGACTCAGCGGGTAGAAGCCGGACGGCGCAGGCGGGATCGACCTTAACGTGACTTGCAGGGAGCGCGACGTCTGGTTCGATCCTGCCGAGTTCACGGCGGTCAGCCTGACCGTATATGTCCCCGATCCGGCATAGGTATGCGTCGGATTGCGCTGGGTCGAAGTACCGCCGTCGCCGAAGCTCCACTGCCACGAGGTCGGGTTCCCGGTCGACGTGTCCGTGAAGGTCACCGGCGCGTTCGCGGTCGGCGTGGCCGGACTGTACGTGAGCGACGCGGTGGGCGGCACAGGCGGCCCCACCGACGGGCTCAAGACGACGAACGCGGCAAAGGCGGGTCCGGTCGAGGGAGGAGCCGCATAGCCGACGGGCGTGGCCGGGGTCAGCCCCGTCATCGGCAGCGTCACCGATCCTCCGGCGTACGTGCCCGAGACGACCGCAGGCCCGTAGAAGTTCTGCGCGTTGCGGATCTCGTAGGCCGCCCCCGGACTCACCACCCCCGTCAGGTCCAGCGCCTGCGCCGCGCTCCCGTCCCAGTTGTAGACCACGATCGTCGCCCGCCCCGGCTCATACGCGTTCGGCAGAATCGTCACCTTGTCCTGGGTCGGCGGAGATGTTCTCGAGTAGTACGTGTTGTTTGGATAGTCGCCCTGCGTAAAGCCGTTCACGTCCCCCACGAACGTGTTCCCCGTGATCGTTTCACCGGCCCGGCAGCCGCTGCTCCCCGGCCCAAACATCCCGCCTCCGAGGTTTGTCAGGTAGTTCCCGCTCACCGTCACGTTGGCGCAGTCCGCCGTCGAGTACCCCATCGTCAGCGGCGCCAACCAGCAGAAATTTCCCGTCACCGACGTCCCGCCGATGTCGAATCCGCTCTCCCCTCCCACCAGCGAGGTCCCACGCCACCAGACATTCCCTTCCACCCTCGAGTTCATGAACCCGGCCGTCGAAGAGCCGTACGCGTGCAGGTTGTACGCGAACTGGTCGAACATAATGTTGTGCTTGATCAGCTTCGAGCCGCCATCGTAGTTCTGCGCGTAGATGGCGTGCCCGTGCCCGCGGTCCGGCGCGCTCCACCCGTTGTAGTAGATGATGTTCCCGTAATACTCCGAGTTCGTGGCTACCGACGTCGGGCCCACGCCCTGGCCCGCGTCATGGATGACGAGGTTGATGATCTTCGTCCCCGGTCCCCATACTCCAACGCCCTGGTCTCGCGCATCCACCGGGTTCGACCCCGACGTCGGGTTGTACCGGTTCGGGTTCGAGTCCATCACCTCGAACCCCCAGTACCACGTGTACGCCCCCTTCACCGTACAGAACCCAACTGCCGGTCCCGAGGACCAGGGGGTTCACGTTCCCGTCCAGCCTCGCCCGCTCCCCCGGATACTGCCGCACCACGATCGGCAGGCTCGACGTCCCCGTCAGGTAGCTCGTGAACAGTCCCGTGTACGTCCCCCCACGCAGCCAGATCGTGTCGCCCGGATGCACCGCCGCCGGCTGCGACAACGCCGTCTGCAGAGCCCACGGGTTCGTGATCGTTCCCGTCCCCGGCCCCGTGGCCGTCGTTCCCGTCGGCAACGCGTAGAAGTCAATCGCCGCAAGGCGAGGAGTCGTACTCAGAAAGACGACGATCGCCGCTACCTTCAAACCGCCGCCGTCACGACGCGATCTTAACGCCTCGTCGCTAGCCTCGAAACGCAGTATCGTTAGGCAGCGCAAATGAAGCCGGCTCTGCCTCGACTCGCCCTCGCATTCCTCACTTTCGTCCTCGGATGCCACGCCACGGCCGTCCGTGACGTCGCGCGGTCCGCATCTCTTCCGGCCGTCGCGGGGATGCCTGCCCGGACTGGCCGGGTGGCGACCCTCGACTACACCGGGGGCGCGCCCGCGGGGTATTTCGTCTCGACGACCGGCTCGACCACCGGCGCCGGCACACTGGGCAGCCCGTGGACGCTCGCCACGGCCTTCGCGGGCGGCTACCCCGGCGGCACCATCCATCCCGGCGACACCGTCTGGATCAGGGGCGGGACATACACGGGGCAGTTCGTCGTCATGCTTGCGGGAACGCCGGAAAACTACATCACGTTCCGCGCCTATCCCGGCGAGCGCGTCACGATAGACGGCAACTACGACAACGCCCAGACCGGGAACGGCCAGCCCACCGTCAAGCTGTCGGACTATTTCGGCACGCGCGGCTACATGATCCTCCGCGACGTGGAAATTACGAACTCCCAGACGAACCGCAACGTCTCGGCCGACCTCCACGACGCGCGCGGAGACTGTGTCGTCATCACCGCCCCCCACAGCAAGGTCATCAACAGCGTCCTCCACGACTGCGGAGAGGGCGTCTTCCCGTCCTCCGTGGGCAGCGAATACGAGGTCTACGGGAACCTCGTCTACTACAACGGCTACAAGGCCCCCGTCGGCGAGCAGAACGTGGCAGCCTCCATCGACCTGATCCCCGCGGCCGGGATCGCCGTCGCCGTCTCCGGGACGTTCGATACCTCGACGGGCTCCTCGCCGCGTACGTTCTCGCACAACAACACGGGGGACTACACGGTCGTTGCGGCGCGGTCCGGCGCGAACCCGTACACGACCCTCTCGGCCACGTTCGACGGGACGGCCATGACGCTCCTCAACGGCAAGGACGGCTACTCGGCCCCCATCGCCGTCTTCGGCATCGCGGGCCACGCCGGGACACACAACGTGGTCGTGACCGACTCACGCGGCTTCGGCGGCGGCTACCTCGCCGCGATCGCACAGTCCTTCGTGAACGTCCACCAGACGACGGCGCCATCGGTCGGTGGGACGTGGTCGAACGACCAGTGGCACCTGCCGCCCTTCGGCGCGACGACGACCTCAGCCGCGAACCACATGGTCGTGGACGGGATCAACATCTACAACGCCTACTCGGCCGCCAAGGACTACGACGCTTCCGGGGACAACACCCGGATCGGCGGCCCTGCGACCGGCAACAATCCCGTAACGAGGATGTCCTACGCCCCCGGTGCGGCCTCGGTGAACATGGCGTGGAACTGGACGCCGAATCTCTACGGGCATGGCCACGGGATGTACATCCAGAACGGCGGGAGCGACAACGTGATCGCCACGGCAGGCGACAACACGATCCTCTGGACCGGCTCCCCTCCCGTCAAAGGGCCGTTCCGCATCTTCAACAAGGGCGCGAAGATCGTCATCAACGGCGCCGGTCCCGCCGGGGCCAATCTCGTCACGACCATCACGACGTACACGAACAACGGCTCGATAGAGGTCGCCGACGCTCCCTCGACGAGCGTCAACCCGACCGAGGCGGCGTGGGGCCACGCCTCGAAGATCACCAACAACGTCATCCTCGACCAGATGGTGCAGTCGATCCAGATTTACGGCTCCTCGGGCGCCGCCGCGATCAACGTGACCGTCGCCGGGAATCTCCACTTCAACACCGCCACCGTCCTGGGCGGCCTCGGGGGCTTCCGCATGACGGAGAGCAAGTACGACGGCAACTACACGTGGTCGAACCAGACGAACGTCGGCTACCACATGACACACCTGACGAACTTCGCCGTGACGAACAATTACTTCGACCATGGGACCGCCATCGTGGTCGCCCCTTCGACGTGGGACAACTTCTCGATGACCGGCAACACCTTCATCGGGACGGTGTCCGGTTTCACCTCGACGGACTTTCCGGCCAATACGTATTCGCCGTCGAAGCCCGTCACGAACAAGGTCGTCGTCCAGCCGAACGCCTACGAGGCCAACCGGGCGAACATCCTCGTCTACAACTGGGAGAACCTCACGAGTGTGGACGTGGATCTGTCGAGCGCCGTGGCCGTCGGGACGCCCATCAACATCATGAACGCGCAGGACTACTACGCGAGTCCCGTCTTCACCGGCACCTACGCGGGCGGGACGGTCTCCCTCCCGATGACCGGCCTGACCGTCGCGGCCGCCGTAGGGACCGACTACAGGCCGGTCGGGTCGACGGCGCCGGGATTCGCCGCGTTCATCGTCAGGGCGCAGGAGCATGAGCCACAGCGGCCCATACTTCCCGCGTCCCCGCCCAGCCAACGACCTCGACCCCGAGAGCTGCCTCCACCTTGAGCCCCTCACTTCCCGATCCGGAGAGGCGGAGCGCAGGTGCGCTTCGAGACGCTCAAATCCTCCGCTACTGGAAGTAACCGTTCACATCCAGGATCACGTGGACCGTTCCCCCCGAGCCGTTGAAGACGTTGACGCGCCCGGTCCCGTCGCTCGACAGGCCCAGAATCGCGTTGTTGGCGCGTGTCGATCCCACGTTGAAGTTCAAGTTGCTGATGAGAGGCTGCCCCTGGTCCGCCGGGTAGATCGTCAGGTGTCCCGATCCCGTCTGCTGGGTCACCGTGAGGTTCACCGAAACCGCGCTCGCGCCCGACGGGAGACCGCACGGCGCCCCCGTGAGAGACACGGTCAGCGTCCCGCCGGACGCCAACGGCGACCCGCTCCGCGTGTCGAGCTGCCGGCAGGGCGTCACCGTGTAGAACAGAAGCGCCGACGCTCCCGGCTCCACCGTCACCGTCGCGTTCCCCTGCGCGCTCTCGCACCCCGCATTCGTCTCCGTCACCGAGAGCGTCAGGGTCCCGCTGGAACCGGCGGTGAAAGTGATCTGCGCGCTCCCCTGGCCGCTCGTGATCGTTCCGTTGGAGATCGACCACGCGTACGTCGAGCCCAGGTTCGAGGGAACAGCCGCAGGGTGGTTCGGCGAGCCAGGGACCACCGTGGACGGCGCTGTGATGACCGGAGTCGAGGGAATCGGGTTGACCGTGACCGCCGTCCCGGCGGAAGGGGCGCTGGTGCAGCCGCCGGCCGTGACGGTGACCATGTAGCTGCCCGAGGCGGTGGCGTCGTACTGCTGGGCGGTGGCGCCGCCGATCGGGTTGCCGTCGAGGTACCACTGGTTGCCCGTCGGGCTCGACGAGGTGAGCGTGACGCTGCCGCCCGCGCAGAACGTGGTCGGACCGCCGGGGGTGATGGTCGGCGTTGCGGGCGGCGTGCAGACCACCGCCACGATGTCGCAGCCGACCATCGCCCAGGCGTTCGCGCCGATATTCCCTGCCATCCGATGGTAGCCGGCCGAGGAGCCGCGCTGGTAGGCGGAAGCGGCGCCCGTCCCCACGTGAAACAGAAAGACGGGGCCGAAGAGCAGAGTTTGCTCGGACCATTTCGTGTCGGTGATGCCCTCCATTGCGACCGAGGAGTCGAGGCTGACGTTATGGAGCGCGCTCGTGATCTGGACATTCAGGATCGTCGGGTCCGCGTTGCCGGTGTTTGATGTCGCACGGGCGAAGCTCGTCGTCCCGCCCGTCTGATCCACGTTTGTCCACGACACTGCCGAGAACGCGATATCCGACGAGCCGGTCCAACTGACACGCACGGTCTTGCTCGTGCCCGTGGCCGCGGCGACGAGGCCCCACAGTTCGGCGCGCCCGTAGGTGTCCGACGTGATCTCGCTCTTGATGAGAGAGAGCGGCTGGTTCGCGCCCGCCGGATCGTAGACGACGGAGACGCCGGAGACTGACTTGTTGTCGAAGACGAGCGAGGCGGTCAGAGCCCGGTTCGCCCCGGCGCCGACCGTTACGGTGGCGTCCGCCGTCGTGGTACTGGCGGCGTAGGCAGATGCGCCCGCGTTGTCCAGCGTCACGTCCGCCGCGTCGTCCGTGGCCGGGCGCAACTGAACGACGGAATGAACGAACGAGAGGGCGGTGGGCCACGTCCACTCCATCGTGACACTTGCGGCTCCGGCCGCGTAGGACGCGCCCATGCCGAAGCCGTTGCTGTCGAAAGCAATCGAGGCGTTGTCGCCGCTGCCGCTCGGAGCGATGCTGCCACCGTGGTTCGCGTCGGTCCACAGCGCGTCGAGCACCATCCACCCGGCTGCGGACGGCACGGTGTAGCTGTACGGTGCCGTGAAGAAGGGCGCGTAGTAGCCGCCACCATGCAGGAACGGACGCGTCTGATGCACGCCGTCGAAGGACTGTGCGATCACGTAGTACAAGTTGGACTTGCTGTCATCCGTGATGACGATGTCGTGAGTTCCGGAAGGTGGCGCTACCATCCCGAACCAGATGAGTTCTTCGGTGTTTCCGATGGGACCGGCGCTGTTGATCCGATCCATCGGCATGCCGTCGTATGTGGCAGTCGTGTTGTCGGGATAGGTTCCGTGGTTGAACACCGCGACAGCGAGATAGTCGCCCGAGTTCGTGTGCGAGATCGTGAGCGAGGTGGCCGTACCGTGACCGTGACTCGGGGAGCCGGCGAGAGTGACGCCGCCAGCGGCGGTGCCGGCTGTGACGAACAAGAGCGCGAAAATCCCGCCCCAGAGCGCACGCATTACGAGCCGAGCCCGCCCCCCGACAGGCTCAAATCCTCCGCTACTGGAAGTAACCGTTCACATCCAGGATCACGTGGACCGTTCCCCCCGAGCCGTTGAAGACGTTGACGCGCCCGGTCCCGTCGCTCGACAGGCCCAGAATCGCGTTGTTGGCGCGTGTCGATCCCACGTTGAAGTTCAAGTTGCTGATGAGAGGCTGCCCCTGGTCCGCCGGGTAGATCGTCAGGTGTCCCGATCCCGTCTGCTGGGTCACCGTGAGGTTCACCGAAACCGCGCTCGCGCCCGACGGGAGACCGCACGGCGCCCCCGTGAGAGACACGGTCAGCGTCCCGCCGGACGCCAACGGCGACCCGCTCCGCGTGTCGAGCTGCCGGCAGGGCGTCACCGTGTAGAACAGAAGCGCCGACGCTCCCGGCTCCACCGTCACCGTCGCGTTCCCCTGCGCGCTCTCGCACCCCGCATTCGTCTCCGTCACCGAGAGCGTCAGGGTCCCGCTGGAACCGGCGGTGAAAGTGATCTGCGCGCTCCCCTGGCCGCTCGTGATCGTTCCGTTGGAGATCGACCACGCGTACGTCGAGCCCAGGTTCGAGGGAACAGCCGCGGGGTGGTTCGGCGAGCCAGGGACCACCGTGGACGGCGCTGTGATGACCGGAGTCGGGGGAATCGGGTTGACCGTGACCGCCGTCCCGGCGGAAGGGGCGCTGGTGCAGCCGCCGGCCGTGACGGTGACCATGTAGCTGCCCGAGGCGGTGGCGTCGTACTGCTGGGCGGTGGCGCCGCCGATCGGGTTGCCGTCGAGGTACCACTGGTTGCCCGTCGGGCTCGACGAGGTAAGCGTGACGCTGCCGCCGGCGCAGAACGTGGTCGGACCGCCGGGGGTGATGGTCGGCGTTGCGGGCGGCGTGCAGACCACCGCCACGATGTCGCAGCCGACCATCGCCCAGGCGTTCGCGCCGATAGTCCCGTGAAAACGGTGGTAGCCGGTGGCAGCGCCGTTCTCGTAGGCGGAAGCGGCGCCATTCCCCACGTGAAACAGAAAGACGGGGCCGAAGAGCAGAGTTTGCCCGGGCCACGTCGTATCCGTAAGGCCTTCCATCGCGACAGCGGAATCGACGGTGACGTTGTGGACCGCGCTCGTGATCTGGACGTTCGGGATCGTCGGGTCTGCGTTGCCGGTGTTTGATGTCGCACGGGCGAAGCTCGTCGTCCCGCCCGTCTGATCCACGTTTGTCCACGACGTTGCCGAGAACGCGATGTCCGACGAGCCGGTCCAATTGACACGCACGGTCTTGCTCGTGCCCGTGGCCGGCGCGACGAGGCCCCACAGTTCGGCGCGTCCGTAGGTGTCCGACGTGACCTCGCTCCTGATGAGAGAGAGCGGCTGATTCGCGCCCGCCGGATCGTAGACGACGGAGACGCCGGAGACTGACTTGTTGTCGAAGACGAGCGAGGCGGTCAGAGCGCGATTCGCCCCGGCGCCGACCGTTACGGTGGCGTCCGCCGTCGTGGTACTGGCGGCGTAGGCAGATGCGCCAGCGTTGTCGAGCGTCACGTCCGGCGCGTCGTCCGTGGCCGGGCGCAACTGAACGACGGACTGGACGAAGGCCGCAGTTCCGCTAAACGTCCAGGCCATTGACACGCTCGCGGCACCGGGCGCGGAGGACATGCCCATGCCGAAGCCGTCGTGCTCGAAAGCGACCAGAGTGTTGCTGCCGCTCGGAGCGAGGCCGTCACCGAAGTTAAGGCTGGTCCACGTCGCGTCGAGCACCATCCATCCGGCTGCGGACGGCACGGTAGCGGTGAGTGGCGCCGAGAAGTCGATCTGCCATTGCCCACCCGCCGAGAGGGCCGGGCGCGTCTGATCCACGCCGCTGAACGACTGCGCGATCGCGTACAAATTACTGGAGTTCCCGCCGTCCGTGACCACGACATCGTGAGTGCCGGAATCGGGCGCAGCAAGTCCGAATAGAATGACAACCTCGGCAGTGTCGATGGGTCCGGCGACGTTCAGCCGCGTCATGGGCACGCCGTTGTAGGTGACGGCGGTCGCCTCCGGGTAGCTCAGGTTGGAAACCGCGACCACGAGGTAGGTGCCCGCGTTCGTGTGCGACACCGTGAGCGAGGTGGTGAGGTTGTGACCGCCGCTCGGGGACCCGACGCGAGTAACCGCTCCAGCCGCGCTCGTAGCAGGGAGGCCCGTGAGCGCGAGCAAACCCGCGAAGGCCAGGGCGCCGACGTGCTTGATGGAAGTAAGTGTCGCCAACAAGGACGAAATCTTGGTCCGCATGGATCTAGATCTCAACCGCTCGCAGAATGCCGTCATTCCAACCCCCTGCCAGGCGCGCTGCTCTGCACGCGGATCTCTCCATGCATTTGAGTCTACCCCTACCTGCGGAACTGCCCGGCGCATCCCGCCGCTTTGACGGCCTCGGGATCGTGGCTCGGTTTCTCCTCGCTCACAGAGCTTTTCGCCGCCCCCGCTCCACCGCCACGGAGCCCCCTCGGTCTATTTCGACGATATCCCGTTCGAGCTCCACCGCGACGCTCCGCCTCAGCATCGAGACCGAAACAACGAGGCGCGCAGAACCCTTTTCGCGGACGACGACACCAAAATGATCCCGGAACGGGCCTTCCCGGATTCGCACGGCATTGCCCGGACTCAGATAGGGGTGAACGACGAGAGGGGCGCCGCTGACTTGCAGGGCCCGGATCTCGGCAAGCTCCCGGTCGAGCAGATCCTGGTCCGAAACGTCCAGGAGCCTGACGACGACTCCGCTCCGCATGGCGGCGGCGCGGCTTTCGGGTCCCCCTCGAAGAAAGACGTAGCCCGGAAAGAAGGGAAGGTAGGTGACGAAGGTCCGCCCGCTTCTGCGGGTCCGGTGTTCTCCGAGCGGCAGATAAAACGGAATCCGCGAAGCATGCAGGCGTCGAGCCAGCACCTTTTCGGTTCGACTATTCGTGTGCGCCACGAACCATGGAAAGTCCGTCGGGACGAGCCGGAACAGGTCCGGCGGGTAGTGATCCGTCTCCCACCGAAGAAGAGGCACGAGCCGAGTATAGAGGCCGGAGGAGGCCTCGGCGTCAGGCGGCGTGCGGACCTCTTCCTCCTGCCCTTTCCGGATAGAGGGGCATCTCAGCCGACTTGATCGGTGCATCCAGCCTGGCCTCGGGCAGGAAATCACTCAGGATGGCCCGGATCTCCTGTCCGTCTCCGAAAAAGGCGCTCACCTCGAGCTCTTTCAGAGCGTTGCGGAGTCGCTCGGGTTCCACGCCGGCGAGCTTTCCCACCAGGATCCTCGGATGGCGGGTCTTTGTGAATCCCTCGCCGGTGAGCTCGAGCTCCTCGGCCAGCTTCTCGCCGGGACGAAGGCCCGTGAAGAGGATCGGCATCTCCTCGAACGGCTTCAACCCGGTCAGCTTGATGAGGGCGGTCGCCACGTCGAGAATCTTCACCTGCTCCCCCATTTCCAGGACGAGGATCTCTCCCCCGCGCCCCAGGGAACCCGCTTGCAGGACGAGCCGGGCGGCTTCGGGAATGGTCATGAAGTAGCGCTTCACGTCCGGGTGCGTCACGGTGACCGGCCCTCCGGCGGCGATCTGCTCGCGGAACGTCGGAATCACCGAGCCGGCCGAATCCATGACGTTTCCGAACCGGACGGCCAGGAAACGGGTCGCGTTCTGGCGGGCCAGGTCCTGGATCACGAGTTCGGCGACGCGTTTCGAGGCCCCCATGATCGAGCTCGGCCTCACAGCCTTGTCCGTCGAGATCAGTATGAAGGCCTCGACGCCGTGCTCGTGGGCCATCGCCCCGAGCCGGCGGGTGGCGAGGACGTTGTTCTTGATCGCCTCGGCCGGATTTGCCTCCATCATCGGGACGTGCTTGTGCGCCGCCGCGTGAAAGACGACGCTCGGCCGGTAGAGCCCCAGGATCTGGGTCATCCGCGGTACGTCTCCGACGTCGGCTACGATCGCCTCGACCGCGACGTCGTTGAACTTTCGGAGCCGGCGCTTTAGCTCCTGCTCGATCTCGAAGAGCGCGAACTCGGCCCTCTCCACGAGGAGGATCCGCGCCGGCCGGAAGCCGGTCACCTGGCGCGCCAGCTCCGATCCGATGGAGCCGCCCGCCCCCGTGACGAGGACCGTCTTCCCCTCGAGGAATCCACTCACGAGCTTCTCGTCCAGCGCCACGGGCCGCCGGTCGAAGAGATCCTCGGCCTTCACGTCCCGGATCCGCGTCACCTTCACCTTCCCCTCGAGCACCTCCGAGAAGCCGGGGATGATCCGGCAGGTGACCGGAATCGACTGGCAGAGCGCCATGAGCTTCAGGATCTCCGGACGTGAGATCCGGGCGATGGTGATGACGACCTGGGTGATCCCGAGCTCCTTTACGAGGCGTGGCAGGTCGGCGCGGGTCCCGATGACGGGGATGCCGTGAACCACCATCCCCTGCTTCCTGGGGTCATCGTCGATGAAGCCCCGGACATCCAGGTTGGTGTCGATCCGCCCTTCGACTTGATCCGCCGCAAGGACACCCGCTTCCCCTGCCCCGAAAAGGAGCGTCGGCGCGAACTCCCCTGAAGACGACCGCGGGCGAAGCCGGTTCCTTTCCTCTTTCTCCCAGAGGGCCCGCCGGGCCACCCGGAGGCCCATGACCCCCAGAAAGCCGAGAGTCGTTCCCATCAGAATGACGGAGAGAGGGACGCGCCAGTCACCGAACCGAGCCGGGAGCGTGAGCCGGAGAACCGTGAGGACGACGGAGGACCAGAGGAAGGCATAGACGAAAGAACGCACCTCGCGCATGCCGACGTAGCGCCAGATGAAGCTGTAGACGCCAGCCAGGGCCAGCGAAACGACCTGTATCAGAACCACGTAGGGGAGCTGGACGAGGGCGTCGAAAAGGATCCTCTCGGGAATGACGAAGTCGAAGCGCAGCAGGTAGGCGAAGAGGAAACTGGCCGTCAGGACCAGCAGATCCAGGGCGAACTGCGTCCTCCGCGTCAGGAGGCCGGGCGGAATTTTCAGCCCACCCCCAGGCAACAACCGTCGCCCGCGGCCGTTCAACGAGCCGCGGGAAAGGGGCTTCACTTTTGACCCGGTCTTGACGGAAATTACCGTTCGCCTCCGTTCAGAGCTGACGGATCTGGCCATTCGGAGCTTTTCTCCATACGTGAAATATAGGGTCAAAAAGTATTTTCGACTCTAACATGAACCCTGCGTGCCAGGACGCGAAGCCCACGTTACGCAACTTACATGCGTCGCTCGAGACCTACTTCGCCGAAGGCGTGCGGCGGAGCGGCGGCGGTGAGTTCGGCGGAACTTCGACGACTCGTCTCGTCGTGACGATCACAAACGCGTTGAATTCCGGCCCGGTGGGCTTAGGAGCGGCGGCGCCGGCTGGCGTCTCCACAGAGGAGGCGGCCATCGGGATCGACACGATCCCGCCGGCATAGGTGCCCGAGATCACCGGCGTGCCGAAGTAATCCTGCGCGTTGCGGATCTCGTAGCTCGAGCCAACCGACAGGACACTCGAGAGATCCACCGAGACGGAGGCAGCGTGACTCCAATTGAAGACGGCCACGTGTCCCCGGCCGGGCTCGTAAGCGTTGGGCCGGACAACGATCCACATTCCCGTCGGATTGCTCGGCCAGATCGTGTAGTTGTTATCCGGATACCGCGACGCATAGAACCTCGGCGCGACCTTCCACGCATAGAATTCATTGTCGGAGATATTCACCGAACCGCTGTTCGATCCGAAGTTGATGGCCCCTCCTTTTTCGCTGTCGATCGCTGTGAGCGGAAACCCGGACATGTTCCCGGTCACCGTGACGTTCTGATTCCCACGAGACAAATCAAGCGATCCGCCCCCCGGCAGCCCGTAGAAGGCGTTGTTCGTCAGCGAATTGCCTCTTGCGGAAAGAGCGCCTCCCATGTTGATGGACGCGCCCCCGCCGGGCGGGCTGGCAGCAGCACCATCCCAGAACGCGATGTTCCCGTCGATCGTGTGGTTGTCGAGATGGGCGCTTTCACCGTAGACTTGGATGTTGTATCCATAATTCGCGTAGAAGATGTTGTCGCGAATCGTGCGCCTGCTCGGGGCGACATTCTGTGAATAGACACCGTGGCCCCAGTTCTGACCGGGTGCGTTCCAGCCGTTGTAGTAGACGAGATTGCCGTACGCTTCCGAGTTCGCCGCGTCCTGCCAGAGTCCGATTCCCTGTCCGCAGTTGTGGATCACCATATTGATGATCTTGATGCCGGCGCCGGAGCCCTCCTGCTGCGCGTTTTGAATCGCCGTGTGGGGACGGTCCAGATCGCTGGGAGAGGGGCCGGTCTGCAGGGATACGCGATCGGTCGAGGAGCTCGTGAGCTCGAACCCCCAGAACCAGGTGTAGGAGCCCCAGACGGTCAGGAGCGTTGGAGTATTCGCTGCGCCGCCGTCGAGCTTCGCCCGCTCGCCCGGGTACTGGCGGACGATGATCGGCTGGCTCGCCGTCCCGTTCAAATAGCTGCTGAAGATTCCGCTGTACGTGCCGCCGCGCAGCCAGATCGTGTCGCCAGGCTTTACATCCGCCGGTTGCGACAGGGCATAGGCCAGGCTCCACGGGTGTTTGGCTGAGCCGACTCCGCCGGGCGCGGGGTTCGGCGCAACGAAAAACTCCGCCCCCTTGGCCTCGCCCACGAAAAGCGCGAGAAGTCCGGCTAGGATGACGCGAGTGCGTGGCATACCCGCAAAGGCGATTCTACGCCCGGAGCCGAGTCGCTATTTGAAGTAGCCGCTGACGTCGAAGACGAAGGAAACGGTTCCCACGGCATCGTTCTTCACGCCGATTGTCCCGGTGCCATCCGTCGACAGGACCACCTTCCCGTTGTTGGCTCGCGTTTGCGCCGAACGGAAGCTGACGGCCGACGTCTGCGGGATTCCGATGTTGCCCGGGTAGACCCGTAACTGGCCTGCCGCCGCCGGATTGACTACGGTCACGTTTGCCGATACGGCCACGGCGTCCGTCGGTATCCCGCACGCGCCCGTCACTGGAAAGACCCGCGTGCCGCTCGCCACGAGCGCCGGTCCTCCCCTCGGCCCATTCGCGTTCCGCGTGTCGACCACCCGGCACGGGCTCACCGTGTAGAACCGCGTCGGGGCCGACGACACCGGAGGCGCCGTGACCGTCACGGGCCGAGTCGTCCGGTTCGAGCCTCCCGCATTCGTTGCCGTCAGCGTGATCGTGTAAGCCCCCGCCACCGCGTAGGTGTGCGTCGGATTCCGCAGCGTCGACGTCCCGCCGTCGCCGAAGGTCCACTGCCAGCTCGTCGGGCTCCCGGTCGACGTGTCCGTGAACGTCACCAGGACGTTCGTCTGCGGCGATGCCGGGCTGAACGTGAACGCCGCCACCGGAGGCGGCGGTGAGACACTCCCGGCCGACAAAACGACGAAGGCGTTGAACTCCGGCCCGGTCGGGCCAGGAGCGGCCGCGCCGGCGGGCGTCTCGACAGAAGACGCGGCCATCGGGATCGAGACGGTGCCGCCGGCATAGGTGCCGGTGAGCACCGGCGTTCCGAAATAGTTCTGGGCGTTGCGGATCTCGTAGATTGATCCGACCGACAGGACGCTCGAGAGATCCACAGGGACGGAAGCAGCACGGCTCCAGTTGAAGACTGCGACGTGGCCGCGGCCTGCCTCATAGGCGTTGGGGCGAACCAGAATCCACGATCCGCTCGGAGCCGCTCCCGGTGACAAATACCAAGTTATTCGAGGGGTAAAGCGTTGCGTAATTGGATGGCTGAAACAGGTCACCGTAGAACTTGTTCCCTGTGATGGTCACCGTCCCGGTCTGACCCTGAAGGTGCAGGTCGCCGCCAATCCCCGCGGGAGCCCCTGACATGTTCCCGATCATCGTCACGTTCTGATTACCGCGAGAGAAATCCAGCGAGCCCTGTCCTGGAAAGCCATAGAAGGCATTGTTCGTCAGGAAATTGCCGAGTGCGGAAAGGGCGCCTCCCATGTTGATGGACGCGCCCCCGCCGGGCGGGCTTGCAGCAGCACCATCCCAGAACGCGATGTTCCCGTCGATCGTGTGGTTGTCGAGATGGGCGTTTTCACCGTAGACCTGGATGTTGTATCCGTAGTTCGCGTAGAAGACGTTGTCGCGAATCGTGCGCCTGCTCGGGGCGACATTCTGTGAATAAACACCGTGGCCCCAGTTCTGGTCGGGCGCGTTCCAGCCGTTGTAGTAGACGAGATTGCCGTACGCTTCCGAGTTCGCCGCGTCCTGCCAGAGTCCGATTCCCTGTCCGCAGTTGTGGATCACCATATTGATGATCTTGACGCCGACACCGGAGCCCACCCTCTGGGCATTTTGAATCGCTGTGTGGGGACGGTTCAGATCGCTAGGAGAGGGGCCGGTCTGCAGGGACGCGCGATCGGTCGAGGAGCTCGTGAGCTCGAACCCCCAGAACCAGGTGTAGGAACCCCAGACTGTCAGGAGCGTTGGAGTATTGGCAGCGCCGCCGTCGACCTTCGCCCGCTCGCCCGGATACTGGCGGACGATGATCGGCTGGCTCGCCGTACCCGTCAGGTAGCTCGCGAACGTGCCAGAGTACGTCCCTGCCCGAAGCCAGATCGTATCCCCCGGCTTGACCGCGGCCGGCTGCGCGAGCGCCGTCGCGAGATTCCACGGATTCGTGATCGTCCCCGTCCCCGATGCCGTGCTCGACGTTCCGGTCGGTGACGCGTAGAAACTGGTGGCGGCCGCCACGGATGCTCCGATGAGGAGTGCGGCCGCGGCGGCCGCGCGGACGCCCGTACGGAGAACCGATGCCAAACTCACCGTCGTCGCCCCGTCGTCAGGGCGGCGATTGGGCCCGCGGTCAGCGGGAAAGCGACTGACTTCCAAGACTATTGGAGTGCGCGAGAAAGTTCGTTTCTCACGCCGATAGTCCCCGCGGTCGGTAGCGAGTGCGCACGTTCCATAGTAGCACGGTCAGATCCCGGACGCCCCGCCGGCTCAGCGGTAGTAGCCGCTCACATCGAGGATGAAGTGGTTGGCGGCGAGCGAGTTGTTTTTCACCCTGATAGAGCCCGAACCGTCCGTGGCCAGCTTCAGGAGCCCGTTGTTCGCGCGGACCCGACCCGCCCCGAAGCTCACGTTGGTTGTGCCGGTGCTCACGCTGTTGCCGGGGAAGATCGAGATGGAGCCGGCACCATTCGGTACGACCGTTTGGTTGGCCGAGATGGCGACGGCCGACGCCGGAATGCCGCAGGCGTTCTTGACCGTAAATAGCCTTTGACCATTCGCCGCGAGTGCGGGCCCGCCCAGCGGGCCGCTCGGATTGCGCGTGTCGATCACCCGACAGGGCGTCACTGTGTAGAACTTTCCCCCGGATGCAGGGGTGGCCGTAGGCGTCCGCGTGGGTGTTGGAGTGGCCGTGAGCGCGGGCGGCGCCGTCGGCGTGGGCGTGGCCGTCCTTGTCGGCGTTCGCGTGGGCGTTGCGGTCGGAGTAACCGTGGACGTCCGCGTCGGTGTGGCCGTCGGGGTCCGGCTCGGCGTGGCTGTCGGGGTGGCTGTGGCCGTTGGCGTCCCCGTGGACCCCGGCGTCGAGGTAGCCGTCGGCGTACGTGTGGGCGTTGGCGTGACGGTGGGCGAAGGCGGTGCCGTGGGTGTTGGCGTGGCCGTCCATGTCGACGTCCGCGTAGGTGTGGACGTGGGTGTCGGCGTGGCAGTGGCAACTGGCGTGGGCGTCAGCGTCGGCGTGGCCGTCGGAGTTCTCGTCGGCGTGGCCGTGGGAGTCCAAGTGGGCGTCGGGGTGAGTGCGATGGTCGGCGTCGGCGTGGGCGCCAGCGTCGGCGTAGCCGTCGGAGTTCTCGTCGGCGTGGCCGTGGGAGTCGAGGTAGGTGTCGGGGTGAGGGTGGCGGCCGGCGTGGGCGTGGCCGTCGGCGTCCGAGTGGGAGTCGCCGTCGCCGTCGGCGTGGGAGTCGGCGAGCCCGGCACCGTCAGGATGACGAAGGCGTTGAATTCCGGCCCGGTCGGGTTTGGGGCCGCGGCGCCGGCAGGCGTCTCGACCGAAGAGGCGGCCATCGGGATCGACACGTTGCCGCCCGCATAGGTCCCCGTGAGTGTCGGCGGTCCGAAGAAGTTCTGGGCGTTGCGGATCTCGTAGCTCGAGCCTGGCGAGAGGACGCTGGAGAGATCCACTGAGACGGAAGCGGCGTGGCTCCAGTTGAAGATAGCGACGTGACCGCGGCCCGGTTCGTAGAGATTGGGGCGAACGAGGGTCCACGTCCCCGTAGGTTTCGCGTCAGGTCCGCCGTAATCAGACGACCACCTGAACCAGTTGTTCGCCGGCCACGTTGCGCCGTACCCAGAAGGCGTTATCAGGCCGCTGTAGACCTTGTTTCCCGTGATGACCGGCGACCCACTCTGGTTGTCGAGATAGAAAGCGCCGCCGTTCGTCCCGGCATAGGCGGCGAGGTTGTTCGTGATGACCGGGCTGGCGTTTCCACGGGAGAAGTCGACGTTGCCGCCCTGGCTGGATCCATAGATGGCGTTGTTCGTAATCACGTTTCCCGTGGGATCGCCGGCTCCGCCGCCGATCGTTATGCTGGCGCCGCCGCCTGGCGGATCGGCCGCGGCTCCGTCCCAGTACAGGATGTTCCCGTCGATCCTGTGATTGTCGAGGCGGGCACTCTCACCGTAGACCTGGATGTTGTAGCCGTAGTTCGCGTAGAGAATGTTGTCGCGAATCGTGCGCGTGCTGGGGGCCGTGTTCTGAGAGTAGATGCCGTGCCCCCAGTCGTTGGGCGCGTTCCAGCCATTGTAGGAAATCAGGTTTCCGTATACCTCGGCGTTCGTGGCATCCACCCAGAGAGCAACCCCTTGCATGCAGTTGTGAATCACCATGTTGATGATCTTGACGCCGACGCCGGAACCCGGTTGTTGCGCGTTGACGATGCATTCGTGCGGCCGATTCACGTCGGTCGGTCCGGAGGTGTTTTGCGTGGACAGGCGATCCGTCGAGGAGCTCGTGAGCTCGAAACCCCAGAACCACGTGTACGCGCCAACGATCGTGAACAGGTTCACCCCATTGACCGTTCCGCCGTCCAAGGTCGCCCGCTCGCCCGGATACTGGCGCAACACGATCGGCTGGCTCGCCGTTCCCGACAGATAACTAGTGAACGTACCCGCGTACGTTCCTCCGCGCAGCCAGATCGTGTCTCCCGGCCTGACTGCGGCCGGCTGCGCGAGCGCCGTCGCAAGGCTCCACGGATTTGTGATCGTCCCGGTCCCCGGTGCGGTGCTCGAGGTCCCAGTCGGCGACGCGTAGAAGTCGGTGGCGTTGGCCGAGCCCGGAGCAAGCACGGCCACGGAAAGGAAGGCCCCCAGGAAGAGCAACCGGGCGGTTGACCGCGATTTCGACGCGCTTCCGCCGGCCGGTAATCCAGGGCCTTGACACGAGAGGTCTCCAAGGGTCTGCACGCAATGCAAACCCTAGAAACAAAACGGATTCTCGCCTACTGCCCGACCCGCCAAAAACCGTACAGGTGGGCCGGATCTGCTTGCATCTGTCCCTTCGGACGGGGCCGACCTGACCCGTAGGCCAGTCCGCACCGCCGCTCGCGGCCGCAGGACCGGCGTCCATCACGCCGCCACCACGCGAAACACCTCCAGCCACTTGTCCAGCACGAAGCAGCGGAACAACGCCTGACCCGGCTCTGCCTGCCGGCCCTCGAGGCGCCACGTCTTCTCGGCGAGGTGGCGGACACGGTCCCGTTCGACGTAATCCCAGAGAGGCCGATCCGTCGCCAGCCAGCGCTCGATCGCCGGTCGAAGCGGCCCGCACAACCAGCGGTCCTGCGGCACCGTGAAGCCGAACTTGCTCTTTCGCCCGTAGACCTCCACCGGAAGAAGCGGGCGCAGGGCCCGACGAAGGGGCCATTTCGTCCAGCCACGCCGAAAAAGAAGCTCGGGTGAAAATGAAAGGCAGAGGTCGATCAATTCAGGATCGAGGAACGGGTACCGACCCTCTATCGAGAATGCCATCGAGTTGCGGTCGTCCCACTTGAGAAGGCGCGGCAGAAACAGGTTCTTGATCTCGCCGACGCGCCGAGCCTGACCACGAAGCGCGAGCGCGTCGCGCAGAATCGGACTCGACGGTGCCGCCGACCCCCTACGAAGCTGCACCAGCGCTCCCCCACGCCGTCGATTACGATACCGACTCAACATCACCGGCGCCTGTCCGAACAGCGACGCATTGCCGTCGCTCATCAGCGCACCGGCCAGATGCCCGGCAAGCGCCAGCCAATCCCCTTCGAGCGCCAGCTCTCGGAGGTACATGAAATATGATTGCCAATAGCCCGAGAGAAGTTCGTCTCCCCCCTGACCGTTGACCGTCACGGGCACCTTCGCCTCGCGCGTCAGCCGAGCAAGGCAGTAGCCGGCGTAGATCGACAGTCCGCCGACCGGCTCGTCGTGGTGCCAGACGAAGTCGGCCAGGTCCCTCAGGAACTCTTCGGGATCCGGCGTGTCGAAGTGCGGCTCCGCACGAATGGTCGCGAGGACGGCATCGACGAACCCGCGCTCGTCCGCGGGATCGCCTGGAAATGTCGCGGTGAATGTGTGGAGCGGCCCGAGCTCGGAAGGACGGAGGGCGTTCGCGACGACCGCGATCGCGCTCGAGTCCAGACCCCCGCTCAACGCGCACCCCACGGGAACATCGCTTCGGAGGTGAATGCGTACGCACTCCGTGAATTTCGTTCCGAACCGCTCGGACGCTTCGCGCGCGTCCGTGACCGAGACTCTCACCTTCTCGGGACGACCAGTAGCCGACAGGGTCCCCCGCCGCCAGATCTTCCAATGCGAATCTGAAGGTAGGTCCCGGACGAGAGCGGCTGAACTCCTTGGAAGAACGACCTTGAAGGATCCTCATAGCCCCTCTCGAGATACTCCGAGACCACCAACTCGTCTCCTCGCACGACGAATCCCGGGATTTGCAGGAACTGCTTGATCTCGGAGGCGATCGCGACAACTCCCGGCGCGCGCCAAAGGTATAGCGGTTTGATTCCCAGGGGGTCTCTGCTCAGCGTCACGAGATTGCTTACCGTGTCATAGAGCGCAAGCCCCCACATGCCTCGAAAGCGCTCGAAACAGCGGGTGCCCCATTCGGCATACGCAGCAAGAATCACTTCCGAGTCCGTGTGAGAGCGAAAACGGTGTCCACCGTATTCGAGTTCGGCGCGTAGCTCGATATAGTTATAAACCTCCCCGTTGTACGTAAGCCAATACCGATCCCGGTACGACATCGGCTGAGCACCAGCCTCGGACAGGTCGATGATGGAAAGCCGGCGATGACCCAGGCCCACGCCCCAGGCCATCCACTCGGGTTCCCGGCAGGGTGCGCCCGCTCCAAGGCCAATCAGGCCCGCTCCGTCAGGGCCGCGGTGCGCGACCTCCTCGACCATCCGCCGGACCACCTCCAGAGGAAGGGCGACCTCGGGCCGCTTCAGAATGGCAGCGATTCCGCACATGATGCTGTGTTGACGTTCCTACCGCACGGGCCCGCGTCGCGGGCGCATCATTGGGTAGCCCGCTGTTCGCTCCGTTCGATCTCTTCCGGTCCCGTGACACCCGAGCGACGCTGGAGCACCTCGCGGTAGACGGCGAGAAGCCGCTCCGCGACTCGCTCGAGAGACAGATCCTGCACCCGCACCCTCCCGGCGGCCCGCGTCTCCCCCGTCTGCTTCAGCACGGTCCGCAGCTTCGCCGCGAGGTCGTCGGCGTTCGCGTCGGCCATGAGGCAACCCTCGATGCCTTCGAGGCGCTCGCGCACGTCGCCGACGTCCACCGACACGACGTTCCGATCACACGCAAGAGCCTCCTTGACGATATTCGGAGACCCTTCCATGCGAGACGTGAGGACCAGGCAGTCGCAGGCGTTCAGCCAGACCGGGATCTCGGAATGCGGCCGATCACGGAGCGTATGAAGCTCGACGTCCAGGCCGGAGGCGCTGAGTCGGCCCACGGCCTCGCGGGCCAGATCGAATCCCTTGCTGAGATTCTCCGGAAACGAAGGAAAGAGGAGATGGAATGGCCCTTCTCTCCATCGCAGCTGGCTGCGGCAGGCGCCCGGGTCCAGCGGCTTGAAGAGCTCGAGGTCGATGCCGTTCGGGATCGTCCACACCTTCTGCAAATCGATACCCGCCGGCAGCGCCTTGCGCAGGTTCGAGGACTTGACGATGATTCCGTCCGCTCGCCGTGCGGCGGCATGCGACGCCAACACCCCATAGCGAATCGATAGCCGCTTTTCCCATCTCTTTGCCGGCTCGCCCAGGAGATCGGACCCGCAGAACGACACCACGATGGGAGTCGTGTCGACAGCGCGAGTCGCAAGTGCAGCCATCACGCCCCCATACATCACATGGACGATGGCCGGCCGGAATTCCGCAGCCGAACGCCGGATCCGACCTTTCGCCCCGCTGTAGGCGCGGATGCCGCCCGAGAGGAATTGCAGCGTTCTGGCGTCGGCGCCACCGTGGGGCCGATCGAGAACGAGCACCCGGATTTCGAGCCCGATCCGCCGAAGGCCTTCGACCTGCTGCTCGACGAAAGTGCCCACCCACGGCGACGCCGCCTTCGGATACATGTTCGTGACAGCGAGGATCCGCATCGGCTATCCGACGGCCCGCCGCGACGGGCGAACCCCGGCCGCCGGAACCGGGGCGAGCCTGCCGAAGAGAATGACGGCGCCACAGAGATACCAGAGGCCTTTGCCCTGGAACTCGTCTGCCAGAAAAGCCACGCTCAAGATGAGCGTCACAACCAACCCGGGCAAGAACATCCCGGCCCTCCTTCGCCGCCATCCCAGAAGTGCAAAAGACAGAACGAATCCACCGAAAACGAGAATGCCGGGAATACCGTTTTCCACCAGAACCTTGATCCATCCGGAATGCGCCTGCTTCTCCCAGCCCCTGAAGGCGGAGATTCCCCTCCGATTCGAGAAACTCGCCCAGGCATGCGGGAATCCTCCCGTGCCGACACCCAGGGGGTGCTCCAGAAACATCTCCCAACCGCCGACTGCGAGGTCCCAGCGCCCGCTGGTCCTGTCCGTCAGCGACCGCTCCTGATCGAACAACTTCGTCAACCTGAAAACCGCGCGGCTCTCTTGCTCGCCGAATTGGCTCGCGACCGCCATCGCGCCGAGGACCGCGGCTGCCAGAGTGAGGCCGGTTCCCTTCACCGTGTGGAGGCGAATGAGAATGAACAGGAGACACACCACGCAGATCAGGAAACTCCCGCGGCTTCCACTCAAGAACACCCAGCCCGCATTGACGAACGCGAGAATGAGGAGCAGGCGGGAACGCCGCCGCCGTGCGGGGCTCGCAGCGTATACGCAGGTGACGAACAGCGAGGTCAACGGAAAGAACGACCATGCGTTGGCGTTGACCGGCGGCAACAGGTCCTGCTCAGCATAGAAGACCAGGCTGCCGAGCCCGGCCAACACGCCGCTCAGCATCGCCGACCAGTACCACACCCCGGGATCAGAGCGCGCACGTGCAACGTAGATCAGAAGCCCGAAGATCGTCACGAGGTTCAAGACGTGCTGTGCTCCGCCGACCAGGTCCGTGCTGAGCGCAAGCTCGAGCGTGAGCAGCCCGATGAATACCTGCAGCAAACGGATCTGTGGGTCCTTCAACCGGGCCAACGACCCGACGTAAAGGAGCATCACGACGACGAGCCAGTAGTTGAATGTGTTCCAGCGAAGAAGCCCCCCGGTCATCAAGTACATCCGAGAGACCGGGTCGAGCGTGCACAGAATCACGACGCCCAACAATCCCAGAGCAGGTCTTGCCAAACCTCCGACAGCCGCCGCAAAGCCCAGCAGCGTAAGGAGGAGCACCCCTTTTTCAAAACCCAGCGCGACGCTTGCGAGCCATATACCGATCGTCACCGCGATGAGCCGAATGCCCCAGGATCGGGCAGGAGTCGGAGTCCAACGGATGCGGCTCGACCCTTGCGCGAAACCTGAAGAGGCCGGCCGCGCACGAATCTCGAGGGGGACGCCGCTAGCCGACACGGATCCCCACAGACTCCGCCAGCTCGACAAAGCCCGCTGCCTTCAGCTTGAATTTGATCATCGATGGGGAATAGATCCCCACTCGACCGATTTCGAACCGCCCGGGACCGACTCCCCGGGGCCGGGTCACAAAAGCCGCCTCGTATCCCGAATTCCGCACGCGCTCGAGCGCGGCGCCGTCGTAGTCACCGCCAGGGTAAGCGAAATAACGCACGGGCCTGCCGGTCAAAGCCTCGAGGACGCGTTTGCTCTCGGAAATCTCCCTCGCCTGTTCGGCCGGAGATACACGCGTAAGATACGGGTGGGTCACGGTGTGCGACCCGATTTCCACCAGATCGCCCTCTCCTGCCGCCACCAGCTGGTCGCCGGTCATTCCCGCGTACTCAAGGAGCGTTTCCGGCGGAAGCGGGTACGCCGTTCTCATGAGCGCGACGAAGGCCGTGGGGCTCTGGAACTGCTTCGCCATCGCCCTCATCTCGTTGCGGGCTTGCTTCTTCTCCTCGAGCGTGACGAGCCGAAACCGCCGCCCCTCAACCGTCACCTCCTGGTAATGGCCCTCGAAGCACAGCGCATTGAGATAGGAGAACCAGAGCAACTCCCCACCGCACAGGTGAACCGTCGACACGAACAGCGTCGCCGGCAACCCCTCCTGCCGCAGGACCGGACTCACGTTCTCGAACGTCGCCTTCATACCGTCGTCGAACGTGATTGCTGCCATTTGCCTGCCGGGCTTCTTCGGCGCGCCCGCCAGGTATTCTGCCATCGGAACAATCCGGAAGCGGCGAGCCAGCCATTGAAGATGTCGCCTGACGTCCGCAAGTGGCAGCGCTTGTCCGTTGCACCAGCGCTCGCGTGGCAGTGGGTCCGCGACGACCCCATGGTAGAGGAAAATCACGGCAATGATGCTTGCTTCAGCAGTCGATTGATCACCATGACACGACGGCCCCTCTGTGCCGCTCGCTCACGATGCGCCCGCGAGAACGGTCTCGTAGGTGTTCGTCATACCTTCGACGAAGCGACGGACGCCAAAGTTGCCCAGGACATGGGAACGGCCGCTACGGCCCAGTCGGTCGCGCGCAGCCGGGTCGTGGATCAACGAAGCGAGGGCCTCCTCCAGCGCCTGCAGATTTCCGGGTGCCACGAGAGCGGCCGACCGGCCCCCGTCCAGGAGTTCCTCGAGGAAAGGCGTCCGCCAGGCAACGACGGGCACGCCCGCAGCCGCTGCTTCCATCACGACGTTTGGAAGGCCTTCGTCCTCGGAGAGAAAGTAAAAGATGTCCAGGGCGCTCATCCAGAGGCGCGCTTCGGCGACTTCCCCGGTAAAGGTGACGCGATCGGAAATGCCCAGTGACTGCGCCTTTGCCTGAAGACCTTCGCGCAGCGGCCCGTCGCCGATGAGAACGAGATGGACATCTTCCGAGCGGCGGTGGAGCAATGCCGTCGTGTCCAGAAGAAGATCGAAACGCTTCGATGCCACGAATCGGCCCGCCGAGCCAATCCAAAGCCTCGCAGGCGAGATCGAGTACTTCAGGCTGAGCCGTGCTCGCGCACGGGGGCGTTCCTCCATTTGATCCTCGACTGCGTTCGGGACCGTGTAGATCCGGCGGCGTACACGCAGACGAAGAGGGACGAGCCGCTCGGCAGCGGAGGCGGAGTTGACGACGATCCCGTCTGTCAGCCACTCGGTCAGAATCGATTGCGTGCGGTGCCGGCGATAGGCGTCGAAACTGCCCCGCAGGGACCCCAGGCTCGCTCGCGCGCCGAGCAGAATCGCCGCAGCACCCGCATAGGGGCTCGCGAAGAGGTGCCATCCGTGAATCAGATGCGGGCCGAACGGACGCAGCGCTCGCGTAATCTCGAGCAGACGTGCGAGCGGGTTCCGCCGGCTCGCAATGCGCAGAATCGGGATCCCCAGCGCCTCGATCGCGCTCTCCCAATAATCGTTGCAGTCGGGATGGAGAGTCACGACGACGGGCTCAAAGCGGCTTCGATCCATGTTGGAAAGCCAGAGATACAGCTGCCGCTCCGCGCCTCCGACGACGAGCTGGCCCGCGATGATCGCGATCTTGAATCGTTCCACCGGTCAAGGCCTCGGTCCCTGCGGAGCGACGAGCTTGCCCCCCGTCACGCGGAAGCCGCCCCACTGCTCGGCGCACCGCTCACCGATCTGCCGCGCCCAGTTCTCCAGCGTCCGGTTCTCGGCGAATTCCCGGCAGCGCCGCCGCAGCGCGTCCCAGTCCTGCGGCTCGCTCAGCACCCGGCGCAGCTGCTCGGCGAGGGCCCGAACGTCTCCCGGGGGCACCAGCCAGCCCCGCTCGCCGTTCCCGCCGATCACCGGGCGAGCGGCGCCGGCTTCGGAGGCAAGCACCGGTAGCCCATGAGCAAATGCGTCCAACCAGGCCTTGCTGTATCCCTCACTCAGAGACGCCTGGACACAGAAGTCCACCTCGGTGAGGCGCGCGTCAAGCGAGCCTCGATCCAGCTGACCCGCGAACGTCACGAACGCGCCCAGGCCGTGCTGGTCAGCCTGGGCGCGGAGCCGCTGCCGTTCCGGTCCGTCTCCGATCAGAGTGACATGGGGCATCGGGTGAAACCCGTCCGTGTGCAGCCGGGCGAGGGCTTGAATGAGTTCACGCACGCCTTTTCCCTCTGCAAGCCGGCCAATATAGGCAACCTGCGGAGGATCGCTCAGTTTGCGGGAGGTCACCGGCACGGTCAAAGCGAGTTCTTCCTCCGACAGGCCGGTCGCGAAGATCCAGGTGATTCCGGGCGCAGGGGGCACTTCGTTTTCGCCGGTCGCGAGCATGACGTTTCGGCCGCCCGCAAACGCCCGCATGAGGCCGCGAGTCACGCGGTTCATCAACGTCGTCTCGCTTGTCTTCACCCAGGAAGCACAGTACCGAACGATGAGCCGCTTCCGCAGCGCGAGGGCGACGAGCATCCCCAGCAGCGGAATGTCGCCCGGAGGCGGGATGTGGACGACGTCCGCCTTCGAGGCATGATGAGCAATCGTCGAAACATAATAGCGCAGGTTTCCGAGAACGGACATCTTGCGGCGGAAAGCCTGACCCGTCGGTTTACGGAGCTCGATGATCTCGGCACCGCTCGGGAGGCGCAACCCTCCCTCCCCGGGGGAATCACGCCGAGTGATGAGGAGAGTCATCGCATCGAAGAGGGACGCCACGGCCGCCATTTGGAGAGGAAAACCCCCGCTCGAGTACCAGTCGCCCTCGGGCGACTGCCAGCATTCTTTATGGGAGACCGCGCAGACCCTCGTCCCCGACATCACAACTCGCCATCGAGGTCGCGCGGCAGGCGAATTCGCAGACGCCCGGCGCGAACATGGTCGCGGACGAGCTTGAGAAAAGGTACGAGGCGGCTCTCATCCTGAACGTCGCCCTGGCGGGTCGAGTGAGGATGTGCGTAGATCACCGCGAGACCCCCGGAGACGATGCAGCGCTCCAGGAGTTTCGACGTCGCCGGCGAGAACCCGAGTCCGCTCAACCGCAGACACGTAAGCCCTGCGATGCGCTCGGGTTTTCGGGGGCGTTCGCCTCGAATGCCGACGCGGTCCATGAGTCTCTCGTGGAGCGGCCGGTAAGCCACCCTGCAGAATCGGTACCCCGTGTCGGCCAGCGTCTCGCAGAGCTTGTGAAGATCCGTTCGCTGCGAACGAACTTCCCGGCGCTCCGAGAGACTGATCGACAGACGCCGGGGATAGTCGAACGGCTGATTCCAGGGGGGCACGAAGGCCGTGACGGGAAAGCCGATGCATTGCTCGAGCGCGCTTTTGCTCGCAGAGAGGGTCTCGCGCAGGGCTCCGTCGTTCAGGCCCGGCAGCCACTCGTGGCGATGGGAGTGGCTGGCGACTTCATGGCCTGCCTCGTGGATGCGCCGAATCTGGCCGGGGTCGTGGTAGGGACGCTCGCCCGGCAGAGCGGCCGAGCCCACCACGGCAAAGCAGGCGGGGACTTCGTACTCGGCGTGAAGCTCCAGCAGCCGATCGGTGTTCTCGAATTCGAGAAAACCCCATGTCTTCGGACCCCCGGGCAGCCTCGAGCGGTCGGCGCCCCATTGAGTGTCGTAGTCCCAGAAAAAGAGAATCGAAGCCTGCGACCGCTTCCTCATCGGCCACGGCTCAAATCGGCTACCGCCGCGAGCCGCCCCGCGAGGTGCCGGAATGTCGGCACCCATCGTTTCGGAAACAGCAGGTTCCGGAAGAGCATCAGGCTGTCGAGCGCCCAGGCATAGACGAACCACGCCACGTCGCGCCAACTCCGCTCCGACAGGCCGCGCCGATGGATCTGGTATCGGTTGTAAATCGTCATGTAGCCGGCCTTGAAGTGATCGGGGCGACCCGAGGCCTCGTGCAGGTGTTGAAGCCGCGCCCCGCTCGCCAGCACGAGAGCACCGTAACGGCGCGCCCGCAAAGAGAACTCCAGGTCTTCGCCTTGCGCATAACCGGCGAATCCCTCGTGAAATCCGACGTCACGAGCCGGTGCCGTCTTCCACATCATGGCGCAGCCAGGCAGCCAGTCTCCTTCCGCGAGGCCGTTGACGCATCCGGCGAACCACGGGATGGACATCCCGGATCTTGCGTAGGTGCCGGGCTTCAGGTCACCGACGATGCGCAGTCGACGCCGAACGCGCCACAGGAGACTTGGTTCACGCACGTCGTTCGTGATCACGGCGCCGACGCCGACCACGCGATCGCCGAGAACGCGATGGACACGTTCCATCTCGGCCAGGCAGGACGGCTCGAGCACCACGTCGTCATCGAGAAACGCAACGAGATCGTAGGCGACGCGACGCAGGGCAAAGTTTCGCTGACGCGTCAGTCCTCGCTTTGCCTCCGCGACACGGTAGTACTGAAGCCGGGGTGCGACCTCGAAGAAACGCCCGTCCCCTCGGAGCAGCTCTTCCGTTCCGGTATTCGGGCTGGCGTCGACGATCAGGATCTCGTCTGGCCGTCGCCGCTGCTGTTTCACTGATTCCAGGCAGCGCGCGAGCGCTTGCGGCCTCAGGTAGGTACACACGACAACCGAACATCCGGGGGCAAGCCCCTCACCCGGAGCCGGGCCGGCGCCTGCGCCCGCCGACGCGCGGGCCTTCGGACCCGTTTCGAGAAAGGAGAGGATGTCGGCCTCTCCCTCCGGTCCGGTCACGATTGACACCCTAGCCCGCAAATGCCCGCGTGACGTTCCCGTAGAAGCTTTCGTTCACGGGCAAGAGCGCCGACACCGTGAAATTGCCAAGCACGCGCGCCCGTCCAGCCAGGCCCAGCCGTTCCGCGAGGCAACCGTCTCGCAGAACCCGCACGATCGCGTCCGAGATCTCGTCGGGGCTCGCCGGGTCCACGAGAAGCCCGTCAATCTCCGGGCGCACCTGCTCCGGTCCGGAGCTCAGCTTCGTGGAGATCGTCGGACAACCACATCCCATCGATTCCAGCGGCGCCAGCGCAAACGCCTCCGTGTAGGACGGAAACACGCCGACCCGCGCCGTCGAAAGTGCCTCGTGGAGCTCGTCCGCTCCGACGTGACCGTGAAACGAGACGCTGCCGCGCAGCTCGCGCGGAAGCCGCTCCACCATCTCCTGCTGCATCGACCGCCCGGCCTCGGAGCGCGTGTCCTTCCCAAAGACGTGCAGCTCGGCCGAAGGGCACTTCAACTTCACGGCCGGCCACGCGTCCATGAGACCGAAGATCCCCTTCTTCGCCGTCAGGGTCCCCGTGTACACGACCCGGCTTGCGGATCTCTTGGAGAAGGGCGGCATCTCGACCGGAACGTCCACCGGATTGTGCAGGATGGCTGCCGGACTCTTGCGCAGGCGGAAAAGCCGGGTCGTGATTGCCGCAGTGTAATCGCTCACCGCCGCCCACGCCGACGCGCGCCGGTAGGACCATTGCTCCAGCCGGAATGTCGTCTGGTCGATCGCTCGCCCAAGCTCGTGGGCGAAATACGAGTAGGAGCCGTTTGAGCGCTGCACGACCGGGACGGGCAGGCGCGGCCACCCCGCGAACCAGCCGCGACTGTCCGGTCCCTCCACGAGATCGACGTCGCCGCGCCGCGCCCACGCCGCGACTGTCCGATACAGCTCGTAACGAGCCAGGAGCCAGCCCCCTCGAAACGAGCTCTCTCTCAGGCGCCAGACGCGAACGCCGAGGTCGTCCTCGAAGTCGAGCGCGGCGTAGTCCGGCGGATAGACACCGACGACCCGGACCTCGTGACCCGCCCGGACGAGCGCCCGGGCCAGGACCCGCGTCATCGTCCCCACGCCGCCGTGGGGGCCCGGCGGATACTCGCCGCACACGAAGCAGATCTTCATGCCGCGCTTTGCCCGATGGATTCGAGGACGTCGACGATGCGTCCGTTCGCCTCGCCGAGGGGAACTCCGACCTCGAGATCCACGAGCCGGCGCCGGTTTTCCCTGTCGAGCTCCGGATTGGCCAGGTATGCGTTGATGTGGCCGGCAAGCTCGGACGGCGATCGCGCGAAGCGCGCTGCGCCGAGGTCGACCACCGGCCGGTAGTGTTCGAAGCGATAGTAATGCTCCCAGAGCGGCAGTCCGAACGGAGGCGGATCACCTACGTCGAAGGCGACGTTGACGACAGGCCGGTCCCGAAGGGCGAAATCCAGCGTCATCGTCGAAGCCACGTTGACATTGAGATCCGCATGCTCCGTCAGATTCGCCAGGAACTCCACGTCGGCCGGCAGTGGGATGACTTTTGTCCAATCTTCCGCCGATGGGTGTACCCACGCGGGAGCCGCGAGAATCAGTTCGGGGAAGTCGGCAGCCACCTTCGCGTATCGCCTGGCGTCGTCGACGGGAGTCGGGCGCACGAGTACCTGGGGCCGGCCTTGGATGCGCCCGGATCGTACGAGGTCCATCAACACCCGAACGTGCTCCGGATCTTCCGGGCACGTTCCGACATCCCCTCCCGAGTAGCAGATGAGCGGTCGCTCCGGGTTCGCGCCGAAGCGGGCGAAGAACTCCTGGCGCGAAAGGCGAAGGCTCCGATCCGCGTAAGGCGCGAACTGCGGCGTCCCGACGACATGAACTCGCTCGCTTGAAATGTCCGGGTAATACCGCTGCAGCTCCTGACGCATGTGCTCGCTCCAGACCAGATAGTGGTCGAACGGCGCGGCGATCCGGCCCTTGCTCGTCAGGTTGTCCCAGCTGAAGATGAACGCTGCCGACGGAATGCCCAGCGACCGCCCTGCCAGAATCAAGGGCAGGACGTCCAGGGATCGCTGGCTCGTGCAAACGATCACGGAGGGCTCGCATCTCTCGAGGAATTCGAGGCAGTGGTCCACCTCCGGAAGCCTCTCGGCAACGCGAAGATGCACCGCGTCGAGGGCGCCGATACCCGCTGGTGAAGAGGCCATCCTTCCGATTCGACGTCCGACCTGTTCGGCCGCCCTCGTACGCCAGGAGCCCGTCGCTGGCCGGCGACATATGGAGCGCATCGACTGCGTGTCGGCCCAGTACATGTGCGCGTACACCAGCGATTTCCTCAACAGCATCGAGAGGCGGCTGCCGTCAAATGTTCGGAGCCGGTGCCAGGTCACCGACCGGTCTTCTTCACCTCGAAAGCGCTGGAGCAGATCGTCGGGGATGGGATGAAGGGCGTCCACGGCCATCCTTGCGCCCAGCTGGGACAGGAACGTCCCGAGGACGAAGTTTCGGACGCCCACGCCGTCCGGCACGACCAGCAGGCCCCTCACGAATTGCTTCGCCGAAAGCCTGGCCGGCTCACGTTTCGCACGCCAACGTGACGGACTGGCCCATGAACCGATTCACGTAATCGCCGCGCTCCACCGCGCCCCTGACCGAAACGGGACGCAGCTCGCGGCCGGCACGGCGGGACGCCAGCTCGATGCGCTGCGCCAGGAGCGTGACTTCCTCCACGCCGAAATCCTTCGCGCGCTTCTGCCGGAACGGCACTCTTTGGAGCCGCCGGAGGGACCAGTCTGGTGAAAGGTCCAGAGCGTATCTCGCCCACTGCCCGAGCTTGACCGCCGGCGGCACCGGCTCCCCGCCAAGACCGTACAGGTACCGTCTGCACAATCGCTCGTCCACCACGCGGCCCTGGCTCAGGCAGGGCGCGATTGCCTCGCCAACTCGCTCATGTGCCCTTCCGTCGCTGCTGCAAAACCAGTCGTGAACGACGCTTTCGAGCTGCGAGGAAACTGCTGCCGACCGCCGGTAGCCGCCGTCCAGGATCGACCGCAAGTGCGATTCCAGCTCGGCGTACGACGCGCACGGCTCGCTGACGGCCTCGGCCATGGGATTCACGCTCGGCGCAGGAACCCACTGCGGCGATAAACCGGGGACACCCGCCAGGGCGGCTTCGATCGCGGTCGTGCAGCTGCGCTGAATGACGGCGACGGCGCCGAAGATGCGGGGCTGCACCGGCCCGTCGCCGTCGATGGCGACGTTGGAGAAAGCTCCCAGCCTCCTGCGGTAGATCTCGGGAGACTCAAACGGGTGCGGCCGCAGGAGAATGTCGACCTCCGGAAGTTCGCGCGAAAGGCGGCTCACCAGCTCCACGATCGCCTCGATCGCCTGGCTCTCGGCCTCGAGGTAGCGCTCGACCCTTGCGCGAGTCCAACCGTGCACGTTCTCGAGCTCCGCCGCATTCGTCTCCGGTGAGACGAGTCTCGAGTTGACCGTGCCGTACTGAGTATTCACGAGGATCTGCGGTCGTTTCGCGCCTTCTCCGCCGGCGGCTCCCTGCTTGAGCACCGACCTCCAGCGGGGGTTGTAGAAGTCGAATCGTGGGCAGCCCGTGACCGTCACCTGACGGCTCGCGAAACGCTGGTGCTGGAGAAGGTACTCCGCCAGCTGCGGGCCCCACATGCAGACGCAGGCTGCGCCCTTCATCAGCGCGTCGTCGCGCCAGAGATTCTCGGCGTATGCCCCGACGTCCGCCCAGACCGCGCCTTCCGTATCCAGGAGCCCGTACCCGATGCCCGCGGAGCGCAGGCGCCGCGCAAAGGATTCGTTGCTCCGCCGGAAGAAATTCAGGAGCACGAAGTCCGGCGCCAGGGCCCAGATCTCCCTGTCCTTCAGATTGAGGGAAACGAGATGGCAGGTCGCCCCCCGCTGGCACAGTTCGACCGCCGTCAGGACGAGACCGGCCAGATCCCGTTGGGGATGATCGACGATCAGGGCTATTCGTGGCTTGTTCATCGCGTGTGAGTTGCGGAGCCCGACGGCCGGGCGAATCGACCCGCTACAGAGCGCCCGCCTGTGCGGGCCGTTGCGAGTCGTTGACGATCTGGTGAATGCGCTGATACGCCGCAGCGGCTCTCTCGACCTGCCGGTCTGCGGCTTCTCGGAGCTTGGACCTCACGAAGGCGGCCGCATTCCACGTCCGCTCGATCGCGGCTGACAGATCTTCGCACAGCGTCGGGCTCTGGAGATCGATGAGCTCGCATCCGCCGGAGAACATGTCCTGGAGTCCCCGGAACTTCAGGTCGTAATACTCGTTGTAAACGAGCGCTACGACCGGCACTCCTTGAGCGAGGGCGAAGACGGCGGCGTGATAGGCCGCGGTGACGACGATTCGACAGCGGCCTGCCTGTTCAATGACTTCCCGGGGCGTCGCCAGGTGCCGTCCGCCGTCCGAATCGTCGTCGTAGCCGGCCAGCAGCTCCCTGATCCACTTCGGATCGTCGGCCGCCGAATGAAAGGCAATCGGAATCGGCACCAACGGAGCCCCGAATCGCCGTGCCGCCGTCTGCAATGCCGACCGGATCGTCGGGATGAAATCCGGGGGGACGTCGGTTGACTTGGCCACCCTCAGATTGACGCCGATTCCCGACTCCGACGCTCGAGAGGAGACGGCGCGCGCCATCTCGACGGCATCGTCCCCAGTGACCATCAGGCGTTCGGCACTCACGCCCAACGACTTCAGCAAAGCCCCTCCGACTAGCGCCTCGCGAAGCGCAATCAGGCTCACGAGCGGCAGAACGGACCTCGCTCTGCCCATCAGATCCGGGTTGCGAAGCGGCCCGACCCCCTGGCTCACCATCACCACAGGCACTCCTCGACGAGACGCCATCAGCATGGTTTGCAGCACGATCACCGCATCGGAGGTGTTCTTGTCATTCAGGAGCGCAGCTCCACTGACGACGTGGAGGTCGACCTGCCCCATCTGCTCCAGGAAATTCTGACGGCTGTCATTCCCACGGTGCCGCAACCGCGCTCTCGAGCGCTGCAGCCCCTCGAGGGCCCTCGGCCAGCGCCGGCGCAACCACTTTCCGAGCTTCCGCTTTGCCCCCCGGAGGCCGCTCGGAACATGGCGATCAAGACCCCCCAGGAGCGCCTGATCGGAGAACCAGAGCCGCCGGCCCTCGTGGCTCAGCGCACGGACGTCCGGGCAGTGAAGCGCAAGAGCGTCAGGGGCGCTGGTGAAGACGCAGATCTGCGCCGTTGGCCAGAGCCCGTGCAGACGCTGGACGGCAACCTGGAGCATGGCGACATCGCCCATGTTGCTGCAGGTCAAGGTGCTCGGGTCGACGACGATCCTCAACCGCGACCTCGGTCCTCGCCGTCATCGACGAGACCGTGCCGGGCCAGCTCGCCGACCGTCTGCCGGACACTCTCGAAAGAGACGCCGCAGGCCGCCGCGATGTCGGCGATCGATCGCGTTCCGTCGATCAGGAACATGACGTCGAAGAGCGAGCGATTCCCCTCCGGGTTGGTGTACGGGTCTATGTGGATCCCGTAACGGGAACAGAAGACCTCGCCCTGGAATCGGTTGACCGGTACGCGATTCGCCTCGAGGACGTCGACCATCCGCAGCACCAGATCCCGCGACACGGTCAGCCGCGCGATGGACGCCGCATCGGGCACATCGTGACTCGAGTGATACTCCGGATACGGCCAGTCCGGATGCCCGCTCGGACGCACCCGCGAGAGGGAGAGCATCGGAACCCTGACGCCTGGACCGTTGAACTGCCGCTCGTCGTTGCCGATGATCGTCCGAAACGCGCCCGTCCAGCCCTCCGGGTCGGAAGCCTTCAGCGCCATCGTGAAGGTTCGGTCCACTTCCGTGTCTCCCGAGAACGAGAGCTGCAGAGCGTGCGGATTCGGGAGTCCCAGCATCTCCAGAAAGAGGCCGCCCTTCATCTTGGGGATGAGATTTGCGTGGCGGGAGAGGTAAGCCACCGACCCGATCGTTTCAGGCACGATGAGGAGGCGATACGTGTAGCGCCCCTTCGGCCGCCTGAGCAGCTCGCGCATGACGGCGACCGACACGGCCACGCCCGACATGTCGTCGTTGAACATGCCCGGATGACAAAGGTGCGAGGAGAGGATGATCGTTTCCTCGCTTTCGCCCGGAGCCACGATCTCGCCGACCTTGAGCGTCCCGTAGCTGAAGTCGGTCCGGATGACGACGCGGTAGCTCTCGTCTCGCAGCGACTCCTTCGTCCGCTGGCTGCAGCAGAGCCCCCAGTCGCGCTCGTAGTACTTGAAAATGAAGGGAATCGCGTCCGGGAGTCGCGAGTGGACGTGGAGATGGCGGAACAGCTCCTCGCGCGAGACGACCCCGTCGAAGGGAAGCGAGTAGGACACGACGTGAAGCGGGTGGTCTGCGTAAGAGAAGACGCGCCGCCCGGAAAGCGTTTCGAGATACGCCTCGTGGCAGGTCCACTTCTCGGGGACGATCCAGGTCCAGCACTCGGTGCCGCTCGGGAACTCGTGCACGGTCATCGGCAGCACGTCGCCCAGGGCCCGTAGTCCCGCGTCGTAGCCGTCGGAGATGATGTCGCGCGGCACCCGCCAGAGCGTGTCGACGATGTCCCCCATCGAGGAGTCCGGGGACAGCCTCACGTCGAAGTCGCGGACGCCGACCCGCGCCTCCTCGAGGGCGACCGGGTTTCCGGCCGGGCCGCGCGCGGTCGTCCAGCAGTCCTCGGAGAGCGCCGCCTTCGTCAAGTCGAAGAGGTCGCGGCAGCTCATGGCAGACACTTCGCCCGCACCGACGCGGGCGATGCGACAACGTCCCGTCTCCCGGGCGCGCGTCTCGAGCTTGCTGCCGTCCGGCCAGCCGTTGTCCGCGAGGATTCGCACGTTGTAGATCCATCCGGTCTTGCGGACCACGCCGTTCTCCCGGATCCGCCCCGTGAAGAGCTTCTTATAGCGAAAAGGGACACCGACGGATTCCTCCACGAAATGGCGGAACGTCGCCTCATGGAGCCCGACGCCGATCGTGCAGACCTTGCCGCCGGCGCGCAAGAGGCGTTCATGAACGCTGCCGGAACCAAAGCACGTGTTCGGGACGTCGCCGAGAAGTTCCGCGGCCCGGGGACCGAGACCGGCGACCGAATGGATCGGGTCTCTCGAGCGCAGGGCACCTGGCGCGCGGCGGAAGAACTCGAGGAACCCCGCCGAAGCACTCCACGGCCCGCCAGCCGTCGGCGTGGACGCGACGTCGAAGTCCTCCTGCCGGCAGAACGAGAACGTGTAGGTCGGGACGAGAAGAGTCCCCGTCCCGCCAACCGCTTCCCGAAGCGCTCTCAGGAGCATGGCCCACACCTCGTCGTCGGTGGCGCAGCTTTTCGCCCGACCGAGCGCGTCCAGAGACACCTGCACGAAGACGGTTTCCCCCGGCTCTATGCCGGCCCGGCGCAGCCCATCCAGAAGCTGCGCCTCGTCAAAGGTCGCCTCGATCCCGCCGGTCGCGTTCCTCAGCGTTGTCCCAGTCACCTCTTCCGCCTCCCGCCGGCCTTGCCCCCGCCCGCTTCCATTCGCGGTCATAGCAAGACCGGCTCCTCGGCCCTGCTCGCCACCTGCGTGCCCCAGAGGCCCTTGTATGTCGCGCACGTCGCCAGCAACTCGTCGTGCGTCCCGAGGCCCACGAGCCGTCCCTCGTCGAGGACGACCAGGCGGCTTGCCCGACGCAGCGTCGACAGGCGATGCGCGATCACGAAGGTCGTCCGCCCTTCCATGAGGCGGTCGATCGCTGCCTGAACCTTGCGCTCCGAGACCGAATCGAGGTTGCTCGTGGCCTCGTCGAGGAACAGGAGCGGGGCGTTCTTGAGGAGGGCCGCGGCAATCGAGATGCGCTGCTTCTGGCCGACCGACACGCTGCGGCTCCCCCGGCCCGCACCGAGAACCGTGTCGTAACCCTTCTCCATTTCCTCGATCTCGTCGTGGATGTCGGCCGCACGAGCCGCGCTCGTCACTTCATCCATGGTCGCGTCCGGCCGCGACCACCGAATGTTGTTCGCGACCGTATCCCGGAACACGAACGGCTCCTGCAACACGAGGGCAGAGAGCTCCATCAGGTCGACGTGCCGGATCTCGCGCAAATCCACGCCGTCGAAGAGGATCCTTCCCTCCGTCGGCTCGTAGAATCGAAGAAGCAATGCGAGAAACGTGGACTTGCCCGCTCCGGACGGGCCCACGATCCCGATCTTCTCACCGCGGCAGAACGTTGCGGAGATCGACTTCAGCACCGTCTCAGTCCCGTAGCGAAACGAGACGTTCTCGAACGCGATCGTCCCCGGCGCTTCGGTCAGCCGCCGCGCCCTCGCCTGGTCCACGAAGGCTGGCCGCTCCTGCAAGACCTTTTCGACGTTCGCCAGGTTCGGGATGACGCTCCGTATGCTTCCATACATCTGAAGAATCCCGACGACCGGCGAATACACGGCCACGACCGCGAGCATCACGCCGAGCAGCGACTGCCAGCCGAGCGTGCCCGCCGCCACGTCCCGGCCTCCGATCAGGATGACGACGATCAGGCCGATGCTCGACACGGCCTCGAGGAGCAGCCGCGAAAGCCCTCTGTCTCGCGCCTGTCGCACGATCTGCTTCTGGAGCTCGTTTCCGATCTCGCGCGCGGACTCGAGAATGCGCTTCTCACCGCGCGCGACCTTGATCAGCCGGATGCCGCCGATGAACTGGTAAAAGCTGTCGTGGAGCGTCGTGACCGCCGTGCGCTCCCTGTCTGCCGCACGCGTGATGCGCTGGCCGAAAAAGTACGCAGGCACGGCGCCCAGCGGCACCGCGACCAGCCCCACGATCGCCAGCTTCGGGCTCAACACCCACGCCACCACCGCCAGCCCCACGATCCGCGAGACGTAAAGCACCAGCCGCCCCATCTCGTTCGTGACGCTACGGATCCCCTTCAGGTCGTAGTAGGACGCCATCACCACGTCGGCCTGGCTGTTCCGATCGAAGAAGCCGACGGGCAGGGTCAACAACTTCGCAAGCACTTCCCACATCGACTCGACCTCTACGCGGCAGCAGAGCCGCACCGAGGTGAGCTCGCCAAAATACACACTTGCCGACTGGGCGAGCGAGACCGCGAGAATCGCGGCGGCCGCCAGCACCAGAGCCGCATCGCTCACCGGGCCGGACCCGCCGAAGCGCAGGAGGATGCCGCGCAACGCCCAGATCATCAGGCCCTGCAGCGCCCCCTCCACGACGGTCGTGGCGAGGAAGAGACCGGCAAGCCCCGGGTGCCGCCGCATCGCGCGCCCCCCGAGCCGCATCGCCAACCAGACGCCCGGCTTGGCGGCGCTCATGGACCGCCCTCGGACCGGGTGGCCGCCAGCAGCTCCTCCGCGAGCTTCCAATCGTCAAGCGTGTCGATGTTCACGGTCGTCCCGCCCTCGACGACGTAGCCCAGGAGACGCCGTCCATAAATGCTGTTCTGAGTCATGATCACATCGCGTCTGGTCGCGTACACGCAGCCGTCACGGCAATACGCCGCCGGCAGCTCCTGACGCCTCGAGATCGGTTCGCTCTCCCCCGTGCTCAGCCGCAAAGTACCGTCCGAGGCTCTGAAATAGACCCAGTGAGGATTGAAATGGACCGGAACGGAAGTCACCGTCACGACTGCGTCCGCGCCGCTTTCCTCGAGCAGGGTGAGACAGCCGTCGATGGTCTCCGCTCGCCGAAAGGGGCTAGTAGGTTCGAGCAGGCACACGGCGTCGTACGCTTCGCCGCGCCCTTCGAGCCATTCCATCGCATGCTGGATGACACGCAGAGTCGGCGTCTCGTCCCTGGCCAGCTCCGAAGGCCGCAGAAAAGGAACCTCCAAGCCGCAGCGGCGACCGACCGCCGCGATCTCCTCATCTTCGGTCGACAGGATCGTCCGCGTAATCCTCGTCGCTCTGCTCGCCGCCTCGGCGGTATATTCCAAAAGAGGCTTGCCGCAGAGCGACCGAAGATTTTTTCGCGGAATACCTTTCGATCCAAGCCGCGCCGGAACAACGGCGAGAACCCTCACGTCTTAGTCACCCTCGCCCTGGTCGGTCACAGGCTCGGTTCCTGGCTCACCTCGCCCGGCCAGATCGCGAAACTGCTTCTGTGGCGTCACCGCCCAGAGCAGGTCGCTCCGGAGACACTCGATGAACAGGTCTGCGCTGTTCCCCTTGCCAAAGTGTGTCGACGCCGGAACGCCGGTCGGCAGGCGCCTCAAGGCCTCGAGAATTCTGGCCGTGTCTTCGGGAACCGTCACGATGGACGGATAGACAAAACGGTTCATCTGGCGCGTCCCGATGTTGACCGTCGGCACGCCGTATACGGGCGCCTCTCGAATTCCGGCGCTCGAGTTCCCGACGATCGCCTTGGCGTTCTTCAGAAGCGTGAGAAAGTACTCGAAGCGCATCGACGGCAGAATCCGGAAACGCGCGCGCCCCTCAAATTGATGCAGGGCTTCCAGAATCACCGTCGAGCCCGTATCGTTGTTCGGGTACAGGATCACGACGTTTTCCCCGCACACGTCCAACGCCGCGGCCACCGCCGCGATCCGTTCCTTCAACGAACTCACTTCGGTCGTCACGGGGTGGTACATGAACACGAGGTACTCGTCGAACGTGATTCCGTACTTGTTCCGGACCGCGCTCGCGCTCGGCAGTCCGTCGGAAAGCATCACGTCGATATCCGGCGACCCGATCACATAGACCGTCCCCGGCACTTCTCCCATCTGGATCAGCCGGTCCTGCGACTCTTCATTCGCGACGAAGTGGAGGTGACTCAGCTTGCTGATGGAGTGCCGCAGCAACTCATCGACTGTTCCCGAGACCTCTCCTCCCTCGACATGAGCCACCAGAATGCCGTGAAGCGCACCGACGACGGCCCCTGCGAGCGCTTCGGTCCGGTCGCCGTGAACGACGATCAGGTCGGCAGGAAACTCGCGAATGTAGTGGCCGAGGCCCTGGATCGTATTGGCAAGCGCGAGGTCCATGCCCGTGGTCAGAGCGTCGGCATAGTTGATGAACATGAACAGGTTCGTAAAGCCGGACTTCTGAATCTCGGACACCGTGGACCCGTAGCGCGACAGCATGTGCATGCCGGTCACGAAGATCCGGTACTCGAAATTGTCGTCATCCGCCACCTTTCGAATGAGCGGCTTGAGTTTCCCGAAGTCGGCTCTCGTGCCCGTGATAAAGAGGATCGTTTTTCGCATGTGAGACCTAGAGAATGTCCGCCCAGCTGAGTTGTGCATTGTTTCGAAGGGGGCGCCGGGCAATTCGACCGAGAACGGTGTCGTAGTCGGCTGCCTTGATCTCCCCGGTGCCCGGCCTCTTCACCCAGATGTTCTCCCTGGTGAGAGGCTCTCCCGGCTGAATGTCCTTGACGGCGACGACGCAGGCGTACGCGAACGCAATCGTGGGCTGCTCCTCGGCCAACACGCTCTTTTGACCACCAAGCGCCGCGTGGATGGCCTTTGTCCCGGTGATGAGGTCACGCAGTTCCGTCGGATCGATGGAAATGGGTACATCGGGGCCGGGCCAGCTCTTGTCCGCCGTAAAATGCTTTTCGAGAATCGAGGCGCCGAGCGCGACGGCCGCAAAGCACGTGTAATTCCCGAGGGAATGATCGCTGAGGCCCAGAACGGCGCCTTCGAAGCGGTGCGCCATTTCGGTGAGCGCGCCCAGCCTCACCTTGTCGTACGGGGTTGGATACATCGACGTGCAGTGCAAGATCGCATAGGGAACGCCGGCCGTCTTCAATCGGTCCACCGCCGGCGCGATCGAGTCCAGATCGTTCATGCCCGTGCTCAGAATGACGGGCTGCCCTTTCGAGGCGATGTGCTCAATGAGCGGATAGTTGTTGCACTCCCCGGACCCCACTTTGTAAGCGCGCACGCCCAGGCGCTCCAGGCGGTCGGCCGCCCTCCGGCTGAACGGAGTGCTCAGGTAGATCATGCCCAGCGACTCGACGTGGTGCTTGAGCTGCCGATCCTCTTCCTCGGTCAGCGCGCATCGCGACATGATGTCCCAGATGCTCTCCGTTGCATTTGCGGGGACGACATCATTCGGAATCATCTCGTCGTCGATGACGTGACACTGAAACTTCACGCATTCGCATCCGGCGGCGTAGGCCTCGTCAACCATGCGCTTTGCCTTCGTCAGTTGGCCTTCATGGTTTATTCCAATCTCGGCGACCACCAGCGGCTCGTGGTGAATGCCGACGGCACGAGAGCCGATTCGAAATTCAGACGGCATGTTTCTCCTTCAGCGCAGCAGCGGCTCCTCTCGCCGCAGTACCCGTTAATGCACACACGTTCAGCGCACCTCTCACTGGATTCATATACCCGGCTCGGACCCCGACAAGGACTCGAGGATGATCCACCTCTCGCCGGCAATCACCTTCTTCTCGAGCCGAAGAGGGCCGAATCGCTTCTCGAGCGCTTCCACATATGCCTGTAGGGCCACGCCACGAAGTTCGAACAGCTGCGACTCGGCGAATGCGAGGGTCGACGGCCTGACTCTCATATCTTCTCCGGTCACGAGTGCAAGCTCGCGCCTGTAAGGCGACACCCAGTGCATGATTTCCCAAGCCAGGTCGCCGAGCTTTCCGTAACGGCTCGTCGGCCGCCCCCGGGGCGCGTCCGCGAGACTGGCGTCTCGAATGCGCGCCATATCCCGCAATCGAAGGAGCGCGTGGCCGGGAAACCGCTGGAGTAGCTCTTCGTCAAATTGATCGTGGCCGTACCTGTAATTGCCCCAGAAGTGAAAGGACACCTCTCCAAGGTGGTCATCGGCCGCGCCCGTCCAGAAGGCGATCCGGTGCGGCCCTTCAGGGGGTGGGACAAGCCGCCTCCTGACTTCTCTTGAACGCGCACTTCTCGTTGCGACAAATGACTGGCGATGACCGCTGATCGCCACCCAAGCCAGAATGAAGGCGACCGCCCCAAGCATGGCCAGGCAAGAAGTGGTCTTCCGCCCGAGCCAGGCAAGTGATGCCCCACGGCGCGCGCGTTCAATGAAGAGGATCATCATGGGCAACACGAGCGCAGACGGTGCCGTGTTGCGGAGCCGGATTCCGAGTTCTGCCCCAGGCGTCACGCCGGCCGAGCTGGCGAGTGTGTAGAAGAGCGCCAGGAGCAGAGCAAACAGAAACACTCCACCTGCGGCATAGTCAAAGTATTCTTTTCCATCCACAAGCGGCGCCGTTTCATTTTTCGACGCCCGTCGAAGGCTCGTTGCCGTCAGAGAAACTCCAGTGAAAACGAACGCTACGATGACGAACGAGCCGGCCACGACCAGAGCAGGATTCCACCCCCAGAGCGCCGTCACGGTCGAGGCGAGTGAAGCGCCGAACTCACCCGCCGGCGGCTTCACGTCCGGTCTGTGGAAAGTGTCGTACCACAGGCCGGCCAGGCGCCCAAGAATCGGCGCCGTCGCGGCAAAGTACGTTCCCGCAAGGGCCGCCGTCAGAACCGCAGAGTGCGCCCCCATCTCTCGCAGCCCTTTCTTCCGCCCACCTCCGCCGTCGCGCGACGTTTGACGCATTGCCATCGTCACTCGGACGACTTCGGCAAGCAGCAATGAGAGGACGAGCGGCAGGAACGTCATTTTGACCGCGAGACCGACTCCGGCAACCATGCCGCACAGCATCGCCCGAGTCGTACTTCTGCTCCGGCACGAGATATCGTTCCAAAAGAGCGACACCATCAAGAGCGAAAGACTGAAGCTCCATGAATCCGCGCCGTAATAAGTCCAGTAACTCAAGACGGGAGGCCATGAAAACAGCAGCGCCACCGCCATCGCGGCGTCCCATGGACGCACTGTCCGAAGCACCGTCAGACAGAAGTACACGATGACTGCGGCCGAAGCGACCGCAACAACCCAGTAGGCCACGCTGAAGAACCGCTGCGTGTTTTCGAGTTCGACACCCGAAATCCTCAAGAGATAGCTCGAGAACAAATAGATGGGGGTTCCGGGATGATGGCTCGACCCCATCGGGAGTCCGCGTGCAAGTAGCCTCGCGTTGTAGTAATAGTCCTGTTCGATGTCGATCTCGGAAATGGAATAGGGGCGAGGAGACACGAGCCTTGAATGGAGGACGAAGAGGAGCGGGAAGGCGGCAGCAGCGGCCGCAAGGTACCATCTCCCATTGCCTCTGACTCTGGATCCGGTCACGGTCATCGCTTCAAGGCCGGCGCCAAGTACAGTTCCTCTTCCGAGGAACTCGACATCATGACGTTGTGCAACATGAGACACGGACGGCCTCGATCACTCGTCGCTGGTCGGACTCGGTCAGTCCGATCGAGCAGGGAAGCGTCAAGCATTCCCGGTTGAGCCCCTCAGCCACGTTTCCCCCCAACCGCGGCGAGCCGGCGTGAGCGCGAGACTGGTGAATCGGTTGCCAGAGCGGCCGTGTCTGGATGCGTCGCGCCTCGAGAGCCCGAAGAAGGACGCGCGAGTCGGAGCCAAAGGTCTCCGGATCGACCCGCACGACGGACATCCAGAACGTGGCCCGCGCCCAAGGAGCCTCGCCGAGAAACGTCAGACCCGGGACGTCCCGGAACGCCTCGGCATAGCGCGCGGCGATGCGTCTCTTCGTCGTGACGTATTCCGGCAGCCTCTCGAGCTGGGCGACGCCGATCGCGGCCAGGACGTTCGTCAGCCGGTAGTTGTAGCCGATCTCGTCGTGGACGAACTCCACGGGGTCGTCCTTGGCCTGCGTGGTCAGGTAGCGGGCCTTCCGCGCCCAGGCCTCGTCGTCGGTTACGAGCATGCCGCCGCCGCCGGTCGTGATGATCTTGTTCCCGTTGAAGCTGAAGCAGGCCATGTCTCCGAGCTGCCCGACGCGACGGTCCCGGTACGTGGCGCCGAGGGATTCGGTCGCGTCCTCGACGACGGCGAGGCCGAACCGACGCGACAGCTCGAGCACCGGGTCCATGTCGACCGGATGGCCGAGAATGTGGACGGGGATGATGGCCTTGACGCGCCGCCCCGATTCGCGGTCGAAGACCTCGCCGCCGCGGGCGATGCACCCACGCTCGAGGAACTCCGCGACCCGCGCCGGATCCATCTGACCCGTCACGGGCTCCGCGTCGATGAAGACGGGCCAGGCCCCGACGTACCGGACGGCATTGGCCGGCGCGATGAACGTCAGCGTGGAGACGAGCACCTCGTCGTCGGGCCTCACGCCCGCCACGAGGAGAGCCGTGTGGAGCGCCGCCGTGCCATTCACGGTCGCCACGGCGAAGCGGGTTCCGGCGGCCGTTGCCATTTCGGACTCGAATCGCTCGACGTAGGAGCCGACAGACGAAACCCAGCCCGTGTCCAGACACTCGCGAACATAGGCCCACTCGTTCCCGCGGATCTCGGGAACGGAGAGCGGGATGAAGCCCTCGGGCGCCGGGGCGCCGGGGGCCCCCTTCTCGCCGCCTCTCAATTGCGGTACCTCGGATCGGCGAAGTCGGCGAGGACGCCGGACCTGACGAGACGCGCGACCTCGGCGATCCCGTCGGGCACCGTCCGTGAGACCTCGAAGCCGAGCTCGCTTTGCACCCGCGCGAAGGAAACCCGGTAGTCGCGTGGGTCCTCCTCGCGCTTGACGAACTCCACGACGGCCTGGGGAGCATGGGGGCGAATGAGGTCCACGAGCTGCTTCTTCTGGTAGTTCTGCTCCGTCGCCCCGACGTTGAACACCCGGCCGGCGACGCGGCTCTCCGGCGCCGAAAGGACGAGGGCCAGAGCACGCGCGGCATCGCGGACGTGGATGTACGGTCTCCAGAACTGCTCCCCGAAGACGACGAGTCTTCCCTTGGTCAGCATCTCCATCGTGAACTCGTTGACGGTCAGGTCGAAGCGCATGCGCGCCGAAACGCCGTAGACCGTCGCGAACCGGAGCGGCGTCGCGCAGAGCCCGCCCTCGGCCAGGAGCGCCTTCTCGACGGCCACCTTCGTCTCGGCGTAGAGGGAGATCGGCGCCAGCTCCGAGGACTCGTCGACGTAGGCCGTGGGATCCTTCATCCGGCCGTAGTTGCTGCATGTGGAGGCGAACACGAAGCGCTTCACTCCGGCCCTGCGCGCCGCCTCGACGAGGGCGAGCGAGGCGACGAGGTTGACGGCGCGGGCCCGCTCGGGCTGCCGCGAGCACGCGGGATCCCCGACGATGGCGGCGAGGTGGACGACGGCGTCCATCCCTTCCACCGCTGCGTGCACGGCCGAGGCTTGGGTGAGATCGCCGCGGATGAACTCGAACTCGGGGTGAGAGAAGACGCCCAGGAGCGGCTCGCCCCCGTGGAGGAGCGCATCGACGACCCGCACGTGCTTCCCCTCGGCAAGCAGCATCGGAACGAGGGTCGAACCGACGTAGCCCGCGCCGCCCGTGACGAGGACCTTCACGGCTGCCCCGCCTTCTTGACGTCTTTCTGGGCCTGCTCGAAATCCTCGTGCCGGCCGACGTCCAGCCAGTAGCCGAGGATCGGATACGTCGCAATCGGCCTTCCAGCAGCGAGGAGACGCTGGAGAAGGTCGGTCATGTCGAATCGTTCGCCGTCCGGGATGTAGTCAAGAACCGATGGTTCGAGAAGGTAGATGCCCGCGTTCACGAGAACGTCGACGGACGGCTTCTCCCGGACCCCCATGAGGCGCGCACCTTCGCACTCCACCACGCCGTAAGGAACGAGAACTTGGTGCCTTCGGACGCAGACCGTCGCGTCGGCGCCCTCCTTTCGGTGATGCTTGGTGAGATCGCGAAAATCGACAGAGGCCAGAATGTCACCGTTGATGACGAGAAGAGGCTCGCGCGCGTCCTTCACGAGCGCCAGGCCGCCTGCCGTTCCCAAAGGCTGGTCTTCGGTCACGTACGTGATCTCCACGCCGTAGGCCCTGCCGTCGCCGAAGTGATCGGTGATCTTTTCGGGGAGATAGTGTGTCGTCACGTTCACATGCCGGATCCCGGCGTTTCGAAGCTGCTCGATCGTCCTTTCCAGCAGAGGCCGGTCCCCGACGCGCAGCATCGGTTTCGGGGTGTCTTCGGTGAGCGGGCGGAGCCGGGTCCCGAATCCGCCCGCCATCACCACCGCTGCGACGGAGAGCTCGTCCTCGGTCATCAAGTCCCGCCGAAGGAGCAGGTCGACAACCTTCCCGGTCTGCGGATCTACCAACGGAAGCTGGTTGACGTCCGCCTCGTTCATCCGGCGAAGGGCCTCCACCGCGGACACGTCGGGCGGCGCGACGACCGGTGTGAGACTCGCGATGGAATCACAGGTTCGGTCAAAGGAAATCCCTCGGAGCATCGCTCGACGAATGTCGCCGTCCGTAAGAACGCCGGCCAGGCGGCCGTCTTCCTCGCAGAGGAGGAGGACTCCGGTTCCGGCGTCGTCCAGGCGCCGGATAGCCTCGGAGATCGGCTCACGGGGCAAGATGAGCGTCCGCTTCAGACGCTCGGCCCGTTCATTCGCCGTCAAGTTTGCCTCCGACTTCGGCCCGCCGCTTCAAAGCGTCGATGTCCGTCCGCAATCCTTCGAGAGTCGCCCCCAGCGGATCTCCAAGGCGCGTGCCGATCGGCCAGCGCGGCCGGCCGACCACACCAACCGCTTCTTCGGTCTCCGTCACGAGAAGCGTCGAATCTCCCGTCTTCACGACGACACCCTCGCCCTCCTTGCGCCCGACGACCTGCCCCGGCGTCGCGAGGTAGCTCGGCCACGACGGGTCCCAGAAGGCGCGCCAGACGATGACCGTTTTCCCGACAAGTTTCGTCCGCGCTCCGGGTCCCGGCCGCGAGATGGCGCGGACCTTGTTGTGGATGTTCCGGCTCGTGTCGGCCCAGTCCAGCCACTCGTCCCCAGGTCCACGCCCGGCGAAGTAGGTGCCTGCGAGGTGGGCTTGCCGCCTGCGGGCGACGGCTCCCTGCTGAAGGATGGAGAGGGTGTCTGCGACGAGGTCCGGAAACGCGTCGACGACGCGCGACAGGACCTCTCCATAGGTGTCGACCCAGCTTATCGGCAGTGTCCTTTGAAGAAGGATGTCGCCGGTGTCGATCCCTTCGTCCATGAAGTGCGCCGTCAGGCCGATCTCCGTCTCCCCATTGATGAGCGCCCAGTTCACGACATTTCGCCCCCGGTAATTGGGCAGCTTTCCTGCGTGGAAATTCACGAATCCCAGAGGCGCGGCCTCGAGCAGCGGCCTGCGGATGATTTGGTCGTAGGAAACGGAGAGGTTCAGCTCGGGAGTGAAGCCTCTCAGCTTGGCGACGAACTCGGGTGAGTTCGCCTCCGCAGGTTGGAGGATTGGCAGGCCCAGAGAGCGGGCGGTTTCCGCAAGCTCCCCGCTCGACGGACGACGTCGCACGACGACCGCCAGAATCTCGTGGCCGTCCTGCTGCAGGCGCGCGCAGGCTGTTCGCCGCCCAGGCGCCGTCACCGAAAAAGACCAGCTTCAAGCGCCCTGCCGTCTCTTCATCGCGTGTGGCCCGGGACGCCGATCGTGGCTCAGGCGAAATCCGCCCACTCGAGTTCGTCTTCGTCGGTCACGTCGCGCGTCAGAACGCGGCCGACGACATAGCGGAGTTCGTCGGGGCTGATCCCCGTCCCCGGTCGCTTGAAGTCCACGTCGCCGGGACGGAGACGCTCGCCCTTTTTCAACGGGCGCCGCGCCACCATTCGCCGGCGAAACGTCTTTCGCTTCTCGATCTCCGCATCACCGACGATCCGCTCCGTACGGCCGAGCGCCTCGAAGACCTCGCGAGAGCCCTCCACGAGCGCCGCGAGCTCGCCCGGATCCGCCGAAATTGCGTGGTCCCACCCTTCGAGCTTCTTGTCCACGGTGAAGTGCTTCTCGATCAGGCAGGCGCCGAGCGCGACGGCGGCAAGGGGAATTGCATTGCCGAGGCTGTGGTCGCTCAATCCGACGGGAACGCCGAAAGCCGCCCCGAGCGTCGGGATGTTCCTGAGATTCACGTCCGACGCGGGACACGGGTAAACCGAGACGCAGTGAAGAAGGATGACCGGACCGGAGCTTCCCCGGCGCAGGACGCCGAGCGCCGTCTCGATCTCTCCGAGCGTCGCCATCCCCGTCGAGAGAACGACCGGCTTTCCGGTTCGGGCGACATAGTCGAGCAGCGGCAGGTTATTCACGTCCATCGAGGCGATCTTGTAGGCAGGCGCCCCCAGCGACTCCAGGAGATCGACTTCCGGCGCGGAGAAGCAACTCGAGAGAAACGTGATATTCCGGTCACGGCAGTAGGCCGCCGCCTCCCGGTGCTGGTCCGGCGTCAGCTGGTACTTCTCGACCGCCTGCTCGAGAGTGAGCGCCGACGGATCCTGTTTGGCGTACTTCGTGTTGCGCTCGTATTCCGCCCGCCCGATGAGCGACGTCTTCGACCACGACTGGAACTTCGCGGCGTCGGCCCCGGCGTCCTTCGCCGCATCGATGATCCGGCGACAGAGCGTCATGTCGCCGTTATGGTTGGAACCGATCTCGGCGACGATGTACGGAGGCTGGCCCTCTCCGATGCGCCGCCCGGCGATGTTCAGTTCATCCATAGGTACTCCAGTTCGGAATTGGCGACCGTCCACCACCAAACGCGGCGCGGCGGCAGCGCGTTCAGGGCGTCGACGTAGCGCGACAGGGTCCCCGGAGAATCCGAAACCGAGCGGCGAAACCGCTCCGCGCGATCGCACGCGGCCGAGAGTGAGGCCGCTGGTGCGGCCGGAAGCGCCGGCGTGCTCCCGAGCGTGATCCGGTAGTGCCCGAGCACGAGATCCGTCGACTCGAGGACCTGCCGCGCCCCGAACGGCGGACTTACGCGCGTGGCGCTCGCGGCGCCCTGCCGGTAGACCATGCGTGGCGTGGCGTCGAAGGCGAGCCGGGCGCCGAACGCCCAGGCGCGGGTCGCGAGAAGCCAGTCGATGAGGACGCAGTTGTCCGGGATCGGCAGGCAGGCGCGCAGCGTCGCCGTCCGGTAGGCCGAGTTTGAGAGGCCGAAGACGTTGTACCTCGGCAGGTCCGCAGCGGCGTCGCTTTCCGCCGGGGGACCAAACGTCTCACCGAGATCCTCCCCCGTCGCGTCCGCGAGCCTCAGCGCGCACGCTGTGACGTCGGACGATGCGAGGCCCGCGCGTGCCGCCGCCACGCGGCTCGGCTCCAGAACGTCGTCGCTGTCGACGAAGACGACCGCGTCCGCGTCCTCGACGACGCTTTCAAGCGCCGTCTGCCGCACACGCGCCGGACTGGCGTCCGCCGGAGCCATCACCCACTGCGTCCTGGCGTCTAGTCCGAGCCGAGAGACCCACCTGTCGGGTGCTATCCGGTCCACGCCGACGACGAGACGGAACGACGGATCCGTCTGGGCCCGCACCGAGCGCCCCCATGCGTCGAGGTACGGCTCCACGCCTGGGTACCACGTTGTGTAAACGACGAGGCTCTCAGACCGCACGGGCCGCCTCCCACCGCGCCGTCGAAAGAAGGCCTTCGGCCAGCCGCCAGTCGTCCTCGGTGTCTATGTCGATCGCGTGGTCCCACGGGAGTTCCCATCCGGTGCGGCCCTCGACGTGGTAGGTCCGGTGGGTCCGGAGCGTTTCCGCCGTCGTCCACCAGATTGCCCCCGTCGGGCAGAAGAGCTCCGGAAGATCCTGACTCCGCTGCTGGAGACGGTCGGCGAAAAGCGGCTCGATCCGGCCGGCCGCGTCCCGCGCCAGCGCCCACCAGGGGCTCTGCCACCCGTAGCGCGCCACGGAGATCTGGGCGGGCGCTCCTCCGGCTAGGAACGCCGCTTGGCTTGCCCGAACGTCCTCCGCCGTGCGGAGCGGACAATTGGCCATGAGCTGGGCGACGTCGGCGAAAGCCGCGCCGTCCGGGTCGAGCCGACCGAGGGCGTCTGCCGTGGCCGCCGAGACGGGCGTGAGGTCGTCCGCGAGCGAGGCAGACCTGAGGAATGGAACCTCGGCTCCGCACGAGCGCCCGATTCGGGCGATCTCGTCGTCGTCCGTGCTGACGACGACCCGTGCGAAGATGCCGCTGCTGAGCGCGGCTTCGATGGTATAGGCGATGAGAGGGCGCCCTGCCATTTCGCGCACGTTCTTGCGCGGAACCCGCTTCGAGCCCCCGCGTGCCGGGATCACCGCGAGCGCCGGCCGTTCGGGCACCGTCACGAGCCGGCCTCCTGGGCTTGTTCGCCGGCTAAGAGTGTCTCGTTCAACGTCGCCACATCACTCGACGGACCACAAATTCATGACAGGCAGCGAAGACGTGCCGTTCAGGCTTCGCCCCCGTGGGTGTACGTCCACCCCGGGAAACCTCCACTCTGTTGGCCGCGCCAAGACCCATGGAAAGTCCTGGTTCTGCCCTTTCCCGGAAACAGTTAGGTTAGCACACCCCGGTTACGAGGCGCCTCGCATTCGTAGCCATGGAGAACCAGAATGCTACACTAAAAGTTTACAGAGGGCTCGGAAAGTCTGACTCATGTCGCAGCTCCCATTCGCTGATGATCCCTTTGAGGAAGAGCCGGGCGCCGGCGGCCCGCCGCTGTCCGCCTACGTGGATACGATCCGACGCCACCGTTGGCTGATCGTCGCCTGCGTGCTGGCGGCGCTTCTCGCAGCGGGAGTCATCACCTGGTTCTCGACACCGATGTACCGGGCCAGGACGCTTCTGAATCTCGATCCGCAGGGCGCCAGCTCGTTCGAGGTCGCGGGAGCGCCCGCCCGTGCGCCGGCGCCCGACCCCGAGATCTTCGCGACCGAAGCGCAACTCATGCGGAATCGGGAGGTCGTTGAGCGAGTCGTGACGAAGCTGAAGCTCGCAGGGGCTCCCGAAGCGACGGCCGCGAGTCCCGACGCCGTCACGTCGGAAGCTCTCCGTATCCAGCGGTCCATCGAGGTCACGCCCGTTCGGGGAACCAACCTCATCGAGCTGTCGTACATCGCGGACTCACCGAAGAAGGCCGCCGAGCTGGCCAATGCGGTGGCCGAGGCGTATATCGACTGGAAGCTCGACCTGAGGTTTCGAGTCATCGGTCAGGCTTCGAAGTTCCTGGCTTCGCAGATCGAAGAGGCGAAGCAGGCGCTTTCCGAGAAAGAGCAGCGGCTCCTCGCCCTCGGAAGGCAGAAGGACATCCTGGAGGTCGCCCCGCAGTCGAATCCCACGCTCCAGAAACTCACGGCTCTCGGTCAGGACGTCAGCAACACAATGGCCGAGCGGATCTCCAAGGAGACCCGGTACAACGAGCTTCAGAAGGCGAACCCGGATTCTCTGCCCGAGTCGCTGATGACCAGCGCCATCCTTCAGCAACGAAATGATCTCGCCCGGCTCGAGCGCGAATACACCGACAAGCTGGGCGTCTTCAAGCCGGAATGGCCGGCGATGCAATCGCTCCGGGCCCAGATCGAGAAAGCTCACCAGGACCTCAAGGTGGCGACGCGAGAGGCCGTCGCGAAGGCACGGGAGGCCGCAAAGTCCGATTACGAAATGGCGCTCCGCCGGGAGGAGAGCGTGAAAGCGGCTCTTCAGAGCCAGCGCTCGGAGGCGATGTCGATGAGCCGCAACGCCGTCGACTACAACAACCTCCGCATCGAGGTGGAGACGCAGCGCAATCTCGTCGACAATCTTCTCAAACGCGCGGCGGAAATGCAGGTCCTCCTGCGCCTTCAGGGCGAGCGCCTGACGAACGTTCAAATAGTCGAGAGCGCCTTGCTGCCGCGAGCGCCCTTCAAGCCGTCGTACCCGAAGAACGCCCTGCTCGGGTTGCTTGCCGGCCTCTTTGCTGGCGTCGGCCTCGCCCTCTTGCTCGATTCACTCGACCGAAGTCTCCGCTCCGCAGAGCAGGTCGTGCAGCACCTGAGGCTTCCTGTCCTCGGCATTATCCCGCCTTCCCAGGCGGCGCTGGATCAGCATTACGGATACGGCTATGGACACTCCGGCCGCTCATCGGAGACGGACGCGTCGAGACCTCCGAGCGGTAAACCGAAGAAGACGGTTCCGATCGAACTGCTCCCTCATACCCTCCCACAGTCGAGCGTCGCCGAGGCCTACCGCTCGTTTCGCACCTCGCTCCTGCTTTCCCGCGCCGACGGGGTCAAGTCCCTCGTCGTCACATCGGCCCTCCCGTTCGAAGGGAAGACCTCCACCGCTACGAACCTTGCCATAGTCCTCGGACAGCTCGGCCGACGCGTGCTTCTCGTCGACGCCGATCTACGACGCCCTCATATCCATGAGGTCCTGAACGTGTCCAACCGGGTCGGGCTCGTGTCGGTTCTGGCGGCGCGTACGGATCCGTCCGAGGCAATTCGCTCCACCCAGCTTCCCAACGTTTCCGTCCTCCCTGCCGGCCCTCTCGCCCCCGACCCCTCTGGCCTTCTCCAGTCCGAGGCCATGAAACGATTCCTGAGCACGATCGTGGGAGCCTTCGACCACGTTGTCTTCGACAGCCCGCCTGTTCTCGCGGTCACCGACGCAGTTCTGCTCGCCCACCTCACCGACGGGGCGATCCTGTGCGTGCGGGCCGGTGCCACATCCCGCGAAATGGTTGCGCGCGCCCGGGCCGAGCTGCTCCAAGGCCGCGTCTCCATTCTGGGAGTGTTGCTGAATGCCCTTCGCGACGACACGCGGACCGGAACGGCTGCTTCAGCCTACCGCCGGCCTGAGGAAAAGACGGTGCAGCATGAAGATCCCAAGCCGCAAATCGTAACGGCCGACACGTAGAGGGCGTAGCAGCAGCCTGTACCGTGCTCGTTCACTCCTAGCCCGCTCGAGCCGCTTCCGAAAGGTCAGCGCCCCGTGAACTTCGCCGGCCGCTTCTCGAGGAAGGCGGAGACTCCCTCCTTCATGTCCTCCGTCGCGAAACAGAGGCCGAAGAGCGTCGCCTCGTGGTCCTCGGCGGCGGCGAAAGGGATCTCGAGACCCGCGTTGACGGCGTCGAGGACGCATCGGATCGCGACCGGAGCCTTCGCGAGGATCTTCTTCAGGATCTCGCGGCAGGCCGGCAGCAGCTCGGCCGGCTCGACGACCCGGTTCACGAGGCCGATCCGCCAGGCCTCTTCGGCCGAGACCATGTCGCCAGTCAGGAGCATTTCGAGCGCCCGGCCCTTCCCCACGAGTCGCGGCAGCCTCTGGCTCCCGCCGTAACCCGGAATGATCCCGAGGTTCACCTCGGGCTGTCCGAGGCGGGCGGTTTTCGACGCGATGCGGAGCGTGCAGGCGAGTGCCACCTCGCAGCCGCCGCCGAGCGCGAAGCCGTTCACGGCCGCGATCACCGGCTTGCCGAGAGTTTCGATCGCGTCCAGGATTGCCTGCCCCTTCAGCGCGAATGCCTGGGCCGAGACCGGCGTGTACGCCCGGAACGTCGTGATGTCCGCGCCCGCGATGAACGCCTTTTCGCCCGCGCCGGTCAGGATCACGCCGCCGACGGCGTGGTCGTCCCGGGCGCCCTCGAAGGCAGCGGCAAGGCCCTCCATGACCTCCGGGTTGAGCGCGTTGAGCTTGTCGGGCCGGTTGATCGTGACCGTGAGGATGCGATCCGAGACTTCGCTGAGAACGACGGACATCTTGGGCACCTCTTTCAGTCGAACGGGTTCTCGTCCGCGCTCGGCCCGTACATGCCGGGCACGGGCACGTCGAGGAGGCGGAGATAGACTGAGAGCTGGCCGCGGTGATGAACCGTGTGGTTGAGGATCATCATCCGCACGACGGCGAGCCGCGGCATCGAGAAAACGGGTTTCCCCTTCATCGAGAGCGTCCAGGGTCCCATCGCCCGGGCGTCGTCGAGTCCGTTCAGGACCGCTTTCGCGTCCGCGATCGTCTTGTCGAAGAGCTCGACGAGGCCGGCGGTCGTCGCGGGCGGAGGCGGGACGCCCACGGTGTTCACGCCGATGTCGAAACCGTCGTCCCGGAGCGAGCTCGCCCAGCCCGGGAGCGTCGCGACGTGGGTCGCGAGCCTTCCGAGCGTCATCGACTTCGGATGCGGCGCCCACTCGTTCTTTCCTTCCGGCACGCGCTCGAGCATCTTGCGGGTCGAGGACGCCTCCCGGTCGAGCTCCATGATGGAGGGATCGATGAGCCTCATTTCCGGTTTCCCCTCTCGTCGTATTCGAAGAACCCCCGTCCGCTCTTTCTCCCGTAACGCCCCGCAAGCACCATCCTCTTGAGCACGGGCGGCGGCGCGAAGCGGGCCTCGCGGTACTCGGTGAACATGATCTCCGCGATCGCGTACACGGTGTCGAGCCCGACGTAATCGAGGAGCTCGAACGGCCCCATGGGATGCGCGCAGCCCAGCTTCATGCCGGTGTCGATGTCCTCGAGCGAGCCCACGCCCTGCTCGTGCGCGCGAATCGCATCGAGGAGGAACGGCACGAGCAGCCGGTTGACGACGAAGCCCGAGTTGTCGCGGGCCGCGATGGGCTCCTTGCCGAGAGACCGGGCGAAGGTCGTCACGCGCGCTACCGTTTCGTCGGACGTCCCGATCGCCCGCACGACCTCCACGAGCTTCATGACCGGGACCGGGTTGAAGAAGTGAAGCCCGGCAAAGCGGTCCGGCCGCGCGGTGGCGGCCGCCATCTCGGCGATCGTCAGCGACGACGTGTTCGAGCAGAAGATCGCCTGCGGCGCGCACCGCGCGTCGAGCGCCTTGAACACCTCGCGCTTGGCCTCCAGGTTCTCGACGATCGCTTCGATGACGAGATCGACCGAAGCGAGCTCTTCGAGCGAGGAGGAGAACCGCAGTCGATTGCGGATCTCGCCGGCCGCTTCGGCTCCCAGCTTGCCGCGTTCGATTGCCTTCGAAAGTGACTGCTCGATGCGGCGGCGGCCCGCAGCGAGCGCCTTCTCGTCCACCTCGCGAACGACGACCTCGTAGCCCGCCTTCGCGCACACCTCGGCGATGCCGGACCCCATGAGCCCCGCGCCCAGAACCCCGACTCTTCGAATCTCGCTCATGACAGCGCCTCCACGACCAACGCGATTCCCTGTCCTCCCCCGATGCAGGCCGAGGCGAGGCCCCAGCGCTTGCCTCGCCGGCGGAGCTCCTTGAGGAGAGTGAGCGTCAGCCGCGCGCCGCTCGCTCCGAGCGGGTGCCCGAGCGCGATTGCTCCACCGTTCACGTTCAGCTTCGCGCGGTCGATCGCCAGCTCCTTGACGACGCCGAGGATCTGGCCGGCGAACGCCTCGTTGATCTCGACGAGATCCATCTCGCCGAGCGACTTCCCCGCCTTCCCGAGCGCCGCGCGGCACGCCGAGACCGGCCCGAGGCCCATCTCGGCGGGGTCGCAGCCCGTGACCGCCTCGGTCACGAGGCGCCCGAGCGGAACGATCCCCTTTGCGCGCGCCTTCGCCTCGGTCGTCACGATCACGGCCACCGCCCCGTCCACGATGCCCGACGCGTTGCCCGCCGTGACCATTCCCTCCTTCCCGAACGCCGGGGCCAGCTTCGCGAGCCCCTCGAGCGTCGAGTCCGGGGTCAGATGGTCGTCCTCGGACACGGTCACGGTCTTGCGGCCCTTCTTCGCCTCGACCGCGACGATCTCTTCCGCGAGCCGTCCCGTCGCGCGCGCGTCCGCGGCCCTCCTCTGGCTCTCGAGCGCGAACGCGTCCTGCTCCTCGCGCGAGATGCCGTGGCGCCGCGCGACGTTGTCCGACGTCTGCGCCATCGCGAGGCCGGGAACCGTGTCGAAAAGGCCGCTCATGAGCGAGTCCTCGAGCTTGCCTTGCCCGAGCCTGAGACCGGTCCGGGCGCCTCGGATTACGAACGGCGCCTGACTCATGTTCTCGGTTCCGCCGGCGAGAACGGCGTCCGTCTCCCCGAGCAGGATGCGGTGTTTCGCCTGGACGATCGCCTCGAAGCCCGACCCGCACAGGCGGTTCACCGTGAGGGCCGGAACCTCCTTCGGCACGCCCGACCGAAGGCCGACATGGCGGGCGAGGTAGATGGCGTCGGGCGACGTCTGCAGCACGTTTCCGAAAATCACGTGCCCGATCTCCCCGGGCTCGAAGCACGCCCGGCGCAGGGCCTCGCGGGAAGCCGCGACGGCGAGGTCGGTGGCGGTCGTGTCCGAAAAGAGGCCGTTGTAGTCGGCCATCGCCGTGCGGACTCCCTCGGCGAGCACGATCGAGGAGGTCATCGCGGCTTCTCCAGCGCATCCTGAGCGGCCGCAAGGCGCGATCGGTACGGCTCGAGCGTCTTCATGTTCGCGCGGACGGCGCCGCTCTCGCGCACCTTCGATTCCCGGCGCACCCGCTCGGCCTCGGCTTCGAACTGTGCCGTCTGCTCGGCGAGGAGCTTTCGGGAGCCTTCGTCGGCGGCGTCCGCCCGCCGCGCCTTCAGGTCGGCCAGCGTCCTCTCGAGCATCGTGAGGGCCGCGGCATTGAGCCGAACGGTCATCGTCGCCGCCTCGGCCTCGAGGACGCGCTCCTTCACCCAGAGGAACTCCTCGGCGTTCACGCGGCGGGCCCGCGCCGCGGCGACGTCGGCGGGAACGCTCGACAGTGGATCGCCCCCGGGCGTGGGCTTCTCGCCCCGCAGGTCGAGACGCACGCGGTCGAGGACGGACAGGAACATCTCCACCTGGGCCGCCGTCACGCGTCCGTCGGCGGGAGGCCTGTAGACGTCGCGCGGCTCGGCCGCCCGCGACAGAGGAGCGCTCGTGGACGCCGCGGGATTCGCGTCGGGCGAGCCGCAGCCGACGCCGGCGGCCGCGAGACCGGCCAGGAGCACGCGAACGCAACGCCGCACGCCCGGATGATAGCCGCGTGGTACGATTTTTTGGCTCCATGCTGACGCAAGTCGGGAAATACCAGATCGTCGAGAAGATCGGCGTGGGCGGCTTCGGAACCGTCTACAAGGGCCGGGATCCCTTCATCAAGCGGTCCGTCGCCATCAAGACCTGCCAGAGCGAGGAAGAAGAGATCAAGAAGCGTTTCTTCCGCGAAGCCGAGTTCGCGGGGAACCTGCACCATCGGAACGTCACGACGATCTACGACTTCGGCGTCACCGAGGACGGCACGCCCTACATCGTGCAGGAGTTCCTCACCGGCGACGATCTCGACAAGGCCATCAAGAAGAAGGAGCCGCTCACTCTCCAACGCAAGCTTCAGATCCTGATCGATGTCTGCGACGGGCTCGGCTACGCGCACTCGACGGGCATCATCCACCGCGACATCAAGCCGTCGAACATCCGCCTTCTCGAGGACGGAACCGTGAAGATCATGGACTTCGGCATCGCCAAGTCGATGGTCTCTCAATCGACGCTCACGCAGACCGGGATCACGCTCGGCACGGCCTCGTATCTCGCGCCGGAGCAGATTCGCGGAGAGGATCTCGATCCCCGAACCGACATCTTCTCGCTCGGAGTCCTCGCGTACGAGATGCTGACCGGCCAGAAGCCCTTCACGGGCGACCACATCTCGACGGTTCTCTACAAGATCATGAACGAGGTGCCCGCGCCGCCGAGCTCGCTCGACCCCGCGCTGCCGCGCGGTCTCGACGCCGTGATCATCAAGGCTCTCGAAAAAGACCGCACGAAGCGTTTCTCGTCGTGCGGCGAGCTGCGCGCCGAGTGCATGGCGCTTCTCCAAAGCGTGCCGGAGGGACCCGCGTTTCAAATGCCGGAAGGCGACATGGAAAAGACGGTCGCGACGCCGACGTCGGGCTTTCCGGTCACGGGTTCCGTGTCGCCCCGAACGCCGGGCGGGGGCAAGGCTTCGCGCGTCCTCGACACGCCTCTCGGGCCGCCCTCCTTGCGGCCGACGGTCGGGGGCATCGGGGACGTGAGGCTTCACACGGACATCGGCGCCCCCCGTCCCGCCGCCGGGCGCGAGGAGGGCGGCGGCTCGGCCCTGGCCCTGAAGGTCTTCGCCGCCGCCGCCGTCCTCCTGGCCGTGGCCGGAGGCGTCTGGTACGTCGCGCAGCAGCGTCACGTCGTGGTTCCGGCCGCGCCCACGCCGGCGCCCGTTCCGACCGCCGCCCCCGCCCCCACGGCGCCGCCCGAGCCGGCGCCCACCGCCGTACCCGAGCCGACCGTCGTGATCAAGGAAGTGCCGACGACCGCCGTCGTCACGTTCAAGTCGAACATCTACTCCGAGCTCTCGATCAACGGAAAGCGCCAACCGGCCAGCCTCCCGGCCGCGACGCGCGTCACGCTCAAGCCGGGACGGTACGTCGCCGTGTTCGACGCTCCGGGGTTCACGAAGGTCCAGGAGGAATTCGTGATTCCCGCGGCGAATCCGGCCCCCTTGACGATCACGGGAAAGTTTCCGCCGCGCGCGATCCTGTCGCTTACGGTCCGTCCCGTGGGCGCCGAGGTGCGCGTCGATGGTGTCCTGGTCGGCCGCTCTTCCGGCGCACCGATCAAGAAGACGCTGCGAGCAGGCGCCCACGAAATCTCGTTGAGCCTGGCAGGCTACAGAAACGAGGCGCGGTCGGTGGACCTCAAGGAAGACGAGGTCTACGTCCTTCCCGCCATCGAGCTGAAGAAGGAATAGCTACAATCGGCGGGATGCGGATGCGCATGCTCCTCGCGGCGGCCGGGATCCTCCTTTTCCTGGGCGCCCCGCTTTTCGCCCAGGAAGGCTCGGAGTCGCTCGAGAAAGAGGCGCGGAAGGCCGTCAACGCCGGCCAGTGGCGAAAGGCCGCGCTCAAGTTCGAGAGCTCCGCCTCGGCGGCCGGCGACCCCCAGCGCCGCTCGCGCATGCTCGTGCAGGCCTCCTGGGCGCACTTCAACGATGGGAAGAGATCCGAGGCCCAGGAGGCGCTCCGCCGCGCGTTCACCGCCAGCCCCGACCTCGAGATCGTTCCCGACTTCTTCTCGCCGGAGTTCGTCAAGCTCGCCGGCGACGTGCGCGCGGGCGCGCTCGCCGCGATGCCGCCTCCGGTGGCCGATCTCAACGAGATGAAGCGCGTCGCGAGAGAGAAGCTCGCCGACGGCAACACCGAGGACGTCATTCACGACCTCCTCTACAACGTGCCGCGCGAAAAGCTCGACGCGGAGGCGCTGGACCTCCTCGCTCAGGCCTACGAGAAGCAGGGCAAGTTCACCGAGGCCGCGAGGGTCCGCGCTTCCGGTCCCGACGCCTCCAGGGCTCCTCCCGCGAGCCCCCGGCCGCCGGCCGGCGGCGGCGCGGCTGTCCCATCGCAGCCTTTCGCACCCGGCGGGGACTACCTGAGCCTCGGACGAGCGGCCCTCGCGCGCGGAGACGCCCTGAACGCCCAGTCGGCCGCAAACCGGCTTCTCGAGATCGACCCGCAGTCCAGCGACGCCTATCGCCTCCTTGGGAACGCCTTCGCGCTGCGCGGCGAGAAGACCTTTGCCGAGGCCAACCTCAGGCAGTCCCTCAAGTACAACGAGAAGAACGAGGGAACCCTGCTCGATCTGTACGAGCTTTCGATCGGCGTCAAGAACTGGGACGCTGCGCTCGATGCGCTCCGGCGGGCGACCGAAGTGAATCCGGAGAACGGCGCGAGGCTCGTCGCGCTCGGCCGCAAGGCGCGCGCGGACGGCGATCTCGTGCATGCGCGGCAGGTCTTCGCGACCGCCGCGGCGGCCTCCCCAAAGGACGTCTCGGTCCTGACCGAGTACGCGAGCGTCCTTCTGCAGGCGAAAGACGTCGACGCCGCCCTCGACCCCCTTATGAAAGCGGCTGCGGCGGAGCCCAACCGGCAGATCGTGCGCGCGAACCTGGCCGCGGCCTTGCGCCGGAAGGGTCTCTGGAAGGACGCGGAGAAGGAATACCGCGAGTCAGTCCGCGCGGATCCCGACTACGCCCCCGCGCTGCGCGGCCTCGGCTCGCTCCTGCTCGAGCGGGGCCAGGCCGCCGAGGCGATCGAACCGCTCAAGAAGGCTGTCCTGCGCGACCCGACGAACGTCGAGAGCGCCTGGGCGCTTGCCCGGGCACAGCGCCAGACCGGGGCGCTCAAGGACGCGGCCGAGAGCCTCGCCCAGTCGGCCGCGCTCGACAAGGCGCTGCTCGACGACGAAGCCGGCGCCGTGGCCTACGAGCGCGGACGGTACGAGGACGCCGTGGGCTTCTTCGAGAAGGCGGTCGCGAAGGAGCCGGGCTCGGCCGTCTACAAGGCGAACCGCGACAAGGCCGCCGCGGCGGCCGCGTTCCTCAAGGGCTCTGGCCTGACGGTTGCCGAGAAGTAGGGCCCCGTCAGGCCCCGGTCGGCGCCGCGGATCCGCCGTCTTCCCGCATCACCGTCAGCAGATCCGCGAGGATGCGCGCGGTCGCGCCCCAGATCGCGTGGCCCTTGTAGTGGTAGACGAGCGTCATGACGTCGCGGCCCTTCCACTTCACGGCACGCTCCTCGACGACCATCGGATCGAGGAGATACGACATGGGAACCTCGATGATGGATTCCACCTCGCCCGCGTGCGGCGCGAATGCGACCGGATAGGGAATCGCGCCCACGAACGGCGAGACCTCGAAATCGGTGACGGTCTCGAGCTTCGGCAGCGCGCCGAGGATGCGGACGCTGGCGCGCGGGACGCCGATCTCCTCCTCGGTCTCGCGGATCGCCGTCTCCCAGAGGTTCGCGTCGCGGTCGGACACCCCGCCGCCCGGGAACGAGATCTGGCCCTTGTGGTGCTCGACCATGTCCGTCCTCTTCGTGAAGAGGGTCCAGAGGGCCTTCTCCCGCACGTAGAGCGGGATCAGGACCGCCGCCGGGCGAAGCGCCGGGGCGCCCTTTTCCCTTTCGGACGTGCCCGCTCGGGACGGGAAGCTCCGGCCGAGCCGCGTCCTCAGGTCTTCCATCCACGGGCTGTACGCGCCGCCTCCCGGTTCCGTCATGAAGCGGCTTCGGGCGCGCCGAATCCCTGCCTCTCGGTGGCGCCCTTCTCGCCTTTCTTCACGAAGGACTGAAGGTAGGCCTCGATGAACCCATCGAGATCGCCGTCGAGCACCCGGTCCACGTCACCGACCTCGAAGTTCGTGCGGTGGTCCTTGATGAGCCTGTAGGGCGCGAGAACGTAAGAGCGGATCTGCGACCCGAACCCGATCTCCATCTTCGTGCCGGCGCGCACCGCATCCTTCGCCTGGCGCTCCTCGAGGGCGCGTTGGTAGAGGCGCGACCTCAGGACTTTCATAGCCGCGTCCTTGTTCTTGTGCTGGGAGCGTTCGTTCTGGCACTGCACGACGAGCCCCGTCGGCAGGTGCGTGATGCGGATCGCCGATTCCGTCTTGTTGACGTGCTGCCCGCCCTTGCCGCCCGCCCGGAACGTGTCGATCCTCAGGTCCTTGTCGCCGATCTCGACCTCGATCGTGTCGTCGATCTCAGGCGAGACGTAGACCGCGGCGAACGACGTGTGGCGCCGCGCCGCGGCATCGAACGGCGAGATGCGCACGAGCCGATGCACGCCGCGCTCGGCCTTCATGTGGCCGTACGCGTACTCCCCTTCGAAGCGCAACGTCGCGGTCTTGATGCCCGCGTCCTCGGCGTATGTCGCCTCCAGCACGTCGGTCTTCCATCCGCGACGCTCGCCGTAACGGAGATACATACGCATGAGCATTTCCGCCCAGTCTTGCGCCTCCGTCCCGCCGGCGCCCGCGTGGATCTCGACGAGCGCCGGAAGCGGGTCCTCGTCGTGCGTGAGCTTGAACGTGAGCTCCTTGTGCCGCGCCCACGGCGCGATCGTGAGGAGCGCCTGGTCGGCGTCCGCCTCCACTTTCTCGCCCGAGCGCAGGAACTCCGCCAGGATCTCGAGCTCGTCCTGACGCTCCTTGAGATCCTTGTCGTCCGCGAGCACTCGCTCGGCGCGCTTCAGTTTGCGGAGCGTCTCCTGCGCGTCGTGGGCGTTCGTCCAGAAGCCGGGCTGTCCGGTCTGCCGCTCGAGCTCTTCCTTCTCCTTCGCCGCCTTGCGGACGTCAAAGGTAGCCCCGGAGGGCGCTCACGGACGACGCGAGCTCGAGCAGGCGCTCAATTCGTTCTTCGTTCACGTGGAACTTCCTCCTGGGCGGCGCAGAGTGTGAATCGGTGCGGGTCGCGATATCGGAGGGTCAGGCGGCCGCCACGGGTTTTTGGGGCTCGAAAACCCGCGCCCGGAGGATACCGGCCAGCAGCCCCGCCGCGCAAACCCACGCGACGGCATCCCCCGCGGCAACCGCGGGCGGCGGCGCGGAGGGACGCTCGAAGAGCACCGAGAATGCGCCCTTGACGTCAGGGTCGAGCGTCACGAGGGTGCGGCCCGTCGCGTCGACCGCCCCGCTGATCCCCGTGATCGCCGCGCGGACGAGCGGGCGGCCCGTCTCGATCGCGCGCACGACGGCCGACTGCCAGTGCTGCCGCTGCGCCCCGGCGCGGCCGTACCACGCGTCGTTCGTGAGCGTGAACAGGAGGTCGGCACCCGCGCGCGTCTCCTCGCGCGCGATCCAGGGGTACACGACCTCGTAACAGACTGCGCCGCCCAGCCTCCACGAGCCGAGCGAGAGCACGGTCGTGCCCTTCCCTGGCGTGAAGGCCGACGGGACCGCGCGGCTGATGGGCCGGACTCTCCGAAGGAGGCCGGCGAGCGGAACGTACTCGCCGAAAGGCACGAGTCGCTGCTTGAAGTACGGTGGCCGCACGGGACCGTCCTTCGTCACGAGGAGCGCGGCGTTGTAGAACGCGGCAGCCGGATCGTCCGGCTCGTCGGACCAGACCGTGCTCAGGAGGATCGCGATGTCGAGCTCTTTGCAGAGGGCGACGACCCGGTCGCGGAATGCGGGCGCGAACGACCAGGCGTACGGCGCGGCGCTTTCCGGCCACAGCACGAGGACCGGCCGGCCGTGGCGACAGAGGCCGCGCGTCTGATCCTCGAGATCCGCGAACAGGCGCTCCGCCGTACCGGCTTCCCAGCGTAGGTCCTGCGGGACGTTCGGCTGGACGACCCCGACCTTCAGGAATTCCCCCGACACGCGCGGCAGCCGGGGTCCGGCCGCTCCCGCGACCAGAGCCGCGAGCGTCGCGCCCGCGAGCCACGCGAGGCGCGAGTTCCGCGCGCGCCGCGTGAGCGCGACGAAGAGCGCCGCGTTCAGAGCGGCCAGGAGGAGCGACGACAGGAAGACGCCGCCGAGCGCGGCGGTGCCGAGCAGCTGCGGAACGTCGGCGAGCGGGTTCGCGAGGAGCGCCCACGGGAAGCCGCCGAAGATCCAGACGGTCGTGCGAAACAGCTCCTGGAAGACCCACGCCGCGCCGAAGGTCGCCACGGTGCCGGCAGCCGAGCGCGGCGCGACCCATGCGTAGAGAAGTCCCATGACGGCGAAGGGCACCGCGCAGATCGCGGCGGCGAGGGCGAGCGCGAGGCCGGCGACGGGCCACGACACGGCCCCGAAGCGATGCACGGTATGGGCGATCCAGGGAATCGTCACGACCCAGAAGACGATTCCGAAGACGAAACCGAGAACCGCGGCGTGCTTCGGACGAGCGCCGTCGAGCGCGGCGAGGAACGGGATCAGCGCGACGGGGAGAAGAGGAAGAATCGAGAAGTTCGGAAAACACAGCGCCAGAAGGAGACCCGATGCGCACGCCCAGAGGGCACGAGAGGATTTCTTAGAAGGTAATACGGAAAGTTGCAATATTCACCGTCGAAGAAATCGGGCCACGTCCCTGGAGCAGGAAGCGACCTTCCTCCGCGCGCCCTCCGTCGCCAGAGGCTCGGGTCCTAAGCAAAATCAATCTCTCTTCGGCGCGAATTCCTCGGCCCGGTAGCTCGAGCGCACGAAGGGACCGGAGAAGACGGCCGAAAAGCCGAGCTCCATCCCACGCGCCTGGAGTCGCTCGAAGCGCTCGGGAGTCGCGTACTCCACGACGGGCAGATTCCACGCGGAGGGCCTGAGGTATTGCCCGACTGTGACGACGTCGACGCCTGCGCCGCGCAACGCCCGCAGGACTTCCACGACCTCGTCGTCTCCTTCGCCGAGACCGAGCATGAGGCCGGACTTCGCGGTCATCACGGGATGCCGCGCTTTCACCCGGCCGAGGAGGTCCACCGAGCGACGAAACGCGGACTTCGGACGGACGCTGTCGTAGAGGCGGGGGACCGTCTCGACGTTGTGGTTGTAGACGTCCGGGCCGGAGTCCGCGACGCGGTCGATCGCGACCGCCGCTCCCTGAAAGTCCGGCGTCAGGACCTCGACCGTGCGCGCGGCGTCGTCTTCCTTCAGCGCCCGCACGACCGAGGCCCAGTGCGCCGAGCCGCCGTCGTCCAGGTCGTCGCGATCCACGGACGTCACGACGATGTGCCGGATTCCCATCTCGTTGGCGGCGTCCACGAGGCGCCTCGGCTCTTCCGGGTCGAGAGGCGCGGGCCGCCCGGACGCGATGTGGCAGAAGCCGCAGGCGCGCGTGCAGACGTCACCTGCGATCAGAAACGTCGCCGTCTTCCGCTCGAAGCACTCCGTTCGGTTCGGGCAGCGGGCCTCCTCGCAGACCGTCGAGAGGCTCCCGCGGCGCATTCGCGCCTTCATCTCGTGCAGTTCGGCGAGCCGCAGCTTCTTCTCGCGGATCCAGACGGGGAGGACGGGCACTCCGCGAACGGGCAGGCTTCTCGACACGCGCTAGCCCCTCACGGTGTCACCAGCGGTGTGTTCTTGATCTGCTTGTCCGCCATCTTGATCTTCCGTGCCGTCGCCTCCGCCTTCGAGCGGTCCCTGAAAGGTCCGACGCGCACGCGGAACCAGCCGTCCTTGCCCGGCACGGCCGAGACGTCCGCGGCGAATCCCTCGTCCTTGAGGCGCTTCATGAGATCGTCGGCGGCTTGGGCCTTCTTCGTCGCAAGCACCTGAACCCAGAACGGTCCCTTCGGTGCGGCCTTCGCCGGAGCGGCCTTTGCCGGAACGGCCTTTGCCGGAGCGGTCTTTGCCGGAGCCTCCTTCGCCGGCGGGGCCGCCGTGGCAGCCGGAGGCTTCGGCGACGGGACCGCCGTGGGGGCGGGAGCCGGCGTCGCAGCGACCGCCGCTTCCTTCAGCGCGACGCGCTTGTCGGCCGCGAAGCCGAGCGTCTCCTCGGCGGGCTTCTTTTCTTCGCGGGGGTTCTCCGAAGGCGCGAGCGTGGGGACGGGCAGGTCGGAGGCCGTCGCCAGCGTCGCGACCGCTCCCGGCCCTTTCCGCGCCGCAGCGCCCGTCTTCATCCCGAAGAAGAAGGCGAGCGCGAGCGCGACGAGAAGAAGCAGGAAGAAGAAAGCGGCTTGCCGCCCCGTGACAGAGACCTGGTAGTGGACGGGCGGCCGGTCGTGTCGCTCCTCCGGGCCTTCCGAGAGGCCGAGGGCCGTCATCCGGGGGTCCCGCCCTTCTTCAGGAAGGCCGAGATGAGGTCCATCGGCAGCGGAAAGAGGATCGTGGAGTTCTTCTCCGTGGCGATCTCCGTGAGCGTCTGCAGGTAGCGGAGCTGGAGCGTCGCAGGCTCGCGCCCGATGATCGCCGCGGCCTCGGAAAGCTGCTTGGCAGCCTCGAACTCGCCGGAGGCGTGGATGATCTTCGCGCGCTTCTCGCGCTCGGCCTCGGCCTGCTTCGCCATGGCGCGCTGCATCTCGATCGGCAGGTCGACGCCCTTCAGCTCGACCATCGACACCTTGATGCCCCACGGGTCCGTGTGTTTGTCGAGGATCTCCTGCAGGCTTTCGTTCAGCTTGTCGCGCGAGGAAAGCAGCTCGTCGAGCGTCGCCTGGCCGAGGATAGAGCGGAGCGTCGTCTGGGAGAGCTGCGACGTGGCGTAGAGGTAGTTCTCGACCTTCACGACGGCCTTCGACGGGTCCATGACGTGGAAGTAGACGACCGCGTTGACCTTCACGGAGACGTTGTCCCGCGTGATGACGTCCTGAGGCGGCACGTCGAGGACCACCGTGCGGAGCGAGATGCGAATCATCGTCTCGAACGGCCAGAAGATGAGCGTGAGCCCGGGGCCCTTCGGAGCCGGCGAGAGGCGCCCGAGCCAAAAGGTGACGGCTCGCTCGTACTCGTTCAGGACGTTGATCCACTTCGACAGGAAGACCAGTGCGACGAAAACGATCGGGATGAGGATCGGCAGATTGGACATCGAGTCTCCTTACGGCCCCTTCGGGGCGGGGCGAACGAGGACGGACAGGCCGTCGAGCCCCGTGATGACGACGTTCTCGCCTGCGGCGACCGGCGCGGACGACCGCGCCTCCCAGATCGCGCCGTCCACGAAGATCTTGCCCGTCGGTGTGAGGGCCGTCCGCGCGGCCACGACCTGGCCCACGAGAACGCCGGCTCCGGTGCGGTCCGGCAGCCGCTTCACGGCGAGGGCCCTGAAGGAGAGGAGCGCGAGGATCACGGCGGTCGTGACGGCTCCCGCCACGAGCGTCCAGAGCTCGCCGCGCGGCGCGCCGGGCCGGTCTGGGAACAGCAGGAGCGCGCCCAGGATGATCGCGGCCGCGCCGCCCACGGCGAGGACGCCGTGCGACGCGAGCTTGATCTCGAGAAAGAAAAACAGGGCGCCGAGCACGAGAAGGCCCATCCCTGCCCCGCTCACCGGCAGGACGGACATCGCAAAGAGCGCCAGGAGGAGGCAGATCGCGCCGAGGACACCCGGCAGGATCCCGCCCGGATGTGACAGCTCGGAGTAAAGGCCCACGAGCCCGATGAGAAACAGGATTCCCGCGAGCGCGGGACTCGCGAGGACGCCGAGGAACTTCTCCCGCCGCGTCATCTCCTTGACCTCGGTCGCGAGGCCGGCCGTCTTCAGGATCACGTCGGGCTTCCCGACACGCTTCGCGGTCCGTCCGTCGAGGCGCGCGAGGAGATCCGGAATGTCGCGCGCGATCACTTCGATCAGCTTGCGCTTCTGGGCTTCGGTCTCCGAATACGACGCCGCGTCGCTCACGGCCTTCACCGCATCGTCCACGGGTCGGCCGCGGGGCTCGGTCACCGACCGAAGGAGCGCCGACACGTCCTGCCCCACTTTTTTCGCGATCGTCTTCGGAAGGTCTTCTCCGCCGCCGCCCACCGGCGACGCGGCCCCCGCGTTGGTTCCCGGCGCCATCGCCGCGACGTCGCACGACATGAGGACGATGAACCCGGCGGAAGCCGCCTGCGACCCCGGAGGAGCGACCCAGCCCACCACCGGCACCGGCGAGCCGAGGATCGCTTGCGTGATCGCCCGCGTGGAGTCGAGCCGCCCGCCTTGCGTGTCGATGCGGAGGACGACGAGCGGCGCCCCGGCTTTTCCCGCCTCCTTGATCGCTTGTGAGACGAATCGCGCGCTGACGGCGTGGATCTCGGTGTCGAGGTCGATGACGGGAACCGGCGCGGATGGCGGGGCCGCCGAAGCCGCAAGCGACCCGAAGAGGAGAACCGCCGCCGCGTTGCGCACGCTTCGATTATAGGTGCCGGGTCCGGGCGGGCCACTATGTAGAATCCGCCGCCAGAACAATGCGTCCGTCTCTCGGGCAAGCTTCGCCGGCGATCTCCGTCGTAGTGCGGACGCTCGGCTCCGTGCGCCTCGGGGACGCGCTCGAGAGCCTCGCGGTCCAGACGCGGCGGGACTTCGAGGTCGTGATCGTGGATATGAGCGACGGCCGCATCGATGAGCTGCTCGACCGTTTCGCGTCCCGGCTCCCGTCGCTGCAGCGGGTCACGCCCGCCAGCCGCCGCACGAGGCCTGCGGCGTTGAACGCGGGAGTTCGCGCGGCCCGAGCGCCGCTCCTTGCCGTTCTCGACGACGACAACCTCTACGACCCGGACCACCTCGAGACCCTCGTCGGCGGCCTCGAGACGACGGGCGCCGACTACGTGTACACGGGCGTGCGCCACGCGACATACGAGCCTTCCGGACGGCTCGTCGAAAGGCGGGACGTCTCCTTGCCCTGGAACTTCGACAGGGTGATTCTCGGCAACTTCGTCTACGCGACGGGCTCGGCCTATCGGCGTTCGCTCTGGGAGGCGGTAACCGGCTACGACGAGCGATTCGTGGTCTTCGAGGACTGGGACTTCATCATCCGCGCCGCCCAGCGCGGCCGGATCGAGCACCTGCCGGTGGTCACGGGAGAGTCGCGGAAGTTCACGGGAGTCCCGGCCGTCTCGCACTTCGACCGTGAGATCGGCGCGGCCAGGCGCTGCCTCGCCGGCGTCTACTGGACGCATCGGCATCTGTACCGAGGCCGGCTCCGCGACGAGCTCAAGGCCGCGTCAGCCGAACACTGCCGGCGTCGCTTCCAGGCGCGCACCGGACTCCTCGCGAAGACGGTCGGAGGATTCCGCCTCGAGCTCGGCCTCGATCTCGCCCTCTGGTGGACGGTGAACGCGGCGGGTCGCCCGCGAGTCGCAGCATGACCTCGCCGCTCGAGGGGGGCCCTGGGATTCCGCGTCTCCTCGTCACGGGGCATCCGAATCACGAGCTCGCGATCCTCGGGTTCGTCCAGCGGATGCGGCCCCACATCCTCTTCCTGACCGATGGCGGAGGCCAGGCCCGCTCGGCAGAGTCCCGGGCCGCGCTGACGAGGCTCGGACTCGCCGCGCACGCGCGTTTCCTCGGCGTTCCCGAAGGGGTCCTGTACCGGGCGCTCGTCGACGGTGAACCGACGGTCTTAGCGGAGCTCGCGGCCGACATCCGGCGTGAAGTCGAACGCGTCGGGGCCCGGCTGGTCCTCTGCGAATCGGTCGAGTTCTACAACCCGCTTCACGACCTCACGCTGCCGCTCGTCCGAGCGGCGACTCGAGGCATGAAAGGAATCGAGGTCCTCGAGTTCCCCCTCATAGCCGAACGGGCGGAAGCGCCGGGAACCTATCGCGTTCAACGGCCTCCGGCGAGCCGTTCGGCCGACGTCCTTTCCTTTCAGCTCACGAAGAAGGAGGTCCGCCGGAAATTCCGGGCTGCGCGCAACGCCTATCCGAGCCTGCGCGCGCAGATGGGCCCCGTTCTGGACGGCGTCGAGGAGGCGCACGCGGCGTTCGAATTTTTTCTTCCCGCTGCCCCGCTGCCAACGCCTGGGCCCGAGCACGTGCTCCGCTACGAGGCGCGCGCGCGCCTCCTCGCGCGGGAAGGACGCGTCGATCGGGCCATCACGTGGCGCGATCACTTTCTTCCGGCGGTGGCGTCCCTCGAGAGCTGACGAAAGAGGCACGGGCCGCTCGACGGCCGCCGTGTGCTAGAACGCGCCGGTGCGCTGGAAGCCGGTCGACGTTCTGACGTCCGTCTTCGCCGGGCTGCTGCTCCTCGCCGGGCTCGTGCGGTTTCAGACGCTGGAAGACCGAAGAGTTCTTCTGAGAATGATCGTGGTCGCGGCCGTACCCGCGCTGATCGCAATCCTGCGGGCGCGCCGCCCGAAGCCCTCTAAGGCTCTTCAGGTTCTCCTCGATTACTACATCATCGCCTGCGTCGTCGTGATCTTCGACGGGCTCGGCCCTCTCATCCGCGCGGTGCACCCCGTCGACTATGACGCTGCGCTCATCGCGTTCGACCGCGCGCTGTTCGGAACGGACCCGACTGTCGCGCTCGAAAAGATCGCGACGCCCTTCCTCTCGGACGTGTTGACGCTCTTCTATGCGCTCTACTACTTCCATCCCATCGTCCTGGGCACGCTCGTGCTCCTCGACGACCGCGACCGTCCCGCCCCCGCGGGCGACTTCCCGCGCTACGCGTTCGTCATGGTGTTCGTGTTCTACGTCAGTTACGCGTGCTACTTCCTCGTCCCCGCGATCGGCCCGCGCTACACGCTGGCGCACGCCGGGCCGCTGCCGCGAGGCCCGATCGCGCAGGCGATCGACCACACGCTCGACGTCCTCGAGAAGAACAAGCGCGACTGCTTCCCGTCCGGCCACACGATGGTCCTCATGGCCGTCCTCCTCGAAGCCTATCGGCGGTCGAAAAGAACGTTCTGGGCGTTCCTGCCGTTAGCCCTCGGCCTGATTCTCGCGACGGTCTATTGCCGGTACCACTACGTCGCCGACGTGATCGCGGGCTTCGCGCTCGCGTTCGTGACCGTTCCGCTCGGGAACGCGCTCTACAGGCGTTTCGCCACGAGCCGGTAGCGGCGGTAAATCCGGCCGCCGAAGACTTCGAGGGGCTTGAGGATGTCGAGGTTGTCCTCGAGCATCCACGAGAACTCCGCCCACTTGTGGCCGATGCGGATGCCTTCCTTCATGGCCTCGTAATAGAGGACGGCGTCGATGCCGCGCTTCCGGTACTCCGGCAGCACCCCGAGCGCCATCGTGCGGCAGCGGTCGATCTTCTTCCTCTCCGTCAGGAACCTCAGCCAGCCGAACGGGAACAACGACCCGCCCATCTTCACGAGGACCTGGTTGAAATCCGGGAGCGCGAGATGGAACGCGGCTGGCTTCCCGTCGACCTCCGCGAAGAGGACGTAGGGCGGGTAGAGGATGGGCTTGAGCTTCTTCGCCATCGCGTCGATCTCGTCGGACGTCATCGGCACGAAGCCCCAGTTCCTCTCCCAGGCGCCGTTGTAGATGGTCTTGACGATCGCGAGGTCCTCGTCGAACCGGTTCATCCGGATCGGCCGCACCACGAGCTTCGGCTCGCGCCGCCTCACGCCCTCCGCGAGGCGCGCGAGTCGCTTGAACGAGACGTCGCTCACCGGCGCGAGGATCGCGACGAGGTCCTTCTCCTTCGAATAGCCCGCGCTCGCGAAGAGGTCGAGGTAGTACGCGGGGTTGTACGTCATCATGAGAAACGGCAGCCCCGGATCGCTCTCCTGGGGGACGAACGCGCCGACCTCGTCGTTCAGGGACGGATTCGCGGGCCCGCGCAGCCGATTGCAGCCCGGGAGCATTTCTCGCGCAGAGCGTTCCGCCGCCTCGAGAAGACGCGCGGCCACATCCTGATCGTTCTCACATTCGAAGAATCCGAAAAACCCGGTCTTCTCGGCGTGGACCCTGTTGTGTTCGTCGTCCACGATCGCGGCGATCCGTCCGACGACCTTCCCTGCACGCCGCGCCAGGAAGAGTCTCCGTTTCGCGTGCTTCCAGAAGGGGTTCTTCTTCTCGTCGAGCATCCAGCGGACGTCCGAGCGGAGCGGCGGCGGCCAGCTCGTGTCGCCGGCGTAGATCCGATACGCCAGCTCGACGAACTCCCTGAGGTCGGACGAGGAGGAGACGGGATCCACCCGCACGGCTTGCGACTCGCTCACGTCCCGGCGCGCCTCCGGTTGCGGACGGTCTCACAGGGGATCGCAGCGATCAAGCCCGGACGACACCGGATGCGCATGAGCTATCGTCCATCCACCGGCGCGGCCTGGCTCGAGGAACCTTATGGGTGATCCCCTCTTTCTTCACCGCCTCCAGTTCGCCTTCACCCTGATCTACCACTATCTGTTCCCCGTCCTGACGATGGGGCTGGCGTTTCTGATCGTCGTGATGAAGGCGCTGGGCCTGCGAAGCGGCGGAGAGCGCTGGAACGAGGCCGCGCGCTTCTGGATCCGGATCTTCGGCATCAACTTCGCGGTCGGCGTCGTGACGGGCATCCCGATGGAGTTTCAGTTCGGATCGAACTGGGCGCGCTTCTCCCGCTACGCCGGCAACGTCATCGGGCACACGCTGGCGATGGAGGGCCTCTTCGCGTTCTTTCTCGAATCGAGTTTTCTGTCGCTCCTGGTGTTTGGTGAAAAGCGGCTCTCGCGGGCCGGGCACTTCGCGGCCGCGGTCGCGCTCCTCGTCGGGAGCTGGCTTTCCGGCTACTTGATCATCACGACGAACGCCTTCATGCAGCATCCGGTCGGGCACCGCGTCGCGGCGGACGGTTCGCTTCTCCTCGCGGACTTCGGGGCCTTCCTCCTCAATCCCTGGGCGATCGCCCAATACGCACACAACATGACGTCGGCGGTCGTCACGGCCTCCTTCGTGGTCGCAGCCCTGGGCGCTTTCTACCTTCTTCAAGGGAAGCACCTGGAGCAGGCCCGCCTTTTCCTCAAGATCGGCACGACGACCGGCTTGATCTCGAGCGTCCTCGTCGCCTTTCCCACCGGCGACTTGCAGGCCAAGCTGGTGGCCCGGTATCAGCCCGTGGCGCTCGCCGCGATGGAAGGCCGCTTCGCGAGCGGGCCCCGCGCGGGCCTCAGCATGATCGGGCAGCCGAACGTGCGCGAGCACCGCCTCGACAATCCCGTCACGGTGCCCCTGGTCTTGAGCGTGCTCGCCTTCGGCCACACGTCGAGCGAGGTGCAGGGCCTGGACGACTTTCCCGAAAGGGACTGGCCCGACAACATCGAGCTTCTCTATTACGCCTTTCACATCATGGCGGGCCTCGGGACGATCCTGATCGGGGTCATGGTGGCCGCGAACCTGTTGGCCTGGCTGGGCCGCCTGGAGACGACCGGTCCCATGCTCTGGGTTCTGATGCTGGCCTTCCCTTTTCCATACATCGCCGTCATCGCGGGATGGCTCACGACGGAGCTGGGACGACAACCCTGGCTCGTTTACGGCCTCTTCCGGACGGCGCAGGGCTCGAGCCCCACGGTCCACGGGGGCACGGCGCTCTTCACCCTCCTAGGCTTCTGCGGGCTCTATCTCGTTCTGGGCGTTCTCTTTCTCTTCCTGATCGCTCGGGAGATCGGTCACGGCCCTTCGCCCGAGACGCCACAGCGCGAGGCGGCCCGTGTCTGAGCTCTGGTACGCAGTCGCCGTCCTGATGCTCACGGCTTACGTGGTCCTCGATGGCTTCGATTTGGGCGCCGGGGCTCTCCACCTGTTCGTCGCGAAGAGCGATTCGGAGCGGCGCCAGGTCCTTGCCGCGATCGGCCCCTACTGGGACGGAAACGAAGTCTGGCTGCTGGCCGCGGGCGGCGCCCTTTTCGTCGGCTTCCCGAAAATCCTCTCCTCCGGAATCTCGGGCTTCTATTTCGCGATCTTCCTCGTGCTTTGGTCCCTCATCCTGCGCGGGGTCGCCATCGAATTCCGGAGCCACGTGAAAGACTCGATCTGGCGCAGGACCTGGGATCTCGGTTTCGCCTTCGCGAGCACCCTGCTTCCGGTCTTCTTCGGCGCCGCTCTCGGAAACCTGATCCGCGGCGTCCCGCTGGACCGCGATGGATGGTTCGAGCTCGCGCTCTTCACGGACTTCACGGCGAAAGGCTCGGTCGGAATCCTCGATTGGTACACGGTCCTCGTCGGCGTCTTCGCGCTCGTCGCTCTCGTCGGGCACGGCGCGACGTTTCTCGCGTGGAAGACGGACGGCCCCGTCCAAGAGAGAAGCCGGGCTCTCGTCCGCCGGCTCCATGTCGCCGTCGCGGTGCTCTGGATCGTCGTGACGGCCGCGACTCAAGAGGTCAACCCCGACCTCCTCGCCGCGCTGCCCGGCCGACCCCTGGCGATCTTCCTGGCTGCTGCGGCGGTCGCGGGCCTCGGCATCGTCTTCGCCGGCTCGTCGCGCGGGCGCGACCGCACCGCGTTCCTGGGCTCGTGTTCCTTCCTCGCGGGCCTCTCCATGGCGACCGCGGCCTGCGTCTTTCCGGTCATGCTGCGGTCCACATCGGATGCCGCGCTCTCGCTCACCGCCCACAACGCGGGGGGTGACCCGGCGGGCCTCAAGACGGCGCTCGGCTGGCTCGCGGTCGGCCTCCCCCTCGCCGTCCTGTACGTCGTGATCGTTTTCCGCGTCCATCGCGGTAAGGCTGCCGCGGCTGCGGACGGAGCAGGGTATTGAACCCGCGCGACTCAGGCGACCGTCTTCGTGGTCGATTCACCCGCTGAACGCGGCGCGCGGTAGACGAACGAGACGAGGCCCAGCCGGATCTCGTCCCCGTCCTCGAGAGCGACGGGTTCGGAGACGCGGACCCCTTTCACGAACGTCCCGTTCTTGCTCCCGAGGTCCGTGAGGACCACCCTCCCGCCGTCCCACCTCAAACACGCATGGCGCCGCGAGACGGAGGCGTCGTCGACGGTCCCGGGCAGGCCCGGCTCGCGCCCCAGAACGAGCTCGGGCGAGGCCAGCTTGATTTCCGCCGTTCCCCGCAGGAGCCGGGGCGCCGGGGATTGCGCCGGGAGTTCCCCGTCGGCCTCCAGCGCGTATCCGAAGCCGTGCACCGTGCGAATGGGCCCTTCGCGTCCCTCCTGTCCGAGCTTGGTCCGAACCTCCTTGACGAGCGTCGTCAGGCTCGTCTCGGCCACGGTCGTTCGGGGCCACAGCGCGTCCTGGATCTCCTCCTTCGAGACGGCGCGCGGCCTCTTCGAGACGAGGAGGGACAGGAGCTCGAACTCCTTCGAAGAAAGAGCGACCGGCCCGCTTCCTCCAAGGATCTGGCGGCGTTCCGCGTCGAAGGCGAAGGCGCCAATTGAGACCTTTCTCGGAGGGTCAGCGCTCGCGGTCATCAGGAAATCCTGAGAATTCTACAAGGACTTCCGCTGGCTCCGGCGCCAGATTCTGCGCATGGTCCGGCGCGCCTCTGATATCTTCCGTCGACACCCCGGTGATGTTGTTCGACGAGCCCGCGAGGGTTCGGGAGGCTCCGATGAACCCGATCGAGCTTCGTGAGGCCCGGGTTGCGCGTACGCGCCACACGGCAAGCGCCCTGCGCCGTTTCCTGCTTACGCTCCCGATCGCCATGGCGCTCGCGTTCGTTCCGGCGCCCGTCGCCGCGCAGGCCTTTACGCTCCCGAGGGGCGTCGGTTCCCTGACCTTCGCCCTCCAGTACTACGACGACACCGGCCGCCGGTTCAGCGACGGCACCCGCATGTCGGTCGGGCCCACCGAAACGGTCACCGTTCTCCTCGAGGCGGACTACGGCGTCACGGATCGCCTTTCCGCGACGCTCGGCCTTCCGTACATCTTCGCGAGATGGCAGGGCGGGCCGCCCCCGCCGTTTCTCCCCTACGATTACGCCGCCAACGACGAGTGCCGCTGCTGGCATTCGACGTTCCAGGACTTTTCCCTCGCGGCCCGCTACCGTCTCGGAGACGACCCGTGGGCCGTCACGCCCCTCGTGAGGCTGGTCGAGCCCACCCACGACTACCCCTACCAGGGAGAGGCGGTCGTGGGTTTCGATCGCCGGGAGGTCGCGGTCGGCGTGAACACGTCCGTGCGGCTCGCGGGCCTTCTGCCCAGGGCCAGCCTCCAGGCCGGCTACACGTACTCGTTCGTCGAGCAGTTCCTGGGGATTCCGAACGACCGGAGCAACGGCACGGTCGAGATCGGGTACGCCGTGACGCGCCGGCTCTACCTCCGCGCGACCGGCATCTGGCAAAAGACGCACGGCGGCCTGAGGCTCGGGTCCCCGAGCGGAGACCCGTTCCCCTTTCCCGGGGACGTCAATACTCCCGACCGACTCAACGAGTTCCACCGTCTCTTTCGCAACGACTACTGGCAGGTCGGTGGCGGGCTCTCCTACTCGGTCGGGCCGTTCGACGTCTTCGCCTCGTTCACGAAATACGTCCGGGGAACCGACACGCACGACGGGCAGGCCTACACCGTCGGGGCGACGTGGTATTTCGGTGGAACCCGGTAACCCGGGCGCCGCTTTCTGCTATTCTCGTCATGGACTGAGACCGGTTCTCTACCGGCCGCGCAGGGAGGCGTTCATGAGATACCGCGTCGGCGCCATGGGTCTCGTCGGAATCGCGTGCCTCTGCGTGGGCACCAGCCTCCTCGCCTGCGGCGACAAGTTCCTCGTGGCCGGGCGCGGCGCACGCTTTCAGCGCGGAAACGCGCGCGCGACGGTCCTGATCTACGCGCCCCCCGCCTCCGCTCTGAGCAGCGGCCTCGCGAATCTATCCGTCGATCACGTCCTGAGTCGCGCGGGTTACCGGCCCTCGACGGCCGCCTCCGCCGAAAAGCTGAGCGAGATCCTGAAGGACAGGGGCCCCGACGTCGTGCTCGTGGACATCGCGGACGCGCGGACGGTCGAGAGACACGCATCGGCCGGATCCTCCGGCCCGATCATTCTCCCCGTCCTCAATAACCCGTCACGCCAGGAGATCGCCGAGGCACGCAAGATATGGGGAGTCGTGTTGAAGTCTCCCGCGAGCGGCGACTCCCTCCTCGACGCCCTCGACGAGGCCGTCGGGCTGCACGCGAAGGCGAGAAAGAACGTCGACCTGAAGCCCTGAGGGTGTGGGCGGGACCGGGGAGCCTCACGCCGGGTCTCGGCCGCCTCACGGGATCCCGACCTTCCTGACGAGAGCAGCGAAACGAGGGTCGTCGCGGATCCGGTCCCACGCGGAGTCGACCTTGAGAAGGACGAGCCCGGGGGAGCGCTCCACGAACGCTGCCTCGAGGTGTTGGAACGCCTTCTCCCGTTCCCCCACCTGCGCTTCCAGCCGCGCCAGATCGAGCGGAGAGACGTACCGTTCCTTCGCGAGCGCCTCCAGGTCGCCGAGCCGAAGCCGGGCGACCGCGACCTGCGCCTTCTCGTAGTCCTTCTCGGTGTGCGCCGCCGCGAGCGCCTTCACGCCGTCGTCCTCCCCGGCAAGCTCGTACGCTTTGCGCAGAGCGGCGATCGCGCCCGCCACGTCGCCCTGGCGCCTCAGAACCTCGGCCAGGCCGAACCCCGCCCGCGGGTCCGAAGGTTCGTCTTTCATGGCGGCTCGATAGAGCGCGGCCGCGTCCTCGAGCCTGCCGGCTTTCTTGAGGTAGTCGGCGGTGGTGATCTTGCACGCGAGGTTTCCCGGGTCGAGCCGCCGCGCCTTCTCCATCACCGCAAGCGCCTCGTCGGTTCGGCCTCGCGCCCAGAGGAGGAGGGCGAGGACCCGAAAGTCGCCCGCTACGGCGTCATCCTGCTCCGCGACCAGCTCCCGAAAGTCCCGTTCGGCGCCATCGAAGTCCCAGTCGAACCAGAACCGGCTGCTGGCCAGCGCGAAACGCGCGTTGAGGAGGCCCGGGTGGAGCTCGAGGGCTTTGCGGTTTCCTTCGTTATGGCGGGCAAACCCCTCGGCGGGCGGCATGTAGCCGTCGACGACCATCAACCCGTACGTCTGCCCGGCCCCCGCGAATGCCTCCGCGAACTTCGGGTCCTTCTCGACGGCCTGGTTGAAGAGCCGTCTCGCCTCGAGGTATCCCTCCTCCGTGTCTTTGTAGAAGAAATACCGTCCCTTGAGGAAGAGCTCGTAGGCCTCCGCGTTCTCGGTGCCGTGCCGGCCGAGGGCGCGCTTCTCCGGCTCCGTGAGCCGCAGGCGAAGTCCGTCCGAGATGACCGATGCGATCTCGTCCTGCACGCGCAGCAGGTCCGCGAACGGCCGGTCGTACTTGTCGCCCCAGAGGCGCGCGCCCGTCGCGACGTCCACCAGCTCCGCCGAGATCGAGAGACGGTTCTCCCTCCGGAAGATCCTCCCCGTGAGGACGGCGCCGACACCCAGCTTTCGGCCCGCTTCCCGCGGATCCTGTGAGCCCTTCAGGCGAAAGACGGTGGCGCGGGCCATGACCGTCAGCGCCCGCACGCGCGACATCTGGTCGATCAGGCTCTCGGTGATGCCGTCGCTCAGGTAGTCGTTGTCGGGCTCGCGCGTGCCGTTCTCGAACGGCAGGACCGCGAGCGATGCGATCGCGGCGTGGCCGGGTTGGAGGCGGTTCCAAAGGGCCGCCCCCACGATCACGACGACCGCCAGGGCCAATCCTCCGAGAACCGCCGGCGGGACGAGGCGGCGCGCACCGCGAGTCGGACGTCGGACTGCCGGATGGGCGGCCGGACGAACGATCGACGTGGCCTGGATCTCGGAGAAGTGGTCCAGGAGATATCTCACGTCTCCGGCGAGGTCGCGGGTCGAGGCATAGCGATCTTGCACATCCTTGGCGAGGCTTCGCTCGACGACCCGGCACACGGCTGCGGGAACGATGTGATCCCCGGATGAAATCGGGGCCGGGTCTTCTCTCATGATTGCCACGAGCGTTTCGGCCGGCGTGGCCTTTTTCCAGGCCCGGCGCCCCGTCACCATCTCGTACAGCATCGTGCCGAAGGAGAACTGGTCCGAGCGAAAGTCGGCGACCTTTCCGGCAGCCTGCTCGGGCGACATGTAGCCGACCGTTCCGAGGAGCGTGCCCGCCGACGTGACGGGCGTCGCGGACATCGTCGGCTCATCGTCGCCGTGGGAAGCGGCGAGCGGCGAGGCTTTCGCAAGGCCGAAATCGAGGATCTTGACGACGCCGTCCGTCGTCAGCATCACGTTCTCGGGCTTCAGGTCCCGGTGGACGATCCCTCTCGCGTGCGCGGCGGCCAGGCCCTCGGCGATCTGGCAGGAAATCTGGAGCGCCTTCGAGAGCGGCGGCACGCCGGCGTCGAGGAGCTGCCTCAGGTTCGTGCCCTCGAGGAGCTCCATCGCCAGGTAGGCCCGCCCGCCATCCTCACCGATGTCGTAGACCGCGATGATGTTCGGATGGTTGAGCGCGGATGCCGCGCGCGCCTCCGCGCGAAAACGCGCGACGCGGTCCGGGTCACGAGACATCTCGTCGGGAAGAACCTTGATGGCGACGTCGCGCCCGAGCCGCGGGTCGCGGGCACGCCAGACCTCGCCCATGCCGCCGGCCCCCAGTGGCGCGACCACTTCGTAGGGGCCGATCTTCGAGCCCAGGCTCAGAGGCATGGCAAGGCTGGCTCCGATTATGTCCGGAATCGACGCGGCGCGCAGCCGGTCAGCCGACTCCGCGCGACGTGAAGCGGGGTTTCGACGCCGCCTCGATCGGAGTAATTCGGGTCCTGAGGAAAGACTGAGAACTTGCCGAGGACTTCCCAGTCCTGACGACGCACATTTCACGTGATGACACCGAGTCTCGTTCTCCGAAGAAGAGGCGCGATCTCCACGAGGCGTTCTATGGCCCCCCCGCCCGCCGGCGCGACCGTCGAGTGCGAGGGCCGATCGACGACCACTTCAAGCAGCGCGCTTACAGCCTCACGGGGCTCTTTTCTGGCATGACGACCGTGAGAGTGACCGTGAATGGGCCCGCCTAGTGCCTCCGAGGGGCGGTTCTCGCCCCGGACAACAACGAAAGGAGCCCCAAATGAAGAACTCGAACACTCTCCACCCGGCATCAGGACTTGCCCGTCTCTTCGCAGCGCTCGCCTTGTCAGCGCCGCTTGCGGTCAATGTTGCAATGGCCGCGGGGCACGAACCGCAAGCAGCAACCGTCTCCGTTTTTGCCACGGGACTGAACAACCCGCGCGGCCTCAAGTTCGGGCCGGACGGCAACCTCTACGTCGCCGAAGGCGGCACCGGCGGCACGAACTCGACCGTAGGGCAATGCGATCAGGTCGTGGCTCCCGTCGGACCCTACACCGGCAGCCAGACCGGGTCGAGCATCTCGATGCTCGATCGCAACGGGTCGCGGACGACCGTCGTGGACAACCTGCCCTCCAGCCAGACGAGCGCCGATCAGGGCAGCCTCGTCAGCGGCGTCGCCGACGTCGCCTTCGTCGGCGATACCCTCTACGCGGTGCTGGGCGGGGCGGGCTGCTCTCACGGCGTCCAGAACTTCCCCAACGGGATCATTCGTGTGCATCACGACGGGACCTGGGAGATGGTCGCCGACCTGAGTGCGTTCCAGAAGGTCCACCCCGTCGCACATCCTGAGCCCGACGATTTCGAGCCGGACGGCACCTGGTACGGCATGGTGGAGGCACGCGGCGCGCTCTACGCCGTCGAGCCCAACCACGGAGAGATCGCCGTGGTCGCGCCGCAGAGCGGGGCGATCAGCCGCCTCATCGACATCTCGGCGAGTCAGGGGCACATCGTGCCGACTGCGATCGCGTACCACCGCGGCGCCTTCTACGTCGGCAATCTCAACCCGTTTCCGATCGTCGCGGGCTCGTCGAAGATCTACAAAGTCACACTGGACGGGCAGATCTCGATCGTCGCCGAGGGCCTGACGACTGTGCTGGGCGTGACGTTCGACCAGCTTGGTCGCATGTACGTCCTGGAGAACACGACGGGCAATCCCTTCCCGACCCCGAACACGGGCCGGGTCGTCCGGGTGAAGGCGTCCGGCGAGCTCGAGGTCATCGCGACAGGGCTGTCTTTGCCGACCGGCATGACCTTCGGGCCGGACGGAGCTCTCTATGTCTCCAACGTCGGGTTCGGCCCGCCTCCCGTCGGACTCGGACAGATCGTGAAAATCCAGCTCGGGGATTCCTCGTGGCTTCTCCCGACGAGCGCCAGCATCGCTTCGGGGGTTTCGGGGATCCGGTACACGACCGACCTCACGATCGCGAACACCGGTGACACGGACGCTTCGTACACCCTGCGTTTTCTCGGCCACGACGCCGACGGGCGGACCGGGCCCACGCACAACTTCACGCTCTCGGCCGGCAAGTCCGCGACCTATCAGGACGTCGTCTCGTCGGTCTTCAGCCTCAGCGACACCTATGGCGCGATCCTCGTCACGGCCTCTACTCCCGATCTCGCCGTTTACGGGCAGGTCCTTGCCCAGACGGCCGCGGGACACCTCGGACAGGGCCTTCCGGCGGTCTCCGATAACGGCTACGTGCGTCCCGGGCAGGCCCGATCGCTCCTCGCCATTCGGGAAGACGCCCGCGCGCGCACGAACCTCGTCCTCGCGAACGCCACGTCCGCAAGTCTAGACGTCACTCTCACGCTCGTGTCCGACGCCGGGGCGGCGCTCGGCTCGCAGCTCGTCACCCTGCCGCCGCTCGGGATGACGCAGCTCAATGGCGTGGCGCGGCTCCTCGGGGCGACGGGCGCGCTCACGGGCGGGCGGATCGTCGTCTCGACGCCGACGACGGACGGTGCCTTCGCGGCGATGGCCTCTATCATCGAAAACGACTCGGGCGACGCTCGCACGGTGACGCCGCGCTGAATCTGGAATCCCGCAGCTCGCTACGAAACCAGCCCCAGCTCCCGGCCCACCTTTTGAAACGCGTCGAGGGCGCGTGTGAGGTGGGCCTTCGTGTGGGTGGCCATGTACGAGGTGCGGATGAGCGCGCGGCCCGGAGGCGAGCCGGGGCTGACGACGGCGTTCACGAACACGCCCTCGTCGTCGAGCCGAGCGGCCATCTGAAACGCGAGATGGTCCGGGCCGACGACGATCGGGATCACGGGCGTCGCGGAGTTGCCGCAGTCGAATCCCATGGCGCGGAGAGCCGTCATCATGAAGCGCGTGTTCTCCCAGAGACGCTCGCGGCGCTCGGGCTCGCTCTCGATGATGTCGAGCGCGGCGAGGACGGCCGCGACGGAGGCCGGCGGCGGCGCCGCCGTGAACATGAGCGCGCGGGCCCGGTGCTTGATGAACTTGATGACGTCCGGTTCGCCCACGACGAAGCCGCCCACGGTCGCGAGCGACTTCGAGAACGTGCCCATGATGAGGTCGACCTTGTGCTCGAGCCCGAAGTGCTCGGCCGTGCCGCGGCCGTTCTTGCCGAGGACGCCGACTCCATGCGCGTCGTCGACCATGAACGCGACGTCGTAGTCGTCGCAGATGCGGGTGTATTCGGGCACGGGCGCGATATCGCCCTCCATCGAGAAGACGCCGTCCACCACGAGGAGCCGCCCGTTGCGGTCGCCGTTGAGCGCCAAAAGGCGGCGCAGATCCTCCGGGTCGTTGTGCTTGAACTTCTTGACCTCGGCCCCGACCGCGAGGCGCGCGCCGTCGAAAATACAGGCGTGGTCCTGCCGGTCGAGATAGATGGCGTCTCCCTTCCCCGCGAGCGAGGACAGGACGCCGAGGTTGACGAGAAAGCCCGTCGAAAACGTGACACAGGCCGGCTTCTTCATGAAGACGGCGAGACGCTCCTCCAGCTCCACGTGGATGTCGAGGGTGCCGTTCAGGAGGCGGCTCCCCGCGCAGCCGGCGCCGTACTTCCTGACGGCCTCGATGGCGCGCTCCTTGATCTTCGGGTGCGAGGTCAGGCCGAGATAGTTGTTCGACCCCAGCATGACCATTTCGCGGCCGCCCATCATGACGACCGGGTCCTGGCCGGACTCGATGGTCCTGAAAAAGGTGAAGAGACCGGCGGCTCGGAGTTCGTCGGGAACCGTATAAGTTCGACACTTGTCGAAAAGTGAGCGGCTCAAGGCTGGTTCGGCGACGACATCCGTTCGAGCAAGCATCGATTCACCCTCTGCGGCGGCACGCCGCGCACCGTGGTGCTGTCTCATTTCGTGTCCTCTGTCACTGGAATTTTACCACCTCGGTCCGAGATCCACCCCCGCCGGAGATACCACTCCCACGTGAGCCTGGAGCCGGTCTCAAAATCTGTTCGAAATGGCTGACCCAGAGCAACTTGTGCGTCCGATACCTCACAAATCCAAGCGCTCTGGAGGAGTTCGTTCGCCTTGTCGGCGTTGAATACCGGTGGGCCCTTTCCGAACGCCGAAAGAGCGCCTGCCAGAGAGCCCGCCGCCCGAATGGCCGCCCCGGGGACCGGCACGAGCCAGGGACGCCCAGAGGGCAGGGTTGCGAGCGTCTCGGCGATGCCGCGGTATTCGAGGATTTCCGGGTGCGCCACGAAAAACGTCTCGCCTCTCCCTCCCCTTTCGAGCGCGCCCAGGACCGCCCGGGACACGTCGGCGACGTAGACCAGCTGGATGCGGGGCTTTCCGCCTGCGAGGACCGGCACGAAGCCCCACGAGGCGGCGACGAACAGGTCCCGAATCGCCCTCTCGCGCGGCCCGTACACGGCGCCTGGGCGAAGAATCGTGAAGGCGAGACCCGGTGCCTTCCGGACCGCCTCCTCGCCCGCGAGCTTCGAGCGGCCGTAGGAGGAGATGGGGTGCGGAGGGTCGGCCGCGCGCACGGGCGCTCCGTTCGGGCTCGGGCCACCCGCGGCCTGGGAGGAGACGAGGACGACGTGCGCGTTCGGCGCGCACCTTCGGACCGCCGCGACGACGTTCTCCACTCCCACCGCGTTCGCAGCCATGTATTCGGCCTCGCTCCGGGCGGAGGTCTTTCCGGCCACGTGGACGACGGCAGCGGCGCCCTCGATCAGCGCCGGGAGCGTCGCGACGTCCCGCACGTCGCCCTTCACGAGCTCGGCGCCGGTGCCTTTCAACCAGCCGGTGTCGTCCGGGCGGCGGACGAGCGCGCGCACGCGGTAGCCCGCGGAGAGAAGGGCGTCGGCAACGTGGCTGCCCACGAATCCACTGCCTCCCGTGAGGGCGACGAGATCACCGCGCACGATCGGTCGAGTCTATCGCTCGACTATGATCTGTCCTCTCGATGCGAAAGAGTCTCTACGGCGCCGCCCTGGCCCTCGCGCTCGCGGCGTCCGCCCACGCGCTCGAGGCCCCGCGCAAGATCGTCGACTACGACATTCGGGTCACCCTCGAGCCCGAGACGAAGCTCGTCGAGGGCTCAGAGACGCTGAAGTGGACGAATCCGTCGGATGGGCCGGTCGGCGAGCTGCGCTTTCACCTCTACTGGAACGCCTTCCGTAACAACCGCTCGACGCTTTTCAAGGAGTCCGGCGGGCGGCTCCGAAGCGACACCGCGGACAAGGACGTCGGCTGGGGCTCGATCGACGTGACGTCGATGACGTGGGAGGGGATGGAGCTCGCCAGGCGCTTCCGTTTCGACAGCCCGGACGATGGAAACCCGGACGACCGGACGGTGCTCGTCGTTCCGCTGCCGCGGCCCGTCACAGGCGGCGAGACGATCACCCTTTCCATCGCCTGGAAGGCGCGAATTCCCAGGGTCTTTGCGCGCGCGGGCTACGCGCGCGATTTTTTCATGTTCGGCCAGTGGTTCCCGAAGATCGGCGTCTACGAGCCGAGAGGCCGCCGACGACGCGCCGAGGCCGGCTGGAACTGCCACCAGTACCACGCGAACTCCGAGTTCTACGCCGACTGGGGGGATTACCGCGTGTCGATCACGCTGCCCGAGAAGTTCGTCGTGGGCTCGGCGGGCGCACTCGTGGAGGAGAAGAAGACGAACGGAAGGAAGACGCTCACGTTCGAGCAGAAATCCATTCACGATTTCGCGTTCACGGCCGATCCCCGCTACGTGGTGAAGGAGGATGTCTTCGACCCGGGAGTGGATCTCCCGCCGGCCGAGGTCGATCGCGCCGCGAAGCTGCTGGGCCGAACGCCAGAGGCTTTGCGCGCGGGATTTCACAAGGTGGCGCTGCGCTTCTACATGCAGCCGGACCATGTGGACCAATGGGGCCGCCACCGGGACGCGCAGAAGTGGGCGCTCGCGTGGCTCGGCCTTTACGCCTTTCCATACCCATACCCCCGCATCTCCATCGTCGACGTGCCGGAGGACGGCACGGGCGCGGGCGGCATGGAGTACCAGACGCTCTACACCACGTTCACCTTCAACGCGCTGGGTCGCTGGCCCTTGAACCGTCTCCGTGTCCCCGAGGTCGTCACGATTCACGAGTTCGGCCACGGCTACTGGTACGGCCTCGTCGCCTCGAACGAATTCGAGGAGAGCTGGATGGACGAAGGAATCAACACGTTCACGGAATTCGAGATGATGGATCGGAGGTACGGTCTTTACCTGGAGGTCCCGCCCGGCATCGGCTGGACGGACGAGGACGTAAACCGCGCCGGGGCGGCCCTCTCGGCCGACTTCGACCCCATCCTGGCGCCGGCCTGGAAATTCCGGAGCGACAATTCGTACGGACGCAACTCGTTTCCGCAGGCGGCCACGGCCATCCAGCAGCTTCGTCGTCTTCTCGGCGAGGAGACGTTCTGGCGCGCCTTCCGCGCCTACGCGGAGCGCTGGCGCTTCGACCACCCGACGTCCGAGGACTTCTTCGACGCGATGCGGGCTTCGGGCGTCCCTGCCGTCTCGGAGGTCATCGACAAGGTCTGGCTGGGGACGTCCTTCATCGACCTTACCGTCCTCGAGGCCCGCACCGGGCAGAGCGAGAAGTTCAAGGGCTTCGACGACGCCGGAAGGCCGTCAGGCTTCGAGGAGACCGCGAAGGGTCCGAAGAAGCTCGACAACAAGGAAGAAAAGAGCGGGAAGAAAGACCGGAAGGCCGGTCCCTGGGAGTCGGTCGTCGTCGTGGGCCGCGACGGAGACCTCGTCCTCCCCGCCGAGATCGTCCTCACGTTCGCGGACGGCAGGACCTGGAAGAAGAGCTGGGACGCGGCGGACAAGTGGATACGTTTTCGCGTTTCCTCCCGGGCGGCGCTCACAAAGGCCGAGGTGGATCCCGCGCACAGGATCGTTCTCGACCGCAACCCGTGGAACAACGCCCTGACGACGAAGGAGTACCGGGGCGCGTCCGCGGCGAGGAAGGCCCGCGTCTACGGCCTCCACCTTCTCGAGATCCTGCTTTCGAACCTGTGGGTGATCCTGTGAGCCCCATCGCCGCCGGCCTCTCCTCGGCTCTCCGGCACCGGCGGCTCGCCGGCGTCCTCTGGCTCTCTCTCCTCGTCTCGGGGCTCCTCGCCTGGTTCCCGCTCCGGTCCGCAACCGCGATCCTCGACTCCGGACCGTTCCGCGAGTCGCTCGTCAGGGGCTGGGACTCCTGGGCAACGCTTTCCTTTCGCGTCGTGGAACGCGCGCAGCTGCGCCTCGTGCTCGCGGCATTCCTCGGCTCGGCGGTGGCCTTCGCGCTCCTCCAGATCTTCCTGACGGGCGGCATGCTGCGCGCCCTCATCGCGAACCGCCCGCGCCCCGTCTTCCGCCTCGTCATCGCCGAGTCGGCGGGTCTCTTCAAGGCGAACCTTTGGGCGACCGTGCGCTTCGCTCTGTCGTCTCTCTTCTGGCTCGGCCTCCTCGTCGTCCTGCCGTGCGCCGGGCTCAACGAGCTCGCGAAGAATGCGCCGCCCCACGGCACGGCTGCAGCGCTCCTCTTCTGGTGGGCGCTGCTCGGGGGGCTCCTCGTCCTCTTCAACACGGGGCTCCGGTTCGACCTCGCCCGCATCGCCCTGGCCCGCGACGACGCCAAGAACGCGCGGGGCGCGTACCGCGTCGCGAAGCAGCGCCTCTCGGGCCGGCGCGCCTCCGGGATCCGCATCATCCTGTTCTGGGTCGTCGTGTTCCTCGTGTTGCAGGCCGCCTTCACGAGCCTGGGCCTCCGCATGAACCCGCGCACGAACGGAGCCGTGGCCGGACTCTTCCTCTTCCGGCAGATCGGATTCGTCCTCCTCGCGATGGCGCGGGTCGGCTTCTTCGCCTCCCTCCTCGCGTGGGAGGAGCGCCGCCGTCCGGCCTACTCCGTCATCGGAAGCGCGAGTGGCCGGACCACGTGGAACGTCAACGAGTCGATCTCCGAAAGAGCGCCCGCGAGCGCCTTTCCGGAGACCGGCTCGAGCGTCACGACGAACGGCAGCGCGGTCTTGTCCTCGTAGGGGGCCTGGAACACGGCCTCGATGTTCGCGCCGTGGTCCGCGAGGATCCGCGCGAGGTCCGCGATGATCCCCGGGCGGTCGCGGACGACGAACCTCAGATAGAAGGGGGACACGAACTCCTCGGGCGTCGCCGGCACGCACGGCTCGAGAACGCCGAAGCCGAGCGGCGGCGCGGCCGGGGGGCCTCCGCGCGCGATCTCCACGACGTCCGCGAGGACGGCCGTGGCCGTGGGCCCGCCGCCGGCGCCGCGCCCGGAGAAGACGAACGGACCGCCCGACTCTCCGCGCACCTCGACCGCGTTGAACGGGCCGGTCACCTTCGCGAGAAGCGACGTCTCCGCAACGAGGTGCGTCCGGACCGAGAGAAGGAGATGTCCGCTCTCGAGGAGGCGCGCCACCCCGAGCTGGCGCGGCGTGCGCAGGAGCCTCCGGGCGTACACGAAATCGCACGGAAGAAGTCGCGTGATGCCCTCGCGGCCGATCTGATCGAACGCCACGTCGCGGCCGAACGCGAGGCGCGCGAGAAGCGCGAGCTTGTACGCCGCGTCGTCGCCGCCGACGTCGCTCGCCGGGTCGGCCTCGGCGTAGCCGAGCCGCTGCGCCTCGGCGAGAACCTCGTCGTAGGGCTTCCCCGTCCTTTCCATCTCCGTGAGGATGAAATTGCACGTGCCGTTCAGGATCCCGGAGACCGCGGTCACGCGGTCTCCCGTGAAGCTCGCGCGGAGCGCCCGCAGGATCGGAATCCCTCCCGCGACCGCGGCCTCGATGCCGAGGCCGACGCCCTTTTCGCGCGCGAGAGCCTGCAGATCGGTCCCGTGCCGGGCGAGAAGCATCTTGTTCGCCGTCACGACACTTTTGCCCGCGTTCAGCGCGGCGCGGATGAGGCCGTTCGCCGGCTCGATCCCGCCGAGCAGCTCGACGACGACATCCACCCCCGGGCCCGTCGCGACGGAAGCGAGGTCGTCCGTCCAGCGCGCGCCCGACCCGAGGCTTTCGTCACGCTTTCGGTCGATGCCCCGGTTCGCGACGGCGACCAGGGAGAGGGTCACCCCGCGCCGGCACCGGAGATCCGGCGCCTCCCTCGCGAGTAACCGCGCGAACGCCCGGCCCACCGTGCCGAAGCCGATCAGGCCGACGCGAACGGTCCCTCCGGTGTCGCTTTTCATGGGCGCGCAATGTACGGTACGCGCTCGCCCCGGTCAAAGAACCGCCGAGGAGGCCACGATGCCGGCGTCCGCAATCCTTCCGCTGATCGCGCTTCTCGCCCAGCCTCAGGCAGCTCGCCCCGCCAGCACCCCGGCCGCCGAGCCGACGCGAGTCGAGACGCCCGCCCCCGAGAAGCCGAAGCCGGAAGAGCCTCCCGTCGTCACGCGCCATGAGCTTCGCGTCGGTGGAAGGGTTCTCAAGTACACGGCCACGACGGGCCTCATGCCGATCCGAAACGGGACCGGTGACCTCGAGGCGCAGATCTTCTACGTCGCGTACACGCTCGACAGGGGCGGCGCGCCCGTCGAGAAGCGGCCGCTCATGTTCTCGTTCAACGGCGGCCCGGGCTCCGCGTCCGTGTGGCTGCACCTCGGCGCGCTCGGTCCGAAGCGCGTGAAGATGAAGGACGACGGCATGATGCCGCCGCCCCCGTACGCGCTCGTCGACAACGAGGAGACGTGGCTCACGGAGACCGATCTCGTCTTCATCGACCCTGTCGGGACGGGGTACAGCCGCGCCGCCAAGCCCGAGCTCGGAAAGAAGTTCTGGGGGGTGCAAGGGGACATCGCCTCCGTCAGCGAATTCATCCGCCTCTATCTCGCCCGGAACGAGCGGTGGGCATCGCCTCTCTTCCTCGTGGGCGAGAGCTATGGCACGACCCGGGCGGCCGGTCTCTCGGGTTACCTCGTCGAGAAAGGCATCGCCTTCAACGGCATCCTCCTCGTGTCGTCCATCCTGAACTTCCAGACGGCCCAGTTCACGAAGGGCAACGACCTCCCCTACGCGCTCTTCCTTCCGACGTACGCGGCGACCGCCTGGTACCACAAGAAGCTCCCCGCCGACCTGCAGGCGAAGCCCCTTCGCGCCGTCCTCGACGAGGTCGAGAAGTTCGCGGCGGGCGAGTATCCGATCGCGCTCGCGAAGGGAGACGCGCTGACCCCGGCGGAGCGCAAGGCGATCGGCGAGCGCCTCGTGCGCTACACCGGCCTCGACGCGGCGTGGCTCGACCGCGCCGACCTGAGGATCGAGATCCAGCACTTCTGCAAGGAGCTCCTCCGCAGCGAACGGCGAACCGTGGGTCGGCTCGACACGCGCTTCGTGGGCATCGACGAGAGCGCCGTCTCGGAGCGCCCCGATTTCGACCCGAGCCTCGCGGCCATCCGGCCGCCGTACACGGCCATGTTCAACCAGTACGCGCGTGCGGCGCTCGGCTACAAGTCGGATGCCACGTACCACATCCTGGGCGGAGGCATCGGGCCGTGGGACTGGGGCGCGCGAAACGGCTTCGCCGACACGAGCGAGGCCCTGCGTCAGGCGTTCGCGAAGAACCCCGACATGAAGCTCTTCGTCGCGTCGGGCCATTTCGACCTCGCGACGCCGTACTTCGCGACCCAGTACACGCTCGCCCATCTGGGTCTCGACCCGAGCCAGCGCGCGCGCATCACGACGCACGAGTACGAAGCCGGCCACATGATGTACATCCACTCGGGCGAGCTCGCGAAGCTGCGCAAGGACGTCGGGGCGTTCCTGAAGAGCGCGCTGCCTCCTCAGTAGAAACCGGGCTCAGCGGAGCGCGCGCACGAGCTGCCGGATCATGACCGTGTCGCTGAAGTACTCGAGGTGGGCGAGGAGGGGCAGCACGGCGGCCCGATCGGGCAGATTGCGAATCCTCCGCTCACGGTAGAGCGGCTGACTCGGATCGTCGTAGGACGTGAGCGGTCCCGAGATGGGATCCCGCCGCGAGAAGACGTTGATCCATCGGAACGGCCGAAAAGCGTAGTCGCTGATCAGCGGCTGAAGTGCGGCGACGAGGGCCTCGCGCGCGTCGGTCGTTTTCTTCGCCTGGGACGCGAAGAGGAACGCCGTCTTGTCGAGCGGCGATCCGAACGTGAGGAAGACGCGTGTCCGCTTCGCCACGTCCCGCTTCTCGGCCGAGACCATGTCGTCGACGATAAGCGCGTTCAGCGCGTCGTACGCGACGACCGACCCGAGCGAGTGCGCGACGACGGCGACGCCCTCGTAGGCCCGCGTCCCGCTCTCCGCATCCTTCGTCGCCTCGTAGAGCGCAGCGGCCGTCTTCCGGGCGATTTCCTTGATCCGCTGCCTCACTTCGTTGAACCGGTCCAACTGGTAGGAGGTGACGTAGGCCGCGACGTCTCCAAGGTACTGAACGAAGAGCCGCCTGACGACAGCCGAAGCGAGGAGCAGCGCGGCGAGCGGGAGCATCCAGTGCTCCGCGAGCCACGGGCTCGAGAACGTGTCACGCAGCCACGACGCGGGGCCAAATCCGGAGACGAGGACGGCGACGGCGAGTCCCGCGAGGAGCGTCAACGAGAGCCACACGAGGAAGAGAGCCTGCAGGGCTGCGCCGAGCGCGCGCCAGAGTCCATCCAGCCGCACCCGGGCCGTCCGCCTCTTCGCCAACTCCACGCCGGCCAGCACGAGCAAGAGGGCGAGCGTGGCGAGGCTGAACGCCGCGAGAATCGCCAGGAGCGCCGGCTCGCCGTCCATGAGGTGCCCCTTGATCGAATCGGACACGAACCCCGGCTCGAGCCCGTTCAGCGCCGCGAGCGCGAGAAGGACGCCGTTCATCGCGACGAGCGTGAGGAGAACGCCGAAGGCGCTTCCGAGGGCCATCACGGCGGAGAACGGTGGCCAGATCGTGTTTGCCCGCCCGAACGAGTAGTGGAGAGCGCCGCCCAGATTCCGCACGCCGTTGAAGACCGCTCCGAAGAGGAACGAGGTGACGTCGCGCAGCGTGACCTGCCCTTCCGTGATCGGCGCCCAATACGCCTCGTAGACGTGAACCTCCCGCTCGCCTCCACGCGGGAGCGGCAGGAACAGCTCGAGCCTCTGGTACGTTTCGTCGCCGATCTTCACCGTCCTCGCGACGGGGTTCCTCGTGCCCCCGCCCGTCTCGCGCAGCAGGCCCTGCGCGATCTGGTCGAGGCCCTGAAAACGGACCTGCTGACCCATGCCATGGACGACGAGGACGGCCCGCGCCGCTGGCAGCGGTTCGACGCGGGCCTCTCGCGCGGCGGACACCGCCTCCGGCTCCGCTCTCCTGCGCACCCTTCCCATCGCGAGGGGCTCGAGAACCTCGTGCTCGACCCTCGTCGGCTTTCGGAGCTCCCGCGCCCCGTCCGCGAATTTCTTCCAGGCTTCCGTGAGGTAATCCTATCCGGGAACCGAATCCAGGCGCACGGGTCCAAACCCCCGAAAGGAGATCCCGATGCGCCACCAGATTCTCACCGCTCTCCTCCTCGCCGCCGGGGCCGCGAACGCTTCCTCCCCGTTCGGCCTCGACGTCCTCGTGGACGGCCGCGAGCGCCCGGAGTACGCCGCGCGGGGGACCGTCTACGTGGAGGCTCTGCGCGGCCGCGATTACGCCCTGCGCCTCTCGAACCCGACCGGCACGCGCGTCGCCGTGGCGCTCTCGGTAGACGGGTTGAACACGATCGACTCGAAGCACACCACGGCCCGGGAAGCGCGCAAATGGGTCCTCGCGCCCTACGAGACCGTGGTCATTCCGGGCTGGCAGGTCTCGAACGCGTCTTCGCGCAAGTTCGTGTTCACGGGCGAGCGAGGCTCCTACGGCGCAGCCCTCGGGAAGACCCAGGACCTCGGCGTCATCGAGGCCGTCTTCTTCCGTGAGAGGCTCCCCTACCGCGTCGAGAGGCGCTGGAAGGAGGAAGACGGGAAGATTTCTTCGAATGAGAAAGATCGCCGTCTCGACGCGGCGGATGCTGAGACGCAAGCGGGCGCGGCGCAGGCGCCCGCACCGAGTGAGGGCACTGCCCGCGATCGTTCGCAGAAATCTCTTTCTTCCTCCCCTTCTCCCTCTTCGAAGCTCTCCGACGAGTTCGCCGCCACCGGGATGGGGCGAAAGACGCAGTTCGGCGTGACGCAGGTCGACCTCGAGCTCGAGACGGAACCCGCAGCCATCGTGCGTCTGCGCTACGAGTTCCGGCCGCAGCTCATCGCGCTCGGCGTACTGCCCCGCGACCCCGATCCGTCCCGCATCGCGCGCCGCGAAGGCGCCCGCGGCTTCGAGGAGTTCTGCCCGGAAGTGAAGTAGTCACGAACCCCGCGCCTCGTTCAGACGCGCCAGCGCCCGGTCCGCCGAAAGGAGGCCGGGCGCCTTGCCCTGGAAGACGCGGCCCGCGCCGCCGCCTTTTCCTCCGAGTAGCGAGGCGATCTCGCGCCCCAACGCCTGCGCGTCGCCGAAACCGTCGCCCACGCCTAGCGCGAAGACGTGCTGGGCGTCGCGCGTGGCCGTGAGGAACGCCACGCGCGGTCCGGCTCTTTCCGAAAACCGCCGCGCGACAGCCTGGACGAACGCCATGTCCCGTCCGTCGAAGTGCGCGTTGACGACGCGCGCGTTCGACCCAAGCGCCGCCTCCGCCGCCGCGGCGACCAGCTCCTCCTCGGCGCGGCGGAACGCACGCTGCGCGTCCGCGAGCTGTTCGAGCTTCGCCTGCGCGGCGCCCGCGAGGCCGGCGTCCGGCGCTCCGAGCAGAATCCGGAGAGCGGCGTTCCGCTCTTCGTGGCCCGCGAGCCTCCTCCGGGCCCGCCGCCCCGCCGCGAAGAAGAGGCGCGTCCCGCCGCGCAGGGGCTCGACGGACAGGAGTGCCACGACCTCGATCTCGGCGGTGCTCGCAAGATGAGTGCCGCCGCACGTGTTGAGGTCGACGCCCTCGATCTCGACGAGCCGCACCTCACCCGCGTGGTCCCCGGGGAGCCCGCGCGTCCTCACGGGCATCGCGCGGAACTCGTCGAGCGTGACGCGCCGCGAGCGGACGGCCCGGGCGGCCCGAATCTGAGCCGCAACCGCGTCTTCGAGCGCCGTGAGATCGGCAGGCGAGAGCGCGCGCACCTCCAGCTCCACGTCACAGACCTCGGGACCGAGATGAAACGCCGTCGTCGGCCAGCCGAAACCGTCCTGGGCGATGGCGGAAAGAAGATGCTGCCCCGTGTGCTGCTGCATGTGGTCGAAGCGGCGGTCCCAGTCGAGCCGCACGCGCACGGGCCCCAGAGCCACGGGCGCCGCGACGTAGTGCCGGATCTCGCCGCCCGCCTTCTGCACGTCCAGGACCTCGACCTCGTTCAGGAATCCGCGGTCCGGAGGCTGCCCCCCTCCTTCGGGAAAGAGGATCGTGTCGTCGAGAAGCGCGTACGCCCGACCCGAGTCGCCCTTCACCTCGAGGATCGAAGCGTCGAGCGTCGTGCGGTACGGCTCGCGTTCGTACGTCGGCAGATTGGCGCCCACGCGTCCGATTCTAGGCGTCCCCGGCGGGCCCGCCGCCGGGGGATCTCTTCGCCGCCGCGCCTACGAGAGCAGCTCGATCGCCCGCGAGGCGGCCGACCGGAACGCGGGCGAAGGCGCCGCGGCATCGAGACGAAGGCACGCCTCCGTGAACTTGATGGCGTGTTCGTCTCCGCTTTTCACGGCCCCCGCGATCAGCGCCTCTCGCGTCGCGACCGGCGCTCCGGCCTCGTCCGAGTCCGGCGGCTTTCCAAAGACCGCGTAGATCGCAGCTCCGGCCTGCCACGCGCAGGCCGTCAGGCGTGCCGCCGTGCGTGGACTCACGTGCGGAAGTAGAAGGCCCGCAGCGGCCGGACCCGTCACCGCATGGATGAGCGCAATCGTTCGCCCCGACGGCTTCGTTCCCGCGAGGAAGACGCGGGCGAAGGCCTCCCCGAGGGCGGCGACGAACGACTCGGACGCGCCCGCGTCGACGAGCGAGATCACTCCGGGGAAGTCCGGCAGCATGCTCACGAGCTTCAGCCCCTGCGCGATCGAACCGGTGCGTCGCACGTCCTCGGGCAGGCGCGAAACGTGCGCGAGCGCCTCACGGGGCGCGAGGTGCGCTGGCCGCGACTCCTCCCGGGGAAGCGTCTGGTGCGTCGCGGCCCAGTACGCGAAGCCCCGCGCCAGCTCTTTACGCCGCCCCGGCGTGTCGTGCCGGGCCAGCGAGCGCGCCGCGTGCCCGACCCGGATGACGCCGTGCGCGGCGGCGGCGGCGAATCCCGGCGCGAGCTCGTAGACCCAGCTGTCCGCGGCGGGCTCCCAAGGTCCTTCTCGAAATTCCTCCTGAAAGAGAGCGAGCCAGTCCGGGTACCTTCGCATCTGCCCGAGCGCCTCGCGCATCGCGGCGCGCTCCACGGGCTGGCCCGGCGCGGGCTCGTCGCCGAGCTTCCGGCGGTAGCGCTCCGTCCAGGGCACGACCGCGTCGGCCCGTTCCAGCGCGAAGAGCGCCTCGGCCGCCATCGGGCCGTGGTTCGAGAGGCCCCCGCCGTACTCCGGCCCCGCTCCATCCAGGATCTCGAGGGCGTCATCGAGGCGGTCCACCGAAGCTGCGCTCCCGGCCGGACGATACGCTCCCGAATGAAACATAGCAGGCCCCCACTGCGTATCGAGTTGGATTCCTCGAGTCGAAGGAGACCTCCGCATGCCTCGTATCCGCACGGCGCTTCCCGCGATCCTTTTCGCCTTCCTGGCCAGCCACGCGACGGCTCAGAAAACGACGTCCGCAACGCCGGCGAAGAGGCCGGCGACTCCGGCCGCTTCGCGCGACCTCCTCCCGTTCCGGGCCGTCGAGAAGACGCTTCCGAACGGGCTGAAGGTCATCGTCGTGCCGACGGGGTTTCCGAACATCGTCTCCCTCCAGATCCCCGTGAAGACGGGCTCCCGAAACGAGGTCGAGCCCGGCAAGTCCGGCTTCGCCCACTTTTTCGAGCACATGATGTTCCGGGGAACGCCGGCCTACCCGCCCGAAAAGTACCAGGAGATCCTGACGCGCTCGGGCGCCGACCAGAACGCCTACACCACGGACGACTACACGAACTACTACACCACGTTCCCGAAGGAAGACCTCGAGACGATGCTGAAGGTCGAGGCCGACCGGTTCCAGAACCTCTCGTACGACGAGTCGGCGTTCAAGACCGAGGCGCGCGCCGTTCTCGGCGAGTACAACAAGAACAGCGCGAACCCCCTCCAGAAGCTCTACGAGGTCACGCGCGACAAGGCTTTCCACGTCCACACGTACAAGCACACGACGATGGGCTTCCTCAAGGACATCGAGGACATGCCCAACCAGTACGCGTATTCGAAAACCTTCTTCGACCGCTGGTATCGTCCCGAGTACACGACGCTCATCGTCGCCGGCGACGTGAAGCCCGAGGCGGTCTTCCCTCTCGTCGAGCATTACTGGGGCGGGTGGAAGAAGGGCTCGCACGCGGCGGCCGTGCCGCAGGAGCCTCCCGCGAAGGGTCCGGTGTACGCCCACGTTCCGTGGCCCTCCGACACTCTGCCGTGGATCGTCGTCAGTTTCCACGGCCCGGCCTTCTCCGAAGTGAAGAAGGACCTCCCGGCGCTCGACGCGCTCTTCGACCTGTCCTTCGGGCCCACGTCGGACCTCTACAAGAAACTCGTCGAGAAGGAGCAGAAACTCGACTCCCTCCAGCCGAGCGTCGACATCAGAGAGGACCCCGAGCTCCCGGGCGTCTTCGCGCGCCTCAAGAAGGGGACCGACCCCGTCACCGTGCGCGACGAGATCCTCCGGGCGGTCGCGGCCCTCCGCGACGAGCCCGTTGACCCGAAACGCCTCGCCGAGGTGAAGTCCAACGCGCGGTACGGCCTCGTGCGCGGCCTCGACGACACGGGGAGGATCGCCGGGCTGCTCGCGCGCTTCGTGCGCCTCCGCCGGTCTTACGGGACGATCAACACGTATTACCGCCTAATCGACTCGCTCACGCCCGCCGACCTGCACGCCGCGGCGAGGACCTACCTGACAGACGCGAATCTCGTCCTGACGACGCTCTCGAAGGATGCGATGCCGGATTCGATCGGGACGCTCCCTCGGCTCGCGACCTTCGCTTCGGCGTCGAAGGCGGCCGCCGCGCCCGGCCGGGAGCTACGCCTCGTCGCCCAGCCGTCGGCCCTTCCCCGCGTCGAGGTCAAGCTCCTCTTCACGGCCGGCTCGGCCCACGACCCCGCCGGAAAGGAGGGCCTCGCCGCCCTTACGGCGCGCATGATCGCGGACGCCGGCTCGCAGGACCTCCGGATCGACGAGATCAAGAAGGCGCTTTTCCCGGTCGCGGCGAGCTTCGACGCTGGCGTCGATCGCGAGATGACCGTCTTCACGGGCGTCGTCCACAAGGACGCGTGGAAGACGTTCGCGGACGTCGCGCTCGAGCAGCTCGTCGCGCCGGGCTTCCGCGAGGAGGACTTCCGCCGCCTCAAGGACGCCCAGAAGAACGCTCTCATTCAGAACCTGCGGAACAACAACGAGGAGGAGCTCGGCAAGGAGCGTCTCCAGCAGCGCATCTTCGCGGGCACCCCCTACGGACATCCGGTCCTCGGAACCGTCGCCGGGATCGACGCCATCACGCTGGACGACGTGAAGGAGTTCGCGAAGAAGGCCTACACGCGCGCCGCGCTCACGGTCGGCATCGCGGGTGACGCGCCGCCGGGGCTCCTCGAGCGCGTCAAGGCGGAGGCGGGCAAGCTGGTCGCGGGCCCCGCGCTGCCCACGCCCGAGGGGGTCACCGGCCGCTGGCCGAACGGGATCGAAGTCGACGTCATCAAGAAGGAGACGCGCGCCACGGCGATCTCCCTGGGCTTCCCGATCGACGTCACGCGTGCCCATCCCGACTTCGCGGCCCTGTCCGTCGCGCGGTCGTGGCTCGGCGAGCACCGCTCGTCCAGCTCCCACCTCTACCAGCGCATCCGCGAGGTGCGCGGCATGAATTACGGCGACTACGCTTACATCGAGGCGTTTCCCCGTGGAATGTTCCTGTTCTTGCCGGATGCGAACGTCGCGCGGCGCGCGCAGATCTTCGAGATCTGGATCCGCCCCGTCATGCCGCAGAACGCGCAGATGGCGCTCCGCGTCGCGATCCACGAGCTCGACAGGCTCGTCTCCAAGGGCCTCTCCGAAGAGGAATTCCAGACGACCCGCGACTACCTCATGAAGAACGTCTACCTTCTGACGTCGAACCAGGATCGCCAGCTCGGCTACGCGCTGGACCAGCGATGGTACGGACTCGGCGACTACGTGACGACGATGCGCGAGAAGCTGGGCAAGCTCACGCGCGCCGACGTGAACACCGCGGTGAAGAAGCACCTCCAGACGAAGGACCTTTCCGTCGTGATCGTCACGAAGGACGCCGAAGGGCTGAAGGAGAGGCTCGTCAGCGACGAGTTTTCGCCGGTCACGTACGACGGCGAGAAGCCGAAAGAGCTCCTCGAAGAGGACAAGGTCATCGGCGCCTCGAAGCTCGGCATCAAGGCCGACGCGGTGTCGATCACGCCGGTCGAGGAAGTCTTCGCGAAATGACGGACGCCCTTCACGGTTAGGTTCGGGATCGCTCGCGAAACGGCGGGCGCGGGTGCATCATGGGAGCGAGGATTTTCGGTGGAAGCCCTCGCCACGGTCGGCCATCCCACGAAGTACTGGCACGCCGTCGGAGACGGACGCATTCAGTGCGACGTCTGTCCCAAGGAGTGCCGGCTCAAAGAGGGTCAGCTTGGACACTGCTTCGTGCGCGGGCGTCAGGGCGACGCGATCGTCCTGACGACCTACGGCAGGAGCAGCGGCTTCTGCGTCGACCCGATCGAGAAGAAGCCCCTGAACCACTTCCTCCCGGGCTCGTCGGTCCTCTCGTTCGGCACGGCCGGCTGCAATCTCGCCTGCCGGTTCTGCCAGAACTGGGACATCTCGAAGTCCCGGGAGATCGACACGCTCGCGGATTCCGCCTCTCCCGAGCGCATCGCCGACTCCGCCGCGTCACTCGGCTGCCGGAGCGTCGCGTTCACCTACAACGACCCGGTCGTCTTCATGGAGTACGCCATCGACGTGGCGCGGGCCTGCCGGGTGAAGGGCATCAAGTCAGTCGCCGTGACCGCGGGCTACATGTCGCCCGCGCCGCGCGCAGAGTTCTACGGATACATGGACGCGGCGAACGTCGACCTCAAGGCGTTCACGGAGGACTTCTATCAGAAGATGTGCGGGGCGCGCCTCGCCCCCGTGCTGGAAACTCTCGAGTACCTCCGGCACGAGACGCGCGTCTGGTTCGAGATCACGACTCTCCTCATCCCCGGTCTCAACGACTCGGACGAGGAGATCGACAAGATGACGCATTGGATCGCGGACCGTCTCGGGCCGGACGTACCCCTTCACTTCACCGCGTTTCATCCGGACTGGAAGATGCGCGACCGGCCGGCGACGCCCGCCGCCACGCTCCGGCGCGCGCGCCAGATCGCGCGCACGAACGGTTTGCGCTGGGTCTACACGGGAAACGTCCACGATCCCGAAGGGCAGAGCACGATCTGCCCCTCCTGCGGAAAGCTCCTCATCGGCCGCGACGGTTACGAGATCCTCGACTGGGGCCTCGCAGCGGATGGCCGGTGTCGCGGGTGCGGCGCCCAGTGCCCGGGCATCTTCGAGGAATCCGCCGGCTCCTGGGGCGCGCGCCGGCGGCCCGTGACCCTCGGGGCGGAATGAGTCCGCACCGGGTTCGCACGCCTGCCGTGGCGGGGACCTTCTATCCGGCCCGGCCACGAGAGCTGGGGCAGATGGTCGACGATCTGCTCGCGGACGCCCCCATCCCGGACGATGCGCCGTTGCCGTCCGCTCTCGTCGTTCCCCACGCGGGCTATGTCTATTCGGGCCCCGTCGCGGCGACGGCGTACGCCCGGCTGAGCAACAAGGCCGCCTCGATCTCCCGCGTCGTCGCCTTCGGGCCCGTGCACTACGTGCCGGTCCGCGGCGCCGCCGTTCCCGCCGCAGAGACTTGGGCGACCCCCCTCGGCGAGGTGCCGATCGATTCCGCCCTCCGCCAGCGGGCCGTGGCGCTCGGCGCGGCCGTGGACGACCGGCCGCATGCGCCCGAGCACGCGCTCGAGGTGCAGCTCCCGTTCCTCCAGCGCCTCCTCGGCGAACGGTTCACGTTCCTTCCGGTGGCAGTCTCGGAGCTGTCGGCCACCCAGGCGGCCGATCTCATCGGGGGGTTCTTCGCTGAGGAGGGAACGCTGGTCCTCGTGAGTACGGACCTCAGCCACTACCACGACCTCGCCACCGCACGACGCCTCGACCGGCATGCGGCTGACGCGATCGTCGCGCGCAACGCCTCGGCGCTATCGAGTGACGACGCATGCGGCTTCTATCCGCTGAGAGGCCTCGTCGAGCTGGCCCGCCGCAAGGGCCTCCCGATCGAGCTCGTCGATCTCAGGACCTCCGGCGACACCGCCGGCGGCCCGGAACGCGTCGTCGGATACGGTGCGTTCACGGTGGGACGGGAAGAAAAAAGAGAGAGTCGGATTTCCTAGAAGGTAATATGGCTCGGGCCAGGCCAGGCCTGAATGGTGCCGGCCCACGGCGCCGAAGGGCGGCAGATCCGAAGCCATCGCGCTGAGACGGCGTCTCACTAACCCCTTCTAAGAGAATCTCTTATCCCCTCTTGTATTGCCGCCTCTACCACTTGACTAAATCAGTCCCATTTCATATCGTACTGATTCGGTTCGGTATATCGGACCGGGGAGAAAAAGATGTTCCGGATGACGAAGCTGACCGACTACGGGATCGTGCTTCTGACGCATTTCGCGGCGCACGACGACCAGGTGGCGCACACGGCGCGCGAGCTCGCCCAGGAGACTCGCCTGCCCCTCCCCACCGTGGGCAAGCTGCTCAAGCAGCTCTCGAGGGGCGGGCTCCTCGCCTCGCAGCGCGGCACGAAGGGCGGCTACATCCTCGCCAAGCCGCCGCGGGAGATCCCCGTCTCTGCGATCATTGCGACGCTCGAGGGCCCCGTCGCCATCACCGAGTGCAACGGCATGACGCGTTGCGAGCACGAGAGCTTCTGCTCGACGCGCCCGAACTGGCAGATCATCAACGAGACCATCCGCGGTGCTCTGGAGGGCCTCACCCTCGCGGACATGACGCGCCCGCTCGCGCGCCGCGCTTCCCTCCCGAACGCGTTCGCCCTTCCCGCGCGAGCGCCGGAGGAAAGGGCATGAGCGACGCCGTTCTCGACAGGTTGACGCGGCAGGAGTATCCGCACGGCTTCGTCACGGACATCGACACGGACGTCATCCCGGCGGGACTTTCCGAGGACGTCGTGCGGCTGATCTCCAAGAAGAAGGGGGAGCCCGAGTGGCTCCTCGACTGGCGCCTGAAGGCCTACCGCCACTGGCTCACCATGGAGGAGCCGAAGTGGGCGCGCGTGACGTATCCGCCCATCGACTACCAGAAGATCGTCTACTACGCCGCGCCGAAGTCCAGCAAGGAGGGCGCTCCGAAGAGCCTCGCCGACGTCGAGCCCGAGCTCCTCGCCATGTACGAGAAGCTCGGGGTGCCCCTCAAGGAGCGCGAGATCCTCGCGGGCGTCGCCGTGGACGCCGTCATCGACAGCGTGTCGGTCGCGACGACGTTCAAGGAGAAGCTCGCGTCTTTGGGCATCATCTTCTGCTCGTTCTCGGAGGCCGTGCGCGAGCACCCCGACCTCGTGAAGAAGTACCTCGGCAGCGTCGTGCCTTCCTCCGACAACTTCTTCGCGGCGCTGAACTCGGCGGTCTTCTCCGACGGCTCGTTCTGCTTCATCCCGAAGGGCGTGCGCTGCCCGATGGAGCTGTCCACGTACTTCCGCATCAACCAGGCGGACACGGGCCAGTTCGAGAGGACGCTCATCGTCGCCGAGCAGGGCGCGGTGGTGTCCTACCTGGAAGGCTGCACCGCGCCGAAGCGGGACACGAACCAGCTCCACGCGGCCGTCGTCGAGCTCGTCGCGCTGGACGACGCGCAGATCAAGTACTCGACCGTGCAGAACTGGTACCCGGGCGACCGCGAGGGCAAGGGCGGCATCTACAACTTCGTGACGAAGCGCGGCAAGTGCGCCGGCCGAAACTCGCGCATCTCGTGGACTCAGGTCGAGACGGGCTCGGCCATCACGTGGAAGTACCCGAGCTGCATCCTCCTGGGCGACAACTCGGTCGGCGAGTTCTACTCGGTCGCACTCGCGAACAACTACCAGCAGGCCGACACGGGCACGAAGATGATCCACATCGGGAAGAACACGCACTCCACGATCGTGTCGAAGGGCATCTCGGCGGGCCACGGGCAGAACACGTATCGCGGCGCCGTCACGATCATGAAGAACGCCGAGGGCGCGCGGAACTACTCGCAGTGCGACTCGCTCCTGATCGGCGACCAGTGCGGCGCGCACACGTTTCCCTACATCGAGGTCAAGAACAGCTCGGCCACGCTCGAGCACGAGGCGTCCACGTCGAAGATCGGCGAGGACCAGCTCTTCTACTGCCGCCAGCGCGGCCTCTCGGCGGAAGACGCCGTCTCGCTCATCGTCAACGGCTTCGCCAAGCGCGTCCTCAAGGAGCTCCCGATGGAGTTCGCGGTCGAAGCGCAGAAGCTGCTCGGCGTCTCGCTGGAAGGATCGGTCGGATGAGCCAGCAAAATCTTCTTGAAATCGAGAATCTTCACGCTTCCATCGAGGAAGACGGGCACGAGATCCTCAAGGGAATCGACCTCGTCATCCGCCCGGGCGAAGTGCACGCGATGATGGGCCCGAACGGGTCGGGAAAGAGCACGCTCGCGCACGTTCTGTCGGGACGGCCCGGCTACGTCGTGACACAGGGCTCCGCCCGGTTCAACGGCATGGACCTTCTCGCCATGCCGGCCGAGATGCGCGCGCGCGAGGGCATCTTCCTCGCGTTCCAGTATCCCGTGGAGATCCCGGGCGTCTCGAACACCTACTTCCTGCGCACCGCGGTCAACACCGTGCGCAAGCACCGCGGGCAGCCCGAGCTCGACGCGATCGACTTCCTCGCGCTCCTCGACGAGAAGGCGAAGCTCGTCGAGATGGACGAGACCCTCCTCAACCGCTCCGTCAACGAGGGCTTTTCGGGCGGCGAGAAGAAGCGCAACGAGGTCCTCCAGATGGCGGTTCTCGACCCGAAGCTCGCGATCCTCGACGAGACGGATTCCGGCCTCGACATCGACGCCCTGCGCGTGGCGGCCTCGGGCGTCAACGCGCTCCGCGACGGAATACGCGGGATGCTCGTCATCACGCATTACCAGCGCCTCCTCGACTACATCGTCCCGGACTTCGTCCATGTGCTCTCGGACGGGAAGATCGTGAAATCCGGCGACAAGAACCTCGCGAAGGAGCTGGAGGCCAAGGGCTATTCCTGGATCGAGAAGGAACCGCCGGCGACGGCGTCGGCCGTCGAGGGAGCCGCGGCACGATGACGCGCGCCGCGCGACCGACGGCCCTTTTCGAGGGAGTCGCGACGCTCGCGGAGGCGGCCGCGGACTTCGCCGCGACCCGCCCCGGCCCGCCCTGGCTGCAGAAGCTGCGCCGGAACGGGATCGCGGCGTTCGAGAAGCTCGGATTCCCCTCGACGTACGACGAGGAGTGGCGGTTCACGAACCTCGCGCCCCTCGCGCGCGCGGCGTTCTCCCTTCCCCCGGACGACGTCACGCTCGCCGAGCGCACGGCGGCCCTCGAGCTGGAGGCGCGGCTCGGGACGATCGGCTTTTCGGCCGCCGAGCCGAGGCTGTCGTTCGTGAACGGGCGTCTTCTCAGGCGATCTCCGGGAGACCTTTCCGCCGGAGTCGTCTTCGAGCGCATGAAGAAGGTCCTCGCGACCTCGCCCGAGCGCGTCGAGCGCGCTCTCGTGTCCCGCGCCGCCGAGGGGGAACATTCGAAGCAGTTCTTCGCATCTCTCGGCGACGCCTTCCTCGACGAGGGCGTGGTCCTTCACGTCCCGGCGAACACCAGCATCGAGGACCCCTTCTTCATCCTCCACGTCTCGACGCTGGCTGGTCGTGCGGAAGCGCCCTCGATGGTGCACACGAGGAATCTCTTCACCTTCGAGGAGAACTCTTCCGCGACGGTCATCGAGGCCTACCTCGGGGCGGGCGCCCTTTCCCTTACGAACGCCCGCACGGAGGTCGATCTCGCCCGGAACGCCCGCCTGCAGCACATCAAACTCCAGTTCGAAGGTCCGGAGGCGTTCCACGTCGGGCACCTCTCGGTCGCGCACTCGCCCGGCTCGACTTCCGCGTCCCACGTCTTCTCGTTCGGCGGCAAGCTCGTCCGCAACGAGGTGGCGATGGGCCTCGCAGGCGAAGGGGCGAGCACGGAGCTGTACGGTCTCTTCTGCGCGAACTCCGGACAACACGTCGACTGTCACACGCTCATCGACCACGTCTCGCCGCGCGGCGGCAGCGTCGAGCTGTACAAGGGCGTCCTCGACGGGACCGGCCGCGGCGTCTTCGACGGCAAGATCATCGTCCGTCCCGGAGCCGTGCGAACGGATGCGCGTCAGACGAACCGCAACCTCATCCTCTCGGACAACGCCCTCGTCGACAGCAAACCGCAACTCGAGATCCACAACAACGACGTGCGCTGCTCTCACGGCTCCACGACGGGACGCCTCGACGCGGACGCCGTCTTCTACCTTCGCTCGCGCGGCCTCTCGCCGGAGGCGGCACGCGCTCTCCTCACGTACGCCTTCGGCAGCGAGATGATCGAAAGGGTGGCGTCCGCCGAGGTCAGGGCCTTCCTCGAGGGCTACCTGCGCGCCTGGCTGCCCGCGAACCTCGCGGCCCCGGAGAACCGATGAGCGCCGTCACGAAGACCACCCCCGAGCCGCGCGCGCGCACGTACGACGTGGAGCGTATCCGCGCGGAGTTCCCGATTCTTTCGCGCTCGATCTACGGCAAGCCCCTCGTTTACCTCGACAACGCGAACACGACGCAGAAACCGCGGGTCGTCATCGACGCGATTCGCCGCTATTACGAGGAAGAGAACGCGAACATCCACCGGGGGACGCACTGGCTCTCCGAGAAGGCCACCGAGGCCTACGAGGGCGGCCGGGAGAAGGTCGCGCGCTTCCTCGGCGCCGCCTCGCCGAAGGAGATCGTCTTCACGCGCGGCACGACCGAGGCGATCAACCTCGTCGCGGCCGGCTTCGCCCGCGATTTCCTGAAGGCGGGGGACGAGGTCCTCATCACCGGCCTCGAGCATCACTCGAACATCGTCCCGTGGCAGCTCGCCTGCGAGAAGACGGGCGCGAAGCTCGTGGTCGTGCCGATCACCGACGAGGGCGAGGTGCCGATCCACGAGTTCGAGAAGCGCCTGACGGCGCGGACGAAGATCGCCGCCGTGTCGCACGTCTCGAACGCGCTCGGCACCGTGAACCCCGTCAAGGCGTTCATCGCGGTCGCGCACGCGCGCGCCGTTCCCGTGCTCGTCGACGGAGCACAGGCGGCGCCGCATCTTCCGCTCGACGTGGTGGACCTCGGCTGCGACTTCTACGCGATCTCGGGCCACAAGATGTACGGACCCACGGGTATCGGCGCGCTCTACGGTACCGAGTCCTGGCTCGAGAAGCTGCCCCCGTATCAGGGCGGGGGCGACATGATCTCGTCCGTCACCTTCGAGAGGACCACCTACAACGTTCTCCCCTGGAAGTTCGAAGCGGGCACCGCGAACATCGCCGACGGGATCGGCTTCGGTGTGGCCGCCGACTGGCTGAGAGGCGTGGGGCTCGACGCCGTGGCCGCGCACGAGCACGACCTCCTCGTCCACGGCACGCGGAAGCTTTCCGCCATTCCGGGCCTCACGATCGTCGGCCGTGCGAAAGAGAAGGCGGCGGTGATCTCCTTCGTGCTGGAGAACGTGCACCCGCACGACATCGGGACGATTCTCGACCGCGAGGGCATCGCGATCCGAACGGGCCACCACTGCGCGCAGCCCGTCATGGACCGCTTCGGCCTTCCCGCCACGGCGCGGGCCTCGTTCGGCCTCTACAACACGCGCGCGGAAGTCGACGCGCTCGCGGCGGCGATCGAGAAGGTGCGTGAGGTGTTCGGCTGATGACGGACCTCCGCGACCTCTATCAGGAGGTCATCCTCGACCACAACAAGTCTCCCCACAATTACCGGGAGATGCCGGACGCCACGCGCCTCGCGCTCGGCAACAATCCGCTCTGCGGCGACAAGCTGAAGCTCTACGTGCGGATCGACGGCGACCTCATCGCGGACGTCGCATTCCAGGGCTCGGGGTGCGCAATCTCGAAGGCCTCCGCGTCGCTCATGACGGACGCGGTCAAGGGCAAGAGCCTCGCGGAAGCAGAGGAGTTGTACGGAAAGTTCCACGACCTTCTCACCGGGCCGCCGGACGTCAAGGCCGACGGCGCAGGCCTCGGGAAGCTGGCCGTCTTCTCCGGCGTCCGCGAGTTCCCGGTGCGCGTCAAGTGCGCGACGCTCGCGTGGCACACGCTGGAGTCGGCGCTGAAGAACTCGCATGAAGAAGTAAAGACCGAATAGAGATGGAAGAGAAAAGACATGGGAGAAGAGAAGATTTTCTTAGAAGGTAATAAGGAGAGCGGCACCGCCGCCACAGGCGCGGCAACGGCGATGCAGCCTGCAGGGCCCGTTCCCGTGTCATCTGAGGAGTCTTCCTCTTCCTCTTCTCCGAATGCCCTCGAGCAGAAGGTCATCGACGAGGCGTTGAAGAAGTGCTTCGACCCCGAGATCCCGGTCAACATCTGGGAGCTGGGGCTGATCTACGACGTGAGCGTGTCGCCCGAAGGCGTCGCGAGCGTGAAGATGACGCTCACGGCGCCCGCCTGCCCGGTCGCGGGCTCCCTCCCCGGCGAAGTCGAGCAGAAGATAAAGGCCATCCCCGGCATCACCGACGCGAAAGTCGAGCTCGTCTGGGATCCGCCCTGGAACACGGAGATGATGTCGCGCGTGGCTAAAGTCATGCTCGGGATGTAGGGGTCATTTTCGGGATGTGAGCCGCGGGTCCTCCGTCGCGTGACGCTGGGAGAGGAGCCACCCAATGCCGAACGCGATCGTCGAGCCGAGGAATGAGTACCACGGCCACGCGATCATCTTGCCGAGCGCGAATGGGACGAAATCCTTCGAGCCCAGCCACAGAATGAACATGAAGACGGCCGACGTCGCGATGCCGATGATCGCGTCCGTCTGAGTCGCCTTCTTCGCCCAGAGCGCGAGCAGGAACGCGCCGAGGAGGCCGCCCGCCGTCACGCTCGCAAGCCCCAGGGCCACCTGCACGGCCGGGACGCTCTGCGGCAGGCGCGAGAAACCGACGGCCAGCCCGGCGAGGACGATCGTCCAGAAGAGCGTCAGGATCTTGCCGAGGACGAGCCCCTTCTTCCCTTCCACGTGCTGTTTCCCGAGCAGTGGGGCGACGATGTCGAGCGAAAGCGCCGAGGCGAGCGAATTGAGCGCGGAGGACTCCGAGCACATCGCCGCCGAGAAGATTCCGGCGATGAGATACGCCGAGATGAAAGGCGGGAGGTGGCCTACGATGAACGAGGGGAAGATCTCGTCGCTCGTCCCGAAGCCTCCCGGTCCGACGGCGCGCCCGCCGTAGAACGCAAAGAGCCCGACACCGACGGCGAGAAAGAGACAGAACTGGAGGATGACGAGGACGCCGCTCCCGACGAGCGCTTTCTGGGCGTCCCGAAGGCCGCGGCACGCGAGCAGGCGCTGGACGATGAGCTGGTCGGCGCCGTGCGATGCCATCGCGAGGACTGCACCACCAATGACTCCGGCCCACAGCGTGTAGGGTTCGGAAGGATTCTCAGAGAGGTTAAAGAGGTGCACCGGCCGCCCGAGCTCCATGCACCTTCTAAGAATCCCTCCGAATCCCCCTTCTATTGAATGAACCAAGACCCATAGCGCCATAAGCGCGCCGGAGAGGTACACGACGACCTGGATCAGGTCTATCCAGATGACGGCCTTGATGCCCCCGAGGAACGTGTAGAGTGCCGTCGCGGCCGCGAGAATCAGGATGGCGCTCCAAACGGGAATGCCGAGGATGAGCGCGATCGGGATCGCGGGAACCGCGAGGCGAACGCTCGCCGCCATGACGCGCGTGACCATGAAGATGAGCGACGTGAAGCGCCGCGCCCCGACCCCGAAGCGCCGTTCGAGGAGTGCGTAGGCGGTCGTGATCTCGCCCTGGAAGTACCCGGGCAGGAGCAGCGCAGACACCGCGATGCGCCCGACGAGATAGCCGAACGCGAGCTGCAGGAACGTGAAGCCCGTGCGGTACGCGTCTCCGGGAACGGAAAGGAACGTGAGGGCCGAGGTCTCGGTCGCGACGATCGACGCCATCACGGCCCACCAGGGCATCGCGTGAGAGCCCAGGAAGTAGTCCTTCGCGTCCTTCTGGCCCCGCCCGAGCACGGCACCGAGGACATTGATCGCGGCCAGATACACGGCGATCGCGATCAGTGTCGGCAGCCCGGGGGAGATGCCTTCCATTTGGCGCGATGATCACACAGCGTTCCGCTTCGCTTAAGCTCGCGGCATGGGCGCGGCGGTCGAAAGGAACAGGCTCCTCCAGGAGCTCGCCGCATTCTGCGGCGCGCACCCGATTGACGAGAAGATCCTCCTCGTCCCGTCGTTCGCGATCGGCACGCAGATCCTCGACGCACTCGCGCGCTCGGGCTCGGCGCACCTGAACCTCCGTCCCGCGACGATCCGAAGCCTCGCTCTTGGACTGGCCGGTCCCGAGCTCGCGAAGGAGGGGATCCGCCTGCTTTCTCGAGCCCAGGCGCTCGCGCTCGTCGAGGAGGCCTCCAACGAAGCTCTCGCTTCGGGCTCGTATTTCCACGACCTGAGGATGCGTCCGGGGCTTCACCGGGCGCTCCTGATGACGTTGAGCGAGCTGGAGCACGCGCGCATTCCGATCGACCGGCTGCCGCCGGAGGCGTTCGAGGATCGGCGCAAGGCCGCCGAGCTCTCGTCGGTGCGACGCTCTCTCAGGGCTTCGCTCGAGCGAAACCGCTTCGCGACGCCGGACGACGTCCTCGCGCGCGCCCTGGCAAACGCGCGGGGGCGGAAGGACGGCTTCGAAGGCGTCCGCTTCCTTCGCCCGGACGACCTGGAGATCTCCATCGCCGAGGAAGAGCTCGTGTCGCATCTCGCCGGAGCGCGGCTGACCCGTCTGCCGGTGGACGTCGGCGACTTCGCTTTCGCGTCGCGAACGAGAATCCTCCCCGCGACGGGCGAGGAGAACGAGGTGCGCGCGCTTCTCCGCCTCATCGTGTCGAACGGGATTCCCTTTGATCACGTCGAGATCTCCTCGTCGGAGGCGACGACGTACGACCCGCTGCTCTTCGAGCTCTTCGAGGAGCATGGCGTCCCCGCGACGTTCCTGGACGGCCTCCCGGCTTCTTCGTCGCGGCCGGGGCGCGGCGCTCTCTCGTTTCTGGACTGGATCTCGGATGGATTCTCCGCGCGGGTCCTGGCGACGGCTCTCGCCGACGGGCTCATCGAGCTCTCGACCGTGCGGCCCGCGGGCTCTCGCGCGGGGTCCGGGCGCCTCGCACGCCTTCTCCTCCGTGCGCGCGTTTTCCGCGGGCGCGGGCGTTACCTTCCGCGTCTTGCGGCGCTGCGCTCGCGGGGCGAGGCCGCGCCGGACGATCAGGAGCCGAGCCGGCCGCCCGAGGCGGCAGCGGTCCTCTTCGACCTCGTCAAAAAGCTCCTCGACCTCGCGCCCGTTCCGGAGACGACGCTCTCTCTTCCAGCGACGGCCCGCGCCACCGGTGCGTTCCTCGCGGCTTTCGCGAGGATCTCGGCGCCGCGGGACGGCATGGTCCGTGACGCTCTTCTCGGCCTCTGTGGCGAGCTCGCGGGCCTGCCGGAGCGCCCGCTTCCGCCGGGTGAAGCCGCGGCGCGCCTGTCGGAAGCGATTCGCGAGCTCGCGGTCGGCGGCCAGACTCCTCTTCCCGGCAAGCTTCACGTCGCGCCGGTCGAAGCCGCGGGGCACGCGGGCCGACCGCTTCTCTGGGTCTTCGGGCTCGACGAGGCGCGGCTCCCCGGCGCGGCGCGGCAGGATCCGGTTCTTCTCGATCACGAAAGGAAACGCCTGGGCGAGATCCTGCCTGGCGTGAAGCTCGCTCTGCGGGGCGCCGACGCGGGCCCGAAGGCCCGACACGCGCTCCTGGCCGCACTCGCGAGGACGCGCGGCGAGATCGTGCTTTCCTTTTCCGAGCGCGACCTCCTCGAGGACGCCGACCGGTTCCCGTCGGCCTTTCTTCTGGAGGTGTTTCGTGCGAAGACGTCGTGCCCGGAAGCCGACTACGGCGCGCTCCTGGAAGAGATCGGCCCCGCCGAGGGCTTCGTCCCCGAAGCCGATGCGGCGCTCGACGACGGAGAATGGTGGCTCTCGACGCTCGCCCGGGATCCGGAGCCAGGCGCGCATCTTGCCGACGTGCACCGCGTCTATCCCGGTCTCGGCGAGGCCGCACGCGCGGAGGCGGCGCGGTCCGGCCCGGGATTCACGGTCTGGGACGGCCGTGTCGAGACGGCACCGGGCGAGCTCGATCCCCGCGGCGGCGAGCTCGTCGTGTCGGCATCGCGGCTGGAACGGCTCGCAGCCTGCCCGCGGGCGTACTTCTTCAAGGACGTGTTGAAGCTCTCGGTGCCCGAGGAGGAGCGGCCCGCCGGCGTCTGGCTCCAGCCTTACGAGTTCGGCAATCTCCTGCACGAGCTCTTCCACGATTTCCTCGGTGTGCTCGCCGGACGCGGTGAACGCCCGACCTCCTCCACCCTGCCCGAGCTCGAGGTGGTGGCCGGCCGACACCTCGCGCGCTATCGCGATCGTGTTCCGCCGCCCACCGAGGCCTCGTTCGAGGCCCAGCGCGAAGAGCTTCTCGCAGCCTGCGCGATCCTCCTCGCCGGAGAAGAACGGGAAGCCGGGGGCAGGCGTCCCCGCTTCTTCGAGGTCCCCTTCGGCATGCCCGAGGACGACGCAGGCCCGGCGGGCTCGGCCCTGCCGGTCGAGGTGGACGTCTCCTCTGGCCGCTTCCGTCTGCGCGGGCGCATCGACCGCATCGACGAGGCGGGCGAGGGCCGCTGGAGCGTGTGGGACTACAAGTCCGGTTCGCAGCGCCGCTTTCGCGACGAGACAGCTCTCGACAAAGGCCGCCGCCTCCAGCATGTCCTCTATGCCCGCGCCGCGGAGTCGCTTCTCCGTTCCCACGGCGAGAACGTGAAGGAGGTCGAAGCCGGATACATCTTTCCGACGCGTCGGGGCACGGGCTGGCGCTTCGTGCCGCCGCCCCTCTCCCGCTCGCGCGTCAACGGCGTGCTGACCGACCTCCTCGACCTTACGGCCAACGGCGCATTCGTCCATTCGCCGGATCCGGAAGATTGCCTGTACTGCGACTTCCAGCAAATCTGCGGCGACGTGGGGAAGATCTCCGAGCGCGCGGGCGACAAGCTCGCCGACGACTCGAACGAGTCGCTTCAGCCCTTCCGCGTCCTCCGGGGCTCGCGTGACTGAACGACCCCTTCCGGACGCCTTGGCCCGGTCAGCCGTCGAGAACGACCTCGACACGACGTTCCTTGCCGAGGCGGGGGCGGGCTCCGGCAAGACCACGTGCCTCGTCAAGCGAATGGTCGCGCTCATCGCCCGGGGCAAGGCGACTCCGGAAAAACTTGCGGCGGTGACGTTCACGCGTAAGGCCGCCGCGCAGCTCCGGCAGCGATTTCAGATCGCTCTCGAGGAAGCCGCTCGTGTCGCCGACCCGTCCGCCGCGGCGCTGCTCGCCGCCGCCCGCGACAACCTCGACCGCTGCCGCATCGGTACGATTCATGCCTTCTGCGCGTCGCTCCTCCTCGAGAGGCCCATCGAAGCCGGCCTCGACCCCGCGCGGCTCGAGGTCGAGCAACAGGAAGCCGAGCACCTCTCTGCGCGCGTCTTCACCGAATGGATCGAGTCGCGCCTCACCGCGGAGGACGCAACCCTCACCCGCCTGTTGTCGCTGGGGGTCCGCGTCGACGACCTCGAGTGCTCGTTCCGGACTCTCCTGGAGTTCCCGGACGTGGAGCCGGAGGTGGGACCGGAGCGCTCCCGCCCGGACCTTTCGAAGGCCCGCGAAGCTCTTCGCGACTTTCTGGACTTCGCGGGAGCCGCACTGCCCGACGAAAAGCCGGCCGTCGAGGACGACTTCCAGGAGAAGGTCCGGCGCGCTCTCCGGACGCGCGAGCTTCCCGAGTTCGAGACGGATGCCGGAGTTTCGCGAGTCCTCCCCCTCTTCGAGGCGCGGGCGCGGACGACGCAGGGGAAATGGAAGACCCAGGCGGCGGGAAAGAGAGTGGTCGACGAAGCGGAACGTTTCCGCGAAGCGGTCGCCAAACCAGTACTCTCGGAGTGGCGCCAGTTCCTGCATCCGCTCGCGATCCGCCTTCTCAATCCCGCGGTCGGGGCGGCCGTTCGCGCCCGCCGCGAGCAGGGTCTTCTCGCCTACGAAGACCTTCTGCTCCTCACGCGCGATCTCCTCCGCAACCGGCCTATGGTCCGGCGGTATTTCAGGGAGCGTCTTTCGCACCTCCTCGTGGACGAGTTCCAGGACACCGATCCGCTCCAGGCCGAGCTCCTGCTTCTCCTGACCTCGTCGGCTTCGGACGCGCGCGACGTTTGGAAGCTGACGCCCGATCCGGGCTCGCTCTTCGTCGTCGGCGACCCGAAGCAGTCGATTTACCGTTTTCGGCGGGCCGACATCGCGCTGTACGAGCGCTTCAAGAGCCGCATCCGCGCCGGGAACGGCCAGGTTCTCCTCCTGACGGCGAGCTTCCGTTCGGCTCCTGCGCTCGCGAAAACGCTCAACAAGGTCCTCCAAGGCATCCTTCCCCGAGTCCCCTCCGAGACGCAGGCAGCATGGGCGCCTCTCGAATCCGTCCAGCCGGAGCCGCGTCACGTCCACGGAGCTTTCCGGATCGTCACGACTACGGACTCCCGGCGGGATGCCGAAGCGGTCGCTACGAGCGCGGACCAGATCGCGCGCTGGATCTCCTGGGCCGTGGGAGGCGGTTTCATGATCTCGGACCGCGAAAACGGCGGAAGCCGCACGGCAAAGGCGGGGGACTTCCTCCTCCTCACGCGAAGGAAGAGGTACGTCAGCACCTACGCGCGCGCTCTCCAGTCTCGCGGCATTGCGGTGGACGTCTCGGGAAGCGAGGGCTTCTCGATCTCCGAAGGGCTCCGCGCCCTCCGCCCGCTCCTCAGCGCGGCGCTCGATCCGGGAGACGAAGTCTCGGCCGTGGCGTTTCTGACCGGCCCTCTCTCCGGCATCGACGATTCCGCGCTCTACGCCTTCCGGAAGGCAGGCGGCCGCTTCTCGGCGAACGCGGCTCCCCCCGCGGGCAGCGACCCACGCCTCGTCCGCGGCATGGGGCTTCTCCGGGCGGCCGCGGAAGACGCGCGACGGCTGCCACCGGGCGCCGCGCTCGCGCGCATCGTGCGGCGCCTCGGAGTCCTTCCCGCGCTCGCCTCAACGGATGCCGGAAATCTTTCCGCCGGCAACGTCCTCAAGGTCCTCGCGCTCGCCCGGCGTTTGTCCGCGCTCGGCGGATCGTTCCGGTCCGTGGCCGAGCGCCTCGACCTCGAAGTGCGGAGCCGCGACCTCGAGGAGATGAGCCTGTCACCGGCACGACTCGACGCGGTCCAGGTCATGAACGTGCATCGCGCCAAAGGTCTCGAGGCGCCGGTCGTCGTCCTCGCCGAGCCGGTCGGGCACGGCGGCGAGCGGAAGCCGATTCTCCACGTCTCTCGCAACGCGGGGGAGGCGCGCGGCTGGTTCTGCCTCACCCGCCAGTTCGCGAAGACGACGATCACGTGGGCCGTTCCCCCGGACTGGCCAGAGAAGGAGGCGCTCGAGGAGCGCTTCGAGACTGCCGAAGAAGAGCGCCTGCGGTACGTCGCCGCGACGCGCGCGCGTGAGACCTTGATCGTGAACGTGACCTTGAAGAAGGACGGGGCTCCGGCGGGGCCGTGGGCTTCCCTCGCCCGGAGCCTCCCGAACGCTCCAGTGCCGGAGGAAAGCGCCGTACTCGCGCCGGAGAGACTTCCGCGCGATCTGGGAGTCGCGTTCGGAGACGCGCAGGCGGCCCGCAGCGCGCGCTGGTCGGCCGCGACGATCCCGACGACGGCGGTCGCGACCGTGACGGCCCGGGCGCACGCCGTGGGCCCGCGGGCGCCTTCCGCAGCCGACGACGCGCGGGGTCCGGCATGGGGACGCGTCCTGCACGGCCTTCTCGAAGTCGCGATGCGCGACGAGGCCGCGGACCTGGATCTTCTCGCCGCCAACCTTCTCCGGGAAGAGGAGCTCGCGGCAGAGTTGCTCGAAGACGTGCTGCGCGTCGCCGCGTCCGTCACCTCGTCGGAGCTCTGGAAGCGCGCGAAGAGCGCGGTCCGCCGGTTCGTCGAAGTCCCGTTCGAGATTCTGGTCTCGCGAGAGGAACTGGGCCTCTCCGACGGGCCTGCGGACGTGCTCCTCAGGGGCGCGATGGATCTCGTCTTCGAGGAGAAGGGCGAATGGCTCATCGTCGACTGGAAGTCCGACACTGTCGGAACGAACCTTCAGGGGCTCATCGCGCACTATGCGCCGCAGGTGAGGATTTACAGAGAGTACTGGGAAAGACTCACGAGGCAGCCGGCCAGGGCCGGCTTGTACTTCATCGACAACGGGCTGCTTCACTGGCTGGACAACGAGGAAACGAAGGATGGAGGGAGAAAGAAAGAAGAGGAGACTTCTCCGAACGGGGATGAGAGCCCGGACGGAGCACGTCGCGGATCGGCCGCGCCCAGGCAGGGCTCGCTCTTCGACGATTGAGATCCGAGGATAGAATCGGTCCAGAGAGGAACGCGCTCATGAAGAATCGAGAAACCGTCGGTATTGCGTGCCTGTCGCTGGGCGTCGCTCTCTTGGCGTCAGCCACCCTGCAAGGCGAAAGTCCCGCTGCGATTCCTGAAAAGCTCAGGATCCCGGACACACAGAAGCTCGCGCTCGAGGTCAAGGCCGCCGGAGTCCAGATCTACACCTGCCGCGCGAGCAATGGCGGCCCCGCGCGGTTCGAGTGGGTGTTCAAGGCTCCTGAAGCGGATCTCTTCGACGGCTCCGGCAAGAAGATCGGCTCGCATTACGCAGGACCCACGTGGGAATCGACGGATGGCAGCAAGGTGGTCGGCGAGCCAAAGGCGAAGGACGACGGCCCGGATCCTTCGGCGATTCCGTGGCTCCTTCTGAGCGCGAAGTCCACCTCGGGAACGGGCGTCTTCTCGCGGACACTGAGCATCCAGCGGCTCCACACCGTCGGAGGGAAGGCTCCCGCCGACGGCTGCGATCAGGCCCACGCCGGCAAGGAGACGCGAATACCCTACAAGGCGACCTACGCTTTTTCCGTCGCAAAGCCCTGAAATCGGGAGAGTGAAGACCTCTCTCCACGCGGCGGCGCTCCCCCTCGCGCTTTTCGGCGCTTTCCTCGCATCAGGCTGCACGTCGTCCGCGTGGCAACGAACCGAGAAGATCTCTTCGAATGGCGAAAACGGTCGGCTCTACGTCCCGAAGCTCTACGCTCCCCTCCGGCCGGGATCCGTCTACCCGGACAAGCGAAAGCCCGTAGCCGCGGCCGGCCGCCCTTCCATCGTCGTCGTCTGCGCAGCTGCCGGCGCGTGCCCGAAGGATCGAATTCTCGGGCCACTCGCGGAGCGAGGGTTCGTCGTCCTGCTTTTCGAAAACGCGCCGAAAGAGCCACCGAGAGCGGATTTGCTTCGGACCCGCCCGGAGGCAGCCGGAGCGCCACAAGGCTGGCTTCTCGTGGGACCCACGGGGGATCTTCTTAGAGGGTGGATGGGGGCGGGCGCAATCCCCAGCGTCGCAATCTTGCAGAGCCGCACGCTCGAGCCATCCGCGCTCCCTTCTCCCTCTTCCCCTTCTAAGCAACTCTTCGGCAGCGCCACCCGACGAGTGATGCTTGGAGCGCTGCTCGGGTCCGAAGCAAATATTTCCTCCGACGGCGTGATCGAAAAGCTCTACGCCCCCGACGCCGCCGGACGCCTTCCCCGCGAGGCCTATCGCGACGCCGCGGAGTGGCTGGCCGGCGAGCTCGGGGCACGTTGACTCGCGGGTCCTCCAGCGATTTAGAATCGGTCGCATGAGCATGAAAAACGAAGGCGCGATCCGCGCAAAGGGCGTTCTTCATCCGTGGCAGAGGACGCTCTACGGGCTCCTCCTCATCCCGCTCGGGCTCATGGCCGCGAACTCGATCTACCTCGTGTCGTTCACCAAGATCTCGTCGTTCTACATGGGGATGCTCCTCATGCACCTCGTCCTCGGGGTGCTCATCGCGATCCCGTTCCTCGTATTCGCGTTCACGCACGGTCCGCGAATGCTCGCGAACATCCGCAACCGGAAGGCGAAAGCGGCGGGCATCACGATCGTCACGCTCGCGCTCACGTGCATCTCGACGGGCGTCTACATGGCTCTCGAGGGCGCGACGCTCACGCACCGCCCGGTCTACGTCGCGCACGTCTGCGCGATTCCGCTCGCCCTGATCGCGTTCATCCTTCACCGCCGTGCGGCCGTCCACAAGCTGCACTTCAAGCGGCTCTTCCAGTGGGGCGGCGCGGTGGCGGCGTTTCTCGCGGGAATGGCGATCCTCCACAAGCTCGAGAAGCCTCCGCAGCGCATCGTGAACAAGAACGGCGACACGCAGTTCTTCCTCTCGTCGGCGGAGACGTTCGACCAGGGCCTCCTCGACGGAAAGAAGCTGGCCGCGAACCAGTACTGCCAGGAATGTCATCCGGACTCCTTCAAGCGCTGGGAGAAGTCCGCGCACCGCTTCTCGTCCTTCAACAACCCCTTCTACCGCCGCTCCGTCGAGCTGGTGGCCGACCGCGCCGGCCGCGAGAAGACGAAGTGGTGCGCGGGCTGCCACGACCCCGTCGTCCTCTTCACGGGCCAGATGGGCAAGGCCACGATGGCGTCCTTCTCGTACGACCAGTTCGAGGCGCAGCAGGGACTCACCTGCATGGCGTGCCATTCGATCGCCGAGGTGAAGGACCTGCGCGGCAACGGCGGCTACGTCGTGGAGGAAAGCAAGCAGTACCCCTTCGCGTTCACGAAGAGCAAGGCTCTCAAGGAGGTCAACAAGCTCCTCATCCGGATGGAGCCCTCGCTTCACCGCCAGACCTTCATGAAGCCCTTCATGCGGACGCCGGAGTTCTGCGCCACGTGCCACAAGGTGGCCCTTCTCCCCCCACTCAACGATTACCACTGGATGCGCGGCCAGAACCACTACGACAGCTGGTTCGACTCCGGCGTCTCGGGCGTCGCCGTCCGCTCCTTCTACGACCCCCCGCAGACGAAGGCCTGCCGCGACTGCCACCTGCCGCCGATCGAGTCGACGGAGTTCGGCAACCGCGACGGCAAGGTCCACGACCACCTCTTCCCCGCCGCGAACACGGCGCTCCCGGCGTTCCGCGGCGAGAAGGAGACCATCGAGGACATCCGCAAGAAGATCCTGGTCGGGTCGCTCTCGATCGACATCTTCGGCATCCTCCGAGGGCGACACGGTGGTCCCGCTCGGCCCGACGCTTCCCGCGTTGAAGCCGGGCGAGACCGTGGACGTCGAGGTCATCGTCAGGACGCGCACGGTCGGGCACCCCTACACGAACGGCACGTCGGATTCGAACGAGACGTGGGTGGAGTTCCATGCCGACGAGGGCGCGCGCGCGCTCATGACCTCCGGCACGCTCGATGCGGACAAGAGGCTCGATCCCGCCGCGGACAAGATCTCCCAGCTCGTCATCGCCCACGACGGCTCGGCCATGGACCGTCGCCAGCCGCAGGACATCCACGTTCCGCTCTTCAACAACTTCATTCCGCCGGGCGCGGCCCGGGCGGTGCACTACCGCTTCACGGTTCCGAAGGACGCGAAGGGTTCCGTGACGCTTTCGGCCGCGCTCAACTACCGCAAGTTCTCGCGCGACTACTCGATCTTCGTGGGCGGCCCGAACGCCGTCGAGCTCCCCGTCACGGCGATCTCGAGCGACAGCGTGACGCTGCCCGTCGCACCGGCCCCCGATGGAACGCTCGCGAAGGACGTCAAGCGCGGCAACCCCGACTGGCCCGAACGGCAATGGATCCGCTGGAACGACTACGGCATCGGTCTCTTCCTCCAGGGCGATCTCAAGGGCGCCTCGTACGCGTTCTCGCGCGTGGCCGAGATCGCCGCCGAAAAGCCGGACGGCCCGCTCAACCTCGCGCGCGCGAAGCTGCAGGAGGGCGATCTGCCGGCCGCCAAGGCCGCGCTCGTGGAATCCGAAAAGAGACGACCGAACTGGGGGAAGACGCAGCTCTTCCGGTCGCTCGTGTCGAAGGAGGAGGGGCGACTCGACGACGCGCTCGCGGATCTCGACCGCGTCCTCGTGAAGTTCCCGAAGGACCGGTACGTCCTCAACCAGAAGGCCCGCGCCTTGTATCTGGCGGGCCGGTACGCGGATGCGCTCCCGCCGATCGACGCCGTCCTTGCGATCGACCCCGAGGATCTCGCGGCGCACTACAACGCGATGCTGTGCCTCAAGGCGCTCGGCCGGGCCGAGGAAGCCGCCGCAGAGGAGAAGTGGTACCGCTTCTTCAAGGACGACGAGGCCGTCCCGCGCCGTTCTGGCCGACTACCGCAGGACGCATCCGTACGACAACCGCGAATCGCTTCCGATTCACGTCCACGACGAGCCCGTCCCCCCGATGGCCGTCGAGCCGCCGTGGATCGCCGAGATCGGACCCAAAGGCTACGAATACAAAGCCGCCGTTCCACCGAACGAGATGGTCCTGCACGACGACCGCCCGGCGGGTGCCCCTCGTCCCTTCGCGCGGCCCGAAACGCCGAAGACGGCGAAAGCTCGAAGCGCGGCGAAGGCCGTGCCGGTCGCCGCCATCCAGATTCCCGAGTGAGCGCGTACCGTGTAGCCGGAGTATCGTCGCGACATGCGCCGGACGCGTCTTTTTCTCCTGGGACTCGTCCTCGTGTCCCTCGTCGAGGCCGCTCGTCAATGGAATTCGGCGCCGAGCCGGGTCCCTTCCCACTTCGACTTCGCCGGCCGCCCGAACGCCTGGGCTTCGCGGGATGAACTCTTCACGCTGCAGATCGGGGTGACGCTCCTCATCGCGGGGCTCTTCATCGCGATCCCCTGGCTCCTGAGGTCCACGCCGGCGAGTCTGATCAACCTTCCGAACAAGGCCTACTGGCTTTCGCCGGAGCGGCGCGAGGAGACGATGGAACGGCTCGCGTCGTCCTTCGAGGTCTTCGCGTGCGCGACGGTGCTGCTCCTCATCGTGGTCTTCGAGCTGACATCCCTGGCGAGCCGCGGTGGAGGCCTCGCCACGAACTGGTTCCTGCCCGTGCTCGTGGCGTATCTCGTCTTCACCGCCGGCTGGACGGTGGCGCTGATCCGGACGTTCGCGAACGTCCCGAACGAAAGGTGATCTCGCCGGTCGCTACATCCCCGTCTGCGGCCTGAGGTCGATCGTGCGCCTGGCCGGATAGCTCTTCAGGAACCCGGCGACGCTCTCCTGCTGGGAGGCGCGCAGCGCCGCCTTGAGCTGGATCTGCTCGAGCGATTGCGCCAGGCGGCGCGGGCCGCCCGTGTAGGTCGGGGCCCTGTCCTTGAAGAAAGCCGCGACGTCCGCCCGGTGCGCCTCGTCGCTGAAACCGGCCGCGAGCTGCGGGAACCCGGCGGGCGAGTCCCTCGGAAGCCGCTTGGCGAGCGCGCCGAAGTTCGCCTTCAGGAACACCCACGCGCCCTCGCGCGTCACCCGATCGGCTGCCGCCTCACGGAGCACGACGAGCGATTCACGCGCGTCGAAATCGGGAGACAGCGTGAGATTCAAGGCCAGCTTCTGGACGGAGGGGTCCCGGAAGGCGCCGAGGGCCCCGAGGAGGAGCCAGCGCTCGCGCCGGTCCTTCGACGCCTTCGCCGCAGCGAGGAAGGACGTGAACAGCTCCGCGTCGCCGTGGCGAGCCGCCACCGTCAGCACCGTCGACCGCACCTCGGGCTCGACCGCGGAACGGTCGGCGAGCCACTTCTTCGCGAGCGACGTCGCTTCGGCGACGAGACCCGGGTCGTCCGCCTCGTCCGCGACGAGACCGACCACGACCGACCGCAGGAGCTTCGTGTCCTCGTCCTCTCCGGGCCTCGACCTGAAGCCGAGAGCACGGGCCCGGCCGCCGAAGGTGTCGGCCACGAAGCGCCTGTAGTTCGGGCGCAGCTCGTCCGTCACGAAGAGGTCTCGCGGGGACGCGGCGATGCGGACCATCGCTTCCACGACCTGCCGGTCCGGGTCGCCGGCGAAGCGGGGTACGAGCGCGAGGGCCGTCGCCATGGGGACCTCGCCGGTACGCGCGAGAGCCGCCACGTCCGTCAGGACGCCGATGCGTTCGGCAATCGAGAGGTGCTTCCCGGAATCGGCGAGGACCTTCCCGAGCATGCTCCCCCTGTAGAGCACGCGGTAGTAGCCCGCGGAAGCGGCGTTCGCGACCACCCGCTCGGGGCAGGACCCCGGCAGGGCGAGGGTTCCCCTCTCCCCGGTGAGCAAAGTGCAGACGGCGGGGACTCCGGGTTCGCCCGTGCGCGCGCAGACGGGAATCCGCCACGTCTCCTTCGTCGAGCCCGACGAACCGGTGGGCAGGAAGCGCCTTTGCGACAGCAAGACCCGCGGCGGCCCTCCCGTGCAGGTGAGCTCGGCGGTCACGAGCGGGACGCCCGGCTGGTCGAGGAACGAGAAGAAGGCCGCGTTCACGCCCGGATCCTTCGCGGCCGCCGCGATCGATCCGACGAAGTCGGCCGCCGTCGCGTTGCCGAACGCGTGGGCTTTCAGGTATTCGCGCACGCCCTGCCGGAAAGTCTCCTCGCCGACCCATGCCTCGAACATGTCGAGGACCTGGCTGCCCTTCAGATAGGTGATGTAGTCGAAGGCGTTGTCGATATCGTCGTTCGAATCGATGGGCTGGCGAATGCGCCGGGCCGTCACGAGCGAGTCCGCGTCCATCGCCAGAGCGCGCATGCCCGCGCCCGACGGACCCGATCCCCACTCGGGCTTCCAGCGGGCGACGATCTTGCGCCCCATCCACGACGCGAAAGCCTCGTTCAGCCACACGTCGTCCCACCAGGCCATCGTCACGAGGTCGCCGAACCACTGGTGCGCGGTTTCGTGGGCGCAGACTTCCGCGTACCGACGCCGAAATCGGATCGTCTCGTCGGCCCGCTTCGAGAGTATCGCCGTCGAGACGTACGTGATGAGGCCGGGGTTCTCCATCGCCCCGAACCCGACGGTCTGGGGAATGACAAGGTTGTCGAGCTTGCCGTACGGGTACGGAGTGCCGAAGTAGGCCTCGAGCATGTCGAGGATCGGTCCGGTGGACTCCGCGGCCCAGCGCGTCTCGGCGCCCCGCCCCTTCGGAACGATCATCCGGATCGGCACGCGATTCCGGCCGGCGGTGCCCGCGGACACGATGTCGAACGGGCCGACCCCGAGCGCGATCAGATAGCTCGGCAGCGGCTTCGTCCGCTCGAACAGCACCTTCTTCGTCCCGCCGGCCTCGTCCGTCTCGGAGAGGACCGGCGTGTTCGACACCGCGACGAGGTTCTTCGGGACGTGCAACGAGAGCTGCCACGGGACCTTGAATCCCGGCTCGTCGAAGCACGGGAACGCACGGCGCGCGAAGATCGACTCGAATTGGCTGAAGACGTACCAATCGTCTCCCTCCCGCTGTCGAAAGAGGCCCTCGGTGTCCTTGGGGTCGACCCGGCCCGTGTACTCGAGACTCACGATCCAGGGACCGGGTGAGAGATGTCTCTGAAAGTTGAGACGGACGAAGTCGCTGCCTGTCACGGCCGCAGCGGCGGGAGTCGTCTCGCCTCCTTCGGCGCGCCGGGCGCCTGCCGTTTTCACCTCGAGCTCCTTGGCGTTCAACCAGACGGTGTCCGCCTCCCCGCTCAAAGTAATCTCTATCTCCACCTTTCCTCTGAACGTGTCCTGCGAGGGATCGATCCAGAGCTCCGCCGCGTAGCCGAGCGGCGCGGCTCCCGAGGGCAGACGCAGTTTCGGGGGCGCCGGCGCCTCAGCCGCGGAGAGGGACGCCGCGAAGGCAGAAAGAAAGACTCCCGCGAGAGCACGGGCCAGGACTGTTCGCCTCATGCCGCGGACTTTACGATGGATTCGGGCCGCGGTCCCTGGGGTAATATTTTCGCCCTCATGTCCGACAGAAGAAACTTCCCTCTTCTCATCGCAGTTCTGCTGGCGTGTGCGCTCGCCGTTACCGCCTGCAAGAAGCCCGAGCCGAAGCCCGTCTCCCCCACTCCGGCTCCCGAGCCCACGCGCGCCGTCTCCTCGATCCGGTTCGAGGACGTGACGAAAGCCTCGGGCGTGGCGTTCAGGCACGTGAACGGCGCCGCCGGGAAGAAGTGGATGCCGGAGACGATGGGTTCCGGCGTGGCCGCGCTCGACGCGGACGGCGACGGCCGCATCGACCTTCTCTTCGTGAACGGCCGCTACTGGCCGGGAGATCCCCGCGCAGCGGCGGGACAGCCTACGCTCAGGTTCTACCGAAACGTCACGGAACCCGGCGGCGCGATCCGTTTCGAGGACCGCACGAAAGAAAGCGGGCTCGCGATCTCTCTCTTCGGCATGGGCGTGGCCGTCGGCGACGTCAATGACGACGGGTATCCCGACGTCGTGATCACAGGCCTCGACGACATCCGCCTGTTCGTGAACGACGGGAGGGGCGGCTTCCACGACGCGACGAAAGGCTCCGGCCTCGCGGGCACGGGCTGGGGCACGTCGGCGGCGTTCGCGGACTTCGACGGCGACGGCGTCCTCGACCTCTTCGTCGGCCAGTACGTCAACTGGACGCCGAAGACGGACATGTACTGCTCGCTCGACGGAAAGACGAAGTCGTACTGCACGCCCGAGCGCTACAACGGCGTCCCGTCCCGCCTCTACAAGGGCCTCGGCAGCGGGAGGTTCAGGGACGTTACGGTGGAAGCCGGCCTCGTGAACCCGCTCGGAAAGGCACTCGGCGTAGCCGTGCGCGACCTCGACGGCGACGGCCGCATCGACATGGTCGTCGCGAACGACACGTCCCCGAACAACCTCTGCCGGAACGAGAAGACCGTGAACGGCATCCCGATCTTCCGGGACGTGGCCGTCGAGGCCGGGGTCGCCGTGGGAGAGGACGGCAGGGCGCGCGGGGCGATGGGCGTCGCGCTCGGAGACACGAAGAACGACGGCGGGACCTCGCTCGTGATCGGCAACTTCTCGAACGAGATGTGGTCCGTCTGGAGCTCCGGGCCGAAGGGCGATTTCTTCGTGGACGAGACCGTTCAAAGCGGCATCGGGCGGACGTCCCTCCTGCCGCTCACGTTCGGCGTCGCGTTCGCCGACTTCGACCTCGACGGCGTGCTCGACCTCGTGGGCGTGAACGGACACGTGGAAACGTCGGTCCAGGACGTCCAGCCGACCGTGACGTACCGCCAGCCGCCGCTCCTTTACCGGGGGCTCGGCGCCGGCCGTTTCGCCGACGTGTCGTCCCAGGCCGGCGCGAGCTTCCTCGTCCCGATCGTGGGGCGCGGGCTCGCCGTGGCCGATCTCGACGGCGACGGCCGGCCCGACCTCGTCGTGACCGAGAACGGAGGGCCCGCGCGCGTCTTCCGGAACCTCACCGAGACGCCCGCGCGCGCGGTGAGGCTCCGGCTCGCGACGAAGGCGAAGAATCGCGGCGCCCTCGGCGCCCGCGTCGTCTCGACGGTGGGCGGCCGGAAACGCGTCGACGAGGTGTCGGGCGGAGACGGCTATCTCTCGGCGAACGACCGGACGGTCGTCATCGGCCTCGGCTCGGCGGCGGTGGCCGACGCGGTCGACGTCCGCTGGCCGGACGGCACGACAGCTTCGGCGAAGGACCTCGCTCCCGGGGTTTACCGCTGGGTCGAAGGCGGGGCGCCCGAGCCCGTCACGCGGTAGCGGGCGTTCGACACGCGCACGCATCACAGGCGCGGGCGTCCCTCTCAGCGAAGGCCCATCTCCTCGAGGTCCAGGTCGTACTGGATCCGGTGCAGTACGTCGTCGCCGATGACTTCCTCCCTCCGGAGGCGCAGGAGCTGCTCGCGCTGGACGTCGAGCGCTTCGCGGCGCAACGCCTTCGTACCACCGATCGTGGCGAGCCCGGACGCCGGCGCTTCCCCCTCGAGCCCCTTCAGCGCCCGGATCCTCTGCACGTACTCCTGCCTCACGGGATGAGCCTGGTGCGCGTGTAGGGTGCCCGCGTCCAGTCTCCCGTCGACATGTCCGATCGCGGCCTCGGCGAGAGCGAGACGAGCGTGGCGCTCTTCACGCTCGGCGGTCCGGTCCTCCGCCACCCGGAGCCAGCGGATGAGAGGCGGCAGCGTGAGGCCCTGGACCACGAGCGTGCCCAGGATCACCGCGAACGTGACGAAAATGAGAAGGTTGCGCGCCGGAAAAGGGCTTCCGTCCGCCAGAAAGAACGGAAGCGAGAGCGCAGCCGCGAGCGAAACGACGCCGCGCATCCCGGCCCAGCCTACGATCGTCACGGCCTGCCAGGGCGGGTACGGATGCGTCTTCCGGAAGCTCGCCGACATGTATCGCGGAAGATACGCGCCCGGGAACATCCACAGGAGGCGGACGAGCACCATCGCGCCGAACGTCGCGAACACTCCGTCAACGACGGTGGGCCAGGGACGGTCGAGGCCGCGCAGGATCATGGGGAGCTGGAGGCCGATGAGGACAAACACGAGCGCATTGAGCAGGAACACGAGCGTCTGCCAGACGGCGGTCCCCTCGATTCGCGTCGCGGACGACCAGATGTGCGGCACGTAGCGTCCCTGCAGGAGACCGGCCACGACGACGGCGAGGACGCCCGAGACGTGCAGGCGTTCCGCCACGATGTAGACGAGGAACGAGACGAGGATCGACGCCGTGGTCGCGAGGATCGCGTCGTCGAGAAAGCGCTGGACGAAGACGAAGAGGAGCCCCATCGCGAGCCCCACCGCGATGCCCCCCGCGACCAGAGCCAGGAATTCGAGAACGCCGGGCGCGATCGAGAACGAGCCGGTCACGACGGCGGCCGTCGCGAGCTTGACGAGCACGAGGCCGGTGGCGTCGTTCACGAGGCTCTCGCCTTCGAGAATGGTCACGATCTGTCGGGGAAGCCGAAGCCGCTGCGCGATCGCGGTGGCGGCGATCGCGTCCGGCGGCGAGACGATCGCACCCAGCACGAGGGCCACGGGCCACGCGATTCCCGGGACGAGCGCATGGACCGCCGCCGCGACCGCCGTCGTCGTCGCGATGACGAGGCCGACGGCCAGAAGCGTGATCGAGAAGAGATTCGTCCGGAAGTCGCGCCACGAGGTGAAGTAACCGGCCGCGTACAGAATGGGCGGCAAGAAGAGCAGGAAGACGAGCTGCGGGTCGAGCGTCACGGCGGGAAGAGAGGGGACGAACCCCAGCCCCATCCCTCCGAGGACCAGGAAGATGGGATACGGCACGTTCACCTTGCGCGCCAGAAACGCGAGCGCGGTCGTGAGGACGAGAAGCGTCAGGATCGTTTCGACCGTGCCCACACCCGATTCTCGCCTACAATGCCGGCGCAACATCATGTCGGGACGCACGGCCATCGTGGCGGGCGCCAGCGGTCTCGTGGGCGGGCACTGCCTGCGCCGCCTTCTTTCGAGCGGTCTGCACGAGCACGTTGTCGCGTTCGTTCGCGGCCCGATCAACGTGACTCACAAGCGGCTCGAGCAGCGGACGGTCGACTTCGAGCGGCTCGGCCGGATGTCGGCCTTTCCGCGCGTGCAGGACGTCTTCTGCTGCATCGGCACGACGATGAAGAAGGCGGGCTCCGAGGAGGCGTTCCGGAAGGTCGACTACGAATACGTCGTCCGCCTCGCGGAGACCTCCCTCCGCACGGGAGCAGACCACTTCTTTCTCGTGAGCGCGGTCGGCGCAGACCCGAAGTCGCGCGTCTTCTACTGCCGCGTGAAAGGCGAGGCCGAGGCGGCCGTCGCGAAGCTCGGCTTCGCGGGACTTCACATCTTCCGGCCGTCCTTCCTCATGGGCCACCGCCCCGAAAAGCGGCCGGGCGAGGTGCTCGGGATCGCGGCGGCCCGCCTTTTTTCCATCGCCCTCGTCGGACCCGCCCGGAAGTACCGGCCGATCAAGGCCGACACCGTCGCGCGCGCGATGGTCTGTGTCGCGCGCGATCGCCCGGCCGGCAACCACATCTACGGCGCCACCGAGATGGAGGGGCTCGCGTCGCTGCACTGAAAGCGCCACGTCCGACGAGCCGAAGAAGTCATGAAGCGAACGACACACCTTTCGATCCGCCTCCCGCTGTTACTCGCTCTCGGCCTCGCTGTCGCATCCGGCTCGCGGGCCGCCCAGGAGCCGCCGGACCTCTCCGTCGGCGACCCGGCCCGGCGCGACCGCCGGGTCACGGTGACCCTCGACGCGATCGTCGACACCCGGACCGGCGACGTCCTCACTCCGGACGAGCTCGCCTCACGCCTCGGAAAGGTCCGCCTCCTTCTCGTGGGAGAGGGACACACCAGCATCGAGTCCCACCGTGCGGAGCGCCGAATCCTGGAGGCGCTCGTCTCGACCGGTCGAGAGGTGCGTATCGGCCTCGAGATGTACCCGTACACGGAGCAGGCGTGGCTCGACCGCTGGTCGAAGGGACAGCTCACCGAAGCCGGCTTTCTCGCCCTCTCGCGCTGGTATCGGAACTGGAGCTACAACTGGGGCTACTACCGCGACATCTTCCTGTTCGCGAGGGAAAAAGGCCTTGCGCTCGCGGGCGTGAATACGCCCCGAGAAGTCGTCTCCGCGGTGCGCAAGAAGGGGTTCACGAACCTGACGCCCGAGGAGGCGGCCCACGTGCCGGTGCGCGTCGACACGGACAGCGCCGAGCACCGCAGGCTCTTCCGGGCGTTTTTCGACGCCGACGATTCCCTCCACGGCAGCCTCACGGAAGAGGCGCTCGACGGAATGTTCCGCGCGCAATGCACGTGGGACGCAACAATGGCCTTCAATGCCGTCAATGCTCTCAAGGCCGCTCCCCCGGCTGCCGTCCTCGTGGTCCTCGCCGGCTCGGGCCACGTCGTGTACGGCCTCGGCATCCAGAGGCAAGCCGCGGCCTTCTTCGACGGGCCGGTGGCGTCCCTCGTCCCGGTCGAGGTTCCGGGAGAAAACGGCGAAGCCGTTTCCGTTCGAACCTCGCTTGCGGATTACATCTGGGGCGTTCCGCGCGAAGCCGCGCCGCTCTACCCGGCGCTGGGCCTCTCGACGCGCGAGGGCAAGGGAGGAGAACCGCTCGCGGTCATCGACGTCGAGAAAGATTCGGCGGCGACGGCGGCCGGCGTGCGGACCGGAGACTTCCTGACCGCGTTCGACGGGCTCCCGGTGCCCGACAAGGAGTCGCTCGCGACCCTGCTCGCCGCGAAGCGCTGGGGCGACCGGGTGACGTTCGACGTGCGCCGTGGCGGCCAGCCCCTCACGCTGACGACCCGGCTCCGACGTTCGCTTCCCGCCGCTGGGAAGAAGCACTGAACGCGGCAAGGCCCGGAAAGTCCGCTCTTCCCGGGCCTCCGTCTGAATCCGCCTTACTTCGAGGCCGAATCGCCGGGGTTCGTCCCCTTCTTGATCTCGTCGAGGTTGGACACGCCGTCGCCGTCGCTGTCCGCCTTTTCGACCTTCGCGAAGTCGTACTTGCCGTTCTTGTCGGCCTTCCCGAGCGCCTTGCCGTAAGCGTTCACGTCCCCTTCACCCTTCTTGGGCATCGCCTTGGTGTGGCACGTCGAGCATTTCGTGAGAGCCTTCGCGCCCGGATAGGCGGACCCGAATTGCTTCTGCGCGTCCATCGTGGCGAGCGCTGCGGTGCCGACGCCCAGGGCCGCAATCGCGGCGAGGACCGGGATTCGGGACTTCTTCATGCTTCGAACCTCCTTGAGAGGATCCGCTGTCTGCGGAATCCACGTTGCGACGGACATCGGAGACGGACGGCGCCGGCGAATGACGAACGGGTTCTTGCCCAAGCGACTCTCATGACGCCACCGCCCTCTGGACGGCCGCCTTGAGGTCCTCGTAGGCCACGCTTCCCGCCGACAGCTCGTCGAGCGTGGGGACGGTGAGCGAGTGCTGCTCGGTCACGAGCGCCTCGAGCTTCGACGTCGGTGGAACGAAGAAACGCCACTGGTCGAGGTCGAGGGGATCGGCCGTCGCTCTTTCGACGTGATCGAGGAGCGCGAAGACGTAGACCTGCGCCCGGTAGACGACGCGACGACCGCTGGCCGCGTGGGAATGCGCGGGATAGACCTGCGGAATGAAGACGACCTTGGAGAGATCGCGCTGGTGAAAGCTCTTGAGGAAGGAGCCGGACTTGACCCGGATCTCGACACCCTCCGGCGTCACGAGCTCGAGCGACGAACGCTCGTCGCGAGGCCCCTCCGCGTGGGCGCCAAGGGCGGTTGCCACGATGAACTCGGCGAGCCGTGTCCGCGTCAGGCTGTTCAGGAGGTCGGACTCGCTCCAGCGCCAGAAGTCCAGCAGCCGTGGCCCGAGAGGTTTCCCGGAGCACCGGAAAGTCTCCAGTCCGGACAACACTCCCGAGAGGCCCTTCGGGCCCGCCTCGGCCCGCAGGATGTCGTCGGTCGTTTCGACGGTCGGGGTCATGATCGCCCCCTCACGGTCGTCTCTCATCTCGCCGCCGGTCCGCGGCGGGGACGTCCAGGCGCCGCGGCGTAGCTCATTCAAGTACCGATAAGTTACAAGCTAATCACTCGACATAAATGATTAGCATGCTCTAGAACGACCGTTGATTTCTTCCACAATCCTTTTCCTTACAGTCTCATACCAGCCACTCAGGAGCCGACCAGACTCAACTTCAGCGACGATCAGGGGGAGGCAAGAGTGGGGGTTCTGTCGGAGCGCGAGGCGGCGGAGCGCCGGACCAGCCCGCCCGCCGGGTGGCGAGGAGCACCGCGAGCGTCCACGTCGGCGCGAGGTCGACGACCGGGACGAGCTCCACGAGGAAGGCGGGAAGGAAAGCCCAGTGCCACCCGAGAAGCGCGACCATTGCGGCGCCGACCACGACGTCGAGCGCAGCGTCGACGGCCTCGACCGCGCCCCCGGCGAAGAGCGGCAACAGCCCGATCTGTACGGCGTCGGCGACGACGGCGACGACCCGCGCGGCGAGGACCCGGCGCTGCGATTCCTGCACGCGCGCACGTTAGGCTCGGGGAACGGGGGCGGTCAATCGCTGTAAGAACGGGAGGAAGGGCCTTCCTTGCGTTTCCGAGAAGGTCGAAACAGAATCCCGGCAGCTTCGAACAACTGAACGAACGAAATTACCTTGAAGGAGGCGTATATGCGTAAGAGTGTTCTCGTCGGCGCCCTCGTGGTGTGCGCCCTGATGGTTCTCTCGAGCTCGGTCGTCCTCGCCGCGGACAACTGGAACGGTACCTGGAAGCTCGACCTCGCGAAGTCGAAATTCACCCCCCCGGCGAGCGCGATGAAGAGCCTGACGCTGAAGTTCGAAGCCACGCCGGCTGGAACGAAGCTCACGGCGGACGGGGTCGACGCCGAAGGAAAGCCGATCAAGAGCGGGTGGACTTCGAAGATGGACGGCAAGGAAGTCCCCTGGCACGACAACCCGAGCGCCGACACGGCTTCACCCAAGAAGGTGGACGACAACACCTACACGAACACCTGGAAGAAGGCCGGCAAGGTGACCATGGACTCGAAGGTCGTGGTTTCGGCGGACGGCAAGACCATGACCATCACCCAGTCCGGGAAGAACGCCAAGGGTGAGGCGGTGAGCATGACCGCCGTGTACGCCAAGCAGTAGAAGTCCGAACCCGGTCTACTTCAGCCTCGCGAGAATCCCCGAGATGCGTTTTTTCTGGTCCTCGGGGGCCATGCCCAGCGCCTTCTCGTAGTTCTCGCGAGCGCCCTTGACGTCGCCGGCCTTCTCGAGCCCCTCGCCGAGGCTGTCCCAGACGTTCCACGACTGCGGGTGGTCCTTCGTGTTCTTGCGGAACATGTCCAGGGCCTCGGCGATCTTGTTGTCACCGAGAAGCTGGTACCCGAGGTTGTTCACGTCGACCTCGGTCGCGAGCGGCATCGCCTCGGCACGCAGCGCGACTGCGGTCTTCGCGTCGCCCTTCTTCTCGAGGAGAGTGGCCTTCGTGCGCAGGTTCGCGAACGTCTTCTGCATCGAGAGGGACCGGTCCGCCCACGCCATCGCCTCGTCCGTCACGACGTCGTTGCGGGCGCACCAGGCGGCCGCCTGGTTCCAGCCCTGCCAGGAGAAGCGCGGCAACCCGCGCAGCTGCTCGCGGATGCTCGCGAGCGTGACCTTCTTCGCGTCGATCGCGATCGGGACCGCGACGCGGAGCTTTTCCCAGCGCAGCGCGAGGACCGTCGCGTCGTTCGTGGGCTCGTCGAACGTGTAGGCGAGCCGTTCGACGAACTCAGCCGGCTCGGGCTTCACGGCGACGCGGACGACATCCTCCTTCTGGTCGTAGCTGAAGCTGCCCCAGGCTTTCGACTCCGAGCTCAGGATGGCCGTCCAGTCGCCTTCCGCGGGCAGCATGTGGAGGCCGTACGTGCCTGCGGGCACCGCCTTCCCGCCGAACGCGAACGGCGTCGAGGCCGTAAGCGTCGTATTCTCGTTCGCGCCGGCGCGCCAGACGTCCTCGTACGGCACGAGCGCGCCCCAGACTTTTCTTTTGTTCACGGCGGGGCGGTGATACGTGACCTTGAACTCGGCCAGACCGACGTTCTGGGTGACGGACGCCTCCGGGCTAGCCTGCGGCAGCACGATCGGAACCGGCTGGGCGGGGGCGGTTGGGGCGAAAGCGAGAAGAACGGGGACGAAAGCGATCAGGACCGGGCTGAAGCGTTTCATGACGTCTCTCCCTCCTCTGAACGGTTCTGCTTGGAGGGTGAATACGGACTGTGCCCCGCAGGGTTTCGGCACGACAGACTGCAGCCGTTCCCCGTCGGGCCGTAATATCCCGAGCATGGCTACTTCCGCGAAGCGCAAGTCCGTCTCGCCGGGGAGGGGGCCTGCCGGAGCGACCTCGAAATCACCCGGATCGTCAAAGCCGTTCCTTCGCTTCTATTTCTCTCCCGCCCTTCGCAAGAAGACGATTTCGGCACTCAGCTCTCTCGAGAAGTCTCAGGATCCCGCCGCGCACCGCGCCGCCCTGGCGGACGTCGTCGTGCAGTTGGCGAACAGCGGCATGGATGCCTACTTCATGAGGCCGCTCGAGGTTGCCAAGGCGGGGTTCATCGTGCAGCAGTCGGCGAACCTCGGCCTGGCCGGTGTGAAGCAGATGATGGGGTCCGTCATCCGCAACATCATCGGGCGAATGGACCGGCCCCAGCTTCTCTCCGTCTGTGGCTCCATTCGGCAGTTCATGCTTTGAAGCCTCAGCCCGGCAGCGAGCAGCCGACGGCTCAGGGCCCCCGGCGCGAAAATCCCCTCTTCTCTTCGAGCACGCCGTCGCGCAGGGTGTAGAGGTGGTCGGCGGCAACCGCGTCGAAGGTTGCGGCGGGCACCGTCTCTCCCGGCGGGATGACCTCCACGGCGGCCGAAGCCTCCTCGCCCAACCCGAAGTGCAGCGGCACCCACGCCCCCGAGGCATACGAGGGCCGGAGGATGAACTCCTGCACTTGCCGGACGCCGCCCGCGGTCACGACGACTTTCGTTCCGAGGACGGTTCGGCGGTCCGCCCCCGCGACCGGCAGGATCTCGAGGGCATGCGTGCGCGATGCCGTGGTGTTCTTCATCAGGCGGATGCCGCCCGAGACCGCGGCGAGCGCGACGTCCAGCCGTCCGTCACCGTCCACATCGCCCGCCGCGAGCCCCCGGGCCGAGAGGCGCAGCGCCGCCCAGTCGCCCGATGACGGCGTGACGTCCGCGAGGCGGCCGTGCCCTTCGTTGCGCCAGACGAGCGGCGGCTGCTTGTAGGAGTGGTCGCCGAGGCCGTAGACGCCCAGGCCGTTCTTGCGAAAGAACTTCGCGAACGTCAGGAGGATGCGCGGCACGAGGTGGCCAGACGCCGCAACGAGATCCATGCGGCCGTCGTCGTCGAAGTCCGCGAAGTCGGTCCCCCATTGCACGTACGGGAACGAGGCGCGGTCCACCCCGGAAGCCTCGGTCGCGTCGTCGAAGAGAACCCCGTCCACGTTTCGATACAGCGTGTCGGGCTCTCCGGAGAAGTTCGTGACGAGAATGTCGGGCCGGCCGTCGCCCTCGACGTCGCCCACGGCGATCCCCATGCCGGCGCGTGCGATCTTCTGCTCGCGTGCGCCAGCGCCCGCTTCCACGGTCACATCCTCGAAAGTGCCGTCTCCGCAGTTGCGGTAGAGGACGTTCGGCATGCGGTCGTTCGAGACGAAGAGGTCCTGGTGCCCGTCGCCGTCGTAGTCGAAGAAAACCGCGCCAAGCCCGCGACCGCCCGCATTCGTCATGCCCGCGGCATTCGCGCGCTCGTGGAAACGCCCTTCCGAATCCTGCACGAGAAGTGTCGCCGGCTGCCCGGCGTAGTCTTCCGGCATCCGCACCTGAAGCTGCGGAAAGGACTGTTCCCTCCGGTAGTCCGTGTCGAGATACCCGACGACGTAGAGGTCGACCCGTCCGTCCCCGTCGACGTCACCCGCCGCGAGGCCCACGGCGTAGCCCGGCGCGACGAGCCCCCGGGCGGCTCCCTCCTCGCGAAACGTCCCGTCCCCGAGGTTCTTCCAGAGCGCCGTCCTGCCCACGCCCGTGACGACGAGATCGAGGCGTCCCGAGCCGTCGAGATCCACCCAGTACGCGCCCATCGTCCAGCCGCACGATCTGATTCCGGAGCGCGCCGTGACGTCCTCGAACGTGCCGTCGCCGCGGTTGCGGTAGAGGACGCCGCACGGCCCCGCCTCCGGCCTCTTGCCGTTCGAGACGGACCCCGTGAAGAAAAGGTCGAGAAACCCGTCGCCGTCGAAGTCCCCCATCGCCACGCCAGCGCCCATGGTCGCGAGATTTCGTCCGCGGCGAAGGTCGGTGTCGAATTTGAAGTACAACCCCGCACGCTTCGTCACATCGGTGAAGCGGATCGGGGCGGAAGGAAGAGAAGAGGAAGAGAAAGATTCTGTGAATGGGTAAGAGGGCATGGGGAAGACGAGAAGCGCAACAAGGAGCGCTCCGACGAACCGCGAGCGAAGGTCATTCATCCTTCTAAGAAAATCTTCCAGCGCCCTCACGCAAGCCCCACTGTAGGTCGTCGCAGTCGGCCCGGTTCGCAAGCGAGCAAAACTATCTTTCCCCCAGCGCGCCCCGGAAGCGCTCCGGCCCGACCTTTCGCGTGAGCGTTTCCTCGAGGAACTTCGGATCGGGATGGCGCTCGGACGGCGGATAGGGGTACGCCGACATCGCGTGGAAAGGCCAGGGCTCGTACGACTGGCCCGTGACGGTGTTCTTGTCGAAGTCCTTGTCCCAGCCGTCGGAGACGAGGATCCAGTCGCGGCGCCAGCCGGGCGGGAGCGGCGGCAGCTTCGAAGCGTCGTAGGCAATGTGGATCGCGTCGCCGCTCTTGAACGCGACCCAGCGGTCGTCGGTCCTCGCCAGAAGGTCCGTGACGTCTCCGAGGCGGGTGACCCGGCCGGGCACGTCCTCCCAGCGTGGAGCGGTCGAGAGGTCGCCGTGGTCGAACACCTCCGGGCCGTCGGGCGTTTCGCGATGGCCCCGCGGGAATCCGCGCTCGGAGAGGACGGCCGAGGACGGCGCGAGCGAGGTCGTGACGACGTCGACGGCCGGATCGTTCACCGTGACGAAGGCCTCGTCCCAGAAGATCGCCATCGTCGTCCGGATGCGCACGCGCGGGTCCGCCGGGTCGACGAGGCCGGTCAGGTCGACGGGCATCGTCTTCGTCTTCCCCGCCGGGAACCCGAACGACTCCATCGCGACCTTCCAGCCGCCCGCCCGATCGGGGACCTCTAGGAGCGGCGGGAAATGCGCGAGATCCTTCCGCTGCGAGATCGAGACGTTGATCGACGTGTCCGTGTAGAAGATCCAGCCGGAGAGGAAAAGGACGATGCGATCTCCCGCTTTCACGTCGCCGAGATCCAGCACCAGGGAGTGCTCCTGCCTCACGCCCTGATAGAACATTTCCGGCCCCGGGCCCGCGTAGACCCGATCGCGGCGCGCGAGGCGTTCGGTCACATCCTCGAGGCGCCCGGAGGCGTCCGAGAAGGCGGCGCGCAACGGCCGCGGGCGCGCCACTGTGAAGAGCTTCTTCTCCGTGACGCCCGGAATCGTCCGCTCGTTCGGGACCACGCCCGTGCCCTGAGGATGGTCCACCGCCACGAGCGTCGCCTCGTCGAGGAAAGCGACCTCCCACAGCTCCTCGGTGTAGTCGAGTTGGAGAAGGCCGCCCGCATCGGGCTTGAGGGTGTCGCCGTCGATGAACAGCCACTCGCGCGTGTCCGCGCCCGCAAGGTGGACGCCGTCGTAGAGAAGTCCGATCGGCGAACGCCCGAGGGCATCGGAAACGAAGCTCCAGACGCCGGTCTCACCGTTTCGCGCGTACACGAACGGGCACGAGCCCTTGAGCTGCTGGACCTCCTTCACGACGGACTTCGATTTCTGGTCGAAGAGGTTCTGCGGCACGCCGTTCGTCCACGTGGCCCGCACGACGTCGGCCTTCGTGCGCGTGCCGAGGCCGAAGTGCGTGGGCAGGAGACCCGCTGTGCGCGCGACGTACAGATTCCCCGCCTTCACTTCCACGAGGCTTCCGACGCCGTGCTTGTTCACCTTGCCCGAGCCCGTTTGCAGCCCCTCGAGTACGACGTCCAGCCAGCCGTGCGCGTTCCCGCCATCGTTGACGAGCACGCCGGTCTTCCCGCCGGCCGAGACGAGGAGGTCGAGATCCCCGTCCTTGTCGACGTCGACTGCGAGGAGTGTCTCGAGGTTCGTAAGGTTCGAGGAGAACGAAGAGGGAGATTTCTTGGAAGGGGAAGAGAAGACGGGCCACGCGGAGAAACGGCCGCCGCCCTCATTGCGGAACGCCTGAAGCTCCCCGCTCGCAGTTGCCGCGATCACGTCCGGGAAGCCGTCGTTGTCGAAATCGGCCAGCACGATCGCATGCATCGCGGCCGAGCCGCCCGCCCCGTCGAGCCCGCTTCCCGCGCCTTCCAGGAAATTCCCGTCGCCCTTCCCCAAGAGCAGCCGCAACCCTTTCGACGTGGCGACGGCGACGTCCGGAATGCCGTCCGCGTTCACGTCCTCCACCGCGACGTCCGCCGCACCCGACACGCCGAGCGAAACGTTCCGGAAGACGCCCTGGCGGAGATTCAGCCTCAGGACGAGGTCGCCCTTCGCGTCGATCGCAACGAGGTCCGGGTCCCCGTCGCGATCCACGTCAGAGACGACGATCTTCCTGGAGGTGAGCTTCGCGTCGCCCGTCTTCGCAGTCACGTCGGTGAAGGTGCCGTCGAGGTTGTTGCGAAGAAGCTGATCGGGCTTGCCGCCGCCGAAGAGGTAGACGTCGAGGTCGCCGTCGAGATCGAAGTCGAAAAAGGCGGCCGCCGCGTGCGGAGGGGGAACCTGGTACACGGACAGCGTCCCCGAATTCGGGAGATCCACTCTTCGAAGCAGTCTCCCGACGTCCTCTTCGGCCGCCACCGGAGCCCGGAACGTCACCGGGATCGCCGGGCCCGCACCCGCGCGCAGCCCCTCCTCCACCTTCGGAGAAAATCTCTCGACGGGCAGCCCCACGACCTGCGTGAAGACCTCGCCGAGCGACTGCTGGTAGCGCGGCGTGACGCGCAGGACGTTCTCGAGGACGCGAACCTTGACGGTCGCGCCCTTGACGTCGCCGCCGCGGAGAAGCGTCCTGGCCTCCCCGAGGATCTGACGCGCGCGCGCGTCGCCGTCCGAGACGAGCGGATCCAGCTCCGCAAGACCCTTCGACAGCGCGGCCCCGTCTCCCGCCTCTCCTTCGAAGACGAGGAGCTTCAGGCGCGCGGGCAGGTTCGAAGGCGAGCGAGAGACGATCTCGGCAAGGCGCGCGCGGCGAGAGGCCCTTTCGGCCGAGGACGCCGACGGGTCCGTTTCCACGCTTCGCGCGAAGCGCCAGCGCGACTCGAGGTCGCGCGAATCGAGAGTTGCGGCCCTCTCGAAGGCGGCACGGACGGCGGCGGGATGATTTCGCTCGTTCTCGAGGACGGCGCGGATTGCCTCGAGATCCGCCCGGTCCGCCAGAGCGAGCGCCTTGCCGAGGAGAGCTTCCGCGCCTGGGAGATCCTTCTCGCGCAGAGCCGCGATCGCGCCGTTCGCGAGCGGCAGCGCATCTCCCGGCAACGCCTCCGCCAGCTTTGCGAACGTCGAACGGGCTTCCTTCGGGCGATCCTCTTCGAGCTGCGCGAGGCCGACGTTGCGCAGCGTCAGGATGCGCGACGCCTGCTCGGGGGAGAACCGGGGAGAAGAGGGATTTTCTGCTGAAGAGAGAAAGGACAACCCGACGGCCACAGCAAGAACTGCTCGGGCGGCCCAACCGCTGCGCCCGAAGAGAGACCGTTTCATAGAAAGGGGATTGAAGAAGGAACGCTTCATCGAGGGGGATTATGGCCGCTGGGCGGCCACCCGCTGCGCTTCGGCGGGCCACGTGCCCTATTCACCTTCTAAGGAAATCTCTTTTCGGCCTTTTCCCCTGAATCCAGGTGACCAGCGAACCAGCCGGAACGTCTCTGAGCTCTTGCTTGCTTCCGTCCGGCCAGCGGACCTCGATGGCGTCCGCCGCCTTCGCCCCGCCGAGGCCGAAGAGGAGGTCATGCGACGACTGCGAGAGGTACGAGGAACCCGCGCGCACCTCGCGGAGCTGGACCCTGCCGTTCACGAACAGACGCACGACGGCGCCGAGAGCGTCGCGGTTCATGCCCCCGCCGGTGGAGAGCCGGACGACGACGCGCCCGGCGCTGCTCCCCCACCCGTTTCGATACGCGAGCAGCGGCCCGCGGAAGCACGAGACCACGACTTCCGGCGCTCCGTCGCCGTCGAGGTCCGCGAAGGCGAGGCCACGCGTGTCCTCGAGAGTGTCGAATCCTTCCACGAACGCCCGCTCCTCGAACGTGCCGTCACCCCTGTTCCAGAAGAGCTTCTTCGGCGTCCGCGAGGCCATGCCGTTGACGCCGAAGTCGATGCCTCCCCACACGCCGTCGTGAAAGTTCACACCTTCGCGCCCCATCGCGTTCCAGAACGAGATCTCGTCGTCGACGCCCGTCGTCGCCCGGAACATGCCGTTCACGACGAGGAGGTCCTCGCGGCCCTTTCCGTCTAGGTCCACGAACTCCGTGCCCCAGGCCCAGCCGCCGTCCGCGACCCCGGTCTCTTCCGAGGTGCGTTGGAACTTCAGGCCCCCGAGATTGCGGAAAAGCGAGTCTCCTCCAGAGCGCATGCGCATGATCTTCGCCATGTGCGGGCGCACGAGACCCGCGCCCGGAAGCGGCGGCATGGGCCAGCGCGAGTCGTTGAGGATCCAGCGATAAGGCGTCCAGTAATCCGCGACGTGCAGGTCCCACCGGCCGTCGCCGTCGTAGTCCCCCCACGCGACGCCCATCCCGTAGCCCTCGTCCTCCGTGCCGTTCGTCCGGGCGATGTTCACGAAGAACGGGTGGCCGGGAGTGGAGCGGTTCTCGAAGAATCCGTTCTTACCGAAGTCATTCGCGACGTAGAGGTCGTCGTCGCCGTCGTCGTCCGCGTCACAGGCTTCGGCGGCGAAGCCCCAGCCCACGTCGCCGAGGCCGGAGGCCGCCGTCTCGTCCACGAAGAAGGGATGGCCGTTTCGCTCCACGTTGCGGAAGAAACGGTCGCCCACGCCGTTCAGGCCGTCGTAGGCGGGCCCCGTGGCGCGCGCGTCCCCGTAGCTCGCGACGAAGAGGTCGACGCGGCCGTCCCGATCGGCATCGAAGAAAACCGCGGACGTGAACGGACCCGAGAGGCCGGCGAGGCCCCACTCCTCGGTGACGTCGCGGAATCTTCCGTGCCCGAAATTCTTCAGAAGGCGGCACGGGGAGACGTGATTCGAGAGGAAGAGGTCCGGAAGCCGGTCTCCGTCGACGTCGGCCGCGACCCCGCCGGAGGCCTCCATCTCCGGCAGGAGGTCGAGCCCGGAGCCGGCGGTCGCGTCGCGAAAGTGGCCGGTTCCGTCGTTCAGGAAGAGCCGCGGGTGGCGGCCCGGAACGACGACGTCGACGGCGCCGTCCCCGTCGACGTCCACGAGGAGCACACCCGGCCGGTGGTGCGTCGCGGGAAGGCAGAGATTCGTCGCCTCCACGGGATCGAGCGGCTCGTGCTGCGCGACGAGGCCGCGCGAGGCCGCTTCCTCAAAAAGGTGCGGGACGCCGCGCTGGAGCGCCGCAGGCCCGCCGACCTCGGACGCGGAGCGGAGCTGCCAACGCGCCTTAGAAGAAGAATCGGCGGAGCCCCGTCCGCGGAATAAAGAGAGGTCGAAGATGGCCAAGGCCGCAACCCGCTCCGGATCATCCGAGCGCGCGAGGCCCTGGAGGCGAACTTCGATGCGCAGGGTCACGTCTGAAGAGGATTTCTTCTGAAGGCCGATGATGCGGACCGCCGCAGCGCAGCGGAGATGACATGCCGACTGCCAGCGCTGCTGCAGCTCCCGCAAGGGCGACGCCGCAGCAGAATCCATCAGGCCGCCGCCGGCTTCCTGATTACCCTCGAAGGAATCCTCTCCTGGTTTCTTACCTCCTGAGGAATCTTCTCCTTCCCTTGACTCTCCTGCCTGGAAGTCCCTTCTCAGCTCTTCGACGAAGGCCGACGTTCCGAGCGAGTAGTCTCCCAGCGTCGGCATGGGCCGGGTCCCGCCGCAAGCCGGCGCGAGGACCGCCACCGCGAGGAGCCCGGACGAGGCGATGGGACGTCGCACCACGCGGCAATGGTAAAACGGGATCGTGACGAGACCCGCCGTCCGCGTTTTCGCCGCCGTCAGCCTCGCCATGCTCCTCGCGGGGTGCGCCCACCGGGGCGCCGACGCACCCGACACGCCCGCGACACGGTGGATGCCGCCGGCCGGGGCCGTTCCTCCCGCGCCGACGCCCGCGCCGCCGCCCCCGGAGCTCGCGCCCGAGAAGCTCAGGGGCCGAACGGTCTCGCTCGCCGAGGCGATCGACGTCGCGCTCCGGAACAGCCCGATCACGCGGCAGAGCTGGCTCCTCGCGCGTGCCGCCGCGGCTGGCGTCGGAAGCCGGCGGTCCGCGCTCTTCCCCTCGGTCCAGCTCGACGCGCAGGTCGTGAGGCAGAAGCAGACCTCGTCCGGGGGAACGATCACGACGCTCCTGACGACGTACGGCCCGACGGCGTCTCTGAGCTTTCTCGTCCTCGACCTGGGCGGCCGGTCGGCGGACATCGAGGAGGCGCGACATTCGCTCTACGCCGCCGACTTCACGCACGACGCCGCGATGAACGACCTGATGCTCCTCGTCGCCCAGAGCTACTACACGTACCAGGGCGTCCGCGCTCTCCTCGTGGCGCAGGAAGCGAGCCTCAAGCAGGCCGAGGAGAACTACGCGGCGGCGAACGAGCGGCACCGGGCCGGCGTTGCGACGATCGCGGACGTCCTCCAGGCCCGAACGTCCCTGTCGCAGCAGCGACTCGCCTACGAGACGGTCAAGGGACAGATCGAGACGGAGCGCGGCCAGCTCACGACCGCGCTCGGCGTGCCCATCGACCTGCCCGTGGACGCGGCGCCGCTCGCCGAGGACCAGGACGTCGACGAGGCCGTGCGGTCCGTCGACGTCCTCATCGCGGACGCCGGGAGGCTTCGGCCCGACCTCGCCGCCGCGCGGTCCCACGCTCTCGCCGCGCAGAGCCACGTCCGCTCCGTGAGATCGAGCGGCCTGCCGACTCTTACGCTGGGCGCCTCGGCCAACCGCACGTGGTTCGAAGGGTCGGATGCCCTGCGAACCTACGGGGACAACTATTCGCTGGGCCTCTTCTTCCGCTGGCCGGTCTTCAACGGCTTCAAGACGGCGTACGAGGCGCGGCAGGCGGAAGCGCTCGCCGAGGCCGCGGGCGCCCAGGCCGAGTCCGCCGCCCAGCAGGTCGTCTACCAGGTCTGGAGCAGCTACTACAATCTCCAGACGGCCGTGCAGCAGGTACGGGCCTCGCGCGACCTCCTCGAGAGCTCGAAGGAGTCGGCCGAGGTGGCACGGGGCCGCTACAAGGAGGGCGTCGGGAGCATCCTCGATCTGTTGACCGCCGAAAGCGCCCTCGCAACCGCGCTCGCGCAGGACGTGAGGAGCCGTGCCGGCTTCCTCCTCGCCGTGGCACAGCTCGCGCACGACACCGGGACCGTCGACCTAGGGCCCGCGCCCGAAAAGAAGGGAACTCCATGAACCTCCGGCCTCTGGCCGCTCTCGTCTCGATCGGCTTTCTCGCCGCCTCCTGCGGCGCGAAAGACAAGAAGGCGGCAGCGCCTCCGGGCCTTCCCGTCACTGCCGGCGTCGTCGAGAAGAAAGACGTGCCGCTCGAGGCCGTCGCGGTCGGACACGTGGACGCCTTCTCCACGGTGGCGGTGCGGACCCGCGTCGGCGGCGAAGTCACGAGCGTCGGCTTCCGCGAAGGCCAGGACGTGAAGCAGGGCGACCTCCTGTTCGAGATCGACCGCCGGCCCTACCAGGCCGCGCTTTCCGAGGCCGAGGCGAACCTCGAGCGGGATCGCGCCCGCTCCCGGGAGGCGGATCAGAACCTGAAGCGCTACGCCGAGCTCGTCAAGAAGGACTACGTCACCCAGGAGCAGTTCTCCCAGGCGACGGCGAACGCGGACGCCCTGAAGGCCACCGTGAAAGCGGACGACGCCGCCGTCGAGACGGCGCGCCTGAACGTCTCCTACTGCCGGATCACCGCACCGATCTCGGGCCGAACCGGCGGCCTTCTCGTCCACTCCGGCAACATGATCAAGGCGAACGACGACCGGGCTCTCGTCGTCATCAACCAGGTCGAGCCCATCTACGTCACGTTCGCCCTGCCCGAGGCGGTCCTCGCGGACGTCAAGAGGCGTGCGGCGGCCGGCGTTCTGAAGGTGAGCGCGCTGCCGAACGGACCAGCCCTCAAGCCCTCCGAGGGCACGCTCTCCTTCATCGACAACACGGTGGATACGACCACCGGGACGATCAACCTGAAGGCCACCTTCCCGAATCACGATCGCGCGCTCTGGCCCGGGCAGTTCACGAACGTCTCGCTCACGCTGGCGACCGAAGCGAATTCCGTCGTCGCGCCCACGCCCGCGATCCAGGCCGGGCAGCAGGGCTCTTACGTGTACGTCATCAAGACGGACGACACGGTCGAGGCCCGGACGATCGTCGTGCGCCGTACCTGGCAGCAATGGTCCGTGATCGACAAGGGGCTCGCACCGGGCGAGCGCGTCGTCACCGACGGACAGCTCCGTCTCGCGCCCGGAGCGAAGGTTGCGATCAAGACCGACGTCGCGCCCGCTCCTCCCGCTTCAGCGGAGAAAAAGTCGTGAACCGAAAGTGAATATTTCCGAGCTCTTCATCCGGCGCCCGGTCGCCACGACGATCGTGATGGTGGGCATTCTGTTCTTCGGCATCGTGGGCTACCGGCTCCTCCCGGTTTCGGACCTGCCGAACGTGGACTTCCCGACGATCCAGGTGACGGCGGCGCTCCCGGGAGCCAGCCCCGAGACGATGGCCTCCGCCATCGCGACCCCCCTCGAGAAGCAGTTCACGACGATCGCGGGCCTCGACAACATGAACTCGACGAGCGTCCTCGGCGTCACGCAGGTGACGCTCCAGTTCAGCCTGAGCCGCAGCCTCGACGCCGCCGCCCAGGACGTGCAGGCCGCCATCGGCGCCGCCTCGCGGCAGCTCCCACCCGGGATGCCGAGTCCGCCCACGTATCAGAAGGTCAATCCGGCCGACCAGCCCATCCTCTACATCGCCCTCACCTCGCCGACGCTCGCCCTCTCGACGCTCGACGAGTACGCCGAGACGATCATGGCGCAGCGCATTTCAACGGTCTCGGGCGTCGCACAGGTGCTGGTGTACGGCGCGCAGAAATACGCCGTGCGCGTCCAGGTCGACCCGCGCGCGCTCGCCTACCGGGGCATCGGAATCGACGAGGCTTCCGCCGCCGTCGCCGCGGCGAACGTGAACATCCCGACAGGGACGCTCTGGGGCCCGAACACCGCCTACACGGTCCAGGCCACGGGCCAGCTCACGGAGGCCGCCGAGTACGGGCCGCTCGTCGTCGCCTACCGGAACGGGTCGCCGGTTAGGGTGAACGACATCGGCCGCGCCATCGACAGCGTCGAGAACGACAAGACGGCGTCGTGGTACGTCGACAAGAGCGGCCCGACCCGCGCCATCGTCCTCGCGATCCAGAAACAGCCCGGCGAGAACACGGTCGAGGTCGTCTCGAACGTCAGGAAGCTCGTTCCCGTGTTCGAGGGCATGCTCCCGGGCTCGGCGAAGCTCAACATCCTCTTCGACCGCTCGCAGTCCATCCGTGAATCCGTCTCCGACGTGAAGTTCACGCTTTGGCTGACGCTCGCGCTCGTCGTCATGGTGATCTTCCTGTTCCTGAGGAATCTCTCGGCGACCGTCATTCCCTCGCTGGCGCTGCCGCTCTCGATCGCCGGAACCTTCGCCGCGATGTACGCGCTCGGCTACAGCATGGACAACCTGTCGCTGATGGCGCTCACGCTGTCGGTGGGGTTCGTCGTGGACGACGCGATCGTCGTCCTCGAGAACATCGTTCGCCACATCGAGATGGGCGAGAAGCCCTTCGAGGCGGCCCTGAACGGCACGAAGGAGATCGGCTTCACGATCGTCTCGATGACCCTTTCCCTGACCGCCGTCTTCATTCCTCTCCTCTTCATGGGCGGGATCATCGGACGTCTCTTCCGGGAGTTCGCCGTCACGATCGCGGTGGCGGTGCTGGTTTCCGGCTTCGTCTCGCTGACGCTGACCCCGATGCTCTGCGCCCGCTATCTCAAGGCCCACGGCGAGCGCCGCCAAGGCCGGCTCTATGCGGCGTCAGAGCGAGTCTTTACGGCCTCGCTCGACGTCTACAAGCGCGGCCTCAGGTGGGCGCTCTCGAGAAAACGCCTCATGATCGCCTTCTCGGCGGCCGTCGTCTTCGCCACGATCGCCCTCTTCCGGATCGTCCCGAAGGGCTTCATCCCGAGCTCCGACACGGGCCAGATCTTCGCCCCCACCGAGGCGGCCCAGGGCATTTCGTTCGAGGCCATGGTCGAGCACCAGAAGGCGGCGGCGGAAGTCGTGAGGAACGATCCGAACGTCGAAGGTTTCATGTCGAGCTGCGGGAACCGCGGCAACAACGTCCAGGGCGGCAACACGGGCACGATCTTCATGCGCCTGAAGCCCCGCCACGAGCGCGAGCTGTCGGCAGACCAGGTCATCCAGCAGCTGCGTCCGAGGCTCGCGCAGATCCCCGGAATCCGCGTCTATCCCCAGAACCTGCCGCCGATCCGGCTCGGGGGAGCGCTCACGCGGGCGCAGTACCAGTTCACGCTGCAGGCGTCCGACACGAAGGACCTCTACCAGGTCGCGCCTCTTCTCGAGGAAAGGATGCGCGGAATCAAGGGCCTCCAGGACGTCAACAGCGACCTCCAGCTCCGCAACCCGACCGCCTATCTCACGATCGACCGCGATCGGACGGCCGCGCTGGGCGTCACGCCGGAGTCCATCGAGAACGCGCTCTACACGGCGTACGGCTCGCGCCAGATCTCCACGATCTACTCTCCGAACAACGAGTACCAGGTGATCATGGAGCTGATGCCGCAGTTCCAGCGGGATCCCTCGGCGTTCCAGCTTCTCTACGTGCGATCGAAAAAGGGCGATCTCATCCCTCTCTCGGCGATCACGAAGCTCGAAAGGACCGTCGGCCCTCTCGCCGTCAATCACGCGGGCCAGCTTCCGGCGGTGACGATCTCCTTCAACCTGCCGCCCGGCGTCTCGCTCGGCGACGCCGTGGCGGACATCAACAAGGTCGCGCGCGCGTCGCTGCCCGCCACGATCCAGACGACCTTCCAGGGGACCGCTCAGGCGTTCGAGGCCTCGCAAAAGGGACTCGGGCTCCTCCTCCTCGTCGCGATCCTCGTGATCTACATGGTGCTCGGCATCCTGTACGAGGACTTCCTGCACCCGCTCACGATCCTGTCGGCCCTTCCCTTTGCCGGCTTCGGCGCGCTGCTCACGCTCCTGATTTTCAAGGTGGAGCTCTCGATCTACGCATTCGTGGGCATCATCCTGCTCGTCGGCCTCGTGAAGAAGAACGGCATCATGATGGTCGACTTCGCCGTCGAAGGGCGCCGCGCGGGCAAGAGCGCCGAGGAAGCGATCTACGAGGCCTGCCTCGTGCGCTTTCGCCCGATCATGATGACGACGATGTCCGCGCTCATGGGCACGCTTCCGATCGCGCTGGGCTTCGGAGCGGGCGCCGAGTCGCGGCGGCCTCTCGGCCTCGCCGTCGTCGGCGGCCTCCTCTTTTCCCAGATGATCACGCTCTTCGTCACCCCGGTCTTCTATGTCTACATGGACCATCTCGCGGAGTGGCTCAAGCGCCGGCGCGGGGAGAAGGCCGAGGTCCATCCCGTGCGCAAGGAGAGTCCGGCCGCGGCCGCGGGCAGCTGAGCGCGGATTTCACGCCGCGAGCGCATTTGACGCAGCGCGTAATAAGCCGTATATTGTGGTCAGCGGAGGTGACCATGAGCGGTACACGGAAACCGGCCCAGAACCCCCGAAGTAACAGACGGAGAGTCCCTCTCGAATCGAGACACCATACCTGCATCGAGTGCCCTGCCTGTGGCAGCGAAACCTGTAAGACGTTGCAGCAACTTGGGATGTACTGCGATACCGCGGTCGCCGCCACCGAGGCCTGGCGTGCAGGATCCTCCGGGAGACGACGGTCCGCCGGCGCCTGAGGCTCTCCAGCCCCGAAAGAACGCCGCGACCGCTTCGCGAGGAGGCCGATAGACGCGAAGCGGAGCCTTGACAGCCCGGAATCCGGGCGTTATCTTACCACTAGGTTATGGAACCTAACAGTTATGGACACACCAGCCCGGGCCAGCTCGACGCGACGTTCGCGGCGCTCGCAGATCCCACTCGGCGCGCGATCCTCGCAAGGCTCGCATCGGGCGAGGCCTCGGTCGCGGAGCTTGCCGAGCCGTTCGACATGACCCAGCCGGCGGTCTCGAAGCATCTCCGGGTGCTCGAGCGCGCCGGGCTGATCTCACGAGGCCGGGACGCGCAGCGCCGGCCAAGCCGGCTCGAGGCGAGACCCCTGGAGGAAGCCACGGTATGGCTCGAGAACTACCGCAGGTTCTGGATGGGCCGCTTCGCGCGACTCGACGCCCTTCTCGACGAGATGAAGGCTTCCAAACCGAAGGCCCGTGGACGCCATCGAAGGAAAAGGAGTTGACCATCATGGCTCTGGCCAGCCCCGCCCCGCTCAAGACCGCCGCGCTGGGAGAACGAGAGATCGTGATGACGCGGGAATTCGACGCCCCGCGTCCCCTCGTCTTCGACGCCTTCACGAAACCGGAGCTCGTCAGGAGATGGCTCCTCGGCCGTCCCGGCTGGTCGATGCCGGTCTGCGAGATCGACTTGAAGGTCGGCGGCAGGTACCGTTACGAGTGGACGAAGGAATCCAAGGGCACGACCATGGGCGTCAGTGGCGTGTATCGGGAGGTTTCCGCGCCGGCGAGAGTCGTCCACACGGAGCGCTTCGACGAGTCCTGGTATCCCGGCGAGTGCGTCGTCACGACGGCGTTCGAGGAAACGCGAGGCCGGACGACGGTGACCATGACGATGCTCTTCGAGTCGCGCGAGGCCCGCGACGGCGTCCTGAAGTCCGGGATGGAGAGCGGCGTCGCCGTGAGCTACGACCGCCTCGCCGACATCCTCGCGGCGTACCGCACGGGACTCAACCGGCCGCCGATCGGCTGACGCGGAGGGACGATCAGCCCAGAAGCAGCGTCACGATCCTGTTCGCGACGTAGGCGCCGGAATAGGCGAGGAGGCCCATGTACGCGAACTGGATCGCGGGCCATCTCCATCCGCCCGTCTCGCGCCTCACGACGGCGACCGTCGAGAGGCACTGCATCGCGAACGCGAAGAAGACGAGGAGCGCGACCGCGCCGCCGGCCGTGAGGTCGTGCCGAAGCGCGGCCTGCAGGCCTTCGCTGCCCGATTTCGGGTCCATGCCGTAGAGCGTGCCGAGCGTGCCGACGATGACCTCGCGCGCCGCGAGCGACATCACGATGCCGATGCCGATGCGCCAGTCGAAGCCGAGCGGCCTCACGAAGGGCTCGATCGCGCGGCCGATCGTGCCCGCCACGCTGTTGGCGATCTCGGGCATCTTTCCGCCCGAGAGCGGCAGGTGCGCGAGGATCCAGAGGACGACCGCGACGCCGAGAATCACCGTGCCCGCGCGGCGGAGGAAGATCTTCGCCCTGTCGTACATCCTCAAGCCGATCTGACGGAGCGTGGGGCGCCGGTAGGGAGGCATCTCGAGGAGGAACGGGGCCCCGTCGCTCTTCAGGACGGACGACTTCAGAAGCCGCGCCGTCCCGAAGGCCGCGAGGAAGCCGAGAAGGTAGAGACCGAGCATCGCGGCCGCGCGCGTGCCGAGGAACGGGCCGAGAAGAGGACGCTCGGGCAGGAAGGCGGCGATGATCAGCGTGTAGACGGGCAGGCGCGCAGAGCACGTCATGAACGGCGCGATCAGGATCGTCGCGATGCGGTCGCGCTTGTTCTCGATCGTCCGGGCCGCCAGGACGGCCGGCACGGCGCACGCGTACGCCGAGAGGAGCGGCAGGAAAGACTTCCCCTGAAGGCCAGCCTTCCGCATCGTGCGGTCCGCGATGAGGGCGGCGCGCGCGAGGTAGCCGGAGTCTTCGAGGAGGCCGATGAAGAGGAAGAGCAGCAGGATCTGCGGCAGGAAGATCACGACCGAGCCCACGCCGCCCCAGACGCCCTCGAGGAGGAGGGACTTGAACAGCGACGCCGGAAGGAGAACGGACAGCCATGCCCCCGACGCCTGTACGGCCTGGTCCACGGTATCCATGAGCGGGCGCGCCGCCGAGAAGATCGTCTGGAACACCGCGACGACCACCGCGAGAAAGACGAGCGGCCCCGCGACGGGATGCAGGAACACCGCGTCGAGCCGGCGCGTCCAGACGGGCGGCGCGGGCGCGGCGTAGCTCGCCTCGTCCCCCATCGCGACCGCCCACTGACGGCACTTTGGAATGTCGGCGAGGACCGGCAGGTCGAGGGACGGGGGCACACCCACGGCCCCGCTCAGGAACTCGCGCACCATCTCGAGCCCTTCGCCCTTGGACGCGCTCACGAGCGCGACAGGCACTCCGAGGCTGGTAGCGAGCGCCTCCGCGTCCACCGCGCCGCCGCGGCTCGACAGCTCGTCGGCCATGTTCAGGACGACGAGGGTCGGGAGCCCGAGGGAGAGGATGGGAGCCGCGAGGACGAGATGCCGGTTCAGGTTCGTCGAGTCGAGGATGAGGAGCACCGCGTCGGGTTTCGCCATGCCCTCCATCTCGCCCTTGAGGACGTCATGCGTGACGCGCTCGTCCTCCGAGCGCGGCGACAGGCTGTAGACGCCCGGCAGGTCGACGAGCACGACCTCGCGATCCCCCTCGAGCCGTGCACGGCCGCGCCGCTCCTCCACGGTGACGCCCGGGAAGTTCGCGACGCGCTGCCGAAGACCGGTCAGGCGATTGAAGAGCGTGGATTTGCCGGAGTTCGGCGGTCCCACGAGCGCGACGAGACGGGGCGCCCGCGACGGCGGCGTGAACGGCGGAAGCGGTGGACGCGTCGGCAGGGTCGGCAGGCCCGTGGAGCCGTGGGCGCTCACCCCGGTCCCTCATTCGCGACCTCGACGAGGAGGCGCCGCGCCGTGGTGCGCCTCAGGGCGAACTCGGTGCCGTCCACGCGGAAGACCCGCGGGTCGCCCCCGGGCGCGCTCCGGGCCGCCTCGATGCGTGCCCCGGGCAGAAAGCCGATCTCCATGAGACGCGCCGCGTCGCCCTCCGGCAGGTCGATGCGCGCGAGGATCCCCGATGCGCCCGGGACGAGGTCGTCGAGGCTCACCGGCTTCCGGCGTTTGACCCGGCGTTTCCTGAGACTGAGTCGCATCTTCGATATTATGCCCCAACCGGGCCGGGACGTGTCGATGATGCGGATGCGTCAAACTTCCGGCCCGCCCGCTTCAGGAGCTCGAAGCCGAGCAGGCCGGCGGCGCCCGCCGACGCCACCAGTCCGAGGTCCGGCAGGGAGAGGGTCTCGAACCGGAGGGCCGATCGCAGCGGCGCCAGGCTCAGGCTCGCCGCCAGAACGGCCAGCGCCCCGCCCACGACCCACCAGAGGGCCCGGTTCCTGACGCGGAGCGCATGGATCGCGGTCCGGGGGCCGGAGCGGTGCGTGAGGATGAGGCCGAGGTTCAGGAGGAGGAGAGTCGAGAAGGCGATCGTCCGGGCTTTTTCCGCCCCGTCGCCCCTTCCGACCGACCAGGCCAGGACCGCGAGCACGACGAGGAGCGCGAGCGCGCCGTCGAGGAGCGCCAGCGCCACCGTCCGCCGCGTCAGGAGCGGTTCCTTCGGATCGCGCGGAGGACGGTCCATGAGGTTCGCGTCCTCCGGCTCCGCCTCGAAGACGACGGAGCAGGCGGGATCGATGACCAGCTCCAGGAACACGATGTGGACGGGCAGGAGGACGAGCGGCCACTTCAGCACGATCGGAATCAGCGACGTCCCCGCGATCGGGACGTGGACCGAGAGGACGTAGGCCATCGCCCTTCGGATGTTGTCGAAGATGCGCCGGCCGAGGCGGACCGCGGCCACGATCGAGGAAAAGTCGTCGTCGAGGAGGACGAGCGCCGCCGACTCGCGGGCCACGTCCGTTCCGCGTCCGCCCATCGCGATGCCGATGTGGGCGGCCTTCAGGGCAGGCGCGTCGTTCACGCCGTCGCCCGTCATGGCGACGACCTCGCCGTTCGCTTTCAACGCTTGCACGAGGCGCAGCTTCTCCTCGGGCACGACCCGGGCGAACACGCGGGCCGCCCGGACCCGGTGGGACAGGGCCTCGCCGTCCAGCGTCTCCAGCTCGGTTCCCGTCACGACGTCGTCCGCGGGAAGACCGACCTCCTCGGCGATCTTCCGGGCCGTCCCGGGATAGTCGCCCGTGATCATGATGGTGCGGATGCCCGCCCGGTCGCACTCCTTCACGGATGCTGGCACTCCAGCGCGGACCGGATCCGCCAGCGCCACGAGGCCCAGGAGCTCGAACGTGAAGTCGTGCTGACCCGAGGGAAGCTCGCGTGGCTCGAACGTCGAGCGCGCCACCGCCAGCACCCGGTATCCCCGATCGGCCAGGGACCCCACCTCGAGGAGGAGCGTCCTCACCCGCTCCGGCGGGAGGTGGCACAGGTCCGCCATGGCTTCCGGGGCGCCCTTCGCTCCGATCACGTAGCGGTCGCCGTCCTTCGGCCTCCAGACGTGCGTCATGGCGAGCAGCTCGTCCGAGAGCGGGTACTCGTGCACGAGCGTCCAGTTGTCGTGGAGGTGCTCGGTCCCGGAGAGCGACTCCTTCGCGAGCGCGTTGATGGCCCGCTCCATCGGATCGAAGGGATTCTGCTGGCTGGCGAGAAGCGCGAACTCGGCGAGCGCGTGGAACTCTTCGGGCAGAGGCTCTCCGCGGTGCGACCTCAGATCGAAGAGCGCGCCCTCCACGGACAGGACCGCCACCGTCATGCGGTTCTCGGTCAGGGTCCCCGTCTTGTCCACGCAAAGAGCGGTGGCCGAGCCGAGCGCCTCGATGGCGGCCGTGCGCCGCGTCAGGACGCGCCGCTGCGAGATGCGCCAGGCTCCGAGCGCGAGGAAGACCGTGAGAATGACCGGGAACTCTTCCGGCATCATCGCCATCGCCAGGGCGAGGCCGGCGAGCAGCCCTTGCAGCCAATCCCCGCGCGTGACGCCGTAGAGGACGACGACCAGAAGGCACAGGCCGAGGCCGGCCGCCGCCAGAAGGCGCACCCAGCGGCCCGTCTGCTTCTGGAGCGGCGTCTCGTCCGTCCCGACCGTCTGCAGGGCCTTCCCGATCTTCCCGAGCGCGGTGCCGGCGCCGGTCGCCGTCACCGTGGCGATTCCCTGCCCTCCGACCACGAGCGTCCCCGACCAGACGAACGGAAGGTCGTCGCCGCCGGGCCGTCCGACCTCTCCGGCGTCAGCGCGGACCCGCTTTCTCACCGTCACCGACTCGCCCGTCAGGAGCGACTCGTCCACCGAGAGGCTCATCGACCAAAGGAGTCCCGCGTCGGCCGGGATGCGGTCCCCTTCCGCGAGGACGACGAGGTCGCCGCGCACGACTTCGCGTCCCGCGATCCGCTTCTCCTGCCCTCCGCGCACGACGAGGGCGCGCGGGCTGGACAGGTCCCGCAGCGCCTCCAGCGCCCGCTCCGTCTTCCGGCTCTGGTAGAGCGAGATGCCGATCACCACGAGGACCGACGCGACGAGGACGAGCGCCTCCTCGCGGTCGCCCAGGAGCAGGTACACGCCGGCGCAGCTCGCGAGCAGAAGAATCATCGGCTCCTTCAGGATCTCGACGGCGAGAGCGACGAGACTCCGGCTCCGCGTGGATGGCAGCTCGTTCGGGCCCTCGGAGGCCAGACGCCCAGCCGCCTCCTCGTCGGTGAGGCCCGGGAAGCGGCGGACGTCCAGCTCGGTCAGCACGACTCTTTCGTACAGTGCCCGCTTTCCGGACCGCGCGCGTCCGTCCCGGTGGAGCCGGCCCTGGTCGAGGAGGACAAGACCTTCACCCCCGCGCCCTGACGCGGACTCCGTCCGCGACTCGGTCGCTCGGCAGGAGGACGACGGATTCGCCGGCGGCGAGGCCACCGCGCATCTCGACGTGCGTCCGGTTCGCGAGGCCCGTTTCGACGATCCTCAGCCGCGCGCGTCCCTCCGCGACCGCGAAAACCGCCCACGCGTCGCCTTTGCGGAAAAGAGCGCTCGCGGGGACTCGCACGACGTCCTTCACCTCGGCGACGACGATACGCGACTCGACGCGGAATCCGTCGCCGAGCGCCGCCGGCGGGCTCGACAGGTCGCCCACGACGTGGACGCGTTGCTCCTCGACGCCGAGCGCCGAGAGTTTCGTGAATGCCGACGGCTCGACGAGGCGCACGGTCCCGGGCAGCGCCTCGGGGCCACCCCACTCCTCGAGCCACATCCGCGCCCCGGGCCGAACGTGGACGGCATCGCGCGAGAGGACGTCCAGGACGACCTCGAGTTTCGACGGATCCCCGACCTCGAGAAGCGGCGTCCCCGCAACCACGGCCCGCTCGCTCTCCTCGAGGATCTTGAGCACGCGTCCGGCCACGGGGCAGCGGACCACCGTGAGGGCCTCGCCACCGCCCGACTCGGCGGCGAGGAGCGCGGCCTTCGCGGCCGCCGCCTCGAACCCCGCGGCCCTGGCCACGAGGCGCGCGGCCTCCAGCTCCCGCAGGCGCACGGTCTCCGCGAGCTCGGCCTGCTCGCGCTCCTCCGGCGCTATGACTCCCTTCTTCGCGAGCTGCTCGATCCGCGCGCGGTTCCGCTTCGCCTGCTCGGCGGCGGCCGCTGCCTGTAGCTCCCGTGCCCCGGCCGCCCGCTCGGCAGCGCGTGTGGACTCGTGACGCGCCGACAGCTCGGCGCGCGTCCGCGCGTCCAGTGGAAGCGGGTCGAGACGCGCCACGACGTCGCCGCGGGCGAGCACGTCTCCCTCGTGGATCTCCAGCCGGGAGAGCCTGCCCGGCACCGGAGCGCTCACGACGAAGCGGTCCACGACGCGCGTCTTTCCCTCCTCGTCGACCGTCACGACGACAGGACCGCGGTCGGACCGCCCGAGGTCGACGGGCACCGGCTCGCGTCGGAGCCAGAAAGCCACCGCCGCGGCCCCGAGAAGGATCACGGCGGCGGCGAGGACGGCGGTGCGCTTCTTCTTCATGGTCGGTCACTCCCTCGATTTCAGGACCTCGATCAGGTCGAGCCGCCGGATGCGTCCCCAGACCGCGAGCGCAGAGACGACCGCCGCCGCGGCGACGACGAGCGCGGCGAAGGCGTACGTCGCGGGCGTCAGGAAGAGCGGCAGCCGGAACGTTTCCCGCTGGTAGAGCGGCAGGATCGCGCGGCACATCCACATCCCCGTGAGGGCGCCGAGCGGAACCGCGGCCAGAGTCAGGATCGCCTGCTCGCCGAGGAGCATCCGGGAGACCTCTCCGGACGTGAAGCCGAGGACGCGCAGGCTCGCGAGCTCGCGCGCGCGCTGCGCGAGGGAGATTCGGGCGGAGTTGTAGACGACCGCGAACGCGATCGCGCACGCGAAGAAGACGATGATCCCCGTCATCACGTCGAAGCTCTTCGCGAACGTCTCCTCGAAGGACGCGAGCGCCACCGTGCGGAACGACGCGCCGGCGACAGCCGGCGTCTGCTTGAGGCGGGCGTAGAGGGCGTTCGCCGCGTTCGGGTCCACGCGAAGGAACGCCCCCGAGACGACCCCCTCGTCCCCGAGGAGGCGGTCCAGCGCGCCGCGCTCCATGTAGGCGGAGAAGCCGACCGGCTCGTCGACGACTCCCGCGAGCACGACGCTCCGCACCGGCCGGGCTCCTTCGAGGACCTCCGCCGTGACCACGTCGCCAGGGCGCGCTCCAAGAGCGTCGGCGAGTCCGGCCGTCAGGAGGAGGCCGTCGGGCGGCAGAGGCACGGCCCTGAGGTCGCGATCCAGCAGGCGATGCAGCTGGGCGTCCCGGTCGAGCCCGAGGAGGGCGACGCGCCGGTTGCGGTGCTCGAACCTCAGGCGCACGGGAACGGCGCGGAAGGGCTCGGCGCGCCGGACGCCCGGCAGCCGCGCGATCTCGAACCGGGTCTCGCGCGGGCGGGGCTGCTGGAAGAGGATCGTCATGTCCTCGCGCTGGATCTCGCGGAACTGCACGTCGACGAGCCAGTCCACCGCGTCCCTCAGGAATCCCCCGAGGACGAGGATCGCGAACGCGAGCGCGATGCCGAACGCCGAGAGGACGGCGCGCCACGGGCGGCGCTCGAGGTTGCGCAGGATGATGCGGCCCGGCGTGGCGAGATGGCGCGCGAGACCGAGCCGGTCCAGCGGCCCGGGCTCGAAGCGAGGCGGCGCCTCGGGCCGCATCGCCTCGGCCGGCGGCAGCCGCACCGCGCGCCGGACGGCGCTGAGCGAGCCGACGGCCGCCGCCGCGAGCGTGAGCCCCACGGTCGCGACGATGACGGTCGCGTTCGCCTCGTAACGCATGATGGGGAAGCGGAAGTATTGCTCGTAGATCGCGTTCACGGCGACTCCGAGGCGCACCCCGGCCGCGACCCCGAGCGCCGAGCCGGCGAGGACGCCGGCGAGGGCCAGCTTCAGATAGTGGCCGCCGAGCGCGGCGTTCGAGTAGCCGAACGCCTTGAGGACGCCGATCTGCTCGCGCTGCGTCGAGACGAGGCGCGAGAGGACGAGATTCAGCAGGAATGCCGAGACGCCCAGGAAGATGAACGGCACGACCGTGCCGGTGCCGCGGTTCTCCGCGATCTCGTCCGTCAGGAAGCGGTTCGACACCTGGTCCGCCGCCGCCACGGCGCCGAGGCCGCCCCACGGCGTGAGGACGCGTTCTACTTCGGCGAGCACGTCTCCCTCGCGGGCCCCCCTGTCGAGCGCGAGGACGACGTCGTTGAACGCCCCGTCCATGTCGAAAGCCGGCGCCATCACCTCGCGGCTCATCCAGACGACTCCGAACCGGCGGTTGTCGGGCAGGATGTCGCCCCCCCGCACCTCGTAGACGTATTCGGGCGAGAGGCCGACTCCGACGATCTGCAGCCGCTCCCACCGGCCGTTCAGGATGACGCCGACCGTGTCGCCGGGCGCCAGCCCGTTCGCGTTCGCGAACGCCTCGCTCACGAGGGCCTCGTTCCGCCGGCCGGGCTCCGGGAGGCGCCCGCTCCGCACGTGCAGGGCGTTCAGCCGGGGAGCCGCGCGATCGGGAATCGACACGAGGCGCAGGGTCGCCGGCTCGGCGAGCCCCGCGACGTCGGCCGTCACCTCGAAGACGATCCGCGTCTCGACGGCCTCGACGCCGGGAATCCGCTCGAGGGGCCGGGCGACCTCCTCCGGCGCGCGCTTGAGCGACGCGAAGACGTCCGCGAAACGGTATTGCTCGTAGTACGCCTCTCGGGAGAGGACGAGGGACTCGTACGCGGTGAACGTCGTCACGACCGTCGCGACGCCGCACGCGACGACCACGGTGATGGCCGCGAGCGGCCCGCGCAGGTGCCAGAGGTCGCGGAGGAGCATGCGGTCGAGTGTCTTCACGTCACCACTCCAGCTCGGCGGGAGTGATCTTCTTCTCGTTCCGCGTCTCGGACGTGATGCGCCCGCTCTGCATCCTCAGGACGCGGTCGGCGATCCCCGCAACGGCCGCGTTGTGCGTGATGACCGCTGTCGTCGTGGCGAGAGTCCGGTTCACCTCGACGAGCGCCTCGAGGACGAGCTTTCCCGTCGCCGCGTCGAGCGCGCCCGTCGGCTCGTCGCACAGGAGGACGTCCGGCCTCTTCGCGATCGCGCGCGCGATCGCGACGCGCTGCTGCTCGCCTCCCGAGAGCTGCGCCGGGAAATGATCGAGGCGGTCCGCGAGGCCGACGAGGCGCAGGCACTCCGCGGGATCCAGCGGGTTGGCGGCGATCTCGGTCACGAGCGCGACGTTTTCCCGCGCGGTGAGGCTCGGAATCAGGTTGTAGAACTGGAACACGAAGCCCACGTGCTCGCGGCGGAAGCGGGTCCGCTCCTTGTCGTCCGCCGCCGTCAGGTCGTGGTCGAAGAACAGGACCGTGCCGCTCGTCGGCACGTCGAGGCCGCCGAGGATGTTGAGCAGCGTCGACTTGCCGCCGCCGGAGGGGCCGAGGAGGACGAGAAACTCCCCCCGCCGGATCTCGAGGTCGGTCGAGCGCAGAGCGTGCACCTCCACTTCACCGGTCTTGTAGACCTTGGTGAGGGCCCGTGCGCGCAGAACCGGCGCCTCGACCACCAGAGTGAGGGTGCGGCTCGCCCGGAACGCGTGTCTCTAGTGCCGGCGCATCAGGCGTTCATCGCCGTGCCGCGCTAGCATTTCCCGAATGTCTGCGGCTGCGTTCTCGCTTCTCGTTCCCGTCGACTTCTCCCCCGTCTCAATCAAAGCGCTGCGCGAGGCGAAAAAGTTCGCGAACCGCATGGGTGCGTCGCTGACGCTGCTCCACGTCAGGCCGATCTCGGACGTGCGGGCCGCCATCGCCGAAGGGCGGGAGGACCTCCTCAGGGGGCCGTCGCGGCCGATCGCGGCCGCGATGAAGCGCCACTACGCCGAGCGGCTCGCCGCGCTCGCAGCCCGCTTCGGCGCCGACGAGACGCGCCTCGCCTCGGGCCGGGCGAGCCGCGAGATCGTACGGGCGGCGAAGGACTTCGACCTGCTCGTGATGGGCCGCACGGGACGAGGGGGGATCCCCGGCCTCCTAGGAGGCACGACGCACAAGGTCCTCGCCGCCTGCCCGGTCCCCGTCGCCGTCGTCCCGGCCTGAACAGGCCGCTACGTAGAATCCGCGACAGAAGATGGATCCGGCCCGAGGAATCGGCAAATGACGGCCGCCGCCACGAGGTGGCCCGCGCTCGCGGCGGCGCTCCCGTGCCTCGTCATGGCCGCGGGCGTTCGCGCCGACGAGAAGAGTGCGAATCAAAACCTCCCGAAGATCGACATCGACATCACGGCCTGCGAACAGGGCGTCTGGGTCCAGACGCCCGGAGGAAGGGACGCGCTCGTCGAGCACGAGGGCGGGGCGACCACGAGCGAGTGCGCCGCGCTCGCGCTCGATTCGACCCGGCAGGCCCTGGGCAGTTCCTCGAAGGCCAAGGCGGGCGCGAAGGGAAGGACGCTCGCCAACTCCTTCTTGGAGAGGTTCTCGGGACTCGGCCTCGGGGACGAGGCGATCGTCAAGTTGATCGAATCGGCTCTCGCGTCCGGCGGGACGTTCAGCGGCTTCGCCGAAAGGGCGAAAGAGTCCGTCGCCGGAAAGGGACCGAGCGACGGCGCCTCGGAGAAAGCCGCGAACGCGAGCGTCCGGGAGATCGAGAGCTTCCTCCTGAAGGAAGGCGCCGAGAAGGCGTGGTACGCGCTCGCCCCGAACGCGAGCGTCGTGACGCGCGAGGACCGGTTCCGCGTCGGCCCCTGTGACGGCCGCTACGTCGTGACCGTGTCGGCGTCCCTCGTGCAGGCGCGAGGAGAGGTGCGCCTCGCCGCTGAAGGCGACTGCCACTGCGCCGGGGTCCAGAGCGGCATCCGCATCGGGCGGTTTTCCGTCCTGGGTATTGCTCCGCTCACGTTCGGGAATCTGACCAGGAAGTCCCTCGACACGTGGACGCTCGCCTGCACGATGTCCGACCTGCATTACCGGGTCGTCTCCCCGTGCTGCACCCCGAAGGACGGCAAGTGGACCGCTCCCGTCGGCGGGATGGCCGTCGCAAGGCCCACGCCAGCCCGGCGCGGAGACGACGCCGACTTCCGGTCCGTCGAGCGGCGCTGCGACCCGGACGGCGGGCTGCGCGCGATCCTCGAGTGGGAAGAGCGTGAGCTCGAGCGGCAACGCGAGAAACACGCGGACGAGAAGACGCTCGCCTGGAGGAAGGCGGAGGTTGCACGCCTCCAGCGAACCCTCTGCGGCTGCCTCGACGCGATGCACACCGACCCGTCGTTGAAGAGGAACAGCGGCCTGACGGCGCAGGTCGAAGAGGTGAGGAATCGTTACTGCACGCCGCCTCCGGACGACGTGCAGACGCCGACGCCGCCAAGCGAGGTCCAGACTCAAAGACCTCCGCCGACGCCGCCCGAGGTGCCGACGCCGAGCCCCACGCGGACGCCCACGTCCACGCGGACGCCCACCTCGACTCGGACGCCCTCGCCTACGCGGACGCCCGTGCACACTCAGACTCCCAAAGCCACAGCAACACCCGGGACAACACCTACGACGGGCGAGGCGAGGAGGCTTGCATCGACGGCAACGCCCACGACCCGCGAGGTGCCGACCCCTTCTCCGACGACGACGCCGCCGACACGCGCCGTGCAAACACCCGCGTCGCCCGCAGGCAGTGAAGCGGTGCTCGTCGGCATTGTCTTCCCCGCCGATGCGCGCCGCGGTGAGCGTACAACCGGTGCCGTCGTGACCGACCCTTCGCGCTACGAGAACCGGCCCGGCGTCGTGGTCCTGAAGGCGAGCGTCCAGCTTCCCAGGAAACCTGACGGCACACCGGTGCTGACGGGCACGACGGCCACGGTGGGCGGCGGCCCAGCACAGCCGGCGGACGGGGGGCTCAGCTACGACGTTCCGAGCGTCGGCAGGGTCGTCGTCACGGTAAAGCCGCCCTCGGGCCCCGCAGTTTCGGCCGGAGAGGTCCCTGTCAGCGAGGCAACCTACGTTAGGGTGCCCTTCGAAATCAGCGCCCCGGCGACCTTCGCGGCGGGCGATCCCGTGCGCATCCTATGGCGCTTCGACGGCGACGCCTCGAACACGAGCGTTCGCGTCGGAGCCAGGTCAGCCCGCGTGATCGCCGAGACCCCGCGCGGCTGCGTCACGCAGATTCCCGCGGACGTCCCGCCCGGCCCCACCGAGATCTTCGTGACGGAACGGGGGCGGACCAAGCGCCTCCGAGCCAACGCGATTCGCGTGGAGACGAGCGCCGACCGGCCGGACCTCCAGCGCGGTCAGTCCACGAAGTACCACGTCATCGTCGAGGGTCTGAAGGGAATCGCGGACCCTTCGTGGGACAGCGGGCCTGACCAGGCGTTCCTGGATCGCGCGCTCCTCGACCGGACCTCTCCCGGGACGCGCATCCCGGGGCCGACCGAGCCCGGGCACCTCCTCCTCACGATCGAGAACAAATCGCCGGGCACGACGAAGCTCGCGATGAGCGCAGGCGAGCTGATCCGCCTCGTGATCCGCAAGCGCGACGTCTCGACGAAGGGGACTTACGAGTATCACGGCATCGCCCGATCGCTCCGGGACGGGCGGTTGGAACTGAAGGCGACGGTGTTCGCGCTCGTCGGGCCGGCGTCCGGCGAATGGATGCCCTGAGCCCCGAATCCGTGCTCGTTGAGAACCCGTCGCGCCGAGAAGCGTAAAATGAAGTCATGGCACTACGACCGACAGGTACCGCCACCATCTCCTTCGGGCTCGTCTCGATCCCCGTGAACCTCTTCTCGGCGAGCGAGTCGAAGGCCGCGATCTCGTTCAACATGCTGCACGACGAGGACCACGCGCGCGTGAAGCAGCAGCTCGTCTGCAGCAAGGACGGCGCGACCGTGGAGCGCGACCACATCGTCAAGGGCTACGAGTTCGAAAAGGGCCAGTACGTCGTCTTCACGCCCGAGGAGCTGAAGGCCCTCGAGGAGCAGTCGAACCAGATCATGGAGATCACGGAGTTCGTCCCGCTCGCGAAGATCGACCCCGTCTACTTCGACAAGGGCTACTACCTGTCGCCCGGCAAGGGCGGCGACAAGGCCTACCGCCTCCTCGCGAAGGCCATGACCGAAACCGGCCGCTGCGGCCTCGCAAAATACGCGGCGCGCGGCAAGCAGTATCTCGTCGTCGTGCGTCCCGTCACCGGCCACGAGGGCGGGCTCATGATGCAGCAGCTCAACTACGCCGACGAGATCCGCTCCTTCACCGACGTGGAGGTCCCCGACGCGGAAGTGAAGGACGCCGAGCTGAAGCTCGCGATCATGCTCACGGACCAGATCGCGTCCGACGAGTTCCATCCCGAGAATTACAAAGACGAGGTCAAGGAGCGCGTCGAGGCCCTGATCAAGCGGAAGATCGACGGGCAGGAGATCTCCGAGGCGAAGCCCGAGGCGCCGAAGACACAGGTCATCGATCTCATGGAAGCGCTCAAGGCGAGCCTCGCGGCTCGCGGCGGACGCCGCAAGGAAGCCGCCTCGGCGCCGGCGAAGCCGGAGCGCAAGCCCGCCGTGCGCGCGGCCCGCGAAGAGCAACCCGAAAAGCCCCGGCTCCGTGCGGTCGGAAACGGAAAGAAGAGCCGTTAAGGGCTACTCCGCCTCCAACGTCGCGTCGCTGCTCGGCGTTTCCGTCGCGCAGGTGCGGGCCTGGGCGGAGGTGCTGGAGATCGAGCGCGAGGCCGACGGCACGTACCGCTTCCGCTTTCGCGATCTCGTCCTCCTGCGCACCGCCAAGGGGCTCGCCGAGGCGAAGGTCCCGGCCTCCACGGTGAAGCGCGCGCTGAAGAAGCTGCGCGGCCAGCTTCCCGAGGGCCGGCCTCTGACGGGCGTGCGCATCGCGGCCGACGGCAAGCGCGTCGTCGTCCAGGACGGCGCCGCGGCGTGGAACCCCGAGTCCGGGCAGACTCTTTTCGATTTCGCCGTGGCCGACCTCGCCACCGCAGCCGCCCCGCACGCGAAGCGCGCGGCCGAGGCCGCCCGCCAGGACGGGGGGAGGCTGAGCGCGGACGACTGGTACCGCCTCGGCTGCGACGTGGAGGCGTCCTCCCCCGCCGACGCGCGCGACGCCTATCGTCGAGCCGTCGAGCTGGAGCCGCACCATGCCGACGCGCACGTGAACCTCGGGAGGCTCCTCCACGAGCAAGGCAAGACCGGGGCGGCCGAGGTGCACTACCGCATCGCGCTCACCTCGGAGCCGAAGCACGCGGCCGCCGCGTTCAACCTCGGCGTCGCGCTCGAGGACCGTGGCCACTTGCGCGAGGCGGTACAAGCCTACGAGCGCGCGGTCGCCGCCGACGCGGAAATGGCCGACGCGCATTACAACGCGGCCCTCCTCTACGAGCGGGCCGGAAACAAGGCCGCGGCCATCCGGCACCTCAAGGCGTGCCGAAAGCTGGCCGACCAGCGCTGAGAGCGGCTTTGCCGACCGGGGGATCGGCGGGAGAATGCATTCGGGGAGGGCGTATGGACCACGAGGAACTCCGCTCACTCGTCGAGGAGCTGCGGCGCACTCCGGCGCGCCTCAGGGAGCTGATGGCGGGACTTCCGCCCGAAAAGGAGGTCCACAAGCCCGGTCCCGAAGCCTTCTCCGCGCGTGAGAACGTCCATCACCTCCGGGACATCGAGGCGGAGGGTTACGGTGTCCGGCTTCTCCGCATGCTCGGGGAGCCGGATCCCTTTCTGAACGACATCGACGGCGAGACCCTCGCACGCGACCGGAACTACAACGGGCGTCCTTCCGAGTCTGCGCTCGAGGAATTCGCTCTCCTGCGCGCCGCGAACGTCGAACGACTCCAGCGCCTCGCGCCGGCGGACCTGGACCGCAAGGGCTCGTGGGAAAAAATCGGGCCCGTCACTCTCGGAAAGGTCCTCGAGATGTGGCGGGACCACGACCGCGGACACCTCGACGAAATCGCCCGGCTGGCGGGCCGGATTCCCACCGGGCCGAAGCACGACCGCTGAGCCCCTCGGAGCTTTCCATGTGCAGGAACATCAAGACTCTCTTCAACTTCGAACCTCCCGCGACGGACGAAGAGATTCGGGCGGCTTCCCTGCAATTCGTCCGCAAGATCAGCGGTTTCAACAAGCCCTCGAAGGCGAATGAAGCGGCCTTCGATCGTGCCATCGAACAGGTCGCACAAGCGGCCCACGCGCTGATCGACTCCCTGGTCACGACCGCAGATCCCAGAGATCGCGAGGTCGAGCTTCAGCGAGCACGAGCCCGGACTGCGGCTCGGTTCGGCCGCGCCGGGTAGTTCTGGACCGCGGTACTCTCGCGCCGTGCGCCACTTCGTCGAGCAGATCCCCTGGCCGCTCGCGATCCTCGCCGCGCTGACGCTGGGCCTCGCGCCGTTCCGGCCGCCGCACCTCGTCGAGAAGCTCGAGATGCTCTTCAAAGGCACGCTCGTGAGGCCGATCGACTGGTTCGACCTCGCCCTGCACGGGGCGCCGTGGCTGCTCGTGATCCTGAAGGGAGCGTTCGCGCTGAAGCGCTGACGGCTCAGCGGCCCGAGCGCGCGGCGGCTTCCCGCGCTTCGTTCAGCGCGCGGCGCGAATCGTCCAGCTTCTTGCGGGCGGCCGCGGCGTCCTCGGACGTCATCCCCTTCTTCACGGCCGCGTCGTCCACCGCGCGCCGCGCAGCCTGGACGTCAGCTTGAGCGTTCCTCACGCGCGCGTTCGCGTCGGAAACGCCGGCGCCCCCGGTGGGGCCGTCCTTGCCGGTGAACACCGCAGGCGTACCGGATGCTCCCGACACTGAGAGGGTGCCACCCGTGACGCCTTTCTTTCCGAGCTTTCGCTCGCGCGCGAGGTCGGCGAGCGTCTTCGGCTTCGCCGAGACGGCCGTGGAAGCCGTCCCGAGCGCCGCCGCGGGCGTCGGAGCCGGCGTCGCCGAGGCGATCTGGGCGAGAAAGAGGATCGCGAGCATCCCGAGGGCCTTCGGCGGATTCTACCGTTCCCCGCCTATGATCGGCCGCATGCCCGAGCCTTCCCCGTTCGCCTTGCCCGACCTCGTCCACCTGGCTTCCGCCGCGGGACGGCTCGTCGCGGCCGGGCTCCTCGGCGGGTTGATCGGCGCGCAGCGCGAGAAAGTCCACAGCGCCGCGGGCTTCCGGACGCACATCCTCGTCGCGCTCGGCGCCGCGCTGTTCGTCCTCGCGGGCCGCGAGGCGGGCTTCACGTCCGCCGACACGAGCCGCGTCGTCCAGGGGATCATCACCGGGATCGGTTTCCTCGGCGCCGGGACGATCCTGAAGCTCGTCGACCAGGGCCAGGTGCACGGCCTCACGACCGCCGCGACGATCTGGGTGACGGCCGGCGTCGGCGTCGCGTCGGTTCTCGCACCCCTGTGGCTCGCCGGAATCGCGGCAGTGCTCACGTGGGCGGTCCTCGCCCTCGCGATCCGGCTCGAGAGCCGCACTCTCGGGGGCCGTCCTTGACGCGTCCCGCCGCGCCGCGCTACAACCTTCCGCACCCCGAGCGGGTGTAGTTCAGTGGTAGAACGTCAGCTTCCCAAGCTGAATGTCGTGGGTTCGATCCCCATCACCCGCTCCAGTTTTTCGAGGGGCACGACGAGGTTGGTCCCAGCAAACTGACCGACTCGGGCAGTTCACGCCGATCGTTTGAGCCGGTGGGCTGCCAGCACGAGAAGAGAGAGGCCGTACGCGACGAGGCCGGCCGCGGCGAGCGCGAAGAGCACCGGCCCGTTCTCCGCGCGCTTGATCGTGCCAAGCGCGGCCGCAGTCCCCCTGAGGCCGCGCGACTTCCCTTCGAGCCCCGCGAGGAACACGGAGTACCCCGTCACCGCGACGATGGCGCCGTGTGCGAGCACTCCGACGCGCGCGAGGGCGGAGGCCCACTTCTTCTTACTGCGAGCCATGATCGCCGCGGTGAAATCGGCCGGGAGCTTGCCGACTGCCGCCCGCAAGGCCTCGACGACGCCCACGACGACGGCAATCGCTCCTCCGACCTCGAGTGCGCCGCGCCCCCACGCGTGAGAGACCAGACGAGCGCCGGCCTCGCGAAGCGCCTCGGCGCCGCCACCCGCGTGAAAATGGAGAAGGATGCGCACGGCGGTGACCGCGAGAAACAAGCTGCCCAGCGCGCCGACGGCGTACGCGAACCGCGCGAGGCGGCCGCGCGTCCTCAGGCACTGGACGCCGCGAAAGAGCACGAACGCAAAGAGCCCTGCGGCGACGATCCAGAGGGCGAGCCGCCCGTTCCATCCCTCCAGGATCTTCGTGAGCGCGCCGGCCGGCCCGAGCGTGCGACCCCGCTGGAGGATCGCTACGCGCGCGGCGATGCCGCCGATCACGACGTACACGATTCCGCGCGCGAAAAAACCGAAGCGCGCGAGCGCCTGTGGGATCCCCTTTTCCGCCCGTCGCGCGTTCGAAGACACGCGCGGATTCTAGGCGGTCGCACGGGCGGGAGATGCGAAGATCCGAGCTCGACCGATGACCGAGAACCTCCTGCAGGCGGACGTCGTCATCGCCGGCGCGGGGCTCGCCGGGCTCGTCGCCGCGCACGAGCTGCTCGACCACGGAAAAACCGTCCTCCTCCTCGACAAGGACGTGCCCGAGAAACTCGGCGGCCTCGCGAAAGAATCGTTCGGCGGCGTCCACCTCATCGGCACACCCCATCAGAGAAAATCCGGCATCTCCGACTCACCCGAGCTGGCGCTCCACGACTGGCTTTCGTTCGCGCGGTTCGGCGACGGGGACTCGTGGCCGCGCCTCTGGGCGGAGCTTTATTGCCGGCGCTCGCTCGATCTCATCCACGCCTACCTCGACGGCGTGGGCGTGACGTTCCTGCCCGTCGTGAACTGGCCCGAGCGTGGGCTCTACACCCCCGGCAACACGGTCCCCCGCTGGCACATCGCCTGGGGCACCGGGCACGCGATCGTCGAGCAGGTCGTCCGTGCGCTCGCCGGGCATTCGCGATCCGGCTCCCACACGATCCGGTTCCGGCACGCCGTGGAGGACGTCGAGGTCGCGGGCGACCGCGTCACGGGGCTCGTCGGGACGGACCTGTCCGGCGGCGGACGATTCGTCGCGCGCGGCGACCACGTCGTGATCGCGACGGGCGGCATCTGCGGAGGAGACCTCTCGAAGGTGCGCGCGAACTGGTACGCACCGTGGGGCCCGCCTCCGAAGGTCCTGCTCAACGGCGCGCACATTTACGGCGACGGCGCGATGCACGACGCCGTCGCGCGCGCCGGCGGCAACCTCACGCACCTCGACAAGCAGTGGCACTATGCGGCCGGCGTGCACCATCCCGCCAGGCGCAAGCCTCATGACGGTCTCTCGCTCGTCCCGCCCCGGTCGGCGCTCTGGCTGAACGCCGCGGGAGAGCGCATCGGCCCCGTGCCTCTCGTGGGCTCGACCGACACGCGCTTCCTCGTGGAGAGCATCCTCCGGCAGCCCGGCCAGTACTCGTGGCAGATCCTGAACAACACGATCGCGAAGAAGGAGCTCGCGGTCTCCGGCTGTGACTACATGACGGCGTTCCGCCACAAGAACAAGCTCCTCATGGTCAGACAGCTGCTGCTCGGGAACCAGGAGCTCGTCGACCGCCTCGCGCGCGAATGCCCAGACGACATCGTCACCGCGCGCTCGCTCGCCGAGCTCGTGGACGGGATGAACGCCCGCAACCTCGACGGCCTGCGCACGGATCTCGCGACGATAGAGCAGGTCGTCCGCGATTACGACGCTCAGATCGACCGGGGACCGGCGTATTTCAACGACGACCAGCTGCGCCGGCTCTCGAACTTCCGCCAGTACCGCGGAGACCGCATCCGCCTCTGCAAGTTCCAGAAGATCCTCGACCCCGACGCGATGCCTCTCATCGCGATCCGCGAGTTCATCCTCTCCCGCAAGAGCCTCGGGGGCATCCAGACCGATCTCGGGTGCCGCGTGCTCCGCGGCGACGGCTCCTCGATCGAGGGCCTCTATGCCGTCGGCGAGGCGGCGGGCTTCGGCGGCGGCGGCATCCACGGCATGGGATCTCTGGAGGGGACGTTCCTCGGGAGCTGCGTCCTCACGGGACGCGTCGCGGCTCGCGCGATCGCGGAAGCGCCTGTATGACGAAGTCGGTCAGGATCGGCGCGAAGAGGTCCGGGGCCTGGCTCGTGCGGTACGCCCTCGAGCAGCTTCCGGTGACGCACACCTTCGGGATCCCAGGCGTGCACAACACGGAGATCTACGACGAGCTCGGCCGGTCGGAGAGGATCGAGCCGGTCCTCGTCACGCACGAGGCGGGCGCGGCCTTCGCGGCCGACGGGATCAGCCGGACGAGCGGCGGCACGATCGGAACGCTCGTCATCGTGCCGGCCGCAGGCGTCACCCATGCCATGAGCGGCATCGGTGAGGCCTTCCTCGACGGGATCCCCATGCTCGTGATCGCGGGCGGCATTCGCACCGACGTCTCCTTCCGGTACCAGCTCCACGAGCTGGACCAGCACGGGATCCTGAAGGGCCTGACGAAGGGGACTTGGCGCCCGCAGACGCACGCCGAAATCGTCCCCGCGATCTTTGAGGCGTATCGCACGGCCGTGACGGCCGTTCCCGGCCCCGTTTTCGTCGAGGTCGCGGTGAACCTCCAGCTCTTCCAGGCGACGATCGACGAGCTCCCTGCTTTCGAGCCGCCCGCGCCGCCTGACGCGCCGGACGCGAGTCTCCTCGAGGCGGCGATCGACCTCCTCGAGAAGGCTCGTTCCCCCGGCCTCTTCGTGGGGTGGGGCGCGGTGGACGTCACGGACGACGTCGCCCGCATCGCCGAGCGCCTCGGAGCGCCGGTCGCGACCACGCTCCAGGGCCTTTCGGCGTTTTCAGCCGCGCATCCCCTGCACGCGGGCATGGGTTTCTCGCGGGCGGCGGTGCCCGCAGCCGAGAATGCGCTCGCCGATTGCGACTGCCTGCTCGCGATCGGAACCCGATTCGCCGAGATTCCGACGGGGAGCTTCGGCTGCAGGGTCCCCGAAGACCTGATCCACGTGGACATCGATCCGGCCGTCCTCGGCGCGAACTTTCCCGCGAAGGTCGCGATCGCGGGCGACGCGCGCGCCGTCGTGCCGCGGCTTCTCGCCCGCCTCGAACAGCGCGGCGTCGAGAGGCCGGACCGACGCCGGAAGGTCGAGACGCGCATTCAATCCGACAAGAAGGCCTATCGCGAGGAGTGGCTGGCGCGCCGCAGCGGCCGCGTCAATCCCGCCCGTTTCTTCGAGTCGCTGCGCCGGCAGCTCGGAGACGACGCCCTCGTGGTCGTGGACGACGGCAATCACACGTTCCTGGCGGCCGAGCTCTTCCCGGTCACGAAGGCGCGCCGCTTCGTGAGCCCCACCGACTTCAACTGCATGGGCTACGCGGTCCCCGCCGCCATCGGAGCGAAGCTCGCGAAGCCGGACCTCCAGGTCGTCGCGATCGCGGGCGACGGCGCGTTCCTCATGACGGGCCTGGAGATCGTGACGGCCACGACGCATCAGGCAGGCGTCGTCTTTTTCGTGTTCCACGACGGCGAGCTGTCGCAGATCTCGCAAGGGCAGGAGATTCCCTACAACCGCAAGACGTGCACGGTGCTCGGCGAAATCAAGCTCGAGGGCGTGGCGCAGGCGACGGGCGCCGCTTTCATCCCGCTGATGGACGACGCCGGCATCGAAGGCGGCATTCGCGAGGCGCTGCGCGTCGCCGGCACGGGGCGTCCCGTCATCGTGGACGTCGCGATCGACTACGGAAAGCGGACTCGGTTCACGCAGGGCGTCGTGAAGACCGTGCTCAAGCGGTTCCCGCTCGGCGACAAGTTCCGATTCGTCGGCCGCGCGTTCGTCCGGAAACTCACGGGCTGATGATCGAGCCCGAGAGAAGACCAGAGAAGATTTTCTGAGAGGGTAAGAGTCTGTTGAGAGGGGGGAGAATGAAAGTGATGAGCGTGGATCCTGTGGCGCCGAAAATTCGCCTTTCTGAGAAAGTCTTCCTCTTCCTCAATCTCTTTTTCTTCGTCTTCCTCTTCTGCGCGGCGGCCGCGAATGCCGCCGACGTCTCGTATCGTGTCGTGCGCACGATCCCCGCGGGCGGGGAGGGCGGTTGGGATTACCTCACGATCGACGCGTCGGCCCGGCGGCTCTACGTCTCGAGGGGCACGCGCGTTCACGTCCTGAACGCCGACTCGGGTACGCCGGAGGGCGAGATCCCGAACACGGACGGCGTGCACGGCATCGCCCTGGCCCCCGATCTCGGCCGCGGCTTCACGAGCAACGGCCGCGCGAACTCGGTCACGATCTTCGACCTGAAGTCGCTCGCCACGCTCGGGACCGTCAAGGTGCCGGGGGAGAACCCGGACGCGATCCTCTACGACCCGCTCTCCCGCCGCGTCTTCACCTTCAACGGCCGCTCTGCGAACGTCACGGCCATCGAGGGCTCGACCGGCGCCGTCGTCGGAACGTTTCCGGTCGGGGGAAAGCCCGAGTTCGCGGTCACCGATCTCATGGGCCGCGTCTACGTGAACATCGAGGACAGGAACGAGATCGTCGCTTTCGACTCGCGCACGCTCAAGGTCCAGGCGCACTGGACTCTCGCCGGCTGTGAGTCGCCGACGGGTCTGGCGATCGACGCGAAGGCGAAACGACTCTTCGCGGGCTGTGAAAATCAGGTCCTCGTCGTCCTGAGCACGGGGGACGGCCGCAGCGTCGCGAAGCTGCCCATCGGCAGGGGTACGGACGCCGTGGCTTTCGATCCCGACGCGAATCTCGTTTTCAGCTCGAACGGCGACGGCACCCTGACCGTCATCCACGAGGACTCGCCCGACGCGTTTCGCGTCGTCCAGAACCTCGCGACGAAGGCGGGCGCGCGCACGATGGCCCTCGACCCGAAGACGCGCGCGATCTTCCTCCCGACGGCGCGCTTCGGGCCTCCCCCTCCGGCGACGCCGGAGAACCCGCGCCCGCGCCGGCCGATCCTCGCCGGCAGCTTCGAGATCCTCGTGGCCGCGCCCGCAGGAAAATGACGCTCTCTCGTCCGCCCCGGTTCGCATCCCTCGCGGCCCTCGCGCTCCTGTCGGCAGGGACAGCGGTCGCCCAGGCTTCGGACTCTGGTCTAACCGCCGAACTGATGCGATATCTGCGTGATGGGAAGGCGGTTGCGACCGCCCCCGCCCGCTTCGACAGCCGGGACTGGGCGGAAGCGGCGGCGATTTCCTCCGGTCTCGCCTTCGTCGGCACGCGCGACGATCGCATCGACGCGTGGGTGCTGGGCCATCGCTCGACGCGGACCGAGGCCTTCGCCCGCATCGTGAAACCTTTCGGCGGCTGGGCCGCGATCGGCGTTTCGGCGGTCGCACTCTCGGGCGGCCTTTTCACGCGCAACCCACGACTCCTCGACACGGGTGGCGACGCCGTCGAGGCGGAGATACTTGCGGCCGGGATCGTAACTCCGGCCTTGAAGTACGCCGTCGGGCGCGTCCGGCCGAGCGACGGGTCGGACGGGGATGAATTCAAGCCACTTTCCGGGAACGCCTCGTTCCCTTCGGGAGAAACGACCGAGGCCTTCGCCGTGGCGTCCGTTCTCGCGGCCCGGACCGACGGTTGGGTCGTGCCCGTCGTCTCCTACACGCTCGCGTCCTGTGTCGGGCTCGCCCGCGTGCACGACGGGGCGCATTGGGCTTCGGACGCGATCGCGGGCGGCCTCGTCGGCACCTTGATTGGCCGCACGGTCGTGAGACGCCACCAGCGCGAGGAATCGCAGCCGGAAACTCCGCCGCCGGCGCACGGTTTTCACATCGCGCCCGTGATCTCACCGGGCAGCGTCGGGTTTTCGGCGACCGCTTTCTTCTAGGCCAAGAGAGGATCAAGCGAGATTCTTAGAGAGTGAACAGTCCGTCGCAAGCGCCGATACTCGCGACGAGCGGCCGTTCGGTGTGCGACACCGAATATTCACCTTCTAAGAAATCCTCTCTTTTTTTCTCCCTCTTATTTTCATCGGGGCGCCGGAATTTTATTCCCTTGACTCCTCGCGATTCCGGCCCTACTGATTAGTCAGCCCCGCGCGCCGGAAAACACGGCGGGGTCGGCCGGAAAGGCACCAGGCAAGGTCCGCAAAGTTGCTTCGTCGGTCCGGGTTTCCGGAAAAGCCACCAAGGACCAGCGCACAGCACGCGCAAAGCCATTTCCGCCACCGGCAGGGCCCCTCAGCGGGGTGTACCGGAGTCCGGGGGAACCGGCGCCCCTCGGACTCCTTTTCGTTTTCCGCACTCAGAGGCCGAGGCGCCGGGCGATCCTCGCCGTCGAATCGCGCACCTTCGCCACGACACGGCCCTCCGCGTCGAGGAGCACCGGGATCTCGTTTCCCCATCGCGCCGTCAGGGCCGGATCGGAGTCCACGTCCACGACCTCGAGCGTCCCGCCGAGCGAGAGAACGAGCGGCCCGACAACGCCTTCCATCTCCTCGCACAGATGGCAGCCGGAGCGCGACAGGAGCCGGAGGGCCGGAGGCGGACCGGCGCTCCCCCGCCGGAACAGTCTCACGAGGGCGGGGCGGGCGGGCTTGCGGCCGCCGGGCGCGGGAGGCGCGTCACGATGCGCCACGAGTAATGAAGCCCCGACACCGTCGCGAAGACGGCGACGAGCTGCATGCACGTCGTGGCGACGATGGCGGGCAACCGGTGCACGTTCACGAGGAGGATCGCGACCACCGTCGAGATCTCCAGGAACGTCGTCAGCTTTCCGAGGATCGAGGGTGGGAATTCGCGGATGCCGAGCGCCAGGAACATGACGAGGCAGATGGCGAGAGCGAAAGCGTCGCGGAAGACCGTGAGCACGAGAAGCCAGACCGGAATGTGGAGGAGCGTCGGGGTGGAGGGCAGAGTGAAGACGATGAACGTGGAGACGAGAAAGAACTTGTCCACGATCGGGTCGAGCCACGCGCCGAGGGGAGAGCCCATGGCGAACCGGCGGGCCACGTAGCCGTCCACGACGTCGGTGATCGCCGCCGCGAGGAAGATCGCGAGCGCGACGCCGTGCCGCCCGCCGAGGATCGCCATGATGAGGAAGGGAAGCGACGCGAGCCGCGCGAACGTCAGAAAGTTCGGCAGCGTCCAGGGGCGCAGTTCCATGAACGGGATGCCTCAGCCGGTTCTGGGTGAGGACGCCGGCCGGCCGCCTGGGGATCCGGCCTCCGCGGAGTCGAGCTTCACGTAGACCGCCTTGCCCTTCGGGACGATGAGCTGCTCGGCGGCCATTTGCGACATTGTGCGCGATACGGTCTCGCGCGAGGAGCCGATCGTGTCGGCGATCTCGCGCTGCGAGGGTCTCACCACGACGGACCACCCTCCGCCGGCCTTCCGTCCGCGCGTCGCGGCGAGCTCGCGGAAGTAGCGCGCGAGCCGGCTTTTCACGTCCAGCGAGGCGAGCCCCTCGATCGTGGCATTGGCGCGGCGCAGCCGTGCCGAGAAGGCCCCGAGCAGGGCGCGCGTCAGGACGAAGTTCGACTTCAGGAGGTCGAGAAAGACCGCTCGCGAGAGGATCGCGAGATCCGACCGCTCCTGGGCGATGACGCTCGCCGACCGCGGGGCTTCGTCGAGAAGGGCCATCTCGCCGAAATGATCGCCCTCTCCGAGAGTGTTGAGGACCACCTCGCGACCGTCCGGCGCGACGATCGTGACGGCCACGCGCCCTCTCACGAGGACGTAGAACGCGTCCCCGGGCTGGCCTTGCTGGACGATGGTCTCGCCGCGGCGGTAGGTGCGAAGCGTGGCAGCGCGCGCGAGCGCGGCCCGGTCCTCCGGCGAGACGCCCTCGAAGAGAGGGACCTTCGAGAAGAGCTCCGTGACGACCATCAAAGACCCTCCACTAGCGGGCGAGCCGAAGCGTCGCGTCGATGGCGACAAACGCCTCGCGACCGGTGACCTGCCGGGACGCCGTCTCGGGGAGTATGCCGCAGGTGGCGAGCGCGGCGGGCGCGGCGAGGCAGTCGTCCTCGGAACCCCCGCGGAGCGCGGCGACTCGCCGCAGGTGCCCGGGCATCTCGCTCCGAGAAACCGGCACGTCGGCACCCACGTGATGCGTCTCGCGCGAGACGGAAAAGAAGCCGAGCGCGATCGCCTTGACGAGGGCATTTCGCTCCGGACGGTCGAGGATGTCCGTCGCGACCTCCGCTCCCGGCGGCACGCGCGCAGTCGCCACCTCGGGAACGAGCGTGACGAGCAGCGTCGCGAGCTGGGCGCGCGTGACGCGCGGGGCCGCCACGGCCTTCCGGGCGTTTGGCGGCAGGTTCTGGATCTGGAATTCCAGGCGGGCCGCCTCCTGAATCTCGGCCATGGCCGGATCGCTCCTCGCGAGATCCCCATAGAGCGCCTCGGCCTCTGCGAAACGCGCGGTCTTCATGGCGAGAGCCGCGAGCGCCTCCGTCAGCGCGGTATCCGCCGGGGCCCGGTCGTGGGCCGTCCGGGCAGCGGCAAACGCGTCCTCGAGCTTCCCCTCCGCCTCGGCGGCCGATGCGAGGACGTGGTAACCGGCCGGAGAGTCCGGATCGGCCTCGACGAGTGCGAGCGCCGCCCGCCGGGCCGACGGGAGGTTCCCGCGTTGGAGCGCCGACTCCGCCTCGTCGCGGAGCGAGGCCACGAACTCGGCGCGCAACTGCGCGACGCGATCCCGATAGCGCTCATCCTCCGGCATGAGGCGCGCCGCTTCGCGATACCCGTCGAGCGCGTCGCGGAGCCGCCCCTCCGCGGCTTCGCCCTCCGCGCGCGTCGCGAGGGCCGCGGCGCGGACCTCGGGCGACGACGGATCCACGGGGCGCGGAGCCGGCGAGCACGCCGTGATTGCCGCGGCCAGAACGAAGAGGGGGACGAGCCGGCGGGTCAAACCGTAGGCGTCCGCGCGGGGGCGGCAGCGGGGGCCGGAGAGCTCCCGCCCAGAGACGTCACCGAGGAGATGGCGTGCTTGTAGATCATCTCCTCACGCCCGTCCACCTCGAGGACGAGCGCGTACTTGTCGAAACGGCGGATCCGTCCCACCCGCTTTTTCTCCGAGAGGAGCATGACCTCGACGAGCGTGTTGTCCTTGCGAAGCTGGTAGAAGAAACCGTCCTGGACGTTTATGGGCGGTTTGCTCGGTCCGATCATGGTCATCCCCCTTCGTGAGTAACGGAAAAAAGAAGTCGCGCCTCGCGCGCGACGAAATCGACGAGATCGGGGCGGTCGGCGCGCACCGGGACGAGATCGCTCTCGCGCCGAAACCAGGCCTCCTGCCGCTTCGCGTACCGCCGCGTGTCGCGCAAGAGCCGTTCTTTCCACTCCTCCTCGGAGAGCGCGCCCGAGACGAGCGCCGCCGTGTCCCGGTAACCGATCGCCGCGAATGCGGGCGCCGCGAGGGGAACACCCGCCGCGAGCAGGCGACGCACTTCCGCGGGCAGCTCGTTCACGAACTCGGACTGAAACCTCCTCGCGATTCTTCCATAGAGCATCTCACGCGGCAACGTGAGAAGAACCTTGACGGACGGCCTTTCCCAAACGGCGCCCGGCCGCTCCCGGAAGAGGTGCGACGGGCGCTCTCCGGAGAGGAAGAGGATCTCGAGGAGCCGGATGGCGCGCGCGGCGTCCGCGGCGCCGACCCGATTCGCGCTCTTAGGGTCGAGGACAGAGAGCATCCTCATGAGGAACCCTGTGCCCCGGCGCGCTCTCACCGCCTCGAGAGCGCGCCTCAATTCGTCGTTCCGGCGCGGCCCGTCGAAGAGCCCGCCGAAGAAGGCGCGCACGTAGAAGCCCGTGCCTCCCGCGAGAATGGGGAGCGCCCCGCGTCCGAGAATCTCCTCGCAGAGGCGCCGCCCTTCGGCGGCGAACTCCCCGGCGCTCCAGGGCTCCCGCGGGTCGCGCGCGTCTATGAGGTGGTGCGGCACGCGCGCCCGGAGAGAGGCGGCTGGCTTGGCCGTCCCCGCGTCGAAGCCGCGGTAGACCGCGAAAGCGTCGGCGGAGACGATCTCACCGCCGAGCCTCTCGGCGAGAGCGACGGCGAGCTCCGACTTGCCCGTCGCCGTCGCGCCGACGATCGCGAGCACGCCTTTCGGTCGCGGCTCGCTCACGGCACCTCCCGCGCGAGGTGCTCGGGAAAGACTGGCCGGACGCGGCTCCCCGCGAACAGCAGCGCGATGTCGCCGTCGCGATCGGTCCGGAACGTGCGGACGCCCGCGGAGGCCAGCCTCTCGACGACGTCGGGTGCCGGATGGCCGAATCGGTTCCGCCGGCCGACGCCGATCAGCCCGAGCCGCGGCGAGACGCGCGCGAGGAACGCCGCCGAAGTCGAGGTCCGGCTCCCGTGATGGGCGACTTTCAGGACGTCGGCCGCAAGGTCCCGGTCCGATGCGACGAGGTCGCTCTCGGCCAGGGCCTCGACGTCTCCGGAGAGAATCGCCGTGCGCCCCGCGAGCGCCACGCGCAGCACGAGCGATCCGTTGTTCTCCCGCGCGCGCGGGTACGGGACGTCTCCCGGATGCAGCACGTCGAAGGACAGACCCGCCGCCGTGAAGCTCTGGCCGGTGCCGAAGCGCTCCAGAGCGAGGTGGCGGCGCGCGGCCGCTCCCTCGAACTCGTCGAGGAAGAGGTTGCGGGGCGCGGCCCGCGGCAGAACGACGCGAGCGACCGGCAGCGACGTGAGAACGGCGAGGAGCCCGCGCGCGTGATCGGGGTGTGGATGCGTGAGGACGACGGCGTCGAATGCCACCGCCCCGAGGTCCGCCAGACGCGGCACCAGCCGGAGGCGCCCGAAGTCGTACGCGCGGTCGGGACTGCCCCCGCCGTCCACGAGAACTCTCCCCTCGGGCGTGACGAGGAGCCAGGCGTCTCCCTGCCCCACGTCGAGCGCCTGCAGCACGACCGTGCCCCGCTCGGCGACTACCGGCCGGGCGAAAACGAGCGCGAGCGCGACGATGGCGGCCCCGGCGAGAGCTCCGCGCCGCAGCGCGGGGCGGCGCGTCAGGCCCGCCGCGACGAGGAGCCCGGCCGTGGCCGCGACCAGCGCGAAAGCGGGAGTCGGGACGATCCTCACGGCGTGCAGCCGGTCGAGGGCAACGAGCAGCGCGAGGAGGACGTCCGACAGCGTGCGCAGCGGCACGATCGCGAGCGCCGCCGACGCCGGTGACAGCAGCAGGAGAGGAAGGAGGAGGAGGCCCGCGAACAGGAACGCGCTCGAGAGGGGCACCACGAACGGATTCGAGATGAGCGCCACGGCGGGCACGACGTTGAACATGAAGAGCTGGATCGGGAGGACCGCGAGCTCCGCACCCGCGGTCGCCCCGAGCGCGTCCGCAACGAGCCCCGGGATCCCGGCTCGACGCAGAGCTCTCGCCGCCGGCACGCCGAACGCGGCCAGGCCGAACACGGCTGCAAACGTCAGCAGGAACCCGACGTCGAAGAGGTTCGAAGGATCGGCGGCGAGGAGGACGACGGCGGCGAAGCCGAGGACGTGGGTCGCCGAGGTAGGACGGCCGAGGAGGCGCGCGAGGAGATAGAGGCCGATCATCAGAGCCGCGCGCACGACGGGCGGCCGGCCGCCCGCGAAAACCGCGAAAAGGGCCGTCGCGACGAGCACGAACCCGTCCCGAGCGGCGAGGGACGCGCCGAGCCGCCGCGCGAGCCAGCCGAGCAGCGCCGCGACGAGCCCGACCTGCAACCCCGAGATGGCGACGATGTGCGCGACCCCTCCGTCGCGGAAGGCGCTCACGGTCGCCGCGGGCAGATCCTGCGTCTCTCCCATCACGAGGGCGAGGAGTAGCGCGAGCGCCCCGCGTGCTTCCGGCGCGGCACCAGCGAGGTTCGCGCGAAGGCGGCGCTTCACGGCGGCGTGGGCCCGCGCCACGGGCGAGAGGAGCCCTGCGGGCGGGCCGATCCTTTCGATCTGGCCGGCGCTCTTGAGCGCGAGGCGCGGTTCTGCGGGAAGGTCGAACGGCGAGCGGACCGGCCCGCCCGCCTCCGGAAGGCGCAGCATGCCGCGCACGCGGACGCGGTCACCGAGCTCGGCGACGCCGGAAGGGTCCTGCTGTCCCGCGACCGTGAGGGGCAGCCCCGACTCGAGACGCAGCGGGCGCCCGTCAGCCGACGCCGTCTCGACGGCGAGCCGCGTCCGGGAGAGCGAACCGCTCGCGGTCCACGGCGCGTCGAGGCGGCCGGTGACTTCGACGAGAGCGCCCTCCGCAGCCGGATCCGCCGCCCGTGCGCGAACGAGCGCCTCGCGGGCCTCGGACGCCGTGCGGCGTGCGGGAAGCAGGAAGCGCTCCCGGGCATTCCAGAGCCCGGCGCAGAGGGCCAGGATCAGACCGGCCAGGAGGCGGACGCGGCTTCTCGGCGGGGCGAGGGCGACGCCGGCAACCGACGCGATGACGAGCGCGGCCCCGAGGAAACGCGGCGGCGGCACGGGGAGAAGGACCGCTGCGAGAATCCCCGCCGCCAGGGCACCGGCCAGAGGAAGCGAAGGCGCTCCGGCCTCCTTCGACCACGACGCGCGCATGCCGCGCTTCTATCCGACTTCCCGCCGCGCGAGCAAGGCGACCGTCTCGACGTGGTGTGTCTGGGGGAAGAGATCGAGGAGCGTCAGACGCTCGACGGTGTAGCGCGATTTCAGGGCCGAGAGGTCGCGAGCGAACGTCGGCGGATCGCACGAGACCATCAGGAGATGCCGAGGCGAGAGGCGCAGGATCCCGGCGCGAACGCCCGGCGAGAGGCCCCCGCGAGGCGGATCGGCGACGAGCACGTCGATCGGAGGAGTCGAAGAATTCGAGATCTTCTGCGAAGAAAGAAAGGACTCCGCGGAGGATCGGACCGCCCACGCGAGGAGAAGGCCCGAGGAAGACCAAAGAGAAAGATTCTTTGAAAGGGAAGATGACGCGGCCTTGTCGATCTCGACGGCCGTCACCTCGTCCCCGCCGGCGGCGCGCACGAGTTCGAGGAGCGGGCGCGTCAGGAATCCCACGCCTGCATAGAGGTCCACTGCGCGAACGGGCCGAGCGCACCCCTCTCCCTCTCCCCTTCCAAGCACAGCACGAAGCGCGGTCCGAATCTCTTCGAGAAAAGCGTCGAGGAGGAAGAGATTCCCCTGAAAAAAAGACGACACGGAGACTTCGAACGAGGCGCCGCCGGCGACGATCGACAGGGACGAGAGGCCGTCCGAAAGGTGTACCCGGCCGTCCGCATCGACGACGCGAAGCCCGTCGAACGGCCCTCTCCCTCTTTCTCTTACCTTCGAAGAAATTTGCAGAGAATGACCGTCGCCGAGACGTGACCCTTCGAGGCGCAGCTCGCCGAGCAGCGTGTCCCCCGAGCGGTCTTCAAGAGTCCAAAGCTCTCCTTCGAGCTGACCCAGGGAGCGAAAGTATTGACGGATGGCGGGCAGCCGCGTGAGGAGCGCCTTCGAGACGATCTCGCACGTCTCGAGGTTCGCGACGTCTTTCGAGCGAGGCGCGAAGAAACCGAGCCTCCCCTGCCGATCGAGATGCAGACGGTTTCGCAGGCGGTAGTTCCGCGCGGACCCGAGCCAGCGCGGCTCGGGAAGATCCTCCGCGCGAAGGCCCGCGAGCCGCCGGAGCGCATCGAGGACGAGAGCTGTCTTCAGCTCGCGGTGATGTTCGAGGCGGGCGGCCGGCCAGTCGCACCCGCCGCACGAGCTGTCGCGCGCACGGGGGCACATCTCCCCGTCGGGACGACGTGCCTCGCCCGGAACGAGCACGGCCTCGAGGAAGCCGCGCACGAAGCGGTCCGAGGCCTCCGTCACCCGCAGGCGCACCCGATCTCCCGGGAGCCCTCCGGGCACGAGCGTCACGACGCCCGAGAGGCGCGCCAGCCCCTCCCCCCCGGGCACGACGCGCTCGATCACCACGTCGGCGCGGTCCCCCGGGCGCACGTCAGCCATGGAGGAGCGTCAGCGGAGGAAAGCCGGCGAGCGCCCGCACCTCGCGGCGCGTCAACGCCTTGCGCATGCGCTCGACGACGTGGGGAGCAAGCCCGGACACGTCTCCCAACGCATCACTTACTCGCGCCTCGACGAGGGCCTGGAAAGAGGAATTCATTGCTTTCAGACCCGAGCGCACGAGGGATGACTCGATGGAGGAGAGCTTATGTTCGATTTCTTCGAAGGGAAGATCGGGCGGAATCTCTTCGACCTGCGCTGCCGCCGTGTCGAGGGCCTTGCGAAAAGCACCAGAAAATTCTTCGAATGGTCCCGAGCACGCTGCAACGCCACCCTCCAAGGTCGCGCCGGCCCTTTCCTGCCCCTTTCTAAGAATCTCCTTATCGCTCGGGTCCTTCTCTTTCTCTTTCCGAAGCAAATCTTTCTCTTCCTCGTCTCGCGCAGCGCGAAGCCCGGCAGCGAGCGCGGCGAGCTTCTCAGCCGTCGCGGCCGCGTCCGCGGCCGCGGGGGGCGCGTCCTCCTTGCCGACGAGGCCGCGGCGCTCCATCTCCCACCGCTCGGCCACGGCGTCCGCGCAATAGGCAAGGGAGGAAATCTTCCCGGCCTGGCCGCGCGCGCGGCGCCTTTCGAAAGCCTCGCGCACGGCGCGCACGACGGTGTCCACGGGCACGCCCCCTTCCCGCCAGCCGCGAATCAGGCTCCAGTCTTTCGCCGACACGAGGAACGGCGTGCCGCGCTCGGCGATGAACGCGTCCTCGATCCGGGTCGCGTAACCTGCCTCGTCGAGGCCGGGATCCGCCGGGGACGGCGCGCGCCCGGCCTCCGGGCTTTCGCTCACCAAGTAAGCGGCCTCTAGAAGAGGACGACGTCGCCCGAAACGATCGCCTCCTCGCCGTGCCCGGTCGAAAGGCGCAGCGCGCCGTCGGCCGTGACGCCGCGAAACACGCCGGAAACGGTTCGGCCCGCGTCCATCACGCTCATCGCGTCGCCCGGCGCATGGGCCGAGACGGCCGCGAACGCCTCTGGCAGGGAGTCTTTGCCCGCCTCGCCGAGCGGGGCGTCGAGGATGTCGAGGAGCGCCGAGAGAGGTGCGACCCCGGCGAGCTTCGTCGCCGCGACCCCCGCGTCCTCGAGCGACGTCGCGTCCCTCAGACCCCGGGAATCGAGGTCCTTCCGCGTGCCGCGGACGTTGAGGCCGACGCCGACGACGGCCCAGCCTTCGCCTTCGTCGTTCGCGCGCGCCTCGACCAGGATGCCGCCGAGCTTTCTCCGGTTCACGAGAAGGTCGTTCGGCCACTTGAGGCGCACGTCGAGGGCGAACGCCCTCGAAAGACCCCGCGCGAGCGCGATCCCGGCCAGCACCGGCACGCGGACGCGCTCCGGCCCTTCCGGCCACGGCACGATGACGGAGACCGCGAGGGCTCCGGGCAGCCGGGTCCAGCTTCGGCCCATACGGCCGTGCCCCGCGGTCTGCTCTCCCGCCACGATGATCGTGGGCCTGAGGTCCTCGCTCTCGGCGAGCATCTTCTCCACGATCACCTTAGCGACGTCGTTCGTGGACGGCGTCGACGGCAGATAGATGACATTCTCTATGTGCGAGAACGACCGGCCCTCGAGGGGATCGGCGGCTCCGCTCATGCGTCCGGCGTCCCGACGAGATTGCCCGAAAGCCGCCGAATCCGCTCCTCGAGCTCTTCGAATTGTTGCCGGGTTTTCTCGACCACCGGTCCCGGCGCGCGCGACAGAAATCCCTCGTCGGCGAGGCGAGCCCGGATCTTCGCCGCTTCGCCGCGCAGGCGCTCCACATCGCGCCGCGCCTTCTCTCTGTCTTCGGAAGAAATCTCTTTCCTCGGCAGGTCCACGACGAGGCCCAGGCCCGCGACGACGTCGTGGAAGGCGCCGGGCATCTCCACCTTCGAGGAAATCTCCACGGCCTTGAGCCGCGCGAGGTGGCGGAGGAGCGGAACGTGGCGCCGTAATTCCATCGAAAGGGGTCCCTCGGGCACCTCCACGCCCGCCCGAAGCGTCTCGGTCTGGGCAAGGCCGTTCTCCGCACGAAGGTTTCGGATTCGCGTCGTGATCGCTCGGAGGGTTTCGACGGTTTCGACCGCGAGCGGGTCCGCCCACGCCGGATTCGCCTCCGGGTACCTCGCCATGGTGAGACCCAGGCCGTCGCCGTTCAGAGCCTCGCGGATCTCGCACGAGACGAACGGCATGAACGGGTGGAGGAGGGCGAGGGAGTCGAGCAGCACGCGCGTGAGAACCCCCCGCGTCTTCTCCTTTTCGGCCTGGGCCACGTCAGCGCCCTTGAGGACGGGCTTCACCATCTCGACGTAGCCGTCGCAAAAGTCGGACCAGAAGAACTGGTAAAGCGCGTTCGCGGCCTCGTCGAAGCGGAACGCCTCGAGGTTCGCATTCACCTTGCCGGCCGCCTCGGAGAGGCGCGCGAGGATCCAGCGGTCGACCGTGCCGAGGGACTCGAAGTCGAGGCTGGCCGCGGGAACGGCCGCACCGCCTTCGAGCATCTGCAGCGCGAAGCGCGCCGCGTTCCAGACCTTCGTCGCGAAGGAGCGGTAGCCCGCGACGCGGGTCTTGCCGAACGGCAGGTCGCGTCCGGTGCCCGAGAGCACCGCCAGCGTGAACCGCACGGCGTCGGCTCCGAACTCGTCGCACATGTCGAGCGGGTCGACGACGTTGCCTTTCGTCTTCGACATCTTCTGGCCTTTTTCGTCGCGCACGAGTCCATGCAGAACGACGTCGCCGAAAGGTGCGCGGCCGTCGAAGAAGGAGCCCGCCATGATCATCCTCGCGACCCAGAAGAACAGGATGTCGAAGGCCGTGACGAGGACGCTCGTCGGGTAATAGCGCGCGAAGTCGGCCGTCCTCTCCGGCCAGCCGAGGACGGAGAGCGGCATGAGCCAGGACGAGAACCACGTGTCGAGGACGTCGGGATCGCGAACGAGCCCGCCCGCGCCGCACGTCGCGCAAGACGTCGGATCGCCCTCGCCCGGCTTCGGCACCGTGACGTGTCCGTCCGCGCAGTACCACGCCGGAATCTCGTGCCCCCACCAGAGTTGGCGCGACACGCACCAGTCGCGGATGTTCCGCATCCACTCGTCGTAAGTCTTCTTCCAGAGGTCGGGCACGAAGCGCGTCTCGCCCGCGTCCGTTGCGGCGACGGCCTTCTCGGCGAGAGGCGCCACCTTCACGAACCACTGCAGGGAGACGAGCGGCTCGACGATCGTGTCGCACCGCTGGCACCGCGCGAGCGGGATGACGTGGCCCTTCTCGCCGCGGCGAAGACCGGCGGCGGCGAGATCCCTGAGGACCTTCTTACGCGCCTCGAAGCGGTCGAGGCCCGCGTACGCGGCTCCGGCATTCGTTGTCATCCTGCCGTCGAAGCCGATCACGGCGACCGACTCGAGCGCGTTTCGCTTCCCCGCCTCGAAGTCGTTCGGGTCGTGCGCGGGGGTCACCTTCACGACACCGGTCCCGAACTTCGGATCCACGAAGGTGTCGGCGATCACGGGAATCTCCCGGCCCGTGAGCGGCAGCATCGCGCGCTTCCCGGCAAAGCCCGCGTACCTCGGATCGTCCGGGTGCACGGCGAGCGCCGTGTCGCCGAGCATCGTCTCGGGCCGCGTCGTGGCGACTACGAGCTCGCCGCCCCCGACGAGGGGATACGCGATCGAATAGAGGTGGCCGGAGCTCTCGACGTGGTTCACTTCGAGATCCGAGAGCACCGTCGCGCAGCTCGGGCACCAGTTCACCATCCGCTCGGCGCGATAGGCGAGGCCGCCGTGATACAGGGTCGAGAAGACGTGCCGCACGGCGCGGGAGCGCGGTTCGTCGAGCGTGTAGTAGACGCGCGAGAAATCGCACGACGAGCCGAGACGTCGGATCTGGTCCAGGATGTCCCCGCGCCGCGCGCCGGCCCACTCTCGGCAGAGGGCGACGAAGGCTTCGCGGCCGATGTCGTGACGCGTCTGGCCCGTGCGTTCCTTGAGGTCGCGCTCGACGACCATCTGCGTCGCGATGCCCGCGTGGTCCACGCCGGGCACCCAGAGCACGGCGCGGCCCTGCATCCTCCGCCAGCGGCAGAGCACGTCCTCGAGCGTGCGCCCGAGAGCGTGCCCCACGTGCAGGCGCCCCGTGACGTTCGGGGGCGGAATCACGAGCGAGTACGGAACGGCGTTCGGCCCGGCCGCCTCGGGGCGGAAAAAGCCGGCCTCTTCCTGGGCGCGATACCAGCGCATCTCGAACGAGCCGGGGTCGAAGGTCTTGTCGAGCTCGGGCCGCGCGTTCATCGGGAACGCGAGAGGATCGCACGAGGGCGCTGGTTAGGGGAAGTGACCACCGGTAAACCCCGGCCGTATGAGGCACCTGCACGGGGGCGCGCCCCTTCCAGAGCCGCTACATTCAGGGCATGAGCACCACTCTCGACAGGCCCCCCGTCCCCTCCGCTTCCACCCGTTATTCGTTCTGGAAATGGTGGATCGACCGAAAGACCCGCTGGGTGCGCGACACGGAAAAGCAGATGCCCGACGGCCTGTTTCGCGCCCTCGCGGCGGGCACGGGTCTTCCGGCCATACACCAGCGCTCGACGTTCCCTTTCCGGAGCGTGAAGGACGGTGCCGATCGCTTCCTCGGGATGTCCCGCGGCGGCGAGCGCCCGTACGCCCGCATTTACACGCGTCTCGGAAACCCGACTACCGAGCACCTCGAGCGCGTCCTGTTCCGCCTGGAGGCCGAGCACGTCATCGAGAAGGCCCTCGCCGAGGACGAGACCGAGCCCACGATCGGGTGCCTCATCTGCGCGTCCGGAATGGGCGCGATCTCGGCTCTCCTCCTCTCCCTCGTCCGGTCGGGCGACGCCGTCCTCGCCGGGAACGTCTATGGCTGCACGGACAGTTTCCTCCGCGGCCTCGCCAAGTTCGGCGTCGGCTCGGTCTTCTGCGACACGGGCGACCTCGCGGCCGTCGAAGCCGCGCTCGACGCGCACCCGGAGATCTCGGCCGTCTTCCTCGAGTCGCCCGAGAACCCGACGCTCCGCCTCGCCGACATCGAGGCGATCTCGCACCTCACGGAAGAGCGCGGCATCGTCCTCATCGTCGACAACACGTTCTGCTCGCCCTATCTTCAGCAGCCGTTCCGCCTCGGCGCGGACTTCGTCGTTCACTCGCTCACGAAGTTCGTGAACGGCCATTCCACTTCCGTGGGAGGCGCGGTCCTCGGGCCGTTCCGGTTCATGAGGGAGTCGCTCTTCCCCTGGTACAAGGACCTGGGGGCGACCCCGTCGCCGTTCGAGTCGTGGCTGAACTCGATGACGGTGCAGAGCCTCGCCGCCCGCCAGGGCGCTCAGTCCGAGACCGCCGGGACGGTCGCCACGTTTCTGCGGAACCACTCGTGCGTGTCACGCGTCGTGTGGCCGGGCTTCGCGGATTTCCCGCAGGCCGCGCTCGCGAAGAAGCAGATGCGCAACGGGGGCTCGATCATCAGCTTCGAGGTCACGGGCGGCGCGGCGGCCGGCGAGAAGCTGATGAACTACTTCGCGCGCAAGGACACGCCGATGGAGCTCGCGGTGAGCCTCGGATCGGCGATCTCGTACATCCAGCACCCCGCCTCGATGACGCACGCGGTGGTGCCGGAGGCGGACCGTGCCCTGCGCGGCATCACGCCCGGCCTCATCCGCCTTTCGGTCGGCCTCGAGGGCGCGGACGTCCTCATCGATCACCTCGACCGCGGGCTGGCGCTCGCCCACGAAGGCTAACCCGCCGACCGCCGCGCGGGTCGTCCCTACTCGGCCTTGTCCAGCTCGTCGAGGCGCTCTTTCACGAGGCGCTCGGCAAGCTCGGGCACGACCTCCCACGCGACTTTGCGCACGATGCGCTCTCCGGAGAGTTCGAGGATTCGCCGCGCGATGCGGTCGATGTCGTCGTCGGTGAGGGACCCGGCCGTGGGCGCTGCGGCGGCCGTGGCCTTCGGGATGAGGCTCTTGAGATCGCTCAAGCTCGCTTCGGCGGCGAGGGCCTCGAGCTCGCCCGGAGCGGGCTCGGCGAGCGAAGAGGCGACCGCGGCCTTCGCGGCGGGCGTGTCCCAGAGGTCGGGCCGGGAGGCGGCGCGCCCCGACGCCTCGAAGGCGGCAATGTCCGCCTCGAGGTCGCGATGCGGCGGCTCGTCCTCGAGAGCGCCGAGATCCACCTCGTAGTCGGCCGCTGGGGGTTCCGGCACCGGAGTGACGCGTTCCGTGGGCTGATCGGGAGGCGTCACGTTCACGGTCTCGGAATCGGAGGGCGGCTCGATCTCGGGCTCCCGAAAGACCGGGATGGCCGACGTGGCGTAGAAATCCGGCTCGGCGGCGGGCGGCAGTATCGGAATCGCGGGCATCGGAACCGTGGCGAACGGCGCCCGCCCGAGTGTGGGGTCGGTGGCCTCTGCTCGTTCCTCCTCGATGGGAGGGGGCGGCACGTACTCCGGCTCCGGCGGCGGCTCGGGGGCAGGAGGTGGCTCCGGCACCGGAGGCGGCTCGGGCGGCGCCGCAGCCCGCTCTTCGGCTGCCTTCTTCACGAGGTCGCGGACGAGCGAGGCGAGGCCTTGCGAGTCGAACGGCTTCGTCACGACCGAGTCGGCGCCCACCTGCTCGGCGCGCGGCTTGTCGAAAGGCTCGAAAGTTCCCGTGAGGAGGACCACCGGCACGAACCGGCCGCCGGGAAGCCGCTTGACCTCCTCGCACAGCTCGTACCCGGTCTTGCCCGGCATGACGCAATCCGCGAGGACGATGTCGGGCGAGAACGAATCGAGGAGCGGCAGCGCGAGGTCGCCGTTACCGACAGCCTTGAGCTCGAAGTCCGTACCCGAGAACGTCAGCTCGATGACCTTCTGAATGGTCAGACTGTCGTCCGCCAAGAGAATCCGATGCGGCATTCGATCTCCTCGCAGGGTAAGGTGTCGGCCGAGTTTACACCGGCCGAGGCCCGCGGGCCGACTCGAGAGCCTGATAGACGCGGGAAACGGGACGCCTCCCGATCGCGCCCGACAGCGCCTTGGTGGCCGCCGCGACCAGGGAGAGATCCACTCCCGTCTCGTAGCCCATGCCGTGCAGGAGATAAAGGAGGTCCTCCGTGGCGACGTTGCCCGCCGCCCCGGGAGCGTAAGGGCACCCGCCGAGGCCGCCCGCCGACGAGTCGAAGGTCCTCACACCCTGCCGGAGCCCTTCGGCCACGTTCGCGAGCGCCGTTCCGCGCGTGTCGTGGAAGTGCAGCGCCAGCCGCGCGAGCGGCACGCCCGCGTCCACGCAGCGTCCGACGACCTCGGGCACCTGCGTGGGAACCCCGACGCCGATCGTGTCGCCGACCGACACCTCGTCGCAGCCCGCGTCGAGCAGCCTCCGCGCGACGCGAGCGGACGTGACCGGCAGGATCGCGCCCTCGTACGGGCATCCGAAACCGCACGACACGTACCCGCGCACGCGCATCCCGGCCTCCCGCGCCCGCCGGATCACCGGTCGAAAGCGCGTGAACGACTCGTCGATCGAGGCGTTGATGTTCTTCTGGTTGAACGTCTCCGACGCAGCCGTGAAGACCGCGATCTCGCGCGCGCCCGCCGCCTCGGCCCGGTCGAGCCCCTTCTCGTTCGGCACGAGGACCGGATATCGCACGCCTGGACGCTTCGCGATCCGCCGGAAGACCTCTTCCCCGTCGGCGAGCTGCGGGATCGCCTTCGGCGACACGAAGGCCGTCGCCTCCACGACGGGCAGTCCCGCGGACGAAAGGGCATCCACGAACGCGACCTTCACGTCTGTCGGAACCTCCGCCGACTCGTTCTGAAGGCCATCGCGCGGACCCACCTCGACGACCGTGACGCGCGAGGCGTTCACGCCATCTCCACGAGGACGTCGCCGAGACCGACCATCTGCCCCTCGGAAACGAGGACTCGTTCCACCGCGCCGTCCTTCGGGGCACGCACCGCGTGCTCCATCTTCATCGCTTCGACGACCACGAGGACGTCTCCCTTCGAGACGGACGCACCCGAGGCGACGTGCACGGCCGCGATCCGGCCCGGCATCGGCGCCTCCAGCAAGGGCATTTCCTCCCCGCCGCGCGCCGCGCGGCGGGGACGCGCCGGCGAAAGGCGATACGTCTCGCCCCGGAACCACACCCAGGCGACGTCACCGTCGCGTGCGGCTGTCGCGCCGGGCGGAGCGTCCGCCGCCACGTCGCGTTCCTCTCCCGTTCGCAGGTCGCGCAGCCTCACTGATCCCCCATGCGAAAACGCCCCTCGAACGGGCTCGGCCAGGCGCCGCGCGCGGAGCTTCCTCCGGGCTCGAGCGCCGCGCGCGCGAGAACCGACGAGGCGGCCTCGAAGACCTCGTCCGGAGGAGGCGGGGGCGCGGGGAGCGAAAGCGTCTCGACGAGGCTGGTGTGCAACTCGCCGCGGACGACGGGAGCGGCCTCGAGCAACCGCCTCAGCCACGAGAGATTCGTCGCCACGCCCAGGGCGACCGTCTCGCCGAGCGCCGCGACGAGCCGTCCGCGCGCCTCCTCTCGGTCCCTCCCCTTCGCGACGATCTTCGCGAGCAGAGGGTCGTAGTGAATGTCCACCGTCTGGCCGGTCGTTGCGCCCGAGTCCACGCGCACGCCCGGGCCCGAGGGCTCGATCCAGACCAGGAGACGCCCGGCCTGCGGAAGAAAACCCGCGTCGGGATCTTCCGCGTAAACGCGCGCCTCGATCGCGTGCGCCGAGGGCGCCGAAGGAAGCTCGGGCAGCGGCTCGCCCGCGGCGACGCGGAGCTGCAAGGCGACGAGGTCCACGCCGAAGGCTTCTTCCGTGACGGGATGCTCCACCTGAAGGCGTGTGTTCATCTCGAGGAAGAAGAACGCGCCGGAGGGCTCGAGCAGGAACTCGACCGTGCCCGCGTTCACGTAGCCCACCGCGCGTGCCGCGTCACATGCGGCGCTCTCGAGGCGCGCGCGAAGCTCCGGCGTCACGGCGAACGACGGGCACTCCTCGATCACCTTCTGGTGGCGCCTCTGAAGCGAGCACTCGCGCTCGCCGAGCGCGACGACGTTTCCGTGCATGTCGCCGAAGACCTGCACTTCGATGTGGCGGGGCGCCGCGAGAAATTTCTCGACGTAGACGGTGTCGTCCCCGAACGCAGCCAGAGCTTCGCGCCGGCAGGACGCGATTGCTTCGGAAAGATCGGAGGGAAACGTCACGATGCGCATCCCTTTGCCCCCGCCCCCAGCCGAAGCCTTCACGACGACCGGGAAACCGAGAGACAGGACCGAAGAAAGATTTTCTTCGAAGGTGCCAGAGGCAGCGGGGCGTGCCGGCGCGCCTCGATGAGCGCCGGCGCTGCGGTCGCCCTCTTCACCATTCGAAGAAATCTTCCCGTTCTCTTCGAACGTTTCGATGCATTGCGTCCCTGGGACCACTGGAACTCCGGCGGCCCTCATTCTTTCTCTAGCAGAGATCTTCGATCCCATCGCGTCCATCGCCTCGGGCGGCGGACCGATCCACACGAGTCCCGCGTCGACGACCGCGCGCGCGAAGTCCGCGCTTTCCGAGAGAAAGCCGTAGCCGGGGTGCACGGAGCCGCAGCCCGTCTCACGGGCCGCCGCGAGGAGACGCGGAATCGAAAGGTACGATTCCCGGGCGGGTGCGGGACCGATGTGCGCGGCCGCGTCCGCGAGAGCGACGTGGCGCGCATCGCGATCCGCGTCGGAGTAGACCGCCACCGCCGGGAGGCCGGCCGTCCGGCAGGAGCGGATCACGCGCACGGCGATCTCGCCGCGGTTCGCCACGAGCACGCGGCCGAGCCGCCGAAGCCCCGTCACGGCTGCGTCACGGCTTCTTCGCGGCCGGCTCCGCCGCCCACGACGGCTTGCGCTTCTCCAGGAAGGCCGCCAGCCCCTCCCGTCCTTCGGCGGATGCGCGTCGCTCGCCCAGACGCTGGATCGCCATGTTCGTGGCCTCCCGGAGCGGCATTGCGGCGACCGTGCGGGCCAGGTGCTTGGCCTCGGCCACGGCCTCGGGGCCCCCCAGAAGGATCGCGTCGAGGATCGTTCGCGCCGCGGTGGCGAGGTCCTTCTCCGGGACGATGCGGTGAACGAGGCCGGCCTCGCAGGCCTCTTTCGCCGAGATGCGCTCTCCCGTGACGAACCACGCACGCGCGCGCGATTCCCCGATCTTGTGCACGAGATAGGGTGAGATGACGGCGGGAATGACCCCGAGCCTCACCTCGGTCGTGCCGAAGATCGCGTTTTCGGCGGCCACGACGACGTCGCAAACGGCGACGAGGCCGGTTCCCCCTCCCAGCGCCGCGCCCTGGACCCGAGCCACGATCGGTTTCGCCAGCTCGTCGAACGCGCGGAAGAGCGACGCCAGCTCGGCGGAATCGCGAAGATTCTCCTGCATCGTGAAGCCCGAGACTTTCTTCATCCAATCGAGGTCGGCCCCGGCGCAAAAAGTCTTGCCCGCGCCCGAAACCTCGATGACGCGTGTCATCGCGTCCGACGCCAGCTCGCGCACGGCACGCTGCAGGAGGGCCACGAGCTCGCCGTCGAAGGCGTTCCGCCGGGCCGGACGGTTCAGGATGAGGCGCGCGATACGCGGATCGGACGCGCGCTCGAGCAGGATGCCGGACTCGCTCATCGCATCACCTGTATCGACCCGGGAAGGTCGAGGGGCACCGTGAGAATCTGATCCTTGCCGACGCGCAGCGAGACGCGCGCGACGAGCCTGCCGGCGACGCGGCCACCGCTGGCGACCGCGCCTCCGAGAACGGAAAGGAGATCGGCGTTCGGGGCGCTGATCGGAAGCTCGACCGCGTTTTCACGGCCCGCGTGGAGCCTCACGCCGTGACGCTCACCTTCGGCGAGCTTCCGGTCGCCCGCCCACACGGCGTAGACGAGGTCCTTCACGTCGAGAGGAAACGAGAGCGGGTTGAAGAGCGTCGCCGTCGCCTGTCCCTCGACTTCAGTGAGAGAGAGCCCGGTGAAGCGCGCTCCGGAGAAGCCCGCGAGGGACGCGCCCATCGGCGCCGATGAACGCACCTCCGGCGTTCCGACCTTCAGGATTCCCGCCGCGCAGACAGGCACGGGCGGCCGGGCACCGCCCGCGAGCGAGCCGTTCACGGTCACGTCGAGCGCGAGCGGGTGAAGCCGCGCGAGAAGCGCCTGGGGAATCTTGGCGAGATCGAGATCCACGAGGAGGACGACGGCGTTTCCCGCGGGGCCCTGCTGGACCATCGCCGTCAGGGACGGGGCGGTCGTCAGCGGAGTGTTCGCCACGGCGATCTCACCCGCGAATTTCTGCGTGGCGCCCTCGGCCGTGTTGGGAAGAGACGTGCGGAGAAACGCCGTCAGCTTCGTCCGGGTCAGGGAGGTGACTTCGAGGGCGTCCACCGTGCCGCAGTCGGGGCGCTGGTCCGCGGGCGCCGAGAGCGGTAGAAACGCGGCGAACAGCAACGGAGCGACGGTTCGCCTCATCTCTACATCCGGAACACGCCGAAGCGTGTCTCGAGGCGCGCCCCGTTCGCGGCGGCCGCGAGGCCCAGAGCCAGGACGCGGCGCGTCTCGACCGGATCGAGGATGCCGTCGTCCCACAGGCGTCCCGTGGCGAAATAGGGATTCCCTTCGACCTCGTACTTCTCGAGGGTGGGCTTCTTGAACGCGCTCCGCTCCGCATCGGTCATTTTCGCCTTTCCCTCCCTGAGGCGTTGATCATCCTTGACGGTGGCCAGGACGTCCGCCGCCTGCTCGCCTCCCATGACGCTGATGCGGGCGTTCGGCCACGTCCAGAGGAAGCGCGGCTGGTAAGCGCGCCCGCACATCCCGTAGTTGCCGGCGCCGAACGAGCCTCCCACGAGAAGCGTGAACTTCGGGACGGCGGCGTTCGCGACCGCATGCACCATCTTCGCCCCGTCCTTCGCGATGCCGCCCTGCTCGTACGCCTTTCCCACCATGAAGCCCGTGATGTTCTGGAAAAAGACCAGGGGCACCTCGCGCTGGCACGCCATCTCGATGAAGTGCGTCGCCTTGAGCGCCGACTCCGAGAAGAGAACGCCGTTGTTCGCCAGGACGGCCACGGGGAAACCCGACACGTGGCCGAATCCCGTGACGAGCGTCGTTCCGTACCGCGACTTGAACTCGTGGAATCGCGATCCGTCGAGGATCCGCGCCAGCAGCTCGCGCACGTCGTAGGGTCTGCGGAGGTCTCTCGGGACGACGCCGTAGAGCTCGTCCGCCGGATACCGCGGCTCCTCGGGAGCGACCCGGCCGGGCGCCGCGGAGGGAGCGCCACCGAGGTGCGCGACGATGTCGCGCACTTTCTCGAGCGCGTCGGTGTCGTCCTCGGCGAGATGGTCCGCGACGCCCGACAGGCGCGTGTGGACGTCGCCTCCGCCGAGCTCCTCGGCGGTCACGTCCTCCCCCGTCGCGGCCTTCACGAGCGGAGGGCCCGCGAGAAAGATCGTGCCCTGGTTCCTCACGATGACGGTCTCGTCCGACATCGCCGGCACGTACGCGCCGCCCGCGGTGCACGAGCCGAGCACCGCGGCGATCTGCGGAAGACCCGCGGCGCTCATGCGCGCCTGGTTGTAGAAGATGCGGCCGAAGTGGTCGCGATCGGGAAAGACCTCTGCCTGAAGCGGCAGGAACGCGCCGCCCGAATCCACCAGGTAGACCGCCGGAAGCGCGTTCTCCATCGCGATCTCCTGGGCTCTCAGGTGCTTCTTCAGGGTGACCGGGTAGTACGTGCCGCCCTTCACCGTCGCGTCGTTCGCGACGACGACGACCTCGCGGCCCGAGACGCGGCCCACTCCGGTCACGACCCCTGCGCCGGGAGCGGCGTCGTCGTACAGACCCCAGCCCGCGAGCGGCGCAACCTCGAGAAACGCCGTTCCCGGGTCCAGAAGGCGCTCGAGGCGTTCGCGGACGGGAAGCTTGCCGCGCGCGACGTGGCGGGCCCGCTCCTTCTCTCCGCCGCCTTCCCGGGCCTTCGCGAGCTCGTCATGGAGGCGTGAGGCGAGCGCGCGGTGGTGGGCGGCGTTCTCCCGAAACTCCGGCGAGGACGGGGAGAGTTGCGAGACGAGGACTTCGCTCACGCCCGCTCGCCCGCGAGGCGGCGGATCGCGTCGACCGTTGCACCGGTGGTCGTTCCCGGAAGGAAGATGTCGCGGACGCCTCGCGCCTTGAGCGGAGCGATGTCCCTCTCGGGAATGATTCCGCCGACGACGACGGCGATGGTCTCGCCGCCACTTTCCTTCAAGGCGTCGATCACCTCGGGTACGAGGACGTTGTGGGCGCCCGACAGGATCGAGAGGCCCACGACATCGACGTCCTCCTGTACGGCCGCGGCGGCGATCTGCCGAGGGGTTTGCCTGAGGCCGGAGTAGATGACCTCCATTCCCGCATCGCGGAGCGCGCGCGCAATCACCTTCGCGCCGCGATCGTGCCCGTCGAGGCCGGGCTTCGCGACGAGAACGCGAATGGGCCGATCGCTCATGTGGGCGATTCTACAGGGGAGGCGCCGTGTAAGATGGAGATTCGAGGAACCATGCCGCGCCTGGGCGACGTCCTCATCGAAAAGAAGCTCATCAGCGACGAGCAGCGGAACCGTGCCGTCATGCGGCAGGTCCGCCAGCACGGACGGATCGGGACGGCGCTGCTGGAGGAGGAAGCCTCCGAGGAGGTCATTCTCCACGGCCTCTCCGTCCAGCACCGGGTGCCGCCGGCGTCGCCGGAAGCGCTGGAGCAGATCCGCGCGGACGTCCTGCGCCTCGTGCCCGGCCGCGTCGCCCAGCGCCTGCACGCCGTGCCGTTTCGCAGGGACGGACGCAGCCTCGCGGTCGCGATGCGCGATCCCGGCAACCTCCCCGCTCTCGACGAGCTCGCGGCGCTCACGGGTTTCCGCATCGTTCCGCACGCTGCCCTCGAAGTGCGCATCTACGCTCTTCTCTACCGCTATTACGCTGCCGACGTCGAGCCGCGGTACCTCTCGGCGGCGGCATTCCTCCGCGAGACACAGCCCGCCCCCGAGGTGGACGCGGACGAGCCGACGCAGCCGGCACGTGCGCGTCCCAAGAGCCGGCCGGACCTGCGCGTCGTCCCGCCGCCACCGCCGCCCGACCTCACCTCGCCCTACCCTCAGCGCGCGCGGCGGCTCGATCAGGGCGACCCGTGGCAGTCGACGACGGAGCTCGCGCCCACTGCGTCGCTCGCGGTCGCCGCGCGACGCATGGAGTCGGAGATTTTCGAAGATCCGCTCGCGTCCATCGACCCGGAGCCGGACTCGATGGAGTTCACGCCCCGGCTCGAGGAGCCGGGCGGAGAGGCCGGGGACGAGCCGGAGGGCGAAGAGCGGCTCGTCGCGCGCCTCGGCGCGGCCCGGAGCCGCGACGACATCGCCGACGCCGTCCTCGAAGAGTCCATGCGCCACGTTCGCCGTGCAGCCCTCTTCGTGGCGTATCCCGACCACGTGCGAGGCTGGGCCGCTCGACCGGCCTCGCCCAAGTTCTCTTCTCTTCACCTGCCCGACACGGAGCCTTCAGTCTTCGCGACGCTGCGCAACACCGAAGGGTTCTACGTCGGCCCGCAGCCGGACCTGCCCGGAACGGCCTCCACGCTCGAGGCCCTCGAGTCCAACGGCCTCGGGCCCGTGGCCGTCGTCCCCGTGAACCTCAAGGGAAAGACCGTCCTCTATCTCTACGGCGAGGCCGAATCCGAGGAGCGTCCCCCGTCCGTCCCGGCCCTGAAGCGCCTCGCGGCCATGGCCGCGACGGCCCTCGAGATCGTTCTGCTGAAACGGCGTCTCGGTCGCCTTTGAACCGCCGAGCCCGGCCCAACCGACTCGATTTGAACGAGATGCCCGAGGACGGGTAGACTCTACCCTACGTGATCAAGAACGACATCATCAACGCGGTCGCGGAGGCGGCCGGCGTGGGGCGCCAGAAGGCGACGCAGGCCGTCGAGACGATCATCGACGTGCTGCGCCAGGCACTGACGCGCGGCGAGCGCATCGAGCTGCGCGGCTTCGGCGTCTTCCTCGTGAAGCCCAGAAAACGCGGCATCGGCCGCAACCCGAAACGCCCCACCGAAGAGGTGCAGATTCCGCCCGGCTTCACGATCCGGTTCAAGCCCGGCAAGGAGCTGCGCGACATGACCGGCCCGCCCGAAGAACCGGCCGCGAAGGCCGCGTCTCCAGGGCCGCCCCCCTCCGGCTCGCCCTCCTGAATTCATGAGCGAGGTCTGGGTGAGTGCGCCGGCCGCCGTGCCGCGGCGGAAGGAACGGTGGTGGCTTCACGGCCTTCTCTTCGCGGCGACGTTTCTGACGACCACGTACGCGGGTGTCGTCTTCGCCGCCGGGTTCCGTCCGGCACTTCTTCTTCGAATCGAGAAGACGCCCTCTCTCTTCGATCCCCGCCTCTTCAAGGAGGGGCTCGTGTTTTCTCTTCCCCTTCTGGCCATCCTCCTGGCGCACGAGCTCGGCCACTATCTGATGTGCCGCCGTTACGGCATCGACGCGTCGCCTCCTTACTTCATCCCCTTTCCGCCCCAGGTCTCCCTCGTCGGGACCATGGGCGCGTTCATTCGCATCCGCGAGCAGATCCGCGACAAACGCCAGCTCTTCGACATGGCCGTGGCCGGCCCGATCGCCGGGTTCGCCGTGGCCGTCCCCCTTCTCGCGTGGGGCGTCTCGCACTCGCGGGTCAATCCGTCCCCCGCGCTCTCGGAAGGGACAGTGATCTTCCAGTACCCGATCCTCATCCAGCTCTTTCAGAGGATCTTCGCCGGCACGACGTACACGAGCGTGGACGTCATCGAGCATCCGGTCTTCCTCGCCGCGTGGTTCGGGCTCTTCGTGACGGCGCTGAACCTTCTGCCGCTCGGACAGCTCGACGGCGGCCACGCGATCTACGCGGTCTTCGGCCGCTTCCAGCGCGTCCTCGCGCTGCCGCTCCTCGTCGTCCTCGCCCTCCTCGGGCTGAAGTGGCCGGGCTGGTGGGTGTGGGTGCTCTTCACGCTCTTCACCGGCCTCCGTCATCCGCCGGTCGCGAACGAGGGTGAGCCGCTCGACGACCGGCGAAAGCTCGTTGCGGTGGGCGTGCTTCTCATCTTCGTCCTCTGCTTCGCGCCCGTTCCGATCGAGGTCCTCTAAAAGGGGGCGCCCCGGAGTCGGCGCGAGGCGTCTTTTTTTTCAGTTGAGACCGAGTCCTGCTCTCTGCTAGGGTACCGCCGACATACAACCTCAAGGCCTCGGTCGGGGTACTCGCTGACCGTCCGTGCAGCCACAGTTCCGGCGAGATTCTCTCGTTCAGGAGGTACACCGATGAAGAAGGGGCTCATTCCCGGGCTGACACTCGTTGCGGCGCTCGCCCTCGCGGCCGCGCCGGCGCTCCGCGCAGACGATGACGATCCCAACGAAAAGGGCAGCCCGAAAGCCCACGTCCACCCGGTCAGGGATGCGAGGCCTGGCGGGGGAGGAGGCTCGCCCGACCTCGTCTACCATGGCGGCAAGATCATGCCGACAGCCCACACATATTCAATTTTCTGGGGCACGAGCTGGAACGGCTACGGGGGCGACAAGTTTTCCGGTCTCGACTCGTTCTTCATCGGGTTCAATGGTAGCCGCTACGCGGGGACGAACACCGAGTACACGGGAATCGGCGGCCAGGTCGGCTCCGCCACGAACCACTTCGGGCATTTTGTCGACACATCTGCTGGCCCCACCCGCGCGCCCAAGACTTCGACGATCCTCGCTGAGGTCTGTAAGGTAGCTGCGGACCCCAACGGCGTTGCTCCGGACAGCGACGGGAATAGCTATTACGCCGTCTACACGGATCTTCCGCGAGGCCACGCGGGCTATTGCGCCTGGCACACGTATGGAAGTTGCAACGGCACGCCCGTCCAATTCGCGTTCTTCTTCGACCTCGACGGAGACCCCGGCTGCGACCCCCAATCGACGGGACCAGGGTCGCAGGGCCTCAAGGCTCTCGCAAACGTCTCGGGCCACGAGCTCTCCGAGGCACTTACGGACCCCGCCAGCCCTGGCGCCTGGTACGACTCGTCCGGTGCCGAGAACGCCGACAAGTGCGCCTGGACGTTCGGCGCTCCGCTTCTGACCCTCAGCAACGGAGCCCAGTTCAAGATCCAGGGCAACTGGTCGAACAAGGCCTACGACAACGGACAGACCGGATACGCGAAGGGCGGTTGCATCGACGGGCACTGAGCTTCGACTTCTTTAGATTCCACGCCCGCCGGCCTCGCGCCGGCGGGCGTTTCGTTTTCGGCGACCTTCCTTCGCTCAGATCCACTCCGGCGCGTCCACCGTCCGCTCCCCGCCCGCGTCTCCCGTGTTGACCGTGGATACGGGCTCGAAGAGGAGGACGTGGACTTCCTTCTCCGCCAGAGGCCTGTGCTCGGTGCCGCGCGGGACGACGATGAGCTCGCCCGCGCGCAGCGGAACCGAGCGGTCGCGGAATTCCATGACGAACTCGCCCTCGACGACGAGAAAGAGCTCGTCCTCGTTCTCGTGCCGGTGCCAGATGAACGGCCCTTCGAACTTCACGAGCTTCACGTGCTGGCCGTTCAGCTCGGCCACGATCTTCGGATCCCAGCGGGACGTGAATTGCGTCAGCTTCTCGCGGATGTTGATCTTGTCGATCATTCCGGCTCCTGTGCTCTCTTCTTTCGAAGCGCGCCGAGCACCTCGTCCACCTCCGGCGCGCGGAGCAGCTTCGCGAGGACGATAAAGGCCGCGGCGCCGACCGAGGCGACCGCCCCCACCCAACCTATCCTGAGCGGGAGCCCCCAGGCCGCTTGGTACGGCACCAGCGTCTCCGAGATAGCCCACACGATCCCCCCCATTCCGAGGCTCGCGAGGGCGACCCGGGCGAGCCCGGCCCCGATCGCGCGCCCCCCGAGCCTGCCGAGCCGCATCCTCAGGAGGGCGAGAAGCGCGAGAAAGTTGATCCAGAACCCCGCCGACGTCGCGAGGGCGACCCCCGCGTGCTGCATCGGCCCGGCGAGAGAAACGCAGAGAACCCAAAAAACGGCGAGATCGAACGTGGCCACGAGGACAGGCGTGCGGGTGTCGTGGAGCGCGTAGAACGCCTGAGTCACGATCTTGACGCCCGCCGCCGCGTAGAGGCCGAGAGCGAAGAAGACGACCGCGCCCGCAGTCTTCGGGACGGCCGCCACGCCGAACCGCCCGCGCCGGAAGATCACGTCGACGACGGGCGCGGCGAGGAGCATGAGGCCCACCATCGACGGGATCGTGACGAAGCCGATGAGGCGCAGAGCGAACGCGACCGTGGCCTTGTAGGCGGAGCGGTCCTTCTCGAGCGCCTGCTCCGAAAGGGACGGCAGGACCGTCCGCGTCAGCGAGACGACGAACCCGCCGAGGACGAAGTCCGTGACGCGCCACGCGCAGAAGTTGTAGGTCACGAACGCGTCTCCGATCGCCGCCAGCGTGCGGGTCGACACGAGAAACGAGAGCTGCCCGACGCCGAAACCGTAGAGGCGCGGCGCGATCTGGAGCGCCGTGCGCTTCACCTCCGCGTCGCGGAAAGGCGAGCCCGAGAACCTCAGGCCCAGCCGGCGCACGGCCGGCCCCTGGAGCGCGACCTGGAGGCCGCCTCCCACGAGCACGCCCACCGTCAACGCCTCGAGCGGCGACACGCCGGCGGGCGCGAGGGCCCAGGCGGCCGCGACGATCGCGAGGTTCCACGCGATGGGCGTGGCCGCCGAGAGCTGGAAGAAGCCTTTGGAGTTCAGGAAGGCCTCGAGCAGGGCGGCCACGGAGACGAGCAGGATGTAGGGGAACATCCAGCGCGTCAGCCGGACCGTCAGCTCGAACTTCCCGGGGGTCGCCTTGAAGCCGTTCGCGAAGAGCGCGACGATCGGTTCCGCGAGGAGGATGCCGGCGGCCACGAGACACACGAGCACGCAGAGGAGGAGGACGAGCATCCGGCCCGCGTAGACACCCTCCTCGCCGGGACGCTCCCGCTCCACCTTTTTCGCCATCGGGACGAACGCCGCCGGCAGGCCGCCCTCCCCCACGATCGCGCGGAACGTGTTCGGGATGCGCAAGGCCGTGTAAAAGGCGTCGGACGCGGCCGAGGCCCCGAGGAACCGGGCTACCGTCGCGTCGCGCAGGACGCCCGCCACGCGGGAGACGACCGTCCACGCGGTGATGCCCCAGGTCGACCGGACCAGTTTCCGCGTGTCTCTCAAACCAGGGGGATTGTAGGATCCGGTCGATCGGAGGACGGACATGGCTGGATCCGTGAACAAGGTGATCCTCATCGGCCACCTCGGGGCCGACCCGGAAATGCGCGCCACCACGGGCGGAGTGCCCATCGCGCGGCTGCGCATCGCGACGACAGAGACGTGGAACGATCGCGCCAGCGGACAGAAGCAGGAGAAGACCGAGTGGCACACGGTCATCGCGTTCGACAAGCTCGCGAGCATCTGCGAGCGGTACCTGTCGAAGGGGCGCCTCGTGTACATCGAGGGCGCGCTCCAGACGCGCACGTGGGACGACAAGGAGACGGGCCAGAAGCGCTACGCCACCGAGATCAAGGCGCGGGACATGAAGATGCTGGGAAGCCGCCCGGATGCCGGGAGCGTCTCCGGCGCGTCGACTCCGGCGGTCCCTGACGCCGCGGCCGGCGGCGACGCCGACGACGATGTTCCGTTCTAGAAAGCGAAGAGAAAGAGAAGATTTCTTAGAAGGGGAAGAGTCAGGAGGGCGCGAGAGAGGCGCCGGTGCCCCTTGAGACGCACGCGCGTGCTGTCTGACCGAAGCGAGTTCACGCGCGAAGGAGCAGGGGGTACCGGGCCGAGCGAGCCGGCTTTTCTAGGAGAATCTGAAGTTCATCTCCTCTCTTTTGGGCCTCGGCTTGCTGAGCAATTCCCTGAAAGTCGCTGCTTCTTCCGCCAGCTTCTTCCACGCTTCTTCGTCGAATCGCGGACGCGGTGCGTCCGCGACGCGGCGGCGGAGAGTCGCGAAACGGGCGTCCCGCGCCGGGTCGTTACCGAGCGCTTCCACGCGCGTGACACATTCTTCCCAGGCGTCGCTCTGAGCCGAGACGATGAGTGCATCGCAACCGGCTCGAGCCGCCCGTTCCGCGCGCTCGGGAAGGGTCCCGTCCAGGGCGCCCTTCACGAGATCGTCGGCGAACGCGACGCCTTCGAAGTGCACGGGTCCGCGCAACACGCCGAGGAGTTTCGGCGAGCAGGACGCAGGAGTATCGTCACCCGTGAAGCCCGGGTACGCAGCGTGGCCCACGACGACGCCGTCCGTGCCCCGGGCCAGCTTCGCGAAGGGCGCGACGTCGGTCACCATCAGGTCCACGTCATGCGCATCCACGACCGGCCGCGCGAGCCGCGTGTCCTTTCCCGCGCGCCCCAGCCCCGGGAAGTGCTTCACGGCGGTCGCGAGGCCCGCACGCGCGAGGCCGTGCAGGAACATCATCCCCGAGAGCACGACGTCCTCCGCGTGAAACCCGAAACAGCGCCCCTGGAGGACGACGGCCCCCGTGCCCGGCTGCGCGAGGTCGAGAACCGGCGCGAGATCCACGTCGAAGCCCAGGAGGCGCGCCGCGCGCCCCATGAGATACGCGTTCTCGTGAACGCGGTCCGTTCCGGCCGCGGCGCACAGGGCTGCCGACGCGAACGGAGTCCCGACGAGCGGCCCGATGGGATCCTCGCTCCCGCCTTCCTGGGAGATGAAGAGGAGGGGCGGGGGTGAATAGAGCCCTCTCAACGCCTCCAGCAGTGAAGCAGCTTGCGGGGCCGATAGAAGATTTTGCTTGGAAAGGAGGATTCCGAGAGGGCGAAGCGCGACGAGCAGCACGCTCTCCTCCGCCGACGGCGAAGGTCCCGCGAGACCAAGCACGAACCGCGAGGCAGCCGCGACCGCCACTCCCCTATTCCCCTTCTAAGAAATCTTTCTTTCTTCTCTTCTCTTTTCCGAAGCAAATATTTCTCTTTCTTCTGTTCTCTTCATTCCTCCCCGCGCAGCCGGTGCTGGAGCGAGGCGAGGAGCTGGAGCGCGGCGAGCGGGGTGAGGTGGTCGACGTCGACTCGCCCCAGCGCGTCGAGTACGAGCTCACCCTGGCCGCGAAAGAGGTCTAGCTGCGCATTCACGGGGGGCGCCTCGCCCGCGTGCTCGGCGAGGCGCGGCCGCCCGCCGACGTCCATCTGCTGGCGCTCGAGATTGCCGAGAATCTCGCGCGCCCGCCCGAGCACGCCTTCCGGGATGCCCGCCAGGCGCGCTACCTGCACGCCGTACGAGCGGTCGGCGGTGCCGTCCGCGACCTTGCGCAGGAAGACGACCTCGCCGTTCCACTCCTTCGCGGTCATCGTGCGGTTCTTCACGTCGGGCTTCACGAGCGCCATCTCCGTCAACTCGTGGTAATGCGTCGCGAAGAGCACGCGCCGGATCCCCTGATCGTGGAGATGCTCTGCTATCGCCCACGCGAGCGAAAGTCCGTCGAACGTCGAGGTGCCGCGCCCGAGCTCGTCCAGGACGACGAGACTGTGCGCGGTCGCGTGTCTCAGGATGTGCGCCGTTTCGGCCATCTCCACGAGAAACGTCGATTCGCCCCTGACGAGCGAATCCGATGCGCCCACGCGCGTGAAGATGCGGTCCGTGAGGCCGATCGTGGCCGAGAGAGCGGGCACGAAGGAGCCGGCGTGCGCGAGGAGGACGAGAAGGGCGTTCTGCCGCAGGTAGGTCGACTTGCCGCCCATGTTCGGGCCCGTGAGGACCACGAGATGCTCGCCCTCGCCTCCGAGCGCCGCGTCGTTCGGGACGAAGGGCTCGCGCGGGCGCAGCGCCTCGACGACGGGATGCCGGCCTCCCTCGACGAGGAGCACGGGGTCGTCCACGACCCGTGGCCGCACCCAACCCCCGGCCCGCGCCGAGCGTGCGAGGGAGACGAGCGCGTCGAGAAGGCCGAGGCGCGAGCAGGCGCCGAGGATGCGGGACGAGTCGGCGACGACCTCCGCGACGAGCGCGAGAAACAGCTCCTGCTCGCGGGCCGCGAGCCTCGCATCGGCGGAGCGCAGCGCTTCATCCACCTCGACGAGCTCGGGCGTCGCGTAGCGCTCCACGTTCGCGAGCGTCTGCCGCTTGAGCGCCTCCCCGGGGATGCGCGCACGCGCCGAGGCCGGCACCTCGAAGACGTGACCGACGACCTGGTTGAACTTGACGCGGAGCGTCGGAACGCCGCGCCGGGCGCGCTCCTCCCCTTCGATGCGCGCGAGGATGGATGCGGACTCGCGGCGCAAGGCGCGGACCTCGTCCACGGCCGGATCCACGCCGTCGCGGAAGATCCCGCCATCCCGGACGTGAGCCGGCGGCTCGGACACGATCCGCCTCGCGATCGACTCGCCGAGCGCGAACGGCACTCCCTCGGCCGACGCTTCGCCCCCGGGCGCGAGGATAGACGCGCGCGCCGCGCCGAGATGCGCGCCGACGCGGCCCGCGCGCACGAGGCCGTCGCCGAGCGCCGCCAGGTCCCGCGGCGAGCCGGCTCCGACCGCGAGGCGCGCGAGCAGGCGCGGGAGATCGGGAATCTCGCGGAACGCCGAGGCGAGGCCTTCGAGGCGCGCCGCGTCCTCCAGGAGCTCCTCGACCCCGTCGAGCCGCGCTTCGATGCCGGCGCGTCGGCCGAGCGGCCTTTCGAGGAGCCGGCGGAGGGCACGCGCGCCGAAAGACGTGCCCGTGCGATCCAGCACCGAGAACAGAGTCCCCTTCGGGCCGCCGTCGCGCGCGGAGCGGAACAGCTCGAGGTGTCCCGCGGTCACGGCGTCGACGACGAGCCCGTCGTCAGGCGCCTCGGAGCGCAGCGAGCGCACGTGATCGCAGTCGGCCCGCTGCGTGGCCCGCGCGTACGACAGCAGCGCCGCCGCCGCGTCGGCGGCCGCGCCCGCTCCCGTCAGGCCGAACGGCTCGAGCGTCGCCGTGCGGAAATGCCGCTTCAGGAGGTCCACGGCCCCCGCCCCGCGCGGCGACTCGTCCCTGAGCGTCGTGAGCGAGGGTGCGTCGGAACCGGAGGCCGCGAGGGACGACGTAAGCGACTCGGCGGCGCTCCGGTCGGACGGGAAGACGACGAGCTCCCGGGGCATGCGGCGCAGAAGCCATTCCGCGAGGGCCGCCCGATCGGGCAGCTTCACGACCGCGAAATCGCCCGTGGACAGATCGAGCGTGGACACGGCCGCTCCGTCGCCGTTCCAGGTCACGGCCGCCATCTCGTTCGGTCGCCGCGCGTCGAGGCGCTCCGGGTCCACGATCGTGCCGGGCGTGACGATCCGGACGATCTTGCGCGCCACGAGGGTCCTGCCCTTCGCCGGTGCCTCCATCTGCTCGCTGATCGCCACCTTTCTCCCGGCCGCGACGAGCCGGGCGAGGTACGGTTCGAGCGCGTGCTGGGGGATGCCGCACATGGGGGCCTCGACGTCGCTGTCCTTGTGGCGGGCGGTCAGGACGAGGCCGAGGAGGGGCGCCGCGTAGGTCGCGTCCTCGAAGAACAACTCGTAGAAGTCGCCGAGGCGGTAGAGGAGGAGGGCGTCTCCCGCCTCCCGCTTGAGAGCCCAGTACTGCTCGAGCATGGGCGTCGCGCGCATGTGGAGGCCGGGATGCTAGCATCGCCGGGAGGCGGCGGATGCTCATCCTTTCGCTCGACACGGCCTCGCCCTTCCCCTCTCTGGCAATCGGAGGCGATGACGGCCCCGAGACGATCCGGCCCCTTCCGCCGAACGCCACCGAAGGCCTGCCGATCGCGCTCGAGACCCTCCTCGCCGACGCCGGCCAGACGGTCCGCGATCTCGGTCGGATCGCGGTGCTGTCCGGCCCGGGCTCTTTCACGGGACTGCGCGCCGGACTCGCGTTCGCGCGCGGGCTCGCGCGAGGGCGCGGCATTCCACTCGTCCTCGTGGCCACGTTCGCCGCCGCCGACGAGGCACGGCCCGATCCCGTGGACGCCGTCTTCGTCCTCGACGCCGGCCGGGGCGAAGTCCACTCGGCCCCTCGCACCGGGGGCCGCGTCGCGGACGCGATGCCCCCGCGTCCGCGGCCCGAGGTCGAGGCCGCCGCCGCCGCCCAGGGGCACGCCGTCGTGGATCTCGGCGTGGAAAACCTGCCGCTCGCCGCCGCCGCGGGGCGAATCGCGGCGCGCGACGCGACCGGCTCGCGCACCCTCGTCTACGGAAGGCCGAGCGCCGCCGAGGAAAAGCGGGCTCGCCTGGAAGCATTGGGAAGCGGGTGAGCGCGCTCCCCGAGCCCCTGACGCTGCGGGATGCGCGCCATGGCGACCTCGACGGGATCGCCGAACTGGAACGCCTCTCCTTCCCCGTGCCCTGGAAACGCGACTACTTCGAGGTGGAGATCGGGGCACCCTGGCGCTTCAACCGCGTGGCCCTCTGCGGCGGGACGCTCGCTGGCTACGTTTTCTGCGCTTTCGCGGGGGGGGAGGTTCACGTGAACAAGATCGCCGTCGCCCCCGCCTTTCGCCGCCAGGGCGTCGCCTCGGCGCTGATGGACGAAGTCTTCGCCTTCTCCTCACGCGTCGACGCCGAGGAGATGTACCTCGAGGTTCGGGTCTCGAACCTGCGGGCCCAGGCGTTCTACGCGGGCCTCGGGTTCACCGAGACCGGGCGAAGGGCCCGCTATTACTTCGACGGAGAGGATGCTCTCGTCATGGTCCGGAAACTTTCGGGGCCGCGCCGCCTTGACGGCCCCCCGGCCATGAAGGGAGACTCCGGTCACTGACCGATTTCACCCGAGGAGGTGTCGATGCAGACCATCACGGACGAGGTCAAGCACGAGCTCGAGAGCCAGAACGAGGAATTTCGCTCTCTCCTGCGTGATCACCACGACCACGAGAAACGGCTCGCCGAGCTCGCCTCTAAGACTTTCCTCTCCACGGACGAAGAGATCGAGGAGAAGCGCCTGAAGAAACACAAACTGCACCTGAAAGACCGGATGGAAGAGATCGTGCGCGAGCACCGCGCGCGCGTCTCGGCGCACTAGGCCCCCTTGACCGATTCGCCTTCGTCCGCCCCGCGGCGCGGGGTGCGCCGGGGGGTCTACGCGTTGCCCGCGCTCTTCACCGCGGGCAACATCCTCTGCGGATACCTTTCGCTCGACGCCGCCGCGCAGGGGGCTTTCGAGTACGCCGCGAAGCTCGTGTTTCTCGCGGCCATCCTGGACGGTCTGGACGGACGCGTGGCCCGATGGACGGGTACGACCTCCGCGTTCGGGGAACAGCTCGACTCCCTCGCGGACGTCGTGAGCTTCGGGGTCGCGCCCGCTTTTCTGGTCTACACCTGGGGGCTCTCGGCCTTCGGCCGCGCGGGGCTCCTCGTCTCGTTCCTCTTCGTCGTCTGCGGAGCCTCGCGGCTCGCGCGCTTCAACGTGCAGGTCCACGTCGTGGACAAGCGCTGGTTCGTCGGGCTCCCGATCCCGTCGGCGGCGGGCGCGCTTTGCGGGCTCATCTGGGCCGTGCCGGCCCCCGCTCTCACGGACACCCTTCGGGCCGTCTTCCTCGGGGTCACGGCCGTCCTCGCCTTCCTCATGGTGTCGACCTTCCGGTACCGCTCCTTCAAGGATGTCGACGCCCGGTCCCGCCGCGGGCGGCTCTACTTCCTCCTCTTTGCGGCCGTCCTCGGCCTCATCTGGTGGCTCCGCGAGTACGCTCTCGCGGGACTGCTCGTGACGTACGCCGCCTCGGCGCCCCTTGTGCGACTCGCCGGATTCCTCCGCGGGCGCCCGAAGAGCGCTGCCGCGTGACGAAGGCGGCGCCCGGATCCGGCCTGGTCGTGGCCCTCGTGGAGCCCACGACTCTTCTCGGCCGCGACGTGCGCGCCGCCCTCACGGAGAGGAGGTTTCCGGCGTCGCGCGTGCACCTCTTTCACCAGGCCGCGGGCGATACGGGCCTGCTTGCAGCCGACGAAGACGAAGTCGCCTTCGTCGCCCCCCTGACGCCGGACGCTCTCGAGACGAGCCGGATCGCCTTCCTGTGCGGAAACGCCGCCGAGACGGCGCGCTTTCTCGCGACGAGAAGGGACGGCGCCCTCGCGATCGATCTCTCGGGGGTCCGCAGCGGCGAAGCGCTCGTCGTGCCGCAGGAGGGCGGAGGGTCCCGGGCGCTGCCGAAAGGAAACCTGTTTCTCACACCGCATCCCGTCGCGTTCGTCGTCGCCGAAGCCGTCCGTCTCGTGGAGATGCACGCGCCCGTCACCGGCCTCACCGTCGCGGTCGACCGGCCCGCGAGCGAGCTGGGCAAGGCCGCACTCGACGAGCTCTTTCAGCAGGCCCTCGCCCTCGCGACCTTCCGCCCGCTGCCGAAGGAGGTTCTCGAGACTCAGGGGGTCTTCAATTTCTGGGTGCCGCCCGACTCCGGCTCGTTCGAAAAGCGCGTCGCGGAGGATCTCGCTTCCCTCCTGGGGCGGGCGATCCCCACGGCGATTCTCTCGGCCCGCAGCGGCGTCTTTCACGGTCATTTCCTGCGCGTGGAGCTGCGCCTCGGCGCGGAAGCTCCCGAGGCGAACGCCCTTCTCGCGAGCTTCCGCGCGCAGAGGCACGCCTTCGACGTCGTCGACCCCGAGGATCTCTCCGGTCCTGTGGAATCGGCAGGGCGCGACGAGACGCTCCTCCTCAGGTGCGAGACGTCGGTCCGCGGCGTTCTGCTCACGCTTGCGGCCGACCACCTGAGGCGCGCTGGGGCGCTGCTCGCGGTGCGGCTCGCCGAGCAGGCCGCGTCGGAGCGCGGCTGGTTGAGCTAGCACGCCGCGGGCTCCGCCCGCGACCGGCGAAGGGCGCGCTTGCGGCTGCGAACGATGGGGGAAACACGGTCGTGTTTCCCCCCGACCCCCTTCACCGCTCGAGAAAACACTGGTTCAGCGGCGGCGTCGGCGAAGCTTCGCCTTCGGCGCGGCCGCGGCCGGCGCCGGGCGCCTCACGGCCGCCTCGAACTCCGGCTCCTTGATCACCTTCCCGTCGGGCAGCGTGAGGTGCCAGCTCAGGAAGATGCGCGGATGCGCTCCGGCCACTCGGATCGGACCGGACTTGCTCCTTTCGCCGGGCGCGAAAAGGTTCTCGTAAAGCCGGGCGACGACCGCCCTGCTCGAGCTCGTCGGCTTGTACCCGTCGGCTTCGGACGTGAGCTGTTCGTACCGGTCGAAGTCGCCCGGCTTCACGAGTGCCACGGTGCCGCCCTCGACCCTGATCTGAATCCAGTTGTTGTAATGCGAGAGGTCGGTCGGCACCGGGCCCGCGTTCGTTGCGTGAACTGTGAATTCGGTGCTGCCCTGTCCGGACTCGCCCGGAAACACCTGGACCTCGAGCCGCGCTTCGAGCGGCTTGCCGGTCAAAAGAGCCCGCACCGCGGGGTAGCCCACGAGGTGGCCGTCTTTCGGCACGCCTTCCACGAGAAAGACCCGTCCCCGGAGGTTCGGGACGGACCATCGCCCCGCGCGCGCCAGGAATCGCAGCCCCTCGGCGATCGTCAGAGACTGGAAGCGCGCGTAGCCTCCGTCCGCAGCGAGGGACGAGCCCCGCGTCCCCGCCCTCGGCTTGAAGATGTAGACCGTGCCGGGCTCGGAAGAGAACACTTGCCCGAAATCGAAGTCGAGGGCGTGATCCTTGGAGAACTCGTCGATCTTTCCATCCGGCAAGATGCGCCCGGCGAAGTTCGTCCCGTCCCCCGTGCGGCCGTATCCTCCGAAGGCGAGGAGCAGCCGGAACGCAAGCGGAAACGCGCGAGCGCTCTCTTCGGGCCATTCGCTCACGATCTGGCCTCCGAGCTCCGTCCGGTGTCCGAACGCCAGAACGAGCGCCTCGCTGGCCGCGCCGGCGAGCGGCTTCCACTTTTCCGGCTCCACCGAGGGCGGTAGCGTGACGGAGACCGGGACGCCGAGCGCTTTGCGGACCGCGGCCAGTCCCGCGCCGAGATCCTTCGCCAGCTCCGGCGACGGCCAGAGGTGGAAGTGAACGCCTTCCACGCGACCCCAGCTCCTCGCGTCCTCGAGGATGGGAGCGAGAGCGCGCGCCCACTCCGCGCCCATCGCCTCCCCGCGGCCAGCGAGGCTTGCCGCCGCGCCTTCTTCCCCGAGAACGGTCAACACGAGCGGCCGCTTGAGCGGCGAGGGAGGGGGGGGCAAGCCCTTGATGGCGCCCGCGCGGGAGAGCGTCGCGGCTGGCACGTAGAGGCGCACGACCTGCATCGGCCCGAGCTCGGCGTCGACGTCGTCCGGCACGAACGCCGGCGCTTCAGCGAGAAAAATGGCGTCGCCGCGGGCGAGCGCCGGCGGCGCCTCCGTCACGGGCTCGGTTCGGGTCTTCCGGCACGAGGCCGGCGCGAGGAGGAGCGAGGCGACGAGGCTTCCGGCGAGAAACCGGACAGCCCTACGGCCCGCTGCGACCGCGCCGCGCCGGCAAGAAGCCGGGTGAGTCACGGTGGGGATGATACCGCGGGCAGTGTGAACCCCACGACGAGCCCGCCGCCCGCGCGCGGGTGCGCAAAAACACTTCCCGCGTGGCGCTCGGCGGCCCGCCGCACGGCCGCCAAACCCATCCCCGAGCCGCGGGATTTCGTCGAGAACGCAGGCTCGAAGAGCCTTCCCGCGACATCTTCCGGCACGCCCGGACCGTCGTCGGCGCACGCAAAGCGCACGGCTGGCGCGCCGGCGGCGAGCGTCGCGTTCCCGGCCGAAAGCCGGACATGGCCGGGCGCGGCACCGATCGCCTCGATCGCGTTCACGAGGAAGTTCGTCAGCGCGTCTCGGACGAGAAAGGGATCCGCCGCGAACCGGTGCAGGTCCGGATCGGTCTCGGTCTCGATCGCGACCGATTCGTGCATCCGGAAGTCGGCGGCGACCTCCTCGAGGAGCAGAGCCACGGCAGCGCGATCGAGCACGCGCGGCGCCACCGTCGCGGGGTCGCCAAAACGCCCGAGCCGGCCGATGCGGTCCGTCAGGATCCCGACCTGCCGGAGGATTCCCGCCGCGACGCTTCCGATCGCGCCGGGCGGCGGCGCCTCCCGCTTCAGCTCGAAGCGCCTCAGGCGCTCGGCCGCGAGCCGGATCGGCGTGAGCGGGTTCTTGATGTCGTGCGCGATGGAGCGGGCGGCATCGACCCACGCCGCGAGCCTGTCGGCCCGAAGGAAGTCCGTGAGGTCTTCGAGGAGCAGGATCACGCGGGGCGCGCGCTCTTCTCCCGGAAGCGTCACGATCGCCACGCGGAAGAAGCGCTCGCCCGCGGGACCTGGAATGTTCACGCGCATCTCGTAGGGCGACGGCCGTACGGCCGCTTCCTCGAGAGCCGCGTGGAGCGGCGCCCACCGGGGATCGGCGAGCCGCTCGGGGAGCGTGCCTCCCGGCAGCAGGCGATCCGCCGCCGGATTCGCGAGAAGGACCGTTCCATCGCCCCGGCGGAACAGGAGGACGGCCGCCGTGAGGTTTCCGAGAAGGCCGACCGCGGAGGCACGCTCTTCGGCGAGAGATTCCGTTCGCTCCTCGACGCGAGCCGACATCTCGGTGAAGGCGTCGACGAGGCGCGCGAGATCCACGTTGGCAGGCCGCACGAGCGGCGGCAGAGGAAGCCCCTCGCCGACGTTCGCCGTGGCCGCGATGAGCTCCTCGAGCGGCCCGCCCAACGTGAGCGCCGCCCGGCCGCCAAGGCCCACTGCGGCGAGCGCGACCGCCACGGAGAGCAGAAGCAGGGCGTCGGCCGCCGACCGTACCGCCTCGTCCTCGGCGACGACGACCGCCAGGGCCTCGCGCCCGTCGGCCGATACGACCTCCGCCGCCTCCACGACCCGCGGCGCTCCGGCCGCGAGCGCGCCGCGCGACGCGAAGGCCGACGGCCGCCCTTCCGCGAGCTCCTGCGCGATGGGGGCAGCGAGCCTTTCGCGCGCGACTTCCGCCGCGACGGGCAGCGCGCGCGACGCAGCGACGAGCGTCCCGTCCCGATAGCGGAGGAGGTCCCAGCCGATGACGGCGGCCGCGCGATTCAGCGCGTTTTCCGGCGAAAGGGCCCCGCCCGTTTCGTCTCCCTCCAAGAGGCGCCTCCCCTCGGAAACGACGTCGCGCGAGCGCCGCGCCGTCTCCCGCGACGCGTGGCCTTCGAGCGCGATTCTCACGAAGACGACGCTCAGGGCGAGAGGAAGGGCGCCGAACACCAGCACGAGCGCGACCAGCCGGGCCCGAAACGTCGCGAAGAAGCGCCGCGGGAAACGGAGCGAGACCACCCGGCCCGGCGCGCCGGCAAAAAGAAGCGGAACGAGGACGATGAGCGCGGCCTCTCCCGAAGCCACGGCGGCCCCGGCCACCCCGAGGGGGGAATCAGCCGGGGCCGCGAATCCGATGAAACCCGAGGCGACGGCCCGCACGTGCACGCGCCTCAGCCCGTCCGGAGTCGATATGGTCGCGAAGGCTTCCCCGGATCGGCGTGCGCGGTTCAGGATCTTGTCGGGGATCTCGACGCCCTCGCCGCGGGATCCCGTCGCCCGTCCCGCGGCGTCCCATTCCAGCCGCTCGACGGCGACTCGGTCCGGCACGTCCCGCGAGGCCACGGCCGACAGCAGCGGATCCCGGTCGAGCTCGCGCGGCCAGGGCACGTGCCGGAACTCCGCCGGGAACGCGGCGGGAATCGCGGCCGGCGAGACGAGGTCCGCGGTCCGGCGCCCGGGCCGGATCACGCCGAACGACGACACCGTGGCGCCGAGCGGGCTCCGGATCGTGAGCGTGTCGCCGAGCTCGGGAAAGCTCTCGTCGGCGCCCCGCGCCCAGAGCGCGCGGGCGAGGTCGTCCCGCTGCGTGCGCTCCCCCGCCGGCAGCCACGGCTCGAGGGATGCCGAGGCGACCCGGCGCTCCCAGCGCCGCACGGAATTCGCCCGCACGTCGGCGCCGTCTTCCCGCGCGAGATCCTCGGCCCCCGCGATCGCCGCGTCCGCGTGGCGGAGGCGTCCATCGGCGAGCCCCGCCGCGAAGAGAAGCGTCGCTCCGGCGTAGAGAATCACCGCGGTGGCGGCGCGGGAAAGGAGGTCGGTCCGGGGTGACGGGCGGGCCCGGCCGGCGAGAGCGAACGTGAACGCGACGGACGCGAGGGTGAGACACGGAAGGTGAAGAGGCGATCCGGCGGAGGCGAAGGCGGCCGCGAGAGCGCCGAGCCCCAACGCGGCTGCCACGCGCCCGCTTCGCTTCGTCGCGCCAGGCTTCGGGAGAAGAGACGCGGACGCGAGCGCGGCGGTCGCGAGCGCCAGGAGACCGGTCTGCGCGAAAAAGTCCGACGGGCCGGGAGGGACGAGGCTCATCGTGTCGAAAAGGCCCGGCGCGACGAGGGCGGTGGCGCGGCCGAGGAGCCCGGGCGCGACGGCGAGGGGGATCGCGAGAACGACGCCCGCGGCGTGCGGCCCGGAGGCGCGCTCGCGCGCCCTCTCCATGAGCGCCCGAGCGAAGACCAGCGCCGCGAGGCCCGTGAGGAACGCGTCCACCGGAGTCCCGAAGAGGCCGAGGAGCGGCGCCGGATTCCATCCGACGGCGAACCCGCCCGAGGCCCCGAGCGGCGTTCCGAGGAGGAGGGCGAACCGCGCCGCAACGACGCCGGCCGCGGGGGTCCTGGCCGCGAACCCGAGGGCCACCGCGAGAATCGCGAGAAGGAGAGCGGGCCTCAGGGCGCTCGCGCGTTGCACCTCCTCTTCGGCGACCTCCGGGTCGGACGCCTCCACGGTGAGCGCGAGCAGCCGGTCACGCCTCTCGGAGGCCAGAACGCGCAGCCTGAGGCGAGTCGGTCCGTCCGGGAGCGCGAGGAACTCGATGAGATCCGGCCGCAGGATTCCCGTCGGATAGCGCCGGGTGACGACGAGCGTGCCGCGCGCCCCCCGCTCGCCCCGGGGCGCCACCCAGCCGAGGAACACGCGCGTCACGTGAAAAGACGTGACGAACCCCGACGTCGAAGGGCCGCGCTCGGCTTCGAGTCCGGCGGCCTCGCCCGCCCATGCGACGGGGCGGCTCGCGCGGTCGAAGAAGACCGCGCCCCAGCCCGCACCCTTCGGAAGCGACCTCCCCAGAATCGAGAAGAGCCGCGCGGGCCGGACTTCCGCTCCGCCCCCGTCCGCGATCGCCGCGAATTCCCGCCCGGCGTGGATCCGTTCCGCCGTTCGGCGCAGCGTCTCGGCGTCGCGTTCCAGCGCCTCCTCCGCGGCGCCGAGGAAGAGCGCGGCACGCGCGTCCCGGGCGGTGGCGCCGGCCGGGACGAGGCGCGCGACGAGCGCGAGGGCGAGCGCGACGAGGGCGGCGGCGAAGAGGCCGAAGACGACGGCGCGACGCGTGCGCGGCGACAAGGGCGTCAACGCGCCATCGGGATCCGGATCCCGTGACGCGCGGCGCAGGCGACCGCCTCCGGATAGCCGGCGTCGGCGTGGCGCACGATGCCCGTCCCCGGGTCCGTCGTGAGAACCCGCGCGAGGCGCACAGCGGCCTTCTCGGTCCCGTCCGCGACGACGACCATCCCGGCGTGAAGCGAATAGCCGATCCCGACGCCGCCGCCGTGGTGGAAAGAAACCCAGGTGGCGCCCGACGCCGTGTTGAGGAGCGCGTTCAGGATGGGCCAGTCGGCGATCGCGTCGCTGCCATCCGCCATGGCCTCGGTCTCGCGGTTCGGGGAGGCGACCGACCCGCAGTCGAGATGGTCGCGCCCGATGGCGATCGGGGCCTTCACGCAGCCCGCGCGCACGAGCTCGTTGAACGCGAGGCCCGCCTGCGCGCGCTCCCCGTACCCGAGCCAGCAGATCCTCGCGGGCAGTCCCTGAAACGCGACGCGCTCGCCCGCGAGCGAGATCCAGCGCTTCAGCGCGGCGTTTCCCGGGAACAGGCGCAGGATCTCGCGGTCCGTCTGAGCGATGTCGCCCGGATCCCCCGACAGAGCCGCCCACCGGAACGGCCCTTTGCCCTCGCAGAACAGAGGGCGGATGTACAGCGGGACGAACCCGACGATGTCGAACGCGTTCGGGACGCCGGCTTTCAGCGCTCCGGCCCGCAGGTTGTTGCCGTAGTCGAACGTCACGGCCCCGCGGGCCTTGAGCGCGAGCATCGCCTTCACGTGCACGCCCATCGAGGCGATCGCGCGCCGGCGGTACTCCTCGGGGTCGCCCGCCCGCAGGCGGAGCGCGTCCTCGTACGGGAGGCCGTGCGGGACGTACCCGTTCAGCTCGTCGTGCGCGGACGTCTGGTCGGTGAGGAGATCCGGCACGAGGCCGCGGGCGAGGAGCCGCTCGAGGAGGTCCACCGCGTTCGCGAGCACGCCGAAAGAACGGGCCTCCCGGCGGTCTCGCGCGGCGAGCGCACGATCGATTCCCGTGTCGAGATCGTCGACGCGCTCGTCGACGTAGCGCGTCGCGAGGCGCTTGTCGATGCGTGCCCCGTCCACCTCCGCGACGAGCGCCGTCCCCCCGCACATCGTCGCGGCCAACGGCTGCGCTCCGCCCATCCCGCCGAGGCCGGCCGTCACGACGAGGCGTCCCGCGAGCGAACCGTCGGGCGACGAGAGGTCGCGGCGCGCTGCCTCGGCGAAAGTCTCGTACGTGCCCTGCAGGATCCCCTGGGTGCCGATGTAGATCCACGAGCCCGCCGTCATCTGGCCGTACATCGTCAAGCCGAGCGCCTCGAGGCGGCGGAACTCGTCCCACGTCGCCCAGTGCGGCACGAGGTTGGAGTTCGCGATGAGGACGCGCGGGGCGTCCTCGTGAGTGCGGAACACCCCGACCGGCTTTCCCGACTGCACGAGGAGCGTTTCGTCGTCGCCGAGGCGGCGGAGCTCCTCGAGAATCGCCGCGAGGCACGCGGGGTTGCGGGCGGCCTTCCCCGACCCGCCGTAGACGACGAGGTCCTCGCGCCGTTCGGCGACCTCGGGGTCGAGGTTGTTCAGGAGCATCCGATAGGGAGCCTCCGTGAGCCACGAACGGCACGTGAGAGCCGTCCCTTTCGGAAGCGCCGGCGGCCGGAAGGCGGCGGAGACGGGGGGACCAGACATCTCTGCCATGTTAGCCGGGCCGCTCCTGACGCATTGCGTCAAAATTCCCCTTGACAGCGATTACGCGGTGCGTTATATTGCGCTTCGTGAGCAATCTGCGCCGAATCGTGCGCTACCGCAACCGGAAGCTCTACGAGGCCCGCGAGCGGCGATTCGTGACCCTCGGAGACCTCGCGAAGGCCGTCTCGGCGGGCGACCGCGTGGAAGTCGTCGCCGCGGACACGGGCGAGGACATCACCGTGAAGATCCTCTCCCGCGCCCTCGTGTCCGGGCACACCCCCGTCGTGGCCTCGGCCGACACCTTGACCCGGTTGCTTCGCGCCGGCAGCGAGGCGGCCGAGACCGTCGCGGGAGCGGTCGCGCGCGTCGGCGGCACGCGCGTGGCGGAGCAACTCCGCCGCGCCTCGCGCCCCGAGCGTCTCGGCCGGAAGCTGGCGCCGCTCACCCGCCGGCTCGAGGACGCCCGGCAGGACGTCGAGAAAATCGTCGGGGGGCTCGTCGAGAAAGGCCGGCTGACCTGGGAAGAGGGCACGCGCCTGCGCGACGACGTCGGCCTCGTCTTCCGAGAGAGCCTCTCGGACGTCGTCGGCAGCGTTCGCGACATCGCGAGCCGGCTCTCTCCGGGCACCCCGCCCGGTCTCGTCAAGGAGATCGGCGACCTCAAGACGCGCCTCGCCCAACTCGAGTCGCTCGCGAAGAGCGCTTTCCCTCCGGAATCCCCCCGACAGCCGTCCCCACGCCGCGCCGCGGCGTCATCTCACAACCATCCGGGGCCCACCCCGCACAAGAAAAGGAGAACCGTATGAAAACCACCTCACGCAAGACCTCGCCAAAGGTCCCCTTTCACGTCCCGGCGCCGGTCGAGAAGGTCCTGAAGACGGCGGGACACAGCTTCGACCAGCTCAGCGTGAAGGCGAAAAACGTCGCGGTGAAGACGGAGAGAAAGGTCAAGGTAGCGGCGCGCGATCTCAAGAAGACCGGCGAGTCGCTCGCTAAGGACCCGCGGGCGTTCGTGGAGGATGTGATGGAGTCGGGCCGGGACTTCGGCCAGATGCTCCGCAAGAACGCCGGAAAGGTCGGCGGCGACGTTCAGGAGCGCGTTCAGAAGGTGGGCGCCGAGGCGGCGCGCCGCGCCGAGGACGTTGCGAAGAACGTGACCGAAACCGTCGGCACGGCCGTCGAAAAGGGCCTCCACAGCCTGAACGTCCCCACGCGCAGGGAGCTCCGCTCGCTCTCGGCCAAGGTCGACGGCCTCGGCAGGAAGATCGACGCCTTGAAGGGCCGCAAGCCAGCCCGCGCCACGCGGCGCACAAGGTAAACGGAGACGGAATCGGATAGACTGCGAGGCGCCGCCCGAGAAGGCGGCGTCTTTTTAATTACGACAAACAAGATGACCGGCCATAGGCGACAGCCCGGGACCGAGACGCTCGGGAGAGATCCCTCCGAGCAGACGTTCCGGCCCTTTCCGTCGCCCGTCCGAAAGCGTCTCGGGATCGTGTGCGCCGGTGGGGGCGTCACCGGCGCGATCTACGAGATCGGCGCCCTCGCCGCGCTCGAGGACCGGCTCGAGAACGCCTCGATCACCGACTTCGACGTCTTCGTCGGCGTCTCGGCGGGCGCCTACATCGCGGCGCTCCTCGCGAACGGGGTTACGCCGGGCGTGCTCTTCCGGAACGTGACGCGCTCGGCCGGCACGCGCACCGACATCGACGACCTCGCGCTGTTCGGCCTGAACCTCGGCGAGATCGCGACGCGCCTCGCCACGGCCCCCTTCACGGTCCTCGACGCCGCCTGGGATTTCTACAAGAACCGGCACGAGACGACGCTCACCGACCTCGTGCAGTCCCTCGGACAGCTCCTGCCCTCGGGGGTGTTCCACAACCGGGGGCTCGAGGCCTGGATGCAGAAGTGGTTGACACAGGGGGGCCGCACGAACGACTTCCGCCGCCTCAAGAAAACGCTCCGCCTCGTCGCCGTGGACCTCGACTCGGGTGAGGCGACGAAGTTCGGCGCCCCGGGCTTCGAGGACGTCCCGATCTCCCAAGCGGTCGCGGCGTCGTGCGCGATTCCGGGCCTCTACCGCCCCGTCCGCATCGGCGACACCGATTACATCGACGGCGGCGTGCGCAAGACGGCGCACATCTCGCTCGCGCTTCGCGAGCGATGCGGCCTCACGATCTGCGTGAACCCGCTCGTCCCCGTCCGTCTCAAGCATCCCGAGGGCGCCGTGAAGCGGCTGGGCGCCGACGAGGCGGGCCCTCTCCGCAGCCGGGGCCTCCCGACGATCCTCGACCAGGTTTTCCGCGTCACGCTCCACTCGCGCCTGCGCTACGGCCTCACGCGCTACCGGCGCGAGGCCCCAGCAGCCGACGTCCTGGTCTTCGAGCCGAAGCCCGAGGACCTGCCGCGCTACATGACCAACATCATGCGCACGTCGGGGCGCGTGCGCATCGCCGAGTACGCGTACCGCTCGACGATGGCCGCCCTCGACTTCGACTTCAGGAGGTACCAACGCGTCTTCGCGAAGCACGGACTCGTTCTGCGCCCTGCTTGCGCGCGCGACCTCTCGCGCGTGAAGCTGCACGCGGACCGCAGGAGCGGCTGCACCGCGACGCGGCTCACGGCTTCCCTCACGGAGCTCGAGGCGGATCTCGAGCGCTGGACCCTTACCGCTGGAACGCGTACGAGACCTTGAGGAAGAGGTCTCGCCCCGATCTCAGGAGCTGCGCGCTCTCGGAGAGGACGCGGTTGTCGCCGTAGCCGAGGTAGACGACGGACTGCCAGTTCAGCTGGTAGCCGAGGAGCGCGGAGGCCTGGAAGCCGCCCGTCGACTCCGGGACGGGCACCGGGTAGCGCGAGGGCTCGAAGTCGGCGCGCACGTACTGGCCGATCAAGCGCAGGAACGCGCGCCGGTCGAAGACATAGGTCGTCTTGAGCCGCTCGACCTGCGCCGTGAAGAGCCGCTCGCCCGAAAAGTTCAGCCACTGGATCGCGCCGTCGAACTGGAACTGGAGGTGGCGCGTCGGCCTGAGTCCGACGGACAGCGTCGCGTCCCCTCCGCGCCCGGCCCGGTTCCCGATGTAGTCGATCGCGTCGCCGAGGTGGCCCTGGAGAGAAACGGAGGGCACGAGGCCGCCCGGCGTCAAGTACAGGTTGAACGCCCAGTGCCTTGCCGGGAGCAGGTTCGGCCCCGCGCGCTCGAGATCGTGCGGGTAATAGTCGATCTCGCCGTTGAGCCCCGCCTTGCCCTGGAACGAGATCCCCGGCGCGACCACGCTCGTCACGGTCCGCCCCGCCGTGTCCGCGACGTAGTCCCCGAAGAGAAGGGGGATGACGCGCGAGAAGAGGCCCCCGGTGTAGAAGACGTAGTTGATGTTCGCCGAGCCTTCGCGGATCCCGACCTGCGGGACGTAGCCGACGTCGGCTCGGAACCCGTCTCCGAGGTCCCTGTAGATGCTTGTCCAGTTCCAATGTGTGTCCGCGTGACTCCATTGGAGCGTGAACGCCCGCGACGAGAACGACCGCCCGTCCCAGTCCGCCGAGACGTCCGGCCGAGACGGCGTCGCCGTCATCGACACGAGGATCTGGCCCGTGACCCGGTCCTGGTCGTTCGGGGCCCAATAGAAGTCCGGCCCGAACACGCGGTTGTGCCCGCCGCCCTCCACCTCCCGGTCCGTCACCAGGAAGCTCGCGAACGATCGGCCTGCGAACGCGTGCTGGACGCGGCCGATCCCGACGAACGACGATAAGTCCTGCGGCGCCGACGAAGACTGGGCGGGACCCGGGACGGTTACCGTGCCGCCGCCGCGATCCTGCGCGACGAGGACGGTCCAGGCGTTCCCGCCCGCGTCACCCGAGGCGCGCGCGCCCCAGCGCGGCGACGTGATCGTTCGCGTGTAAATGGCCTGGATCGGCGAATTGAAGAGCTGGGAGCGCTCCATGAAGAACGGCCGCTTCTCCGGGTAGAAGAGCGCGAAGCGGTTGTTCGCGGAGATCTGCGCGACGTCGGACTCGACCTGCGAAAAGTCGGGATTGAGCGTCCCGTCCAGCGCGAAGTTCTCGTCCGGGCACCACTTGACGTCGAGGCCGCCGTTCCCGCGGACCGGTTCGTTGCGGAAGGTCGAACCGGGCCCCTCGCGCGGCACGCCCGCTTCCGTGAGCGTCCCATACGGCGCGACGACGAAGTGGCCCGCGTGCGGAAGGCCCGCAAGGCCCTCGATCTTCATCGCGTGGCAGACGAAGCAGCTCGACTCCCGCGGAGCGCGGTTGCTCGCGATCTGATACCGAAAGTCGCGCGTCCAGTTGCGAAAAACGACGATCCCCCACGTCTGCGGGTCCGCGTCGCCGTAGCGCAGGCTCGAGAACGGGATCCGCATCTCGAGCTGCCATCCGTCCGGGGTGATCCTGGCGGCCGAGTCCCAGTGGAAGTCGGGCGAAACGTCCTCGCTGCTCCCGTTCACGATGGATTCGTCGAGGACGAAATCGTCCTGGATTCCGTAAGGATTGACGAAGAACTCGATTCCCGTGCGCCCGTCGTTCCGAGTGTCGAGCATGATGCCGGCGAAGTCCTGGTCGTTGGACACGTGGTCCCGCTCGACGTGCTGGGCCTGGATGTCCCGAGGCCGCGGGTCGTCGCACTTGATCGCGACGTAGAAGAAGCGGTCGTCATACGCGATCCAGGCCGTCGTCCTCACCTTCGGCGGCGTGTTGTCGCCGGGCGAGATCTCGTAGAAATCGCGGATCTCGGCCGCCCCCTTCCAGCCCGGGTCGTCCAGAGACCCGTCGACCGTGATCGGCCCGCGCGCGGGCCGGGTCGTCAGACGAGGATTCTCGCCGGCCAGGAGCCGCGGTGCTCTCCCCGACGCGCAGAGAAGGACCGCCCCCAGCGCGATCGCGGCTTCCCGTCCGACCTTCATTCGCAGAAAAATACGAATGATGGCCCCGGAAGTTCCGCGGCTACTCTCCCGTGAAGACGTTCCCGCGGCGCGCGAGGCGCGAGTCGATCATCGTCTGGAGAGTCGAGCGCACCTGGTCCGCGAGCTCGTTCACGATCATCGGGCGGTCGGCGATCTCGGGCCCGTGGTCGAATGCGATCGGCCTGCCGATGTCGATCCACCATTTCGTCGGCAACGGGAGGAAGCCGATCGGGCCCAGGAGCGGGAACGTGGGCGTGAGCGGGAAGTACGGCAGGCCGAGGGGCTTGCCGATGAAGTCCATGCGCGTGAGATTCGGGTGGATTTCCTCGGCGCCCACGACGGAGACCGGAATGATGGGGGCGCCCGTCTGCAGGGCGAGGCGCACGAAACCGCCGCGGCCGAACCGCGCGAGGCGGTAGCGGTCGCGGAAGAGCTTGCCGACGCCTTTGACGCCCTCGGGGAAGACTCCGACGAGCTCGTCGCGCTCGAGCAGCCGTGAACCGTTCTCGGGGCACGCGCGAACCTCGCCCATGTGGCGCAGCCACGGCTGCAGGAACGGAAGCGTCGTGAACATGTCGAGGACGAGCATGCGAGCCGTGCGGTGCGCGGGGTGCTCGCGGGCTATGCCGCGCTTGACCATCGCGCCGTCCCACGGCAGGACTCCGGAGTGATTCGAGACGAGGAGCGCGCGGCCCACGTTCGGAATGTTCTCCACTCCGTTCAGCGTCACGCGCCACCACACGGTGTAGAGGAAGTCGAAGAGTTCGGCCCAGGGCCGCGCCGCCACCTCGTCGTAGCCGAAGTCGTCGAGAAGGAACGTGCGCGACCGGTTGCGGAAGAGGTTCCAGGCGTCCACGAGCGCGCGCGGCGATTTGAACTCCGGATGTGCGTCGAGAAATCGCGCGGCTTCGCCCAGGAGCATGCCCTGGAGGGCGTCCGGATTCTTCGGAAGAAGCGACGGCGCCACGCCGGCGCCGTGCGCCGGCTCGGAAAGGGCCGGGGCGGGGTGCGGGGAAGGATGGCGGCGGGCGCTCATGAGGCGACCCCCTGCGCGCGGGCCCGCGGCCTGGGACGCACGCGCTGCTCGTAGGCGTAGCGAGCCGCGATGGCCGCGTCCGCGACGGCGTCGAAGTCCACGAGGCGACCCCAACCGAACCGCGCCCGCGCCGTCTCGAGAACGACCTCGAGCGTCGTGTGCTTCGCCGAGAAGCCCAGGACCCGCCGGGCTTTCTCGTCGTCCACGACGCAGGAATACCGCAGATAGTCTGCGTGAACGCCCGGCATCAGGCCCACGCCGGCGAGCCACGCGGCCTCGTAGAGCGCGTAGCCGAGCGGATGCGGCACGGGAACTCCGAGCGACCCGAAGAGCAGGCGCACCGTGGAGAGGGGCACGACGCCCTCGGGAGCGATGTTGAAGACTCCCTGCGCTTCCGGCCGGTCGAGCGCCCTCACGAGCGCGTCGACGGCGTCGTCCGGATGCAGGGCCTGCACGAGCGGGTCGTAGCCCAGGAGCTGCCACGAGAACGGGGCCGCGAAGAGCCGGGCCCGGTAATCCCGCACTTCGGGAGACAGCAGCGGCACGAACCTCAGGATCTGCACGCGCGACTCCGGGTGGCGGCGCACGTGGGTGCGGGCGTGGCTCTCGGCCTCGACGAAGTCGCCCACGAAACGGTCCTGGGGATCGGGCCTCAGAGGGTGCTCTTCCGAGAGGAAGTTCGGGTTGTCGCCCCGCGCCCCGTAGACGAGGGACGTCGAGCCCAGGAGGATGCGCGGGATCTTCGCCTCCCCCGCCGCCGCGAAGACGTGCAGCGCGCCGATGGCGTTCAGCTCGTGCGCGTACGTGGCCTGGCGCGAGGGGCTGCGGAGCTGGGCGAGATGGACGATTGCGTCCGGCCTCTCCTCTTTCAGGAGCTTGAAGAGCGTCCCGTCGGCGAAGGGCAGGTTCAGGTCCAGGAAGCGTTGCCTCACCTCGGGCATGTCTGCCGGGGGCACGAGGTCGAAGACCACGACCTCGCGGTCCGGGCGGACGAGCAGCGCCCGCACGAGGCGCTCCCCGAAAAAGCCGCTGCCGCCCGTGACCACGACCTTCAGCCGCCTCGTCCCGGCCTCGGCGGCCTTTGGGAAGCGAACGACGCGCCCGCCAGGTCCGTTCCGGCGCGGCCGACCGGCCTTCACGTCGGCCTTCCCCGCCACGGCGGGACCTAGCCCTTCCGTCCGGAGGCCTTGCGCGCCCGCGGCTTCGGCGCCGCTTTCTGCTTCAGCGAATCGAGCTCGGCTTGAAGCTCCTCGAGGCGCTTCTCCATTTTCGCCAGGTCCTTGCGAGTCGCCAGGCTCATGGCCTTCAGGGCCTCGAGCACGCGCTTGTCGACCTCTTCCTTGACGGCGATGCCTTTCTTCAGGACCTCGATGAAGGCCGGGTTCGCCATCAGGTTGTTCGAGATCTCGGTGAGGAAACCCTCGCCGCGGGCCTTGAGCTGGTCGAAGAGTGAATCGGACATGCAATCCCTTTCACGAAAGCCCGGTCAGCGGGGCCTCCTGCTAGAGTCGCCGATTATGAGCCCATTTCGAGGCAAGGAGGAGTTCCGGAAAGTCTTCGACCGCCTCTTTCGGGCACTCGCCTCCGACCCCGAGATCGGCCCGAAGCTCGCGGCGACGAAGACCCCGCAGCGCTTCGTCTTCTCAGACGCGCCCCTAGTTCTGAACGTCACACACGCGGACCGGAAGACTGCGAAGAAGGGCCGGCATCTCGTGTGGGTCTGGGGCGACGCGAAGTGCACGTGGGCCCCCGTCGTCAGCATGACGATGACCTCGGACGTCGCGAACCGGTACTTCCAGGGGAAGGAGAACATTCCGCTCGCGATCGCGCGCAAGATCATCGTCGTCGAGACGGGAGATCTCGCCAAGGTGCTCGACCTCATTCCGATCGTCGCGCCCTTCCACCGGAAATGGGTGGCGATCCTGAAGGCGGAAGGTCTCACGCACCTTCTCGCGTAGGCTTCGCCCGAGTGACTTCGACGCCCCTCCTGGAAAGCCTCTTCTCCCGACGCCTCATCGTGGTTTCCGGCAAGGGCGGCGTCGGGAAGACGACGGTTGCCGCCACCCTCGCGAAGCTCGCCGCGGACGCGGGACGGAGGGTGCTCCTCATCTCGACGGACGGCCGGGGCGACGCGGCGACGCTCTTCGAAAAGCGGAACGCCGGCTACCGCGAGGTGGAGCTGGCCCCGCGTCTTCACGGCCTCACCGCGGACTTCGACGCGCTCCTCGCCGACTTCGTGGGCTCCGTGTCACCGGTCAAGATGCTCGGCGACAGGCTCCTCGCGGTCCCGGCCTTCCGCTTCTTCACGCGTGCGACGCCGGGACTCCCCGACCTCCTCCTCCTGGGGAAGATCCGCGAGATCTTCAAACGGAAGAAGGCGGCCAGAGGCGAACCAAGAATCGACCTCATCGTCCTGGACGCTCCGGCGACCGGACACGCCCTCTCCCTCGTCGCGCTGCCCCGCACCCTTCTCGCCACGGTCCCGGCGGGGCCCGTTCGAAAGCTCGCGGAGTGGCTCGACGCGCTCTTCTCCCATCCGGAGGACTCCGCGCTCGTCGTCGTGTCCGAGCCCGAGGACTTCGCGGCGAAGGAGACGGAGGAATTGATCGAGGGTGCCCGCGAAAAGGCCGGCCTGACGACCGCGCTCGTCGTGGTGAATCGCGTGGGACGGAGCGAACGAAGGGAATCTCTGCCGAGAAGAGATCCAAGCCTCCCGCTTCTCGAGATTCCGGAGCTCGAAACCGCGGAGCCGTCGGAGTTCTTCCAGGCCTTCGTCGCCACCTTCGAAGAAAACGCGGCGTCGCCGGCGCGAAAAGGCTCCAGTGAGAAAACGGCGCGCGCCCACGCTCGGGAAGGCAGGAGATCTCCTTCTTTCGTTCCCCCCGGCTCCGCTTCCCTTGATCTGGGCCCCTGGCTGGACGGCGACCGGCTGATCGTCCTGACCGGACCGGGGGGCGTCGGAAAGACGACGCTCGCGGCCGCTATCGGGCTGGCGGCCGCGCGCCGCGGGCGCCGCGTCCTCGTGCTCACCGTCGATCCCGCGCGGCGTCTCGCCCAGGCCCTCGGCCTGTCCGCGAGGGACGCGCGCTCCAGCCGCCCCTCCGAAGTGAGCGCCCCCGGCATCCCGAAGGGCGGCCGCCTCCTCGCGCTGCAAATCGACCCCAAGGCCACCTTCGAGCGCCTTCTCGCGCGCACCGCAAGTCCCGAGGCGCTCGGCAGAATCCAGGGAAACCGCCTCTATTCCGGGCTCGTCGACTCGCTGCCCGGCGTCCTCGAGTACATGGGCGTCGAGGCGCTGCACGAGCATGCGGCCGATCCCGAGGTCGACCTCCTCGTACTCGACACGCCCCCCGCGGCGCGCGGCCTCGACTTCCTCGCGGCGCCGGAGCGCATGGTCACCCTCCTCGAGAACGACGCCCTCCGGTTCTTCCTCCGGCACGACGGCTTTTTCGGGCGCGCGCTCTCCGAAGCGTCCCGCGGCGGCGCGATGCTCCTGCGCGCCGCCGACCGCGTCCTCGGGCTCGGCTTCCTCGCCGACCTCGCGGACTTCTTCCGCGCCTTCGACGGCCTCTACGACGGCTTCAAGGAACGAAGCCGTGAGGCGGCGAGACTCCTTGCGGAGGGGCGGTTCCTCGTCGCGACGACGCTCGACTTCTCCGCTCTCGCGACCTCTGCGGATCTCGCCGCGGGCCTCGCCCGACGCGGTGCCGCGCCGGGCCTCATCCTGAACCGCGTGAGCCCCCGCCTGACTGCCGCGCCCAGGCTCTCCGGATCGCTCGCGGCGCTTCCCGCGCTCGCCCTCGCGGAGATGGACGTGCCTACGGACGACCTGCCCGACGCGCTCGCGTCGGCGCTCGTGAAATAGACGACCGACGCGTTCACAGGAGCGGCGCGAGAAGCTCGTCCAGATCGCGGCTCAGCACGGCCCGCGCGCCTTCGATCGCGGGCGCCGCGCGGCGGTCCGCCTCCCAGAAGGGCACGTGCGCACGCACGACGCGGTGCAGCTCCTCGAGCGGCGCCGAGCTCTTGAGCGGGCGCCTGAGGTCCAGCGCTTGCGCGGCCGCGAGCAGCTCGATCGCGAGGACGGTCTCGAAGAGGTCGACGTTCTTCGCGAGCTTTCGAGCCGCGATCGGGCCCATCGAGACGTGGTCTTCCTTCCCGGCCGAGGTCGGGATCGAGTCCACGGATGCCGGGAAGGAGTTCGACTTCGCCTCGGAAACGAGCGACGCCGCGGTGACGTGAATCATCATGAGGCCCGAGTTCAGGCCCCCGTCCCGCGTGAGAAACGCGGGCAGGTCCCCGGAAAGGGCCGGATTCACGAGCCGCTCCGTCCTCCGCTCGGAGAGCGACGCCATGTCGGCCGCCGACGCCGTGAGGAGGTCGCACACGAGCGCCACCGGCGCCGCGTGGAAGTTTCCGCCCGAGACGAGCGTGCCAGTCTCCGCGAAGACCATCGGGTTGTCGGTCGCGGCGTTCATCTCGATGTCGATCACCCGCCGCGCGTGCGCGCCGGCGTCGCGCGCCGTGCCGTGGACCTGCGGGATGCACCGGAGCGCGTAGGCGTCCTGCACGACTCCGCAGTCGCGGTGGCTCTCCCGCAAGGGCGAGTCCGCGAGGAGCGTCCGGAGGTTTTGCGCCGAAGCGACCTGGCCGGGGTGCGGGCGGGCCGCGTGAATGCGCGCGTCGAATGCTGCGTTCGTGCCCTTCAGACAGTCCAGCGTGAGCGCCGCGACGAGGTCCGCGGTCTTGAGGAGGCGCAGGAACCGGTGGAGCGCGAGCGCGCCGACCGCCGTCGTGAGCTGCGTCCCGTTGATGAGCGCGAGCCCCTCCTTCGCCTCGAGCACGGAGGGTGCGAGCCCCGCCTCCCGGAAAGCCTCCGAGGCCGGCAGACGCCTTCCCGACCGGTCCACCTCGCCTTCCCCGACCAGGGCCAGCGCGAGGTGCGCGAGCGGAGCGAGGTCTCCCGAGGCGCCGACCGAGCCCTGCTCGGGAATGACGGGATGGATTCCCTTCGCGAGGCACGCGAGGAGAAGCTCCAGCGTCTGCCTTCGGACGCCGGAGAAGCCCTTCGCGAGGCAATTCGCGCGCAGCAGCATGACCGCCCGGACGGCGGGAACGGAGAGCGGCGCGCCCGCGCCGGCGGCGTGGCTCCGCACGAGGTTGAGCTGGAGCGCTCCGAGCTTCTCCCTCGGGATGACGACGTCGGCGAACTTCCCGAACCCCGTCGTGACGCCGTAGACGACCCGGTTCTCGGCGACCGCGCGGTCGATGACGGCGCGCGCGGCGTCCACGCGCACGGCGGCGCGCGGCGCGAGGACCGCGGAGGCATTCCCGGAGGACACAGAAAAGAGATCTTCCAAAGAGAGAGAATCTCCATCCAGTTCGATGACGCGAGCCACGATGCTGCATTCTCGCATCGGGCGAAGGCGCCTTTCTTGGAAGGTGTATGAGGCAGAGCCTCGAGTCGCCGAGCCACCGGGACCGGCGCTCCGGCAGCACTCACCCTGCTAGGGACTCTTCCTTCTATTTCTAAGAAATTCTCTCTTCCGACGGTACAATCCAAAAGTGACACACATAAAAGGCTCGGCTCTCGCCGTCGTCGGCGGCCAGTGGGGCGACGAAGGCAAAGGCAAGGTCGTCGACCTCATCTCGCCGTCGTTCGACCTCGTCGCCCGCTACCAGGGCGGCCACAACGCCGGCCACACCGTGAAGTTCGGGGACAGGCACTTCGCTCTGCGGCTCGTCCCGTCGGGCATCTGCCGGTCGGACGTCATGAACGTGATCGGCAACGGACTCGTCATCGATCCGCGCGCGCTTCTCGCCGAGATCGAATCCCTTCGCGCAGCCGGCGTCACGGTCGGCGACAACCTTCGCCTTTCCGACCGCGCCCACGTCATCCTGCCCACGCACGCGCTTCTCGACGGGGCGCGCGAGAAGGCGCTCGGCGGCGCGAACATCGGCACGACGTCGCGCGGCATCGGCCCGGCGTACGAGTCGAAGGCGAACCGGACCGGGCTTCGCATCGCCGATCTCGTGGAGCCGGACAGGTTCTGCGCGGTCGCGCGGCCCCTCGTCGCCCATCACGACGCCGTGCTCAAGCACTTTTACGGCGTCGAGGGCGCCCCCATCGACGAGACGCTCGAGACGTACATCGAGTGCGGCCGGAAGCTCGCGCACTTCGTCATCGACACTTCGGTCTTCCTCCATGGCGAGCTCGCGAAGGGCAAGAAGCTCCTCTGCGAAGGCGCGCAGGGAATCATGCTCGACGTGGACCACGGGACCTATCCGTTCGTCACATCCTCGTCCTGTGCGCCGGGCGGAGCGTGCACGGGCCTCGGACTCCCGCCTTCGGCGCTCGGCGCGGTCGTGGCCGTCATGAAGGCGTACACGACACGCGTGGGATCGGGCCCGTTCCCGACCGAGCTCCACGACGTGATCGGCGAACGGATCCGCACCCGCGGGAACGAGTTCGGCACCGTCACGGGCCGGCCGCGGCGCGTGGGCTGGTTCGACGCCGTGGTCGCGCGGACGGCCGTGCGCCTGACAGGCCTGGACGCCCTCGCCCTCACGAAGCTCGACGTCCTCGACGATCACGACGAGGTTCGCATCGCCACGGGCTACACACTCGACGGAAAGCCCGTGTCCGCCGTGCCCGCGCGCGCTGACCTCTACGAGCGCGCGAAGCCGGTCTATCGGACGTTCCCGGGATGGAAGACCTCCATCGCCGGCATCGAGAGCTGGGAGGCGCTACCCGCGCGCGCCCGCGAGTACGTCCGGGCGCTCGAGGAGATCGTCGGCGCGAAGGTCGGCATCCTTTCGACGGGGCCCCGGCGCGAAGAGACGATCGTCCGTCCGGGCACCGCGCTGGACGGGTGGCTGAAGACGACCGTCGGCGAGAGGGCGTGAGGCGTCCCGAATCGGCCCTGCTACACTCCGCCGTCGGCGGGCCGTTAGCTCAGTTGGTTAGAGCACCTGCCTTTTAAGCAGGGGGTCGCTGGTTCGAGTCCAGCACGGCTCACCAGCCCTTCAAAGGAGCATTTCTCGTCCGGGGAGCAACTCATGGGCATTTCAGCGGCAAAACGGAGTCTTCGTCTGCGGGCATCGGCCGAGGCCTTCGACGTTCTTCGAGCGAGCGGCAGTTCCAGGATCTCCAACGCGGAGCTGTTGAAGCACGCGGCCCGCAGCGATCACGAGCCTCACCCGCGCATCGTACGCGCGGTGCACCAGGCTCTCGTCGAGGCGCGTGCGATGCAGCCCAAGGAGCCGACATCGGCGCTCAAGAAGATCTCGGGGGTTTTCTCACGGAAGACGGCGCCCGAGCGAACGGGGCTGGACGACGTCGTCCGGCGATTCGAGCAGGCCTTCGTCCTGCCGGACTGACGCGGCGCCGCAAAGCCGCTAGAATCCCCCGTTCCGCGGGTGCCCCCATCGTCTAGTGGCCCAGGACGCCACCCTTTCAAGGTGGAGATCGAGGGTTCGAATCCCTCTGGGGGTACCACCTATCTCACTCGCAGGCCACCGCTTCCAACTCAGAAGGAACAGCTGCCTTCTCATTTGATCCCGCACCACTCCCACACCGGCTTGTGACGAGTCGAGCACATGGTGGCAGCGACGGAATCCGCTCGGCGCGACCGATGGGCGACGGGGCACGGACAGTTTGTCTACTCGAAGTACCCGTTCACGTCGAAGACGACGTTGACCGTCCCGGCGCTGTCGTTTTGGATCACGACTGATTGAGTTCCGTCGAGCGACAGGGCGAGCAACAAGTTGTTGGCCCGCGTCCTCCCCGCAGGGAAGTTGATCGCGCTCGTCGGCGGCACCGGTTGGTCAGCCGCATAGACACGGAGGTCCCCCGCCGCCGAGGGTTCGACGGCCACTACGCTGCCCGAGACTGCGATGGCATCAGGGGGGATGCCGCAGGCCCCGCTGAACGGGAAGTCACGTAACTCATTCGGACCGAGCGCAGGTCCCCCAAACGGACCGGCTGCGCCTCTCGTGTCGAGAACGCGGCATGGGGGCAGCGTGTAGTAGAGCAGCCCGAGCGAGACCTGACCGATCTTGTTGCCGCTGAACTCCGTGAACCAGAGGTTGCCGTGGGGGGGGCGATGCCTGTGGAGCTTGCTCGGCGTGGGATCGGAATCGGGGCTTGAGGTGATGCCGATGGGCCTGCCCTGCGCCGTCGGGACCGCGAACTCCGTGATGGCACCCGCCGTCGTGATTCGCCCGATCTTGTTGGCAGGGGCCACCGTGAACCATAGAGCGCCGTCGGGTCCGAGACAGATGCTATAGGGGTAGCTGTTCGCGGTCGGGATATCGAATTCCACGAACGCACCGGAAGGCGTGATCCGACCGATCTTGCCGTGGTTTTGCTCCGTGAACCAGAGAGCACCGTCGGGCCCGAGACAGATGCCGAAGGGGCCGCTGTCCGCGGTCGGGATATCAAACTCCGTGATCGCACCAGCGGGCGTAATCCGACCGATCTTGCTGACGTAGAACTCCGTGAACCAGAGGTTGCCGTCGGGACCGGAGGCGATGCCTTCCGGGAAGCTGTTCGCTGTCGGGATCGGGAACTCGGTGATGACACCCGCGGTTGTGATCCGGCCAATCTTGTTGACCAAGAACTCCGTGAACCAGAGAGCGCCGTCGGGGCCGAGGGCGATGCTCTGGGGTTGGCTGTTCGGCGTCGGAATGGTGAACTCGGTGACGACGCCCGTGGTCGTGATCCGGCCGATCTTGCCGGGGTTGGCGCTCTCCGTGAACCATAGAGCGCCGTCGGATCCGAGACAGATGCCGACAGGGTAGCTGCTGGCCGTCGGGATCGGGAACTCGGTGATCGTGACGGCGGTCGCGGCCCGAGATGCGAGGAGCACGGTCACGATGCTGACTATTGAGAGAGTGAGTAACCGCGTGACTCTTTTCATAGAGCCTCCTCTGAGCTTTCCTCCGCAATCTGTTGAGAAGGCGCAAACGTAGTCAGACCCTATGCCCGCGCCGCACCGAGGGGGTCTGATGCAGATGAATGAGGCTCGGAGCGGGCCTTCGCCGCCCGGTCGGGTCCTACTTGCGTCGCCCCTTTCGCCGCTCGTGACGGGCGACGGCCTTCGCCGTTACCTGCTCGCGCTGCCGCTGCGCGAGCGCGATGACGACCTCCGGCGGGAGGATGAGCGGGAATTGCCGCACGTTTGCCGGCAGCGGCACCTCGGCTTCGAGCGAACGAGGCGGCACGTCGAGATCCCGACTGCGGCGCGTGGCCATGGCGGGAATTCTCTACCGCGGCGCTATCCCCTGACCGCAATGTCCACCGGCCGCGTCAGCGTCGGCTGTAGGATCCCGCGCATGGCAGGGACCTCCGGCATCGCGGGGTTCTTTAAGAGCCTGTTGGGAGCGTGGCAGACGTGGCGTCGCCCCCCGAAGCGGCCGGCAGTCAGGAGCGGCGAACGGGTAAGACGCGTGAGCGACTCGGAGATAGCCAGATGTCTTTTCTGCGGTCGAACCGCGTCTAGGCGGTCTTTCACCGACGCGGTGCAGCTCGACTGTTCAGACTGCGGGCCGTGCGAGGTGACAGCCGAAGCGATGGCCCTCCTCCGCGCCGACGACCACCTACGGCAAGCGGTCCTGCGACAGATGCGGCGACACCTTGACACCGGCGCCGAGAGGCCACTCATCAATCTCGAATTCATCCAGTCGATCAAAGGGCGGCCGCGCTCGGCGCACTGAAACGCTGCACCACGTCCACCGGCACCGTCAATACGTCCTTCGCCCCGATCGGCTCGAACCTACCGGAATTCGATAACTACTTCTGCCGAGACTGCCGGCGGATCATTCACGTCCGGAAGGGATCGCCTGGCTTCCGCGCGTGGTCGACTCCGGGATGCACGCGGGCTGGGTTCCGCCACCCATTCAACGTGGAGATCGAGGGTTCGAATCCCTCTGGGGGTACCATTTTGCACGGCACGGATGCGATGGGGCCAACGAGGAGCCGGCGGCGGACCCTCGAAACCGATCCGAGGTAGGATCGGTCCCGTACCGGAGGTGCCCCACGTCGATCGTGGACATGTCCTGTCTCCTCTGCGGCGGAACCGCGCTCGGTGCCCGCAGCGCCACCGCCGAGATCGAGCTGCACTGCGGTGTCTGCGGCGACTACACGATCACGGTCGGCGCGGTGAACACGATCCGCCAGAACCCCGCGAAAGCGAGTCTCGTCCGCGCGGAGGTCGAGCGCCGGCGCGCGGAAGGCGACGCAGTGCCGCGCGTGGACATGGACCTGCTCGACGTGGCGCTGAAGTCGTAGACCCCGAACGGCGGGCGGCCTCGGCGCGGTGCGGGCCGCACCGAGCCGGACGCGATATCCTTTTCCCTTCGGAGAGGAGACGCGATGGGGCTTTTCGGCGGGAGAAGCGGCGCGAGCGGCGGGATGAAACCGGGCTTCAGGGACTTGAAGTGGGGCGACGGCCCCGGGCCACGCATGGAGGTCCTCGACGAGCACGCCGAGTCGAAGTTCTGCTGGATTGCCAACGACGATCTCACGTGGGGTGGCGCCTCCGTCGACAAGATCGTCTACGAGTTCTGGGGAAACCGCTTCGCGGAGGTCTTCATTGAAATTCCCACCGCGTCGGCCGACCGCGTCCTGAAGGATCTCCAGGCCGGCTGGGGAAAACCCGAGCAGCCGAACAAGTTCATCGAGGATTTCGTCTGGCAGAACAAGGCCGTGGGCCCGGAGGCCACGACGGCGATTTTCAGCCGCAACCCGAACACGCGGGCCGCGACGCTGCGCATCCTGAGCGGCTACATCGAGACGAAGAAGCTGCTCGCCAAATCCCGTCCGCCCGCGCGCTGAGCGCTACTTCGGGCAGGCAGACGCGTCCACGACCTTCGCCTCGGCGCCGCCGAGGAGCTTCCAGTCGCCTGCCATCGTCGTGCTTCCATCCGTGACGTCCCGGCGGTCCGGGCTCACGCGCGCGCCTCGCACGCCCGGCGGAGCCTGGACGCTCGCATGGAAGCTCGACGTCTCTCTCGCCGGCAGGAGGTTCACGTCCGGCGCAATCTGCGCGGAAGCGAGGTAGTTGCCTTTGCTGTCGAGGATCCTCACGAGGATCACGACACCGCACGCCGACTGGTCTCCCCCGTTGCGGACCGTGCCCGAAACTCGCACGAGGCCGGAGGGGTCGACGACCCCGTCGTTCGAGACGTCCACGACGCGCACGTCCGACGCGTTCGGCGCGTCGCCGGCGGGCGCGTCCGCGCCCGCCGCCGGCGACGCGGAGGGAGTGGCGCCGGGCGTCGCGCCGGCAGCGGGGCCGAGCGTGATCGTCGTGCCCGTGCCCTTGGCGTCCGGTCCCGTCTTCAGGCGCCTCTCGCGCGCGAGGTCCTGCAGCGTGCGGGGCCGGGCGAGCCCGCGCACCGTCGGCGTGGGCGTCGGCGTCGGCGTCGGCGTCGCCCCCGGCGCCGCCGTTGCGGCCTGGAGAACCGCGAGCGCGAGGGCGGCGAGGCTCACGAGCACTCCTCGCTCACGCCCATGACCTCGGCCTCGACGCGCCCCACGCGCCGCCAGTTCGTCGAGGCCGTGCCGTCGACGAGAGGATCCGGTTTCCTCTCGCGCGAGCCGCGCACGCCCGCGGGGACGTTCACGATCCCCCCGAACGCCACCGCTTCCCCGGGCCCCACGACCTTGAGGTCGGTCGTCGTCTCCCCCGTCGAGAGCAGGATCCCGTGAGCGTCGTACAGCCTCAGGAAGATCCTCACCCGGCACGCGGCGACGCGGCCGGTATTGCGGACCGTGCCGTATACCGAGACGAAGCCGTCGGTGACGGCGCCGTTTTCCTGAACGTCCTCCACCCGCACGGACCCCGGGCGCCGGGCGGAGGGCGTTCCGGACGGGGCCGGCTCCGGCTCGGGCGTCGTGACGACGGCGGCGCCGGAGCCCGAGAGCCGGCCGAGCCGGCGCTCGCGCGCGATCTCCGAAAGGCCCCGCGGGCGGTACGGATCCGCAGCCCGCACGGGAGTCGGCTTGGAGACGGGAGTCGGCGGCGTCGGAATCGCGGTGGGCGTCGCGGTTGGCGACGGCGGAGCTGCCTGGGAGGCGAGAAGCACGATCATGGCGGCGAGCACCCCGCGATTATCCGACAACGGCGCGCGCGACGAGTTCCACGCCGAACGTCTTCTCGAGAAGGCGTCCTTTCTTCCGCAGCGCCCACAGCTCGAGGTCCGGAGGCTGGCGCGCCGACAAGGCCACGTGGACCCGCTTGCCGCGGAGCGTCACACGGACTTTCTTGACGAGCCCGCGGTGAGTCCGGTCGAGCGCGTCGGCTACTCTCAGGAGCGCCGCGAGCTTCTCGACGACCGGCTTCTTCCAGGGGTCGAGCGCCCGGAACGGCTCGTGCGCGTCGAGAGGAGGAGCCTTGCGGTGGTAGCGGGCCACGAGGGCGATCAGCTCCACTTCGGCCTGAGTGAAACCCTTCAGGTCGCCGTGCAGGATCAGGTAGTGAGAGTGATGGTGGTGGCGCGCATAGGCGACCGAAAGGCCGATGTCGTGCAGCACGGCGGCGTGCTCGAGCCACTCGCGCTCGAGCGCGGTGAGCTGATGGAGGCTGTGGGTCTGGTCGAAGAGCGAGAGAGCGAGGTCCCGCACGCGGACTGCGTGGACCCGCGACAGGCCCGAGCGCTTCCCGAGGCGCAGAACGGACTCGCGGCGGATGTTCCGCTCCGCGCTGCGTCCCCACCCCGCCGCCGCCGGCGTCTCGAGGACGAGGGCGTCCCGAAGCGACCGGTCCGACACGAGGAGAGCTTCTACGTCGAAGGCGGCGAGCAGCTCCTCGAGGAGGATCGCTCCCGCGGTCACGATGTCCCTCCGGTCGGCCTCGAGCCCCGGGATGCGGAACTTCTGCCGGGCGGTCGACTCTCCGAGCAGTCTCGCGATCCGCGCCACGTCCTTGCGGTCCAGCGAACGGTGGCCCGCCCCGGCCGGCGATCGCCCCCGGAGCTCGGCGGCGATCGCCGCGACCGCGAGGATCGTGCCCGACGTTCCAACGGCGGTCTTGACCTTCGCGCGACGCACCGGCTTGCGGATGCGCTCGAGGCGGCTCCTCACGGAGCGGCGCAGGCGCCGCTCGTCCTTCGCCGAGAGGGGGTCGGACGAGACGAAGAGATCCGTCAGGCGCACGGCTCCGAGGTCGAGGCTCTCGGCCAGCAAGATCCGGTCGCCTTTCGCCACGACGACTTCGGTCGACCCGCCGCCGATGTCGAGGACGAGAAGCGGGTCGCACGAGGGCGGCAGCTCAGAGCGCACGGCGCGCGTGATGAGGCGCGCCTCCTCCTCGCCGGAGATCACCGCGAGGCGGAGCCCGGTTTCCTTGCGCACCCTCTCGACGAACTCGTCTCCGTTCGCGGCCTCACGCACCGCGCACGTCGCGACCGCGGTGATCGTGCCGGCGCCCGCCGCCCGCGCGAGCGCCGCGTAGCGGACGAGACAGTCGATCCCGTCGGCCATGGCCTCTTCCGAGAGAGAGCCCGACGCGAGGGTCTCCTGCCCGAGCCGCACCATCTCCTTTTCGCGCAGGACCTCGGACCAGTGGCCTCCGTCCGAAGGATCGTGTCGGGCGACGAGAAGCTTGATCGAGTTCGAACCCACGTCGATCGCCGCGATGTTCTTCGTGGCCATTCCTGATCGTCTCGACCGTATCGTAGCCCTGTTATCTTGACGTGAAGTGAGAGCCTTCCCGTTCCCCGACCGCCCGCGCCTCTTCGGCGTCGCCGTCTCGCATTACCAGGTCGAAGGCGGCGATCCGTGCGACTGGACGGACTGGGAGGCCGCCGGCCGGACGAAGGGCGGCGCGTGCGGGCGCGCGGCGGACTCGTGGAGCCGATACGAGGAGGACGCGGCGCTCGCGGCCGGCCTCGGCGCGAACGCTTTCCGGTTTTCCGTGTCGTGGAGCCGCGTCGAGGCGCGGAAGGGCGTCTTCGACGCCGAGGTCCTCGAGCGGTACCGGCGTTTCGTCGAGCGCCTCGTCTCGCTCGGCCTCGAACCGGTCGTCACGCTCCACCACTTCACCCATCCGAGGTGGTTCCACGAGGAGACTCCCTGGACCTCGCCCGCCTCGGTCGACGCATTCGCGCGCTTTGCGCGGGCGACCGCGCGGGCCCTCGCTCCTCACGTGCGGCTCTACCTCCCATTCAACGAGCCGCTCGTCCTCCTCCTCGGAGGGTTTCTCGACGGCCAGATCCCGCCCGGCCTGGCCGACTCGCGCGCAGCGGGGCGTGCCCTCGACCACATCCTCGCGGCACACGCGGAGGCCGCGGGAGTCCTTCGCCAGGAGGCTCCCGGCGCCGCGATCGGGATCGCACACAACATGATGGACTTCGCCGCGGACCGCCCGGGACATCCGTTCGACGCGCTGCTCGCGCGGCACGCGCGCCGTCTGTACAACACGGCGTTCCTCGAGGCTTTCGCGACGGGGCGGTGGAATCTCTGGATCCCGCCGTTCACGCGCATCAAGGGGCGTCGCGACTCACTCGCCGACTCCCTCGACCTCGTGGGCGTCAACTACTACTCGCGGCTTCACGTGCGCTTTCCGGCGGCAACGCGCGTCCTCACCGGCTTCGCATACCGCGACCGACAGGGACACGGATTCACCGACAACGGATGGGAGATCGCGCCCGCGTCCCTCGCCGCGCTCCTCGGCGACGCCGGCCGGCTCGGCCTTCCGGTCCTCGTCACGGAGAACGGTCTCGCCGACGGCGCGGACGCGCTTCGCCCCGCGTTCCTCAAGTCTCATCTTGCGGCGCTCGCCGAGGCCGAGGCTGCGGGCGTTCCGGTCGCGGGCTACCTTCATTGGTCCCTCCTCGACAACTTCGAGTGGCTCGACGGCTATGGCCCCAAGTTCGGCCTCTTCGCGGTCGATCCCGCGACTTTCGAGCGCCGCCCGCGGCCTTCGGCGGGGATCTTCCGTGAAATCGGCAAATCGTTCCTCTCGCAGCCGTTGCGGGAATGCCCTGCACAGAAATCTGTGCACATTTAACAGAGCCTGAACGCCTTCCTCACCCCCTTCGCACCAGCGGGACCCATCTTTCGCGGGGAGGAGGCGAACCTTGCTGCTGGCCGACTTTCACGTGCATTCGACCTGGTCGGATGGCCGCCTGTCGATCCCCGAGCTCGTGGACCTTTTCGGGCGCTCCGGCCACGACGCGATCGCCATCACCGACCACGTCGTCGACTCCGACTCGCTCCTCGGAAAGATCGCTCTCCGCTGCCGGCTCTCGATCACGAAAGAGAACTTCGACGCGTATCGCTCCGAAATCGAGAGCGAGGCGCGGCGCGCCTGGGACGCGTACCGCATGGTCGTCCTCGCCGGCTGCGAGCTGACGCGCAACGCGCTCACCGGAAAGCGCTCGGCCCACGCCCTCGCGCTCGGCCTCGACCGCTTCGTCCCGGCAGACGGCCCGGTCGAGGAGATGCTCAGCCGAGCCCGCGAAACGGGAGCGGTGACCGTGGCGTGCCATCCGAACGAGCAGTCGGACTGGTTCGCGAACACGTTCTACCTCTGGAACAGGCGCCGCGAGGTTTCGTCGCTCATCGACCTCTGGGAGCTCGCGTGCCGCTGGGACCTCTTCCCGCAGGTCTCCCGCGCGCGCCTCCCGTACGTCGGCAACAGCGACTTCCACGACCGCCAGCACCTCTATGCCTGGAAGACTCTGATGAGCTCCGAGAAGAGCCCGGCCGCGATTCTCGCGTCTCTCCGCGCCGGGAAGGGCCTCGGCATCACGCGCCTGCCCGACCCGGTCCCCGTCGCGGCGCGCATCCCCGACGAAACCGAGCCGCTCCGACCGTGCCCCGTCATCCCCGGCTTCATCGAGCCGGCGACCGCGTGAGCGCCGTGATTCTCACGGCTGTCTTCCTCTCCCTGGCCGCGATCGGCGCTGTCTTGACGACCGTTCAGGCCGGTCTCGTCGTCCGGCTCCTCGGGAGGAAACGCCCTTTCGCTCCCGGCCGGCACGAGCCGGCCGCGAACGGTTCCCGGCCGGCCGCTTTCACCACGACGTCGCCGCGCGTCTCGATCCTCAAGCCCCTCTCCGGGCTTGACGACGGTCTCGAGGAGAACCTCGTATCCTTCGCGCGCCTGACGGGCGTCGCATACGAGGTCATCCTCTCGGCCAAGTGCGAGGACGATCCCGCTGTCGCGGTCGCCCGCCGCGCGATGGCTCGCTTTCCCGAGGCGCCATTCCGCCTCGTCGCCGGCGGCGGCACAGGCATCGCTCTGTCGAACCCGAAAGTCGAACGGCTCGTCGCGGCGGCACACGTCGCCCGGGGCGAGATCCTCTTCGTCTCCGACTCGAACGTGCGCATCGAGCCCGGCGACGTCGCGGCGACGGTGGCCGCCTTCGACGATCCCGCGGTCGGGTGCGTCTCGAACGTCTTCACGGGCTCCGGCGCTCGCTCGTTCGGCGCCGTGATCGAGAGCCTTCACCTCCTCACGTTCGTCCTGCCGGGCACGGTCCTCGCGGACGCCGGCGGCGTCGCCTGCGTGGTGGGCAAGTCCATGGCCCTGACGCGCGCCGCTCACGACGCGATCGGAGGCTTCGCCGCGTTCACGCACGTCCTCGCGGAGGACCAGGCCATCGGCTGCGCGGTGAAGGCGGCGGGCTTTCGAATCGCGCTCTCGACGGTCGTCGTCCGCAACGTGACGGTGACCCGGCCCCTCGGCCGGGCCCTGGACCGGCAGGCGCGCTGGGGAAAGATCCGGTATTCCTTCTCGAAACTCACGTACACGGGTGAGCTCCTCCTCAATCCGCTTCCGTTCTCCCTCCTTGCCTGCGGCGGCACGGCGCTCGGGCCCTCCGGCCTCCCGCCTCTGCCGTTCGCCGCCGCGGGCGCCATCCTCCTCCTCCGGCTCGCGCAGGGATTCGTCCTCGCGCGCGCGGCGCGCGCGGATCTCGCTCCGGCGCAGCTCCTTCTCCTTCCGGTCAAGGACGTCTTCCAGCTCGCGACGCAGGTCGTGCCTTACTTCTCCCGCGAGGTCGACTGGCACGGCCATCGCGCCCGCGTCGGTCCGCTCACGCGTCTCCTGCCGTCGGGGCAGACGCTGACCGCGCCGGCATGGGGCCGCGGCTCCGCTCCCCGGCGTCAGCCCTTGACGCAGACGACCTGACGGAGCGTCTCGACGGGCTCGGCGAGGTCGCGCTGCGCCGCCATCACGTCGTCGATGGACTTGTACGCCGCGGGCGTCTCGTCGATGACGCCAGAGTCCTTGCGGCATTCCACGCCGCGCGTCGCCTCCTCGTGATCTTTCACCGTGAAGCGGCGCTTGGCCTCGCCGCGGGACATCCGCCTGCCGGCGCCGTGGGAACAGCTCTCGAAGCTCTCGGGGTTCCCGAGGCCGCGCACGATGTAGGAGCGCGCGCCCATGCTGCCGGGGACGATGCCGAGCTCGCCCTTTCCCGCGCGCACGGCGCCCTTCCGCGTCACGAGGACCTCCCGCCCGAAGTGGCGCTCTTTCGCGACGTAGTTGTGGTGGCAGTTCACGACCTGCTCGCCGACCGTGAAGAGCGGCACGTCTCCCGAAGAAGCCACGGCCCCGACGATGCGCTCCATCATGAGGACGCGGTTCTTGGAAGCGTAGGCCTGGGCCCAGCCGACTCCTTCCACGTAATCGCGGAAGTGGGAGGTGCCTTCGGTCAGGTACGCGAGGTCGCGGTCGGGCAGGTCCACACCGGCTTTTCTCATGTCCTCCTTGGCGATCTCGATGAACTGCGTCCCAATACGGTTGCCCACGCCGCGCGAGCCGCTGTGGAGGAGGAACCACACGCGGTCCTTCTCGTCGAGGCAGACCTCGATGAAGTGGTTTCCGGTGCCGAGCGTGCCGAGCTGCGTCGCGGGGGCCGCGCCGCGGTCGAGCGAAGGGTGGCGGTCGAGGAGGCTGCGGTAGGCCGGCTCGAGGAGCGACCAGGCTTCGGCGACGGGGCCCGGCACGACTCCCCACGCCCCGCGGTCGCCTCGCCCGCCCTTGTTCGTCCGGCCGTGCGGCACTGCGCGCTCGATCGCGGTCCGGATTCCCTTGAGATCGTCGGGGAGCTCGCTCGCCACGAGCGTCGTGAGCGTCGCCAGCATTCCGCAGCCGATGTCCACTCCGACGGCCGCGGGAATGATCGCGCCCACGGTCGGGATCACGCTTCCCACCGTCGCGCCGATGCCGAGGTGGACGTCCGGCATTGCCGCCACCCAGCGATACACGAACGGCAGGCGCGCCACGTTCAACAGCTGCTTTTTGGCCTCCTCCTCGAACGGCACGCCCTTCACCCAAGCCTTCACGGGCACGCCGTCGCGGCATTCCAGGAGGTCGTAGTTCTTTCCGGAGTCGCTCACGCCTCGATCATGCGCCGGTCCCGAACTCGCCTTCACGCAGGTTTTACCTCGTGCACGCGCCGCGTTGATCGCGCTCCCGGAGAGTCCGAGCAGAAAAAGGAGGGCTCTCTATGTTGAAACGGACGATCAGCGCCCGTCGCGCCATCCTCGCGGTCGCGATCGGGGCGGTCATCACCGCGCTTTCGCCTGCCACCTTCGCCCAGGTCACTCCGGCTGAAGGTTACGTGCCACCGGACGACAAGCCCGCGCTCAAAGTCGGATTCACGCTCTTCGCGGACTACACGTACACGGACTCGCCCAACGCCAAGAACGCCGACGGAAGCGACTACAACCCGAACGCGTTCAACGTCTCGCGCGCGTACCTCAACGTCACGGGCCAGCTCCACCACCTCCTGGCGTTCCGCATCACGACGGATCTCGTGCGCGTGACCGACGCGTCGGGCACGCTCTCCGGCAGCTACGCGATCCGGCTCAAATATGGCTACGCGCAATTCAACATGGACGAGTGGCTCCCGAAGGGCTCCTGGGTTCGCCTCGGCCTCCAGCAGACGCCGTACATCGACTACGCCGAAGGCATTTACCGCTATCGGTTCCAGAGCCCGATCATGGTCGACCGAGACGGCTTTCTGACGTCGTCGGACCTCGGCCTGTCCAGCCACGTCAGCTTCCCAGACAACTACGGCGACGTGCACGTCGGCATCTACAACGGCGACGGCTACAACAAGGCCGAGGCGAACGACCAGAAGGGCTTCCAGGTCCGCGGATCCGTGCGTCCGCTCGCGAGCATGGCCGTCGCGAAGGGTTGGCGGGTCACCGGCTACTGGAATTCCGATCACGTCGCGAAGGACCAGAAGAGGAACCGCTGGCTCGTCGACACCACCTTCGAGCACCCGTACGTCAACCTCGGCCTCACGTACGTCGAGGCGACGAACCAGGCCTCGCCCGGCGCGGCCGAAGTCAAGCCGAAGGACTTCTCGATCTGGGTCACGCCCCGCACCCCGTTCGGTCTCGAGGCCCTGATCCGGTACGACGAGTTCAAGCCAAACAAGGACCTCGACCCGAAGCAGAAGCGCACCATCGTGGGTGTCGCCTACTGGTTCAACTTCGGCCACGGCATCGTTTCGGCGCTCATGGCGGACTACACCCGGGAGAAGTTCGACAACTTCGCGCCCGCGAAAGCCGACAACAAGTTCTACGCCCTTCACACGCTCTTCAACTTCTGAAACTGCAAAGGTTTGAGCAGATCGCTTCACACGGCCTTAACGTGAGTCACACATCGTGACCGCGGTGGCGACCAACACGAGACAACAAGGAGTTCACGTGAACATGAAGATCCGTTTCAAAGCCGCCCTCGTCGGGTTCTCCGCGGCGCTGCTTCTCGGCGCGCCGGCCCTCGCCCAGAAGGTCCAGATCAACGGTGCCGGGGCCACGTTCCCCTTCCCCATCTATTCGAAGTGGTTCGACGAATACCACAAGCAGCATCCGGACGTGGAGATCAATTACCAGTCGATCGGCTCGGGCGGCGGTATCCGGCAGCTCACGAACGAGACCGTCTTCTTCGGCGCTTCCGACGGGCCGATGACGAACGACCAGCTCGCCGGGGCTCCGCGCGCAATTCTCCATTTCCCGACCGTCCTCGGCGGCGACGTGCCCGTCTACAACATCCCGGGGGTCACCGCCGAGCTGAAGTTCACGGGTGCCGTGCTGGCCGAGATCTACCTCGGGAAGATCACGAAGTGGAACGACACGGCGATCCGGAAGCTGAACCCCGGCGTGAACCTCCCCGGGACGGACATCGCGGTCGTGCATCGTTCGGACGGGTCGGGCACGACGTACATCTGGGTGGACTACCTCTCGAAGATCTCTCCCGAGTGGAAGAAGAAGGTCGGCGTCGCGACGTCCGTCAACTGGCCCGTCGGCGTCGGCGGCAAGGGAAACGAGGGCGTCGCCGGCCTCGTGAAACAGACCCCGGGCGCGATCGGCTACGTCGAACTCATCTATGCGATCCAGAACAAGATCTCATACGGGTCGGTTCAGAACATGGCCGGAGAATTCGTCCGCTCCTCACTCGATTCCGTGACCGCGGCGGCGGCTGGTGCGGCCAAGGCCATGCCGAAGGACTTTCGCGTCTCGATCACGAATGCACCCGGCTCCGGCGTGTATCCCGTCAGCTCCTTCACCTGGTTGCTCTTCTACGAGAATCCGAAGGACAAGAAGCTCGCGAAGATCATGGTCGATTTCATGCACTGGGCTCTGACCGACGGGCAGAAGTACTGCGCCGATCTCGGCTACGCGCCGCTGCCGAAGGAGGTCGTCGCCCTCGAAATGGAAGCCCTGAAGAAGATCAAGCTCTAGCTCCGGGACCCGGAGGAGCACGCGATGCCGAAGAGGCCATACCCGCGACGGAAACGCGAGGATCTCGGTTTCCGCGTCGGGACGGGCTTCTTCGCGGCGCTCGTCGTCCTTCTCGTCGCGGGGATCGCGTTCGTCCTCTGGCGCGAGTCGCGTCTTTCGATCACGAAATTCGGATTCAACTTCTGGCGGACGAAGACGTGGGATCCCGTCGCCGGAGACTTCGGCGCTCTGCCGTTCATCTGGGGGACGCTCTACTCTTCTCTTCTCGCCATCCTGATCTCGACACCCGTCGCTCTCGGGATCGCGATCTTCCTTTCGGAGCTCTCGCCGCGATTCCTGAGGACCCCTCTCGCGTTCCTGACCGAGCTCCTCGCCGCCATCCCCTCCATCGTCTACGGCCTCTGGGGAGTCTTCGTCCTCGTCCCGCTCGTGCGGAAGCTCGAGGTGCTCACCCCCGCCTGGGCCCGAAGTCTTCCGCTTTTCTCCGGCCCTCCGCTCGGCGTCGGGATGCTCTCCGCCGCCCTGATCCTCGCGGTCATGATCATTCCGTTTACCTCCTCCGTCGCGCGCGAGGTCCTGAAGGCCGTGCCCGCAACGCAGCGTGAAGCCGCGTACGCGCTCGGCGCGACGCGCTGGGAGGCGATACAGGTCGCGTTGCGATACGGACGGACCGGCGTGCTCGGAGCCGTGATTCTCGGCCTCGGCCGCGCGATCGGAGAGACGATGGCCGTCACGATGGTGATCGGCAACAGCCCGCAGGTCATCTGGTCCCTTTTCGCGCCGCAGTACACCATGGCGGCCGTCATCGCGAACGAGTTCACGGAAGCCGCGGACGACCTCTACCTGTCCGCCCTCGTCGAGATCGGGCTCGTCCTCTTTGCGATCACGCTCCTCATCAACGCGGCATCGCGCTTCCTGATCTGGAGCGTCAACCGCGAGGTCGAGGCGGAGACGCTGAAGGCGGCGGCCCTGCCGGTCGGTGAGGCCGTTTGAGCCGCAACTCCCGGCGCAAGCTTCTCTCGAATGCCGTCGTCGGCCTTTGCGGCGCGTCCGTCGCGCTAGCGCTCGTGCCGCTCTTCCTCGTCTTCTTCTACGTCCTGAAGCAGGGCTTCTCGTCCCTGAGTTGGGACTTCTTCACGAAGATGCCGAAGCCGGTCGGCGAGCTGGGTGGCGGCATGGCGAACGCCATCGTCGGCACGCTCATCCTGATCGGCCTCGCCTCGCTCGTCGCGATTCCCGTCGGCCTCGTCTCGGGAATCTACCTCTCCGAATACCCGAAATCGCGGCTCGCGACGGCCGTCCGCTTCACGGCGGACGTCCTGAACGGGATCCCGTCGATCGTGATCGGGATCTTCGCCTACGCGCTCGTCGTTCTTCCGGTCAAGCACTTCAGCGCGCTCGCCGGCGGGATCGCGCTCGGGTTCATGATGATTCCCATCATCACGCGGACGACGGAGGAGCTCCTCAACCTCGTCCCCGCGACCCTCCGGGAAGGGGCCCTCGCCCTCGGCGCGACGCGGTCGCGCGCGGCCTTCACGGTCATGCTCCCGGCCGCTCTGCCGGGCATCATGACCGGGATCCTCGTCTCGCTCGCGCGCATCTCGGGAGAGACGGCGCCTCTTCTCTTCACGTCCTTCTCGAACCGATTCTGGTCGACGACGCTCTCGCAGCCGATCGCGTCTCTGACCGTACAAATCTACACGTACGCGATCTCGCCTTACGAAGACTGGCACCTGCAGGCGTGGGCCGGCGCGCTCGTCCTCGTGACCGTGGTCTTCCTGTTTTCCGTTCTCGCCCGCGTCGTCACGAAGCGCCTCGAGAGGATGCACCGCACATGACGGAGACCGCTGTGCCCGAAAGAGCCGCCGATACCCTCGTGAAGCCGTCTGCCGAAGCTGCCGACCAATCGACGGGCGCGGACGCCTCCCTCCCGGTTCGGATGGAGGCTCGGCACCTGAACTTCTTCTACGGGAAAAGCCAGGCGCTCCACGACATCTCGATTTCCATCCGCGAGAAGGCGGTGACGGCGTTCATCGGACCCTCCGGCTGCGGCAAGTCGACGTTCCTGAGGTGCCTGAACCGGATGAACGACATCATCCCGGACACGCGCGTCGAAGGCGACGTCCTCCTCGACGGGCGCGAGATCTACGGGTCCGACGTCGACATCGTCGACCTGAGGCGTCGCGTCGGCATGGTCTTCCAGAAGTCCAACCCCTTCCCCAAGTCGATCTACGACAACGTGGCCTATGGACTGAGGATCAACAGCGCCCTCGGCGGCTCGGAACTCACCGAGCGCGTCGAGTCGGCGCTCGTGCGCGCCGCCCTCTGGGACGAGGTCAAGGACCGCCTCAAGACGTCGGCCCTCGGTCTTTCGGGCGGCCAGCAGCAGCGCCTCTGCATCGCGCGTGCGCTCGCGGTCGAGCCGGAGATCCTCCTCATGGACGAGCCCTGCTCGGCCCTCGACCCGATCGCAACGAGCAAGGTCGAGGAGCTCATCTTCGAGCTCAAGGAGCGCTATACGATCGTGGTCGTGACGCACAACATGCAGCAGGCCGCGCGCGTCTCGGACGAAACCGGCTTCTTCATGCTCGGCAAGCTCATCGAGTTCGACAAGACCGAGATCATCTTCACGAAGCCTCGGCAGAAAACGACGGAAGACTACATAACAGGGAGGTTCGGATGACGATGCGCCGCAGCCGGGGGTCCGGGGGCGCGCGCAGCCAAGCCCCCGGAGAGCACTACATTACGGGAGGTTCGGATGACCGCCGTGACCTCCGTGCGCCAGCGGATCGCCGTCGTGGAGGACGACGAGGATCTCGCGTTCACGCTCGTCTATAACCTCAAGAAGGACGGGCGCTACGAGATCGAGCGCTTCGCCGGCGGCCTCGTGGCGCTCGACGAGCTCCTCGTCCGCCCCCCGGACCTGATCGTCCTCGACCTGAACCTGCCCGACGTGGACGGGCTCACGATCTGCCGCGAGCTGAAGAAGCACGAGGAGACGCGGCGGGTCCCGATCATCATGCTCACGGCCCGCGTGGAGGAGCGCGACAAGCTGCTCGGCTTCGAGCTGGGCGCGGACGACTACGTCACGAAGCCTTTCTCGATGAAAGAGCTTCTCGCGCGCATCGCCGCCCAGCTCCGCCGCACCGCCCTGCCGCAGTCGCCCGACGACGTCTACGACGACGGCCACCTTCGCATCGATCGGGCGCGTCACACCGTGGAGAGCGACGGCAACGCCGTCCACCTCACGAAGAAGGAATTCGACCTCCTCTGGCTCCTCATCCGGAGCAGCGGCCGCGTCGTGTCGCGCGAGACGATCCTGTCACGGCTCTGGGACTATGCCGCCGAGATCGAGACGCGGACCGTGGACGTTCACATCCGCTCGCTCCGCAAGAAGATAGGCGACGGCGTGATCGAGACCGTCGTCGGCGTAGGCTACAAGTTCGCCCGATGAGCCGGATCCTGCGCCGCTCGCTCGTCCCGGTGCTCCTCGGGGTCGTCCTCGGGGGCGTCTTCGCGTTCGCCCTTTCGCGCGTGCTGGACTCCGCCGTGACAGGGAACGGCCGCCGCGAGCTCGTCGAGAAGCTCGAGCGCCTGTCGCCCGAATTCGAAGAGGACCTCAGGACGCGGGATCATCCCGTCGAGCGCATCCGCCAGGCCGCCCGCCAGGCGGGCGCGCGCGTGACGCTCATCGCCGCCGACGGCACCGTGCTCGGCGACAGCGAGGTCCCGCCCGAGCGCCTCGAGCGCGTCGAGAATCACGCGTCGCGGCCGGAGGTCCTCGCCGCGCGGCGAGACCTCGTGGGCTTCGGCGCGCGCACCTCAGTCACCGTCCTCGAGCCCTTCGTCTACGTCGCGCGGCGTGTCGGACCGGAGGAAGCCCCGTACGGCTATCTCCGCCTCGCGATCAGCCAGAACGATCTCGACCTCCTCGAGGCCCCGTTCCGCGGCACGCTGTATCAGGTATCGCTCGCCGCCGGCCTTCTGGTCGGGTTGCTCGTCATCTCCATCCGCCAGCGTCATGCGAACGACCTCGAGCGCGTGCGGGCGGGCGTCGCCGAGGCCGCGGCCGGCCGGCACCCCGCGATGCCCGCGGGCGGCTCGGAGGAGACGCAGGAGGTCTTCATCGCGCTCGCCCGCTTCGCCCGCCTCGTCTCGGCCGAGCGCGAGGGCAGCGAGAAGGCGCGCCTTCTCGCGCGCACGGTCTTCGAGCAGGTCCCGGTCGGCCTCGTCGTCGTCGACCGCACGCTCGCGCTCCTCGACGCGAATCCGGCCGCGCTCGCCCTCCTCCGCGCGCCCGCCGGCGCTCCGCGGCACGCGCTCGTCGACCTCGTGCGCGACCCGGAGACGCTTCGGCTCTTCGAGGCCGGCATCCGCGGCGAAGCCTCGTCCGACGAGACGGCCGTCCTGCGCCTGGGCGGAGAGACCTTGCCCGAGCAGGTGCTCGAGATCAACGTCCGCGCCGTCCCGCATGGCGCGGCGGCCGGCGAGCCCGCCGCCGTGGGAGTCGTCCGGGACGTGACCGAGCGCGAGCGCACGGAGACGATGCGGCGTCGCTTCGTTTCGGACGTGTCCCACGAGCTCAGGACCCCGATCGCGGCGATCCGGGCTGCCGTCGAGACGCTCGCCGGCGAACAAGACCTGCCGCCCGACCTCGCGCGGCTCCTGAGCATCCTCGAGCGGCAGTCCTCCGAGATGGAAGCGCTCGTCTCGGATCTCACGGATCTGTCGCAGATCGAGTCCGGCGCCGTCAAGCTCGTGGTCGAGCGCATTCCGCTGGCGGCCCTCCTCCTCTCGGTCGTGCGCGACCTCGCCCCGGCCTCCGAGGCGCGCGGCGTGACGGTCGCGGTCGAGGCGGGCGAGAATCTCGAGATCGTCGGCGACCGCCGCCGCCTCTCGCAGGTCTTCCGCAACCTCGTCGACAACGCCGTCAAGTTCTCGCCGGCCGGCCAGCGCGTGGACATTCTCGCCGAAGGGGGAACGCCGATCGGTCCGGGTCATTCGTCCCCCGTGGTCGTCCACGTCGTGGATCGCGGCATCGGCATCCCGCGCTCCGAGCAGGACCGCATCTTCCAGCGTTTCTACCGCGTCGACCCGTCGCGCGCGAAGTCGGTCCCGGGCACCGGCCTCGGCCTCGCCATCGTCAAGCACCTCCTGATCCTGCACGGAGGCACGATCCGCCTGGACTCCGAACCCGGCAAGGGCAGCCGCTTCACCGTCACGCTGCCGGCGGCGGTGCCGCGCGACGTCGCCCTGGAAAGCACCAAGGAGACCTCATGAAAGAACACTTTTCCGAGAAGCTCGAAAGCCTGCGCCGGCAGCTGATCGGCATGGGCGCGGAAGTCGAGAACCAGATCCGTCTGGCCGTCGAGGCGCTCGTCGAGGCGGACGCGGCGAAGGCGCGGAAGGTCATCGAGCGCGACAAGGTGATCGACCAGATGGAGATCAAGAACGACGAGGACGCGATCGACCTCCTCGCCACGCAGCAGCCCGTCGCGGGAGACCTGCGGCTCCTCGTGTCGGCGCTCAAGATCAACGCCGACCTCGAGCGCATCGGCGACCACGCCGTGAACATCGCCGAAAGCGCCGAGCGGTTGTCGCGCTTCCGGCCGTTCAAGCCGTGGATCGACATTCCCCACATGGCGGAGATCGCGCGGGGCATGCTGAAGGAGTCGCTGGATTCCTTCATCCGGAAAGACAGCGCGCTCGCCCTCGACGTCTGCAAGCGCGACGACATCCTGGACGAGAAGAACAAGTCCATCATCCGCGAGCTGCTGACCTACATGGTCGAGAACCCCGCGCTCATCAGCGCCTCGATCGAGATCATGAGCGTCTCGAAGAACCTCGAGCGCGTCGGCGACCTCGCCACGAACATCGGCGAGGAGGCCATCTACATCGCCGAGGGCGAGATGATCAAGCACCACATGGGTCCCCGCCCGGCCGAGCCCGCGGCCGGAGGCTGACGGCCGCTTCCGGCGATCCCCGTACGACTCCGGGGCTCTAAGATCTCCCCTGATGAAGCCGGGACAGCGTTTTTCCGTGATCCCCGGTGCGTATGCGATCTGCCGCCTGCCCGCGAAGGCTCCCCTCCCGTCCTGGACCGGCAAGGCCTTCACGTCGATCACCCGGACTGCCGAAGAGCTGTCGATCGTCTGCGACGAGCGGCGCCTCCCACCCAATCTCGACGGCCTCGAGCTGCGGGTCGCCCGCGGCTGGGCCCTCCTGAAGGTCCACGGCCCTTTTCCGCTCGACGCGATCGGTATTCTCGCTTCCGTCGCGAAGCCGCTCGCCGACGCGAAGATCAGCCTCTTCGCTCTCTCGACGTTCGACACGGACTACATCCTCGTCAAGAAGACTTCCCTGAACGAGGCGATCGCGGCGCTCACGCTGGCGGGTCACACGCTCGTCGAAGGCTGAGGTTCATTCGGCCCGGTAGCGGTAACGTCCAGGGCCACAGGAGGCCCCATGCCGCTCGTCCGCATCTCCCTTCTCGAAGGAAAGCCGCCCGTCCACCTCAGAGCCATCGCAGACGGCGTCTACGAGGCGATGCTCGCGACGATCAACGTCCCGGCCGGCGACCGTTTCCAGGTGATCACCGAGCACCCGGCCGGCGGCCTCATCTACGACCCCGGCTACCTCGGCATCCGCCGGACCGACGACGTCGTCTTCATCCAGGTCACGCTCAACCAGGGCCGGAGCCTCGAGCTGAAAAAGGCCTTCTTCGCCCGCATCGCGGAGAACCTCGCGAAAAACCCCGGCCTCAGGAAGGAAGACGTCTTCGTGAACCTCGTCGAGGTCCCAAAGGAGAACTGGTCCTTCGGAAACGGCATCGCGCAGTACGCGGAGTGACGGCCGAACACACCGCCTCACGGCCCGGTGTAGGCCGCCGGCGGGGGCCGAGGATTGAATTGCTTATTGAGCCTCAGGACTTGGCGAGTGGCTCGCCTTATCGTGGGCTATTAGTAGAGACAGCCAGGGGCGGGCCTTTGACCCCCCTCGCGAAAGATTTTTTTTGAAGACCCAATTCAGGGCACAAATCTAATCAAGAAACACCAAATCGCGCGTTTGCACGCGCGAACACACCTTGCACAGGGCCGGAAACACCGGCCATTTGGTTAGCTATTGGAAATTAGTTGTCAGCCGCCGATAGGTCTTGAGGTGGTCGTATACGCACCACTAGTCAGCTGTTCATGGGAACTAAATCCAAGCCAGTCAATGAAATACAACCATGATCCGAAACTGAAGTCCATGAAATCCATACGTCCTCCTAGGCAAACTCAAGTGAGCAATTGGCAAATTGGTCACCTCTGATTTCGTTCAGAGGTGGGCTATATATACGGACACACGAGGGCACACCTTTGACCCCCGTTTGAAAGGAAATAATGTGAGGTACCCGGTTCATGGCACCTCTGCCCCCTGTCTATGAACGTTGTCTACAGAACGATCAACTTCCGTTCGCCACCAGCCGGAGCGGTTTGTAGGCTGTGCGAACACCGCGGTTCCTTCCCTCGAAGTAATCGGCGATATGTGCGATCTGCGCGGCAGAAGGCACTTCGACGCTCTCGAAGAGTTCACGGAACGCAAGGTCGTTTGCAAACGAGAGGGCATACGGCGAACGTTGAACTTCTGCGATGCGCCGGGCGACCTCGTCCGAGCGGTTCAGCCGAGCCAGGCATTCCGCAATCCGAAGGTTCGCCCCGAGTGCGTCCTCATCAAACCCGCCAGCAACGGCGTCAACGAGGATCCGTTCAAAGGACCGAAGCGCCCTGACGACATTTCCCTTCAGAAGTTCGATCGTCGCCAGGCCCGTGCGGATCGAGAACAAATAGAGCGTTCCGTCGAGCCTCCGCGCGTGAATCAGTGCGCGAGCGTAAGTGGCCTTCGCAGCATCGAGCCGACCAATCCTGACGAGCGAGAACCCGCGACTCACGAGTGTCGACGCGTAGGAAGAACCGTCCTGGTCCGGATGAAGCAGCCTGAGCGCACCGTCGAGGAAATGTAGCGAGGAGTGGCACCGCCCCTTGCTCAGTAGCAGCACTCCGAGGGCAGCCTCAGAACGCCCTTGCCAATTCTCCTGCCCGTACATCTGGAACTCTGACCTCGCACCCTTGAGCAGCTTCCAAGCAGATGGAAAATCGCCGGTGAAGGCCGCGGCGGACCCTTCGAAATAGTCCGCCAGCGCGAGCGCGAAGCTGTCTTCGCCGGCCTCCATGAAGCTGATTCGAGCCGTCTGCGCGACCCCGCGCGCTTCACCAGGCTTGCCTTGGAAGTTCAGCGCGTTCGACTCGAGGAGCCCCGCTTCTCCAAGTACCTGCTCGCGGCAGACGGGCTGCGCGGGGCCCTTGTCCGTCAGGTACGGGAGGCTCCGCGTGGCTTCCGAGATGGCCCTGGCGAATTCGACATACAGCGCCGGATCGCTGGAAACCTTCGGCATCACGAGCTGGCAGGCGTACAGGTACGCGTAGCCGCGGCTCGGGTCGGCTTCGATCTTCCCGAGCAGCTCTTTCGCCTTGTCGAGGCCCTCTTCCGAAACCGCCTTGACGATGTCGGCCGCGAGCTGGCGGCCGTCGTGGGCAAGGCGGCCGAGGCGGTCGGCGGGCCGGTTCTTCTTCTTGAACTTGAGGAGGAACTCCTCGCGCTCGGACGGCGGGGCGTCGTCCTGGGGCAGCTCGTCGAAGAAGGCGTCGAACTCTTCCTTCATCTCGCGCGCCCTCGAGAGCGTGCGGATGTCGTCGAGGTGCTTGCCGCACGAGGGGCAGCCCGCGGTCACGTGGGCTTTCACGTGGGCGTTCAGCTCGGTCGAGCCCTCGGTCAGGAGCTCGAAGAGCTCCCACTGCTCGGGGTGGGAAGACGCGGCGGCCCGGAGCTCCGCGCTCACGCAAGCACCTTCCGCATCTTGTCGAGGCAGCCCCAGATGCGCTTCCACACCGTCTTCTTCGAGTACCCCGTGGCCTTCGTCATGTCGGCCAGGCTGTACTCCTGCCCGAAGTAGAGCCGCACGATGCGCTTGCACTTCGGCCCGGCGCTGCGGATGGCCTTGTTGACCATGCGCACGGCCTCGAGGCGCGCGGTGACCCGCTCGCACTTCGGGTCAGAGACGTCCATGCCCTCCGGCATCTGCTGGACGCTCCGTTCCTTCGCCATCGCGATGTTCAGGCAGGTGTTGAGAAACGCGATCTTGACGTAGCCGATCGGGTCTTTCACGCGCGGATCGCGCGCGAGGACGCGCATGTAGACGGTCTGGACCGCGTCTTCCGCCTCTTCCCGGCTGAAGTTGTACTTCCTCACCGCGAGGCCGATCAGCTTCGGGCGGAGCACGTTGTTCAGCGCGGTCCAGTCCCACTCGCCGGGCGTGACGCCCGCGGCCTCGGAGGAGACGTCGTCGGAAACCGGAAGCTCGTCGGAGAGAACGGCGCGAAGGACCGACGCTTCAGCCACCGAGCCACCGCCGGCGAGTGCCGGCGTCAACCCCATGCCATCCGTCGTGTCCCACGTTGCCATGGACGACTCCCAGAGGACCTCGCCCGCACGGACCACGGGTCTGGTACCCCAAGCTGAACCTGAGCGAATTGTTTCACAAAGCCCGGTATGTCAAGAGAAAAATCGACTGGGCAGGATGCATCAGGGTGAGGGTCGGAACGGAGGGACCCGCACTCGCGCCCGGCCAGGGGGCATCCGAACGATCTTGGAAGTCGTCTAGTATCGGGGCATGACCGATTACGGAGTCCATTCCAAGCAAGGCCTCGTTCTGCTCACGGGCGCAACGGGATACCTCGGCGAACGGCTGCTGCGAAGGCTGATCGCTACGGGTCGGAAAGTGCGCTGCCTCGTGCTCCCCACGGACGAGAAAGACCCGAGCCGCCTGCACCCCTGCGAGGTCGTCCGCGGTGATCTGTCTGAGTCTAAACCACTTGACTCGCTCCTCGAGGGCGTGGACACGATCCTCCACAGCGCCGCTCTCATGCCTCCGAACGACCCTGAGCGGATCAGGGCAGTGAACGTCGGGGGTACCGCGGCCCTCGTCGACATGGCACGGGCCTCGGGCGTCGGGCGCTTCATCTATCTCTCGGCGGTTTCGGCCGTTTATCCGATCAAGAACGCCTATGGGCGGTCGAAGGCCGAGGCCGAGGCGCTCGTTGCGGCGTCGGGGCTCGACTTCACGATTCTCCGTCTCACGATGCTCTACGGAGAGGGCGGCGGCCTTCATTTCGCAGAGCTCGTCCGGCTCATGGAGAAAATCCCACTCGTCTTCCCGGTCCTGGGGCCCGGCCGGGCACGCCTTCAGCCGGTCTACGTGGACGACGTCGTTCGCGCCGTCGAGATCGCCATGATGTCGCCGACCGCCGTCGGACGGACTCTGAACGTCTCGGGGAGCTCCGTCGTGACGTTCAACGAGCTCGTCGACGCCGTGGCCGCGGCGATGGGGCGCCGGCGCATCCGCCTGCATGCGCCTCTCTGGCTGTGCCGCGTCGCGGCCGCCGCCGCGGAACGCCTGACGCCAGGCTCGTTTCTGAGCCGCGACGCGATCGTGGGCCTCACCCAGGATGCGACGCTCGACCACTCCGAGCTTCTGCGCGAATTCGGCTGGAGCCCCCGCGACCTCACGAGCGGTCTCGCCCTCTATTTCGGGAGCGGAGCCAACGGCGACGCGTCCCGCGAGGCAGCCTAGCCGTAAGTACCCGGTGGTACATTGACTCTCTGACGTGCGCTCGATCTCCACGGATCCCGCTCGTAGCGAGCGGCTCTTTCCGCTGCTGCTCCTGGGCCTCCTGACGGCCCACTACTTCGCGTTCGGCGGATACAAGAACTGGCCGTACAAGATCGAGAGCGACGGGAAGTACTTCTACCAGTACCTCGTCTCGGCGGTCTACGACCGGGACTTCGACTTCGCGAACCAGTACCGGCTTCCGAAGTACCCCTGGATGAGGACCGAAATCGACTCCGACAGACTCCGGGAGGATGTCAGCCCCGTGACGGGGCGGCCGGCGAACATCTTTTGGCCCGGCCCGGCCCTGCTCTGGTTTCCCTTCTTCGCGGTTTCGTGGACGATCGGGATACTCCTGAATGCCGTCGGACTCGCGGTCGACATGAACCCCTTCGGCCGATGGTTCCAGTACGGCGTCATGGTCGCGGGCCCGGTCTACGCGGCCCTTGCGCTCGTTCTCCTCGGGCGGCTTCTCTCCCGGCTTCTCGTGTCGGCTGATACCTCGCGTCTTGCGCTCGTGCTCGTCCTATTCGCCAGCCCGCTCTACTACTACGCGGTCTTCGAACCGTCGATGAGTCATGTTTACGACCTCCTGGCCTACGTCCTCTATCTCCTCGCCGTTCTTCGATGGGTCGAACGCGGGCGCCCGAGGGACCTCGCCGCCTTGTCGCTGGCGGGCGGGCTCTTCATCCTGGTCCGCGCCCAGAACGCCGCGACGGTGGCCCTCTTCTCGGCGGTCCTCTTTTTCCTGCCGGCCGGGCCCGATCGGGAAGGGGCGCCGGGTGCGGTCCTCCGACTGCGACGGCTCGCTGCATGCGCCCTGCCGCTTCTCCTCGGCGTCCTGCCGATCCTCGCTCTGAACCGCTACCTCAACGGTGGGGCCTTCGTCGTGAAAGGCGCGGGAAACGTTCTCGACCCCGCCCACCCGAACCTCCTCGGAGTTCTCTTCTCGGCGAGGAACGGACTTTTCTCTCACCATCCGCTCTTGCTCGTCGGCCTTGCGGGGTTCGTCTGGCTCCTGGCGTCCCGACCTGTCGGCGTGCCTCGGTGGTTCCTCTGGACGCTCCTCGGGGCCTTCCTCGTCCAGCTCTGGGTGAACGCCTCCGCCCCCGACTGGTGGGGCGGCGCCGGGCCAGAGGGCCATTCCTTCGGGCAGCGACGACTTCTGTCCAGCCTGCCTCTCTTCGCCCTGGGGCTGGCTTTTCTCCTGGAGAAAGTCCGTCGACGCTCGGGGGACCGATTCACCAGGCCCGTCCTCGCGTTGTCGGCCGTCGCCGTGGCCCTCGGTTTCTACCTCACCCTGATCTACGTCTTCGTCTGGTACGACCCCGTGCCGCACGACGTCTTCCGTTCGATGTTCGTGACGGTCCCCACGAAGATCGCCCGGACGTTCCTTGCGGGCAGGACGGGCTGATCGAGCAGGCGCAAGGCTGACTGGCCGTAGACGCTCGGTGGTACATTGACGCACTGACGTGCGTTGGATTTCCACCGATTCCGCTCGTTCGGAGCGGCTCTTCCCCCTTCTCCTCCTGGGCCTCCTGACGGCCCACTTCTTCGCGTTCGGCGGATACAAGAACTGGCCGTACAAGATCGAGAGCGACGGGAAGTACTTCTACCAGTACCTCGTCTCCGCGGTCTACGACCGGGACTTCGACTTCGCGAACCAGTACCGGCTTCCGAAATACCCCTGGATGAGGACCGAGATCGATTGCGGCAAGTACAAGGATGAGGTCAGCCCCGTGACGGGGAGGCCGGCGAACATCTTCTGGCCCGGCCCGGCCCTGCTCTGGCTACCGTTCTTCGCGGCTTCGTGGACGATCGGGACGCTCCTGAACGCCGTCGGCTTCGCGGTCGACATGAATCCCTTCGGCCGATGGTTCCAGTTCGGCGTCATGGTCGCGGGGCCGATCTATGCGGCCCTTGCTCTCGTCCTCCTCGGGCGGCTTCTTTCCCGACTTCGTCTCGCGTCGGTCGCTTCCGCGCGTCTTGCGCTCGTGCTCGTCCTGTTCGCCAGCCCGCTCTACTACTACGCCATCTTCGAACCGTCGATGAGTCATGTTTACGATCTCCTGGCCTACGTCGCCTATCTCCTCGCCGTCCTTCTATGGGTCGAACAGGGGCGCCTGAGGGACCTCGCCGCCGTATCGCTGGCGGGAGGGCTGCTCATCCTGATCCGTCCCCAGAACGCGACGACGGTGGCTCTCTTCTCGGCCGTGCTTTTTTTCCTGCCGGCCGGGCCCGATCGGGAAGGGGCGCCGGGTGCGGTCCTCCGACTGCGACGGCTCGCTGCCTGCGCCCTGCCGCTTCTCCTCGGCGTCATGCCGATCCTCGCGCTGAACCGCTACCTCTACGGCGGGGCCTTCATCGTGAAAGGCGCGGGAAGCTCCCTCGACCCCGCCCACCCGAAACTCCTCGGAGTTCTCTTCTCGGCGAGGAACGGACTCTTCTCTCATCACCCGCTCCTGCTCGTCGGCTTCGCGGGGATCGTCTGGCTCCTGGTGTCCCGACCCGTCGAAACGCCGCTGTGGTTCCTCTGGACGCTCCTCGCGGCCTTCTTCGTCCAGGTCTGGGTGAACGGCTCCACCCACGACTGGTGGGGCGGCCATTCCTTCGGCCAGCGACGACTTCTGTCCAGCCTGCCGCTCTTCACCCTGGGGCTGGCCTTTCTGCTGGAGAAGGTCCGTCGGCGCTCGGGGGACCGGTTCACCATGCCCGTCCTCGCGGTGTCGGGCGTCACCGTGTGCCTCGGCTTCTACCTCACCCTGATCTACGTTTTCGCCTGGTACGACAACGGACCGCACGACGTCTTCCGTTCGATGTTCGTGACGGTTCCCTCCAAGATCGCCCAGAAGCTCCTCGCGGGCCGGGCGGGCTGATCGCGCAGGCGTTCGCATGCAGGTTCGAAACACGGCTCTCGGCATCCTCGCTTCCCGATTGCGCGGGGGGCCTTTTTACGTCCGTTTCCAGGTCACGCGACGCTGCAACTACCGCTGCCGGATGTGCGGTCAGGATCGCGAGCGCGGTGAGGAGCTGCCGGCAAAGGACATCGAGGTGGTCGCGAGGCGGCTCTCGGAGCTCGGTGCCCGCCATCTCGTGCTGACCGGCGGCGAGCCCTTCTTGCGGCCCGACCTGCCGGAGATCATCGCCATCTTCAAGGGTCATGGATTCTCGATCCGCGTGCAGACGAACGGCGGCCCGCAGGTCTCGGAGGAGGTTTTCGCCCGCTGCGTCGAGGCGGGCCTGCGGGACGTCAGCGTCTCCATCGATACCCTCGACCCCACCCTGCAGGACGACATTTGCCAGGCCCGCGAGGTCCGCAACCACGCCCTGAGGACGCTGCTGATGGCTCGCCGATTCCTGCCCGACAGCCTGTCTCTCGCGAACATCGTCGCCTCGTCGTACAACTTCGACGAGCTGCCGGCCCTCGTGCGTCACTTCCATGCGATGGGCGTGTATACGTACATAACCCCGGTGATGATCGCAACGGAGGAGAGCAGCGAGTACCGCTTCCGGGCCAATGGCGCCGAGTTCCTGGTCCGCAACGGGAGCGACGATCACCGCATGCGCGTTATCGACGAGCTCATCGCCCTGCGGCGGAGCGGCTACGGCCTCACCAACTCGACACGCCATCTACGCGATTACCGGCGGTACCTCGAGACCGGAGTCTGCGCATGGCGCTGCGAGGCCGGGGCGCTGGGACTGGATGTCTTTCCCGACGGCGGGGTGAGCATCTGCAAGGAGAAGCCTCGGTTCGGGAACATCCTGGACGCGACCTTCGTCGAGACGTACGCCGGGGGCGCCTTCGACGAACGGAATCACCTCACGGCCTCGGAGTGCAGCGGCTGCTTCTACGGCGAGTACCGCGAACCGCAGTACGCGATCCGGAACCTGCCGGTGCTGGCCGAATGGGTGCTCGACTATTTCCGCACGTTCCGTCACGGCATGCGCTTCAACCGGGCCGCCTCGACCCACTGACCCCGATCCTTGCGTCCGTCCCTGACGGGCGTATGCTTCTCCGCGCGCCGGGATCGCGTCATGCGACCCGGACGCGCCGACCGCTCGAAGGTCTTTTTCGAAGGCGTCTTACTTCCACGGAGAAGATAGCCATGTCCACGACATCCCCCTCGCCCCAGCGGAAAATCACGCTCCTCACACTCCAGGCGAAGAAGGAGCGCGGCGAGCCGATCACGATGCTCACGGCGTACGATTTCCCCACGGCCCGCGCCCTCGACCGCGCGGGCGTGGACTCGATCCTCGTAGGCGATTCGCTCGGCATGGTCGTGCTGGGGTACGACAACACGCTGCCCGTGACGATGGAAGAGATGCTCCATCATGCCCGCGCCGTCGCGCGCGGCGCGAAGGTCGCGCATCTCGTCGGCGACATGCCGTTTCTCTCCTACCAGGCCTCCGTTGACGAAGCGGTCCGAAACGCGGGCCGTTTCCTGAAGGAAGGCGGCATGAACGCCGTGAAGCTGGAAGGCGGCCGCGAGGTCGTGCCGGCGGTCCGGGCCCTCGTCGGCGCGGGAATCCCGGTCGTGGGCCACATCGGCCTGACGCCGCAGAAGGTGAACCAGCTCGGCGGCTTCCGGACTCAGGGCAAGTCGACCGCCGCCGCGCGACGCCTCGTCGAGGACGCGCACGCTCTCGAGGACGCGGGCTGTCACGCGCTCGTGCTCGAAGCGATCCCGGACCGTCTCGCCGGCCTCATCACGCGCCGCCTCTCGATTCCCACGATCGGAATCGGCGCAGGGGCCGCGTGCGACGGCCAGGTTCTCGTGACGCACGACATGCTCGGCCTGACGGACGGCTTCGCGCCGAAGTTCGTCAAGCAGTACGCGAACCTTCACGAGGAGATGGCTCGGGCGTTCGCCGCCTACGTCGAAGACGTCTCCAAAAGGCGTTTCCCCGAGTCCGCCCACGCTCACGCGCTCGACGAGGACGTCTTTCGCGCGATCGCGCGCGAATGGGACGGCGAGACGGCGCACTGACGCGATGCGGATCCACATCCTCGGAACGGGAGCGCTCGCCTGTTTCTTCGGGGCGCGCCTCACGCGCGCCGCGGACGTCACGCTCATCGGAACCTGGATGGAAGGTATCCGCGCGATCGAGAGCGGCGGCATCGTCGTCGAGACTCCCCCCGCGGAGAAAGCCTTTCCCGCCAGGGCCGTGCGCCTCGGAACGCCGCTCGACGCGGGGGATCTCGTCCTCGTCCTCGTGAAGGCCTGGCAGACCGCCCGTGTGGCGCGCGAGGTGCCCGCGCTGACCGCACCGCACGGCCACGTCCTCACGCTCCAAAACGGCGTCGGAAACGTGGAGAAGCTCGGCCCGCGGGCTCTTCTCGGCGTGACGGAGCAGGGGGCGACGCTCGTCGCGCCCGGTCGCGTGCGCCCGTGCGGCGACGGGCCTACGCACATCGCCGGCCCCGATTCCGTCGCCGCGGTCTTTCGCTCCGCGGGCCTCGACGCGCGCGCCGTCGATCCTGCCCGCGGCGTTTCGTTCGCGTGGGGGAAGCTCGCCGTGAACGCGGGTATCAACGCGCTCAGCGCGATTCTGGGAGTTCCGAACGGCGAGCTCCTCGAGCGCCGCGAAGCCCTTCCTCTCCTCGAGGCCGCGGCGAACGAGGTCGCGGACGTCGCGCGCGCGAAGGGAATCGCACTTCCCTTCCCGGATGCCGCAGCGGAGGCCCGACGGGTCGCCCGTGCCACGGCGTCGAACCTTTCCTCGATGTTGCGGGACGTCCTGAGGGGCGCGCCCACGGAGGTCGACGCGATCAACGGCGCCGTCGTGTGCGAGGGAGCGCGCCTCGGCGTCCCCACCCCAGCGAACGAGACGCTCCGGCGCATGCTCGCCGCCCGCGCCGCGGCATGAAGGTCCTCACAACCGTCTCCGAGGTGCGCGCGTTCCGGGCCTCCCGGAAAGGGGCGCTCGGCCTCGTGCCGACGATGGGCGCCCTGCACGCGGGACATCTTTCGCTCGTGGCGCGCGCGCGAAAGGAAAATGAGCACGTCGCGGCGAGCATCTTCGTCAACCCAACCCAGTTCGGCCCGGCGGAAGACTTCGGAAGTTATCCGAGGGCGCTCGACAGCGATCTCGGGCTCCTCGCGTCGCTCGGCGTAGACGCCGCCTGGACTCCGTCGGCGGGCGAGGTCTACCCGCCGGGATTCCAGACGTGGATCGCCGTGGAGGACGTGAGCGCACCGCTGGAAGGCGCGCGGCGCCCCGGCCACTTCCGCGGCGTCGCAACCGTGGTGGCGAAGCTCCTCAACGTCTTCCAGCCGGAAAGGGCCTATTTCGGGCAGAAGGACGCGCAGCAGGTCGCGGTGATCCGGCGGATGGTGCACGACCTGTCGTTTCCCGTCGACGTCGTCGTGTGTCCGATCGTGCGTGAGACGGACGGGCTCGCCCTGAGCAGCCGGAACGTCTATCTCGGCGCCGACGAGCGCCGGGCGGCACCCGTACTTCACCGAGCCCTCGAGGCCGCCCGCGCCGCCTTCGACTCCGGCGAGCGCGACGCCGGCCGGCTGCGCGCGATCGTGACGGAAACGCTCGCGACCGAGCCGCTCGTGCGAGAGGACTATGTTTCCATCGCCGACGCGGCCTCGCTCGCCGAGCTGGAGCGCGTCGAGGGCACTGCGCTCGTGTCCCTCGCCGCGCGCATCGGAAAGACGCGGCTCATCGACAACCTCGTCCTCGGAGGGACCTGATGCTCCTCGCCATCGACGTCGGGAACAGCAACATCACGCTCGGCCTCTACGACGGAGCCGCCCCGGGCCCGAGATGGCGCCTCGCGACCGTGCACAACCGCACGGCGGACGAATACGGAATGCTCCTCGACGACCTGCTCGAGCACGCGGACTTCGAGGTCGAGGCCGTGGACGCGGTCGTCATGGCGTCGGTCGTCCCGCCGCTCACGGGCGTCCTCGAGGAAGCCGCGAAACGGTACCTCGGCCGGCCGCCGCTCGTCGTGGACGCCGGTGTGAAAACAGGAGTGCGCATCCGGTACGACGATCCGAAGCAAGTCGGCGCGGACCGCGTCGTGGACGCCGTCGCGATTCATCATCTGTATGGCGGGCCCGCGTGCTGCGTCGACTTCGGCACCGCCACCACGTTCGACGCGATCTCCCTGGAAGGTGATTACCTGGGCGGCGCCATCGCGCCCGGCATCGGCATCGCGGCGGACGCCCTTTTCCAGCGCGCGGCGAAGCTCCCGCGCGTGGACCTCGTTCGACCCCCTTCCGCGATCGGGAAGAACACCGTGCATTCCATCCAGTCTGGAATGCTGTTCGGGTACGTGAGCCTCGTGGAGGGGATGGTGTCGCGCTTCCGGAAAGAGCTCGGGCCGGCGATGAAAGTGGTCGCCACGGGCGGCCTCGCCGAGACGGTCGCGAAGGAGACGACGGTCATCGACGTCGTGGCTCCGTGGCTGACGCTGGACGGCCTTCGCCTGGTCTACGAGATGAACGTGGGCGACTGATGAACGAGATCCCGGTCCTCCGCGGCAAGAAGATCCTCCTCGGCGTCAGCGGTTCCATCGCCGCATACAAGGCGGCCGATCTCGCGAGCCTGCTGACGCAGGCCGGCGCGCACGTGGAAGCGATCCTGACGGCAGCCGCGGCCCGATTCGTCACGCCTCTGACTTTCCAATCCCTCACCGGCCGCCCCGCGCATGCCGACCTCTGGAGCGCCGACGCGCACGTCCTGCACGTCGGCCTGGCCGGGGGCGCGGACCTCCTCCTCGTCGCACCCGCAACGGCCGACCTCCTCGCGAAGCTCGCGCACGGACTCGCCGACGACCTGCTCACCGTGACCGCCCTCGCCGCGCGGTGCCCGCTCCTCGTCGCTCCGGCGATGGACGCCGGCATGTTCGAACATCCCGCCGTCCAGGCGAATCTCGCAGCGCTCCGCACGCGCGGCGCTGGGGTCATCGGGCCCGCCGAAGGCCGGATGGCCTCGGGCCTCGCTGGACGGGGCCGCATGCTCGAGCCGGAGGAGATCCTCGGCCACGTCCGGCGCGCGGCCGGCCGGACAGGTGCGCTCGCCGGACGGCGCGTCGTCGTGACGGCGGGAGGCACGGAAGAACCGGTCGATCCCGTGCGCGTCCTGGCGAACCGCTCGTCCGGCAAGCAGGGCTTCGCGCTGGCCGAGGCCGCTCTCGACCGGGGCGCGGACGTGACGCTCGTGGCCGCGCCGTGCCCCCTCCCAACGCCCGCGGGCGCGACGCGGATCGACGTCGGGACCGCGGCCGAGATGGCCAAAGCCGTCCTCGAGGCCGGCGCCGGAGCGGACGCGCTCCTCATGGCGGCGGCGGTCGCGGATTTCCGCCCGGCGCGCCCGGCGGCTCACAAGCTCAAGAAGGACGAGGGCCCGCCGGTCCTCGAGCTCGAGCGCACGGCCGACATTCTCTCGGCCGTCGCCGCAGCGCGCGCGAGGAGCGGTCGGCCCTCGTGCGTCGTGGGATTCGCGGCCGAGACGGGCGACCTCGTGACGAACGCGCGAAAGAAGCTGCGGGAGAAGGGCCTTTCCCTCGTCGTGGCGAACGACGTCACTTGGAAGGACTCTGGCTTCGGCTCCGACAGCAACCGGGTCACGCTGATCGACGCGACCGGGGCCGAAGAACTCCCGCTCCTCTCGAAGGCCGAGGTCGCGGAAAGAGTTCTCGACCGGGTCGGGGCGCTGCTCGCGCGATCCTGAACGGCGGGCATAGAATCGCGTTCCCTTCGGGAGGTGACGCATGGCTTCTCCGGCCCCCACCGCGACCGCACACGGCACCGCACGAGGCGCGCATTCCGGGGCCTTTGCGGCCTACGTTCCCGTGCTCTCGAACTTCATCGGCGGCATGTGGGTCGACGCGCGCGCCTCGGGCACGGTCGACGTCTTCAATCCGGCCACGGGAGCGGTGATCGCGAAGACCCCGCTCTCGACCCGCGGCGACGTGGATGCCGCCGTCGCGGCCGCGAAGGCCGCCTTCCCGGCCTGGCGCGCGACGCCCGTCGTCGAGCGCGCCCGGACGATGTTCGCGTTCAAGAACCGCCTCGAGGAGCACTTCGAGGAGCTGGCCCGAATCGTGACGAACGAGCACGGCAAGACGCTGGACGAGGCGCGCGGCTCCGTACGGCGGGGAATCGAATGCGTGGAGGTCGCCTGCGGCATGCCCTCGCTCATGATGGGCAGCGGCCTCGAGGACATCGCGCGCGGCATCGACTGCGACGTGCACCGCCAGCCTCTCGGCGTCTTCGGGGCCATCGCGCCGTTCAACTTCCCGGCCATGGTCCCGCTCTGGTTCCTGCCGTTCGCGGTCGCAACGGGAAACACGTTCGTCATGAAGCCGTCGGAGCTCGTGCCGCTTTCGCAGAAGCGCATCCACGAGCTCCTCGAGGGCTGCATCCCCCAGGGGGTCGTGAACATCGTGAACGGCGGCGTCGACGTCGTGAACGGCCTCTGCGAGCACCCGGACGTCAAGGGCGTCTCCTTCGTGGGCTCGACGCCCGTCGCCCGGCACGTCTACCGCACGGGAACGCACGCGGGGAAGCGCGTGCAGGCGCTCGGGGGCGCGAAGAACTTCATCGTCGTGATGCCCGACGCGAACCTCGACAAGTCCATCGGCATCGTCTCGGAATCCTGCTACGGCTGCGCGGGCGAGCGCTGCCTCGCGGGCTCGGTCGTCGTGACGATCGGAAGATCGCACGGTGAAATCAGAGAGCGCATGGTGGCGGCGGCGAAGTCGATCCGCGTCGGCGACGGCGCCGAGCCCGGCGTCACGATGGGCCCGGTCATCCGCGAGAGCGCGCGACAGCGCATTTTGTCTTACATCGAAAAGGGCATCGCCGAGGGAGCCGAGCTCCTCCTCGACGGGCGCGGCCACACCGTCAAGGGCCGCGAGAAGGGCTTCTTCCTCGGGCCCACAGTGTTCGACAAGGTGAATCCGAAGTCGTCCGTCGGGACGGACGAGATCTTCGGGCCTGTCTTGTCGCTCGTGAACGTGCCGGACGTGGCCGGTGCCCTCGAGCTCCTCCACGCGCACCCGCAGGCGAACACGACGTCCATCTTCACTACGAGCGGCAAGGCCGCGCGCGACTTCGCGATGCAGGCGCCTCCGGCGATGGTCGGCGTGAACGTGGGCGTCGCGGCGCCGATGGCGTTCTTCCCGTTCGGGGGCTCGAAGGAGAGCTTCTTCGGCGACGTAAAGGCGACCGGCCGCGACAGCGTCGTCTTCTACACGGAGCAGAAGGTCGTCATCGAGCGGTGGTTCTGATGCCCCGGAAGGTCACCGTCGGCCTGATCCAGACGCACAACCCAATCTCCGATCCGAAGGCCCCGCTCGCGAAAGTGCAGAAGGCCGCGATGGACCTGCACCTCAAGCTCATCCACCAGGCGGGCAAGGAGGGCGTGCAGATTCTCGGCTTGCAGGAGATCTTCAACGGGCCGTATTTCTGCCCGTCGCAGGACCCGCACTGGTACGACGCCGCCGAGAGCGTGCCGGGGCCCACGACCGAGGCGATCGCGAAGGTCGCGAAGAAGTACCGGATGGCGGTCGTCGTGCCCGTGTACGAGCGCGAGGACGCGGGCGTGTACTACAACACCGCCGCCGTCTACGACTCCGACGGGACGTACCTCGGCAAGTACCGCAAGAACCACATTCCGCACACGTCCGGTTTCTGGGAGAAGTACTTCTTCAAGCCGGGCAACCTGGGCTACCCGGTCTTCCAGACGCGCTTCGCGAAGGTGGGCGTCTACATCTGCTACGACCGCCACTTTCCCGAAGGCGCGCGCGCGCTGGGCCTGAACGGCGCCGAGATCGTCTTCAACCCGTCCGCGACCGTCGCCGGCCTCTCGCAGTACCTCTGGAAGCTCGAGCAGCCCGCGCACGCGGTCGCGAACGGCTACTTCGTGGCCGCGTCGAACCGGGTCGGCACCGAAGCGCCGTGGAACATCGGCCGCTTCTACGGGTCGTCGTACATCGTCGACCCGCGGGGGAACTTCCTCGCGACCGCCAGCGAGGACAAGGACGAGCTCGTCATCGCGACGTGCGACCTCGATATGATCGAAGAGGTCCGCCGCACCTGGCAGTTCTTCCGGGATCGCCGGCCGGAGACGTACGATCGGCTGGTCGCGCTGTGAGCCGTCTTCTCATCAAGGGCGGGCGCGTCGTCACTGCCGCCGACGACTATCCCGGCGACGTCCTCGTCGAGGGCTCGACGATCTCCGCCATCTTCGCCGCCGGCACGGCGCCCGCTCTCGACGCCCGGGTCCTCGACGCGGCGGGCAAGCTCGTGATCCCGGGCGGGATCGACGCGCACACGCACCTCGACATGCCGTTCGGCGGCACGACGTCGGCCGACGACTTCGAGAGCGGCACGATCGCCGCCGCGCACGGCGGCACGACGTCCATCGTGGACTTCGCGATCCAGTACAAGGGCCAGGCTCTGCGCGAAGCGCGCGACGCCTGGATGAAGAAGGCGGAAGGCAAGGCCGCGATCGACTACGGCTTCCACATGATCATCACGGATCTCCCGGACTTCGTCGAGAAGGAGATGGACGTCCTCGTCAAGGAAGGCGTGACGTCGTTCAAGCTCTTCATGGCGTACCGCGGCGTCCTCATGCTCGACGACGGCTCCATCTTCCGCGCCCTCCTCAGGACCGGGGAGAACGGCGGAACGATCTGCATGCATGCCGAGAACGGCGACGTCATCGACGTGCTCGTCAAGCGCGCCCTCGCCGAGGGCCACACGGCCCCGAAGTGGCACGCCCTCACGCGGCCGCCTCGCGCCGAAGCCGAGGCGACGTACCGCGCGATCTGCCTCGCCGAGATGGCGGGCGTGCCGCTCTACGTCGTCCACCTCTCGGCGGCCGAGGCGCTCGAGAAAATCGTCGAGGCGCGGGATCGCGGCCTGCCCATGCATGCCGAGACCTGCCCGCAGTACCTTTTTCTTTCGTACGACAACTACGAGGAGCCCGGGTTCGAGGGCGCAAAGTACGTCATGTCGCCTCCGCTCCGGGCGAAAGGCAACGAGGAGGCGCTCTGGCGCGGCCTCAGGATGAACGACCTGCAGGCCGTGTCGACCGACCACTGCCCCTTCTGCATGAAGGGTCAGAAGGAGCTCGGCCAGGGCGATTTCTCCAAGATCCCGAACGGCGCCCCCGGCATCGAGACACGGATGTCTCTCCTGTACGACGGCGGCGTCGTGAAGAACCGCATCTCCGTGAACCGGTTCGTCGAGCTGACGTCCACGTCGCCCGCGAAGATCTTCGGGCTCTTCCCGAAGAAGGGGGCGATCGCCCCCGGCTCCGACGCCGACCTCGTCATCTTCGATCCGAACCGCAAGCTCACGTTGAACGCGAAGACGCTCCACCAGCGCGTCGACTACACGCCGTACGAGGGCCGCGTCGTCCAGGGCGCGACGGACACCGTGATCTCACGCGGCGAAGTGATCGTCGAGAGCGGGAAGTTCCTCGGGAAAGCGGGGAGAGGGAGTTTCTTGCGAAGAAAGACCCGCTCGTAAATGCGGGCGTCCGAGGAACCGAGTGATCTGTCGAGGAAGCTGACGGCGGCCACGCCCGCGTCGGGCACGGGTTCGCGTGGTACGCATGCAGCCTCGATCGCACCAGGAACGGCGCTCGATCACTTCGAGGTTCTCGAGTTCCTCGGCGCCGGAGGATTCGGCGAGGTCTATCGGGCCCGCGACTCGCGGCTCGAGCGGATGGTGGCGATCAAGGTGCTGCCGGAGGACTTTGCCCGGGACGCGGAGCGGCGCGAGCGCTTCCGCCGCGAGGCCATCGCCGCGTCGGCTCTGAATCACCCCAATATCTGTACCGTCTACGAATTCGTGGAAGCGAAGGGCCGCTTTCTGATCGTGATGGAGCTGGTCGAGGGGAAGACGCTTCATGCATTTCTCGCGAACGGGCCGCTCTCTGCCGAAGCGGCGGTGCCGATCGCGCTCCAGATCGCCGACGCGCTTGCCGAGGCACATCGTGCAGGCATCCTCCACCGAGACATCAAGAGCGGCAACATCGGGCTCACCGAGCGCGGACAGGTCAAGGTGTTCGACTTCGGCCTCGCGAAGCTCTTCGGCCTTTCACCGGAGAAAAGCGAAGGCGTGACCGTGGAAAGGCTGACAGCCGAAGGAGCGTCCCTCGGCACGATCACTCACATGTCGCCCGAGCAGCTTCTCGGAAGGGCGGTCGACCGTCGGAGCGACCTCTTCTCCTTCGGGGTCGTCCTTTACGAGATGGTGACCGGAAGGCTTCCGTTCGAGGGGAGCACGGCCGTTGCCGTGGCCGACGCGATTCTCCATACCCGGCCGCGTGACTTCGGCGACACTCCCATCCCCGAGAAACTGAAAGCGGTCATCCGGAAGCTCCTCGAAAAGGAGCCCGACAGGAGGTACGCGGGCGCTGAGGAGGTCTGTACCGAGCTGAAGACGCTGGAGGAGTCGCTCTCACCCGGACGGAAGGCGGGGCTCTCGCGGAACACGTGGATCGCTCTCGCCGCCGCGGGCCTGGTGGCGATTGCTGCGGCCGGCTGGCTCTGGCAACGCGCGTCCCGGGTGCGGTGGGCCCGCGACACCGCTCCTCCCGAGATCGCCCGCCTCCTGGACGCGGACGAGTTGGCGAAGGCGGCCGCGCTGACGCGAGCAGCCCGCGCCGTTCTCCCGAAGGACCCCACCCTCGAGAAACTCTGGAAGAGGGCGACGGGAGAGATCACGGTAGAGAGCATCCCCCCGGGAGCCGAGGTCTCGATCCAGCCCTACGGCGGAGATCCGAAAGCCTGGGAGAGCCTCGGGAAGACCCCGCTCACGAAATTCCGCTTCCCGAGAGGCTCCTATCTGCTGCGGGTTACGGCGCCTGGCTATGTTCCCAGACTCCAGATCTGCGCCTTTGGATTGTCAAACCTCGGTGCCCAGGACCGGAGCTTCAGTTTCCGTCTCGACAGGGAAGGGAGCATTCCGGCGGAGATGGTCCGGATCCCGGAAGGCAAGGAAGGCGTCGCGAGCTTTGGCCTCACGAACCTGCCGGAGATCCAACTGGGTGACTACTTGATGGACCGCACCGAAGTCACGAACGCGGCGTACAAGATCTTTGTCGATGCGGGCGGATATCAGAAGCCGGAGTTCTGGAAGCAGCCGTTCGTCAAGGACCGTCGAACGCTTTCGTGGGAGGACGCCATTGGCCTCTTCCGCGATTCTACTGGCCGGCCCGGCCCGGCCGGCTGGGAGCTGGGTCATTTCCCGGCGGGTCAGGAGAGACACCCCGTGGCGGGCGTGAGCTGGTACGAGGCCGCCGCGTACGCCGAGTTCGTAGGGAAGAGCCTCCCGAGCGTGTACCACTGGTGTCACGCCTCGAACCTGTGGGGAAGCGGGGTCTTCGTCCCGGGCAGCAATTTCTCCGGCTCGGGAACGGTGCCCGTGGGAGGAGACGGTGCCATGAATGAATATGGCACCTATGACATGGCCGGCAACGTCAAAGAATGGTGCTGGAACGAGAGGGCGGACCAACGAAGGTTCATCCTAGGCGGAGGGTTCGGTGAGCCCACGTACATGTTCAGCGCGGCAGACGCGCAGCCCCCGTGGCAAAGGGCCCCGAACTTCGGCTTCCGGTGCGTGAAGCTGGCCTCGAAACCGCCCGATGCCACGCTCGCGACCATCGACGTGCGCGCGGCGCGCGACTACTCCAAGGAGACGCCCGCTTCTGATGAAGCTTTCCGTGCCTACAAGGGCCTCTATGAGTACGACCGGCGGGATCTCGCCGTGCACCTCGACGCGACGGAAAAGGCGGACGACTGGACGACGGAGGTCGTCAGCTTCGACGCGGGCTACGGCAACGAGCGGATGATCGCGTATCTGTGCCTGCCGACCAATGCCCGGCCGCCCTACCAGACGGTCGTCTATTTCCCGGGCTCTTCGGCGATCCACACGAACAAGAGGCTCGAGTTCGTGGCAAATGAAGGATACGCAGCCATAGTGCCGAAGAGTGCTCGTGCGCTCCTTTTCCCCGTTTACAAGGGAACTTATCAGCGGAGCGATGAGTACAACGACGACTCTAGGGTCTTGCCCGCCTCGTCTCGGGATTACATGATCGCGTGGGCGAAGGACTTGCGCCGGTCGGTCGATTTCCTCGAGACGCGAGCGGACATCGACCACGACAAGCTCGCTTACCTGGGCTTCAGCTGGGGTGGTGCGGTTGCCCCGGTGATGCTTGCGGTCGAAGACCGGTTCAAGGCGGCTATCCTGATTTCGGGAGGTCTCGAACCCTGGAATACGAGCACAAGCATGCTTCCCGAGGCCGAGCCGTTCAACTTCTTGAGCCACGTTCGGACTCCGGTCCTGATGCTGAACGGCCGCTACGATCACAGGTTCCCGGTAGAGGCGGCGCAGCTCCCGTTTTTCCGTTTCCTCGGGACGCCCGAGAAGGACAAGAAGCACGTCATCTACGAGTCGGGCCATAGTCCGCCGCGGAAGGATTACATCCGCGAGAGCCTCGACTGGCTGGACAAGTACCTAGGACCGGTGAAGAGGTAGCGACCCCAGGTTCAGGCGGCGGGCTGCTCCGTGGGGAAACCCGCCGCGATCCACGCGCTCGTGCCGCCCACGACGTTGATCGGCTCGATTCCATTGCGGCCGAGAAGCAGGCTGCCCGCGATGCTCGAGCGGTAGCCGCTCGCGCAGATGATCGCGACGCCGCCCTGGAGAGTGCGCTCGTGGAGCTTGCGTGAGAGCTCGTTGAGCGGAACGGACACCGCGCCCGGCACATGCCCAGCCGCGTACTCGCGCGGCCGGCGGACGTCGACGACGCGAAGACCGGGGTCTTCGACGAGACGGGCCTTCAGTTCGGCGACGTCGATCTGCCCCATCCGCCCCAGCGGCCGCCCGGCCGCATCCCACGCGGCGACACCGCCGTCCAGGTATCCCTCGACGTTTTCGAGCCCCACGCGCGCGAGACGCGTCACGGCTTCTTCCGCGCCGGACTCGTCCTCGGTGACGAGAATGATCGGCCTGTCCGGCGGCAGGAGGGCGCCCGACCACGAGGCGAACTGCCCGCCCAGCGCGAGGTTGACGGCGCCCGCGGGATGCCCGGCGCCGAACGCCGCGGCCGGGCGCACGTCCACGAGAACCGCGCCGGCGAGGCGCTCGACCTCGGCCGGTGAGATCGCAGCGGGCGCGCGCCGCTCCGGCAGAGAGAGCGCTCCGGCCCGGTTGATCTCGACGTCGCGGGGGAAGTACGCCGGCGCCTCCGGCAGGTCTTCCGTCATCATCCTTACGAAGTCTTCCTTGGGCATCGGATGGAGCGCGTAGTTCGTCCTGCGCTGGACCCCGATCGTGGAGGACGTCTCGCTCGAGATGTTCCGGCCGCAGAGCGAGCCCGCGCCGTGCGCCGGGTAGACCGCCACGGAATCGGGCAGGGCGAGCAGCTTCCCGTGAAGGGAATCGTAGAGCTGGCCCGCCATGTCCGTCGCCGAGAGGCCCTGCGGCGAGGCGGCGAGATCGGGCCGGCCGACGTCCCCGATGAAGAGGGTGTCGCCCGTCAGCACCAGGCGCGGCTCGGGGTCGAGGACGAGGATCGAGATGCTCTCCGGCGTGTGTCCGGGGGTTGCCAGAAATCGCAGGACGAGGCTCCCGAGGCGGATCTCCTCGCCGTCGCGCACGGCCCTATGCGGAAATGCAGCGCGGGCTCTCTCGCCGAAGACGATCGTGGCGCCCGTGCGCTCGGCGAGCTCGCGGTGCCCGCTCACAAAGTCGGCGTGGAGGTGCGTCTCGAGGATCCATCGAATCGTCAGACCCTGCGCCCGCGCCTCGGCGATGTACTCGTCCACGTCGCGGCGCGGATCGACGACGGCAGCCTCGCCGCCGTCTCCGATGAGATAAGACGCGTGCGCCAGGCATCCCAGGTAGAACTGCTTGAAATACACCAGCAAAGAAGAATATCTTGCCTTCGGACCCGTGCAGAAATGCAGGCGCCTCCGCGAGCATGAAGCGGTCTGCAACGTTTCTTAGAAGGGTGAGGTGGGCCAAGGCGCACTCGGCGCCGCAGCGTCGGTCGGGCGCGCGGAGCATAATCACCCTTCGAAGAAAAGCGCCGAATCGGCCTGATCCCGAGCTTGCCGTCTAAGGAAGGTCCCGCATGAGCCCGATCTCCGAAACAAAAACTCTTTCTTCCGCCGAAGTCCGCGAGAAGCACAAGCAGTACCTCTTCCCCTCGGTCTCCAACTACTACAAGGAGTCGGTCGTCCTCGAATCCGGCAAGGGGATGCACGTTCGGGACGCCGACGGGAAGACTTACCTCGACTTTTTCGGCGGCATCCTGACGATCTCCGTCGGCCACGCGAACGACAAGGTAAACGCGGCCATCAAAGCGCAGGTGGACCGCCTCGGCCATGTCTCGACGCTCTATCCGACCCTGCCCATCGTCGAGCTCGCGGAGAAGCTCGCGCGGCTGACGCCGGGGCGGCTCCAGAAATCGTACTTCACGTGCTCGGGGACCGAGGCCGACGAGACCGCCGTCATGATGGCGCAGGTCTACACGGGACGCACGGAGATCGTCGCGCTGCGCCACGGGTACTCGGGACGCTCGATGCTCGCCCAATCGCTCACCGGGCACGCGCCGTGGCGCGCCGTGCCGACGCAGATCGCCGCCATCAAGCACGCGCCCTCGCCGTACTGCTACCGCTGCCCGCTCAAGCTCACCTATCCGTCCTGCGGCGTCGCGTGCGCCAAGGACCTCGAGGAGCTGATCAAGACGACGACGACCGGCCAGATCGCGGGCTTCATCGCCGAGCCCATCCAGGGCGTCGGCGGATTCGTCACGCCTCCGAAGGAGTACTTCGAAATCGCGGTCGGGATCGCCCGGAAATACGGCGGCGTCTTCATCTGCGACGAGGTGCAGACGGGCTTCGGGCGCACCGGCGGCTCGTGGTACGGCATCTCGCATTGGAACGTCGAGCCCGAGATCATGACGATGGCCAAGGGGGTCGCGAACGGGATGCCGCTCGGGGTCACGATCGCGACGCCGGAGGTCGCGGATTCGTTCAAGGCGCTCACGATCTCCACCTTCGGCGGGAACCCCATCTCCACGGCCGCCGCGAACGCGACCATTGCCTTCATGGAAGAGATGGACGCCCCGAAACGGGCCGCCGAGATGGGCGCGCGCCTGCGCGCCGGCCTCGACGCTCTCAAGAAGAAGTACCCGAGAACGCTCGGGGACGTGCGCGGCATGGGCCTCATGCAGGGCCTCGAGCTCGTGGCCGACGAGACCGTTCAGGACCGGACGCCCGCGCCCGAAAAGGCGGTGCGCCTGTTCGAAGAGACGAAGAAACGGGGCCTCCTGATCGGCAAGGGCGGCCTCTACGGCAACGTCATCCGGATCTCCCCGCCGCTCGTCGTGAGCGCCGGCGAGGTGGACGAGGCGCTCAAGATCCTCGACGAGTCGCTGGGGGGCTGGGCCTGACACGACCGTGACCAAGACCGGGAACATCCTGAAGGTCGCCTTCCGGGCTCTTTCGCGCAACAAGATGCGCACCCTTCTCACGGCCCTCGGCATCATCATCGGGGTCGCCTGCGTCGTCGCCGTCGTGGGCATCGGCGAAGGCGCGCGGATGCAGGCCGAAAGCCAGCTGAAGTCCCTCGGGACGAACTTCCTCATGGTGATTCCCGGGAGCGTGACGTCGTCGGGCGCGCGCGCCGGCTTCGGAGCCAGCTCGAAGCTCTCCGAGGACGACGTCGACGCGATCCGCCGGGAGGTGTCGACCGTCTCGTACGTCTCGGCCTCCATCCGGACGGTCGCGCAGGTCATCTACGGGAACCAGAACTGGTCGACGTCGATCCAGGGGGCCCAGGTCGACTGGCCGCTCGTCCGCTCGTGGAACCTCGCCTCCGGTCTTTTCTTCACCGAACAGGACGACCACGCCGCCGCGAAGGTCTGCGTGCTCGGCCAGACCGTCGCCACGACCCTCTTCGGCGACGAGGATCCGGTCGGCAAGACGATTCGCATCAAGAACATCCCGTTCCGGGTCACGGGAGTCCTCGAGTCGAAGGGCGGCTCGACTCAGGGCCAGGACCAGGACGACCTCGTCGTCGCGCCTTACGAAACCGTGCGCAAGAAGATCATGGGCACGACGGCCGTCGGCCAGATCCTCGTCTCGGCCGCCTCCGACGAGCTCGTGACGCGCGCGCAGGAGGAGCTCAGCGCGCTCCTCCGGCAGCGTCACCGCATCAACAAGGCCGCGGGCCAGGAGGACGACTTCATCATCCGGTCGCAGACGGAGATGATCCAGCAGGCGGAGGCCCGGAGCCGGACGATGAGCGCGCTCCTCTGGTCGATCGCGGGCGTGTCGCTCCTCGTGGGCGGCATCGGCATCATGAACATCATGCTCGTCTCCGTCACGGAGAGGACGCGGGAGATCGGCGTCAGGATGGCGATCGGCGCGAAGGGGCACGACATTCAGGCGCAGTTCCTCGTCGAGGCCGTCGCGCTTGCCGTGACGGGCGGCGCGGCGGGGGTCGCCGCCGGGCTCGGGATCCAGCACCTCGTCGCGCGCCTCGCGGGCTGGCCCGTTGCGATCCAGCCCCAGGCGATCGTCATGGCAGTCGTTTTCTCGGCGCTCGTCGGGGTCGGTTTCGGGTTCTACCCGGCGCTGAAGGCCAGCCGCCTGGACCCGATCGAGGCGCTCCGGTACGAGTAGCATTCGCCCCGGAGGAGGGCTGGCGCCGCGCCCGGGCTCGGTTATCATCGGACTCAGTCGCATGACTCCTCGGGGAGCGCGAATCCTCAACCCTTGATCGGTACAAAACTCGCCGACCGCTACGAGATTCTTGCCGAGCTGGGGCGCGGCGGGATGGGTGTCGTCTATCGCGCGAAAGATCCCGTCCTCAACCGCGACGTGGCCATCAAGCTGATCCCGCCCGGGAATCTCACGAAGGACGCCGAGGAGCGCTTCCAGCGGGAGGCCCAGATCGTCGCGCAGATGGACCATCCCGGCATCGTCCCGATCCACGACCTCGGCCGGGACGAAGGCGCTCTCTTTTTCGTCATGCCGGTCCTGCCCGGCACGAACCTGAGGTCTCTGCTGCGCGACGGTTCCTTGCGTCTGGGCGACGTCCTCGACATCGGCACCCAGGTCGCCGAGGCGCTCGATTACAGCCACGCCCGCGGCATCGTCCACCGCGACATCAAGCCCGAGAACATCATGACGTCGCGCGACGACACGGGGCACGTCCGGGCGCGGGTGATGGACTTCGGTCTCGCCCTCGCGTCGACCGAGGACCGCCTCACGAAGACCGGCACGCTCGTGGGCACCGTGGCGTACTTCAGCCCGGAGCAGGTCACGTCGCGCAGCTTCGACGGGCGGACCGATACCTACGCCCTCGGGACGGTCCTCTACGAGTGCCTGGCCGGAGAGCCGCCGTTCGCCGGCGAAGTGCAGGCGGTCCTTTACCGCATCGTCCACGAGCTCCCGCAGTCCATGCGCACCTTTGGCGCGGACGTGAGCGACGAGCTGCAGTCGATCATTTTCCAGTGCCTGGAGAAGGACCCCGAGAAGCGGCCGAAGCGGGCCGGGCACCTGGCCGAGGCTCTGCGCGGATATCGCGCCAAGCTGCACGAGAACGAGTACACGCGCTCCGTGATGCTGACGGGGAGCCGGACGCTCCAGCGGCCTGCGGCGGCCGCGGCCCCGTTCATCGGGCGCGAGAAGGAGATCGGCGAGCTGCAGCGACGGCTCCACGCGGCCGTCGCCGGGGAATGCCAGTTCGCCGTCGTCGCGGGCGAGCCCGGGATCGGGAAGAGCCGGCTCATCGAGCAGCTCACGAGCCTGGCGCAGGCGCGGAAGATCCGCGTCCTCGAAGGACGCTTCCTCGAGCAGGATCGCGCGTTCGCGCATCAGGGCTTCTGCGAGCTGATCCAGGACTATTTCCGGTCCAAGGACGCGGGCTCGAGCGGCACGTCGCGGCCCGACTTCTCCGATCTCGCGGGAGACCTCCTGGCTCTCTTCCCGGTCCTCAGCGAGATCGGCGAACTCCGGTCCGCCGCGACAGACCCGGGCCCGGCGCGCGCGGCGAGGGCCGAGGACAAGACTGCGGTCTTCGAGCTGATCGCGCGCACCCTCACGCGCATCGGCCACGGGAAGCCGCTCGTCCTCGTGCTCGAAGAGCTGCACGGCGCCGAGCTCTCCATCGAGGCGCTGCAGTACATCGCGCGAAGGCTCGCCCCCACGCCCACGCTCATCGTGGGCACGTACCGTCAGACGGAGCTCGACAAGCGCCATCCGTTCGTGAAGATGCTGGAGTCGTTCCGCGGCGACCCGCGATTCTCCTCGATCACGCTCGGCCCGCTCTCGGTCTCCGAGCACCGCTCGCTCGTCGAGAGGGCGGCCGGCGGCGGCAAGGTCTCCGACGGCCTCGCGACGCGCCTCTTCGAGGCCACGGAGGGAAACCCGCTCTTCACGAAGGAGCTCGTGCGATCTCTCCTCGACTCGGGCTCGATCGCCAAGGACGACTCGGGAGCGCTGGACCTCTCCGGCGCGGCGGGTCTCTCCTCCGACGTGCTGCCGGAGACGATCCAGCAGGCCGTGGCGGGACGGATCGAGCGGCTGCCGGAGGAGCCGCGCGACGTCCTTTCGATCGCGTCGGTCCTCGGGAAGAGCTTCGAGTTCCGCGACCTCGAGACGCTTGCGGAGGGCGTCGGCGGCCTGGACGACGCGATCGAGCGGCTCATCCGCGACGGCCTGCTGGAGGAGGAGGCGGGCTCGCGGGGCGATCGTCTCGCCTTCGCGAGCGGCATCGTTCGCGACGTCCTCTACAACTCCGTCGCGCGGAGAAAGCGAAAGCTGCTCCACCGCAGGTACGCGGAGCTCCTGGAGAAGCGCCACGCGGGACGGCTGGAGCGGGTCTACCCCGACCTTCTCCACCACTTCTCGGAAGGCGACGTCCCGGAGAAGGCCGTGGAGTACGGCCTGAAGCTCGGGGAGAAGTCACTCTCGGCTTTCAGCTCGGAGGAAGCGGCGCGGGTGGCGAGAACCGTCCTCGACTACGTGGAGGGAGCCGATTGGGCCGGCGCGGAAGCCCCGGAGGGAGAGGCCCGGCTCCTCCTCGCGCGCGCCTCGCAGATGGGCGGACACCTCGACGCGGCCTTGCGCGAGGCCGAGGCCGCCGTGAAGGCCTTCGATCGCCAGAACAGGCCCGGACGCGCGGTGGCCGCCCTGCTCTTCGGGGCGGACGCCGCCTGGCAGGCCCGCCGCGTGGACGAGGCGCGCCGCTGGGCGGAGCGCGGCCTCGAGGCGGCGCGCGCGCACGGCGACGTGGATCCGCTGGTCCGCCTCCTTTCGCTCGCCGCGACCGTGGCGAGCATGCGCGGAGAGCACAAGAAGGCGGCGGCGTACCTCGCGGAGATAGAGCGACGGGCGCCGAAGGAGCGGGAGGCGGAGGAAGCGGCCGAAGGCGGCACGCTCGTCGTCGCGCTGGCGAACCCCGTGGCGTCGGCCGATCCGGCGGCGGCGCGCACGATCGAGGAGCAGGAGGTCCTGTCGACCGTCTTCGAGACGCTCGTGACCACCGACCCCCAAGGCAACCTCGTGCCGCTCCTCTGCGAGGGGTGGACTCTCCTGGCCGACGGAAAGACCGTCTCGCTCGCCCTGCGGCGCGGCGTCCGCTTCTCGGACGGATCGGCCGTGACGGCATCGGCCGTGAAGGCGTCCTTCGAGCGCGTCATGAAGCTGCGCCGGGAGGAGCTCCCCGCCGCCTTCGCGGCGATTCACGGGGTCGCGGAGCTCCTCGCGGGGACGGCCGACGGCGCCAAAGGCATCGAGGCTCGTTCGGACGAGACGATCGACATCCACCTCGTCGAGGCGCTCCCCATCTTTCCGGCGCTCCTGACCGAGCTCGCGGCGGCGGTCAGCCGTCCCGGGGAGACCGGCGCGGCTCCCGGCCGCCTCCTGGGCACGGGCCCCTTCCGGATCGCGTCGCACGCGCCGGAGCGCGTCGTCCTGGAGAAGAACCCGCACACCTGGAGGCAGCCGCCGCCCCGGCTGGACGCGATCGAGTTCCGCGCCTCGATGAGCGCTTCGGCCATTACCGCGGGCCTTCGCGACGGGCGCGTCGAGCTCGCCCGCGACCTCCTGCCGCACGATCTCGACGAGCTGCTGCGCGAGCCGCGCTTCCGGGCGGGCCTCATCGAGACGCCGAAGAAGGGCACGTACTTCGTCTTGTTCAACTGCGGCAGCGGGAGTCAGCTCGGGTCGAACCCCGCGCTGCGCCGCGCCCTGGCCGGCGTGACCCGCAGCCAGGACTTCGTCTGGGGCGCGCTCGGGCGCTTCGCGCTTCCCGCCACGGGACTCCTGCCACCCGGCATCCTCGGCCACGACGCGGGGCGGCGGCGAGCTCTCCTCCCGCGGGAAGCCGCCGGTTCTCTTCTGCGCGAGGCGGGACTGACCCCCCCGGTCCGCCTGAAGGCGTCGGTCCACCCGATCCTTCAGGACCGATTCCGGGCCCTCACGTCGGCTCTCTTCGCCGCGTGGCGTGAGATCGGGGTCGAGGTCTCCGTCGCGTCAGCCTCGATGGCCGAGTACCTGGAGGGACAGAAGAACCCCGCGTCGGACATCCAGGTGGGGCGATGGATTGCCGACTACGACGATCCGGACGACTTCACGTTCGGCCTCTTCCATTCGAAGAACGGCCACTGGAAGGCGTTCTATTCGTCCCAGGAGTCCGACCGCATCCTGGAAGAGGCGCGCGTCGAGAGCCACGCCGCCCATCGCGAAGCTCTCTACCGGAAGTTCGAGCAGCTCCTCCTCGACGAGGCCGTCATCATCCCGCTCTTCCACGAGATCGACTACCGGATCGCGGCGCCCAACGTTCGAGGCGTCACGCTCTCCAGCACTCCCCCCTTCGTCAGCTACGCCGAGATCGCGAGGCTCGCGTCCTCGGCCGCACCCCGCGTGCTCTCCGGCGGAGGGGTTCTCAATGTGCCCGTTCCGAGCGAGGTACACAGCCTCGACCCCTCGGTGGCCGACAGCGCCGAACATGCGGAGGCCGTGGGGAACATCTTCGAGACGCTGACGCGCAACATCGAGGGCGGGAGGATCGTTCCCTGGCTCGCCTCGGAAATCGATTCCGAGGAAGGGGGAACCCGTTTCCGCTTCCGGCTCAGGCGCGGCGTCCGCTTTCACGACGGGCGCAGTCTCACGGCACGCGACGTCCGCTACTCCTTCGAGCGGACGCTCCAGAACGAGAAGAGCCAGAGCCGATGGCTTCTCTCGCCCATCCGGGGGGCGTCGGCACTTCTGAACGGCAAGTCGAGCGAGCTCGCCGGCCTGAAGATCGTCTCTCCCTCCGAGCTCGTCCTGGACCTGGAAAAGCCGGTGTCGTTCTTCCCGGCGATGCTCTCCTATGCCGGCCTCTCGGTCGTCCCGGAGGGCACGAGCCGCCTCGGGGACCACTGGAGCCAGGGATGTGCGGGCACCGGTCCCTTCCGGGTGGTCCGCTTCGAGCCGGGCAAGGTGCTCGAGCTCGAGCGGAATCCGGGCTACTGGCGCGAAGGCTTCCCGAAGGCGGAGAGCCTCGTCTTCCGGTTCGGCGTTCCGCCGGAGGAGATCAAGAGGGAATTTCTGGCCGGCCGGCTCTCGCTCGCCTCGGATCTCCTTCCCGCCGACGCCGACGAGCTGCGCCGCGACCCGCGCCTGGCCTCGGGATATCGCGAGAGCCCCCGGCTTTCGACCTACTTCGTCGCCCTCAACAGCAGCCGCGGCCCGCTTGCAAACGTCGCGACGCGCCGCCGGATCATGGAGGGAATCGACGCGCCGGCGCTCGTCCGCCGGATGCTCGGCAAGCTCACCATCCCGGCGAGCGGGCTCATCCCGCCGGGGCTCCTGGGCTACACAGCCAGGCCGGAAAGAGCAGCCGGCTCGAGGCCGTCCCCGCATCCCGCCGCCGGGGAGGAGACCGTCGAGCTCACCGCCGTGGTCCACGCCGTCTTCTCCGGTGAGTACTCGGCGTTCGCGAAGGAGCTGACGCTCGCTTTCCGGAACCTGGGTTTCACGCTCCGCCCCGTGAACAAGACGATGCAGGAGTACATCGAGGCCGCCCAAAAGGGGACCGCGGATCTCGTCATCGGCCGGTGGAACGGCGACTACCCGGACGCCGACACGTTCGTCACCGGCGCCGCCCACTCCAGCGAAGGGATGTTCGGCCGGATGTGCGGAACGCCCGAGATCGATCGCCTCGCCGAGCGCGGCCGGGCGGAGTCCGATCCGAGCATCCGTCACGCGCTCTACCGCCAGGTGGAGGAGATCCTCGCGAAGGAGGCGCTCCTCATCCCGCTCTTCCACGAGCAGGTCTACCGCTTCGCGCGCCCGGAGGTCGAAGGGCTCACGGTCGGCTTCTCGTACCCGCACGTCCCGTATGAGAACCTCTGGGTGAGGGGCTGAGCATGATCGGGACGAAGCTCGCCGACCGTTACGAGATCCTGTCCGAGCTGGGGCGCGGCGGGATGGGGGTCGTCTACCGCGCGAAGGATCCGGTCCTGAACCGCGACGTCGCCGTCAAGCTGATCCCGCCCGGAAATCTCACGAAGGACGCCGAGGAGCGCTTCCAGCGCGAGGCCCAGATCGTCGCGCAGATGGACCACCCCTCCATCGTGCCGATCTACGACCTCGGGCGGCACGAGGGGTCGCTCTTCTTCGTCATGCCGGTGCTCGCGCCCACGAACCTCCGGCAGCTTCTCCGCGAGGGCTCGCTGCGCCTGGGCGACGTCCTCGACGTCGGGACGCAGGTCGCCGACGCGCTCGACTACAGCCACGCCCGCGGCATCGTCCACCGCGACATCAAGCCCGAGAACATCATGACGTCGCGCGACGACACGGGCCACGTCCGCGCCCGGGTGATGGACTTCGGCCTCGCCCTCGCGGCGAGCGAGGACCGCCTGACGAAGACCGGAACGCTCGTCGGGACCGTCGTCTACTTCAGCCCCGAGCAGGTCACCTCGCGGTCGTTCGACGGACGCTCGGACATCTACGCGCTCGGGACGGTGCTCTACGAGTGCCTCGCGGGTGAGCCGCCCTTCGCGGGCGAGGTGCAGGCCGTGCTCTACCGAATCGTCCACGAGCTGCCGCAGTCGCTGCGGACGCTCGGCGCCGACGTGAGCGAGGAGCTGGAGGCCGCCGTCCTCCAGTGTCTCGCGAAGGACCCCGAAAAGAGGCCGAAGCGCGCCGGACACCTCGCCGAAGCGCTCCGGCGGTATCGGAGCAAGCTCCGCGAGGAGGACTTCGGAAAGTCGGTCGTCTTCACGGCCAGCCGGATGCTGCCGCGCCCAGCGGCGGCGGCGCCGTTCATCGGACGTGAGAAGGAGATGGCCGAGCTGCAGCGCCGGCTCCACGCCGCCATCGCGGGCGAGTGCGAATTCGTCGTCCTCGCCGGCGAGCCCGGCATCGGGAAGAGCCGCCTCGTCGACGAGCTCAAGAGCCTCGCGCGCGCCCGGAAGATCCGGGTCCTTTCGGGGCGCTTCGTCGAGCACGACCGCGCCTTCGCGCACCAGGGCTTTTGCGAGCTCATCCAGGACTACTTCCGGTCGAAGGACACGGGGCTTTCGGAGACATCCCGTCCGGACTTCTCCGACCTCGCGGGGGACCTCCTCGCACTCTTCCCCGTCCTCTCCGAGATCGGCGAGCTGCGCACCGCGGCGAGCAGCGATTCGGGAGCCGTCAAGGCCGGCGATCGGAAGGCCGAGGACAAGATCGCGATCTTCGAGCTCATCGCCCGCACCCTCACGCGGATCGCCGGCGGCAAGCCTCTCCTCCTCGCCCTCGAGGAGCTGCACGGCGCGCAGCTCTCGATCGAGGCGCTCCAGTACGTGGCGCGGCGCCTCGGCCCGACGCCGACGCTGATCGTCGGGACGTACCGGCAGACCGAAGTCGACAAGCGGCATCCCCTCGTGAAAATGCTGGAGTCCTTCCGCGGCGACCCCCGCTTCGCGGCGCTCACGCTCGGCCCTCTGACGCCCTCCGAGCACCGCGCCCTCGTGGAGCTTTCGGCAGGCGGCGGCAAGCTGTCGGACGATCTCGCCGGGCGGCTTCTCGCGGCCACCGAAGGGAACCCCCTCTTCACGAAAGAACTCGTCCGGTCGCTTCTCGACTCCGGCGGGATCGCGCGCGACGACTCCGGCGCGCTGAACCTCTCCGGAGCGACGGGCATCTCCTCCGACGCCCTGCCGGAGACGATCCAGCAGGCCGTCGAGGCGCGGATCGAGCGGCTTCCGGAGGACGTGCGCGAGGTCCTCTCGATCGCGTCCGTTCTCGGAAAGACCTTCGAGTTCAAGGACCTCGAGTCGGTATCCGAAGACAAGAAGGGACTCGACGAAGCCATCGACAGGCTGGTCAAGGAAGGCATCCTCGAGGAGGAGCGCGAGTCGCGCGGCGACCGGTTGGCCTTCGCGAGCGGAATCGTGCGCGACGTCCTCTACGGCGCCATTTCGCGCCGGAAGCGCCGCACGCTTCACCGCGCCTACGCGGACCTCCTCGAGAAGCGCCACCAGGGCCGCCTCGACCGCGTGTACCCCGAGCTCGTCCACCACTTCTCGGAGGGCGACGTCCCCGAGAAAGCCGTGGACTACAGCCTCAAGCTCGCGAAGAAGTCCCTCGACGCTTTCAGCCCGGAGGAAGCGGCGCGCGTCGCGAAGACCGCGCTCGATTACCTCGGGGACGAGGAGTGGGAAGGCGAGAAGGCGCTGGAGGGGGACGCGCGCCTCCTTCTCGCGCAGGCATCGCGCATGTCCGGCCACGCGGACGCCGCGCTCCGGGAGGCCGAGGCGGCCGGAAAGATCTTCGAGCGCGAGAAACAGCCGGCGCGCGCCGTCGAAGCGATCCTGTTCGCCGCCGACACGGCGTGGAACAGCCGGAAGGTGGACGAGGCGCGGCGGCTCGTGGAGCGCGGCATCGAGGCGGCGGCCTCCGCCCAGGACACCTCTCACCTCCCGAAGCTGCTCTCTCTCGCGGCGACGGTCGCGAACCTGCGCGGCGACTACGCGCGTGCCGCGGCTTACACGGCCCAGCTCGAACGTCTTGGCGGCGACGCAAAGCGGGGAGCCGAGGTCATCGCTTCCGGGGGCCGGCTCGTCGTCGCCATGACGAACCCGGTCGCCGCGTTGGAGCCCGCGACGCGGCACATCGTGGAGGAGACGGAGGTCCTCTCCACGGTCTTCGAGACGCTCCTCACGACCGACGCCGACGGCCAGCTCGTGCCCGCGCTCTCCGACGAGTGGTCCCTCGGCGACGGAGGCCGGTCCGCCTCGCTGCGGCTGAGACAGGGAATCCGCTTTTCGGACGGCTCACCGCTCACGGCCGCTGTTGCAAAGGCATCGCTCGAGCGCGCAATCCGTGTCCGGCCCGACGGGATTCCCGCGGCCCTCGCCGCCATCCGCGGCGCGGCGGCACACCGGAAGAACGAGGCAGCGGAGGTCGCCGGCATCCGGGCCGTTTCGGACGGGAGGCTGGAGTTCGAGTTCGTCGAGCCACTGCCGATCTTCCCTGCCCTCCTTCCGGACGTCCTGACGGCCATCGTCAAGGTGTTGCCAAGGGGAGATGGCGGCGAGGCCGCGATCGGCACGGGCCCGTTCGTCGTGGCGCGCCGGACCACGGACCGCCTCGTCCTCGAGCGCAACCCGCACTACTGGAAGGAGCCGGCGCGCCTCGAGAGGATCGAGGTCCGGACCGGAATGAGCGCGTCGGCGATCGTCTCCGGGCTACGGACCGGTGAGATCGAGCTCGCACGCGACCTCTCGCCGCAGGATCTCGACGCGATTCTCCGGGAGCCGCGCTTCCGCGCGGGTCTCGTCGAAACGCCGAAGAAGGGCACGTACTTCGCTCTCTTCAACGCGAAGAGCGCCCTCGGCGGGAACGTCGCGCTCCGGCGCGCGCTCGCCGGGGTGACGCGAAGCCAGGACTTCGTGTGGGCTGCGCTCGGGAGGTTTGCCGTTCCCGCCACCGGGATCCTGCCTCCCGGCATCCTCGGGCACGACGCGGGCCGGCGTCGCCAGCTCATGCCTCGAGACGAGGCTCTTGCCCTCCTCGAGGACGCAGGCCTGAAGCCGCCCGTCACTCTGACGGCAGCCGTCCACCCCATTCTCCAGGACCGCCACAAGGCTCTCACAAACGCTCTTTTCGCGATCTGGAAAGAACTCGGCGTAGAGGTCTCGATCGCAACCTCCGACATGAAAGGCTTTCTGGTCGCGCAGTCGAGCGGGAGCGTGGACCTCTGGATCGGACGGTGGATGGCCGACTACGAGGATCCCGATGACTTCACGTTCGCCCTCTTCCACTCGGCGGGCGGCCACATGCGGGCGCTGTTCTCGTCTCCCGAGACGGACCGTCTCGCGGAGGACGCGCGCATCGAGAGCCGCCCCGCGGTACGCGAGGGCCTCTACCGGAAGTTCGAGAGCCTTCTCCTCGACTCGCCCGTCTTCATCCCGCTCTTTCATGAGGTCGACTACCGGATCGCGGGTCCGGGCGTGCGGGGCGTCGCGCTTCGCAGCAGCCCCCCGTTCGTCAACTATCCCGAGATCGGAAAGACGGAAGCGCCTGCGGCTCACGTCGCGCACGAGTGGGGCGGAGGCGTCCTCCACGTGCCCGTCGGCGGCGTCCTGCACGACATCGACCCGGCGTCGATGGCCATCCACGAACAGGCAGAAACCACTCCCCAGGTCTTCGAGATGCTGACGCGGGACCTCGAAGGCGGGCGTGTCGTGCCGTGGCTCGCCTCCGAAGTGATTCCCGAGGACGGCGGTGCGCGCTTCCGCTTCCGCCTGAGGCGCGGCGTGCGCTTTCACGACGGCCGCCCGCTGTCCGCCCGCGACGTCCGGTACTCCTTCGAACGAGTTCTCCAGAGAGGAACCACCGGCGGCCGGTTCCTCCTCGCCCCGATCCGCGGCGCCCAGAGCCTCATAGACGGCAAGGCCTCGGATCTCGAGGGCTTCCACATCGTCTCGCCCTCCGAGTTCGTCATCGAGCTGGAAAAGCCCGTGGCCTTCTTTCCCGTCCTCGTCTCCTGGCCGGGCGCCGGCATCGTCCCGGAGGGGAGCAGCGTCGTCGGCGACAGCTGGCGAAAGGGCTGCATCGGCACGGGGGCGTACCGGGTCGCGAGCTTCGAGCCCGGAAGACGGCTGGAGCTGGAGAGGAACCCCGCCTACTGGCGCGAAGGCTATCCGAAAAACGAGGGGCTGGTCTTCCATTTCGGCGTTCCCCCCGAGGAGATCCGCTCCGAGTTCCTGGCCGGCCGGTTCTCCATCGCATCGGATCTCCTTCCGACCGACGCCGAAACCCTGCGCCAGGACCCGCGCTTCCGCGCGACATACCGCGAGAGCCCGAGCCTCGTGACGTACTTCGTGGTTTTCAACATCCACAAGGGAGCCTTCAAGGACGCGCGGGCGCGCCTCGCGGTCGCACAGGGGATCGACGCCGCGGGCATCGTCCGCCGGACGCTCGGCCGGCACGCGATTCCGGCCAACGGCCTCATTCCACCCGGCCTCCTCGGATACGTTTCGAAGCCGAGGAGCCGGCCGCAGCCCACCGGACAGGCCTCAGGCGCGCACACCGTCTCGCGCGAGACGGTCGAGGTCACAGCCATGGCGAATCCCATCCTGTTCGGAGAGTTCGGCGCCTTCACGAAGGAGCTCACGCAGGCATTTCGCGAGATGGGCTATTCCATCCGCGTCGTGAACAAGACGATGGCCGAGTTCGTCGACGCCCAGAAGGACGCGACGACGGACATCATGATCGGCCGATGGGTCGCCGACTATCCGGACGCCGACACCTTCACGCAGGGCGTTCTCCACTCCCGCGAGGGGGTCTACGGCCGCTACTGCTGGATGCCCGAGATCGACGCCCTCGCGGAGCGCGGCCGGTCCGAGATCGACCCCAAGACCCGCGAGTCGATTTACCGGGAGGTCGAGGAGATCATCGCGCGCGAGGCCCTTCTGATTCCGCTCTTCCACGAGCAGGTGTACCGGTTCGCGCGCCCCGAAGTCGAAGGCCTCGCCCTCGGCTTCGGCTCGCCCAGCGTCCAGTACGAAAACCTGACGATCAAGAGCTGACCCGCGGACCGCTGCCGGTCCAACCGAGGTTGGGCGGCTCAGAAACTGCGAGCAATGGGGGAAACACGGTCGTGTGGGTTAGTTTTTCGTCGAGCCCGCCGGCGCCGGTTCGGGCGCCGCGTAGCCCTCGGCCTCGTGTCCGCCGTGGTACTCACCGGGGTTCGGACGCCGGATCTGAGACTGCGGAACGACACGGTCGCGCCTCAGGCCGCGGAAGTCCTCCAGAGATGTCCAGCCCCGTGCCGCGTTCTTCTCGAGAAACGCCGTCATCCCCTGCTTCAGCGTCCGGATCACGTTCGGGCCGATCGCGTGGTCCAGCATCGCGGCCGTGCAGACCTGCACGGTGCCGCAACCGAGGAGGAAGTAGTTGAGGGCGTGCGAGAAGTCGGAGATGCCGCCGATCCCCGAGAAGGATTTGTCCGGGAAGGCGTGCGTGAGCTGCGCCATCTTCGCGAGCGCGAGCGGCAGGATCGCCGGGCCCCCGAGGCCGCCGCTCGACGTGTAGCCGTCCACGTTCATCTCGAACTCGAGCGTCTCGGGGTCCACGAGCGGGATCGAAGGGAACGTGTTCGAGGACGTGATCGCGTCCGCGCCGCCGCGGAACGCGGCGCCTGCTTCGACCGCGATGTCCGTCGTCGACGGCGTGAGCTTCGTCCAGACGGGCACCGTCGAGACTTCCTTGACCGCCTTCGTGACCGTCGACGTCAAGCCGCTCGACTTGCCGATGTTCGAGCCCATGTCGTCGCGGTCCATGTGCGGGCACGAGAAGTTCAGCTCGAGGGCGTCCACGCCCTCGTCCTGGCAGGTCCTCGCCAGGAGCTGCCAGTTGTGCAGCTCCTTGTCGTTGCCCGATCCCGCCATGATCGAAGCGACGAGGACCTTCCCCGGGAACGCTTTCTTGATCCGCGACAGGCGGCCCACCCACCAGTCGAGCGGCTTGTCGGAGATGAGCTCCCAGTTCCACGAGGAGTGGAGGACCGAGTCGGGCCGCGCCTTCATCGAGATGCGCGGCGAGGCCGTGTCCGCCCTGAGGAACTTCGTCTTCGGCCCCGCTACGTTCGCGACGGGATGCAGTCCGATCGTCTTGGTCACGACGCCGCCCCAGCCCGCCTCGAAAGCCCGCATGATGTTCGTGTCCGATTCCGTGGGCGGCGCCGAAGCCAGGAGGAACGGGTTCTCGAAACGGATGCCCGTGAACGTGGCCGACAGATCGGCGCTCATTTGGGGACCTCCCGGGAAGAGAATGAATCTCTAGCTTAAGCCGAATCGGGGGCAAAGGCGAGACGGGCCCCGCTATCCTCTCCGCCGGAGGCCCCGATGAGCCAGGCCGTCACCGCCGAGGAGCTGCAAGCCCTTCTCTCCCACGAGAACGCGTTCACGCGCCCCTTCGGATTCCGGGTCGAGTCCGCCGAGGACGGCGTGTGTACTCTGGACGTGCCGTTCCGGCGGGAATGGGAGCGCCCCGGCGGCATTGTGAGCGGCATCGTCTTCATGACGGCGGCCGATGTCGCCATGTGGCTCGCCATCAAGACGAGGAGCGGACTCGCCGATCCTTCCGTCACCAGCCACATGCAGACGTCCTTCCTCCAGAGCGCCCGGGGCGAGGGCTTCCTCTGCCGGGCGAAGGTCCTCCGCGCAGGTCGTCGGACGACGTACGGCGAGGCATCCTGTCTCACGAAGTCCGGAACGCTCCTCTCCCATCACACGCTGACGTATGTCCGGCCGGACGGCGGCTGACCTTTCGAACTCCCTGGTACAGCCGGCGCTCACGGCGCTTGCCCCCGCGAAGCGCCAGAGCTCTGGGTTACCATTCCGGCACCCGATGAGCGTGGTGGCCGGCGAGATCGCCCACGCGGACGGCCGCGTCGAGCTGGCGGACACGTCCGCGCTCGAATCGAGCCCGCTCTACAACGAGGATCTCGCGCCCGTTCCCGTCGCCCGTCGAACCTGGACGACGTACAACTACGCCGCGCTGTGGATCTCGATGGCGCACTGCATTCCGACGTACATGCTGGCCTCGGGCCTCATGAACAGCGGCATGGACTGGAAGCAGGCCCTCTTCACGATCCTCCTCGGCAACACGATCGTGCTCGCCCCGATCCTCCTGAACTCGCATCCCGGCACGAAATACGGCATCCCCTTCCCCGTGTTCGCGCGCGCCGCGTACGGAACCGCGGGCTCGAACCTGCCGGCGCTCATGCGGGCCCTCGTCGCCTGCGGCTGGTTCGGCATCCAGACCTGGATCGGCGGAGAGGCGCTCCACACGTTCTTCGCCGCGGTCTTCCCGGGCTGGCCCGCGCTCTTGGGTGCCGGGTTCTCCGGCCACATGACGACGGAGTGGCTCTCGTTCCTGCTCTTCTGGGGCCTCAACATCTTCGTCATCTACCGGGGCATGGACCTCCTCCGCAAGGTCGAGAACTGGGCCGCACCGTACGTCCTCGTCGTGACGATCGTTCTTCTCGTGTGGGCCGTGAACAAGGCGAACGGGCTCGGGCCGCTGCTCGCCCAACCCGGGAAGTTCCGGACCTTCGCCGAGTTCTTCCCCGTCTTCATCCCCTCGCTCACGGCGATGATCGGTTTCTGGGCCACGCTTTCGCTCAACATGCCGGACTTCACGCGCTTCGGGCGGAGCCAGAGAGAGCAGGTCGTGGGACAGGCCGTCGCGCTGCCCACGACGATGTTCGCGTTCGCGGCAATGGGCGTTCTCATCACGAGCGCGAGCGCGATCATCTTCGGCGAGGCGATCTGGGATCCGGTCAAGCTCGTCGGGAAGTTCACGAACCCGCTCGTGGTCGCGGTCGCGATGTTCTCGGTCGTCGTGGCGACGCTCGCTGTCAACATCGCCGCGAACGTCGTTTCGCCCGCGAACGACTTCGCGAATGCGCTCCCCCGCTACATCAGCTTCAAGACGGGCGGCCTCATCACGGGTCTCCTCGGCATCGCGATGCAGCCCTGGCGCCTCCTCGCGGACCCGAAGGGGTACATCTTCACGTGGCTGCTCGGCTACTCGGGAGGCCTCGGCTCGATCGCGGGAGTCCTCATCGCCGATTACTGGATCGTGCGGAAAAAGACGCTCGACCTCAGGTCGCTCTACCTGAAGGACGGCCCGTACGGCGGTTGGAATACCGCCGCGGTCGTCGCGACCTTCGGGGGCTGTTTCCTCGCCTGGGGCGGCCTCGTGATCCCGCTGCTGAAGCCCCTCTACGACTACGCGTGGTTCGTGGGCTTCTTCGCCGCCGGTGGCCTTTACGTCCTCCTCATGTCGAGGAAGACACGCGCGGCGGCGCCCGAGACGTGACGCTCGAGGCCGGAACGCGCCTGGGGCACTCTTTGGGGGGCGCTAATCGCCGCCCTCTGGACCCCCTAGGAGGTGAAATCTGAGTCTGGTCCCGGGAACACGGCTAGGTCCCTACGAGATCCTCGCCCCTCTCGGCGCAGGGGGAATGGGAGAGGTGTACCGGGCGCACGACACGCGCCTCGAGCGGGAGGTGGCGGTGAAGGTCGTCGCGGGGCGCCACGGCGACGATCCGGAGGCTCTGCGCCGATTTGCGCGGGAAGCGAAGATCGCGGCCCGGCTCACCCATCCCAACGTCTGTACGCTCTTCGACGCGGGGAGCGAGGGCGAGGTCGCGTACTTCGTGATGGAGCTTCTCGAGGGGGAGACGCTCGCCGCCCGCATCGACCGGGGCCCGATTCCCGAGTCGGACGCCCGTCGCATCGGCTCCGGAATTGCCAGGGGGCTCGCGCGCGCGCACGAACTGGGGTTCATCCACCGCGACCTCAAGCCCCAGAACGTCTTCCTGACGCAGGACGGGGCGAAGATCCTCGACTTCGGCCTCGCCCGGAACGCGCCGGGCGCGCGCGACGGGCTCTCGGCGGCCGACACGGCTTCCGCGGTGACGGAGGCCGGCGCGACCCTGGGGACCGTGGGTTACATGTCGCCCGAGCAGGTGCGCGGCGAGGCGGCCGGACCGGCGTCGGACGTCTGGGCCTTCGGCTGCGTGCTTTACGAAATGCTCGCCGGCCGGCGGGCGTTCGCCGGCCGGAACGCGACGGAAACGCTCGCCGCCGTCCTCACGGGCGCTCCCGACTGGAATGCGCTCGGCACCGGAACGGCCCCGGACCTGCGGGACCTCGTCGCGAGCTGCCTCGAGAAGGATTCCGCGAGCCGTCCCAAGGACGTGGCCGCGGTGGGACGGGCACTCGAGAGCGGGATGCGGTCCGCGGCGTCCGAATCCAGCCCTGCGATTCCCGTCACGCGGGCCTTTCGCCCCTTCCGCCTCGCCGCCGCGGCCGTCCTCCTCGGAGCTGCCGCCGCAGGTGCGGCCCTCCTGTTTCATTCCCGCCGCCCCACGCCCATCGAGTCGCTCGCGGTCCTCCCGTTCTCGACCTCGGGGAGCGACGCGGCGATCGCCGACGTCTGCGCGTCGGTCTCCGACTCCGTGATCTCACGCGTCTCCCAGGCGCCCAATCTGCGCGTCATGGCCGCGAGTGCCGTCGCGCGTTTCGCGCGCGCAAACGTGGACCCGCTCGCGGCTGCGCGCGAGCTCAACGTTCAGGCGGTGCTCACGGGGCGCGCCGTCGGAAAGGCGGGAACGCTTTCGATCGCCGCGGAGCTCGTGGACGCGCGGGACGGCCGACACCTCTGGGGCGAAAAATACGAGCGCCCTCTCGAGAGCATCGCGACACTGCCGGCCGAGATTGCCTCCGCCGTCGCCGGGAGGCTCCAGCTCCGCCTTTCCGGCGAAGATCGCGCCCGTCTGTCCCGCAAGGAGACCGAGAGCCGCGAGGCTTACGAGCTGTGGCTCCGCGGGCGTCAGTTCTGGGCCCGCCGGTGGACGGACTCCGATCTCGAGAAGGCCCTCGGGTACTTCCAGAAGGCGCTCGACGCGGATCCAAGGTACGCGAGGGCCTGGACGGGGATCGCCGAGACGTGGGACGTCTTCGGCTACACTCACCGCCGTCCGGTCCCCGACGCCTACGAAAAGTCGAAAGCCGCTGCGCGCAAGGCCCTCGAGCTCGACCCGGACCTCGCCGACGCCCACGCCGTGCTCGCCCACGCGACGATGCTGACCGGCGACCCTCGCAGGGCGGAGCAGGGGTTCCGGCGCGCCCTCGAGCTGGACGCGAATTCCCTCAGCGCCCTCCACTGGTACTCGCATCTCCTCATGACCCAGAAGCGCTGGGACGAGTCGCTGGCGCTGAGCAAGCGCCTCCTCGAGCTCGACCCTCTCGGTTTCTGGAACGTCCACCTCGGCGAGCATTACCGCGCCAAAGGGGACCACGCCCTCGCCCTCGAGCACTTCCGCCGCGCCGTGGATCTCGACCACGACAACGCGGCCGCGCGCTGGCAGTTCGGAAGGGCGCTTCTCGAGGTGGGACGGACAGAGGAGGCGATCCCCGAGCTCGAATCCGCGCGCCGGCTGGATCCGGAGTCGTCGGACTACCGCCAGGAGCTTGCCGCGGCGTACGAGAAGGCGGGGCGGACGGCGGACGCAGCGCGGCTGCGCGCCGAGGGAGCCGCCCCGAAACCCTAGGGGGCGGCCTTCGGCTCGAAGATCCCGTCGGGAAGGTTCTTCTTCTCGTAGTCGAGGTATTCGACGACGGTCGTTCCCGGCCGGAGCGTGTCCACGATCGTCATCTTCGCGAGCGAGAGGACGCCGTGAAACGGGCGGTACTCGTCGAAGGCGGTTTCCCGCGCGGTCTTTCCCGAGGAGACGAGGAACACGGCCTTGCGATACAGGCCTTCCTTCTCGTCGATCCACACGCGCACGATCGGATACGACGGATTCTTCCCCGGCTTGGCCGTGAGGCGAAGGACGGCGCAGCTCAGGCCGTTCAGGAGGTCCATCCGCTCCAGGACCGAGTCGTAGTCCTCCGCGAACCGCGTGCGGGCCATGTCGGCCGCCGAGAAACCGCCCTTGAGCCGATGGCTCTTCGGCACGCGGATCGGGTTTCGCGTGTTCGGCAGGACGAGCCAGACCTCGTCCCCGACCTGGACGACGGACTTCCCGGCGTCGGACGGATTCAGGAAGCGGATGCGCGACTTCTCCCGCCCCTTCGCCTCGACCGAGAATCTGCCGCCCGCCGGCGCCGCGCCGGGCTGCGTCGTCGTCACGCGCAGCGTGATGACGACTTCCGGCCAGGCGTCCTTGATGCGCTCGGCGCGGCGCAGCAGCGCCGCAGGATCCTGGGAGGGTGCAACTCCGGACAGGAAACTGGGCAGGAAGAGTAAGAAAAAGAACAAGAAGGATTTGCTTAGAAGGTCAAGAGGGGAACCCCCATTGACCATTCTAAAAATATTCTTCTCTCTCCTATTTTCAAACATGCCCCAACGCCTCGACCGGATTCAGCCGCGCCGCGCGACGTGCGGGCCACCACGCGGCGATGAGGAGGGTGAGCGACATGATCGCGAACCCCAGTCCGTACGCGAGCGGGATGAAGTCCACGTGGAGGACGTTCCCGCGCGTCCCGCCCGGAGGAGGCGGCAGCATGATTCCTGACGCGTTCAGGATCAGCCGCAGGACGAAGGAAGCGGCCGCGCCGACGGCCGAGCCGGCGACTCCGAGGAGGAGGCCCTCGAGCAGGAAAACCGTCCGGATCTGCCCCCGCTCCATTCCGATCGCGAGAAGCGTCCCGATCTCGCGCGTTCTCTCGAAGACCGACATCGTCATCGTGTTCGCCGCGGCGAGGATGACGACCGTCGAGAGCACGAGGCCCATGAAAAAGAAGATCGCGATGTAGAGGAGCTTGACCTGCTTGTAGAACGCGGCCGTCTCGAGCCAGGTCTTCACGACGACGGGGTGCCCTTTCGCCTCGAGGCTCCGTGAAAGGTCGCGCGCGGCCGCATCCACGTCGGCGTCGTCCTTGAGGAGCACGACGAGCGTGTTTGCCTTCCCCTCGGACTTCAGAAGCCTCGAGGCCGCCGCATAGGGCAGGAAGAGGAGCCGGTCGTCGATCTCCTTGATCGGATACGAAAGCACCGCGACGACGGACGCGTCCACGGCGTTCAGCGCGCCGTCGGGAGTCGTCGCCATCACGGTCACGAGGTCTCCCGTCTTCGCGCCGAGCGCGCGCGCGAGGCCGGATCCGAGCATGACCTCGTCCGCGTCGGGATTGGACAGGAACGTGCCCGACACGACCGTGTCGGAGGCGAGAGACGCGTTCTTCTCGAGCGCGGGGATGGTCCCGGTGCCGATGTACGCCGCGCTCTTGTCCCCCTTCGCGACGAGCCCGAAGAACGACAGCTTCGGCATGGCCTGCACGACGCGCTGGTCCTTCTTCACGAGATCGGCGAGACCCTGCCAGTCGTCAAGCAGCAGGACGGCCGCCTCGTCGTCCGTCTTCCCCGCGGCCCGCGGGTCGAGGAGGCGCAGGTGGCCGCCGGTCCCTCGGATCGTCGCGGCCTTGAGCGACGAGAACGTCTGGGAAACGAAGCCGGAGGTCATCGTGACGGCCACGAATCCGACCACGACGATCGAGCCCGTGAGGAACGTCCGGCGCGCATGGCGGCGGAGGTTCCGCGCCGCGAGGCGCGCCCACCTGTTCAAGCGGGCTCTCCCGCGACCGCGCGCTCGTCCGCGACGATGCGCCCGTCCCGCAGACTGATGCGCCGTTCGGCCCGCTCGACGATGCGCGGATCGTGGCTCGAGAAGAGAAACGCGACGCCGCGCGCGCCGTGCAGCTCTTCAAACAGGTCGAGGAGATGGGCCGCCGTCTCCGAGTCGAGTGACGCCGTGGGCTCGTCCGCGAGGATGAGCACGGGCTCGCCCACGAGCGCGCGCGCCACCGCGACGCGCTGCCGCTGTCCGCCCGACAGGGCGTCCGGCCGCCTGTCTTCGAGCCCCGCGAGGCCGACGGCGGCGAGCGCCGCGCGCGAGCGCGACGCGCATTCCTCCTCCTTGAGGCCCCTGATCCACAGCGCAAGGGCGACGTTTTCCTCCGCCGAGAGCACGGGGACGAGCTGGTAGGTTTGGAAGACGAACCCCAGCCTCTCGCGGCGGAGCCGCGCGCGTGCGCGCTCGTCGAGCCCAGAGACGTCACGCCCCTCGAAGAGGAGGGTCCCGGAGTCCGGCTGGTCGAGAACGCCGAGGAGGTTCAGGAGCGTGGTCTTGCCGCTGCCGGACGGGCCGGCGAGGACCGTGAAGGATCCCTGTTCGAGAGCGAGCGTCGCGTCGGAGACGCCGACGACCTTCTCGCTCCCGACGTGGTAGGTCTTCGTGAGGCCGCGCGCCTCGAGAATCGACACGCGCGGAGTATAGGGGCGCGCCCCGCCGGGACCGGGCGCCGGCGTCAGAGAGCCGTCAGAAGCTGACCCTCGCGCCGAGGCGAACGGTCGTCGGCGGCGTTCTCAGGACCGGCTGCTGGTAGCTCGCGTTCACGGGCGTCGCTTCGAAGTTGTCCGCCTCCTGGAAGCCGTAGCGCTGGTCGAGGAGGACGGCCCTTTGCGTGTTGAAAAGGTTGAAGACATCCACGAGGAAGTTGACCTTCACGGGCCCGAGCGCGAGCGGGTACCCGAGGTGGAGATCGAGGTCGTAGGTCGCGGGCGTGCGGCCTTCGTCGCCGCGCGGCGTCAGGAAGAACTCGTAGCGCCCGTACGCATCCGAGTAACCGTAACGCGTCAACGGCGTCCCGGACCGGTAGAAGGCGGTCGTGCCGACCGAGAGGCCGAACGGGAACACGTAGTAGCCGGAGAGCTTGAACTGGTGGCGCCGGTCGTTGGAGAGCGGGCCGTCGTTCGTGATGCGGTTCAGGTTCCTCCCGTCCGTGAAGAAGTCGTAGTAGTCGAACGCGGCAGAAATGTTCGGGTCGGCGCCGACGTTCGTGAACGGCGAGTAGAGGCCGTCGAAGTTCCCCTCGAGCTTCGACCAGATGTAGGAAGCCTGACCCCACCAGTTGTTCGCGAAGGTCTTCGTGACGTCGAACTGGACGCCCTTGTACGTTCTCTTCGCCTCGGGCGACGGGAAGGTCTGCGAGTAGTCGAGCGTGAAGAGCCGCGACATGAGCCCCTTGCCGGGGTTCCCGATGCAGTACGTGCCGTCGTCCGCACACAGGAAGTCCTCGACGACCTCGCCGTAATTCCGGTAGATCCCCTTCAGGCCGACGACGACGTTCCGCGCCACCTCGCGTTCGGCGCCGAGGATGTATTCGTGGAGGTACTGGTTGCGGAGATTCGGATCGGAGGGCTCCGTGAAGCCGCCGAGGATGATCGACGCCTGGCCGAGGTCGCTCTCCGCCGCGGGATCGGGGGTCGTGCCGTTCGGGCTGTAGTTGACGATGCGAGGCTGCCGTTCATACGAGAAGGACCGGATCACGAGGTCCATCGAGAGCTGCTCGTAGTACCGGCCGTACGAGCCGTAGACCTTCGTCTTCTGGTCCCTCGTCGGGTCCCACGCGAAGCCGAACCGCGGCGCGTAATCGTTTTTCAGAGTGATCTGCGTGACGCCGGACGCGTCGGCGATCTCCTGCCGGTCCCAGCGCAGGCCGAGGTTGACGGTGAGGTTCGGGAGCACCGTCCACTTGTCCTGGACGTACAGCGTCCAGATCTTGTGCTCCGGGCTCGCGTTGAGCGCCGAGACGGGCGCGTTCGCGACGGTCGCGTTCGGCGTCGTCCAGTAGAAGTGGCTGTAGATGGGCTTGGCCGGGTTTACGGGGTTCGCAAAGACGGAGACCTGCTGTCCGCCGGAGTACCTCTTGAGGACGTCGGCCGACTCCTTCTCGTACTCGACGCCGAACTTCGCCTCGTGCGCACCGAGAAACGCGGTCCCCGAGAACGTGAACATGTCACGGGTGAAGTCCTTGTTCTGGATGAGGCCGAAGCCGCCGGTCTGGAAGGAGTTGTTCTGGATGTCCTGGAATTGGATGACGTCGCCCGCCGAAGATGCCGGTCCGACGTCGTTCTTCTCCTTGTGGCGCGCGGCCTGCGCGGTCAGGAGCCATCTCGCCCCGAAAAGCCCCTCGTAGCGGAGTGCGAAGTCCGTGCCGCCGAAGCTCTTCTTGCCGTCGTACGTGAGCGGGTCGCCGTTGAGGGAATGCGTGGCGTCGTTGATCGCCCCCGTGTCGTCGCGCGGGTCCAGGAAGATCGTTCCGGTGAAGTTCTGGTTCTGGCTGAGCTTGAACGTCAGCTTGCCGGACGCGAGGTCGCGCGTGCTCTTCGAGCTCGCGACCTGCCCTGCTCGCGGCCCTTCCGGGAGCGTGTTGTCCTGGGTGTTGTCGACGCGGTCGTACGCGCCGAAGAACCAGAGGCGGTCCTTGAGGATGAAGCCGCCGACGCCGAGGCCATAATCTTTTCGCGTGTAGCCGGCGGAAGTTGTGTTCGAGACGACCGGGTCCGCGTTCGCCTGGAGGCTGTCGCTGTCGTAGTAGCCGAACGCGTCGCCGTGGAACTCGTTGCCGCCGGACTTCGTGATGACGTTCACGATGCCGCCCGTCGAGCGCCCGTACTCGGCTTCGTACCCTCCGGTCTTCACGTCGACGGCCTGGATGAACTCGAAGTTCAGCTCCTTGCCCTGGAAGCCGTACTCGGCGCCCGTCGTGTTCACACCGTCGATGTAGAACGCGTTCTCCGCGCCGCTCGATCCGTAGACGGTGATCGTCGACTGGTCCGAGTTGAGGGGATTCGCGTCGGAAGAGACGCCCGGGACGACCTGCGCGAGCGAAGAGTAGTTGCGGCCGCTGGGGAGAGTCGTGACGGCTCGCTGATCGAGGTTCGTCCCGACGCCGGCCGACGTCAGCTCGATCGCGGCCGCCTCGCTCACGACGGTCATTTCGGCGGTCGTGGAGATGTGCAGGTTCGCGTTGAGCGTCGTGTCCTTTCCGAGACCGACCGCGACCCCGTTCTGCCTCTCGCGGGCGAACCCCTGCAGCGTGAACGTCACGACGTACGCCCCGGGCGGAACGAGCGCGAGCCGGTAACGGCCCTGGCCGTCCGTGACCGCGGTCGCGGTTCCCTGGAGCGCCGGACCGGTGGCCTCGACGGCCGCTCCCGGGAGCGGGTTGCCCTGCACGTCGGTGACGTGCCCGACGATGTTGCTCGTCGTTTGGGCGAGAACCGCTGGGGTCGCGAGGGCGAAAAGCACGAGGACGGCGCGAGAAAGGCGTCCGCGCATTGTGGCTCCTCCTGATGAGTCGGGTCCGATCTCTGATTCACCCCTGTGGACGGGCCGAACGTTACCACGCCCGCAACGGGTGTCAGTCCCTCGCAAGCCGCCGCGCGTCGCCGGCGAGCTTCTCGACCCCGCCGGCCTCCAGCCCGTCGTAGTAGCCGCGGATCTCCCGATTTCGATCGACGAGGACGAAGCGCGAGGAATGGAGAATCGGCTCCGGGTCGTCGGCGTGGCCGTCCACGACCGCCAGCTTGAAGCCATCACCTGCGAGCGCGCGCACGGCCGGCCGTTCGCCGTGTAGGAACGTCCAGCGGTCGGGGTCGGCGCCGTGCTGGCGGGAATACGTCGCGAGGTCGGCGAGGCTGTCGTGCTCGGGATCCACGTCGAACGAGACGAATACCACGCGCGGCGCGTCCTTCAGCGCCTCCGCGAGCTCCGCCATCCGCTGGGACATCGCCGGGCACGTGCCCCCGCAGCGCGTGAAGATGAAGTCGGCGATCCACACCTTTCCCTCGAGGTCGCGCGCGACGACGGGGCGGCCGCGCTCGGAGACGAAACCGAAGTCGGGCACGTGTCCCAGCTTCGGCAGGTCGGGCGCGTGCCCGCGGCTCATGAGCGCGTACACGAGCTGGTGCAACCCCAGCGTGCCGAGAAGGACGGCGGCGCCGATGGCCGCGAACCGGAGCGCTTTCATGGCGCCGCCGGCGCCGGCGCCTCGGACGCCGTCTTCACGTCGGCGGCGAGCGCCTCCATGTCGATCCCCGCGCCGAAGTACCGCGCGACGATCCGGCCCGAGCGGTCGAGGACCGCGGTCTGGAAGCCGTGGAAGATCTCCCCGTTCTTGTCGCGACCGACGTTCACGCCCCAGTCCTGCACGACCTTGTCGATCGCTTCCTTGCTGCCCGTGAGGAAGACGACCTCGCGCGACGAGAGACGACTCTCTCTCATGTGCTGCTTCAACTTCGCGGGGGTGTCGACGATCGGATCGAAGGATACCGCGACAACGAGAGGGCGCTCCTTCGCAGGGCGGCCCTTCCCCGCCTTCCGCGACGCCTCGAGGCATTCCTCGACGACGTAGGGACACGCTCCGGGACAGCTCGTGAAGATGAACGTGACGAGGAGGGGGCGGCCCGCGCCGTCCTTCGACAGCGTGAAGGGTTTCGCTTCCTGCGTGAGGAGCGTGAAGTCCCAGGCCTGCTTCCCCTCGCCGTCGAGGCGGCTCGCCTTCGAGACGCTGGACTGCGCGGCGGCCGGCAGGGCCGCGGCGAGCGCAAACGCGAGGACGGGGACGAAGGCGGCTCTCATTTCGAGGCGGCCTTCTTCAGATCTTCCACGAGGTCTTTCGGCTCCCAGTCGTTGCCCCGGCGAATCGAGAGGAGCTTCCCATCCGGAGAGATGACGGCGGTCGCGAGGCTGTGGACGAACTGATCTCCCGTCTTGAGGTACGTGAGCCCGAAAAAGCCCGCGAACTCCTTGATCCTCTCGAGCGTGCCCGTGGCGAAGCGCCAGTGGCCCGGCGCCACGCCGGGAGCTCCCTTCAGGAACGGATCCCGAAAGGCCTTCAGGACGGCCGGCGTGTCGTGTTCGGGGTCGAAGCTGACCGAAAGGAGCTGCGTGGCGCCGTAGAGCTTCGGATCCTCCGCGAGGCGGCGCTCCACCTCGGAGAAGTTCAGGTTCATGCGCGGGCAGAAATCCGGGAGCGGGCAGCGCGTGAAAACGAACGTCACGCCCACGGCCTTTCCCTTGAGATCGGCGAGCGAGAACGCCTTCCCTTCCTGATCCACGAGAACGGTGGCCGGCGCGGCGTCGCCCGGCTTCCCGTAGTTTCCGGGAGCCGGAATCGTCTCGACGGACGGCGTGCCGGGCGGCCGGGAGACGACGATGCCCTCGAGGTGCGAGCTTCTCTCGCCGACGAGGAGCTTCGCCTCGATCGTGTCGCCGGGTCTGAGGTCCTCGAGGAGCTTCGGCTCGGAGACCGCGAACGGCATCGTCATGGCGTCCATGTAGCCCGGCACCCTTTCGTGCTTGACGGTGACCTTCCCGCCCGCGCGGTCGACCGACACGACGACGCCCTTGAGGGCATAAGGCTTCTCGAGACCCGCGGCTGGCTTCGGCGGTTCGCTCTTCCGGCAGGCGCCGGCGCCAAGCGCCGTCACGACGACGAGAAGGAGACCCGCCCTTCCCACCGGGCTCACCACCCCAGCACGTACGCGAACATGAGCGGAGCCACGATCGTCGCGTCGGACTCGATGACGAATCGCGGTGTCTTTGCGCCGAGCTTGCCCCACGTGATCTTCTCGTTCGGGACGGCGCCGCTGTAGCTGCCGAGGCTGGTCGTGGAGTCGCTGATCTGGCAGAAGTACGCCCACAGCGGCACGCCCTCGCGCCGGAGGTCCTGGTGGAGCATCGGGACGACGCAAATCGGGAAGTCGCCCGCGATGCCGCCGCCGATCTGGAAGAAGCCGACCGGATTCTTCGGCGCGGTCGCGGTGTACCACTCGGCGAGAGCCGTCATGTACTCGATGCCCGTCCGCACCGTGTGCACGTCCTTGATCTCCTTCTCGATGCAGTGCGCGGCGAAGATGTTGCCGAGCGTCGAGTCCTCCCAGCCGGGGACGAACATCGGGAGGTTCTTCTCGGCCGCCGCGAGGAGCCACGAGTCTTTCGGGTCGATCTGGTAGTGCTCCTTGAGCTTCCCGGAAAGGAGGATCCGGTACAGGAACTCGTGCGGGAAGTACGACTCGCCCTCGCGGTCCGCGGCGGTCCACTCGTCGAGCACGGCGAGCTCGATCCGCCGGATCGCCTCCTCCTCCGGGATGCACGTGTCCGTGACGCGGTTCAGATGTCGCCCGTGCAGCGCGGTTTCCTCGGCGGGGCTCAGCTCCCGATAGTGCGGGATACGCACGTAGTGGTCGTGCGCCACGAGGTTGAAGACGTCCTCCTCGAGGTTCGCCCCCGTGCAGGTGATCGCGTGCACCTTCTCCCGCCGAATCATCTCGGCGAGCGACAGCCCGAGCTCGGCCGTCGACATCGCTCCGGCCATCGTCAGGAACATCCTCCCGCCGCCCGCGAGGAGCGCGTTCCAGGCTTCGGCCGCGTCCACGAGGGTCGCGGAGTTGAAATGGCGGAAATGGTGCTTCAGGAACGCGCTGATCGTCATGGCCGGAGCATAGGAAGAAGAGGTGAAGTTGCCAAGCAAGATCCCGTAGGATCGGCGGCGTGAGCGATTCCGAGACGCTTCTCGTCACCGGCGCCGCCGGCTTCATCGGCGCCCGCTTCGTGGAGTCCTGCAACGCCCGCGGCGTCCGGGTCGTCAGCGTCGACCACCGGGATGCGTTCACGAGCCGGCCCGAGCACGCGCGCCTCGACTTCGGGACGACGCTCGACGTCGAGGAGCTCGCTCCGTGGCTCTCCGCCTCGCGCGTTCCGCTTGCCGGGATCGTCCACATGGGTGCCATCTCGTCCACGACCGAGCTGGACGAGGAGCTCTTCCGACGTTACAACGTGGACTACTCGAAGCACCTGTGGAACGAGGCTCGCCGCCTCGCCATTCCCTTCGTCTACGCCTCGAGCGCCGCCGTTTACGGCGACGGCGCGCTCGGGTTCGACGACGCGGACGCGCTCGTGCCGCGCCTGAGGCCGCTGAACCCTTACGGCGAGTCCAAGCGCCGTCTCGACCTCTGGACGCTCGAGGAGTCCGCAGCGGGGCGCACGCCGCCGGCCTGGGCGGGCTTCCGCTTCTTCAACGTGTACGGCTTCGGCGAGCGCCACAAGGGGCCGCAGGCCAGCGTCGTCCTGCACGGCTACGATCAGGTGAAGGCGAAGGGCGAGATCCGCCTTTTCGAGTCGCACCGCGCGGGCATTCCCCACGGCCACCAGGCGAGGGACTTCGTGGACGTGTCCGACGCGGTCGAGGCGATGTGGTTCGCGCTCAGAAAACCCATCACCTCCGGGATCTACAACGTCGGAACCGGGAGGGCGCGCACCTTCCTCGACCTCGCGAAGGCCGTCTTCAGGTCGCTCGACGCCCCCGAACGGATCGTCTTCGTGCCCACGCCCGAGGCGATCCGCGCGCGCTACCAGTACTTCACCGAGGCGAAAATGGATCGCTTGAAGGCGCAGGGGTTCGCGAAGAAGTCCGTCGGCCTCGAGGACGGCGTCGACTGGTACGTCCGCCGCCTCGAGGCCCGGCGGGGCTGAGCACTCAGCGAAACCTCCGTCATCCCTTCGGCAGGTTCTTCTCCGCGAAGTCCCAGTTCAGGATGTTGTCGATCACGGCGGCGACGTAGTCCTTCCTGCGGTTCTGGTAATCGAGGTAGTACGCGTGCTCCCAGACGTCGAGCGTCAGGAGTGGCGTGGCCGAGGTCGTGAGCGGGTTCTCGGCGTTCGGCGTCTTGACGACCTTCAGCTTCCCTCCGTCGGAGACGAGCCAGGCCCAGCCGCTCCCGAACTGCCCCATTGCGGCGCCCGAAAACTCCTTCTTGAACCCCTCGTAGCCGCCCTCGAAGGACGCGCCGATCTTGTCGGCGATCTGCTTCGGCATTTTCGCGTCGCTCTTCGGGCGAAGGCTGTTCCAGTAGAACGTATGGTTCCAGACCTGCGCGGCGTTGTTGAACATCGCCGTCTTGTCCGCCTTGCCGGACGACGCCTTGACGATCGAGACGAGGTCCATGTCGGCTTCCGGCTTTCCCGCCACCATGCCGGTGAGGTTGTCGAAGTACGTCTTGTGATGCTTGCCGTAATGGAAGCTGATCGTGTTTTTCGAGATGAAGGGCTCGAGCGCGTTCTCGGCCCAGGGAAGCGGCGGAAGGATCATGGGTGTAGCTCCTTTTGCGATCGCGGGAAAGCCCGCGTCTCTTGCGGCGAGGGCCGCGGCGGCGAGGGCGGCGGTCTTGACGAAATCACGGCGGTCGTTCGTGCGGTCGGTCATCGAACCTCCTTGTGTCTGATGCCCACGCGGCTCGAATCCTAGCAACCTTTTCCCGTTCTCGCCGTACTCTTCAGCGCGTCGACGTGTTCCAGGATTGCCGGAGGAACCTCATGATCCGACGTGCCGCCACCCTTTCTCTCGTCCTCGCCGCCGCGGTTCTCGCGGCCGCGCACGCTTCCGCGCAGAGCTTCGCCGTGGAGAAGCTCACGCTGAAGAACGGGATGACCGTGATCCTCTACCCGGACCACAGCCTGCCCGTCGCAGCCGTGAACATCTGGTACCGCGTGGGCAGCAAGGACGAGCAACCGCGACGCAGCGGTTTCGCGCATCTGTTCGAGCACCTGATGTTCATGGGAACCGAGCGCGTGCCGAACGGCGACTTCGACCGGATCATGGAAGCGGCGGGCGGATCGAACAACGCGTCGACGAGCTCCGATCGCACGAACTACTATTCGTCGGGCCCCGCCTCCCTGCTCCCGACTCTCCTCTGGCTCGACGCGGACCGGCTCGAGGCCCTCGCGCGCGCGATGGACCAGAAGAAGCTCGACCTGCAGCGCGACGTGGTCCTGAACGAGCTGAGACAGACCTACGAGAACCAGCCGTACGGCCGCGCGGAGCTCGCGATCCAGTACCTCCTCTATCCTCCGGCGCACCCGTACCACTTTCCCGGAATCGGAACCGAGGAGGACCTGAAGGCGGCCCAGGTGAACGACGTGAAGGACTTCTTCGCGACGTACTACACGCCGTCGAACGCGAGCCTCGTCGTCGCGGGCGATTTCGACCCGAAGGAGATCCGCCCCCTCGTCGAGAAGCTCTTCGGCACGCTCCCGCGCGGGGTCGAGCCCCCGCGGCGAGACGTGCCCCCCGCGACGCTGAACGGCGTGAGGCGGGGAGTCGCCTTCGACAAGGTCCAGCTCCCGCAACTCTCGTTCGTGTATCACGCGCCGAAGGGCTTCGGCCCCGGCGACGCCGAGACGGATCTCGTCGCCGCCGTTCTCGCCGACGGCAAGAGCAGCCGCCTCTACAAGCGGCTCGTCGTCGACGACGCGCTCGCCACGTCCGTCACGGCGCACAACGAGAGCCAGCTCCTCGGCTCCGTCTTCCGTGTCGACGTGCAGACGCGCCCCGACGCGGATCTCGACCGCGTGGAGAAGGTCGTGGACGAGGAGCTCGCGCGCTTCCTCGAGGGAGGGCCGACCGAAAAGGAGCTCGACGAGCGCAAGGCCTCGATCGAGGCCGGGAAGCTGGCCGCTCTGCAGCGCCTCGAGACGCGGGCGGACTTCATGAACCAGTACGAGTTCTTCTGGGGCGAGCCGAACGGCTTCCAGCGCGACCTCGACCGCTATCGCAACGCGACGAGAGCGGCCGTCCTCGAGACCGCGCGGCGCGTGATCACGCAGAGCGCCCGCGTCCTCTTCCGGGTCCTCCCCGAGCAGCCGGCGCGCGCTGCCGGCCCGCGCGACGCGCGTCCCAAGGACGGTGCGCCGGCGGCGTTCCGCCCGCCGGCGCCCGAGCGCTTCACGCTCGCGAACGGCATCCCCGTCCAGTTCTGGAGCATGCCCGATCTGCCGCTCACCGCCGCCGCGGTGGTTTTCCAGACGGGCGGAGCGCTGACGGCCCCGGACGGCCGCGACGCGGGCCTCGCCTCGATGACCGCCTCGATGCTCGACGAGGGCGCGGGCGAACTGGACGCGCTGCGGTTCGGCGAGGCCGTCGCGGCGCTCGGCGGACAGTTCTCGGCCTCGGCGAGCCGCGACGCGGTGGAAGCGAGGATGACGATCCTCTCGCGCAATTTCGCGAAAGGCGCCTCCCTCCTGGCCGACGCCGTGCGCCGTCCGCGGCTCGAGGAAAGGGACTTCGAACGCGTGAAGAGGCTCACGCTCGACGATCTCGCACAGTCCGACGAGAGGCCCGGCGAAGTCGCCGCGCGCGTCGTGAGCCGCGCGCTCTACGGTGAAGGGCACCCCTATGCCTGGCCGGTCGACGGCACGCCCGCATCCGTGGCGGCGATCACGCTCGACCGCGTGAAGGCCGAGCGCGCGGCGCTCGTCCGTCCGGACCTTGCGGCCCTCGTGGTCGCGGGCAGCCTCTCCGTCTCCGAGACGAAGGCGGCGCTCGAGAAGGCTTTCGGCGACTGGAAGGCGGAAGGCCCGCGCCCGCAGGCGGTCCGGCTCCCCGCGAACTCTCCTCTCACGATCCGCGGGCCCCGGGTCTTTCTCGTGGACCGCCCCGAGGCGCCGCAGACGATCGTGCGCTTCGCCGCACCCGCGCCGAGGTTCGCCGATCCGGCCCGGCCGAAGCTCCGCCTCCTCGGCACGATCCTCGGCGGCAGCTTCACGAGCCGCCTGAACCAGAACCTGAGGGAGAAGAACGGCTACACGTACGGGGCGAGCGCCCGGTTCGGACTCGGCCGCGCGCTCGGCACGTTCAGTGCCGGCGCGGACGTCACCTCGAAAGTCACGGGCGCCGCTCTCAGGGAGTTCCTCGCCGAGTTCGCGCGGCTCTCGGCCGGCGACGTCACGCCGGAAGAGACCGGGAAGGCGCGGGACATCGTGAAGAACACCGCCGTCCAGTCTTTCTCGGGCCTCTCGGGGGTCCTCGCGACCGGAACGGGCTACGTCGAGCTCGGAGCGCCTTTCGAGACCCTCGGCGAGGACCTCGCCGCGCAGGCCGCACTCGATGCACCCGCGTTGAACGCAATCGCAAGAAACGCGCTCGCGCTCGACCGCGGCGTCCTCGTCCTCGTGGGGGACAAGGCGGCGATCCTGCCGCAGCTCAAGGACGTCGGCCTCCAGGCTCCGGTCGACGTCGACACGTGGGGGAACCCAAAGCGTCCCTGAGCGGGCGCACGAGAGAGGTCGACCATGAAACATGTCTTTCGCATCTGCGTTCAAACCGTCCTGGCGTTCGGTCTCGGGGTTGCGGCCGCCGCCGCAGAGCCCGGCTGGGACGCCGTCGACAAGGTTTTCGGGAGCACGGGCAAGGCTCTTCCGGGCGGCGTCTGGCGTTGGGGTTGGCCGCGGACCGACCTACACGTGCGAATCGGCGAGGTGACCGTCGAACCCGCGCTCGCTCTCGGCGCATGGGCCGGGTTTCTCCGGACGGGAACGGGCGTGAAAGCCATGATGATGGGCGACCTCGTCCTTCTGGACCCGGAGGTGGCTCCCGTCGTCTCCGCGCTCGAAGCGAACGGCCTCGAAGTCACGGCCATCCACAACCACCTCCTGAACGAGACGCCGCACGTGGCTTACCTCCACTTCTCGGGACACGGCGATGCAGTTACGCTGGCAAAGGGACTCAAGGCAGCGCTCGAGAAGACGAAGACTCCCCTGGGGACGCCGAAACCCGCGAGCCCGACAGCCGATGAACTTGCGACGCTGAAGAAGCTTCAGGACGCCCTCGGGCGGACGGGCTCGATGTCCGGGCGTGTCCTCCAGGTCGCAGTCCCGCGAGCCGAAACGATCACCGAGAACGGTATGGAAGTTCCCGCGTCCATCGGGATGTCGAACTCGATGAACTTTCAGACGGTCGGCGCGCGCGTGGCGACCACGGGCGACTTCGTCCTCCTCGGCACGGAGGTCAACGCCGTCATCCGGGAGTTCAGCGCCCACGGTATCGCGGTCACCGCGCTCCACTCGCACATGCTGGCCGAGTCCCCGCGCCTTTTCTTCATGCACTTCTGGGCCGTGGACTCGCCCGAGAAGGTCGGCGGCGCCCTCAAGGCTGCGCTTTCAAAGGTCCACACGAAATAGGTGAATGGAAGCGCCTGGCCGTACAGGTTTCCCCTGAACGGCCCAAACCCTGTCAGACGCTGACGATGATTCCTTCGCGGATGCAGCCCGCCTCCGCGTCCCACACCGGGGGATCTCCGAACTCCCGGGCGTTGCCGGTGGCCCAGAGGTAGGCGGTGAACGCGGCGGCGGCCGCGTCGAGCTGATCGTGCGTGATGGCATCGCATCCGACGGGCAGCTCGAGACCGTGCTCGCGCAGAATGTCGTAGCGCGCGCGCCGCCCGGCCGGCAGGGTCTTCTTCGGCGGCCTTCGCCCCGCCCATTTCGGCCAGGCGTCGCCCGGATAGACCTCCAGGAGCGCCGTCGTCTCCCACGGCGCCTCCCCGAGGAGCCCGAGACCGGATTTTCGGAGCGCGCCGAAGAGCTCGACGCTGCCGCGGATGAGGCCCGCGTAGGGCACTCCGGCCCGCGCGAAGGTTTCGCCCGATTTGCCCGGAGCACGCAGAATGCGCTCGGCCTGCCGCACCGTGCGGCCCTTGGCCGCGAGCCCCTGAGGGCCGTCGATCGCCACGACAAAACCTTCCGCCGCGACGTCTTCCGGGATCATCCTGTCGCCCGTGGGGTCGTAGGTCCACGTGACGAAGTGAACGCGCCGCCACCGGTCCATGAGAGCGAGCGTCACGGGGCGGCTCGTCTGGGCGAAGGGATCCGTGAGGTCGATTCCGACGAACCAGGCGCGCGCCGGGGGGTGAGCCTCCACGTTGGATGCCGCGACCCCGGCCGTCCGTTCGAGCGGGGCGCCGCCCTGGCGGTGGGAAAGGCGCTGCAGGCCGTCGTAGGCCGCGTACTTGTAGCACTCGGCGAGCGTCGGGAAGTTGAAGACGGAATGGAGAAAGTCGTCGAGCCCGCCCTCTTTCAGCATCACCATCTGCGCGATGTGCACGAGCTCCGTCGCGCCCCCGCCGATGAGGTGCGCTCCGAGCAGCTTCCTCGTGGCGGGGTCGAATACGAGCTTCACGAAGCCGTCCAGGTCGCCGGTGATCTGCCCTCTTGCGTTGTTCTCGTAGCGCGCCCGGCCGACCTCGTACGGAATCCCCTTCTCCTTCAGCTCTTCCTCCGTGGCGCCGATCATCGACACTTCGGGGATCGTGTAGACGCCGTACGGAAAAAGCCGAGCCACGGCGGTCTTGAAGGGGATGTCGAAAGCGTGGCACGCCGCGACGCGCCCCTGCTCCATCGAGGTCGCGGCGAGCGCGGGGAAGCCGACGACGTCCCCAGCGGCATAGATCCGGGGCACGTTCGTCTGAAAGTGGTCGTCGACCGGTATCCGCCCCTTCTCGTCGAAGGCCACGCCGGCCTGTTCCAGTCCGAGCCCGTCCGTGTTTCCGCGGCGCCCCGCCGAGAACAGGACCTTGTCCGCCGCGAGCACTCGCCCGGATTTCAACGTGAGCCTCAGGGCGTTCGCGGAGAGGTTCGCCTCGCGGGAGATCGTCTCGACGGCGTCGCCGAGGAGTACCTCTCCTCCCATCCGCTCGAGCGAGATCTTCAGCGTCGACGACACCTCGCCGTCGAGAAAGCCGAGCAGCCGGTCGCGCCCTTCGATCAGCGTCACCGTCGTTCCGAGGGCCGCGAAGAGCGACGCGTACTCGCAGCCGATGACTCCGCCGCCGACCACGGCGAGGGACTTCGGGATACGGTCGAGGTCGAGGATCCGGTCCGAGTCCTCGACGTCCGGGTCGTCGAATGTGAGGCCGCGCGGCGGAAGAGGCGAGGACCCCACCGCCACGAGCGCCGCACCGAACCCGAGCCGCCGCGTCTCCTTGCCGTCCGGGTCGAAGACGCCGATCGTGCCCGGGTCGAGGAAGCGCGCGCGGCCCGTGATCGTCGTGATCTGGTGCCGCTCGAAGTTGCGTCTGATCTGCCGCGTCTGCGCCGCCGTCACGTCCCGGAGCCGCCCGGTCAGCTGTCGCAGGCTCTTCTGCCGGTTCAGACGGAGCGTCATTCCGTAGAGCTCGCGCCGGCGGAACCCGGTCAGGTAGAGGGCCGACTCACGCAGGGTCTTGGAGGGCAGCGTCCCGGTGTGGACGGAAACGCCGCCGGGCTCGGCCAGGCGCTCGACGAGCGCCACGCTTTTCCCGAAGTACGCGGCCTGGGCTGCGCCCTTCTCGCCGGCCGGCCCGGAGCCGATCACGACGAGATCGAAGCGTTCCACGTCGGCTCGCTCAGATCAGATCTTGGATTCCTTGAATGCCACGTGCTTGCGCACCTTCGGGTCGTACTTCTTGACCTCCATCTTGTCCTGATGGATCTTCTTGTTCTTCGTGGTCGTGTAGAAGTAACCCGTATTCGCCGTGGAGACGAGCTTCACCTTCTCGCGCATGGCCTAGATCCTCTTCCCCTCGCGCCGCATCCCGGCCACGACGGCGTCGATCCCCTTCTTGTCGATCGTCCGCATCGCCGCCGTCGAAACGCGCAGGCGCACCCAGCGCCCCTCGCTCGCGATCCAGAAACGCTGCGAGCGGAGGTTGGGCTTGAAGAGGCGCTTCGTCTTGTTGTTGGCGTGGGAAACCTTGTTCCCCGATACCGTGCGCTTTCCCGTGACCTGACAGATTCCGGACATCTCGAGCTCCTCCGACAAAACCAATGAGAGTAGCAGATCACTCGTCGGGCCGCAAGTCACGCGTTCTCAGCGGCTTCGAGGTTCATACCTCATGGCCCGGCCGCGCCCCCCACCGTGACCTGAAGGCCGAGATATGCGATGGCGCGGTGCGGCCCCTCGCCCTCGACGACACTGCCCCCCGCCGACACGAGAAGAGTTACGCCCCGGCCCATCCTGAGGCGACCTCCGACGTTCACGACTGCCTGCCGCCCGGCCGCGTCCGACCCGGAGGTTCCGAAGAGCTCGGCGAGGGCCTCGATCGTCCCGAAGTCGTGGCCGAGCGCGACTCCCCACACCCAAGCGCCTCCGCCCGTCCTGAAGAGACGCCCGGCCTCCGCGTCGAGCGACACCGGTCCGATGCGCTTCACGGCGGAGACGGGGAGCAGAAATGACGTCTCGCGCTCGGCGAGGCCGCGGTCGGCGGACGAGGAGAGCAGATTGAACCCGAGCTGGGGGTACGTGGACACCGCGACGCCGGCCTCGTCCTCGTCGAGGAATCGCCACTTGACGCCGAGAAGGGGGTTCCCCAGGCCCGAGCGACGGCCTTCCACGTCGTCGTCCGCGACGAGCCACGGGATCTCGAGTTTGAGCTGGAGCCTTTCGCCCCAGCCGTAGTTCACGTCCACGAGCGGAGCGCCGCTCTCGCGGCCCGCGGACGTGCGGTCGAGAGTGAACGCGACGTTGATCTCCCACCGCCGGGCCCCGGGCGTCCCCGGATCGTCCGTGAGAAGAGGTGGCCCTCCCTGGGCCCAAAGAGACGCCGCGTCCGTGAGAGAGACGAGAGCGCTCGCGAGAACCACGAGACGCGGCGTCGACCACGAGCGAATCAAGCAGCCGACGTTACTCCGAACGGGCGGCGCGCGTCAGCCGATCACGGCTTTGCCGAAACGAAGATCGTCCCCTGGAACGCCGGGTTCGTGGGGTTCAGGTGATCGTGGAAGCCGCAAGTCTCGACATGGCTTGCCATCGTCGCCGTGAAGGACTGGCCCATCATCAGCACAGGAGCGTTGATTTCCGGGCAGTCGGTGTGTACCGGATGCGGGTTCGAGGAGAACTCGTGCGGCGCGCTGTCGTTGTTCGTGATCGTCACCTGCGCTCCGTAGCCGACGGTGAGCGTCTTCGGGGCTACTCCCGAACCCGTGATCGTGATCGCGCCGGCGGAAGCCGATCCTCCTCCCGGCATCGGCTCGGTCGGTGAATACGACGACTTGCTGCACGACGCGGCGAGCGCCGCGAGGGCGACGGCGACGAGGATCGGCGCCCTCTGCGAGAGAACTCGGATCATCTTCATGGACCGTACCTCCCGCTCTCCGGGGGAGCAACGGAGGTGCCAGTCGCGGCGATGCGGTGTTCGGTGCTCCTCGTCACGGAGCGCGCACTCCGCGAGGACTGCGCGATGACGCCGGTCACATCGTGCCGTCCACACGCGGCGACGACGCGCGAGCAGCCAAATTGTCGAGCGAGACGCTCAACTGAAGTCGCCGCGTAACTATGTGCGCACACGGCCTCGACGGGAGCGAGCGGCCCGGGCGGCGGTCCGACCGGCATCCCGCCCGCTTCACCCCCGGAACAGCAGCAGGTCGAGCCCGCCCGCAACCGCGACGACGAGCGGCTCAGGCGTCTTCGTCTTCCAGACGGCCAGGAATGCCGACGCCGCGATGAGCGCCGTCGGAACGTCGCGGATCGCGCCTCGCGCGATCACGACGGCCGCCCCCGCGAGCGCGCCCGTCGCCGCCGCGGTGACGCCGAGGACGAACGCCGTGACGGAGGGCCGCGCCGCGAGACGGCGCACGTACGGCGCCGGCAGGACGACGAAGAGCCACACGGGCAGGAACACGCCGAGCGCCGCCGCGGTCGCCCCCGCGAACCCTGCGACGAGGTAACCGATGAACGCGACCGTGATGACGACCGGGCCCGGCGTGATCATCGCGACGGCGACCGCGTCCAGGAACTGTCTGTCGTTCAGCCAGCCGAGCTCCTTCACGACGCCCCCGTAGAGGAACGGGACGATCGCGAGCCCGCTCCCGAAGACGAACGTTCCCGCCTTGGCGAAGAAGAGGAAGATCCTCAGGAGGAGGTCGGGGCCGGCGGCTTCTCGCAGACCCGTCACGAGAGCGGCGGGCAGCAACAGAGGGAACGAGAGGGCGGCGCTTCGCGGACTCCGGCCGGACTTCACGGCGACCGCCAGCGCCCCCGCGAGGAGGACGAGCCACACGAGCTCGCGGCCCGTGAAGGCCGTGACGAAGGCGAGCGTCGCGAAGATTCCCCACGCGAGGGGGTCGCGCTTGAGCGTCGTCTTCGTCAGGCGGGCGGCACTGCGCGCGATGATCCCGATGACGGCCGCGCCGATTCCGTAGAAGAGCGCCTGGATCGGCCTGAGGCCCCCCCAGGCGACGTACGCGGCCGAGAGGCCGAGCACCATGAGGAAGGACGGAAGGACGAACGCGATCCCGACGAGCGTCGCGCCGGCCACCCGGCCCCGGATCCAGCCGAGGTAGATCGCGAGCTGCGCCGCGAGAGGCCCAGGGGCGAGCTGCGCGAGCGCCAGCCCTTGCACATAATCCTCGCGGTCGATCCAGCGGCGCTCCTCCACGAGATCGCGCTGCATCGCTCCCGCGAGAGCGATCGGACCTCCGAAGCCGAGCGCTCCCAGACGGAGAAAATAGGCGCAGAAGCGGCCGAAGGAGACGGGCTCGCTCATTTCAGGGCCTAGCCCGACAGAGCGACGAGGTCGCCGATTCGCCCGGCCTCGGCCCGCTCGAACGCCGCGGCGGCGGCCGCCACGTCCTGGAGCGCCATCCCCGTGCTGTCGAACACGGTCACTTCGTCCTCGGAGGTCCGTCCCGGCCTCTTTCCGGCCACGATCTCACCCAGCTCTGCGTGGACGTGGGACGCCGAAAAGAGACCCGCCCGGATCGCATGGTGCAGGTCCCCGAATGCCGCGCACTGCGCCGTGACGTCCGTGACGACGGTCGCGGAGGCGAGCAGCCCGCAGTCGATCTCCTGTTTCTCCTCGTTGTCGGCGCCGACGGCGGCGATGAACGTCCCGGGCCGGATGTGCCCTTCGAGGAGGAGCGGCTCCTTCGAAGGGGTGCACGTCACGCACACGTCGCTCTCGGCCAGCGCGTCGTCGAGGCTGCGAACTGCCGAAACCGGGAAGGCGAGCTCGATCGAAAGGGCAGCTGCGAATTCACGGGCCCGCTCTTCTCGTTCGTCGAACGCAAACGCACGCGTCAGGGGGAGCACGCGCGCGAGCGCTCGGAGCTGGGCGCGCCCCTGGACCCCGCAGCCGACGATCGTGACGGCCTTCGAGCCAGGCCGGGCGAGCTCCCGTGCGGCAACCGCGGTCGCAGCCGCAGTGCGGAGCTTGGTGATCTCCGAAGAGTCCATGACCGCCAGCACCGATCCGTCCTCCGCATCACTGAGCACGATCACGCCCTGAATGCGAGGCAGGCCGAGATGCTCGTTTCCGGAGAAGTTCCCGTTGATTTTCGCGGCGAAGTAACGACGAACGCCCCGGAAAGTCCCCGCCTTGATGTGGAACCCTCCTCCCTCGCCCGCCACGGCGAGGACGCTGGGGGGCGGGACTTCACCCGCGCCGTGCTGGCGGAACGCCTCTTCGACCGCAACCCGGCACGTCTCGGGGTCGAGGAGGCCTGTGACGTCGAGCCGCGACAGGAAACGCGTGACACGGTCGCTCATGGACGCCAGGGCAATATAGCAACTGCTACCAAACCCTAGCAACCACCTTGTACAAGAAGCGGCTAGGCCTTCCCCTGCCGGGCGACGGCCTCGGCGGCTTTCTTCGCGGCCTCGGGATCGCCGAGGTACGCGCTCGAGACACGGCGAAACGCCGCGTCGAGCGTGTAGACGAGCGGGATTCCCGTCGGGATGTTGAGCTCGGCGATGTCCGCGTCCGAGATGCCGTCGAGGTGCTTCACGAGCGCGCGCAGGCTGTTTCCGTGCGCCGCCACGAGCAACTGCTCTCCGGCCGCGAGGCGCGGCACGATTGCGTCGTACCAGTACGGGAGCGTGCGGGCGACGACCGTCTCGAGACTCTCCGCGCGCGGCAAGAGCTCGGGCGGCAGCTTCGCGTAACGCGCATCGAAACGCGGGTGCCGCGCATCCCCCTCGTCGAGCGGAGGCGGCAGGACCGCGTAGCCCCGCCTCCACAGGTGGAGCTGCGCGTCTCCGTACTTCTGCCCCGTCTCTTTCTTGTTGAGGCCGGTCAACGCGCCGTAGTGGCGCTCGTTCAGCCGCCACGATCGCTCGACGGGCAGCCAGAGCTGGTCGAGCTCCTCGAGGACGATCTGGGCCGTGAGAATCGCCCGAGTCAGGAGCGACGTGAAGACGCGGTCGAAACGGAAGCCTTGCGCCTTCAGCAGCCTGCCGGCGGCATGGGCTTCCTCGACACCCTTTTCGGAGAGCCCCACGTCCACCCAGCCGGTGAAACGGTTCTCGAGGTTCCACGTGCTCTCTCCGTGGCGGACGACGACGAGCTTGTTGAGGAGCGGCGCCATGACCCGAAAGATACCCTAGATCGCGACGGTCATTTGCCGGCGCGGAGTTGCGCCACCGCGAGCGCCGCGACGAACAGGCAGGTTCCGAGCAGGATGATCGCGGCGCCCGAGGCGATGTCGAGCGCCACGGAGAGGAGCAGCCCTCCGAGAACCGATGCGAGCGCCACGGCGATCGAGCCTCCCAGGAAGGCGGGCCATCGGCTCGCGAGCGGGCGCGCGGTCGCCCCCGGAAGGACGAGGAGCGCGGAGACGAGGAGAATCCCGACGACCTTCAGAGCCGCCACGACGGCGACGGCGATGAGCGTGAGAACGAGGAGCCGCATGGCGCTCGTGGCGACGCCGGCCACGCGCGCGCCTTCCTCGTCGACCGAGGCGAGAAGCAGCGGCCGGAAGAAGAATGCGAGCGTCACGAGGATGCCCGCGGCGGCTCCGGCGAGAAGCAGGAGGTCCGCCGGGTCGACCGTCAGGATGTTGCCGAACATGAGGCCGAAAAGGTCGACGTTCGTCTTCACGAAGCCGAGAGCGACGACGCCCCCCGCCATGGCGGCCACTGTGAAGACGCCGACCGCCGTGTCCTCGGTGACACCTATGGAACCCGAGGCCCGCGCCGTGGCACCCGCGACCGCGAGCGAAGCCGCGAGACCGCCGAGACCGGGCGGAAACCCGAGAAGGGTGGCGAGCGCGACGCCGCCGAAGGCCGCGTGCGCGACGCCCGAGCCGACGAACGCGAGACGCCGGAGCACGACGAAGAAGGAAAGCGCCCCGCAGAGAAGACCCGTCAGCGCTCCGGCGAGGAGCGCCCGCTGGAAGAACGGGTAGCCCAGGAACTCGATCACGGCGCCGTCCCGTGCGCGTGCGCGGCGAAGCCGGCGCTCACGCGGCCGTCGACGTGAAAGACCGCGTCGGCTCCGCCCATGGCGTCGCTGTCGTGCGTGGCGTAGACGACCGTCCGGCCCGCCGCGATCTCCTCGGCCACGAGCCGGCGCAGCGTCGCAAGGCCTTCGGCGTCGAGAGCCGTGTCGGGCTCGTCGAGGACGAGGAGAGGCGGCGCGCCCGCGATCGCGCGAGCGAGAAGAACTCTCTGGCGCTGTCCCCCCGACAGGCGCCCGACGGGCAGATCCACCTTGTCGTGGGGGAGTCCCGCGCGCGTCAGCGCCGCGTGTGCCTCTTCCCGAACGTTGCCGAGGCCCTGGAAACCGGCGCGAGGCGCGAGGGTCAGCGCGACGAGGTCGCATCCCGACAGCGGCGCATCCGCGGTGAGCGTCGAGCGCTGCGAGAGGTAACCTATGCGGGGACGCGGAATTTCGCGGCCATCCTCTACGAAGACGACCCGGCCGCGGTCCGGCGCGAGGAGGCCGAGGAGCACGCGCATGAGCGTCGTCTTGCCGCCGCCGTTCGGGCCGAGAATCGCCGTCCGCTCCCCCGGGCGGACCTCGAAGACGGCCTCCTCGACGACGGGCCGGCCTCCGAACGTCACGCCCACGCCCTCGAAGCGCGCGCCGACGCTCATGGCGTTCCGAGGCCGTCGCGGAATGCGCGCGCGTCGAAGCGCAATGTGGCGGCGTAGTCCGCGCGACCCGACACTCCCCCGATCGGATCCACGAGCGCGACCCGGATCCCCGCGTCGGAGGCGAGGATGCGCGCGGCGGCGGGCGGGAACTGCGGTTCCGCGAAGACGGTTCTCACGTTGCGACGCCGGACGAGGTCCAGGAGCCGCTTGATGTCGTTTGGAGACGGCTCCCGGCCCGGCACGGTCTCGATCGCGCCGCCGTTCTCGAGGCCGAAGTCGGCCGCGAAGTACGCCCACGAATTGTGCGCGCCGACGATCGGCCGCCCCCTGACCGGGGCGAGCAGCGCGGCCAGCTCGGCGTCGAGAGCGAGAAGAGCCGCCTCGCCGTCGTCGGCACGCTTCCGATAGCCGACCGCGCCCGGCGGGTCGAGAGTCGCGAAGACCTCGGCGAGGGGAGCGAGCGAGCGCCCCGCGAGCTTCGGAGACAGCCACCAGTGCGGGTCGCGGCCGATCTCCCCGTCCTGATCGCCGCCGCCCTCCGAGACGACGCCCACGGAGCGCCCCGCGTCGAAGAGGACCGCGTCGGACGCGCACGCGGCGACGAGCTTCTTCGCCCAGTCGTCGTAACCCGCGCCCACGGTGACTACGAGGCTCGCCGGAGCGAAGCGCTTGACGTGGCGGGGCGCCGGCTCGAAGACGTGCGGAGACACGCCCGGCGGAATGACCGTTCGGACCTCCCAGCCCGGCCCCGCGACCGTCGCCGTGAGGCTCGCGAGGGGTGCGATCGTGGCCGCGGCCACTCGCCTCCCGGGAACGGTCTCTCCCCGTGCCGCCGCCGCGCCGAGGCAGGCGGTGAGCAGAGCGCACGAAAATTTCTGCATCCGGAAAAAATTATCCCACGGTTGACCCGCGCGTCCAGGCGCGCGAGGATGCGCCGGGAGGCCCGTCGTGCCCTGCCGCGAGCATCACCGCCACGCCCACGAGCACGGGCCGAGCTGCGGCCACAAGGCCGTGCGCCACGGCGACCACGCGGACTATCTTCACGATGGACACCTTCACGCGCCCCACGAGGGCCACCTCGACGAGCACCGGCTCGAGGTGGATCGGACGCGTCCAGTCGCCTGCGCGCCAGTCGAATGCGGTGAGGCGCACGGGGATTCCTGCGGGCACGAGAGCGTTCCCCACGGCGACCACGTGGACTACGACGTCGCGGGCGCGCTCCACCACCCGCACGCCGGCCACTGCGACCTGCACGGCCTCCTGCCCGCGGGCCGCGACGCCGCGAAGCGCTGAAGCGGACGAGCGAACGCCGGCGTCCGCCGACCTTGACGACTCTCCGATCGCGATCCGTCCTTTTCGACGTCGCCTCGGCCGCGATCGGACCAGCTCAGCGCTCCAACGCTCGCTCGAGGTGTCCGCGCAGAGGCTTTTCGAACGTCCAGCGCGTCGTGCGCTGGAGACCCTGCTCCGTCGCGGCCGAGGTGTTCCACGCGGAGAGGGCCGTCAGGCGCTCGCGGTACCACGCCTCGGTGACGCCGCCGTTCTCCCAGAGCCGCTCGAGCCGCTCGCGCTGGAGACCCACGTCGCCGATCTCGGGGTGGTGGTTCACGCCCCAAACGCGCGGAACGGTCCCGCCCTGAAGGCGGGCGAACTCGAACATCGTCACGGCCTCGCCGCGGCCCGCCCCCGGGCGGTCGCAGTCGAAGGCGAGCGGCCGCGCCCCGCCCCAGCCTGTCGGGAGAAGGTCGAAGAGCCGGCTGTCGAGGACCTTGACCTCCGGGCCTCCGTTCTCGGCAAAGTAGTCACCGAAGAAAGGGTGTGCCCAGGCGTCATCCGTGAGGACGTTCGTCACGATGCCGGCGCTCTTGCCTCCCCGCTCCGGCCCCCTCAGGACCGCGCGGGCGACTCCGCCCCACCGCGCGAGAAGGCCGAAGGAATGACAGATGCCGAGCATTGCCGTGCCCGTGCTCGCGAGCACGCCGTCGAAGAACCGGAAGAGGGGACCTTCCCACTCGGGGTTCTCGAGGATGCCCTGCGAGCCCGCGGATACGCCGTCGTTCTCGCGCGGATCGAGCGCGCCGGGGCCGCCCGAGCCGACCACGAGCGGAAACCGCGCGGGAAAAGACGGCACGGCGAGTCCCCGGCGCACGTCGTAGCTGATGACCCGAACCGCCGGCGCGCCGGGGCGGCGCTGCCGCGCGTCGTGCGCATAGTTCAGGAGGCTTTCCACGATCGACGCGTGCCCGAGATTCGCGTAACCGTGGTGCATGTCGAGAACCGCCACGTCCACGAGGCCCTTCTCCGGAGGAGGCTCGTCGCCGGGCGTGTTCACCCGGACGTAAGACAGGCCGAGCCCCGGAGGAACTACGATCTGGGAGCCGGGAGCCACCGCGTGAACGGCCGCGGGACCCGAGTTCTCGCTCAGACCTTCTCCTCCTTGAGCGTGCGCGTCATGAGATTTCGGACGGCGTCCGTGGGCATCGTCTGACCCGAGAGAATCGACGCGACCATCGCGGCGATCGGCATCTCGACGCCCGCCTCGTTCGCAAGCTCGAGCAGGACCGGCGACGTCGCCACGCCCTCGGCCACCTCGCCCGAAAGCGCGGCCACGGCCTCCGGGAGCGATTTTCCGGAAGCGAGCGCGAGGCCGACGCGGCGGTTGCGCGACAGGTCGCCTGTCGCGGTGAGAATGAGGTCCCCCGTGCCCGCGAGTCCCGAGAACGTCTCGGGGCTTCCCCCGATTCGTGTGCCGAGCCGCCGGATCTCGGCGAGCGCACGTGTGAGGAGCGCGGCCCGCGTGTTGTGGCCGAGGCGAAGGCCGTCCACGAGGCCGGCCGCGATCGCCACGACGTTCTTCGCGGCTCCTGCGATCTCGACGCCCAGCACGTCCGAAGAGCGATACAGCCGGAGCGTGGGTGAGGACAAGAGCTCCTGCAGCCGGGCGGCGACGTCCGGATCCGCGCTCGCGACGACGGCCGCCGCCGGAAGGCCGCGCGCGACCTCCGCCGCGAAGGTCGGGCCCGAAAGTGCGGCGAGGCCGCTCGTCCGCCCCGTCACGAACGACATGATTTCAGTCGTCCGCCGGCGCGAGCCGATCTCGAGGCCCTTGGACGTCGCGACGAGAGGCACGGGCGGGAAAAGCGGCGCGAGCCTCTCGAGCTCCGGCGCCGTGGCTTGCACGGAGACCGACCAGAGAACGGCGGAAGCTCCCGAGAACGCCTCGCGCGCGTCGGTCGTGATCGTCACCCGCGGCGGGATTGGAAGAGCCCCGGGGAGCGCCGGGTGAGCGCGCGTCGCTTTGAGCCGCTCGACGACGTCCGGGCGGCGGCCGAGAAGCGCGACGTCGAGGCCGGCGTTCGCGCCGTGGATGGCGAGCGCGGTGCCCCAGGCGCCGGTTCCGACGATCGCGAGTCGGGTCACGGCTCCCTCCGTCCGAGGCGTCGCTCGGTTCCCTCGAGAAGGCGCCGGATGTTCGCGCGATGGGAAATGATGAGGAGAATCGTGACCGCCGAAGCGGCCGCGACTTCCGGATCGGGAGCGTGGAACAGGAGCCGCATCACGAGCGGCAGCAGGCAGGCCGCCGTGATCGAGCCGAGCGACACCAGGCGCGTCGTGGCGACCACGGTGACGAAAACGGCCACGACCACGAGTACCCCGAGCGGGCACAGCACGGAGAACCCTCCGATCGCCGTCGCGACGCCCTTGCCCCCGCGGAAGCCGAACCAGACCGGAAAAACGTGCCCGACCACGGCCGCGAACGCCGCCGCTCCGAGCCAGCGCGGATCGTACGTGACGGCCTGCATCAGGAGCACCGCGAGCGCGCCCTTTCCGACGTCGAGGAGCATCGTCAGGGTCGCGAGCCCCTTCCCGGACGTGCGGAGCACGTTCGTCGCGCCGGCATTGCCCGAGCCTTCGAGCCTGACGTCGACGCCGCGAAACACGCGGACGAGGACGATCGCGAACGAGATCGATCCGAGCAGGTAGGCCGCGACGAGGCAGGCGAGCTCGCGGATCACCGGCGTCCCCCGTCGCCGAGGCCGAGGAGGTGCTTGCGCAACATTCCGAGCGCGGTCGAGGTCGTCCAGCGCCGGATGAGCGAGCGCTCGCCCGGCAGGAGAAGCCTCCTGTGAAGGCGCGTTCCATCCGCCCCGTCGAGCGCGACGTGAACGGTGCCGACCGGCTTTTCCGGCGTGCCGCCGCCGGGGCCCGCGATGCCGGTCGTCGCGAGGCCGATCGTCGCGCCGAATCTCTTGCGCGCACCGAGCGCCATCTCGCGCGCGGTCTCCTCCGACACCGCCCCGTGGCGCTCGAGCGTGGTCGCCGAGACGCCCACGAGGTCCGCCTTCGCGGCGTTCGCGTACGTGACGGCGGCTCCGAGGAAGTAGTCCGACGAGCCCGGGATCTCGGTGACGCGCTCCGCGAGCTGGCCTCCCGTGCACGACTCGGCGAGCGCGAGCGTCTGGCCCTTCACGCGGAGCAGGTCGCCCGCGACGCCCTCGAGCGTTTCGTCGTCTCGGCCGAAGATCTCCCCCGCCAGCGCCTTGTGAAAATCGGCCTCGATGCGATCGAGGACGCGCGACGCTTCCTCGAACGTCCCGCGCGCTTTGAACTGGAGCTGCACTTCGCCGGGCGCCGCCAGAATCGTGAACGGCACGTCGGGGTACGCGGCGTAGACGGGCTTGACGAGCGTCTCCACGGCGCTCTCGGGCATCGCCGCGATCTTCAGCGTGCGGCGGTGCAGCCCGGCCGCTCCGCCCCGCGCGAGGAGGGGCTCGACGGCATCGGCCCACATCGCCTTCATCTCTAGCGGAACCCCGGGCAGGAGGACGACGGTCGAGGCCCCGGCCGCCACGAGAAAGCCGGGAGCGGAACCACGGGGGTTCGCCAGAATGACGGCGCCCTCGATCACGTCGGCCTGCTTTTCGTTCACGCTCGGCATCTCGAGCCCGCGCCGGCGGAAGCGCTCTTTGAGACGCAGGAGGATCGCCTCGTCCCGCACGAGGGCGCGTCCCAGCACTTTCGCGGCGGCTTCCTTCGTGCGGTCGTCGTCCGTGGGCCCGAGCCCGCCCGTCACGACGAGGAGCGGAGCCCTCTCCAGCGCGAGCGGAATCTCGGCGAGAAGGTCGGTCCAGCCGTCGCCGACGCAGACCTTCCGCACGACGGAGATCCCAAGAGCGTCTAGCCGGCTCGTGAGGTACAACGAGTTCGTGTCGAGGCGCGCCGTGCCGAGAAGCTCGCTGCCGACAGCCAGGATCGAGGCGGTACCCGGGCGTGGCGAGCCGGCGCTCACGCCGGCACCTCCGCGCCCGTCTGGAGCTTGCGAGACGTCTCCTCCCATTCCCACAGCTTTCCCTCGAGCGTCCGGCGCGCTTGCTCGCGCGCGGACTTCACCTGCCGGACCTTTTCTCCGTCGCGGAACACGTCGGGGTTCGCAAGAGAGAGATCAAGGGCGCGGATCTCCTCCTCGAGACGCGTGATCTCCTCCTCCAATACAGCGAGGATTCTTTCGTTCTTCAGGCGCCGCCTCTCGGCGGCACGGTCCGAAGAGAGAGATTTCTTAGAAGGTGAAGAGGGCGGCGGCACGGCGCCGGGTTTCGATCGGGCGGTGCCTGCGGCGCCGCGAGCGTCTTTGCCCTTCGAAGAATCTTTGTCTTGGTCTTTCTTCCCCTTCGAAGAAAAACCACCCTTTCCCGTACCCCACTGTAGGTCGCCACGCTCCGCCGAGCCGTCTTGAGAGGGAGCAAGAATCTCTTTCTTCCTCCTGACGAGGTCCGTGTAGTTGCCCGGATGGAGTTCGACCGCGCCGCCCGGCCCGATCTCGAGAATCTCCGTCGCGATGCGGTCCACGAACCAGCGGTCGTGGCTCACGAAGACGATCGCGCCCTCGAAAGCTTCCAGAGCGTCCTCGAGCTGCTCGCGCGCGTCGAGGTCGAGGTGGTTCGTGGGCTCGTCCAGCAGGAGGAAATTCGCGCCGCCGAATACGATGCGCGCGAGCGAAAGCCGCCCCTTTTCGCCGCCCGACAATGTCGCGATCTTCTGGAAGACCTCGTCTCCCCGGAAATCGAAGAGCGCGAGGAAGTCGCGTGCTTCGTTCTCCTTCATGGTGGGGTCGAGGTCCATCACGGCGTCGAGCGCCGTCGCCTCGACCGGAAGGTCGCCCATCTCCTGGTCGTAGTAGCCCGTGAGGACGCCGGTGCCGGGCACGGCCGAGCCGGAAAGCGGAGGCAGCACGCGCGCGAGCGTCTTCAGAAGCGTCGTCTTGCCGCAGCCGTTCGGCCCCCAGAGAGCGAGGCGGTCTCCCCGGCGAAGGAGGAACGACACGGGCTGAAGGAGCGGCCCTGTCTCCCGATAGCCGGGCACGAGCTTCTTCGCCTCGAGGACGCGCCCTCCGGAGATGCGCGCCTCCTCGAAGCGGATCGAAACCTCGTTCGCGTCCTCCCTCGGCGCCTCGATCCGCTCGATCCGTGCCAGCATCTTCCGCCGCCCCTGCGCCTGTTTCGTCTTCTGACCGGCGATGTTCCGGCGGATGAATTCCTCGGTCCGCTCGATCATCTGCCGCTGCTTCTCGGCCTCTTTCGCGCGGAGGCGCTCGCGTTCGGCCTTGAGCCTGCGGTACGCCGCGTAGTCGCCCGGGTAATCCTCGAGCCGGCCGTGCGCGACCTCGACGATCCGGTCCGCGACGGCGTCGAGAAAGCGCCTGTCGTGCGAGACGACGAGCGCCGAGAGGCCGGCGCCCGTCTTCCGCTCCACGAGCCAGCCCTCGAGGAACTCGATTCCGGCCACGTCGAGGTGGTTCGTGGGCTCGTCGAGAAGGAGAACGGAGGCGTCCGTCAGGAGGAGCCGCGCGATCTGCGCGCGGTGTTTCTGTCCGCCCGAAAGCTCGCCGACGGGCCGGTCCCAGAGCGCACGCGCAAGGCCGACGCCCATGAGCACCCGGTCCACACGCGCGTCCGCCTCATAGCCACCCGCGCGCTCGAAGTGCTCGCGCACGTCGTCGTGCTCGGCGAGGAGCGCGTCGAGCGCCGCGCGATCGCCGTCCGCGCCGTGCGTCGCGATCGCCTCCTCGAGGCGACTCATCTCGCGCTCGAGGACGAGGAGCGGCTCCTGGGCCCGCGCGACGAACGCCCGCAGAGGCTCGTCGCCCTCGGGCTCCACGGCCTGATCGAGCGACGCGAACGTCGTTCCGCCCGCGACGTAGAACTTGCCGCCGTCGGGCTCGAGGAGCCCCTGGACGATCTTCAGGACGGTTGACTTGCCGGCGCCGTTCCGCCCCACGAGGCCCACGATCCGGCCCGGGTCGTGCTGCCACGTGACATCCACGAGGACGTCCTTCGTCCCGAAGCTCTTCCTGACTTTTTCCAGCCGGTACAGCACGGCGGGAGGATAAACGAGTGCAAGCTTCCCGCTCCTGACAGGTTACCTGAGACCTGTCGAGCGCTTACAGCGAGACGACGGGCAGCGCCTCGCGGGCCTTTTCGAAGATCGTGTCGAACCAGGTCCCGAAGCGGACCTCGAGGTTGTCGAGCCCGAGGGTAGGCACGGGGGCGACCGGCTTTCCCAACCCGGTGAACGGGACCTGGGGCAGCTTGAAGCCGCCCACATTCCAGACCGCACCCGCGGAGTCGAGGTCGAGCCCCGCCCAGATCGGCACCACCCGTTGGATCTCCGCGGTCACGTCCTCGACGGACCCGTACTTCATCTTGAACCGGTAGCCGAGCAGGCCGGCGAGCCGGCTGAGGATCTCCCACGTCTCGATCCCACCCGCGGGGGGCACCGCCCGCTGCAACCGCTGAACGCGGCGCTCGGCGTTGGTCATGGTGCCGCTCGTCTCCCCCGGACTCGACAGCGGCAAGGTCACGGTCGCGCTGGCGGCGGTCGCGGTGAGGAAGAGGTCGCCTACGAGCAGGAAATCGGCGGCGAGCAGGCCGTCGCGCAGGTCCTGCGGGAACCCCGCGGCGCCCACCGGGTCCTCGCCGAGCACGACGGCGACCTTGATCTTCTTGTCGCGCAGGAGCTGGGCCACGTCCAGTCCGGGTGGAGAGAGGTCGTTGAGGACCACCCCAAGCTCTTTCTGCATCTGCTCCAGGGCCTCGCCGCCTTCGGGGTCGACGTAACCTGGCAGCCATCGCGGGTCGGCGCCCATGTCGAGCAGCCCCTGGGTGTTCGCCTTTTCGCGTAGCGCGAGAAGCGAGCAGCCCAGGGCCGCGGCCGCCTCGGCGAAGAGCTGCTCGTCGTGGGCCTGTCGCGCGCCCCGGTAGTCCTTGTTGAACAGCATCACCTTGAGGATGGTCTTCGACAGGATGGCGGCCGCCTCGCGCGAGAGGGCGCGCGGCACCCCGGAGAGCTTCTCAAGACGCTCGTCGGAGAGATCGGCCACCGCCCGGGACAGCCCTGGCCGGGCGTCGAGGGTGCCCGGCTTGAGGGCGGCGTAGTCCTTCAGCAGGCCGAGGATGGCAAAGGTCTGTCCGCCGGGCACGGAGCGCAGATGCAGCTCGGCAAAGCGCGAGGTGCGGTTGTCCTCCGGGCCGACGTAGACGAGGCGGGCTCCCTTGCGGATGGCCTGCTTGCACGCGATGTCCACCGCGAAGCTCTCTTCGTCGAGGGCCGTGTTGACGACCAGCAGGGCCTGGGCGTCGGCGATGTCCGCGTGCGATGCCGTGGACACCACGTCCGGAGCCTCGAGCTCGCGGTTGACGAGGTTGGCCAGCGAGGTCACGTTGTGCGTTCGCAGGGCCAGCCGGGCAAGCTTCTGGGCGAGGTAGATCTCCTCGTTGGTCAGGCGGGGAGAGACGAACACCGCCACCTGGTCGCCGCTGTAGCGGCGGGTGAGCTCCTTGAGCCGCATGCTCGCGTAACGCAGGGCTTCGTCGAGGGTCGTCTCCTGCAGCTCGCGCCCGACGCGCAGCAGGGGCCAGCGCAGGCGCTCTTTCGACTGCACGTAGCCGTAGCCGAAGCGGCCCTTCTTGCAGTGATTGCCGCCGGTGCCGGGGTTTCCGGCCGCGCGCGAAACCTGCACCAGGGTCGTGCCGGATATCTCGTAGCCCAGCCGGCATCCCGCGCTGCAGTAGGGACACACCGACTCCACCCGCGTGGTCTTCCAGGGGCCGGGCTTGGTGAGGGGGAGCTTTTCGGCGATGGCCCCCGTGGGGCAGGTGCCGATGCAGAGCCCGCAGCTCACGCACTCGGTGTCGAGCAGGGAGTCGCCCAACGCGGGCTTGACCACGGTGTTGAAGCCGCGGTTGACGAAGCCGTAGGCGGCCACCCCCACGAGCTCGCTGCAGATCCGCACGCAACGGCCGCACAGCACGCACTTGTTGGGGTCGAGCACGAGCAACGGGTGTCGCCGGTCGACGCGGTGCTCGACGGCCTCGCCCATGAACGTCTGAACGTCGGCCCCGTACTCGGTGGCGTAGCGCCTCAGGTCGCAGGTGAAGAGAGCGGTGCAGCCGCACTCGAGGCAGCGCGCCGTCTCCCGGCGCAGGTCCTCGCCGCTGTAGCCGGTCTCGACCTCGGCGAAGCTGAGGGCGCGCTCCGCCGGGAGGAGCACGGGCATGCCCCGCCGTTTGTCGGCGGAGCCGGGCGGGAGGTCCTCGACGTCGACCTTCCGATAGACGTCCTTGCGGCTGTACACCTCCACCGGTTCGGGCTCGGCCCGGCCGGTGACCACGTAGCGGTCTATGGCGTAGGCGGCCTTGCGTCCGGCGGCGATGGCCTCGATGGCGGTGGCCGCTCCCGTGACGACGTCGCCCCCCGAGAACACGCCGTCTACGGTGGTCTCGAAGGTGCGCTCGTTGACCTCCACGGTCTGCCAGCGCGTGAGGCTCAGCGACTCGCCGAGCGGCAGGAAGTTGGGCACCCGCCCGTCCACGAGCTCCTTGACGCGCGTTCCCTGGCCGATGGCGGCGAGCACGAAATCGCAATCGACGCGGAACTCCGAGCCTCGTACGGGCTTCGGGCTGCGGCGGCCGCTCTGGTCGGGCTCGCCCAGCTCCATGCGGATGCACTCCATCCCGGCCACGCGGCCGTTCTCGCCGCGCAGCACGCGCACGGGGGCGGCGAGGAAGTCCATCTTCACGCCCTCGTGCTCGGCCTCGGCGATCTCCGTCTGGTTGGCGGGCATCTCCGTGCGCGTGCGCCGGTAGAGGAGACGCACCTCGGCGACGCCCAGGCGCAGGGCGGTGCGCGCGCAGTCGATGGCGGTGTTGCCGCCGCCCACGACGAGCACCCTTCCGTGGATGTCGATCCTGCGCTTGAGGCCGAACTGCCTGAGGAACTCGATGCCGGCGAGAACCCCCGGGGAGTCCTCGTCCGCGACGCGCATCTTGGAGCTGTCCCAGGCCCCGATTCCCAGGAAGACGGCGTCGTAGCCCACCTGCTTGAGGCTTGCGATCGTGAAGTCGCGGCCGAGCTGGACGTTGGTGGAGAGCTGGACGCCGAGGTCGAGGATCTGGTTGATCTCGAGGTCGAGCACGTCCTTCGGCAGCCGGTATTCGGGGATGCCGTAGCGCAGCATGCCCCCCGCCTCGGGCTGGGCCTCGAACATCGAGACCTTGTAGCCGTTGAGGGCGAGGTAGTAGGCGCAGGACAGCCCCGCCGGGCCCGCCCCCACGACGGCCACCTTCTTCCCGTTGGGAGGGGCCACGCTCGGGCGCCAGGGATTCTTGTCGCCGAGGTCGAGGTCGGAGAGATAGCGCTTGATGTAGTCGACGCCCACCGCCTCGTCGAGCAGGGTGCGCCGGCAGCCCGCGACCTCGCAGGGCCGGGTGCATACGCGCCCGCACACGGCGGGCAGGGGGTTGCGGTTCTTGATGAGGGCGATGGCGTCGCGGTGCTTGCCCAGGGCGGCGAGCGCGATGTAGCCCTGGACGTCCACCCCCGCCGGGCAGGCCAGCTGGCAGGGCCCGATGCAGTCCGCGAAGTGGTCGGAGAGCATCAGCTCCAGGGCCGCCTTGCGCGAGCGCCTGATCTCCGCGTTGGAGGTCTCGACGACCATGCCCGCCGCCACCCTCGTGGAGCAGGCCGGCGTCAGGGTGCGCCCCCCTTTCACCTTCACGACGCACAGGTAGCAGGAGGCGAAGGGCTCGAGGCGACCGTCGTGGCAGAGGGTCGGGATCGACGTGATTCCGTTCTCGCGGGCCACCTCCAGGATCGTCATGCGGTTGTCCGCGATGACCCGCTTGCCGTCGATGTGGAGCTTGACGAGTTCCATGCCCTACGTCCTCGTGACCGCTTCGAAGCGGCAGGTCCGGTAGCACTCGTCGCAGCGGACGCACAGGCTGTGATCGATGACGTGAGGCTTCCCCTTCTCGCCGGTGATGGCCTTGGCCGCGCAGGCCCGCTTGCACACCTGGCACCCGTTGCACTTCTCGTTGACGCTATAGGTGAGCAGGGCCTGGCACTGGTGGGCGGGACACTTGCGGTTGGAGATGTGCGCCTCGTACTCCCCCCGGAAGTACTTGAGGGTCGTGAGGACCGGGTTCGGGGCGGTCTGGCCCAGGCCGCAGAGCGAGTTGTTCTTCACGAGGGAGGCGAGGTTCTCGAGCTTCTCGATGTCCCCTTCCCTGCCCTTGCCCTCGGTGATGCGAACGAGGATCTCCAGCATGCGCTTGGTGCCCACCCGGCAGAACGTGCACTTCCCGCAGGACTCGCGCTGGGTGAAGTCCAGGAAGAAACGCGCCACGTCCACCATGCAGGTGGTCTCGTCGAGCACCACCAGCCCACCCGAGCCCATGATTGCGCCCGTCTTGTTGATGGACTCGTAGTCGATGACGGTGTCCTGCAACTCCGCGGGGATGCAGCCCCCGGAGGGGCCGCCCATTTGCACGGCCTTGAACTTCCGGTCTTCCTTGATGCCCCCGCAGACGTCGTTGACGATCGTCCGGATGGAGATCCCCATCGGGACCTCCACCAGCCCGCCCCGCCGGATCTTGCCCGCCATCGCGAAGACCTTCGTGCCCTTGCTATTGGCGGTGCCGAGGCGGTTGAAGGCCAGGGCCCCGTTGAGCACGATCCAGGGCACGTTGGCGAAGGTCTCGACGTTGTTGATGTTGGTCGGGCACTCCCACAGACCCTTGACCGCGGGAAAGGGCGGCCGCATCCGCGGCATGCCGCGACGGCCCTCGATCGAGGCGATGAGGGCCGTCTCCTCGCCGCACACGAAGGCCCCCGCCCCTTCCTTCAGCTCGACGTGAAACTCGAACCCGGTGCCCAAGACGTCGTGACCGAGGAGGCCGTGCGCCTCGGCCTGGGCGACGGCGATGTTCAGCCGCTCGACGGCCATGGGGTACTCGGCGCGCACATAGATGTAGCCCTGCGTGGAGCCGATGGCGTGGCCGGCGATGGCCATGCCCTCCAGCACCGAGTGGGGGTCGCTCTCCAGGACCGAGCGGTCCATGAAGGCCCCGGGGTCGCCCTCGTCGGCGTTACAGATCACGTATCTCTGCTTCCCCGGGGCCAGCCGGGTGAAGCGCCACTTCATCCCGGTGAGGAAGCCCGCCCCCCCGCGCCCTCTCAGCCCGGACTCGATGATTTGGTTGATGAGACCGTCGGGGTCCTTCTGTTCGAGGACCCTCTTCAGCGCCTGGTACCCGCCCACTTCCAGGTACTCCTCGATCCTCTCCGGGTCGATCAGGCCGCAGTTGCGCAGCACGATGCGCTGTTGCCGGTCGAGGAACGTCTTTTCCTGGCCCTTCCCTTCGCTGGTCCACACGAGCCACTCTTCGATGGGCCGGCCCTTTCCGACGTGCTCCTCGAGCAGCCGGTCGACCCTCTCCGGAGTCATCTGCCCGTACTGCCAGCGCGTCCCGTCGTCCTCGCGCACTTCCACCAGTGGCTCGCGGTAGCACATGCCCACGCAGCCGGTCTTCCCCACGTTGCAGTTCCCGTTGAGCATTCCCGTCCTGGCCTGGAGTGCGGCGTAGGTCGCACCGGCGCCTGCCGCCATCCCGCACGTGCCGAGACCCACGAGAATTCTCACCGGCCTGCCGCCTTCTTCTCGCGGTAGGGCCTGAGCACTTTCCGAAGGTCGGTGGGCTTGAGGTTGCCGTGCGTGTCCTTGTTGATCATGACCACCGGGGCCAGGCTGCAGCAGCCGAGGCAAGCCACCGTCTCCAGGGTGAACTCACGGTCCGGCGTGGTTTCGCCGTCCCCGATCCGCAGCTGGTCTTCGAGGGTCCTGGAGATCGCCCCGGCGTTTGCCACGTGGCAGGCCGTGCCGTGGCAGACCCTGATGATGTTGCGCCCCACGGGGTGCCGCCGGAACTGCGCGTAGAAGGTGGCCACCCCGAAGATCTGCGAGAGGGGCACTCCCGTCTTCCTGTGGATCTCGGCGATCCGCTCGCGGGAGATGTAGCCGTCCTCGGTCTGATACTTCTGCAGGAGCGGGATCAGGACCCCGCCCTCACCCCTGTAGTGGAGGTTTTTGAAGTCGTAGGGGCGAGGCGCATCCATGTCGTGGGCTCCCGCGGTCGTCCTAGTCGTAGGGCGTCTCGAACATGCGATTCATCAGGCTCATCATGTCGTCGATGTTGCCGGTGCCCCCGAAGGCGTGGGCCCGGCATCCGCGCCGGGTGCAGAACTCCAGGGTGCCGCCCTTGGCAATGTTGAGCGACGCCATGGGGGCGCCGCAGATCTTGCAGGCCAGCGGCAGCATCAGGCTGGCCTCGCACTTGGGGCAGCTGAGATCGACGACGTCGCCCTCCTTCAGGGCAGGGTCCGCCTCCCCGCTGTCGTCGCCGAAGACGGCGCTCAGGGAGACCTCCCTCTGCTCGTGGGTACGGCGCACGTGGCCGTCGAGGCGCACCCGCGTGCCCTCGGTGAGCGCCGCGCCGCACTGGGGGCAGCACAGCTCCAGCACGAGCATCTGCTTAGTCATAGACGGATTCCTTCGTGGAGGCCATCGCCTCCTTCAGGCGTTCGATGCGGACGAACACGCAATCTTCCAGCGCGGCCAGACCGCGCGCCACGTCCTCGGCGTGGGCGGCGCAGCTGGGGGCGCCGCAGGCCGCGCAGTCCTTGGCCGGCAGCTGCGCGAGCACGCGCTCTTCCTCTCGCTTGCGTGCCGCCGCCTCGCGCAAGTTGCGTCCGAGCGGGCGCACGGGACGGGCCTTGAGGTGCTCTTCGAGGTCGAAGAAGTGCTCCCGCAGCATCGCGCGCACCTTCTCCTCGGACACCACCGACCCTTCGCCCGCCCGCCGGCCGTGCCGGCGCACGAGCTGCTGCACGGTGCGCCGCGCGGCGTAACGGTTCTCCACCGTGAGCTGCCCGCTGATGCAGCCGTCCGGACAGATGTACGCCTCGATGAAGTCGACGGCCTGGAGCTTGCCCTCCTCGATGTGGTCGAAGACCCGCAGCACGTCGCGTACGCCGGCCACGGTGATGGTGTTGGCGTTGCGCAGGCCCGCGATTTCCCCGCCCGCCATCGCCCAGAGCAGCCCGCGCTCGCTGATGGGCGGGGGATTCTCCACCGGCCCGTTGGCCTTGATGGCGCCGAGCAGCGGACCGTAGACCTCGGCGATGGAGAAGGCCCCGTCCACGTAAGACGCCTCGAGGGCCTCCGGGTGGTGGATGGACTGCAGCATGGCGCTGCAGGGCGTGATGAAGAAGATGCCTATGTCGCCGGGCGAGAGCCCCTTTTCCGCCACCAGCCGACGGCGCAGCAGCTTGGCGGCCAGTTCCCTCGCCGTCTCGATCGGCAGCAGGTTGTCGATCATGTCCGGGTAGCGGAGCTGGATCAGGTGGATGATGGCGGGGCAGGTCACCGAGATCTTGGGCCAGGGTCCGCGGCACTCCGAGAGGTAGGCGTCGGTGGCGCTCGCGTGCATGTCGCACATCGCCGACAGGTCGTAGACGTCGTCGAAGCCCAGGCTGCGGAGGGCCTGCAGCACCTGGCCCGGTTCCACGTCCTTGCCGAACTGGGAGTAAAGGGTCAGCGAGGGCAAGGCCACCGTGTACTTGAAGCGCTTGAGGTCGGCGGAGGTGGCGGTGGCCGCGTGCATCGCCCCGTGCCGGCACCAACGGATGCACTCGCCGCAGTCGATGCAGAGGTCGGGGTCGGCCACCGCGCACCCGCCCCGCACGCGGATGGCCCCGGTGGGGCAGGCCTTGCAGCAGTCGACGCAGCCGACGCAGCGCTCAGGGTCGAACACGATCGAGTGCTTGCTCTTGGGGCGGTCGCCTTCCAGAACGTCAGGCAAGTCGCACCGTATAGGTGAGCGTGGTGCCGACCCCGGGGGTCGACTCCAGCTTGAACTCGTCCGCACTGTTCTTGATGTTGGGCAGGCCCAGCCCCGCTCCGAAGCCGCGAGCGCGCATATCCGGTGTGGCGGTGGACCAGCCCGGGGTCATGGCCAGCTCGATGTCGGGGATCCCCTGGCCGCGGTCCGCCACCACCACCCGCACCGCCTCGGGCAGCACCTGGAAGCTCAGGTCCGCCTGGTCGGCGTGCATGATGACGTTCATCTCCGCCTCGAAATTGGCGATGGAAAGCCGGCGGATGAGGTCGGGACGGATCCCCAGGTCCTTGCAGATGGCCTTGATACGGGTGGCCACTTCTCCCCCGTGCTCGAAGTCGCCACCGCGGATCTGGAAGGTTTCGGCATAGAGCACCTCGCTCAGGGCGCGGTCCCCTATTGCTTGGTCGAGGCGGGCAGGCCGCCCCGATGCAGACGGCCGCAAGCCTCGTACATGGTCAGGCTGGTGGACAAGAGGGGCAGGCCGCGCGCGCGGGCCAGGGCCAGCACCTGCGCGTCGGGCCGCTTGCCGTTGACGTAGAGGATGGCCTGCGCGTCGACCACCTCGGCGGTGTGCAGCGACTGCATGTTGGTCAACCCGGTGACGAGCAGGGGCCCGTGGCCGCAGAAGGCCAGCACCTCGCTCATGAGGTCGGCGGCGAAGCAGCCTTCGATCTCCCGGCGGCCAGCCTGGTCGAGCGCCAACAGTTCCGTGCAACCGAGGAGCGTGACGATCTCCGCGAGAAGCATGCCCTCACCTCTGGGGCCGCCTCCCGGCGACCGTCTAGCGAATGCCGGCCTCATACAACTTCGTGGCCATCTGCCAGCGATTCAGGGCCGTGGTGAATACGGTGATCTCGGCCTTCTCCGCCATCTTCACGACGTCGTCGGCGAGGGCCTTGCCCTGAGTGATCACGACGGCGCAGGTGTCGACCAGGTTTGCGGCGGCGATCACGTTGGCGTGCGCTTGCGCGGTGACCAGCAGGTCGCCCGCCTTCGCGTTGGCGATCACGTCGCTGACCATGTCCGATATGTAGACGCCCGTCACGTCCCGATCGAAGATCTTGGTGGCCGCCTTGAGCTCGAGCCGCTCCGCGAGTTCCTGAATCTTCATCCTGTGCTCCTCATTCCATGGACGTCAGGCCGAAGTCGACCGCCATTTGCCCGTAGGTGATCTTCCGGTGGAGACCGAACAGATCGGGCAGGATCAGCACCTTCTTCCCGGGGCTGGTCAGGCGCTCGTTGAAGAGCGTGTTGAGGACCCGGACCTTCTCGAGGGGCATGGGCGCATGGCCTTCCTCGCCCTCAGTGGTGATCGCCACGTAGAGCGAGACGCGCTGGTCGTGGGCCAGGTCGCCCATCTGGTAGACGGCGCTGTCCTTGGCGCAGCAGGCGTAATAAAGAAGGCCCGCCAGCTCGCCGAAGGGCACCACCTCTCCGGTCTCGGTGTCTCGGACGTCGAACTGGAAGGTCTGGGCCGCCGTCTGGGGCTTCCAGAACCGATTGCCTTCGCGGTACTCCTCCAGGGGCGGGGTCCGCTCTGCCACGAAGTAGCAGCGCCGGGCCAGAGTGTGGTTCTCCAACTCGATCATCAGGTAGCCCGGCCGCACGTTGACCATTTCGTAGCGTTTTGCGGTCCTCTTTAGCGGCCTCACGACGCTCTCCTGCAGTAAGGATCGGGTAAGATAGAGTCCCGGTGCAATGAAACGTTCGCATCAGGTCAAGACGCGAGCGGACGAACTACTGCGGGAATCAAGAGAGCACGATCCTCAGGCGTCCTGAACGACGCTCGAGGCGGCTCGTACTTCCGAAGAAGAACCGCCCCACGTCAGCGACCGCAGCGCTCCGCGACGCGGCTCGTGATTTCGAGGCTCGTGGGCGGGTTCTCGCCCAGCCCCAGCGTGTGGAGCATCTCGTGGATGAGGACGTTCGAGGCGTGGCCGACGTCCGGGCGTCCGAAGCCGAAGCAGCCGTCCGGGCACACGAAGACCGTGCGCCGGCCCAGGTGAACGAACGCGTCGACACGGCTCCTCTGGCACGTCGACTCGTGACGGCCGCTGCGGAAGTCGAGCCGCTCGAAGAACTCGCGGGCCCCAAGACCCGTCTCCTGGAGCCGCTCCACGAGCGGCCGGCCCGAGGCGTCGCTGAAGTCCGTCAGGACGAGCAGGCATCTCGCATCGTCGAGCTTGCGGGACGCGACCGCCGCGGCATTCTCGAAGCCGGCTCCGAGACCGCCTTCCGCTCGGGCGGGAAACGTCGTCAGGAGAATCGCCGCCGTGAGGAGCTTCGGGAGTGCCGCCATGCCCCGGAAGGTGGGGCGCGGCTTTCCGCCGATCTTGAGGGACTTCTGGCGAACCTCTGGTTTTCGCGCCCGCGCGGATAATCACGACGAGGCCCATGCGAGCCGCCTTCGGGGAGTTCACGTTCGACGACGAAGCCCGCCAGCTCCTCCGGAACGGGGAGGACGTGCCCGTCCCGCCGCGCGTCTTCGACCTCCTGCGCGTGCTCCTCGCGAATCGACCGCGCGCCCTCTCCAAGTCGGACCTGTTGGATACGCTGTGGCCGAAGACGTTCGTCTCGGAGTCGAACCTGGCGAGTCTGGTGAACGACCTGAGGGCGGCGCTCGAAGACGACGCGCGCCAGCCGACGTGGATCCGCACCGTCTACGGCTTCGGCTACGCGTTCATGGGCGGGGGCGTCCCGGCAGAGAGCGCCGCCCCGAACTTCGCCCGGCACCGGCTCCTGTGGGCGGGCCGCGAGGTTGGCTTGCGGGAAGGCACCACCGTCCTCGGCCGCGACGAGTCCGCGGACGTCCTCGTGGTGGACGCGTCGGTCTCTCGCAGGCACGCGCGGATCGAGGTGCGGTCCGAAGGTGCGACGCTCGAGGACCTCGGCAGCAAGAACGGCACGTTTCGCGGCCAGAAGCGTGTCACGTCACCCGTGCCGCTCTCGAACGGCGACGAGATCCGTCTCGGCAGCGTCTTCCTTCGCTTCGTCAGCGCTTCTTCCGACGGCTCGACCGAGACGCACGCGTGAGCTTCCGATTCTGCAGGCCGGGTTCCGCGGCGCGCTCGCTCAGAGCGTTCCGACGACGAACGGCAGTGCCTCGGCCCTCGTGCCGGTGGGAGCGATCGTGAAGCAGGCCGCGAGGCGGTCGTAGAATCTGGCGTTCGGTTTCGCGGTCGGGCCGAGCTCCACGACGAGAAGCGTCTCGCCCTTCTCCACTGGGTCGCCCGGCTTCCTCTTCACGCGAAATCCCGAGGCGGGGTCGATGACGTCGTCCTTCTTCGCGCGGCCGCAGCCGAGCTCGATCGCGAGGAGGCCGACTTCCCGCGTTGCGAGGCGCGCCACCACGCCGGAGGCCGGCGCCGGGACGTCGCGCCGCGAAACGGGCTGTGGAAGCCGCTTCGGATCGTCACAGACGCCCGCGTCCCCTCCCTGCGCCGTAATGAGCTTCCGGAAGACCTCCAGGGCCCGGCCGTCGGCGAGGGCCGAGTTGAGCCGACGCCGCGCCTCCTTCGCGCTCGTCTCGAGACCCGCGGCGAGAACGAGGTCTGCGCCGAGGAGAAGGGTGTTCTCGCGGAGGTCGGCCGGCCCTTCGCCGCCGAGCATGCGGATCGACTCCGCCACCTCGTTCGCGTTCCCCACGGCCTCGCCCAGCGGCCGATCCATCGCCGTGAGGTAGCCCGAGGCCTTGCGGCCCGTCGCGCGCGTCGTCTCGACGAGAGCCTTCCCGAGTCGCTCGGCGTCCCTCGGATCCGCCATGAAGGCGCCGTTCCCGGTCTTCACGTCGAAAACCACGGCGGAAGCTCCGGTCGCGAGCTTCTTGGAGAGGATCGAAGCCGCGATGAGAGGAATCGATTCCACGGTTCCCGTCACGTCGCGGAGGGCGTACAGGCGGCGATCGGCCGGGGCGATCGAGTCGGTCTGCCCGATGAGCGCGCACCCGACCGTGTCGAGAAGGCGGTCGAAATCCGCCTTCGGGAGCGCCGTCCGGAATCCCGGGATCGCCTCGAGCTTGTCGAGCGTGCCGCCCGTGTGACCGAGGCCGCGCCCCGACATCATGCCGGCCTTGACTCCGACCGCCGCGAGGAGAGGCGCGAGGACGAGCGTCGCCTTGTCGCCGACTCCGCCCGTGGAGTGCTTGTCGGCGACGAAGCCGTGCCGCGAGAGATCCCACGTCTCTCCCGACCTCATCATCGCGAAGGTGAGAGCGGCCGATTCGGCGGTCGTCATTCCCCTGCAGCAGACCGCCATCAGGAACGCGGCCGCCTGCTCGTCGGGGATCGTGCCGTCCGTGACCCCGGTGACGAAGGCGTCGATCTCGCCTTCCGAGAGATCGCCGCCGTCGCGCTTCTTCACGATCGTCCGGACGAAGAGACTCATTTCGGAACGGCGGGAGCCGCGAGCGATGCCGCGATCTTCTTTCGCCACACCTCGGCGTCCCGGATGACTTTCGCCTCGTCGAGAGTCCTTACCCGAACTCCGTCCCAGAGGACACGACCTTCGACCATCGTGAGCGAGACGTCGCTTTCCTTGACGACGTAGACGAGCGTCGAGAGGAGGTCCCACACCGGGTGCGTGCGCGCGCGCACGAGGTCCACCGCGACGAGGTCGGCTCGCTTGCCCGCCTCCAGGGAGCCGATCCGGTCGTCCAGCTTCATCGCTCGGGCGCCCTCGATCGTCGCCATCCGAAGCAGATCCTTCGCGGGCAGCACGGTCGGGTCCATCGACGAGACCTTCGCGAGCTTCCCGGCGAAGTCCATCGCTTCCCACATGTCGAGGTCGTTGTTCGAGCCCGCGACGCCGTCCGTTCCGAGGCCGACGGCGATGCCGACACGACGCGCCGCCACGACGGGTGCGACCCCGGACCCGAGCTTCATGTTCGATTCGGGGTTGTGCGAGAGGCCGACGTGCCGTTCGGAAAGGAGGCGAAGGTCGTCCGCGTCGCACCAGACGCAGTGGGCCGCGAGAACGTTCGGGCCGAGGAAGCCTATCGATTCGAGCCAGTTCGTGGGCGTCGTCCCGTACTTCTCGGCGAGCTCCCTCTGCTCGTCCCGCGTTTCGGAAAGGTGAATGAGGAGAGGCGCCTTGAACTCGAGCGCGAGGTCGCGTGCCGCCAGGAACGACTCCTTCGCGTTCGTATACGGCGCATGCGGAGCGACGGCCGCGACGATGCGCGGATGGCCCTTCCACTTCTCGAGGAATGCCCGCGTCACCTTGATCGACTCCGCGAGGTCCCGGTGGTCGGGCACCGGGAAGTCGAGCCACGTCTCGCCGAGAACGGCGCGCATCCCGCACGTGTCCACGGCCGACGCGACGTCCGACTCGAAGTAGTACATGTCCGCGAAGGTCGTCGTCCCCCCGCGGACCATTTCCGCGCAGGCGAGGAGCGTCCCGGCCTTCACGAAGCCGGGCGAAACGTTCTTGCCCTCGGCCGGGAAGATGAACTTCGTCAGCCAGTCCTTGAGAGGGAGGTCGTCCGCGATGCCGCGCAGCAGGTTCATCGCGGCGTGCGTGTGCGTGTTGATGAGGCCCGGCAGGACGACGGAATGGGGACGGGAAATGTTCTGCTTCGGAAAATAAAGACGAAGGAGGTCCGACGGCGTGCCGACGGCGACGATCCTGCCACCCTTGATGGCGACGGCACCGGGGGAAAACACGCGATCCGAGCCGTCCATCGTCAGAACGTGGGCGGCGGTGACGAGGGTATCGACCGGAGAGGCCGGGGAGACCGGGGATTTCTTGGAAGGCGCGTGGGCGGGTTCGGCAGCCGCAAGCGGCGGTGCCGCGAGGATGACGGCGGCCCCGACCGAAGCAATGACCGAGGCGCATCTCGCGCGTTGCCGCGTTGCCGCTCCCATATTCACCTTCTCAGAAATCTTCCGGCTAAGAAATCCTCTCTTCTCCTCATCTTTCTATTTCCCGCTCCTTCGCGTCGGCCCCTTGAACTCGAACGCCAAAGGGAGGAGCGTCGAGAGCCGCATGCGGCTCACGACGCGCGCCGGCGTCGCGAGAACGACGTCGATGTCGCGGCACTGGTCCCAGAGCACCTGCCGGCACGCGCCGCAGGGAGACGCGGGCGGGTCCGCGTCCGTCACGACGGCGACCGCGCGGAACTTCCGAGCTCCTTCCGAGATCGCCTTGAACACGGCCGTCCTCTCGCCGCACACGGTCAGGCCGTACGACGCGGACTCGACGTTACAGCCGCCGAAGATCGTGCCGTCCTCGGCGAGGAGAGCCGCGCCGACCAAGAAGCCCGAGTACGGGGCCGAGGCGTTCTCGCGCGCCCTCCGCGCCGCGTCGACGAGGCGCTCTTCTTCGTCCGCCGTGAGGGGCCGGATCGCGCTCATCTCTTTTGCTCCCTCTTTCTCCCGGCGAGGCGTGGAACCGGCTGAAACGCGTCTTCCGTCGCTCCCGACCGGCCCGTGCCGAGCGCCTGGACGAGAAAAGTGAGAAGGCGGACAAAGTCGCCTTTCACGCGCTGCGTCGTCTCGAGGACTTCTCTGTGGTCGAGTTTCTGCTTCAACACGCCGGCGGCCATGTTCGTGATGCAGGAGATGCCGAGGACGCCGACGCCCATCTGGTTGAGCGCGATGACCTCGGGCACCGTGGACATGCCGACCGCGTGCGCCCCCAGCGCGCGAAAAGCCCGGATCTCGGCAGGCGTCTCGTAGGAGGGGCCGTGGACGCCGACGTAGACGCCGTGCTTCAGTGAAATCCGCTGCCGCTTCGCGACGGCGACGGCGAGCGAGCGGAGGTCCTTGCGGTAAGCGTCCGACATGTCCGGGAAGCGCGGCCCGAGGTCCTCGTCGTTCACACCCACGAGGGGATTCGTTCCGAACAGGTTTATGTGATCCTCGATGAGCATGAGATTGCCGGACTTGAAGGACTTGTCGATGCCGCCGGCGGCGTTCGTCACGATGACGGTCCGGCAGCCGAGGAGGCCGAGGACGCGCGCCGGAAAGACCACGGCCGGCATGGGGTGGCCTTCGTAGAAGTGGACGCGCCCCGAGAGAACGACCGTCGGAACGCCGCGCACGGTACCCGCCACGAACGTCCCCGAGTGCCCGATCACGGCCGACGCGGGGAATCCCGGGATGTCGCCGTACGGGATGGTGACGCGCTCGTCCACGCCGTCGGCGAAGTCGCCGAGGCCGGAGCCCAGGATGACCCCGACGAGCGGTGGGTGCGGCAGCCGCCCGCGCAGCCACTCCGCGGCGGCCGAGAGCCTGGAATCCATCACGTGCCTCCTAGCCCATCAGGATGCCGGCGATCGCCGCCGTCATGAAGCTCACGAGCGACCCGGCGAGGAGCGCGCGGAAGCCGAGCCGCGCGAGGTCGCTCTTGCGCGACGGCGCGAGGCCGCCGATCCCGCCGATCTGGATACCGATCGACGAAAAATTCGCGAAGCCGCACAGGGCGAACGTCGCGATGACCTTCCCCTTCTCCGAAAGCGTCCCGACGACGTCCTTCATCATCGAAAAGGCGAAGAACTCGTTGATGACCGTCTTGTTCGCGATGAGGTTGCCGACGGTCGCCATGTCCTGCTTCGGCGCCCCGAGGCTCCAGGCGAGCGGCCCCAGCACCCATCCGAATATCGTCTGGAGGGAGAAGGCCGGTTTGCCCCAGAAGTTGCCGACCCACCCGAGGAACCCGTTCAACATCGCGATGAGCGCCACGAAGGCGATGAGCATCGCCGAGATGTTGAGGACCAGCATCATCCCCTGCGAGGCGCCGCTCGCCGCCGCGTCGATGAAGTTCGCGCTCGTCTTCTCGACTTGCATCTTCACGGTGCCCATCGTGGTCGGCGTCTCGGTCTCGGGCCAGAGGATCTTCGAGATGAGGAAGGTGCCGGGGGCGGCCATCACGGAGGCCGTGATGAGGTATTTCAGCGGCGCCCCCATCGTCACGTAGGCGAGCATGACCGCGCCCGAGACGTGCGCCATGCCGCCCGTCATCATCGTGAGGAGCTCGGACGTCGTCATCGTCGCGATGTAGGGCGCGATCAGGACGGGAGCCTCCGTCTGGCCGATGAAGACGTTCGCCGCCACGCACAGCGCTTCGGCGCCCGAGACCTTCATCGTCTTCTGCATCCCCCACGCCATGCCCTTCACGATCACCTGGATGATGCCGAAGTGGTAGAGGATGGAGAAGAACGCGCAGATGAAGATGATGATCGGGAGCACCTTGAACGCGAAGATGAAGCCCCTGTAGGGCATGCCCGTCTTCTCCCCGAGGGTGTCCATCGGCCCCGCGAGCCACCCGAAAAGGAAGCCCGAGCCCTGATCGGCAAACGCGATGGCGCGCGAGACGCCGTTCGAGAACGATTCCAGCGCCTGCTTGCCGCGCTCCCAGTAGAGGACCACGAGCCCGAACGCCATCTGGAGCGCAAACGCCCAGCCGACGGTGCGCCAGCGGATCGCCCGCCGGTTCTTCGACAGCGCGAGCGCCACGGCGAGCACGACCGTCAGACCGATCAGACCGGTGAATCGCTCCACGAATCCTCCTGTGCCAAGTGGGCCCGGAAGAATACTCCGATCAGGTCCTCAGGGTCCGCGAGTCCCGCACCCTTCCTCGCCACTCGTTCCGGTGCAGGACTCCGTTCACCCAGGTCGACCTGGCGAAGATCCACGCCAGCGCCGCGACCCAGAGAGGGTGACACGCGGCCGAGACGATCCCGAGGCGCAGGCGGAAGTCGACGGCGCCGCGCACGAGGATGGTCAGCGCGACGATGAACGACGAAAGAGAAATTTCTTTGAGGGTAAAGAAAGCGGTAGGAGCGCCTTCGCTCACGAGGAGGGCCGCCGCCGCGGCGCCGCCGCCAGGAGCAGCTGCGTGTTGGGCCGCCCACTCGATTGCTCCGCCGAACAGGACGACGTAGGCCAATTCACCCTCTAGGAAAAAAAGCGGAAGGACGAGCAACGCCATCGGGAGATTGCCGAGCATGGCGAAGAAGGCGTTCTTCTCCAGTCCCCTCACGATTTCGCCGAATCCGTGGTACATGCGCACGCGTAGCGAGTCGACCGCAATCGCGATTCCAGTCCGTCCTCCGCCGAGCCGGGCGTTGCGGCCGAGCTGGATGTCGTCGACGACCGAGGCTTTGAGGGCGGCGTGTCCCCCGACGCGGTCGAAAAGATCCCGCCGGATGAGATTGAAGATCCCTCCCCCACCGCCGAAGTGCCGGGCCGAAGGGACGTTCATGAGCCAGCCGGGGAAGTAGCAGAACGCCGCGGAGGGAACCGTCGAGACCATGAGCCGCTCGCCGAAGGTTTTCGACTCGAGGGTTGGCAGCAATGCCAGAAACTCGAGGCGGTGTCGCTCCGCGTGCGCGAGGACCCGGGCGAGCAGGTCCGGCTCGAAGAACACGTCCGCGTCCGAGAAGACGAGCCAGTCGTGTGGCTGCGTCGCGCGCGCTGCGCGAGCGCCCTCGTCGAGGGCGTGCGGCTTGCCGAGCCAGTCGGGCGGCGGCTCGACGCCGTCCACGACGCGAAGCGCGCCCGGCAGCTCGCCCTCGAGCCGCCGGAGGATCCCGCGCGTCCCGTCCGAGGAGCGGTCGTCCACGACGACGACCTCGAACGCGGGGTCGTCCTGACGGCACTTGCTCCGGGTGGCCGTCTCGATCGCCCGCTCCTCGTCGCGTGCCGGCACGACGATCGACACGAAGGGCGCACCCTCCTTCCGCCGGGACGCCGGCGCGAGGTGCGGGACGAGGAGGAACGACAGCGCGACGTTGAGCGCGCGGAGGAGCCAGACGGCGAGGAGGATCTTCAGGAGGACGACGAGCACGTCATCGCCGGTCGAGCGCCGCGGTCCAGTTCGTGACGAGGGTCAAGGAGTGGCGGTCCTGGTGTTTCCCCTCCACGAGAAAGAGGAAGCGATCTCCGCGGACGTCGTAGGATGCGCTCTGCCCCTGAGCGAGGTCGGAGCCGAAGACACGCGAGGGCACGTCGAACAGTCGCGTCGCCGGCCGAATGTCGAGCGCGGCTCCGCCCTGCGGCCGGAGAACCGCGGACATGAGCGTATTGCCGGGAGTCAGGAAGAAGAGCTCCCGGCCGTCCGCGCTCCACCGCGGCGCCTGCCCGCCTCCCGACGAGATGCGGACGTGCGCTCCAGGTTTCGGGAAGGACGTGACGAAGACCTCCTTTCGCCCCGCCTCTGACGATTCGAAGGCCACCCAGCGGCCGTCGGGCGAGAAGCGCGCGTTCTCTTCGTGGAATCCGCCCTGGAGGTACGGGAAGGGCGGACCCGCGGGCGAAAGCGGCAGCATCCAGATGCTGAGGTTGGACACCCCGAAAGCGAGAGTAGCGGCCGTCGGGGGACAGGTCGGTGGGCTCCTTGTCCTTGTCGGTCTTGAGCAGGAGAGTCTTGTCGGCGACGCCGTCCAGGTTCTTCTCCCAGAGGTCGAGGAGTCCGCCCTCGCGCGTGCGGAAGACGACACGTTTGCCGTCCGGATGCCAAAGCGGCATCGAGCTGTCCGTCTTCCCCGACGTCAGGCGCTCCACCATCCCCCGCTCCACGTCGAGGATGAAGACGTCGAGCCGACCCGTCTTCGGGTCCTCCGTGGACAGCGCGATGCGCCGGGCGTCGCGGGAAAGAGCGAATTCGTAGTAGAGACCCGGCTCGCCGATCTCCGCCACCTCCCGGCCGCTTCGATCGAACCAACGGAGTGCCATGGTCGGGCTGCCCGACCCGCGGTCGTACACGAGCGTTCCCGTTCGCGACGCCGAGAACACGGCAAGCGGGACCGCCGGCAGGACGTGCACGTCGTCGCCGATGACGACCTCCTCGCCCTCGAGACGCATAGGCTCCGGGTCGAACCGCCTCGCCACGAGCGCCCGATCTCGGACGTACAGCAGACGCCCGAACACGAACATGGCGTTCGCCACCGCTTTCATGAGGGGTCGCGGAGGCGCGCCGTCGAGCGAGCCGACCATCAACTCGTCGGCCGCCCCCTCGCCGGAGACGCGCACGAGGAAGACGAAGTGCCGGCCGTCCGGCAGGAACTGCGGAAAGCGGTGACTGTTCTCGCGCCGGGAGCGGTCGAGCGTCGTGACTTCCTTCGCCTGTCCCCCCTCGGCCGGAATCTGCTGGAGACCCGCGTCGTAGCCCGGCGTGAACAGAATCGTCCCCTGCGCGCTCCAGGTTCCGCCCTTTCCGTAGGGCGCCTCGCAAAGGGTGAGAGGCGGGCCGCCGCCTGCCTCGACGCGCTTCAGCTTGCCGTCGGCGAAGAAGGCGATCGCCCTCCCGTCCGGCGACCAGAACGGATAGGAGCCATTCTCCGTGCCGGCCAGCGCCACCCAAGCCTCCGCGCCGAGTGCACGAACCCAGAGTTGCGTGCTGCCGTCTTGCCGCCGCGCCGCTGACACGACCCGCGTCCCGTCCGGGGAGACGCTTGGCGGCCCCGGCTGGGTGCCCCCGAAGGAGAACGTCGCGCCTTCCGGAGGCAGCAGGGCCGACCGTCCGAGGAGCCCCGCCGCGGGGGCGCGATCGCGCAGCGCGAGCGCCCCCGCGGCGGCCGCGAACGCGGCCGCAACCGCCCAGGGGAGATAGAGAACTCTTCTGCTCCCTCTCTCCACTCTCGTCAGATCGATTCGACCTACTGTGGGGCTCGGCCCCGCGGTCTTTTCTTCGAGGGGTAATTGGCCGGAGGAGCTCGATGCGGCCGCTGCGCTCAATTCTTCGAGGTCGAGGCGCGCGTCTGCGATGTCGTGCAGCCTCAACCTCGCATCGCGCTGCAAACACCTTCTAAGAATCTTCCTCACGGCGGCCGGCGTCTGCTCCGGCAGCGCCGTCCAGTCCGGGTCTTTCGAGAGGATCGAGACGAGCGTGTCGCTCACGGTCTCCCCCTCGAAGGCCCGCTTGCCCGTCAGCATCTCGAAAAGCACGCAGCCGAACGCCCAGACGTCGGTTCTCTTGTCGACGGGCTTACCACGCGCCTGCTCGGGACTCATGTACGCCGCCGTCCCGAGGATGACGCCGGCCGCCGTCGCGCGCGCCGTGAGGGTAGGCGAGTGCGTGACCGAGGGTGCGGAGCCCGGCCCCGCGTCTCCCTCGAAGATCTTCGCGAGACCGAAGTCCAGGAGCTTCACGCGCCCGTCGGGCGTCACCTTGACGTTCGCGGGCTTGAGGTCTCGGTGGACGATTCCCTTCTCGTGCGCCGCTTCCAGCGCCTCGGCGATCTGCCGGGCCAGAGAGAGAGATTCTTCCAGTGAAAGAGGACCGGACGCGAGGCGCTGGGCAAGGTCCTCGCCTTCGACGAGCTCCATCACGAGCAGGTGGCGCGTGGACGCGGGAGTTGACCCGGGGATTTCTTCGAAAGAGTAGAGGACGGCGATCCCCGGATGGTTCAGGCTCGCAAGCGTGCGCGCCTCCCTCCCGAAGCGCGCCCGTCTCTCTTCATCCTCGAAGAACTCTTCCGGCAGTACTTTCAGGGCCACCTCTCTGTCGACGCGGGTGTCCCTCGCCCTGTACACCTCCCCCATCCCGCCCGCGCCGATCAGGCCGACGACCTCATAAGGTCCGAGCTTCGTGCCTGAGGCGAGGGTCATCGCTCCTCGTCAGGAGAAGGTGCCGTCATTTCTCGTGCTTACCGTGATAACTCCGGCAGAGATAGTGGATGCCGACCATCATGACCGCCTCCCACGCGTGGTCGACTTCGAGGGACCACTCCGGATCGCACTCCTTGACGGTCTCGAGGAGACTGTCGAGCCAGAAGTCGTAGAGACTCGCTCCGATCTTGAGCTGCTTGGATCCATGCCGCGCCGCGACGTCCGAAAGGTAGGCGTCCGGAGACTGCTTGCGGTCCTGCGCGACGAGAAGAAGGTGATGGAAGGAGGCTTTCAAGGCGCGCTTCTGTCGGACGAAATCCGTTCCCACGAATTTCCCGGCCACCTCGGGCGACGAGGCCATGAACTTCTCGTAGAACAGGTCGAGAAAGTCCTGTCGCGTCTCGCACCTCGCGAGGCTCCTCTCGAAGAGGTCGAGCGTGCTGGAATCCACGGTGTCGCTCATCGGGAGCCTCCCGAGGCACGTGCAATCATCATGTGAGATCTAGTCGCAGTATAGGAGCAAACGGGTCTGCGGATGGCGTGCGCGCCCGGCCGGACGCTCAGGTCTGCGTCAGGATCGAGCCGAGGAAGCTCGTGCCGGAAAGAGGCGGGACGCCGAGGTGCTCGGCCGCCGTCGCACCAAGGTCGGCGAACGTCTTGCGCGTGCCGATGTCGGCCCCGCCCGTCACGCCCGGGCCCGCCGCGACCAGCGGGACGTACTCCCGCGTGTGGTCGGTCGACGTGTCGCAGGGGTCGCACCCGTGGTCCGCGGAGAGCATGAGGAGATCGCCCGGACGAAGAGCGGCCACCATCTCGGGCACGAAGGAGTCGAGCTCCTCGAGGCACTTCGCGTAGCCGACGACGTCGTTGCGGTGTCCGTATTTCGTATCGAAGTCGACGAGATTGGTGAACACGAAGTCGTCGTGGCGGTCGCGAATGGCGGAGATTGTCTTCTCGATGCCGTCACGGTTCGAGACGGTGTGCACCGCCGTCGCGATCCCGCGTCCCGAAAAGATGTCCTCGATCTTGCCGAGCGCGTGCACCTTGAGGCCGTTCAAGGCCGCGCGGTCGAGAAGCGTCTCGCCCGACGGTGGAACACAGAAGTCCTTTCGCCGGTGCGTGCGCTGGTACTTTCCATTCGCCCCCACGAAGGGCCGGGCGATGACGCGGCCGACCTGGTGCGGAGGCTTCAGGATCTCGCGTGCCGCCCGGCACCACGCGTACAACGTGTCGATCGGAACGACATCCTCGTGCGCGGCGATCTGGAAGACGGAGTCGCCGGAGGTGTAAAGGATGGGCCGCCCGGTCCTCACGTGCTCGTCGCCGAGCTGCTCGAGGATCGTCGTCCCGGACGCGGGCTTGTTCCACAGCACCTTTCGTCCGATCTCCCTCTCGAACGGCTCGACGACCTCGGGAGGGAAGCCGTCGGGATAGAGGGGAAACGGCACGCCGAGCGTGAGCCCCATCAGCTCCCAATGTCCCGTCGTCGTGTCCTTTCCGGCGGAGGCCTCCGCGAGACGGCCGAAGGCGCCCGCGGGCGCGGGCAAGCCCGCGGGCGCGTCGGCGTACATCGTGTGCAGAAGGCCGAGTCGCGTCAGGTTTGGAAGGTGCGGCTTGCCGTCGCGGAGGACGTGCTGAAGCGTCTTCTTGCCCTCGTCCCCGAAGAACGCGGCGTCCGGCGCCGTCCCGACGCCGAGGCCATCGCAAACGACGACGATGACGCGGCGCTTCACGGAGAGTTACAGGCTTGCGAGCTTCTGCTGTGCGTCGGTCCGGAGGGGAGAATCCGGAAAGTCCGTCACGAGGCGCTGGTAAAAGCTCTTCGCCTCGACGTTCTGTCCCGTCTGCTCGTACAGGCGCGCCATCGTGAAGACGAGGACGTCCTTGGAGACGGGCGAGTCGCCGTCCTCGAGATATCTCTTCGCCGTCTCGAGAGCTTCCTTCGGGCGGCCTGCCGCCGCCTCGGCGTCGATCGCCGCAACCGCCGCGACTCCGGCCGCGACCGTGCCGCTTTCGGACTTCGCGAAGGCCTTCGCGGCGTCGAGGTTCGCGCCCGTCGCCGCTTTCGGGCCGTCGAGAGAAAGCACGATGACCGCCGCCGCGCGGCCGGCCCGTGAAGATGGCGCGTCCCTCACGAGGGAGGCGAGCTCCGATTTCGCCGCAGCGGTCCGTGCGGCGACGTCCTTGAAGACGCGCGCGCCGGGCGCCGGCGCCGGGTCGGACGCGAGCGGCGCGTCGAACAGTGCCAGCGCGGAAGAAAGCCGTGTGGCGAGACGGCCGTTCCTCAGGACGATTCCGCCCCAGATGGCTCCGGAGACGAGGATCGCGCCCCCCGCGATCAGCGCCCAGCGCGTGGTCTCGGACCGGTGCGCGGCGACGTAGTCGCGCGCATCCGTCAGCGCGTGCTGAAGCTGATCCGTCTTCATCTGCTGTTTCGTGAGTCGATTGGACATGTGTTCGCCTTCAGCAGGACGCGGCGGATGCCGCGCCCTGCCCTCGCCGCGGCCTCAGCGTTTCTTCCGCTTCGCCGACTTCTTCGCCGGCTTGCGAGACTTCTTCGCGGCCTTCTTCCTCTTCGGGGCGGACCTCTTCGCCGGTCTCCTCTTCGGAGCCGACTTCCTGGCGGCTTTTCTCTTCGGAGAGGACTTCTTCCTCGGGGCGGCCTTCTTCTTCTTGCTCTTGGCGACGGCTTTTTTCTTCTTGGGCGCCGCCTTCTTCGTCGGAGCAGCCTTGGCCGCCGGAGCCGCGGGCTTCGGAGCCGGAGGGGCCGGGGGCTTGGGAGCGGGAGGCGCTGGCGGCTTCGGGGCCGGAGGGACCGCCGGCTTCGGAGCAGGCGCGGGAGCCGCAGCGGCGGGAGCGGCGGGTTTGGGCGCCGGTTGAGGAGCGGGGGCCGGCGCGGGCTTCGGCGCGACCGCGACGCCTATGGCGCGGAGGACCTGCTCGGCATGATGCTCGGTGTCGACCTTGTCGAAGACGTGGCGGATGTTCCCGTCCTTGCCCACGAGGAACGACTTGCGAAGCGGACCGACTCCCCACGCGGGATTCGGGTTCTGGCCCCAGGCGCCGTACGCCTCGTGCACGGCGTGGTCGGCATCCGTCAGGAGCTCGAAAGGCAGGTTGTACTTGGCGGCGAACGCATTGTGCGAGGCGGAGTCGTCGCGAGAGATTCCGAGGACCTCGATCCCGGCGCCCTGCAGCTCGCCCCAGGAGTCGCGCAGGCTGCACGATTCGCGCGTGCACCCGGGAGTGTCGTCTTTCGGATAGAAATAGATCAGAACGTCCTTGTTACCCCGATAGTCGTGCAGCGAGATTGTCTTGCCCGAGCGAGCCGTAAGTGAAAAATCGGGAGCGGTCGAACCGGCACTCAAGGGCGCGGAAGCCTTCATTTCATCGGCCATCTAGCGGTCCTCCGGCCGGGTAGGATATCAAAGTAAACTCATCAGGACGGAGGAATCCCAAGTGGAGAAACGCGCAGCCTTCTTCCGAGCCCTGCCCTCTGCCCTGCTCATTCTCGCTGCGGTCGCCGTCGCCCGGCCGGCGCCCGCCCAGGGCGTGACTCTCTTCCGCGATCGCGACTTGCGGGGGCCCTCCCAGACGTTTCACGACGACGTTCCGGACCTCCGCTACACCGAGTTCGGGAACCGCCGGGCCAGCTCGATCTTCGTGCCGCCCGGCTGCGTCGCCGTGCTCTACGAGAGGCCCCTCTACGGCGGCCGGCGCACCGAGTTCCGCGCCGCCGACAACGACCTCTCCAACACGGCCGTGGGCGAGGACACCGCCTCCTCGCTGCGGGTGAACTGCCGGCATTCCGGCCCCGAAACCCACTACCACCCCGACTGGCACGAGGATCGTTCCCGTCGGCCCGGGCAAGAGCGGGCCCGGGGCGCCGTCCTCTACCGCGACCGCGAGGCTCGCGGCCCGAGCCAGTTCTTCGACAGTGACGTTCCGGATCTCGATCGGACGCGATTCGGCAGCCGCATGGCGAGCTCGATCGACGTCTCTCCGGGATGCGTGGCGGTCCTCTACGAACACCCGGGCTACCGCGGCAGGCGGACCGAATTCCACCAGAGGGACAACAACCTGAAAAACACGCCGGTGGGTGAAGACTCGGCCTCGTCACTCCAGATCCGCTGCCGCTGATCAGGCGGCGGGCACGAGCCGGTAGCGGTCGCGCGTCTCCTCGACGAGCTTCTCCACCCGCCCCACGTCCTCGAGGTACATCAGGAAGCCGAGGATCTCACTGTAGGCCAGGAAGACGTTGAGCGTCTTCACCCGCGGGAAGATCGCGGCCACGAGGTCGCGCACCGCCGCCGGCCCCTTTGCCAGCTCCCGCTCGATCTGCCCGACGCGAATGCCGTAACGGCGGTCGAGCGTCTTGCGGTGTTGGTACCAGTCCGTGACCGGCGCGCCGTGTCCCGTGAGCAGCGTCGCATCGCCGCTCGTCTTCCCGAGCTCGTCGAGCGTCTCGAAATAGCGCGTGACGCTCCGAAAAAGGCGGCCGGACTCTTCGGGGTCCTCGTCGACGACCGCGTTCGGCGTGATCTCCTTCAGCACGGTGTCCCCCGTGAAGACGACGCCCGCTTCCGGGATCGAGAACGTGAGGCTGCCGGGCGTGTGCCCGGGCGTCGATCGCACGACGGCGGACCAGCCGTCGCCCGGCAGAGTTTCCCCGCCCGAGAGCTCGTCCCACGCCTCGAGCGGTCTTGCAAAGCGGTCGACGGCGGTGACGGAGGCGACGACCCCGAGGCGCGGCAGGACGCCGAAGCCGGCGCGAGCCATGTCCTCGAGGAGCAGTCCATGGCTGCGCTCCTGCCGGAAATTGCGGCGGTCGAGCTTCCCGCCGTACAGCGCCGCGCCCGAAGCGTCGGCCACCCTCTCCGCGAGGCCGAAATGATCCTGATGGCCGTGCGTGAGGAGGACGCGCTTCACGTCGGAGACTTCGCGGCCGAACCTCTTCAGGCCCGCTTCGAGCGCGTCCCAGGCTTCCTCGGTCAGCGGTCCGCTGTCGATGAGCGTCATCGGATCGCGCAGGATCACATGGACGTTGACGGGACCGACGGGAAAGGGAGTGGGGACCGAGAGAGTCTCTATGAATGACAGAGAAGACGAAGGCGCGCCCAACCGCTCGCCTCGCCGCGTGTCGGCTCGACGCGCTCCAATGCCCATTACCATTCTAAGAAAGCACCATCACCCGACGCGCTCCGTTCGCTCGAAGCGCCCCGCCCCTACGCCCACAGGTCGTAGGGATACCCGCCCGCCTCGTAGACGCGGTCGCTGATGGACGTGCAGTCGGCGTCGCGGTTCTTGTCGAGAGCTTTGAGGTTCCCGACCATGCGGTGCCTGGCCTCATGGCAGAACCAGCGCGCGATCTCGATCTCCCCCGCAGCCTTCTCCTCGCCTCTCTTTTCGATCGAGGCCGTCACGCGCGAGAGCGTCGCGATCTGCGCGAAGAGGTCGATGAGGACGTCGGCGAGACGCTCTTGGTGGTACTCCTTGTCGACGACCTTCTTCCCGTGCTTGCGCAGAATCGTCTCGCATGCGTTCGCGAAGACTCCGGCGTACCGCCCGACCTCGTCCGCCTCGGGCGCGAGCGTCGGATGCACCTTCGTGAGCTTGTCGTGAGTGATGACGCCTTTGAGCCGCTTGTGGGCGTACTCGGTGAGGACGCCTCGCTGCGCGAGCGGGCTCTTCAACGCACCCTGGACCTCCTTCAAGGAATCGCCGAGCTCCTTCATCCCCGAGAGCGCGAGAAGGAGCCGCAGGATCTCGTTCGTGCCCTCGAAGATCATGTTGATGCGGCTGTCGCGAAGCGCGCGGCCATACGGGTATTCGTTCATGAAGCCGTTGCCGCCGGCGATCTGAAGGCCGTCGTTGATGTTCTGCCAGAGCACCTCGGTGCCGAAAACCTTGCAGCACGCGCCCTCGAGCGAATAGTCGCCGATGCCCTTGTCCACGAGTCCGGCCGTCAGGTAGACCATCGACTCCAGCGCGTATGTCGTCGCCGCCATGCGCGTGATCTTGTGGCGGATCATTTCGAAGTCCGCCACGCGGGTCTTGAACTGCTTGCGCTGCGTCGCGTGAGCGACTGCGAGCTTGAGCATCATTTTCGAGCCGCCGACCGAGCCAGCGCCGAGCGACGTGCGTCCCGTGTTCAGCGTCTCCACCGCGACCTTGAAGCCGTGGCCCCTCTCCCCGATGAGGTTTTCGGCCGGGATGCGGCAGTTTTCGAAGATGATCTGGCAGGTCGACGACGCGCAGAGGCCGAGCTTCTTCTCCTCGGCGCCGCGCGAGAGGCCGGGCAAGGTGCCGTCCTCGTTCGCCACGACCGCGAAGCACGCGATCTCCTTGTGCTTGTCCTTTTCGGGGGCATCGGACGGGATCCGCGCGAACACCGAGAAGAAACGCGCGAAGCTGCCGTTGGAGATCCACTGCTTCGTGCCGTTGAGGACGTATTCGTTCCTGGCGGGATCGTAGACGGCGGTCGTCCGGAGCGAGCCCGCGTCCGAGCCGGCTTCCGGCTCCGTCAGGCAGAAGGCCGCGACCATCTTCCCGTTCGCGAGCGAGGGCAGCCACCTCTTCTTCTGTTCGTCGTTCCCGAAGAGCAGGAGCGGCTTGAGGCCGATGGACTGGTGAGCCCCCACGACGATGGCGGCCGAGGCGTCGAGAGGCGCGATCGTCTCGGTCATCCGGCAGTACGCCGCCGATGAAAAGCCGCTGCCGCCGTATTCCTCGGGAATCGTCATCCCGAGGACGCCGAGCTCGCCCATCGCTTTGACGGCCTCGCGCGGGAAGAAGTGCGCGGCGTCCATCTTCTCGGAATCGAGGTTGGCCGCGTCGAAGTCCATGTATGCGCTCGCGAACGCCGCCACGGTCTCCTTCACGTCCTGCGGGATCTCGGGGAACGGAAAGACGAGGTCTTCCGCGATGTGGCCCTGAAAGAGCGTCTTGAGAAACGACTCGATCTCGACGGGCTCGGACTTGACGATCGCCGGTTCTTTGACTGTGGACATCTTGGCTCCCCTCAGCGCGAATCAGAATTTTCTAGAAAGTGAGTGGAAGAAAATCCTTAGGTCTTCCTCACTCGAAGAATCTCTTTCCTTGTTCTGCCATCTCGACGAGGCGTGGGGCCGGGTTGAAGCGCGGGCCCTTCCCGGCGGCGAGCTTCTCGAGGCCCTCGACGACCGCCTTCGCGCCCAGGGAATCCGCGTACGCGCACAAGCCGCCCCGGAAAGGCGGGAAGCCGGTGCCGAAGATCATCGCGAGGTCGAGCTTCGCGGGGCTCGCGACGATGCCCTCGGACAGGCAGAACGCGGCTTCGTTGATCATGGGAAGGACGAGTCGATCCTGGATCTCGGAAGGAGAAGAGCTCGGATTTTTGGAAGGTGAAGAGAGGCCGAGATCGCGGTACGCGTCCGGGTCGGAGCCGCCCCTTTTCTCCCCTTCATAGAAATAGAATCCTTTCTTCGCTTTCCTTCCAATCCGCCCGAGGGCCACGAGCTTCTCGAGGGTCGGATCCGCGGGCATGCGCTCCGGGAAGGCGGCCGCCATCGTGCCGCCGGCCTTGGCCGCGACGTCGATCCCGACGTCGTCGAGGAGCTCGATAGGCCCGACCGGCATGCCGAAGGTCCGCATCGCCTTGTCGATGGATTCCATCGGAACCCCTTCCAAAAGGAGCCGTGCCGCCTCGCCGATGTAAGGGCTCAGGATGCGGTTCACGAGGAAGCCGGGCGAGTCCTTCACGACGACCGGCGTCTTCCCCAGCTTTTTCGCCAGATCGAACACCGTTGCCGTCACCTCGGGGTCCGTCCTCGCGCCGTAAATGACCTCGACGAGAGGCATCTTGTTCACCGGGTTGAAGAAGTGCATTCCCACGACGCGCTCGGGGTGCGAGGCCTTCGAGGCGATCTCGGTGATCGGAAGAGTCGAGGTGTTGGAGGCGAAGATGGCCTTCGCAGGGACGACGCGCTCCCAGTCCGCGAGGACCGCCTGCTTGACGGCGATCTTCTCGACCACGGCCTCGATCGTTATGTCGCAGCCCTCGAAGCCCGCGTACTCGAGAGACCCGCCGAGGAGCGCCATCTTCCTCGCGAAATCAGACCGGGTCAGCCGGCGCTTCTTGAGCTGCTCCTTCCAGATGCGCGCCGCCTGCGCGTATCCCAGCGCGAGCGCCTCGGGGTTGACGTCCTTCATGCGCGTCGGATAGCCCTTGTCGGCTGCGAGCTGCGCGATGCCGCCTCCCATGACGCCGGCGCCGAGGACGCCCACGCGCGCGATCTTTCGCGGCTTGATTCCGGCCCCGGGTGTCCCGAGACCTTCGACCCCCGTCTCCTTCTTGACCTCTTCCATCCGGAAGAAGAGGCCCATGAGGCTCCGCATGACCGGCGTGCCGATGAGCGATCCGACGCCCTCGGCTTCGAGCTCGAGCGCCTTGGCGAACTCCTCGCCGAAGCCTTTCTCGACGACGCCGAGCGCCGTGAGCGGCGCCGGATACTGGCCCTTCGTCTCCTTCAGAACCGCCTGGCGCGCTTTCGAGAAGACGATGCCTCTGCCGGGGCCCTCGAGGAATTTCTCCGCGAGCTTCGGCTCGCGGACGCGCGACGGCGCGCCGCCCGGCCCCGCGTTCGAGCGCTTCTTCGTGCCGAACTTCGCGCGGGCGAACGACTTCGCCCAGTCTTCGAGGATCGCCTCCGGGACGACCTCGTCCACGAGGCCGATCCTCTTCGCGCGCTTTGCGTCGAGAACCTTCCCTCCGAGGATGACGTCGAGGGCGTTCGCGAGGCCGATCATGCGCGGGAGGCGCGTCGTGCCGCCCCACGCCGGCAGAATGCCGAGCTTGACCTCCGGAAGGCCGATCTGGGTCTTCGGCGAGTCGGACGCGAGGCGCCAGTCCATCGAGAGGGCCGTCTCGCAGCCGCCTCCCACGCATGCGCCGCCGATCGCGGCAACCGTGGGAAACGGCAGATTCGCGAGCTTGTTGAAGGTCCGGTGCCCGCCCCGGATCATCTCGGGATCCGCGTTCTTGTCGGCCTTTGCGATCTCGTTCACGTCCGCCCCGGCGATGAAAATTCCCGGCTTGGCCGAGAGGAGGAGGAGCGCCTTCACGTCGGAGCGCGCGGCGACGCCGTCGATCACGCGCTCGAACTCCCTCATGACGGGCGTCGAGAACTTGTTCACCTTTTCGCCGGGTGTGTCGAAGACGAGAAGGGCGAGGCCGTCCGGCTCGACCGTGAGCCGGAAGGGCGAGAGCGGGACAGGCGGAGCCGTGGCCGGAGCGATTTCATCGACGAGCGTGGACATCAGACCGCCTCCAGGAGGATCGACGCGCCCTGCCCGCCTCCGACGCAGAGCGTCGCGAGGCCGTGCGCGACCTTGCGACGGCGCATCTCGAGAAGGAGCGTCAGGATGAGGCGCGTCCCCGAGGCTCCAACCGGATGCCCGAGGGCGATCGCCCCGCCGTTCACGTTGAGGATGTCGTCCGCGATCTCTCCGAGGTCGGGAGATTTCGCGAACGCGTCGAGATTCGCGAGAACCTGGACCGCGAACGCCTCGTTGATCTCGACGAGACCAACGTCTTTCATCGAGAGGCCGGCCCTCTTCAGGGCGATCGGAGTCGAGCGCGACGGCCCGAGGCCCATCCGCTCCGGCTCGAGGCCGGCGAAGCCCCAGCCGGAGATGCGGCCGAGGGGCTTCAGACCGTGCTTCGCCACGTACTCCTCGGAGGCGACGACGACGGCCGCGCCGCCGTCCGTGATCTGGGACGAGTTGCCCGCCGTGACCGTTCCGAACTTCCGGTCGAAGGCGGGCCGGAGCTTCGCAAGGGCTTCCATCGTCTGGTTCTCGCGTACGCCGTTGTCGACCGTGAGAACGCGGTCGTAGTCCGGCGGGACGGGCACCGGGACGATCTCCTCGGCGAGCTTCGCGCGGGCCGCCGTCGCGCGGTGGTGCGAGCGCAGCGCGAAGGCGTCCTGTGCCTCGCGCGTGAAGTGGCCCTCCTTGGCGAGGATCTCGGCGGTGTCCCCCATGCCGAGATCGCACACGGGGTCCGTCAGGCCCTGCTTCAGGCCGATCACGGGGTCGAAGAGCTCCTTCCAGGGCATCTTCGAGAACGCCGACACCCTCTGACCTGCGGTCTTCGACATGCCGGCCTTCGTGAAGACTTCCTTGACGCCGTCGCGATAGAGAAACGGGATCTGCGTCATGTTCTCGACGCCGCCCGCGAGAACGACGTCCGCCTCGCCCGTCGCGATGAGGCGCGCGGCCTCCACGACCGACTCGATGCCGGAAGCGCAGTTGCGCGAGACCGAGTGCGCGGGCTTCTCCTTCGGGACGCCCGCACGGAGCGCGATGACGCGCGCGATGTTCGCGGCGTCGGAGGGCGTCGCGATGTTGCCGAAGATGGCCTGGTCGATCGCGCCGGGCTCGACGCCCGCGCGGGCCATCGCCTCGACGGCGGCCGTGCGCCCGAGGTCGACGGCGGAGACTCCGGCGAAGTCGGTGCCGGCGCGGGCAAAGGGCGTTCGGGCTCCGTGAACGACGAATGCGGTTTTGCTCATAGGGGTCGACTCCTGCCCTTCTTCCCTTTCGAAGCAAATCTCTCTTCTCCCTCTGCGGCGAAGCCCGAGAGAAGTGTTCCCACCAGCTGACGTGCGTCCGCGATCGGCTTCTTCTCCCCCGACAACAGCCACTCCGAGAGGATTTCGTCCGCGGCGCCGAAGAGGACGCGCACCGCGAGCTTGGGGTCGAGGTTGCGACGGAACTCACCGCGCGCGATGCCGTCGCGCAGGACGTCGCCGAGAAGGCGGAAGTACTCGACGAGCTTGCTGCGAGAGAAGCGCTCGACGAGCCGGGCGCTCCGCCTGAGCTCGATCTGGAACACCGACGCGAGGTCGCGGTCCGAGCCGATGAACTGGAGATGGAGGTCCACGAGCGCGGTGAGCCGCTCGCCGGCCGGCGCTTTCGAACGCGCCAGAGCGCGACCCTTCTCGAGGACGCCGTCCATCGACTCGTCGAACACGACGCCGAGGAGGTCTTCCTTGTTGCGGAAGTAGAGGTAGACGGTGCCCTCGGCCACCCTCGCGGCGGCCGCGATCTCGGCGATCCGGGCTTCGTGGAACCCCCGCCGGCCGAACGTCCGAACGGCAGCCTCGAGGATGCGCCGGCGCTTCTCGGGGTCGGCGCCGGCGGGCGCGCGCTCCTCGCCTGCGACCGCGAGGGCCGCCTCGGGAAGCTGGTCGCGGCCCGCTGAATGAGCCATCACTCAGTAGCCTAGAATGAGCTCCCGTCCGTGTCAAGGGACGCGGCGAGGCTCCTCGACTTCGGAATCGCCCGGCAGCGCCCGCCTGCCGCGCGGCGTCCACTAGAATCCAAAGAAGCCATGTCCTTCATTCAGGCTCCCCCGGCGCTCGGCAACACGTACGAAAGCGACATCGTCCTCCGCACCTTCCTCGAACGCCATCTCCCGGCCGAGGTCTTTCGGGAGATCGAGCCTTCTCTCCGGGAGATGGGGGGCCTCTCGGGCGGGCCGCTCCACGACCTTCTCCGGGAGGACGAGGCGTCGGTCCCGGTGCTGACCTCGTGGGACCCGTGGGGGCGCCGCATCGACCGGATCGAGCTGACGCGCCTCTGGAAGGAGACGCTCCGGATCTCGGCCGAGAAGGGCCTCGTCGCCCTTCCCTACGAACGGCGGCACGGCCCCTACTCCCGTCTGCATCAGTTTGCGCTCGTCCACCTCTTCGAGCCCTCTTCGGGCGTCACCTCGTGCCCGCTCGCGATGACCGACGGCGCGGCAAAGACCCTCGTCGCCTCCGGAAACGCCGAGCTCGCCGCCCGTGCGCTGCCCCGCCTCACCGCTCGCGACCCCGCCTGCGCCTGGACCTCGGGCCAGTGGATGACGGAGCGAATCGGGGGATCCGACGTGGCCTCGAGCGAAACCGTGGCCAGGCTCGAGGGCGACACCTGGCGGCTCTACGGAACCAAGTGGTTCACGTCGGCGACGACCTCGGAGATGGCGCTGACGCTGGCGCGTCCCGACGGGAATCCGCCGGCCGGGAAAGGCCTCGCCCTCTTCTATCTCGAGACCCGCGACGCGGCGGGCGACCCGAACGGCCTCGCCATCCACCGGCTGAAGGACAAGCTCGGGACGCGGATGCTGCCGACCGCGGAGCTCGACCTCCTCGGGGCCCGGGCAGTCCCCGTGAAAGGCCTCTCGAACGGCGTCAAGAACATCACGACGATGCTGAACATGACGCGGACCTGGAACGCGGTCGCCGCGGTGTCCGGCATGAGACGGGCGCTCGACCTCGCCCGCGACTACGCGGCGAAGCGGGTCGCCTTCGGCACGCCGCTCTCCGAAAAGCCGCTTCACGCCGAGACTCTCGCGGATCTCGAGGCGCTTTACGCGGGAGCGTTCCTCCTCACGTTCCGGGTCGTCGAGCTCCTCGGGCGCGAGGAAAACGACGCGCTTTCGGCGGGAGAGGACGCGCTTCTACGGCTCCTGACCCCGATCGCGAAGCTGACGACGGCAAAGCAGGCCATCCTGGTCGCAAGCGAAGCGCTCGAGGCGTTCGGCGGAGCCGGATACATCGAGAACACCGGCTTCCCGCGACTTCTCAGGGACGCCCAGGTCCTGCCGCTCTGGGAAGGGACCACGAACGTCCTCGCCCTCGACCTCCTCCGGGCGCTCTCAAAGGTCGGAGGGCTCGCGCCTGTCGAGCGCGAGATCTCACGATGCCTCTCGGGAGCCGGGGGACCGCTCGCTCCCGCGGCCCGGAGCGCCGCGGAGGCGGTCCGTCACGCCGCCGCCTGGCTCTCGCGCGCCCCGGACACGGCCGTGCTCGAGGCCGGCGCGCGGCGGTTCGCCCTGACCGTGGGGCACGCCCTCGAGGCCGCGCTCCTCGTCGCGGAGGCCTCGCGCCTGCCCGACGGCCACCCTTTGCGGCACGCGGCCGCGCGCTTCGCCCGCTTTCCCCTCGATTCGATCCGTGACGACGCACCGCTCGAGGAGGCCCGGGCTCTCATCGGGATCGCCGAGTCCGTCCCCGCCGGGCGGGAGCCCTGACCGCGGGGCGCGACGTGAGCGGTGCCGGGCGCGCCTTCGTGCTCGTCCTGAACGCCGGCTCCTCCACGCTGAAGTACGCCGCGTACCGAGCCGAGGCCGACGGCACGTTGACCGCTCTCGTGAGAGGCAAGGTCGAGGGGAATGACGTCCAGCCCGTCGCGGCGCTCCTCGAGCGACATCTCGAGGGCGGAAGCCCGTTCGCCGTCGGTCACCGGATCGTCCACGGCGGCTCGGATTTCCTCGGGCCGACACCCGTCGACGACAGCGTCCTCGAGACCCTCGAAGGACTCGTTCCCCTCGATCCGCTTCACCAGCCCCTGAGCCTCGGCGCTCTCCGCGCCGCCCGCGCCCGCTACCCGTCGGCTCTCCACGTGGCCTGCTTCGACACGTCGTTCCACCGCGGCCATCCGGAGGTCGCCGACGCCGTGGCCCTGCCCCACGAGCTCCGCGAGGCCGGCGTCCGCCGCTATGGATTTCACGGCCTGTCGTACGAGTACATCGCAAGCCGCCTCTCGGAGGTCGATCCCGAGGTCGCGAAGGGGCGCGTCGTCGCAGCCCACCTCGGCTACGGCGCGAGCCTCTGCGCCCTCCGGAACGGGAGGAGCGTGGACTCCACGATGACGTTCACCGCGCTCGACGGCCTCGTCATGTCGACGCGCCCCGGCAACCTGGACGCCGGAGTCGTCCTCTGGCTCCTCGACCGCGGCTGGGACAGGGAGCGGATCGCGCGCCTCCTCTGGAAGGAGTCGGGGCTGCTCGCGCTCTCGGAGAAGAGCGCCGACCTGCGCGAGATTCTCTCCGCCCGAACACCGTCCGCCCGGCTCGCCGTGGACGTCTTCGTCTACACGGCGGTCAAGCAGGCCGCCGCGATGGCAGCCGCCCTCGGGGGTCTGGACGGCCTCGTTTTCACGGCGGGGATCGGGGAGAATCAGCCGGAGACGCGGAGGCGCATAGCGGACGGGCTCTCCTTCCTGGGCGTGGCCCTCGACGAGGACGCGAACCGCCGAAACGACATTCGAATCGGTGCGCCGGGGGCGCGCGTCCCGACATACGTCATTCCCACGGACGAGGAGCTGGTCATCGCCCGGCACACGCTCGCGACACACCGAAAGGAGAACCCTGCCCCGTGAGCCCGCCCGAAGACCTCCTCGCGAGGATGGACGCGTACTGGCGCGCGGCGAATTACCTCTCCGTCGGCCAGATCTACCTCCTGGACAACCCGCTCCTGAAGTCGCCGCTCGCCCTCGACGACGTCAAGCCGCGACTCCTCGGGCACTGGGGCACGACGCCGGGCCTGAATTTCGTCTACGTCCACCTCAACCGCGCGATCGTCGAGCGCGACCTCTCGGTGCTCTACGTGACGGGCCCCGGCCACGGCGGGCCCGGCCTCGTCGCGAACACGTACCTCGAGGGCACGTACAGCGAGGTCTACCCGCACGTTTCCCGGGACGAGGAGGGGATGCGCCGGCTCTTCCGGCAGTTCTCGTTCCCCGGTGGCGTGCCGAGTCACGTGGCACCCGAGACGCCGGGATCCATCCACGAGGGCGGCGAGCTGGGATATTCCCTCTCGCACGCGTTCGGAGCTGCGTTCGACAACCCCGGGCTCCTCGTCGCGTGCGTCGTCGGCGACGGCGAGGCGGAGACCGGCCCGCTCGCGACGAGCTGGCACTCGAACAAGTTCCTGAACCCGGTGCACGACGGCGCGGTTCTTCCCATCCTCCACCTGAACGGCTACAAGATCGCGGGCCCGACCGTCCTGGCGCGCATTCCCCGCGGCGAGCTGGGAGAGCTCCTGCGCGGATACGGATGGGAACCGCTCTTCGTCGAAGGAGCTGAACCGCAGACGATGCATCGGCTCATGGCGGACACGCTCGACCGCGCGCTGGATTCCATTCGGGAGATCCAGTCCCGCGCGCGCGCGAGCGGAAGCGCCGTGCGTCCGCGCTGGCCGATGATCGTCCTCGCCTCGCCGAAGGGCTGGACCGGCCCGAAGGTCGTGGACGGCAAGCCCGTCGAGGGCACGTGGCGGGCGCACCAGGTGCCGCTCGACAAGGTCCGCGAGAACCCCGAGCACCTGCGGCTCCTCGACGGCTGGATGCGGAGCTACCGGCCCGGCGAGCTCTTCGACGAGCGCGGCCGCCTCCGGGCGGAGCTCTTCGCACTCGCTCCGAAGGGAGAAAAGCGGATGGGGGCGAATCCGCACGCGAACGGGGGCGCCCTCCTGGTCGATCTCGTGCTCCCCGACTTCCGGACATTCGCGGTGGACGTCCCGAAGCCGGGCGCGACCGACGCGGAGGCGACGCGCGTGCAGGGCCGATTCCTCAAGGAGGTCCTCGCGCGAAACGCCGGCGCGCGCAACTTCCGGATCTTCTCGCCCGACGAGACCACGTCGAACCGCTGGGACGCCGTCTTCGACGCGACCGACCGCATGTCGGTCGCCGAGCTCCTGCCGACCGACGACCACGTCGGGCCTGATGGACGGGTCCTCGATATGCTTTCCGAGCATCAATGCGAGGGATGGCTCGAGGGCTACCTCCTCACGGGCCGCCATGGCTTCTTCTCGTGCTACGAGGCATTCATCCACATCGTCGACTCGATGTTCAACCAGCACGCGAAATGGCTGAAGACGTCGCGGCAGGTGGCATGGCGCAACCCCATCGCCTCGCTCAACATCCTGCTCTCGTCCCACGTCTGGCGGCAGGACCACAACGGCTTCTCGCACCAGGACCCGGGCTTTCTCGACCACGTCGCGAACAAGAAGGCCGAGGTCATCCGCATCTACCTTCCCCCGGACGCGAACACGCTCCTCTCGGTGACCGACCACTGCCTGAGAAGCCGCCATTACGTCAACGTCGTGGTCGCCGGCAAGCAGCCGGCCCCCCAATGGCTCGACATGGAGTCCGCGTCCCGACACGCAGCGGCCGGCATTGGGGTCTGGGAATGGGCGTGCCGCGACGGCGGAATGAATCCGGACGTCGTCATGGCCTGTGCGGGCGACGTTCCGACACTCGAGACCCTCGCGGCTGTCTCCCTCCTCAAGAAGGAGATTCCTGCTCTTCGGATCCGCGTCGTGAACGTCCTCGACCTCATGCGACTCCAGCCCGCGAGCGAGCACCCCCACGGCCTTCCCGACGCGGAGTTCGACCGCCTCTTCACGACCGACCGGCCGGTCCTCTTCGCGTTCCACGGGTACCCGTCGCTGATCCACCAGCTCACGTACCGGCGCCGAAACCACGACAACCTGCACGTGCGCGGCTACAAGGAGGAAGGCACCACGACGACGCCCTTCGACATGTGCGTCCTCAACGACCTCGACCGGTTCCGCCTCGCGATCGACGTCATCGACCGCGTCCCGGGGCTGCGGGAGAAAGCGGTCGCGGTGCGCGAGCGCCTCGTCGCGAAGCGCGAGGAGCACCGCGAATGGGTGCGCCGGACCGGCGAGGACCTGCCTGAGGTGAGAGAGTGGCGCTGGGAGGCGTGAGCGAGGACCCCTTGGACCCGGGGCAGTCAATCCCGAAAGAGCGTCTCCTGCAACGGCGCCCACTCGATCGTCGCGACTTCGTTGGAGACGAGCGTGCCCGCCTCGCCGACGAGGATGAGAGGGATGTCCTCGAGGGCCCCGATGGCAGCCGTCCTCCCGGTGCGCTCGGCGAAGTCCCTGGCGGCTTCGACTTTCGGTCCCATCGAGCCGGAGGCGAAATCGAAACGTGAGAGGGCGGCGGGCGACGCGCGCCGTACGGCGCGGGCGTCGCGCGTCCCCCAGCCGACGAGGACGGCGGGGATGTCAGTCGCCATGATGAAAAAGTCGGCCTCGAGCTGCTGCGCGAGGAGCGCCGCCACGCGGTCCTTGTCGATCACGGCCTCGACGCCTCTCAGCTTTCCGTCCTGTCCGTAAACGGTCGGAATCCCGCCCCCTCCCCCGCAGATCACGATGGTGCCTTTTTCGAGAAGCCACTTCACGGGACGGATTTCGAAGATCCGCTTCGGCTGGGGCGACGCGACGACGCGGCGCCACCCGTTCCCGTCGCGCGCCACGGACCAGCCGCGTTCCGTCGCGACCCGACGGGCCTCCTCTTCCGTATAGACCGGACCGATGGGCTTGTCGGGCTTCCCGAACGCGGGGTCGGCGGGATCGACCTCGACCATCGTCAGGAGCGTCGCGAACGGCTTCTCGAACGGCAGGAGGTTTCCGAGCTCCTGCTCGATCACGTATCCGATCATTCCCTCGGTCTGGGCGCCGAGGACGTCGAGCGGGAAGCGCGCGGTATCGAGTCCGGCCTCGGCCTGCAGGGCGAGGAGGCCCACCTGAGGGCCGTTGCCGTGCGAGATGACGAGCTCGTGATCCCGCGCGACCGGAGCGAGCGCTTCGGCGGCGCGTTTCACGTTCGCGCGCTGGTGCTCCGCGGTCATGGGCTCGCCCCGCCGGAGAAGGGCATTTCCCCCGAGGGCGACGACGACGCGCATGCGCTCCTGCCCGGACTTCCGCGCCTTCGGGTCCTACGCCCCCGCCCCTTCGTACATTCCGTCGATCAGGTGCTTGAAATGCTGGTCGATGATGCGGCGCTTCACCTTGAGCGTCGGCGTGAGCTCGCCGCTTTCGATCGTGAGGTCGCGCGGCAGGATCGCGAAGCGATTGATGAGCATCTCGTGCGGCTTGCCGGCGTTCCATTCGTCGATCGCGCTCTGGAAGATCGCGACGACCCGCGGCTCCTTCACGAGGTCCTCCGGGGAAAGGCTGCCGCAGCCGTTCTCCTTCGCCCAGTGGGCGAGCTTCTCGAAGTTCGGGATGAACAGACACGACAGGTATTTCCGGCGGTCGCCGATGAGGACCGGGAGCGAGACGAAGGGATGGCCCTTGAGGAATCCCTCGATCGGAGCGGGGGCGATGTTCTTGCCGTTCGAGTTGACGAGGATCTCCTTCTTGCGGTCCGTGATCATGAGGAAGCCGTCCTCGTCGATCCGGCCGATGTCGCCCGTGTGGAACCAGCCGTCCTTGTCGATCGCCTCGGCGGTCTCTTTCGGCTTGTTGAAGTAGCCCTTCATGACGTGCGGTCCGCGCGTGAGGATCTCCCCGTCCGGCGCGATGCGGCATTCGACGCCGGGCACGATTTTGCCCACCGTGCCGAGGCGCCACGCGGACGGGGAGGCGAGGGCTATGACCGGGCTCGTCTCCGTGAGGCCGTAGCCTTCGTAGACCTCGACGCCGACCGCCCAGAAGAACTCCGCGAGCTCTTTTGCGAGCGGCGCCCCGCCGGAGATCGCGAACCGGAACCGCGAGCCGAGCGCCGCGCGGACCTTCCGGTACACGAGCCGCTCGTAGAGGAAGTGCTCGAGCGCGAGCCCGAACCCCGGCGTCTTCTTCTGCGCGCGCAGCTCCGTGACCTTCTTCCCGACCTCGACCGCCCTGGCGAAGAGCTTCCGCTTGGCGGGCGAGGAATTCGAGAGGTTCTCCTGCACGCGGCCGTAGACCTTCTCGTAGACGCGGGGGACCGCGCCGAACAGGTGCGGGTTCACCTCGGAGAGGTTGTCGCGAAGCTTGTCGATCGACTCCGCGTACGCGATCGTGGCGGACCGGTGGTAGTAGGCGTACTCGATGGTGCGCTCGAAGACGTGCGAGAGGGGAAGGAAGGAGAGGGCGACCGCGGCGGAGTCGAAGGGCACGATGGAGCAGGCCGAGACGACGTTCGAGACGAAGTTGCTCTGCATGAGCATCGCGCCCTTCGGCTCGCCCGTCGTTCCGGACGTGTAGATCAGAGTCGCGAGGTCGGAAGGTTGGCGCGCGTCGGCGCGCTTCTCGAACGCGGTCGGGTCGGCTGCAAACGCAGCACGGCCCTTCTCGACGACGCTGGCGTACGGGGTCGTCCCGGGCAGCGACGAGGTTTCGAAGACGATCACGTGCTTCAGCGCCTGCTTCACCTCGGGAGACGCCTGTTGGGCCGCGAGGATCTTGGCCGCCTGATCGGGTGTCGACGCGAACGCCACGGTCGCTCCGGAGTCCTTGAGGAGGTACGCCGCCTGCTCGGGGACCATCGTGGGAAAGATCGGCACGAGCACGGCGCCATAGCACTGGCAGGCGAAGTCCACGATCGACCACTCGGGCCGGTTCTCCGACAGAAGCGCGACCCGGCCGCCTTGCTTCATGCCCAGGCCCTCGAGGGCCGACGAAAGGGCCTTGACCCGGTCCATGAACTCGGCGGTGCTGATGGGAATCCACTTCCCGCCCTGCTTGTAGAGAAGCAGATCGGGCTTCGGCGTATCCGCGAGATTGCGGAAGATGTCGACGAGTGTCCGTGGCGTCATGAAGCGGCCTCCCGGCGTTCTGTGCGCAAACCGAACGGATTATAGTGGCAGCCCGTGGCGCTGGCGCTCACTCTCTTGTCCGTTTTCACGCTCGTGGGGCTCGTTCTGTCGGCGGCGTCCGGCTGGGCCCTCTCACACGCGCTCTCAGGCTCGGTCCCGGCTGCGCGTCACATCGCGGTCGCGATCCCGACCGTGCTCTTCTCACTTTTCACGCAGTCGATGGTCCTCTTCTTCTTCATCGGCACCGGTAAGCTCCTCAAGGAGGCAGCTTCGAAGCGCCTGGACGCGGCCGGACGCGATTTCATATTGGCCCGCGTGCGCGCCTTCAAGCTGAGAACCTCGGCGCTCTGCACGTTTGCTCCGCTGTCCGCCTTGGCCACCGGCCTCCTCGGCGTGACCGCGCACACCGGCAAGACGCCCGCCTCACTGCACCTCGTCGCTGCGGCGCTCTGCGTGCTCATTCACGTCGTTGCCTTCGGCCGCGAGGTCGTGGCGATGGCGGAGACGAACCAGCTGATGGACGAAGCCGCCACGGCCGCTCCGCCGGGACCCGAGGACGCGGCGGCGTGACGGACACCAAGGACGCCGGCAAGGTCGCGCTCGTCACGGGCGGGGCGAAGCGGCTCGGCTTCGAGTTCGCGAAAGCGCTCGCGAAAGCGGGATACGCGGTCGCCATAAGCTACCGCACGAGCAAAGCCGAAGCTGAGGCTGCGCTGGATTTTCTTAGAAGGGAGACGGGCGCCCGCGCCGAAGCGTTCCGGGCCGATCTCGCCGCCGACGACGCCCCTCTCAGACTATTCGAAGAGATCTTCTCTTCTTCACTCTTCTCGGCGTCTCCCCCGCGTCTCGACGCCCTCGTCCACGCCGCGTCGCCGTGGATCCCGAAGCCGTTCTCGTCGGTCACGGTTTCCGACTGGGAGGCGGTCTTTCGCGCAGGCCCCCGCGCCGCGTTCTTCCTCGCGCAGGCGGCGGCGCCCGCGCTTCGTGCCTCGCAAGGGTCGATCCTCTTCATCTCAGACGTCGCCGCGACTCAGGCCTGGCCATCGCACGTCCCGCACGCGGCCGCGAAGGCGGCGATCAACGCTCTCGTCAACAACCTCGCCGTCGCGCTCGGCTCCGAGGTGCGCGTGAACGCGATCGCACCGGGAGTCGTCATGCCGCCTTCGGACATGAGCCCGAACGCGATTGCCGCCCTCGTCGCCAAGACGCCCCTCGCACGCAAAGTCGACGTCAACGACCTCACTGCGATGGCCATCGCGGTACTCGAAAATCGCTCGATGACAGGCCAGGTCGTCACGGTCGACGCCGGCCGGACGATCAAAGGAGATTGATGTCGACGAAGAGCTGGTCGACCTGAAGTTCGACCAGTAGCCGGGAAGTCAGGTCACTTCCCTTCCGTCCTCTGCAGCGCGCTCATCTTCGTCTGCTGCCCGGGCGTGAGGAGGTTCTTGATTCTCACGAGGAGGGCGATCTGCGTCTTCTTCGCTTCCTTCTCGATCACGAGGACGCGGTCGAGCTGCGCCATGACTTTCGCCTCGTCCACCGGCTTTTCCTGGAGGAGCTGCGTCATCTTCTCCACCTCGGCCTGGATGTCCAGCTGAAGATCCAGGAACTTCGGCTGCGTTTTCTGGAGCTCCGCGCGGATGCTCTTCCGCTGCGCGTCGTCGAGGCCGAGCTCCTGCGCGTGGCCCAGGACCCTGTCGGGGGGGAAAAGGAGGCGGCCGATCGGGTCGTCACCCGGAGCCGGCTCGGCCGGTGCCGGGATGGCGGCAAACAAGGCGAACGTGAGCACCGCGAGCGTCGTTCTGATTCTCATGACGTAGTTCCTTTCTCGGTCGCGAGGAGCGGGGCGTAGTCCGGCACCGCCTCAAGCAGAGCCGGCGTCGTGTCGAGCAGATCCGTGTACGGGGTCTCGAGGAGGAAGTCCGTCGGCGCCTTCCATTCCCCGATGCCGATGTCGGGCTGCGGCCTTCGGAGAAAGAGCGCCAGCGAAACGGCGACCGCGAGAATCGCCGCTGACGCTGCCACGAGTCTCGCGGGCCGGATCCGCGCGGTGCGCGCGTCGGGTCGCCGGCGTCCGAGGAAGATCCGGAACGGCGGAGCCTTCTCCTCATCCGACGCGCTCCTCTCCTCAAAGAGACGCCGGAGGTCTTCGTCGCCGGCCGGACTCATGGCTCGCCTTCTCCCAGCGCCTGCCTCAACCGCTTCTTTCCGCGGTCGTAGTGCACGCGCGCGCTTCCCGCGGAGATTCCGAGCGCACGGGCCGCCTCCTCGACGGTCAGGTCGTGCCCGAAGACGAGGTCGAGCACTTCGCGCTGGCGCGTCGCGAGCCGCGCCAGCGCGCCTTCGAGGTGCGCGCTGCGAGCGTCGGTGTCTTTCGAAACGGGAGGAACCTCCTGTTGGCCCCAGCTCCACGCGGCAAATCGAAGCCGGCGGAGCCACTCGCGCCTGCGGCGCTCGACCGCCGTTCGGCGCACGACCCCGAACAGGAACGTCTTGAACGAGGAGCCTCCGGCGAACCGCGCCCGGCCGTCCAGAGTCTTCAGGTAGCTCTCCTGTAGCACGTCTTCCGCCTCCTCCCGGTCCCCGCGGCAGCACGAGAGTGACCAGGCGTAGCTCGCTCGATGCAGCTTCTCGAGCTCGGCCTCCAGCTCCTCACGGTTCATGCCTCGCCTTTCGGGCTGCCCTCTTCACCCCTTGAGTGGCCCCGAGGGGCGATCCATATGACGGCCCCGCGAGGTCACCGCGGTGTGACGGCCTCGAACTCCCGTGCCTCCTCGGCGAGCCTCCGCGCGAACAGCGTGGCGAAGGCGATGCGATCGGCCGCGAGGCGGTTGCCGGCCTCTGTTGCGAAGCGCACCTCCGACATCTTCTCCGCGATCTCGCGCGCCATCTCCGCGGGAGTCATGCGCTCGCGCGCACCGGCGAGGAGAAGCTGCGTGACTCCGTACGCGCCGACGGACTCGAGGAGCATCGCGTCGTGAACGATCCTCTCCTCGGGGCTCTTCGGATCTGATTCGATGCGGGACAGAGAGGAGACGAGGATTCGGATTTCTTCGAAGGGTATCCGGAGGGAACGCAGGAGCAGATCCTCTCGGCTGTCCGGCGAGATGCGGCGAGCGGCCGGAAGCCCTGCGAACATGCACAGAAGAAAGAGCCGATCGGAATTTGCTGCGGCGGTGTCCCCTGTCCCTCTTCCCCGTTCAAAAAAATCTTCCGAAATCTTCAGTCTCCGCTCCACGAACCCGAAGTTCGTGACGCCGTCGATCCCCACGGAAAGCGGCCTTACGAAGTCGAGGATGCGCTCGCGGGCCGCGGCGTCGAGCTCGGGCATCACGTTTCGATGATAGGTCCCGACGGCATAATCGGGACATGAACAAACGACCTCTCGCCCTCCTCACCGTCACCGCTCTGGTCTTCGTCTCCTGCACCAGGCGCGAGGCGCCCGCACGAACCGCCGTTTTCAGCGTTGCGCTCCTGACTCCGGGGCCCATCTCGGACGCCGGCTGGAACGCTGGCGCGTACGACGGCCTCAAGGCGATCGAGAAGGAGCTGGGCGCGTCCATCTCGAACGTGCAGGTGAAGTCGCCCTCGGAATTCGAGGAGCAGTTTCGCGCCTATGCGGCGAAGGATACGCGGCTCGTGTTCGGCCACGGGTTCGAGTTCCAGGATGCGGCGGCGCGGGTGGCGAAGGAGTATCCGAAGACGATTTTCGTGACGACGTCCGGCTCCCGGACGGCACCGAACCTCGCGCCCATCGTGTTCGAGCTCGAGCAGGCCGCATATCTTTGCGGCCTCGCGGCCGGCCGCATGACGAAGACGGGCAAGGCGGGCATGGTCGGCGGGGTGGAGCTTCCCTCGATCAAGTCCACGTTCCTCGCGTTCGAGGCGGGTTTCCTGGCGGGGCACCCGGGCGGAACCGCGCAGCCCGTCTTCACGGGATCTTTCGAGGACGTCGCGGGTGCGAAGGCGGCGGCCCTCGCGCTCGCGGACCAGCGCTGCGACTTTCTCTTCCAGAACGCGGATGCCGCAGCGCTCGGCGTCTTCAAGGGAGCCGAGGAACGCTCGATCTGGGCGTTTGGCACGAACAAGGACCAGAACGCGCTCTCGCCGGCCGTCCTCGCCTCGGCCGTCATCGACATGCCGCGCGCCTTCGTAGAGGCCGCGCGCCGCGTGAAGAACGGGACGTTCGACGGCCAGCCACTGCGCTACGGCCTTTCGAGCGGCGTGATCTCGTTCGTGTGGAACCCGGCTGCGCTCCCAAGGATCCCGTCTCCGGTCGTCGAAGAGACGAAAGCGGCACAAGAGAAGATCAAGGCCGGGACGCTCGTCGTCCCGCGAGGGAATTTCTGACGCCTTCTCTGCCCTCTCTCGAGCTCCGCCGCGTCTCGAAGCGCTTCGGCGTTACCCGGGCGCTTTCCGAAGCAGACCTCGTCGTCTTTCCCGGCGAGATCCACGCCCTCCTCGGCGAGAACGGAGCGGGGAAATCCACGCTCGTGTCGATCGCCGCGGGGCGGCTCGCGGCCGACTCGGGAGAAATCCTGCGCGACGGAGCAGCCGCCTCGTATCGCAGCGCGCGCGACGCCGGCCGCGCGGGGCTCGTTCTCGTCCCGCAGCACGACCTCCTCATCGGCGCGGCGAGCGTGGCCGACAACCTCGCGTTCCTCGATCCCACCGCGCCCTTCTTCGAATCTGCCGCGTCGCGGCGCGCCCGTGTCGGACGGCTCGCGCAAGCGTTCGGGCTCGAGCTCGGCGATGCGGACGCCCGCGCCGACACGTTGCCCGTCGGAACCCGTCAGCGCATCGAGATCGCGGGCGCCCTGTCCGGTGACCCGGACATCCTCATCCTCGACGAGCCGACGTCCGTCCTCTCTCCCGACGAGACGGCCGCCCTCTTCGCTTCCCTCAGAAAACGTGCCGACGCCGGCGCCGCCGTCGTCCTCATCACCCACCGCCTCGCCGAGGTCTTCGCCGGCGCCGACCGGCTGACACTCCTCGCCCGGGGGCGGTCGGTCAAGACCTGCCGGACGAGCGAGACGACGGCGCAGGAGATCGGCGGTCTGCTACTCGCGAGCGCGGAGGGAGCCGACACTCACCCCTCTAAGCACGCGGCGCAAAGCGCCGCGAACGCCGGCATGGCCAGCCTCGCGCTGACCGCCTTTGCTCCAAACGTCCCATCCGCCGTACGAGCAGAAACAATTTCTCTTTCTCTCTCTCCCGGCGAGCTCCTCGTCCTCCTCGCGATCGACGGGAACGGAGCCGACACGATCGCCCGCGCGATCGCGGGACTGGAGCGATTCTCGGGGCGCGTCGCGGTTTGCGGAGTCTCCCTGCCGTCCTCGGGCAACCCGCTCGCGTTTCGCGCCGCGGGTGGGGCGTTCGTGCCCGCGGACCGGCGCGAAGAAGGCCTCGTCGCGGCCCTGTCCCTCGCCCAGAATCTCGCGCTCCCGAATCCCCCCGGCGGCGTCTTCCTCGACCGCGCAGCGATGCGCGCTCGTGCCGCCGAGCGGCTGAACGCGTTCGGCGTCCGCTACGCCTCAACCGCCGCCCTGGCCGGCACGCTCTCCGGCGGGAATCAACAGAAGACCGTTCTCGCGCGCGAGCTGGCGCACCATCCCGGCGTCCTCGTCGCCGTCCATCCGACGCGAGGTCTCGATCTCGCCTCCGCCGCCGCGGTCAGGAGCCGGATCCTCGACGCGTGCGGCTCCGGGACGGCCGCGCTCGTCGTCACGGCGGACCCCGACGAAGCGCAGCTCTTCGGCGCGCCGCTTCGCGTCGTCTATCGCGGCCGCCTCTCGTTCACCCTCGAGCCCGCAACGCCCGCCGCGACCCTCGGACGCTTGATGGCCGGGCTCGAAGCATGAGCCGGGAATCGGCCGCTCGCACCTTCGCGGTCGCGGCCGCTGCCTTCCTCGCCGCCGCGGGAACGCTCTTCGGTCTCGCGCTTCTCGCGGGAGCCTCACCTCTCGATGCGGTCCATGCCCTCGCCGAAGGCGCGGCCGGCTCCAAAGCGGCGCTCGGCGAGACGCTGGCGCGCGCGACCGCCCTCGTCCTCACGGCGGTCGGCGCGAGCCTCGCCTTTCGCGCGGGGGTTCTGAACATCGGCCTCGAGGGGCAGTTCCTCGCGGGCGCCGTGGCTGCGGCGGCGGTAGGGCCCCTCCTGGCCGGAGGCCCTCTCGCCGCGCGAACCGGCCTTCTCGCCGCGGCGGCGCTCGCGGGAGCGCTCTGGGTACTGCCGGCCGCATACCTCGAGGCACGGCGCGGGGTACCCGAAGTGCTCTCGACGATCCTCCTGAACCTCGTCGCCGCCGCGGCCGTGAGCGGCCTCGTGCGCGGGGCGCTGCAGGATCCGGCAGCCGACTATCCGCAAAGCCGAGCGCTGCCGGACGCCGTGCGCCTCGCGCCGCTTGCCTCAGGCAGCCGTGTCACGGCGGCGATCCTCATCGCGGTGGCCCTCGCGCTTCTCGCCACGCTCCTCCTCGACTGGACGCCGCTCGGTCTGAAGCTGCGCGCCACAGGCCTCGCCCCGGCTGCCGCTCGGGCGATCGGATTGCCCCACGCCCGGCTTCGGTTTCTCGCCTTCGCGGCCTCGGGCGCGCTCGCGGGCCTCGCAGGAGGCCTCGAGGTCCTGGCCGTGACGGGCCGCCTCTACGATCCCTTCGCGGCCGGAGCCGGCTACACCGGGATCGCCGCGGCGCTCCTCGGCGGGTCCCATCCTCTCGCGGCGGCGGCTTCGGCGGTTCTGTTCGCGGCGCTCGGCGCCGGCTCGTCGGCGATGCAGCGCGACACGGGCGTCCCGAGCGCGCTCGCGACGATCGTGCCGGGAGTTCTCGTTCTCGCGGTCCTCGCGGCGCGCGCGCGTCTGGCGCGCGAGGCAGCATGAGCGGGTTTTTCGCAGTCGCGCTCCTTCTCGCCGCGCCGCTCCTCCTCGCGGCGACGGGGGAGCTGCTCCTCGAGCGTGCGGGTTCGATCCAGATCGGGCTCGAGGGCACGATGCTCATCGGGGCGTTCACGGCGTTCGCCTCCGCACGTTCCGGAGTTGGCCCTCATGGTGCGCTCCTCGCCGCGGCCGTCGCGGGTGTCCTCGCCGGGGCGGTATTCGCAGCATTCGCGGTGGCCGGCCGGGCGGATCCGATCCTCGTCGGCACTGCGTGGAACCTCGTGGCAGCGGGTGGAACCGCGTTCTCCTACCGCTTTCTCGCCGGAGCGACGGGCTCGGTCCTCGAGGTCACGACGCTGCCGCCCCTCGCATTCGGCCTTCCGGCAACGGCCCTCGCGGCTTTCCTCGTTCCGGTCGCCGTGGACTTCTTTCTCCAACGCACGCGTCCCGGTCTCGCGCTCGTTGCCGCGGGCGAGAACCCGCTCGCTCTCGCGGCGACAGGCGGCTCGGTCGTCACCGTGCGCACGGCCGCCTCGATCGCGGCGGGCGCCCTCGGCGCCCTGGGCGGCGCGCTCCTCGTCCTCACGGTATCGCCCACATTCGTGGAGGGTGTGACGGCCGGGCGCGGATTCCTCGCGCTCGCCCTCGTCGTCTTCGCACGCTGGAAGCCGCTGCGCCTCGTGCCGGGCGCCCTCCTCGTCGCCGGCGCCACGGCTCTACAGTACCGGCTTCAGGCCGGCGGTTCCCGCATCCCGTACGCAGTCTTCCTCGCTCTGCCAGGACTCCTCGCGCTCTTCGCGCTCGCCGCGGCCCGGGGACGCGGGGGGGCCCCAAAGGCCCTCGGCGCTCCGGCGCCCTGAGGCTACCTGTCCGTCGGCCGCTGGTCCGGCGGCCGCTGCTGGGATCGCTCGCGGCCCGTACCCGGTCCCGCCTTGCCGCCCGGCGAAAGTTCGTCCCCGGCCGCGCCGCGTCTCTCCATCAAGCGCAACCTGCGCCACTCGTCACGCCGGTCGAGTACCTGCTGCCACTGCGCGGCCGTCAGGACGTCCTTCTGCTCGAGGAACATCATTGTGAACGCCTTGCGCAGCTTGAGCCGCGACTGCTCCAGCGCGTCGACGGCCGCCGAGACCTTCCTGGCCTCGGAGTCCTTCTTCGCGACGAGCTCCTCGACGTCGATCTGGCGGCGCTCCACGTCGGCCTTGAGATCCACGAACTCGCGCCGGCGGCGCGAGAAGATGTCCTCCAGCTTCACCTGCTGTTCGACGGTGAGGTTGAGCATCTGGACGATGCGCGGACGCTTCCACCATTTGCCCGGAGGCGCCTCCGGCATCTGGGCTTCGGCGGAGCGCACAGGCGCCGCCGCCAGGAGCACGAACGAGGCCGCGGCAAGGCCTCTCCCGACGCATCTCATCGCGCGTCTCATCACGTCTCTCATGCCGTGTCTCACAGCGCCTCTTCCACGACCAAGCCGGCCAGCGAGGATTCCTCGAGCGCGCGGTCGACCGAAACGAGCAGCTCGTCGTCGGAGGCGTCGTTCACGGGGGCGGGAGTCTTCTCCCTGGCTACGGTCGTCTTGGCTGTCGCCGTCCGCACAGGCGGCGCCGTCGAGCCGGAGTTGAGGAGCGAGAGCCCGCCCACCAGGAGCAGGGCGGCCGCGAGGCTCGAGATGGCGAGGGCCGGACGCCGGAGGATGCCGCGCATCCGCGGCGGGAAGACGCCCACCCGGGGCACGGGCGCATCCATCGTGGTGCCGGCGCGCACTCTCGCCATCGTCGCCGAGGCCTGCGCCTCCCAGAAGCTCGAGGGCAGGTCGTCCACGGCCCCGCTCACGGCTCCGCGGTCGAGGAGCCAGGCGTCGTGCAGCGCTTCGACGCGCTCCCGGCAAGCGGCGCACTTCGCGAGGTGCTCGGGGACGGCTCCTGCGCCTCCGTCGACCGGGAACGCGCGCTCGACGATCTCGTCGGGAGTGAGGTGGCGGCTCGCGTTCATCGGAGGTCCTCCAGGCGCTCGCGCAGCTTGCGGGCCGCGCGAAAAAGGTGGGACTTGATCGTACCCTCGTCGAGCCCGGTGGCTTCCTCAATCTCGGCGATGGACTTTTCCTCGTAGTGTTTCATGACGAAGACCGCTCTCTGACGCGGCGAAAGGGCCACGAGCGCTTCGGCGATCCGGCGCCGGATGTCCCGCGACAGGAGGTCACGCTCGGGGGACGTGCCGTCGGCCGGATCGAACGCGGCCGGAAGCTCGGGGCCGTCGTCGTCCGGGTCGGCGCGCAGGTCCGAGAAGGACACGACCGGCTTCCGTCGGCGGATGTGGTCGCGCACGGCGTTGATCGCGATGCGCGTGAGCCAGGTCTCGAACGCGGACTGTCCCTGGAACTCGGGCAGCGCGCGAAAGGCCTTCACGAAGACCTCTTGGGTGATGCCGTCGGCGTCGCCCGGATCGCGAAGGAGCGTGTACACGAACCGCGTGATGCGCTTCTGGTACGTGACGACGAAATACTCGAAGGCGTCCACGTCGCCCGAGACGACGCGCGCGAGGATCTCGGACTCGAGTTCACGCTTCGCGGCGCGCTCGTCGGCGCTCACGGACCCCGCCGCCTGTCTCGAGGGTCTGTCATGGCGAACGAGTGTTTCGGCTCCTTCTCTACCGGGGAAGGTCAGAACGGGGGCCAACGCGGTTCCGCTCACGCCGATTGGACGGGCTTTTCTCTCCACGGTTTACGGCATATCCCCCTGTGGGAAATCAGGATAGCTCGCCGGACCACTCAGCGTCTCCAGGGCCTCGCGAAGGCCTTGAAATCGTCCCACAGAACGATCCTCCGGCGGAGCCAGCGCACCGCCTGGACGGCTCGTGGCGGAGGGGGATGCGGCAGGAAGTAGCTGGAAAGAAGCAGGTTGATGTCCTCGGGTCGATTCAGCCCCGGGCGGGCGAGGTCCCGGTAGCGGGACCGCGTTGGAACCGGGGCCGCACCCACACGGGCCCTGTTCAGGTCCACGAGCCAAAGCCGGAGAGTCCCGGCTTCGCCCGTCACGAGAACGTTCCCATCAGTGAAATCGCGAAAGAACACCCCCGCGTCGTGCATCCGACGCGCCAGCTTTCCCAAGGCGTCGACGACCTCCTCGAACGAAAACGGCAGCGGCGGCCCGGGCCGCCGCGGGTCGTCCCGGTGGAGGAACCATGAGCGTATCTGCGACGCCCCATCGAGTCTGCGCGCCACGTACCAGCTCTCATCTCCCACGACCTCGGCGGCCAGCGGCTCCGGGGTCGCGATCGAACGGGCGAGAAGCGCCCGGGCCGTCGCGTAGGAGCGCTCGGCCTTGTGCGTCGTCAGGCGCTGCCGGAGGCCGAGGGGCACCTTCTTGACGACGACGGGGATGCGCTCGCCGCCGCGCTCGAGAGTCGCATTCACGACCTCGTGTCGGCCGGGGTGGCGTTCGGGGGCATCCTCGAACACGAGAGAATCGCGGAGCGCCGTCATGGCCGCCCCAGAAGCATGGCGACGTCGCCGCCCACCCGTTGCCGATCCAGGACGACGAGTCGCGAGAGGCGGGCGTCGGTCCAGTGCCGCCGCTCGCTCTCGTCGGCGAGCACGAGGGCCCCGGGGGTCCTGTCGACCCATTCTGCGAGCGCGGCGTCGCTTTCGAAGTGCTCGGTTTTCCGCCGGAGCACGAGGATCGGATAGCACCGGTACGTCGCGCCGAAGTACGCCAGTGGCTCGCCGTGCGACACGCGCGGACGGAGGCGCTCGTAGAAGGGCTTTCCCGTCTTGAGCGTGTCGATCGCGGGGAAGACCACCACGCCGGCGACGAGCTCCCCCGCCGCGAGAACCGCGGCGAGAGCGAGAAGCGCGGGAACCGCCTCGCGTCTTCGCCGGACGAGAACGGCGAGCGTCCCGACGGCCCCAACGCCGATCGGGATCGCGGCGAACGGCGCGAGGTCGGCCTGTTCGGCCGCGAACCGCCGTGTGGCGGGTGCGATCGCCACAGCGCCGACGAGGAGCAGTATCGCGGCAAACGCGATCCAGCTGCGCACCGAAAGGAGCAGGCCGCGGTCGCCCGCCCTGGCCCGACGTTCCGCCTCCGCCGCGAGTGCCGCCACCAGGACCGCCGCGAAGGGATATGCGGCAAGGAGGTACTTGCCCTGCTTGGCCTGCGAGAGAGAGAGGAAGACGAAGGTCACCGCGGCGGCTGTCGCCGCGAAACGCAGTTCCGGCCGCTCGCGAAGCAGCCCCGCCCGCGCGAGGACGAAGGGAGCCGCGAGCGCGAGCGCCGTCCACGGGAAGAAGTCGCTCCACATGCTCTCGAAGTAGAACCACCACGGCTGAATGTGGTCGAAGGCCTGGAAGAAGCGGTTCCAGTTCTGGTTCACGACGAGGTCGTACGCGTAGGCCGGTCCGCCGGCCCGCGCCGCGAAGAAATACCAGGGAAGGACGAGGGCCAGAAAGATGAAGATGCTTCGAATGGGGTGCGTGGCCCCGAGCGGCGCCCACGACCGGCGGTCGGCGCAGCGGGCGAACAGGACGAGACCCGCGAGAACGACAGCGAGGGGGCCTTTCGTCAGAACCGCCGCGGCGAGTGCCACCCGGAGCAACCATCGCCAGCGACGCGCCGCGGCGTCGCCCTCTTCACCTTCTAAGAAATACAGCGAAAGGAACACGGCGAGAAGCAAGCAGGAGAAGAGCGCGTCGACCTGCAGGTACTGGGCCTGCCAGAAGACGATCGGCGCGACGGCGGTGGCCGCGCCCGCGGCGAGGGCCTCCCGCTCTCCCCCGCGCCGGCCCGCGAAGGACGCGGCGCAAAAGACGAGCGCAGCCCCGGCGAGAACGGACGGAAGGCGCGTCGCGAAAGGCTTCACGTCGCCGCCGGAGAACGGCGTCGTCGCCGCGACCGCCCAGTAGAAGAAGATGGGCTTCTCCGAGTAGGGCTTTCCGTTCTCGTACGGGAGAAGGAGGCTTCTCCTCTCGAGCATTTCCCTCACGTGCTCGGCGAAATCGGGCTCGTCGGGAGCCCAGAAATCGCGCCCGGCAGCGGCGACGAGGGTGATCACGGCCGCCGCCGCGGCCAGAAGGAGGGGGATGCGGAGCGAACCCGATGCCACTCTCAAGCGCCGTAACGATACGACGCCGGTCCGGATCGCGTCCTGCGCGACAATCACCGCCGGAGGGCCCCTCATGGAACACAACTACCTGCACACCTTTCGGCTCACGGTGGAGGGCCTGCCGGAACCGCTCGAATTCGAGATGTTCCACGAGCTCGCCGACGTCACGGAGGCGACCGACGGCTTCGCGAAGTACGTCGCGCGCCAGGAAGACGACTTCCTTCCTCTCGGCCCCAAGGCCGCCGTGCGCGCCAGCAAGGTGATCCACCTCGTTCACGTGAAGTCTGAAAAGGCTGACTCAACCCGCCAGACCTCCGCATGAGAACTCTCCGCTCTCCCCTGTAAGATCGTCCCAATGCCCGACTTCGATGTCGTCGACGGAACCATGGACGATCTGTTCATGTGGGGGCAATGGCGCGAGGCGCGTCCTCTGCGCGGCGGGATTTCGTTCACGGTTTTTCATGCCCGGTAGGCCCTGACGGCGGTCGCCGCGTCGAGCGCACCGGCAACTTCCGCGGGCGCGCGGTGTATCACGTCCGACCCTCGTAAAGACGGCCCGCCCCTGAGCGGCTAGTGGCGCTTCTTCTTGCTCCGCACGGCCGCCGAAGCGTCGGATGTCTCGCGGTCGGGGTTCAGGATCTCCACTCCGAGACCGAACCGGCCCGATTCGTGAAAGCCGGCGCGCCGCACCACGCGGCAGGTGAAGAACTCGTCGGATTTCAGGTTCGTGACCTGCATCTCGGTGCCGATGTCCAGGTCCTCCGAGCAGATGAGCAGCGCGCCGCCCTCTCCCACGTTGAGCGTGCAACCCGCGGTGAGAGGCCGCCCGCCAACGCGGACTCCGATGGGGATCACGGCCTTCGCCCGATTTCCCCGGCGGTGTTCCTGCGTCCCGGCGGTATCCTCGACCTCAGGCCGCTTCTTCTTCACGGGGCCATTCTGTCGAATACGGCATGCGAGAATCAACTCCCTGCCCCGGACGGCCCGCAGGTCTCCGCCGTCTCGAGCCACTGCCTGAGCGATTCTCTCTCGCACCTCAGTAGGTGTAAGAGAAGCTCTGCGTGGTGGAACCGCAAACGGAAGACGAGGGGTTCGATTGCACGATGACGCCCGACTTGAAAACGTCGAACCGAGAGGGAACCATGCCGGCGGCGCAGGCGCAGGCCCTCGCGGAGGCGTCCAGAGCGTTATAGCGGTAGGTGCCCCCGGAGATGGGTTTCGAGATTGTGACCTCTTCGAACGGATTCGGTACACAACTCAGGCAGTTCTGGTTGACGTTGGTGGTCGGAACAAGGGCTCCCGCCTGGGGATCGAAGACCGTGAGGTTGAGGTCACGGCATCCGACGCTGCTACTCCACGTCACTCTGAATACGAGGGGGGCCGGGACCGGAGTGCTTGTCGGCGTTCTGGTCGGGGTTCCTGTGGGTGTTCGTGTTGAAGTCGGCGTCGGAGTCGGTGTGCTCGTGGGTGTCCGGGTCGGCGTGTTTGTCGGCGTCGCGGTCAGCAACGGCGTCGGCGTCCATGTCGGAGTGTTTGTCGGCGCCGCGGTCGGCACCGCGGTCGGCGCCGCGGTCGCGGTTCTCGTCGGCGTGCTCGTCGGGGTGAAGGTCGGCGTCGGCGTGTTGTCGGACGATGAGCCGGAGGATGCCGCCGCGATGCCGACCCCGGCCGCAATCACGGCACCTCCACCGATGAGGAGGCCTGTGCTGATTCCTCCCGAGGGCGGGGGCGGAGGCGGGGCCGGCGGCCCGGCTGCCGCCCCCGAACCCGCACCGGTCGTCCCGCTCGCTGCCGCCCCAGCCGTACCCCCGGCGGCACCACCAGCCGTGGTTCCCGCGCTGGCGGCGGCCGCCGCACCCACGATGGCCCCGGTCACGAGGATGACCTTCGCGATGTCCGCCTTATTGAAGCCGGGAGGGTATGGTGTCTGGCCGGCCCGCGTCAGGCCGATCGTCAGCCCCGCGCCCGACAGGGGAATCACGGCCGCCACTCTTCGCCGCTCACACTTCGTGTCTTCGATGACCTTCGGCTCGTAGCCGGGCGTGCGGCTTCTCAGGCTCGCCTTGTCGGCCGCTTCGACGTAGTAGTCGACGGCTTTGGTCGCCGGATCCGGCCTCGGCAGGAATCCTTCCAGCTGTTTCGGAGGTCCCTTCAGAACCACGTAGTAGTAGTCCGGACCTGCCTGTGCCGCACGGAAGTAGACCTTGCCGATGGAGAGGTCAGGTGCCGGCGCCACGGCGGCCTCCACGACCGGAAGCGCCTGTGTGGTGATGCACTCCAGAGGCGCGTGAGCGATCTTGAGCCGGCTCGCCGTCGGAGGCTGTGCGCCCGCCTGCACCGGGACCAGAGACAACAGACCGAACGTGCCGATCGTGAGAAGGGAAAGAGACTTCGGATGGCGGGTCCTCACTCTTCGTCCTTTCTGGCCCCGGTCGCCATTATTGCGCCCCCCTTTGCCTGTCAACAGCGAAAACCGCCCACGGTCCTCAAGGCCCCGGACAGACGCGGAAGCGAACTGCTGTCTTCCAGGAATCGGCTCGCGAATCGACGATCCGCAGTTCCTTCGTGAAGGGGCTTCGCCCGGACACGACGCCGTGATAGGTGTAAATGCGAGCGGCTCCCCCGCTCGGGATCTCGAGGGGAAGCCTCAAGCCCGAGACCTTCTGGTAGCCCTCGGAGGCCGAAACCGACGACTCTTCGACGCGCTCGATGACGAGGCCGAGATCGCCGCCATTCACGACATCGCCGACGATCTGGAACGAATCTCCGTCGGCGGGCTGTTTTGGTGTTACCGACAGCCGGATCTGGATTCGGCCCGCGTCGTCGCGGGCGCGCCGGAAGAACTCGCCGGACTCGGAGGCGAAACCCTTTGGCCGCTCTTTCACGACCCCCTGCTGGTAGTACGTCGCGTCGAGTAGGGGACAGAAGCGTGTGCTCGCCGGAGGGAGCTGATCGCCGTGAGTAAAGGGAGAGGGAACCGCTCTCTCGGAAACGGGAGTCCTGACGAACTGGGCAACGAGAGTCGGTTTGCGGTCCGACACCGGGACGCGCGAGCGGGTCGCCGTGAATCCCGGAGTGACGCGCTGCTCCGGGGTTGCCATCGGCACGGACAAGGTCGCGATCGGCACGGGCAAGGTCGCCATCGGCACGGGTGGGCTCGAAAGCCCTGCCGTCGTTGCGACTGGAGTCGGGATGACGGCCGTCGGCTGGGGCGACCGGACGGGCGTCTCGTCGCCCCGGTGCGCCGCCGACCGTGCCCGGCCGAGCCAGAGCAGCACGGCTGCCCCCGCCAGGACGACTACGACGGCAGAAACCGCCAGTCTCACGAGCCAGGACGGTCGACTCTCCAGCGGCGCCTTGGAAGCGATTTCGGCCTCTCGAACGGTTTCCCTCTCGAAGAGGCGCGCGTCTTGGGCCGGGGCGGCCGCGAGCGCGGACGTGCTCTTGGTCCGCTCGATTTCATCGGAAAGACCGGGCGGGGCCGCGGTCTTGGCGGCGGAAGCGCTTGTCGTCGAGCGGGGTCTCGTCCAGCCTTGAGAGGCGCCGCTCCCGGAGCGAAGCTGTCCCTCGCCGAGAAGGGATTCGTCGGGCGCGAGAGACAGGACCGCCTGGATGTAGGAGCGAACCGTCGGGTCGTCGAGGGGATTCCCCGCGAGCATCGACGTGAGCGCGCGCCGGAGCTCCTCCGCGGTCGCGAAACGGTCGTCGGGGTTCACCGACATCGCGCGAAGCAGGACCTCGCGGAGCTTCGGCGAGACCTGACCCCCCGGATCACTCTCCCCGAAGGGGACGATCAGCCCGGTCTGATGAGCGTGGATCAACGCGAGGACGTTTTCTCCGCGGATCGCCTTCACGCCGGTGATCAGCTCGTACGCAACGGCGCCGAAGGAGTAGACATCCGTCCGCCCGCTGAGCCGCCGGGCGTTCTGCCGAGGCTGGAGCTGCTCCGGCGACGAATACCGGAGCTTGCCGATGAACTCGTTCTTGACCGACAGATCCTCCTCGGCGTTGAGGATCTTGGCGATGCCCAGGTCGATCAGCTTCGCCCGGACGATGCCGGTCTCCTCGCGCGTGAGCATGATGTTGTCGGGGGAGATGTCGCGATGGATCGCACCTTTCTCGTGCATGAAGTGCATGGCCGAGAGAACCTGGTCGGCAACGAGGAGCATGAGCGGGACGGGCATAGGGCCGCAGCGGCGGAGTGCATCGGCCAGGTTCGCTCCCCTGAGGTACTCCATGACCATGTAGGCCGAGCCGTCCTCCCGGAGAGCGAAGTCGAAGATCGAGACGATGCTCGGATGCCGAAGACGTGTGGCGGTCTGAGCCTCGCGAAGGAACCGTTTTTGGAGCTCGGGACTCGCCTCCGACTTGGGCGTCATCATCTTGATGACGAGGATCTGGTTCAGGAGGCGGTGGCGAACCTTGTAGATGGCACCCATCCCGCCCTCGCCGAGCTTCTCGAGGAACTCGAATTTCTCGTCGAAGACCGGCGAATCAGGTTGGTCCATTCGTCACGGGTCCAGACGACCGGAGGGTTCCCATCGAAAGAGAATGTGCGTCCGGTTCGACACCGTGAGTCATTTTAGTCGCACCAATCGCGGGGCTACCCGAACCATCAGACGCGGATCGCGTCCATGGGCTCCATCCACGAGGCACGAATCGCGGGATAGAGACCCGCGGCGATGCCGACGGCGACCGAGGTGACGAAACCGATGGCGAGAGCGACGGGCGAGATCGCGGCCTGAATCCCCGCAACGCGCGCCGCCAGCAGGGAAAGGAGGGCTCCCGACGCCATTCCCGCCGTTCCCCCCAGGACGGTCAGGAGAACGGCCTCGGACAGAAAGAGGAGGATGACCTGACGGCGTCGGGCGCCGAGGGCGCGGTGGATCCCCACTTCGCGGCGGCGCTCACTCACGCTCGCCAGCATGACGTTGAGGATCCCGATTCCGCCCACGATCAGGGAGATTCCGCCCGTGAGGGTGAGCATCGAGCGGAGACTCCGGCTCGCCTTTTCTCTTTCGCGCAGGAGGCGTACAGGCGACACGACCGCGAAGTCCCGGATCCCGCCGTGGGCGCGAAGGAGCGCGTCCTCCACGGCGGCGGCGGCGCGAAGGTCCGCGTCGTCAGACCGCAGCTTCACGAGGAGCCGGGTCAGGAGAATTCCGCGAATTCCGTCTGCGGCCGCCCCCAGCCCTGCCGTCGCGTTGAGGGGCATCAGGACCTCCGGCGCCGACGACCGTACGGCGGTGGCCTCTTCGGGAATCGCTCCCGGCGAGCGGAAGACCCCAACCACCTCGAGGAGCGCGTGCGACAAGCGGAGGACGCGAGGGGAACCGCCAGACGAAGTCGACCCGCCGAGCCTGTTCCAGAGCGATTCGGAGACGAGCGCCACCCGCGCCCCGGCCTCCGCCTCTTCCTCGGAAAACGGGCGGCCCTCGACGACGACCACACCGCGGATCCTGAGTCCCGCCCGCGTGGTCCCGAGCACCCTGAGTCCGCCTCGGCTGCGGCCTTCCGCCAGCTCGGCCTGGACCTCGACCTCGGGCACCGCGTCGGTAACGCCGTCGCAGGCGAGCGGAAGATCGAGCGCGTCGCGGAAGGCCAGACCCCTTTCGTGGAGACGGCGACCCGCGCTCCCCTCCTCCGCCGAGAGCTCTCGCCTCGTGACGATCACCGTGTCGGTTCCGAGAGCGGCGAACCGAGCCTTGATGTCCCTCCGCGTCCCTTCTCCGACGGCGACGACCATCGTGACCGACCCGACCCCGAGAAGAACGCCGACCGCCGAGAGCGCCGAGCGAAGCCGGTGCGCACGAATCTGCCGGAGCCCGAGCCGGAGCGCCGGACGTACGGCGAGCCTAGCCGACGAGGCGCCCATCCCGGATCCGAATGATGCTCTGGAAGATCGGCGACATCTCTTCGTTGTGCGTCACGACGACGAGAGCGACCCCTTCGCGATTGAGCTCGAGAAGAAGATCGATGATTTCCGCGCTCGTTTCCGAATCGAGGTTGCCGGTCGGCTCGTCGGCCAGAAGGAGTCTCGGCCGGCCGACAAACGCCCGGGCGATCGCGACGCGCTGCTGCTCGCCGCCGGAGAGCTGTCCCGGCAGGTGGTCGAGCCGCTCGCCGAGGCCGACCCGCGTCGCGACGACGCGCGCACGGGAAAGGGCTTCCGCGCGGCCGACGCCGCGGTATTCGAGCGGAAGGCAGATGTTCTCGAGGACGTCGAGCTCCCCGATCAGGTTGAAGCTCTGGAAGACGAAGCCGACCGTCTCGGCCCGGATATCGGAGAGCGCATCGTCCGAGAGGCCGGATACGTCCTGTTCGTCCAGAACATAGCGGCCCGAGGAAGCGCGGTCGAGACAGCCGAGAATCCCGAGAAGCGTCGATTTGCCCGACCCCGAAGGGCCCATGATTCCGACGCGCGCGCCGTGGGGAATCGTGAGGCTCACGCCTCGAAGCGCCGGAATCTCGCGCGTCGCGGCCCGGAACGTCCGCGAGAGGTGCTCGACGCGACAGAGAATGCCGCTCGTCGCCGGCTCAACGCCAGGCGACGACAACGTCGCCCTCCTTCAGCCCCGACCGGACTTCCACCAATACGCGCCCCTCGGCGCCAAGCTGGATCGGCCTCTCCGTGACCCGCCCACGCGCATCACGGACCTGGCTGACGGAGCGGCCACCGCGGTTCGCGATGAACTCGCGGGGGATCGCGAGCACCCCCAGCCGTTCCTCGCGGACCAGAAAGACGCGGGCCGTCATCCCGGGACGGAGCCGGGAGTCGGGTTGTAAGAGCGTGAGACTGACGTTGAAGTACTTTTCGTCCTCGCCGTCCCGCTTGAGCGCGAGCGCGCCGACCTGTTTCAGCTCGGCGCGGTAGACCCGGCCCGGGACCGCCTCGACGAGAACCTCCCCCGCCTTCGACGATCGAAGGGATTCCAGATCCAGCTCGCGAACGCGGGCCCTCACCTCCATCGTCGAGGGATCGGGCAGCTCGAGAAGCGGAAAGTCCTGGTAGACCCGGTCGCCGACCTGCGCCTTCCGCGCGCGCCCTTCGATGTTGTTCTCACGGAGAACGACGAGGCCCGAGCCGGGGGCCCGGATCGAGGCGTCCGCGATGATCCGTTCCAGATCCCGGATTCTGGCTTCGAGGGCGCCGGCCTGCGCCCGCGCTTTCTCGATCTCGGAGTCCGCCTGTCCGACGGCGTACCGCCCGGCCTCCTCCGTCCGGCGGCGCTCCGCCTCTGCGTCGCCGACGCCGACGCGCGCCTCCTCGAGCCTGGCGGGGAGGACGAACTCGCGGAACCCTTCGAGCTGCTTTCGTGCGAGCGCCGTCTTCTCTTTCAGCTCTGCCACCTTTTCCGAGGCAGACTTCAGCTCGCCCGCCACGTTTTTCCCCGACTCCTGCACTCTCGCAAGGTCCTCGACGTAGCCCTTCCAGCGTTTCTCTTCCTCCTGAGCCTTCTGAAGGTCCGCCTGGAGACGGCCCTCCTCCATGGGGCCCTCACCCTGTTCGAGCGTCTTTCGACGAAGGTTCGCCCCGGCGAGCTTGGAACCTGCCACGGCGTTCTGCTGCTCGATCCGCGTGGCCTCCGCGAGCCGGCTCTGCCGCGCGGCTTCAACCGTCGCCTTCTGGGCGACGAGCTCCGCGCGGAGGCGTGCCAGCTCGGCTTCGAAACCGCTCGAGTCGAGGCGAACCAGAACGTCCCCCTCCTTCACCTCGACGCCGTCGTCGACGATCCAGAGGATCCGTCCATCCGTGCCGGGCAGGCGGTTCTTGACGACGAGGGAGCGACTTGCCGCCAGCTCGCCCATTGCCCAGACCCCGCTCCGCACGTCCGTCTGCTTGACGACCCACGTCCGGCCCGGCTCCTCGCCCCCCCGCGAGGCGCGCGACGGCCACGGCCCGATCAGCCAGAGCGCGACGATCCCGACGAGGCCCGCCGTCAACGCGAGGGTCGCGCGGCGGTCCTCAGTGAGTAGACGTCGAAGCCGCGCAATCCACGCCATGGGTCTCCTTCAGCCAGGAGTCGTAAAGGCCCATCCCGTTCAGGAGGCGATACGCGGCGGGAACGAGGTCCCGCTGCGCCGCCAGGAGATTCACCTGCGCGTTCCGAAGCTCCGACTCCGCCTCGAGGAAGTCGAAATTGCTCGCGAGGCCGTTCCGGAACTTGGCCTCGGCGATCGCCAGCTTGGAAGCCGCCTGCTCGATCTGCTCCCGCTGAATCGCCTCCTGCTTGTGGAGCCTCTCGAGAAGGCGACCCAGAGAGCGGATTTCGTCCCGTGCGCGCTCCTGCGTTTGGATGAGGGCTCGGGTCGCGACTTCCACCCGATCGAGGGCGTCCTGGTAGGCGGCCCGTTCGGCGGACCGCCGGATCTCACCGGAGGTGCTGACGGAAAGGGCCCACGTGGTTCCCGACGGGGAGGCCAGGGTCGCGGGAACCTCGGGGGCTTCCGAATTGCGATACGTCATCGTGAAGGTGCCGCTCAGGTCGGGAAGGATCGCGTGACGCGTGACGCGGACCTGCCGGCGTGCTTCCGAGAGCGCTTCCGAGGCGATCCTCACGTCGTATCGGCCGGAGGTCTCCACGCCCGGCTCCGGCCGCTTCGGTTCGTCCTTCGGTCCCACCAGCCCGCGGATCGGGAGGCCCTGCGGGAGCCGGAGGGTGAAGCGGAGGCCATCGACGGCATCTTCGAGCTGCTCGGAGACGGAGGCGACCAGGTCGCGGAGGTTGGTCCGCTCGATGCGCGCGCGAAGGACATCGAGGCTGGACGCGAGACCGGCGCGCTCGCGCGCTTCCGTAATCGTCAGCTTCGTTTCCATCGACAAAAGAGACTCCGAAAAGAGACGATGCCGTTCTTGTATCTCACCGAGGGCGGAAAGCTGACCCACGACCCCGACGAGCGTGCCGAGGCACGACTGGATCTGCGACCAGCCCGCCACCCTCTCCTGCGACCTCGCGGCGTCCAGGGCGCTTCGGACGTAGACCGGCGCCACGCCCCTGAGGAACGGCTGCGAGATCCCAGCGACGACGCCGGACGCCCGGTTGCCTCCGCCGAACTCGTAGAAAGGCTGGACGCTTACGTTCGTCCCGATGCCGAAGAGCTTCGAGAGGCCGAGACCTGCCCGGTAGAGGTCGGTCGAGGGCGTTGGAGTGGCCGTTCCTGTGCTCGGTGTAGAGCTTCCAGTCGTGACCGCCGAAAGCGAGGGCGTCAACAGGACGGCGAAGTCCCGCTCGGCGAGCTTTTCGCGCCGCTCGCTCCCCTTGAGGAAAGTCTCCTGGTCGAGGATGTCGAAGCTGTTCTGCCGCCCGAGCCGGAGAGCGCACGGCAGGTCGACGAGGAGCGTTGGGCCGTCCCAGCGGCACTCCCTGACCGCCTCGAGGGACGGCGGCCCGTCTGCCAGAGCCGCGTGAGCGCTTATGCAGAGCGCGCCGAGGATCGCCCGCCGCCAGCCGGCCATGACGGCTAACGATACCCCGCTCAGCGGCGGGCGCAAGGGAGTCCGCTGCGGGCCCGATGCGCGTCCAGGGCTCCCTCGGGGTGTCGTCGAATTCGCCCCTCCTCGTCAGAACGGGCAGTTCCCCGGGTTTTCAGCGTCAATCCGACGCACCGCACCTGCCGGAATGAGCTGGACAGTGATGGTGCTTGCCGTGACGGTGCCCTCGTTCCGGATGATGTGTACGTGGTCGCCACCGGGATCGACAAACCCCATCCCCTGTGTGTACACACTGGGCTTGCAGCTGGGATCGTGCGCTTCATAGGCCGTCACCGTTCCCGCCGTGACGATGATCAGGCTATGGCCCGGGTGCGAGTGCCAGCCGGTGCTTCCTCCCGGCTGCCAGACGTTGCTCTGCACGTAAAGGTCTGACGATCCCTTCGTCTTCTGCATCGACAGCCAGAGATTGCCATTGCGGTTGCCGTTGGGCGGAATGAGCTGGTTAAAGACGTCGATTTCGCCGAACCGGCCCATGGCCAGAGTCGTGCCCGTGAAACCTCCAGCCGCCGTCGCCAGGACATCCCCTCCGTGATAGAGGGCCGCGATCACGACCGCGGCACTGAGCAACACCACCCACGTGAGCTTCTTTCTTCGCATATCGACCTCCTCCTTCTCTTCATGCGGTTTTGAAACGCGGACTTAGACTCTGTCGCAACGTCGCCAGACGGAGACGCGCGGACAAGATGGGAGCCCTTGTAGGTGCCGTCAAACGGCGATGCGCGGAATTGCAGCCGTTCCTCTACTTGCCGTCGAATGCTGCGTTTTGCCGCCGCCGGCCCCCTACGCTACGATCGGTTCCCGGGCTCGCGACGACCGCGGACCAATCGGGAGAGCGCGATGAGCGACCCCCCTGGCACCTCGCCATCCGTGAGACCGCCTGAAGACCGTCTGGATTCGTGGAAGGAAATCGCGGCATACCTCAAGCGGGACGTGACGACGGTCCAGCGCTGGGAGAAGCGGGAGGGAATGCCCGTTCACCGGCACCTGCATGACAGGATGGGCTCGGTCTACGCGTTTCGGGCCGAATTGGACGCGTGGGCGTCCAGTCGGAATCTTCCGGCCGCGTCGGAGAGCGGGAGGATTGCCCCCTCCGCTCATCCCCCTGCACAGCCGCCGCCGCGCTCGGCGATATCGATTTCTCTAGCCAGATGGAGGTTCGCCGTGCCGCTGGCGGCGGCGGCAGCCGCGCTGGCGATCGGCGCAAGCCTCTGGCTTCGGACCAGGGAGTACTTCTGGCGAAGCCCCATCGCGGACGCGCGATTTCAGTCGGTCACGGACTTCGATGGGGTCGCGCAGGCCGCTGCGGTGTCACGCGACGGTCATTTCGTGGCGTTTCTGTCGGACCGGGACGGACAGATGGACGTCTGGGTTACACAGGTCGGTTCGGGGCAGCTCCACAATTTGACCCGCGGGAGCGCGCCGGAACTCGTCAATCCATCGATCCGCACCCTCGGGTTCTCGCCCGACGGCTCCTTCGTGACGTTTTGGGTTCGCGGGCAAGACGGCTCGAGCGGCGGCGACATCAGCATCTGGGCGGCGCCGACGCTGGGCGGACGTCCGAGACGATACCGTGAAGGCGTGGCCGAGCTCGACTGGTCGCGCGACGGCTCTCGACTCGCGTACCACACCCCCGGGCCTGGAGACCCGTTGTTCGTGTCGGATGGCAGCCGGCTCTCGGAGGGTCGGCCCATCTTCACGGCACCTCCCGGGCTCCATGGTCACTTTCCGTCGTGGGCGCCGGACACGGCATTCATCTACTTCGTCCTGGGCTCCCTTCCGGACAAATTGGACATCTGGCGCATCAATCCGGCCGGCGAGACCCCTGAACGGATCACGTCGCACAACGGGCGCGTGAGTCATCCTGTCCTGTTGGATCGGCGGACGCTGATGTACCTCGCCAGCGATCCCGATGGCTCGGGGCCGTGGCTTCACAGCATGGACGTCGAGCGCCGCATTCCCCACCGGCTGACCTCGGGCCCCGACCGTTACACGTCGCTTGCGGCCGCCGCTGGCGGCCGCCGTCTGGTCGCGACGCTCGCGAGAGCGAAGAGAACGCTGTGGCGCTTGCGGATCACCGATTCAGCGGCGGAGGTCTCGGCGGCCGCTCGAGTCCCGCTGGCGACGAGCACAGGGTTCTCCCCGCGACTCGGTACGGATTATCTCCTGTACGTTTCTGCGTCCGGCACCAGCGAGAGTATCTGGAGGCTCGCCAACGGAACGAGCACGGAGTTGTGGAGTGGTCCGCGAGCACGAGTCTTCGGCGGCCCGGCAATCGCCCCCGATGGAAAGCGCATCGCGTTCTCGGTCCGGCAGAACGGGAAGACGCTCTTGTACGTGATGCAGGCCGATGGCACGAACGCGCGTATCGTGGCCGATTCACTCGGCCTGCAGGGCACCCCAGCATGGGCGCCCGACGGCCTATCGATCACCTCGGCTGCGGACGATCACGGCATCCCGCACCTCTTCCGCGTGCCGGTCGACGGTCGTCCCCTCGCTCAATTCGTCCACGAGTATTCCCTCGATCCGGCGTGGGCCCCCGACGGCCGCTTCGTCGTTTACTCCGGGCCCGACATCGGCACCACATTCCCGGTGAAAGCCGTCACGGCGGGGGGCGCAGCGCATCCCCTGCCGGCACTGAACCTGACGCGGGGGGCGCGGCACCTGACCTTCCTGGCTGGTGGACGGTCACTTGTCTTCCTGCGGGGAGAAATTCAACATAAGAATGTCTGGCTCCTCGACCTGGAGACCGGCGTCGAGCGGCGGTTGACGAACTTCACTCCGGACTTCGACATTCGAGACTTCGACATCTCCCCCGACGGCCGTGAAGTTGTCCTCGAACGAGTGGAGGAGCGCTCGGACGTGGTGCTCCTGGATCTCCCCCGGCCATGAGCGACAATGCCGTCGGTCGTCGCAGACGGACGACGCCAAGTCGCTGAAGGAAAGGGCGGGGCCCGTAGCTCAGTTGGATAGAGCAGCGGTTTCCTAAACCGCGTGTCGCAGGTTCGATTCCTGTCGGGCCCACCATCACCCGCAACGCATGCCGATCTACGCCACATGATTCTGAACTTCGGACCGATACAGGGTCGACGCAGGTTGATCGCCGCAGCCATCTTGCTGGCGGGCTTCGGGAGCGCGCTCGTCATCTATTTCACCGCGGCGCCAACCCCTCCCAACCCGTTGGGTTATGAACCAGAGGACACGAAGAAGTACCTGCGCGAGATGGAGGTCTACGGCGGCAAAGCCAACGTGCTCGCGAGCGAGTTTCGGAAGTGGTTCGACAGCCTCTGGCAAGGCCGGCAGCTCGCGGTCACCGTGGTCTGTCTGACGTTGTTGCTGCTGTTCTTCTTCCTATTCGCTTCCACGCCCCTGCAGCCCGAGGACGACGCCTCTCCCCGTTCCTGAACCGCGTGTCGCGGTTCGATTCCTGTCGGCCCCAGCATTTCCGCCCGTGACTCACGCCTACTTCACCGTGATGCGCGTCGCGCCGCCTTCGGTGACCGTGAATGCCAGCGGCGTAAAGCCAGGGCACGCGAGCATGCCGGAGACGGCCGGGAAGTTCGCGAGGTGCGTCGACGGAGCGGCGAGCGACAGGTCGCCGCGCTTCCCCCACTGACGAAACGCGAGCGGGCGTCCGCGCGGCCCTGAAACAACGCAAACAAGCGGCTTACTCTTGAAGCGCTCGGCCGGGACGTCGATGTCCAGCGTCCCGCCGGGCGTGAGCCTCACCGCGAGGGCGGGTCCCGGCACGGGAACGCCGTCGTACGTCACGGGCGCGAACCCCCTCGAGGCGGCGATGATCGAGTACGAGCCCGGCTTGAGCGACGGGATCTCCCCGACGCCCGCGCTGTCGAGGAGGACGTACGACGTCGGAAGCTCCGCGCCGGCACCGTCGAAGACACGGGCTGTAAAGGTCTCGAGCGGCGTCCCGAGGAGGCCGTCGCGCCCGGTCACGTCGAGCCCGTCGCCGCGGGCCAGCTCGATGACGAGATCCTGGTCCGTATCCGCCGTGACGGTTCGCGTCTCGACGAGAAAGCCTCTCTTCTGAGCCGTGAGCGAGATCGGCCCCGCTTCGAGTCCAGTCAACCGGAACCGGCCCGAGCTGTCCGTCGTCGCATCGTGCGTTATCCCGGACGTACCGTCCGCACTCATCGTTCGGGTCTGGACCTGAACGTCCGCGAGCGGCTGGCCCGACCCCGACCCGACGACACGGCCCGCCAGATTCCCGGCCGGGAGAACGAACTCCAGCGTCTGGTCGCCGTTCAGATCGATCTTCTGGTCAGGTGCCGCGCTGCCGATCACCATCGATTGAACCGTCACGTTGTACGTCCCGCCCTTCAGCCCCGTCAGTCGGCAAGACCCCGATGAGTCCGTCGTGCCGTACCCGGCCGTGCTCGCCTCGCGAATCGCGGGGCTGGCGTATACGTTCGCGCCGTCGACGGGCTGCCCGTCGCGGAGAACGTGGACTGTCAGCGTGAAGCCGGCTTCGAACGGAAGCTCTACATCGACGGTGCCGTCTTCCGGGACCGTCACCGCACGGCGCACGAAACGGCCGTTCGAGTCCATCGGCGCGCCTACCCCCGCGAGCGCCTGCGCCTGACCCGCCGCGACGTCGCGCGCTTCGAAGCGGCCGTCGGGCAGCTCGGTCGCAGCGGTGTAATTGCCGCGACTCGAGACGTTGACCGAGACCTGTCGTCGGTCGTCCGGCGAAAGGCCGGTGACCGTGACGAAGACCGTCGCACCGCCGCCGATCACGGCGCGGAGGTCGTCGCGAACCTGGTCGGCCTCCAGCGCGACGTCCACGGGCTTCGCGCGCCTGCCCGCAGTTCCAGCAGTCAGCGTGTACCGTCCCGGCGAAAGGTGAGAGAAGAGCACCCGCCCGTCCGGCCCCGCGATGGCCTTCGTTCCGTTGTAGTAGGGATTCTGGCCGACCTGCGCCAGCGACGCCTCCGCGCCCGCCTGCGGCTCCCCTGCGGTCGACACGACGACGGCGGAAACGGACGCGCCGTTCGACAGCTTCAGCTCGACCGTGCCACCGTCTTCACGCACCTCCGCAATCTCGCTCGTCGACGCGTATTCCGGGCAGTTTGCTTTGACGCGCACCTTCCCGGGCGGGAGGCCGTCGATCGAGAACGCGCCGTCGGCGTCCGTCGCGGCGCGCAGGGATGTCGCCGACTCGGCGACGACCTCGACGTCGGGCACGGGCCTGCCGCTCTTCGCCTCGACGACGCGTCCGTGGAGAGTCGCGCCCCGCGACAGCTTGATCTCGACGCCCGAACGCGTCTGCCCCTCCTCCACGGCGATGCCCCCGGCCCGGGCCGGCTGATAACCCCTCGCGACGATACGCACCTCGAGAACGACGGCCGGAGCGTTCTCGACGACGAACTCCCCGGCATCTGACGACACGTCCTGCTTCACGGGATCCACGTAGCTGTACCCGCTGCTGCTCTCGTCGTTCTGCACCGTGACCTGGAAATCCGTCATCGGCCTTCCGTCCGCATCGATGACCCGGCCCTCGACCCGTCCCGTTCCCTCGGTGGTCATTTCGACACCCTCCGCGGGCGCCACGACCGATTTCTGCTGCGGTGACGAGCCCGAGAGCAGGGCTACGGTGTACGTCACGCCCGGCTTGAGGCCCTCGATCCTGAAGGTCCCGTCGGCAAGGGTCTCGGCAGTGCCGCCGAGGGAGCGGCTCCCCTCGTTTATCGCAGCGACACGCTGACCCGCGATGCCCGTGCCGCGCTTGCCCCGGACGCTCCCTGCGATGATCGCCTCCGGACCGAGAGCGAAAACCAGCGGCTGCGGGCCTCGGCCCTCGGCGATGACGATGCCGGGACGGCTGTCGCTGGCGTATCCGGTCTTCGAGGCCGTCACCGTGTACTCGCCGGGCGCGAGGCCTCCGATCCGAAAGCGGCCGTCCGTGCCGGTCGTCGCGTGCGGCCAGCTCCATTCCGGCCCGGCGAGAGAGCGCGGCGAAGCGCCTCGACGGCTGCGACCCATCGTAACGCTCACCTGCACACCCGCGAGCGGCGCCTCTCCAGCGGTCGCGACCCCTGTCAGCACCGCTCCGCGGCGGAGCGCAATGCCGACGCCGGCCCGTGTCTCTCCCGGCTTGAGCCCAAGGTCACCGACCGACGCCGGCTCGAAGTCGGGGTGGATCACGACGAGACGCAGGGTTTCGACGGGTGGGACACGCCGCAACGTGAACGTCCCGTCCGTCGCGGTGATTGTCATGGCGCCCGCCGGGGCCGGGGAGATGCCGCCGAAGCCTCCGGAGCCCCAGGCCACGGACTCGACAATCCTGACGCTCGCCGCGGCGACGGGCCGGCGCTGGTCGTCCGTGACGCGCCCGGAGATCGTGACGCCCGCCCTGAGGAATATCTCCAAGGGCTTGTCCGTGCGCTCTGCGCGCGCGAGCCGACGCGTCGTCTGGACGTAGCGTGCGGCGACCGCTCCGAGAACCCAGTCGCCAGACGGCGCCGGGCTGACCGTGAATGACCCGTCCGCTCTGGAGCGCGTCCACAGGTACCGCCGGCCTGAAACCGCATCGACGAACGCGCCGGCGACAGGCTTGCGCGTCGCCACGTCGAACACCCGGCCTCTCAGCTCGGCCGCGGGTGCAAGGACGATCGTGAGCAGCGTGTCCGGAGGCCGCGGGATCGCTACGCCCGTGACCTCGCGAATCCCGCGCTCGCCGCCGTCGGCCGCCACGAGAACGCGGCCGGGCTCGAGCTCGCGAACCGCGAACCGGCCCTCCGAGTCCGTTTCGGCGAATGTCGGTGTGCCCTTGCGCTCGACGCGCACGATGGCGCCCTTCACCGGGGTCTTTCCGTCCGCTGCAAGGACGACTCCCGAGAGCGGCAGCCCCGCGCGCAGGACGACGGTCGTTGCGGCGCCGCCCCTGAGGTCCACTACCTTCGCGGTTGCGTATCCGGGCTTTCGCACGGTGACGTCGTTCCCGGACTCGGCGACACCTTCGAGCACGAATTTGCCATCCGCGTCCGTTCGGACGGAGTCGATACCGCCCGGATGGAGGACCTCCGCGTCAGTGACCGGGTGCCCGCCCCCGTCCACGACGCGGCCGGAGAGCGTCGCACCTTTCCGGAGCGCCGTCTCCCCGCCGTCTCCGTCTTCGGGGTTGGCCGTGTCCCAGACCCCGGGGATCGCGCCGCGCGCGACGCCCGGGCCGGCGTAATGGAACTCCACGATCTTCCCGGGCTGGCCAAGTGGTACTTCGAAAACGAACCGCCACTCGCCTCTCGCGTTCGTGACGGTCGTCTCGATCGCCATCGGCCGCAGCTCGCGCCGCGCCTCGCGGCGGTCCTTCTCGAAAGACGTCTCGCACGGCACCGCCGAGACCGTTATTCCGGCAACGGGCCGGTCGTTCAACGTCATCCGCCCCGTCAGCTCTCCCGCGCCAGCCGGCAGGGCGGAAAGCAGGAGACAAAACGCAAATTTGGGTCTCATCCGCTTTGTACGATTGTCTGGCGGGGACTCTCGGCGGTCAATCGCGGCTCAGAACAGCTTCATCGCCCTCAGCTCGCGGATGCGGTCGCGGAGCTGCGCCGCTTTCTCGAACTCCAGCTCCTTCGCCGCCGTCTTCATCTCCTTCTCGAGGTCCGCGATCTCACGGTCGAGCGACGGCGCGTCCTTCGGCCTGCGCCGGCCGTCGAGGCGCTGGGGCTCGAGATAGTCGAGGTTCGACATGGCGAGAAGCGGAGAGTCGAGCGACTTGACGATCGTTTCGGGCACGATGCCGTGCTCCTCGTTGTACGCCCTCTGGAGCACGCGGCGGCGCTCGGTCTCATCGATCGCCCGGCGCATGGAATCCGTGATGCGGTCCGCGTAGAAGACGGCGATTCCGTTCACGTTGCGCGCCGCGCGCCCGGCGGTCTGGATGAGCGACGTTTCGGATCTGAGAAAGCCTTCCTTGTCGGCGTCGAGGACCGCCACGAGCGAGACCTCGGGCAGGTCGAGCCCCTCGCGCAGAAGGTTCACGCCCACGAGGACGTCGAAGACGCCGCGGCGGAAGTCGCCGATGATCTGGACGCGTTCGAGCGTCTCGATGTCGCTGTGCAGGTAACGCACGCGCACTCCGAGCTCGAGGTAGTAGTTCGTCAGGTCCTCGGCCATCCGCTTCGTGAGCGTCGTGACGAGCGTTCGCTCGCCCTTGGCCGTCCGCTCGTTCACGCGCGACAGGAGATCGTCGACCTGACCCTTCACTGGTCTCACCTCGATGGGCGGGTCGAGGAGGCCCGTGGGCCGGAGGAGCTGCTCGACGACCTCTCCGCCCGTCTCCGCGAGCTCGTACGCGGCGGGCGTTGCGGAGACGAACATGCGCTGGCCCGTGCGCTCGAGCCACTCCTCGAACTTCAGCGGGCGGTTATCGAGGGCGGACGGGAGCCGGAAGCCGTACTCCACGAGCGTGCCTTTGCGGGACTGGTCGCCGTGATACATCGCCCTGAGTTGCGGGACGGTCTGGTGGCTCTCGTCCACGATGGTCAGGTAATCCGCCGGGAAGTAGTCCAGGAGGGTGGGCGGCGGCTCGCCCGTTTTGCGCCCGGAGAGGTGCCGCGAGTAGTTCTCGATGCCGGCGCAATAGCCGATCTCGCGCATCATCTCCAGGTCGAAGCGTGTCCGCTGCTCGAGGCGCTGGGCCTCGAGGAGCTTGTTCTGCGCGTGCAGGTCCTCCAGGCGGACCACGAGCTCGGCTTCGATCGAGCCGAGAGCCCTCTTCCGGATCTCCTCGGGCGTGACGTAGTGGGATTTCGGGAACAGCTCGAACCGTTCGATCTCCCCGAGCGTCTTTCCGGTCACGAGCTCGAAGCGCGTGATGCGGTCGATCTCGTCGCCGAAGAACTCGACCCTCAGGCCGAGGTCCTCGTAGGAAGGCTGGATCTCGAGGACGTCGCCGCGCACCCGGAAGCCGCCGCGCTCGAGGTCGAGGCTCGTGCGCTCGTATTGAGCCTCGACGAGTCGTTTCAGGTACCACGTCATCCCGTAGCGCGCGCCCTTTTCGAACTCGATCGCCATCTTCCCGAACGACTCGGGGCTGCCGAGGCCGTAGATGCACGAGACGGACGCCACGATCAGAACGTCGCGCCGCTCGAAGAGCGCGGCCGTGGCCGCGATGCGCATCTTGTCGATCTCGTCGTTGATCTGCGTTTCCTTCTCGATGTAGGTGTCCGACTGCGGCACGTACGCCTCGGGCTGGTAGTAGTCGTAGTAAGAGACGAAGTACTCCACGCGGTTCTTCGGAAAGAACCCCCTGAACTCCTGGTAGAGCTGGGCGGCGAGCGTCTTGTTGTGTGAGAGAACGAGCGTGGGGCGGTTCAGCGCCTCGACGACCTTCGCCATCGTGAACGTCTTACCCGAGCCGGTGACGCCGAGAAGAACCTGCTGCTTTCGGCCTTCGCGATAGGCCGCCACGAGCTGCTCGATCGCGCGAGGCTGGTCGCCCTGCGGCGTCAGGGGGGAGAGAAACTCGAAGTCCGGCACGGGCTCAGCGCGGCGATTTTCTCAGGGCGGGGCCTTCAGGAAGGCCGTGAGGGCGCGCAGCTCCTCCGCCGTGACCCGGTTGTCGGCCATGGCCGCCTTCACGCGGCCCTGGAACGCCGTCACCTGCTGCGCGGTCACCTTCCGGTCCTTCGCCTTCGCCACGAAGGACTTCATCGCCGCCCGGAACGTCTCCTTCTCGGCCGGCGGCACGTCCGGCCCGCACGCGGTTACGATCTGATCGCTCATCTGGTCGAAGGCGAAGTCCATCAGCTTCTTTGCGTTGCTCATGAGGAAAAACAGGCCGATGATCACGGCAATCGAGGCGCCGGCGCACCCGACGAGGCCCCACTTCAGGCAGCCCTGCCGGCGCCCGCGAATCGCCGCGTCGTCCAGAGACAGCGTCACAGGAGCCTGGGGAGGCATTCCGGGAGCGGGCGAGGCCGACGGAGGCGTCTCGGTCATCGCCGCGAAATTACCACGTGCGAGAATGAGACGTGAGCGCGCGCCGCGCGGCGGCATTGGCTGTTCTTTTCCTGCCGGTACTTCTCACGGCCGGCCTCGGCGCAGGCGCCGGGTACGCGCTGTCGCGCGTCATCCGGATTCCGAAGGTTTCGGAGCTCGCGACTTACCGCCCGGACATCATCACCGAACTGCGCGGCGCCGACGGCTCCGTGATCGCGCGCTTCGCGATCGAGCGCCGCATGCTTCTCCAGCGGCCCGACATTCCGGACGTTATGGTCAAGGCGCTCCTCGCCGCCGAGGACGCCCGCTTTTTCGATCACAGCGGCATCGACCTCATCCGCATCGGAGGCGCCGCGATCCGGGACCTCGCGACGCGCCGGATGTCGCAGGGTGCCTCCACGCTGACGCAGCAGCTCGCGCGCGCCGTGTTTCTCACTCCCGAGAAGACGTGGGCACGGAAGATCAACGAGGTCTTCCTCACGATCGAGATCGAAAAGCGGTTCTCGAAGGACCAGATCCTGACGATGTACCTGAACCAGATTCCGTTCGGGCACGGGACCTACGGAGTCGAGGCCGCCTCGCGTTGGTATTTCGGACACGGTGCGAAGGCGCTCACGCTGCCGGAGGCGGCGCTTCTCGCGGGCCTCATCCAGCGTCCCGCGTACTACTCGCCGTTCAACAACGCGACGGCCGCCAAGAACCGGCGGGACCTCGTTCTCCGCCGCATGGCCGAGGAAGGCTTCCTCTCGGAGGCGCAGCGCGCTGCCGCGCAGGCAACCCCCGTGGAGGTCGTCCGCTCGTCGCGTGAGACGACGCTGGGTCTCTACTTCTGCGAGGAAGTCCGCCAGTACCTCGAGAAAGAGTACGGGGAAGGCGACCTCTACCGCGAGGGCTTGCGCGTCGACACGACGCTCGACCCGCGGCTCGAGACCTGGGCGGAGGACGCCCTGCGCCGGGGGCTTCGGCGCATCGACCGCCGCTCGGGCTTTCGCAAGCCCCGCAACCTCGTCGCCGAGGGGATCGATCCCGAGAAGTACCGCGACCCGTCCTGGGCCGAGGGCGTTCCCCCCTCCGACACGCTCACGGCCGTCGTCCTCTCGGCCTCGAAGGCGGGCGCAGAGGTGCGCGTCGACTCGAAGAGATTCACCGTCCCCGCGGCCGCTTTCCGCTGGACACGCGCCGAGAGCCCGGCGAAGGCCGTTCGGCGGGGAGACCTGATCCAGATCGAGACGTCCGTGAACGACGCGGGCAAGGAGGAGACGCTCGTCGCACAGGACCCCCACGTCGAGGGGGCCGTCGTCGTCCTCGAGAACAGCACCGGCGCGGTGCGCGCGCTCACCGGGGGATACGACTTCAACCGCTCGAAATTCGATCGGGCCGTCCAGGCTCTTCGTCAGGTGGGCTCCGCCTTCAAGCCGGCCGTGTACCTGACGGCCATCGAGCAGGGGTTCACACCCGCGGACACGGTGCTCGACGCGCCGCTCTCGATCGTGATCGATCCGAGGGAGCCGCCCTGGGAGCCGCAGAACTACGAGCGCAAGTACAACGGCATCGTGACGTATCAGTACGCGCTCGAGCATTCGCTGAACGTCGCGACCGTGCGGGTGGACCTGCTCGTCGGCACGAAGAAGGTCATCGAGACGGCGCGCCGGCTCGGAGTGCGGCAGAACCTCCTCGCCTACCCCTCGCTGGCCCTCGGCTCTTTCGAGGTGACGCCGCTGGAGATGGCCGCGGCCTACTCCGCGATCGCGAGCGGCGGGATCTCGTACAAGCCCTACTTCGTCGAGCGGATCCGGAACGCGGACGGCATCGTGCTCGAGCAGAGCACGCCGGAGCCGAGGGAGGCGACGTCGCCCGCTGCGGCCTACGTCCTCCTGAACATGATGAGGGGAGTCGTGGCGCGCGGCACCGCGGCCTCCGCGGCACGTCTCAAGCTCCCCCTCGCGGGCAAGACGGGCACGACGAACGACTTCACGGACGCCTGGTTCATCGGCATGACGCCGCGCCACACGATCGCCGTGTGGGTCGGTCACGACGCGAAGAAGACGCTCGGACCGAAGTCCGCGGGCGCCGACGTGGCCCTCCCGATCTTCGTCAGGATCGTCGAGAAGATGAGGGACGCCGGCCTCGTGACGGAGGCCGAGGATTTCGAGACGCCCCAGGGCGTCGTCCTCGTGGCCGTGGACGAATCGACCGGTTACCGTGCGACGCCTTCCTGCGGGAGGGTCGTTCTCATGGCGTTCGTGAACGGCACGCAGCCCACAGAGCTGTGCGGCGACCAGCCGCACGCAGTCGCGAGGCTTCCCCAGTACCTCCAGCGCGCGATGTACTCGCCGAAGCGCGGCGAAACGAAGGGTGACGAGGTCACCGTCACGGACGCCCCGAAGCTCGCGGCGCCGCCGCCGAAGCCCGGCCCCGGGCCGCCGGGCTGATCCTCAGGCGACGACCGGCAGAACTTCGACGGTGAGGCCGACGACCACGTCGCGGTGCAGCTTCACGTGGACCGTGTGCGTGCCGAGGCGCTTGATCGGCTCCTCGAGGTCGATCTTCCGTTTGTCGACCGTGATGCCCTTGGCCTCGAGCGCGTCGGCCACCTCGGACGAGGTCACCGAGCCGTAGAGCGCGTCGTTGTCGCCCGCCTTCTTGTGGAGGACGATCTTCGCGCCCTCGATGGACTTCGCCACGGCCGCGGCCTGGTCCTTCTCGTGCTCCATTCGCGCGTCGTAGCGTTTCCTCTCCTGCTCGAGCCGCTTCACGTTGCCGTCCGTAGCGGGGTACGCGAGGGCTTTGGGCAGCAGGAAGTTCCGGCCGTAGCCCTCGGCGACGCTCACCACGTCGCCCCGGTGCCCCAGCCCTTTCACGTCGTCGGTCAGGACCAATTTCATCGTGAGCTCCTCAGATTTCGAAGGGAATGTCGACGGTCAGAATCCGTCGGGGCCGGGTGGACCCGCGGACTCGCCGCCGGGTCCTCTCTTTTCGAGCCACGTCCTCACGTCGACGAACTCGTCGAAGAGGCCCGAGAGAGCGAGAAGAAGGGGAAACGGCATTTGAAAGACGAGCACGTAGACGAGCGCACGGCCGACGAGGCCGGCTCTTCCCCTGTCGAGAAGAGCGCGGATTATGGCGAGCCCCCTCAGAAAAAACAAGACGCCGAGCGGGAGCAGAAGATCGACGGCGGGCCGGCGAAGGCTCGCGCCGCCCACGGCCGCGAGGAGACCCGCGGGCACGAACGCCGCGGCCGCGGCCAGCGGAGTCCGAAATCGGCTGAAGGACGCCTCGGACCAGTCCGCCTCGGCGAGGCCCGCGCCGCGCGCGAAACCATAAACGACGAGGGCCGCGTGAAGAACGGCGGCCGCAAGGACGAGGCCCGCGAGCTGCTCCTCGACCAGGACGCGGCCGAACTCGAAGAGTCGCGCAACGGTCGCGACCGAGGACTCGCTCCAGCCGCTCGACCGGTAGCCCGCGAGCATATCGGGGACGAGCGCGGCCCATCGGCTCGCGAGAATGGCTCCGGCGTCCCGGCCCGTCGCCAGCGACACGCCGAGGAGGGCCGCGAGGCCGCCGATCCCGGTCAGCGCGAAGACGACGAGCAGGACGTCGTCCCGCCTTCGCTCGTCCCGCGCGGCCGCGAAGACCGCCGCGGCGGGAAGCGCGACGAGCACGATCGCGAGAACCGCCGCGACGATCGCACCTTCCGGAACGAGCAGAGCGCCGAGGAGGAGCGCGAGCGGGACCGACAGGGCCGGCAGCAGGAAACCGGTCGCGAGGCGCTGCGACTCGAGCGCCGCCCGGCCCAGACGCGCCGCCGCATGCGGCGCCAGGACGAGGCCGAAGGGGGGCGCCGCCGCGGTCAATGCCGCCGCGAGCGCCGCCCCGAGGACGGCGAGGACTCGCTTAATCGGAGACGTAGGGCAGAAGCGCGAGGTAGCGCGCGCGCTTGATGGCGGTCGCCAGCTTGCGCTGGTAGAAGGCGGATGTCCCGCTGATGCGGCGCGGGAGGATTTTCGCGCGCTCGGGAACGAATCCCGCGAGGAGCTTCACGTCCTTGAAGTCGATGTAGCCGATCTTCTCGACCGTGAACTTGCAGACGCGCTTGCGGCGCACGAAGAACTTCTTCTTGACGGGTTTGCGAACGGGAGCAGCCATCGTGTTTTTCTCCTGGTCCTTCCCGCGTCACTCGGGGCGGGAGTCGCCGGCCGGCTCGGCCGGGGGCATGGTGGAGGGCGTGGAGGACGGACCCAGGTACGGCGCATCGGGCGCCTCAGGGCGCGGGCGGCGGGGCTTCGTGTTGCGCGCCACCTTCAGGCCGTGCTTGACCTCCTCGTCGATCCGAACGGAGAGGAACCGCAGGATGTCTTCCGAGAGCCGCATCTTGCGTTGCACCTCCGCGACGCACGCAGTCGGCGCCCGGAACAGGAAGTTGTGGTACGTCGCCTCGGTCCTCTTCTTCACGGTGTAGGCGAGGCGGCGGCGTCCCATCGACTCGTCCTTTTCGATCGTCGCGCCGTTGTCGACGAGGAGCTTGCGGAACTCGTCGACGACGGCGAGGGCTCCCGCCTCGTCCTTTTCGGGGACGACGAGAAAGACCATGTCGTACTGGCGTTGAGGGTTCGGGGTGGTCACGGGGGTCTCCTCCTTCTGGATCGCGCCGGAGTTCGCCGGTCGCGAGGCGCGGCTGTGGACGAGAAGTCCGGTGCCGAGCCAAGGTTGTGGTTCGCCGGACGGGCCGGCGAAACCGGGTTGAAATCAGCCTGCGGGATCTTCCTCCGGCAAACGGTTGAAACGGTTCATGGCAACTTCGATTCCGTCCGTGACGAAGGTCTCGAGCGCGTCGCACGCCGTCGCGATCGCCTCGTCGAGGATCGGGCGCTCCTTCCGCGAGAAGCGGTCGAGGATGTAGTCGTCCTTCGGCTCGCCCGGCTCGAAGTGCTCACCCCTCACCCCGAGGCGCAGGCGCGGAAAGTCGCTCGTGCCGAGACAGTCGATCACGGATTGCAGCCCTTTTTGGCCGCCCGACGAGCCGGAGCGCCTGAAGCGGATGGCGCCGACCGGCAGCGCGACCTCGTCGAGGACGACGACGAGACGGTCGAGCGGAACGTCGTGCTTCAGGACCAGGCCCTTCACGGACTCGCCCGAGGCATTCATGTAGGTCTGGGGCCGGGCGACGACGACGGGATGGTCGCCGACCTTGATTCGCCCCGTGAGCGCGCGGCAGTCGAGACGGTCGAGACGCGGCGGACGGCCCGCGGCCTTTCGGGCGAACGCCTGCACGACGTCGAAGCCGACGTTGTGGCGCGTTCCGGAATACCGGTCGCCGGGGTTGCCGAGTCCCACCACGAGGAAGAGGTCGTCCGTACCTATTTCTTTTCCTTCTTCTCCGCCTTGCCCTCGGCTTTCGCCGGCACCGCGGCTTTCCCGGCCGTGGCGGGCTCGGCGCCTTCCTCTTCCTTCTTGCCCTTCTTGATCACCTCGGGCTCGACGGCCGGCGCGGCGGCACCCTCGACGCCCACGGCCTCGACGGCCGCCGGAGCGGCGACTTCCTCGGCTCTCGGCACGCCGACGTGCGCGATGACGCGGTCCCCGTTCTCGAGGACCTTGATCTTGTCGCTGAGCTTGAGGTCCGACACGCGCAAAGAGTGGTGCAGCTCCATGGCGGAGACGTCAACTTTCACGGACTCCGGAATGTCCGCGGGAAGGCACTCGATGAGGATCTCGTGCGTGACGATGTTCAGAATGCCGCCCGCGTTCTTGACACCGTTCGGCACGCCCTCGATCGCGATCTCGCTCTTGACGCGGAGCCTTCGGTCGAGAAGCACGCGCACGAAGTCGACGTGCAGCATCCTCCGCGAGGTGGGGTCGAGCGTGAGGTCGCGGATCATGACGTGGCGCGTCTGGCTCGTGCCCTTCAGATTCAGCTTGAAGATGGCGTTGGCGTGCAGGCCCTTGTTGAGAAGGGTTGCGAGGGTCTTGCGCGGCACCTGCAGGGACCAGGTTTCCATCTCCTTGCCGCCCCCGTAGAGCACGGCCGGAATCTGGTCCTGGGCGCGCAGGCGGTTCGCGGCGTTCTTCCCGGTCGTGAGCCGCTTCTCGACCTCGACGACGATGTGTTCCTGGAGCATGGCTTCCTTTCAGGGGCGCCCGGTCCGGAGAGGATTCTCGGGGCGGACGGTCCCGACTAGAGAACGGCGCAGAATATCAGATTCTCTCGGAAAAATGACCGCCCCGAGACTGCCGCCCGTGCCTCGGGGCTCCTTTACACGAACAACGACGAAACAGAAGCACCCTGATGGATCCTCTGGATGGCCTCCGCGAGGAGAGGCGCGATGGAGAGCGGCGTGACGAGCGGGCAGCGCGCGAGCTTCTCGTCGAGCGGAAGCGTGTTCGTGCAGAACACGCGTTCGATGGGGCTCGCATTGACGCGGTCGATGGCCGGACCGGACAGCACGGGATGCACGCACCCGGCGAAGATACGTCGCGCGCCCGCATCCCGGAGCGCGATGACCGTGTTGATCAACGTTCCGGCGGTGTCGATGATGTCGTCCACGACGACCACGTTGCGGTCCCTCACGTCGCCGATGACGTGCAGGACCTCGACCTCGTTCTTCCCTTTCCGCCGCTTGTCCACGATCGCGAGGCCCGCCCCGAGACGCTTCGCGAACGCGCGCGCGCGCTCGACGCCGCCCGCGTCCGGCGAGACGACGGTGAGCGGGTCGAGGTTGGCGTCGCGGATCGCATCGAGGAGGACGGGCGCCGCGAAGAGGTGGTCCACGGGGATGTTGAAGAAGCCCTGGATCTGCGCCGCATGCAGGTCCACGCAGAGCACCCGGTCGGCGCCGGCCGCCGTGATGAGATCGGCCACGAGCTTCGCGGTGATCGGCACGCGGGGCTTGTCCTTGCGGTCCTGCCTCCCGTAGCCGTAGTACGGGAGCACGGCGGTCACGCGCGACGCCGAGGAGCGCTTGAACGCGTCGAGCATGATGAGGAGCTCCATGATGTTGTGGTTCGCCGGCGGGCCCGTGGGCTGCACGATGAAAGCGTCCGCGCCCCGGACGTTTTCCTCGATCTGGCAGTAGTTCTCGCCGTCCGAGAAGTTGTAGAGCGTGACCCGGCCGGCCTCCCTGCCGAGGTTCCGGCAGATCTCCCCCGTGAGGGCCGGATGCGACCGCCCTCCGAAGACTTTCAGATCGCCGTACGGGAATCGTTCCATGATGCTTTCAGGCCGGCGATCCGGAGTTTGGCTGGGGAGGGAGGATTCGAACCTCCGAATGGCGGTTCCAAAGACCGCTGACTTACCACTTGTCGACTCCCCATCCGGAAGTCCCGCCTTCGATTCTCCCGCAAGCGGAGATCATCCGCGTTGCGCCCTGTCGGAGGGCATCGCGCGGCGCGCGAACGCCGCCTTCGAAACGGTCTTCACGATCGTCATCGTGGTCGTCATTTCTTTCCGAAGCCCCGCGAGCCCCCCGAAGGCGCGCCGGGCGCTTTCCGCATCGCCGAATACCCCGAACACCGTCGAGCCGCTCCCGGACAGACGCGCGCTCGTCGCGCCGCAGTCCGACAGAGCCAGACGGAGCCTGCGCAGCTCTCCCCGCAGAGATTCCGCCGCCGGCTCCAGGTCATTCCGATCCGGCCCACCACCGATCTCGGAACCGCGGAGGTTAGTTTGGGCGGCCTGATCTGTCAACGCGGGTGCGGAAAGCGCCCCGTAAACTGCTGCCGTGGAAAGGGAAAACGGCGGAAAGGCGAGGACGAGCCATTCCTCGGGGCCGTCGGACAAGGACGTCAGAACCTCCCCCCGTCCGTGGCCGCGGGCGCGGCCGCCAAGCAGGAAGAAAGGCACGTCGGAGCCGAGGGAAGCGGCCAATGCGTGCAGGTCCGCATCGGTGGCGGGCAGATTCCACAGCTCGGCGAGGCCGCGAAGGGCCGCAGCCGCATTCGAGCTGCCTCCGCCAAGCCCACCGCCGACGGGGATTCTCTTGGAAAGGTGAATACGCGCGCCGAGGCGCACCGAGAACTTCTCGCGGAGGGCGCGCGCTGCCTTCAGGATCAGATTGCTGTCGTTCGCTGGAAGATCCGCGCCCTCGATCGTGAGCGAGACGGTTCCCGTCGCGCCTTTGCCCTCTTCACCTTCTGAGAAAAACAACGTGTCGGTGAGATCCACCGTCTGGAAGATGGTGGCGAGCTCGTGGTAGCCGTCCGATCTCTTCCCGAGCACCCGGAGCGAGCGGTTCACCTTTGCGAACGCCTCGACCGTGAGAGGCCTTCCGGTTTCCGTCATGCCGGGGGAACCCGTTCGCCGTCGGGCCAGGACGAAAACGACTCGAGCGTAAGGACGGCCCGGCCTTCCGGCCCGTTTGCCTCGATGCGGCGCGGCACCCCCTCCCCCGGCTGGAGCTTCACGGTCTCGCTGTTCGGGAAGGAGAACTCGATCGGCTTTCCCTCGCGATCCACGAGGACGGAGCGCCTCGAGTCATCGATGCGCAAACGTAGGCCTTTCGGAGTTTCTTGGAACGGCAAAGAGGGCGAAAGCTCTGATTCGGGGACTCCGAGCAAACACGCGAGGATGTCGTCCGAAGCGAGCCGCCCGGGGAACAGAGACTGCCGCGAGCCAGTCACGCCGACGTCGCCTGCCTCTCCGCCCTTCTTCCCTTTTATAAGAAATCCCCCTCTCCCGCTCCCCGCAATCGGCGCCGAAGACCGCCACGTGAGCGTGCCGGCCGAGGCGTCCCACCAGACAGAGAGATAACCCCGCCAGATCACGCCGATGTGCGGCGAAACCTCCGCCCTGAACAGCGCTTTGAAACGGCGGGAGGGGTTCCAGGCGCGCACGCGCGCCCGCTCGTAGGCGGCGAAGATCGAGGAGGACGAAGGTGAAGATATCGGACGCCCGGTCCCGCATCCACTCTCTAAGGAGAAGAAGAGGGAAACGAGGGCCGATCCGACAACCCGAATCGCACGGGTCCTCTTCACTTCTGAGCGTCGCGGCCTTCGGTCTTCTGGAGCTTCTCGTCGAGCCGGCGCTTCACGTCCTCGTCGGGCTTGAGGGTGAGCGCGCGCTTCCAGCTCGTCCGCGCCAGCGCGACATCACCTTTCTTCTCGAAGAGATCTCCGAGGTGCTCCTCGACGGTCGCGTCGTCGGGATTGAGAACCGCCGCGGCACGTAGATTCTCCTCGGCCTGGTCGAGCTTGTTCAGCCGGTAATAGACCCAGCCGAGCGAGTCGAGGTAAGCGCCGTTACCGGGCTCCAGATCCACTGCCTTGCGGATGAGCTCGAGCGCGCGCGGCAGGTTCTCGCCGCGATCCGCCCACATGTAGCCGAGATAATTGAGGCCCGGCGCGTGATCGCCCCTCACCTTCAGGAGCTTTTCGAAGGCGTCCACCGACTCGGCGACCTTCTTCTCCCGCTCGAGCGACGCGGCCAGCCGGAAGAGCAGGTCCGGGTCCTCCTTGTCGCGTTCGAGCCCTGCCCGCGCGGCCGCCGCCGCGCGGCCGTACTTGTCGAGACGCTGCCAGGCGTCGGCAGCCGCGAGCGTTCCCGTCTTGTCCTCGGCCGCGAGAGCGTCGAGCATCTTCGTGCCCTCGGCCTCGCCGGCGGCCGACGCCGAGCGGAGCAGGAATTCCGCGTAGCCCGCCCTCAGCAGCGCGGTTTTCTTCGGCGCCTTGTCGTATGCATCCTTCGCGAGCCGGAGGCCGCCCGCCCAGTCCTCGCGGTCGCGGGCGATCTGCAGCAGGAGGTTGTACGCCTGCAGGTTGAGGCCGTCTTCGCCCCTCAAGTGCGGCTCGAGCCGCGCCGTGGCCGCCGCGTAGTCCTTGCGCAGGTACGCGGCGTACGCGAGCTGGCCGTCGACTTGCGCGACCTCCGGGGCGTCCGGCTTTTTCGCGATGAGAGTCGCGCGCAGCTCGCGAAGCACGTCTTCGGCCTCGGGAAGCCTTCGCGCTTCGAGGAAGTTCACCGCGCGTCGATAAGGGACCTCCAGATCGTTCGGGTCGAGCGTCTGGAGCTTGCGCAGCACCTCGTCGGCCTTGTCGGGCTCGCGAGTTTCGGACAGCAGCGCCGCGTAGAGGCGCAGCGCGTCGCGGTTCCCGGGATCGCCCGCAAGCACTTCCTCGAAGACCTTCCGCGCTTCAGCGAACCGGCGACCCCGGAGCAGGAGCCCTCCATACTGCGTCTTGAGCCCGAGGTTGCCCGGCTGCAGCTTGAGGAAGTCCTGAAGGATGGGCGCCGCTTTATCGAACTGGCGGCCGCGGTCGTACACGCGCAGGAGGCCCAGGAGGGCCGCCCGGTTCTCCGGATCGAGCTTCCCGAGCCCCTTGTAGACGTCCTCGGCCTGCTGAAGCTGCCCGCTGCGTTCGAGGGTTTCGCCGTAGAGGAGTAGGACGGCGGGCCCGTTCGCCCGATCCAGCACTCCTTCGAGGACGCTCGACGCCTCCTTCGGCTTGTCGAGGCGCAGGAGGACCTGCGCGTACGCGACGGCCCCCTGCGGGTCGGTCGGCGCGAGCTCGTTCGCCTTCTTGAGCTCGGCGGCGGCCTCCTCCAGGCGTGGCGTGTCCTTCGCGGTCGAGAGAAGCACCTGCCCCAGGAGCCGATGCGCGCCGGCGCTCCTGGGCTCGAGCTCGACGGCCTTGCGGGCCTCCTTCTCGGCCTCCGCGTAGACGGGCAGGTCGCGTAGCAGCTCCCCGTATTCGCGCCGGAGCGCGCCGTCCGTCGGATCCAGCTCCACGGCCTTCTTGAACTCCCGGACGGCCGCCTCGAACTCGCTCTCCTGCGCGTACAGTTTCGCGCGCAAATAGTGCTCGACCGCCTCGCGGCGGCGGCTCTCTTTCTGGGTCAGGGCATCTCTCGCCGAGGTCTTCCCGACGTCTCCGCCGCCGGTCTGGGCGGCCACGGGCACGACAAGAACGGCGAAGGAGGCGATCGTGGCGAAAAAAAAGCGTCTTCCCGGCATCGACATGCAGTTTACCTCGCAAGAACCGGGCCGCGTTCGAAAGGCGACGCCGTCGCCTCAAAAAACGGCAGGCTCTTCGTATGTCGCGAAGACCTCGCGCATGACGTCGGAGATCTCGCCCACCGTGGCATACGCCTTGACGGCCTCGACGAGAGGCGGCATCACGTTCGCGCCGCCCGCACAGGCGGCCTTGAGGTCCGCGAGTTTCTGCATCGCCGTGCGCGAGTCGCGCGTCCGGCGGATTTCGGCGAGCGCCTTCACCTGCTCGGCCGCCATCTGCTCGGAGATCGTCAGGATCGGGACCTCGTCTTCCGGCAGGGAGTCCGTGAACGCGTTGACGCCGACCATGATCTTCTCTTTCGCGTCGACGGCGCGCTGGAAGCGGTACGCGGCGTCCATGATCTCCTTCTGCGGGAAGCCGGCCTCGATGGCCTCCACCATCCCGCCGAAGGCGTCGATCCGCCGGAAGTAGTCGAACGCGCCCGCCTCCATCCGGTTCGTGAGCTCTTCGACGAAGTACGAGCCGCCGAGCGGGTCGACCGTGTTGGCGACGCCCGTTTCGTGCAGGATGACCTGCTGCGTTCTCACGGCGATCTTCGCGGCGAACTCCGTCGGCAGGGCGAGCGTCTCGTCGAGCGCGTTCGCGTGGAGCGAGTTCGTGCCTCCGAGCACGGCCGCGAGGGACTGGATCGCGACGCGCGCGACGTTGTTGTACGGCTGCTGCGCCGTGAGCGAAACGCCCGCGGTCTGCGAGTGGAAGCGCATCTTCCAGCTCTCGGGCTTCTTGGCGCCATAACGGTCCCGCATGACCTTCGCCCAGATGCGCCGCGCCGCGCGGTACTTCGCGATCTCCTCGAAGAAGTCGTTGTGGGCGTTGAAGAAGAACGAGAGGCGCGGCGCGAACTCGTCGACGTCGAGGCCCGCGTCGATCCCGTACTTCACGTATTCCATCCCGTCGCGCAGGGTGAACGCGAGCTCCTGGAGCGCCGTCGACCCGGCCTCGCGGATGTGGTACCCGGAAATCGACACCGTGTTCCACCTCGGAACGTGCTTCGCGCAGAACGCGAACTGGTCCGTCACGAGCCGCATCGACGGCCGGGGCGGGAAGATGTACTCCTTCTGGGCGATGTACTCCTTGAGGATGTCGTTCTGGAGCGTGCCGCCGACCCTCGCCCACGGCGTGCCGTGCTGCTCGGCGACCGCGAGATACATCGCGAGCGCGATCGGCGCGGTGGAGTTGATCGTCATGGACGTCGTCACGGCGCCGAGGTCGATGCCGTCGAAAAGCGCCTCGAAGTCGCGCAGCGTGTCGATCGCGACGCCGCACTTCCCCACCTCGCCGGTCGACATGACGTGGTCGGAGTCGTAGCCGTAGAGCGTCGGCAGGTGAAATGCGGTGGAGAGTCCAGTCTGCCCGTGAGAGAGCAGGGCCTTGAATCGCTCGTTCGTCTGCTTCGCGTTGCCGAAGCCGGCGAACTGCCGGATGGTCCACGGCCTCCCGCGGTACATCGTCGGCTGCACGCCGCGCGTGTACGGGAACTCTCCCGGCCAGCCGAGATCGCGGTCGAAGTCGAAGCCCGGCAGGTCGTCCGGCGTCGCGAGCGTGTTCACCGCGGCGGACGAAATCGTCGTGAAGTCCTTCCTCCACGGGGGCGTCTTCGCGAACGCGGCCGCGGCTCTCGCGCGCCAGACGTCCTTCGCCTTCCTGATCCGCTCCTGCTCGGGAGTCAGGGGAAGAGTCGTCGCGGTTCCGGCAGGCTTTTCGCTCATGACAGCATTGTATTTCCTAGAAGGTAAAGAGGGCGAGCGCGGGACGATTGGCGCCGATCGAATGCCCCGAATGTCCCTTGGGCCGCGCCATAGACTTGGCGAGCTTGATTCACCTGAGCTGACCCGGCGTACCGCCTCTAGGCGGAGCGCCGCTTTGCCTCCCGGGCCAGCAGGCCTTCGAGCTCGAGGAGGTTGGGAGGCTTGACGATGTGCCGGTCGAAGCCGGCGGCCTCCGCGGCCTCGCGGTCCGCGGGCTGCCCGTAACCGCTCAGCGCGATGAGGAGCACGTCCCGGCCCGGGGTCTGGCGCCTGATCTGGCGCGCGACCTCGAAGCCGTCCATCCGCGGGAGCCCGAGGTCGACGAGCGCGACGTCCGGCTTGAAGAGGAGCACCTGGGCGAGACCCTCGAGGCCATCCGCGGCGCCCTCCGAGACGTGACCCCAAAGACGGAGGAGGTCGCGCATCGAATCGCGCATGTCGGCGTTGTCTTCGACGACGAGGACGCGAAGAGGGTGGGACGCCGGCCCCGCGGATTCGGAGACGGGCTTCTCCTCCCGGTCGGGCGCCTCTGAACGCGGCAGCCGCACCGCGAACTCGCTTCCGAGCCCGGGGCCCTGGCTCGTCGCGCTCACCTTCCCGCCGTGGCGCTCGACGAGCGTCCGTGCGAGGCTGAGCCCGATCCCGAGCCCGCCCTGCGTCCGGGCCAACGGCTGCGGCGCCTGCGCGAACAGATCAAAGATCTTCTCGAGAAGGTCCGTCGGGATCCCGTAGCCGTCGTCCCGCACGCGCAGAACCGCCTCGCCGCTCTCCTCGCCCAGGCTGACCCAGACGTGACCGTCAGACGGTGTGTACTTCAGCGCGTTCTGAAGGAGATTCAGCACGATCTGCTCGAGACGGTCTGCATCTCCCCTGACCCACACGGGATTGACCGGAAGGCTCGCCGAAAGCGAAGGATGCGCGGCGCCCAACGCGCTCTCACAGGCCGCGATGGCATGCCGCACGGGCTCCGCGAAGTCCACGGCCTCCATCCTGAGATCCACTCTTCCCTGCTCGATCCGCGACACGTCGATGAGGTCGTCCACGACGTGCGCGAGGCGAGCGGACTGATGCCGGAGAACGGCGAGCATGCGCGCGCGCGTCGGCCCGTCCGGATCGCGCTCGAGGACTTCGATCGCGTTGCTCACGGGAGCGAGCGGGTTCCGAAGCTCGTGCGCGAGCGCCGCGAGGAACTCGCTCTTCCGGCGATTCACGATGCCGAGCTCGTCGAGACGCGCCCGGAGCGCCTCCTCGAGCTCCTTGCGTTCCGCGAGAGACGTTTCGAGCGACGCCCGGCCAAGCGCTTCGCTCCGCGCGAATCGTTCGTGGTTGCGGCTGTTCCACTCGACGAAACCGATGCAGACGAGACAGATGAACGCATAGCCGCCGAGGCTGAAGGCGAGGTCCGGGTCCGGTCTGGTCGGATGCTGGAAGAACCCCACCGCGAGCGCGCCGCCCAGTGCCGACGAAAAGAACCCGGGACCGATGCCGCCGTACCACGCGGCGAAGAGGCACGCGGCGACGAACGTCACGAATGCGAGCCGCGAACCCAGGAACGGTGCGAGCGCGAGTCTCAGCCCCCATGCCAAGGCCGTCGCGCCGAGCGCCGCGCCATAGCGGACGAAGACGCGTCGAGGCCTCAAATCCGCCGCCTCTGCGCGCGAAGAAGTGATTCCACGGTCGGAGGCCGTCTCAGGAGCGCGAGCCGGCCTTTGCGGACCCCCACCTCCGCCGCCCATCCGTGCGAGAGGAAGAGCGGCATCGACTCGGTGAAGCCGTACGCACCCGCGTTCTCGAAGGCGAGGAGGTCGCCACGGGCGGGGAGCGGAAGCCTCGCGGCCGGGTGCAAGACGTCGAGTGAGGTACAAAGAGGACCGGAGAGAACCAGGGATTTCTTGGAAGGCAAATACGGTAGACGGCGGCGGCTCGCGCTCTCGGGGATGAGCCGCACGCGGTGCGGGGTGCCGAAGAGGACCGGCCGGAGGAAGTGGTGGACACCGCCATCCATCAGGACGTAGTCGACGCCGCTGCTTCTCTTGGTGCCGAGGACGCGGGTCACGTACGTCCCGCTCTCGGCGACGAGGAATCGGCCCGGTTCGAACACCAACCGAGCCTGCCGAAGCCGAGGCTCCAGCTCGACGCGCCTCGCGATCTCCCCCAGACCCCTTTTAAGAACTCCTAGATCGAGGTGCTCTTCGGACGCCGCATAGGGCACGCCGAACCCGCCGCCGAAATCCACGGAACGAAGAGGAACGTCGTATTTCTTCGAAAGGGAAAGAGCGAGAAGGAGCACGCGCTGCGTGTTCTCGACGAGGAGGCGCGCGTCGAGCACGTTCGAGGCGTTGAACACCTGAAAGCCGCAGACGTCGAGATGCGGGTAGGCGCCACGGTCTCTTACCATTCGAAGAACCCGCTCGGCCGATTCCAGATCGAAGCCGAACTTCTTCGCGCCGGGGCCGCCGATCATGACCTTCTTTTCCGAGATTCCCCAGGGCGGGTTGAGTCGGAGGCCGACGCGAACGGTGCGCCGCGCCCGCTTCGCGATCTCCTCGAGCTCTTGGAGCTCCCATTCCCCTTCGACGTGGATCTGCGAAACCCCCGCACGCACGAGCGCTTCGAGGTCGGCGTCGGTTTTCGCGGGGCCGGTCGAAAGGATCTTCGAAGGGGGACATCCGGCGCGGCGCACCGCGAGCAGCTCGCCCCGGGAAGCGACGTCCGAAGAGAGGCCGAACTTTCTCAGAAAGGAGAGAACCCCGAGCGAGGGGTTGGCCTTGACCGCGTACGCGAGCTCGAAGCGCGGGCCGAGGGCGGCACGCAGCGCCCGCACGCGCGCGGCGATGACGTCGAAGTCATAGAGATAAAACGGTGTCCCGAAGCGACGAGCCGCCCGCTCGAGGACCAAATCGCCCTTCATCCTTCAAAGCACGCATGGTCAGAGGCCTTGTGCATGTCTCTCGCGGGGATTCTATTCGACCGGAGGCGACCGGGACGGCTCGCAGCCATTGGACCTTCCTTGATCAGTAAGGCCTCAGTGCCAATGCGAGTGCATCATTGTGCGCATCGCACGTCAGGACAATGTTTTGGCTCGTAGCGATTGGGTCAAAGCAGGGCCACACCCCCGGAGGTGTCCCGTAAGTCGTTTCAATTACGTGTCCCGAACGGCCACGATACTCGCGCTGACTTTCGCGGTCCCGACGCTGCAGGCTGCCCTGCCGCGGGGGGTATCGGGGGACAGGGCGGCTGACCGGATTTTCGGAAAGCCCGACTTTTCCGAGGTCAATCCGTATACGACCGTCGCCGGAAGGCTCTGGCTACCCCACGGGGTCGTCGTCGATCGCACGAATTCGAGCGTCAACAAGCTCTACATCTACGACGGCGGCAACAATCGGATTCTCGGCTTTGACCTGAACACCTGCCGGTCCTCGCCCACCGATCCCCTCGGCTGCACGGCGGCCATCGTCATCGGCCAGCCCAACATGAGCACGTCCGCCTGCAATGGGGACTCCGGATTCCAGAACTATCCCATCCGGGCGCCGGCGAGTGCTTCCTCCCTTTGCGGCCTTCCCGAGGATCAGCTCAGCATCAGCGAAGGCGGGTCCGGAGCGAACATGGCGGTGGATGCGGCTGGGAACCTTTACGTCGCGGATTTCTGGAACCACAGGGTGCTGAAATACGACGATCCATTCAATACCGACGGGGTGGCGGACGACTTCTGGGGCCAGACGAACTATTCGATGAATGACTGCAACAAAGGCATGAACTCACCCGATGCGACGTCCCTCTGCTTCCGTTGGGGTTACTCCAACAATTGGACGGCCGGAGTCGACGTGGACGCCAGCGGGAACCTTTGGGTCGTGGACAGCGGAAACAATCGGGTGCTGAGGTTCCCACCCGGCTCAAAGACGGCCAACCTGGTGCTCGGACAGCCGGGCTTCACCTCGAGCGATCCCGGTCCCGCGCTCGATCAGATGGGGGATCCTTCCGCAGTGCGGGTCAGCCCCACGACCGGGTGGGTCTACGTATCGGAATCGGGGAACAACCGGGTTCTGGTCTTCAAGCCTCCCTTCAGCAACGGAATGGCAGGATCTCTCTTCGGCTCCGGCTTTTCGGCACCCCAGGGCGTCGACTTCGATCCCACGGAGCCGGGCTCGATCTGGGTCGTCAACCTGAACCACGCGACGCTCGAGCTGTGGAGCGAGAGCACGGGAACGAAGATCCGTGAAGTCGGCTCTCTTGACAACGGCAACGTCATCGGCAACGGCTCCGGATCCGTTGGCGTCGACTCCGCGGGAAACCTGTACGTCGCCATTGGAGTGGGAGACCACGACAACGACGTCATCGTTTTCGACAAGGGCAGCGATCCCTTACTTCCGACGAGACGGCTCTTCGGCAACGGCGGAAACCTGCCGGCCGCAAGCGGTCTCGGGTCCCCGGAAGGCGTCGTGGTGTCCGATCGGCAACTGATTGTGGCCGAAAGAGGCAGACTCCTCTTTTGGAACAGCCCGGCTTCGGCGGTCAACGGCCAGCCCGCGGATGGCTATGCGGCGGGCGCCACGGGCTTTGCAGATCTGAATTTCGCGTGCTGCGGGGTCACGGTCGCGGACAAGAGTCATCACCTCTGGGTCACGGGATACCTGAATGGGGACACACAGGTGCGGGTCGATGTCTATGAGCTGCCTTTGACGATCGGTGCCGTGCCGATCAGGACACTCGGCTTCCCGTTCGACGTTCTGGGTGGCGGGCAGGTCACGTCGAGTCAGATCGACTGGCCGTTCACAGGCATCGCCATTTCGGACGCGGGCGAGCTGTGGCTCAGCCACGCCCGCACCAATCGGGTCCTGCGGCTGCGAAACCCCCTGACCGCGCCATTGGTGGACGTCGTTCTGGGGCAGGTCGTCGTCGACGGGACCCTGTGTAATCAGGGCCACGGCACCGAAGGCGATCGGCAGCCCAGACCCGACAGTCTCTGCCTCCCCGGACACGTCTCGTTCGACCGTCTGGGAAACCTCTTCGTGTCGGACCATTCCCTGGAGATCCAGGGGAACATGCGGCTTCTCGAGTTCTCGAGGAACCTATTTCCATCCGGCAACGCCGACGTCATCTATGCGCCGCCGGCGACCAAGGTCTTCGACGACGTTGCCACCTGGCAGCCGGCTTTCGACTCGCACAATCACATGGTGGTTGGCTACAACCCCTTCGGCCCCGGCCCAAACCCGCTCGGAGGATGGTTTCCGGGGATATACGGCGACCCTCTTTCCGGCCAGACCACCCCCGACGCCTATGTGCTGGACTATCACTCGATGGCCTATTCCGCCACGTTCGACGAGAACGACAACCTTTACATTGCGGACCTGAACCGCAGCCGGGTCCTCAGCTACGGCAAGCCAACGGCGTTTCTGCCGGCCATCCTCGGCTTCGCGCCTCTCAGCGGGCCGACGGGATCGGCGGTGACCATCACCGGCGCGAACCTGATCAACACGACGGCGCTCAGGTTCAACGGCGTCTCCGCGAGTTTCACCGTGAACTCCGACACGCAGCTCACGGCCATCGTCCCCGCCAGCGCCACGACGGGACCGATCAGCCTCACGACGCCCGCGGGCAGCGCACGTAGCCTGGCGGACTTCAGTGTCTGCCCGGCCATCACGGCGGTGACGGCACCTTCGATCGTCGGGGCGGGCTCGCCGAACCGGACGGCGAGCGTCCCGGCTCATGCAGGCTCGACCTATTCATGGACGATCGGAAACGGAACGATCACGGGCGGTCAGGGGACCAGCCAGATCACCTTCACGGCCGGAACGGCCGGGACGCCGTTGACGCTTTCGGTGATTGAGACCAACGGCTCGGGGTGCGCGAGCGCGCCTGGGAACGCGACCGTCACGGTCGCGCCGGCCGGTTCGGCGGCCCTTTTCTACACTCTCACGCCCTGCCGAGTCCTCGACACGAGAAACCTGACCGGGCCGCTGGGTGCGCCGCCGTTGCAGCCGCGTGCGACGCGGACGTTCGACGTGGCGGCGTCCGCGTGTGGCATCCCGGCCGGGGCGGTGGCGATCTCGGCGAACCTGACCGTCACGAATGTGGGGGCACCGGGCGAACTCGTCGTGTTCAGGTCGGACATCTCGAAGCCGAACGCCAGCGCGATCACTTTCCGGGTGGGCCGCACCCGCGCCAACAATGCGGTCGTGTCCCTCTCGAGCTCGGGCACCACGTTTTCGGTCTTTAACAACTCGGCAGCCGCCGTGGATTTCATCCTCGACGTGAACGGGTTTTTCAAGTAGGAGGTCGGGGCCACGGCCCCAGTGGGCCCCGCACCCCTTCACCTCTCCGGTTCTCACCTTAAAGCTGATTCAAGCACCGTCCGCGCGTCGGTCTTCGCATCGCGATACTTCACGATCACGGGAGCCGAGAGCGAGAGCCCGCGGGCTTCGGCCCAGGCGCCGGTGACCCGTCGCGAGCCCGGGACGACGACGGCGCCCTCGGGGATGACGAGCGGGCGGCCCGGCGTCGAGCGCAGCTCGCGCTCGTTCGCGGGATCGAAGACGACGCTCGAGGCGGTCAGGATGACGCCCGCGGCGAGGACGGCGCGCTTCCTCACGCGGACGCCTTCGTAGATCCCCGCTCCCCCGCCCACGAAGACCTCGTCCTCGATGACGACGGGGACCGCACCGACGGGCTCGAGGACGCCGCCCACCTGCGCCGCGGCCGAGAGGTGGACTTTCTTCCCGATCTGCGCGCAGGAGCCGACGAGGGCGTGGCTGTCGATCATCGAGCCTTCGTCGACGTACGCGCCCACGTTCACATACGCGGGCGGCATCACGACGACGCCCTTCGCGAGGAAGGCCCCGCGACGAAGAGCCGTCCCGCCCGGGACGACGCGCACGCCCTCGGGAAGCGGCCGGCGCGGCGGGAGGGTGTCGCGATCGCGAAACAGGAGCGGGCCGGCTTCGCTCGGTTCCTCGACGCCGAGACGGAAGGCCGCGAGGATGCCCTCCTTGACGAAGGCGTTCGCCACCCAGTTTCCGTCTCCGTCGGGAGCGGCCGCGCGGACCTCGCCGCGCTCGAGCGCCCCGAGGAGCGCGACGACCTCCTCGCGCGTCACGCCGCCGCCTTCTCGACGGGCTTCCCGGCGGCATCGAGGAGGCCCGCGCTCCGGAGCGCGTCCTCGACAGGGGCGTGGTGCTGCGCCGAGAGCGGCACGAGCGGCAGGCGGAGGGCGCCCCCGATGAGACCGAGCCGCTGTAGCGCCCATTTCACCGGGATCGGATTCGATTCGCGGAAATTCGCCTTCATGAGCGGGAAGAGCCTCACCTGCAGCTCCGAAGCGCGAGCGCGATTCCCGGCGAGCGCAGCGGCGATCGCCTCCACGTACAGGTCCGGTGCCTCGTTGGAGACGACGGCGATCACGCCTTCGGCACCGCAGGCGATCATCGGGATCGCGAGCGAGTCCTCGCCCGAGAGAACCGCAAACCCGTCCGGACGGCCGCGGAGGATCTCGCAGGCCTGGTCGAGGCTTCCCGAAGCTTCCTTCACGGCCACGATGCGCGGATCCTTCGCGAGCTCGAGCACGGTGTCCGGCTGCATGTTGAGGCCGGTCCGGCCCGGCACGTTGTAGGGAACCAGCGGCAGCCGACCCGCGTCCGCAACGGCCAGGAAGTGCGCGATGAGACCTTTCGGCGTGGGCTTGTTGTAGTACGGCGTGACGACGAGGAGCGCGTCGGCGCCGGCCCGGCGGCACCTTTCGGCGAGGGCCTGGGATTTTCGCGTGTCGTTCGAGCCGCAGCCCGCGATGACGGTCACGCGCCGCGAGGACGCGCGCGCCTCCTCGACGACGACCGCGACCACGCGCTCGTGCTCGTCCGCGTCCAGCGTGACGGCTTCGCCCGTCGTCCCGCACGGTACGAGACCCGCGACGCCGCCCGCGATCTGGCGCTTCGCGAGACGGCGGAGACCCGCTTCGTCGACGGCCCCGTCGTCGCGAAACGGCGTGACGATCGCCGTATAGACCCCGGACAGACGGAAGTTCCTGGAAAGAGCAGAGTCCTGCGTGTGTGCCGAAGCCATCATGAGCCACCTCCCTTGAGCGACAGGTCGTCGAAGAATTCGTCGAAGGTCACCGGGCCGGAGCGGCCCGAGTCGATCATCCATTCCGCGGCGCGCACGGCCCCTTGAGCAAAGATCGAACGCGACCGGGCGCGGTGCACGAGCTCGACCGTCTCGTCCGCGCCTTCGAAGTAGACCGAATGCTCCCCCGGCTGGCCGCCCTGTCTCAAGGAGACGACCGGGATGGACCTCTTCGAGAGAGGCTCGCGTGTGATGTCGAGCGCGAGGACGCGGGCGGTCCCGGAAGGGGCGTCCTTCTTCGCCGCGTGGTGCCGCTCCACGATGCCCGGCTCGAATTCCGGAAACGGCGCGAGAGCGGCGGCGGCGGCGGCGACCGCGCGCCTGAGCGCGGCAACGCCGAGGGAGAAATTCGAGGAGTGAAGAAATGGAACCCTCTGCTCCCGTGCGAGGTGTGCGGCCGGAGTCGTGTCCCAGCCGGTTGTACCCGAGACGACGGGGATCTTCTGAGAAAGGAGGAAGGGGACGACCACGGGCGCGGACGCAGGTGTGGTGAACTCGAAGGCGACGTCGCAAAGTGGAAGGTCCGAAATCTCTTTGCGCCCCAACCGTCCAGCGACTTCGTGCCCTCTGTGGATCAGCGCCATCTCGATCGCTTTCCCCATCTTCCCGTATCCGACGATAAGAGCTCTCATTCGAAGAACTCCCGATGAAGCCTCCGCAGCGCTTCCGGGGCGTCCTTTCCGTCGACGACGAATGTCACGTTCGTGTCGGACGCGCCCTGTGAGATGAGGACGACGTTCACGTCGCCGACGGCGCCGAAGATCCGAAAGGCGACCCCAGCCGTCGAGCGCAGCCCTTTTCCGACGACGGACACGACCGCGAGATGCTTCAGGAGCGAGACCTCGGCGAACTCGGAAAGGTCGCGCACGACGCCCTCGAGCGGGGCCTTTTCGCTCACCGTGATCGAAATCGACACCTCGCTCGTCGCGATGACGTCCACGGGCACGCCGTGCTTCTCGAAGACGGAGAAGACCTTCGCCGCGTAGCCGTGGGCGAGCAGCATGCGCGGGCTGCCCACGAAGAGCGCCGTCACTCCCCCGCGCGTGGCGACGGCCCGGACGCCGTTTCCGGGCACGTCCTGCCGCACGACCGTTCCGGGGCAGTCGGGGCGGAACGTGTTTTTCACGGCGACCGGGATCCCGCGCGCCACGGCGGGGCGGATCGTGGCCGGATGGAGCACCTTCGCCCCGAAGAACGCGAGCTCGGCCGCCTCGGGATAGCTCACCTCCGGCACGAGCCGCGCCGCGGGAACGACGCGCGGGTCGGCGGTCAGGATTCCGTCCACGTCCGTCCAGATCTCGATCCGGCCCACGGCTCGTCCGACGTCGTGGAGCGCGGCGCCGAAGAGCGCGGCCGAGTAGTCAGACCCTCCCCGGCCGAGCGTCGTCGTCGAGCCGTCCGGCGCGGCGCCGACGAAGCCCCCCGTCACGACGATTCGGCCTGACTCGAGGTGAGGCACGACGTGTCGGCCCACGCGCGCGGCCGTCTCCTTCTCGTCCGCCAGCGCCGCGCCGTACGAGCGGTCCGTCGCGAGGATGTCGCGCGGGTCGATCCACACGGCGTCCGCGCCGCCGGCGCGGAGCGCGGCGGCCACGAAGCGCGAGCAGATCAATTCTCCGATCGCGAGAAGCGCGTCCGAGGTTCGAGGAGAGATCTCTTCGAGTAGGGAGATCCCGAGAGAAAGCTCCCGGCATCGCCGCATCTCCTCTTCGATCGCGACGGCGCAGGTCCGCAATTCGCCCTCCGGGAGGCCAAGCCCATCGAGCGCCGCTCGATGACGACCTTCCAACTCGTCGAGCGCGGACTCGGCGGCGGCCCGCTCTTTACTTTTCGAAGAACTCTTCAATCCGACCAGAAGATCCGTCACACCGGCCATCGCCGAGACGACGACGAGGCACGGCTCTTCCCCGCGCGTTCCGACGAGGCGCGCGACGTCCCGGATCCGCTCGGCCGATCCGACCGAGGTGCCGCCGAACTTGAGGACGTCGGTCATCGCACGGGAGCTCGCGTCGCGACGCGGCCCTGCGCGTGGAGCAGCTCGGCATTGAGCAGCGCCGCTCCGGCTGCCCCGCGCACGGTGTTGTGGACGAGAACGGTGAACTTCAGGTCGAAGGCGGGATCGGGCCGCAGGCGGCCGACCGTCACCGTCATGCCGTTCCCCGCCTCGACGTCGCGCGCGGGCTGCGGCCGGTCGCGCTCGTCGCGGACGGCGATGGGCCGCGCCGGAGCGGAGGGCAGCTTCAGCCGCTGCGGCTCGCCCGTGAAGCTTTCGAGCGCGGCGCGCACTTCGTCGAGAGAGGCCTTCTTCTTCAGGTCGACGAAGACCGATTCCGTATGGCCGTCGCGCACCGGCACGCGGTTGACCGAAACCGAGATCGGGAACTCGGCGTCCAGAACGCGCCCGTTCACGAGGCGCCCCAGGATCTTTCGCGGCTCCCTCTCGATCTTCTCCTCCTCGCCGTCGATGAAGGGGATCACGTTGCCCTGGGCGTCCAGCGACGCGACGCCGGGATAGCCGGCTCCCGAGAGCGCCTGCATCGTCGTGACGCAGACGCGCCCGACGCCGAACGCGCGCTCGAGCGGCGCAAGCGCCATCGCGAGGCCGACGACGGAGCAGTTCGGGTTCGTCACGATGCCGCCGCCCGCGGCTCGCCAGGACTGCCCGTCGAGGAGGCCGAGGTGGTCCGGGTTCACTTCGGGGATGACGAGCGGGACGTCCGGCTTCATCCGGAACGACTTCGTGTTCGACACGACGAGCTTCCCGCGCGAGGCCTGGAGCGGCTCCACGGTGTCGGCCACGGCGGCATCGAGCGCGGAGAGGCAGAGCGGCGACGACAGCTCGTCCTCGACGAACGTCACGGCGAGGTCGCGCGCGGCGGCCGGGATGTCGCCGGGCAGGATCCAGCGCGTCGCGTCCGCGTAGCGCTTCCCCGCCGATCTTTCCGAGGCCGCGACCTCCGCGAGGACGAACTGCGGGTGGCCGTCGAGCAGCGAGACGATGCGCTGCCCCACGGCGCCCGTCGCGCCGAGGACCGCCACCGGAATCCGGAAATCGTTCGGGGTCGCCATGGGTACTCCTTCTCGAAACGAAAGGGCCCGCCGTTTCCGGCGGGCCCTTGGTGTGTCTCTGCGGTGATCGTCGAAATACGTCGATCCTAGAGAACGCCCCGTCGCCCGCCTTGCGGCGTCGTCTTCTTCGCGGTCTTGCGCTTTCGGGCGCAGGGGGTGCTCATCGTGGCGAGCAGCCTAGGCGCGGGGGCGAGGCGTGTCAAGAGCCGGGACGGCGCCGGAAAGGCGCCTTCACCGAAGGGACGAGACGAGGATCTACACGGCGAGCTCGAGGTCGGTCCGGATCGCATCGACGCGTTTGAACGGCGCCTTCACGTCTCCCTTGGCGTCGTCGCTGCGCACGATCCGCTTCGACTTCGCCTTGAGCGCTTCGAGAAGAGGCAGGCGGGGAATGGTGTCGAACGGCTTCGTCCCCGTCGAGACCATGGCGGAGAGGCCGTCGCCCTGGAGAAGCTTCACGAAGTCGACGGGCGTGGCGTTGTGGCTGCCGTGGTGCCCCACCTTGTAGAAGGTCGTCTTCCTCAAGAGCTCGCCCCACCCGGTGTCGTCGAGGACCTCGTGCCACGTTCCCCATTGTGCGTCGCCCGGAAGGAGCAGGAACGCTTTGCCGACTTCGAACATCAGCATCAGGCTGGTGCCGTTCACCGCCGCCTCGAGGGACACCGCCGCGGCAAAGGGATCGTCCCTGCCCTTCTCCTCGACGGCCGTCAGGTCGGCGTGACGGAGCCCCGCGCGGACCAGCCACTTCGCCGCGAAGCGGGGATCGTCGAGGCGCAGGGGCGCCGTCTCGTCCGCCTCGTCGGACTCCTCGTGCGGCTCGCCGGCGACCTTCGCCCACCAGGTCTCGAAGTCCTTCCCGGCCGCGGAGAAACGCCAGCGCTGCTCGAACGGAGAGCGTGACTTCCCGGCGGCTTCGAGGGCCGCGGCCCGAAGGAAGCTCTCGTCGGGAGGGGGATCCATGTCGCGGATGACGTTCTGGCTTCGGGACGGTCCCAGCAGGTGCACCGTCGTGCGAGGCAGCCGGTCCTCTTTCCACGAGCGTTCGCCGCCGGTCTTCTCGGGCAGGAAGCGGCGGGGCGGATTCCCCTTGAAACCCGTGTGGAGCGTTTCCATGGCCTTCGCGTTCGTCAGGTTGTTCTCGGCGACGGCCTGGAGAGCCTGCTTCTGGCCGGCCGGAAGGTCGAGGTTTGCGAAGGCGAGCGCCAGCTTCTGCGCCTTCTTCGCCTGCGCCTCGCGGATCACGCGCGCTTCCGGATCGGTCGGGTGCTCGGTCCAGGGCATCCAGACCTCGTCCACCCGCACGTCCTTCCAGGCTGTCTGCTCGAAGCCCGAAACGTGATCTCGGTGCCGATGCGTGGCGATGACGAGGTCGATGCGTGGCTGGCCCTTTTCGGTCACGTCCTCGAGGATCGCCTCCACGATCTTCTTGATCGGCACGGGTCCTGGTCCGCCCTGGTGTACCCCGCAGTCCACGAGGACCTTCGGGCGGCGGCCTCCCTTGGCGGGAAACGTGAAGAGGAAGGAGTCTCCGAAGCCCACGTCGTACATGCGGACCGAGAGAGATGCGCTCATGGACGCCTCAGCGCGATCCCGCCGCGTGCAGGCGCGCGAAGTTCCGGAATCTCAGGCGGTCCGCCTCGTAGCTCTTGTGCCCGCACGCGAGCATCGGATCCTCCCGGTCACACGCCGCCGCAAAGTCGAGCTGAGTCTGCCGGCGCTCCTTCGTCAGGGGCTTCGCGATCACGTACCGGATGTCGCCGTTAACGGACGCGATCACGGTCGTCCCGCCCAGGACCTTGACGCCGCCGAAGGCCGGATCGTTCTCGGCTTCGCGGTCTTCCTGGACGAACTGCGCGACGAGCTCCACGACGAGCCGGCCCTCCGGTGAAAAACGAAAGACGGTGTGGAAACCTTCGAGGTGGGGCTTGACTTTCGGGTCGAGACCCAGATCGCGGCGATGCTCGCTCGCGAAGACCCCGAGGAGGCCTGCCCACTTGTTGAGAGCCTCTCGCTCGTCCACTCCGGGCGCGGACCGCTCCCCCCGCCTCGGTCCGCGGTCGAATGCCTGGGCGCTGACGACGAGGGCTTCCTGCGAAGGGTCGAAGGGCAGCTTCAGCGGCTCGTTCGGGGGCTTCCAGAGAAGCGATTCCTCGGCGAGCGAGACGACCCCCGGGCCTTCGGGGTAGACCCCGCGGAGCCGAAACGCCTCGATCAGCGACGCGCGCAGGCCTCGCTCGTCGGCGGGGACCGTCTCGAAGTCGGCCGTCACGAGAGCGCGCAGGAAGTCGCTGTAGGTCACGTCCACCGGCGGCAGGTACTCGAACGCCCGCACGCACATCGTCAGGATGTTCCGGGCGGTCTTGGCGGCCTCGGACGCGATTCGGTTCACGAGGTCCGGGTGCAGGTAGCCTTCGGGCAGCCGGCCGGTCCCGCCCGTCGCGATGCGGATCAGGTCCTCGATGCGCCGCTGGTAAACGCCGAAGAACGCGTCGAAGACCGCCGCGACGAGGACCGAGCCCCGCTCGTGCGGCTCCGTCGAGGTCCGATACAGGGACGGGTCGGGCTTTCCGATCGCCGTCCGGAGAGCTCCGCCGCGGCCGGTCGTGTATCCGAACTGCTGCGCGAGCTCCGCGAGAGGCCCCGCCGACCGGAGGTCCCCGCGTGTCTTCTGGATCGTCTCGACGAGCACCTCCTTCAGGGTGAAGTGCTGGAAGATCGCCACGAGATCCGCGAACCCCTCGTGGAAAGCGTACACGTCGCGGTTGCTCGCCTCGATGAGGTACGGTCTCAGGCGGTCCACGAGCGCATGAGTCACCTCGTGCGCGACGATGTCGTGCGAGAGGCACGTGAAGACGGTCTGGCCGGGCAGGTTCGGGCCGGGGTCGTTCTCGTCGGCCTTGAAATAGCCGAAGAGCACGGCCGAGAGCTCCCGGTCGTAGAACGCGTTCGCCCCCTCGAACGCGTGCGGGTAGAGCCGCAGCGCCTTCTGTTTTCGGAACGTGAGCTTCCGTCCCAGCGCCGACTCGAACGTCTCGACGACCGACATCGTCACCGCATAGACCATCTGCTGGTGAAAACGCGGGTCCGACTCGGACGGCTGCAGGCCGTCGTTCATGAGGACGGCGGGGTCGTCGAGGTCCACGGGTTCGTAGAGGACCCGGTTCGATCCGTCGAAGTCGATGACCTGCACTCTTTGTCCGAGCGGCCCGGGAGCGAGTCGCTCGTAGGGAACGCCCAGCGTCAGGCGGTTCCCTGCGGTCCGGCCCCGCATCGGGTCGAACGCGAAGACTTGCAGGTTCCGCCGGGCGGGAAACTCGTATCCGCTCGTGGCCATCACTCGTCCGACCGGAGGACGTTACACGCCCCGGAGGGACGGGGCAAGGCATTGCGCCCCTCGTTTGACCCTCCCCGGAGCGGCCCTTGATAATCGCGGTTCGCTCCGCCATCCGGACGCGCTCCCGAAGATGACGACGTCTCTGCCGCCGCAACGCCTCGCCGACCTCTATCGCTGCATGCTGCTGAACCGCCTGCTCGAGGAGCGGCTCGTGAACCTGTACCGGCAGGGGAAGGTCGTGGGCGGCCTGTATCGATCGCTCGGGCAGGAGGCAACGTCCGTCGCGACCGCGTTCGCGCTCGACGAAGGAGACGTTCTCGCGCCGCTCATCCGGAATCTCGGCTCGGTGCTCGCGCGCGGGATCTCGCCCCGCGACATCCTCACGCAGTACATGGCGCGTGCGACCGCGCCCTCGGGCGGCAAGGACGCGAATCTTCACTTCTCCGTCCCCGAAAAAGGCGTCTACTCCCCGATCGCGATGCTCGGGACGCTCGTGCCGGTCGTCGCCGGGATGCTTCTCGCCGACCGCATGCAGGGAAAGCGCACGGTCGGCATGACGTACCTCGGAGACGGCGGGACGTCCGTGGGGGCGTTCCACGAGGGTTTGAACTTCGCCGCCGTGCAGAAGCTGCCGCTCGTCCTCGTGGTGGAGTTCAACGGATGGGCGTACTCGACGCCGTACGAAAAGCAGTGCGCGGCAAGGACGCTCGCGGACAAGGCCCCCGGGTACGGGATTCCCGGCGAGGTCGTCGACGGAAACGACGCGCTCGCGGTCTATGAAGCTGCCCGCGCCGCCGTGACTCGCGCGCGCCAGGGTGGCGGCCCCACGCTTCTCGAGTGCAAGACCTACCGCATGAAAGGTCACGCCGAGCACGACGCACAGGCTTACGTCGACCCGAAGGAGCTGGCCGCCTGGCGCAGCCGCGATCCGCTCGCCCGCCTCGAAACCGTCCTCGAGTCCTCCGGCGCGATGCCGGCGGCCGACCGGAGCCGGGTCCACGAAGAGGTGGAGAGGCAGCTCGACGCGGACGTGGCGTTCGCCGAGGCGTCGCCCTTCCCGGACCCGGCCCTCGCCTTCTGCGGCGTCTACGCCGACGAAGGCATCCTCCAGCGCGCCCGGGCCGGCGTCTTCACGGGAGGCCTCTGATGGCCGATCCGCGCGTCGCCCGAAGCGGAGCGGCGCTGACCCTCACAGCGGGCGCGACGGCCGGCGTCGAGATCTTCTACCTCGAAGCCATTCGCCAGGCGCTCTTCGAGGAGATGGAACGCGACGAACGCGTTTTCGTCCTCGGCCAGGACGTGGGCGTCTACGGCGGCGCCTTCAAGGCGACCGAAGGACTGCAGGAGCGGTTCGGTGCGGAGCGCGTCCTCGACACCCCGCTCGCGGAGGAGGGAATCGTCGGGGCCGCCATCGGCGCGGCCATGCGCGGGATGCGGCCGGTCGCGGAGATGCAGTTCATGGACTTCATCTCTCGCGCCTTCGACCTCCTCACGAACTTCGCAGCGAAGAACCGGTACCGCACGGGAGTCGGGGTGCCGATGGTCGTGCGCGGTCCGTCGGGCGCCGGAGTGCACGGCGGGCCGTATCACTCGCAGAGCCCCGAGATGTACTTCGTCAAGACGCCCGGCCTCAAGGTCGTGGCCCCCGCCACCGCCTACGACGCGAAGGGCCTCCTGAAGGCCGCCATCCGCGACGACGACCCGGTGATCTTCCTGGAGCACAAGTTCCTGTACCGCCGGGTGAAGGACCGCGTCCCGGAGGAGGACTACGTCGTGCCGATCGGAAAGGCCGCCGTACGGCGGGCCGGCTCCGATCTCACGATCGTGACCTATGGCGCCATGCTCTGGACGGCTCTCGAAGCGGCCGAGGTCCTCGCGAAGGACGGCGTCTCGGCCGAGCTGCTCGACCTGAGAACGCTCCTGCCGCTCGACGAGGAGGCGATCCTCGCGTCCGTCAGGCGCACGGGAAAGTGCCTCGTCCTCCACGAAGACACGCGCACGGGCGGGCTCGGAGCCGAGATCGCCGCAACGGTTTCCGAGAAGGCGTTCGAATGGCTGGACGCCCCCATCCTGCGCGTCACGGCGCCCGACACTCCGGTACCGTACTCTCCACCCCTGGAGGAGGCGTTCCTCCCGAACGTGAACACGCTGCTGGCCGCCGCGCGCAAGCTCGTGCGGTACTAGCCACCGGAGACAAGACCATGCCGACGAACGTCATCATGCCGCAGATGGGCGAGTCGATCGCCGAAGGGACGCTCACGAAATGGCTCAAGAAGCCCGGCGAAGCGGTCAAGCGCGACGAGCCTCTCTTCGAGATCTCCACCGACAAGGTCGACGCCGAGATCCCCGCGCCTTCGTCCGGAACGCTGCTCGAGATCCTGGTGCCGGAAGGCCAGACGGTACCCATCAACACCGTCGTCGCGCGCCTCGGCGAAGAGGGAGAACACGTTTCTGCGCAGCCGGCAACGCCGGCGGCGGAAGGAGAAGACTCTTCGACCGAAGTGAAAAGCTCAAGCGCTGCGGGGATGGCGGCGCAAGCCGCCGCGGCGCCACCCCCGCCGGCGGAGCCGGCGGAAGATTCTTCGAAGGGTGGGCAGGCCGTCGCCCCCGCGCCCTCTCAGAGATCTCCGGTGTCTCCGCCGGCTCCTCCGCAGCCCGGGGAGTCGCAAGAGGAGCTTCTGAGGCGCCGCTCGTCGCCCGTCGTCCGCGCGATCGCGGAAGAGAAGGGCGTCGACATCTCGCAGATCCCGGGCACGGGGATTTCGGGTCGCGTGACGAAGCAGGACATCGAGGCGTATCTGGCGTCCGGCGCCGCTGAGGGCGGCGCGCGGCCCGCCGCGGCACCGGCAGCTCAGGGTGCAGCACCCGGTCCCGCGCCTTCTAAGAAATCCCCCGAAATACCCCCGGAACCTGCTCCAGCCGTTCTCGCGGCTCGGGCGGAAGCTCCCGTCCCCCCGCGCGCGCCGGTCCCGTCGCCCACGGCGCTCGCGTTCCCGTCCGGAAGCAGCGTCACGGTCGAGCCGATGAGCGCAATGCGCCGGAAGATCGCGCAGCGGATGGTCGAGTCGAAGCAGACGTCGGCCCACGTGACCACCGTGTTCGAGGTCGACTACTCGGGAATCGCGAAGCTCCGGAACCGCGTGAAAGCCCGCTTCGAGCAGCAGTACGGCACGAAGCTGTCGTACCTGCCCTTCGTGCTTCGTGCGGCGGTCGCGGCGCTCAAGGCCCGCCCTCTCGTGAACGCCTCTATCGTCGGCGACGACGTCGTCTATCACCGGGAGGTGAACCTCGGCATCGCCGTCGCGCTCGACTGGGGCCTCATCGTGCCCGTCATCCGCCGCGCGGACGACCTGTCGCTCGTGGGCCTCGCGCGCGCGGCGAACGACCTGGCAACGCGGGCGCGCGCGAAGAAGCTCGTGCCGGACGAGGTCGCGGGGGGCACGTTCACGGTGACGAATCACGGATCGTTCGGCTCTCTCTTCGCGACGCCCGTCATCAATCAGCCCCAGGTCGGCATCATGGGTGTCGGCGCGATCGAAAAGCGCGCGAAGGTCGTCGAGATGCCGGACGGCTCCGACTCGCTCGCCATCAAGACGATGGGTTACATCGCGCTCACGTTCGACCACCGGCTCATCGACGGAGCCGAGGGCGACGCCTTCGTGAACGTCGTCAAGGCGACGCTCGAGAAGGGCGCGTGGAGCGAACTGGAGGCCATCGAGTAGAATCGTCCATGCCTCGGGCGCTCGACGTCGTCAATCTCCTGCCCGAAGGCCGCGTCTCGTGGGACGCGGCCTTCGCGCTTCAGCGGGAGGCCGAGACGCGCGTGAAGGCGGGCGGGCGCGACACGCTCTTCCTCCTCGAGCACGAGGACGTCATCACCGTCGGCCGGAACGCGGGGCTCGGCGAGCTCCTCGTGTCGGAGGACTTCCTGCTCCAGCGAGGCGTCGCGCTTCGCGTCACGGATCGGGGCGGCAAGCTCACGTTCCACGGCCCCGGGCAGCTCGTCGCATACCCGGTCCTCGATCTGGCGCACGGACGACGTGACGTGCGTCGCTACGTGTGCGACCTCGAGGAGACACTTATTCGTACCTCGCGCGACTTCGGAGTGACGGCGGCGCGCAGCCCCGTCCCGGACAGGAAGGCCTCTATCTGGGTCGAAAACGACAAGCTGGCCGCGATTGGCGTCCATCTGTCGCGCTGGGTCACGACACACGGCGCCGCCCTGAACGTTTCGACCGACCTGGCAAGGTTTTCGCTTTTCATTCCGTGCGGGATCGCCGACGGCGGCGTCACGTCCCTGGCACGGGAAAACCCGAACGAACCGCCGCCGGCGCTGCCGGAGGTCGCGGAATGCTTCGTGAGTCATTTCCTGAAGGTCTTCGACAGGGAGAAGGGGGAAACGCCATGACGGAGCGCGGTCACCGGGGAATCTACGAGCTCCTCACCGAGCGCATCGCGCCGTACGCCGGCGAGGGGGAGACGCTGCGCTTCGACCGGATCGTCCGCGCTCCGGTGGACGACGAGACCGTCGGCCTCGTCGCCCAGGCGCTCGTCGACGCCGACGCCGACACCCGACGTGCAGGCCTCTTCATCTTCGCGGGTCTCCAGGACGAGTCCGCGGAACGTCTCGAACCGTTCCGGCCGCTCGCGGACAAGGTGCGCGAGCTCCTCCTCGACGCCGAGCCGGCCGTCCGCTGCGACGCGCTGATGGCCTTCGCCTACTTCGACCCCGACGATCTCCACGTCGCGGTGCGCGAGTTCCTGACGGACCCGCACGGCCGCAACCGCCTGCAGGCCGTTCGCATCCTGGACGTCGAGCGCAGCCCGAAGAACCTCCCCACGCTGCTGACGCTCGGGGTGGACCCGTACCACGAGGGCTGCGAGGAGGACGCGCGCGAGTGGCTCGTCGTGCGCGAGGCTGCGCGCGCCGCCGTCGAGCGCACGGCCGACCGCCGCTTTCCCGCGGCGCTCGAGGAAGAGGACGTCGAGGGGATCCGCTGCGTGTACCACGCGTGGGACCCGGTCTGGCAGTGGGCGGCGAAAGAGGGGATTCGCGGACGGGGTTGAACTTCCTACGCGGCGACTGATTCTTCCGTGGCTAGCGGGGCCAGAGCCATCCGAAGAAGCCCCCCGTGAGGAGCCCGTAGATCAGACCGTCTATCGTGCCTTTGAACGTCGTCGCCCACGACCTCTTGTACCAGATCGACGTCTGCCAGAGCGCGAGGCTGTAGCCGAAAAACGCCGTCGCACCCGCGAACCGGAAGACCGCACGATAGTGCGCTCCGGGGCCGAGTGCACGGCCGGAGATGTACGCGGCCGTGATGCCGATGAGGATGCAGTAAAGGAACCACTGGACGAACTGCGGAGCCATGTTGATCTCGCCGCCGGCCATGACGGTCAACATGGCCCTCGGCCCGGCCTTGAACTTCTCGAGGAACGCCGGATCTTTCATCGCTTTCGGGCTGCCGGCGCAAGGGACCAGGTAGTCGCCGGGAGGAATGTCGAACTTCCGGAGCGCCGCCATGACGTCGTCCTCGGCGGGGAGCTTCTTGTAGTCGGCGGCGTGGTAGCCGAGGACCATGTGGATGAGCGAGCTCGCGACGAAGACGGCGACGGCGGAAAGCAGGATGGGCAGCCAGAGGGATGTGATTGAGACCATGTTTCCTCCGCTTTGCGGGGCGGAGCATATGTCACGCACGCTAGACTGAAGCCGTGAGCTCGGTCCCCTCCCCCCGGCCCCTTTATGGAGTCACCCCCCGGCCCGCGTGGCTCAAAGTACGCCTCTACGACAACGAGACCTCGCGCGGCATCGCGAAGCTCTTGGAGGACAGGCACCTCAACACCGTGTGCCAGGAGGCGCGCTGCCCGAACATCTTCGAGTGCTGGGGCGTCGAGAAGACCGCGACGTTCATGCTCATGGGCGACGTCTGCACGCGGCGCTGCGGCTTCTGCGCGGTGGCGCAGGGCGCGGGCAAGGCGCTCGATCCCGAGGAGCCGCGCCACGTCGCCGAAGCCGTGAAGACGCTCGGCATCGCGCACGCCGTCGTGACGTCCGTGAACCGCGACGAGCTGCCGGACGGCGGAGCCGCGCACTTCGCGGCCACGATCCGGGAGATTCGCGCACTCGCTCCCGGCGCCACCGTCGAGGTCCTCATCCCGGACTTTCTCGGCAGCGAGGCGGCCCTCGAAACCGTCCTCGCCGCGCGGCCGGAGGTCCTGAACCACAACACGGAAACCGTCGAGCGCCTCTACCGGCGCGTGCGGCCGGACGCGGTCTACGCTCGGTCGCTCGAGCTGCTGCTGAGAGCCGCGAAGAGACGGAACGAAGAAAAGACTTCCATGAAAGTGAAGAGCGGGATCATGGTGGGGCTCGGCGAGACACGCGAGGAGCTGTCGAACACCCTGCGGGACCTGCGCGCGAACGGCGTCGAGATCGTCACGATCGGCCAGTACCTGCAGCCGCACGCACGCCGCCTCCCGATCGAGCGGTACTACACGCCGCAGGAGTTCGAGGAGATCAAGAGAGAGGGCGAGACCCTGGGCTTTCTGAGAGTGGAATCAGGACCGCTCGTGAGATCCAGTTATCACGCGAGGAGGGCGCTCTAGCCGTCGTTCCCGATGGCTTCGACCGGGCAGGAGTCCATCGCCTCCTGGCACTGGGCTTCTTCCTCGGGAGTCTCGGCCTGCTTCATCACGTACGAGAAGCCCTTGTCTTCCTGGCGGGTGAAGTTCGCCGGCGCCGTGACGCGGCAGACGTCGCAGTCGATACACTGCGTGTCGACGTAGAATTTCCCCGGCACATTCTCGGGGTAACGGTCGTCTTTGTTCGCCATCGCGCGGAAAGATAACATGCCCGATTCGGGACGCACTCATCAGTCTGCATCATGGACGCTCCCATGACCCCACCCATCCTCATCCCTCTTTTCCCCCTTCCGAACGTCCTGCTCATGCCGGAGACGACTCTCCCGCTTCACGTCTTCGAGCCCCGATACAGGACCATGCTCTCGGACGCGCTCGCCGGCGACCGGCTCATCGGCATCCAGCTCCTGAACCCCTCTGCACCTCCCGACGGCGCGGGCCGGCCCGCCGTGTTCGAGATCGGTTGTGCCGGCGAGGTCGTGCGGCACGAGCCGCTCGAGGACGGGCGCTCGAACATCCTGCTTCGGGGAACCTTCCGGTACCGGATCGCGGGCGAGCGCGAGACGCCTGCTCCGTATCGCGTGGCCGAGGTCGCTCCCCTCGCCGTCCATCCCCTTCCCGCGACGTCTCCCGGCGGCCGGACCCGGCGGGACCTCCGGCGCCTCCTCGCCAAGAGCGTGGAACGGCTTGCCGATTCCGTCGGGCGCTCGCAGGCGCGCTCGCTGCCGTCGCAGCTCTCGGACGAAGGGCTCGTGAACGAGGCGCTCACGAGGCTCGGGCTGGACGCGGAGGAGGGCTACCGTCTTCTCGTCATGGACCGCCTCGAGGAGCGCTACGTCTGGGCGATCGAGCACATCGCGGAGGTGCAGAGGCGCCTCGATTTCCTGGGGCCGTTCCGGCGGTTCGGATCCGATCCGCGCAGCAACTGAAGGAGAAAGCGCGGCCGAGCCGGCCGGACTCGTGTGCGCTCAGGCCTTCGAGGCCGGCATCGCGCGGTCGTGCGCCCAGCTCTTGATGGCCTTGATCTGCTCGTCCATCGTGCGCGAGAGGGGCACGGTGGCGGTCAGCATCTTCGACATGTCGTCCTCGGTGAGCTTGCGCCCCTGGTTGAAGGCCTCGACGGCCGCGGCCTGAACGGCCGCCTCGATCTCCGACCCGACGAAGCCCTTCGTGGCCTTCGACAGGAACACGACGTCGAAGAGGCTCACGTCCGAGCCGACTTTCTTGAGGTGGACGTTGAAGATGGCCTTGCGCTCGTTCTCGTTGGGCAGGTCGAGGAAGAAGACCTGGTCGAAGCGGCCCTTGCGGATGACCTCGGCAGGGAGGAGGTGGATCCGGTTCGCCGTCGCGGCCACGAAGACGAGTCCCTGCTTCTCCTGCATCCAGGTGAGGAACGTCGAGAAAATGCGGCCGAGCGACGGGTCGCCGCCTCCCGCCTCGCGGCCGCCGGTGATCGCCATCTCGATCTCGTCGATCCACAGGAGCGCAGGCGAAAGCGACTCCACGGTCTGGAGCGCGCGGTGGAACGTCTGCTCCGGGTTGTCCGTGCCGAAGACGAGGTTCATGTCCAGGCGGAAGAGCGGGAGGTTCCAGAGCGCCGAAATGGCCTTTACCGAGAGCGACTTTCCGCAGCCGGATACGCCCATGAGAAGGATGCCCTTTGGCACGGGCATGCCGGCATCCAGCGCCTCCTTCGTGAAGAGGTTCTGGCGCTTCACGAGCCATTCCTTGAGGTTCTCGAGACCCCCCACGTCCGCAAGGGAGAAGCGCGGCGGCACGAACTCGAGGACGCCGTCCTTGCGGGTCGCCTGCTGCTTCTCGGCGAGAACCTCGAAGTAGGCCGTGTCGTCGAAGACGGGACGGCGCGAGAAGACCCGCGTGACGACGTGCTCCGTCTCGTCCTGCGTGAGGCCCCTGAGCGCCATGGCGAGCTTCTTCGAATCCGCCTCCGACAGGCCTTTCTCGCCGAAGTAGCGCTTCCCGAGGTGGCCGAGGAGGAACAGGATCTCGCTCTCGTCCGGGAGATCGTAGTCGAGAACGTGAATCTCCTTCTTGAGGTCCTCGGGGATGACGAGCCGCGGGGACATGAGGACGAGGAATCGGCCTTTGCCCTTGAGCGCCCGATAGGCGTCCCTGAGACGCCTCACGACCTCGGGTTTGCCGAGGAAGGCGGTGAGGTCCTTCATGAGGAAGAACCCCGGGCCGCTCGCTGCGAGGATCGCGTCCAGCGCCTGGAGAGGATCGGCCGTGTCGGGCAGCCTCTCCGTCCCTGTCACAATCCCGTCCACGCAGCTCCAAATCGAGAAAGGCACGGGCTTTTCGTAGAATTTCTGGGCGAGCGCGGCGATGGCCCTCTCCACGCGCCCCTCCTCCCAGGACACGATGTAGAGAAGGGGGTAGCCTCCGAGGAGGGCTCGGCGTATCCGCTCCGGTCCCCGGACCACGTCGCTCATTCCCACGAATGTTACAGGCTTCGATACACTAGACGGCCGTGAACCCCGAACACCTCGAACGCGTGCAGGCCTCCGACTGGAACGAGTGGCGGGCGGAGCGGCCTTCTCTCACTCCCGACTTCACCGATGCGCGCCTCCACGCCCTCGACTTCTCCGGAAAGAACCTATCCGGCGCGGACTTTTCCCGGGCGAAGGTCGAAGGCTGCAACCTCTCGGGCGCGTCCCTCGCGCGGGCCCACGTCACGGGGGCCTCGTTCAACGGCTCGACGCTCGACCGGGTCGATCTCTCCGACACGGACCTGGACTATCTGCTCCTCGACCGGGTCTCCTTCATCGGCGCGATATTCCGGAACTCGACCCTGAGAAGCGCCACCGTGCGCGAGAGCATCATGACCGCGGTCGACATGACGGGCGCGAAGCTCGACGGGACCGATTTCACCGCGACGGATTTCTCCTTCGGGCGCGTCCTCTACGCGAACTTCCGCGGCGCCCAGCTCGATCGGTGTGTCTTCGAGGGCACCGACCTCACCCAGGCCGTGTTCGACGGCGTGACTTACCGGAAGGGTCGCTTCGACAAGGCGAACCTGACCCTTTCCTTCTTCCGCGACGCGAAGCTCACCGGAACGTCCTTCAAGGGCGCGAAGCTCCAACGCGCGGTTTTCCGAGGCGCCGAGGCGAACGGCGCCGATTTCACGGGCGCTGATCTCTCCGAGGCCGATCTCGAGCGCGTCGTCGCACAGGGCGCGAACTTCTCCGACGCCGTCATGCGCAAGACGAGCGCCCATCGAGCCGACCTCAGGAACGCCTCCTTCCTCGGGGCGCAGCTCGAGGAGACCGACTTCATGGGCGCCTCGCTCGAGAAGATGGACCTAAGGACGCCCCGCATGCGTCTCGCGAACTTCACGGCCGCACGCCTCCTCGAGGCGAACGGTGCGCGCGCGAACCTGCGCGGCTCGAACTTCACGGAAGCCGACCTCGCCGGAGCCGACCTTTCCGAGGCGAACCTCGAGGGCTGCATCATGGCGAAGGTCAAGCTCGCGCGGACGAACCTCAGGCGCGCGAACCTGAAGCGATCGCGCCTCTCGGGCGCGATCGCCGTGGGCGCGAACCTGTCCGGCGCGAATCTCTTCGGGATCGAGGCCGACGACGCGGATTTCTCGGCCAGCGACGCGCGCTTCGCCCAGTTCGTCGGCGCGAAGCTCGAGGGAGCCTCGTTCAAGCAGGCGAACATCGGGGGCGCGGATTTCTCGGAGGCCCGCCTGAGCGGCGCCTCGTTCGTGGGCGCCTTCGGCGAGAACGCGAAGTTCACCGGCCAGCTTCACCTGAAGCTCGTCCTCGCGGCAAGCTCGCTCCTCGGCTCGGCGAAGAAGAAGAGCGAGCAGATCGAGCGCGACAAGGAGGCCGAGCGCCTCTCGCGTCTCGCCGCGCTCGAGCGGAGCGCGGACGACCGCGCGCGGGCGATGGGCGTCCGGCGCGACGCCGACACACCCAAGGAAACGACCCGGCCGTCTACGGAGATTCCGAAGCCCAATCGGTCGTCTCCCGAAATCCCGAAGAGGGACTGAACGGCTACTTCTTCCTCGCTGGCGGGACGGTCCTGGCGGCACCGGGTCCGGGAGTCGATCCGGCCTTCGCGCTCGCCTTCGCCTTGCCGGGTTCCTTCAGCTTGCCGTTCGCCGCGTCGCGCAGGGCGCCCGCCGCGCGGCGCAGCTCGTCGAGGACGGCCTTGTCCACGAGCATCGGTTCGGGCCTGCCCGTGACCTCCGCGACGTCTCCCGTGACGCCAGGCGGCGCTTCGAAGAACGAGACGACCCGCTCCGGCTCCGCTCCCTCGGAGAGCAGCTCGAGCGTCGCGACCGGTTTGTCCTTCGCGGATTTTACGCTCCGCCTCGGCAGGAACGATTTCACCTCGGCGCGCGCGATTCCGCCGCCCAGGGCTTCCGCGACCTCCGCGGGAATCTCGCGTCCCGTCGAACGCCAGGCCCCTTCCACCTTCTCGGCTCCCGCCCGGAGCTCGTCCGCGACGAACGACACGCGCCGGAGAGCGGGTACGTCGACGGGCACGACGCGCGCTTCCCGCCAAGCCGACATTTCGGCGTCGAGGTCCTCGCGCACCCGGTCGTCCACGACGGCCACGACGTTTCCGACCTTCGCGTAGAGCTTCCCGACGGCGTCGGCCTTGGCGGCTCCGAACGAGATCGTGGCGACGACCTCAGCGCCCTTCTCGAGCCTCACGGTCGCCCAGGAGGGAGAAAGGCCGACGCGTTGGAGCTCGGCCGCGGGGACGGCCGGGAACTCGGAGATCCGCTCGCTCGCGAGGTCGCCGAGCAGGCGATCGACGAACGCGTCCGAGGCGAGATCCGCCACCGGCTTCTCCATCCTCCAGCCGCCCGCGGCCCGGTCCGGCCTCGATTCGCGCGCGACGACGACCGCGTACGACCCCTTCGTGACGGTGACGCGCGTGATCTCGGCGGTCGGCGTCTCGAAGAAGGAACGGCTTCGGTATTCGTCCAGCGGCTTCGTGAGCGCCGCGAGCGGCGCCGCCCGGACGGCCGCGAAGCGCGCTCCTTCAGAGGCCGCGGTGGCATCCGTTCCCGGAATCGCCTGCCCGAACGCGAATGCTTTCACCGAGTTGTCCTTGAAGGTGACGGTGACCTTCGCCTTCGGCGTGTCGAGGCCGAATTCCTTGGGGTCGACGTCGGTGCGCACCTCGCCGACGACGTCGAGCCGCCCGAGGTCGCTCGCGAGGTTCTCTGCCGCGAATCCGTCCGCCGGGCTCTCGGGCTCGCCCGCGAGCATCCACCGGTTCTTTTCACGGCGCACGAGCTGCACCTTCGGCAGATCCGGGCGCTCGAGGAGGAGCGACGCGACCTCCTCGACGTTCACGTCCGCGAGCCTCTTCGCCGATTTCGCGCGTTCCTCGGACGTCGGTTGCTTGCGCTCGAAGAGGATCACGAACGCGAGCAGCGCGAGAAAGACGCCGGACAGAATGAGGAGCTTCTTCGTCGGCATGGCTCTTCTACTTGCGCCGGCGGACCCAGATCGCAATGCCCATCGCGACGGATGCGAGCGGCAGGAGAAGAAGCACGACGAACGCGACCTGGCCCATGTCGCGCCGCGTGAGCGTGACGGCGACCTGGTCGGCGCTCTTCGGGGGGATCGCCACGAGGGACTCCCGCTCGAGCGCCCAGTTCACGGCAGACGACAGGAGAAGCCGGTTCGCGGCGTTCGCGATGCCCGCGTTCGACGCCCAGTCGGCGTCGCCGAAGACGACGACGCGAGCCTTCTTCGTCGGCGCTTCGCCGGCCTTGGTTGCCTCGGCGGGCACGGCCTTGGAACCGTCGTCCGCCTCGACGGCGGCCGCCAGGGAGACCGGGCTCTTGACGTCCTTGTCGTCTTTCTTCGGCAGGCCCGTCTTCTCGAGGTCCTTCAAATTCGTTTCGCCCCAGCCGTCGGGCGAGGTCTCGACGAGCGGCGTCGCCTTCCAGCCGGGAACGGGCGTCTGGGCCACGCTCACCGAGCGCGCGAGCGGAAAGACGACGGGCATGCCGGTGAGGAGCCTCGTGACGGGATGGCTACGGAAGCTGTTCGCGAAAACCGTCTCGGCTCCCATCATGGGAAGCGTGTTCTTCGGATCGACCACGACGTCGCTGTCCAGCGTCAGGCCGAGCGACGTGAGCAGCGGGCCCAGCCCGAAGTCGGACAGCGTGGTCGCCGCGCCAGGCGGGAACTCGACGTCGAGGAAGAACAGAACGCGGCCGCCGGCATCGAGATACTTCTTCAGGACATCGCGCTCAGGGTCCGTGAAGGGCGTGCGCGGTCCGGCGACGACGACGAGATCGGCGCCTTCCGGCACGGCCGTCGCCCCGAGCGTGGCCCATTCCTCGACGGTGCAGTTGTCGGCCTTGAGCGACTCGGCGACTTCCGAGAACCCTTCGCGGCTCCGGGCCGCGTCGAACTTGCGCTCTCCGTGCCCGGACGTGAAGAGGACTTTCGGGGCCTTCGCCTGCGTGACGCTGAGGATCGCGGACGTGAACTCCTGCTCGCCGCGGAAAGTCTTCACCGAGGGCTCCCCGCCCATCATTGCGCGCGAGTAGTCGTACTCGACGATGCGATCCTTCGTGACGATCTTCTTCTTGTCGCCGGCGCGAAAGACGACGGCGAAATCCCTCACGCCGGTCTCTTCGACGAAGGTCTTCGCCCGGACCGGGTTGCGCGTCGGGTCGAGCGTCTCGACGGTGAGCATCGCGCTCTTCGCCTTGTAGCGCTTGACGAGCTCGTCGACTTCAGGATAGAGCGGCGTGCGTTCGGGCGTCATGAAGACGGTGATCGTCACGGGAGTCTTGAGATCCCTGAGGACGTTGAGAGTCTTTTCGGAAAGCGAGTAGCGGCCCGTCGTCGTCCAGTCGAAGCGCGCGTAGCGCCGCGAGCCGATGTAATTCACGAGGACCAGGATCCCGAGCCCGAGAGCGATCGAGATCGCGAGCGTCGCACGATAGGTGGAGCGCGAGGGCGCGTCTTTGGCGGTGCTCACGTCCATCTCAGCGCGCCTTGTTCGCCTCGAGGGCGCGCGTCGAGAGGAAGAGAAAGAAGACGACCGTCGAGACGACGTAAAGGATGCGGCGTGTGTCCACGATGCCTCGAGAGAAGTCGTCCATGTGCTCGAGGATGTTCAGGTAGCTCAGCGCGTCGCGCGCCGCGGGGAAGGGCAGAAAGTCGCGCGCGACCCCGATGATGAAACTGCCGAGGATGAGGACGAACGCGAGAATGGCGGCGACGATCTGGTTCTTCGTCAGCGCGGACGCGAACGTGCCGGCGGAAATGAAAAGTGCGCCGATGAGCGCGATTCCGAGGTATCCCGCGAGAACCGGCCCGAGGTCGAGCCCGCCGAAGCGCGACAGCAGGAGCGGGTAGATCCCCGTCGGGACGAACAGGAACAGGAAGAAGCACCAGGCTCCCGCGAATTTCGCCGCGACGACGGTCGCCTCGGACACGGGGGCGGTTAGCAGCGTCTCGATGGAGCCCGACTTGCGCTCCTCCGTGAGGAGGCGCATCGCGATGATCGCCGAGACGAGCATCAGGAAGATCCACTGGAACACGTTCGTGAAGAACGTGGACATGAGCGCCATCCGGGGCGTGTCCGGCGAGTTGAGAGCTCCGACGAGCACCATGAATACCCATCCGCTCACGAGCAGGAAGGAGGTGAGCACGAGGTACCCGAGCGGCGAGACGAAGTACGAGAAGAACTCGCGTTTGACGATCGCGACGAAAGCCCTCATTTCGGCTCCTCCTTGCCCGCAGGGGGCGTCTCGACGCCCGGGTCGACTCCCGGCTGCGTGTCGACGTCGACGGCGGCGTCGCGGGAGACGAGGCGTACGAAGACGTCCTCGAGCGAGGCCTGGCGGGGCGTTAGCTCCAGGAGCGTCCACCCGCGGGTGACGGCTTCCTTGAAGACGGCTTCGCGCAAGTCGGTGCCCGACTCGCCGTCGAGCGTGACGCGCGTCTCGCCGCCCGCGCCGATGCGCGACGCGCCCGAAACGCCGGGAAGCTCACGGAAGACGGAGTGGGCCTCGGGCACCTCGCCTTTCAGGGCGACGGTCACGCTGGGCATCTGCGACATCTGGTGGCGAAGGGTCTCGGGCGTCCCCGACGCCACGATGCGTCCCTTGTCGATGATGAGGATCCGGTCGCAGACGAGCTCGGCTTCGGGGAGGATGTGGGTCGAAAGCAGGATCGTATGGTCCTTCCTCAAGTCGCGGATCAGCTCGCGCACCTTCACGATCTGTCGCGGGTCCAGCCCGACCGTGGGCTCGTCGAGGACGAGCACCTTCGGCTTGTGGACGAGCGCCCCCGCGAGGCCGACGCGCTGGCGATACCCCTTCGAGAGGTTTCCGATCGGATTCGATGCGACGTCGTCCACGAAGCACTTCCCGAGCGCTTCGTCCACGAACGCGTTCACGTCGCGTCCGGGCACCCCGCACAGCTCCGCGCGGAAGGCGACGTACTCCCTGACCCGCATCTCCGGGTAGAGCGCGAGCGTCTCGGGCAGGTAGCCGAGCGCCCGCTTTGCCAGCAGCGGTTTTTCCGCGACGTCCACGTCCGCGAGCGTGACGCGGCCGGCCGTCGGCGCGAGAAAGCCCGTGATCATCCGCATCGTGGTGGTCTTGCCGGCCCCGTTCGGCCCGAGAAAGCCGAGAATCTCGCCGCTCTCGACCCGGAAGCTCACGTCCGTGACCGCCGGCGTTCCGTAAAACGACTTTGAAAGCCCCTGTGCTTCGAGCATCTCTCTTCGGTGACCTCCGCGTCGGGCCACGACCGGACGCCGCCGGCGGGCCGCAGAAGCCGTGGGAATATAGCAGGCCTCATGGGAGAGTGAGATCGTGACGGCGCCCCTGCGACGACCCCTCGCCGTATTCGCCGCGCTCACGTCCGTCGTCATCTGGGCGGTGAATTACCCCGCCATGAAGGTGGCGTTTCGCGAGATTTCACCGCTGGCGTTCACCGGATGGCGGTTTCTGCTCGCGACGACTTTTCTCCTCGCCGAGGCGCGCGTCCGACGGGAGCCCCTCGTGCCCCCGCCAGGCGCGCGCGGCCTCGCTCTCGTCCTCGCCCTGTCCGGCGTCGGCGTGTACCAATGGCTCTACGCGCTCGGACTCGCCTCGACGAGCGGCTTCTCCGCGGCCCTCCTGAACTCGGTCTCGCCGCTCATCGCGATGCTGCTCGTCGTGCTCTTCGGCTGGGAGCACATGTCCCTCCTCGCGGGAGCCGGGTCGCTCGTCGCCTGGGGCGGAGTCGCACTCTTCGTCGCCTCTGCCCGCGGACCGGACTTCGGCAGCACGGCGGGAAACCTCATGTGCCTCGGAGCGGCCACCTCGTGGGCCGTCTACAACGTCGCGTCCGCCCGCGCCGGCCGTTTCCTCTCGCCTCTCGGCGCCCAGCTCGCCGCCTTCTGCGGCGGTACCGTCCTGATCGTCGCGTACGCTCTGCCCGACATGCTCCGGCAGGACTACGCGCGCGTGAGTCCCTCGGCCTGGGCGATCGTCGTCCTCTCGGCTCTCCTCCCGCTCGTCGTCGCCTTCCGCCTCTGGCTCGAGGCCGTGCGCGCGCTGGGCGTCGCTCACGCGACGAGCTTCGGCTTCCTCGTGCCGGTTCTCGCCGGTGTCGCTTCGGCGATCTTCACGGGCGAACGCTTCAACGCGCAGAAGATCCTCTCGGCGGCCGTCGTGCTGTGCGGCCTCGCGCTCACGCGCGCCGGGCGCCGCCCGGGGGGCCCGGTCCCGGCGCGTTAGGATCGTCCCCGGAGGCTGGAGGCCCGATGTACCGTTCCGTCGCTCGCGTCGTCGATCTCACCGATCCCGCCCTCAACCTTCTCGGTGGCCTCCCGCTCGAAGCCGCCCGCGCGCGTGTCGCCTCGGGAGACGCGAACGCGGTCGCCGCCCTCGACGGCTCGTACGCGCTCGTCGGCGTGGACGGGATCACCGTGAGGCTCGCGCGCTCGCTCGACCGGCCGCTGAGGTACTTCCTCGCCAAGGAGGCGGACGGCCCCGTCCTCGTCGTCGCGGACAGGATCGATTCGATCGAGAGGTGGCTTGTCGAGCACGGGCACGGCGATCAGTTCCACCCGAGCTACACGCGCATGGTGCCCGCTCACCACGTCGTCACGCTGCGTCTCGTCGGCTGCCCGGACCCCGCTCCGAGCTACGTGCGCACGTTCACACCCGCGCGGAACGTCCTCCCCACGGACCTCGACGAGATCGGCCGCCTCTACGTCGGCGCGCTCGCGGACGAGATCGCGAAGTGGCTCGAGGCGGTTCCCGCGAACGAGCCGGTCGGCGTCTGCTTCTCGGGTGGAATCGACAGCGGGGCCGTGTTCCTCGTGACGCACCACGTCCTCCGCCGCCTCGGCATGAGCCCGGCGCGCCTCAAGGCTTTCACGCTTTCTCTCGGGAACGGCCCGGACCTCGAGGGCCCGGACCTCGCTCAGGCACGGGCGTTCCTGGCCGCGCTCGACCTCGGCTTCTTCCTCGAGCACGTCGACGCGGAACCGTCGTCCCTCGACCCGAAGGAAGCGGTGCGGATCATCGAGGATTACAAGCCCCGCGACGTGGAGTCCGCGACGATGGCGCTCGCCCTTCTCCGCGGCATCCGCACGCGCCATCCCGAATGGCGTTTTCTCCTCGACGGGGATGGCGGCGACGAAAACCTGAAGGACTACCCCATCGACGAGAATCCCGAGCTCACGATCCGAAGCGTCGTCTCCAACCTGATGCTCTATCAGGAGGGATGGGGCGTCGGCTCGCTCAAGCACTCGGACACGTATTCCGGCGGCCAGAGCCGCTCGTACGCGCGCACGTACGCTCCGCTTCGCGAATGCGGTTTTTCCGGCTTCAGCCCGTTCACGCGCCCGCGCGTCATCGCCGTGGCCGAGGGCATCCCGTTCGACGCGCTCACGGAGGGCCGTGTCGAGAAGCTCTACGCCCTGAAGGGCGAGATCGTCTCGCGCGGCGTCGAGGCGATCACCGGCCAGAGGATGCCGGTCTACCCGAAACGCCGGTTCCAGCACGGGGCGGGCGGACCGGAGATCTACCAGCGGCGCTTCCCCTTCTCCGAGGCGCAGTACCGCGCCGCGTTCCTCTCGCGGTACCTCGGCGCGGCGTGATCGACTTTCTGGCGGCTGACCGCGCGGCGCGCGAAGGATCGATCCTCGGCCTGAGGCCTCCGCGGAACGAGGTGGATCCCTTCCGCCCTTACGGCTTCTTCACCGAGGAGGAGCCGCGCGCCGGCGGAGGCACTGATCAGGTCGCCACGGTCTTCCTGACGAACCGGGAGTGCCCGTGGCGCTGCCTTATGTGCGATCTCTGGAAGAACACGCTCGAAGCGCCGACGCCAAAAGGCGCGATCCCGGCGCAGATGCGATTCGCGCTCGACAGGCTGCCCTCCGCGAACGTCCTGAAGCTCTACAACGCGGGCAGTTTCTTCGACGGCGCGGCGATCCCGAGGGAGGACCACGAGGAGATCGCTTCGCTCGCGCGCGGTTTCGAGCGCGTGGTCGTGGAATGCCATCCCGCCCTCGTCGGCGTTTCGAGCTTGAGGTTTCGCGATCTCCTCTCAGGCCCACGCCTTCAGGTCGCGCTGGGGCTCGAGACCGCCAACGAGGAGGTCCTGAGACGGTTGAACAAGGGGATGACCGTCGCGGATTTCGAGAGGGCCTGCCGATTCCTCGCGGCGAACGGGATCGGCATTCGCAGCTTCGTCCTCGTCGGCCTCCCTTTTCTGCGAAGGGAAGAGTGGGCGGACGCGACGAGCGCGAGCATCGACCTCTCCTTCCGGGCGGGTGCGGAGGTCGTCTCGCTCATCCCGACCCGCCTCGGGAACGGGGCGATGGACGAGCTGCAGAAGCAGCGTCAGTTCATTCCTCCGACGCTCGAGGATTTGGAGAGGGCAATTGAAGATTTCTTAGAAGGGGAAGAGGGGATCGCCCGCTCTTCGGGCCTCGTCCTTGCCGACCTTTGGAACGCCGAGGCCCTCGGCGCCCCGTCCTGCTGCGGCGCCGCCCGCATCGATCGACTGCGCTCCATGAACCTCCTTCAAGGAAATCTTCCTCTTCCTCCCTGCCCCTCGGACCGCCGCCATTCGACGCGACCTCATACCGCTCCGTCGTCCGGAGACACCTGAGTCGTGCGCGGCGCGTTCGACGTCGCGATCGTCGGGTCGGGCTTCGCCGGTTCCCTCCTCGCGCTCGTGGCGCGACGGCTCGGTCTGTCCGTCCTTCTCCTGGAAAGAGGCTCGCATCCGCGTTTCGCCATCGGCGAGTCCACGTCGCCGCTCGCGAACCTCCTGCTCGAAGAGCTCGCCAGAAAGTACGACCTCCCCCGCCTTCTGCCGCTCGCGAAGTGGGGCCCCTGGACGCGCGCGTATCCGGAAGTGAGCTGCGGACTCAAGCGCGGTTTCACCTTCCTGCACCACGAGGAGGGACGGCCGTTCGCGAACGCCGCCGACCGGCACGACCAGCTCCTCGTCGCCGCGAGCCCGAACGACGAGGTCGCGGACACGCACTGGTATCGGCCCGAGTTCGATCATTTTCTTCTGAAGGAAACGGAAGAGGCGGGTTCTGACTACGTGGATCGGTTCAGGCTGAGCGGCGTCGACCGGGAGAATGGCCGGTGGGTCCTCACCGGCGAGCGAGCGGGCACGGTCCTTACCTTCGGAGCATCTTTCCTCGTGGACGCTTCCGGCCGGAGCGGCGCGCTTCACGACGAGCTGGATATCCGCCGCGTCGCCCCGTTCCTTCCGCCGACTCAAGGCCTTTACACGCACTTCGAAGGAGTTCGACGACTCGACGAGATGGGGATCCCCGGCGGCGCCGAGATTCCGCCCTACCCGATCGACGACGCGGCCGTCCACCACGTCTTTCCGGGCGGCTGGATCTGGATCCTGAGATTCGGCAACGGCCTGACGAGCGCCGGCGTTGCGGCGTCGGACGCATTCGCCGAGACCGCCGGCTTCGGCCGAGGCGAGGCCGCGTGGGAGCGCCTGCTCGGGCGCTTTCCGACGATCCGGGACCAGTTCGAAGGGGCGCGCCCGACCCTCCCCTTCGTCCACGCCCCGCGGCTCCCGTTCCGCGTCGATCGGGCGGCCGGACCGGGCTGGGCGCTCCTGCCGTCGGCGGCGGCGTTCGCCGACCCGCTCCTCTCGACGGGCTTTCCGCTCGCGCTCCTCGGCATCCATCGGCTCGCCGAGGCGCTCGAACGGGATTTCGGGACCCCGCGCTTCGAGGGCCGCCTCGAAGCCTACGGCGCGCTCACGCTCGAGGAGGCCGACCGCTCCGCGCGGCTCGTCGCGGCGCTCTACTCCGCTTTCGGCGATTTTCCGCTCTTCGTCGAGCTGTCGAAGCTCTACTTCGCGGCGGCCCACTTCTCGGAGTCCGCTCGGCGCGCCGGCCGGCCCGAGCTCGCGGGCACTTTTTTGTGCGGATCGCATCCCCGGTTCGGGCCGGCGCTCGAGGCCTGCTGCGACGCGGCCCTCGCCCCTCGGACCTCCGCCGGACGCGAGCGGCTCCTCGCGAACGCCGCCCGCGCGGTCCAAATCGTCGACCTCGTCGGTCTTCTCGACGCCTCGCGGAGAAACTGGTTCGAAGCCCCGCCCGTCAGCGTCTCTTGCGCGGCTTCTTCGGTGCCGGTTTGACCGCCTGCCGCGCAACTTTCGACGGAGGCGGCGCCACCGGCCCGTAGAGCTCCGGCGGCGGACCCCCGAAGAAGGCGACGACCGCCGACGCGAGCGACTCGGCGAGGGAGTCGCGGAAGGCGCGCGTCTTCATGAGCGCGCGGTCCTCCTCGTTGCCGAGGTTCGCGAGCTCCACGAGAACCCGGTTCGGGACCCGGTTGTACCGGAGCACCGCGGGCACCCACTCGCGGCCGCCGCGGATCACGTGCGTGCGCACGGGCGAGAAGCTGTGCACGGGCAGCCCCGCCTCGCGCAGCGCGGCGATGATGCCGTTCGCGAGCGCCGTGGAGACTCCCTCGGATGCGACGCGCTCCTTTCGGTTGAACGAGACGATCGGCTGCTCCTTGACCTCGCGATAACCCGAGTACGCCGGCCCCGTCTTGCCGTAGCGCTCTCTGAGGTAGCGCTCGCCCGGCACGTAGACCATCGCGCCTCGCACGGAGGGATGCAGCGAGTCGGCGTGCAGCGACACGAAGATCGTCCGCTCCGGCGGCACTTTCGTGCCGTCCGGCCCGGGCCGCCGGATCAGGCTGTTCGCGAGGTACCACCTGAGGTTGACGCCGACCGTGGGGTCCGCGAGGGAGTAGGCCGGGTCGGTGAGGAGGAACTGGGCCCGGCTGCTGCGTAGCCCGTCGCGTTCGGGCACCTTCCACCCGAGCACGGAGTCCTTCGTCGTCATGAGGACCTCGGCGCGCGTGCTTTCGGTGAGGATCCTCCTCAGCCGGCAGGCGACGTCGTAGACGTATGTCGACTCCCAGACGCCCCCATGAAGCGTTCCCGTATCGCGCCCGCCGTGGCCCGCGTCGAGAATCACGCGCACGCCCGCGAGCCCCCGGGCGATCTCGGGACGCGCGAACTGCTGGGACTCGGCCTTCTCCCGCACGCGCTCCTGCGAGCGCGGGTCGTCCTTCGGGAGGAACTCCTCGGTCAGGTACTCCATGGGGATCTTCACGGGGAAGCCGACCGGAATCGCGTGAACGTCGGCGATCAGGGAGCGCGCCGCGATCGTCATGGCGAGGTCGTTCACGTCGACGGCATCGAGGCGGCCCGTGAAGCGCACGACGACGGCCGAGTAGAGCGCCTCTCCTTTGCGCAGGCGGTACACGGCGTACCGGCCCTGATCGTCCTCGGCATAGACGAGGTTGGGCGGCTCCGTGTCGGGCACGCTCTCGGCGTCGCGGAACGGCGCCAGCAGAAGCTCCACCGGAATCCTCACCGTCGCGCCGGGCGGCACGACGTCGAGAGTGAGAGCGTTCTCCTTCGCGAGGGCCGGCGCGGTCCCGGTCCCGCCGGTGAACCACTCCGCGATTCCGGCGAGGCGCTCCTCCTCCACCGCGATGTGGAGCCACCCGGACGTCGCGCGCACGTCGGACGGGAAGAGCGCCGCGATCGCGGCGCGCTTGGACTCGTCGGAAAGCGCCGCATAGGAGAGTACGGCGCTCCGGGTGCCATCCCGTACGCCGGGCAGGGCGAGCACCCGCTGCGCCGTCGCGTCGTCCTTCGAGACGCGGCGGGCGAATTCGATCGGCGTCTCGCCTTCGAGAGGCCGCGCCTCGACGGAGATCGAGCCGTCCGAGCGCTGGACGGCGAAGTCCCGCGACACCTCGACGCGCCGGACTCCGGAGGGCGGAGACGACGAGGCTGCCGGCAGGAGAAGAGCGGCGCAGGCCGCGGCGGCGAGCCGGTGCCGGCCGCTCAACTCACCGCGCCAGGCGCGCGCCTTTCGAGGGCGCCGGATGCGTCTTCGAGGACGCGTGCGAGCGCGAAGAGAAGCGGCTCCGAGTCGCCAGGCCCGATGAGCTGCATCCCGATGGGAAGCCCGTCACGGGAAAAGCCCGACGGAACCGAGACCGCAGGCAGGCCCGCGAGGCTCGCGGGAACGGTGAAGACGTCCGCCAGGTACATCGCGAGCGGGTCGTCCATCTTCGCGCCGAACGCAAACGCGGGCTCGGGCGAAGTGGGGCACAGGATCGCGTCCACGCCGTGGAACGCCGCGGCGAAATCCCTCGAGAGAAGGGCGCGGACCCTCTGGGCGCGGCCGTAATAGGCGTCGTGATAGCCGGCTGAGAGCGCGAACGTGCCGAGCAGGATTCTCCGCTTCACCTCGGGCCCGAAACCTGCCGATCGCGTCTCGCGGTAGAGGTTCGCGAGCGAGGTCTCGCCCACCCTTGCACCGTAGCGCACGCCGTCGAAACGGGCGAGGTTCGACGAGGCCTCCGCCGTAGCCGTAAGGTAATAGACCGGCACGGCGAGCGTCACGCGCGGCACGGACACCGTCGTCACGAGGGCGCCCGCAGCGCGCAGCACCGCCGCGGCCTTCTCGAAAGACGCCTTCACGTCCGCATGGAGGCCGCCTTCCGCCGACGACGCCTCCGCGAGAAGGCCGATCCGCGTCCCGCGGGCCCCCCTGCCCAGCGCCGAAAGAACGTCCGGCACCGGGGTCGCGAGCGCCGTCGAATCCCTCGGGTCGGTCCCCGCCATCAAGGCGAACGCGCGCGCCGCCTCGTCAACCGAGCGCGTCAGGGCGCCCGCCTGATCGAACGACGACGCGAAGGCGATGAGGCCGTAGCGCGAGACGCGGCCGTACGTCGGCTTCCAGCCCACGAGGCCGCAGAAGGCCGCCGGCTGCCGCACGGAGCCGCCCGTGTCGGTTCCGATCGCGAGCGGCACCGCGCGCGACGCGACGGACGCGGCCGACCCTCCCGACGACCCGCCCGGGACGCGGGCCGGATCCCAAGGGTTCTTCACCGGGCCGTACGCGGAGTTCTCGTTCGACGAGCCCATCCCGAACTCGTCGCAGTTCGTCTTGCCGACGACGACCGCACCCGCCTGAACGAGCCGTGCGACGCACGTCGCGTGATCCGGCGCCACGAAGCCCGCGAGGATCTTCGAGCCGGCCGTGGAGGGGCGGCCCGCGACGTTGATGTTGTCCTTCACGGCGAACGGGACGCCCGCGAGCCTCAGCCGCTCGCCAGCACGCACGCGCCGGTCGACCTCGCCGGCCGCCTGGAGGGTCTTCCCCGTATCCGTCGAAAGAAACGCCCCGAAGGCCTTCTGCGCCTTCGCGACGCGCACGAGAGACTCCTCGACTACCGCGCACGCGCTGACGCTCCCGGAGGCGACCGCGTCCGCGAGCGCCGTGAACGGCCCCTCGAGAAGAGCGGCCGGCGAAAACCCCGTCACGCCGTCAGTCCCTCGTGACGACGCGCGGCACCAGGAAGTGCCCGTGCTGGAAGGCGGGCGCGTTCGCCTCGATCAGGGGACCGGGCGAGCCGTCGCGGGCCACGTCCTCACGGAGCGGTGTCGCGTGCGCGGCCACGTCGCCTTCCAGCAGCGAGTCGGGCACCTCCCGCAGCGCCTCGAAGTGCTCGACGATCCGCGTGAGCTGCCCTGCCATCGCCACGCGCTCTGCGTCGGAGAGCTCGAGCGCCGCGAGCGCAGCCACTTTCGAGACGAGCGCGGGGTCGATCCTCATCGCGAAAGTATAGCGGCCCGCTTGACGCCTGAAGGGCGCACCCGTACCGTCCTTGGCAGAGACGCGCCAGCATGAGGCCCTTCCTTCTCTTTCGCCCGGGCGGCGAAGTGCCGGAGGCCATCCGGAGCCCGCTCGAGAGGGCCGGCACCGAAGTTCTCGTCGCACGCACGCTCGAGGAAGCCGGCACGCTGCTCTACTCCTCGATGCCGGACGTTCTCCTCGTGGTTCCGCCCGGCACCGCCGCCGATGCGGCCACGCTGCTTTCCCTCCTGCCCCACGCGGTCGCGCCTCCCTCGGTGTTCGTTCTCGCGGACGACGGCGCCCCACGCCGCCCGCTCGCGCTCGAGACGATCGCACGCAGCCCGTGGAACCGGGCGACGGCAGCGCTCGGGGAAAGCTCGGACGATCCGGCCCCGGCGATTCTCCTCTCCCGCGTCCAGCTCACCGCGCTCCTGGAACTGTGGGAGCAGTTCGCGGCGGAGGGCCGCGATTTCATGGAGCACGCGCTCCGTGCGCTCTCGCTCTCCCTCGATGCCTCGCGGGTGAGCCTCTTCCGGTGGAAGGCGGGCTCCGCCGTCGCGACGCTCCAGGGCTCGAGCCTCGGCCCGGGTGTCGTCGGCCGCGAGGTGGAGATCGCGCGCTATCCGGAGCTCCGTGCCGCGGCGTCGCGATCGGGCCCTGTCCTCGTGGAAGAGATCGACCGCGATCCCCTGATGGGGGACGCCAAGGGCTACCTCGAAGGCGCGCCGATCCGGTCCCTGCTCTGCCGACAGCTCCCCGGCGAGGGAAGCGACCTCTACCTCCACGCGGTCCGCGAGCGCGTGCCGTTCGGCCTCGTGGACGTCGCCCTGCTCGGGGCCGCTGCGCGCCTTTTCCGCGCCGCTCACGACTCGGACCAGCCCCGTGACGCCCTGGAGAAGAGCCCCGACCGCAAGCGCCTGCGCACGGTGCAGCGCATCCTCATGGGAATCCCCGACGCGACCGCGATGGTGGGGCCCACCGGCGAGATCCTCATCGTGAATCCACCGTTCTGTGCGCTGACGGGCCGTCTCGAGTCCGAGCTCGTCGGGCTCGACTACCACCAGCTGCTTCGGCCACCCGGCCCGGAGGAAACGTTCGACGAGGCGCCGCGCCCCGACGGCTCGCGCCTCGCGCGGGAGAGGGTGCGTCTTCTCACGGCTTCGGGCCAGACGATTCCGATCGAGGTCATCACGATGCCGACGCCGGACGAGACGGCGGGGCAGGCGGGCTGGTCGACGCTCACCTTGCGCGACCGGCGGCAGGAGAACACGCGCGAGGCGCGGGAGAAGGTGCTCGCCAAGGACCTCGCCGAAACGTCGCGACAGCTCGAAGCCCTGCAGGCGAGCGTACGCGAGGCCGAGGCCATGCGCGCGCGTTTCTGGACGGCGGCCGCGCACGAGCTCCGGACACCCCTTGCGATCGTGCAGAGCTACCTCGAGGTCGTCTTGACCGACCTCTCCGCGGAGGTCCCCGAGCGCCCGACCCAGCTTCTGAAGACCGCCGCGGAGGGGATCTCGCGTCTCGAGAGGCTCATCGCGGACGTGCTGGACGCCGCCGTGACGGGGCGCGCGCGCGCAACCGTCCACCTCTCCCTGGTGGATCTCGGCGAGCTGGTGCGCGGCCTTTCGGGCGCGCTGTCGGCGTCGGCGTTCAAGCGTGGCCTGAGGCTCCGCGTGGACGTTCCGAAAGGGCTTCCCCGCGTCAGCGGCGACCGCGAGAAGATCGAGCGGCTGGTCACGAACCTCGTGGACCACTCTCTCAGGACCACACCGCGGTCGGACGAGCCCATTCTTCTCTCCGCGTCGCGCGACGGCGACCGCACGGTGATCCGGATCGTGGATCGCGGACCGACGCTCTCCTCCGAGAGGACGGCTCACCTCTTCGACGACGTCGGGTCGGCTCGCAGCGGCGGCGAATTCGGGCTTTCCGTGGCGCGGCGGCTCGCCGACGCCATGAGGGTCGAGCTCACCGCGTATCCCGATGCGGACGGCTCGAACGTCAAGTGCGTCGCATGGCCGGCCGCGGCGCAGCGGGACGAGGCCTCTCGCTGAAGGCAGATCCCGCGATCCGGCGTGGTTTCCGCGCCCTCCTCCGGCGCGCCGACGCCGCGGCGGCGGCGGACCTCCTGCGACCGGAGGATCGTGTCCGGGCCGTTGGTGGAGCTGTACGCGACGCATTCCTCGGAAGGACGGGCGGGGATCTCGACCTCGTGGCTCCGCCGCCGAGCGCCGGCAGGATCGCGGCGGAGCTGGCGAAGCGGGCCGGATCGCGTGCCGTGCCGGTCGGTGCGCCGGGGAAGCGCATCCTCAAGGTACCTTTTGGCGCGCACGAGATCGACGTCTGGGAAGAGACGAGCGACCCCTCGGCCGACCTCCTCCGGCGCGATTTCACCGTGAACGCCCTGTCTTTTTCCCTTCCCGACGGGGAGTTCTCGAGCGCGCCCGGCGCGCTCGCGGATCTGAAGGCGAAGCGGCTCGCTCCGCCGCGGCCCGGGGTTTTTCTTGGAAGATCCCCTGAGGGTGTTGAGGGCGGCGACGGTTTCTAGCGGAACTTCCCGGTTTCCACGTCGTGCGACGAGCAATGCCCGAACTGAAGAGGGCCGCAGAATTTCTTCGAATGGTGCCCGCAGAGCGGCGCCTCGTCGAGCTCGACAAGCTTCTCGGCGCGCCCCTCGCCGGAAGGATGCACGGCCTGCGGTTTCTCGAGCGCATAGGCGCCCTGCAATCCCTCCTTCTAAGCACCGCGCCGCGCGAGCGGCGCGGCAATCCCTTTCCCGGCACGGCGGCGCGCGAGCGCCGCCGCGGTCTCTCTCTCGTCTCTCGCCTCGACTCCCGCGACGCCCGTGTCGCGCGGGCGCTCCTGCTTCTTCCGATGGGTCCGAAGAGAGCCGAAGATCTTCTTAGAAGATGGAAGACGAGTCGAGAGGAGCTGAGGCTCGCGGGCAGGCTCTACGCTCTCCCGCTCTCGGGGCCACGCGCCGGCCGCCGCCCGCCCTCGCGCCGCGACGTCGCCGCGCTCCTCCGCTTTTCTTCCCCTTTCGAAGCAGAATCCACCGCCTTCCTTCTTGCGGCGGGCGACTCGCGCGCGCGGGAGCTGGCCCGAGCGGCCGAAAGGACAATTCGCCGCCCCGCCGCGCTCCGCCGGATCCTCAAGCCCGCCCGCCCTCTGCCTCTCGAGGAAATCTCTTCTCTTCTCGGCCTCGGGGAAGGGCCGCATCTTGGAGACGCCCTCGACGCCTTCGACCTCGCGCTCGCGTCCTCGGAGATCCGCGGTCCGCGCGCCGCCCGGACCTGGCTTCGGCGCCTCCGGTCGTCTTTTGGGCCCGAAACGGCCGCTGTTGAAGTAAAATGAACCGAGAGCCCACACCCAGATGGATCTGACCGAGCTTCTGAAGTTCGTCACGAAGAAGGAGGCCTCGGACCTCCATCTGAAGCCGGGCCGTCCGCCGCTCCTTCGCGTGAACGGCCGGCTCGTGCCCCTCAAGACCGACCCGCTCTCGCCGAAGGAGATCGAGGACATGGTCCTCCCGATCCTGACGCCGTACCAGCGGGACAAGCTGCAGCAGAACTACGCCGTCGACATCGGCTACGGCATCACCGGCGTCGCGCGCTTCCGCGGCAACATCTATCTGCAGCGCGGCACGTGGACCGCCGTCTTCCGCCGCATTCCCTATCAGATACCGCAGGTCGCCGCCCTGAACCTGCCCGAGGTGATCGAGACGTTCGCCGACCTGCCGGCCGGCCTCGTCCTCGTGACGGGCCCGACCGGATCCGGGAAGTCGACGACGCTCGCGGCGATGGTCAAGCTCATCACGGAGCGCCATCCCGTCCACATCGTCACGATCGAGGACCCGATCGAGTACCTCTTCCAGGACAACATGGCCTCCGTTTCGCAGCGCGAGATGGGAACCGACACGGTTTCGTTTCCCGAAGCCCTTCGCAACGTGATGCGGCAGGACCCCGACGTGATCATGGTCGGCGAGATGCGCGACTGGGAGACGATGTCGACCGCGATCACCGCGGCCGAGACCGGCCACCTCGTCTACTCGACGCTCCACACGAACAGCGCGTCCCAGACGATCGACCGCATCATGGACTCGTGCCCGCCGGCGCAGCAGAACCAGGTGCGCCGCCAGCTCGCGCTCGTGCTCCGGGCGATCATTTCCATGCAGCTCATCGACCGCGTGGACGGCAAAGGCCTCGTGCCCGTCGTCGAGATCCTCATCAACTCGCCGAAGATCGCCAAGCAGATCGAGACCGGAGAGACGAAGGAGATCGGCGAGGAGATCGAGACCTCGGTCGCGTATTTCAAGATGCAGTCGATGAATCAGTCGCTCATCGCGCTCCTCGTGAACGGCGCGATCGACGTGAACGTCGCGATGAAGCTGTCGTCCGATCCCGAAGACCTCTCTCTCAAGCTCCGGAAGCTCTTCCCGAAGATCGAGGAGCGCGGCCGAGGAGGAATCATGTCCCCATCCGCGAACGACTTTTCCGCCATTACCGAGCTCATGGACGTGAAGAAGCTCTACGAGGAGCAGGAAGAAAAATGGCGCCAGCGCCTGGTCGAGAAAGACGAGCTGATTTCGTCGCTCGAGGCGGACCTTTCGGAGCGGGATCGGATGATCCAGGTCAAGGCTCAACAGGGAGCCGAGGCCGAGAACGAGATCCAGAAGGTCCGGTCGGACGCCGAACGGCAGCGACAGGAGATGGCGGCGAAGGTCGCCCAGCTCAACGAGCGGATCCGGGACCTGAACCAGAAGCTCCTCGGAACGAGCGGGGCGACGGTCGTTCCGGCCGGGACATCCCAGGCCGGATTCTTCAAGCGCTGACGCGCGTCTTCAGCCAGCGCTTCTTCAGGCGCCGGGCGCCGGCAGACGCATCGGGCAGGGCCTCGATCCTCCAAACGGAGGCCCGCCTCCCGCCGAGTCGCACGCGAAACGTCTCCAGGATTTCCCGCCGGAACACGGTGACCGTAACAGAGTTCCCAGGCTTCTTTTCCTTCTCGAGTCGGGCGATCAGCTCCTCGCCGGCGCGGAGCGCGTCGAACGCCACGAGCACGTCTCCCGCGTTCACGCCACCGCGCTGGGCCGGCCCTCCGTCGAGGACCTCGGCCACGACGGGCCTCCCGTCCTCGACCCTCGTCTTCCAGCCGAAGTCCGCCCGGACGTGCGGAGCAGTCGCGTCCGTCACGCCCTCCTCGGTTTCGGGCACCTCGCGCAGCGTCAGGCCGGCTGCCCCGAGCAGCCGCGCAAGATCCGGCGTCGCGGTGCCGCGCACGTGACGGTCGAAGAAGCGACGCACCGCCGGGCGCGAGTGAGCGACCCGCGCCGCGGCGTCCTCGAAAGCGCCAGGCGGGTATCCGCGGCCCTTCGCGGCATACGTTCGGAAGAGCCGTCGGAATACTTCGTCGAGGCCGCGCCGGCCGCCCGTCGCACGGCGGAGCGTCAGTTCGAGAGCGAGGCCGAGGATCGCGCCGCGGCGGTAATAGCTCTCCGCCACGTTCACCGAGTTCTCGTCCGGGCGGTAGAAGCGGATCCACGCGTCGAATGAGGCCCTCTCGGCGCTCTGAACGAACCGGCCCGGAGTCTCGAGGTGAGCTTTCCAGTGCCTCATCCACTCCTCGAAGGCCTGCGCCTCGGTGAGGAGGCCTGCGCGCACGAGAAGCAGGGCTTCGTAATAGGACGTGAGGCCCTCGAGAGCCCAGAGGTCGACCGTGTAGACCTCGCGCGCGTAGTCGAAGGGGCCGAAGGCCTCGGGCCGGATTCGCTTGACGTTCCAGGCGTGGAAGAGCTCGTGCGAGAAGAGGAGCAGGGCGTCGCGATACGACTTTTCGGGCTGGAACGAGTGGAGATCGAACGCCACGGACTGGGAGGAACGATGCTCGAGTCCCCCGCGCGCTCCGGCCGACAAGTGGACGAGGAACAGGTATCGCTCGTACGGCAGGCCTCCAAAGAGAGCCCCGGCCTCGTTGACGAGCCTCTTGAGGTCCTTGGCGAGGCGCGCCGGGTCCTCGTTCCCGTAGCCCCAGAGCGCGAGCGTATGAGGCACGCCGCGCACCGCGAACTCGAACGTGCGGTGCGTCCCACACTCGAAGGGCGAGTCCACGAGCTCGTCGTAGTCCGCGGCGCGAAAGGCGCCGCTGCGCCCCGGGAGCGCGATCGAGACATTCCAGCCGCGGGGCAGCGCGAAGCGCAGCGCTTGCGGCTCCTCCTTCCGGCCTTCCACGTAGAAGAAGAGGTTCGCGCCGTTGCCGTAGCCGTGCGAGGAATCGAGATGAGACGTTCGCACGGACAGCTCGTGGGCGTAGACGCGGTAGGAGATGGAGAGAAGACCAGGGGAATTCTCGGAAAGGTGAAGACGCCAGGTGTTCTTCGCGACCTTTTCGACAGGGACTGGGCGCCGGCCGCCCTTCTCCTTCGCAGAAAAATCTCTTACGTGACGGGCGAAGTCACGGATCAGGTACGAGCCCGGCGTCCACGCGGGAAGGACGAGGTCGAGCGTCTTCGCCTTCCCCGGGTCGACCTCCATCGTGATCTCGTAGAGATGGGTCTCGGGCCGCGGCATCGCGACCGTGAAGCGTGTCGTGCGCATATGTTTTGGAGGATAAGGCACGCTGAGCGAGCCGGCGTGCTCTGCGACGCACGCGCTTGCTGTCTGAGCGAAGCGAGTTCAAGCGCGAAGGAGCAGGGCATGCCGGTCGCGACGCGCTACGCGTCGAGGAACGCGATCACGCGCCGCGCGAACGCCACCGGGCGCTCGGTGGGCGGGACGTGCCCGCAGCGCGGCAGCACCTCGAGACGGGCGTTCGGCAAGCCCCGCACCAGGCGGTGGCCCGCTGCGAGCGGAAAGATCCGGTCGCGGTCTCCCCAGACGACCAGCGTCTCGTGCGAGATCCTCGCGAGGTCTCGGGGCTTCAGGACGTCCTCCCCCGACGCCATCGACGCGACGAGCTTCATGAGCTGCGACCGGTTCTTCCGGCGCCCTTTGTAGAGGGTCGCCGCGAGGGCGACGAGCGGATGGCCGAGAAGGCGTGAATTCACGCTCGTCGACAGGAGGCGCTTTGCGTCCGAGTAGTTGCCCGGGACGAAGGGCAGCGAGGCTGCGAGCACGTCGATCGTCTCTTCGACCGGCTGCCCCGCGGCGTCGACGAGGACGAGCTTCCGGACGAGGCGCGGGTAACGGCGCACGACGTCGAGCGCCACAGCGCCACCGAGCGAATGGCCGAGCAGGTCCACGCGACCGGGCGGCTCTGGCAAAGCCTCGATCGCGCTCACGACGGCGTCAGCGAGCAGGCGAATCCGGTATTCAACGCCCGGGCCGACCGGCTTGTCGCTTCTGCCGTGGCCGAGGAGGTCCATCGCGACGACGCGCCGCCGGCGCGCGAAGGGCGCCAGCGTGAGAGCCCACTCGCCATGGTCGGCCCCGATGCCGTGCAGCAGGACGAGCGGCGGCGCGCCGGAGGGACGTGACGCTCCGGCGTCGACGCATCCGACGTGGAGGCCGTTCGAAACGGCGAGGCGGCGGAACTTCAGAACCTAGTATTTCCTCATCAAACCGACCACGACTCCCTGTACTTTCAGATCCCCCTCCGAGACCCAGATCGGCGACATGCGCTCGTTCGCCGGCTGGAGCCGGATGCGGCCGTCCGCTTCGCGATAGAAGCGCTTGAGCGTGGCCTCGCCGTTCACGAGGGCGGCCACCATCTCGCCGTTCGAAGCCTTCTCCCGCTTGTTCACGACGACGAAGTCGCCGTCGTGGATGCCGTCCTCGATCATCGAGCTGCCGTTCACGCGCAGGACGTAGTTCTGACCTTTTCGGGTGAGCACGTCGGGGACGGCGACCGTCTCGCCCTCTGGCTCGGGCTCGATGGGCTGCCCGGCGGCGATGCGTCCGGCGAGCGGAATCTCCACGGCTCCCGCGGGCTTCTCCTCCTCGGCCAGGACCAGCGAACGCCTCTTGTTCCAATCGCGCACGAGGACGCCCTTCTCGAGGAGCAGCTTGATGTGTTTCTGAAGGGTGCCGAACGAGGAGTACCCGAATTCCTCGCAGATCTCGCGCTGCGTGGGTGAAAAGCCTCTCTTCTGCCGGTAGGCCCGGATGAAGTCGAGTATTTCTTTTTGCTTGGGAGTGAGGGTTAACGCCATAAAAAATAAGGCTTTCTATGTAAATCACCTAATATTATTCAAAAATGACGCAGCCGTTGCGTCAATTGCCAGCAGTTTCCTTATAAAATAAGGAATAATTAAATAATTACCTAATTTTATTAGAAGGAATGGATGCCAAAGCCACGACAAGTCCCGAGGAGCCGCATTCCGCACGACTCGTAAGATAGGCGTAAATAACAAAACCGTCAAGAGGAAATCCGAGGCCAGGAAAAAAACCAATAAACTCCCGGGCGTTGCCCGAAAAGACCGCTACGAAGACCACAAGCGCGCCGAAGGCCCTGGGGCGGCGCATCCTGCGCACCGCGCTTCTCTTCGCCGTCGCCGCGCTTCTCCTTTTCGCCGGCATCCTCTACCTCTTCAACCGGCCGTTCAGCGAGAAGCCGGAAGTGCTTCGCGCGTCGCGCCTGACGATCTCGAATCAGCTCTTCCCGATGCAGGTCGCGGTCTTTCCCGAGCGGATCGCGCGCTACAAGCCTCGATTCTTCGGCCACACGGAAGATTCGATCTCGACCGACCAGATCGCGTCCGTCAAGATTCAGGCCGGCGTGGTATTTGCCGACGTCGTCATCGACACGACGGGAGGCTCCCCGCCGATCGTGATCCACGGGCTTTGGAAGAAGGACGCAGAGCGCCTGCGCCAGCTCATCGGCGCAGCGCAGGAGTCTCGCCTGAAGCGGGCGCCGTGAAAGGCAGGCATCCATTTGAAGTTCGGACACTTTACGGAGAGAATCCGCCAACCCCACCACAGCAACAGACAGGGAGGACTCGAATGAAGAACGCTCTCAGGATTACCGCCGTGGCGCTCTGCTGCGTGGCGCTCGTCGCCTGCAGCCAGAAGGGCCCTGCAGAAGCCGCCCTCAAGGCCGCTGAAGCTTCCGTGAACGAGATCAAGGCCGAAGGTGCGAAGTACGCGGCCGAGCAGACGAAGGGCGTTCTTACGTCGTTCGCGTCCGCCCAGGACGCTTTCAACAAGGGCGACTACAAAGTCGCGATGGAGATCGCGCAGGGCATCCCCGCGAAGGCCAAGGACGTCGTCACCGCAATCGCCGCCAAGAAGGCCGAGCTCACGAAAACATGGAACGCGCTGAGCGCTTCCGTCCCCGGCATGGTCGAGCAGGTCAAGGCGAAGGTCGATGCCCTGAGCGCGATGAAGAAGCTGCCCAAGGACATGGACGCCGCCAAGCTCGAAGCCGCGAAAGCGGGTCTCGCCGACATCTCGAAGTCGTGGGGCGAGGCCGCCGACGCCTTCAAATCGGGCAACCTGATCGACGCGGCCGCCAAAGGCAATGCGGCCAAGACCAAGGTCACGGACGAGATGGCCACGCTCGGCCTCACGGCCGGCGCTCCCGCTGCGGCGCCGGCTCCTGCCGCCCCGGCCAAAGCCAAGCCGGCCAAGAAGTAAGCACCCCGTTTCTCGAGCGGTGAAGGGGGCCAGGGGGAAACACGATCGTGTTTCCCCCATCGCTAACAGCTGCTAGGCCCGCCATCCCCGGTGAGACCGCGCAGCGGCCTGCGGGCCTAGCTCCTGTAGTCGGCGTTCAGCGAGACGTAATCGTGTCCGAGGTCCGCGGCCAGCTTCGAGGCGGTCGCCGTTCCGGCTCCGAGGTCCACGACGACCGGGACGCGTTCCCTGCGGAAGATGCGCACCGCGTCCTTTTCGCGATAGGGCGCCGGGACCCCGTCCTTCACGAGGGTCAGCGGCCCGAGCTTGAGCGAGACGCGCTTCTCCGAGAAGCGGGCTCCGCTCCGGCCCACGGCCGCGAGAATGCGCCCCCAGTTCGGATCGCCTCCGTGGAGCGCGGTCTTCACGAGCGGAGACGTCGCGACGGCGTGCGCCGCGGCCTTCGCTTCGGCCTCCGTCCGCGCCCCGGTGACGGTCAGGTCCAGGACGCGCGTCGCCCCTTCCCCGTCACGCACCATCTTCCACGCGAGTGTCCGGCAGACTTCGGACAGGGCCTTCCGAAACTCCGGCCCGTCGTCTTTCGCCGAGAGCTCCGGCCCCGAGAGCGCGCCCGAGGCCATGAGGAGAACCGTGTCGTTCGTGGACGTGTCGCCGTCCACGGACACGAGGTGGAAGCTCACGTCGGCCGCCTCGCGCAGCGCCGTCTTGAGGTAGGCCGGCGTGGCGGGGACGTCGGTCATGACGAACGCGAGCATCGTCGCCATGTTCGGATGGATCATGCCGGCGCCCTTGGCGACCCCCACGACCCGGCCGCGGCGGCCCATCCAAAGGAACGTGGCCTGCGCGACCTTCGGGCCCACGTCGGTCGTGAGAATCGCGTGCGACGCGGCGTCCAGCCCCGACGACGAAAGGCGCCACTTCGCGTCGGGAAGCGCCGCGCGAATCTTCGCGTCCGGCAGGACGACTCCGATGACGCCCGTGGACGAGACGATGACCTCCTCCTTCGGGAACCCGAGAAGCGCCGCCGCGCCGTCGCGCACGCGCCGCGCGGCGTCGAGACCCGCTTTTCCGGTGACGGCGTTCGCGCAGCCCGCGTTCACGACGACCGCGCGGACGCGGCCCCCGCTCCGGGCGAGGTCGCGCTTGCCGAGGATGACGGGCGCGGCCTGAATCCGGTTCTTCGTGAAGAGGGCTGCGGCGTTCGCACCTTTTTCGGCTACGATGAGCGCGACGTCGGGGCGCTTCTTCCGGATGCCCGCGCGCACCCCCGATGCCAGGAATCCCTTGGGGAGCTTCATCCCGCACCTCCCGCGAGGCGACGGACCGCGGCCTTCGCGGCCCGCGCCACCTGGCGGGGCGCGGTGCCGCCCGTGACGTCGCGCTTGCCGAGCGCGCGCCGCACGTCGAGCGCCTGCAGATCCTGCGCCGTGATCTCCTTCGAGGGTCCGAGCGCCGCAAGCGTCGTTCCGAGCGCCTCGGCCTCCGCGATGCGGCGGCCGACGAGCTCATGGGCCTCGCGGAAGGGCATGCCCCGCTTCGCGAGCGCGTCGGCGAGCTCCGTGGCAAGGAGGCGATCGTCCGAGGCCGCCCGGGCCATCTTCTCGCGGTCGAGCCGGAGCCCCTCGACGATGCCCGTCACGGCCGGCAGCGCGGCGAGAAGGACGTTCCGCACGCGGAATACCGGCTCCTTGTCGAGCTGGAGGTCCTTGTCGTAAGCGAGCGGCAGCCCCTTGAGAACCGCGAGCAACCCGGTCAGGTCGCCGATCGCGCGCCCGGCATGGCCGCGCGCGAGCTCGAGGACGTCGGGATTCTTCTTCTGCGGCATCCGAGACGAGCCCGTCGCGAGGGCGTCCGGCAGCGTCGCGAAGCCGAACTCGTCGGACGTGAAGGCGATGAGGTCCTCCCCGAGGCGCGACAGGTGGACGAGGAGGAGCGCGGACGCGAAGAGGTATTCGGCGGCCGCGTCGCGGTCGGAGACGGCGTCGAGCGAATTCGCCGTCGGCCGGAGGAACCCGAGGCTCCGCGCGAGGGCCTCGCGGTCGACCGGCAGCGGCGTTCCCGAGAGGGCCCCCGAGCCGAGCGGGCACTCGTCGGCGCGCGACGCCGCGTTGTCGAAGCGGCTCGCATCGCGCCGGAGCATCTCGACGTAGGCGAGACACCAGTGGCCGAACGTGACGGGTTCGGCACGCTTCAGGTGCGTGTAGCCCGGCATGGGAGACGCGGCCTCGGCTTCCGCGCGGCGCGCGAGCGCGAGCGCGAAGGCGCGCGCAGCAGCCGCTCCCTCCGCAAGAGCTTCCTTCAGGTAGAGGCGGAAGTCGGTCGCGACCTGGTCGTTCCGCGAGCGGCCGGTGTGGAGCTTCCCCGCGAGCGGACCCACCTTCGCCGCGAGACGTGCCTCGACGAAAGAATGCACGTCCTCGTCGTCCGCGTCGGGAGGCACGCCCGTCCGGGACACCTCGGCGCTGATCTCCTCGAGGCCGGCGACGAGCTTCTTCACTTCGGCCGGCGAGAGGGCGCCCGCCTTGCCGAGCGCCTCCGCCCAGGCGATCGAGCCGCGGACGTCCTCCGCGAGCAGCACGTGATCGAACCCGAACGAGTCGTTGAAGGCCCGGAGGACCTGAGCGGGAGGCTCGGAGAACCGCCCCCCCCAGAGCTGGCGCCGCGTCAAGAACTCACCCTTCCCCGGAGACGACGGCCTGATACGTCGTTCCGGCCTTCAGGCGCAGACGCCCCTTCGTCGGCAGACCGAACAGGCGGATGAAGCCGGTCGCGTCGGCAGGCGTGTAGCCGCGCATGTCGAACGAGGCCAGGTGCGCCGAGTAGAGCGCGTGCGGCGACGTGCGGCCCACGACCGACGAGGAACCCTTGTAGAGCTTGAGCGTGACTTCGCCGGTCACGGTCGGCATGAGCGCGTTCATGAACGCGTCGAGCGCCTCACGGAGCGGCGAGAACCATTGCCCGAAATACACGAGCTCGGCGTACCGCGCGGCGAGCTTTTCCTTCTCGTGCACGCTGTCGCGGTCGAGCGTGAGCGTCTCGAGCGCCCGGAGCGCCTGCACGAGCAGCGTCCCTCCCGGAGTTTCGTAGACGCCGCGCGACTTGATGCCGATCAGCCGGTTTTCGACGATGTCGACGCGGCCGACGCCGTGCCGGCCGCCGGTCTCGTTGAGCAGCTGGATGAGCGGAACGGGCGCCAGCCTGCGGCCGTTCACGGCCACCGGCAGCCCGGCCGCGAAGGAGATCGTGACGCGCTCGGGCACGTCCGGCGCCTTCTCGGGGTCCACCGTGAGCTTGAACATCGAGGGCTCCGGCTCGAAGCCGGGCTCCTCCAGCGGGCCGCCCTCGTGCGAGAGATGCCAGAGGTTCCGGTCGCGCGAGTACGGGTCCTTCTTCGTCGCCGAGACGGGGATGCCCCTGGCCGCCGCATAGTCGATTGCGTCCTCGCGCGACACGATGTCCCACTCGCGCCACGGCGCGATGATCGCGAGCTCCGGCGCGAGCGCCATGTACGCGAGCTCGAACCGGACCTGGTCGTTGCCCTTCCCCGTGCAGCCGTGCGCGAACGCGTCGCAGCCTGTCGCGAGCGCGACCTCGACCTGTTTCTTGGCGATGAGCGGGCGCGCCGTGGCCGTGCCGAGCAGGTAGTCGTGCTCGTACACGGCACCGGCCTTGAGAACCGGGAACAGGTAGTCCTTCGCGAACTCGTCCTTCGCGTCGACGAGGAAGAACTCGGAGGCGCCGGTCTTCTTGGCCTTCTCCTCGAGGCCGGAGGTCTCCTCGGCCTGGCCGACGTCGACGGCCACCGCCACGACCTCGCAGCCGTAATTCTCCTTGAGCCAGGGAATGATGACGGACGTGTCGAGCCCGCCCGAATATGCGAGCGCGACTTTCTTGACCTTGGGCTTCACGGGAGCTTCTCCTTCGGCGGCTCGCGGAGGATCTCCTCGAGCGCCTTGACGAATCCGGACAGGGCCGGGCGGGGCACGACGTACGGAGGCAGGAGGCGCAGTACCTTCGACCGGGACGTCCCCACGACGAAGCCCTTCTTCAGAAGCGCGGCCTGAACCTCGGCGGCGTCGCGGTTCAGCTCCACGCCCCACATGAGGCCGCGGCCGCGGACGTCCACGATCGCGCCCTTGCTGCGCTTCTTCGCGTTCCGGAGCTTCTTCCCGAACCACTCCCCCGTCTCGCGGATCGCCTCGAGGAGGCCGCCATCCACGATCTCCGAGAGCGTCTCGAGCCCGAGGCGGCACGCGATCGGGTTGCCTCCGAAAGTGGTCCCGTGGTGTCCGGGCTTGACGAGCGGCGCGATCCGCCCGCTCACGAGAACGGCTCCGAGCGGCAGGCCGCCGCCGAGGGGCTTGGCGAGCGTCACGAGATCGGGAGCCACGCCCATCTCCTGGAAGACGAAGAGGTGGCCGGTGCGGCCGAGGCCCGACTGGATCTCGTCGAAGACGAGCATCGCGCCCACCCGATCCGCCGCGGCGCGCGCGGCCCGGGCGTACTCGGTCGTCAGCGGGACGATTCCCCCTTCGCCGAGGATCGGCTCCAGGAAGATCGCGGCCACCTCCGGCGTGGCCGCGCTTTCGAGGGCCGCGACGTCGTTCGCGGGAAGGAAGACGGTCTCGCCCACGAGCGGCTCGAAGGGCTTGCGGTACGCCTCGTTGCCGGTGAGAGCGAGCGCTCCCATCGTGCGCCCGTGAAAGCCGCCCTCGACCGCGAGCATCCGGCTTCGCCCGGGCACGGCGAGGCGCGTGAACTTCACGGCGGCCTCGACCGCTTCCGTGCCGCTGTTGCAGAAGAAGACGCGCGGCATCCCGGAGAGCTGCGTGAGGCGCTCGGCGAGAAGTCCCTGCGCCGGGTGGTAGAAGAGATTCGAGACGTGGAGAAGGCCGTTCGCCTCCTCGCGGAGCGCCTTAACGAGGCGCGGATGCCGGTGACCGAGCGCGTTCACGGCGATGCCGGCGAGGAGATCCCAGTAAACCTTTCCCTCGGCGTCGACGAGCTTCGCGCCCTTTCCCGCGCGCGGATGGAAGGACGTGCGTTTGTAGGTGCCGAGGATGTTCTCGGCATCCCGCTTCTCGACGAGCGACGGGGATTCAGGCGGCGGCTGCTGCAAGGCGGGTCCCTCCGATGCCCTCGGTCAAAGCCGAGGCGTGACCGTTCGGTCCTGCGATGACGACCTGGGAAACGCCCGCCTTCACGGCCTCGAGGCAGGCGACGAGCTTCGGACGCATCCCCCCGGCCACGGCGCCGGACGACAGGAGCGCCCAGGCGGAGTCGGGGTCGAGCTCCGGCACGAGCTTCCCCTGGGCGTCGAGAAGGCCTTCGACGTCGGTGAGGAAGACGAGCCGCTCGGCCCTCAGGGCCGCCGCGAGCGCGGAGGCGGCCGAATCGGCGTTCACGTTGAGGAGCGTCCCCTCGCGCCCGAGGGCGACGGAAGCCACGATCGGAAGCAGGTCGGCGCCCAGGATCGCGCTGATGAGCTTCGGGTTCGAGAACGTGACGCGCCCGACGAACCCGAAGTCCACGCCGTCGAGGCGCGGATGGAACTCGGCCCACAGCGTCTCGCCGTCCGCCCCCGAGAGTCCGGCCGCCGTGATCCCGAGCGAGCGAAACTCGGCGACGAGCGACTTGTTCACGAGGCCCGACAGAATCGAGACGACGACGTCGAGCGTCTCGGGATCCGTGATGCGGAGGCCGCGGTAGGTTTTCTTCGGGATCTTCAGAGCCTGCAGCGAGGCGTCGATCCGCTTGCCGCCCCCGTGTACGACTACGATGCGCGCTCCCGCTGTCCAGCGGGCCGCGATGGCGGCGAGAGCGCGCGCGCGCAAGGCGGGGTCCTCGAGGAGACTCCCGCCCAGCTTGACGACGATGGGGCGCCCGACGTGGGTCGCGCTCACGCGAGACCTTCCTTCTCGGAATGCCCGAAGAGCCGGTTCATGTTCTGGATCGCCGAGGACGCCGCGCCCTTGAGCAGGTTGTCGAGGGCGGAGACGAGAACGGCGCGTCGGCCCCCCGGCAGCACGGCAAATCCGATCTCCGCGCGCGGCGTGCCGACGACGTCGCGCAGATCGGGCAGCTCGCCCGCCGCCCGAACGCGCACGAACGGAGTCTTCTCGTACGGTTCGGCATACGCGGCCGCGAGCGTCTCTTCCGTCTGCGGCTCCTCGAACGAAACGTGGATCGTCGAGAGGAGGCCCCTCACGGCCGGCAGGAGGTGAGGCACGAAGACGAACGGCGCGTCCCCGGAGAGGCCGAGGCCCTGCCTCATCTCCGGCTCGTGCCGATGCACGCCGACCCCATATGCCTTGAAATTGCCTTCGAGCTCGGAGAAGGAGTAGGCGACCTCGCTCTTCTTCCCGGCTCCGGAGACCCCGCTCACGCTGTCGCAGACGACGGGCTGCCCTTTCGCGAGGAGTTCCAGCACGGGCTTGAGGGCGAGGAGGACGGACGTGGGATAGCAGCCGGGATTCGCGACGAGCCGAGCGACGGAGAGCTCCTCACCGCACCACTCGGTGAGACCGTAGACCGCATCGGCGAGGAGCCGGGGCGCGGGATGCTCGAACCCGTACCACTTCGGGTAGGCGGCGGCGTCGCGCAGCCGGAACGCCCCGGAAATGTCGACGACCTTCGCACCGCGCTCGAGGATCCCCGGGGCGAGCTCGGCGGACGTCTCGTTCGGCGTCGCGAGGAAGACGACGTCCGGCCGCGACTCCTCGAGGCGCCTTTCGGAGAACGGCTCGGCATCCGGCCCGGGAGTTCGCCCGAGCATCGGATGAAGCCTCTCGAACGGTACGGGGCGCCCGTCCTTCCTTCCGGAGGAGAACACGGAGACGATCTCGGCGTTGGGGTGGCGGGAAAGAAGCGCGCACAGCTCCGCTCCCGAGTACCCCGTGGCTCCGACGATGGCGGCTCGCGTCACCCGCGCCCCCGCCGGGAGCGACCCGGCAGGAGGCCGGACGCGAGGCGCCGGGCGAGCCGGCGCGAGACGGCAACCGTGGCTGCCGCGAGGAAGATCGTGTCGTCGCCGGCGATCGTGCCCACGACCCCCTCGAGAGCGGCCTCGTCGAGGGCGCGCGCCACGGGGTGCGCCGCGGCCGGGGGCGTCTTGAGGACGACGAGATTTCCCGCCGTCGCGACGCCGAGCACCCACTCGCGGAGCGCGCGCTCCAGGCGCTCCTCGCGGCGGATCTTCAGCTCGCCGTCGGCCTGAGCCGCGTCCGCGCCGGGCACGACGTAGCCGGCAGCCGACTTCGCGAGGCCGAGGTCCTTGAGGTCCCGTGAAAGCGTGGGCTGCGCCACGTCGATCCCGCGGCGTTGGAGGCGGTGCTGCAGCTCCTCCTGCGAGTGCACGGCGCCGTCGCGGATGACTTTCAGGATCTCGTCGCGCCGTCTCAGCGTGGTCGCATGACTATTCACGTGATGAGAATATTCATTCATTATCGCCGCGCGTCAAGCTTTTTCTTTCGTGACGGAGGGCACGCGGCTTGCGGCCCTCGGGGGCTAGAATTCCCCTGATGAGCCCTGTTCCCTTCCGCCGGCTGGCGACGGGATGACTCCCTCGCGATTCTTCGACCCGCTGGAGGCCGAGATCGGACGGCTGCCGGAGAAGCTGCGCCGCTTCTTCCTTTCTCGCGGAGTCCGCACGGAGGACGATGCCCGAGACCTCGCGCAGGAGACTCTCCTGCGCGTCCTGCAGCGGCTCTCGCGCGGCGAGCTGCTGGACTCGCCCGAGGCGTTCTCCCTCGGGGTCGCGAAGAACGTCTTCTTCGAGTACTGCCGCCGCGTGGCGAAATCCCACGCCCACGACGGCCTCTCGGGCGCCGTGGACCTCGCCGGAGTCGAGGATCCCCTGACGGACGCGCTGGCGTCGAGCCAGGCGATCCTCTTCCGAAAGGCGCTCGAGCTCCTGCCCGAGCGGATGAAGAGCCTCCTCGTCAAGCGGTTCGTGGAGGAGGTGCCGTCCCGGACGATCGCGCGCGAGGAGGGAATCTCGACGGACGCCATCGACATGCGCGTCTATCGCGCGAAGCGCGAGCTGAAGAAGCGCATGGACCGCGAGAGGGCGGCGCGGGGGAACGGAAGTCCCCCTCCGGATCCGGATTCCCTTTCGTGAGCGCCTCGTCGCCCGGATCCGTGGAGATCCGCGACTACCTCCTGCGCCGCATGACCGACACGGCACGGAGCCGGTTCGAGGAGGCGTACTTTCGAGACGACACCTTGCTGGACAGGATCGAAGCCGAGGAGGATGCTCTCGTCTCCGACTACGTCCTCGGACACCTGAGCGACGGCGAGAGGCGTCTCTTCGAGGAGTCGCTTCTCGGAACGCCCTACTACCGGGAGCGCGTCGAGACCACGAGTCGTCTCCGACTGAAAGTGAACTCGCCCTCGTTCTTTCCGCCGCGTCAGGGCACCGCGTCCGCCGCCGACGCGCGCCTCTTTCCGGGGCGAACGGGTGTCGCGGTGGCGTTCTCGCTCCTGACGCTTCTGCTCGTCGCGGCTCTTCTCTCGGCTCTGCGCCTCAAGAGCGATCTTTCTCGCGCGCGGCTGGAGCTCGCCGCGAGGCCGGCGCCAGCCGCCGCCCCTGCCGCGCAGGCGGGCGTCGTGCCTCTGGCTCAGTCGGTCGTGCTCGGCGGCGAACGGGCCTTCGGTCCGGCGATCGCGAGCCTCAGGCGGGCGACCGGCGGTGCGATCCTCCTGAGCTTCCCGCGCGCGTTGCTCGGCCGGGAGAAGGTGTCCTTTTCGGTCGTTCTCTCCGACGGGAAGAAGGTGGCGTGGGAATCCGCCGTTTTCCCTTCCAAGGAAATGGACGAAGGAGACGTTTCGCTGCGCCTGCCGCCAGGCGTGCCTCCCGCCGGCTCCTACTCGGTTTTTCTCAGGACTCCCGGCGCGCCGGACCGCCCGGAGATCCTGCTCGGCGTCCTCGAGATCCTCGACCGTTAGAGAGGGGGCGCTCGCAGCCCGTCGAGGAAGAGAGACGCGAACGCCTCCCCGATCTCGTCCGCGGACGCCCCGCCACCCGCGCGGTACCAGCGCGCCATCCAGTTCAGGGCGCCGAGGATCGCGAACGCCGTGATCTTCGGATCGACCGGGCGAAAGATCCTCTTCGCCACCCCCTCGGCGATCACGTCGCGCAGGCTCGCCTCGTACGCATCGCGGACGGCGACGACGGCGGCGCGCCGCCGCGCGTCGAGCGCGTCGAACTGGAGCGCGAGCGCGGTCCCGTGGAACTTGTCCACCATGACGCGGGCGTGCTCCACCACGATCCGGCGCAGCGCCTGATCGGGCGGCAGCGCGGAGGCCCGCACGCGCTCGGCCACGTCGAGCATCGCCTCGTTCGCGGTCTCGTGGCACAGCGCGAGAATCTCTTCCTTGTCGCGAAAGTAGTAATAGAGGCTGCCGCGAGTCAGTAGGAGCTCCTCGGCGATGTCGTCCATCGAGGTGCCGTAGAACCCCTTCGCCGCGAAGCTGCGCACCGCGCTTTCGAGGATTCGCGCGCGCTTCAACTTGCGTTTCGTCGCGACGTGCGCCGACGGAGTCCTGCGACGGGCGGCGCTGCCGCGAGTCCCGGCGACCTGCTTGCGCGACATGGCGCTCGCGATCTTAGGCCCTCGGACTCGAGGAAAGGGAAAAGGCCCCGCGCGGGAAGCGGGGCCGAGGCGCGAGGAGATGGTCGGGGCGAGAGGATTCGAACCTCCGACCCCACGGTCCCGAACCGTGTGCGCTACCAGGCTGCGCTACGCCCCGAGGAGCGCGGACGATACCATCCGGCGACCCTCGTCGCCAATGGGCGGCCCGCTCCACGATCGGCTACGGTCCGGCCGCGGCCCCGTAGCCCCGGGGGTCCGCGACTCCCGTGAGCGTTCCATCGTTTTCGAAGGCGATCGCGTGGACCATTCCCTGCATCCCGCCCGTGTTCTTTCTTGATCGCTCGCCGACGGCGTGCCCTCTCGCACGCAGCGCCGCCCTCACGCCCTCGGAAAACGCTCCGATTTCCACTTCGATACGGTCGGGCAGGTGCTGGTGATGGAAGCGCGGCGCCGCGACGGCCTCGCTGAGCGGCTGCCCGCGCGGGCCGGCGTTCAGGAAGACCTGCAGGATCGTCGTCGGAATCGTGCCTCCCCCCTTCGAGCCGAGGACGAAGCGCGGTCGGCCATCCTCGAGGACGATCGTCGGCGTCATGGACGACAGGGGCCGCCCGCCGGCGCGCACAACGTTCGCCTCGCCCTGGACGAGGCCGAACATGTTCGCGCTCCCCGGCACCGCCGAGAAGTCGTCCATTTCGTTGTTGAGAAAGACCCCGACGCCCGGGACGACCGTGCCGTTTCCGAAGGTGTCGTTCAGCGTGTACGTCAGCGCCACGGCGTCGCCGTCCGCCGTCGCGGTGGAGAGATGCGTTGTCTGATCGCGTTCGCCGGGCCATGCGCCCCCCGGCACTTCCCGCGACGGCGTGGCACGCGAAGGGTCGATCGAGAAGCCCTGGGCGGCGAGTCGGGCGGGCGCGAGGAGCCGCGCCAGCGGCAGGTCGACGCAGTCGGGGTCTCCGAGAAAGCGGTTCCGATCCGCGAACGCGCGCCGCTCGGCTTCGGCGATCAGGTGGATCGTCTCCGCGGAATCGCGGGACGAGATGTCCCCGCGGACGAACCGAAGCTGCCCGAGGATGGATGCGAGAAGGAAGCCTCCCGACGAGGGAGGCGGCATCGTCACGAGCCGAAAGCGGCCGTTGTCGAACGCGAACGGGATCCGCCACGACGGCGCGTAGCCGGCGAGGTCTGCCTCCGTCAGCACTCCGCCTTTCGCGCGGACGAACTCCGCGATTCGTCGGGCGACCGCCCCACGATGAAATCCGTCCGCTCCCCGCGACGCGATCGCCTCGAGTGTCGCCGCGAGATCCGGTTGAACGAGTAAGGTTCCCGCCGCGACGGGCTCTCCCTGCGGGTAGAAGAGGCGCGCGGCCTCGGGATCGCGGGACAGGACCCGCCGGACGCCGTCTTCGGCGAGCTGACGGGCGAGGCCGGGAGGGACGCGATACCCGGCCCGCGCGAGCGCGATCGCAGGCGCGACGAGCCGGCCCCAGGGCAAGCGGCCGAATCTTCCGTGAAGGGCTTCGAGGCCGCGGACCGTTCCGGGGGTCGCCACCGCGAGACCGCCGTAACGCGACGCCAGCGGGCCGGAAGACCTTCCCGCGTCGAGATACGTGTTTCGCCACGTAGCCGCCGGCGCGGTCTCGCGGAAGTCCAGCGCGAAGAAATCGCCCTCGGCCGTTCGCACCACCGCGAAGCCCCCGCCTGCGAGGTTGCCGGCCTGCGGATACGTGACCGCGAGAACGAAGGCGGCGGTGATCGCCGCGTCGACGGCGCCGCCTCCCGCGGCGAGGACACGGGCGCCCGCCTCGACGGATTCCGGCGTCGCGGCCGAGACCATGCCCCTTTTCGAGCGCGCCACTTTCGCCTCGCCGAACGGTTCGGAGGCCCGCGTCGGCAGAGCGGCGAGCGAAAGGAGGACCGCCGCGGTGGCTCCGGCGGCGGGGCGCGAGAGCATGCGGCCGCCGCCTAGCGCAGGGTGACGGTGAGGTTCTTCGACGCGTCGACGTCGAGCGCGAGCGTGCGGCCGTCGCCTGAGAGCGTGAACGTCGTGACTTTGAACTGGTTGACGCTGCGATCCGTCGCGATGACCCAGCTCTTGAACTCGGCCTGCCCGGTCGGCAAATCGATCTCACCGTCGAAGCTCCCGCCGCCCGCCTTGCGGCCGAAGTCGAAGGAACGCCGAAAGACCTCGACGTCGTTGCGGCGCACCATCACATAGCCCTGCGGGGCCGGCACGGTGACGGCGATGCGCAGCCGGGCGCGAGCGGGCGTCGGCTTCGGAGGCGGCGGAGTCTCGGCCTTCGGCGCCGCCGCGACCGGCTCCGGCACGGCTGTCGGCACGACGGCAGGCTTCGACGCGGACCTGAGAGCGCGAATCTGCTCGGCTGCCTTCTTCTGGGCCTGACGCCCGTGCTTGGCCACCTCCGCCTGTGCGGCGGCCTTGAGCTCCTGCGCCTCGGCCGAATCGGGGATGAGAGCGAGCACCGTGTCCGCTTCCACGATGACGCGCGCAAAGTCTTTTGCGGCACGGGCCTCGCGGGCGGCCGCCAGCCGCGCTCCCGCCTCGGCGACGCGGCGCTCCTGATCTTCTTTCTTCGCGAGTGCCGCGTCCGCTTTTTCGAGGGCTGCGCGGGCTGCCGCGGATTCGGGCGCCTGCCGCAGCAGCTCGAGAAAAGCCGCTCGCGCTTCCGCCGGACGGCCCTGGGCCAGCGCGCGCGATCCGTCCGCGAGGAGCTTCTTGCGCGCGAGCGTGTCGCGCTCGGCCGCCGCGTCGGGGGCCTTACCGGCGATCGCGCGGCTCCGCTGCACGAGCGCGCCGACGACGACGAGCGCCAGCAGGACGGCGCCGGCGACGATGAGGATCACGAAGCGCCGGCTGACCTCTCGCTTGAGCATCTCGGGCACTCTCTCCGAGAGCGGCCGCCCGCCCGCCTCGAGGTTCACGGGACCGGTCGCGGGCGCTCCGGGGCGCGGCGGAATCGTCGGGACGGGACCCGTGATCGGACCCGTGATGTCGCGGCCGGGGGGACGCGTCGTGGCGCCCGCGGGACGGCCCGCGGGGAAACGGACGGGCGGCGCCACCGCACTTGCCGCAGGCCGGAACGGCTGGATCGGCTCCGTGATGTCCCGCCCTGCCCTGGCGACGCGGGGAGAGCCGCCGCCCGGTGGCTCCACCGGCGGGGCAGGCGGCGCCGGCACACGCGGCGCCGCCGGAATCCGGCTCGGCGGAGCAGGCACGACGGTGACCGCGGGAGGCGGCGCGAGCGGAGCGCTCTCCCGGACGGCGTCCCTCGGCGGAACCTCAGGTGCAGGGGAGGCCGCAGGCGGCCGGATCGTCTGAATTCTCTCCGTCTTTTGCGACAGCGGGTCGTTCAGGGGCAGCAGCGGCTCGGGCGGGCGCTGCGGGACCTTCTCGGGCGGCCCCTCCGGGGCCTTCTCCGGCGGACGCTCCGGGGGCGTGATGCGGCCGCTGTCCCGCTCCGTCGCGGGCTTGATGCCGCGTTTCACGTCGGAGACGAGCGTCCCGGGAGACGACGGCGAAGGCTCGTGAGGGGCACCGGCCTCATCCCGAGCATTCACCGAGTTCCTCTTCAAGGAGTCCGTATCGAGGCTCCAGTCGGGAATCGAAGTCTCCTTGCTGAGCGAACGCTGTGGAAGGGCGGCCAGCGAGGGGTCGAGGTCGCTCCGCCCGCGGCGGGCGAGGTCCTCGAGTGTCGTGGTTCCACCGCCGAGGGGCCCGAGCGCCGCCGCCGGGCGCGCGGGCGGAGCTTGAGGCACGGGGAACTTCTCGGAGGCGGTGGGGACGCTTTCCTTGGACTCGACGGCCGAGACGGAGCCCAGCCCCTCGGCCTGCGCCACCATCTCGCCCAGATCCTTCAGCATCTCCATCTCGGCGTGGCGGGCGCGAAACTCGGAGAGCGCCCGCACGAAATCCCTTCCGCTCTGGAATCGGGCCGCCGGATCCTTCGCGAGGGCACGTGCGAGGATCGGGTTGAACTCGGCCGGGATCGCCGCGTCGTAGGTCTGCAGAGGCGGGTACTCCTCGTGGACGATCTTGTAGGAGATCGACGTGAGGTTGTCGCCGGCGAACGGCTTCTTCTTCGTGAGGAGCTCGTACAGGACCACGCCGAGCGAGAACAGGTCGCTGCGCCCATCCACCACCTCGCCGGTCACCTGTTCGGGCGACATGTAGTTCGGCGTGCCGAGAAACTGCCCGGTCGCGGTGAGGCTCGAGCTTTCCATCTTCGCGATCCCGAAGTCGGTGATCTTCACGGTTCCGTCGGTCGTGAGGATGATGTTTGCCGGCTTCACGTCGCGGTGCACGATGCCGCGGCGGTGGGCGTAGTCCAGTGCTTCCCCGACGGAAATCACGATCTCGGCGATCCGGTCGTACGAAAAAGAGACCTTGTCCTTCAGAAGCTGCTTGAGATTCTTCCCCTCGACGTACTCCATCGCGATGAAGGACGTCCCGGTCTCGACTTCCTCACCGACATCGTGGATCGTGACGATGTTCGGGTGGGAGAGCGTTCCTGCCGCCTGCGCCTCGCGGAGGAAACGCTCCGTGAACTCGCGCGTGTCCGAACTATCGTCGCCGTCGGCCCGGATCGTCTTCAGCGCCACACGCCGGCCGATGACCGGGTCGCGCCCGAGAAAGACGACTCCCATCGCGCCCTTTCCCAACTCGCGTTCCACCTCGTAGCGCGCGAATTTTCTGGGCAGATTTGGCGATCCCGGTTCGGGCGGCAGACGACCTCCGTGCCTGCGTAAGTCACGCAGGCGATCCGGGGGAATACCCGGAATCCCGAAATTCTAGCAGCCGCGCTCGAGACGGCGCCGAGAGGCGCGCGATCCCCGTGTCCTGTTCCTGCGCAGTCCCGCGCCGCCAAAAAGAAGCTGCCAGGTCCGAACCCCCGCGCCTATAATCCCCGCCCCGTAACCAATCCTCCGGAGGGCCCCGAATGAAGGTCTACCCCGCTTCCGCCATCCACAACGTCGCCGTCGTCGGCCACAACGGCGTCGGCAAGACGACGCTCGTTTCCGCCCTCCTGCACGAAGCCGGCGCGACGGCGCGCTTCGGGCGTGTGGAGGACGGCAACGCTCCGACCGACTTCGACCCGGAGGAGATCGAGCGGAAGATCTCCATTTCGCTCTCGGTCGCGTCGCTCGAGTGGAAGAAGAAGAAGGTCAACCTCATCGACACGCCCGGTTACGGGATCTTCGTCTCCGAAATGATCTGCGGCCTGAAAGCGGCGGACGCCGCCCTTCTCGTCGTGGACGCCGTCGCCGGCGTCGAGGTCCAGACCGAGAAAGCCTGGAAGCTCTGCGACGAGCTCGGCCTCCCCCGCCTCTTGGTCGTCAACCGGATGGACCGCGAGAACGCGGACGGCGGCCGCGTCATGGAGCAGCTTTCCCGCAAGTTCGGACGCACCTGCGTCTGCCTCGAGGCCCCCATCGGGCGCGAGAAGTCCTTTCGCGGCGTCATCGACCTCGTGGCCATGCAGGGGTACTTGACCGACGCCGGCGGCAAGACGGCTCCAGGCCCCGTCCCCGAGGAGTTCGCGAAGGATGCCGCGACCTTGCACGAGTCGCTCGTCGAGATGGTCGCCGAGGGCGACGACAAGCTCATGGAGACGTTCTTCGCCCAGGGCAACCTCACCGAGGACCAGATGAAGCCCGGCCTCACGAAGGCGATCCGAGACCGCAGGATCACGCCGGTCCTGTTCGCCGCCAGCGGCGATCACGAGACGGGCGTCGAAAAGCTCCTCGACGAGATCGTGGATCTGCTGCCGACGGCCGACTCGTTCCAGACCGTCGCCAAGAACAAGGCCGGGCAGAGCGAGGCCCTCGCCGCCGACGCGTCCGGCCCCGCTGCTGCGTTCGTCTTCAAGACGATCTCCGATCCCTATGCCGGACGCCTGACGCTCTTTCGAGTCGTCTCGGGCACGTTCAAGAGCGACGGCACCTACTTTAACGCCTCTCGCGAGACGGCCGAGCGCTTCGGCCCCGTCTTCTCCCCCCTCGGCAAGACGACGCAAACCGTGCCGGAGATCCCCGCGGGCGACATCGGAGGCGTCGCGAAGCTCAAGGAGACGCTCACGGGCGATTCCCTTTCCACGAAGGAAAAGCCGTTCGTCTTCGCGCCTCCGTCCATTCCGGAGCCCGCGATCGCCTTCGCGATCGAGCCGAAGGCCAAGGGGGACGAGGACAAGATCTCGGTCGCGCTGCACAAGCTCATCGAGGAGGACCCGTCCCTTCGCTTCTCGCGGGACGCCGACACGCACGAGTTCCTGCTCGCGGGCGCCGGGCAGCTGCACGTCGAGATCGCGGTCGCCCGCATGAAGAGAAAAAGCGGCGTCGAAGTCATCCTTCACCCGCCGAAGGTCCCGTACCGCGAGACGATCACGCGGCCCGCCGAAGGGCACGGCCGCCACAAGAAGCAGACGGGTGGGCACGGCCAGTTCGCCGATTGCAAGATCCGCATCAAGCCCCTCGCCCGCGGCGAGGACTTCGAGTTCGTCGACGACCTCTACGGCGGCTCGATTCCGCGCAACTACGTGCCCGCGGTGGAAAAAGGCATCCAGGACGTTCGCAAGCGCGGCTTCCTCGCCGGGTTCCCGATGGTGGACTTCCGGGTCGAGCTGTACGACGGCCAGTACCACGACGTGGATTCGTCGGAACTGGCGTTCAAGATCGCGGGATCGCTGGCCTACAAGGACGCCATGGAGAAGGCGAAACCGACGATCCTCGAGCCGATCATGAAGATCGCGATCCGGGCTCCGCAGGAGTACATGGGCGACCTCATGGGCGACCTCACGTCCCGCCGCGGCCGGCCGGCCGGCATGGACCAGGAAGGCGAGGACTCGATCATCCGCGCCGAGGCCCCGCTCGCCGAGATGATCTCGTACGGGTCGATCCTCAGGGCCATCACGCAGGGGCGGGGCTCTTTCCACATGGAGATGGGCCATTACGAGGAAGTCCCGCGTCCCCTTCAGGAAAAGCTCATCGCCGAGCGGGCGAAGCACCGGAAGGTGGAGGTCGTCGAGGAGTAGCGGGAACTTCGGCGTTCCCGATTTGCACTGATCTGTCCGCATCATGGCGGCAAGCGGCCTCCGGGATGGACGTTTAGGAGGAGGTCCGCCGATGCCAGTGTTGGAGACGACCGCCGAAGAAGAGCTCCTCGGAGGGCTGATGACCAACGATCCGGGCCGGGCCGGAGCGCCCCTGTCTTCCGCATCCGACAGGCCCTGGGATTCACGCTTCGCCCAGCGGATGCAGCGAATCAGAGCCTCGATGATCCGTGAGCTGCTCAAGCTCACGGAGAAGCCGGACATCATCTCCTTCGGAGGCGGATTGCCGGCACCCGAGGTCTTTCCCGTCGAGGAGGTTCGTGCGGCCACGGACCGCGTTCTGACGGAGCACGGCACGACGGCGCTCCAGTACACGACGACCGAGGGCTACCGGCCCCTCCGCGAGCTGCTCGTCCGTCACATGGCGCGCTACGGAGTCAACGTCGGGCCGGAGAACGTGCTCGTGACGTCGGGTTCGCAGCAGGCGCTCGACCTCGTGGGCAAGCTCCTCATCAATCCGGGGGACCGGGTGCTCACGGAGGAGCCGACGTACCTGGGCGCGCTCCAGGCTTTCAACGCGTACCAGGCCGAGTACCTTCCCGTGCCCATCGACGACGAGGGTCTCGACCTCGACGCCCTCGAGAGACAGCTCCGCGCCGGTCCGAAGTTCCTGTACGTGCTGCCAAACTTCCAGAATCCCGCCGGCGTCACGCTGAGCCTCGCCCGCCGCCGCCGCGTCGTCGAGCGCGCGGCTCACTACGGCATCCCGATCATCGAGGACGACCCGTACGGGCAGCTTCGATACGAGGGCGAGCACCTCCCGCCGCTCGTGAGGATCGACGCCGAGCTTCACGGGTGCGGCGGCGGTGAGCGCGCGTTCACGGGCAACGCGCTCTACATGTCCACGCTTTCCAAGACGCTCGCGCCCGGCCTGAGGATCGCCTGGGTCGTGGCGCCTGAAGCCGTCATCACGAAGCTCGTTCAGATCAAACAGGGCGCGGACCTTCACACCTCGACCTTCTGCCAGTACGTGGCATACGAAGTCGCCCGGGGCGGCTTCCTCGACCAGCATGTTCGCCGCATCCGGAAGGTCTACGGGGAGCGCCGGGAGGCCATGCTGTCTTCGCTCGCCCGGCACTTCCCGAAAGGCGTCCGCTGGACGCGGCCGCAGGGAGGCCTGTTCCTCTGGGTCACGCTGCCGAAGGGACTCGACACCACCGCACTCCTCGAGGAGGCGATCCGGGAGAAGGTCGCCTTCGTCCCGGGCGCAGCGTTCTACCCGTGCGGCGGAGGCGAGGAGACGATGCGCCTGAACTTCTCCTACGCGCCGCCCGACGTCATCGAGGAAGGGATCAGTCGGCTTTCGGAAGTAATCAAGAGAAAGATAAAGATTTCTTAGAAATCCCCGGTTCCCTTCCCTCTCTCACGCTCCATGGATTCCCTGCTCCGAGGTCGCGATGAAGTCGCGGAGGAGCTTCACGTCCTCCGACTTCGCGGCGAGGGCGTCGAGGCCTGCGAGGAGCGCGGCACGGTCGTGGCGGTGCTTGTGCAGGACGCGGTAGGCCTTCTGCAGAGCGGCGACGCGCTCCTTCGAGAACCCCTTGCGTTCCAGCCCGACGCTGTTCACCTTCCAGGCCCTCACGTCGCGATCCGACGACGTCCAGAGATACGGCAGGACGTCGTGGTTCAACCCGGCGAACGCCCCGACGAAGGCATGGGGGCCGATCCTCAGGAACTGCCGGACGCCGGCGAAAGCTCCGAGTACGACGTCGTCCCCGACGACGCAGTGGCCCGCGAGCGAGGCGCCGTTCGCGAAGACCGTTCGGTTCCCGATGACGCAGTCGTGAGCGACATGCGAATACGCCATGAACAGGTTGTCGTTTCCGACGATCGTGGTGCCGTGCCCGGTCATCGTCCCGCGGTGGATCGTGCAGAACTCGCGGAAGGTGTTGCGGTCGCCGATCGTCAGGGTCGTGGGCTCGCCCTTGTACTTGAGGTCCTGCGGGGGGCCTCCGAGGGCAGCCAGCGCGGAGACGCGGTTTCCTTCTCCGAGCGTCGTGGGCCCTTCGATCACCGCGTGGGCACCGACCACCGTGCGCGCGCCGATCGTGACCCGCGCCCCGACGATCGCGTAGGGACCGATCTCTGCGGCCTCGTCGATGGAGGCCGAGGGGTCGACGACCGCGGTGACGTGGATGGCCATCAGCGTCCCGCCGCCGGCATCCCGACGAGACTGCTCATGAACTCGCCTTCCGCGCACAAAGCGCCGTCCACGCGGGCCTCCGCCTTCATGCGCACCATGTTGGAGCGGACCTGGACGATCTCGGCGTCGACGATCAGCTGGTCTCCCGGGAATACCGGCCGCCTGAAGCGCGCCTTGTCGACGCCCGAGAGGTACATCAGGGTCCTCTCCGGCTCGTCCACGCCCGTGAAGAAGAGGCAGCCGCCGACCTGAGCCATGCACTCGAGAATGAGGACGCCGGGCATGACCGGGTTCCCGGGAAAATGGCCCTGGAAGAACGGCTCGTTGACCGAGACGTTCTTGAGGCCTGTGACTTTCGAGCCCGGGACCACGGGACCTTCTGTTATGGAGAGGATGCGGTCCACGAGCAGGAAGGGATACCGGTGCGGCAGGAGCCGCATGATCTCGAGGATGTTCCTCCCCGTGCTCTGTTCGCTCATTCCCCTGCTCCCTTGAGGAGACCGGCTTTCCGGGCGAGGTGACGCACGAGACGCGCCGTCTCGGGCAGCCGGCGAAATTCGATGTGCGCCTTCTGGTACGCACGGTATGAGAACGCGGGCGTCCCGAAGAGGGCCTCGCCGTCCGGCACTTCAGCCGCGATGCCGCTCTGGGCCTGCACCTTCACGCCGTTGCCGACGGTGATGTGGCCGGCAACGCCCACTTGCCCGCCGAGGACGACGCCATCTCCGATCACGGCCGAGCCGGCGACCCCGACCTGCGCGCAAAGGACGTCGTGGCGGCCGACCCGCACGTTGTGGCCCAGCATGACGAGGTCGTCGATCTTCGTGCCGGCGCCGACGGACGTGGTCTCGAGAGCCGCGCGATCGATGCACGTGTTCGCGCCGATCTCGACGTCGTCGCCGATCGTGACGCCTCCGACCTGCGGGATCTTCACGAGGCCTTTCTCGGTCGTCGCGTAGCCGAAGCCGTCTCCGCCGAGGACGGAGCCGCTGTGGATCTCGACACGCTCCCCGAGCACGACATCGTCGTAGAGAACAACATGGGGATGAAGCCACGAGCCGGCTCCCAGCCGGCATCGGGCTCCGACGACCGTGTGAGCGCCCACGATCGCGTTCGCCTCCACGCGCGAAAGGTCACCGACGACGGCATAGGGACCGATTTCCGCGGACGGATCGACGAACGTGCCCGCGTCGACGACGGCGGTCGCGTGGATGCCGGGCTGCGGAACCCTCGCCGGATGGAACAGGCGCAGCACGAGGACAAGGGCAGCGGACGGATCCGGAACCTCGATGACCGTCCGGCCCCTGAGCGCGAACGCCGACCGCGCGAGGAGCGCGCCGGCCCCGGATGCGGCCGCGCGCGGCAGCGCCTTCTCTTCGCCCACGAACGAAAGGGCGTCCGCGCCGGCGCCCTCGAGCGAGCGCACGCCGGAGAGTCTCCGTTCCCCGTCGCCGACGACGCGTCCGCCGCAGGCGGCGGCCACTTCGGCGACGGAGAACGACGCCACGCCCGGCTTACTTCTTCGGCGCTGCCGGAGCGGTCGGCTTGGCGGCGGCGGGCGAGGCTGGCTTGGCGGTGGCGGGCGCGGCGGCTTTCGCGGCCGGGACCGGCGCCGCGATCTGCGAGTTGAACTTCGTGATGACCGCCTCCGTCAAGTCGACGGCCTTGTCGTCGGCGAAGAGCAACCCCGAGTTGAACTTGTTGAAGACGAGGGAGTAGCCCTGCTCCCGTGCAACCTCGTTGATGACGGGCATGATCCGCTTCTCGAGCTCCCCGAGCTCCTTTCGCTGCGACTCTTCCAGCTCGCGCTGCGCGTCGTCCTGGAAGCGCTTCAGATCGAGCGCCTTGGCCTGATAGTCCTTCTGGAGCTTCTCCATCGCGTCCTCGGACAGGGCCTTGCCCTGCTCCTGGATCTTCTGCTCGAGGTCTCGAAGCTCTTTCTGTCGCTTCTGCAGGTCTTCCTGCTTGCTCTGCTGGATCTTCTGAACGCGGGCCAGGCTCTCCTTGCCGATCGCGGATTCCTGGACGATCTTCTGCACCTCGATCACGCCGATCTTTCCGCCCGGCGCGATCATGGATGGGGCCTGCGCGGAGGCGCCGCCGGCGAGAGCGCCGAGGGCGAGGGCGCCAACCGCGAGAGTGACGATGCGATTCATGGATGGAACTCCTTCGTTGGTTTTTGGCTCGAGCTAGGACACCGAGTCCACGGAGACGGGGATCATACTGGAAATGGCTAGAACGTCGTCCCGATCGAGAACTGGAAATCCGTCCGGGACTCGGTCTGAATCACGGTACCCGCCTGGTCCTTGATGTCTCTCGGCGAGAGATTGATGCCGTAGATGAACCGCAGGGGCGCCTGGAAAATCGGCAGGAGAACCCGCATTTCGACCCCTGTCGACGTGCGCAGGGATCCCAAGGTCGGGGACTGGCCCTCGAGCCACGCATTTCCCGCGTCGAAGAAGAGCGCGAGCTTGAGAGGGCCGGCCACGGTGTAGACGTACTCCGCGTTGAAGACGGCGAATCGGTCGCCTCCGAGGAGCGCTCCGTTGCTCGTGAAGAACGCCTTGTTCTGGCTGTCCAACGGGTAGATGGATCCGTACTTGAAGCCGCGCACCGACCGGTCCCCGCCGATGCGGTAGCGTTCGAAGAGAGGGATCCGGCTGTCGAAGCCTACCTCGGCGGGATCCTTCTGGCCGCTGTAGGCTCGAAGCAGGCCGAGGTCGAGGTTGAACGCGAAGTTGCCCTGCTTGCCGAACGGGATATACCGCGTGGCGTTCGCGCTCAGCTTGTAGTACGAAAAGTCGCCTCCGAAGGGGCCACCCGCGATCGAAATGGAGGTTCCCAGCTTCGTGCCGCGAGTCGGATCGAAGGGATCGTTGCGGCTGTCGTATCGATACCCGGGTGTGACCGCCGACGTCTTGCCCAGATACGTCGCGAACGCGATGGGCACCGCCCCGCCTCCGGGCGGCGGCGGAGGCGGATAGACCTGGTAAGTGCTCTCCTGGTCCGTGAATCCGTAGAAGATCGACACGAAGTCGAAGATCCCCAGCCCGTACCCGACCGAGAAGTTCGCTCCCTTGCTCCTCTGGTCGAGGCCCCCCGCGACGTCGCTGTAGTCGAGCGTCCGGTTGAACACCGAGCCGCCGATGGACATGCGCTGGTCCAGGAACCACGGCTCGGAGAACGAGATGTCGAAGAAATTCGAGCGGTTGCCGCGTTGGAACTGGAGGCCCAGCGTGTCGCCGCGTCCGAGGAAGTTGCGCGTGTTGAACTGAAACTGCCCGAAGAGGCCGTCGAGCTGCGAATAGCCCGCCCCGAACTGGACTTCGTTGCGATTCGTGTCGGTCCCCTTGATCGAGACGTCCACGGTCTTCTTTTCCGGGTTGACGCGGAAGTCCGGGTCTTCCTCGATCTTGTAGTAGCCGAGCTGCGTCACCTTGAACAGGCTCTTCTTGAACGTTTCCATGTCCATGATGTCGCCTTCGAACACGTACAGCTCGCGCCTCAGGACCTTGTCGCGCGTCGTCTTGTTGCCCGTGAACTCGATCCGGCCGAGCCGGTACTGGTCGCCCTCGGTGACCTTCACGGCGACATCCACGACGTGATTCGGCTTCTCGGTGTTCTCGGGATTCATGAAGACGTAGATGTAGCCCCGGCGGCGGTAGGTCGCGTCGATCGCCTTCATGCCGTCCGCGATCACGACCCGGCTCATCGGCTTCCCGGGTTTGTATGCGAAGAACCGCTCGAGGATCTCCGGCCTGAACACCGTGGAGCCCTCGACGGTGACCTTGCCGAAGTAGAACTTCTCGCCCTCGACGATTGGAATCGTGATCCTCACCCGGCGCTTGATCTTCTCCGGGCGTTTCTCCTTGGGGTTCGTCACGAACACGTCGAGGATCGGGTCCTTGATGACGACGTCCTTGTAGCCGACGTCCTGGTAGACCTTGCGCAGCGCTTCGACGTCCTCCTCGTATCCCGCCTGGTTGTACGTGGACTTGCTGTCGAAGAAGCGCCACCAGTGCGCCTGCTTCGTCTTGGAGAGCGCGTACCGGAGCTTCGTCTGGCCGAAGATCGTGTTGCCCGTGAATCGGATCGATTCGATCTTGATCTTGTCGCCTTCGTCGACGAGGAAGACGATGCGGCGCTGGAGGTCGGAGACGTTCTCGGTCGTGGCGTCGATCGCCGCGGAGCGGAATCCCTCGGCCTTGTACGCTTCGAGGAGGACCGCCTTGGCTTTCGCGACGTCGCGCAGCGAGACGGGCGCGCCGACGCGGATCTCGGCCTTGCCTTCCTTGAGCTTGTCCTTGAGCTGCGAGGTCGTGAGCTTCTTGTTGCCGCGGAACTCGAGGTCCGCGACGGTGGGTCGTTCCACGACGGTCGCGACGAGGACGACCCCCTCGGGGGACGTTTCCTTTTCGAGGGTCACGTCCTCGAACAGCCCTGAGTCCCAGAGCTTGCTGAAGTTCCTCTTGATCAGGTCGTCGTCGTACGGGTCGCCCGCCTTGACGCCCAGGTAGAAGCCGACGGTCTCGGGGGCGGTCGTCTTCCCGCCGCGCACGAGGATCTTCACGATTTTCGGCCGGTCGGCGGCGGGAACCGCGGCTTCGGGGGCGAGTGCCATCGACGCCTTCGGCATCGTGCCCGTGAGCGGCGAATCGGACCGGGGCGTGCCGAACATCTGCTCGCCGGCGGCCGCGGGGGCGGGCGTGGGGGTGGGTGTCGGAGCTGGGGCCTGCGCGCGGGCCGTCTCACCACCGAGAAAAGCCGACAGAACCCCCGCGAGAACTCCGAAGGGAACGACGCGCGCGGCTCGACCTGAGGCGAACCCGGCAGACGCGCCGGACGAGCGATTCAGGGGCACCCCGCCTACCGGCCCGTACCGATCGGCTCGGGAGCTCGAACCTGAACCTTGAGCTCGTCTCCTGATACGGTCACTTCGACACACTCTACAGGCTCTTTCGAGCCGATGAGCAATTCCGATACCGCGTCCTCGACGTGCCGCTGGATGGTCCTGCGCAACGGGCGCGCGCCCGAGTGGATGTCGTGCCCCGAGGCCTTGAGGAGCCAGTCCACGGCGGCCTCGTCCACCGCGAGCCGGAGTCCCCGGTGCTTCAGCGTCTCCCCGACGTCATCGAGAAGCAGCCGGCCGATGGCCCGCAGCTCCGGAAGCCCCAGCGGGTTGAAGACGATGATCTCGTCGATGCGGTTGATGAACTCCGGCGAGAACTCGCGCCGCAGCTCCTTGAGCACCATCTCCTCGATCTCGCGCTTCTCGGGGGCGTTCTTTCCGTCGCCGAAGCCCATCCGGCTGCCCGTGACGAGGAACTTCGTCCCCACGTTCGAGGTCATGATGATGAGCGTGTTCTTGAAGTCGACCACGTTCCCGTACGCGTCCGTGAGCTGTCCGTCCTCGAGGATCTGCAGGAGCAGGTTCGCGATGTCCGGGTGGGCCTTCTCGATCTCGTCGAGGAGAATCACGGAGTAGGGCTGGCGCCGGATGCGTTCCGTGAGCTGGCCGCCCTCTTCGTGCCCCACGTAACCGGGGGGCGAGCCGATGAGCTTCGAGACGGCGTGCTTCTCCATGTACTCGGACATGTCGAAGCGCACGAGGGCCTTCTGATTGTTGAAGAGGAACTCGGCGAGCTGACGAGCGGCCTCGGTCTTGCCCACGCCGGAGGGCCCGAGAAAAACGAACGAGCCCATCGGGCGGTTCGGGCTCTTGACCCCGAGGCGCGAACGGCGGATCGCCCGGCTGATCGCCTCGAGCGCACGATCCTGGCCGATGACGCGCTTCTTCAGGGAATCCTCCATGTGGAGCAGCTTCTCGGCTTCCTCGATCTGGAGCGACGTCACGGGAATGCCCGTCCAGCTCGAGATGATCTCCTCGACGTCGGAGCGCGTCACGTCGACCGGCGATCCGTCGTCGAGAGCGGACGTCTTCGTGTGCTCGATCTCCTCCTTGATCTCGATCTCGCGCTCGCGCAGGAAGACGGCCCGCTCGAAGTCCTTCTCCGAGATCGCCTTCTTCATCTCCTTGACGATCTGCTTGATCTCGCTCTCGAGGCGCCTCAGGTTCTGGGTGTCGGCCGTCTTGCGCAGCTTCACCTTCGCGCCGGCCTCGTCGAGAATGTCGATGGCCTTGTCCGGGAAGAAGCGGTCCGGGATGTAGCGGTTCGCCTGGTAGACGGCCGTCCGGATCGCATCCGGCGTGTAGTGCACGCGGTGGAACGTCTCGTAGCGCTCGCGTACTCCCTCGAGGATCCGGAGCGTCTCCTTCTCGTCCGGCGGAGCCACCATGATGGCCTGGAAGCGGCGCAGGAGCGAACGGTCCTTCTCGATGTACTTGCGGTACTCCTTCAGCGTCGTGGCGCCGATGCAGGAGATCTCCCCGCGCGACAGGGCGGGTTTGAGGATGTTCGCGGCGTCGAGCGATCCCTCGGCCGAGCCCGCGCCGATCAGCGAATGGATCTCGTCGATGAAGACGATGAGGTCGAGGTTCTCCTTCAGCTCCTTGAGGATTCCCTTGAGGCGCTCCTCGAACTGGCCGCGGTACTTCGTGCCCGCGACGATGAGGGAGAGGTCCAGGGCGAGGATCTTCCTCTGCGCGAGGAACAGAGGAACGCCACCTTCCACGATGCGCTGCGCGAGGCCCTCGACGATCGCCGTCTTGCCGACACCGGGCTCGCCGAGCAGGATCGGGTTGTTCTTCGTGCGGCGCGAGAGGATCTGGATGATCCGCTCGACCTCCACGTCTCGCCCGACGAGCGGGTCGAACGCGCCCTGCTGCGCGAGCGCGGTCAGGTCCCGCGCGTACTCGGCCAGGAACGGCAGCTCCTTCTTCTGCTTCGACGCCTCGCGCTCCTTGATGAGCGCGATCGTCTCCTCGCGCACGCCGTACAGATTGAAGCCATGGGCCATCAGGATGCGGCCCGCGACGCACGGGTCCACGCGAAGGATGCCGATGAGCAGGTGTTCCGTGCCGACGTAGGGATGCATCATCGATTCCGCCTCGTGCGAGGCGTAGGCGAGGATCTTCTTGGACTCCTCCGAGAGCGGCAGCTCCTGCGTCGAGGAGACGCGCTCGACGAACACGCGATCTCCCTCGATTTCGCGGCGGATCTCGTCGGGCTTCACGTTGAAGCGGGCGAAGATCTCCTTGATGATCTCCTCGCCCTCGCGGAGGACGCCGAGCAGGATGTGCTCGGACTCGATGACCTTGGAGCCCAGCTTCGAGGACTCGTACCGGGCGAAAAACAGCGCCCGGCGCGCCTTTTCGTTGTATTTCTCGAACATCGTCAGACCGTTTCAACCCCTCCGAGAGAGTGCGGGGGCGGTCCCCGAGACATCGCTCAACCCCTCTTCTCCCAGCAATTTGATCGTAGCACAGCGACGCGCCCATTCCGGGTCGTGGGTCACGACGATCGCGGCCCCGGCGCGCTCTTTCGCGACCTCGGCCAGAAGCTCGAAGACCTGCGCGGCGTGGACGGCGTCGAGGCTTCCCGTGGGCTCGTCGCAGAGGAGGAGGCGGGGCCGCCTCACGACCGCGCGCGCGATGGCGACGCGCTGCCTTTCACCGCCGGACAGCGTCCGCGGGAACGCGGCCGCGCGGCCGAGAAGGCCCACGCGATCGAGAACTTCGCGCGCGACCTGCCGGCCTTCCCCTTCGGCGGCCCCGGCGAGGAAGAGCGGCAGTGCCACGTTTTCCTCGGCCGTGAGCTCGGGAAGAAGGTGATGGAACTGGAACACGAATCCCACGCTCGCGCCGCGCACGGCCGCGCGGGGCGCCGGCGCCAGCGCGGCCCAGTCCGCGCCGTCGAGAGCCACTCGGCCCGCGTCGGGCGCGTCGAGCCCCGCGAAAAGGTGGAGCAGCGTCGACTTTCCGCAGCCCGAAGGGCCGGTGATGGCGAGAAGATCGCCCGCCTGGACGGAGAGTGAAACTCCACGAAAGACCTCGACGCGCGCGTCGCCGGTCCCGAACCCCTTCGCGAGGCCTTCCGCGACGAGCAACGCCGCCTCTTCAGGCGCCACGGAGCACCTCCACGGCGGGCTGGCGGGCGGCGGTCCGAGCGGGCACGGTCGCCGCGACGAACGCCCACAGGACCGACAGCGCTGCGACGGCACACACGTCGAGAGGGTCCACGCGGAACGGCGCGTGGCTCATCCCGTAGAGCTGCGCCGGGAGCGGGACCAGGCCGAGCTTCTCGAGCAGGATGGAGGCCGCGACGCCGAGGAGGACGCCCGCGAGCGTCCCGGCCATCCCCACGCAGCCCCCCGCAACCCGAAAGACCTTCTCCACGGTCTTCGGAGACGCCCCGAGAACCGAGAGGACGGCGGCGTCTCCTGCGCGCGTCGCGGCGAGGACCGCCGACGTCGCCGCGAGGTTCAGCCCCGCGACGATCACGATCAGGAAGACGGCCGCGAACAGGACGAAGCGCTCGAGCCTCAGCGCGAGGACGAGGGCGCGGTTCTGCTCTTCCCACGTCGTCACCGCCACGGCGGGCCCGAGCGCGGCCGCCACGGCCGTCGCGCCGGCCTTCGCCCTCGACGGGTCGCTCAAGAAGATCTCGTAGTCCGTGGCCCCGTCAGGGCCGAGGGCGAAGAGGCGCCGCGCCTCGTCCAGCGGCAGGCTCGCCTCGGCGGCTCGACGTCCCGTGGACGAGGGCGCGAGGGCGGTGACTTTCAAGGTCGAGACGATCGGGACCGGGCCGAGCGGCGAAAGCCGCGCGCGCGACGAGACGAGCGTCACGGTCTCGCCCGGCACGATGCCGAGCGGACGGGCCTGCGCCACGTCGAGCACGAGCCCTTTCGTCCGCTCGCGGCCCACGACTTCCGCCGGAGCAGCGTCGCGCCCCATCGACACCCACACGCGGCCCCGTGCCACCGGTGACACGGACGCCACGCCGGCGACTGCGGCGAGCTTTCCGCCGATCCGGTCCGCGTCGTGGAACGGGCCGCGGCCGGCGGGCGTCACGAGGAGGTGCGGCGTCTCGGCGAGGAGCCGGCTCCTCACATGCGTCTGAAACCCCGCGAGGAGCGCGAGCGACACGACGAGCGCCGCAACGCCGAGCGTGAGCCCGGAAAAGGCCGCGAGCGCGACGACCCCCACCTGCGCGTCGCGCCGCGACGCGAGGAGATATCGGCGAGCCAGAAAGAAAGAGATCAAGAGAAGTTTTTCTTAGAAGGTAAAGAGGGCCGTTTGCTGACCTTTCTAAGCATCTTTATCTTGATCCTTCTTCGGGCGCATCAGAGGGAAGAGGATCACGTCCCGGATGGACGGCGAGTTCGTGAAGAGCATCGCGAGGCGGTCGATGCCGACGCCTTCTCCCGCCGTGGGCGGCATCCCGTACGAAAGCGCCTCGACGTAGTCTTCGTCGTAGAGCATCGCCTCCTCGTCGCCCTTGGCGCGCTCTTTGACCTGCGCGCGGAACTTCTCCGCCTGCTCGTCGGGGTCGTTCAGCTCGCAGAACCCGTTCGCGACCTCCATCCTCCCGACGAACAGCTCGAAGCGGTCGGCGATGTTCGGGTCGTCCGGCTTCGTCTTCGAGAGCGGGGAGATCTCGGCGGGATAGTCGACGATGTACGTCGGCTGAAGGAGCCGTCGCTCCGCGACGGCTCCAAAGATTTCTGCTAGGAGCTTCCCTTTCGAATCGCCGAAACGCCCGACAGACTCCACGCCATAGCGTTCGGCTGTTTTTCTTAGAAGGTGAATATCGCGGAGGTGGGCGGCCGTCAGTCGTGCGCCAGGCGCCGCATCCCGCTCGGGACCATTCGCAGAAATCTTCTCTTTCTCTTTCTTCCGCTCTTCTTCCGCCGCCGGGATGTTCTCGAGAATCGCATCGACCATGCTCACCCTGCGGAACGGCGCCTTCAGCGAGATCGTCTCGTCGCCCCACTCGAGCTCAGTGGTCCCGAGAATCTCCTGCGCGGCGCCCGTGAGGAGCTCTTCCGTGAGCGCCATCTGGTCGCGCGCGTCGGCGTACGCCGTGTAGAACTCGAGCATCGTGAACTCGGGGTTGTGCTGCGTCGAGATCCCTTCGTTTCGGAAGTTGCGGTTGATCTCGTAGACCTTCGGGAAGCCGCCGACGACGAGGCGCTTCAGGTACAGCTCCGGGGCGATGCGCAGGAAGAGTCCGAGGTCGAGGGCGTGGTGATGCGTCACGAACGGGCGCGCGGCCGCGCCGCCCGCGAGCGTCTGCATCATCGGGGTCTCCACCTCGACGTAGCCGCGCCCGTCGAAGAAGCGGCGGATGAACCCCACGATCTTCGCGCGGATCTCGAACGTCCTGCGCGTCTCCGGCGAAACGATGAGGTCGACGTAGCGCTGCCGGTACTTCCGCTCGACGTCCGTCAACCCGTGCCATTTGTCGGGCAGCGGCCGGAGGGACTTCGAGAGGAAATCGAGGGAGCCCGCCCTCACGGAAAGCTCCCCCGTGCGCGTCCGAAAGACGGATCCGGAGATTCCCACGTGGTCGCCGAGGTCGAGCTGCTCCAGGACCTCCCAGTCGCCCGGGCGAAGCGCGTCCTTCTTCATGTAGGCCTGCACGCGGCGGACGCCGTCCGAGAGGTCGAGAAAGATCGCCTTCCCCATCTTGCGGATCGCGAGGATGCGGCCCGGCACCCGAACGAGACGATCGCCCTCGGGCGTCGCGTCGAGGGCGGCGGCGTCCTGGGAAGACCATTTCGCGACGACGTCCGACACGAAGTGCGTCGGGTCCCAGCGATTCGGGTAGAGAGGGCGCCCGAGGGCGGCGATGCGCGCGCGCGACGCGCGCCGGTTCGCGATCTGATCGGGGAGCTCCAGCTCCGGGCGAGATTCCGGCGGGGCGGCGTCCTTCGGAGTTTCGGCCATCGGGCCGATTAAACCATCGACCCGTCCGGCAGGGCCGTCACCCGGGCCTGTCCCTTCTCACTTGCCGCCCAGGGCGTCGTAGAGCAACCAGAGGCCCGCGAACGCCCGGAGGTGCCGGAAGCGCGAGCGGGTCAGGTGATTCCAGGGCTCGATGCCCTCCGACTCGGCCGCGGCGAGGGCCTGGCGGAAGAGGCCGTCGACCTCCCGCGCGCGCGCGAGGGCTTTGCCCGAAAGAGCGAGCGTGCTCTCGGACGCCGCCGAATCCCCCACTTCTCCGACGAGGTCGCGCAACTTCTGCGCCTCCTCATCCATCTTCTGACGAAGGACGGCGGCGTTGAAGAAGAGGCGGTCTCGTTCGGCCGCAGGCACTCCGTCCTTCCCTTTGCGCAGGACCCGGAGGGCGGCCCGAACCTCCCAGGTCTCGAGCCGCGCTCCCTGCGCGGGCACGCCGGTCGGCGGGTCCGACCGAACGAGATCCACGCTCGCCAACAACCGGCGGGCCGTCTCGGAGGTGTTGCGGTCCGTCTCGGCGCGCCACGCGATCCCCGGGCCCGTGTCCCGGCGGGTCGGCAGGGGCGTGACGCCTTTCGACAGGGCCTCCCTTTTCCTGCGGCTGCCGGAAGCTGTCGAATCCGAGCCAACGTCGAACTCCTCGGCGGCCGCGGGATCGAGGCGCGCGAGAAGCTTGTGGAGCGATTCCTTCAGCCGCTTGACGTCGCGCGGGCGCACCCCGCGCCGGCGGCTCGCCTTCTCGAACTCGTCCTTGTCCTTCCGGAAGCGCTCGAGATCCTCGCGGAACTCGGGGCTCATGAAGCGCGCGTCCTGCTCGAGGTCCCTTTCCTTCTCGAGGACTTCGCGGGAGGCCGACAGGATGCGCTTCTCCTCCTCCTTGTAGAGGAGCTGGAACTTCCTCTTCACCGCGACGTTCGACGACAGGATGGCCTGCATGACCTCGGAGTCGTAGAACGCCCGGCCCATCCTGTGCTTCAGCGTGCGGATGTTCTCGAGCGTCCCGCGCTTGCTGAGGTCTTCGAACCGTTCACAGGCCTCGAGGTCGCGGCGCAGGATGTCCAGGAGGGAGACGACGGATTTCACCTCGGCGGCCTCGGCCCGCGGACGCACCATGAGGGAGAGGAGCACCTCGCTCAGCTTCTGGAGGTCCTGGGCGGGCTTGAGCTCCGCCTCGCCCCCCTTCCCCGCCGCGGTGCCGAGGCGCGTCAGGAGGAAGTCCACCTTGTCCATCTCGTCGGGCGAAAGGGTGGGCGCGTAGTAATAGAACTTCAGGATCGAGAGGAGAAGGTCCTCGTCGCCGGCCTTCACGCGCTCGAAGAACTGGCGCATCGCGCTCGGGGAAATCTGGCGGTCGTCCTCGGCCAGCGTCGCATGCAGCGTGTCCAGCTGCGCGTCGAGGCGCGCCATCGCCGCGCGTGTGTCGGCGGCGGGCTCGACGCCTTTCGTCTCCTTGATGCGCTTGATCTGCTCGTACAGGGGGGCGAAGGACACGATGGGACCCGTGACCCCGTGAAGGCTCGTGCGGTGCACGCCCTGGAGGAACTGGTGGAACGTCCACAGTGTCTTGAACTTGGTCGAAAGGCGTGCGTACGCTTGCGAGATGGCTTCGGGGTCGGGCGTGGTGCTGGTCACGTTTCGCCGATGATAGTCTGATCGAGGTGATCGACCGTATCCTGCTCTCCGAAGAGACGATCGCGAAGCGCCTCGACGTCCTCGCGAAAGAGATCGACGCCGCCTATGCGGGCAAAGATCTCCTCGCCGTCGGCATCCTGAAGGGCTCGGTGTTCTTCCTGACGGATCTCCTGAAGCGCCTCAAGGTGCCGGTCTCGGTCGACTTTCTCCAGGTGCGCTCCTATGCCGGAACGAGCTCCTCGGGAAACATCAACATCGTCCACGACCTCTCGATGGACGTGCTGGGCAGGGACGTCCTCCTCTTCGAGGACGTGATCGACACCGGGCTCACGCTCCGGAAGATTCTCGATCTCCTCGCCTCGAGGAAGCCCCGCTCCCTGGGTGTCGCCGCCCTTCTCAAGAAGAAACTGCCCGAAAACCGCGATATCCGCACGGACTTCCTCGGGTTCGAGATCGGCCCCGAGTTCGTCGTGGGCTATGGCCTCGACCTCGACGAGAAGTACCGGAATCTGCCGCACGTGGCCGTATGGGATCCAACGCGATGAGCCTGAAGACCATTTCCGTCGACAACGCCCCGAAAGCCATCGGCCCCTACGCGCAGGGGATCGTGGCCGGAGGCTTCCTTTTCACAGCCGGCCAGGTCGGCCTCGATCCGGCCACCGCGAAGCTCGTCGACGGCGACGTCGCCGCGCAGACGCGGCGCGTCTTCGACAATCTCGAGGCCGTTCTCGCGGGCGCGGGCGCCACGCTTTCCGACGTCGTCCGCGCGGGCGTTTTCCTGGTCGACATGGGTGACTTCGCGAAGATGAACGAGGTCTTTTCGGCCCGCTTCGGAGCCCACCGTCCGGCGCGGTCGACCGTCGCGGTCGCGGCTCTTCCCGCCGGTGCCCGCGTGGAGATCGACCTGGTCGTCCGCGTAGGATAGGGGGCCGGTCCGGACACTCCGGACGTCAAGGAGCCCCTGTCATGCGCCTGCACCGCTGCTTCCCGGCCCTCGCCCTGCTTCTCACTCTCCCCGCCGGCGCCGCCGAGACCGCGGCGAGCGCCCGACCGAAGGACCCAGCGGCGAAGGAGAAGGAGGCCGCGGCGACGGTGAAGCCCGCGGCGGCGGCCGGGTCTTCCCTGACCGCCGCGCGCGATCCCGTGACCGGTGCCCTGAGGCCCCTCACCCCCGAGGAGGCCCGCCAGCTCCTCGGCCGCCGGCCTCTGGCCGTGGCCGAGCCCCAGGTCGTCACGCTGCCCGACGGGACCAAGATGATGCGGCTCGGGCCGGAGCACGCCAGCCTCTCCGTGGTCCGGAGGAATCCCGATGGAAGCGTCACGAGCGCCTGCGTCCACGGGGCGGACGAGGTCCGAACCTTCCTCGAGGCCGCGCCCGGACCCCCTCCGGCCCCCGCGACCCGGGAGAAGTAGCTCGAACATGGTGCCCCGCTCGCTCCTGCTGCTTCTCCTCCTTTCGAGCCTCGCCGCCAGCCCGCTTTTCGCGGCGAGCATCGTCATCGTCAACTCGGATCCGGCGGGAACCGGCCTCAACGACCCCGCTCCGGTCGCGCCCGTCGGCGGGAACGCGGGCACGACGCTCGGGCAGCAGCGCCTCATCGTGTTCCAGCAGGCCGCCGCGATCTGGGGCTCGCTCCTCCCGAGCACCGTCGCGATCCGGGTGAGCGCGAGCTTCACTCCTCTCGATTGCACCGCGACGACCGCCACGCTGGGTGGGACCCGCCCGAATACGGTCTACTCCGATTTCGCGGGAGCCCCCGTCGCGGGAACGTGGTACGCGAAAGCGCTCGCGAACAAGTTCCTGGGCTTCGACAAAGACCCCGGAACCTTCGACATGACCGCGCAGTTCAACAGCAAACTGGGCGAAACGGGCTGCTTCACGGGGTTTCCCTTCTATCTCGGCCTCGACAACCTCCACGGGTCGAAACCCAATTTCCTCACCGTCGCCCTGCACGAGTTCGCCCACGGGCTCGGCTTCGTCTCGGTCGTGACGTCCGGCGGAGCGTTCCTGGGCGGCCTGCCGTCCATCTACGACCGCTTCGTCTATGACGACACGCTCGGCCAGCCGTGGGACAAGCTGACGAATGCCCAGCGCGCGACGGCCGAGGTCAACACGGGCAACCTCACATGGTCCGGCTCGGCCGCGAACGCCTTCGCCGCCTCGTATCTGGGCAAGAGGCAGCGGCTGCTCGTGACCGCTCCGGCCGTGGCGGCCGGCGCGTACTCCATTGCCACATTCCCCTTCGGGGCCGCGCTCTCGAATCCGGGCGTCACGGGAGACATCGTCGCGGCGATGTCGGGCACGGCCACGGATGGCTGCAGCGCGATCACATCGAGCGTCTCCGGCAAGATCGCGCTCGTGGACCGCGGAAACTGCAACTTCACGGTCAAGGTCAAGAGCGTTCAGAGCGCGGGCGCGATCGGCGCCGTCATCGCTGACAACGTCGTGGAGCGCCTGGACAGTTTCACTCCCAGCGGCTCGGACGCCACGATTACGATCCCGTCCGTCCTCGTGACCATGAGCGACGGCGCGACCCTCCGCGCGAACCTGCCCGCGTCGGCGAACCTGGGCCTCGACGCGACGCTCCTCGCCGGCGCGGACGCAGCCGGCCGGATGCTCCTCTTCGCTCCGAACCCATACCAGCTCGGCGGGTCGGTATCCCACTTCGACACGTCGGCGGTTCCGAACCTTCTCATGGAGCCGAACATCTCGGACGACCTGCCGATCGGAGTCGACGCCACGCTTCCCCTGTTCAGCGACCTCGGTTGGTTCACCGGCACGAGCGGTCCGACGACCACGTACCTCCTGCCCTCGAGCGCCCACTCGCCGGGCAAGAACCTCGCCTTCTTCACGACGGACCTGACGGTCGCGAACCGCGGCACGACGGACGCGAACCTCACGCTCCAGTTCCTGGGACACGACCGGGACGGCACCGTGGGCCCGAAGCAGCTCCGCGCGCTCGCGACGAACAGGGCCGTGACCTATGCCGACGTTCTCGCCTCGGTCTTCGGCGTCAACGCCACGGATTTTCAGAACTTCGGCGCGCTCCTCATCACGGCCGACTCGGCGTCGCTCAAGATCGTCAGCCAGACCTCGACGCCGCCGCCGGGCGGCCTCGGCACTTTCGGTCAGTCCGTTCCGGCCCAGGGCGCCAACGACTTCGTCACCCCGGCCACGCCGAAGTCGCTCGTCGGCCTTCGCGACGACGCGGCATTCCGCACGAACGCCTTCCTCGCAAACGCGACGACGTCGAGCGTCACCGTGACCCTCACGCTGCTCGCCGCGGACGGCTCGACGTTCGGCACGACCACGCGGACGCTGCCCCCGCTCGGCATGACGCAGGTCTCGAGCGTCGTCACCTCGCTCGGCGCGCCCTTCGGTACGACGAACGCGGTCCTCGTCGTGTCGACCGCGGACGCCGGCGCCCAGGTCGGGACGTACGCCGCGGTGATCGACAACATCACGAACGACCCGAGGACGATCCTCCCGTAAGATCCTCCCGTCGGAAGGTTCGAGACAAAAGGATCATCACACCCGCATGGCCATGAACGTCGGCATCATGGGCTTCGGAAGGATCGGGCGGAACGTCTTCCGGATCCTCTACAAGAGAGACGACATCCGGATCGCCGCCGTGAGCGACCTGGGCGACGCGGCGTCCGTCGAGTATCTGCTGAAGTTCGATACTCTCTTCGGCCGATTCCCGGACGAGATCAGCGCCAAGGAAGGCCATCTCTACGTCTTCGGGCGCCAGATCGCGCTCCTCGCCGGCCAGGAGAAGGGCGCCACCCCACCCTGGAAAGACCTTGGCGTCGACACCGTCATCGAGGCGACGGCGCGCAAGCTGACCCGGGCCGAGCTGGAGAAGCACCTTCAGGCGGGAGCGAAGCGCGTCATTCTCTGCGAGCCGCCGGTGGACTCGCTCGACCTGACGGTCGTGAACGGCATCAACGACCATCTCCTGAAGAGAGAGCACCGCCTCGTCTCGAGCGCATCCTCCACCGTTCACTGCGTGGCGCCGGTCGCGAAGATCCTGCTCGACGCCTTCGGCATCCAAAAGCTTCTGTTCACGACGATCCACTCGTACACGAACCAGCATCGCCTCGCGGACGTCCCGGCCGAAGACATGCGCCGCGGCCGGGCGGCGGCGGAGAACATCATCCCGCAGGAATCGCGCTCCCCCGGGATGCTGCAGGAGCTCATCCCCGAGCTCTCGGGAAAGGTCGTCGGCGCCGCGATGAACGTGCCCGTGCCGAACGGCTCGGCCGTCGACCTCGTGTGCTGGCACCAGAGGCCGGTGACGGTCACCGCAGTCAACGAGGTGGTCCGCACGGCCATCGCGTCGAAGTGGAAGGGAATCATGGCCTTCGAGACCGAGCCCATCGTCTCGAGCGACATCGCCCAGAGCCGCTTCTCGTCCACGTTCGACTCGCGAGCCACGATGACCCTCGGCGAAAACGTCTCCAAGACGCTCTCGTGGTACGACGCGGGCTGGGGCTACGCGCACCGCGCCGTGGAGCTCCTGGAGCGCTTCCTCGCCCTGGACCGGGAGGTCTCCCGATGAGCCGCATCGCGATCAACGGCTTCGGCCGCATCGGCCGGACCGTCTACCGCATCGTCAGCGACCGGAAGGACATCGAGGTCGTCGCCATCAACGACCTCTTCGACAACGACCAGCTCGCCTACCTCCTGAAGTACGACACGGTGATGGGAGTCTTCGAGAAGGAGGTACGGGTCGACGGCGACGCCATGACGGTGGACGGCCGGCGCATCCTCATGACGGAAGAGAAGGACCCCGCGAACCTCCCCTGGGGAAAGCTGGGCGTGGACGTCGTCGTGGAGGCCACGGGGAAGCTCGTCACGCGTGAAAAGCTCCAGAGGCACCTGGACGCGGGAACGAAGAGAGTCGTCCTGACGGTTCCGCCGAAGGACGAAATCGACGCGATGGTCGTCGTGGGCGTGAACGACGACGCACTCCGGAAAGAGCACCGCATCGTCTCGAACGCCTCCTGCACGACGAACTGCCTCGCGCCCATCGCGAAGATCCTGGACGAGGCCTTCGGCATCGAAGACGGCTTCATGACGACGGTTCACGCCTACACGAACGACCAGCGCCTCGCCGACGTGGCTCACAAGGACCTCCGCCGCGCGCGCGCGGCAGCGGAGAACATCATCCCGACGACGACGGGGGCCGCCCGCGCCGTCGGAAAAGTCCTGCCGAGATTGAAGGGGAAGCTGGACGGCACCGCGATCCGCGTGCCGGTGCCGGACGGCTCGATCGTCGACCTCTCGGTGAGGCTCGCAAAGAAGCCCTCGGTGAAGGACGTCAACGCGGCAGTCCGGGCCGCGGCCGAGGGACCGATGAGGCGGATCGTGGAGTACAGCGAGGTGCCGCTGGTCTCCTCAGACATCATCGGCAACCCGCATTCGTCGATCTTCGACGCCCTCTCCACCCGCACCGATAGCGACGGATTCCTCAAGGTCGTGGCCTGGTACGACAACGAGTGGGGCTACTCGAACCGCGTCGTGGACCTCATCGACCGGCTGGTCGCCCTGGACTGACGGCCGCGAGGGGATTTCGTCGCCTCAGTGCCCCGTCGCGATCTCCGAAAAGGCCCGCAGGGCGCGCTCGACGTCCGCGTCGCCGACGTCCGCGTGCGTGACCATGCGGATGGACGAAGGCCCTGCGGCTCCCGCGAGGACACCACGCGATCGAAGCTTTGCCACCACCACGGCCGGGTCGCCCCATTCACCTTCTAAGAAAAAAAACAGAATGTTCGTCTCGACGTCCGCAGGATCGATGCGAAGTCCGCGAATGCCCGCGAGGCTCTCAGCGAGCTTCTTCGCCCGAACGTGGTCCTCCGGCAGGCGGGAACGCTCGTCCTCCAGCGCCACGAGCGCGGCCGCCGCGATGACGCCCGACTGGCGCATCCCGCCGCCGAAGAGCTTGCGGACGCGTCGCGCCTCGGCGATGAAAGCCTTCGAGCCGGCGACGGCGCTGCCGACGGGCGCCCGCAGGCCCTTCGAGAAGCACGTCATGACCGAGTCGAAACCGGCCGCGAGGGACGCCTCGGAGACGCCGAGCGCCGCCGCCGCGTTCCAGAGGCGGGCGCCGTCGAGGTGCGTCGCAAGGCCCTTTTCCACCGCGAGGGCGAGGAGCGGATCGACGACCGAGCGCGGGAGGACCGCGCCGCCGGCGAAGTTGTGCGTGTTCTCGAGGGCGAGAACGGACGTGCGCGGCAGGTAGTAGACCGTGTCCGGCCGGATCCACGCCGCCACCTGCTCTTTCGTCATCCGGCCGCGCGGCGCGTCGACCGGACGCGGCAGGAGGCCCGACAGAGCGGCCATCGCCGCCATCTCGTAATGGAAGATGTGGCTCCTGCCCTCGAGGATGACTTCCGTGCCGGAGCGGGCGTGGACGCGCAACGAAAGCTGGTTACCCATCGAGCCGGTCGGCACGAAGAGAGCCGCCTCCTTGCCGAGTACCTCTGCCGTTCTCTCCTCGAGTCGGCGGACCGTCGGGTCCTCGCCGTAGACGTCGTCGCCGACCTCCGCCTCGGCCATGGCGCGCCGCATCTTCGGTGTGGGCTTCGTGACGGTGTCGGAGCGAAAGTCGGAAACAGGCGCGGTCATGCCGGGATCATCCCAGAACGAGCGCGGCGACGGCGAGGACGAAGCCGAAGAGATCCAGGCGGGACGCCCGGCCCCGCGCGGCATCGGCGCGGCTCACCCACGGCAGTCGAAGATTTTCTTCGAAGGTCAATGATTTTTCGCGGTAATAGCGCTCCCGAGGAAGCACGACCATCACGGAGGAGACAAGAGCCGCGAGCAGCAGAAAGATCGCCCCCGCCCGCCCCACGTGGCGCGGGGGGAGGCTCGAACCGAGGACCTGCGTCTCCAGCAGGACGCCAACGAGGAGCGCGCCCGCCGCCACGAACCGAGCCTTCGCCAGCCGCTCTCTCTCCTCCTCTTCCCCTTCTAAGGAAATCTTCTTCTTCCTTCCGACGAGTCGAGCAACAGGAACCCCGATGAAAACCGCGAGCCCCAGCCCGATCAGGACGCGCGACGCCTCGAGGAGAAAGTCCGAAAACGACATTCGGGCAAGTCTAGCGGGATAATGGCGCCCACATGGGCCTGTATCTCATCGAGAGCTTCCCCGTCGGGCCGCTCCAGTGCAACTGCGCGATCGTGGCGGACCCGACGACCCGCGAGGCCGTCGTCGTCGACCCCGGGGACGAGCCCGACCGGATCCTCGAGGCGCTCGCCGGGGCCGGTCTGCGGGCAGTGGCGCTCATCCACACACACGCGCACTTCGACCACATGGGCTCCTCTGCGCTGCTCAAGCGCATCACCGGCGCGCCGATCCTCCTGCACGCGAGCGATCGGCCGCTCTACCAGAATCTCGCCGCGCAGGGGCAGACCTTCGGACTGACGCTGGACGCGCCCGGCATCATCGACCGGACTCTCGTGAGCGGGGACCGCGTCGCCTGCGGCAAGGGAGAGCTCGAGGTCATCCACACGCCGGGCCACACGCCGGGAAGCCTCTGCTTTCGGATGCCCGGCGAGAACGGCGACGTGCTCTTTTCCGGCGACACCCTCTTCCGGCGCTCGATCGGGCGAACGGACCTCTGGGGCGGCTCGATGCCCCAGATCCTGGAGTCGATCCGCGACCAGCTCCTGACCCTGCCCGGAGGCCTCCGCGTCATTCCGGGCCACGGCGACGAGACGACGATCGCGGACGAAGGCAAGAGGAATCCGTTCGTAGGAGATCCGAATTACCGCCCTCTATAATCGCCGCCGATGAAGCTCACGCACGAGCAAAGCGCGGCACTCCTCCACAAGTTCTGGTCCGGGCAGAGTGTCCCTTCCCCGAAGACCGGCCGCCCGATGCGCGCCTTCTTTGTGGACCGCAGCTTCAATCCGCAGGTCGTCATGCTCGGCGGCGCCGGCGAGCATCTCCGCTTCGACCAGAAGCCGCGGCAGATCGTCTTCTCGGACGGGCACATCAAGTCCATGGTGCGCGACGCCAAGGAGCGCGAGAACCCCGTCTGCCCGCAGGACTTCGAGCCCCTCATCGTCAAGCGCACGCCCGCCGTGCGCTTCCCGAACGAGTGGGACTGGCGGTTCCAGTGCCCGAAGTGCTTTTCGTTCGGGACCTGGGAGTACACCGACAAGAAGGACGACGTCGTCGAGAAGCCGCCCGTCCGGAAAGACGCGCCCGCGTTCCACGACGAGACGATCCCGCTGCCGAAGCGGATGGAGATGGCCAAGACGGGCGACCTCGCGCTGAAGCTCTACGCGGCCATGGCGCAGACCGACTGCACGGCCTGCGGCTACGACTGCGAGGGCTACGCGAAGGCCATCGCGGACGGCAAGGAGAAGGACCTCACGCTCTGCGTTCCCGGCAAGCAGGAAACGGAAGACGTCATCAAGAAGCTCGTCGCCGGGACCTACGCCTTCGCCTGAGCCTCCGCCAGCATCGCTTCGATCACGGGCCGGCAGCGCTCGCCCGCGCACTCTCCCGTCGTACAGCCCGTGGCGCGCGCCACGTCCCCGATGGTCCGCGCCCCGCGGTCGATGGCCTCTTTGACGCGCGGGTACCGGACCGTGTTGCAGATGCACACGGGGCGGAACTTCAGCAGCATGAGCTGGCGTTTCTCTTCGGTCGTCAGCGGTCGGGCGGCGGACAACGGCTAGAAATCCACCGTGTAACGGATCGAGGCACGGTCGCGCACGCGGTCGAGGTAGACGACGCCGTCGAGGTGGTCGCTCTCGTGGAGGACGACGCGCGCGTGGAAGCCGTCCGCGACGAACGTGACGGTCTTCCCGGACGTGTCGAGCGCGTTCACGCGGATGCTCGTCGGGCGCGGGACCTTCGCCGCGAGAAACGGCACCGAGAGGCAGGCCTCGAAATCCTCCTCCTCCCCGCCATCGAGTATCTCGATCGTGGGGTTCACGAGGAGCGTGGGCGGGATCTCGAGGACGTCCTTGCCGCGTTTCTCGCCGTGCACCTCGTAGAGCACCACGCGCAGGCTCGTCGACACCTGCGGCGCGGCGAGGCCCGTGCCGTGGTACTCGACCATCGTCTCCATCATGTCCTCGAAGAAGGTCCGGAACCGGCCCTTCCTGAGGTCGTGCGCCTCGATCTCCGACGCGCGCTTCCTCAGGATCGGCGAGCCGAGCTTGGCGACTTTCAGGATGGCCACTTGATCTCCCCGGAGGCGGCGCTCCGCTCCGCATTGTAGGGGGCATTAGAATCCGTCTCATAAGGCACGTCTTTCTCTTCAATCCCGCGGCCGGGAAGGGCCGGGCGACGCGCGATCGCGACCGCATCCGCTCCGCCCTCGATGCCGCCGGGCTCACGGGCGACTTCCTCGACACGGAGCGCCCCGGCCACGCCGCCGACCTCGCCGAAGCGACCGGGAACCCCGGAGCCGACGTCGTCGTGGCGATCGGCGGCGACGGCACGGTGAACGAGACCGTGAACGGCCTCATGAGGCTCCCCGCGGCGACGCGCCCCGCCTTCGGCCTCGTGCCCGACGGCACGGGAAACGATTACGGGTTTGCGCTCGGCCTCAGGCCCGGCGACCTCGCGGACGCGTCGCGCGTCCTCGCAGAGGGAAAGACCCGCGTTCTCGACGTCGGAGAGGTCAACGGGTCCTTTTTCGCGAACAGCGTCGGCCTCGGGTTCGACGGCGCCGTGGCGGAGGCCGCGTCGAAGGTTCGGTATCTGAAGGGCTTTCCGGCCTACCTCTGGTCCGTTTTCACGGTGCTCAAAGAGTGGACCAACTTCGAGCTGACGCTGACCGCCGACGGTCGAGTGCTCGAGGGTCACGCATTCCTCGCGGCGGTCGCGAACGGTCCGCGCAGCGGCGGCGGCTTCCTCCTCGCGCCCTCGGCCCTGCCCGACGACGGCCTGTTCGACGTGTGCCGGCTGGGCGACCTCGGCAAGCTCGAGGCCCTGCGGCACCTCCCGAAGGCGCTCGACGGCTCGCACGTGGGGCTGCCGTGGGTGACGATCCTGCGCGCCCGCGAGGTCATCCTGGCCTCGGACCGGCCGCTCACCGCGCACGTCGACGGCAACCTCCTGCCCGGAGCGGGACATCCGGACCCGCTCGTTTTCCGGATTCATCCCAAGGCGCTGCGCGTGGTCGGGAACTGGAAAGAGGATGGTGCCCAGGGGCGGAATTGAACCGTCGACACCGCGCTTTTCAGGCGCGTGCTCTACCAACTGAGCTACCTGGGCCGGCCGCGCGACCATTCGCCCCGGGCACGCCCCTTGCGAAGAGGAAGGCCGGGAAGCGCCTGCGCGTTATAAGTGGCGCGCCTAGAATAGTCAACCGAAAGGCAACGATGCTCGCTCTTCTGACGATCCTGCCGCTCTTCGCCCAGGAACCCGCCGCCGCTCCCGCGCCGAAACCGTCGCCCGCCTCCGATCAATCCGAGAAGGGCAGCGCCATGGCCGGAGCCGCAGGCCTCGAGGTACTGTGGGCGAGCCGCCTCTCGGAAGCGGTCGAAGGGGCCAAGCGTCTGCGCGACGGCCGCATCCTCATCTTTTTCGGGGAACCCGACTGCGGCCAGTGCAAGCGCATGGAGGCGCTCGTCGTGCCCTCCACTTCTTTCTTCGCCTACACGCGCGACAAAGTGCCGCTCTACGAGGACGTGACGACCGAGGAGGGAAAGGACCTCGCGCGGCGTCTTCGGGTTCGCGGAACGCCGACATGGATCGTCGTCACGCCGGACCTTCTCGAATGCGGCCGGCAGGAAGGTCCGACGACGCAGCAAGGGTGGGTGAATGCCTTCATCGAGGTCGAGCGCGCGTGGGCCGGTTACAAGAAGGCCGCCGCGGCCGAGACCGCGAACCCCGCCGACGCGGCCGCCGTCTACGAGGTCGCGCGCCAGCTCTTCCAGCGGGGCGGGCGCGAACAGGCCGAGCCGCGATTCCGGCGCCTCGCGGCCGACCCGAACCTCGCCCCCGAGCTGAAGGAACAAGTCATCGGATACCTTGCCTCGATCGACCTCGACGCACGGCGGTTCGACGAGGCGACGAAGCACCTCGACACGCTCATCGCCACCGCGAAGGATCCCGCGCTCAAGCAGCGCGCCGAGCTTCACCGGGCGGACGTCGAGATTGCGCGCGGCCGCAACGACCTCGCGACATGGCGCCTGAAGGAATTCCTGAAGGCCCACCCGGATTCCCCTCTCGCGGCCGAGGCGCAGGCGCTCCTCAACGCGCTGCAGAAGAAGGCAGGGAGTTGATGGCCTTCCGAGCCGTTCTCGCCGCGCTGGCTCTCGCCGCCGCTCCGGCTCTCGCGCAGCCCGTCCCGGCCTCGAACACGATCGTCGTGCCGCGCCTCGTCGCCGATGCCGACCGGCTCGTCGCGGGAAGACCTTTCCGGCTCGCGGTGGCCGCCGACATCAAGGCGGGCTGGCACGTGAACAGCCACACGCCGAAGGAAGACTTCCTCATCCCCACGGAGGTCAAGCTCAAGCCCGCACCGGGCCTTGCGTTCTCGGCCGTGACGTATCCGAAGCACAAGGAAACGAAGTTCTCCTTCTCCGATCAGCCTCTGGCCGTCTACGAAGGAAGAGCCGTCTTCCTCGTACCCGGCACCGTGGATGCAAAAGCCGCCCCGGGTCCTCGCACGCTGGCGGCCGTCATCTCGTATCAGCCTTGCAACGACAACCAGTGCCTGCCTCCCACCGAGCTGACGGCGTCGCTCACGATCGAAGTCGCGAAGGCAGGGGCCGAAGCGAAGCCGAAGAACGTCGACCTCTTCGGATCCCGTGTCTCCGCGACGGGCGGTGGCTCCGGTGGTGCGCCGTCGGGTGACGGCGGACCGGACGCCGGCACGACCGGCACGCCCCCGCTCGGCGCTGCCGCGCTGCGCGAAAAGTGGAGGGTCCAGGGCGTCCCGACGCTCCTCTTCCTCGGCCCGGACGGAAAGGAAACGGGCGCGCGAGTCGTGGGCTTCGAACCGCCTGAGACGTTCGCCCCGCGTTTCAGCGGAAGCGGCCCGGCGGCGGGGCAAGGCGGCCTCGCGGGCAAGTCCCTGCCGATCCTCCTCGGTCTCGTCTTCGTCTCGGGCCTCGCGCTCAATCTCACGCCCTGCGTGTACCCGCTGATTCCGATCACGCTCGGCTTCTTCAGCCGGCAGACGGGAGGGAGCAAAGGCGGCACGTTCGGGCTCGCGCTCGCATACGTTCTCGGCATGAGCGTCACGTACTCCGCCCTCGGCGTCTTTGCGGCGCTCTCGGGCTCGCTCTTCGGGGCGTGGCTCCAGAAGCCGGTCGTGCTCGTCGCGATCGCGGCGATCGTTCTCGCTCTCGCGCTCTCGATGTTCGGCCTTTTCGAGATCCAGGCCCCGCACTTCATCACGGACCGCACGGGCTCGAGGTCCGGCGGCGCGGGGGCGCTCACGATGGGCCTCTTCGTGGGCTTCGTGGCCGCGCCCTGCATCGGCCCGTTCGTCCTGTCGCTCCTGACGTATGTCGCCGCGAAAGGCTCGGCTCCGCTCGGGCTCGGCCTCTTCTTCACGCTCGCGATGGGCCTCGGCCTACCCTATCTCATCCTCGGCACGGTCTCGGGCAGCCTGAAGGCGCTCCCGCGGTCGGGCGAGTGGATGACCGCGGTCCGGCGGGTTTTCGGCTTCGCGCTCGTCGCGCTCGCGGTGTACTTCCTGCGCCCGCTCCTGCCCGAGCGCGCCTACGAGATCGGCCTCGCGCTTCCGCTCCTCGCCGGAGGCGTGTGGTTCCTCTTCTTCGAGAAGAGCGGAGCCGGCTTGCGCGGCTTCGCCGCCGTGAAGGCGGCGGTGGCGGTCGCGCTCCTCGCTGCGGGCGCTGCTTTCGCGATGCCCCGGAAGGCCGGGGCCGAGCTCGTCGTTCCAGCCGTACTCCGACGCCGCCGTCGCCGCTGCGCTAACGGCCGGCAAGCCCGTGATGATCGACTTCTACGCGGACTGGTGCCTGCCGTGCAAGGAGCTCGACCACAAGACCTTTCGCGACGCACGCGTGATCGCGGCGGCGAAGGGCTGGGTTCTACTCAAAGCTGATTTAACGAGATAAGCGGATAAAGAGCAAAGAAGAAGAATTTCTTGGAACGGTAAGAAACAGCGGATCCCCCGAATTACTTTCTAAGAAATCTCTCTCCCTCTCTTGCAGAATAAGATCGGGTCTGCTCACATGCAGGAACGGATCCCGGATCGGCCGCACGACATCACTGGGCTCCTGAAGGCCTGGAGCGCGGGCGACCGGAGCGCCCTCGAAGAGCTCGTGCCTCTCGTCTATGCCGATCTGCGCCGCCGCGCGGCTTCGCTCATGAGGAATGAGCGGGCGGAGCACACGCTCCAGCCGACGGCCGTCGTGCACGAGGCCTTCGTGAGGCTCGTGCGCGCCGAAGGAGTCGACTGGAAGGACCGCGCCCATTTCTACGGAGTGGCCGCTCGCGCGATGCGCGAGGTTCTGGTCGACCACGCCCGGCGGCACGAATCGGGAAAGCGGGGCGGCCGGAGCCAAAAGCGTCTCTCGATCGAGGCCGTCGAGGTCGCCGTGCATCCCCGGACGATCGACCTCCTCGCGCTCGACCAGGCCCTCGAGAAGCTTGCCGGACTCGACGAGAGGCAGGCCCGCCTCGTCGAGCTGCGGCTCTTCGCGGGCCTCACCGTTCAGGAGTCCGCCGAGGTCCTCGGCTGCTCTTCCGCCACCGCGAGCCGCGACTACCGGCATGCCGAAGCGTGGCTCAGGAGGCAGATGAGGGGCGCCACGGCGTGACGCCGGACCTCTTCCAGAGGTCGCGGGCAATCTTCGGCGAAGCCGCGGACCTGCCGCGGGAAGACCGGGAGGCGTTCCTTCGGGAGGCCTGCGGAGAGGACGCCGCGTTGCGCAACGAGGTCGAAGCTCTTCTTTCCGAGTCGGAGTCGGTTCCGCTCGAAAGCGGCGTCCGCGAAGCCATGCGCTCGTTCGAGGCGATCCCCGAGGGCACCCGCATCGGGCCGTACGAGCTCGTGAAGGAGATTGGGCGCGGCGGCATGGGAACGGTTTACCTCGCGCGGCGCGCGGACGCCACGTTCGAACGGAAGGTCGCCCTCAAGCTCGTGGGCTCCGGCCTCGACTCGGCGAGCTTCCTCGAGCGGTTCCGGCGCGAGCGGCAGATCCTCGCCTCGCTGGCCCACCCGAACATCGCGGCGCTTCTGGACGGCGGGACGACGGAGAACGGACTCCCCTATCTCGTCATGGAGTTCGTCGACGGCCGGCGCATCGACGCGTTCTGCCGCGAGGAGCGCACTCCCCTCGCCGGGAGGCTGAGGATCTTCGTCGCCGTCTGCGCGGCCGTCCAGCACTCCCACCGCAACCTCGTCGTCCATCGCGACCTCAAGCCGTCGAACGTCCTCGTCACGCGTGACGGGATCCCGAAGCTCCTCGACTTCGGCCTCGCTCGCCTGCTCGGATCCGACGCCGGCGCGGAGCGCACGGCGACCGAGCTCCGAGCCCTCACCCCCGCCTTCGCGAGCCCGGAGCAGGTGCGCGGCGCCGCAGTCACCACCGCGACCGACGTCTACTCGCTCGGCGCGCTCCTCTACGTCCTCCTCACGGACCGGGTCCCGCACCCCACTCCCGAAGGCGGCGACGTCGGGGCGGTGCTGAACGCCGTCCTCACCGAGGACCCGGTGCCCCCCTCCGCCGCGGCTCCCGGTGCGAAGGTCCCGCGCGACCTCGAGGCGATCGTCCTCAAGGCACTTCGCAAGGAGCCCGACGCCCGCTACGGGTCCGTCGATCTCTTCGCCCGGGACATCGAGCGGTATCTCGAGGGGCGGCCGGTCGCTGCGCGCCGCGGGTCCGCGACGTATCGCGCCCGGAAGTTCGCCCGCCGCCACTGGACGAGCCTCGCGGCGGCGACCCTCGTCGCCTCGTCCCTCGTCGCGGGCCTCCTCGCGACGAACGCACAGCGACGCAAGGCCGAGCGCCGCTTCGAGGACGTCCGCAAGCTGGCCCGCACGGTGATGTTCGACCTTCACGACGGCATCGCCCGCCTGCCCGGCTCGACGAAGGTCAGGGCGACGCTGGTCAAGACAGGTCTCGAATATGCAGACGCGCTCGCGAAGGAAAGCGCGTCCGACCCCGGCCTCCAGCGCGAGGTGGCGGCCGCCTATTCGCGGCTCGGCGACGCGCAGGGAGGCCCCAACTCGAACCTGGGCGACAGGGAAGGCGCGAAGGAGAGCTACCGAAAGGCGGTGGCGATCCGCGAGGCTCTCGTCGCGTCGCGGTTCGCCACGGACCGGGATCGGATCCTGCTCGCCACGAGCCTCGTCCAGCTGGGTGGGATCGGCGGCCCCGAGGCCAGAGACAGCCTCCAGAGGGCGCGGGAGATCCAGGAGGCGGTCCTTCGAGCCGACCCCAAGAGCTTCGAAGCCCGGCAGGGTCTCGCCTTGACTCACACTGCGCTCGCGGGCTCCTACGGCCAGGACGCGCCGAAAGCGCTCGAGGAACGGCGCATTGCGCACCGTCTCTTCGAGGAGCTGGCCCGCGAGAGGCCGGACGACGCCACAACCCAGAGGGATCTCGCGATCAGCTGCAAGTACCTGGGCGCGCGCATTCATCAAATGGGCGACCTCGAGGCCGCGCTGCCGCTCTATCGGCAGGCGTTGGCCATCGACGAGAAGCGCGTGGCGACGAATCCGAACGACGCCACGGCTCGCCTCGACCTCTCCTTCAGCCTCGGCTCCGTCAGCTCCTGCCTCGGCGCCATGGGGGATGCGCGGAGCGCACTGGGGTTCCGCGAGCGTGTGGTCGTCTTGCGCGAGACGATCGCCGCCGCCGACCCGGCGGACAGGTGGGCGAACGTCGGCCTCGCGGATACGCTGGAGCGCGTGGGAGAACTTCGTCTTCGGAACGACGACTTCGAAGGTGCCCGCTCCGCGTTTTCACGCAGCAAATCCATCTTCGAAGCCTGGGTCCAAAGGGAGCCGAAAAACGTGAACCTGAGAGCCAGCCTCGCCGAGACGAGGGGGTGGCAGGGGATTGCCGAGGCGGCGCTCGCGCGACGGGGCCCGCGAAGCGACCGCGCGAAGCAGCTCGCTGCCGCGCGGAACCGCCTGCTCGAGAGCCGGGCCGAGTTCGACGCCATCAAGCGCGAAGCTCCCATCCCGGCCGAGAACGCCCCCATGGTGCCGAGGATCGGTGCCGAGGTCGCCAGGCTCGACGCCGAGCTGGGCGGAAAGAAGCCGCTTCCACGAACCTCGCCTCGGTGAGCCCGCTCGGGGGAGCGACAGCGGCCTGCCGAAGGCCAAATTCTCCTACCTCGCCGGCTCGCGCACGGAGCGGGAGGCGTGCGCGAGCGGCGGCGATCGTCAGAACTGAAGGGGGCTCACGGACAGACGGCCTTAAGGACATAGGTCACCGTCAGCGCCCCGATTTGGCCGGGCGCGCTCCTCGTGAGCGAATCTCCTGACACCATGTAAAGCGAATCGAAAATCCCGAACGAGGGCCATATTTCGGGTGCCCCGCTTGTGGTCGCGTTTTGGACGCCTCCGGTGCACAAGATGGGGCTTTGCAGGAAGTCCTCGAGCGGAACGACTCCTAGGTACTCGAGGAAGACATAGACCCCCATCTTATCGAGATCCTCAATCCACGAAAAGAAGGGGCTGATGACCAGCGGGTTGTCCGGAAAGCCGGTGTTCTTAATCGAGACGGTGCCTCCCTGAGAACAAGTCTTCGCGCAACCCCCGAACTGGTGTGCGGGCGTCGTGTAGGACACGGGCGCCGGGGTTGCACTCAAGGAGTCGTCCAGCGAGAACTCCACGTAAGGCAAGGACGCTTCGGTTCCCGAGGCATCCCCCCAACGAAGGTCGTCCGAGACGTCCCCATTTCCGTCGCTGCAACTGACCTTGTACTTGGGACCGATCACGAGCTTCCACTTGCGTGGAACGATGCGGACCTTCGAGGTGAGGGAGATGACGCGGTGCTCTGATGTGTAAATCTGCACCGCGATAAAGACCGGGTTGGCGGGCGGCGGGCAGCGAGGAGCCGTATATTGCGCAGACTGGTTGGACTCGAAAATCACGCCTTCCGTCCCGTTTCCGAGAAGCTGGCCATTCACGTACCAGCCAAACGAGAGCTCGTTCACGTTGACAGGTTCGCCGAGCGGAGCCGAGCCAGGTCCGCTGCTTGCGGAGGACGACGAACCGGTTGCAAGGATGAGAAAGGTCTGGTTTCCGCCCGTCGTGATCGTCGCCTTCTTGGGGAAGATCTCGATGGAACGGAAGGGAGACCATTCGTCCGGCGAGGCCGCCGCCTGAGGGCGGCGGGACGAGGACGCGATGCCGGCGGCCGGGGCGGTCGACGTGATCGGCACCGCGAGAGTGCGCGCCGCCGCGTACACAGAGCCTCCCGTTGCGACGAACCAGCGGCCGCCCCTCTTGAACGCGAGGCCGAGCGCCCCGGAATTGCTTCCGACGAGGTCCTCGCTGTCGTATCGGAGGACGAGAGTCGCCGATTTGGCGAACGTCACCCCGCCGGGCGAGATTGCATAGCTCGGGCCGCTCGCCTGCGGGGCGTCGTTCGAAGGGGTCGCCGCGACGGACATGGCGACATTCGACGCGAGTGCTCCGGCGGGCACCCTCAACGTGAGCCGCCCATCAGTCGACCGGATCGACCCGCCTTGCGGGCCGATCGTTGCGGACGATGGAATGGTCGTCGGCAACGGCGCAGTCGGCGTGACGACCGGATCTCCCGACAGGTTGTCGATCGAGGAGTCGAAGACGTCGACGCTGCCGGCCGTGACCTTGACGCGGAGCGTCGCGTCCTGGGGGATCGTGACGGTCGGGAAGAGATCCTGTACGCCCGGCTGCGTCCAGCCGAAGCTGCCGAGCGAGGCGGTCGTCGTCGCCACTGTGGCTCCGTCCGCCGTCGCGAGCGTGAGAGCGTACGTCGCGCCGTCGGCACCGGCCGCGAAGCCGACGTTTGTCCGGAACGCCGCGTCCTGACGGATTCCGGTGATCGCCGCTCCGGCGTCCGCCGAGGTGACGAACGAAAGGACCGGCACGGGCTTCTGCTGCGAGCCGAACGTGCCCTGCCGCAAGCCGGAGGGGTCCACGTTGCTCGTCCGGCACAGGATCGCGACCGGCCAGTCCGACCGGAACCTCAGCGCGCCCACGGACCCAACCGGCAGGCCCAGCAGAGAGTCGAGGACGTCGACGACGTCGCGGATCTTCCCCGCAGGCAACGTGAAGGAGGCGGTCGCGGGCGACGGGTTGGCGTTCCCGCTGGCGTGGAACGAGACCTGGATGCTCGCGTCGGTGTCCGTCGGGTTGTAGAAGCGTCCGTCCGTCCGGAAGAACGCGCCGTTGCGCCCGTTCGCGCGCGCGACGCCGTTCACGAGGACGTCCTGGATGCCGCCCGGCAGGTCCTCGAACGTGAAGAGCGAGCTGTCACCGGTGACGTTGTCGACGACCACCGAGTAGCCGGCGGCATGGCCGCGCGTGACGTGGATCTGTGCCCGGCTGACAGGCACGGCCCCCGCGAACGACCCGACCGAGAACTGCTGGAAGCCGGCGAAGTCCAGCGCGTAGTCCTTCTGCCCGCGCTGGCTCCCGTCCGCGTCGTAGACCGTGACCGTCGCGGCTCCGCCCGTCTCGTCCGGAAAGACGACCGCGATGTTGGTTCGATAGCCGGAAGAGCCCGAAGCGTCCTGGCTCACCCAGAGGCTGTCGCCGGTTTCACCGGACGTCATCAGCCGATCTGACTCGTAGACCGGCAACGCCACGCCGTAGGTCCCCGAGGCAGCCGTGTTGTACGTGCGGGCGCGGAGAAGGAGCGGCTGCGCGGACGAGATCGAGAGAGCTCCGGCGCCCGATGTTCCGAACAGCGAGTCGACGACGTTTCGGTAGACCAGCGTCTCGCCTGCGTTCAGCGTGACGCTCTTCGCGTTCGCGGTCGACGACGGGATAAAGGAAATCGAGACCTGCGTCGCGGCCGTCCCCGGATTCGTCATCGCCACGTCCGAGACGAAGCGTGTGTTGTTGAGCCCGCCCACATTCACGATCCCCGGAATCGTCCAGACCGACTGGGCCGAGGCGGGATGTGCGAGCAGCAGGACGACCGACGCAAGGGACCCCGAGGCGAGGCGATTGACGCGCATCTGATCCTCCCGGCCGGCCCTACGTGAACCGGCTCCTGACAGAGATGCGCAAACGGACGGTGTTCGTTACAAGGTTTCTCAGAGGGTGCGAGGAGCGGAAAACCGATTACCTGGCCGGCGTCGGCGCCAAAGCCGACTTTCCTCTGCGCGACTCCATGGCCTTCTCCCGGGCGGCGTCGGCTTTGGCGGAGTACCCCCCCTGCCTGGCTGCGTCCGTCTCGTATTTCGCCTTCTCCCTGTACAGGAGGTTCAGGTTGAGGAACGCGTCGAAAGAATTCGGATCGATCGCCAGGGCTTTGTCCAAGGCGTCGAAGCCGGCTTGAAGGGTCCAGGTGCGCTGATCGAGCGGCAGATCCGGCGTGTTGTAGGACCAACCCCAGGCGGACCGGGCGATCTCCAGGTACGGTTCCGGATTACCGGGCAGGGCCTCGGCGCGCTTGAGCGACCATTCGACGCTCTTCGGAAAATCTCCTTTCTTCAGATACGCGGCCGCCAACGTCGCCATCGCGGAGGTGTCCTTGGGATCCTGACGGAGGCGCTCGCCCCCGAATTGAATGGCATCGTCGAACCGATCGGCTTGCCAATACATCCTTCCGAGGTAGTCGCGCACGCGCTCGTCGCCCGGATAGGCGTCGACATAGGTCTTGAGATTCAGAAGCGCCAGGCGAGCGAGTGCCGGATCCTGTGGGCGCTCGAGCGACTCGGCCATGAATCCGAAACCGACATATCGGGCGAAACGCTTGTCGCCTGGTTCCAGCCGCGCGGCTTCCCGGTATTTGGCGAGCGCCGACGAGTACTGCCCCGCCTGGTAGAGCTCATTGCCCCTCCAGACGGCCTGTCGGGCCGCGATCTTCAGGCACTGGAGCGTCACCGGCACGTCGAGGAAAACGCGCACGGCTTTTCCATCGCGGGTCGCGGGCCGAAACTTCCACTTGCGAACCGACCGCATCGCGGTCGCGTCGTACAGGGGGTGCGCCGATCGGAGGACCTCCACCTCCTTTTCCACATTGCCCTCCGTGGTGACGACGACCCGAACCAGCACCTCGCCTCTCGTTGGAAGCGCGGACTCGGGAGGGACGGGCCTGCGAGTAGGCGTGGGCGACGGGGGAGCGCCCGGTTTAGGAGCCACCACAAGGAAGCCGCTCGGCGCCTGGAGCTCCGGGACCTCTTCCGCCTCCAGCAGAACGTCGCAGGCGCCGTTCGCCGACGAGAGGTCCGACGGGGAGATCGGGATGGGAGCCTTGACGTCGCCGCCGATCCGCAGCGGGTCGCCGGGTGCGAGCCCCTCACGGCCGAAAGCCGCATGAACCCCCAGGCCGAGGAGGCAGAGACTGAAAAGAACTCCGCGCCATCTCAACCGATTCTCCTTCCGCCGGCACGTCCACCGGCTCCAAAGGGGGATGCGCAAACGAAAGCGTTTCGTTGCAAGATCTCTTGGAAGGTGCGCGGGCCTGCGGCTCCACTCAGCGCCTCGGTGAGGAGCCGTAGATACTACAGATCTCCTTCTAAGAAATTCCTTTATTCTCGAGCTGACTCAAGAGGGCATCAGCCGCGGCCCTCTGGGCTTCCTTCTTCGAGTTCCCCTCGCCGCGCGCGCTGATTCCCTCGCCGTAAGTTACCTCGTAGGCAAAGCGCCGGTCGTGCGGCGGGCCGCTTTCCTCAACGAGACGATAAACCGGCAGGGGCTTTCCCTCGGCCTGCGCCCGCTCCTGGAGCGCCGTCTTCGGATCGCGAAGGTAGAGCTCTCCGAGGTCGAGCGCGGCCACGTCCGCGTCGAACAGGCGTCCTGCGGCCGCGCGCGCCGCCTCGATCCCACCGTCGAGAAGCAGCGCCGCGAACACGGCCTCGAATGCGTCCGCGAGGCGCGCGTCGCGGTCGCGGCCGCCCGAGCGCTCCTCGCCGGGCGAAAGAAGCAGCACCGGGCCGAGCCCGATGCGCCGCGCGAGCGCGGCGAAATGCTCCTCCGAGACGAGGAGCGACCGCGCCTTCGACAGCGTGCCCTCGCCCTCCAGCGGAAAAGCCGTGAAGAGCTTCTCGGCCACGAGGAAGTTCAGGACGCTGTCGCCGAGGAACTCCAGCTTCTCGTTGTCCTCCACGTCCTCGTTCTCGTTCGCGAACGAGGCGTGCGTGAGGGCGCGCCGCAGGAGAACGGAATCGCGAAAGCGATGGCCGAGAGCGCGCTCGAGCGCGTCGATGGCGTCCGCACCGTCCGAGGACATCGCCCCCCCTCGCCGATTCTAGGTCGCCCGCCCCTGCCGTCGAGCGCGAGCAGGCAGGTGACGCCAGGTCTCGCCGCAGCCGGGCGCAAACGCCCGGGATAAACTCAGGCCATGCCGAAAGAAACTGTCCGGACGTCCCTCGAGACCGAGGTCCGGGTCGCCGTGGCCGGTGCGCCCGACGCGGCGCGCACGGAAGAGCCCGACCAGGTGATGGCCCGCAACATCGTGGGCGTGCGCGCCGAGCGCCTCGCCGGGTACCACGACGCCCGCGGCTCGCTGGTCCCTTTCATGGACTTCTCGAGGCCCTTCTGGTCAGAGCCGGTCGTCCACGCCTACGAGTTCACGATCAGGCCGGGTCGGATCAAGGGCTGGGGCATGCACCGCAGGCAGGCGGATCGTTACTTCGTCCAGACGGGCGACCTGCGCATCGCGCTCTACGACGGGCGCGAAGGCTCCCCTACCCAGGGCGGCTTCTGCCAATTCTGGTTCGCCGGGAACGGATCTCTCCTCCTCCACATCCCGCAGGGCGTCTGGCACGCGACGCAGAACTGGGGCACGACGCTGGGGAGGATCGTGAACTTCGGTACGGCACGGTTCGACCCTGCGGATCCGGACAAGGCCCGCATCGACCCGCACTCCGGCGTCATCCCGTTCGACTGGACGATCCGGGACGCCTGAGCCCGCGCAGCGCGGCGCGGAACGGCTCGAGGACCGGCAGGAGGCGCCGGTAGATCCGCCACGAGAGCAGGCCCTGGATCGCGGCGAGATCCTCTTCCAGGCTCCTCGCGTAAGCGCGGTGCAGCGCGAGGTCCTGGTCGAGGGCCCGCCGTTCGTCCGCCGGGTCGACGTCTCCCGCGAAAAGCGCGACGGTTCGCCGCGGTCCCGACGCGAGGCGCGCGGCGCGCTCCTCGGCGCGTGCAAGCGCGCGGGCGACGGACGCCGCCGAGCCTCCGTCCCAGGGCTCCTGAAGCGCGAGCGCCTCTCCCCACTTCGCGAGGAACGCCGCCCGGTTGCGCGCCGAGACCCATTCGCGGAATTCCTTTCGCGAGCTCCCGCCCCGCCGGTGCCGACTGCGGGCTCGCGGCTCGAAGAGGACGGACCATCCGGCCTCGCGGAGCCCCATCGCAAGGTCGGCGTCGACGAAATACGCCGGGAAAAAGCGCTCGTCGAGCCCGCCGGCGGCGTCCCAGGCCGCCGCGCGCACGAGGAGGGCATTCGACGCGCAGAAGTCCGCGGCGCGCGGTCGGTCGAAGCTCTCCGGAGGCGGGGGCGCGCCCGTCCACGGCGGAACCGCCGCGCCGTCGCGGAAGATGACGACGCCCGCGGTCTGCGGCGTCCCATCCGGGAAGAGGACGAGGCCGCCGAAGGCCCCGGCCTCCGGGTGAGCTTCGGCCGCGGCGACGAGCGCCTCGAGCCAGCCTGGCTCGATCTCGGAGTCGTCGTGCACCAGCGCGATGAGCTCCCCGCGCGCCATCCGGCGCCCGCGGTTCCCCGCGCGCGCGAGCCCCAGCCGGACGGACGACGCGACGACACGCGCGCCCGGAGCCGCCGCTTCGACCCGCGCGGCGGCGCCTTCCGGCGCCCCGTCGAGGACCACGATCGTCTCGGTCGGGATCGACCCCGGCAGGTGCCGCTCGAGCGAGCTCAGGCACGCGAAAAGAAGCTGAGGGTCGGCCGCCGACGGAACGACGATCGAGACGCGAGGCGCGTCGGACCGGGGAATCTGGATGAGGTCGCTCACGCCGGGCCGCGACGATAGCAAGTGGTACCGGAGGAGGGACTCGAACCCTCACGGCCCTTTCGGGCCTGGGGATTTTAAGTCCCCTGCGTCTGCCATTTCGCCACTCCGGCGTGGGGAAGCTTACGCCGGGACTCGGGAGTGAGGGAGGAGCGGGATTGGAGGCGACGGTCGGAGTCGAACCGACGAATGAGGCTTTTGCAGAGCCTTCCCTTAACCACTTGGGTACGTCGCCGTCCCGTCCGAAGGCGGGATGTTAACAGGACCCCGTCAACTCGACATGGTGCGCGCGAGGGTGAAGAGCAAGGGGTCGAGCTGCTTCTTCTTGCCCGCCACGTCCTCGAGGGGCGTCGCCGCGACGACTCCCTTGAGCTGGCCGACGAGCACTCCGGACTCCCCCGCCGCGAGGCGCTCGACCGCCGCCGCGCCGAGGCGCGTCGCGAGGAGCCGGTCGAAGGCGCCCGGCGAGCCGCCGCGCTGCACGTGCCCGAGCTGCGTGACGCGCAGGTCGAACCCGAGGGGCTTGTTCTCACGAAAGTACTGGCCGAGCGCCCGGGCGTTGTGGTGCGCCCCTTCGGCCACGACGACGATTGCGTGCATCTTGCCCCGCTCCCGCGCGGCATAAAGCTCCTTCGCGAGGTCCTCGGGGTCCGTCTCTACTTCGGGGATGACGATCGCCTCGGCGCCTCCCGCGATTCCCGCCATGAGCGCGAGATACCCGCAATCGCGTCCCATGACTTCGACGAGAAACGCGCGCTCGTGGGACGAGGCCGTGACCTTCAGGCGGTCGATCGCTTCCAGCGCGATGTTGAGCGCCGTGTCGACCCCGATCGTGATGTCCGAGCCCGGCAGGTCGTTGTCGATCGTTGAGGCGACGCCCACGACGGGGAACCCGGCCTTCGCGAGCGAGTGCGCCCCCACCTGCGAACCGCTTCCGCCGATCACGACGAGGCCCCCGACGCCGCGGGCCCTGAGGACTCCGAGCGCCTGCTCGCGCCCCACCGCCGTCTTGAACTCCTCGCAGCGTGCGCTCCCGAGGATCGTTCCACCCTGCTGGATGATCCCGCCGACGTCGCGCGGACCGAGCGGGATGAGCTCGCCGCCGAGAAGTCCGGCGAACCCGTGGCGCACTCCGGAGACGCTCCAGCCCTGGGCGATCCCGGCCCGGACGACGGCACGGATCGCCGCGTTCATGCCGGGCGCGTCGCCTCCGCTCGTCAGGACGGCCATGCTTCTCATCGCGTCTCCCTTCGACCCCGGCTCAGGCCGGAGCGGTAAACGGCCATTCTGCCTTCCTCCGGGCGACCACGAGGTACGCCACGACACCCGCGCCGACGACGGCGAGACCCGCAGCCTTGAATCCCTTCTCGGGCGAGAGAAAGACGAAACCCCAGAGGAGGAGCGCGACGAACGCCGGCAGCGGGTAGAGCCACATCCGGAACGGGCGCGCGAGATCCGGCCGCGTCTTCCGGAGGATGAGCGCCGCCGCGACCTGCGCGATGAACGGGATGACCGCGCGGATCGAAACGATGGCCGAGACGACGGCCTTGAGGTCCAGGAACGAGAACACCGAGGCCGCCCCGCCGAGCGCGAGGAGCGCGACGACGGGATAGCCCTCGGTCGGGTGCAGCCGCGCGAACACCGGGAAGAAATTCCCGTCCCGCGCGGCGGCGAACAGGATGCGCGAGTAGCCGAGCGTCACGGAGAAGACCGAAGCGAACGCGGTCCACAGGATCAGGCCCGTCACGAGGCGCGCGACCGGTCGGCCCGCGAGCACCGCGACGAAGTCCGCGACCGTGGATTTCGAGCTCATGGCCTCGGCCATCGGAAGGACGGAGACGATGCAGGCGTTCATGAGGATGTAGAGGACCGCCACCGAGAGGATCGAGACGACGATGACGCGCGGGATCGTCTTCGTCGGCTCGACGATCTCCTCCGCGAGGTAGCAGACGTTGTAGTAGCCGAGGTAGTCGTAAACGGCGAGGATGAGCGCCACTCCGAGCCCGCCGAGGAAGCCGGCGGGCGGCGCAATCCCCGGCGCCGAAACGACGGGCGCCTCCCAGAACCGGAACGCCTCGAGCTTCAGGTGCGGCAGGCCCAGTCCGATCACGATCCCGAGCGTCGAGAGGACGCCGATCCAGAGGACGACCGAGAACTTCCCGATCGCGCCGATCCTGCGCATGAGAAGAAGCGTGACCGCGACGCACAGGAGCGACGCCACGGGCGCTTCCCACCTCTCCGGAATCTCCGGAAAGACGAAGTGGAGATAGCGCGAGAAGCCGATCGCTCCCGAGGCCATCGAGAGCGGGGCCGAGAAGATGATCTGGAAGAGGAACAGGAAGGACACGAGCCGGCCCCAGCGCCCGGGGCCGTAGGCCTCTCTCAGGAACGCGTAGGACCCTCCCGCGCGCGGGAGCTCGGCCGACAGCTCGGCCGTCACGAGTCCGTCGGCGATCGCGAGGACGGCGCCGAGGATCCAGGCGCCGAGCGCGCGGCCACCGCCCATCGCGGCGAGAATGAGGGGAAGGGTCACGAAGGGCCCGATCCCCACCATGTCGATGATGTTCAGGGCGGTCCCCTGCCAGAGCCCGATCTCGCGCTTGAGCGCCATGAGCGGCAGAGGATAGCCCGTGAGCCCGCCCGGGAGGAGTTACGCTCCTTTCCGAATGACACGCCGATTTCCGCGTTGGAAAACTCCCAGCTCCCTCGCACTTGCGGCGACGCTCCTGGTCGGCCCGCTCTCGGGGCGGGTGCTCGCCCAGGCGATCGCCCCGCCGAGCAAGGCAGCAGAGCCCCCGATCCAGGACAACAGCTTCCTCGTCGAGGAGGCGTACAACCAGACGCCGGGAGTCGTCCAGACGATCCAGACGTATTCGCGGGTATCCGGGTCAGGCGATTGGGTCTACTCCCTGACGCAGGAATGGCCGGTTCCGCGGGAGACGCATCAGCTCAGCGTGACGCTTCCCCTGCAGGGCGTCACGGCGGACGCGGGACGTGCGCAAGGCGTCGGCGACGTCGCCCTCAACTACCGCTATCAGCTCCTCGGAAACGGCGACGCCAGGCTCGCCGTCAGCCCGCGGCTATCGCTCCTTCTCCCTTCCGGGGATCGCAAGAGGTCGCTCGGCGCGGGCGGCCTCGGCATCCAGGTCGGTCTTCCGCTCAGCCTCGTGCTCTCGGACCGTTTCGTCACGCACTGGAATGCCGGAGCGACATTCACGCCGTTGGCAACGGACGTCTCCGGGGAAACGGCGAGCCTCGCGAGCTGGAACGCAGGCCAGAGCGTCGTCTGGCTCGCTCACCCGCGCTTCAATCTCCTCCTCGAGACGGTGGTGGCCTCCGTCCAGGCTTTCGCGGACGGCGGCGGCACGGAACGCCATACGGACGTGCTGGTGTCCCCGGGCGCCCGCTACGCGTTCAACCTGCCGCACGACCTTCAGATCGTCGTCGGGCTCGCGGCCCCGATCGGCCTCGGCGCGAGCCACGGCCAGAACGGCCTCTTCCTGTACTTCAGCGTGGAGCTGCCCTTCTGGCGCCCGGCGCGGTGAACGTGCCGTTCAGCCGCGCTTCAGGACGTCCTTCGCGATCGTGTTGAGCTGCATGAACGAAGTCCCCTCGTAGATCTTCCCGATCTTCGCGTCGCGGTAGAGCTTCTCGAGGGGATAGTCCTTCACGTAGCCGTAGCCGCCGAGGAGCTCCAGGCCGCGCGACGTGCACAATTCGGCGACCTCGGAGCCTTTGAGCTTCGCGATCGCGGCTTCCCGCGCGAACGGCAGGCCGTTCTCCTTCAGGCGCGCCGCGTTGTAGACGGCGAGGCGGGCGCATTCGATCTCCATGTCCATGCGGGCGAGCTCGTGCTGAACCGCCTGGAACTGCGCGAGAGGCTGGCCGAACTGCCGGCGCTCCTTCACGTACTTCACCGTGTAGTCGAGCGCATTGCGCGAGATGCCGAGCATCTGCGCGCCGATCCCGATGCGGCCCTCGTTCAACGTCTCGATCGCGATCTTGTATCCCTCGCCCACGTTCCCGACGACGTTCTCCGCGGGCACCTCGAGCTCCTCGAACGCAAGCGCGAGCGTGGAGGACGCGCGGATTCCGAGCTTGTCTTCTTTCTTGCCCTTGTGGAAGCCCTTCCACTGCGACTCGACGAAGAACGCGGTGATGCCCTTGTAGCCCTTGCTCTTGTCGACGGTCGCAAAGATCAGGAACAGCTCGGACTCGAGGCCGTTCGTGATCCAGAGCTTCTCGCCGTTGAGGATGTAGCGGTCCCCCTTCGGCGTGGCCGTCGTCGCGAGCGCGAAGGCGTCGGACCCCGACCCGGCTTCGGACAGCGCGTACGAGGCGACTTTCTGCTTCGCGAGCTGCGGGAAGTACTTCTTCTGCAGAGCCGGCGAGGCCCAGCGCAGGAGCGCGTTGTTCACGAGGGTGTTCTGGACGTCCACGACCACGGCGCAGGCCGCGTCGACGCGAGCGATCGCCTCGATGATGGCGATGGACGTGGCGAAGTTCGCGCCGAGGCCGCCGAACTCCTCCGGAATCTCGATTCCCATGAGATCGAGGTCGAAGAACTTCCGGATGAGGCCCGGATCCATGACGTTCGCCTGGTCCATCTCGCGTACTTTCGGGCCGATCGTCTCGAGGGCGAAGTCATAGACGCCTTCCGCGAGCTCCCGCTCGTGATCGGCGAGCACGGACACGGGCGGAATCGCGCGCGTCTCAGTCGTAACAGACATCGAAAAAATCCTCCGCGACCGTAGAATATCGGAAAGAGGAAGAATTTCTTAGAAGGCGAATGCATCAGACGCAACCGGCTCGTGCGACGGGGCGCACGCGGCTCGGGCATTGTTCAAAGAAAAAGCGCCGGGGCTCGACGCCCCGGCGCAATCCAAAATCCGAAGACTCTAACTAGCTAAAAGTCGTATCTCCCCGAGAACTGCAGCGTGCGCGGCGTCGTCGTGAAGCCATTGAGGGTGCCGAAGGGCGTCGATCCGCCGCCCGGATAGTTCGTCAGGCTCGTCGAACGGTTGCCGGTGTTCGTGAGGTTGAAGATGTCGACGAAGACCGCGAGCGTTCCGGGGCCGATCTTGTACCCGGCGCCCAGGCGGAGGTCCACCGTGTAGAAGTCGGGCTGACGGAAGGCGTTGCGACCGGTCACGACACCGTTGATCGTCGCGCGGTCCGTCAAGTTGAAGTCCTTGTTGACGTCTCCGATGAAGGCGGAATAGGGGCGTCCGGTCTGGTAGTTGAAGAGAACGGACGAGAACATGTTGACGTTCCCGAACTGCCTCTCGTACGAGGCGTTTGCCGCGGCGCGCCACCTGATGTCGCGGTCGGACGGGCCCCAGTTCAGCTCGGGGTTGTTCACGTCCCAGAGAAAGAAACCGGAGTAGTTGCGCTCGTTCGAGTCGGTGTCGTAGTCCGAAGCGCGGGTTAAGGAGCCGAAGAACCGGAATCCCGCCGCGAAGTTCTTCCGGAACGACAGCGTGACGGCCTTGTAGTCCGAGCGCGCGTCCGACGTGTAGACCTTGAGGAAGCTGTAGTTCGAGTTGATCCGGTTCTGAGCGGCGGAGGTCGGCGAGGCACCGTAGCACGCCGAGCCGGAATTCGGGTCCAGCGCCGGGCAGTTCGCGGCCGGCGCGGCGAGGAGGTTCGCGTCGTTCAGGCGCTCGAGGTTGTAGCCCTTTGCCCAGATTGCGTCGATACCCCACGCGAGCCCGAAGAACTCGCGCTCGGCGCCGAGCGTGATCTTGTCCGTGTGCGGGTTCTTGAAGTCCGGCGCGATCGTGAACACGCCGAGCGCCCCCAGGTTCGTGCCCGGCGGGAGGCTGCCGAGCTGCTGGATCCTCGTCGGGTCGAATGCGGCACCCCATCCGGGAGCCGGGGAGCCGGGCGTCGGGCCAGCGGCGTTCGCGTTCACCTGGTACGTCGCTCCCGCGAGACCGTTGTTCTGGTAGAGCTGGGAGAAGAGGATCTCGGGCGTCCGGCTCCAGTAGCGGCCGAGCGAGAGGCGGACGACGCTCTTCGCGTTCTTCTCGGGCGTCCACGCGAAAGAAAGGCGCGGCGACCACTGGTTGTTCGCGTCCGGGATCGTCGCGTCGGGCTGGACGTTCTTGGCGCCCGGCACGAGGACCTTGTTCGCGTCGAGAATCGGGTCGTTCGGGTTGTCGAGGCGCTCGTACCTCACGCCCGCGGTGATCGTCAGCGACGAATTGACGTACCACTGGTCCTGGGCGAAGAACGCGAGCTCCTTCTGGTCCGCGTTGAACCTGCCGGCCTCGTCGACCGTCTTGCCGTTCAGGCCGACGAACTCGCGGTACTGCGTCCACTGGCCGGCGAGGAAAGCAGCCTTCTCGAGCGCCGCGGACGGGTAATTGAAGATGAAGACGCCGCGCCAGTTGCCCTTGAAGATCTGGTCCATGCCGGTCTTGTTGTAGTCGGCCCCGATCTTCACAGCGTGCGCGCCCAGAAGGAAGGTCGCCGTGTCGCCGACGCTGAGGCGATCGTCGGTCGCGACGATGGGCAGGAACGAGACCTCGCCGAAGGTCGCCTGCCCGGTGAGCTGGATCTCGGGCAGGTTGAGGCCCTTGTCCGCGCGGGGAATTTCGTTCTTCGCGTACTGGATATTGAAGTCGTTGATCGCGCTCTGGCTGAAGATCGCGTTCCAGCTCCCGACGACAGACGTCGACTTGAGGGCCTCGACGCCGTTGTGGCTGGTCGTCTGCGTCTGGCTGGAGGACGTGCCGTTCGGCCCGTCGTACGTCGCGTAGTTGGCCCGGCCGTAGATGCGGTGCTGGTCCGTGAGCTGGAAGTCGAGCCGGCCGAAGAAGACCTTTCCGTTCGCCTCCTGGACGTAGCTGGTGTCGGTCTGACCGATTGTCGGATACCGGGCGAGGATGGCCGGGTCGGTCACGAGGGCGTTCGTGATCGGAATCGTCGTGGACTGCCTCTGCTGGTCCCACGCCCCGAAGAAGAACAGCCTGTCCTTGAGGATCGGCCCGCCGACCGATGCGCCGAACTGCTGCGTCTTCTGGTCGCGCGGGTTGGTCCCGTTCGCGAACTTCGCGGTCGTCGACTGCGGGCGGTTGTAATAGAAAGCCGAGCCGTGGAAGTCGTTGCCGCCGCTCTTCGTGACGACGTTCACGAAGCCGCCGCCGGAACGCCCGAACTCCACGGAGGCGCCGTTCTGGATGACCTGGAACTCGCGGACGGACTCCTGCGACACCGTGAACGGCGCCCGGCCCTCGGCCGACCCGTCGCCCGCCGAGCCCCCGAAGAACGCGTCGTTGTAGTCGACGCCGTCCAGAGTGACGCTCGTGTTGATGCCGCGCTGCCCGCCGATCGCGATGTTGCCGCGCTGGGTCTCGCGCTGAGAGTTCGGCGCGAGGAGGACGAAGTCCGTGAAGTTGCGCCCGTTGATCGGAAGGCTCCTGATCGCGTTGTTGTCGATGGTGGTCTGGTCCGCCGTCTGAGTGGTCTCGACCGTGGGCACCTCGGCGGTGACGCGCACGGATTCGGCTTTCGTCGTCAGACGAAGCTTGAAGTCGACCGTCGGGGCGGAACCGAGCGTGATGACGACGCGCGGTTCGCTCTTCTTCACGAATCCCTGCAGCGTCGCCGTCACTGCGTACGTGCCGACGGGCACGCTCACGATGCGGTAGATGCCGCGGGAGTCGGCCACGGCGACGAGGGTAAGGCCGGTGTCCTTGCTCTTGGCCTCGACCGTGGTGCCGGGCAGCGGCGCGCCTTCGTCGTCGGAGACGAGGCCGGAAATACGGCCGGTCGTGACGTCGACCTGGGCCAGGAGCGGTGCGGCCGACAAAAGGAGGGCCGCGATCGCAACAAGGGCGAACGGAAGTCCGAAACGGGAACGCAGTTTCATGTAGTCACCTCTTTCAAATGAAAATGGATGAAGAAGAAACGACGTGCAGGCTGACGTCGCTCGTATGGAAACCGTGTGGACCCGCGTCATGGAGGCGTCTTCGAGAAGCCTATCACCGGGCCGTCGCCGTCGACCCCGCTCTTTCAGGAAAAATCAGGGTGCCGCGAATCCGCCCAGCCCACTGGGGCAGGTGCATCAGTCTTTCGGCCCCTCCTCGGACCCATGTTTGAAGTTGTTCCCTTCTGACCGCTCCCCCCGGTCGACGTGGCGTCCGGCCAAGAACGGACCGACCCAATAGAATCAACAGGAGGTTTCATGTCAGATACTGTCAAGACCCTCGAAGCCGAGGTGGAGGTCGGAAAGAAGCCGGGTCACCCCACAGGAGGATCCAAATCGGTGTACGTCAAGAATCTGATGGCCGAGGTCAAAGCCAAGAATCCGGCCGAACCCGAATTCCACCAGGCTGTCGAGGAAGTTGCCGACTCGCTTCAGCTCGTCCTCGAGCAGCGGCCCGAATACCGGAGCGCGAAGATCCTGGAACGGATCATCGAGCCTGAGCGAGTCCTCATGTTCCGTGTGGTCTGGCAGGACGACCAAGGGACCTACCGGATCAACAGGGGATTCAGGATCCAGATGAACAGCGCCATCGGACCCTACAAGGGCGGCCTCCGCTTCCACCCGTCGGTCAACCTCGGGATCCTGAAGTTCCTCGCCTTCGAGCAGGTCCTCAAGAACTCCCTGACGACGCTGCCCATGGGCGGCGCCAAGGGCGGCTCGGACTTCGACCCGAAGGGCAAGAGCGACGGGGAGGTCATGCGCTTCTGTCAGAGCTTCATGACGGAGCTCTTCCGACACATCGGACCCGACACCGACGTTCCGGCCGGTGACATCGGCGTGGGCGGGCGCGAGATCGGTTACCTGTTCGGCCAGTACAGGAGGCTGAAAAACGAATTCGCCGGCGTCCTCACCGGCAAGGGCCTCAACTGGGGCGGCTCGCTGATCCGCCCGGAGGCCACAGGCTACGGCGCCGTGTACTTCGCCTCCGAGATGCTCGGCACGAGGGGCCAGACTCTGGAAGGCAAGACTTGCCTCGTCTCCGGCAGCGGGAACGTCTCGCAGTACACGGTCGAGAAGCTCCTCCAGCTCAAGGCCAAGCCCGTGACCCTCTCCGACTCCGAGGGCTACATCTACGACGAGGCGGGAATCACGGCCGAAAAGCTGGCCTTCGTGATGGACCTCAAGAACGTCCGCCGCGGCCGCATCAAGGAGTACGCCGACAAGTTCAAGGGCGTCGTGTACACGCCGGTGGACCCGAAGCTCGACCACAACCCGCTCTGGACCCACAAGGCGCAGTGCGCCTTCCCGAGCGCCACCCAGAACGAGATCAACGGCTTCGACGCGGCGCACCTCCTCCGGGGCGGCGTTTACGCGGTGGCCGAGGGCGCCAACATGCCGACGACGCTCGACGGCGTGAAGGTCTTCCTCGACGCCGGCATTCTCTACGGCCCCGGAAAGGCTGCGAACGCGGGCGGCGTCGCGACCTCGGGGCTGGAGATGTCGCAGAACAGCATGCGCCTGTCCTGGACCCGCGAGGAAGTCGACAACCGGCTGCACCTCATCATGAAGTCGATTCACGCGGCCTGCCGCGAAACGGCCGAGCGGTTCGGGACACCCGGCAACTACGTCAACGGGGCGAACATCGCCGGCTTCCTCAAGGTCGCCGACTCGATGATCGACCAGGGACTCGTCTAACCTAGGCCCCGGAGGCGGCGTGGAGGAATCGGTCTCCACGCCGCCTCCCGGGGAGCAATGGATGTCCGAACGAGGCCCGGACGGCCCGACCCTCCTCCCGGAGAGCCCGTGGGGCGGGTTTCACGACCTGATGCAGTACCGGGTCCAGGACATTCTGCTCGTCTCCAGCCTCTACGACTCCTTCATCCTCGCGGAGGACGGCCAGCTCAACGAGCGGATCCTCTCGGAGTCGCTCGAGCTGAACCTCCGGCACGTGCCGGGCGTGACTCGGGTGTCGACCGGCGAAGAAGCGCTCGCGCTCGCCCGCGCCGAACCCCGCTTCAACCTCGTCATCACGTCGCTCGACGTGGGCGACATGGACGCCACGGGCCTGGCCCGTCGGCTGAAGGCCGAAGGCCTCAAGGCTCACGTGGCCCTCCTGGCCTACGACCATCGCGAGCTGACCCGGTTTGTAGAAGGGCGCGACGTCTCCGCGCTCGACGGGATCTTCCTCTGGCGCGGCGACGTGAGGATCGTCCTGGCCATCGTGAAACTCATCGAGGACCGCATGAACCTCGCGCACGACACCGGCGTGAAGGGGGTTCAAGCAATCATCCTCGTCGAGGACAGCGTCCCGTTCGCATCCTCCTTCCTGCCGGTGCTCTACACCGAGGTGATCAACCACTCGCACAACCTCGTGCCCGAGGGGGTCAACCTCTCGCACAAGCTGATGCGCCTCCAGGCGCGGCCGAAGATCCTCCTCTGCCGCACCTTCGAGGAGGCGTGGGAGCTCTTCAAGACCTATCGGGAGAACATCCTCGGGATCATCTCCGACATCGAGTTCCCGCGCGGTGGAAAGCTTGCCCCGCGTGCCGGCGTAGAGCTCACGCGCCTCGTGCGCGCAGAGCAGCCGGACATCCCGATCATGCTGCAGTCGAGCCGCCGCGAGAACGAGGCGCTGGCCAAGGAGGTGGGAGCCGCCTTCCAGCTCAAGGGCTCGCCGGTGCTCCTCCATCAGCTCCGGCACTTCATCGCCGAGAACTTCGGCTTCGGCGACTTCGTGTTCCGGCTGCCCGACGGCACCGCTCTGGGCCGTGCGCAAGACCTGAAGACACTGGAGGAGATGCTCCATACGGTCCCCGCAGCCTGCCTCGCCTATCACGGCGAGCGAAACCACTTCTCGACCTGGCTGAAGGCGCGCACCGAGTTCGCCCTGGCCCACACCCTGAGGCCGCGCACGGTCGCGGACTTCGGCGGCCTGGAGAACCTGCGACGGCAGCTCATCCAGGCGATCCAGGAATACCGCGCCGAGCGGGGCCGGCGCATCGTGGCCGATTTCGACCGCGCGACGTTCGACGGCTCGGGGTTCTCGCGCCTGGGCGGCGGCTCTCTCGGAGGCAAGGCCCGCGGCCTCGCTTTCGTCAACGTACTCCTGGACGACAACCGGGTCCGCGGCCGCTTTCGGAACGTGAACATCTCCGTTCCGTCCGCCGTCGTCCTCGGCGCGGACGTCTTCGACCGCTTCCTCGACGAGAACGACCTCAGAGACTTCGCGATCGAGACCGACGACGACGCAGCCATCCGACGCCGCTTCCACGCGGCCGCTTTTCCCGAGGAGACGGCGCAGGATCTGGACGCGCTCCTCAAGGCGACGCCCTACCCCCTCGCCGTGCGCTCCTCGAGCCTCCTGGAGGACTCGCAGTACCAGCCATTCGCCGGCGTCTACGAGACGTACATGCTGCCGAACAACCACGGCAGCCGCGCCATCCGCCTCTCGCAGCTCCTGGCGGCGATCAAGAGGGTCTATGCCTCCACGTTCTCGCACCGCGCGAAGGCCTACCTCGCCGCCACGCCCTACCGCCTCGAAGAGGAGAAGATGGCGGTCGTCCTCCAGCGGATCGTGGGAGCCTCCCACGGCGATCGCTTCTACCCGGCCATCTCGGGCGTTGCGCGATCGCACAATTTCTATCCCTCGCCGCCCGTCCGGACGGAGGACGGCATCGCGGCCGTCGCCCTCGGCTTCGGGGAAAGCGTCGTGGACGGCGAGGCGTGCGTGAGGTTCTGCCCGAAATACCCCCGCCACCTCGTGCAGTTCTCGTCCGTCGGGGACATCCGCCAGAATTCGCAGCGGGAGTTCTTCGCGCTGGACCTTCGCGACTCCCAGGTGCGGCCCGCCCTCCACGATTTCTCGCTCGAGCGCCACGGCCTCGAGACCGCCGAAGAGGACGGGACGTTGGCCGCCGTGGGCTCCACGTACTCCCCGGAGAACGAGGCTATCTACGACGGCATTTCGCGTCCAGGCGTCCGCCTCGTCACGTTCGCTCCAATCCTCAAGCACGAGACGTTTCCGCTGGCCGAGATCCTGGCCACCCTGCTCCGGCTTGCGACGCGCGGAACCGGCGCCCCGGTGGAGATCGAATTCGCCGTCGACCATCTGGGCCCGGGAAGCGCGCAACGGGAGTTCGGCTTCCTGCAGCTCCGACCGCTGGCCCTCTCGAGGGAGCTGACCGAGCTATCGATCGGGGCGGTGGCCCGCGAGGATCTCGTCTGCCAGAGCGCGACCGTGCTGGGGAACGGCCGCATCGACGACGTGCGCGACCTCGTCGTCGTCGACTACGACCGCTTCGACCGCATGAGGAGCCATGTCGCTGCGGGCGAGATCGCCGACTTCAACGTTCAGCTCTCGAGCCGGGGGACTCCTTACGTCCTCATCGGAGTGGGTCGTTGGGGTTCGGCGGACCCGTTCCTCGGGATTCCCGTCACGTGGGACCAGATCTCCGGCGCGCGCGTCATCGTCGAGACCGGCTTCAAGGATTTCCGGGTAACGCCGTCGCAGGGCACACACTTCTTCCAGAACCTGACGGCGAACAACATCGGCTACTTCACCGTCAACCCGGAGCTGGGAGACGGCTTCATCGACTGGGCCTGGCTTTCGGCGCAGCCGGTCGTCAGCGAAAGGTCCTGCGTGAAGCACCTGAGATTCGAGCAACCCGTCCTCATCAAGATGAACGGCCGAAAGAACGAGGGGGTCATCCTGAAGCCGGCGTCCCCAGCGCCAACGGCCGCGCTGCATCCGTGACAGCCCCGATCTTCGCCGCATAACCCGACGGGCTCACGAGCTCCTCGTCGGTCACGACATGGACGTCCAGAAGGCCGGAGGTCGTGACCCCGGTGCGCAGGTAGTTCATCTCGGACAGGCAGAGGCTCCACCCCTCCAGCCAGGCCAGCAAGTCCCTCCGCATTTCGGGATTGCCGGAGAAGTGGACGAGGAGGTTGATGTCACTGCCGGGGCCCGCCGTGCCGTTCTTGGTGCTGCCGAAAAGGTAGAGCCCCTTGATGCCGAACCGCGCGGCGTCTGCCGCGGCAGCGATGCTTTCCGCCAACCGCAGGCGCCAGCGCGAGTGATCTTCCCCGGGCACCGGCTCGGGGAAGCGCTTCCTTTCCGCCGTGACTTCCTTCCCGCCGCCCGGGCTCGTCAGGAACCCGACGGCGCGGTCCTCGTCTGCGTTCAGCAGCACGCGCAGCACGAGCCCTCCCGTGGCGCGAGGCACGTCGATGACCCGGACCGTGCCCTTGAGGTCCGCGAACTCCGGCGCCACGTCCGCCAGGATGTCGGGAGACTCCCTCAGGAACTTCTCGTGGAACGCGATGTCGGGGTCGTCGGGGAAAAGCGGGAGGTAGCGAATGGAAGCTTCGACCAGGTCTTGAAAGAAGTGCGTGCCGAAGGAGACGTCCGGGACGTAGTTTCCCCTCTTCCGTGCGATCTCGATGAGTGCTGCCGTGTTGTTGATGTCCGAGTACGTGACGGGGACGCCGAGCTTCACGTCGCCGCGGCTGCCCCAACGGCCTGGCCCCATCAGGACGAACTGTCGCTTCGGCAGCACCTTGTTGAGCCGGCCCACGGCCCGCCCCACGCGCCTGAGGTCCTCGACGTCTGAGAGCGCCGCGTAGCGCTCGGGATCGACGTAGACGATGTGCGTGATGTCCGGGACCCGGCCGTTGGAGACGTAGCGTCGCGCCTCGAAGACCACCTTGTCGGCCGGCAGCTCCTGCGGGATCGGCGCCGACGCGACGTCCTCCGAAAAGCTCTGCGGCCTGCATTGCAGGAGATAGAAGTCCTTGCCGTCGGAAGCGAACTCGATGTCCACCGGCCCGCCGGTCTTCTCCCTCAGAAGGCGGAGCAACGCGCGCATCCGGGTGAGGAAGGGCGTGGACTCGATGAGCCCGTCGAAGGTGACGACGAGGCGGCCGGCGTCCGACGCCCAGTCGATCAAGATCGGCCGGTGGATGCTCTCTCCATCCGCGAGCGAGACGATCTGTTGCACGCCGGGGATCTCCGGGCCGCACTCCGCAAGGAGGTCCTTCAAGGTGACGGTTTCGAAACGCCCCGACTCCATGTTGATGACGTCCAGCTTCCTCGGCGAGTAGCGGACCACCTCGTCGGGAGTGACGTTCACCCTCAGGCCCGGCTGGCCCGGAGCGATCAGCACCGGGTAGTCGTCGCCGAGGCGGTCCACGGCGCGTGTTCCGAGGCCCGCCACGAGGCGTACGAGACCGTCGTCTCGCTTGATCCGCGCCGACCAGCGGAATTCGTTGTTGGAAAACGCGACCCCGGCGAACGTCGGCAGGAAATACCTGCCGGCGCGGCTGCCCACGACCTCCTGGATCATCACGCCCATTTCCTCGTGCACGTCCAGAAGGCCGCGCGCGGCGCGGTACTCGATGGGATCCGGCCCGAAGATCGAGGCATAGACCTCGGCGATGGCGTCCATCAGCGCGCTCAGGCGCTCGCTCTTGGTGCCCTGGTTGGACAGGAAGAGGCTCTTGTACTTGCCGGAGAACGCCGACCCGATTCGGTCCTCCAACAGGCTGGAGCTGCGGACGATGAGGGGGCGGCCCTCGAGGTCGTCGAGCGCGACAGACAGGCCCTTGACGATCTCCGGCGAAAAGTGGGAGTCCTTGAAGACCTGGACGATGTGCGGGTACTCGCGCCGCACCTCCTCGATCTCCAAGTACTTCCGGTTGTAGACATCCTGAAGCTGGTTGAACTCGATGAAGTTCAGAACCCCGTCCGACGTGACGTACCACGTTCTCGGGATCCGGATGCGTCCGAGCGCGTCGGCGAACTCAGGCGACTTACGAACGATCTGGGCCGCCAGAAACAGCCCTGAACTCTTCCCGCCGAGCTTGCCGTGGCTCCTGGGAGGACAGATGACGCGGCGGGAAAGCTCGTAGAAGTCGCTCACGTCGATGTAGTTCTTGGCCGTGCCGACGAAGTCGAGGTCATCCGTGAGGAAACGGCGGATCAAAGAGACCCTCAATTCGACCTGCACGGTGCGGGACAGCTCGTGGTCGTCGACGGCCGAGTTGTGAAAGCGGCCCAGCGCCTGAGCGATCTCCATCAGGGGGGTCCCCAGGTTTTCGACCGCTTCGACCAGGAAGCTGGACTTCTCGTCTCTGATCCATTTCTGGATGCACGAAAGGATCTCGTCGGGAGCGAGGTGCTCGGATGCGATGTGGAAGACCTGATCGGCGACCTTGACCAACGAGTCGATGCCCCGCCGCTCCAGGGGCCGGTTCTCGCCTCCGCCCTCTTCGGGCCCGCCGCTCCTACCCGCGGTGAAGTGCGGCAGCAGGTCCTGGGCCTCGGCAATGCCGTTCCAGCAGAGGTAGTTGATCATCCGTCGCGAGACCCGCATCAGCAGGTGCTCGTCGGTCTTGCGCAGGAAGTCAATGATGACCCACCAGTTCCTGCGCGGCGCTGCCGAGAGGCCCTCGAGCGCCTCCTGACGACCCTGGATCCTGTCCAACAGCTTGCGGTGCAGCAGGAGCTGCCCGAGGCGCTCAGCGACCGTGTCGATGAGCTTCCTCTCCTCTTTCAGGAACGGACCCTCGTCGGAGGCCGGCATCTCCTTGACGTAAAACACCTCGACGCTGCCCACGACTTCACCCTGGACCCGGATCGGCGCCACCTGAACCCAGGGTGTGCCGATCAATCCGGGTGGCTCGTAGACCACGCCGTCCGCCGTGATTCGCGCCAGGCACTCGGCCGGGTATTGCCAGCCCGGCGGGAGGATGTCGATGACGTCCCGGAAGATCTCGTCCAGCGAAGCCTGCGGTCGGTTGCAGATCTCGTTCACCCGGTAGAGGCAGGTGAGCTCCTTGGCGCGCTCCTGCAAGGCGTCAAGGATCGTGTCGACGGGGCTGTCCGGTGAGGTCATGTCTCCTCGTCGCGCCTCCAGATGATCCCACGTCCGGTGCGCCCATCCACCTCCACGCGCAAGGGCCCGGCCGGGCGGACGTGGCGGATGAAGGACTCTTCCACCACGAGAGGCCGGCTCTCCAGCCACTCCCAGTCGAGCGTGCCCGGCCCTTCGGGGGGAAGAGAGAAATAGCTCACGCCGAAGCTCGAGATGTTGTGGAAGAAATGCGAGCCCTGGCTCATCTCGATGCCGCGCTCCGGGCGCGAGGCCTCGACGAGGACCTTCGCTCCCGCCACGTCCCCCCACACCACGGGGACGCCGAGCCACGGATCGGCGCTTCCCCAGCGCCCGAAGCCGATCAGGATGTACGGCGTTTCCTCCTCGAGCAGCGCACGGTTCCTCGCGGCGATCTCCCCCGCGATCGCCCGCGCCTGTCCCGCATCGAAGCGAGCTGGAGGCAGGTACACGACGTCGCGGATCCCGTCGACGATCCCGTTCCCCATGACGCGGTCGGAGGAAAGGAGCACTTTCCAGCCGGGTCGGGCCTCCTGCCTGACGTCGACCAGGTCCGTCGAGACTGCCATCGGGCGGACCTGGAGCAGGCCGAGCCTCAGCGCCGGTTCCCGCCGCGGATCGAGGGTCAAGGCAAACTCGATCTCGACCGGCCCGCCGGCCGCCTTTTCGCAATGCGAGAGGAGCGACCTCACGAGGTCGTTCAGCGCGTACTCGCCGTGAACGAGGAGCGGCGCGAAGTTCAGGACGCGGGGTCCGTTCACGTGCGCGCCCGGCACGAGACGATCCGAGGCGGCGTCCCACGTGGACGCCGTCAATCGCAGCGTGCCGTCCTCCTCGGCGTCCATGAGAGAGCCTCTCACGAGATACTCGGTCTCGCGCACCGGATCGTAGGCGGGAGGCTTTCCCATGTTCACGGCCCAGAACTCGGTCTGCGTGCCCTCGAGGAGGCCGGCGGTCGAGGCGAACGGGGCCGGCGCGCGCGGATGGCCAGGCGAGTAAGTCCAGGACACCCCTCCGTCCACGATCGTCTTCCCGAGGCCCAGCGCCAGGAGCACGACCCCGTCCTCCGGACGAGCCGAACCGAAACGGTAGTAGCCGTATGACCGCGCCACGCCGGAAATGTCCGGGTAATAGCGCTCGCCGTGCCGGAGCCCCACGACCTCCTGCAGGAGGACCGCCATCTTTTCCTTTCGAGACCCGGCGTCCACGGTGGCCCGGTAGGCCCTCGCACCTCCGAAATACGTGGAGGCCCAGACCAGTTTCACGGCTTCCGCAAGCTTCCGGAACCGGTCGTCCGCCGTGAGCTGGTTGTTCGGGATCATCTTCGTCGCATACACGCCGGCGAAGGGGCGCTCCAGGGCGTCCTCCAAAAGACTCGAGGAGCGGACGGCGAGAGGTGCGTGAATTCCATTCGAAAGGGCGCGGAGATCACCCACGAGATCCGCAGGGAGGTCGCCTTTCTGGAAGGCCCGGGCGATGGCGTCGTCGCTTTCGCCCGAAACGGCCATCTCCTCGAGCCGGTTCTCCTCCATGAACCGGTCGAATCGCTCGGTCGTGACCACGGACATCGTGGGGATCGAGACCGCGAGCTCCGGCGAGGCGCCCGGGAAGGCCGAGGCCAGCGTGTCGCGAATGCGGATCAACCCGGAGGCCTTTCCTCCGACCGGCCCCTCGCCCATCCGCGTCGCGGGCTCCTTCCCGTCGAAGCGACTCCGGTCGAAGCGCGGGAGGGCCGGCACCTCCGTCGAGTCCGTCATCCGCAGCTCCGCGTCGCGTCAGACCCAGCCGCGGTCGTGACAGGCCTTTGCGACCCTGCTGACGGCGATCACGTACGCCGCATCCCGCATGTAGAGCTTCTGCTTCTTTGCGAGGTCGGCCACCGCATGGAAGGCCGCCGTCATCTTGACGTCCAGCTTGCCGAGGACCTCGTCCTGCTCCCAGAAGTAATTCATGTTGCTCTGCACCTGCTCGAAGTAGCTGCAGGTGACGCCGCCGGCGTTCGCGAGGAAGTCGGGGAGGACGAAGATGCCGCGCTCCTGGATGACCTTGTCGGCCTCCGGAGTCGTCGGGCCGTTCGCGCCCTCGGCGATCACCTTCACGTGGTCCTTGATCTTCCGCGCGGTCTCACCGGTGATCTGGTTCTCCATCGCCGACGGCATCAGGATGTCCACGTTCTGCTCGATCCAGGCGTCACCCGGAAGGACCTCGTATCCCAGCTTCGTCGCCTTGTCCTTGTCGATGCCGCCGAATCGGTCCGTGATTCCGAGGAGCGCGTCGGGATCGACCCCGGCCTCGTTCCGGAAGCAGTAAGCCGTCTGGTCGGCCTGGTCCCACGAGGAGACTGCGATGACTTTTCCGCCCAGTTTCAGGTAGAGCCGGATGGCGTATTGCGCCACGTTCCCGAAGCCCTGCACGCTCGCCAGCGTCTTGTCGACCTTCAGGCCGAGCAGCCGGAGCGCCTCCCGCAGCGCGAAGACGAGGCCGTACCCCGTGGCCTCCGTCCGCCCGAGAGAGCCCCCCATTCCCACCGGTTTTCCGGTGATGAAACCCGGCTCATGGCCGCCATGGATCACCTCGAACTCGTCGAGCATCCAGAGCATGTGCTGCGGCGTCGTCATCACGTCGGGCGCCGGCACGTCCACCGCCGAGCCGACGTTCCGCGAGATCTGCCTCACCCAGCCCCTACAAATCTGCTCCTGCTCGCGCGCGCTCAAGTTGTGGGGGTCGCAGATCACGCCGCCCTTCGCCCCGCCGAGCGGGATGTCCACGACGGAGCACTTCCAGGTCATCCACATCGCAAGCGCCCGAACCGTGTCGATCGTCTCCTGGGGGTGGAACCGGATTCCTCCCTTGGACGGGCCCCGCGCGTCGTTGTGCTGGACGCGGAACCCGCGGAACACCTTTACGCGGCCGTCGTCCATGTGCACCGGAATGCCGAAGTGGAACTCGCGCAGAGGCCACCTCAGGAGCTCCCGCGTCGCATCGTCCAGCCCCAGGATGTCCGCGGATTTGTCGAACTGCGACTGCGCCATTTCGAACGGATTGAACGCACTTTTCATCGGGAATCTCCCTCTCCTGTCGTGTCTTCGTGTTTCCGGCCGGAGGGCTGGAACGCGGCGCCCCCTACGAGCCGTCTCATCATGGACATCGTAGGGGCCGGTGCCCGGCTCCGTCATGAGGCATATGGATCACCTCGACCCGGCCCGAGAGCTCGCCTACACTCGGGGATTCGGAGGATAGATGACCGCAGACAACGGATTCCTGGAGACCGTGAACCGGAACTTCGACGCCGCCGCGAGCTATCTCGACTATCCACCCGGCCTTCTGGACCAGATCAAGGTCTGCAACAGCATCTACAAGTTCCGGTTCCCCGTCCGCAGGGAAGGGGGAGGCTACGAGGTCATCGAGGCCTGGCGCGCCGAGCACAGCCACCACAAGCTGCCCGTCAAGGGAGGAATCCGGTACTCGCCCGACGTCAACGAGGACGAGGTGCTCGCGCTCGCGGCCCTCATGACGTTCAAATGCGCGATCGTCGACGTGCCGTTCGGCGGGGCGAAAGGCGGCATCAAGATCGACCCGCGGAAGGTGTCCGTCGAGCAGCTCGAGAGGATCACCCGCCGCTACACGGCCGAGCTCACGAAGAAGAACTTCATCGGTCCCGGCGTGGACGTCCCGGCTCCCGACTACGGAACGGGCCCCCGCGAGATGTCCTGGATCGCCGACACGTACGCCCAGTTCCATCCCGGCGAGATCGACGCGATCGGCTGCGTCACGGGCAAGCCGATCAGTCAGGGAGGCATCCGCGGGCGCAAGGAGGCCACGGGCCGGGGCGTTTTCTTCGGCGTGAGAGAGGCGCTCACGGACACCGCCCTGCTCAAGACGCTGGGCCTCTCCGGCGGCCTTGCGGGCAAGCGCGTCGTCGTGCAGGGGCTCGGCAATGTCGGGTCACACGCGGCGCGGTTCCTCCAGGAGGGCGGCGCGGTGATCGTCGGCCTCTTGGAGTGGGAAGGCGCGATCGCGGACCCGAAGGGCCTCGACGTCGCCGAGGTCATGAAACACCGCGCCGCCACGCGGAAGATCACCGGCTTCCCCGGCGCGACCGATCTCCACGGCGAGGAAGCCTTGTTCCTCGACTGCGACATCCTCGTCCCGGCCGCGCTCGAGAACGTGATCACGGGCGCGAACGCGTCGAGGGTCCGCGCGAAGATCATCGCCGAGGGCGCGAACGGCCCGGTCACGGCCGACGGCGATGCGATCCTCCGCGAGAAGGGTGTCTGCGTCATCCCCGACATGTACCTCAACGCGGGCGGCGTCACCGTGTCGTACTTCGAGTGGCTGAAGAACCTCTCCCACGTGCGCTTCGGGCGGATGGAAAAGCGCTTCGAGGAGATGCGGGCCGAGGAGATGGTGAAATCCATCGAAAGCGCGACGGGCAAACCTCTCTCCTCGGGCGAGCGCAAGCTCGTCATTCACGGGGCCGAGGAGGAGGACCTCGTCAACTCCGGCCTCGAGGAGACGATGTCCGTCGCGTGGCGACAGATCCGCGACGTGCAGAAGACGCACCCGAAATCCGATCTCCGTACCGCGGCCTTCATCTCGGCGATCGACAAGATTGCCGTGAGCTACATGGAGTTGGGCATCTTCCCGTAGGCGCGCGCGCGAACCGCCTCTCGTAACGCCTCGAAGACGGTGCGGTGCCCGTCCGCGTTCCAGTGCATGTCGCCTCCGGGAAGGTACTGGCTCCTTCCCGTCCGGCGGCGCGCCGCCGCGAGTGCGGCCGCCGGATCGAAGCAGGTGATGCCCTCGCGCGCGCAGAAAGCGCTGAGACGCCGTGCGGGGGCCCCCGGGTCGAAGCAGCCGCGGCGAAGCCCGTAGGCGGCGACCGTCGCGTTCCAGTCGTCCTCCTGTACGGCGTAGCGCTGGGGAAACAGGACGACGGCGAACGCGAACCCGCGCGCAGCCGCGAGAGCCCGGTAGCCGAGCAGCGTGCGCGAGAGCCGTTCGAAGTAGACGTCGATGAGGGGCGGCGGCGGGACGAGACAGAACCCGAGCCCGTTGATCGCGTCGAGGAGAAAGCGCGACGGACCGGGGCCGCGAGTACTCCCGATCGGCAGGGCGGGCTTCCCGAGCACGAGGTCGAGGAGACGGAGGTGTCGCCCGATCGGCGTCCGGGGGGGCGGTCCGGTGAGACACGCCTCGGGTAGCCTCGCGTGAATGTCGGCGCGTTTTTCGAGGACGAGCCCCTCCGCCACCCGCTCGATGTGAAAGTCCGGAGGCTCGATTCGGTAGAAGCCGGGCGGATCGAGCGCGAGACCCGCCTGCGCGATGTCGTTCCCGAGCGTGAGGCCCAGAAGCACGAGCGCCGGATGAAACCGCACTCCCGACCGGTCGAGCCAGAAAAGACCCGTCACCGGTTCCTCGATTTCCGCAATTAGGACCTCCGCGGGGCCGCGCGCGGCGAGGTCCTTTTCGAGGAGGCGGGAGAAAGTCGCCTCCTGGTCCACACGATAGCCCGCGGTGAACGAGTCGCCCATCGAAAGGACGCGCACGGTCCCGGCAGACGGCGTCTCCGGCGTGTCCTCCGAGCGCCGGAAGCCCTGCGCGTTGTTCCGCCAGAAGACGGTGCCGCCGAGGCCGTCCTTGACCCGCCCCTGGAATCCCTCCTTCAGGAACCCACCGGGGCCGAGGGCGTCCGTGCGCACGACGTCGCCGTAGTCGAGGCCGCCCTTCGCCGCGTGGGCGCGGACGCGCTCGCGAAGCCGCAAGGCGCCCTCGGCGAGCGCCAGCGCGAGAGCGCTCGAGACGAGAACCGTCGCGGCCGCCTTCAGTCGAGCGTGAACGTCTTCTTCCAATCTTCACTCTCGACGAAGGTCGGCTGGCCGTCGCGCACGAGGACGTGGTTCTCGAGGACGAGGGCGTCCATCGCCGTCCGCATGAAGCACCGGTAGGCGTCCTCCGGCGTGCAGACGATGGGCTCTCCCCGCACGTTGAAGGACGTGTTCACGACGACGGGACAGCCCGTGCGCTCCTGGAACGCGGAAAGGATCGCGTGATAGACGGGGTTCGTCTCCCGGCGGACCGTCTGGAGCCGCGCGGAATAGTCCACGTGCGTGACCGCGGGGATCGACGACCGGGGCACGTTGAGCTTCTCGATTCCCCAGAGCGCTTCCTCTTCGGCGGTCATCGCACGCCGCCTTTCCGGCGCGACGTCGGCGCAGAGGAGCATGTAGGGCGAGTCCCCCGCGAACGCGAACCACTTCGCCGCCTCCTCGCGGAGGACGGACGGAGCGAAGGGCCGGAACGATTCGCGAAACTTGATCTTCAGGTTCATGACCGACTGCATCGCGGGCGAGCGTGGATCGCCGAGGATGCTGCGCCCGCCGAGAGCACGCGGCCCGAACTCCATGCGCCCCTGGAGAAGGCCCACGACCTTGCCGGAGGCGAGGAGGTCGGCGACGACGCCGGGAATCTCTGAGACGGGAAAGGTGCGGAATGGGTAATGGCGTGACTCGAGCCAGGTTTCTATTTGCTTAGAAGGGTAAGAGGGGCCGAGGAACGCGCCCGACATGCCGTCTTCATACGGCGGCAGATCGGCAACGGACGACGCCCCAGCACGCGCATCGGTCGCCCGCCGTGCGCCGCCGTCGGCACCTGCCACATTCTCATTCAAAGAATTTTCTGTTTTCTTCTCTTTCTCATTCGCAGAAATCTCTTTGTCTCTCTTCTCTCCATTCTTCGCAGAAAGTCTCCAGGTCCCCCGCTTCTCCGCGCTCGCCCGCGGCATCCCGAGGTGGCGATGCCACACCGTCAGCGCCGCCCCGACCGCCCCGCCCGCGTCGCCGGCAGCGGGCTGGATCCAGATGTCGTCGAAGATGCCCGCTTCGAGGAGCTTGCCGTTCGCCACGCAGTTCAGCGCGACGCCGCCCGCCATGCAGAGATACCGGGCGCCCGTCGTCTTCTTCACGTGGCGGGCCATCTTCAGGACGATCTCCTCGGTCACGTCCTGGATCGAACGCGCGAGATCCATCTCGCGCTGCGTGAGCATCGACTCGGGCGCGCGCGCCGGCCCGCCGAAGAGCCGCTCGAATCCCTCTCCCGTCATCGTCAGCCTGTCGGCGAAATCGAAGTAATCCATGTTGAGCCGGATCGAGCCGTCCTCGCAGATGTGGACCAGCTTTTCGCGGATGAGGCCCGCGTGCTTCGGCTCGCCGTAGGGCGCGAGGCCCATGAGCTTGTACTCGCCGCTGTTTACCCGAAAGCCGCAGAAGTACGTGAACGCCGAGTAGAGAAGGCCGATCGAGTGGGGAAACTTGAGCTCCGCCTGCATGTCGAGCCGGTTGCCGCTGCCCATTCCGAGCGAGGACGTCGCCCACTCCCCCACGCCGTCCATCGTGACCACGGCCGCTTCCTCGTACGGCGACGGGTAGAAGGCCGAGGCCGCGTGCGACTCGTGATGATCCGAGAACAGGATCCGGCCTCCGAAACCGAGCTGCTTCCCGATGCGCTCGGACATCCAGAGGCGGTCCGTGATCCAGAGGGGCATCGCCTTGCGGAACGAGGCGAATCCGCGCGGCGCGTACTCGAGATAAGTCTCGAAGAGGCGCTCGAACTTCACGAGCGGTTTGTCGTAGAACGCGACGTGGTCGAGGCGGTCGGCGGTGAGCCCGCCCGCCTCGAGGCAGTAGCGCGCCGCGCCCGCGGGAAATTCTGCGTCGTGCTTCTTTCGCGTGAAACGCTCCTCCTGCGCGGCGGCGACGATCGTCCCGTCGACGAGAAGACACGCCGCGGAATCGTGGTAATAGGCCGAGAGGCCGAGGATCGCCGTCACGGCTCTAGAACAGCGTGTAGATGAAGGGAGCGATGACGCTCTTCTCGGCGAGGACGAGGAGGAGGCCGACGAGGACGAGAAGGAACACGATCGGCATGAGCCAGTACTTCTTGCGATATTTGAGGAACTGCCAGAGCTGCGACAGGACCTCGCCCTTCCCCATCACCAGATCGCCTCGTAATGGCGTGGGTCGCGATTCCTCTCCGGGTAAGGCGACCACATCGAGGCGGGCGCGGACCCGCGCCGCTTCAGCTCGTCACGCCCGAGGAGGCGCAGGACGAAACCAAGCGGCGTGAGCACGAGAAAAAACGTGAGAAACAGGAAGATCGCGGAGTTGACGCGGCCGAGGACGCGCGCGAACGCGAGCCACGCTCGATGGGGCCGGGCGAGGCCGGCGGGGAAGAACGCGGCGAGGAGGAGGAGAGGCCCGCCAAGCGCGAACGCGACGACGGCCGCGGCGTTCCGCTGGCGCCAGAGAAGGAGGCCGCCCAGGACGGCGAAGACGCCTCCCACGGTCCATCCAAAACGGCGGTCCGCAGAGCGCGTCGTCACCGGCGGATCTTAGCTCGCCTCGCGCGCGCCGCCGAGCACGGGTGTCGAGGCGAGCAGCTCCGAGAAGGCGGCAGCGGAAAGCGGTGCGCTCACGCCGAAGCCTTGCAGGCGGTCGCATCCGGCGCGCCGCAGGAAATCGATCTGGCCGGGCGTCTCGACGCCTTCCGCGACCACCACGAGCCCGAGGTCGTGGCCGAGCGTGATCATCGTCTGCACGAGCTTCGCGTTCCGGCTGCCGGGGTCGACCGGCACGGACAGGGTGCGCAGGAATGCCTGGTCGATTTTCAGCTCGTCGATCGGGAGAAGCTGGAGGTACGACAACGACGAATAGCCCGTTCCGAAGTCGTCGACGGCGAGGCCGAGTCCGAGTGTCTTGAGCCGGCCCAGGAGCGCCATCGTCGCGGCGACGTCCTTTACGAGGAGACTCTCCGTGACCTCGAGGCGCAAGAGGGACCCGGGCACACCGTGCGCCGCGAGGATGCGCTCGAGCGTCTCCGCGAGATCCGCCTGCGAGAACTGGATCGGCGACAGGTTGACGGAGACGGGGACGCTCGCGACGCCGTCCCGCTTCCACGCGGCGAGCCGGCTGCAGACCTCCTCGAAGACCCAGAGGCCGATCGAGAGGATGAGGCCGCTTTCCTCGGCGACCGGGATGAAGCGGTTCGGCCGCACGGGGCCGAGCTCGGGATGGTTCCAGCGAAGAAGGGCCTCGGCGCCCATCAGCTCACCGTTGCGATCCATCTGCGGCTGATAGACGATCTCGAGCTCACCCCGCGCGAGAGCCCTGCGGAGGTCGTTCTCAAGCCTCAGGCGCTCGCCTCCGCCGAGCGTCACGTCGGGTCCGAACACCCGGTACCCGTTCCCCGCGAGGCCCTTCGCCGCGTACATCGCGGCGTCCGCGTGCCTTTGCAGCGCCACGACGTCATGCGCGTCGTCAGGGAACACGCTCACGCCGACGCTGGCTCCGACGAAGACCTCCTCGCCCTGGAGATCGAACGAAGCCCTGAGCGCGTCGAGAATCCGCTCCGGAAGGGAGCGGCATGCGGTTGACGTGCCGGGCGCCTCGATCCGAAGCACGCAGAACTCGTCGCCGCCCATGCGCGCGAGGACTTCTCCGTTGACGAGCGCGCTCGAAAGCCGGATGGCGACCTCGCGCAGCAGCGCGTCGCCGCCCGCGTGTCCGAACGTGTCGTTCACATGCTTGAAACGGTCGAGGTCGACAAACGCGAGGATCACGCGCTCACCGCTTCCCGCGGACCTCGAGACGGCCTTCTGGAGGCTTTCCTCGAGCGAGAAGCGGTTCGGGAGACTCGTGAGAGAGTCGAAGCGCGCCTGAAATGCGAGCTGCTCCGCGAGCTGTCGCTGCTCGATTGCGATCGCCGCGAGCGAGGCCGCATTCGAAAGAAGGGCCGCGTCGGCACGTTCGGGACGCCGCGTCTCGTGAAGGAGAACGCTCAGGGTACCGAGCACGACCCCGGTCCCAGTCTCGATGGGAATCGTCCAACAAGCGGCGATCCCGTGCGGCGCGAAAGTCTCACGGCACGCGGCCCAAAGAGAGTCACCCGGAACGTCGCGCGTCACGACGAGGCGGTGCTCTTCGACCGCGCGCGCGAGAGGCGGCGTCGTGGACCCGAGCGGGATTTCCTCTCGCGCGGTTCCAAAAGGCCCGGCCAAGCTGGCAGAGCTGAGGGCGCGAACGCCCTGGCGAAGCGGCGAGATCGCGCAGATCGTGCGCGGGCGCTGGTGCTCGACGAGGGAGGCAACCTCCGGGAGGATGACGCCCAGTGGTTCGCTGCGCGCGATCCTCTCGAGGATCATCCGCCGGTCCCGATCGAGGAGGTCGCGCCCGGAAAGCGTGTCTTCGACGAAGCGCCGGTCCTTACGCTCGCGCTGAAGGAGAACGTCCGCGTGTGCGGCCGACTCGGCGAGCGCGTCGCGCTCGACGGTGAGGCGCTCGCGCTCCATGAACACCTGCTTCATGCGCTTCTTCAGGGGAGCGAGAACCGACAGCGATCCGGCCGCGGCCCCGAATGCGGCCAGGACGAGCGCCGCGACGAGGAAGCCGCGGCGCTCCCGGCTTGCCGCGTCGCGCGCGGGCGCGAGGGAGAGACCGAGGACGAGCGTGCCGACGCGACTACCGTCGTAGCTCACCGCGGCGCGGGTGATGCTCGTCTCTCCTGTGGTCGGCGCCTGCCAGACCGCCGCCGGAAGGCCGGCCCGGTTCAGGACGACGATCGACACGAGACGCCGGCCGGGGATCAGGTCCTTGACCGTCTCGAGGGCCCCGTCGGCGTCGTCGAAGACGAGCAGCGAGCCGATGGCCGCCGCTGCCCGGCTGGCGGCCGCATCCGCCTCGCCTCGGGCGGCGTCCAGAGCGCGCTCCTCCGCGCCGGCGAGGCGGACGAGGAGGCCCGTCGCCGTGACGAGACAGACGAGCGCGAGCGCGAGTGAGATGCGGCGCACGAGAAGCATGTGGACCACAGTACGCCTCGCCCCTTCCATCAGCGGTCGCGACCGGCCGCGAACGACGCGAGGCCGGCGAGCGGGCCGGCGGCGCCCTCGAGGTCCCGGGCGGCGCCGAGTGCCGCCGCGAGCGCGACGTCGCGCTCGCGAAACGCACCCTCCAGACCGAAGACCGCGGGATACGTGAGCTTTTCCTGGGCGAGGTCCTTTCCGGCGGTCTTGCCGAGCGTCGCCGAGGTCTGCGTGACGTCGAGGAGATCGTCGGCGATCTGGAAGAGGAGGCCGAGCGCTTCTCCGTAGCGCGTGACGCGCAGAAGGCGGTTCTCGTCCGCGCCCGCGTGCAGCGCCCCGAGCTCGAGCGACAGGCGGATGAGCCTCCCCGTCTTCAGGGAGTGGACGTGGCGGAGGAGACCGGCTCGCTCGGGTTCGGGGATCGACTTTCCCGCGACCGCGAGGTCGAGAGCCTGCCCGCCGGCCATCCCCGCGACGCCGATCGCCGCCGCCGCCCACGCGACCGCACGCGCGCGCCGAGCGGCTCGCCCGTCGCCGGCGGGCCGCGTCGCGAGAAGCTCGAAGCCGAGAGTCTGCAGCGCGTCGCCCGCGAGCAGCGCCGTCGCCTCGCCGAAGACGACGTGGCACGTCGGTCTTCCGCGGCGCAGCGCATCGTCGTCCATGCACGGCAGGTCGTCGTGGATGAGCGAATACGTATGGAGAAGCTCGAGCGCCGCGGCCGCCTCGAGGGCGTCCTCCGGGAGGCGCTCCTCTCCGCAGGAGTCGGCGCCCGCGAGGAAGAGGAGCGGCCGCAGCCGTTTGCCGCCCGCGAGGACGCTGTAGCGCATCGCGGCGACGAGGGCGGCTGGCTCGGCTCCCTCCCGGGGCAGAACGGCGAGGAGCGCGGTTTCGACGTCCCGGCGTCGATTCTCGAGGGCGGCCGGCAGGAGCGCGCCGGCCTTTTCTCCCGTCATCGCTCCGGCTCTTCCCGGTCGATCGCGTCGTCGCCGAGCTCGTCGTCGAGGGGCTCGGTCACGAGCGCGTCCGGCGTCTCTCTCAGGACAACCTCGACCCGCTTCTCGATCTCGTCGATGCGCAAGCGGCAGAAGCGCGAGAGCGAGATCCCCTCTTCGAAGAGGACGAGGCTCTCCTCGAGCCCTTTCTCGGGATCCTCGAGCTCGGCGACGATGTCCTGCAGGCGAGAGAGCGCCTTTTCGAACGTGAGGCTTTTCGGAAGGCTCTCGGTCTTCCCCTTACTCATGATCGACCTCCGTGGAGACGACCCGTGCCCGCAAGCGGCCCCGTGCAAGGCGGACTCCAAGGCCATCTCCGGCCGCCACGCGCGCCGCGTCCGTCAAGGGCGCCGCTTCTCCCTCTCGTGTGACGACCGCGTAGCCGCGAGCGAGGACGCGCAGCGGGCTCAGCGCTTCGAGACGCCCGGCCGCGACGCCGAGCTTCTCGTTCGCGGCCGCGACGCGGGCGGCCATCCGGTCCGCGGACGCGCGCCGCTCCTGGGCGACGCGGCCGACGAGGAAAGGTAACGCGGCGCGATCGAGCCATGCGCGGACCCTCTGCGCGTACCCGGACGCGCGCGCCGCGAGGGCGGACGGAATCCTTCGAAAAGAGGAGAGGAGGGCCGCCGTCGCGGCGCGCGATTCGAGGCGGCCCTCGGTGACCGCCGCGGGAAATCCGGCGAAAGCAGGCGCCGACGCGAGCCGCACCAGGTTCCGCCCGGCCCTGTCCATTCTCCCTCTCAGAGAACTCTTCAGATCCCTTTCTCCCCGCGCCAGGCGCTCCTCGAAGCGGTCCAGCCGCTCGACGACGAGCTCCGCCGCCTGGGACGGAGTGGCCGCCCGGACGTCGGCGGCGAGCTCGGCCAACGAGACGTCCGTCTCGTGACCCACCGCGCAGATCACCGGCACGGTCGCGGCCGCGACGGCGCGGACGACCGCCTCGTCGTTGAACGCCGCGAGGTCCTCCTTCGAGCCTCCGCCCCGCGCGACGATGAGAACGTCCGCGGCGCCCGGCACCCGCGAAAACGCGCGCAGAGCACGCACGATCTCTCCAGGCGCCGCAGCGCCCTGCACGGAGGAAGGGTAGAGCGTCACGTGGGCGTTCGGGAAACGCGCGTCGAGGACCTTCAGGATGTCCCGGAGCGCGGCTCCGTCACGCGAGGTCACGACGCCGATGCGGCGCGGCAGGAGCGGCAGCGCGCGCTTCTTCGCGGGGTCGAAGAGGCCCTCCGCGAAGAGTCGCGCTTTCAGCTGCTCGAACGCGAGCTGGAGCGCGCCGATGCCGGAGGGCATGAGGTCGGAGACGACGAGAGAAAGCTTCCCGGACGGCCCGTACACGTCCGGGTACCCGCGCGCCAGGACGAGAAGTCCTTCTTCTGCTTCGAAAGGAAGACGGACGGCAGTGCTCCGCCACATCACGCAGGGCATCGCGGCCCGCTCATCCTTCAAGGAAAAATAGAGGTGGCCCGAGCCAGGGCGCTTGAGGTCCGCGACCTCCCCTTTCACCCAGACGTCCGCGATCCCGCCCTTGAGAATCCGGTTCACGCGCTCCACGAGCTCCGACACCGTCATCGCCGTGGCGTCCGGCCCCTCGTCCCCGAAGGACATCTGCGTCTCGGCCACGCGGCGCACGGTCAGGCGTCGAAGCGTGTAGGGGCGCGATGGGAATCGGGAGGACATCGGCCGATTCTAGTCGGCGGAGAGGCTCGTGCGGGCGGTCGCGAACGGAAGGGTCGCGACGACGAGGGTGGCCATGAGGACTTCGACGTCGCCGAAGTTGTACTCGAAAAACCCCGCCACGAAGAGCCCGGCCATCGCGCCGATCGCACCGAGCGCGACCCCGCGCCCCGGATCTCCGCGCGGCGCACGGCGGACGGTGCGGAGCGCGCCGTGGAAGAACGCCCCGACGAACGCGAGGTACGCCACTGCGGACGGGATGCCCGTCTCGGCGGCGATCGTGACCAGGTTGTTGTGGAGGTGGCCGGGGGTCGGGTTTACCCAGCCGGGCACGCGGTAGACGGAGTAGAGCACCTTGATGCGCCCCGGCCCGACGCCGAACACGGGCCGGTCCGCGATCATCGCGCCACCCGCCTTCCACATCGCGAGCCGGTCGTTCATGGTGACGTCTCTCGGGTTCGTCGCGGACATCAGGCGATCTCGCACCGGAAGCGGCATCAGAAGGAGAGAGAGTGCGATCGCGAACGGCGCGGCGAGCGCGTAGCGCGGGCGCCCGGCCAGGAGGACGGCGACGACCCCCACTGCGAGTCCCACGTACGCTCCTCGAGTGAGCGTGAGCGCGAGGGCGAGGGCACCCGCGAGCGCGATCGCAACGTCGGCCCAGCGGGCTCCGCGAGATCCCCCCGAGATGCCGCGCGCGCCGAGGAGCTGCACGAGCAGGAGGAGGAGACCGGCATACGTCATGTAGATCGACAGCCCGCCGGCGATCCGGAAATCGAGGCTGGGCGAACCCGAGATCCACTCCGCGAACCCGCGCAGAACGAGGTAGAGCGCGGTGATCCGCCAGGCATCCACGACGAGCTTCACGTCTGCCGCGTCGTCGAGGAGAGCGGCGGCGAAGACGACCAGGAAGAACGTCCCGAAACCCTTGATCTGGAGGATCGACCTCGACGGCAGCGTCGAGAAGAGACAGGAGAGGAGGGACAGGAGGACGAAGGCCCCGACGGGCGCGTGAACGGGCGTCATCCGGCGGAACGGGCCGAGGAAGTCCTCTCCCCGCGAACGGGCACTCAGCCGCCAGGCGATCGCCGATGCCAGACAGAGCGCCAGGCAGACGTTCGAGACGCCGATGCCCGGGACGCACCCGACGCCCAGCAGGAAGAACACGAACGTCGCGCGTTCGAGGCCGCGGCGGCGCACGATCGGTTCGGGAAAGAGCCTCAGGGGAGATTCAGGCCATCCGGGCGTCGGCCGGAAGAGCCTCCTCGACGAGCATCACGGGGATGTCGGACACGATCGGGTAAACGCGCCCGCAGGCCGCACACGAAAGCCCCTCGGTCACGACGGGCTCCTCGTCCTTCAGGCTCTCACGGTACTTTTCGATCACGTTTTTCGCGACGTCGGCCTTGAGAAGGCATAGCGTCACGGGGGGGCGCGCGTCGCAGGCGGGACACGCGAGGATGTCGAGGAGCTCCTTGTCGACGGCCATGCGGCGATCCTAGCAGGGTTCCGCGGCCCGGCGGGACGCCAGGAGCCACACGAGCACGAGCGCAACCGTCCCCGCGAGCGATGCCGCGGCTCCGGCGACCGTTCCGAAGGACGCGAAGCCGCGCCACGCGGCCGCGATGCCGAAGAGAGCGATGGCGGCCGCCTGGGCGGCGAGCGGGAGCGCCGCGACGGCCGGGAAGAGAACCGTCGAATGGTGCAGCCACGACGTCGAGGCGCCGAGGAGCGTCGCCGAGAGCGCCGCATCCACGACCGCGGAAGAGCGCAGGCGCCTTCCACGGCGGCGGGCGACCGCCAAAGCGGCTGCGACGAGCGCGACCGTCCACCCCGCGATCACGAGCCCCACGGCGAGGTGTCGCAAGGCACCGGCTCCGTCCGGCCAGAGGCGGTCGAGAGAGCCGTTCAGGGAAACGTTCGCGCCGTACGTGTCGACCCACGAGGACGAGAGGATCCGTTTCACGGAGCCGGCCGCGGCGGCGGCTCCGGACGCTCCCGTGAACGGAATGACGAGGGCGAACGAGAGGAACGCGGCACCCACGGCCGCGAGGCCCGCGCGCCACCGCCCCGCGAAGACGAGGGCGCCCGCCGCGAGCAGCCCGAACGGTTTGAGGGCGATCGAGAGGCCGAGGAGCACCCCTCCGCCGGCTTCCAAGCCCCTGTCCAGCCGGTCGCGCGCGAGGACGAGGGAAACGAGGACGAACGCGTTCGCCTGGAGGTTCCACTGCGTCGCCGCGAACGGCGCGAAGAGGAGCGCGAGCACGAGGACGGTCGCCGAGCCCTTCGCGACGTGCGCGGCGCTCGCGGCGAGCGCCGCCGCCGAGACAGCGGCCCAGATCCACGCGGCTCCCGCGGGGGGCAGGAACGTGAGCGGCACGAGGACGACCGCGAGCAGCGGCGGGTAGATGTAAGGGTGGACGCCTGAGTACGGGTCCTGGCCGGCACGAAGGGCCCCGGCCGCTTCCACATAGTGGCGGAAATCCGTCCCGCGGCCTGTGAGGAGCGGCTCGGCCGCGAACGCGAGCGCGGAGGCGAAGACGGCGAGGACGAGGAGCCGGGAGCGCCTTTGCTCGGTCATCGGGGAAGCTCGCGCGTCCAGATCGCGACTTCGCCGTCGCCGATCGTCGCTGCAAAGCTCTTCTGCTCATGATAGTGGTCGCGTATGTAGCGGTCCAGGTCCGGGTGCTCGAGCAGGAGGGCGCGGGGAAAGGTCGTCAGGAGCCAGACCGTGCGCCCGAGGGACGCCCTCTCCACGCTCTCCAGCTCGCCCGCCGAGAGCACGCCGAAGAACGACCGGCCCTCCGTCAATCCCCTCGGGGGCCCGTAGAAGCGAAGCCCCCAGCGGGCGAGATAGGCGCCCACGATCGGATCCGCGTTCTGGCGGCGCGCGAGAACCCACTCGAGGCTCGCGCGGTAGGGCTGCTTGGGGGTCGAGTAATAAGCCGGCAACGACAGGGCCGACAACGCGCAGAGCGCCGCGACGGCGAGAAACGGCACGGCCTGCGCGGCCCTCTGTGCCGCGGGGCCGGAGAGAGACGCGCGGGAGCGAAGCCACCGGCCGAGCGAGAGGGCGGCTCCCGCCGCGAAGATCCACGCGACGGGCAACCCCCAGAGGAAAAAACGCGGTGAGAAACGCAGGCCGCGCGCCAGCAGGAAACCGGCCGTGGCAAAGAGTGGCGCGACCAGGGTGATCGCGTAGAGGACGTGCCGGCGAAAAAAGAGGGCGAATCCGAATCCGAAGAGGAGCAGCGCGACCAGGCCGCCGGCCGTCGTCGCGCCGCCGAACCCGGCCGAGAGCCCGCGGAAAAGCTCGCGAGCGTGCTCGGCGGAAAAAGGCGCGTAGCCCACGGCGGGTGTCCTGTAGATCGTCGCGGCGTAGCGGCCGACCTGCCCGATCACGCTCGCGTAGAGAAGGAGACAGAGGAGTCCGAGCGCCGCCCAGACGACGAGCAACCGGCGCGCGAGCGGCCGGGGCCGCTTTCCCTGCCTCTCGAGCATCGCCCATGCGGCGGCGAAAGCCAGGACGTGTCCCGCGATCACGAAGAGACCGTAGAGCACCGTCGCGACGGCCAGGAACATCGCGGCAACGTAAAGAACCCAATCGCGGGTCGCGTCGCGTGCGATCCCGCGCAGGAAGAACGTCGTGCCGAGCATCGACCAGAAGAGAAGCCCCGTGTAGCCGCGGCCGTTCTGCGAGAAGAAAACGTGGTGGTAGGAGACCGCGAGCAGCAGGGACGCGAAAAGCGCCTCCCGCTGCCGCAGCGCGACCCGTGCGAGAGCGTAGATGGCGGGAATGCACGCGATGCCGAGCAGGATCGCCGGCAATCGAATGGCCCATTCGGCGGGCCCGAAGACGGCCACCATGCCCTTGACGAAGAGCGTGTTCAAGAGGTGGTTGTTGGAGCTCGTGTATTCCGTCAGGACGCGCAGCGCAGAGACGTCGCGGTAGTCCAGCACGGTCGTGATCTCGTCGAGCCAGAGGTCCGATCCCATGCCGTAGAGCCGCAGCGCAGCCGCGAGCGCGGTCGCGGCACAGAGCCAGAGGACGGGGTGGCGCACGCTCTCCCCTTCGGGAGGCGGCAGCTCGAGCAGGTCCACGGGGAGAGCTTCGGGGGTCATCGATCCGGGCGCCGGACCCGCGGCTGGACCAGGTTGAGAAAGAGGCACCAGACGAAGATCGGCCACTCGCGCCAGATGTTGATGGTGCTTCCTCCGAACTCGCGCGCGTATTCGTGGGTCGCGACGTTGATCACGCGGTATCCGCGGCGCAGGGCCTGAATCACCATCTCCTGCTCGATCGTGTGGCGGTTCTCCTTCAGCGGAAGCTGCAGGGCCGTGCTCCTGCGGATCGCCTTGAAGCCGTTCAACGTGTCGGTCAGGCCGACCCCGAAGCGCTTGTTGATCGCGATGTTCATGGAGATGTTCCCGACCGTCCGGATCAGCTGTGCGAAGTTCAAGGCGAGCTCGTCGCTGCCCCCCGCGAAGCGGCTCCCGACCACGACGTCGGCTTCGTCCTTCTCGATGGGAGCGGCCAGGCGCGGGATGTCCCTGGGATCGTGAGAGCCGTCCGCGTCGATCAGGACGACGATCTCGCCCGTTGCCAGGGGAAAGCTCGCGCGCACGGCCGATCCCTTTCCCAGCCCCGGGTCCGCGTGCACGGCGGCCCCGGCGGCCCGCGCCTCCGACGCGGTGCGATCGGTGGAGTTCCCGTCCATGACGAGAACCTCGTCGCCGAAGGCGGCGACCTCTCGGACGACCCGCCCGATCGTGCGCTCCTCGTTGCGCGCGAGGATCACGACCGAGATTCGCTGTCGGGATCCCTGCTCCGGTGATCGAATGGCCGCAAGTGTACCCGAGCGAGAGACCGACTCCGGCGCGTTGCCGGGCCGCTTTCCCTGGGCAATACTCCGCGTGCCCCCATGAAACAGGAGCGCCAGCGGGACTTCCTCACGTGGGCGGCAGCGACTCTCGTCTACGCGGCCACTGCGATCGCCGACTTCGTCCTCCCGCTCGGAAGACACTTCGGCGAAAGGCTCCTGGGCACCGCGCTCTTCGCGCCCGATCCGATCCTGAACGCGGGCATCCTCGAATGGGGTTACCGCAGCCTCTGGTCTCCGGGGCGGCACATCTTCGAGTGGACGGCCGGGTTTCCCCTGCACGACTCCCTCGCCACGACGGAGAACCTGATCGGCTGGCAGATCCTCTACACGCCGCTGCGCCTCGCGAGCTGCGGACCCGTCGCAGCCTACAACCTCCTTCTCGTCGTTTCCTTCGTGCTGTCGGGTCTTGGCGCGGCGCTCCTGGCGCGGCGTCTGGGGGCCGACCGCTGGGGCGCCGTCATCGCCGGGTTCGTCTTCGCGTTCGTCCCGTTCCACCTGAACCACGTGATCCACATCCAGACGATGGCGGTCTGCTACTGCCCTTTTGCTCTCTATTTCCTGGATCGGTTTCTGTTTGAAGCCACCGTCCGGAACGCGGTAGGGCTCTCCGTCTCCTGCCTGATGACGGCCCTCTCCGGCATCTACTTCGCCGTGTTTCTCCTGGGAGTCCTGCCTCTGTACGCGGCGCTCGGCTGGATCCTCAAGCGCCATCGGTTCACCCTGAGAACGACCGAGGGACTTCTGGGGGCCGGTCTGGCCTGCGCGGTGCTCCTACTCCCGGTCGTCTTGCCTTACGTGCGCTTCGGCAGCGAACACGTTTACCACCACTCGGAGCAGACGGTAACGCGGTTTTCGATCGAGCTCGCGGCACTCGCGAAGGTGCCCGGATGGCAGGCCGTTTGGTCGCGCGGGCCTCTGCCGCGTAGCGACTACTGGACTCCGGCATTCCCGGGCGTCGTGACCTGCTCTCTCGCACTTGCCTTTCTCCTGCTCCCGGATCGGAGCCCCGAGATCAGGAAGACGAAAGCTCTCCTCGTCCTTCTCGCGCTGTGTTGCTTCGTCCTGTCTCTCGGGCCGGTCCTGAAGATCCACGCGGACGCTCCGGCGGAATTCGCGCGGCGGATTTCGCTGCCCGGAAAGCTCTTCACGCTCTTCTCGGCGATCCGCTGGCCGATGCGCGTGCTCTTTTTCAGCTTTCTCTCCGGCGCGGTTCTGGCCGGACTCGGTTTCACGAGATTGACGCAGCGTCTCGCGCAGCGGCCTCGCCTCGCCGGAGCGTGTCTGGCGATCGCGCTGCTTTTCGTCGAGTTCCGGCCGAAGGCCTCGTATGCCGGCGGCTCGATCGACATCCCGCCGCCACTTTCCGTCTCCGACGCGTATCCGTTTCTGGCGGCGGAAACCGGCCGAGGCGGCGTGGTCGAGCTGCCGGACGCTGGTCCCGACGGCTATCGCGCCCCTTATCTCGTCCGATACGCCTACGGGAGCGCGGGGCATCTTCGTCGCGTCGTCGCATTCCACGGGACCGTCTTTCCTCCCCTCCTCGACAACCTGCTCGCCTCGGCCAGAAGGCTCCCGGGCGAGCCGGCGCGCCGCACCCTCGTCGCTTGGGGAGTCACCCGCCTGGTGCTCCACCGGGAGCCGTTCTTCCTTGATCTCCATCCAGAGCGCCACGACGCCCTCGTCCGCGCCGGATACCGCGTGCTCTACGAAGGCCGCGGCGCCACGGTGTTCGCGCTGGATGTCGCCCCGAATTCGTCCAGCCGGACCGTGGCTCCGGTCTCGGCCGAGCGGTAGGCGGCGAACACGGTTTTCAGGACCTCGCGGGCATGGACGGCCGCCGCTGGCTCGACGTCTCCGACCCGGATCTTTCCGACGAAGGCCGCGAGGTGCGCCGCCGTGGCGGAGGCAAACTCCGGCCGCGGCGACCTCACGAGCGTTCGTGAGCGGCCGTTTCGCTCGAGGCGCGCCTCGCCTCCCCTGACGAAGCTCGCCCGCAGGGCCGGGCGGCCGAGACTCTTGACCCAGTCGAGCGAAAAGCGGGCGACGCCGCCGAGCGAGAGGCGGATCGAGGCATCTCGCGCGTCCAGACGCATTTCGAGGTAGCGCTCGGGCGCCTGCGAGACGCGGTGGAGGTTCAGGGTCGCCACCCGGTCTTCCGGAAAATCGAGCAGGGCGACCACCAGAACGTCGGAATCGACCCCGTGAGGGACCCGCGGCGTGCGCGCCGTCACGGCCGTGGGCAGCGCGTCGAAGAGAAAGCACACCAGGTCGAGCGCGTGCGTGCCGAACTCGTAGAGCGTCGAGCGGACGAGCGACGCCCGCCAGTTCTTCTCGAAGGACGGCGGATGGTACATCTGCTGCCAGACCTGGATCTGATACGGCGGGCCGAACTCCCCGGCGCGAAGGCGCTCCTGCGTCTCTCGGTACAGAGTCATGTAGCGGTACTGGTTGTTGACCGCGAGCAGGCGCCCCTTCCGGCGCGCGCAGGCGATCAGCTCATCGGCCTCCGAGAGCGTGGAGGTGAAAGGCTTCTCGCAGAAGACGTGAGCGCCCGCCTCCAACGCGGCCTTCGCCTGCTCGAAGTGGAGGGCGGGAGGCGTCCCGACGATCACCATGTCGGGTCGAGCTTGCGCGAGCAGGTCGCCGACGTTCTCGTGGACGCGGGGAATCGGAAACTGGCGCTCGGCCAGCCGCGCGGCGTCGCGCGAGACCTCCACCGCGCCGACGAGCTGGACGTCCGGGAGGGCCGCGATCGCCGGCAGATGGATCCGTCGAGCCACTCCGCCGAGCCCGACCAGGCCGACCTTCAAGGGGGCGCTCATCTGCGGCGAAACGAGTATAGCGAGCGGATTTCCGCGCGCTTTCCAGCGAGGGCCGAATTGTACTCGGCCCGCGTCCTAGCTCGCCAGCCTCTCCTGGACCGGCGTGATTCCGCGGGCCTTCCCCGTCGCCTCGTCGACGTCCACGATCGCGCCGCACATGCGGACGTCGCGCGTGGCGGTCTCCATCGAGCGCGGCGTCTGATAGAGGAATTTCTCGAGGATGGCTTTCGGGTCGAAACCGATGATTCCCTCGTACGCGCCCGTCATGCCCGCGTCTCCCTGATAGGCCGTTCCCTTCGGCAGGAGGCGCGCGTCGGCCGTCGGCACGTGCGTGTGGCTGCCGATGACGAGCGACACCCGGCCGTCGAACCACCAGCCGATGGCCTGCTTCTCGGACGTCGCCTCGGCGTGGATGTCGACGACCACGACTTTCAGCCCCGGGCGCTTCGACTTCATCTCGGCGAGCGCCTGATCACCCACCCGGAACGGCGAGTCCGTGTTCGCCATGAAGACCTGGCCTTGCAGGTTCAGAACGCCCACGGGAATCCCGGACGGCGTGTCCTGGATGGCCCACCCGCGGCCCGGGTTGCCCGGGGGGTAGTTCGCGGGCCGAAGGAGGTTCTCGAGGTCCGAGAGGAGCGGCACGAACTCCTTCTTGTCCCAGATGTGGTTGCCGGACGTGAACACGTCGATCGGAAACTTCGTCATCTCGGCGAAGAGCTCCGCCGTCACGCCGAATCCCCCCGCCGCGTTCTCGATGTTCACGATGGTGAAGTCGATGTGCTCGCGCCCGATGACTTTCTCCAGGAGAGAAAGCGCCTTGCGGCCGGGCTTGCCGACGACGTCACCGATAAAGAGAAGCTTCAACAACCCTCCCAGGGGGTGCGGGGGATGCCCCCGCCTTCATGGCAGACATCTTGATCGCACGTGTCCCAGCCACTACTTAGCAAAGTCGACGGCCCGTGTCTCACGAATCACGGTTATCTTGATCTGCCCGGGATACTGCAATTCCGCCTCGATGCGTTTGGCGAGGTCCTTCGACATCCACAGGCACTCGTCGTCCGTGACCTTCTTCGCGTCCACGATGACGCGGAGCTCGCGCCCCGCCTGAATCGCGAACGTGCGCTCGACGCCCTTCATGCCGTCCGTCATCTTCTCGAGCTTCTCGAGGCGCTTGACGTAGGTCTCCAGGATCTCGCGGCGCGCGCCCGGGCGCGCCGCCGAGATCGCGTCCGCGGCGTTCACGAGGACCGCCTCGATCGTGCGCGGCTCGTAGTCGCCGTGGTGGCACTCCATGCCGTGAATGACGGACTCCGTCTCGCCGTACTTCTTGAGGATCTGCCGGCCGAGCTCGAGGTGGGTGCCCTCCTGCTCCCGGTCGATCGCCTTGCCGATGTCGTGGAGAAGCCCGGCGCGCTTGGCCACCGTGACGTCGGCCCCGAGCTCGCTCGCGAGGTGGCACGCGGCCCACCCGACTTCCTTGCTGTGCTGCAGGACGCTTTGGCCGTAGCTCGTGCGGTACTTCAGGCGCCCGAGCAGCTTCACGACCTCCGGGTGGAGGTCGGCGATTCCGAACTCGAACGCCGCGGCCTCTCCGGTGGTCTTGACGTCCAGCCACAGCTCCTCGCGGACCTTCTCGACGACCTCTTCGATGCGGGCCGGATGGATGCGCCCGTCCTGGATGAGGCGCTCTAGCGCGCGCCGTGCGACTTCGCGGCGGATCGGGTCGAACGACGAAAGGAGGATCGCCTCGGGTGTGTCGTCGATGATGATGTCGACGCCCGTGGCGGCCTCGACGGCCCGGATGTTCCGGCCCTCGCGGCCGATGATCCGCCCTTTCATGTCGTCGGAAGGGAGATCGAGGACCGACACCGTCGTCTCGACGACGTGCTCGGACGCCATGCGCTGGATCGTCATCGAGAGGAGGCGCTTCGCTTTCCAGTTCGCGCTCTCGACGGCGTCCTCTTCGATCCGGCGGACGAGCCCGGTCGCCTCGAGGCGGGCCTCGTTCTCCAGCTCGCGGATCAGGTCCCGCTTGGCCTGCTCGGCCGTCAGGCCCGCGATCTTCTCGAGCTTCTCGCGCTGCTCGGCGACGATCTCCTCCGCCTTCCTCTGCGCCTCGACCTCGATCTCCTCGATCCGCTTCTCGCGCTTCGTGAGGTTCTGCGCCCGATTCTCGGATTCCAGCTCGCGCTTCTCGGCGACGACGATCTTCTTGTCGAGCGTCTCTTCCTTCAAAAGGAGGCGCTTTTCCTGGTCGAGGAGCTCGGCCCGCCTCTTGGCGGCCTCCTGTTCGATGGCTTCGCGGGCTTTGAGCGCCCGCTCCTTCGCATCGAGCTCGGTCTTCTGGGCGGTGGCCTCGGCGCGACGGACGGCCGACTCGGCGGCGAGCTTTGCTTCCTCGAGCTTCTTGCGAGCCTCGAGCTCGGCCTCGGCCTTCACGATCGAGGCCGCTCCCCGGGTCCTCAGGGCCCAGATGAGGACGCCCACGGCGAAGACCGCGAGCGCGGCCTCGACGGCGATGACTGGAATGGAGTTCACGGGTCGGTCCCCCTCGATCGAAAGTTCTTTCGAGGGTGATCCGGTTCGAAAGCTAGACGCGAACCCGGAAGAATCTCCTGGGATGAGAGCGATAAAGGCGCCCCGCCTCGGCCGTGTGGGGTGTGTCGATTGAACCCGTCGTAAGACAGGGGGAGCCCACGGGGCAGCCCATTAGTTCCCCCGAAGGGGCGTCACAGGACGGCCCAGTTGCGTTGACTCCACGATTGAAATATCGGTTCAAGGACATATCCCATTCACGCACCGCGCAGGGTGCCGATCGATTCGCTGCCGGCCCTCGCCGGAATGGCCCGAGAAGACGTCTTCAGGATCTCGTCGAGTTTTTCGACGAGGCGGGTGGCGCGTTTCGCGGCCCGCCCCGGATCACCCTCGGAGCCTGACTTGGAACGGTACTGGTGGAACTCGTCGGAAATGTTGAGCGCCGTGAGAATGGCGATCTTCGCGGCGTCGACCGTCGGTGCGTGCTCGGAGACCTCGCGCATCTTCTGGTCCACGAAACTCGCGAGCTCCTTGATGTACGCAGGGTCTCCCGCCGCCCTGACGGAGTACGTCTGGCCGAAGATTTCCACCTGCGTGACGGACGGTTTCGGCGCCATTTTCTTCGCGCGGCGACCGGTTCGCGCCGCGACGAGAGAATAGCACGCGGCGTCAGGCGCGACGGCCGGGTACGGTCGTCTCCTCGAGCGTTTTCAGGAGGCGCTCGATCCGCGTCCTGACTGCCGTGCGCTCCGCCTCGTGCCGGGCGAGAGTGGCCGCGGCGGCGCCGTTCTTCTCGTTCGCCTCGCGGGCCGACGCCAGCTCGGACTCGAGGCGCGCGTTGTCACGGGACAGGCTTTCCACGACCTCCACGAGCGATTCCAGTCGCGACTCGATGGCGTCGAGCACGCCCTCGAGGCTGGCTTCCCCCGCCGAGTCCGCCCTGCCTTCGCTCCGGCCTTTCGTTTCTTTCACGTCGTCCTCCTCAGTTTGCAGCCGGCACGCCGTCCACCGCAGCGCCCGGCAGCGCCAGAAGGCGCCGGGCGGCCGCGTCGCGCCATGTGTTCACGTCCTCGCGGGCGAGAGAGCGGAGCGGCGAGCCGAACCGCAGGGTCAACGTCGTCTTTACGAATCCTTCTTTGACGCCGGGGCCACGGTAGCGTCCTTTCGCCTCCACGGCCACGAGCTCCGGGGGCGCGCTCGCACGCACGGCCGATTCGAGCGCCTGCCAGGCCGTCGAAAGCGGATGCGTCACGGTGAGATCCACTTCACTGCCGGGGTAACGGGGCGGGGGCTCGACGGACGCCTCCGGAGGCGGCAGCAGAGACCCGAGCAGGTCGAGGTCGAGATCCGCCACGACGGGATCGGTCAGATCCCAGGTCGCGGCGAGAGAGGGCTCGAGGACCCCCACCCACCCGGCATCGCGCCCCGCGACCATCACGAGCGCCGATCTTCCAGGCGCAAGGAACGCACAGAAAGAGGAGGAAGAGGGGATCTCTTTGAAGGCAATCGGGGAGGGGGCATTTCCCAAGCCGAGTCCCTTCATGAGCGCTTCCGCGATTCCCGCCCCATCGAAGAAATCTTCTCTTTCTTCGGCCTCGACCGACCAGTGGCGGCGTCTGGTTCCCGCCATCAGGATTCCCACCCGCTCCTTCTCGATGACTCTCCCGTCCCCGGTCTTCTCTCCAGCAGAAATCCTCTCTTGATTCCAGCCGAAGCTCGTCCCGACCTCGAAGAGGGCGAGGTCCTTCTGGCCGCGCCTCGCGTTGTGCCGGGCGCTCTGCAGGAGGCCGATCACGGGCGTGGCCCGCATCGTCGTGAACGGCTCGCCCAGAGCGTTCTCGATGAGAACGGGGGCGCCCGGCGCGGCGGACGCGAACGGGGAGTTCTCGGTTTCCGAAACGAACGAGTACGTCGCGCACTCGAGGAGCCCGAAGCCCGCGAGAAGATCCCGCGCGCGGTCCTCGACGAGCGCCGCCCGCGGCGGCCGAGCGGGCGCATACGGGCGCGGCAGCGTCTCGGGCAGCCGGTCGTAGCCCTCGCACCGGATGACCTCCTCGATGAGGTCCTCCTCGCCCGCGATGTCAACGCGCCAGGATGGCACCGTCGCACGGAGGGCGTCGCCTTCACGGACCGTAGAGAACCCGAGGGCTTCGAGGATCTCCGCGCAGCGCACGGCCGGGATGTCCATTCCGAGGAACGCCGAAAGACGCGCGAGGCGGAGGATGAGCGTTCGGCGCGCATGCGGGCTCGCCCTCCGTTCGCGGACGTCGATCGTGCCCCGGCACATCGTTCCGCCACAGGCCTCGAGGATCAGACGGGCAGCCCGGTCGAGCCCTTCTCGCGTCGCTTCGGGATCGGTTCCCCGCTCGAAGCGGTGCGAGGCGTCCGTGTGCATGCCGAGAGAACGCGACGTCCTCCGCACCGCGCGCGGATCGAAGTGCGCTCCCTCGAGGAGGACGCGCGTCGTCCGATCCGAGATCGCCGTCTCGAGCCCGCCCATGACGCCCGCGAGCGCGACGGGCTTCTCGGCGTCCGCGATCACGAGATGCTGGGGGGCGAGCGTGCGCGCCACGCCGTCGAGCGTCACGAGCGTCTCCCCCGCCCGGGCGCGCCGCACGATGATCGTCGGGAAGCCGTCGACTCCTTTTGCGAGCGTGTCGAGATCGAACGCGTGGAGGGGCTGGCCGATGTCCCAGAGGACGTGGTTCGTCGCGTCCACCGGAGCAGAGATCGTCCCGGCGCCGATCGCTCGGAGCCGCGCCGCGACGGCGCCGCTCGTCGCCCCCGCGCGGATCCCCTCGAGGACGCGCGCGGAATATCGCGTGCAGAGCTGCGGCTCCTCGACGTAAACGCGCGCGCGCATGTCGGCGGCCGTGTCGCTTTCCCGGAGAGGGGGACCGGCCTCGGGCTCCTGGAAGCTGCGCCCGAGCGCAAGGGCCGCCTCGCGCGCGAGCCCGCGGTGACTCATCCCGTCCGGCCGGTTCGCCGTGATCTCGACGTCGTAAACCGTCTCGACACCCGATCCTTCGACTCCCTCGACGATGAAGCCGACCGCGGTCAGGCGCTCGCCGAGCTCCTTCGGGTCCGGTGCGGGACCGGGCAGGTACGACGCGATCCAGGAGTACGCGAACTTCACGTCAGGCCCACACGCGGTCGAGGAAACGCACGTCGTTCTCGAAGAACAGGCGCAGGTCCGGCACCCCGTAGACGAGGAACGCGACGCGGTCGATTCCCATGCCGAACGCGAAGCCCGAATACCTCTCGGGGTCGATCCCTCCGTTCCTCAGAACGGCGGGATGGACCATTCCCGCGCCCAGGATCTCGATCCAGCCCGTGCCCGAGCACGGGCGGCAGGCGGCATCGTTGGAGCTGCCGGTCCCCCTGCAGAAAACGCACGAGACGGCCACGTCCACGCCCGGCTCGACGAACGGGAAGAACGTCGGGCCGAACCGGATCTTCGTCTCGGGCGTGAAGAGCAGGCGCGCGAACGCCGCGAGCGTGCCTTTCAGGTCGGCGAACGTGACACCTTCGTCCACCGTCAGCCCTTCCATCTGGTGGAAGACGGGCGAGTGGCGGGGATCGATGTCGTCCTTGCGGTAGACCCGCCCCGGGATGACGATCCGGATCGGGGGCTTTTTCGCGAGCATCGTCCGGATCTGGACCGGCGACGTGTGCGTGCGCAGGAGCAGCCGGTCGTCGCCTTCCCCGCCGCTCGTCAGGAAGAAGGTGTCCACGGCGTCACGCGCGGGATGGTCGGGCGGGAAGTTGAGCGCGCCGAAGTTCAGCCAATCGGTCTCGACGTCCGGGCCGTGCGCGATCTCGTAGCCCAGAGACGCGAAGGCGGCTTCGATCCGCCGCCTCACGATCGTGAGCGGGTGAAGGCGCCCGACGCGCGGAGAGCGCGGAGGCAGCGTGACGTCCACGGCCAAGGCGCGCTGCTTCTGCGCCTGCTCGAAGAGAAGAGATTTTTCTTCGAGGGAAGAGAGCGCAGCCTCGACGTCCTTCTTGAGCTTGTTGATGGCGGCGCCGGCCGGGGCCTTGTCTTCCTTCGAAAGGGTCCGAAGCCCCGCCAGGAGCCCCGTGACGATGCCCTGTTTCTGACCGAGCCAGCGGACGTGCATCGCGCGCACGTCCGCCGGGAGGAGACCCCCTCCCGACGAAGTCCTCTCCTCGGCAGTCTTCAACTCTTCGAAGAAGACTCTTCGTTTCTCCTCGACGGAGGCGAGAAGCTCGGCCACTCGTCGACGCGAATCAGGCGCTCGCGGGCGCGGCCGCGCCCGCCGCGGGCAGCCCCAGAGCGGTCTTCGCCGACGCGACGATGTTCGCGAATCCCTTCGGATCCTCGACGGCGATCTCCGCGAGGACTTTGCGGTTCACGTCGGAGCCGGCCTTCTTCAGGCCTGCCATGAGCTTGCTGTAGCTGAGGTCGTGCTGGCGCGCAGCCGCATTGATTCGGATGATCCAGAGCCCCCGGAACTCGCGCTTCTTCTGCTTGCGATCGCGCGTCGCGAAGGCGAGCGACCGCTCCACCTGCAGCTCGGCGATGCGGAAGCAGTTGTGCTTGGTTCCGTAGTAGCCCTTCGCGAGCTTCAGAACTCGTACCCGGCGATTCTTCCTCTTGGGTCCACGCTTGACGCGAGGCATGGTGTATCTCCTGTCTTGTGATCTCGTTTAGGCGTACGGGAGCATCGACCGGACGTTCTTCGTGTCGGCCTTCGACACGAGAGTGGCCTTCTTGAGGCCCCGCAGGCGGCTCGCGTTCTTCTTCGTGAGGATGTGGCGCTTCATCGCGTGGCCGCGCTTGAACTTTCCGGTGGCGGTCTTGTGGAACCGCTTCGCCGCGCCGCGGTGCGTCTTTCTCTTGGTGGCCATGTTCGGGGCTCCTTCTCAGTGCTTCTTGATCGGGCCGAGAATCTGGTGCATCCGGTTTCCCATCATCTCGGTGCCGGATTCGGCGTGCGCCCGGCCTTCGAGGTCCTTGATGAGCCGGTCGAGGACCTTCCGCCCGTTGTCGAGACGCGACATCTCGCGGCCTCGGAACTGGACGGTGGCTTTCACCTTGTCGCCCTCCTCCAGGAACCGGAGGATGTTCCTCAGTTTGAAGTCGTAGTCGTGCTCGTCGATGTTCGGCCGGAACTTGATTTCCTTGACCTGGGTGATCTTCTGTTTCTTCTTCGACTCGTGCTCTTTCTTCTTCTTCTCGAACGTGAACTTGCCGAAGTCCATGATCTTGCAGACCGGAGGGTCGGCCTGCTCGGCGATCACGACGACGTCGAGCCCTTCCTCGCGCGCCTTCGCGATGGCGGACGGCGGATCGACGACGCCGAGCTGGGTCCCGTCCGAGCCGATGAGCCGGACTTGCGGGAATCGAAGGATGAATTCGTTGATCGGAGAGTTCTTCGTCGGGGGAACGCGTGGGCCGCCTCTGAAAAATGCGATGGGGATTTCCTCCTTACTGTTCGAGAACGGTTGACGTTGGGCTTTGCTTCGAGGTCTGAACTATTCGTAACGCTTCTAAGAGATCTTCTTAGAAGGTGAAGATTGCGAATCGGCTGCGCCGTGCCACTGAAGGGTCCTCGTCGCCACCGCAGCCCTCATCTTTCGCAGCAATTCTTCGATATTCTGATCCTTGAATTCCCCGCCGTGGCGGACGCGGAGGGAGACCGTGCCCGCCGCCTGTTCCTTCTCACCGACGATCAGGAGGGCCGGGACTTTCTCGAGCTCGCCATGGCGGATCTTCGCGCCGAGCTTTTCATTGCGGGAATCCACCGAGGCACGCAGGCCTTCTACTCTCACCCTTCTCAGAATCTTCTCCGAATATTCGTTCAATTTCTCAGACACAGGAACCACACGGACCTGCTCCGGCGCGAGCCAGAACGGGAAGTCGCCGCCCGTGTGCTCGATGAGGATGCCGAGGAACCGTTCGAGTGACCCGAGGATCGCGCGGTGCAGGAGGACCGGACGCTGCTTCGTGCCGTCCTCGGCCGTGAAATGCAGATCGAAGAGCTCGGGCAGGTTGAAGTCGCACTGGAACGTCCCGAGCTGCCAGGGCCGCCCGATCGCATCGTTCACGCGGAAGTCGATCTTCGGGCCGTAGAACGCGCCGTCGCCGGGTGAGACCACGTACGGGCGGCCGGTGGCCTTGAGCGCCGCCTCGAGGACGCGCTCCGCGCGATCCCACACGGCGTCTTTACCGACTCTCTTCTCGGGCCTCAAGCCGAGCGAGATCGCGACGTCCCGGAATGCGAAGGTCCCGTACACCTCGTCGAGGAAGGTGAGGAAGGACGCGACCTCGCGGTCGATGCTGTCCGGGGGAGCGAAGATGTGCGCGTCGTCCTGCGAGAAGGACCGGACGCGCGTGAGGCCCTGCGTCACCCCCGACTTCTCGTACCGGTGGAGGCGCGCGAAATCGGCGTACCGCACCGGCAGATCGCGGTAGCTCCACGCCTGCGACGCGAACAGGAGGCAGTGGCCCGGGCAGTTCATCGGCTTCACGCCGAACTCGCGCTCGTCGACCTGAACGAAGAACATGTTCTCGCGGTAGTTGCCCGTGTGTCCCGAGGTCGTGAAGAGCTCTTCGTCGAAGATCTGCGGCGTGAGGACCTCCTGATATCCGTACTTGACGTACAAGTCGCGGATCCAGTCGATCAGCAGGTTGTAGACCGTCGCGCCCTTTGGCAGGAAGAACGGCGACGCGGGCGCCCACGGGTGGAACACGAAGAGGGAAAGCTCCTTCCCGAGCTTCCGGTGATCGCGCTTCCTGGCTTCTTCCTGGCGGGCCAGATGCTCGTCCAGCTCCTTCTGCGTGAGAAAGACAGCCCCGTAGATGCGTTGGAGCATCGGGTTCCGCTCGTCGCCCTTCCAGTACGCGCCCGCCGAGTGCGTCAGCTTGAAAACTCCGAGCTTGCCGGTGGACGGCACGTGCGGGCCGCGGCAGAGGTCGATGAAATCCTTCTGCTCGTAACACGAAAGGCTGCCCTCGGGGATGCCCGCGACGATCTCGACCTTGAGCGGATCGCCCTGAGCTTCGAAGGTCGCGACGGCCTCGGCCTTCGACATCTCCTTTCGGACGACCGCGTTGTCCTCGGCGACGATCCTCTTCATCTCGGCCTCGATCTTCTCGAGGTCCTCGGGCGTGAACGGCCGGCCCGGGTCGAAGTCGTAATAGAAGCCGTTCTCGATGGCCGGACCGATGCCGATCTTCACGCCCGGGAACAGGCGCTTGACGGCGTTCGCGCAGAGGTGCGCCGTGGAGTGGCGATACAGCTCCAGCGCGTCCGGGTGCTTCGGCGTGACAACCTCGAAGGGGCCGGACTTCCGGAGCGGGCGAGAAAGATCGAGGACCTCGCCGGCCAGCTTCACGCCGAGCGCGTCCTTGGCGAGGCGCGGCCCGATCGACTCGGCGACGGCACGGCCGGTGGTGCCGACAGGTACCTCCTTGACCGTCCCATCCGGCAGCGTCAGGCGGATATTTCCTCCACCTTCTCCGACCGCCGGATCAATTCGATTCGAGCTCGCCACCGAGGACATTCCAACCCCTCTTCCCTTCCAAGAAAAATCTCTTCTCCTCGCAAAGAATCATCTTCTCTTCGTTCTTCCGAACAAAAAGACATTCACGAACGGGTCTTGTGGCGAAAGAGGTTGGTAGGCGCTAGCGGACTCGAACCGCTGACCCCTTCCGTGTGAAGGAAGTGCTCTACCGACTGAGCTAAGCGCCTTCGAGCGGCTTCTGGGCGGCGGCGCGGGAGAGATCGGCGATGGTAGGCGCTAGCAGGATCGAACTGCTGACCCCTACCGTGTCAAGGTAGTGCTCTACCGCTGAGCTAAGCGCCTGTAAACGCGTCGCCACTTCTCTCCAGGGGCTGTCGCCGGGGGCCGTTCGTTCCGAACGTCTTGTGATCCCCGACCTCGACCCGGATCGTCTTCTCCAAAGAGCATTTCCGGCGTTTCGGCCGGAGCGGCGGAGGATAGCACAGCGAGCCGGGCCAGCTTCACTTGGGACCGAGCGCCGCGCGGCCTCGAGGGCCGTCTGACCCGTTGAGATACCATCTCAGCAAACGTGACGCGCTGCTCCCGCTGCGACGCCGAGATTCCATCTTCCGGACGCTTCTGTCCCGCGTGCGGGCAGGCGGTGTCGGGGTCGCTTTCGCGCCTCCCCACCGAGATGGGCTCGGCGCCCAAACCCGTGCCACCGAGACCGCCCTCGTCCGTCGGCCGCCTAGTTTCTTCGGGTTCGCTCGACCTCGGCGCGTTTCCGCCCGGCGCCGTCCTCGGGGAGCGCTACCGCATCATCGGCCTCCTCGGCCGCGGGGGGATGGGCGAGGTCTACCGGGCCGACGACCTCAAGCTCGGGCAGGCTGTCGCACTGAAGTTCCTCCCGAAAGCGGTCTCGGGTGACGAGGCGCTCCTCGCGCGCTTCCACGCCGAGGTGCGCCTCGCGCGCCAGGTCTCGCACCCGAACGTTTGCCGCATTTACGACATCGGCGAGATCGAAGGACGCCACTTCCTCTCGATGGAATACGTGGACGGCGAGGACTTGGCCTCGCTCCTGAAGAGGATCGGCCACCTTCCGGTGGACAAGGCGATCGACATCGCGCGCCAGCTCTGCGCTGGCCTGCATGCCGCGCACGAGAAAGGCGTCCTCCACCGCGACCTCAAGCCCGCGAACATCATGCTCGACGGCCGCGGGCGCGTGCGCATCACGGACTTCGGCCTCGCCGTCGCGGCCGAGGAAGCCGCGAACGTCGGCGAGATCTCCGGGACGCCCGCCTACATGGCGCCCGAGCAGCTCGCGGGAAAGCCCGCGTCGGTGCGAAGCGACCTCTACGCGCTCGGCCTCGTCCTGTACGAGGTCGCGACGGGGAAGCGCGCGTTCGACGCGCCGACGCTCGCCGAGATGAAACGCAAGCACGAGCAGGAGACGCCCACCGCGCCGTCGAACGTCCTCGCGGGCTTCGACCCGGCCGTCGAGCGCGTGATCCTGCGCTGCCTCGAAAAGGACCCGCGCGCGCGGCCCGCGTCGGCGGTCCAAGTCGCAGCGGCGCTGCCCGGCGGCGACCCCCTTGCCGCGGCTCTCGCGGCCGGCGAGACGCCCTCGCCGGAGATGGTCGCGGCAGCGGGTCCCGAAGGCGTCATCCCTCTCGGCCGCGCCATCGCTCTTCTCGGGGGGATCGCCGTCCTCCTCTGCCTCGGGCTCGCCCTGACCCGATGGGGCACGGACCTCGGCCTATCGCCGCTTCCGAAGCCGCCCGACGCACTCGAGGAGCGCGCGCGGGAGATCGCGCGGCGCCTCGGCTGGACCGACCCGCCGACGGATTCAGAGCGCTGGTTCGTCCGCGATTACGAATACCTCAGCCATCTCGCGCGGACCGGCAAGCCGGCCTGGGCCCGCGGCCTCGCGGACGCATGGTGGAAGCCCGCGTATTTCGAGTACCGGCAGAGTCCGCGGCCCCTCGTTCCCGGCAACTTCGAGGCGAAGGTGCGCCACGCGGACCCCCCTCTCGACGTGACGGGGATGGTCACCGTCGACCTCGATCCGGAGGGAAGGCTGCGCTCGTTCCTCGCGGTGCCCCCGCAGTCCATCGCCCCCGCTCCGCCGGTTGCCGCGACGCCTGCGTGGGACGTCGCCCTCGCGGAGGCCGGCCTCGACGCGAAGGCGTTCGTGGCATCCGAGCCCGCCTGGCTGCCGCGCGTTCCCTTCGACGCCGTCGCGGGGTTTTCGGGTCCGATGCCCGGAGGCGGTCCGGAGCTGAGAGTGGTCGCCGCGGCGTGGCGAGGCCGGATCGTCTCGTTCCATCTGGTCGCGCCGTGGACGCGGCCTTCCAGGGACGCCCCGCGACCCGTGGCGCTTCGGGTGAAGCTCTCGAGCGTCCTCTTCATGACGATTACGCTCGGCATCGCGTTCGCGGCCGCCTGGTTCGCCCGGCGCAACGCACGACTCGGCCGCGGTGACCGGCGCGGGGCGTCCCGGATCGCAGCCGCCGTGTTCCTCGCGGATTTCGCGTACGGGGTTCTCACGTTGCATCCGGCCGCTCTCGGGAACCTCAATCCCCTGGCGCCCCTGACGCCGATCCTCTTCGTCCCCGCGGGCCTCGCCGGGATCGTGTGGGTCCTCTACCTCGCCTTCGAGCCGTACTTCCGGCGGCGCCATCCCGAGCTCCTGGTCTCGTGGACGCGCCTGGTCGCGGGCCGCTTCAGCGATCCCCTCGTCGGACGCGACGTGCTCGGCGGCGTGCTCCTCGGCTGTGCGTCGTTCCTCCTCTTCGTCTCCGTGAACGCCGCGCCCGCCTTCGTCGCGTCCGGGGGCCAAACGCCCATCCCCTTCGATGCGGATACGCTTGGCGGCTTGCGCGGCGTCGCCTCCGCGATGGCGGGTCGCCTCGTGGACACGCTGATGTCCACTCTCTTCGCGACGGCGATCCTCTTCGTCGGAACGCTCCTCCTGCGTCGCCGGTGGCTCGCGGTCGGCTTCCTGTGGGTTCTCTTCTCAGTGCTCAACGCGGGACGGGAGAATGCGATCCTCGAAGTCCCCGTCGCCGGTCTCACCGCAGCGCTTCTCATCATCGCCCTCATCCGGTTCGGATTCATCGGGCTCGGGACGCTCTACGTCACACAGGACGCCCTCGCGAGCGTGCCCCTGACACTGGACTTCTCGGCCTGGTACTTCGGGCACGGATTCTTCTTCGTCCTCGTCGTCCTCGCGCTCGCCGCGTGGGGATTCTGGAGCGCGCGGGGAGGAGGGCCGCTTTTCGGAGCCGAGGCGCTCGACGACTGATCCGGGCAGAGAACTTGCTCCCGCCGTTCTTGGAGGGCTTGGACTGTGAATTTTTCCAGAAAGACTCTTCTTGTGTTCGGTGCCGCAGTCGTGCTCCTTGCCGCGAATCCCGCCCGGGCCCAGTTCTCTTTCGGCGGCCACGCCTCGTACACGAAGGCGACCGACGCCGAGGGCAAGTGGGCCGGGGGCGCCCAGCTGCGGCTGCGCTTCCCGGGGCCGCTCGGCCTCGAGGGCCTCATCGACTATCGCCGCACCACGTACAGCGCCGGCGGCGAGGACGTGCTACGGATCGAGCAGTACCCCGTCCAGGCCTCGCTCATGATCTTCATCCTGCCCGGCCAGGTCCAGCCTTACGTCCTCGGCGGCGGCGGCTGGTACTACACGAAATCAACGTTCCTGGGCTCGCAGGCGGCTCTCGGCTCGGACACGCAGCACACGTTCGGTGGGCACGTTGGCGGCGGTGTCGAGCTCGGGGCGAAAGCGAACGTCTCGCTCCACGTCGACGTCCGCTATGTCTTCATCGGAGTGGATTCCATCGACGCGATCCGCGACCGATACAACAACAATCCGAAAGCCGACTTCTGGCACGGGACCGCCGGCCTGAACTTCAAGTTCTAGGGAGCTCCGTCTTTTCGCACCTCGACGGGTGTGGCTCTCAGCTCCTCCTGGTACTCGAGATCCGTGTTCACCGCCCACAGGTCGTGGCTCGCGCCGCCCCAGACGTTTCGCGCGGCGAGGAGGCCCGTCATCATCGAGTGGTCCTGGTTGTTGTACTTGTGAAGACCGTTTCGCCCCACGGTCTGGAGGTTCGAGAAGGAGTCGAGGTAGCCGCGGACGATCGAGAGGCTCTGGCGGTAGGTGGAGTCGTAGACGGGGTAGGCTTTCTTCATCCGCTTCACGGCGCCGTCCGTGACGTCGGAGGCCGCCGCCAGCCCCAGCTGCTCGAGTTCGCGCGTGGCCAGGCGCACGAGGTCCGCGTCCGGCATCGACCACATCTCGTCCCCTTCCGACACGAAGTACTCGAGCCCGAGCGTCGTCGTCGCGGGGTCCGCCACCATCTCGCGGCTCCAGTTCCGGAAATTCTGTATGCGCCCGACCGAGACGTGGGGCGTGTGGACATAGATCCAGTTGTCCGGGAACAGCTCGGGACGGCGCACGACGAGCACGACCGTGAGGAAGTCGCGGTACTTGAGGTCCCTCGCCGCGTGCCTCACGTCGTCCGGGGCCGGAGGCGAAAGAGAGAGCACGAGCTCGCGAAGCGGGAGAGTGGAGATGACGTGCGTGGCGGGCAGCACCTCGGGTTCGCGTCCGGCCCGCCTCACGCGAACGCCTGTGACCAGCCCTTCGCTCCTCTCGAGCCCCTCCACGGGACACTCCATCAGCACGCGGCCCCCGCGGGCCTCGATCCGCTCGCGGAAGCGCTCCCACATCATCCCCGGGCCGAGTCTCGGGTAGAGGAACTTCTCGATCAGGCTCTTGACCTCGCCGTGTCGCGATCCGAAGAGCGCGTTCTTCACGGCCGTAGCAAAGGAGAGGTTCCGGATCCGCTGCGCCGCCCACTCGGCCCGGATCTCGGTGCACGGGATGCCCCATACCTTCTCCGTGTACGTCTTGAAGAAGAGATGGAAGAGCCGCCGCCCGAAGCGGTTGGAGACGTACTCCTCGAAGGTCTCCTCCGGCAGCCGCGGGAAGAGACGGGAGCGCAGATAGCTGAGCGTCACCCAGGCCGAGTTGAAGAGTCCCAGTCCGAAGAACGCGTTGAGCGGCCGCAGGGGATAGTAGAAGAACCTCCCCTGATAGAGAATCCGGGATAGCCTCGGCACCTCGATGAGCTGGTCGCCCAGGACCTCGTGCCAAAGGCGATCCACCTCGGCCATCTTCGTGAAGAAACGATGACCTCCGATGTCGAAGTAGTTTCCCCGGAAGACCTCCGTCCGGGCCAGACCCCCGACGACCGCATCCGCCTCGACGACCGTGGTGGCCACACCGTGGTGGACCAGCTCGTGGGCCGCCGTCAGCCCGGCCGGGCCCGCGCCGAGAACCAGCACGTGAGGGTTCAGGCGAATTCTCCAACCAAGACGCGGCGGATGGTACAGCACGACACGCCTGCCGCCGACGCCGGCCCGAGGTGAGCGCCCTCCTCCCAACCGTCTCCGTGCTGATCGGCGCGAGAGACGCGCCAGGCGCGGGCGCCGCGTGCCTCGCAGAGGCGGTGGCCCAGGCGAGCGCTCTCGGAGGCGAGGTGATCGCCGCGGTAGCCGGCGAGGACAGTCCGGAAGCCGACGCGGCCAGGCGGGCCGGGGTCACGTGCGTCGTGAGGGCAACCGACGCCCTGGTTCCGGAGCTCTGGGGCGCCGCGCTGGAAAGAAGTGCGGCTCCCGTCGTCGTCTTCACGACCGCGACCTGCGTTCCCGGCCCCCGGTGGCTCGAGAGCCTCCTCGCTGCGCTGGACGCGAATCCCCAGGCCGGCGGAGCCGGCGGCCCGATCGACGGACCCGAGGGGGGCGCGCCCTCCGACTGGGCGGCTTACTTCGTCCGCTACAGCGCCTACATTCCGCCGATGCAGGCGGGTGAAGTTGTCGAGATCCCGGGCGACAACGCGGCGTATCGGCGGGCGGATCTCGCGAGGTGCGCGTCGGCAGCGCCGCCGGAAGAAGGCGAGGCGGGTACCGTCCGCGCTTTCTGGGAGACGCTCGTCCACGCCGAGTTGCGCGCGATCGGCCGACGTCTCGTGGTCGCGCCTCAAGCCGTGGTGCATTTCAGCGCCGGAACGAACGCGGCGGCGTTCCTCCGGGCGCGTTTCCGGCACGGGCGGCACTTCGGCTCGACGCGCGAGGGCGTGGGCGGGGTCGGACGCATTGCTCGAGCTGCCGCAGGGCCTCTGCTCGTGCCGGTCCTCCTGGCCCGCATCTTCCGAAGAGTGGCAGCCCGCCAGCCACGCTGGCGCCGGCACGTTCTCTCCTCCCTGCTCTGGCTGCTCGCCTTTCTCGCGGCGTGGTCCGTCGGCGAGTCGCTCGGCTACCTGCGCCCGGGGCGCCCGACCCCGTGACGCCGGAGCTCTCCGTCGTGGTGGCGGCACCCTGCGGCGGCGAGCCGCTGAGGCGTTGCCTCGAGTCGCTGGCCTCACAGGAAAGGCTTCGCGAGGGAGCGCTGGAAGTCGTCGTCGCCGTCGGGCCCCACACCGGCGACGGCGCAGGTGAAGAGGCGAAGCGCACTCTGCGCGTCCGCACCGTGGTATCGGGTTCCGAATCGCTTCCCTTCCTGCTCGGCGCGGGCATTGCCGCTTCCAGCGGCAGTCTCGTCGCCGTGGCGGAGGAAGTCGCCACTTTCGAGCCCGACTGGGCGGCCTCTGTGCTGGACGTCCGGCAGAGGACAGACGCCGCGGCGCTCGGCGGCTCCGTGTGCCCCGCGGAAGGCATCGCCGGGTTCGATCTCGCCGCCTTCCTCTGCGACTACGCCGCTTTCCTGCCGCCGTTTCCGGCGGGTTCAGCGGCGGAGCTGCCCGGGCTCGCGGCGGTCTTCACGCGAGAGGCGCTTGCGGGCGCGGGCGACGTCACAGCACGTGGTTTCTGGAAGACGTTCCACTGCCGTACGCTGGCGGCCTCGGGCCGGCAGCTCCGTCTGGACCCGGCGCTGCGAGTTTCGTGCGGCCGACGGCTTTCCTTTTCCGCCTGGGCTCGCCGCCGTCTCCACCATGGGCGTTGCTACGGAGCCATGCGCGCCGCGGGCTGGAGCGTGAGTCGCCGAATCCTGCACATCCTCGCTTCGCCCGTCGTGCCCTTTCTCCTCTTCTGGCGCGTGGCCCGTGACGTGTGGTCTCGTCCACTCTTCCGTAGTAAATTCCTCGCCGTGAGCCCCGGTTGCCTCGTCGCCCAGGTGCTCTGGGCCGCTGGCGAGGCTGTCGGGCTGCTTCTCGGCGCCGGCACGAGCGGCGAGAGACTTTGACCGAGACCCCCGAGCTCTCCGTCGTCATCGCCTCGGTGAACGGACGTCCGTATCTCGACGCCTGTCTCGCGGCCCTCTCCCGGCAAAGCGGCTCCGTCGCGACCGAAATCCTCGTGGCGGATTGTGTCGGGCCCTCGGTCACGGACTTCGTGCGGGCCGAGTACCCGCACGTGAAGCTGATCTCCTTCGGCGAGAAGAAGAGTGTCCCCGAGCTGCGGGCGGCCGGGATCCTCGGCTCCTCGGGCAGGCTGGTCGCCATCACCGAGGACCATTGCATCCCCGAGCCGGACTGGACGGCCTCCCTCGTGGCCGCGCACGGGAAGAGCCCGGCAGCCGCGATCGGCGGCGCGGTGGACAACGCCGCGACAGATCGGCTGATCGACTGGGCCGTCTTCTTCTGCGAGTACAGCAACTTCATCAGCCCGGTCTCGGACGGACCGGTCCACGACCTGCCGGGACCGAACGTCTCCTACAAGCGGGCGGCCCTCGGCGACCTCGAGGACATGCTGCGCGAGGGGTACTGGGAGACGTTCCTCCACACGCGGCTCGAGGCGGGGGGCCAGGAGCTGCGCTCCGACCCCACCGTGCGGGTCCTCCACAAGAAGCACTTCGGTTTCTGGAGCTTCATCAAGGAGCGCTACGCCTACGGCCGCGCTTACGCGGGGACGCGGAACGAGTTCGTCTCGCGCCGCCGCCGGCTCTATTACCTCGCGTTCTCGCCTGCCCTCCCGGCCCTGCTCGTCCTGCGCATCGGGCGGCGGGTGCTCTCGCGCGGGCGCCACCTCCGCGAGTTCGCCCGCTGCCTTCCGGTCGTCCTGACCTTCATGCTGGCCTGGGCGGCCGGCGAGTTCGTGGGCTACGCGATCGGCCCGGGCGAGGCCGCGCTGCAGCTCACCTAGCGAAATGCGGCTCGCCGTCGACGCGTCCTGCTGGGCCAACGAGCGGGGCTACGGCCGCTTCACCCGCAGCCTGCTCGGAGCTTTCCTCTCGAGCGCGAGGCGCCACGAGCTCGTTCTCTTCGTCGACGCCGCCAGCGCGGATTCGGTTTCGCTGCCCGAGGGCGCGCGAGTCGTTGTCGCGCACACGCGGGAAGCTCCGGCGCGGGCCGCCTCGGCCTCGGGCCGGCGCTCCCTGTCCGACCTTCTCGTCTTCTCCCTCGCCATGTCCCGGGCGCGGGCCGACGCCTTCTTCTTCCCCAGCGTCTACACGTTCGTGCCCGTGCTCTCCGCGAGGCCCGTCCTCGTCGGCATCCACGACGTCATCGCCGAGGAGTACCCCGACCTCGTCTTCCCGGGCGTGCTCAGAAGAGCTTTCTGGACGCTCAAGAGCGTCCTCGCGCGCCGGCAGGCGGACATCGTGGTGACGGTCTCGGAATACGCGCGCGAGGGGATCCAGAGGCTGCTCGCGACCCCACCCGAGCGGATCCGGGTCGTGGACGAAGCCGCCGACCCCGCGTTCCGGCCGCTCGGGCCCGGAGAGCGAGACGGAGCGCTCCTCTCGCGTCTCGGGCTCGGCGGCGCGACGCGACACCTCGCCTGCATCGGCGGGACGAACCCTCACAAGAACCTCGGCTCCCTCGTCGACGCGCTCGCCGAGCTCAAGACTCGGGCTTCACTCTCCTCGCTCCGCCTCGTCCTGGTCGGCGACACCGACCGCGACCCGTTCACTCCGGGTCTCGCGGCCCTGCGCGAGCGGATCGCCGCCCGCGGCCTCGAGGACGCAGTCGTCTTCGCCGGCGGGCTCTCCGACGCGGGCGCCGCACAGGTCCTGAACGCCGCGGAGCTCCTCGTCCTTCCCTCCTTCTCCGAGGGCTTCGGTCTCCCTGCGGTGGAGGCTGCAGCGTGCGGCACCCCGGTGGTGGCGACGCGCAACAGCCCGCTCCCCCGGCTCCTCGAAGGCGGCGGCCTCTTCGTCGACCCCTCGCAGCCTCGGGAGCTGGTCGAGGCCCTGGGCCGGCTCCTCCTCGACGAGCCCCTCCGCCTCGCGATGGCGGCCAGGGCCCGGGAGCGGGCGCGGGCGCTTTCCTGGGAGCGCTCGGCGGACCAGCTCGAGGAGATTCTCGACGAAGTAGAGGCGGGCCTCCCGTGAAGCCCCTGCGGGTCTGTCTGCTCACGACGTTCTTCCCTCCTCACAGCTTCGGCGGCGACGCGGTTCTGGTCTCGAGGTTCGCGGCCGCGCTCGCGAGAGACGGCCACGAAGTGCACGTCGTTCACAGCGTCGACGCGTGGGCGCTCGGCGCGGCGGGCCCGCCGTGGCCCGAGGGTCCGCCGGCGGGCGTCATCGTGCACCGCCTCGAGCGCGGCGGCCTTCCCGGCCGCCTCGGCCTGCTGGCCTCCCACCAGCTCGGCCGGCCCGTCCTCGAGCGTGGGTCGCTTCGCGCGATCCTGGGCTCGGTCCCGTTCGACGTCACGCATTTCCACAACGTCTCGCTGCTGGGAGGTCCGGCCGTCTTCAGCATGGGTCGTGGCGCGACGCTCTGCACGCTCCACGATTACTGGACGGTCTGCTCGATGCACGTCCTATTTCGGAACGGCGAGGAGGCCTGCCGGAAGAGGACCTGCCTCTCGTGCACGCTGCGCGGAAGGCGGCCGCCGCAGCTGTGGCGCGTCACGGGCGCGCTTCGCCGCGCGGCCCGCCACGTCGATGCCTTCCTGACCGGAAGCGAGACGAGCCGCCGGCTCCACGAGGCGAACGGATTCCCCGCGCCCATCCGCGTGCTGCCGCCTTTCGTGCCCGACGCCGGCCGGGAGCCCGAACCCCGGGCGGCGCTCGAGCAAAGCGTCCGCCGGCCTTTCTTCCTCTTCGCGGGACGCCTCGAGCGGCTGAAGGGCGTGGACGTTCTCCTCGACGTGTTTCGCCGCTACGACCGGGCCGACCTCGTGTTGGCCGGGGACGGTTCGCTCGCGGGCGACCTGCGCCGCGCGGCGGCGGATCTCCCGCACGTTTCCTTCACCGGCGCGCTGGACGCTTCGGCGCTGCGAACGCTCTACCGGGAGGCGATCGCGGTCGTGGTTCCGTCCCTCTGCTACGAGACGTTTGGCCTGGTGCCCCTCGAGGCCTTTCAGGTGGGCACACCCGCGCTCGTACGATCGGGCGGCGCGCTCGAGGAGCTGGTGACGGACACCTCCGGCGGTATGGTATGGAAAACGGAGGAGCACTTGCTCTCGGCAATGGAGGTTCTCCGCACGGATCCCGGGCGCCGACGCGAGCTCGGGGAGCGCGGGCGGACGGCTTTCCGTGAGAGGTTCACCGAGGAGAGGCACATGAGCGCGTGGTACGAGCTGGTCGAGACTATCCGCTCGCGGAAGAAGCTTCCGTGAGCGCGCCGCTCGGTGTGGCCCTCGTCGGAGCCGGCGGGATCGGCGTCCTTCGCGCAAAGGCCGTGGCGGGAACCCCCGGCCTCTCGTTGTCCGTCGTCTCCGACGTGCGGAGGGAGGCTGCCGAGGCGGTCGCGCGCCGCCACGGAGCGGCGGCCGTCGCGGACTATCGCGAGGCCGTCGAGCGAGACGGCGTGGACCTCGTCGTGGTGAGCACGCCGCCCGACACGCACCGCGACGTGACGCTGGCGGCCCTCGAGGCGGGGCGCCACGTCCTCTGCGAGAAGCCGCTGGCGCGCTCCGTCGCGGAGGGCGAGGCGATGTGCGAGGCAGCCGACTCGCGGAGGCTCCTGCTCTTCACGGGCTTCAACCACCGCTTCTTCCCCGCCTTCGCGCGCCTCCGCGACGTCGTCACGTCAGGGAGCCTCGGAGACCTGCGCGCCGCCCACGCCTTCGCGGGCCATCAGGGAGGAGCCGAGTTCGGCAACTCCTGGGTGACGGACGCGACTCGAACCGGCGGTGGCTGCCTCGTCGACAACGGGATCCATCTGCTGGATCTCGTTCGCTACGTGGCGGGAGACGCCGAGAAGGCGAGCGGCCGCGTCTCCAGCCTGCAGTGGCGATTCGACGGGGCCGAGGACGATGCCTTCGCCCTCTTCCGCCTCGCGGGCGGCGGCCTTGCCACGGTCCACTCCACCTGGGCCGAGTGGCGGGGCTACCGGTTCTGGCTGGAGGTCGCGGGGACCAAGGGCTACGCCCGCGCCTTTTATCCGCCGATGTTCCTCGAGGTGGGCCGGGCCGAACCGGAAGGGCGGGCGAAGCGCCGATTCGACCTCTTCCCCGCCATGCAGGTGCGCGAACGGCTGCGCGGCTTCGAGTCCACGATCGTCGCCTCGTTCGTGACCGAGCTCTCGGGCCTCACGGCCGCGGTGGCCGGCAGGTCCGGCGCCGGGGCCACCGGGAGGGACGGGCTGATGGCCCTGCGAATGGCTGCGGCCGTGTACCGCTCGGCGCGGGAGGGGGTCGAGGTCCCCGTTTGAGAGTGCCGATCCTGACGTACCACGCCGTGGGTGACGGGCCGCCGCCCCTCTACACGCCGGCGCGGGAGCTGGCCTCGCACCTCGACGCGCTCCGCGCCTCCGGGCGGACGACCGTGAGGCTCGGCGCGCTCGTCGACGCCTTGCGCGACGGGCGCGAGCTGCCGGAGCACGCCGTCGTCCTCACGTTCGACGACGGCGACGTCTCGGTGGCCGAGATCGCTGCTCCCCTCCTTCGCGAACGCGGGATGACGGCGACGGTGTTCCTCGTGTCCGACCTCGCCGGAAAGAGCGCGCGCTGGAACGGCCACGCCGCTCCCGCTCGAGAGCTCCTCTCCCTGGAAAGAGCCGCAGCACTGGCAGAGGAGGGCTGGGAGCTGGGTGCACATTCGCGCACCCACCGCTCGCTGCGGCGGCTCTCGGCCCTCGAGCTGCTGGCCGAAGTGGGCGGCTCGCGGGAACGGATCTGCTCCGGCACTGGACACGACCCGCGAGTCTTCGCTTACCCGTACGGCGTCGTCACGAAGGCGGCGCGCGCGGCCGCGAGCCGCGCCTTCGACGGAGCGGTGGGGACACGTCTCTCCCTCGCTGACTCCCGTGACGACCGATACGAGCTCCCGCGGATCGACGCGTACTACGTGGATGCCGTCGTCGCGGGACGGCTCGATGCTCCCGTTCAGCGCGTGAGTTTCGCCGTGCGCCGGTGCCTCCGGGCCGCCCGGCGGGCCGTGAAACCCGACGATGGATCGCGTGGCTGAGGTCCCGCTCGTCTGCCCGAGGTGCCGGGGCCCTCTCGAGGACTCCGGAGAGAGCCTCGCCTGCCGCGGCGCGTGCGCCACCACGTATCCGGTCGTGGCGGGCATCCCCGACCTGAGGGTTTGCGCGGACCCGTACATCGGGCTCGTCGAAGACCGCGCCAAGGGCCTCCGGCTCCTCGAGGGTGGGGCCGGGCTCACGTTCGCCGGTCTCGTCGAGCTCTATTACAAGATCACACCGGAGGTTCCCCCCGTCCTCGCCGCGCGTTACGCCGCGCACCACCTGGCGGGAAAGCTTCGGGGCGAAGGGCTGCTTCAGCGCGTGGCCGCCCACGGCCTTTCGCGGGCAGCGTCGAACGGAGCCTGGCTCGAGGTGGGCTGCGGGAGCGGGGGCTTCCTCGCGGCGGCGGGCATCGCGGCCCCGGGATCCGCGGGTGCGCCGCTCCTGGGAGTCGACATCGCCTTCCGTTGGCTCGTCCTCGCGCGAAGGCGCCTCGAGGAGGAGGGGCTCGAAGGCCGCGTGACCCTGGTCGCCGCCTGCGGCGATCACCTCCCGTTCCCCGATGACAGCTTTTCGCTCGTGGCCGCCGAAGGAGTCCTCGAGCACGTCGAGCGAAAGGACGCCCTGCTCCGCGAGTGGCTTCGCGTGCGGCGCGCCGGCGGCGCGCTTCACGCGCGGACCGTGAACCGGTTCGCGGCCGGGCCGGAGCCGCACGTCGGGCTCATGCTGACGGGCTACCTGCCGCGCCCTCTGCAAGACCCCTACGTGAGATGGCGCCGGGGCGTCCCCTACACGAAGATCCACCTGTCTTCGTACGGATCCCTGAGCCGGCTCCTCACGGAGGTCGGGCATTCGGACGTGGAGGTCCGAGCGCCGCGCCTCACCGACGCCGACCTGGCCTGGCGCCCGCCGCGGGAGCGAAAGCTGCTCGAGCTCTATCGCGGCCTCCTCTCGAGGCGCTCCCTCCACCCGCTGCTCGCGCGAGTGGGCCCCTTCCTGGATCTTGCCGGCCCCGCCGGTCACGAAAGGGACGCGTGAGCGGGACCCGGCTTCTCACCTCTGTCGTCGTGCCCGCGCGACACGCGGCGGCCACGCTGCCTCGCTGCCTCGCGGCCCTGGCCTCGTCGTCCCGCAGGCCCGACGAGGTGATCGTGGTGGTGGACGGGCCGGGCGACGAGGCCACGGAAGCGGCGGCGCGCGCCGGCGGCGCGCGCGTCTTTGTCCTCCCCGCGAACCTGGGACCGGGCGGGGCGCGGAACGCGGGGTCGCGCGAGGCGACCGGGCGGCTGATCGCCTTCGTGGACGCGGACGTCGCGGTCCGCCCCGACGCGCTCTTCGCGCTGTTCGGGGCGCTCACGCGGGAACAGAACGTCGTCGCGGCCTTCGGCTCCTACGACGATGAGCCGCCGGCGCCGGGTCTCGTCTCGCAATACAAGAACCTCGTCCACCACTACGTTCACCAGTGCGGCCGCGAGGAGGCTCAGACTTTCTGGGCGGGGCTGGGAGCCGTGCGACGCGAGGTCTTCGAGGCCGCCGGGGGCTTCGACGCGGGCCTCTACCCGCGACCCAGCATCGAGGACATCGAGCTCGGAGACCGCCTTCGCGCGTCGCGCCAGAGGATCGCGCTCGTGAAGGCCGCGCAGGGGACGCACCTGAAGCGCTGGACGTTGCCGGGCCTCCTGCGCACGGACCTCCTCGACCGCGCGGTGCCGTGGACGGAGCTCATCCTCCGCTCCGGCCGGCTCCCGGACGACCTGAACCTCGGGGGTCGCCACCGCGCCGGCGTCGCGGCCACCTGGCTTCTCGGCCTGACGGTCCTGGCCTCGCCGCTCTGGCCGCCGCTCCTCCTCGTCGCGCTCGCCTCGCTGGCCGTCGCGCTGGCCGCGAGCCGCGACGTGCTCGCCTTTCTTTCGCGGAAGAGGGGCCCGTCCTTCGCGGTGCGCGCCGCTCCACTCCACCTCCTCTACTTCGGCCTCTCCGGCCTCGGCTTCCTCCTCGGCCTGGCGCGCTTCCTCTTCGGCCGCGCTCAGGCGCGGGGCCCGACCCGCGTCCTCAACAACACGCTCGCCCTCGCCGGCGGCGAGATCGGGGCGCGCGCCCTGTCGTTCCTCGCGACGGTGCACGTGGTCCGCGCGCTCGGGACCGTGGGCTTCGGTCGCGTCGAATTCGCCGCTGCCGTGGTCCTCTACGCCTCGGCGCTGGCGAGCTTCGGACTCGACACGGTCGGCACCTTCCGGGCGGCCGCGGATCCGCGCCGCGCCTTTCCGATGGCCCGCGCCGTGATCGCCCTCCGGCTCGGGCTCGCCACGCTCTCCGTGTCCGGCCTCATGCTCCTCGCGGCGCTCGTGCCGCGGCTCGCCGAGGTCCGGGTCCTGCTCCTCGTCGGGGGTCTCGGCGTTTTCGCCGAGGCGCTTTCGACCGCCTTCGTCTTTCAGGGCCTCGAGCAGATGCGCCGAGTGGCTTTGGTCAGGATCGCCGGGCAGGCGCTTTACGCCGTCGGGGTCCTGGTGCTCGTCCACGGCCCGCTGCACGAGGCGCGCGTTCCCGCCCTCGCGGCCGGCGCCACGGCGCTGGGTTCTCTGATCCTCGGCGTCGTGGCGCTGCGCGCGCTCTCCCGCGACGCCCCCGCCGACGAGCCGGGGATCTACCGGTCGCTTCTCGCCGAGTCGGCGCCGCTGGCCCTCAATGCGGCGCTGAGCCTCGTCGTCTATAACGCCGATGTCGTGATCCTGGGATTCCTCGCCGACGACCGCCACGTAGGACTCTATCGGGCTGCCGGGCGCATCGTGGGCGTCTTCGCGATGCTCGGAGCGGCCTTCTCGAGCGCAGTCGTCCCGGCCATGGCCCAGGCCGCGGCGCAACCCATCCGGTTCGCGAGGGTCCTCCGCTGGTCGCTCGGCGCGAGCGCCGCCGCGTGGATCGTCGGAGGGGCGGCCGCCGTGATGCTCGCCCCGCAGCTCCTGCGCTTCACCTTCGGAGAGCCCTACTGGGAGAGCGTGCTCGTCCTGCGCGTCCTGCTCGTCGCGGCCGCGGTGGTGGGCGTGAGAGCCCAATACCGCAACGCGCTCGTCGCCCTCGGGCGCTCGGGTCGTAACATCCCGCCCACTCTGGCTGCGGCCGTCGTGAACGTCGCGTTCAACTTCGCGCTCATCCCGCACTATGGGCTGCGCGGCGCGGCGGCGGCCACGATCGCCGCCGAGACCGTCATGCTGGTCCTCGTGAAGCTCGAGGTGGACCGGGCGCTCGCCCGGCGCTCATGAACGGCGCGCCGGTCATTCTCACGCCTGCCTACTACGAGCGTCTCGACGACCTCGAGCGCCGGCACTGGTGGTGTCGTTCCGTGCGGCGTGTCGCCCGCGCGTGGCTCGGCTCCTGGCTGCGCCCGGGGGCGTCGATCCTCGACGTGGGCTGCGGGGCCGGAGGCTTCCTGGGAGAGCTGGGTTCGGCCCGGCTGGATCTCCGGCTCACCGGCGTGGACGTCTCCCCCGATGCCGCGAAGCGCGCCCGATCTCGCGCGGGACACGTGCTGCTGGCTTCCGCCTCGGCCCTGCCGTTTCGGGATGGAGCCTTCGACGCCGTCCTCTCCCACGATGTCCTGCAGCACCTGCCGGACGGGGACGACGCCCGTGCCCTCGCCGAGGCGAAGCGAGTCCTCTCGCCGGGCGGCGCCGTCTCGGTGCGGACCAACCTCGGCCGCGACGAGCCGGGAGCGCAGGGGCTTCACCGGCGCTACTCCCCCGAGAGCCTCGCCGCTCTGGTACGTGCGTCGGGTCTCGAGGTCGCGCGCCACGCGCTCCTGCACCCGTTACCGGCGCTCCTCGGAAAGCTGCGCGAGGGACGGCGGGCAACGGGGCGCAAGACGTCGGGAGCGCACGGGCTCTCGCTCACGGTTCCGCCGGCACCGCTGAACGCCGCCCTCGACCTCTTCACCCGCCTCGAAGAACCGCTCGTCTGCGCCCTCCCGTTCCGGATCGGCGCCGGAGACGTACAGGTCCTTCTGGCGCGTCCCCTCGCCCGGCGAGCGTCGTGAGAGGCGTGACGGGGCGGGAGCCCGGCCGACGCTCGTGGCTCGTGGCCCTCGGCGTGGGCGCGTTCCTGCGACTTGCACTCTTCGCAGCCGCAGCTTCGGGATCTTCCTCGAGGTTCTTCTACGTTCCGGACTCCTTCGATTACGACCTGCTGGCACGGCGCCTCGTCACGCACGCTCGTTTCTCCCGCGACGACAAGGCGCCCTTCCACGCCGAAATCCTGAGAACCCCGGCCTACCCGGTCCTCCTCGCGGCGATCTACGCCGTGGCCGGCCCGCGCCCGTTGCCCGGGCCGCCTTCACCGGGCCCGGAGGGCGCCGCCACGGACCACCGCGTCGAGGTGGTCGCGGCGGCGCTGGCCGGCGTGCTCCTTTCCGCGGCAGCCATCGTTCTCGTCCGTCGTGCAGCCCGCGAGTGGCTGCCCGGTTCGTCCGGCCGGCTCGCTGCGCTCCTCGTGGCGCTCGACCTGGGCGCTGCCGCTTACGGCTGTTTCCTGCTGACCGAGGCGCTCTTCGTGGTGCTGCTCCTGCTGGCCCTGACGAGCCTCGGGCGCTTGCAGCGCAGAGACACCCCGCGCGACGTCGCGGCCAGGACGGGCGATGACGGTCGACATGCTTTCGCGGTCGGGTTCCTTCTCGGTCTCGCGACGCTCTGCCGCCCCATCGCCCTGGGACTGCCCGTCGCTCTCGCCCTGGGACGGACGCGCAGGCAGGCCGCCCTGCTGCTCTCGGGTGCGGCGCTCGTCGTGGCGCCGTGGGTCGCAAGGAACGGGCTCTCGGCCGGACTCTGGAGCGTCAGCTCCGTCGGCTCGGTGAACCTCCTTTACCACCGCGCCAGCGCCGTCGAGAACGCGAAGGCGGGACGGCCAAACGAATCGCCGGACCACGCACCGGGAGAGAACGACCCGGAGGCCGTCCGCAGGATGACCCGCAAAGGGCTCGACGTGCTCGCGCGTAACGCTGGAACGCTCGCCGCCCTGACGGCCCGAGCCTGGGTGCGGACGCTCGGCCCCGACGAGGACCCGATACTCCTGCTGCTGGGGTATCCGGCCGAGCCCACGCCCTGGTGGCTGGCGCGGCGCGAGGGGTCGCGACAACCCGCCGGCCTCTCGTGGCTCGAGAACGCTCTCGAAGGAGCCTTCCTCCTCTTCCTCTATGGCGCCGCGGCCCGGGCTTTCCCGGCGTTCCGCGACCCGGAACGCCGCCCTCTTCTCCTCGTGGTGGCTGCCGCCCTCGCCTACTTCGTGCTCGTCTCGGGTCCCGAGTATTTCGGACGGTTTCGCGTTCCCCTCGTGCCGCTGCTCGCTCTCGCGGCCGAGGCCGGGACGCCCAGACGAATGCAAAATCGGTAATCGGAGCACGCCTCGGCCTTGCGCGGTCCGTCACCGCTCATGCGCGCACCTATACTCGACCAAAATGTTCGCTCTGGCTTCGCTGCCGCTCCTGGCGGGGATCCTCGTGTTCCTGGCAATCCACCGGTGGCGCTCGGGCGACCTCGCTGAAGACGCGCTCGTCTCCGCGGTCGTTCTGGGAGGCCTGGTGGCCGCGATCGGGGAGGGCCTCTCCGCACTCACGCTGCTCACACCAGCGGGTGTGCTCGGTTCCTGGGTACTCGTCGCGCTCCTTTCGGCCGGCGCCTGGCGAGTCGGCCCGCGCGGCGAAGACCGTCCGCCGCGGGCGATTTTGGCGGAGGCGCCCTGGACCTTCTGGTCGACAGGCGCCGTCGCACTCGTCCTCCTCGCTACGGCGCTCCTCTCCCCGCCGAACACCTGGGACGCGATGACGTACCACATGAGCCGCGTCCTGCACTGGATCCAGAACCGGTCGCTCGACCCGTACCCGACGCAGATCATGCAGCAGACCTACATGCCGCCGTGGTCCGGCCTCGCGATCGTCCAGCTTCAGCTCCTGGCGGGTTCCGACCGGCTCGCGAACACGGTGCAGTGGGCGGCGATGCTCGGCAGCGTCGTCGGGGTGACCTGGCTCTCGCGCCTTCTAGGGGCTGGACGCGGCGGACGGGCCCTCGCACCGATCGTCGCGGTGACGCTGCCGATGGGAATCCTTCAGGCGACGAGCACCCAGACCGATTACGCCGTGGCCCTCTGGCTCGTCGCGGCGGCGGCTCTCGGCCTGCGATTCGGACAAGAGCCGGGCTGGGCTCTCGGTCTCGCGACGGGCGGCGCGCTCGGCCTGGCCGCCCTGACGAAGCCGACGGCGTACCTCTACGGGCTGCCCCTCGTCGCCTGGCTCGTGGCGAGCCTGCCGCGAAAAGCCGCCGGAGCCGCTCTCAAGATGGTCGTCCCGGCGGCGGCGCTCGCAGTTGCGCTGAACGCCGGCCACTTCGCGCGCAACCTTCGCACGTTCGGGTCGCCCTTCGGCCCCGTCCACGGCGCCCGTTCCGGGGCCGGGGATCGGCACGCTGAGTCCGGAGGCGGACGGCACGAAGTCGGCCGTCTCCTGAAAAATCTCGGGCTGCACCTCGCGAGCCCGGTGCCGTGGCTGAACCGCGAGGTTCTCTCCGTCATGCGGCACCTCGACGTCTGGGCCGGCGAGAAAGCGGAGGCGGTTCCGACCGGCATGAAGATCGAGCCCAGGCCGCACGAGGACGTGATCGGGAATCCCTGCCACCTGTTCCTCCTGCTTTTCTCATCGGGCTACGCCCTGGCGCACTGGCGCTCGCTCTCCCGAGCGACAACTCTGCTTCCGCTCGCGCTTCTCGCTGCTGCGCTGGTCTTCGTGCACCTCATGCCCTGGGCTCCGTGGAACAGCCGCCTCCACCTGCCGCTCTTCGTGCTCGCTTCCCCGCTCGTAGCCCTGACCGCCGAGAGAGTTCTGCCGCCGAGAGGGCTCGACGCTCTCTCCGCGATCCTGCTCGTCCTCGCCGTCCCGCTGCTCGCCCTCAACTCCTCGCACCGGCTCGTGGGCCGGGCGAACGTCTTCACGACGCCGCGGGAGTCCCTCTACTTCAGCAACGACCCCTCTCGTGAGCAAGCGACCCGAAGGGCAGCGGCCGTCCTGAGCTCTGCGGGCTGCCGTACCGTCGCTCTCACGGCGCACGGGGACTCCTGGGAGTACCCGCTCCACGTGCTGGCAGGCCCGGAAATTCGCTTCGTCCACGCGGGCGTCACGAACCGGACGAGCCGCCTTCCGGCCGAGCCGGGGAGCGACTCGGCGGATTGCTCCTGCGACCTCGACGCGATCGAGTGCCGCGTGATCCGCGAGGTCGGAACGGCGCGGCCCGGGCCGTGACGTCCCTCCCGTCTGCGGCGCCTCTAGCGGGAGTCCTTCTTGCGGACCCAGAGCTTCTTCGTCACGCGGGCGACGAGCTCCCCGTCGTCCGCGACGATTTCGGCGACGAGAACGGGCTCGACCTTCTCGCCGCGGTCGGCGGCCGCGCGGATTTCCGCGACCTGCTCCGGCGGAACGTGGAACGTCGCCGTCACGCGTCCGCGGCCCGGTCTCAGGAACTCGATCGTCGCCGCCTTGTCCCAGACGAGGTAGCCGGGGCCGAGATGGCGCATCACGATGAAGACGAAGTGCGGGTCGCACATCGAGTACAGCGAGCCGCCGAACTGCGTGCCGAAGAGGTTCCTGTTCCACCAGTGAAGGCCGAGGCGCACGACGATCCGGCGCGGGTCGTCCTTCGGGTACGACACGCGAACACCCGCGCCGAGGTACGGCGGATAGAGATTCACCATCCGGATCATCAGGCGCTGGAGCAGCGTGGCCATGCGAACGCGCACGATACAGGAGCGGCGTGAGTGAACCTGGGACGAGACGCCGCGCCCGCTCCCTTGCGCCGCGATGTCGGGTCTACTTCTTGACGTCGAAATCCTTCGTTGCGGCAATTTTCCCGTCGGCCGAAACTTCGACCTTGTACTGGCCGGCCGGCCAGCCCGAGGCCTTCGCGACGTGGAACTCGGTGACGGCGGGACCCGTGGGCGCGATGTCGCGGGCCTCTTCGTTCACGAGCGTGCCCTTCGCGCCGTACGTCCAGCGCGCCTTGAGCGTGGCCTTCGCGGCGACGCCCTCGGTCGAGACGACTGCGTAGATCGTGTCCTTGGGGCCGAACGTCGTCGCGGCATCCTTGACCTTCTTGTCGTCGCCGATGGACTTCCCGAGGTCGACGGACGCGACCTTGAACGGCACGGGCGTCGGAACGGCCGTCGGGGCCGGCACCGGCGTCGGGAGCGGCGGAGGGGGCTCCTTCTTCGCGCAGGCGCCGAGTGAGACGGCAGCCACGAGGACGAGCACGGGCAGTGCGAAGCGATGTCTCATCGTCTTCTCCTTGTAGATCAGGCGCCGGGAATCTTCAGTTCCTGGCCGGGGTGGATGAGGTCCGGGTTCTTGACCTTGTCCTTGTTCGCCTCCCAGATCTCTCTCCAGCGGTTCGCGTCGCCGTAGATCTTCTTCGCGATCTTCGAGAGGCTGTCACCTCCGACGACGGTGTAGGTCCGCGTCACCGTCTCGCCGGCCGGGGCGCCCGCGGTCGACGAGCTGCCGCTCTTCACGTCCGAGAAATCGGGCTCCTTTTCTTCTTCATCGGGATTGCTCATGGGAACCTCCTGGCAACGGCGTCGTCATACCACGACCCCTGCTAATCTTTCGAGCGAACGATGAAGCTCGTGATCCAGATCCCGGCCTGGGACGAGGCGGAGCAGATCGGTTCCGCTCTCGCGGAGCTGCCGCGCCGCCTGGCGGGCTTCGACGCGGTCGAGACGCTCGTCGTGGACGACGGCTCGACCGACGGCACCGCCGAGGCCGCGCGACGGGCGGGCGCCGACCATGTCGTGCGGCTGCCGGTTCACCGGGGGCTCGCGTTCGCGTGGCGAGCCGGCCTCGATGCCGCCCTGCGCCTCGGGGCCGACGTGATCGTCTCGACGGACGCGGACCGCCAGTACGCGGCAGCAGACGTCGAGACCCTCGTGGCGCCCCTCCTCCGGGGAGAGGCCGAGATCGTCGTGGGGGATCGCGGTGTCGCGACGAAACCGGATTTCTCGGCCGGCAAGCGCCTCACCCAGAGGTTCGGCTCCTGGGTGGTACGCCGCGCCTCGGGGACCGAGGTGCCGGACGCGACCTCGGGCTTCCGCGCCCTCACGCGCGAAGCCGCGCTCCGGCTCCACGTCTTCTCGAGGATGACGTACACGCTCGAGACGCTCATCCAGGCCGGCAACAAGGAGATCGCCGTCGCCTCGGTCCCCGTGCGCACGAACCCGCCCGTGCGCCCCTCGCGCCTGATCCGGCGTTCGACGAACTACGTGCTCGTTCAGGGCGCGAACGTCCTCCGCATCACGGCGCTTTACAAGCCGCTGCCCGTCTTCTTCGGATGCGCGTCGCTCCTCGCCGCTGCCGGCCTCGCTCTCGTCGGGCGCTACGTCTATTTCGTCGTCTCCGACCGCAACCCGGCCGGTCACCTCCAGTCGCTCCTTCTCGCGGCCGTGCTTTTCGTGGCGGCCGTCGTCTGCGTTCTCTCCGGGCTCCTCGCGGACCTCATCTCCATCAACCGGACCCTCCTCGAGGAGCTCGTGCTCGAGAAGCGGCGCCGGGAGTCGGGGAAAAGGGACGAGAAGATTTCTGCTGAAGACCGCTCGTGAACGGCCCGAGCAATTCGACAAGCCTCCGGCGCAAGACGTTTCGTTTGAAGGATTTCTTGGAAGGTGAATGAACGGATGCCCGCCGCGGAACCGGCGCAGCAGAATTCGAGCGCGGCAGCCCCGCGTTCCGGCTCTCTATCCCTTTCCAAGAAAATCCTCGGTTTTTCTCTCCTGGCGGCGATGCTCGTGCTGTTCGTCCTCGCGATCCGTCGCGCTCCGCCGGAAGACCTGGAGAGACTCAGGCACGCCAGTCCCGCCCCGCTCCTCGCCGGCTTCGCGGTGTTCTTTGCGTCTCACGTGTTTCGCGGCGCCCGCCTGAACCGCCTGCTTCCTCGAGATGGGCGGATCGCGCCGGCTCGGGCGTTCGGACTCTCCGGCGCCGCGCACTTCTTCGTGCAGGTCCTTCCATTCCGGGGTGGCGACGTGGCTTCTGTCGCGCTCATGCACCGCGAGCTCGGCGTTTCCTGGTCGCGTTCGGCCGGCGTCTTCGTGCTCGTCAAGCTGATCGATACGGTCTCGGCCGTGCTCGTGGGCCTCGCGGGGGGAACGGTCGTCCTGCTGAGTCACCGCGTGGCGGGCGGGCCGTGGGCCGCGGGGCTCTTCTTCGTCCTTCTCGCCGCCCTCGCCCTTCTTCCGGAGGCCGGAGGCTCCCTTCTCGAGGCCCTTTCGGCGCGAGCGCGACAGGCGTCGCGGCTCAAGCGGATTCTCGAGGACGTCGGAGCCGCCCTCGCGGTCGCGCGGCGCGACCGTCTGGCCTACGCGGCGGCCTGCCTCTTCTCCGTCGGGTTTCTCGCCGCGCACATCGTCGGACTCAAGCTCACGATGGCTGGCCTGGGGATCGACGTCGGGTTCGCCGCGCTCGCGTTCGCGACCCTCGCCGCCGCGGTCGCCGCGGCGCTCGTTCCGTCGCCCGCCGGCTCGTTCGGCACGGCGGAGTCAGGCTGGATGGCGGCGCTCGCGCTCGCCGGGATTTCCTTCGGAGCCGGTGCCGTGAGCGGGGTCGCCGTGCATCTGCTCTCGACCCTGGCCGCGGGAGCGGCGGGACTGTTCGTTCTCCCGCGCCGGGCGCGCTAGCCTTTCCAGGGACCGCCGAGGACGTCCGACGCGGGCGCGAGCACGAGGCGGCGCTTCTTGTTGAACTTCCTGCCCTCGTCCACGAAATGCTTCGTCAGCTCGCGCGTGAAGCTCGCCCGCACCTTTCCGAGAAGCTGGCGGAACGAATACCGCATCGGATAGATGCGCATGCCGAGAACGTAGCCGCGCACGAGGAAGTAGAGCAGGAAATAGAGGCGCGTCCACGGCCGCTTCACGAGATGCTTCACCGCGAAGTTCCGAAGGCGCGGGAACAAGAGGAGGAACACGCCGAGGAACGAGATGTTGAGCTGCTTCATCTTCTCCTCCTCGGTGAAGCAGCGGAAGGGCGACTGCGACTGGAACGTCTCGTGGAGCTTCTCGTAATCCCCGTCGAAGGCTCCGATCGCGATCGTGTAGTCGGTCAGCGGCGTCCCGGGATACGGGCTGAGCATGACGAACTCGCCGGACGTCACGCGACAGTTGACGTTGATGTCGAGCGACTCGATGTCGTAGTCGATGGCGTCGTGCCTGAGGCCGAGGGCGATGAGCCGATCCGTGAGCTCGCGCCGCGCGGGAGGCGCGAGCGGGACCCCGCCCGCGAGGACGCTCTCGAACGGCTCGCGCTTGATGCGCGGGAAATGCGTTGCGAGATGCGAAACGACGCCCGCCGCCTTCTCCTCGAAACGGGGATCGTCCACCTTCGGGATCACGGGAGCCGGGATCGCGAGAATCGTGTTCGAGAACGTCTTGACGCCCTTCTTGGCGCAGTAATCGAACGCGAACCGGATCTCCTCTTCGGTCATCGTGCGCTTGAACGTGTGTCGCCGCACGAAGTCGTTTCCGGATTCGATCGACATCGTGATCGAGTGAAGGCCCGCGGCCTTCATCAGGTCGATCATCTCCGGGTCCTTGTGGACGAGGTCGCACCGCGTGAGACAGTGGAACGGCACGCCGATGACCTTCGGGTACTTCTCGGAGAACTCGCGCAGCCAGTCGTCGGCGTGGAACACGAACATGTCGTCGTAGAACTTGATGAACTGCGTGTCGTAGTTCCGCTTGATGTCGAGCAGCTCCTCGAGGAGCCGGTCGACGCTGTAGCGGTTGATCGTCTTTCCCTTGCGCTTGTAGAGCTCGTTGAACTTCGCGTTGAAGCAGTACGTGCACGGATAGGGGCAGCCGCGCTGCGAGATGAAGGTCCGCATCCCGAAGTACTTGAGCTGCGTCTTGTCGTACACGAGGGCGCGATCGTGGAACGGCAGGTCGTCGAGGAAGTTCGCGCGATCCCGGAGCGCGATCGTGCCGTCGGCCCGGCGGTTCCCGCGCGTGACGATGCCCGGCACGTCGTCGGGCTGGGTGCCCGCCGCGAGGCGCGAAAGGAGCTCGGGCCACGCCTCGTCGGACTCCCCGACGGCGAGGTAGTCCATGTGCGTCTCTTCGACGGGGAGGGCCTGCGCGCCCGGACGGGGGGGCGGAGCGGTCAGCGTCTCCCCCCGGAGCCGCATGCGCGGATAGTTGAACGTGGGGTGGGGGCCGCCCATGATCGTGAGGACGTCGTCGCCGAACGTGCCCTTGATCTCCCGCGCGACGTCGAACATCACGTTGCTCTCGCCCGTCTTCGCGCTGAACGCCACGACGTCGGGGTGGATCGCCCTGAGGTCGCGCTCCAGTTCCCCGTGCTCGAGCACCGACAGGAACGTCTCGTGTCCCCCCTGCTTCGCGAGCGCCGAGAGAAGCTCGACGTTCAGGGGGTCGATGTTCTCCTCCTTGAGCATCGTGAAGAGGATCTTCATGCCGGCCCTAGGATAGTCTAAAGAGACGGTGTCTCAACCCTTGACCTCGTTCTCCGCATTCTGGCCTTTCTACTGCCGCGAGCACAGCAAACGCCTCACGCGGCGGCTGCATCTCGTCGGCTCGATCCTCGGGCCTCTGGCCGCGGCCGCGGCGCTCCTCGCGACGGCGAGCGCGCACGCCCTCTGGCTCTGGGCCGTCTGCGGTTACGGCTTCGCATGGGCCGGCCACTTCTTCGTGGAGAAGAACCGGCCCGCCACGTTCCGGTATCCGTTCTACTCTCTGGCGGCCGACTACGTGATGGTCTGGAAGATGCTGACCGGAAAGATGGATGGAGAGGTTTCGAGAGCGCTCCAGGAGCCGAAGGCGGTCTGAAATGGCTAACGGCAACGCGCGGGAAGAGGTCTGCAGATTTCTTCGAATGGGAAAGGCGACGCGGGCATCCGGCGCAGCAGGCGCGGCGATGGCGGTTCTGCTCGCCGCGGCGCCACACGCGCATTCTCAGAAATCCCCGGTCTCCCCTCCGAACTCTTCCCGGAAATCCTCGGTCTCGTCCTCTCCGGGAAAAGCCCCGAAGAAATCCGCCGCGACGAAGGCCGCGGAGTTTGCAGCGCTCCGGTCGGAATACGTCAAGGAGTTCCTCGAGCGCTTTCCGGTCGTCGCGACGTACCTCGGCGCGGAGGGCCTCGATCCGGCGTACGCGGCCCTGGATGGACGGCTTCGCGACTATTCCCCGGCCGCCCTGCGCGCCGAACGCGATGCGTGGACGGGTTTCCAGACCCGCCTGGCGAAGGTAGAGGCCAAGGCGCTTCCCGAGCCGGACCGCATCGACGCCTCCGTGATGGACTCGCAGCTCGCGTTCCTCGTCCACAACCTCGACAGGCGCGTGCACGAGAAAGCCCTCGACGTGTTCGTCGAGGAGCCCCTCCGGGGAGTCGAGTGGACGCTGCAGGGCATGACCCCGGGAACGGGCGAGGCGCGGGGGACGAAGGCCGAGTGGCAGGCCGTCGCGGCGCGCACGGCCGCCGTGGCCGCGTACCTGAAGACGGCCCTCGCGAACGTCCGGCGTGGCACCTCGGGCAACGCGATTCCCGACCGGCGCCTCATCACGGCCGCGGTCGACGCGACCGAGTCGACGGCGACGTATTTCGAGAAGGCCCTTCCCGAGAAAGCCGCGTCCTGGGGCGCCGGCCTCGACGCCGAGACGAGGGCCGCGCTCGCGGCCGCGTGCCCGGCCGCCGCGGCGGCGTTTCGCGAATTCCGCAAGGGCCTCCTCGACCTTTACTTCGACCCGGGCGGAAAAGCGGTCAAGGCCGCGTTCGACAAGGACCGCTTCGCGGCCGGCGAGGCGGAGTACTCCTGGGCGCTGAAGAACAACCTGCGGGTGACGCGTACCCCGCGCGAGCTCCACGCCTATGGCAAGTCCCTGGTGGCCGAGACTCTCGCCGAGATGACCGCTCTCGCGCGCCGTATCGCCGCGGACCACGAGCTGAAAGACGCCTCGCTCGGCGCGGTCCTTTCGTACTTCGGAAACGACATTCCGAAGAACGACGCCGAGATGCTGTCGTGGTACCAGCTCGCGTGCGGGCGTCTCGTGGAGTACGGCCGGAGGACCGGGATGTTCGATCTCCCCCCGGAATACCGCCTCGACGTCGTCTTCACCCCGCCGCCGCTCCGCGACACGATCGACGCAGCCTATTACCCGGCGCCGCAGCTCAAGAAGGGGGGTGTCGGGCAGTTCTACGTGACTCCGACCGGCGACGATCCCGCGGCGCTTCGCGAGCATGCGCGCGCGGCGGTCGCGAGCCTGGCGGCGCACGAGGGCTTTCCCGGCCACGACTGGTACTACCAGTTCATGCGGACGCGCGCCGGTTCGATCTCGGCGATCCGCTGGCTGACGCCGGGCGGCGTGGAGGACTCGGCTTCGATGTGGGAAGACGCGATGTCGTCCGAGGGATGGGCTCTCTACTGTGAACGCCTCGTGGGCGAGCCCCGCACGAATCTCCCCGACGGCTTCTACGGCGCCGCGGAACGCCTCTTCGAGCTTCAGGGCCAGCTCTTGCGCGATGCCCGCGTCGTGATCGACACCGGAATCCACTGCGGCTTCATGTCGTTCGAGGACGCCGTGGCGTACTTCGCGCGGAACGTCGTCTTCGTGAAGGGCCCGGTCTCGACGGATCCGGTGCTGAATCCCGACGCGGCCGAGCGGGCCGCAGTCGCTTCGGCACGCCGAGAGATCTTCCGCTACTCGAAGTGGCCCACGCAGGCGATCACGTACACCCTGGGGAAGGCCGAGATCCTGGCGCTGCGCGAGGAATGCCAGTCGTTCGAGGGGCCCGCTTTCTCCGAGCGGCGTTTCCACGAGGAATTTCTCTCCGAGGGACAGATCCCGCCGGCGGCGTTCCGCGCGCGCGTCCTCGCGAAAGCGCGCGCCCGTTCCGCCGCGACCGGCGCTCCCGACGCGATGAACATCGGAATCTCGCGCTGAACGGCGCGGGGCTCAGGCCCGCTTGTGCCCTTTGCGGTCCAGCACACGCCGGACGCTCCGCGCGAGCGTCTCGGGGTTGAAGGGCTTCTGGATGAAGTCGCTTCCGGGCTCCAGGATGCCGCGCTCGTCGAAGTAGCCGGACGCGAAGACGACTTTCATCGAGGGGCGCTCGGGGGCGAGCAGGTCCGCGAGGCGCCGGCCGTTCAGGCCCGGCAGGACGACGTCGGTGAGGAGCAGGTCGATCTTCCCCTCGTATCCGCGCGCCGTCTCGAGTGCCTCCTCCGCGCTCGATGCGACGAGGAGGCGATATCCGCTCCGCTCGAGGAGCAGGGAGGCGAGACGGCGCACGGATTCCTCGTCCTCGACGAGCAGGATCGTCTCCGTGCCTCCGCGCGGCAGGGACCGCGGGCTCACGTTCGAAGGCGAGTCCGCGGCGCCGTGAGCGCGTGCCAGATAGACGAGCACGCGCGTCCCCCTCCCGGGCTCGCTCTCGATGTGGATGTAGCCGCCGCTCTGTTTCACGATCCCGTAGACCGTCGAGAGCCCGAGGCCCGTGCCCTTGCCTCTCTCTTTCGTCGTGAAGAATGGCTCGAAGGCGTGCGAGAGGGTCTCGTCGTCCATTCCGTGGCCGGAGTCGGACACCTCGAGCAGCACGTAGTCCCCTTCCGCGACCTTCGGAACCTCCGGAAGGTTCGCGGCACGGAGTGAGGCGTTCCGCGTCGCGATCCTCAGGACGCCGCCCTCGGGCATCGCGTCGCGCGCGTTCACCGCGAGGTTGAGGAGCACCTGGTGGAGCTGGCCGGGGTCGGCCAGGACGCGCCAGAGGTGCGGGTCGCGCTCGGCCTCGTAAGTCACGTCCTCTCCGAGCGTGCGCCGCAGCATGCCGTCGACCTCGGCGAGCACCTCGTTCAGGTCGAGGACCTTCGGCTGGAGCACCTGCTTGCGGCTGAAGGCGAGAAGCTGCTTCGTGAGCGCGGCGGCGCGCTCTCCCGCCTTTCGGATCTCGTCCGCGGAGCGTTTCACGTCCTGCGGGGGGTCCGAGTCGAGCAGGAGCTCCGTGTACCCGAGGATTGCCGTCAGGAGATTGTTGAAGTCGTGGGCGACGCCGCCCGCGAGCCGTCCGATCGCCTCCATCTTCTGGGCCTGCCGGAGCTGCTCCTCCAGCGCCCGCCGCTCGGCCAGACTGTGCACGACGTTGAGAACGGTTCGGCGTCCGCTCTCCTCGATCAGAACCGCGTCGATTTCGACGAGGATCTCTTTCCCATCTTTCCGTCGGAAGGCGCGGTTCGGGATCGTCAGCATCCGCTGATCGACCAGCCGGTGGACGTTCGCGTCGACCGAGGCGCGATCCTTGGGCGCGAGGTCGTAAAGGGTCAGCGCCGACAGCTCTTCCGCGGAGTACCCCAGCATGCGCTGGAATGCCGGGTTCGACTCGAGGACCCGCCGCGTCGCGAGATCGAAGAAGAAAAGGCCGTCCCGTGACGAGTCGATGACGCTTCGATAGCGCTCGCGCGACAACCGCAGCGCTTCCTCGGCCTCCCGGCGCTCGGTGATGTCCACGATGGTCCCTTCGATGACCTCCGGAGGACCGGGCAGGAGGGACGCGTGCTCGAGCGTCCAGAACAACTTGCCGTCCTTTCGGCGGGACCGCGTCTCGCGCGCGACGAGGGTGCCGCTTCCTCTGAGCTCCTCGAGAAAGCGCTGCCGGGATTCCGCGTTCTCGTGGAGCGCGACGGCGGAATGATCCAGGAGGTCCTGCCGCGACACGTAGCCGTAAAGGCGAGCGAACGCCTCGTTGCATTCGAGGATCCGGCCTTCGGGCGTCGTGCGGTAGATCCCGGCAAGGCTCTGTTCGAAGAGACGCCCGTACCGCTGCTCGGAGGCCCGGAGCGAGTCCGTCATGTCCCGGGCGACGGTCAGGGCCCGGAAGCGCGCGAGAGCGAGCGACCAGATGAGGCCGAACAGGAGCCCGCTCACGACGACACCCGCTCCGAGGATCGCGAGCGGCCGGGCCCGCAGCACGCGGGCCTCGAGCGGCCTATCCTCCTCGCTGAGGGCCTCGAAGAACAAGAAGCCGGTCAGAGAAATGCCCAGCGTGAGCACGATCCACGCGATCGCGCTCGGGGCGCGGGAGCCAGGCCGAGGCGGCGGGTCGGGCACGCGTCGGAATCATAGCCCGGGCCTCCCGCAACTCAGTCTCCCGAGACGACGAGGATCGATCCCGCCGAGAAGGCGTTGAACTCCGGCGCGTACATCGACTCGACGGTCGCGGGCCCCACGCGGAACGTGCCCGCCATGTTCGCCCGCAGCCGGTACTTGAACGTGTACTGGCCGACGGGCAGGCGCTCGAAGAAGAAGTTCGTCGCCGAGTCGCGCGTCTCCTCGTACCAGGCGATGCCGAGGTCCCACTTCCAGCGCGAGACCGCGTTTTCCGGCTCGAGGCCGGCCGCGCGGGGATCCCGGAGGTGAACGTACTCGGCCTCGTGTTTCGTCCGGAGAGAGATCTGCACCTCGATCTCGTCCCCCGGCTTCAGCACCGCGCCCTCCGAGAGAGGCGTCAGGACGAACTCGCGCCCGTTCGTCGCGCGCCGGAAGTACTTCCGCGAGACCGAAAAGAAGTCGCCGCGATCCTCGGCGGGGAGCTTTTCCGTGGAGTAGTGCCACGCGGCCGAGGCGAACGCGAAGCCCTTGCTCTCCTTCTCGACGACGATCGTGGACGTCGTCTTCGGATCGATCCGGTCTCCCGGCACGACGACGCGGTTGTTCTTCCCGGTGTACGTGGCCGGGTCGAACGTGAACGTGACCTTCTGCGTCCCCACGGTGACCGTCGCGTCCTCGGGGATCCCGAGCGCACCTTCGCGTTTCAGGTAGTGGACGAGGGAGTAGATGACTTCGGCCGTCGCGCGCGTGGACTTCCACTGGTTCAGCTTCTTGTTGAGGAGGAGCCACTGGACGATGCCGTCCGTTTTCGCGTTCTTGGGATCCAGCTCGAGGAGTGTGCGCAGGGCGAACGCGTGCGTCTCGATCGTGTCGTTGTACCAGAGCCACGAGCGGTCTTCCGGAGCCCAGAACGTGCCTTGCTCTTCGTTCGACTTCGCCGAGTCCATCACGGACGCCCATACGAGGTCGGCGTCCGCGGGGCGCCCCATGCGCTTCAACGTCAACGCGAGGTACCCCTTCAGATAAGGCGAATGCGCCTTCCAGTGCTTGAACGAGTAGTCCAGCATCTCCCGGCGCTCGGCCTCGGTGATGACGCCGTTCGAGTAGGACGCGTCGGGGTACGACGAGGCGACGTAGTTCAGGAACGTGATGAACTCCCAGCACCCGTTAAGCGACATGCACCGCTTCCACTCCGTGCGGTAGTGCTCGCCGACGTAGGAGAAGGCGCGCTGGGTCATGTCCTTCGGCACGTCCACGCCGAACTCGGCGGCCTTCGCGAAGCCGTGGAGGATGTACAGCGTCATGTACGGCGACGGCGGGCCGCCCGGGAACCACGGGAACCCGCCGACGGAGGTCTGCGCCTTGCGCAACCGGGCGAGCGCCGACTCGCGGTTCGCCTGCGCGACGCGCGGGTCGAGGACGTCGATCGAATCGACGTCGGTGCGCCCGCCCCGGGCTGTCACGAGCCACGGTGTCTCCTCGAGCGCCATCTTCCGGTTCGGATCGAGCGCGTCCCAGCTCTCGAGGGGCGTCGTCCGCTTCGACATCTCGGCCGCCATCTTCGCGACGGCCGGGTAGTCCTTGTAGACGCTCGAGACGATGCCCGTCGAGACGAAACGGTTCAACGTCTGCTCCGTGCACTCGTACGGGTAGTTGACGAGATACGGGAGGGCCTGGAGCACCGTGTAGAAGAGCTGCGCGTCCACCGTGACGACCATCTGCTCGTTCAGGAGCGTCGGGTCGTCGTTCTTCGCGAGGTCTTCGAAGCGAAGGATCTTCCTGTCCTTGTTCTTGAGCGTGACGAACCGCGACTGGACGAGATGCATCCGGCCCGGCAGAACCGGGACGGGACGCAGCTCGCCGTCGGAGACGTCGCCCGCGGTCGCCGTCACCTTGAACGCGGCGTTTCTCAAGCCCCTCGGGGCCGTCACGAGGAAGGTCAGATTCGTTCCGCCGCCCGGCTTCACCGTGAACGGCCTCTTCGCGTCCGCGTCGACGACTCCGAACGCCGCGTTCAGGCTCGCGTTCCGGTCCGGATCGAGGATGTCGAGGAAGAGCGTGCCGGAGAGCGGCTTCTCGGATGCGTTGTTCACGACGACCTTGATCGAAGCCTTGTCGCCTTCGCGCAGGAAGCGCGGGACGTACGGGCGAACCATGAGGTCCTTCACCGTCCGCGTTTCTTTTTCCGCCGAGCCGCCGCGCAGATCCTTGGTGATGGCGTGGACGAAGACGTTCCACGACGTGACGGAGTCCGGCACCGTGAACGAGATCGTGGCCGAGCCGTCGGCGCCTGTGAGGAGGTGCGGCTGCCAGAACGCGGTCTCGGAGAAGTTGCTTCGTAGGGCTACGGGTGGTGCGTTTCCTGCGGCGTCCTCGCGAGTCGTCTCGGCGTCTTTCTTCTTAGAAAGAGAATCGACCGACTTCTCTTCCTTGAAGCGGCTGTCGCCTTCCCTAGTGACCTGCCCTGTCTCGGCGACTGCCGCCGCCTTCATGGCCATAGGAGCCGAGGCGGGGTAGGCCTGGTTCGCGGCCATCCTCCCCACGGCACCGCCCGCGATCCCGCCGCGCCGGCCCGGGCCGCCGATGCCGTAGCCGTCCTCGAATTTCAGCCGGTCGACCGTGAGGCCGCCCCACGAGGGTGGGGGCGGAAAACCGCCGCTCGTGAGCCACAGGGGCTGCGCCGCGCCGAGCGTGGCGCGCCAGGTCAGCGGGGTCGCGCGGTTCGGCAGGAGGGACAGCGGGCTCGGTGGCCGGTGCGGCGCGAAGACGTCGAGGCTCCGGTCGTACATGTACGCGAGGAGCTCGGCCGTCTCCGTGAGCGGGTGCTCCTTCGCCGCGCCCTTCACGATCACACGCCACGTCTCGGCCTGGCCGGGCCGAAGGCGGTCGCGGAACGTCGCGAAGGTGATCTTCAGCTCCCGGTCGTCCCACGGCACGAAGACGGATTGCGTCTGCTGGAGGAACTGGTGGTCGCGCACGGCCGTCACCGTGACGCCGAGTCCGCCGCGATCCTCCTCCGAGATCGGCCGCTCGATCAGCGCCTCGTCGGTTCCCGCGCGCAGAATGCGGCGCTCGATGATCTTGCCCGCGCGGGCGACCTCGAGATACAGGATCTGGCCCTTGACTCCCGACGCGACGTGGAAACGCGCGACGCCGCCCACGTTCACGGAATACGATTCGGCGAGGAGGACCAGCGGCAGCGCGGGAGACGACTTGGACCCCGCGACGAGGAAGTCCTGCGCCATGTCGTACTTCGCTCCGAAATCGTCGACCGTCGAGTAGCGCAGGCGGTAGGCGCCCGCGGGCAGCGCCGGCAGCTCGACCTTCGCCTCGCCCTTCGCGTCGTGCGTAACGGCGCCGGAGGCCGTCTCCGCGCCGTCCTTCCAGGAGCGCAGCCACTGGTCGACGGAGTAGTCGGTCGACCAGCGCGGGCGGAGCAGGTCGCCGGGGGTCTGGAATTCCTTGCTCCCTCCCCTGGCGTCTCCTTCGTTCAGCGCGGCACCCGGATCGCTGCGCGTCACGCTGTTTTCGGATTGCTTAGAGGGGAATTCGGCAGGGAGGAGGGTCTTCTCGGGCGCGACGAGCCGGAGCAGCCGCCACGTTCCCTTACCCGCGCGGGGCGCTCCGTCCAGATCGGTCCTGACGATCGTGCTCTCTCCCCTCTTCCCTTCCAAGAAAAAATTCGTGCTCCTCTCCATCCGGGCTCTTACGCTCACGAAACCGAGGCGGAACGACCGCTCGGCAGAGCGCGTTTCGCCGCCCTCGTCCGTGACGTCAGCCGAGAGGCGATACCGGTACGTGACGTCCTTGCCCGCGCGCTCGTCGGCTTTCGGTGTGAACGTGACGGCGAAGGTCCCGTCCTGAGCGAGAGAGACCTTGCCGGTGGCGACGGTCTCGGCCCCCGCCGGGCGCCCGCCGCCCCACCAGCCCCACCACCACCACGGGTACTCGGCCTCGCGCGTGACGCGCCAGGCGACGCTTCCGTTCGTGACGGGCAGGCCGAAGTAGTAGCGCGACGCGCCGCGGAACGTCGCCGGCCGGTTCAGGCGCAGGGGGTCCTTCGGGACGTCCAGCGTCGTCTCGAACGTCGGCCGCTTGTACTCTTCGACGCGGATCGAGGCGGCCCCTCCGGTCGCGCACCGCACGTTCCACGCGCCGAGCGCGCGCCCGGCGGGGATCGTGAACTCCCCCGCAGCCGACCCGTACGTGTTCGACGAGACCGTCTTCGATTCCACGGCCTGCCCGTTCGCGTCGACGAGGGTGAGAGTGACCGGCGTCTGAGGCACGACGCGCCACCGCGCGAGATCGCCCCTTCCGCTGAAGACGACCGCCTTCCAGAGCACCTTCTGAAGAGGCCGGTAGATGCTGCGGTCCGTGTAGACGAGCGCCGAGGAGGTCTCCGGAGGCGTGGGCCGATTCCAGAAGCCGAGGAAGCTCGGATCGAGCGCGAGGTCGTCCCCGCGCCGCGCGAGAAGGAAGTGCGATTTCCCGTTCCGGTCCGGTCCCGGGTCGAACGCGACGAGCCCGTCCCCCGAGGTCCGGGCCGCTGCGGCGCGCGTGTGCCCCGCCTGCCAGTCGTACCTCCAGAGGGCGACGTTCGCGCCCCCGGCAGGCTGGCCGGTCGTGCCGGAGACGGCGCGCGCCTCGATGCCGCCGTCCACGGTCTGGCGGACGTCGAGGACGAGGTCCGTCACGAGCATGCCGGTCGCGCGCAGCGGGTTCTGTCCCGTCGAGAAGTCGGCCCGTGGCGACGCCACGATCACGTAGAACCCCCGCGAGAGCCCCGGCGGGGTCACAAACGTCCGGTGCAGCCTGAAATCCGGCGTGGCGGGCAGATCGACCTGGAACGCCGCGGCGGGCGCCGCCGTCGCCACGAGGGTGTCCAGCTCCTTGCCCTGAGGCAAGAGGTTGTAGTCCCTCGCGCGGCGGAGGCGATCCTCGAGGTCCACGGCGTACGCGCGGAAATGCAGCGCGGCGAGGTTGCGGTGCGTCACTTCGATCGATCGGCGGCCCGGGCCGTCCGCCGCCATCGCAAGGAGCCGGTAGTCGGGCTGCTCGATCGCGCCGACGATCGCCCGGCAGCGTTCCCCTCCGGTCGAACGCGGATACGCTTTCGCGCCCTCGAGGGCGAGAGCCCGCGCCTTCACGAAGCTCCCCGGCTTGTCTTCGGCCTTCACGAGCTCCGCGAGCTCGGCCTTTCCCATCGCCCACCAGGGAACGTCCGCGACGCCGACGAGGCGCTTCGCGAGATCTCGCCTGATCAGCGAGCGGTCGGAAGCGTCCGTCAGGGCTTCGTGAAGACGCCGCACGCGTTCGAGCCGCGCCTCGAGAGCGGCCTCGCGCTCGCCGCGTCCCGCGTGCCACGCCTCGAGGTCGTCGAGGAGGGCGCCGAGCTTGACGAGCGGATGGACGGAAGGGTCTTCGAGCGCCACGAGCCGCGACGCGGCCGGATCGCCCGCGACGAGCGACGCGCGGTCGAGCCCGAAAACGCCGTTGGACTGCTCGGGCCGCCAGAAGGTCGAGTCGGAGAGGAGCGCGGCGAAGAGATACGCCGTGGCGTCGCGCAGCGTGTCGCGAATCCCCTTCGGATAGGAGTTCGGGACGAGGAACTCGTCGAGCGCTGCGACCTTCGCGTTTCCGAGCGCCTCGCGGTCGCGAAAGATCTCGGCGTACGCGCGGACGGCCTCGGCCGCGATCTCCTCGCGCGTCCAAGCCTTGAGGTCGACCGTTCCCGTGGAAGCCACCTTGTCGCGCTGACCGATCTCCCACGAGTAGGCGCGGGCGTACGTGACGAGCGACTGCGCGTAGAAGAGCCGCAGCGCCGTGCGCGGCAGGAGGGCTTTCGGCCAGGGTTGGTCCTTGAGAAAGCGGACCGACGTCTCGTACCCGTGAAGCGCGGTCCGGAGCTGAACTTCGCGGACGAGCGCCTTCGCCTCGTTCGCCTCGTCGCCCGCGACCCGCGCCGCCTCGCGGATCTTCGCGACGCGCTGGGAGGCTTCCTCGAGCTTCTGCTCCGAGACGAGTCGTTCCACTTCCTTCCACGTGGCGGACGCGCCCGCGGCGCGGACGTCGTCGGAGAAGGGGCGGGCGAGAGCGATCGCGCCGGCGGCCGCGAGGGCCACGGCGCCGAAGCCGAGGAACGGGACGCGGCGAGGAGCGAATCGCATTGAATCCTCCGCGGAGTCTAAGACCCCGAAACCCGGGGAAGGTTCCCCGGGCTACCGCATCAGGCGGAACGCCGCGACGGCTTCGAGCCTGCGGCCCTTTCGGCCCGCGAGGGCGCGGCGCGAGAGGCGGCGGACGAGAGAGGCCCAGTCGGGGATACGGCCGCTCGCGGCCTTCCTGAGGATGCCCAGCCAGTCCTCCGGCCGTAGGCCGCGCGCATCGACGCGGCGCCGGAGGATCAGCTCGGCCCAATCGGGGCGCGGCGTGCCGTCGAAATCGACTGCAACCGCCTCGATGCCCGCGCCGCGGCGGAAGACGAAGAGCAGGCCCGCTCCGGGGGCGGCCGTTTTCTCGAGCAGGAGGAGACCCACGCGCCCGCGTGCCCCGTCCTCGAGCTCGCGAAAAACTCCTTCCACGAGAGCGTGGCCCGAGGCGAAGAAATCGAGATCTTCCTTCAAGACCGCCTCGCCGCGGTCGAACGTGCCGAGCCAGCGCGCGCCCCCGGACACTCCGGGCAGGTGCTCGACGAGCGCGCCGGCTCCGAATTCCACGTACCACGTGCGCTTCCCCGCGCGCTCCTGCGTCTCGAACCCGTGGAGGTCCGCGGCGTCGAGGACGAAGCGCTCCATGCGCGCGTCGAGGTCGGCCGGGACGCGCGCGAGGATGCCCGGCGCCTTCTCCTCCGTATAGCCGTCCTGGTGCAGGTGGTGGTAAACGGCCTGCAGCCTCGCATCGGCCGCGCCCCACACCTCGGCCGCCAGGGCCTCGATGGGAAGAGGTTGTCCCACGTTCGAGAACCGCTCGGCCCGGCGAATCGCGGCTTCCACGTCGGCGAGCGAGCGCTCGAGGCCGCCGAGCGGCGACGTGAAGAGGCCGATGCGCTCGTAGAGGTCCACGATCTCGCGTTCGAAGCCGTCGGGCGGACGGAAGTAGACGATCTCGACCGGCGTCGTCCGGTTGATGCGGTCGAGGCGCCCGATCCGCTGCTCCACCGCGGCCGGATCGCGCGGCAGGTCGAAGAGGACGAGCCGGCGGCAGAATTCGAAGTTGCGGCCCTCGCCGCCGGCCTCCGTCGAGATCAGCACCGACGGGCCGTCGGCGCGCCGGAACTCCGCCACCTCGACGTCTCCGCGTTCCGGGGTGAGCTCCTCGTGAAAGATCGCGACGCGCTTGCGGGTTGCGGACTCCAACTTCCCCTTGAGAGCCGAAAGCGTCTCGCGCTCGTGGACGAAGACGAGAGTCTTGGCGGTCCCTACCGCGCGCCATTCCTCGTCCCGCCTCGCGAGCCACGCGACGCGCGGGTCGTCGTCTTCCTTTCCGTTGCCGTACAGGCCGGCGGGAACGCGGTCGAGGTCGACGGGCGCCGCCACCCGGGGCTGGAACCCGCCGACGTCGGCGCGCCGCGTCGCGCTCGTGCACGGGGGCAGCGGCTCGCCGCGTTCGAGAGCGGCGAGGAAATCCTCTTCGGACGTGTAGGCGTCGGGCCGGAGCAGCTCCAGCAGGCGGAAAAAGCCGTGCGGGTCCGCCTCGAGCGGAGCCGCGGAGAGGAGCAGCACGTGCTTCGCGACGCGGGCAAGAGGAGCGACGGCGCGGTACGCCTCGCTCCCGGCGTCACCCTTGGCGCGCTCGAGGCGGTGCGCTTCGTCCACGACGAGAAGGTCGAACCCGGCCGCCTTGGCCCGCGCGGAAAGCCGGGAATCCGCGACGAAGTCCTCGAGCGCGATGATCGCGTGAGGGTGCGCCTCGAAGGGGTTGAAGCCCTCTCCGTGCTCCTTCACGACGTCCTGGCGCCTCTTCCGGTCGAGGAGGACGAACGTCTGGTGGAACTTCCGGTAGAGCTCGCCGAGCCATTGGACCGTGAGCGTCGCCGGCGCGACGACGAGCGCCCGGTCGGCCCGGTCCGTGCGCAGGAGGCGCGAAAGAATGAGGCAGGCTTCGATCGTCTTGCCGAGGCCCACTTCGTCGGCGAGCAGCCATCGGACGGGATCAGATGCCGTCGCGCGCTCGGCCACGTGGAGCTGATGAGGAAAAAGGGCGATGCGGCCGCCGAGAAAGGAGCCCAGCCCGGCCGCCTGGCGCGTCTCCGAAAGCAGGAGGCCGTCGAGCCGGTTCCGGAACGCGGCCGCGCGATCCGACTGCAGCGCGGCGAGGCGCTCGACGGGGTCGTCCGGGGGCGCGAGGGGCCAGACGAGCACGGGGTCCACGGTTCGTCCGTCGGCGAGGCGCACGCCGGACGCCCCGATCGCCGCCACCAGGACCTCTCCCTCCTCGCCCTCGAGTCGTGCCTTCTGGCCGGCGCCGAGCGGCAGCGGGCGCAGCGCCGTGTCGTCGGCCGCGAGCGTCAGACGCGTCTCGGCCGCCGGAAAAAAGACGACGATGCGCCGGCCGTCCACCTTCTCGACCCGCCCCGGCCCGAGGTCGGGGTTGAACTTGTGAAAAAGCTTGTCGTTTTCCTGGAAGGCGGGCACGAGACGGCGATGGTGCACGGGGACGCGCGATCCGGCAAGCGGACGCGTCAGGCGGCCGGCGGCGGTCAGCGCAACGCCTGATCGAGATCCGCGATCAGGTCGTCCGGGTGCTCGAGGCCGATCGAGAGCCGGATGAGGTCCTGAGGCGTCGTCGAGCCTGCGCCTTCGCTCGTCGCGCGGTGCTCGATCAGGCTCTCGACGGCGCCGAGCGACGTCGCGCGCACGAGGAGCTTCACCCGGCCTACGGCGGCGATCGCCGCCTCGCGCCCCGCCTTCACGTGGAACGACATCATGCCGCCGAAACCCGACATCTGCCGCGCGGCGATCGCGTGGCCCGGGTGTGACGGCAGGCCGGGGTAGTTCACGCGCTTGACCGCCGGGTGCTTCTCGAGCGCGCGCGCGACCGCGAGCGCGTTCGCGCTGTGCGCGGCCACGCGCACCGCGAGCGAGCGCAGCCCGCGCAGGACGAGCCACGCGTTGAACGGCGCGAGCACGGCGCCGAGGATGTGTCGGACGTGGGTGGCCTTTTCGAAGGTCTCGTCCCGTTGCTTGAAGACGAGCACCCCTCCCTGCACGTCGCTGTGCCCGCCGAAATACTTCGTCACGGAGTGGAGAGCCACGTCCGCTCCCAGGTCGAGTGGCCTTTGAAGAGCTGGCGTTGCAAACGTGTTGTCCACGACCGTGCGCGCGCCGACGGGCCGCGCGGCCTCCGCGATCGCCGCGATGTCCGAGATCCTCAAAAGGGGATTCGAGGGCGACTCCACGAGGATGAGCCGCGTCGTCGTCGTCAGCGCCCGCCTCACGGAATCGAGGTCGTCCATCGCGCAGAAGCTCGCGGTGAGCCCCCAGTGCGGGAGAAACTCCTGCGCGACGACGCGCCAGCCGTAGTACGCGTCATCGGGCATGAGAACGTGCGCGCCCGCCGGCAGGGTCTGCATCAGCGCCACGCCCGCCGCCATTCCCGATGCGAACGCGAGCGCGCCCGCGCCGCCCTCGAGAGGAACGAGGGCGTCCTCGAGAAGCGTCTGCATGGGATTCGACTCGCGGATGTACGTGTGGGCGCCGAGAGGGGTCAGCTCCGCGTCGCGCTCGAAGGTCGTGGACAGGTACAAAGGAGGTGCGACGGCGCCCGTGGCGGCCTCGGGACGGCGCCCGGCGTGCACCGCGAGCGTTTCGAACCTCATCGCGTCGTGCGGAGCATCCGTGTGTGGCACGATTCCCTCCGTGAAGCTTCCGCTTCTTCTCGGGCTCGCCGCCACTTTGACCGCTTTCCCGCTCGCGGCGCAAGCCCCCACGCCGTCCAAGCCGGACGTCGCCGAGGGACTCAAGCGCGAGCGCGAGCGCCTCGCGAACTATCAATGGCGGCTCAGGACCGAGATGAAGATCGACGGCGTCCTCCGCGTCTCCCGGATCGAGAACGTCCACCTGGGCCCCGGCGGCGAGCTCGTCAAGAAGATCGTCAAGTTCGACAAGGCGCCGGCTCCGACTCCCTTCCCGGAGCGCGACCCGCGCGCGCGATTTGCCGCCCCGCCGACGAATACCGAGGAGGACACCCTCTTCGATCAGGCGCAGTCGCTCATGCAGTTCTACGCGCGCCTCTCTCCGGAGCGCGTCGAGGCCTGGGCCGAGAAGGCCGAGCTGATGCCGCCGGACCCCGATCGCGCGGGAAAGGTTCGGCTGCACGGCCGCGGCCTCGGACGGCCGCAGGACGATGCCGTTCTCTATCTCGACCCGCTGACGAAGGTCGCGAGCGAGATCGAGGTCAAGACGACCGTCGATCCCCGCATCGTCGACATCGCGTTCCTGAGGGCCACGTTCGAGCCGCTCCCGCAGGTGAGGCCGAACGTGCCGGCCGTCTGGGTACCGAAGAAGATCTTCCTCAACATGAACCGCGGCAAGCGCGCGGTCACGCTCGAGATGGAGACGTCCGACTGGAGGTCCTGGACGGGGACGTGAGGAGGGGGCCAGGGGGGAACCGTCGGGGACGGTTCCCCCCTGCAATCAGAGCTTTGGAACTCCCTCCGGATGGTTCCTCAGAAATACGGTCGTTCCGAGCAGCAGCAGCAGCATCCCGTTTCCGACGAGGACCCACGGGACGCGCACGAGCGTCACGAGGAAGCCCGCGACGAGGCTGCCGAGCGGCATCGCGCCGCGGAACGCGAGGGAGTAGACGCTGACGACGCGTCCGCGCAGCGCGTCGTCCACGTTCGTCTGGACGAGCGTCATGAACATCGCGAAGACGATCATGAGGGCGGCCCCCGCGAGGAAGAGGAGCGCGAAAGAAATCCATTTCGTGCGCGAGAGCGCGAACCCGATCATGAGCGCGCCGAACGTCATCTGCATGGCGACCGCGACGGCGCCGCGGCGCTTCACGTGCCCGAAGCCGGCCGCCCCGATCGCACCGCACACGGCCCCGAAGCCGAAGACCGCGAGGAACGTCGCGAAGACTTTCACGTCTCCCTTGAAGACGTCCTTCGCGAAGACGGGCAGGAACGTCAGGAGCGGGAACGCGCAGAGGCTTCCGACGAACGAGAGCCCGATGAGGCCGCGCAGCGCGCGATCGTTGTGCGCGGCCAAAAGCCCCGCCTTCAGATTCTCGAGGACGCTCCCCGTCGCAGCCCCCGTCGGAGCGCCGCGCTTGAGAAAGAGAAGGGCGACGATCACCGCGAAGAACGAGAGGCCGTTGAGGCCGAAGCATGCGGCGGCGCCGAGCGTCGCGAACGCGGCGCCCGCGAGGACGGGCCCGACGACGCGCGCGAGGTTGAACTGGATCGAGTTCAGGGCGACCGCGTTCGGGACGTCCTCCTTGTCGACGAGCGTCGGGACGAGGGCCTGATACGCCGGGCCTCCGAAGGATTGCGCGAGGCCGACGACGAGCGACAGGGCGAGGATGATCCAGACCTCGATGCGGTGCGTGAAGACAAGGCCCGCGAGAAGAAAAGCCGTCGAGAGCTGGACGACCTGCGACAGAAGGAGGATCCGCCGCCGGTCCATCCGGTCCGCGAGGACGCCGCCGACGAGCGAGAAGGCGAGGAACGGCGCCTGCTGAAGAGTGTCGGCCCACGCGAGGTACTGCGGCTTCCCCGAGATCGTGAGGAGGAGCCAGCTCTGCGCGACCGTCTGCATCCACGTCCCGCAGCTCGACGTGAACGCGCCCGCCCACAGGAGGCTGAAGTCCCGGTACGTGAACGCCTTGAAAACGCGAGTTAGCCGCTCACGCACGATGGCGGAGCATAACCTCGAAGGTGCTCAGCGGAACCGGTCGACGGCCTCGAAGAGCGTGAGCGCGTACCCGGCGGCTCTGTCCTCGAAGTGGCGGTAGGCCGCGAACCCTGCCGCTTCCACCCTCTCGCGCAGATCATCGTGGTCGTACTTGTACGAGGCCTCGGTGAAGATGGACTCCCCTTTCCGGAAGGGCACCTCGAGGCGCGCCCCCGGGATCCGCACCGTCTGCGCACGCCGGCTGACGAGGAACATCTCCACGCGCCCTTCTTCCGCGTTCCAGGCGGCCCGGTGCGCGAAGGACGTGAGGTCGAAGTCCGCCTTGAGCTCGCGGTTCATGCGCGCGAGAACGTTGAGGTTGAACGCGGCCGTCACGCCGAGCGGGTCGTCGTAGGCGAGGAGGAGGTCCCTCTCCGGCTTCACGAGATCGGCTCCCAGCAGGAGGCCGTCCCCGGGCCCGAGAGCGGACCTCACGTCCCTCAGAAAGCGCGCCGCCCGTCGCGGCTCGAAATTCCCGACGTTCGACCCGAGGAAGAGCACGAGCGCGCGTCCGCGCCTCGGACGCTCGCGTGCGATCCTCTCGAGCCCCGCCTCGTAGGTCCCCCGCACCGCGGCGACGCGGCCGAATCCCCCCTTCGCGAGGCGCGCCGTCGACGCGGCGAGCGCCTCAGGCGAAATGTCGACGAGCAGGACGCGCGGAGCGCTCCCGAGATTCTCGAGGAACAGGGTCACCTTCTCGCCGTTGCCGGGCCCCAGCTCGGCGACGAAGTCCGGCCGCCGCGAGTCCCTCGCGATCGCGCGCGCGGCCTGGCGGAGAAGGCGCCGTTCGGTGCGCGTGATGCGGTACCAGGGAAGCAGGCAGATGGCGTCGAAGAGGCGGGAGCCGAGCTCGTCGTAGAACCAGAGCGGCGGCAGCCGGTACGGCCTCGTGCCGAGCCCCCGGCGCACGTCGGAGGTGAAGCTCACGCGCCGGCCGTACGGAACTTCGCGAAGACGTACGGATACTGCGTCCGGAACCAGTTGCGGAAGGATCGCCTCACGAGAGGCACCGCCGTCACGGGAGACGCCCCCTTCAGGACGGCGTGGTCGCCGTCGAAGAAGTCCGCCGAGTACCGCGGATACGACACCATGGGATGAAAGCCCGGGAACGGCCGGAACTCCGACGCCGTCCACTCCCATCCGTTTCCCACGAGGTCCTGCACGCCGAACGCGCTCGCGCCCGAAGGGAAGGAGTCCACGGGGACCGGGTCGAATCGGGCCACGCCGAAGTTGCCGTGGCGCGCGTCCGGGCTTCCCTCGCCCCAGGGGAGCGCGTTCTCCCGTCCGTCGGGCCGCCCGAAAGCCGCTCGATGCCACTCGGCCTCCGTCGGAAGCCGGCGGCCGCGGAAGCGCGCGTAGGCTTCGGCTTCCGCCCGCGAGACCCAGACGGGCCAGGCGAGAGGTAGCGGCACGTCCTCGAACAGCGCGCGACACCACCAGCCCTCCCCGCGCTTCACCCACGCGTGCGGATGCGCCCTGCCGTCGCCGCGGATCCAGTCGAAGTCGCTCTCGTTCCAGAGCGACGCCTCGCGATAACCGCCCGCGTCCACGAACTCCAGAAAGTCCGCGTTCGTGACGGGGAAGACGTCGATCTCGAAGGCGTCGACCTCGCTCACGAGGCCGGGAAATTCGTTGTCCCAGGCGAACGCTCCCGAGTCGCGGTCCAGGCCGAGCGTCGCGCAGCCCGCGGGGATCGCGACACTGCGCCGCGCCGGCGGCGCTCCCCCGACCTTCAGCGCCTCGAGGCCCGAGGGGCGACGCTTGGCGGCGGTGGGCAGCTCGCGCAGCATGTAGAGCAGAGTCTCCTGGTGCATGAGCTCGTGCTCGACGATCGCGTGCAGGGCCTCGTTGCGCTCGGAGACCGGCGGCGCGCCGCGCACGATCGTCGTGATCGCGTCCTCGATGGCCGCCTCGGCGCGACGCACGTAGTCGGCCACGCGCACCCGGTTGGGCCAGGGGGGCGCCGATCCCGCGGCCACGTCCTTCGGATCGATCCCGCGCTCGAAGAGGCGCTCGAGCGTCGCGTCCACGCCGGGCCGGCCGAGCGCGCCCTTGACGAGCGTGTTCACACAGAAGGCCGCGAGATGGCCCTCGTAGAAGACGAAGGGATGGCGGACCGGAATCGGGTTGGAAAACCACGCATCTTCGGGAAGGAGCTGATCGAAGAGAACGCGCGTGAAGGCGCGCCCGTCGCGCCAACGCAGGAGCATGTCCTCCCGATCCACGCGGGAAGCGCCGGACGCGGACCGAGACCAGGGGGTGTTCATGCGGAGCTCCGTGCAGCGCCGATGTCCGGCAGACGTTTCAACGGCGGCCCTCCTCTGCTACATTCTCTCCCGTCCCGCGACCGGGAGGCCCGAATGAACGACGACCGCCCGAAGCCCCCTGAGGCGACCGAATCCGACGACCAGCGCCAGGATCGTGTGCGCGCGGCCTTCGACGACCTCGGCGCGAAGCTGGGCGACCGGGTTTCCCCCGAGGCGCGCGCCACGGTCGAGGGACTCCGCGCGGCGGCTCTCGAGAAGGACGCCGAGAGAGTGCGCGGACACCTCGACGCCCTGAAGGAAAAGCACGGCTGGCTGTGGGAAGAGCTGACCTCCCACCCCCGGGTCGCCGCCCTCGTCAACGAGCTCGCGCTGATGGGCCTCTGAAGACCCCGCGGTCCTTCCCGATCTTCCTGCACGGGGAGCATTTCGGCTACCAGAGGGCGGGTCGCGGCCCCCTCGTGGTGCTGCTCCACGGGATCGCGGGCACCTCCTCCACGTGGGACACGGTGATCCCGCGCCTCGCCGAGCACTACGACGTTCTCGCCCCGGATCTCCTGGGACACGGCGAATCCGCGAAACCGCAGGGGGACTATTCGCTCGGGGCGTACGCGAACGTCTTGCGCGATCTCCTTGAAGTGCTCGGAATGGGGCCCGCGACGATCGTCGGGCATTCGCTCGGCGGCGGGATCGCAATGCAGTTCGCGTATCAGTTCATCGAGCGCTGCGAGCGCCTCGTCCTCGTCTCCAGCGGTGGCCTCGGGCGCGAAGTGCACCCGCTGCTCCGGGCCGCGACGCTCCCGGGGGCCGAAGCCATCCTTCCCTGGCTCAGCACCGCGGGAAGTCGCGGCGTTGGCGCGCTCGTCCACGCCCTGCGGCGCCTCGGGGTTCGGGCGAGCGCCGACCTCGACGAAACATGGCGCAGCTTCGTTGCGCTCGAGGAGCCCGCGGCCCGGCGCGCGTTCATCCAGACGGTTCGGGGCGTGATGGATCATGGCGGGCAGCGCGTGAGCGCGAACGAACGCCTGTACCTCGCCGAAGGACTGCCGACCTTGATCGTCTGGGGCGAGAAGGACCCGCTCATTCCCGTGCGGCATGCGCGCGAAGCGCACGAGCGGATGGCCGGGAGCCGCCTGGAGATCTTCCCCGAAGCCGGCCACTTCCCGTACCGCGACGACCCGGAGCGGTTTGTTTCGGTTCTCGTCGACTTCATCGAGACGACGAGGCCCTTGCGTGCGGACCCGAAGCGCCTGCGCGCGCGGCTGAGGGCCGGGCCCGTCACGCCTTCTTCGGCTCCCTCTTCTTGAACACCCACGCCATCAGCACGCCCAGCAGATAGAGCGCGCACATCGGCAGCGCGAAGGCGCACTGCGTCGGAATGTCGGGCGTGGGCGTGATGAGCGCGGAGATGATGAAGATGACGAGGACGGCGTAGCGGAACTTCGCGAGGAGCCACTTTTCGGTCACGACGCCCATGCGCGCGAGGAAGAAGATGAGGATCGGCGTCTCGAACACGAGCCCCATGCCGAGGAGCAGCTTCGCCGTGATGTCGAGGTAGTCGTCGATCTTGAGGACGGGCATGAAGTCCTCGCCCGTCGCCACGAGGAACTTCGCCACCATCGGAAACCCAACGGCGTAGCCGAAGTACCCGCCGCCCACGAAGAAGACCACGGACAGGAAGACGAACGGCCACACCCACTTCCGCTCGTGGCGGTAGAGGCCCGGCGCGATGAAGAGCCAGACCTGGTAGAGGATCACCGGGCTCGCCACGAACACGCCCGCCAGGAGGGCGATGTTGATGTAGAGCATGAAGGGCTCGGTGAGCTGCGTGTAGGCGAGCTTCGTCCCGGGCGGCAGCGCCGAGAGAACGGGCTTCTCGAGCCACTGGAAGATCTCCTTCGATTTCCACCAGCAGAGGAGAAAGCCGACCGCGATCGCGAGGGCCGAGACGAAGAGCCGCTTGCGGAGGTCCTCGAGATGCTCGAGGAACGACATCCGCGGGAGCTCTTCCTCCCCGTCCTCCCTTCTCGGAGATTCTTCGGTCACGACGGAGTCGTCGGCTTCGTGGGCTCGGCGGCGTTCTGCTGGGCCACGGCGCCCGCGGCGGGCACGAGGGCGGGCGCCTCGGGCGTCGGCTCGACCTTCACCTCGGGCTTCAGGTCGTTCGAGATCGAGTCTAGGCCGGCCTGCGCCTTGTCCATCTCGTCCTGGATCGAGCGCTTGAGGTCGTTCGAAGCCCTCTTGAACTCCCCGAGCGCCTTCCCGACCTGCTTCCCGATCTCGGGCAGTTTCTTGGGGCCGAAGAGAAGCAGCGCCAGAAGCATGATCATCATGAGTTCCGGCATGCCGAGATTGCCCATCCAGGCGCCTCCTCCCGCGCGGATCGATGCTCCGACGACGCCCCGGCGAAGTCAAGGAAGGCCTTCCCACGCGTGCTACGCTTGCTGCGTCCTGGGAGGGCTTCCACCGTGACCGATCCGACCCGCCGTTCCGCCCGCCGTCTCCTCGTCGCCGCTGTTTTCCTCCTCACGGTCACCGTGGCCGGCGGAATCGCGGGCGGACGCCTCGGAGCCGCCTCCGACGCGAAGGATCCGCTCTTCAAGGAATACTCCGACATCCTCGCGACGGCACGCGCCTGGTACGCCGACGACGTTCCGGCGAACAAGCTCGTCTACGCCTCGATTCACGGGATGCTCGGCTCGCTCGATCCGCACACGAACTTCCTCGAACCCGAGGAGTACTCCTCGATGGTCGAGAAGCAGCGCGGCTCGTTCTACGGGCTCGGCATCATCATCAGCAAGCGAAACGGCAAAGTCACGGTCATCACGCCCGTCGAGGGCTCGCCCGCCGACCGCCTCGGCATCCGCGCGGGAGACGTCATCGACCGCGTCGAGGGGCAGAGCATCGACGACCTCCCGGTCGACGCCGTCGTGAAGAAGCTCAAGGGCCCGAAGGGCACGAAGGTGAACATCACGATCCTCAGGCCCGGGCTCGACGAGCCCCTCCAGATGACCGTCACGCGCGCGGAGATCCCCACGAACTCCGTCTCGTACGCCCTCATGCTCGAGCCGGGCGTCGGGTACATCCGCCTGAAGGATTTCACGCACACGTCCGCGCCCGAGCTTCAGGAGAACTGGGAGAAGCTCGAGAAGCAGGGCATGAAGAAGCTCGTCTTCGACCTCCGCGGGAACCCGGGCGGTCTTCTCGACCAGGCCATCGCGGTGTCCGACTTCTTTCTCACGAAGAGCGAGAAAGTCGTCGTGACGCGCGGCCGGAACGGCGCCCAGGAGCAGAGCTTCTCGGCGCCCGGCAAGAACACCCACTCGCGCATTCCCGTCGTCGTCCTCGTCAACAAGGGCTCCGCGTCGGCATCCGAGATCGTGGCCGGCGCGTTGCAGGACCACGATCGCGCCGTCATCGCGGGCCAGACGACCTGGGGAAAGGGCCTCGTGCAGTCCATCTACAACCTCTCGGACGGCGCCGGCCTCGCGCTGACGTCGGCGAAGTACTACACGCCCTCGGGCCGCTGCATCCAGCGGGACTACAAGGACGTTCTCGAGTACCTCTCGCCCGAGGACGAGGAAAGCGAGGGCGAAGAGACCGGGCCCGCCCGTGAAGCGCCTTCCACCCAGAAGAAGGAATCCTTCCGGACGGACGCGGGCCGAATCGTCTACGGCGGCGGCGGCATCACGCCCGACGTCTTCGTGAAAGCGCCGACCCTCTCGCGTTTCGCGGCCACTCTGTATTCGCGCGGACTCTTCTTCGAGTTCGCGGTCTTCTACCGGGCGAAGCACTCCGTCCCGCGCGATTTCCAGATGACGCCCGCCGTGCGCGACGAGTTCTTCAAGTTCGTCGACGCCAAGCCGACTCTCCCCTTCGACAAGGGCTCGAAGGCGGCGTACGCGGAGGAAAAAGATCCCGAGCTCATCGATCGCGCGATCCGGGAGGAGCTGCTCACGGCGGCGTACGGCCGCGAAGCCGGCTACCGCGTGAGCATGGAGGGCGACGTCCAGCTCAGGAAGGCCCTCACGCTTTTCCCCGATGCCGAGAAGCTCGCGATGGCCCACCAGCAGATGCAGATGGCGAAGAACTCCGACCTGAAGGGGCCGTTGAAGCCGTAGCTCTCACGAGGAACCACCACAACAGGAACACCGCCGCGTAGCACCCCACGAACCGCCAGAAGTGCGCCGTGGTGGCCCAGAGGTTCCGCGTGAACGCGCCGTAGTGCGCCGCGCTCCACGCGCCGAGACGCGTCGCGTAGAAGGCCTCGACACCGGCGACGAGCGCGAGGACGTGCAGCGCGAAGAGGATCGCGAGGCTGACGAGGATCCCGCGGACCGCGCGGTCGCGGAACAGGCCCGGCGTCGTGGCCGCGAGCGTCAGGAGGAGGATGACGTCGAACGTCAGGTCGTCGGCCGGCAGGGACGGCCGGTCGGACGTGGACGGGAAGTCGGCCCGATCGATCACGACGCGCCTCTCCTCGGTGTAGAGGCGCGTCGCGCGCGGCCGCTCGGCCGCGCGGATCAAGCCTTCCGCGATCCCCGCGAGGAGGCGGTTGTAGGCCGGCGTCGCGGCCCACCAGAGCGCCAGACCGAAAACGAAGCCGGCGAGGGCCCTAGCCGCGAGCTTCAGCTCGGCCTCCGGCCCCCGCGCGCCGGATCCAGGCGAGAAAGATCCCGACCGCGAGCAGGATGAGAGCCGTCTGCCAGACTGCCGCGTGAAACAGGTCGAAGACGTCGCGATGGTGCACGCCGAGCCAGAACAGCGACACGATGCGGACCAGATTCACGCCCTGGATCAACGCGAGCCCCGCCCCGATTCCCAGAACGCGCTGCTTCGCGGGCGCGGGAAAAGCGAGCATCGCGGCCACGAGCAGAAGCGCCGCCTCGATTCCGTTGCACCCGTTCTTCACGTCCACGGCGAACGCCGGCGATTGGATGACCGTCCCGAAGGACTGTGTCCCCTCGCCGAGCACGGCGAGGAGGGCGGTCGACACGCGCACGAGGAGCTCCGTGAACGGCACCACGACGCGGTCGTTCACGGGCTGGATCGCCACGAGGAAGTAGAACGCGCCGAGGGCGACGACGAAGCGGATCAGGAACTTCTTCTGCGCGGGCTGCATGAGAGCAGGACGAGGATAAGGGTTTTTTCCTTCGGAGCGCGCCTCACGGCGCGCCGGGGGAACCGGGAATTTTCTTAGAAGTGAAGAGGGCCACGGCCGCCGGCGCCACATTTAACGCAAAGGCCCGGCAACCGCCGGGCCCTCGCTCTCTTACCTTCTAAGAAATCTTCTCTTAGCCTTCCTCTTCCTATTCCAATCCCTCTCAGCGCACCAGCGTGTTGTTGTCCACGATGAAGCGCCGCGTACCCGCCGACCGCACGTTGCCGCGCGCGTCCGTGACCTCGATGAGGAGGTCGTGCTCGCTGTTCGAGATCTGGGTCGTGTCGAGGTAGAAGCGGAAACGCGCGTTGTTCCGCTGCGCGTAGGCCGGGTATTGCAGCGCGACGTCGGGGCTCGCGAAGCCATACTGGGCGAAGTCCTTTCCCGTCACCGCGTCGATCTGCGCGACGCCGTCGATCAGGATGCGCACCTTCACCACGATGTCGAGGTCGAGCGCCCAGCCGATGACCGGGAACACGCCTCCGATGAACTTGTAGTTCGAGGGGTCGTCGATGAAGCCGATGGGCGGCGGGTCGAGGTTGCCCGTCGCGCACTCCATCTCGATCGGGATCTCCTTCAGGAGCGTGGCGGAGTCCTCCTTGTCGAGCGCCTTGACCTGGAGGATATGAGCCCCTTCCCGGAAACCCGCCGACGTAATGAGGAATCCCGCGTCCACGAAGAACTGGAAGCCCACGTTCGGCGCCTGCTGGAAGCCGGGATACAGGACCTCGATGTCGGGCCGGTAGTAGCCGTAGCAGTCGATGAGGGCGTTCTGGAGCAGGAACTCGCGGTGGCAGTTCACACGCGTGTCCTTGATGACGACGCCGTCCATCTCGAGAGTGACGTGCGAGACGCCGCCGCGCTCCTGGGCGACCGACGTGTCCATCGCCCATCCGCTGACGAACATCAGGAAGCGCGGGTCCACGATCTGGCCGACGCCGGACGGACAGCACGGGGGAGGGATGGAAACGCAGTTGCCGAACCACGCGGCGTTGAGGAGCGGGACCTCGACTTCGCCGAACGGCGCGAGGTTCGGGGCGTTGTTGAACATCTGGACGCGGCGCACGCCGAGCAGGCCCTGCTGGCCCTGGTCGTCGACGGCTTTCACGGTGACGGTGTGGACGCCGTTCGCGTAGCGCGTCGAATCGATGTTCAGGATGAACCCCGCGACGATCGCCTGCGGGTTGTCGGGGTAATTCGCGGCGACGTCGGCCCGGTAGATGCCCGTCACGGCCTGCCGCTCGATGAGGCCGTCCACGAAGACGTCCACGTGATCGACCTTGCGGTCGTCGAGCGCCCAGCCCGCCACCTCGAGAACGCCGTTCGCGCTCACGCCGCTGTCGGGGAGCGGAAAGTCGACGCCGCCGAACGGCGGCTGGTTGCGCGTGTTGTCGATCTTCACGGCCCGCGGCGTCAGGAAGTAGGAGCATCCGGTCACGTCCGTGATGCGCACGAACACCGTGTGCGAGCCGTTCGAAAAGAGGGACGCCTTGAAGGAGGCTTCGTAACCGGGGTGCTGACCCTCGGTCCCGGCGTACTGCGGGAAGAACTGAATCACGTCCGGGCGCGGCAGGTTGATGTTCGCGCCGCCCGCGGTCGAGACGCGGTTCGCCTCGTCGGTGCCGTCCACGAAGACATCGACGTTGGACACCAGGTTGCCGTCCAGCGCGAAGCCGATCACCTGTACGTAGCCCGAAACGGTGTCGCCGTCAGCCGGAACGTCAATGGATCCCAGCATTTGCGACGGGCAGGCGAGAGCCTGTCGCTCCACGCGAGTCGCCTGTTGCTCCGCGCGAATCGCCTGTCGCTCCGCGCCCATCGCCTGGGCTGACGGCGCAACGAGCAGTGCCGCGGCCGCGGCGATCACCGGGAGGATGAGGGCCTTCCGCTTCATCACGAGCCTCCGTACATCGAGAGATTCCGGGGATACGCTCGACCGGGACCGACGAATAGAGAGATTAACGCAGATGGAGTTTATCCCTCCCGAAAGGTCTTGTCAAACAGGAGGTTACGCCGGAAGTCGCGTCAGGCCATCTCGTCCGCGCCCGCGAGAACGCGCACGTGTTCGACGGCCGCCGCCGCCGTGGCTTCGGGGTGATAGCCGCCCTCCAGCAGCGACACGATGCGCCCTCCGGCGAACACGTCGGCCACGTCCTCGAGGGCGCGCGACATCCACGAGAAGCCCTCCGTCGAGACGCACATGCCGCCGACCGGGTCCTCCTCGTGCGCATCGAAGCCCGCGCTCACGAGGACGACCTCGGGCCGGAAGCGCTCGGCAAGCCTCTCGAGCGCCGCCGAGAACCCGCCCGCATAGGCAGCGTCGCCCGCCTCCTTGGGCAGCGGCACGTTCACCGTCGTCCCGCGCCCGCGCCCCTCTCCCTCCTCGTCCGCCGCGCCCGTGCCCGGATAGAACGGGTACCGGTGCACGGAGAGATACGCCACGCGCCCGTCGTCCCAGAAGACGTCCTGGACTCCATTGCCGTGATGCACGTCGAAGTCGGCCACGAGGACGCGCGCGACGCCGTGGTGCTCGATCAGGTCCTTTGCGGCGATCGCGATCGAGTTGAGGAAGCAGAAGCCCATCGCGCGCGACGCGAGCGCGTGGTGCCCCGGCGGGCGCGCCGCCACGAAGACCGACGCCGCGCGCCCGGCGACGACCGCGTCCGTCGCGGCGAGCGTGAGCGACACCGCGCGCAGCGACGCCTCGAACGTGCCCGCCGAAAGCACGTTGTCGGGGCAATCGAAGAGCGCGAAAGGTCCCCCGTAATCGGCCGGCGCGTGCTTGCAGAGCCCCGAGAGGCGCAGCACGTATTCCGGGTCGTGCACCCGCTCGATCGCCTTCAGCGTGCGGTCGGGGGCGGGCGGTGCCTCAATGCGCCGTCCGTCCTGCCGGAGCGCGTCGACGACGACCTCCAGCCGATCCGCCGAGTCCGGGTGGTAGAGACCGGTATCGTGCTGGAGGACCGCGGGATCGAAGTAGACCGGCACCGTGCGCACCCCGCCAGCCTACAGCAACCGTGGGCTACCATCGACGCGTGACAGCCTCCAAAAAGGGACTGCGCGTCGCGGTTTCACTCGGCCTGGCGGCCGTCCTTCTCGTCCTGTTCCTGAGGACGCTGGACTTCGCGGCGGTGGGCCGCGCCATCTCCTCGGCGCACGTCGGCTGGCTAGCGGTCGCGACGGCGGCCGGCCTTCTCGGAACGCCGCTCTTCCGCTCGTGGCGCTGGGCCCTCCTCCTGAAGAAAGCGGGGCATCCGTCCGCCCTCGCGCTCAACTCCGCGACGTCCATCGGCTTCGCGGCCTCGACGCTGCTCCCCGCGCGCGCCGGCGAGATCGTGCGCCCGGTCGCCCTGGCGAAGAGCGCAGGCCTTCCCGTCGCGCCCTGCATCGCCTCCATCGCGCTCGAGCGCCTCATCGACCTCGTCACCGTCATCGTCCTCTTCGTCGTGTACGCGCTGGGATGGGCGCCATCCGCGATGACCGGCGAAGAGGCCGGGCGCTTCGCGCTGCTCCGCCGCTCGGCCCTGCTCCTCGGCCTCGGCACGCTCCTCGGCCTCGCGTTCCTCGGCTTCCTCGCCGCGAAGCCCGAGCGCACCGACCGCCTCGTGAAGCCGCTCCTCCGGCCGCTGCCCCCGAAGGTCGGCGCGAAGCTGGAGTCGATCCTCCTGTCGTTCCTGGACGGCCTCGGCACGCTCGGCTCGGTCCGCGAAGTCCTCGTCGTGGCGGCCGCCTCGCTGTTCCTGTGGACGCTCATCGGCTTCCAGATCTGGTCCACGATGATGGCCTTCGACCTCGAGTTTCCCTATCCCGTCTCGTTCTTCGTCCTCACGTGGGCCGTCCTCGGCCTCGCCATTCCCACGCCGGGCGGCGTCGGCGGCTATCACACGGCCATCGCGTACTCGCTGACGGGGTTCTACGGCGTGGCGAAGGACACGGCGGGAGCGTTCGCGCTCGTCTCGCACGCGCTCTCGTTCGTCCCGATTACGCTCCTCGGGCTCGGATTCCTGATTGCGGGCGGATTCAGCCTGCGGAGCCTCGCGGCGACGTCCGTGCCTGCGCAAGAGCCATCGTGTAGTCCGACCCCCACACCGCCGGATTCGACTCCAGCATCTCGACCCCCAGCTTGAAGAACCCGGTCTGATCGAGCCCGGCCTGCCACACCACGCGGCAGTGACAGATCACGCGCGTCCGCACGTTCTCCAGCTCGAAGATGTCGCCCGCCGCGATGTTCCGCTGCGCGTACAGGAGCGCCCCGTGAGTGTTCACGATGAGTGTCGATCCGTTGAACCTCTGCCCCTCCCAGCGCATCGAAATCGGAATCCTGAGCCCAACGCGCGGACTCCGGCGCAGCTCGTGAAACGCATCGGGCTCGAGCAAGGAGGGACCTCCGAGGGAGATTATCCGATAAACGGCTCAGCCTGTTTTCTGCTCGCTGGAGGGCTTCTTCTCCATCCATTCCTGGCAGGCCTTGCAGATGAAGGCGTTCAGCCTGGCGACGAATTTCCACTCGTCGGACTTGTCCGCCTCGCAGAAGAAGCACCTGTGACGGCCGCGCGTTACCGCCGTCTCATCGAAGGGATCGCGATCCTCCGGGGCAGCCATCCTCCAGTTATTTTGAGCCATCTCCCTGCACTTCTCAAGTTCAACCCAAGTCGGCTAGTTTTCGGGAACTTCGGCTTAACACCAGACAGTTCGCACCGTCCGGTTACCGCGCGACCGACACGAAATACACCGGGGTGTGCCGCCTCAGGATGCCGTCCGCCGCGCCCCTAGCCGCCGCTTGATTCAAGTCGTCTCGAAGCGAGTGTCGGCTCATTCTTCCTCCGGACGGAAAGTGTCTCTTCGTCATCGGGAGCGAGGCACGGGTTGGCGTTGCATGGTTGCCAGCGAAACACATACCCTGACGAATTGACGTTGGCATTGGCCGGATCGTGGACTGCGGCGAAGCGGAACCCTGAATCACGGCAGGCAGGACAAGCAAAGACCTTCCGTATCTGTTGACCCACTATCCACCCCCATCAGGCCTCAGCGAGCGCGCCCATCCCAGTTGATGTAGAGCGCGGCGCATCTTCGTGGATGCCGAGATAGCGGACGCGTGCCCACGCCCAGCGGAGGTTCCCGTGAGCAGAACAACGCGCAGCGAAACAGCCAACTTCAAGCGGCCTCCCAGTAGCTAGGCAAGTGACTCCGGACGAACCGGAGCTGGTCGCGTGCCCTTTGTGTGCAAGCTGCGGACCGCGGCAATTCCCCGGCTAGTGCACTCGCGATGCCATTTTTTGACCTCTACCGGTCTCTTGCATCAGACAAAATCTGGCTCAGCGCCTGTTGCAGGCTGTGTCAGAACGAAAGGCCACGCCAAGCGCGGATCGGGCCCTCCTCGTCGGACGTTGCAGAGCGCGCCCTGGACGCAGAGGTTTGCGAACGAGCCTCGAGGCTCAGCGACGGGTGCAACTCCGAGGACTGTGGCACCGTAACTCACCTATGAGGTCGACGGCGAAACCCGGGGTTCTGGCGCTCTTGGCGCTCGCCGCTCTGTCCGGGTGCTCGACGTTCGACCCGCCTCCCGGCTACACGGTCTCGGCCGAGATTTGGAATGCGCGGATCGCGCGCCGGGGCGTGACGCCCGCCGAGGCCCCGAACCCGATGGCCCTGACACCCGCGATGGCGCTTGCCGCGAGCGGTCTGGCCGGCGCCGGGACCGAGGACGAGCGCCTCGAGCGCCTCCGCCAGGCGCTCCTCGACGGGAAGACGTTCTCGTTCGAGTACGAGAAGTACTCGACGTTCACGTCGACCGAGGCGTTCGAGGCCCGCCGCGGGAACTGCGTCTCCTTCACGAACCTCTTCATCGCGCTCGGGCGCTCGCTCGGCAGCCGCCTGCAGGCGGCCCTCGTCTCGACGCGCGGCGCGTCGGAGCGTCAGGGCGACCTCGTCGTGACCCACGACCACATGGTCGCAGTTCATTCGGTGCGGGGCGGTCGCACGGCATGGGCCTACGACTTCTACCAGGGGGTCGAGGAGCCCAGCGGACCGCTCGTTCTTCTCGACGATCTCGAGGTCGCCGCCGTCCTCGCGAGCAACGCGGGCGTCGTGCATCTCGGGCGAGGCGAGAACGTCGAGGCTCGTCGCGAGTTCGAGCGCGCGGTGAAACTCGGTCCGAAGCGCAGCGCCTTCTGGGCGAACCTCGGACTCGCGGCCTGGCGAATGGGCGACACCCGGGGCGCGCTCGCAGCGTACCGCCGGGGGCTCGAAGAGGATCCCGGCTCTCCCCCGATCCACCAGAACCTCGCGGCTCTCTACATCGCGGAAGGCCGCCCAGCCGAGGCACGCGCGGCTCTCGCCTCGATCGACAGAACGCGCGCGTCCCCGTACTCCTTCCTCGTGCGCGGGGACCTCGAAATGGCGGGCGGAAGCTTCAAGCAGGCGATCGCGAACTACAGGAAGGCCGCGGGGGTCGACTCGAAGCTCGTCGAGCCGTGGCTCGCGATCGCGCGGGCAGAGCAGATGCGAGGCCGACCCGCCGCCGCGCGCAAGGCCGCGGAGAAGGCGCTGAAGCGCGATCCCGGGAGCGCGGAAGCGCGGCGCCTCCTCGAGGCGATCCGCTGACGCCGACGGTCAGCGGCCCGGCTCGATGATCCGACAACGCTAGAACTCCATCTCGAGCGCCACCCGAACGAAGGATTCGCGACCCGCGGCGAGATTCTTCCCGACGCCGATCTTGACGTAGGCGTCATTTGAGAACCGCACCCAGGCCTGTGGGATGACGTTGAAGACGTTTTCGGTGGCCAGCTCCCGGCGCAGTTCGAGGCCCGCCCGAAAAGGGCCGAAAGCCGGCGATCGGAAGCCCAGAGCGATCTCGGGCGCGGACTCTCCCGGCCTTTCGAGGTCGATCGCGTAGGCGAGATTCAACGTGATATTGCAGTCGCCGAAGTCCTTATTGAGCACGAGCCGCGGCTCGAGCAGGTGGCGCGTTTCCCCCTCCGCTGGATCCCTCTCGACGCGGTACTCGATTGACGCCGCGGGGTCGAGGAGGTGCTGGTTCTCCTCGCCGAACCGATAGCGCACCTCCAGGAAGCCTTCGCTGAAGACGACGGGGCCGCCCGAGTACTGCACCCAGCTCGCGGCCACGTCGCCCATCAGGCGATCGAAGACGCCGTACTCGACGCCAAGACGGTGGCCGAGGGCGCGCGGGGAGAAACGGCCGTCGAGGAAGTACTCGAGCTCGATCTCGTTGCGGTCGAGCGTCACGAAGACGAACGTGTCCGTCAAGTAGTCGTCCTTGTGGGCTCGGGCGGCGGACGGCACGAGGACCGCCAGGATCACCAAAGCGTGAAGTCCTCGCGCCCGGATTGCCTTCACGATCCGGCCGTACACGTCAGGGTGCCTTTCCCGACTCGAACCCGCCGCCGAGCGCCCGTACCAGGTTCACGCTCGCCGTCATGCGGCGCGTGAGGAGATCGACGGCCGTGCGCTCGTTCGAAAGGGCGACGCTCTGAGCGGTGACGACCTCGAGGTACGTCGTGATACCGCCTTCATAGCGGCTCTCGGCGAGCTTCAGGGCGCGCTCGGCCGCCGCGACGGCCGCGGCCTGCTGCGCTTCCTCCCGGGCGAGGAGGCGAACCGCGACGAGCTGGTCCTCGACTTCCTGGAACGCCGTGAGGACGGTTTCGCGGTAGGCGCCGACGGCCTCGTCGTACTCGCCACGGCGCTGCGCCGTGACCGCGCGGCGGCGGCCCGCGTCGAAGAGCGTCGCCAAAGCCGACGGCCCGACGGACCACACGAAGGCCGGAGCCGAAAAGAGCTTCGAGAGCGTGTCGCTGAGGAATCCGGCCGAAGCATCGAGGGAGAGCTTCGGGAAATACGCGGCGACAGCGACTCCGATGAGAGCGTTCGCGGACGCCGTGCGCCGCTCGGCGGCCGCGACGTCGGGCCGGCGCTCGAGGAGCTCCGACGGCAGGACGACGGGAACGGCGGGCGGAACGACGCTGATCCTCGCCGGCAGGATCGTCAGATCGGCGGGAGCCTTGCCGACCAGAACCGCGATCGCGTGCTCGGTCTGGGCGCGCGCGATTTCGAGATCGATCACCTGCGCGCGCGTCGTCTCGAGAAGCGTCTCGGCCTGCGCGACGTCCACGCCGGAGACGACGCCCTGGTCGTGCCGATTCTGAGTGAGGTGCAGCGCCCGCTCCTGCGCGGTGACGTTCGTCTCCAGCAGCTCCTTCTGGGCGTCGAAGCCGTGGAGCAGGAACCAGTCGACGGCGAGCTCGGCCTGCATGGAAAGGCGCACGTTCTCGAGATCCGCCGCGGCGGCTTCGGCGCTCGCGACGCTCGACTCGACGTTGCGCCTCACGCGCCCCCAGACGTCCAGCTCCCACGAGGCGTCCGCGGACGCGCCGTAGAGCGTAGTCGTTCCCGGAGCCGTGACGGATGAACCGGAGCGAGCGCCCGACGCCCGCGACCGGGTCACGGATGCGGACCCCGTCACGGCCGGATAGAAGTCCGCGCGCGCCTGCCTGACGGCCGCGCGCGCCGCCCGGAAGCGGGCCTCGGCCTGCGCGACGGTCTGGTTCGCGGGAGAAACCTGTTCCTCGAGCTCGTCGAGACCAGGATCTCGGAAGACCTTCCACCACGCGCCCCGCGGAAGTGAGTCGCCCGGCTGCGCGACCTTCCACTCGGACGCCTCCGGACCTGCCTCCTTGAAGGCGGCCGACGCGGGAGTCGTCGGCTTCTGGTAATTCGGGCCGACAGAGCACGCCTGCAACAGGAGCGCAACCGCGGCGGCGAGGGCCACGGCGCCCCCGAGCGGGTCAGGCCGCGGGCTCATGAGACAGGTCCCCGGCCGCGGCGCGGGGACGCCGGGCCTTCTCCCAGCGAAGACGCATGCGGTCAAGGTAGAGATAGATGACCGGCGTCGTGTAGAGCGTCAGCATCTGGCTGAAGATCAGGCCGCCCACGATCGCGATGCCGAGCGGACGGCGCAGCTCGGAGCCGGTACCGCCGCCGAGGGCGAGCGGCAGCCCGCCCAGGAGCGCGGCCATCGTCGTCATCGTGATCGGCCGGAACCGCAGGAGGCAGGCCTGGAAGATCGCGTCCTCGGGCTTCTTGGTCTCCCTGCGCTCGGCCTCGAGCGCGAAGTCGATCATCAAGATCGCGTTCTTCTCGACGATACCGATGAGGAGGATGATGCCGATGAGCGCGATCACGCTGAGGTCCGTCCCCGTGACGAGGAGCGCGAGGAGCGCGCCCACCCCCGCCGACGGCAGCGTCGACAGGATCGTCAGCGGGTGGATCAGGCTTTCGTACAAGACGCCGAGCACGATGTAGACGGTCACGAGCGCCGCGAGAATGAGGAGCGGTTCGTTCCGGAGCGACTCCTGGAACGCCTTCGCCGTGCCCAGGTAGGTCGAGCGGATTCCGGACGGGAATCCGATCTCGCTCTTGGCCCGGTCGATCTCGTTCACAGCGTCGCCGAGCGCGACCCCGGGCGCGAGGTTGAACGAGAGCGTCACGGCGGGGAATTGCCCCTGGTGGTTGATCGCGAGCGGCGCTGTGGAGCGCTCAAACCGCGCGAACGACGAGAGCGGCACCTGCGTCCCGTCCTTCGCCTTCACCCAGATCACCTTGAGGCTCTCGGGATCTCGCCAGAACCTGGGCTCGACCTCCATCACGACGTGGTACTGGTTCAGAGGCGTGTACATCGTCGAGACCTGCCGCTGGCCGAACGCGTCGTACAGCGCGTCGTCGATCTGCTGCGGCGCGATGCCGAGGCTCGAGGCCCTCGCCCGGTCGATGACGACGGTCGCTTCGAGGCCCTTCATCTGCTGGTCGCTGTTGAGGTCGGCGAGACCCTTGAGGGTCCGGAGCTTCTGGAGCACCTTCGGCGCCCAGACTTCGAGGTCCTTCTGGTTGTCGGCGGAAAGCGTGTACTGGTACTGGGCGCTCGATGCGAAGCCGCCGATCCGGAGGTCCTGCACGGCCTGCAGGAACAGGCTGCCGCCCGGCACGGAACCGAGCTGTCCCCTCAGCCGGCCGATGATCTGGTCCGCCGTGGCCTTGCGCTCGCCGCGGGGCTTCAGCGTGGCGAACATACGGCCCTGGTTCAGCACCCCCTGTCCACCCGCGAAAGCCTGCACGTAGAGGACGTCCGGGTCCTTCATGACGACATCCACGAACGCGGCGACACGTTTTCGCATCGCCGAAAAGGACGTGTTCTGGTCGCCCAGTATCGAGCCCGAAAGGCGTCCGGTGTCCTGCTGCGGGAAGAAGCCCTTCGGCACCTTGACGTAGAGAAATACGGTCGCCGCCATCGTCGCGAGCGTGACGGCGAGCGTGAGCGGCTGGTGGCGCAGCACCCAGCGGAGCGTCTTCTCGTAGCCGCTGAAGATTCCCCGGAACGCGCGCTCGCTCGCGGCGTACAGGCGGCCGTGCTTCTGCTCCTCCTTCCCCTTGAGCAGCCAGGCGCACATCATCGGGGTCGTCGTGAGCGAGAGGACCATCGAGATGAAGATCGCGACCGACAGCGTCACGGCGAATTCGCGGAAAAGCCGGCCCACGATGCCGCCCATGAGGAGAATCGGAATGAACACGGCTACGAGCGACATGCTCATCGAGAAGACCGTGAACCCGATCTCCCGGGCGCCCTCGAGCGCGGCTTCGAACGGTTTCATGCCCGCCTCGACGTGGCGCGTGATGTTCTCGATCACGACGATGGCGTCGTCCACGACGAAGCCGGTCGCGATCGTCATGGCCATGAGGGACAGGTTGTCGATGCTGTAGCCGAAGAGATACATCACGCCGAGCGTTCCGACGAGCGAAACGGGCACGGCGACGCTCGGGATGATCGTCGAGCGGACGCTCCTGAGGAACGCGAAGACGACGAGGACGACGAGGGCGATCGAGATCAGGAGCGTGATCTGGACGTCCTTCACGGACGCCCGGATCGTCGTCGTCCGGTCGAGCATGACGGTGAGCGCGATCGTCGGCGGCACCTCGGCCTGGAGCTGCGGGAGAAGGGCGTAGATGCGGTCGACGGTCTCGATGATGTTCGCGCCCGGCTGGCGGAAGACGATGATGAGAACCGCCGGCTTGCCGTTCGCGAGGCCGGTCGTCCTCACGTCCTCGACGGAATCCGTCACGGTGGCGATGTCGGAGAGCCGGACGGCCGCCCCCTTCCTGTACGAGACGACGAGCGGCTCGTACTGGGAAGCCTTGAAGAGCTGGTCGTTCGCCGCGATGGACCAGAGGCGGTCCCCGCGGCCGACGTCGCCCTTGGGCCGATTCGTGTTCACGCTGAAGAGAAAGGTCCTCACGTCCTCCAGGCCGAGGCCCGTGCGCGCGAGAGCGGTCGGGTTCACGTCCACGCGCACGGCGGGAAGCGCGCCCCCGCCCACGAACACCTGTCCGACTCCCGGGACCTGTGCGAGCTTCTGCTGGAGGACGGACGACGCGAGGTCGTACATCCGCGACTTCTCGACGGTGTCCGAGATCAGGCCGATCAGCATGATCGGGGCGTCGGCGGGATTCACTTTCCGGTAACGGGGATTGTTCGGGAGATTCGAGGGGAGCTGGCCCCTCGCCGCGTTGATCGCGGCCTGGACGTCCCGCGCGGCGGCGTCGATGTTTCGTGTCAGGTCGAACTGGAGAGTGATCGACGTCGAGCCGAGAGAGCTCTGGGACGTCATCTCCGTGATCCCCGCGATCCGCCCGAACTGCCGCTCCAGCGGCGTCGCGACCGACGAGGCCATCGTCTCGGGGCTCGCGCCGGGCAGGTTCGCCGAAACCGAGATCGTCGGGAACTCCACCTGCGGGAGCGATGCCACCGGGAGGAAGAAGTACGCGATGCCGCCCGCGAGCGCGAGCGCCACCGTGAGGAGGCTCGTGCCGATCGGCCGGCGAATGAACGGAGCCGAGAGGCTCATCGGCCGCCCGCCGGCGCCGGCTCGGGCGCTCTCTCCGGCGCTCTCTCGTTCGCCCGGCCCCGCTTCTTCACGAGGCGGGTTGCGAGGCGGTCGAAGGCGAGGTAGATGACCGGCGTCGTGTAGAGCGTCAGGAGCTGGCTGAAGATGAGCCCGCCGACGATCGCGATCCCGAGCGGCTTCCTCAGTTCCGAGCCGGTGCCGCTCCCGAGCGCGAGGGGGATGCCGGCCAGGAGCGCGGCCATCGTCGTCATGATGATCGGCCGGAATCTCAGCAGCGCGGCCTGCGTGATCGCGTCCTCGGGCTTCTTCTTGTCGCGGCGCTCGGCGTCGAGCGCGAAGTCGATCATCATGATCGCGTTCTTCTCGACGATCCCGATGAGAAGGATGATTCCGATGAGCGCGACGACCGAGAAATCGTGGCGGCAGAGGATGAGCGAGAGGAGAGCCCCGACGCCGGCGGACGGGAGCGTCGAGAGGATCGTGATCGGGTGGATCGTGCTTTCGTACAGGACGCCGAGGAGGATGTAGACCGTCACAATCGCCGCGAGAATGAGGAGCGGCGTGTTCGTGAGCGACGCGCCGAACGCCCGCGCGGTTCCCTGGAACCCCGACTGGATGCTCTCGGGCAGGCCGAGCTCCTTCCGCGCCTTCTCGATGGCCCTCACCGCCCCTCCGAGCGAGGCGTCCGGAGCCAGGTTGAAGGAAACCGTCGCGACGGGGAATTGCCCCTGGTGGTTCACGGCGAGAGGCGTCGACGCCGTCTCGACGGTCGCGAGCGACCGCAGGGGTACCGAGCCGCCGGTCGAAGAGCGCAGGTAGACGTTCTGGAGATCCTCCGGACGGATCTGCATCTCCGGTCGCCCTTCGAGCACGACGCGGTACTGGTTGAGCTGCGTGAACATCGTCGAGACCTGGCGCTGTCCGAACGTGTCGTAGAGCGCGTCGTCGATTTGCTGGGGCGTGATGCCGAAACGCGACGCGGCGTTCCGGTCGATGACGACGCGCACCTGAAGCCCCGCGTTCTGCATGTCGCTCGCGACGTCGCGCAGGTCGGGCAGGCCCTTCAGCTTCTCGACGAATCGCGGAACCCAGACGTTCAGGTCGGAGGCGTCGGGGCTCTCAAGGCTGTACTGGTACTGCGTCCGGCTGACCCGATCCTCCACCGTGAGGTCCTGCACCGGCTGAAGGAAAAGGGTCATTCCGGCGACCTTCTGCAGCTCCGGCTGGAGCCGGCGGATCAGGTCCTCCGCCCGAATCTTCCGCTCGTCGAGCGGCTTGAGATTGATCTGGATCCGTCCGCTGTTCAGCGTCTGGTTCGTGCCGTCGACGCCGATGAACGACGAAAGGCTCTCGACGGCCGGATCCTTCAGGATGACGGCCGCGAGCTGCTGCTGCCTCTCGGCCATCGTCTCGAAGGAGGCGGACTGCGGCGCCTCGGAGATGCCGAGGAGGACGCCCGTGTCCTGAACCGGGAAGAAGCCCTTCGGGATCAGGATGTACAGGAGGATCGTCGCGACGAACGTGGCGACCGCGACGACGAGGGTCGCCGTCTGATGCCCGAGGACCCAGCGCAGCGTGCGGTCGTAGAAATCGATGATCCGCCTGAAGACGCGCTCGGAGGCCCGGTATACGCGGCTCTGCTCCGATTCGGACTTATGGCGCAGGAGGCGCGCGCACATCATCGGCGTGAGCGTGAGCGAGACCGCCGCGGAGATGAGGATCGTCACCGACAACGTCACGGCGAACTCGCGAAACAGGCGGCCCACGATGTCGCCCATGAACAGGAGCGGGATGAGGACGGCGATGAGCGACACGGTCAGCGACAGGATCGTGAACCCGATCTGCTCGGACCCCTTCAGAGCGGCGTCGAGAGGCTTCTCCCCCTCCTCGATGTACCGCGTGATGTTCTCGATCATGACGATGGCGTCGTCCACGACGAAGCCGGTCGAGATCGTCAGCGCCATGAGTGTGAGGTTGTTCAGGCTGTAGCCGAGGGCGTACATAGCGGCGAAGGTGCCCACGAGCGAGAGCGGAACCGCGACGCTCGGGATGATCGTGGCCGCGACGCTCCTCAGGAAGAGGAAGATGACCATGACGACGAGCGCGACCACGAGCAGCAGCTCGAACTCGACGTCCTTGACCGACGCGCGGATCGTCGTCGTGCGGTCCGTCAGGATCGTGAGGTCGATCGCGGCCGGCAAGCTGCTCCTGAGCTGAGGGAGGAGCGCCTTGATGCGGTCGACGACCGCGATGATGTTCGCGCCCGGCTGCCGCTGGATGTTCAGGATCACGGCCGGCGTCTGGTTCATCCAGGCCGCCTGCTTCACGTTTTCGGCGCCGTCGACGACAGTCGCCACGTCGGAGAGGTGAACCGGCGCGCCATTCTTGTAGGCCACGATGAGCGGGCGGTAGTCGGCGCTCTTGAGGAGCTGGTCGTTCGCGCCGATCGTGTACGACTGCGTGGACCCGTCGAAGCTCCCTTTCGCCTGGTTGACGTTCGCCTGGGCGAGAGCCAGCCGGACGTCCTCCATCGTGAGACCGTAGGAGGACAGGGCCGCCGGGTTCACCTGGACGCGCACGGCCGGCTTCTGCCCGCCGCTGATCGAAACGAGGCCGACACCGGGAAGCTGCGAGATCTTCTGGGCGAGGCGCGTGTCGGCGATGTCCTCCACCTGCGAGAGCGGCAGCGTCTTCGACGTGAGCGCGAGCGTCAGGATCGGGGCGTCGGCCGGGTTCGTCTTGCTGTAAATTGGCGGATTCGGCAGGTCGCGGGGAAGGAACGTCCCCGCGGCGTTGATCGCGGCCTGCACCTGCTGTTCGGCGACGTCGATGTTGAGCTCGAGCGTGAACTGGAGCGTGATGACGGAAGATCCCTGGGAGCTCGTCGACGTCATCTGGTTGAGGCCCGGCACCTGGCCGAACTGCCTCTCGAGCGGAGCGGTGACGGAGGACGCCATCACGTCGGGACTCGCACCCGGGTAGAACGTGAGGACCTGGATCGTCGGGTAGTCGACCTGGGGCAGGGCCGAGACCGGCAGCAAGTGAAATCCCACGGCGCCCACCAGGAGCAGACCGGCCATCAGGAGCGAGGTCGCGACCGGCCTCAGGATGAACGGGCGGGAAGGGTTCATCGGCGCGTGGCCGAAACGGCGCCCTTTCCCTGCGGCGCGGACGCGCCCTTTCCCACTTCCACCTTCGCGCCGGCCTGCAGCTTGTCGACGCCTTCGGTCACCACGGTTTCGCCCGCGGCCAGGCCTTTCGCGACCGCCGTCGTGTCACCTTCCGTGAGGCGCACCTCGACGGGGTGGGCGTCGACGGTCTGGTCCTCCTTCACGACGAAGACGAACGTGGACTGCGTGCTGCGCTGGATCGCCGCGTTCGGCACGAGAACGACTCCTTTGAGCGTGTCGATGAGGAGGCGCGGGTTCACGAACTGGTTCGGGAATAGCCCGTCGTCGGCGTTCGGAAAGACGGCCTTGAGCTTCACCGTGCCCGTGGCCGTGTCGATCTGGTTGTCCACGGTCGCGAGCTCGCCCGTCGCGAGCTTGTGCTTGAGGTCGCGGTCGAAGGCGTCGACGGGCAGCTTCCGGCCCTGGCGCAGGCGGTCGCGCACCGCGTTGAGCTGGCCCTCGGGCAGCGTGAAGATGACGGCGATGGGCTGCACCTGCGTGAGGACCACGAGCCCGTTCGGATCCGCGGCGTGCACCATGTTGCCTGCGTCCACGAGCCGGAGCCCGGCGCGGCCGCTGATCGGCGCCGTGATGCGTGTGTACGCGAGATTCAGCCGCGCGGCGTCGACCTGTCCCTGATCGGTCTTCAGCACGGCCTCGCCTTGCGCCACGATGGCGGCCTGCGTGTCGAGCTGTTGCTTCGGAATCGAGTCCTGCGCCGCGAGAACCTGATAGCGCTCCAGATCCAGTCTCGCGTTCCTGAGGATGGCCTCGTCCTTCGCTTTCTGCCCTTCGGCCTGCGCGAGCTGCACCTCGAACGGGCGGGGGTCGATCTCGGCCAGAAGGTCGCCCTTCCTGACGTTTTGCCCCTCCCGGTAAGCGACGCTGAGGAGCTGGCCGTCCACGCGACTCCTCACCGTGACGGTGTTCAGCGCCGTGACGGTTCCGAGCCCCGTCAGATAGACGGGCAGGTCGCCCGTACGCGCGACCGCGGTCACGACCGACACCGCCCGGGGACGCGCCTTGGCATCCGCGGCTCGCTGCGCGCGCTTCTCCCGAGCGCCGGTCAGAAAGATGATCGCCACGACCGCGAAAGCAACCGCTCCCACGACCCAGGGCCACCGGCGCGGTTTCCGGGACGGTCCTCCAGGCGGCCCGTCAGGCGGCTTCTGGTCCCGTTCGTCCCTTCTTTCTTCCGGTCCGTGCTCCTCGCGGAGCGTCTTCACGGTGAGCTCCGGCCCGCGACCCTCGGGCTCCGCGCCGGTCTTCGCCCCGGGCGGGGCCGGAGGAGCTTCGGTCTCAATAGGACTCATTTGTGCCTCGGGACCGGGACAGACCCCGGTTCTGAATCGTGAGGTGCAAATTCCGGACCTCTCTCCACGAGAGGAATTTCAAGTCGCCTAGTCTAGCGTTCTCGGCCGGATTCGACCGCTCAGAAAGGCATTTCGTCGTCCTCGAGTCCGAAGTAATGCCCGAGCTCGTGGACGAGTGTGTCCTTGATCTCCTTGACGGCTTCCCGGCTGCTGCTCGTGTTGCGCAGGATCGGGCCGCGGAAGACGACGGCCTGCGGCGGAAGCGTCGGCAGCGTGTCCCAGGACATCTCGGTGCGCATCGGCCCTCGGAAGATGCCGAAGAGGTCCTCGTCGTCGGGCGTTTCCGTGAGCTCGTAGTCCTCGTCGGTCGGCTCGTCCTCGACCGCGATGACGACGTTGTCGAGGCGCGACCGGAACGACTCCGGCAGCTCCTCGATCGCCTTCTCGACCAGCTTCTCGAACTCGGCGCGGGAGAGGCGCGGCGGGCGGGCCATCTGGACCTGTTCTAGGACACGCGGAAGAGGCGGCGGAAATTGTCCGTCGTGACGCGCGCGACTTCCTCGACGGGCACGTTCTTGACCTCGGCCAGCCGTGCGGCCGTGCGCGGCAGGAACGAGGACTCGTTCGGCTTGCCCCGGAACGGCGAGGGCGCGAGATACGGCGCATCCGTCTCGAGGAGCATCGCTTCGAGCGGCAAAGCCGCTGCGGCGTCGCGGACGTTTTCCGCGGACTTGAACGTGAGCATCCCCGAGAAGCTGACGAGATAGCCGAGCCCAAGCGCCCGCTGCCCCGTCAGCGCGTCCGCGCAAAAGGAATGGAAGACGCCGCGCAGGTTTTCGGGGTCCCCGGGCGCGAGGCTCTCGAGGATCGGCAGGAGGTCCTGCTCGGATTCGCGGTTGTGGAGGAGGACGGGCAGCCCTTTCTCCCGCGCGAAGCGCAATTGCGCCTCGAGGGCGTATCGCTGCGCTTCTTTCGGCGAATGGTCGTAGTGGTAGTCGAGACCGATCTCCCCGACCGCGACGACCTTTTTCGACGCTGAAAGCTCCTCGAAGAGCTTCAGGTCCTCGTCCTCGTCGAACTCCTTCGCCTCGTGGGGATGGATTCCGACGGCCGCGTAAACGCCGTCGTACCCCTCGGCGATGTCGACCGCGAGGCGCAGGTCGCTGCGATGGGTTCCGGGCACGAGGATGCGCGTCACGCCGGCGTCCCGCGCGCGGCCCACCATCTCCTTCACTTCGGCCGCGTTCGGCGCTCTCGGCGCGCCCTTCATCTCGCCACCCTCGAACACCATCGTGAGATGGCCGTGCGAGTCCGCGTACTCGGCCGTCATGCGGGGAGCGCCATCAGCGCAGGCGCGAGCCGGGCGAGGCCGGATGCCGTGCGTAGTAGTCCACGATCGCGTTCCACGCCTCGGCCCCGCCCTCGGCCCAGGAAATGAGATCCAGATCCTCAGGCGCGATCCCGCCTTCGTCGACGAGCATCTGCCAGTTGATGAGCTTCTCCCAGTAGGCGCGGCCCACGAGGACGATCGGGACGCGCTTCATTTTTCCGGTCTGGACGAGCGTGAGCGTCTCGAAGAGCTCGTCCAACGTGCCATAGCCGCCCGGGAAGGCGACGAGCGCGCGGGCCCGCATGAGGAGGTGCATCTTGCGGATGCCGAAGTAGTGGAATCGGAAGCAGAGCGACGGCGTGATGTACGCGTTCGGCCACTGCTCGTGCGGAAGCTGGATGTTGAAGCCCACGGTCTTGGCGCCGGCGTCCCACGCGCCGCGGTTCGCGGCCTCCATCGCGCCCGGGCCCCCGCCCGTCGTGATCACGAAGTCGCTCATCCCGTCCACCTGGCAACTCGTCGAGGCGATGCGCCCCAACTCTCGCGCCTCGGCGTACCAGCGGTCCCCCTCCTTGAGGCGCGCGCCGCCGAAGACGACGATCGTGGTCCGGATCCCCTCCTGGTCCATCTGGAAGTCCGCCTTCTCGAGCTCGAGCATCAGCCGCACGCCGCGCAGCTCGCGGCGTGCGAGGAACGCGAGGTCTTCCTGCGCCAGTGCATACGTCGGCGACGCCAGGATGGCGTCGAGGTTCGCCTTCGCGGCCGGGTCGGCCGGCACCGGGGGCGTCGGCGGCGGTGGCCGGTTGTTGTTGTCGCCGCGGCTGGAGTCGGACACTTACTTGACCTTCGAACCCGAGGGAACGGTCGAGTCGACCATGAGAAGCGACGGCTCGCCCGTTTCGGGGAATGTCGCGGCGAGGATCATCCCGTTCGACTCGACGCCCATGAGCTTCGCGGGCGCGAGATTCGCGACGAAGACGAACTTCCGCCCGACGAGCTGGTCGGCCGTGTACGCCGCCGCGATGCCTCCGACGATCGTCCGCACCTCCTCGCCGAGCTTCACGGTCATCTTCATGAGCTTCTTCGACTTCTCCACCTTCTCGGCCGCGATCACCTCTCCCACACGGAGATCGATCTTCATGAAGTCGGAGATGGGGATTTTGCTTTCAGACGCCACGGGTGTCGTCGGAGTCGCGGCCTCCTGCGGTGGAGCGGCGGGTGACGATGGACTTGCACCCGTGCTGCCACCGGCCGCCGGTGACGGCGCGGGAAGGGAGCCCCCGACAGCCGAGCCACCCGCGGCGGCACCTGCCTGAGACACACCCTTCGAAGAAATATCCTCTTTCATGTCTGCCACTGATTTCTCCTTGGAGGCGCTGCCCGTGGATTCGCCTCTGGAAGCAAAATATTCTTTCGCGTCCGCCCTCGGAAAGAGCGGCGGCGCGGACGGAAGCGGGGCGCTCAGGGGGAGCTGGCCCCACGCGAGGTCGTTGCCGCGGACGTCTTCGGCGCGCTTGTCGATGCCGAGGCGCCGGAAGATCTCCGTCGCCGTGCGCGGCGCGATGGGAGCCAGGAGGCACGCCGCGATGCGCAGCGCTTCGAGACAGTCGAAGAGGATGGCGGACCGGAAATCGGAGGTTTCTTCGAAAGAGGAGCCCGCCCGCGCGCGCCAGGGCTCGTTCGTCGTGATGTAGCTGTCGATGGCCCCGAGGAGCGCGCGGATCTCGCCCGCCGCGTCCTGCAGCCGGTAGCCCTCGAACGCCGACCGCCAGCGCGAAACCGACGCCGCCGCCGTTTCGGGCCATTCGAAGGAATTCTTCTTCGCGCCGGCCTTCGGAGGCGTCTTCCCGTCGAAGTAGTCCCTCGACATCTTCACGGCGCGCGAGAGCGTGTTGCCGAGGCCGTTCGCGAGATCCGCGTTGTAGCCCGCGAGAAAGTCCTCGTCCGAGAAGCTCGCGTCCTGCCCGAACGACATCGCCGAGACGAGGTGCCAGCGCAGGGCGTCCACGCCGAACGCGGCGACGAGGTCGTCCGGCCGTACGACGTTGCCCGTGGACTTGGACATCTTCTTCGCGTCGCGCAGCCACCAGCCGTGACTCACGACCTGCCGCGGGACACCGAGGCCGGCCGACATGAGGAACGCGGGCCAGTAAACAGCGTGGAACCTCAGGATGTCCTTTCCGATGACGTGGATGCCCGGCCAATAGCGCTCGTAGAGCGAAGCGTCTTTCGAGCCGAAGCCGAGCGCGGTGATGTAGTTCACGAGGGCGTCGAGCCAAACGTAGACGACGTGGCCCGAACGGCCGGGGAACGGGATGCCCCACTTGATGGAAGTCCGCGAGACCGAAAGATCCTTCAGCCCGGACTCCACGAACGAGCGCACCTCGTTGAGGCGGCTTTCGGGATACACGAAGGACTGCCCGTCGACGCCTTTCTCCCGGTAGAGCTCGAGCAGGCGATCGCCGTACCGCGAGAGGCGGAAGAAGACGTTCTCCTCCTTCTGCAGCTCGAGCGTCGTACCGTGCGTGGGGCACTTGCCCTCCACGAGGTCTTTCTCCGGATAGAACGCCTCGCAGGGTGCGCAATACCAGCCCTCGTGAGAGGCGGTGTACAGGTCGCCCGCCGCGTCGATGCGTCGGATGATCTCCTCGACGCCCACGCGGTGCCGCGGCTCGGTCGTCCGGATGAAATCGTCGTTCGAGATCCCGAATTCTCGCCAGAGGTTCCGGAACGTCGGCGCGTGGCGGTCGGCGACGACGATCGGGGCGACGCCCTCCTTCTTCGCGACCTTCTCGATGTTCTGGCCGTGCTCGTCGGTGCCGGTCAGAAGACGCACGTCCTCGCCCGCAAGGCGGAAATAGCGGGCGAGCGTGTCCGTGACGACCGTGGTGTAGAGATGCCCGATGTGGGGCCGGTCGTTGATGTAGTAGATCGGGGTCGTGAAATAACGGCGCTCCATGAACGATCGAGGATACCGCGCCGGCGCTACGGCCGCCGCATCGCGAGAACGCGCTCGGCGATCCGGTCGCCGATCGCGAGCGAGGCCGTGGCCGCGGGCGAGGGTGCGTTCAGGACGTGGAGCATCCGGCCGTGGGTCACGATCCTGAAATCGTCCTCGAGGCGCCCGTCGGGACGCACCGCCTGCGCCCGCACGCCCGATCCACCGGTCTCGAGGTCTTCCGCGCGGAGGTCGGGCATGAGGCGCTGCAGGGCCTTCACGAACGCCCGCTTGTCGACGGCGCGGTACATCTCGCCGAGGCCCATGCCCATGTACCGCGCGGCGAGACGCCAGAAGCCCGGGTACGTCAGCGACTCCCACGCGTCGCGGAGGTCGAACGACGTCTTGGCATAGCCCTCGCGCGCGAGCGCCAGCACTGCGTTCGGACCCGCCTCGGCGCCGCCGCCGATCATCCGCGTGAAGTGGACGCCGAGAAAAGGAAAGCGCGGGTCGGGCACGGGGTAGATGAGGTTCTTGACGAGGCCCGCGCGCGAGGGAACCAGCCGGTGATAGTCCCCGCGGAACGGGACGATCCTCAGGCCCGGGTCGGCTCCGTTCAGCCGCGCGAGCCGGTCCGACTGGAGGCCGCCGCAGTTCACCGCGAGGTCCGCTTCGAGCTCCTCCCCGCCCGCGACGATCCTCACGGTGGAATCCGACGACGACAGCGTCGTCACGCGCGTGCCGGTTCGGACTCGGCCTCCCGCGCCGGCGATCAACTCGGCGAATTTCGCGCTCACGGCGACGTAGTCGACGATCCCCGTCGACGGAACGTGCAGCGCGCGGATGCCCGCGGCGTGCGGCTCGATCTTCCGGAACTCCGCGGGAGCGAGGTTTCGCACGCCCTCGAGGCCGTTCTCCCCGGCGCGCCGCTCCAGGTCAGCGAGGGCCGGAAGCTCTGACTCGGACGTCGCGACGACGAGCTTGCCGCAGATCTCGTGCGGAACGGAGTGCTTCTCGCAGAACTCGACGAGCAGGCGTCGGCCCTCCACGCACGTCTTCGCCTTCTCGGAGCCCGGCTTGTAGTAGAGGCCCGAGTGGATGACGCCGCTGTTGTGGCCCGTCTGGTGCGCGGCGACTCTGTCCTCTTTCTCGAAAATCACGACGGAGAGCTCCGGCGCGCGCTCGAGGATCTTCAGGGCCGTGGCCAGCCCCACGATGCCTCCGCCCGCGATGGCGACGTTCACACGCTGCGCCATCGTCAGCGTCCCATGAGCCCGCGCTCGTGGAACGACACGACGCGCCCCCGGCCGACCACGAGGTGATCCTTCACCTCGATGCCGATCTCGCGGCCGGCCGCGGCGAAGCGCTGTGTCGTCGCCAGGTCCTCGGGCGACGGCTCGGGGTCGCCCGAAGGATGGTTGTGATACAGGATCACGCCCGCCGCGCCCGCGAGGATCGCCTGCCGGAACAGAGGAGCGGGCGCGACGGAAGCGTGGGAAAGCGTCCCGCGGAACAGCTGCGCGTCCTTCACGAGGCGGTTCTTCGAGTCGAGAAGAAGACCGCCCATGACCTCCTGCGTCTCGCCCGTAAGGCGCTCCAAAAGGTAGCGCCCCGCAGCGGCAGGGTCTGAAAGAAGATTCTTCTTAGAAAGTGAATCGTGCGAGATCCTCCGCCCGATCTCGAGGACCGCCTCGATTCGGGTCGCCTTCGCGGGGCCAATTCCAGCGGCGAGCCTCGCGAGGTCACTCGCTCCGCGGGCGAAGAGGCCCGGGAAGCCGCCGTCTCTCAGGAGGTCCCGGGCCGTTTCGAGGACGGGCCTCGCGGCGGTGCCTGTGCCAAGGAGAATCGCAAGCAGCTCCTCGTCGTCGAGCGCCTCGGGACCCTTTCTAAGCATCTTCTCTCTCGGTCTCTCTTCCCTCTTCCTCTCCGCGAGTTGGCCACCCTGCGGCCCGGGTTGTCGCCGCGCGCGCCGTTCCGTCACGGAATGCTCCTCACGAGCGCCTTCACGATCGCGGGCAGGACCACCGCCGCGTTCGAGCGGAAGACGCCGGCCGCGAGCGGCGCGAGCGGAGTCTCCTCGATGTTGATCTCGAACACGTAGGCTCCGCGGCGCGCCGCCAGAAGCGCGAGCGACGCGGCGGGCGCCACGACGGAGGACGTGCCGACGACGAAGAACACGGCGCAGTCCTCGGCCGCCCGCGCCGCGGCCCCCCAGACCTCGGGCCCGAGGGCTTCCCCGAACCACACGACGTCGGGCCGAAGCAGCCCGCCGCACGCGCACCGGGGGAGCGGCGGGATCTTCCCCTCGGGCGCCCCCGAGCGGCGGCCGCATTCCGTGCACCGCGCGTGGAGGAGCGAGCCGTGCAGCTCGAGCACGTTCCGGCTCCCCGCCGCCGTGTGCAGGCCGTCCACGTTCTGCGTCACGAGAGTCATGCGCGGCAGGAGACGCTCCATGCGCGCGAGCGCGAGGTGCCCCTCGTTCGGCCGCGCGCCCCGCAGCTTCTCGAGGCGCCACGCGTAGAACCGCCACACTTTTTCGGGGTCGCGCGCAAAGGCCTCGGGCGTCGCGATGTCCTCCGCGCGGCTTCCCTCCCACAGGCCGCCGGGCCCGCGGAACGTCGGAAGGCCGCTCTCGGCCGAGATGCCTGCTCCGGTCAGCACGGCGAGCGGGCGCCCGGACAGAAGCTCGGGCAGGAGGTCGAGGAGCGGCGTGAGGGACGGCTCGGTCACGGCATCTCGGTTTCTCGAACGAGGCGGTCGAGGCCGCGCGTCCTGAAATCCTCCGGGACGGATACGAGCGCCTCGTCGCCCGGGCCCCCGGGCCGCACGGCGAGATTCCGCACGCGGCGCGTAGCCGTCGCGCGCGCGCTCGCGGGCTTCGGCGGAGGTTCCGTGCCCGAGGGGAATCCCGGCGTCTCGGTGCTCGACGTCGACGTGACCGTGATCTCGGCGAACACGGGGAAACCGGTGATCTTCGAGAGCTCCGCCTCGAAAGCGTCGCGCGCCTCTCCTCGCGCCGGGAGGAGGCGCAGAAGGGAATCGAGCGGAGAACGAGCCTCGGGCAGGTCCGCCGTCTCGACGACTCCGGCCGCCTCCGTCTTCACGCGCGTGACGCGCCCGGGCGAGGCGAGGACGACCGTCCACGCGGCCTCCAGCCGGAACCGCGACGTGGGCCGGTCCTGGAAAGCCCGTCCCTTGCCGTCGGGCCGCAGGGCCACCGTCACGCTGCGCACGGCGGGCGCCGCCGCGCCGCTGTCCGAGGGTCGCCCCGAAAAGAGCGCCACGAAGTCCGCGGCTGAAGCGGAGGCCGCGAGCTTTTCCTGGCGGTCGAGGAGCGTGACGCCCTCCGCGTCCGCGACGACGGAAGACGCGGAGGAGCGCGGGAACGTGCCGTGCGTGAGATCCCAGCGCGCGCGCGAGTCCCTCACCAGGACCGTGCCGCCGATCGAGATGGTTCTTTCGCCGGCGGGTGTTACGCTCCGAGTCGACTCGACGAGCTCGTACGTCGCGAGCGGAGGGGGCGCGGCACTCGGCGGGACCTCCGTGGAGGACGCCGCGAGAGCCGCGGCGAAAAGGGCGAGGCCGGCCGGCATCTCGGAGGATGATCTCACGCCGGGCACGGTGGACGGGGCTTCCGTGGGCGGCGAGAATGTCTGCGATGGAGCCGATCAGCGGAGTCACGGCGCGCTCCGAGCGGGACGGAATCCTGAGAAGGGTCAAGCTCGTGGGCGAGCCGGGAGCGATGGCCTGGGTGGCCCGGACCCTGTCGGCCGGGGGCCTCCTCGTCGAGCGGCACGAGGAGAAGGAGATCACCGGGCCGGAGTTCTTTTCCCACTGGCCCCTGGTCTGGGTGACGAGGCCCGACGCCTTCGGGCGCGGATTCGTCAGGGTGCGGCCGGCGATCCTCGACGTCGCACCCCAGCCGCCGCTCTGTCTCGTAGTCGTGCCGCCCGGCGAAGAGATCACGGATCAGCTCGTTCGGCGCATTCCGCTCGAGTCCTTCGAGCTCGTGCGCGAACGCGATGAAGGCCCGCTCCTGGCGATGCGGCTCGAACGGCTTCTTCTTCTCCAGAGGCGCCGCTCGCAGGAGCACGAAGACGCGTTCAAGGAGCGGCTCCGCACGGAGGCCAAGCGCAATCACATTCTCGCGTCCATCGCGCTCGCCTCGAGGGATTCGCTCAACCTCGAGGAGGTGCTCGGCGCCGCGACGTCGCTTCTCGGCACGCGATTCGCCGCGAACTCGGTCGAAATCTGGTTCCTGAACGAGGATGCCACTTCGTGCACGGTCTTCATGGACTGGCGCCAGGGCGACGCCGGCTCGTCCCTCGTCGGATACGAGCGGCCGCTGCCCGACAGCGAACCGTTTCGCGCGCTCGTGGCCTCGCGCGAACCTTACGTCGTCTCCGACCGGAACGAGCTCGATCCCTCGTCGCTCGCGTTCGCCGCGCTCGAGGCGCTCGGAGCGACGAGCCTCGTGGGCATCCCGATTCACCGCGAGGGCGAGCTCATGGGCGTCCTCGGCATGTCCTGGGCCGAGCCGCGCGCCTTCCCGCCCGACGAGATCGTGTTCTTCGGGCGCGTCGCCGACCAGCTCGCGATCGCGATCCGCGCAGCGCGCCTCTACGGAAACCTGCAGCGCCAGCTCGAGGCTCTCGCGCTCGAGCAGCGGCGCCGCGAGCTCGCCGACCACGACCGGAGCCGGCTCACCGCGATGCTCGTGCACGACATGAAGAACCCGCTCTCGGCGCTCTCGGCCGCGCTCGAGCTCACGCGCGACAAGGAGCGCCGGACCGGCGACGTGCGTCTCGCGAAGATGCTCGACGGCTCGCTCGCTTCGGCGCGCGGCCTGCAGGGGCTCATCGAGGACGCGCTCCTGGTCTACCGCGCGGGGGACGCCCCGGAGACCGAGAAGCGCCCGACTGCCCCCGCCGACGCGCTTGCGCTGCCGCTCGAGGAGGCGCGCTGGCTCGCGGTGGCTCGGCACGTGACGGTCGAGGCCGACGTGCCGAAGGATCTTCCGAAGGTGCCGCTCGACCTCGCGATGTTCCGGCGCGCCGCCGTGAACCTGCTCGGCAACGCCGTGAAGTTCAGCCCGCCTGGGGGCAAGGTGACCGTGAAGGGCGACGTCGTCCCCGACGAAGGCCGGCCCTTCCTGCGCGTCTCCGTGACGGATCAGGGCCCGGGCTTTCCCGCCGCCGAGAAGTCGCGGATCGCGACGCCCTATCTGAGGTTTCAGGGCAGCGAGAAGGTGCCCGGCACCGGCCTCGGCCTGACGGTCGTCCAGAAGGTCCTGCAGGCCCACCGCGGCCGCCTCGACGTCGCGAACAACGAGGGCGGTCCCGGCTCGACGTTCACGCTCTGGATCCCGGCGTAGGCGCCCGCACGTCCCAGACGCGCAGGCCTTCGCCGCCCGGCGACGCCACGTGCGCGGTCCCGTCCGCGGAGAAGCCGAGCGACGCGACTGGGAGCACTCCGAGCACTTCGGTCACGACGAGGCTCCGCGACACGGACGCGGTCCGGGCCGCAGCCTCGCGCGTGACCGGGTTCATGCTCAGTCCGACGCTCGTGACCCACGCTCCGTCGGGCGAGAACCTCACCGCCCCGACAGGCTCGGCATGGCGCACGTCGTCCCGCACCCGGGAGCCCGTCGCCACGTCGCGAACCGTGACGCATCCATCCGCGCACCCGCACGCGAGCAGACGGCCGTCGGGCGAGAACGCGAGACAGAAGGCCGCCATGTCGAGGTCGGAGACGGTGACGAGAACGCGCCCGGTCGTCGTCTCGGCGAGACGCACCTCGACGTCCGTGAAGGCCGCCGCGACGCGGTCGCCGGCGGGCGAGACGGCGACTTGCGTCACCTCCGACACGGCCGAGGAGAGCGTGAAGAGGCGCACCCCGCCCGCGACTCGGAACGCGGCAGCCTCGGAACCGGAGGCCGTCGCGACGACGCTTCCGTCGCGCGAGACCGCGATCCCCTCGATCGGCGCCGCATGCGCCGCGAACGAAGAGAGCGCGCGCCCCGCGCTCGACTCCGCCACAGAGACGCGCCCGTCTTTCCAGCCTCCCGCGATCCGCCGCCCATCGCCCGAGAACGCGAGGGTAACGAATCCCTTCTCGCCGGACTTCCAGGCCCGGCGCACGTCGCCGGCCGGCCCGTAGACCCTCAGCATCCCGTCCTCGAACGAGGCCGCTACGGAGTCGCCGAGCGGCTCGCTTGCGCCGGAACTCGGCTTTCCCTCGGGCTGGAAGACGTGGTCGGGCGGCCGGCCCATCAGGCGCGTTCCAGGCAAATCTCGAAGCGGACGCGCGCGCGGACGGTCGAGCCGTCCGCGGCGAGCGAGACCGGCCTCACGAGCTCGCGGCTCGTGATGAGCGGGTCCTTGCGGAAGTTTCGGTCCGGGTCTCCGTCGAAGGCGGGATCGGTCGCGAAATAGAGCTGGGTGACGAGCTGCTTGTGCCCCGGCGCCGTCACCTTGTAGTGGACGTGCTGGCAGACGCGGCCCACATAGTGCCCGGGAAGCACCGATCGGAACTCGTAAGCGCCCTTCGCGCCCGAATCGACGATGCCCCTGTAAAGGTACCCATCGTTGTCGTACAGACCCCCGCTGGACGCGTGCCAGAGCTCGAGGACGGCGCCGTCGAGCCGCTCGCCGCGCGTGTCGAGGACGACGCCCTCGACGGTGAGGGGCACACCGGGAGCGCCTTCGGGCGCGAGCGCCGACGTCCGCGGCGCCCTCCTCTTGTAGAAGGGTCCGAGTTCGGCGTGCGGCGTGACGGCGCGCGCGGCCTCGTCCGCGAACAGAGGCCGCGCGAGGCCGAGCGGGAGAGACGGCGCGAGAAGAAGCGCTCCCGTGGCGAGACAGCGCTCCATGAGATCGCGGCGGGACAGGGGCGATGCCATTCATCCTCCTTGCGGCGGTGGAACGCGCTCGAGCTTGAGACTCACTCTACGCCCGATCGCGTGGCCCGGCAACGAGCCCGGCGCTTCAGGCGAAGCGCAGGACGATCTTCCCGAAGGCCGCTCCCGAAGCCATCCGCTCGTAAGCCTTGCGCACGTCCGCGGCCGGAAACACGTTGTCCACGACCGGATCGATCCGGCCGGCCTCCACGGCCTTCAGCATCGCCGCGAACTCGGAGTCCGTGCCCATGGTGGACCCGAGGATCGAGAGCTGCTTCCAGAAGATGGTGCGGATCTCCTCTTCGGGGTTCGGGCCCGAAGTCGCCCCGCACGTGACGATGCGCCCCTTCTTCGCGGCCGCCGTGAGCGAGTGCCGCCACGTGGCTGCGCCGACCGAGTCCACGACGACGTCCACCCCGCGCTTGCCCGTGAGCTCGCGGATCGACTTGCCGACGTCCGCCGTCTTGTAGTCGATCGTCTCGTCCGCCCCGAGCTCCCGAGCGCGTTTGAGCTTCTCCTCCGAAGAGGACGTGACGAAGACTCGGGAAGCTCCGCACAGCTTCGCGATCTGTACCGCCATCGTCGAGACGCCGCCGCCGACGCCGTGCACGAGCACGGTCTCGCCCGGCCGGAGCGCCGCCCGCGTGACGAGCATGCGCCACGCGGTGAGGCCCACGAGCGGAAACGCCGCGGCCTTCTCGGGAGAAAGCCGGCTGGGCGCCGGGTAGACGTTCGCCCGCGGCACGGCGACCTTCTCGGCGAACGTGCCGGGGAGGTGCTCTCCGAGGATCCGGAAGCTCACGCACAGGCTGCGCTCGCCGGCGAGACAGAACTCGCAGGTTCCGCACGAAAGGCCGGGCTGGAGGACGACGCGCGTTCCGGGCGCTGGGCCCTTCACGCCTTCTCCGAGCGCCTCGACGACTCCCGTCCCGTCGGCGCCCGGCACGTGAGGAAACGTGACGGGCACGCCGGGGATGCCATTCCTCACGAAGATGTCGAGCCCGTTGAGCGCAGCCGCCTCGATCTTCACGAGCACCTCACCGGCGCCCGGCTGGGGGTCTGGTCTCTCGCCGAAGGTGAGGACGTCGTTGCCGCCGTGCGCGGTCAAGAAGACTGCTTTCATCGCTGCCTCCGCTCGGCTGAGATTAGCCGATGGCCGCGTCGGTCATAATGCGAGGCTCCGGCGCTCTCTCGCGCCCGGAAAGGAGCGGCATGAGGGCCTGGGAAATCCGTCAGAAAAGAGCGCAGAAGCGGGCTCGCGAGCTCGCCCGCAAGGAGAAGAACAAGCACGCCAAGGAGACGTCGACGTTCCGGCTCGTCGTGGCCGGGCGCGCGGGCGAGCCCTCGGTCGTGGAGTCGGTCATCGTGAAGAACGCCGACGAATCCGTCGCCGAGGCGACCTTCGACGAGATCGAGCCAGGCACGACCCTGATCGTCGAGGGCGAGCGCGGGCTCATTCAGCGCGTCGTCGTCGAGGAGAAGCTGGAGCTCGACGAACCCGAGCCAATGCGCGAGGTGCGCGTCCGGGTCCTGTAGCCGTTCGACCACGCAGGCGCGCGACGACGGCGTCGCCGGCTTCCGCCGTCGAGAGCTTTCCGCCGAGGTCGCGCGGGGTCTCCCCCGCCGCGACGCACGCGGCCACGGCGCTCTCGACGCGCTCGGCGAGATCCGCGCGGCCGACGTGAGCGAGCAGCATCCCGAGGCTCCGGATCGACCCGAAGGGGTTCGCGACTCCCGTGCCCGCCAGGTCCGGTGCCGCGCCGTGCACGGGCTCGAAGACGGACGTCCGGCCCGGGTGCACGTTCCCGGAAGGCGCGAGGCCGAGGCCTCCCTGCAAGGCGGCGCCGAGATCGGAAAGGACGTCGCCGAAGAGGTTGTTCGTGACAACGACGTCCAGCGATGCCGGACTCCGCACCATCTCGTGCGCGAGGGCGTCCGCGAACATGTGCCGGCTCTCGCAGGAAGGGAACTCCGCCGCCACCTCACGAAACACGCGGTGCCACAGGCCGCCCCCCCGCTTCTGGACGTTGTGCTTGTCCGCCATGAGGACGCGCGGACGGCGCCCGAGGCGGCGAGGCTTCTCGAAGGTCGTCGCGAAGGCGAAAGCCGCGCGGCAGATCCGCTCGACACCGCGCCTTGTCGTCACGTCCTCCTCGACCGCCTCCTCGTCGGCGGTGCCGCCTCCCGTGACGCGACCGCGACCCGAGTAGGCCCCCTCGGTGTTTTCGCGGAAGAGGACGAAGTCCACGTCTTTGGCACGCCCCTTCCGAAGCGGGACGACCGAGTCGTCGAGAGCGTGCACGGGACGAATATTCGCAAAGAGGTCGAGGCGGCGGCGCATGCCGAGCAGGATCTCGTCGGCGTGCCGCCCGTCCGGGACCCGCGGGTCGCCGAACGCGCCGGCGAGGACAGCGTCGAAATCGCGCGCGAGCATCTCGAACGCGCCCGGGGGGATCGTCTCGCCTGTATTCAAATAGTGATCCGCTCCCCAGGGAAAAAGAAAGATTTCTGCGGTCGCCAACGCGTCGAGCACCTTCAGGGCCTCGCGCGTCACCTCCGGGCCAATGCCGTCGCCGGGCACGACCGCGATCCGCATCGGGCGCCTCGCCCTACGCTTCGAGCGCGAGAAGCGCCGCGAGCAGTTCGCCGCCGTCCGGGAACCGGTCCGGGCGATGCCGCGCGAGCGTCCGCATGAGGACCGAGACCTCTCCCTCGCTCAGGAAAGGGGCGTACGGGCGCGGGTCGTCGGGATCGCGCTCGAGCCGTGCGACGAGGACGTCGTCTCCCACGTACGGCCACCGCCCCGTCGCGAGCGTGTAGAAAGCCGCGCCGAGCGAGTACACGTCCGACGCCGGGCTCGGCATCTCGCCGCGCAGGACCTCGGGCGGGAAGAAGGCCGGGCTGCCGATGAGCTTGGACGTGCCGCCCGCGTCGGCCTGCGGAAGCGCGAGGCCGAAGTCGAGGATGCGCAGCGTCTCGTGCTCGTCGAGAATGAGGTTCGCGGGCTTGAGGTCGCGGTGCAGGATGCCCTTCGCGTGGGCCGCCGCGATGCCGCGGGTCGCCTGTACGAACCAGGTCTTCCAGTTCTTCCGTACTCTCTCCGAGTCCTTCTTGATGAGCTTCTGGAGATTCGGCCCCTCCAGGTATTCCATCGCGAGATAAAGGCTGCCGAACCCCTCGCCGTAGTCGTACAGCGCGACGACGTTCGGGTGCTTGAGCGCCGCGATCGCCTTGGCCTCGCGCTTGAAGTAGCGCATCGCGGTCTCGTCGCCGCGGAGCTGCCACGGCAGGATCTTCAGCGCCACGAAGCGGTCCAGCTTCTTGTCGAGAGCCTTGTGCACGACGCCCATGCCCCCACGTCCGAGCTCGGCGAGGATTTCGTAGCGTGACTCGGGCGTCTCGGGCAGGCCGAAGCCCAACGTCGGCTTGGCGGGCGCCGGAGCCGCCGGCACCGCGATGCGAAGAGGCGGCGGCTGCGCGGGCGGCGGCGGAGCGGGCCGCGTGAACGCCGCGTAGGGCCCCGACTTGTGGACGGCGGGCGTCCGGATGAGGGCTGCGGGCATGTGATCGTCCACCTCGACGTCCGCGAACGGCAGGGGCTGCACCGCGGCGCCCTCGAGCACCGCAGGATCGAAAGCCGCGATCCGCCCCAGCTCCACCCCCTCTTCGGAGTCGCCGGAGGCGCGGAGCGCCTCGAGCAGCGTCATGTGGAGCTGGAGGTTGTCGGCGTCGACCTTTCCGCGCCCGAGCAGCGCGCGCAGCACGTGCACGGCGTCCTTGCTCTCGCCCGCGGCCATGTGCGCGCGCGCGAGCTCGAGAAACACCTCGGCGAGCCCCGGCTCGCTGCGCGGCACTCCGGTGAGGTACTCCCAGGCCTGCTCGCGACGCCCGCCCAGAAGCGCGCACCGCGCGGCCTCGAGACCTCGGCCCGTGCGGAGAAAGAGCTGGGCCGCCTCGTCGAATTTTCCCCCGGCCTGAAGCGCCGCCGCCGCGGCAGGGAGGCGGCCGGCGCCCCGGAAGAGGGCCGCCGCCCGGTCGTAGTTCTTCAGCTCGCTGAAGAGCGCCGCCGCCTTCTCGATCTGTCCCGCCGCCGCGAAGGCCTCCGCCGCCCCGGCGCGGTTCCCTCCGCGCAGGTAGAGGGGACCGGCCTTTTCGAGGCGTCCCGCCTCTTTCCAGGCGTCCGCCGCCCGGACGAAATCCCCCGCTTTCTCGAAGAGGCCCGCGGCGCGCAGCGCCTGTCCGGCCCGGCGCCACGCGTCGGCGGCGGACACGAGGTCGCCTCGGCTCTCGGCCTCGCGTGCGAGAAGCTCCTGCGCGCCCTTCTCGTCTCCGGCTCGTGCCGCAGCGAGAGCGGCCTTCGTGAGGGCGCCGCTCCTCTCGAAGGATTGGACCGCCTCGACCGAGCGGCCGCTCTCCACGAAGAGCTCACCGGCGAGGAGAAACTCCTCTGCGTTCCGGTACGCCTCGGCGGCTTCCCCGGGTTTCCCCGCGTTGCGGTAGGCGTCTGCAGTCCTCTTCCACAGCGCCGCGCGGACGGGCCCCGCCGGCGTCGCCTCGGCGAGCCGTCGGCACGCTTCCGCGAGAGACGCGTGATCGCCGAGCGCCTCCGCGATCTCGGCGAGCCGGTCCCAGCGGGACCCCGTGCGCGCCAGCAGAAGCGCCTTCTTGCCGAGCTCCTCGGCGACGTCCGATTCTCCGGCGGCCTCCCACGCGCGCGAGGCCTCCCACGCGTAACCATCGCCGGCCTGGTCATAAAGACGCGCCGCCTCGCGGGCGTTGCCGTCACGCTGCTCGAGCGCAGCCAGCCGGGCCCAGGCCTTGGCCTTCTTGAACATCCGGCGCGAGCGCTTCGTGTCGCCCGCCTTCAGATATGCCTCGCCGGCATGGACCCAGTCGCGGGTGTCCTGGAAGGCCTGCGCGGACGAGACCTCGGGATGGGCGGGCTGTCCGAGCCGGATCGCGAAGAGGCAGACGAGAAGGCCCGCGATGTCGATCGCGTAGCGCAGCGTGGCGGTGCGTCCCAGGAGCTGGTAGAAGGGCGAGGCATTCAGGTCCCGGGCCGCGGCGTCGAGCCACGGCTGGCGCATGAGAACGGAGAGGACGTCGAGAATCTGATCGAGATGCGCGGCCACGAGGAAGCCGACGCCCACCATGAGGACCAGGATGGAAGAGCGAAGCCACTCGCCGATCGCGACTCCGCGCAGGTTCAGGGCCTTCACGATGAGCCGACCGAGGATGAGGACGACGAGCACCGCCCCGATCTGGGGCGCGAAGTAGAAGCGCTCCCCCACGAGGCGTCGCGCGAGATCGCTCGTTTCCGTATGGGTACGCGCCCAGTCCACCGCTCGCACGAGACCGAACTGGGCCGCGAGCGCAAGAACCAAGGTCGGAAGGTCGTCTTTCCAGTCTCTGGACGCCACGGGTGCACGATTATGAGCGATTCGGGGCCGCGCGCGCCGGATGGGTGAGGGGCGGCCGCGGTACAGTCGCTTTCTCCATGCGCCCGCCGGCCCCGATTTTCCTCGCCGTGGCTTTCGCGGCGGCCCTCCCGGCCGCCGCGCAGTCGTACTCGGACCCCGGGACGGGTTATGGCCTCTCCGCCGGATACGCGCGCGGGCTGGACGCGGAGTCGGGCGGCGCCACGGGCGGAGTCCACGCGCGCCTGCGCCTGACGGGCGGGCTCGGCCTGGAGGTGTCGGCGGGATATCGGCGCGATTCGTTCGCGGCGGACGGCGTTCGGCTGACGGTCGACGAGATCCCCGTCGCGGCGTCGCTCCTCGTCTTCTTCCCGCACGACGGGCGCGTGCAGCCTTACCTTCTCGCCGGCATCGGCTACACGTGGGCGAAACCGAAAGGCGAAGGACCGAATGCCCACTCGTCGTACCCCGCGGAGAACCTCTTCGCGCTGCACGGCGGCGTAGGGGTGGACGTGAGAACGAGCTTTTCGACGTCGGTCTTCCTCGACGGCCGCTACGTGTTTCTCGATGTCGACGCGGTCAAGGCCCTGCCGAACCAACCGAGATCCGACATCTTCCGCCTCGCGGCGGGCTTCAACGTCTACTTCTAGGTGGCGTCCGGCCCGAGGCCGGACACGAGCCGGCCGAAGGTCTCGGGGTCGATGTTGCCGCCCGACAGCACGACGCCCACGCGCTTGCCGGAGAGATCACCGATGCGTCCCGAGAGCACGCCCGCGAGGGCCGCGGTCGCGCCCGGCTCGACGACGAGCTTCATGGCCGTGAAGAGGAGCGACATGGCGCGCCTGAGCTCGAGGTCGCTGACGGTCGCGACGCTCTCGACCAGGGCGGACACGAGCGCGAACGTGTGGACGCCCGGCTTCGTCGTCTGGAGGCAGTCCGCGATCGTGGCGGGGACCGGGATGGACACGGGATGTCCCGCGGCCAGCGAGCGCACGAAATCGTCTCCCGCCTCGGGCTCGACGCCGAAGACGCGGGCCGACGGCCGGAGCGCCTTCACGGCGACCGCCACGCCGGACAGGAGCCCGCCTCCGCCGAGCGGCGCGACGACGGCGTCGAGGTCCGACACGTCCTCGAGCAGCTCGAGCCCCGCGGTTCCCTGTCCCGCGATGACGGCGACGTCGTCGAACGGCGGAACGAGGATTCGGGCTTCGTTCGCGACGATCTCCGCGGCGATCTTCTCGCGGCTCTCCTCGGCGCGATCGTAAAGGCGCACCTCGGCCCCGTATCCGCGCGTGGCGGCAAGCTTGAGCGCCGGCGCGTCGCGCGGCATGACGATGACGGCCGAGACGCCGAGCTCCCTGGCCGCGAGCGCGACGGCCTGCGCGTGATTGCCGGAGGAGAACGCCACGACGCCCCGCTTCCTTTCCCCCGGCGTCAGGAGCGACAGCCGCGAGAACGCGCCGCGTGCCTTGAACGCGCCCACGCGCTGGAACGTCTCGCACTTGAAGAAAAGGCGGCAGCCCGCGCGCGTGTCCAGGCGGCGCGAGGTCATCACCGACGTCCGGTGCACGTGAGAGGCGATCCGCTCCCGCGCCGCCCTGACGTCGTCGAGAGTCACGGGCAGCGTCACGTCGCCCGCTCCCTTTCCCGCGGGGCGTCCTCCACTCCGCAGAGGCGATCCGCCTCGGCCGTCACCGCGTCGATCGCGACGTCCGCGCGCTCAAGGAACGCGTCCTCGCTCTCTCCGGCCGCGCGCTCGAGCGCCGGCGCGAACACGACGACGCACTTCGAGAACGGCAGCGGCAGGAGAAACCGGTCCCACGAGTTCAGGAACTTCGGGCGGCTGGACGACGAGGATGAAGGGAGGATGAGCGCGTTCCCCTGCTCCGCGAGCGTGAGGATCCCGCGCTTCGAGCGCCGCGCCGGGCCGCGCGGGCCGTCGGGCGTGAGCGCGGCCCCGGGCGCTCCCTTGAAGGCCTCGAGGAACTCCAGGACGGCGAGGTCGCCGCCCTTCGAGGACGACCCGCGCGCGGCCTTGAATCCCCAGAGCTTCAGGAACGTCGCGATGATCTCGCCGTCTGCGCTCTTGGAGGCCATCGTGACGAAGCCCTGACCGCGGTGGGCGAGGATCCCGCCGATCATCCGCTGGTGCCAGATCGCGTGGAGCGGCTTCTTCCCCTTCGCGCGGATCGCCTGCCGGTGCTCCTCGCCGACGATCGCGAGGCGCAGCGTCAGGCGGTAGAGCAAGACCAAGAGGAACGCGAGGAAGCCGAGAATGCGCGAGCGCACGTCGGGACCGATTATGCTGTCGCCATGCGCCTCGTCGCCGAGAACCTCTCGCGCTCCTTCGGTCGCCGTGCCTTCGGGCCGGTTTCTTTCAGCGTCGAAACGGGGCGCGTCCTCGGCGTGGCGGGAGAGAACGGGAGCGGAAAGACGACGTTGTTGAAGACCCTCGCAGGCCTGATTCGGCCGAGCGGGGGGTACGCGAAGATTTTCTTAGATGGTGAAGAGGCGAGGGATGGCCATGAGCCTCGCGACGTTCCCTGGCGCATCGGGTGGGTGGCGCCGGATCTCGCCCTTTACGGAGAGCTGACGGCCGAGGAGAACCTGACCTTCTTCGAAAGGGTCCGCGGCCTCGTGCCGGCGCCCGGCCGCGCGCTGGCGCTCCTCGAGGGTGTCGGCCTGCCGCCTAAATCCCATTCAAAGAAATCTCTCTCATCTCTCTCAACTGGCCAGCGCCAGCGCGTCAAGCTCGCCTTCGCGACGCTGCACGAGCCCGATCTCCTGCTCCTGGACGAGCCGGGCGCGAACCTGGATGAGGCGGGGCGTTCCATCGTCCAGAAAATCGTCGCCTCTCAGCGGCTCCGGGGAATCACCGTGATCGCCTCGAACGACCCGCGAGACCTGGCGCTCTCGGACGACCGAGTGACGCTCTCGTGAGCGCGCCACGCAAGCCCGCAGCCGTCCTCCCGGCGGCAATCGCCGTGTTCCGGCGCGAGCTCCTCGCCGAGTGGCGGACGCGCGTGGCCCTGAACTCGCTATTCCTCTTCGCCTTCGCCGTGCTCGTCCTCGTCGCCTACGCCGTCGGCCCGACGCGCCTTTCCCCCGAGGACAGGCCAACCGTGAACGCCGTCCTTCTCTGGATCGTTCTCTTTTTTTCCGCGATGACGGGCCTTTCCCGCACGTTCGTCCACGAGGAGGATGCCGGGACCGCGGCCGCCCTGCGACTTTCGACGCCCCCGTCCGGGGTTCTCCTCGGAAAGCTCCTCGCGAACGTCGCGCTGCTCGGCGCGGTCACGGTCTTCATCGTGCCGCTCTTCGTCGTCCTCATGGGCTTCGAGATCAAGGATCCGGGTCTCTTCGTCGTCCTGCTCGTGCTCGGAACGCTCGGGCTCGCTTCTGCCTCCACGTTCACGGCGGCGCTCGTCTCGAAGGCAAGCGCCAAGGGCGCGCTGTTCGCGGTGCTCGCGATCCCCCTCCTCCTGCCGCCTCTCGTCGGTGCCGTCCTCGCGACGCGCGTCGCGGCCACGCAGACGGAATTCTCGGCGGGACTCGATTTCGCGCGCCTCCTCGTGGCCTACGACGGCGTCGTCACGACCGCCGCCTTCCTGCTCTTCGACGCCGTCTGGCGCGAGTGAGCCGTGGCCGAAGCCGGCCTGGCCGAAGTCGAAATGTGCAATCGGAGCCTGATCAGATGTGAGACACATTCTCAACGTTAGGCTCCGACACTTTGAATGTAAGGCCGGGTTTGACGCCGATCGACGCGTCCGTGGGTTTTTCGCTTAGAATTCGGTTCGAAAATCGGTTCGTCCCGGGGACTGATCCTGCTGCGGGGCGCAGATCCCAGGTTTCCTGAAGGAGTAGAGGGGATTGGACTACGCGGCGAACCCCTGCGGCCTCTCGTGAAACGCGCCTCCAGGATCGTTCTGGCCCTCGCGGCTCTCCTCGCGGCTCCGCGTCTCGGGGCGCAGGGCCTTGGAAGTCTCGTCTCGCCTGGCAAGCTCGCGAAACCGCACGCCAAACTCGAGGGGCTCGACAAGTGCCAGAGCTGCCACGAGCCGGGCCGCCAGGTCACGACCGCCAAGTGCCTCGAGTGCCACAAGCCTGTCGCCGAGCGCATCAACGCGAAGAAAGGCGTCCACCGCGGTGTCGCGGGCAGAGAGTGCGCGGGTTGCCACGTCGAACACGCGGGCGTCGACGGCGATCTCCGCCACTTCGAGCCAAAGGGCTTCGACCACAAGGGCGAGGCCGGGTTCACCCTCGACGGCCTCCACGCCCCGCTCGACTGCAAGGCCTGTCACAAGACGCGCTCGTACCTCGGCGTCTCCGCGTCGTGCGCGTCCTGCCACAAGGACGTCCACAACGGCACCCTCGGCGCGACGTGCCAGACGTGCCACGCGACGAACGTCGCCTTCAAGGACACGCGCAAGGGCTTCGACCACGGCAAGACGAAGTACCCGCTGACCGGCGCGCACGCGAAAGCACCCTGCGAGAGCTGCCACAAGACGAAAGGCGACTACCGGATCGCGCGCTTTTCAGCCTGCGAGGACTGCCACAAGAACCCCCACGTCCCGGCGCTCGGCACCTGCACGACCTGCCACGTCACGGCGAGCTTCAAGACGCCCGCCGCGGGCCAGAAGTTCGACCACGCCAGGACCGGCTACCCGCTCCGCGGCCGGCACGCGAGCGTCGCCTGCCAGACGTGCCACGTGAAGCCGGCGACGGCCGTGCGGCTCAAGTACGCGCGCTGCGCCGACTGCCACCAGGATCCGCACAAGGCCCTCTTCCCCGCAGAGGACTGCGCGGCTTGCCACGCGGAGACCGGTTTTCGGCCCGCGAAGTTCGACCACGCGGCGCGCACGAAATTCCCGCTCGACGGCAAGCACGCGGCGACGGCGTGCGCCGCCTGCCACAAGGCGGCGGGGAATCAGGCCCACGTTCGCCTCGCGCAGCGGATCGTCGACTTCCGCGGCGCGAAGAAGGAATGCGCCTCCTGCCACGCCGACGTCCACAAGGGAAAGCTCGGCGCGACGTGCCAGACCTGCCACGGGACGAGCTCCTTCAAGCTCTCCTCGTTCCAGCATCCGCGCCAACCGGAGTTCTTCGTGGGGGCGCACGCCGGCATCGCGTGCGAGAAGTGCCACCTTCCGGAAACGGCTCCTGCCGGCGGCCAGGCCAAGGGCGTCGCGCCGCCCGCGGGCGCGCGGCAATACAGGGGCGTCTCCTTCCAGTGCGCGGCCTGTCACAAGGACCCCCACCTCGGACAGGTGGGCGTGGACTGCGCCAAGTGCCACGGCCTCGCGACGAAGGGCTACAAGCCCGACCTCTTCGTGCACAACGCCGCGAAATTCGCGCTCACGGGCAAGCACGAGACGGTTCCCTGCGCGAAGTGCCACGCGAAGGAAACCGGAACGTTCCCCGCGGGCAAGGGCACGGCCACGCGCCTCACGGGCATCTCGACGGAGTGCCGCACCTGCCACAAGGACCCGCACCTCGGACAACTGTCGCCGCGCTGCGAGACCTGCCACGACGCGGCGTCCTTCAGGGTCGCGAAGTTCGTCCACCCGGCCAGGAAGGAGACCGAAGGCTTCTTCGTCGCGAAGCACGCGACGATCGCCTGTGCCGAGTGCCACCGGAAGGAGACCTTCAACTACCCCGCCGGCCGGGGATCGGCCGTGCGGTACAAGGTTCCGGTCGACTGCACGCACTGCCACGAGGACCCGCACCGCGGCACCCTCGGTCGCGAGTGCGCGTCGTGCCACAACGCCTCGCTGTGGCGAACCGCCTCGCGCGCCTTCCACAAGACCGCCGCCTTCCCGCTCGAGGGTAAGCACCTCGCCGTCCCGTGCGCGGCCTGCCACCTGAAGGGCGTCCTCAAGGGCACGCCCACGGGCTGCTACGACTGCCACTGGATCCGCAAGCCCGACGACCGCTTCAAGACGAAGCTCGGGAGCGACTGCCAGACCTGCCACCGGCCGATCGCGTGGACGGCGGTGACGTGGAGCCACGCGGGCGCGACGGGCTTCAACCTCGAGACGCCCCACAAGACGCTCGACTGCGAGTCGTGCCACAAGGCCCAGGTTTTCAAGGGCACCCAGCGCGACTGCTACTCCTGCCACCGTGCGGACTACGAGCGCGCCAAGAACCCGAGCCACCTCGCGGGCGGCTTCCCGACGGACTGCACCGGCTGCCACAAGCCCTCCTCGCCGGTGTGGCAGGGCGCGACGTTCATCCACTCGACGTTCCCGCTCGCAGGCGTCCACACGACGCAGACGTGCGCCGCCTGCCACAAGAACAACGTTTTCAAGGGCACGCCCCGCGACTGTTTCTCGTGCCACCGGACCGACTACCAGAACTCGAAGAACCCGCCGCACGCCTCCGCGGCGTTCCCGACGGCCTGCGACACGTGCCACAAGTACTCGGCCCCGAACTGGCTCGATGCCGGGTTCAACCACAACGTGACGACGACCTTCATTCTCGGGGGCGTCCACGTGACACAGCCGTGCACGGCCTGCCATGTGAACAACGTCTACAAGGGCACGCCCCGCGACTGCTACTCGTGCCACAAGACGGATTACCAGAACTCGAAGAACCCGCCTCATGCCGCGGCCGGCTTCGCGACCACGTGCGACAGCTGCCACAAGTACACGGACCCCGCCTGGAAGCCCGCGACCTTCAACCACAACACGGCGACGAGCTTCGCGCTCGCCGGCGTCCACACGGCGCAGGCCTGCACCGCCTGCCATGTGAACAACGTCTACAAGGGCACGCCCCGCGACTGCTATTCCTGCCACAAGACCGACTTCCAGAACTCGAAGAGCCCGTCGCACGTCGCGGCCGGGTTCCCGACGACCTGCGACTCGTGCCACAAGTTCGCCGACCCGGCCTGGAAACCCGCGAGCTTCAATCACAACACGGCGACGACTTTTTCGCTCGCAGGAGTCCACGCAACGCAGGCCTGCACGGCCTGCCACGTGAACAACGTCTTCAAGAGCACGCCCCGAGACTGCTGGTCCTGCCACCAGACCGACTACAACAACGCCAAGACGCCGGTGGACCACGTCGCGTCGAGCTTCCCGAACACCTGCGACTCGTGCCACAAGTTCTCCGACGCGACGTGGATGCAAGCCACGTTCAGCCACACGACCTTCCCGCTCGTCGGCGTGCACGCCACGACCGCCTGCACGACGTGCCACAACCCGCCGTACGCCCCTTCGGCGAACAACTACACGACCGTCCCGACTTCCTGCTACGGATGTCACGTGAGGGACTTCACGGGCGCCACGTCCCCCGTGCCCCACACCGGCTTCGCGACGACGTGCGACAGCTGCCACAAGAACACCGACGCCACCTGGTCGCAGAAGAGCGCCTTCGTCCACAACGCGTACTTCGCGCTGGCGGGCGCCCACGCCACGGCGCCCTGCTCCCAGTGCCACAACCCGCCGTACGCTCCCAGCCCGAACAACTACACGAGCGTGCCGACGACCCCGTGCTCGGCGTGCCACCAGACCGACTACAACAACGCCAAGTCGCCGGTGGACCACATCGCGTCGAGCTTCCCGACCACCTGCGACTCGTGCCACAAGTTCTCCGACGCCACGTGGATGCAGGCCACGTTCAGCCACACGACCTTCCCGCTCGTCGGCGTTCACGCCACGACCGCCTGCACGACGTGCCACAACCCGCCGTACGCCCCGAGCCCGAACAACACGACGACCGTCCCGACGTCCTGCTACGGGTGTCACGTGAGGGACTTCACGGGCGCCACGTCCCCCGTGCCCCACACCGGCTTCGCGACGACGTGCGACAGCTGCCACAAGAACACCGACGCCACCTGGTCGCAGAAGAGCGCCTTCGTCCACAACGCGTACTTCGCGCTGGCGGGCGCCCACGTCACGGCCCCCTGCTCCCAGTGCCACAACCCGCCGTACGCTCCCAGCCCTAACAACTACACGAGCGTGCCGACGACCCCGTGCTCGGCGTGCCACCAGACGGACTACAACAACGCCAAGTCGCCGGTGGACCACATCGCGTCGAGCTTCCCGAACACCTGCGACTCGTGCCACAAGTTCTCCGACGCGACGTGGATGCAGGCCACGTTCAGCCACACGACCTTCCCGCTCGTCGGCGTGCACGCCACGACCGCCTGCACGACGTGCCACAACCCGCCGTACGCCCCGTCCGCGAACAACTACACGGCCGTCCCGACGTCCTGCTACGGGTGTCACGTGAGGGACTTCACGGGCGCCACGTCCCCCGTGCCCCACACCGGCTTCGCGACGACGTGCGACAGCTGCCACAAGAACACCGACGCCACCTGGTCGCAGAAGGGCGCCTTCGTCCACAACGCGTACTTCGCGCTGGCGGGCGCCCACGCCACGGCGCCCTGCTCCCAGTGCCACAACCCGCCGTACGCTCCCAGCCCGAACAACTACACGAGCGTGCCGACGACCCCGTGCTCGGCGTGCCACCAGACCGACTACAACAACGCCAAGTCGCCGGTGGACCACATCGCGTCGAGCTTCCCGAACACCTGCGACTCGTGCCACAAGTTCTCCGACGCCACGTGGATGCAAGCCACGTTCAGCCACACGACCTTCCCGCTCGTCGGCGTGCACGCCACGACCGCCTGCACGACGTGCCACAACCCGCCGTACGCCCCGTCCGCGAACAACTACACGGCCGTCCCGACGTCCTGCTACGGGTGTCACGTGAGGGACTTCACGGGCGCCACGTCCCCCGTGCCCCACACCGGCTTCGCGACGACGTGCGACAGCTGCCACAAGAACACCGACGCCACCTGGTCGCAGAAGGGCGCCTTCGTCCACAACGCGTACTTCGCGCTGGCGGGCGCCCACGCCACGGCGCCCTGCTCCCAGTGCCACAACCCGCCGTACGCTCCCAGCCCGAACAACTACACGAGCGTGCCGACGACCTGCTACGGGTGTCACGTGAGGGACTTCACGGGCGCCACGTCCCCCGTGCCCCACACCGGCTTTGCGACGACGTGCGACAGCTGCCACAAGAACACCGACGCCACCTGGTCGCAGAAGAGCGCCTTCGTCCACAACACGTACTTCGCGCTGGCGGGCGCCCACGTCACGGCCCCCTGCTCCCAGTGCCACAACCCGCCGTACGCCCCGAGCCCGAACAACTATCTCAGCGTCCCCACGAGCCCGTGCTCGGCTTGCCACCTGAGGGACTACAACCTCGCAACGACGCCGGTGAACCACATTGCCGCGGGGTTCCCGACGACTTGCGACACGTGCCACAAGTTCTCCGACGCGACGTGGCTGCTGGGAACGTTCAACCACTCGTGGTTCCCGATCACCAGCGGCAACCACAACGTCCCCTGCGCCCAGTGCCACACGACCCCGAACGTCTACACGGTGTTCAACTGCACGATCTGCCACACGGCCGCCCAGACGAACTCGCATCACACCGGCGTCAGGGGTTACGTGTGGACGTCGACGGCCTGCTACGCCTGCCACCCGAACGGGCGGTCTGGCTGATGCGCAGGCGCGTCGCGCTCCTCGCGGCTCTCCTCGCCTGGGGGGGGCCGGCGGCGGCGCAGTCAGCCTTCTCCTCGCTCAACTGGGGCCGGATCTCGATCTTCGGGCAGGTCCTCCGCTCCAGGAGCGACGAAGGGGCAACTTCCGCATACAACGAGCTCACCGCGTCCTTCACGCTCCACACTCCGCCCCGGGAGGCGGACGGCGTCGAGTTCTCGATCGACGCTCGCGGCTCACAGTATCCGTCCGTCGCGAACCGAGACGCCCGGCTCTCCGTGTACGACGCGTGGGTGGGCGGCCGGATCGCCGGCGGCCACGTAGCCGTGCGGCTCGGCCAGATGTACCTGAACGACCTCGGGTCGCTCGGCGGCGTCGGCGGCCTCGCTCTCGAGGCGAAGACCGGCAGGGTCCGCTTCGGCCTCTTCGGCGGCCTCGAGCCGAAAGGGTTCGACGCGGGGTACGTCACGGACGTCAAGAAGGGCGGCGCCTACGTCGCCTACGACGGAGACCTCGGCCGGCGCGACGTTCTCGGCTTCGTCACGATCCGCAACCAGGGCGTCGCCGAGCGGGACGTCCTCTCGACTACGAACTTCATCCCGATCGGCCGGGAGTTCTTCCTCTACCAGGCCGCCGAGTACGACCTGACCGGGCCGGGCGGCGTCGGGAGCGGCGGCCTCGCCTACTTCTTCGCGACGGCGCGCTGGTCTCCCGTCCGGACGTTCGAGATCCAGGGCCAATACCAGCACGGCCGTTCGATCGATGCGCGCTCGATCACACAGGACCAGATAGCGGGCCGCCCCGTAGACGCGAATCGCCTCCAGGGCTTCCTCTTCGACTCGATGGGCGGCCGCGCGACCGTCGAGCTCGCCCGCGGCTGGCGAGTCTGGGGCGGCTACTACCAGGACAAGAACAACCGCGACGACATCACGTCGAACCGCTGGCAGTTCGGCCTGTCCGCGATGAACGTCCTGGGGACCGGGTTCGACGCATACGTTTCGGACAACCGGACGATCCGGCCGGGCAGCTCCGCCTACGACGCGTGGTATTTCTCCCTCGGGCACAGCCTCGGTGCGCGCCTCTACCTCACGGCCGACTACTCGACGTCCCTGTCCGTCCTCCAGCTGACGGATTCGGGGGGCCTGACGATCGTGAACCGGCCCTCCTCGAGGCGCTACAGCCTCTCGGGGACCTACAATGTCTCCCGCGCGTTCTCTCTCTTCCTGACGGCCGAGCAGCTCGTCGACGACACGACGACGCAAAACCGGGGCCTCCTGGGCCTGACCTTCCGCTTCTGATACGGAGTCTCTGAAGCAAGTAGACTAATGGGGAAGGGGCGTCCGGGCGTTATGATCCCCGCCGTGAAGATCGTCGGCCTCGCCGCCAAGTGGTTCCTGGGCTTTGGGATGGCCGCGATTTGCTGGGCTGCTTTTCTCTGGGCCCGGCCAGCCCAGAACTTCGTCGGCGAGTCCTCTCGCATCGTCTTTTTCCACGTGCCGATGGCCTGGGTTTCGACGCTGGCTTTCTTCCTCGCCGCCTGGCATTCGGCCGTCTATCTCAGGAAGCGCCGGATGGAGAGCGACGATGCGGCGGCCGGCGCGGCGCGCCTCGGCTTCGTGTTCTGCGTCCTGGCCACGGTCACCGGCTCGATCTTCGCCCGCGTCATGTGGAATTCGTACTGGAACTGGGACCCGCGCGAGACGTCCATCGTGCTCCTGCTGCTCGTCTACGGCGCCTACCTCGGCCTGAGGGGCGCGCTCGAGGATCCCGAGCGCCGCGCGACGCTCTCGGCGGCGTACGCGCTCGTGGCGGTCGTGACCGTGCCGTTCCTGACCTTTGCCGTCCCCCGCATGTACCAGTCGCTGCATCCCGACACCGTCCTCAACGCCCGCGGCAAGGTCGAAATGTCCGCGGACATCCGAACCGTTTTCTTTTCCTCCATGGTGGCATTCATGATCTTGTTTTTCTGGATGTGGAATCTCGACCGGCGGGTGTCCCGCATCGTCCGCGAGAGGACGGCGGCATGAGCGGGGCTCTGGGCTACGTCGCGGCGGTCAACATCGTGATCTGGGCCGGAATCTTCGGCTATCTCGTCTATCTCGACCGGAAGGTCCGGGCCGCTTCCAGGCCCAATCAGGAGTAACCCATGAAACGCGCATATTGGGCCGGCGCGATCCTCGTCCTCGGATTCCTCGTCCTCGGTCTGTCCACGTTCTCACGCTCGATGACGCAGTACGTCTCGTTCGCGGAGGCGAAGGAGTCACCCCGCACCGTTCAGGTGATGGGCGCCCTCGAGAAGGGCTCGTCGCGCTACGACAAGAACACGAAAACTCTCCTCTTCACGCTCTACGACGAGAAGACCAAGGAGTCGATCCCCGTGTCGTACACGGACGTGAAACCCGCCAACTTCGAGGACGCGGTCTCGATCGTCGCGATCGGCCGCTACGAAAAGGGCGTCTTCGCCGCCGAGAAGCTCCTCGTCAAGTGCCCGTCCAAATACCAGGGCGAGGAAATCGAAAAACAGTACGGCGCCAAGAAGGCCTGAGGTCACCCATGAACAATCTCCCCGGCCTTCTCGGCTTCGCGCCGGGCACGCTCGCGATATGGGCGGCGATGCTCTTCGGCGTCACGTGCGCACTCGCCTACCTGCGCTCGATGCGCAGCACGGGATTCGGAGCCGGGGATTTTCCTAGAAAGGGTAAGAGGGGCTCCGGCGCCGCAGTCACGACAGCCGGCGGCCCTGCCCTATTACCATTCGAAGAAAATCTTCCTCCGAGTCCTCTCTCTCCGAATCTCCTCTTCGCCCGGCGTCTGTATTACGCCTACGTCTTTTCGATCCTCCTCGCGTCGTTCCTCCTCCTGACGCGGCTCATCTCGCATGACTTTCGTCTCTCGTACGTGGCGTCGTACTCCGGGCGCGACCTGCCCTTCTACTACCTCTTCTCGACATTCTGGGCCGGGCAGGAAGGCTCGTTCCTCCTCTGGCTCTTCTGGGGCTCGATCATCGGCCTCTTCGTCCTCCGGTCGGCCAAGGAGCAGGAAGCGCCCGTCATGGTGGTCTATCTCGCTTCGTTCCTCGGGATCGTCGCGATCCTCGTGAAGCAGTCGCCGTTCCGTTTCCTCGCGCAGATCCCGCCGGACGGCCAGGGCCTCAACCCGCTGCTGCAGGACCCGTGGATGGTCATCCACCCGCCGGTCATGTTCTCGGGGTTCGCGTCCCTCTCAGTGCCGTTCGCGTTCGCGATCGGCGCGCTCTGGATGAAGCGCTGGGACGGCTGGGTCGTCCGCGCGATGCCGTGGGCTCTCTTCACCTTCGTCACGCTCGGCACCGCGATCCTCATGGGCGGGTACTGGGCCTACAAGACGCTCGGCTGGGGCGGCTACTGGGGATGGGATCCCGTCGAGAACACGTCGCTCGTGCCATGGCTCGCGACCGTCGCGCTCGTGCACGGCATGTTCCTGCAGAAGATGCGCGCCAAGCACCGAAAAATCAACATCATCCTCGCGATCCTCGCCTTCTGCTGCATCCTCTACGGCACCTTCTTGACGCGCTCCGGAGTCCTCGCGGACTTCTCCGTTCACTCCTTCATCGATCTGGGGATCACGGGCTGGCTCGTCGGGATCATCGTCGTCTTCCTCGTCGGCGGCCTCGGCCTCCTCGCGTGGCGCTGGAGGGAGATCCCGGTCGTCTCCGACATCGATGCGGCGACCGGCAGGGAGAAGGAAGAGCCGTTCCTGTCGCGGTCGGTCCTTTTCATCCTCTCCGTGACGCTCTTCTGCGCCTCGGGCCTCGTCATCCTGCTCGGGACCTCGGCTCCGATCCTCACGCGGGTCGCGGGCAAAGCGTCCCAGGTCGCCACGAGCTTCTACAACGTCACGCACCGGCCCATCGCGGGTCTCATGGCCCTGCTCCTCCTTCTCGTGCCCTACCTGTCCTGGCGCGGCGAAAGCGGGAAGAGCGTCCTCAGGAAGGCCCTCGTCCCGGGCGTCGTGGGGCTCCTCAGCATCGGGGTCTTCTTCGCGGCCGGCGTGCGCGGGGTGGGCGACCTTCTGATCCTGGCTTTCGCCGTGGCCGGCTTCGTCGCGAACGCCGAAACCGCGGTCCTCTTCGTGAGGCGCAAGGCCGTCAAGACCATGGGTGGATATCTCGCGCACATCGGCATGTCGATCATGCTCGTGGGAATCCTCATCTCGGGCGTCTACGAGAAGAGGACGACCGTGAACCTCGTCCGGAACCAGCCCGTCAGCGTCGGAAGCAACACGCTCACGTTCACGCGCACGGTGTTCGTCACCGACAGCGGCGACGTGAAACGTTTCGAGGAGCTGAACGCGCTGGACCTCTCGGACCGCCGCGCCAAGCAGGCGATGGAAGTCGAGGTGTCGTCGCGGGGCGGGAGCGTCTGGAAGGCCTACCCGAAGCTCTACACGAACACGCGCACGAACCAGATGATGGCGAACCCCGACGTGAAGTCGTCGCCGCTCATGGACCTCTACGTCTCCCCCCAGGCGTACGACCCCGGGCGGTCCGCGCGCATCGAGGGCACGACGTTCGCTCTGAAGAAGGGCGAGTCGAAGGCCGTCGAGGGCGTGAAGGTGAAGTTCCTCGACTTCTCCGCCGACCGCTCGCAGGTCTCGTCGGCCCGGCCGCATGTCACGGTGACCGGGAATTTCCTCGTGACGACCGCCGAGACCTCCGAGGAGAAGACCGCGCAGCTCGTGATGTACTTCGGCGGTGCGTCTCAAGAATCCGCGACGGAGTCGCCGGAGACTCCTCTTCCCGGAAAGGGCCGCCTCAAGCTCCTCAAGGTATCGCCGAACGAGGGCACGTGCGAGATCGAGCTCCTCGGCGTCGCGCCGGGCGGAGACCTCAAGCCCGCGACCGGCGAGACCTTGTCGGTCGACGTCACGACGAAGCCGCTCATCTCCCTCGTGTGGGGAGGCTTTTACGTGATGATGGCGGGCGGCCTCGTGGCCCTCGTGCGCCGGGCCCGCGACTCGCGGCAGGCCGCGCTGGCATAGGACGTCAGAGCCCATGAAATCCATTCCGTCCGCTCCAGCCGTCTTCGCTCTCGCCCTCCTCGCGGTGTCCGCCGCCGCAAGCGCCCAGCCCGCCGCGCCCGCGAAGGCGAAAGCGCTCGATCCCGCGAACTTCGATTCTTCCGTCAAGCCGTGCGACGACTTCTACCAGTATGCGAACGGCGCCTGGCTGAAGACGCATCCCATCCCCGCCGACCGGGCCAGCTACGGCTCGTTCCAGGAGCTCTCGGACCGCAACCGAGACATCCTGAAGAAGATCCTGGAGGAGACCTCGGCGAAGAGCGACTGGCCGAAGGGATCGATCGAGCAGAAGGTGGGTGACTTCTATGCCGCCGGAATGGACGAAGCCGCGATCGAGAAGGCGGGAATGAAGCCCCTCGCGCCGCTCTTCGCCGCGATCGAGAAGCTGAAGGCACCCGGCGACCTTCCGGCGGTGCTCGCGGAGCTCCATGCCCGGGGCCTCGAGGCGGGATTCAACTTCCAGGTCGCCCAGGACGCCCGGGAGAGCACGCGGTACATCGGCATCCTCAGCCAGGGCGGCCTCGGCCTTCCCGACCGCGACTACTACACGAAAGGCGATCCGAAGTCGAAAGACCTCCGCGAAGCCTACCGGACGCACGTCGCGAAGGTATTCGAGCTCTCCGGCGATTCCCCCGAGAAGGCGAGGACCTTCGCGGACGTCGTGATGGCCGTCGAGACGAAGCTCGCGGAGCCCTCCAATACGCGCGTCGAGAATCGCGATCCGCAGAAAACCTACAACAAGCGGACGCTTGCGGCGCTCGCGTCCGAGGCGCCCGGCTTCGACTTTCCGCGCTTTTTCACGGGCCTCGGCGCGTCGTCGGCCACGGAGGTCAACCTGAGGCAGCCGCGCTTCTTCGTCGCCTTCGGAGAGCTCGCGCGCACCGTTCCCGCTGAGACGTGGCGGACGTACCTGAGATGGCACGTCCTGCGCCAATCCGCCCCTTACCTTCCGAAGGCCTTCGAGGAGGAAGCCTTCGCCTTCAGCGGGAAGACGCTGATGGGCGTTCCGGAGCAGGAGCCGCGCTGGAGGCGCGTCCAGGCCGCGACGGACCAGGCGCTGGGGGAGGCCCTGGGGCCGCTCTACGTGGCGCGCGCCTTCCCCCCGCGCGCGAAGGAGCGGATGCGCGCCCTCGTCGAGAACCTGCGCACCGCGCTCAAGGAGCGGATCGACGCCCTGCCGTGGATGAGCGCCGAGACGAAGAAGCAGGCCCAGAGAAAGCTCGCCGCCTTCAACGTGAAGATCGGGTATCCCGACAAGTGGCGCGACTACTCGTCCCTGGCGATCACTCGCGCGTCGTATCTCGAGAACGTGAGAAATGCCCGCACCTTCGAGACGAGGCGCAACCTCGCGAAGCTCGGCAAGCCCATCGACCGCACGGAGTGGCGCATGTCGCCCCCCACGGTCAATGCGTACTACAACTCGACGATGAACGAGATCGTCTTCCCGGCGGGGATCCTCCAGCCTCCTTTCTTCTCCGAAGACGCCGACGACGCCGTGAACTACGGAGGCATCGGCGTCGTCATCGGCCACGAGATGTCGCACGGATTCGACGACTCGGGCAGCCAGTACGACGCGGACGGGAACCTCAAGAACTGGTGGACGGCCGAGGACCGGAAGGCCTACGACGCCCGCGCCGCGCTCGTCGTGAAGCAGTTCGACGGGTACAGGCCGCTCGCCGACCTGGCCATCAACGGCAAGCTGACGCTCGGCGAGAACATCGGCGACCTCGGGGGAATCAAGATCGCCTACGCGGCGCTGCAGAAAGCGCTCCAGGGAAAGCCACGCACGGCGATCGACGGCTTTTCGCCCGAACAGCGCTTCTTCCTGTCCTTCGCGACCATCTGGCGAAATCAGTCGCGCGAAGAGGCGCTTCGCGTCCAGCTCAACACGAATCCGCACAGCCCCGGCAAGTGGCGCGCGATCGGCCCCACCTCGAACCTGCCGGAGTTCTACGACGCGTTCGGCTGCGCCGAGGGAGCGCCGATGCGCCGCGCGGAGGCGGAGCGGCCGAGCATCTGGTAGCGCTCGTATCGGTGCGGCGCGTCCTTTTCGCGGTCTCCCTCGTCCTTCTCTCCGCTTCGGGCTGTCACCGTGCGCGGCGGGATCCGGTGACGGCGTGCCTGACGGGCGCTGTCGCGGCCGCCGAGTCGCGCGACGCCGACGGCGTCATGAGCCGAGTGGCCGAAGGCTTCCGGGACGCCGAGGGCGGCGGGAAGGCGGACGCCGACGCGCTCGTGCGCCGGAGCCTCGCCGCCTACGAGTCGCTCTCGCTCACGCTCTCGGACGTCGCGATCGAACGCGGCCCGGCCGCGGCGCAGGCGAAGTTCAAGGTGCGGATGTCTGGCAGGCCGCGCCTCGTGGGCGGGCTCGAGGGGCTCCTCCCCCGCTCGTCGAACTGGAGCTTCGACGTGCGCCTCGAGGCGGGAACCGGCGGGTGGAAGATTGCGTGGGCATCCTGGACGCGCCTCGAGGACGGGGATTGAGGCCGCCTGCGGCTCGGCCCGCTCCCGGATCCTCACCACCCGATCCCGTAGTCCTCCCCATCGTCGCTCGAGCCGCCCCACATCGTGCCGTGCTCGCGGTCGAGGTAGATCGCATTGATGGGGCCCGACGTCTTCGCGCGCGGCTCGAGCTTGTAGCCCATCTTCACAAGCTCGCCGCGAACCCAGGCCGGGAGCGAGGCCTGGATCATCATCGCGCCCGGGCGCGACTCGTGGTCGCCGAACGAGCTCCTCATCTGGTAGCTGTTGATGTTCGCGGCCTCCACCGCTTCCTGGACCGTCATTCCGAACTCCACGACGTTCAGGAAGAACTGAAGGAGGTTCTGGTCCTGCGAGTCTCCTCCCTGGACCGAGAAGCACAGATAGGGTCTGCCGTCCTTCAGCGCGAGCGTCGGCGTGAGCGTGACGCGCGGGTGCTTGCCGGGCTCGAGCACGTTGAACGGGTTCTCCGGGGCGTCGAGGACGAAGCTCTGCATGCGCTGGCTCATGCCGACGCCGGTCTTCCCGGCGATCACGGCAGGCAGCCAGCCGCCCGACGGCGTGACGGAGACGACCCAGCCCTCCGCGTCCGCAGCCTCGACGGAAGTCGTCCCGGCGTAGAAAGACCCGGAGAAGGGAGATTCTTCGAAAGTGGATGCGGGCGCGCGAGACGGCGAGAGCGCTGAGACGGGCGCGTTCTGGTTGGTGACCTGCGGACCGCGCGGCTTCGGCGCGCCGATCGTCCACCTATCCAAGAAATCCGAAAACGGGTTCTTTTCCCCCTGAAACGGATACGGATCCCCGGGCTTCACGTTGGGATCGTTCCTCGTCCAGTCGATCGTCTTCATCCGGGCCGCCGCGTATTCCTTCGAGAGGAGGCCCTTCGTGGGCTCAGCGGGCGGGAAATACGGGTCGCCGTAGTAGAAGTCGCGGTCCGCGAACGCGAGGCTCATGGCCTGGTAGAGCGCGTGGATGTAGCGCGCGCTGTTGTAGCCCATCGCCTTGAGGTCGATGCCCTCGAGGATGTTCAGGGCCTGCAGCATCGCCGGACCCTGCGTCCACACGTCGAGCTTGTAGACGTCGATGCCCTTGTACGTCGTCTTCACCGGTTCCTCGATGCGGACCCTCCACTTCGCGAGGTCCTCGAGCGTGTGGAGGCCGCCGACCTCGCGCGAGCCGCGCACGAACTCCTGCGCGATGTCGCCCTTGTAGAAGCGGTCGTAGGCCGCGAGGATCGCGTCCTTCCGGCTCTTTCCCGACGCGAGCGCCCGCCTCTCCGCCTCGACGAGCTTCCGGAGCGTCGCCGCGAGATCCGGCTGCCGGAAGATCTCGCCCGCCTGCGGGGGCTGGTCCCCCGGGCGCGGCAGGAGGACGCGCCGCGACTCGGGCCACTTCAGGAGCCAGTCGCGCCGCCTCTGCGCCGTCGAGACGTGCTGCTGCTCGACCGGGTAGCCGTCCGCCATGTCGATCGCGGGCGCGAGGACGTCTGCGAGCGAGAGCTTCCCGAACTCGGCGAGCATCACCATGATTCCGCCCGGCGTTCCCGGCGTGACCGCGGCGAGCGGGCCGTACTCCGGCGGGTACGCCATCCCCTTAGACCGGAAGAACTCCGGCGTCGCTCCCGTCGGCGCGACGCCGAGCGCGTTGATGCCCACGACCTTCCCGGTTTTCGGGTTGTAGAGGAGCGCCTGCGTCTCGCCGCCCCAGGACAATGTGTCCCACATCGTGCAGGTCGCGGCGATCATCGCGGCTGCTGCGTCGACGGCGTTCCCGCCTCTCTGGAAGATCATCGCGCCCGCAGTCGCGGCCAGAGGCTTGCCGGTGATCGCGAGCCACTTCTTCGCGTGAAGAGGCGGTTTGTTCGTGGCGGAGGTTCCCGGGGCGGCGACAAAGGCGAAGATCGCGGCAATGACAGCCGCTGAGGCTAGGGTCCCGGCGCGAGCGTCGTGACGCGATTTCGCCTGCATTGCCGGACCTCCTCGCAACGGGATCGCCGGATCCTAACGCGAGGTTACGCGAGAGCGGCCGCGGCAGCGCCGCGCGGCCGGAATCTCGTCCCGGACGGAAACGCGAGTCCGAACCTCTCCTTCAGAAGGAGGAGCAGCTCTTCGTCGCCCGCGATGGCCCGCTCTTCGGGCGCCGCGCCGGGACGCATCGTGGCGAAGACGTCGCCGTGAATCATGTACGCCACGTCCGCGAAGGTGCGCTGGACGACCGGGATCTTCGTGAACGTGCAGTCCGGGTGGGTCGAGGTGTAATGATTCGCGACGACGAAGTCCACGGGAAGCTGCGGCTCGAGAGTGAACGCGTAGAGGTCGCGCCAGCCGGCGGGTCCCAAATTCTGGAGGACGCGCTCGGGCCCGTCCTGGACAATTTGGAAGCGCCAGCCGCCCTGCATGACTTCAGCCGCAGGCTCGATCGGCATCGGCTCGAGGAGGCCTCCGCCACCGAACCCGACGTCGGCGAGCCAGTTTCGCTCACCAGCCCGCACGGAGAGGAGCATGTGCGCCCGGGCGCTGTCCCTTCGGTCTCCGAGGCGGACACGCGCCGCGAGCGGAGTCACCGTGAAGCCGAGCGTCGCGAGTGCCGCGGCGAAAAGAGTGTTCTGCTCGAAGCAGTAGCCGCCGCGCCGCGCCGCCACGAGCTTTGCCTCGAGCGACGGGAGGTCCAGCCGGATCGGGCGACCCAGAAGGATGTCGAGATTCTCGAAGGGGATCGACTCGGCGTGCGCGCGGTGCAGGGCGAAAAGGGAGCCCACGCCGGGCACCTGCTCTTTGGCCAGGCCGATTCGCCTCAGGTAGGCGGACAGATCGTTCACGAGGGCTCGGAGACGATCCTATCGCGCCGACTCGTGCGCTCCCGCCGGCGCCTCACCCATTCACTTTCCAAGAAACCCTTCCCGGTCCTCTCAGAATCCCTTGACGGTCGCGGCCTTCTTGTACATCCAGTACGTGAAACCCCAGCCGAGAAGGACGACGAGCGGCAACGCCCATTCGTAGCTTGCGGCCCACGTGGCGTGCGCGTTCAGCATCGTGAAGATCAGGGGCACGGACATGTACGTGTTGTGCTTGCTTCGCAGGCCCGCCATCGCGGCGAGAGCCGGATCCGGCTTCTCGCCGTTCTTCGTGGCGGTGATGATCTTCCTCTGCGCCGGCCAGATCCGCATCCAGACGTTCGCCGCCATGATCGTCCCGAACATTCCGCCCAGGTGGATCGCGGTGCCGCGGAATCCGAATCCGCCGACGTGCGAGAAGAAGAGGACGGCGGCCGTCGCGACGACGAGGCCGAGCCAGAAGTGGACATCGGTCTTCGTGATCGCTTTCGCGAGCGGGTCGTACACGGCGAAGAAGAGGAGTGCGACGAGCACCGCGATCCCTCCCGTCCCCCACGTCTTCACCGTCGGGTCTTTGAACACGAGGCCGGTGTTGTAGTAGACGAGACCGAGAAGCACGAGGCCCGTGATCCAGGTCCACGCCGCGCCCCAGCGGAACGCCCACAGCGCGCGGGGCATCAGCTCCGGGATGACCTTCTTCTTCGTATCGCCATCCATGGTGGGAACGAAGTTCGAGTTCACGAAATTGAAGAACCACAGAAGGCCGATCCACAGGACACCCGCGACGACGTGCCCCCACCGGAACAGCGACTCGAAAAGGTTCATGCCGTCCATGACGTCCTCCCTTGATTGAGACTGGATCTTAGCAACGCTCCGGGGCGGACGGCCGCGCGCGGCGTGCCCCCCGGAGGAGGAGCGCCCCCCAGACGACGAGGGAGAGCCACAAGGCGTTCCAGGGCGGCGGGAACGGGGACACCTGGAGGTTGGACTGGCCGGTCAGGAGGAAGAAGTACGCGACGGCGGAGAAGATCCAGTAGCCGGCCGACGCGTGGACCGATCCCCAGATCGCGGGCACGATGAAGTACGCCTCGCCCGTGCCCGGGATCAGGGCCATGAGGGCGACGGCCGCGAGCTCCATCGCCCGCGTGAGGCCGAGCCGGAGCGGGCCGCGCGCCAGGACGGGCAAGGCCGCGAGAACGGCGACGAAGAGGACGGCGGCAACTCCCCGAGGCAGGACCGTCGTGAGGCCGTAGGGTCGCGGGATTCCGGAGTAGCCGAAGACGTTGTGCGCGATCCCGGCGGCGCCTTCGGGAAGCCAGGGCAGGAACTGCGCCCCGAATACCGCGAGCGAGCCCGCCATGAGGACGGCCGCCCGCTTGACGCCGCCCGCCGCGTAGACGAGGAGCATCCATACGGAGAAGAGGCAGAGGTGCTTGATGCAGAGGGCGAGGGTTGCGAGGGCCCACACGGGGGCGAGGCGCGGCGCGCCCCGCGCGCGGAGCGTCAGGAGCGCCGCCAGGAGGAGCGGGACGGCGGCGAGGTTGTCGAACTGACCGTGGAAGCCGACCACGAGGATCGCGACCGGGCTCAGGGCGTACACGAGCGCCCCCACGCCCGCGCTCCTCACGCCGACCTCGCGGGCGAGGAGCCCGACGAGGACGGCCGTCCCGGCGTCGGCGAGCGTGAGGAAACCTCGCACGACGAAGTGGAGAGGCAACCCCGCGGCGGCCGCAGCCCGGCGAAAGAGGTCGAGGAGAAGGAACCAGAGCGGCCCGTAGTTGTAGCGGGAGGTCTCGGCGTAGACGTTGCCGCCGCGGGCGACGATCTCCGAGACGATCCGATAGCTTATCTGGTCGTAGTTCCCGTACGCGCCCCAGGCGAGCCACAACCGGAGGGAGAACCCGACGAGGATTCCCGCCCCGACGAGGACCACGGAAGGAGAGGCGAGGCGGCGGCTCTCCGCCGGCTCCGTCACGCCCCGACGGCTTTCGCGACCTGTTCGGCGAGGCGCAGGAACGCCTTCGAGACGGTCGAATCCGGCTCGGACACCATGATCGGCGTCCCGGCGTCACCTTGAACGGCGACGCGCGGGTCGATCGGGACCTCGCCGAGAAACGGGACGCCGAGAAGGTCCGCCGTCCTCCTGCCGCCCCCGTGCTTGAAGATCTCGTCGCGGTTCCCGCACTTCGGGCACTCGTAGTAGCTCATGTTCTCGATGATGCCGAGGACGGGCACGTTCACCTTCTGGAACATGGCAAGGCCCTTGCGCGCGTCGATGAGCGCGACGTCCTGCGGGGTCGTCACGATGACGGCGCCCGACAGCGCGACCTTCTGAGTGAGCGTGAGCTGCGCGTCGCCCGTGCCGGGCGGCAGGTCCACGAGCAGGAAGTCCTGCTTCCCCCAGGCCACGTCACCAAGAAACTGCTCGACGGCCTTGAAGATCATCGGCCCGCGCCAGATCACCGGTGTGTCGACGTCCATCAGGAAGCCGATGGACATCACGCGCACGCCGAAGCGCTCGATCGGGAGGATCTTCTCCTCCTCGTTCACGAAAGGCTTCGTCGTGATGCCCATCATCATCTGCTGCGACGGGCCGTAGATGTCCGAATCCATGAGCCCGACTTCGTAGCCGAGCTTCTTGAGCGCGAGCGCGAGATTCGCCGCGACCGTGGACTTGCCGACGCCGCCCTTGCCCGAGGCGATGGCCACGACGAACCGCGTGTCCTTGAGGATGTCCGTGCGGGCGACGGCGCCGGCCATCACCGGCGCCTGGGGCGGCGCGGCCTGCACGGCGATCGTGACGGACCGGACGCCTTCGAGCGCACGCAGAGCCGCGTCGCATTGCCCCTTGATGACCTCGGCGGCCGCGGGCGCATCCGTCGTCAAGGCGAGCCGGAAGGAGACGTTGCCGCCGCCCACCGCCAAGTCCTTGACGAAGCCGAAGGAGACGATGTCGCGCGAGAAGCCGGGGTACTTGACCTGCCGGAGCGCGTCGAGAACGGTCTGTTCGTTGAGCGTGGTCGTGGACACTACTGCTTCCCTCTCAATGAGAGAGGATCTCACAATTCCTGCTTCGATCCGGCGCAGGGTCGGGGCGCTTTTCTTCGAAGGGTGCGGAAGGCCGCGGCGCATCCGTGGCGCCGGGGCGCAACCTGCCGCCCCCAGCGTCACTCGACCTTCTAGGAAATTCTTCTCTTCCCCTTCAGGGCTTGATGTAGAGCATCCAGGGCACGCCGATCGCGAGAAGCGCGACGAGGTAGATGAACCCGAAGATCGCCCCGAGCCTCCAGAAGTCCTTGCGCGGAACGTAGCCGCTCCCGAAGTAGACGGGGGACGGCCCGGTCGCGTAAGGCGTCAGGATGCCCATGATCCCGAGCGTGTAGCACAGGAGCAGCGCGAAGAGCCGCACGTCGATCCCCGGCACCGCCGCCCCGGCGGCGAGCATGACGGGCAGGACCGCCGTCACGTGCGCCGTGATGCTCGCGAACATGTAGTGGATGACGAAAAAGAGAACCGTCAGGCACACCGTGACCCAGAGGGGCGAGAGGCCCGACAAGGGCGCGGCCGCCTTTTTCGCGAACCACGTCACGAAGCCGACGCGGTTCAAGCCGTCCGCGAGCGCGACGAGGGTCGCGAACCAGACGAGGACGTTCCACGCGGATTTGTTCGCGACGACGTCGTCCCATTTGACGACGCCGAGGATCACCATGAGGGCAATCGCGGCGAACGCGACCGCCGTCGGGTCGATGATCTTGCCTCCGAAGATCCAGAAGGCGAGGGCCCCGACCGCGAGGAGCGCCATCACGATCTGGTTCCGCGTGACCTTCCCCATTCCGTCGAGTTCCTTGCCGGCCCAGATCGGGACCTCGGTGCTCCGCTTCACCTCGGGCGCGAAGATCTTCGAGACCAGCCAGGGGACGAGGAGGACCAGGACGACGCCCACGGGCAGGAAGCCGACGAGCCAGGCAGACCACGAGATGTCGACCTTCGCGGTCTTCTTGACGATCTCGAGCGCAAGGAGATTCGGTGCGAGGCCCGTCAGGAAGAGCGACGATGTCACGCAGGTCGTGGCGAGAGCGGTCCACATGAGCGGCCCGCCGAGGCGCCGCGACGTCGGTCCGGGCTCCGATCCATAGATCGCGGGGATGTTTCGGATGACCGGGAAGATCGTGCCACCGCTCCTCGCCGTGTTCGAGGGCGTGAACGGGGCGAGGATGACGTCCGAGAACGCCACGGAGTAGCCGAGCCCGAGGGAGTTGCGCCCCATCTTCTTCACGAGCCCGAGAGCGAGGCGCCGGCCGAGGCCCGACTTCTCGTAACCGAGCGCGAACATGAACGCGGCGAAGATGAGCCACACCGTCGTGTTCGAGAAGCCCGACAAGGCCCACCGGATCGCGTCCGCCGGCTTCACTTCCACGAGCCCGGTCACCGTCGCGAAGGCGACGCCGGTCAGCCCCACGGCGGCGGCTGGTATCGGCTCGAGCACGAGCCCGACCACGACCGCGCAGAAGAGCGCGAAGAAATACCACGCCGTCGGCTTCAGGCCGGCCGGAACGGGCAGCAGGGCGACGATCACGCCGAAGAGGACGGCGAGGAGGCCCTTCCAGAGTGCGGGGTGCGCGTGAAAGTCGATGTGGAGGAGCGGCGCTTTGACCGCTTGAGCATGCGTTTTCATCACGAATCTCCCCTTTCAACCTGCTGCCTGCCTGGCCGCCATACCCTGATGCAAGTGATTCAATGGCAGCCTGCAGCCCGTGCCATACTCGCTGCGTTGGCAACCGAGGGGGCGCTGGAGCGCACCGCGTCCCGGTGGCTCGGACCGGACGCGAACCGGAGGGAGGAAGCCCTTTTTTGGGGGGCGATCGCTGCGGTCGTTCTTCTCGCCGTCTCCCTGCGGCTGCCGGGGCTCGCCCCGCCCTCGCTTTATCTCGACGACACCTGGGTGGCTCTCCTCGCGCGCGACGCCACCTTTGCCGACCTGCTGGCGATCCGGCCTCATCATCCCATCGGATTCATCGTCCTTCTCGCGCTTGCGCGCCGTCTCGTGCCGGGCGCCGAGCTCTCCGTTCAGATTCTCCCGTTTGCGGCGGCGCTCGCCCTCGTCCCTCTTGGGGCGTGGCTCGTCCGGCGAAGAACGGGGGGTCTGAGCGGCGGCATCCTCGCCGCGGCGCTTCTCGCCCTGAACCCGACGCTCTCCGCGTCCGCCATCCGGGTGAAGCCGTACGCCATGGACGCGCTTCTTTCGCTGCTCCTGGTCGTCGCGGCCGAGCGCTGCCTGGTTGACCCCTCGCCACGCCGCCTGACGCTTCTTTGCTTTCTTGCGCCTCTCGCGCTCCTCTTTTCGTACCCCGGCGCTCTCGTTGGCGCCGTCGGATTCATCGTCGCCTTCGGCGTCGCTGTCTCGACGAAAGCCAAGCGCCGTCCTCTGGCGGGCTTGGCGATCGCGTTCCTGGCGGCGGAAGGCGCGCTCGGCTTTCTCCTCGTGTACGGACAGTCGAACCGGGCGCTCTCGGGTTACTGGGAGTGGGGGTTCGTCCCTCTCCAGAAACCGATCGATGCGCTCGGGTTCGTCGCGTCGCGCAGCGCGCTCATCTTCGGAAGCTCTTTTCCACCCGGGTGGGAGGCGCTAGGCCTCCTCGTCCTGCTTGGGTTCGCGGCACTTCTTCACCGCCGCGAGACGCGGCCCACGGCCGCATTCCTCGTGGCTCTGTGGGCATCTTTTTTTGCCGCGGCGGCGATGCGCCTCTATCCGATGGACAGCCGGACGACCGCGTTCGCCTATCCGCTCGTCGCTCTCGTGGCGGCTGCCACGATTTCGACCCTGGCGCACCGCGCCCACAAGACGCTCGTCCGCGAGGGTCTTCCGGCAATTCTCGCGGCGGCGGTCGTCCTGACCTCCGCCTCGCGCGTCGCGTATCCGCCGTTCGAGGACGCGCGGCTCGTCCGGACGCTGGCGGCCGAATCGGAGCCCGGCGACACGGTGCTCATTTATCCTCACGCGAACTGGGCCGTGGGCTACTACAGCGGCTGGCCGGTTCGGCTCGTCCCGGTGGACTACTACGGGAACCGTTTCGAGGCGCGACTCCTGCGGGACCGCTCGATCACCCTGCCCGGCTTCCCGGGCTACGAAGACCACCCCGAGGTTCTCGTTCCAGCCCTCGAAGAGCTCGTCTCGCGAAAGCCCAGGCGTGTGCTCTACCTCGCCACGAACGTCGACGCCAACCGCAGCGCCGCTCACGTCCGCATCCGGGAGTTCCTCGGCGCTTCCGGTTACGGAGGCGAGCGCCTCGCCGCGGCGCGAGAGGGGGAACTGTTCCTCTTCAGGCGCCGGTCTTCGCGCCCCGACTCGCCTCCGGAGCTCCCGCAAGCCGCCGGATCTCGGCCCGGACCTGACTCATCAACGCAGGCCGGTCCTTGACGCCAAGGCCCGCCGTCGGGATCGGATGCCCCGCGCGCACGCGGACCGGCCCGCGCCTCACGACCATCCCCTGCGCTCCAAGGACGGCCCGGGCTCCGGAGACGCCGACGGGCACGATCGGCACGCCGGATTTCAGCGCCGTCAGGAAACCGGACTTCTTGAAGGCGCCGAGGGTGCCGTCGCGGGACCGCGTGCCCTCGGGGAAGACGAGGATGGACGTGCCTTTCGCGAGCCGTTCGTCGAGCTCGGAGAGGACGTCCTTCACCTTGTCAGTCCGCCTCCGGTCCACGGGCACGAAGCCCGCGAGCCACATCGACCAGCCCATGAACGGCACCCAGAAGAGCGATCGCTTCGCGAGGAAGCGGACGTCCTGCGGGACCACGAGGAGGAGCAGAAGGATGTCGATCCCCGACTCGTGGTTCGACATGTAGATCGCCTGAGGAAGAGCCGCCGCGTCGCTCGAGATCTCGATCGTCGCGGGAACTCCGGTGAAAAAAAGGATCGACCGGGCCCAGGCGCGCGCCCAGTAGAGGTACGTGCGGCCCCGGGGCGGGATCCAGGCCGTCAGGATCGCCAGCGTCCCGAACACCGCCGTCAGGAGCGCGATCATCGTCCAGCTCCACAGGGACACGCCGAGGTCTCTGAGGAGCTCCATGCCGAAGGAGTCTAGCGATCCCGGGCGGGCCCGTAGAATGGGCTCGTGGCCGAGTACGACTCCACGACGCAGTACGTCGCGGTTCTGAAGCAGCCGCTCTGGAAGCTCGCGCGCGTGCGCCGGTGGATTCAGAACGTGTCGTTTCACCTCGGGGGCGTCGCGATGATGGCGGTGCAGCTCGCCCGCCAGGCTCGAGGCCGGTGGGAGACGTCCGAGATCATCCGCCAGATGGACGCCCTCGGAGTCCAGTCGATCTCCATCACGAACCTCACCGCCCTCTTCACCGGCATGGTCCTCGCGCTCCAGACGTCCTACGCGCTCGCGCAGTTCGGCGGCAAGCTCTTCGTCGGCCGCGTCGTCGTCCTGTCGATCTGCCGCGAGCTCGGGCCGACGCTCACAGCCCTCATGGTCGCGGCGCGCGTCGGCGCGGGAATCACGGCGGAGCTCGGCACGATGTCTGTCACCGAGCAAGTGGACGCGATGCGGGCGCTCGGCGCCTCGCCGATCCGGAAGCTCGTGCTCCCGCGCGTGGTGGCCGTGACGATCATGTTGCCGGTCCTCACGCTCCTCGCCGACTTTCTCGGCATGGTAGGCGGCCTCTTCATCGCGGTCGTGGAGGTGAACGTCGGTGCGTCGTTCTATCTTTCGACCGTTCAGCAGTCCGTGCACCTCAACGACGTGCTTCACGGGCTCTTCAAGACCCCCTTTTTCGGGTTCGAGATCGCGATGATCGGCTGTTACAACGGCCTGAATGCCTCGGGCGGGGCGGACGGCGTCGGGCGCGCCACGACGGTCGCGGTCGTCGTGGCCTCGATTGCCGTGCTCATGTCCGACTTCTTCCTCACGAAGCTCTTCATCGTTCTGCATCTGGGATTCCAATGACGTTCAGCGAGACGGCGGTCATGAGGTTCGTGAAGGCCGACCGGCCCGTCGCCGGCCCCATCATCGAATTCAAGCGCGTTCTGAAGGTGTACCACTCGCTCCGCGTCCTCGACGAGGTGGACCTCACCGTCCGGCGCGGAGAAGTCCTCGTGATCCTGGGAGGGTCCGGGACCGGGAAGTCCGTGTCGCTCCGGCACATGAACGGCCTCGAGCAACCCGATTCGGGAGAGGTCTGGGTGGACGGCGTGGAGGTCTCGCGGCTTCCCGAAGAACAGCTCGTGCCGATCCGCAAGAAGATCGGCATGCTCTTCCAGGGAGGCGCGCTGTTCGACTCGATGACGGTGTTCGAGAACATCGCCTTCGCGCTGCGCGAGCACACGCGCTGGTCAGAGGAGCAGATCACGGCCCGCGTGGGCGAGGTGCTGGGGTTCGTAAACCTCGGGCGCGACGTGGAACGCCTCTTACCCTCCTCGCTCTCGGGCGGCATGAAGAAACGCGTCTCGCTCGCCCGAACGGTGGCGCTCAAGCCCGAAGTCCTGCTCTACGACGAGCCCACGACGGGCCTCGACCCCGTGACGTCGATGACGATCAACCGCCTCATCGTCGACCTGAACGAGCGCCTCGCGACGACGTCCGTCGTCGTGACCCACGACATCGTCTCGGCGCTCTTCGTGGCCGACCGCATCGCCTTCCTGAAGAACGGCCGCTTCGATTTCATCGGGACTCCGGAGGAGGCGCGCGCCTCGGAGATCCCCGACCTGCACGCCTTCCTCGTCGCGGGGGAATCGCCGGAAACGAGCACGCCGAAGGAGGGTCCGCCTTGAGAGCCGACGTCAGGACCAAGACACGCGTCGGGGTCATCCTCTTCGCCGCTTTCGTGCTGCTCGCGGGCGCCATCCTCTTCATCGGAGGCACGAAAGGGTTCTTCGTGAGCCGCACGTCCTACTTCGCCCGCTTTCCGAACACGCAGGGCATCGTGGCCGGAAACCAGGTGCGCCTCGCCGGCGTGATCGTGGGTGCCGTGCGCGGCATCGAGGTGCCCCGCGTGCCGGGCCAGGACGTCACGATTCACTTCGACATCGAGCGCAAGTACCAGCATCTCGTCAAGACCGACAGCCGAGCCGAGATCAAGACGATCGGGCTCCTCGGCGACAAGTACCTCGAGGTGACGCCGGGCTCCACCGACAAGCCCGACCTCGAGCCCGACCACGAGATCATGGCGTTCCGGGGCGCCGAGCTCGAGAAGATCCTCGCCGGCTCCGGGGACCTCGTCGACAACGTCGTCGCGATCTCGAAGTCTCTCAAGAACATCCTGGGCCGCACCGAAAAGGGCGAAGGCTTCCTCGGGGAGATCACGTCGGAGTCGGAGAACGGCCAGGCTCTCTCGCGCTCCCTCCGGCAGACGCTCGACAGCCTGAACGCCCTGATGAAGGACGTGCGTCAGGGCAAGGGCCTCGTCGGGCGCCTCCTGACCGACGAGAAGGCGGCCGACACGGTGATCGGCGAGCTCTCCTCGGCGTCCACTTCGCTGCACAGGATTCTCGCGAACGTCGAGAAGGGCACGGAAACGGGAGAGGGCCTCGTGCCCGCGCTCCTTTCGGACCCGGAGGGAAAGAGAAAGTTCTTCGCGATGGTCGACTCGCTGCAGGTGACCGCGGAGGGCCTCGCATCCTTCTCAAAGGACCTCAAGGCGGGGAACGGCCTCCTCGGGCAGCTCGTGTCCGACGGCGACTTCTCGAAGGAATTCCTAGGCGACCTCAAGAAGCTCTCGTCCCACCTCGCGAACGTCGCCGCGAAGCTCGACTCCAAGGAGGGGACGGCCGGAAAGCTCATCGCCGATCCGGCCGTCGCGGATGCGATCGACGACATTCTCGTGGGGATCAACCAGAGCAAGCTCCTGCGCTGGCTCGTCCGCGACCGGCAGCGATCCGGCATCCAGAAGCGGTACGACGAGGCCCAGAAGAACCTCGCCGCCACGCCCCACCCCACCCCGTGAGCCTCGTCCTCGTCGCCGGAGGAGCCGGCTTCCTCGGGTCCGCCGTCGTCCGGAGGCTGCTGGGCTCGGGCGAGGGCGTCGTCCTCCTGGACGGTTTCGACGATGCAGGAGACGGGCGCGCCCTGAAGGAGCAACGTGTCGCCGGCTTCTCCCGGCATCCGCGCGCCGCCGTCGTTCGGGGCGACGCGACCGACCCCGGGTTTCTGACGAGCGTCCTGGCCGAGCACCGGCCCTCGTCGATCGTGAACGCGACGCTCCTCCCGCCCGACGGCCCCGGGCTGGGACCGCTCCTCGAGAGCGCTCGCGGCGCGGGGCTCGGACTCTTCGTCCACCTTTCGGATGGACGGCTCTACGGACCGCGCGACGAGGTCGAGCGGCGTGCGCGAGAGGACGAAGCGCCGGAACCCGGCGACGACATCGATCTCGTCGCGAAGGCCGCGGAGGAGGAGGCCCTTTTCGCGTCCGGCCTTCCCTTCGTCAACCTCCGCGTGTTCTCGGCCGTGGGGTCGGGCGGCGGGCCGGCGCGGTTTCCGCTCGACGCGCTGGAGGCGCTCTTCGGCGGCGAAGAGGTCGTACTTCCGGACGACGCGCCTCGCGACTTCGTGCACACCGAGGACGTCGTCCGGGGCATCCTCTTCTCGATCGCCCGGAGGCCGCTCGGCGAGACCGTGAATCTCGGAACCGGGCTGGCCGCGCGTCCCTCCGAGCTCGTCAGGGCGCTCGCGGTGCGCGCAGCCCGGGAGGTCCGCTTCTCGGTTTCCGGGGAATCGACGCGCCCGCCGCGCCTCGCGGACCTCGAGAAAGCCTGGCAGAAGCTCGGCTACTCGCCGCAGCTCGGAGTGAGCGAGATCGCGTGGGAGATCGTGCGGGCGCGCCAGTACCCCGAAGAGGCCGGGCGTGCCGTGAGCTTCGCCGAGAGGTTTCCGAGCGAGCCCGTGGAACCTCCCGGGCCCGTCTCGCGGCGCGAGCTCTTCGGGCTCTTCCGCCGTCCGTTCGACGCCGCCACGAAGAAGCGTGGCGGCTGAGGCGCGGCGGCCGCGCTAGTCGCAGACCCGAATGGCGGGGTCCGCGAACTTGCTCGCGACGTTCTCGGCGTGAGCGCGCGCCGAGCAGCAGAACTGGACGTCTTCCTGGTGCACGCGGCTCCCCGGACGCGCACAGTAGTCCGTGAAGACGACGATGCCCGTCGCGTTCGGCTTGCTGAAATCCACGTCGCGCCTCCAGGCATAAGAGAGCTTGGCCAGGGCCGCGTTCCATTGCGCCACGCAATTGCCGTCGTGTCCCGTGATCGAGTCGGCCGGGCCGTATCGGCAGGCCATCCCGTGTGGGTGGGCCGAGCAGCACTCGTCGTGCCGCCAGCTCCCGCCGTTGATCGAGCAGCTTCCGAACGAGCACAGGGCCGCGATGGGAATGTCGAACTGCGCACCGCCACATCCGGCGCCGAGCGCGCCGAAGCAGAACTCCGTCTTCCGGAGCAGGACGGGCGAGAGAGCCGGGATGGTTTTCGGGACGGGAGTCGCCTTCAGCACGAACGGCGACGGCACGACGACCGTCCCGCCGCCCGGAACCGCCGCGCCGGTCGGGAGCGGCTGAATAGAGAGCGTGCCGGCGCACGTCGGGCCGCCCGCGATGAGGCGAAGCGTCACCGCGGCGTTGGAGCCGCTCGGGACGACCGACGCCTCGGCTCCCCGCCCGAGGTGGCTCGCCGTCACGAGGATCGCGCTCGAAGGCACCCGGGCGAACGCCGCCACGCCCGAGGCATTCGTGAGAGCGGTCCCGATCGCCGTGCGGTTCGAGAACGATCCGACGCAGACCTCGGCTCCGGAGACGGCGGCGTTCCCGTCCAGGACCGTCACGGTCAGCGTCCCGCCCGCGACGCGCGCTCCCAGGATGGCCGCCAGACCGGCAACGGCAAAGAGGGACACTCGCCTCTCGGACATAGATCACCTCCCTTACGTAAGAGTAATCCGAACGCCTCTTGGCTCGTGCCGGCCGTCGGCGCCTCGTCTCGCGTAGCATCAGTCCGTGCGTGCGCTCGTCTTCGACCGCGGCCGGGCCGCAGTCCGCGAGGTGCGACGACCCGCGCCGCGGAATGGCTTCGCTCTCGTCCGCGTCCTTCTCTCGGGAATCTGCAACACCGACCTCGAGCTGAAGCGCGGGTACCACGGCTTTTCGGGGATCCCCGGCCACGAGTTCGTGGGCGTGGTCGAAGGGCCGGCGTCCTCCCCGCTCCTCGGACGCCGCGTCGTGGGCGAGATCAACCTCTCCTGCGGGCGCTGCGACTGGTGTGCGCGGGGCCTCGGCCGGCACTGCCCCAAGCGGACCGTCCTCGGCATTCGCCGCCACCCGGGGGCGCATGCCGAATGGCTGACCCTGCCCGAAGCGAATGTCCGCCTCGTCCCCGACGGCGTGACCGACGAGGAGGCCGTCTTCACGGAGCCGCTCGCAGCGGCCTGCGAGATCCTCGACCAGGTGTCGGTGGCCCCCGCCGCTCGCGTCGCGGTTCTCGGGCCCGGCAAGCTCGGCCGGCTCGCCGCCCTAGTCCTGCGAAACGGCGGTGCCGACGTCGCGCTCCTCGGGCGCACGACTCGCGCTCGGGCCGGCTCCTTCGATCTCGTCGTGGAGGCCACGGGCTCGCCGGGCGGGATCGGACGGGCGATCTCCCTCGTCCGCCCGCGCGGGACGATCGTCTGGAAGTCGACCCATCACGGCTTCGCGCGCTTCGACGCGGCGCCTGTCGTCGTGAACGAGGTCACGGTCGTCGGGTCGCGCTGCGGGCGGTTCGAACCCGCCCTCGACCTCCTCGCGTCCCACCGCGTCGAGGTCAAGCCCCTTCTTTCCTCCATCTTCCCTCTCGCCTCGGCGGCCCGGGCCCTGAGAGAGGCCTCGCGACCAGGCGTCCTCAAGGTTCTCCTCAGGCCCTGACCCCTTTCTCGGCGAGCGTAGAATCGCAGTCCCCCGGGATCCCACCCTTCGGAGGCTCTTCCCCGATGAACATCTGCATGGTCGGAACGGGCTATGTCGGCCTCGTGACCGGCGCCTGCCTTGCCGACTTTGGCATGGACGTGACGTGCGTCGACAAGGACGAGACGAAGATCGCGCTCCTCAGGAAGGGCGTCTCGCCGATCTACGAGCCCGGACTCGAGGAGCTGATCCACAAGAACGAGAGGGCCGGCCGCCTGCGCTTCTCCACGAACATTGTCGAAGCCATCGAGCGCAGCCTGGTCATCTTCATCGCCGTCGGGACGCCCCCTCAGGAGGACGGCTCGCCGGACCTCTCGTACATCTTCCAGGTCGCGGAGTCGATCGCGACGCACATGAACGGGTACAAGGTCGTCGTCACGAAGTCCACGGTGCCGACCGGAACGGGCGCGCAAATCGAAGAGATCCTCCGCACGAAGAACGGCCGGCACAAGTTCTCCGTCGTCTCGAACCCCGAGTTCCTGCGCGAGGGGTCGGCCATCGAGGACTTCATGCACCCCGACCGGGTCGTCATCGGCTCGCGCGACGAGGAGGCGATCGCGATCGTCAAGGACGTCTACTCTCCGCTCTCGATCGGCGGCGTGCCGTTCGTCGTGACCGACGTCGAATCGGCCGAGCTCATCAAGTACGCCTCGAACGGCTTCCTCGCGCTCAAGATCTCCTTCATCAACGAGGTTGCGGCCATGTGCGAGCGGATGGGCGCCGACGTGAAGGACGTGGCGCGCGGAATGGGCCTCGACAAGCGCATCGCCCCGCATTTCCTCAACCCCGGACCCGGCTACGGCGGCTCGTGCTTCCCGAAGGACTCCTCGGCCGTCGTCGACCTCGCGCGGAAGAACGGCTACAGGTTCGAGATCATGGAGGCCGTCCTCTCCGTCAACGACCATGTCAAGGCGCGCATGGTGGAAAAGGTCGCCGCCGTGTGCCCGGACCTCCCGGGCAGGCGCATCGCCATGCTGGGGATCGCCTTCAAGCCGGAGACCGACGACATTCGCGAGAGCGCGTGCCTCAAGCTCGCGGCCGACCTGCAGGCGCGGGGCGCCGACGTCGTGGCCTACGACCCGGCCGCGATGGAAAACGCGCGGAAGGAAATGCCCTCCCTCAAGCTCGCCGACGACGTCTATTCCTGTGCCGCCGGCGCCGACGTCCTCGTTCTGGCGACCGATTGGAACCAGTTCCGGAAGCTCGACCTCGACCGGCTCGAAAAGACGATGAAGGCGAAGAATTTCGTCGATCTCCGCAACCTCTACGAGCCGAAGGAGATGAGGAAGGCCGGCTGGAACTACGTTGGTCTGGGCCGCGCATGAAGCGCATGCATCATGGCCGCCGGCCGGCGCCGGTGGCACCCTCCCCGCATCGGAGGTGCCTCATGGCCATGACGATTCAGGACACCTGCATCAACTGCGGCTCGTGCGAACCCGAATGCCCGAATCAGGCGATCACGGCGGGGGACCCGACGTTCGTGGTCGACGTGACACGCTGCACCGAGTGTGTCGGCGCGTTCGACGCGCCGAAGTGCGTCGAGATCTGCCCGATCGAGGGCTGCATCGTGACCGAGCCAGCCGAGCCGCGCGAGGTTCTCCAAGCGCGCTACGCCCAGCTTCACGCCTGAGGCGGGGCGCGCGGACGCGGCGCGCTCTCCCGTACAATCGCGGTTTCATGCGCGTCGTCGTCACCGGAGCCGCGGGGTTCCTCGGGAGCCATCTGACCGACCGCCTCCTCGCCGAAGGGCACGAGGTCGTCGGTCTCGACAACCTCGTCACGGGCGACGAACGGAACCTCGCCCACCTTTTCGGGAACAGGAAGTTCCGCTTCGTCCTGCACGACGTCACCGAGTACATCTTTCTCGACGGACCCGTGGATGCGATCCTCCACTTCGCGTCCCCCGCCTCGCCGATCGACTATCTCCAGATCCCGATCCAGACGCTGAAGGTGGGCGCGCTCGGCACGCACAAGGCGCTCGGGCTGGCGCGAGCGAAGAAGGCCCGTTTCCTTCTCGCGTCCACGTCCGAGGTGTATGGCGATCCGCTCGTCCATCCGCAGCCCGAGACCTACTGGGGAAACGTGAATCCCGTCGGGCCGCGCGGGTGTTACGACGAGGCGAAGCGCTTCGCCGAGGCGATGACGATCGCCTACCGCAATTTTCACGGCGTCGATACGCGCATCGCGCGCATTTTCAACACCTACGGCCCGCGCATGCGCCCGGCCGACGGCCGCGTCGTTCCGTCCCTCATCGGGCAGGCGCTCCGCGCCGAGCCGCTGACGGTGTTCGGCGACGGGTCGCAGACGCGGTCGTTCTGCTACGTCTCGGATCTCGTCGAGGGGATCAACCGCCTCCTCCAGTCTGATTTCAAGGACCCCCTGAACCTCGGCAACCCGTCGGAGATGACGGTCCTGGAGTTCGCCGAGACGATCCGGCGCCTCACCCTCTCGAAGGCGCCCATCGTCCACAGGCCGCTGCCCGTGGACGACCCGAAGCAGCGTCGGCCCGACATCTCCCTCGCGAAGAGGATCCTCGGCTGGGAACCGAAGATCGGCCTCGAAGAGGGCCTGAAAGACACGGTCGCGTACTTTGCGTCTCGCGACCGGCCCGGCCGGGTCGCCCCTTCGTCGTAGAATCCTCGCAGCAGCGTGACCTTCACCCTTCCACAGGTCCTCGTGCTCTTCTGCGCGCTCGCGGCCGCGTCGTTCGGCGTGCTCGCGCTGCTGCTCCTGCGCTGGAACCGGGCCCGCATGGAGCTCGCGCTCTATGCGACGCTCGCTTTCGCGATCGCGTTCTGGCTCGCGACTCCGCTGCTCACTCCGGTTCCGGTTCCCGTCTCCCGCGAGATCCTCGGCCGCCTCCTGCGGGCCCTCTCGTTCGTCCTTCCCGCCGTCGGTTTCATCTTCCTGCTCCGGTTCCTGAATCTCCCGCTGGCGCCCGCGCTCGCGGCCCTCCTGACCCTTCCGCTCGTCGGCACGTTCCTCGCGCTCTTTCTGCCGGCCGCAAGCCCGCTCGTCGGTGGGCTGTCGGTCGTCTCGGTCGGACTCGTCTCGATCGGCTTCTTGATCGTCTTCGCCCGGAAGGAGAACAGGCGCCGCGATACGACGCTCGTCTTCGTCGCCACGGCCTTTCTGCTCGCGGGGGCGACGCTCGAGACCGGTTCACGCTGGGTGGCGGGCTCGGGGGCCTTCTCCGGTGTCTTCTTCGGATTCGCGTTCCTGGTCTTCACCGCGCTCCTCCTCCCGACGGTTGCCGACGAAGAGCGCCGCCTCTTCGCGCGGGCGACCACGGACGCGCTCACCGGGCTCCTCACGCGATCTCTCTTCCTGGGCCGCGCCGCCGAAGAGCTCGTGCGCGCCGAGCGGACCCGGCGCTCGGCGGCGCTCGCCATCGTCGCGATCGACGGGTTCGAGGCTTTCGAGAAAGAGCAGGGACACGAAGCCGCGGACGAGCTCCTCGCCTCCTTCGGCCAGGCGATCGGGCGGACGATCCGGGGGATCGATCTCGCCGCCCGCCGCTCGCGTTCCGACTTTCTCGTGCTGCTCATCGAGGCGGACGAGACGAATGCGACGATCGCGGTGGAGCGCATCCGAAACGCCTTTCCCGGCGCGCCCGGCCGCACCATGACGATCTCGGCCGGCATCGCCGTGCACGGACGCAAGGACAAGACACGCTGTGACGCGCTCCTCGAGCGGGCCGAGGGGACTCTGGCGCGGGCGCGCGCCGCTGGCGGCAACCGGATCTTGCTCGAAGAGCCTGGCGCGCCAGCGGCCTAGAAGCGGTAGAAGAGGCTGGCAGCAAGCTGCCGCGAGGCGCGGCCCACGTCGAACCCGAAGTCGATCGACAGCCACCGCGCCACGGTCACCCCGAGGCCGCCCGTGAAGCGGTCGTCTGCGCGTCCTCCGTCGAACACCGCGGCGAAGCTCGCCGAGTACGGCGGATCCGTGATCGGGAACGGGGCGCCCGAAGCGTCTCGGGCCGCGAGGCTCGCCGTGGCACCGTGCGCCGGCTCGCGGTGATAGCCGACCCGGAACGCGAGGCGGGCGTCGTTTCCCCCGGCCACGTACTCGAGCCCGATGCGCGGCACCCAGACATTCGGCGCCGGAGAGGCGTCGGCGAGGACGTCCGAGACCGGAAACCCGGGCGACGGGCCGACGAGCCCGGCGTACGAGACGACGGGGAGCGGCCGGTCGAAAATGTCGCCATAAGCCACCCACTGGACCTCGGCCGCGATCGTCAGGCCCGGCATCGGGTGAGACGCAAGGCCGATCGCGGCGTCCCGCGGCACGCGAAACGTGAACGGCCGAGACGTCTGGGAAGCCAGCGCAGCGGGCACGTCGCCGCCGATCACGAGCGTTCCATCGTTGTGCGGCGAGGACCGATAGTCGGCCCCGAGCGTCAGGGCGCCGCCGGAGAGGAGGTCGACGTGGATCCCCACGAGGAAGCCCGGCTTCGTGCCCGAGACGCCGTCCACGCGCATCGAGACCGTGCGGACCTCCTCGGACGTGGGCGAGAGGAACGTCCGGCTCGAGATGCGGTGAGGCCCGGCGGCATCGCCTCCCAGCTCGAACGACGGACGGTTCAGGGTCACACCGCCGCCCACGCGCAGGCGCTCCGTCACGCGGTACGCGAGAGACAGCCCGAGCAGCCGGTTCCTCAGGCTCACCGAGCCGAACTCGCGGTACTGGAACAGGAAATCCCGGCGCGTGGCGCCGCCCGAGCGGTTGTCGCGCAGCTCGACGTACTGGTAGCCGCCGTCCCCGGCGTCACCTTCGAATCGCAGGTTCTCGGCGTACGTGAGGGCCGCGACGAGGCGGCGTGAAAGGGGCACGACGACACCCGCGAAATCGACGGACGTCTCGTGCGTGTCCCGATCCACGTTCGTCGTCTCCAGCCCTGGATAGGGCGCCGCCAAAGAGCCCGCCGCAGTGGAGCGAGCCGTCGAGAGGCCCAGAGCCTCGTCCGTGCGCTTGCCGGAGACCGCGAACTCCATCGAGGAGATGAGCCCGAGCCCGGCAGGATTCGCGAGCGCGGCCGTGGCGTCGTCGGCGATGGCCGTAAACGCGCCGCCCATGGCGAGCGACTTGCCGCCCGGGTTCGTGAGGTTGAAGCTGACCTTCGAGAGAAGCGCCGAATCGGTTTGGGCGCGGGCGGTCGAAGGGACGGCGGCGCCGAGGAAGAACAGGAGCGCCGCGCCGGAGAACCGTCGGGTCGTCATCGAGCGTCTTCCCTCGTCAGAAAGTCGGCGAGCGCGCCGGGGGTCTCGAAGGGCTCGGAAAGCAACACCGTCGCGCCACCTGCCACCGAAACGGCGCGCTCGACGGTACGCCCGCCCGGGCCGGGCCCTGCCAGTACGACGCGGTAAGGGCCGGGTGCGAGATTCGCCACGAGGAGGGGCGTCGTCGCGTTCGCGGGCAGCACGACCGAATTCCCGGTTCGTTGATCGACGATCGAAACGACCCTCGCGAACGGCAGCGCGACGAGCTGCAGTCGCCCGGGCGCAAGGGCGGCGTCCGCAGGCGTCTCGCGTGGCGCCGTCGACGCCGTCCGGGGCGCCAGGGCCGCAGCCGGAACGGCGGCCGGCATCGACCTTTCCACCGAGCGTGCCGATGGCCGGACGCGCGCCGCCCACCATGAGGCCGCGAGCACGAGAACGATCCCTGCCGCGGCGAACCACAGGAGGAGGCGCGCCTCGTGAAGTGAGCGCTTCGACACGGGAAGGGTGCTCGAACCGTCCCCCCGCGGCACGCCCACGATCTCCGTGCCGCTCGTCAGCTCGGGGGCGACCGCGTCGCCGGGAGGCTGATCGAGCCCGGGGGGCAGCCGCACCCCACCGGCTTCGCGCAGCACGGCGACGAGGCGGTCCACGATCTCGCGCCAGCTCCCGGGCCGGCTCTCGCGCCGCTTCTCGAGCATCTGCCCCACGAGGCGGACGAGCGGCACGGGCAGCGAAGGCCCGTCGGACGGCGCCGCGACGGGCGGCGCCACGGCGTTGAGATGGGCGGCGATGTACTCGACGGGAGCCTTGCCCTCGAACGGCCGACGCCCCGAGAGAACCTGATAGAAGATGACGCCCAGGCTGTAGACGTCGCTGCGCCAGTCGAGCGGCGCACCATGCCCGAGCGACCCGAGCTGCTCGGGCGACCCGTACGCGACCTTGCCGAGGAAGAACCCCGTCGCGGTCAGCGACTCGAGGCCCGTGGCCTTCTCGAACAGCTTCGCAACACCGAAATCGAGGAGCTTCACGAGCCGGTCGCCGCCGCGCTCGATGACGAGGATGTTGTCCGGGGAGAGGTCGCGGTGGACGATCCCGCGCGAGGAGAGGTACTCGAGCCCGTGCGCGGCCTGCACGAGAAGCGGCACGGTCTCCGTCCACGGCCGGCCCGCGAATGACGTCAGGGGCGTGCCGTCGAGATACTCCATCGCGAGCCAGGGCGTTCCGTCCTCCTCTCCGATCTCCAGGAACGCGACGACGTTCACGTGAAGGAGGCTCTTGAGGATCGCGGCCTCGCGGTCGAAGCGCACGCGCGCCTCGGCGAGGTGCGCGGCCGATTCGTCGCCGGGCCCTTCGGCCTCGCGGATGACCTTCAACGCGACCGTGCGCTCGTCACGCTCGTCGACGGCCTGGTACACGATGCCCATGCCGCCGCGGCCGATCCGCTTCAGGATGCGGTAATGGGCGATGCGCTCGACGGCGCCAGTCAACCCGTCACCGTCCCGTGCCGGCCGTCGCCGGACGCAGGAAGATGTTGGCCGGGTCGCCCGACACGAGGTCGATCTTCGAGGCGAAGGCGAGGAAGACGCCGTCGCCGCCCACCTGCCGCACGACGATGCGAACGTCGGTGAGCTCGGAGAGGTTGAGACCGAGGATGTTGCGGAAAAGCTCGTCCGAGAGATAGCCCATCGGCGGGATGCGCCTCCCGACCGTCGCGATCGGCACGAAAGACCCCGGAAGATACGCCGCGATCACGACGTCGCAGTAATCGCCTCCGACCTCGTGGAGAATGAGGTTCGTGCGGTACGCCGACGAGCTCTCGGCGCCGTCGAAGGACATCGTCCCGAGGTTCGACTGGAAGGACGAGTACCCGTGGAAGTACGCGTAGCCTTCCATCCCGGTCTTGTAGTCGCCCAGGCCCTGCACGGGGTCGACCGTATAGGTCTCTGTCTGGACGTCGACGCCGGCCCAGCCCGTGGCCCACGTCCCGTCGTTGTTCTTCGTCGCCGAGATCCTAATGACCCCGTACGAGTTCTGGCCGGGGAGGATTCCGATCCCCTCGAGGACATCCTCGACCGGGAAGACGCCGCCCGGCGACAGGCCGACGAGGAGCTGCTTCGCGACGCTGCTGTCCGTCGCGTCGTGGTACTCGAGAGTCGCTGTGCGCGGCTCTTCGGACGTGTTCGTGAGCGTGACTCTCGTCCGCCAGAACGGTTTCTCCCCGCTCGCGAGCGGCGCACCGGCCGAATGGACCGTCGGGAAAAAGAGAGGAGCCGGAGCGCCTGCGAACGGCAGGAGGGCCAGGGTGCGCCGGGACGCGGAGAGACTCGAGCCGGGCACGAATGAGGGATCCAGGGCCTGGGTGGAAACGCCCACGTGGAGCGAGGAGTCCTGGGTCCGGTTGTCGATGACCGTCGCCATCCCGACGACGGAGCCCTTCGGCGCACCCGCCGGGTCGGTCGCACTCGACTTCCATTCGATCCTGGCGTACGCGTACGCGCCTGCGAGCGGCGCCGCGTCGAACAGCTCGTCGGAGTCGTTGATCTGGAGGGTCCCGTTCGCCGGAACGGTCTTGAGGAGCTGAACGGCCTGTCCATTCTTCGTCACGAGGCGGCCCGCGATGTTGTAGAGCGAAACGAGGACCGTCGTGTCGTAGCCCGCCGTCTCGAGCAGGAGGAGATTCGTGCGGCGGTTCGCGTCGTGCGCGAGGCCGGACACGACGTGGACGGGGTCGCTCTGCTTGACGCCTTCGCCCGGAATCGTGGGCCTCAGCTCGAACCCATACTGCCCGATGGCCGGCGCCGTGGACGCGGGCGTGCGGCGCGAGGCGTTCCGCGCCGCGACCGTCGCCGGCAGGGGCCTGTTGTTGACGAGCACCGTGGCGGTCACGGTGGGCGCGGAAGAGCGGACCTCGGCGGTGAACGCGCCGTCGACGCCGAGCAGCGTTCCCACGACGTTGCGGTAGCGGCGCGTCTCTCCGGCCGCGAGACTCAGATCGAAGCGCCGCAGAGAGGAGCCGTCGCCCGGCGCTCCGACCGGGTTGAAGAGGAGCGAGACCGTCACGGGATTCACGGCGTCGGTGTTCGTGAGCCAGAGGTCCGCCGCGAAGCGGCCGACGCTCCGCGCGTCGATGGCGTTCGGAAACGCCGCGTAAAGGAGTCGCGTCCGCGCGGCGGTCGCCGGCGTCGCACCCGGGCCGGTGGCCGCGGGCGCGACCGGGGGACCATCGTCCGTCACGAGAAGCGTCTCGGGGCTGTCCGGGAACCCGACGGTGGCGAGAGCGATCGCGCCGACCTCGGTTCCGGTGCCCGAGCGCCGCTTCGCCCGATCGACGGTGAGCCGCACCGTGCGCGACTCGTACGCCGCGAGCGGGCGATCCCACGTCTGGCCGTCCAGCGACGCGACGGTGAGCCAGGGCGCGCGAACGGTCGCGACGAACGCCGCGGCGGAACTCGAGGGATTCACGATCGAGCGCAGGACCGAATCTCCGTCGCGATCGATGTCGACGGCAGGGTCGCTCCACACGACCTTCGCCGGCGACGGCGCAGCCGTGATCATGCAATCGAGGGGAACCGAGAGGGTGGCGTCGCCCGCGGTGAGCAGAACCGAAGCGTGCACGGGGTGCTGGAGAGCCGTGACGTAGAGGGCCGTCACACCGACCGTCTGCACTCCGTTCGGAGCGAGCGTGAAGGAATCCGGCGCAAGCACGAAGCCGGTGTCGTCCGGCTTCGCGCGCACGAGGATGGGGTCGGACCCGCCGTTGCGCACGACGAACGAGGTCGTCGCGCGCGTGCCGGCCGCCGGTACGAGCACCGCGATGGGCGCCGGCTCGGACACGAGCAGAAGCGCGGGTCTGAGGACGTTGCCCACCGTCACGCGCAGCGACGGAGACCACGGGCCGATCGAGCCGCAGGACGCTTCGGCCCGGACCTGATAGACGTAGTCGCCGGGTCCCCCGGTAAACGAGGACGCCCCTCCCGAGACGACCCACTCGCTCGAGTTGGCGTACGCGCCCGACGTCTGCCGGATGCGGAACTTGAGTCCCGTCGGCCCGCCGCCCGGGCCCGGGCCCGAGCCGATCGTGTTCCACGTGATGACCCAGACCGAGTACGCGGGCGGGTTCGCCGGATCCACGCTGAGCTCCCCGACGCTGGCTGGGGCGTTGCAGACGGAATCGACGGGGATGGCGACGACGTTGGAGGTGATCGCGACGGCCGAGGCCGAAGGACACGACGACTTGACGACGATGCGGTGGTAGAGGACCTTGGCGCTCGCGGGCGCGGGCGGGAGCGTGATCGCGGAGCGCTGCGTCGTGATCTGGTCGAGCGACAAAGTGAACGCAGGATCGGGGGAACGCTCGACGACGTAGTAGTCGACGCTGGAGGCGGCCGGGTTCGTGAAGACGTTCGTCCAGGACAGCGCGTACGCCTCGCCGGCCTGGATTTCGGAGGGACCCGTCAGGACGGGCGCGGGGACCGGGCAGGCCGCCCCGGACGCACCCCCGGCCCACGCGCCCGCCAGGCCGGCGAGCAGCGCCGCCCGGACGATCGACCGCGATAGCCGGAAGCTCGAACCCATCCTTCTCTAGAATCCCTCTCTATGCGCTCTTGGCAGTGTCACGGCGCGCGTTCCATCCCACGCGCGCCCGGGGCCGTCCGGGTGATCGCCGTGGCGCTCGTCGTCTTCGCGGGCCCGCTCCGGGCGCAAGCGATTCTACCCCCCGACGCCGCCGTGAAAGCCTACCAGGCGGGTCAGGCGGCAGCCCTGAAGAAGGACTGGCCGCTCGTGATTCGGAAGATGAACGACGCTCTCGCGACCGGACACACGCAGGCGCGAACGCACTTCGGCACGACGCGGAACTTCGTGGATTTCTACGATCCGTACTATTGGCTGGGCGTCGCCCACATGGAGCTGGGTGAGGTCCTCGAGGCGAAGCGAAACCTCCTCCTCTCCAGGAGCGAAGGGGTCATCGACGGCTTCCCGGAATCCGCCGATCTCCTCGGAAGGCTCGGCCAGCTCGAGCGCCGGGAGTCGGTGCCGGCGCCTGCCCCGCCCACGCCCACCGCCGGTCCGCCACCAGAACCGACGGCAGTGCCGGCTCCTTCCGCGGTCCCGACGCCGCCAGGTCCCTCTCCGGGCGACGCGACCCCCGCGCCGAGCCTGGCCGCGGACACGGATCCCGAGCGCATCCTGACGCTCTTCTCGGCGGGCGACTTCGCTGGGGCCGAGGCCGCCATCGAGAGCTTCCGCCGCGCGCGTCCCCTCGCCCGCGAGGCGGACCTCCTCGCGACGCTCGTCCTCGGCACGCGCTACGTCCTCGAAGGCCGCACCGATTCCTCGCTCCTCGTCCGGGCGAAGAAGGCTCTCTCGTCCTGGCGAAAGCGGGGCGGCAGCCGCCGCTCGGAAGAAGCTCTTCTTTCCCCGTCCCTTCTCGCGACTCTGAACGGAAGCTGACGCCTCAGCGCGACCTCACGACCCACGTTCCGGCCGCGAGGTCCTGGAAGGCGCGCTTTTCCTTCTCGAAGAATGCCCAGATCCAGCCGAGGCCGAGCGGCAGGCCCGCGAGCACGAGGACCACGGCGCGGATGAGGGCGGCCTTCCAGCCGATGCCGCGTCCGCCGATCTCGCCGCGCTTGACGACCGTGAGGCCGAGCAGGGATTTGCCCGGCGTTCGGCCCCGCCACGCCCAGCCGCCCACGACGTAGAGCGCGTTCGCGAGCGCCGCGAGAAGGATCGAGAGGGCCGTGACGCCTCGAAACGCCCAGTCGGGAGCCGCGTCGCGCGTCTGGAGCTCAGTGCGGAAATAGTCGATGAGGAAAACGGGCGCGAAGAGGAGAAGATTGATGGCCGTGAGGATGACGGCGTCGACGAGCGCCGCGAGGAGGCGCGCGAACGGGTTCGCGGCGTTCCGAGGTCCTTCGTTGACCGCCGGGGCACGCCTCTCGCGGAAAGCCGCGGCTCGCTCGAGCGAGGCGGGGCGCGGAGGCGCCTGGGACGAGCTCATTTGGATCGACAGGTCCGCCAGATCCCGCGGAGGGACTGCCGAAACGAAGGGGATTGCGGGCTCGGGAAGGGTGCCGGGCGGCGGCGCGATGGTCGAGACGTCGTCGGGCGGCCGAAGGGCCGCGGGGAAGGCCTCCCGGAAAGCCGAGCCCGCCCGCGGCGCGGCCGGTTTCCTGTCGACGTCCTGGAACAGCTCCGAGGCCGACATTCCGCCCGGCGCCGAAGACGAAGGGGCCGCGGCGCCTGGCTCCGTGGCGCCGGGAACCGGGTCGAACGTGACGTCGGAAGGCGGCTTCGGCGGCGAAGCGGGCTGCTGGGGCGGAAGCGCGTCGGCCGCGAGAAGCGCCGTGCGATCGGAAGGAACGTTCGGCGGCACGATGCGAAGGTCGATCACCGCCGCGCCGAGCTGGACGCGGTCGCCGCTCTGGAGCCGGGTCTCGCGCGAGATCCTCTTTCCCCCCACGTACGTGCCGTTCGAGGAGTTGAGGTCCTTGACGATGGCCTCGCCCTGATTCAGCGTGAGGAGCGCGTGCGAGCGGGAAACGGACTCGTGCTCGAGGCGGACGGTCGACGTGCGGCTGCGACCGAGAGTCGCCTCGCCGTCCAGAAGGTCGATCTCACGGCCCTCCGCCGAGAGCACGTACCGGAAGACATCGTTCGTCACCGTGACGGAAATTGTACCCGGCCCCGAAGCGCTTCGGCCGTCGGAGTTCCGCCCCGGGCCGCGAGGGCCCCCGGAGGGCCTGAAAACACGACGCGGCCGCCCGCCGGACCGCCGCCGGGCCCGAGCTCGATCAGGGTGTCGGTGCGGGCGAGAAAGCCCGTGTGGTGCTCCACGGCCACGATCGAATGGCCCGCCTGAAGGAGCCGCCGGAAGACCGCGAGCAGCACATTCACGTCGGAAGGCGCGAGTCCGGTAGTCGGCTCGTCGAAGATGAAGAGCACCGGCTCGTCCGGGCCGCCGCCCTTGAGGAACGAAGCGATCTTCAGGCGCTGCGCCTCGCCCCCTGAAAGCGTTCCGGTGGACTGGCCGAGCGTCAGGTATCCGAGCCCCGCGTCCGCAAGCGGTTGGAGCCGGTCCGCGATTGCCCGCGCGTCGGCGAAAAGCTCGCGCGCCTCGTCCACCGTCGTGGCGAGAAGCTCGTCCACGTTCCGGCCCCTCAGCCTCACCTCGAGCACCTCGGACCTGAACCTTCGCCCGTCGCACACGTCGCACACGACCGTCACATCGGCGAGGAACTGCATGTCCACCGTGACGACGCCGGCGCCCTCGCAGCGCTCGCACCTTCCGCCGGGCGCGTTGAAGCTGAATGCGCCTTTTTCGAGGCCGCGCGCCTTCGCAGCTCCCGTCCGGGCGAGAAGCGTCCGGATCTCGTCCCAGGCCTTCGTGTACGTGGCTGAGTTCGAGCGGGACGAGCGCCCGAGCGGCGACTGGTCGACGAGCACCACGTCCGAAACCCGGTCGAGCCCCTCGATCGCGTCGTACGCTCCCACCTCGTCCACGCCCGCGAGGAGCCCTTTCCCCATCTTCTGCCGGGCGCCGGCCGCGAGCACGTCCACGACGAGGGACGACTTCCCCGAGCCCGACACGCCCGACACGCCTACGAGCTGGCGAAGGGGAAAGTCGACGGAAATATTCTGAAGATTATTTGCACGTGCGCCCACGACACGCAGCACTTCGAGTGCACTCAATAGCGCAGGGCGAGAAGATATCTTCTTGGAAGATGAATAGGGCGCGGGGTTCTCGAAGGCGATTTTCGCGCCGGCGCGGGTGCCCGGCTCGAGCGGCGCAGACCTCATAGCCCCTTCTAAGAAAGCGCCGAAGGCGCTCGGCGTTTCGGCTGCGAGAAGCTCGCTCGCCTTGCTCTCCGCATACGGCCCGCTCTCTCTTTCTCTTTCCGAAGCAAGAATTTCTTCTCTCTCTTCCGTCTCCCTCTTCAGCGATCTCCCCGTCGCGGTGTCCGCCTTTTCCAGCTCCTCCGGCGTCCCTTCGAACACGAGGCGCCCGCCGCGCGCCCCCGCGCCCGGCCCGAGGTCGATGACGTGGTCGGCCGCGCGGATGACGTCCGTGTCGTGTTCGACCGCGACGACGGCGTTGCCGCCTGCCGCGAGGCGCTCGAGAACGCCGAGCAGCCGATGCGTGTCCCGCGGATGGAGACCGACGGTGGGCTCGTCGAGGACGTAGAGCGTGCCGGTGAGGGCGTTGCCGATCGCCGCTCCGAGCTGGATCCGCTGGGCCTCGCCCCCCGACAGCGTGCGCATCGTGCGAGAGAGCGTGAGATACCCGAGGCCGATCTCGACGAGCGTCACGACCCGGCGCCGGAGATCCTCGACGAGCGACCCCCCTCGCGCGCGTTCCCCCGTGCGCGGGAGAGCGTCGGCCAGGAAGACGAGCAGCTCGTCGAGAGTGAGCGCGGCGACTTCGGCGATCGTCTTGCCCGCGAGCGTGACCGCGAGCGCCTCGCTCCTGAGGCGCGCCCCGCCGCAGGAGTGACACTGCGTGTAGCCGCGATAGCGAGACAGAAACACCCTCACGTGCACCTTGTACCGCTTCTTTTCGAGGTACTTGAAGAGCCCCTCGACGCCGTACCACTCGCCGGAGCCCTTCCAGACCACGTCGCGCTCGCGCGGCGTCAGTTCGTTCCACGGCACGTCCCAGCGCAGCCTGTGGCGCCTCGAAACCGCCTTCAGATCGTCGTAAGCGCTCTCGTAGGCGGGCGAGTTGAACGGCGCGACCGGCCGATCGCGGAGCGACTTCGTTCCATCCGGGATGACGCGGGCCGGGTCGATGCCGGTGACGCGCCCGAAGCCCTGACACGTCTCGCACGCGCCCCGCGGCGAGTTGAAGGAGAAGAGGGCGGGGACGGGGTCCGTGAAGCGCCGCCCACACACGTCGCATACGAGGCCGCGAAAGAAGCGGCGGGCCGAGGCAAGCGGCTCGCCGTAACGCAGCACGCGAACCTCGCCGTCCGAGGAGTCGAATGCCATCACGAGCGAAGCGAGGACTTCCGGATCCGGGGCCGTGAGCACGTGGCGCCCCACGAGCAGAGGGAAGGTCGCACTTGGCGCAGCCGTTTCCCCCTCTCCTCTTCCACTCGAAGAAATTTCCAGTACGTCTCCCGAAGCGGAGACGTAGCGGTAAAAGCCGAGCCTTCTCCACTCCGCGCTCTCCGCCTCGAACGACTGGACTTTCCGCGGGGCGATGACGAGGACACGTGCGCCCTCTCCCCACGCCGCGAGGAGCTCCTCGCGGACGCTCTCGGCCGTGTGCCGGCGCACGGGCGTGCCGTCTTCGGGACAGCGCAGAGTTCCGGCGGCCGAGAACAGGAGGCGCAGGACGTCGTGAATCTCGGTCGCGGTTCCCACCGTGGACCGGGCCGAGCGCGCCGGCGCCCTCTGCTCGATCGCGAGCGCGGGCAGAACGTGTTCGATGAGGTCGACGTCGGGGCGCTCGAGCCTCTCGAGATACTGCCGCGCGTACGTGGACATGGACTCCACGAACCGGCGCTGGCCCTCGGCGTAGAGCGTGTCGAACGCGAGGGACGATTTTCCCGAGCCGGAAGGGCCGGTGACGACGGTGAGGGCACCGACCGGAAACGCGCACGTCACGTTCTTCAGGTTGTGCGTGCGCGCGTTCACGACCGTGATCGCGGTGGCGGCGCGAAAAGCCGGGCGCGGGCGGCTCACCGCGCGAGCACCGCGATCTGGTTCAGCCCGAGCAGGAAACGCCGGTACAGGACGAGGGTGACTCCGGCGTAACGGCCCGCCTCCTCGAGCGCCGCACGGTCCAGAAGCGTCTCGTGCTCGTCGCGGGCGTGCGGCGACAGGAGGCCGAGAGCCGCGCCCGCCTCGAGCGCCCAGCGACCCGCCGGGTGCGGGGTGGTGACGATCAGACGTCCGCCGGGAGAAAGAAGAGTAGAGAGACGGGCCAGGATCGCCGCAGGGTCCGCGACGTGTTCGAGGACGGCGAGAAGGAGAATTCCTTCGAAAGGTGCCCTCGCCTCGAGCTCGGGCGGAGCCGCGCCTCGGCCGATGTCCCATTCGAAGAAATCCGTCTTCGGCCATCTCTTCCTCTGGGACGCCAGCACTTCGGGGTTGCGGTCGCAGCCGACGTAGTTCGGGATCCGATCCGGCAGGTCGGTCAGGCCGCATCCGACGTCGAGCACTCGCGCGCCTTGCGGGAGGTGCGGGAGCGCCGCCGCGAGGCGCGCCGCTCCGACGCGCTCCGTGAGACGTCCGTAAAAAGGCGAGCGCGGCTGCACGCGCCCGGTTTTACACCTTCCAACGTAAGATCGCCGGTGACATGAGCAAGGCCTCGTTCACCCTTCGCGATGCGAGGCCGACGGACGTGAATGCGATCGTCGCCCTGATCGGTGCCCTCGCCGAGTACGAGAGGCAGCCCGAGGATTGCCACGCCGACGCGAAGCTCCTCGAGGAACATCTGTTCGGAGAGAAGAGCTTCGCCGAGGTCGTCCTGGCGGAAACGGGCGGAGAGATCGTGGGTTTCGCGCTCTTTTTCCACAACTACTCGACGTGGCTCACGCGGCCGGGCCTCTACCTGGAGGACCTGTTCGTCACGCCGGCCCACCGGGGGCTCGGCATCGGCGAGGCGCTTCTGACGCATCTCGCCCGGCTCGCAATGGCCCGCGGCTGCGGGCGAATGGAGTGGAGCGTGCTCACGTGGAACGAGCCCGCGATCCGCTTCTACCTCCGGCTCGGGGCGGTTCCGATGGACGGTTGGCAGGTCTACCGGCTCGCCGGAGACGCGCTCGCCCGTCTCGGGCGATAATCGGGCAGACTCCGGGGGCAAGACGTGCAGAAGAGCCGATCACAGACGGACACGCAGCCCATCCGCGCTCGCGAAGGGCGGAAGGGGTCCGGCGTCGTCCGCCGCCCGGTGTCCCTGCTCATCGACTCTCCGGACCCGACCGCTCTGTTCGACCGCAAGGGCCGCGTCCTCCTCGCGAACGATGCGGCGCTCGCCGAGGGTACGCCCGGTCCCGGCAATCTCGACGAGGCGCCCGGGAGCTCGCCGCCGTTCTGGCTCACGCCGCCGGGGCGCGACAGCCTCATCGAGGCCACGGCCAGCCCCGGGGGGGCGAAAAACTTCGAGGTCCGGATCCCGGCAGGACCGGAGACGAGCGAGCGCGTGTTCTGGGTGACGACGCGAATCGCCCCGCAGGCGGCTGAAGGCGGCTTTCTCGCCGCGGCGCGCGAGGTCACCGGGGCGGTCGGCGAGAAGCTCCGTTCCGATACGGCGGACACCGTGGCGGAGCCCGCTGACGCGCTGACGGGCTTCGCGAACCGCGAGCAGTTTCACTTCGAGCTCGAGCGCGAGATCGCCCGCGCGGATCTTTTCGGACGGCCGCTTTCGCTCCTCGTCATCGGGCTCGACAACTTCAAGACCCTGAACGACACCCATGGGCTTCTCGCGGGTGACGAATACCTCCGCTCGATGGCCGAGACCCTTCGCGCCACCCTCCTCGGGGGAGAGACCGCCGGCCGCGTGGGCGGTGACGAGATCGCGATCCTGCTTCCCGGAGCTTCCGCGGCCGAGGCCGCGCCGCGCGCCGAGACCCTCATCGCGCTCATTCGCAGGATGGCGCCCATCTGGGAGGGCAACGCTCTCACGCTGACCGCGAGCGCCGGAGTGGCTATGTTTCCGGATCACGCAGGGGGGGCCGCGGACCTGTTTCTCGCGGCGGACCTCGCCATGCATCAGGCGAAACGCCGCGGCGGCGGTCGCGTGCGGCTTCACGACCCGTCCGACCGCGAGCGAGACCGCACCGGGCGGCTGCGCGAACAGTCGAACCGGATCCGCTCGTCTCTCGCCGAGTCGCGCTTCGTCCCCTACTTCCAGCCCGTGGCCGAGGTCGGCAGCGGTCGCATCGTGGCCGTCGAGACCCTCGCCCGCATGCGCGAGCCAGACGGGCGCATCGCGCTCCCCGTCGAGTTTCTCGGAGCGGCCGAGCGCTTCGGCATCGTCACGGCGATCGATCGCGCCATCATCGCGGCCGCCTTCGACGGCCTGGCGGCGGCCCGCAAGCGCATCAGCCCCGAGCTCGAGATCGGCATCAACCTCTCGGGCCTGGACTTCGACGACGACACGCTCGTCGCCGACATCTCGCGGATGGCCCGGGCCAAGGGCATCCGGCCCGAGCGCGTCACCTTCGAGATCACCGAGACCGCCGCCCTGCGCGACTTCGACCGCGTTCGGGACTTCACGCTCGCGCTCACCGGAGAGGGCTTCCATTTCGCGCTCGACGACTTCGGCATGGGCTTCTCCTCCTTCCGGTACCTCCGCGAGCTGCCCGTTTCCTCCCTCAAGCTCGACATCAGCTACGTGAGGGACCTCCCGAAGGAGAAGGCGAACCGCGTGTTCGTGCGCGGCATGGCGGGCATCTGCCGCGGCCTCGGCGTCAAGACGGTGGCCGAGGGCGTGGAATCGGAGGAAGTCATGGAGCTGCTGCCCGAGCTCGGAGTGGACCGCGCCCAGGGGTGGCACGTGGGTTATCCGTCGCCGGACCTTCCGGTCATCGAAGCCGGGGCCGGGGCGAGCCTCATCCTGCCGCGGAGGCCGCGGCCCTGATCCGTCCGCCTCGGGGCCCCGCGAGGCGTGCGTCCGGCCTTGCGGTGGACGCCCTGCTCCTCGTCGTGCTCGGGGCGGTCGTGGCGGGGGTGGTCGGCCTCGCCCAGCGCTGGGAGGCGCCGCTCCGCCCGGCGGTCGAGATCGACCTTTCGCCTTCTGCGCTGCCCCTGTACACGCTTTTCTCGCTTTCCCGCGGCTTCGCCGCGTACCTGCTCTCTCTCCTTTTCACGCTCGTCTACGGCACGATCGCCGCGCACAGCAGGCGCGCCGAGAAGGTGATGCTGCCGCTCCTCGACATCGGCCAGGGGATTCCGGTGCTCGGGTTCCTCCCGGGCCTCGTCCTCGGCATGGTCGCGCTCTTCCCGAAAACGAACGTCGGCCTCGAGCTCGCCTGCATCCTCATGATCTTCACGGCTCAGGTCTGGAACATGTCGTTCTCGTACGTCGGCTCGCTGCGAGCGATTCCGGAGGAGCTTCGAGAGGTCGCGCGCCTGCACCGTTTCTCGTTCTGGAAGCGCTTCCGCACGGTGGAGGTGTCGTCCTCGGTCATCGGGCTCGTGTGGAACTCGATGATGTCGATGGCGGGCGGATGGTTCTTCCTCACGGTCAACGAGGCTTTCACGCTCGGCAATCGCGATTTCCGCCTGCCGGGGATCGGCTCGTACATGGCCGTCGCGATCGAAAAGGGAGACCGGCGAGCCATGGCGTGCGCGATCCTCGCGATGACGGTCATGATCGGGGCGGTCGACCAGCTCCTCTGGCGCCCCCTCGTCGTGTGGTCCCAGCGCTTCCGCAACGCTGACATCGAGGGAGCGGACGCGCCCGAATCGTGGGTCCTGAACCTCGTGCGCCGTTCGAGGTTCCTGCGCCGGATACGCCTGAGGAGAAGGCGGCGCCCTCGGTCGCCCGCTTCTCTGGCCCCTCCGGAGAGCGCCGGAGCCTTGCCGGGAGGCGCGGGCGAGCGCGTGCGGGCGGCTCTCGTCCTGGGTCTCGGAATCGGCGCGCTCCTCGCGGCTCTCCTCGGCGCGTGGAAGCTCGTCGGGCTCCTCGCCCAGGTGCCCGCCGCCAAGTGGCTCGTCCTCGCCGGCGCCATCGGCGCGACGAGCGTCAGGACCTTCTCCGCCCTCGCCCTGGCGGCCGCCTGGACATTGCCGGTCGGAATCCTGATCGGCCGTTCGGCCGTCTGGTCGCGCCGCCTCCAGCCCGTCGTCCAGATCGTCGCGTCGTTCCCCGCGCCCATGCTCTTCCCGATCGTGACGGGCGTCCTGCTCGTGCTCCGGGTGCCCTTCGGCGCCATCGCGGCCGTGCTGATGCTCCTCGGTGCCCAGTGGTACGTCCTCTTCAACGTGCTCGCGGGCGCGAGCGCGATCCCCCACGACCTCGACGAAGCCGCGGACGTCTACGCGATGAAGGGGGGTGTCCGCTGGCGGACGCTGTTCGTCCCCGCGGTGTTCCCGTTCCTCGTCACCGGGCTCGTGACGGCCGCGGGCGGCGCGTGGAACGCCTCGATCGTGGCCGAGACGCTTACCTTCCGCGGCACGACGCTGGAGACGTTCGGGCTCGGCTCGCTCATCACGAGAGCCACGCGCGAAGCCGACTTCCCGCTCCTGACGGCCGGCGTGCTCACGATGTCCCTCGCCATCGTCGTCCTCAACCGCCTCGTCTGGAGAGCGGCTCTACCGCCTCGCCGAGACGAAGTACAGTCTCAACCGGTGAGCACCCGTCTCGCAACCGCCTCCGCGCCGCCCATCGCCGCCATCCGCGGCGTCGACAAGGTCTATGCGGACGACGCGGGGCGCATCCGCACCATCCTGAAGAACGTCGATTTCGAGGTGCGCCCGGGCGAGGTCGTGGCTCTCCTCGGCCCGTCGGGCTGCGGCAAGTCCACGCTCCTGCGAATCCTGATCGGCCTGATTCCGCCGAGCGCGGGCCGCGTGGAGCAGCACGGAGTCCCTCTCGAGGGCATCCATCCCGGCACGGCCGTCGTGTTCCAGAATTTCGCGCTCTTCCCGTGGCTGACCGTGGAGGAGAACGTGCGGGTCGGGCTGAACGGCAGGCCGCTACCCCCGTCCGAGACGGACGGCCGCGTGAAGGCATCGCTCAAGGCTGTCGGCCTCGAAGGGCACGAGCGGGCCTTTCCCAAGGAGCTCTCGGGCGGCATGAAGCAGCGCGTCGGAATCGCCCGCGCCCTCGTGGGACGGCCGGAGCTGCTCTGCATGGACGAGCCCTTCTCCGCGCTCGACATCCTCACGGCGGAGCTGCTTCGCACCGAGGTCTATCGTCTCTTCACCGAGCGCGCGAGCGGCCTCTCGTCGGTCATCCTCATCACGCATCTCATCGAGGAGGCCGTCTTCCTCGGCGACCGCATCGTGGTCATGGGCGCGAATCCCGGCACGGTGCGCCGCGAGATCGTGAACACGGTGCCGCATCCGCGCGAGTACCGCCGAGACGACTTCCTCAAGATGGTCGAGAAGATCCACGACGTCGTCGCGGGCGTCCACCTGCCCGAGTTCGTGGAGGTCGAGCCCGTGGCGCCCGCACTGCCCGGACGCCGCCGCCCGAGTCCCGTGGTGCCGCTCCCGGCCGTGCCCATGGGCGAGATCCTCGGCCTTCTCGAAATCCTCGCCGATCATGACGGCACGATGAACCTCTTCGACATCGACGCGCTCACCGACTACGACTTCGGGCGGACGATCGCTGTCGCGAAGGCCGCCGAAATGCTCGACCTCGTGGACACGCCGAAGAACGATGTCGTCCTGACGGACTTCGGCCGGAAGATGTTGAAAGTGTCGGCTGCCGATCGGCCCGCGCTGCTGCGGGTCGAGCTCCTCAACCTCGGGACGTTCTGTCTCGTCATCCGCGAGCTCGCGAAAGAGCCCGACATGCCTCTCGCCGCGGACGCGGTGCGCGACCTCCTCGCCGAGCGCCTGCCGAATGTGGACGCGTCGGAGCTCTTCGAAACGCTCCTCAACTGGGGCCGCGCCGGTCAGCTCTTCGAATACGACGCGGCCTCCGACACGATCGCGCTCTTCTCGGGACGGGAGGAAGGGGTCGGGGCCTGACGTGACCTCGCCCCCGCGCCTCGTCTCGCGAACCGCCGCCGCGCTTTCGGAGCGGCGCGCCCGACTGGACGCCCTTCTCGCTCTCGTCTCGGGCCCGCCCGGAGGCGAGACCCTCCACGACCTTCGGGTCGCGCTGCGGCGGATCGCCGCGCTCGCCCGCCTCACCGGCGACGTTCCCCGGAAGGGCGACGGAAGGGCGTTGAGGACCGCCGCGCGCGATCTCCGCCGCGCGCTCTCGGTGCGGCGCACGCAGGACGTGGCGCGATCGCTTCTCCTCGCGCGCTTCCGCAGGGACCCCCGCCGCCGAGCCGTCGCCGTGCGGCTCGCGGCCCGTCTCGCGAAGGAGGGCGATCCCGGTCCGTCGCCGGAGCGAACGCGCGCGCTCCTCGCCCGGCTGCGCCGGGCTTTCACGCGACGCGACATGGCCTTCGCGCGCCTCCATGACCCGCTCACCGGCACCGTGGACCCTCCCGCCGAGAAGAAGCTCGCGAAATCCGTCCGCCGCCGCCTCCGGCGTGCCGCGAAGCGGCTCCGCGACGCCGGAACGCCCGGCCCGGCGGGGCTTCATCCCGCGCGCATCATCGCCCGCGACCTGCGCTACGGCCTCGAGTTCGCCGGCGACGCGATGCCGGCCGCGAAGGAGCTCGTCCCGATGCTGGCGGAATTCCAGGATGCGGCGGGCCACGCGCACGACGTTGCCGAGCTCATCGCCGAAGTTCGTCGCCTCGCCGGAAGGTCGCGGGCCAAAGGCCGCCGCGAGGCGCTCCGCCTCCTGCCTTCCCTGCTCGCGGCCGAGGAACGCGCCGTCGCACGCGCCCAGGCGTCCTCGCGAAGGCTTCTCGCGCACCTCAAGCGCGAGGACCTCGAATGGCCCTGACTCGCCTCGGCGTCGCGGCGGCCGTCCGGTGACGACGATTCCCGAGGCTCCCGTGCTCGTTCCCGTCGCGCGCGTCGTGTCACCCGAGGACGTCGTCCTCCAGGCATCCCATGCGCTCGCCGACGTGGGCGGGGCCGCGGCGCCCTCCCTCGCGGCGCCCTCCCTCGGGACGACCGTGCGCTTCGCCTCGACGAAGGACGCGTTCGTCGTCCTCTTCGAGGCGGCCGCCGACCCGCCGCTTACGATCCGCCACGGCGACGGCGAGGACGTCTTCCTCGACGAGTGCGTGGAGCTCTTTCTCGCCTCGCCCCTCGAACCCGCCGCATACGAGGAGATCGTCGTGAATCCGCGCGGCGCCTGTTACAACGCCCGCATCCTGAACCCCGACGAGAGCCGCGGGACGTGGAAGGTCTCGCGCGGAAGAGCCTCCGCCGCGATCTCGATCGAGGTGCACGGCGCCCCGGCCGGGCGACCCCCGGCGGACTGGGTACAGTGGAGCTGCCGGCTGGCCGTGCCCTGGGCGTTTCTTCCCTCGGGCCGGGCGCCCGGAGGAGGAGAGGAGCGCCGCGGAAACGCGTATCGTATCGCGCGCGGGCGCACGCCGCGCTACCTCGCCCTCTCGCCCACTCTCCGCGCGAGCCCGCCGGACTTTCACGTTCCGAGCCGGTTCGCCCGCTTCGTGTTCTGAGAGGGAAACGGCTCCCGGAAGCGGCCGGCCTCAGGCCCGGGGGCGCGACTCGTCGACCCGGATGCTCTGCGCGGCGAGCCACGTCTTCAGCTCCTCGCGCACCCGCCGGTCGCGGAACACGAACCACGCCTTCTCGTCGTTCGGGAAGGAGAGAAGCACGTCGCGAAAGGCGCCCGGGCCGCCGGATTCGAGCGCGAGGAGCGCTTTCGCGCGCGCCTCGGCGCTCTCCATACGCGGGGCGAACGCGCGGCACCGGGCCGTGTCGACGTCCCGCGTGGACTTCGGGATGCGGAGGTAGCGCCCCGACCGCTCGTGGAGAAGCGCTTCGCGCAGCTCCGGCGAGCCGTTCAGATGAGCATGCACCTCTCCCGTCGCGCGGTCGAGGAAGTGGTTCATCAGCGTGGATCGGGCCGCGAAGGCGACGGTGAGGCCCTCCCAGTCGAGCTCCATCGGACGGGTATCGTATCGCCGTGGACCCGACCCCCTCACCCTCCCGCGACGTCGCGCGGCGTCTGGCGCGCTGGTACCGGCGCGCGCGCCGCGACTTGCCGTGGCGGCGCACGCGGGATCCGTACGCCATCTGGGTTTCCGAGGTCATGCTCCAGCAGACGACCGTCGAGGTCGTCGTGAAGCGCTGGACGCGCTTCTTGAGGCGCTACCCGACGGTGGAGGCGCTCGCCCGCGCGCCGGAGCACGCCGTCCTCGCCGAGTGGAGCGGCCTCGGCTACTACGCGCGCGCGCGCAATCTCCACCGCGCGGCGCGCGCGATCGCGGAGCTCGGGGCCTTCCCGCGGACGCTCGAAGGCTGGCGCGGCCTGCCCGGCGTCGGCGCCTATACGAGCGCGGCGGTGGCGTCGATCGCCTTCGGAGTTCCGGCCGCGGTCGTGGACGGAAACGTCGTGCGAGTCCTCTGCCGGCTGCTCGGCCTGAGGCTCGACCCGAAGGCTCCCCGCTCGCTCGCGCGCCTTCGGAAGGAGGCGCAGGCGCTCGTGCCGAGGCGCGGCGCCGGCGACCACAACCAGGCCCTCATGGAGCTCGGCGCTCTCGTCTGCACGCCTCGCGCGCCGCGCTGCGACGCGTGCCCGCTGCGCGCCATGTGCCGCGCCGCGGCGAGCGGGAAGCCGGAAGGCTTCCCGCGGGCCCCGAAACGGGCGAAGCCCAGATCCATTCATCTCGTCGCGGGAATCGTCGAGAGGGGAAAGAAGATTTTGCTCGTAGAAGACGAACACATGGTTGCAGGCCACCTGAGCATCCCGATGTTTCCCGCTCACGATGGGCAACGGCCTGCAAATGTTCTTAGAAGGGGGTGGAAGAGGCTGACAGGCCGAGATGCGGTGGCGCTCGAGAGGGTGGCCGCGCTTCGGCACTCGGTATTGGATCGCCGCTATCGCGTTTCCCTGTTCACCTTCAAAGAAAAAAGGACCGAGCCTCCGCGCAACCGCAAGCCCGCATCGAACGCAGCTTCCCCTCGTGTCCTCGTCCTCCCGGCTCCTCCAAGCCGCATTTCCCTCCTCTCCCCGGGCCAGATCTCCCGGCACGCCCACGGCGGCCTCCTCCTGAAGGTGCTGGCCGCGTGGCGGGAGCACGGGCGCTGACCGCTCGGCTATCCTCGCAGCGCATGGCGCGTCGCTCGGGCAGGACGCCGGACAGGGCGCCGGAAGGGACCTCTGAATCGCGGGCGAACGCTCCGGCGCTCGTCCTCGTCGGGATTCTCGCGGCCCTCACGCTGCCCTTTCTCGTCTTCTCCGCGGCTTCCAGCCAAGCGCTTCGTGAGACGAAGCTTCTCGTGCAGGCGCTCGGGGCCGCGCTCGCGATGCTCGGCCTCGCCCGGATCGGAGCGTTTCCGGCTCTCGGACGAAGGCCCGCCGCGCAAGTCACCGTCTTCGGCCTCTTCGCGGGTCTCGCTCTCGCGCTCCTCTCGGCCTTCGCGAACGCGGACGTCGTGGACCCGCTCACGGCCGCCGCCGTCCTCTCCCCGCTCGCGCTGCTCCTCGCCGGCGCATCCCGGCCGGGCGCGCGCGTCGCCCCCGCCGCGGCAATCGCGCTGATGGCGGCAGGCTCCGCCACCGGTGCCCTCGCGGCGCTCCAGCGCTGGGCCGGGCTCTTCCGGCTGCCCCTCGAAGCACCGGAGCCCCGGTTTCTCGCAGCGGGTCTCATCGGAAACGCGGGCGACGTCGGGATGGCGCTCGTCGTCCCCGCCTTGCTCCTCTTCGCGCGAGCGGCGGAGCCGGGCGGGAGGGCCGGGACGAGAGGCCTCGCGGCGCTCGGTCTCGCGGCGACGCTCCTCGGTCTTATCGCGACCGAGTCCGTGGCGCCGGAGCTCGCGTTCGGGGGAGGCGCCGTGGCCTTCGTGGCTCTCGGCTTGCGCCGGCGCTCTCTCGCTCTCTGCACTCTCCTCGCGGCGGCACTCCTCGCAGCCGCGACCGGGTCCGGGCGCCGCCTCCTCCTGAAACTCGACGAGTTCCGCCGCCGCGATCTCGCGTCCGCCACCTCGCAGCGCGACATCGGGCTCCTCGCGGGGCGGGAGATGCTCCGCGCGCGGCCCCTTCTCGGCGCCGGCCCGGGTGCTTTTTCGAATCGTTTCGTCCCCGCGCGACTCGCGGCCGAGGAGCGCACGAGGCGACGTCTCGTGCACCGGAGCGGTTCGGCGCACTTCGACAACGCGCACTGTGAACCGGTTACCCTCGCAGCCGAGATCGGAGGGCCTGCCGCGCTCGCCGCCATGGCCGCCTCTTGCGCGCTCTTCGTCGGACTTCTCGTCCGGCGCAGGCTCGCCCCAAAGGCCCCCGGCTGCAACTCGATCGACGTCCTCATCGCGGCTCTCTTCGCGATCGCGCTGCTTTCCCTAGCCGACTTCCCGTTCAGGATCGCCGTCGCCTCAGGGCCCGCCGCCTTTCTAGCGGGCGTGGCGATTCGACGCGTCGAAGGCGATGAAGACCGGCCGGACGTGCCCGCGCGCGGCGGCGGTGTCTTCTTTGCGGCACTCGCCTTCATCCTCGTCGCCCTCGCGACCCTGCGAACGCTCGCGACGTTGGCGCAGGCGGAAGGTGAGGCGCTCCTGCTCGAAGCGGCCTCGGCGCCCGAGGACGCAGGTTCCCAGAAGGCCGAGCTTCTCTCGGCGGCGAACGCGCGCCTCGCGCGCTCCGTCGCCCTCCGGCCGCGCTCCGCAACGGCGCTTCTCGCCTGGGGCTCGGTGCAGTCCCTCAGGGGGGAGCGCGAGCTCGCGTACGCGCTCTATGCGCGTTCGATCCGGCTCGAGGAGCGCGCGGAAGGCGATCTCAATCTCGGTCGAGCGGCCGCGGCTCTCGGCCGCGGGCAGGAAGCACGGGCGCTCTTCGTGCGCTGCGCCTGGATCCAGCCTCGGCTCCTGAACGCCCTGCCGCCCGAGGAGCGGGAAGGCGCCGCCGCTGCCGTCAAGAGGGCCGAGAAGGGTCTGAAGCACGGCGGAACCGTTCCGCCCGCGCCGCCGGGCTGAGGCCGCCGGGAACGCGAGCTTTTCCCCAGGACGAAAAGGCAGGCTCCTTTCGAAGAAATTTCCCGGGGCCTCGGCACGTACGTTGCGTGGCTGTGCCTGTCGGACGAGGCGACGGTGAAGAGAAGCTCAATCAGGAGGGATTCCCACTCGGCACCCCACTCGGCACCCCACTCGCGCTCCGCAGCGCGCGCGATCTGGAAAGGACGGCTTTCGTTCGGGCTCGTCGGGATCCCGGTCGAACTCGTGCCCGCGGTGGATGCCCGCGAGCACGTCGGGTTCCATCTCCTGCATCGGAAGGACCTCTCCCCCATCCGATATCGGAAATTCTGCAGCAAGGAGAAGGTCGAGGTTCAGGAAGACGAGGTGGTGCGGGGATACGAGGTGTCGAAGGGAAAGTGGGCCGTCGTCGAGAAGGACGAGCTGACCGCCGCGAGAAAGGACGCGGGGGCCGGGACCGAAGCCCACGCGCTCGAGATCCTCTCGTTCCTGGGCGTCGGGCGAATCGACCCCCTGACTTTCGACCAGCCCTACTACGTCGTCCCGGACGAAGGAGGAGCGCGGTCCTTCGCGGTCTTTCGCAACGCACTGGCGGCCTCGGACCGCGTCGGCCTCGGTCGGCTGAGACTGCGAACCCGCGAGCATCTGGCGGCGGTGTTCCCGGTTCCGCGCGGCCTCGCCGCGATTCTGCTCCGGCCCTTCGAGGAGATCGCATCGCCGCCGGCCGCGGGGTCGCTCTCCGCAGGCAGCGGCGAAATCAAGATGGCACGCCTCCTCATCGACCAGATGTCGGAGGAGACACTCGATCCGGCGAAGTACCCCGATCGCTATCGATCGGCGCTCAAGAGGCTGCTCGCCACGAAGCGAGCCGCCGCGCCCGCGCCCGCTCCGGCCGAGGGCGGGCCGGAGGAGGGCCGCGTGATCGATCTCATGGAAGCGCTGCGGGCGAGCGTGGCCGGCCGCGGGAGGAGGTCCGCGCACAAGAGGCGCGTCGCCTAGGCGGGACCGAAGGCGGCCGGTGGGAAGGTTCCGCCGGCCCCGAGGCGCACCGAAGCCGTCAGCCCTTCTTCTCCCCGTCGAAGGATACGAGGAGATCCGCGAGGTCGTCCGCGTGCTCCTCCTCCTGGCCGAGGATCCACTCGAACAGCCGCCGGGTCGTGGGGTCGTCCTCGCCGACGAACGCAATCATCTCTTTGTAGGACTCGATCGCGATGCGTTCGGCCACTAGGTCCTCGCGGATCATCTCCACGAGCGACCCGCCTTCCTGATACTCCGTGTGACTCTTCGAGAGGAGGCCGGCGGGGTCCAGGTCCGGCTCCCCTCCGAGCTGCCGGATCCGTTCCGAGATCTTGTCCGCGTGCTCCTGCTCCTCGGTGGCATGCTCGAGGAACTCCCTCCTCACGGGATCGGCGTGAATGCCGTTCGCCATGAAATAGTGCCTCTTGTAGCGCAGCACGCAGACGATCTCGGTCGCCAGCGCCACGTTCAGAAGCTTGACGACGCTGTCCAGGTCCGCGCGATACCCGGGCGTGACCGCGCCCTCCTCGATCTCGCGCCGCGCGCGCCGGCGCAGCTCGACGACGTCGCTCAGGAAAGCGCCCTCAGTCGCGTCCTTCTTGGAATTCTCGGCTCGCTTCACGGCGTGATTCATGAGAGTCCCTCCGGAGGCCGTGAGAGCAACGGATGTGCCAGGAGACTCTCACACGGGTCCGTCAGAAAAGAAATGGGGACGTCGGTGAGGACGTCCCCGTCGAAGGAGCGGCGAGAGTGGCTCTCAGCTCGTGGGATTCACGGTGAGCGTCTTGATCCCGTTCGCGTCCTTCGATTCGATGACCTTTACCTTGGAGCCGACGGCGACCGCCGGATCGACGGTGGTATTCACGGACTTCGAGTCGAGATCGAACGAATGAGTCTTCTTTCCGACGAGAACCTTGAGCTTCTCGCCGGCCTCGTACTCCTTCACGATCCCGACGACGATGTGATCTTTCGATTTCATCGTGCCGGCCGTCGTCGTCACCTTCTTCTGTTCGGTCTTCTCCATCGGCTTGTCGTCAGCGAACGCGGCAGTTCCCCCGAGGAGAAGAACGGAGAGGGCGGAAGAGAAAAACTTGCGATTCATGCGTACCTCCCGAAGGGATGGTTGCACCCTCCGTGCCAGATCAGGCGTGCGCCGAGACGTGAACGTGCGCGCGGGCGGCCTCGAAGCGGCGAGTCGCGAGATCCCAGTCCGCGGCGGCGAGGAAGGCATCGATGTAGTCAGCGCGTTTGGTCCCGTAATCGGTCATGAACGCGTGCTCGAACACGTCCATCAACAGAAGCACCGGGCAGCCGGCGAGCTGGCCGCGGTCGTGCTCGTTTATCCAGACATTGAACAGGCGGCTCGCCTCTGCGTCCCAGACCAGCGCGGCCCAGCCGACGCCCCGGAGGCTTCCGGTCGCGCGAAAATCCTTCTCCCACGCGTCGTGCGAGCCGAAGTTGCGACTGATCTGCGCTCCGAGACCGGCAGCCTTTTCCAGATTCGTCCGATTCTTTGTCAGATTTCCAAAGTACATCTCGTGGAGCCGCATTCCGTTCCACTCCCAGGCGAAGCGGCGCTTCAGCTCCGACCACGTCGGCGTCGGCGGCTTCGAGGGAGACGAGGCTTCCAGCTCGTCGTGCACGGCGTTCGCATTCTTGACGTAGCCCGCGTAGAGCTCGAAGTGCTGCCTCAGGAGCGCGTCCGAGAAGCCGGTCGTCCCGAGCAGCCTCGTGAAGTCCTGGGCCGAGTAGAGAGCCATTGCCGTCCTCCTCGCGACTTCACAGCACGATCCATTCCAGGCGCCAAGCGACGGCCGCTCAACCCCTCACGAAAAGGATCGCCGTCGTCTCCGACGGGACCGCGGGAGGAAGGCTCAAGCCGCGGCCGAGTCGCCCTCCAGGACTGCTTTCAGCCCGCGCTCGGAGCGGATTACCCGGCAGAAGAGCGAGAGCCTGCGGTCGAAGATGAAGCGCAGGAGCAGTCGGGTCCACGAGCGATGGAAGGACAGCGAGTCGTAGGCCTCCGGCGCGGAGCGTCGAATGGCCGGCAGCCGGTTCCAGGGAACGGACGGAAAGTCGTGGTGCTCGTTGTGATGACCGACGTTCAGCGCGACGACGTTCAGCGGCCCGTAATAGCTCGACGTCTCCTGCCCCTCGAACACGAGGTAGTGCTCCTGGATCCAGCGCGCTCCGAGAGGGTGCAGGCCGACGGAAAAGAGGAACGAGACCGCGAGATAGAGAAAAGCCTTCGGCCCGAGCACCATCCACACGGCGACGTCGTACGCCAGCTGCACGCCGATGTTCGCGTACACCCAGGGCCCCAGGAGAGGGATCTCGCGAAGCCGCGGCGGGCGCGTGACCTGGAAGATCGGGAAGAAGAGGAGCCAGAGCGCCTTCCTGAGCGTGGAGTGTCCGACGAGCCGCGCTTCCCAGCGACTCGGGATGTCCGCGTCCAGCTCGTAGACGCCCTGAAACGCGTGGTGCTTCAGATGGTATGTCTGAAACGAGATCGCGCTCGGCAGGATGTGCGGGAGATTCGCTGCGATCGCGGCGATCCGGTTCCAGGACGCGCGTCGGAACACGAGGTTGTGAGAGCACTCGTGGATGAGCGCCCAGAGGGTGTGATCCAGGAAAGCGCCGACCGCAAACGCCGCGACGAGAGCGGCCCAGACCGGCACCTGTGACAAGAGTGCGGCGAAGGAAGTCTGCAGCACCACGAGAAAGGCCAGGAGAAGGGCACTCCACGCATTCCGTCCTGCGAGCGAACGGATCTCCGCGTGGCGGCGCAGAATCTCGCGAGCCCTCAGGGCGTGCGGCTCACGCTGCTGGGAGAAGACGAAGTCCTCTCGCTCAGGCGCCTGAGTCGGAGAAATGGCCGTCGGGTTCGGGAAGCGCATCACCGTCTTCGATCAGTATCGCCCATTCCCTTTCGGGTTCGAAATCCTCCCGTTCCCGTTCAGATTCCGCTCCCCTTCAAAACCGTGACGATCGTGCGCAGCAGGATGAAGACGTCCAGAAAAGGCGTCCAGTGGAACAGGTAGCCGAGGTCGTAACGCAGCTTGACGTCCGGCTTCGTCGCGTATTGACCCATGACCTGCGCGAGGCCCGTGAGGCCCGGCTTGAGCACGTGGCGCAGGCGATAGGCGGGGATCTCCTTCTCGTACGTCGCCACGAATTCCGGACGTTCCGGCCGCGGCCCGATGAGGCTCATGGAGCCTCCCACCACGTGCAGGAGCTGCGGCAGCTCGTCCAGCCGCGTCCGCCTCAGAAACGCGCCCGCGGGCGTCACCCGTTCGTCGTCGCGGCCGGACAGCGTCGGCCCCGTCCGGGATTCCGCGTCGGCCTGCATCGTGCGCACCTTCCATAAGAGGAACTCGCGGCCGCCGAGGCCGACCCGGCGCTGGCGGATCCAGGGGGCGCCCGCGCTGCCGAGAGAGACTGCGAGCGTGACCAGGAGGAGGACGGGCAAAGCGGCAACGAGCAGGACGGTTCCGACGGCGAGGTCGAGCGCACGGCGCCATGCGAACGCGAGGGTGCTCGCGCCGCGCGTCGCGACCTGCGTCAACGGCAGGTCCGCGAGACTCCTCGTCACGGCGCGCGAAGACACGATGTCGGCGAGCCCAGGGAGGATCCAGAGGTCGAAGTCGCTCTCGAGGCTCCGCTCGAGAAGCTCGACGAGCTTCGGTCGGTCCTCGGGCCGGTCGGACGCGAAAATCACGTCCTCGGCATCCCTCAGCTCCTCGAGCGACGCGCTCTCGCTCCAGCCCGCGAGCGAGTGGCCCGTGATGTGGCCCGTGCGCAAGGCTTCGGCCGCGCGCCGGGCATCCTCCCCGGAGCCGAGCACGAGGACCGCGCGCGTACCGATCGGGGCGAGGATCTCGGCGAGCGAGCGCCAGAGCCCGAGCGCGAACGACAGGAGCGGCACGTAGATGAGCAGGACCGTCCTCGGCACGGCGCGGCCGGCGAGAAAATACGACGCGAGGAGCAGGCCGCCCGCGACGAGCGCGGCCACGAGGAGGCCTCCCCGCTCCTTCACCGACGAGAGCGGCTCGTCGTACGTGCCCACGAGCCAAAGCGCCACGACGGCCACGAAGCCGACGAGCGCGAGCCAGGGGAGCTCGAGAGAGACATTGGACGCCGGCAGCTTTCCATGCGTCCCCGGGAGAGGGAGAAGCCGGCGGGCCGCGACGATCAGCGCGAAAAGACCCGCCGCGACCGACACGTCGCCGGCCGCGAGAAGCCAACCCCGGCCAGGTCTTTCGCCGCGCGGCCTCACGCGCCCTCCAGAGCCGCACGGTAAGCCGCGATGAGCCCCGCGACGGAACCGCGACGATCCGCGTGCGCCTCGGCGAACGCCCGGGACGCCGCGCCGTCGCGCGCGGCCCGCTCAGGCTCCGTGAGATAGGCCGTGATCTCCCGCGCGAACTCCTCGTCGGTGGCAGCGGCGCGTGCGGGGGCTTTCGCACCGGACGAGCCGGCGCGCGCGAGGACCTCGGGCGAGGCGACGACTGCCGCCCCGGCTTCGAACGCCTCGAAGATCTTGTTCGGAGTGCCGGTTCCGAGATCCACGGGCGCGACCGCGACACGCGCCCTCCTCAGGAAAGCCGCCATATCCGCCACCGGGCTCACGACTTCGACGCCGTCTCGCCCTTCCGACGCCCGGATCTCGCCGGGCGCGTCGGCTCCGCCCAGAAGAAGGCGGGCTTCCGGCACGGCGCGCCGTACGCGGGGCCAGATGTCGTGGAGCAGTCGTCGCGCCGCCAAGCGATTCGGACGGTACATGAGGCGCCCTGTGAAGGCCACGATGGGCGCACGCTCCGCCGGGCCGGGCGGCAGGAGCGCCACGCCGTTCGCAACGGCGCGCGTGCCGGCGGGAAGATGCGCGGCATCGAAGGGCGTCGTCGCCAGGAGGACCGCCGCGCCCCGGGCAGCCCGCGCCTCGGCGACTGCGAGCCGGGGCGCCTCGACGCTCCAGTACGCCCGCCGCCACGGCATGGGGTCATTCCGTGCCGCCTGATACGCGGCCTCGGCGAGGGCGTCCACGAAATCCACGACGAGGGGGGCCTCTCGCAGCGCGCCCTCGACGTGCGGCAGGAGGCGCGGCAGCAGCAGGGCCACGACGAGGTCCGCCCGGCCGGCCTTTCTCAACCCGGCCCGGAAGTCGCCGGAAAAAAGCGCGGACTGGAGCGGATCGCCCGCGAGGAAGGCCCGCGCGAGCGCGAGGGGGATGCGCGAAGGCGCGAGGAGAACCGGACGGACCGACGCGGCGAGCGGCACGTGAGCCTCTGTGCCCGCAGCGATTCCGCCGACGAGCGCCGTCTCGTAGCCCGCCTCGTTGAGCGCGAGAAGGTGCAGCTCCGCCCGCAGGCGGTCGCCCGTGAAGCCCGTGCCGGGAAGGCGCGGAACGAGGAGGACGGCTTTCACGCCGGCGGCCGCGCCCTGTGCCAGTGCGACGGCGCGAGAAGCGCACGGCCAGCCGCGCGCGCCCACATCGAGAGCGAGGAGAGAAGATCGGCCAAGGTCACCGCGGGAATCTCGGTTGGATAGCCAATGCGACCGCGGAGCGCGGCGAGCGAGAGCCACTCGAAGACGAGGGCTGTCTTTGCTTCGAGTGAAAGAAGCAGGAAAAAAACCAGGAGCGCGACGGGCCGCGCCGCAGCGGCGGCACCGGCCCCCCCCGCCGCTTCCGACCACGCGCCACTCGAGGAGAAAATCAACATCGCCCCATCCGAGGCGACCGCAAGAATCGCGAGGGCGAAAAAGACGAGTGCTCTCGGCCTCAACCAGAGGTCGCACGCGAGGACGAACGCGCCCTTCGGGCTCCTCGCCGCGAGGCGCAGAAGATCGCCGAAGCCCATCGCGAGGAGTTTCAGGTGCCCTCCGAGCCACCGCGCGCGTGAGCGCTCCATCGCGGCGGCCGCGGGAGCGGGCTCATCGAACGCGAAGGGCCCGCTCAGCGCGCGGACGGCGACACCCTTCGCGAGGAGGGTGAGCGTCGCCTCCGAGTCCTCCGCCGTCGTTCGCGTCGCGGCAGCGGGTCCGAGGCGGAAGGCCCGCGGCGAGAAGCCCATCGCCTTGCCGCGCAGCCGCACCGGCATGCCTTCCGCGTCGCGCGCGAGGTCGTCGAGCCGCGCCTCGGCGAGGGAGAGTGCCTCGACGCGCGGCGCCCCGGACCTCGGGACGCCGGCGGGGCGAACGGGAAGCTGGAAGACCTCGGCCCCGTCGGGCACGTCGAGGTCGCGGAAGAACCCATCCGGCAGGCGCATGTCGGCGTCGAAGACGAGGATGAAGTCGTACGAGTCGAGATCCTCGGCCAGCTGTTTGGCTACGAATGCGAGGGCGTGGCCCTTGGAGGGCCCGGGAGATTTCTTAGAAAGGTATTTGACGCCGTCCGCCTTAAGCCGCGCCTCGGCCCCAAGGTCTGGGCCATCGAGGAGGACGAGGACGTCGACCCCCGCTTTCCTAAGATCCTCTGCGAGATCTCCGACCCGCGCCCCCTCGGCGCGTGACGGGATCACGACGAGCACTTTCCCCGGGGCGCGAGCGCCGGAGGCGTCTCGCGCGCTCCCCTGCGGCGCCGCGAGGCGCCGCCACCTCAGGAAGGCGTCGCACGCGGGCCCCGCCGCCCACGCAGCGAGGAGGCCGCACCCTGTCGTGAGGATGTCCACGCGGCCTGCATCGTAACGGACGGGCAGGCCGCGCGTGCGGGACTCAGCTTTTCCGCGACTGGGCGTCCACCACGCCGAACGCGGCCATGTTCACGATATCCGAGACCTCGACGCCGCGCTGGAGGACGTGGACGGGCTTGCCCATCCCCATGAGGATCGGCCCGATCGCCTCGGCCTTGCCAAGGCGCCAGACGAGCTTGTAGGCCGCGTTCGCGCTCTGCAGCTCCGGAAACACGAGTACGTTCGGCGCGCCGGTGAGCGCCGTCCACGGGTAGTTCTCCTGCAGGAACTCGGGCAAAACGGCCGTGTCGGCCTGCATCTCGCCGTCACACTCGAGATCCGGCCGCCGCTCGTGGACGAGCTTCACCGCCGCGCGCACCTTGTCGGTCTCCGGCGAACGCGTCGAGCCGAAGTTGGAGAACGCGATCATCGCGACGCGCGGCACGATGTTGAAGAGCTTCGCGGTGTCGGCCGACCGGATCGCGATCTCCGCGAGGTCTTCGGCCGTCGGGTTGATGTTGACGGTCGTGTCGGCGAAGAAGAAGACCCGGTCCTGCAGGATGAGGATGTAGAGCCCCGAGACCTTCTTCGCGTCCGGGGCGACGCCGATCGTCAGGAGCGCCGGCCGGATGGTCTCCGGGTAATAAGTCGTCAGACCCGAGAGCGCCACGTCGGCGTCGCCCATTTCGACCATCATCCCGGCGAAGAAATTTCTCACCCGCAGCATGTGCTGCGCGTCCTCCTTCGTCACGCCGTGGCGTTTCCGCTTTTCCCAGAACGCCTCGACGTAGCTCTTGAAGTTCGGGTGCTCCTCCGGATCGACGACCGTGATGGCCGCCTTCACGTCGAGCGCCTTCAGCGCCGCTTCGGCTTTCTTTCCGCGCGAGAGGAGGATCGGAGAGGCGATTCCCTCTTCGGCGAGAAACTTCGCCGCGCGCTGGATCTTCGGATGGTCGCCCTCGGCCAGGACGATCCGCTTCGGGTTCGACTTCGCCTTTTCGTGGATGACCTGCATGAACGAGCGCGAACGCGAGAGCATGCCCTCGAGCTTGCGGCGGTACGCGTCCAGGTCCGTGATGGGCTGCTTGGCGACTCCGGTCGCCGCGGCCGCCGCGGCCACCGCCGGGGCGACGTGCAGGAGCACGCGCCAATCGAACGGTTTCGGGATGAGGTACTCGCGTCCGAACTTGAAGCCCTCCACACCGTACGCGCGGGCGACGGAGTCGGGCACGTCTTCCTTCGCGAGATCCGCGAGGGCCTTCGAGGCGGCGAGCTTCATGGCCTCGTTGATCTGGGTCGCGCGGCAGTCGAGCGCGCCCCGGAAGATGAACGGGAAGCCGAGCACGTTGTTGACCATGTTCGGATAGTCGGCGCGGCCCGTCGCCATGATGACGTCGGGGCGCGCGGCCTTCGCCTCCTCGGGAAAGATCTCCGGCACCGGATTCGCCAGGGCGAAGATGATCGGATCCTTCGCCATCGTCTTGACCATGTCCCCGTTGATGAGCTTCGCGGCGGACACGCCGACGAAGGCGTCCGCGCCCACGAGCGCCTCGGCGACCGTGCGCTTCTTCGTGTCGCGGGCGAAGCGCTCCTTGTACGGGTTCATGTTCTCCTTCCGGCCCTTCCAGATCACGCCGGTCCGGTCGACCATGAGGATGTTCTCGAGACGCACGCCATACGTGATGTAGAGGTTCGCGCAGGCGACGGCCGCCGCGCCCGCGCCCGCGAAGACGACCTTCACGTCCTCGAGCTTCTTGCCCGTGATCTCGAGCGCGTTCAGGAACGCCGCCGCCGAGATGATCGCGCTTCCGTGCTGGTCGTCGTGGAAAACGGGGATCTTCATCCGCGCCTTGAGCTTCTCCTCGATGTAGAAGCACTCGGGCGCCTTGATGTCCTCGAGGTTGATGCCGCCGAACGTGGGCTCGAGGCGGGCGACGCACTCGATGAGCTTGTCGGGATCTTTCTCGTCGACCTCGATGTCGAAAGCGTCGATGTCCGAGAACCTTTTGAAAAGGAGGCACTTCCCTTCCATGACGGGCTTGGCGCCCAGCGGGCCGATGTCGCCCAGGCCGAGCACGGCAGTCCCGTTGGAGACGACGGCGACGCGGTTTCCCTTCCCCGTGTACTCGTAGACGAGCTCGGGATCGCGTGCGATCTCCAGGCAGGGCTCGGCGACGCCGGGCGAGTAGGCGAGGGTCAGATCCGCGGCGGTACTGCTCGGCTTGCAGGGAACGACCTCGAGTTTTCCTTTGCGACCCGTCGAGTGGTAGTCGAGGGCCTCTTGTTTGGTATAGCTCACGCAGGTGACTCCTTTCGATCCGGCGCGATTCTAAGAACGGCGCCGTGCTCCCCGTATGATGCGGACGTACTAACGAAGCGCGGCCACGAGCGCCGGGATCACGATCTCGAGACGGAAGGAAGGAAACGCCCGCGTCACCGCCGCGCGCGCATCCTCCTCGGTTCCCGAATCGAGAGCACGTCGCACCGCACCCTCGGCCGCGTCGAGGTATCGCAGCTGGTCCTCGACGCCATCTCGTCCTCCCGACGGACCATGCCCGGGGACGAGCGTCCGGAACGGAAGGAGCCGCAGGCGCTCGAGCGCGGCGCGCATTCCCGCGACATCCGCGTCCTCCAGGTTCGGATGATAGCCCGTCGACACGAGGTCTCCCGCGACGAGAACACCGGGGCCCGGCGCGAAAACGCAAAGATCCCCCGGCGTATGAGCGTGGCCGGGATGGAATACTTCCAGCCGGAGATCTCCCGCCTCGACGAGAACTCTCTCCGAGATGGTTCGCGAGGGGACGTACGCCGCCGCCGGCTCGAACAGGTGCGTGACCTCGGGGTCTCGTCGGCGCTCGGCGATGAGTCCGGGATGTTCTTTCGCCATCCTCGCGGCCGCCTCTTCGTGCGCGACGATTTCGGCGCCCTTCGCGGCGAAGTAGCCCGCGCCGAGCGCGTGGTCCGTGTGGTGGTGCGTGAGAACGACGTGCGTGACGGGTGCCGCCGTCCGCGCGCGAAGGACCGCGTCCAGCCCGGCCGCCTGCACCGGTGACACGAACGGGTCCACGAGAACGATCACGCCCTCGCCGAAGAACGCCACCGCATTCGACCCGTAGCTCGTCGCGAGAGTCTCGCCGCCGTACGTGAAGACGGAGACAGCCTCGGAAAGACGATGCTCGCTGAGCGAAGGGGCGGGGCTCAAACCGCCAGCGTCTTCGCCCCAGCCGCGAGGGTCTTCGCGACGAGCGCGACGACGCGGTCCGGCGCGATCTCGGCAGCCTTTCTCTCGCGCCGCGTGGACACCTCGACGACGCCCTTCGCGAGCCCCTTTCCGCCCACGACGACGCGCACGGGGAAGCCGATGAGGTCGAGATCCTTGAACTTCACGCCCGGGCGCTCGTCGCGGTCGTCGTAGAAGACCTCGATGCCCGCGGCCTTGAGGCCCTCGTAGAGGCCGTTCGCCGCCTCGAGCACGTGGGCGTCGCGCTGGAGCGCGGCGACGGCGCAGGCGAACGGCGCGAGCGGCACCGGCCAGATGATGCCGAGCTCGTCGTGGTGCTGCTCCACGGCCGCCGCCACCGTGCGGCCGAGGCCGAGACCGTAACAGCCCATCGTGAGCGGCACCATCTTCTGGGCTTGGTCGGCGACCTCGCATTTCATCGCTTCGGAGTACTTCGTGCCGAGCTTGAAGATGTGGCCGACCTCGATGCCGCGCTTGATGTGGAGAGTGCCCACCTCTCCCTTTGCGCTTACTCCCGTCAGCGCGACCGTGCGATCCGGCCCGATCGGCGAGGGGTCGCCTTCGCGTGCGGTCGCGACCTCGACGACGCCCTTGAAGGAAGGCAGCGACACCACGTCACGCGGGACGCTCACCCCGGAATGGTGAAGGTCGTCCTTGTTTGCCCCGCACCAGACGTTGACGGCCCGCTCCAGGGAACGGTCGACGAAGAGGGAAATCGGATTCTCTTCGAATGGAAGAAGACCCAGCGGCCCTACGAAGCCGGGCCGCGTGCCTGTTACCTTTCTCAGAATCTCCTCCGAAGCCAGCTTTACATGGAGCGCGCCGATCGCCTTCGGAAGCTTGACCTCGTTGATCTCGAGGTCGCCGCGGATCAGGATGGCGGCGAGCCATGCCTTCCCGTCCGCTCCGACCGCCTCGTAGATCATCGTGTTGACGATGCGCGAAGGTGTCGTCCCGAGGTGCTTCGCCTGCCCCTCGGTCGTCGTGATCCCCGGCGTCGGCGCGTTCGCCTCGCCGAAGGGTCTCGCCTCCTCCCCCGCCCACGGCTCCGGGAGCGGGCCCGTGGTCGCCTTCTCGATGTTCGCGCCGTAGTCGCCGGCGTCCGAGAAGACGAGCGCGTCCTCGCCCGTTTCCGCGACGACCATGAACTCCTCGGATGCCGAGCCGCCGATCGCGCCCGAATCGGCCTGGACGACGGCGAACTCGAGGCCGCAGCGGTCGAAGATCTTCCGGTACGCGCCGTCCATCTTCTTGTAATGGACGTCGAGGCCCTTCTGGTCGAGGTCGAAGGAGTAGGCGTCCTTCATGAGGAACTCGCGGCCGCGCAGGAGCCCGAAGCGCGGCCGGATCTCGTCGCGGAACTTCGTCCGGATCTGGTAGAGGTTGAAGGGAAGCTGCCGCCACGACGTGATGGAGCGCCGCACCATGTCGGTGACGGCTTCCTCGGCCGTCGGCGCGAGCGCGAACTCGCCGTCCTTGCGGTCCTTGAGGTGGAAGAGGATGCCTTCGGCCTGGTAGCGGTCCCAGCGGCCGGACTCGACCCAGAGCTCCTTCGGCTGGAGGATCGGGAGATCCACCTCGAGCGCGCCCGTGGCGTCCATCTCCTCGCGCACGATCTCGATCATCTTCTTCAGCGACCGGAATCCGAACGGCGTGAACGAGTAGATGCCCGCGGCGAGCTTGTGGATGAGTCCCGCGCGGTAGAGGAGCTGATGCGAGACGACCTCGGCGTCGCCGGGCACCTCGCGGAGCGTCACGAGAAACGACTGGGACCAGCGCATATGGCGCGGGAGATTAGCAGGGGCGCGATCATCTCAGCGCGAGGAGCGTCTCGCGGAGGGCGGCCGTCAGGAGATAAGTGGCGGCGCTCCCCCGGAGGGGCGAACCGCAGGCTCAGCGCTTCCGGGTGGCCTCGATGAGCGCCTCGAGGTGGTCGAGGTAGCGGCGCAGGGCGCGGCGGCCGTCCTCGGTGAGGCGGAACTCCGTCCGGGGAACGCGGCCGTCGAAACCCTTGTCGCACGACACGTAGCCTGCTTCCTCGAGCTTGCGCGCGTGGACGGAGAGGTTCCCGTCCGTCGCGCCGAGGATCTCCTTGAGCTCCACGAAGGTGAGTGACGGCGCGCCCGCAAGCGCGCTCACGATCCCGAGGCGAAGGCGCTCGTGGATGAGGCCCTCGAGCCGCATCGCTTCGGACGGCGCGGACGACGCCCTCTTCGGTCGCTCCTTTCCCGCGGCGCGGGAGCGAGCGGTCTCCCCCCTCGCCGTGCGGGAACGCGCGGTCTCAGCCACCATGCCTCCGGGCGATGATGAGTCCCGACGCGACGTGTCCCGCCCCGAACCCGACGCCGAGAAGGGCGTCTCCGGCGCCGGGCCAGAGGAGCGCGGCGAGGCCCAGGGCGACCAGCGCTCCGCCGAAGGCCGGAACGACGGGCACGGACGAGACTCCCGCCCCGACCACCGCGCAGCCGTAGAAGAGGAGCCACACTCCGGCCATCAGCGCGTACGAGCCTTCCCGGGCGAGCGCAGCCGTCAGGGCCGCGCCCGCGACGAGCGGGGGGAGGAGCGCGAGCGCGAACCGTCGGGCCGCCGATCCGGCCGGCCTGTGGTCCGCGTGCCGGGACTTGCGGAGAATCGCGACGACCCCGATTCCGAACGCGAGGACGCCTGCCGCCACCCAGATCGCCAGCCAGGCGCGTGGCGAGCGGGACCGCGCAGCGAGCACCGCGGCGGCCGCGCCGACGGCGCCCATCGCGACGCCTCCCCGGCCCGGCACGCACGTGAAGGCTGCGCCGCGGCCCATCGCGTCGCGGATGAACCTCAGGTGGTCTTCCGCCCGGTCTCTCAGGTTGGCCGTCGGCTCCGCCGCCATCACCGAACAGCCTGACTCCCGCGAGTCCCTTCTGTCAAGTACTTTGCCTCATGAAGGCGATGCACGCTTGCTCTCGCGCCGGGCCGTCGCGGCGTAATACACTCGGGCGGATGGACGTGACCACCCACTTTCAGTCGCCCGAGAAGGGCGACGCGGGTCTTTCTGCGCTTGCCCGCGGCGTCGTCGGGTCCGAGATCCTGCGCATCTCCGGGGAAATCCGCGCGATGCAGGCGAAGGGCCTTCCCGTCTGCAATCTCACCGTCGGCGACTTCGACCCGAAGTACTTTCCGATTCCGACGGAGCTGCTCTCCGGCACGCGCCGGGCGCTCGAGGCCGGACACACGAATTACCCGCCCGCCGAAGGCATCCTGCCGCTCCGCGAGGCCGTCGTGCGGCTCTACGAGAGGGATCTCGGACTCTCGTATCCCGTCGACTCCGTCGTCATCGCTTCCGGCGCAAGGCCGCTCCTGTACGGCGCGTACCGCACGCTCGTCGATCCCGGCGAGACGGCGATCTACCCCGTGCCGAGCTGGAACAACAACCACTACGCGTACCTCTCGGGCGCCCGAGGGGCTCCGGTGGTCGTTTCGGCCGCGTCCAACTTCTTCCCGACGCCGGACCAGCTTCGAGAGCACCTCTCCACGGCCCGGCTTTTCATCCTCAACTCGCCGCTCAACCCGACCGGGACCGTCATCTCGAAGGAGGCCCTCACGGCAATCACGGCGATGGTCGTGGAGGAGAACCGGCGACGCGAAGCGACGGGACAGAAACCGCTCTATTTCATCTTCGACCAGGTGTACTGGACGCTCACGTTCGGAAAGGCCACGCACCACACCCCCGTCGCGCTCGTGCCCGAGAGCGCGCCCTACGTGATCTTCCTCGACGCGATCTCGAAGGCCTTCTGTGCGACGGGAATGCGCGTGGGCTGGGGCGTCATGCCGCCCGCCGTCCGCCGCCGCATGTCCGACATCCTCGGCCACGTCGGCGCGTGGGCGCCGAAAGCCGAGCAGGTCGGCGTCGCGGCCCTCCTGAACGAGCCCGAGGCCATCGCCGCCTACCGCGACTCCCTGCGAGACAAGCTCGCCCGGCGCCTCGAGGCCCTGTACCGGGGGATGATGGACTTGAAGAAAGACGGCTTCCCCGTGGACGCGATCGAGCCCCAGGGCGCCATCTACCTCTCGGCGCGCTTCGACCTCTTCGGCCGCACCGTGCACGGAACCACGGTGACGACGAACGACGACGTGCGGCGTCTGCTCCTCGGAGCGGGCATCGGCGTCGTGCCGTTCCAGGCGTTCGGCCTCGCGAGCGACACGGGCTGGTTCCGCCTCTCGGCGGGCGCCGTCTCGATGGACGACATCGCCGCCGCGTTCCCGCGCCTCCGAGCCCTTCTCGCCGCCGCCTCGACGCCCGCGCACGCTGTACGCTGACGGATCATTCGCTTCGGGCGCTCACGCGGAGAGGAACTGCCCTCAGCGGCGGTCGCGCGCGCGCGTCCGCCCCCGGTTCGCCAGCTTTTCGGTGAGCTGGAGGTTCCGCCGGATCTGCTCGAGCATTTTCGCCTCGAGGCCGCGCCCCGCCGAAACGCGCGTGTCGCGACGCTTCGCGCGCCCGAACGCCTGCCGCGCGGCGCGGGCGTCTCCGAGCGCGAGGTACGCGAGGCCGAGATGCGTGAGGGAGGTCGGCGTCTCGCCGAGATCCGTCGCGCGGCGCAGGCACTCCACGGCGCGGTCGTACTCGCGCCTCTTGTAGTGGACCCAGCCCTTGGCCGCGAGCGGGAACTGCCTCATCTCCTTCGGCGAGAGCTTGAGCGAAAGATCGGCGAGCTCCAGCGCCGCGTCGAGGTCCTCCCCCATCTCGGCGAGCGTCGTGGCCCGCTGGAAGTACGCGATCGAGCGCGCATAGTTGGACTTCACGGCGCCGAGCATCTCCTCGGCGACCCGACTTCCCTCTCGGAACTTGCCTTCGGCCTTGAGCGCCTCGAGGAGCGTCGTGTAGGCCGCGGCGGCGACCATCTCGCCCGGCGCGCGGGAGAGGACGCGTCGCGTCGTGGCGACCGCGTCGGACGTCTTGCCCACGGCCGAGCACAGGAGCGCGTGCGCGATGAGGAGCGTGGGGTTCTCCGGGTCGAGCTTCAGCGCGCGGCGATAGAGTGCCATCGCCTTCTGCGGGTCGCGCCCCGCGGCCGCCTCGGCCCTGCGGGCGAGCTGGGCCGCCTCTCCCGTCACCTTCGGGAGCGCCCGCGCGCCGGACGGCGCGAGGAGCTTCGACGCCTCCTGATACTCGATGCGGTTCGGGTTCAGCTCGAGAGCGGACTGGAACCGCTCGGCCGCCTTCTGCGTCCATCCGCGGTCGAGATAGCAGAGCCCGAGCTGATAGAGCGCGTCCTCGTCGTCGGGATCGAGGCGCACGGCTTTCTGGAACGCCTCGATCGCCTCGGTGAGCCGGCCGCGCTCGTAGGCGATCGTGCCGAGGAGCGAAAACGCCTGGGCGTTCTCGTCGAGCGTGACCGCCTTCTTCAGGAAAGTCTCCGCGCGCGCGAGCTGCCCCTGAAGAGCATAGAGCGCTCCGAGCGTGAAGTGAGGCAGGAAGGCGTCGGGCCTGATCGCGACCGCTTCCTTGAGGACCTCGAGCGCGCGGTCCGTGCGGCCGGCCTCGTTCTCGAGGACGCCCACGTACACGAGCGCGTCGAAGTGCTTCGGCTCCTTCGCGAGGACGGCATGCAGCATCGCCGCCGCGCGGTCGGTCTCGCCCTCGTTGAAGTACGTCTCTCCCAGGAAGAACGCGAGGTCGGCGTTGCCCTTGTCGAGCCGGTACGCCTCCTCGAGCACTTTCACGGCCTTGTCCGGGTCGAGCGCGTAAAACGCGAACTCGGCGTCCGAGAGGAGCCCTTTGAAGCGCTCTCGCCGGTCTCCCGAGAAGCCGCCGAGCATCCGCTCCTTGCGCTCGAGGAAGCGCTCGCGCTTCTCCATCGCGGTCATGTGGTGGTCGACGCGCGTCTCCCAGAGATCGAGCAGCTCCTCCTCGACGAGGAGCCCTTTCCTCTCGAGGAGATCCTTGAGGGCGAGGAGGCCGGTCTGGGCGACGAAGCCGTTCTTCTCCTGCCGGTTCAGGGCGTCGAGGAGCATCTTCAGAGTCTCGGCGCTGCGCTTGACGATCTCCTCGAGGATGCTGACGCGCTCGAGGAGGTGCTCGTCCAGCGAGACGCCCTCCTCCTGCGGCGTCCCCTCCTCGTACGCTTCGGAGGCTCCGGAGACGACGAGGAGCTTGCTCTGGCACTTGATGCAGTACTCGCGATCGAGCTCGTTCGTCGCCCCGCAGACCTGGCAGATCACGGGAGCCTTTCGCCCCCCGGCCCGTCGTAGCGGTAGAAGCCGCGGCCGGTCTTGCGGCCGTGCCAGCCCGCGTCGACCATCTGCACGAGCAGCGGGCACGGGCGGTACTTGTCTTCGCCGAGCCCCTGGTGCAGGACGCGCAGAATCGCGAGGCACGTGTCGAGGCCGATGAAGTCCGCGAGCACGAGCGGACCCATCGGGTGGTTCATGCCGAGCTTCATGATGCCGTCCACGGCCTCGGGCGTCGCGACCCCCTCGTGGACCGTGAAAAACGCCTCGTTCAGCATCGGCATGAGGATTCGGTTCGCGACGAAGCCGGGAAAGTCGCGACACAAGAGCGGGGTCTTTCCCATCTCTTTCGCGAGGGTGAGGACGGCCTCCGCCGTCTCGTCCGAGGTCGCGATCCCGCGGATCACCTCGACGAGCGCCATGACCGGCACGGGATTCATGAAGTGCATTCCGATGAAGCGGTCCGGGCGCTTCGTGCCCGCCGCAAGGCGTGTGATCGAGATGGACGAGGTGTTCGTCGCCAGGATCGTGAGGGGCGGAGCGAGCGCGTCGACTCGTGCGAGGAGGTCCCTCTTGACGGCTTCGTTCTCGACGATCGCCTCGACGACGAGGCCGGCCTCGGCGAGCCGCGACAGGTCGGCCGTCGCGACGATGCGCCCGAGCGCCGCGTCCCGGTCCGAGGCCGAAACCTTGCCTTTTTCGACCTGACGCGCGAGGTTCTTCTCGATTCCTTTGAGCCCTTTTCCCGCGAGGTCGGGCGTCACGTCGACGAGCACGACTTTCTTGCCGGCGAGCGCGGCCACGTGCGCGATGCCCGCCCCCATCTGTCCGGCGCCCACGACGCCGATGGTTCCCTCTGTCATTGGATCTCGCTCTCCTTCGTGGCCCTTTTCGAGGGCTCTTCGCCCGAGCCTATCAGGAGGCGGCGAGCACCAGGCGCGGCTCGCGCGAGGCGGCCGCGGCGAGCGAGACGCCGATTCCGGCGAGCGACGCGAGACCCCAGACGAGCGGGCCTGCGAACGGAACGAGCGAGGCGAGGCCCAGGAGGAGGAGGCCGAGAGCGAGGGCCGCCGGATCGCCGAAGAGGAGATCGTCGCGTACGGCACGCCGCGTCGCGCGCCGGCCCAGGGCGACGAAGAGCACTGCGAGACCGAAGATCTTCGCGGCGGCGAGCGCGACGAGCAGCGCGACGCCGAAGACGAGCGCGACCCGGGCCGGCAGGACGGACAGCGCGAACGCCGCGAGAAAGACCGCGGTCAAGACAGCCGTCGCACCGAGCGCGGCGAGAAACGCGAGGCGGCCCCGTACACCGTCCGCCGCCCGCAAGACCGGGCGGGGTGCGAGAAAGAGAAATCCCGCGGAGACGACGAGCCAGCAGACGAGAAGGAACACGCGGAAGGAGAGCACGAGCGGCGAGGTCTTGCCGGACGTCAGCGGCGACGTCTCGAGCTCGGAGACGACGGCCGCCTCGAGCGCCGAGATCGTCCGGACGCGTCCTCCGACTTGCGGCGGCGTCGCGCTCGTTGTCGCGTTGGAAGAGTAACCAACGGGGGTTTCTTCGAAGGTAAGCGAACCGCCGACGGAGAGCACATCGCCGTCGATGCGGGCGCCTCGGCGAATGGTCGCGGTCGCGCCGAGAAGGATGAGATCGCGATGGATGCGGCCCGAGACGATCGCCCTGGCTCCTCCGACAAGCACGGCGCTTCCACCCAATTCACCGTCTAAGAGAATCTCCCTTCCGAGAACGACGACGTCGCCGGCGCGGATCGTTCCCTTCGGCACCGACAGGGACCCATCTTCCGCATGGCTTCTCGGTGCGAATCCCAGAAGCAGAGGCAGCAAGAGAGCATGCACCGCGTGGTGTCCGGTCGGACGGTTCGAGCAACTCACTCGAGGCCCCGCGTCAGCCGCGAGGCGCCCCGGTGTCGAGGCGCGAGGGACGCTGTGCGAGCCGTCGCGCAAGAAGCGCGAACGCGCCCCCCGAAGCGAGCAGGGCTCCGGCGAGAGCCGGCCGCGTGCCAGGCGCGCCTGCGAGAGCCGCCGCGAGGGCGCTCGCGAGAGCCGGCACGGCCCCAAGGAGCGCCGGGAGGCCTCCCGCCGTCCCCGCCGCAATCACGCGCGCCCACGTCTCGAACGCCGTGCCGGGCCCGAGCGACCAGAGGGGAGCGAGGAAGATCGCGAGGCTCGCCGCAAGGAGGGCAGCCGCGCCGAGGGCCGGAATGCGCCACGCCCGCGCCCGGCGAACCTCCCAGGAGGCAAAAGGACGCGCCGCCATGACCCGAGCCGTGAGCTCTGCCTCGAAGGGAGCGACAGGCGACGCTGTAACACATTCATCCAGAATGAGTTCCATTCGGCGATCCCACTCCAGCTCCTCTCGGGAAAGCTGCGGGACGTCCTGCGTTCGGGCCGGGCTGCTGTCTTCCATCTCGCTCCTCTATACGGTGTCCTTGGGCAAAAGATCTCGAAGCGCCTGCCGCGCCCGGAAGAGCTTGTTTTTCACCGTTCCGAGGGGCATGCCTTTGAGCTCGGCGATCTCTTCGTAGGGCATCTCGCCGTAGTGGCGAAGGCTGATGAGCTCGCGGTAGTCGTCCGGGAGGCGGTCGATGGCCGCCGAAAGGGCTTCGCGGAGCCTCCGGCGGGCGAGCTCCTCGAGGGGATTCGGGCGCGTCTCCGGCGGATCCACGGCACGTGCCTCGCCGTTCTCTCCGGGCGGGTGCTCGAGCGGAAGGGTCCGGACGCGACGCCTCCTCAGGTGATCGATCGCCGCGTTGCCAGCGATCCGGAACAGCCAGGTGGAAAACTTGAAACGCGGGTCGAACGAGTCGAGCGCGCCATACACTTTGATGAAGACCTCTTGCGTGACGTCGCGGGCATCCTCGACGTCGTACGTGAAACGCTCCACGTATCGTGAAACGCGCGTGCGATAGCGGTTCACGAGAACGGCGTAGAGCTCCGTGTCGCCCGCGAGGACGAGCCTGACGATCTCCGCGTCCTCGCGCGTATCGGGGGCCGACATGACGAGATCGTGTCATACCGTCCGGCAGATAGAATGCGCAGCCGGCCAGTGGCCTTCCAAGGAGGTTCCGTGACTTTCAATCCCGAATCCACTTCGGGCGTCCTGCACCGCCCGGCCCGCGGCGGGGCGATCAACCCGTTCGAGGAGATGGCGTCGCGCTTCGACCAGGCCGCGCGCCTCCTGAACCTCGATGCCGGGCTCTGCAAGGTGCTTCGCGAGCCCATCAAGGAAGTGAAAGTGTCGATTCCCGTCATCATGGACGACGGCCGAATCGAGCTTTTCATCGGATACCGCGTGCATCACAACATCGCCCGCGGGCCCGCGAAAGGCGGGATCCGCTACGACCCGCACGTTTCACTCGACGAGGTGCGCGCCCTGGCCTCGTGGATGACGTGGAAATGCGCCGTCATGAACATTCCGTTCGGCGGCGGCAAGGGCGGGGTCATCTGCGACCCGCGCAAGCTCTCGCGCGGCGAGCTCGAGCGCATCACGCGCCGCTATACCGCCGAGCTCATGGACGTCCTCGGGCCCGAGAAGGACGTTCCGGCCCCCGACGTCGGCACGGACTCCCAGACGATGGCGTGGCTCATGGACACGTACTCCATGCACATGCGCCACACCGTGACGAGCGTCGTCACCGGGAAGCCGATCACGATCGGGGGGTCTCGCGGCCGCATCGAGGCCACCGGCCGGGGTGTCATGATCGCGGGCCGCGAGGCCGGAAAAGCCCACGGCGTGTCGCTGAAGGGCGCGCGCGTCGCGGTGCAGGGCTTCGGGAACGTCGGGTCGATCTCCGCGAAGATGTTCTCCCTGCAGGGCGCGAGGGTCATCGCGGTGTCCGACGTCGGGGGTGCCATCCAGAACAAGGCCGGGCTGGACGTCCCCGCGCTCCTCGAGCACGTCGCCAGGGCGAAGACCGTGGCGGGATTCCCGGCAAGCACGCCTCTCGACGCGAGCGACCTCCTCACGATTGATTGCGACATCCTCGTCCCGGCCGCTCTCGAGAACCAGATCACGACGGAGAACGCCAAGGACATCCGCGCGAAGATCATCGTCGAGGGCGCGAACGGGCCCACGACCTACGACGCCGACGAGGTCCTCCAGAAGAAGGGCATCGTCGTCATCCCGGACATCCTCGCGAACGGCGGGGGCGTGACCGTGTCCTACTTCGAGTGGGTGCAGGACCGGATGGGATTCTTCTGGCGCGAGCAGGAAGTCAACGAGCGCCTCGAGGAGATGATGGTGCAGTCCTTCGGCGACGTGCGCGACATGGCCGCCGCCCACGGGGTCTCGTACCGCATCGCGGCCTACATGGTCGCGATCCAGCGCGTCGCCTACGACATGCAGGTGCGTGGTCTCTACGCCTGACGGGACCGCCATCCCGTCGATCCGTTTCGACGGGGCGACCAAGACCTACGGAGGAAAGACGGCGCTCGCGTGCCTGACGCTCGACGTGCCTGCGGGCGCCGTGTTCGCGCTCGTGGGCCCCAACGGCGCCGGAAAGACGACGGCCATCGGCCTCCTGACCGGTCTCCTCGCTCCGACCGCAGGGCGGACGTTCGTGTGCGGGATCGACGTGGCACGCGATCCCGTATCGGCCAAGGCGCTCCTGGGATTCGTGCCCGACCGCCCCTATCTCTGGCCGAAGTGGACGCCGCGAGAGACCTTGCGCTTCGTGGGCGCCGCGTTCGGGGGCCGCGGGGAGGAGCTCGAGAGACGCATCGACGCGGAACTCGCCGCGTTCGACCTGACGGACTTCTCCTCCGCTCGCAACGAAACGCTGTCCCACGGCACGCGGCAGCGCGTGGCCCTCGCGCAGGCGTTTCTGCACGACCCGGCCGTTCTGGTTCTGGACGAGCCCATGGTCGGACTCGACCCGCTCGCCCAGCGCGGGCTCTCGGAGCGCCTCCGCACCCACGCGGCAAGAGGCGCGGCGGTCCTCCTCACGACGCATCAGCTCGCGCTCGCCGAGGAGATCGCGACCGTCGCGGGCCTCCTCGTCGAGGGCCGGCTCGTCGCCGGCGGCTCGCCGCGGAACCTCGAGACCGCCTCGGGCCGGGGGGGCTCGCTCTCGGACGTCTTCTTCGATCTTGCGGGCGGGCCGACGAAGCCGTGAACGCGGTCTTCCGCCTGAACTCCGCCCGGGCGACTGGACGGGCGCTTCTCGCGGGGGACGCTCGCGGCCGCCTTGCCGCCCTCGCGGGGTTCCTCGCTCTTCTCGCGTTCGCCGGCCTCGAGACGGCCGGCCTCGAAGGCGCCCTTCGGGCCTCGCGCGCCGCGCTCGGGGAGCTGCCCGAGATCCGGCCCGCGTTTCTCCTCGAGCGCCTCCTCGGGTTCGCTTTCGCGGCCGCCCTTGCCCTCGGGTTCCTCGGATCGCTCACGACTGCGACCTCGACGCTCTTCCTTTCCGACGAGCTCGGCGCGCTCTGCGTTCTTCCCTTCGCCCACCGGCGCCTCGTTCTGAGACAGGCCTCTCTGACTCTCGCCCTCGCGTCCGCGCCTGCGCTCCTCCTGTCGATCCCCGCTCTTCTCGTCGCCGCCGTCGCCGGCAGCCGCCCTCTTCTCGCGTTCGCCGCGGGCGCCGTGCCGCTCGCGGGCATCATGCTCCTTGCGGGTTCGGCGGGCGTCTCGGCCGCGCTCCTTCTCGTGCGCCTCGTCCCTCCGAGGCGCGCGCGCCTGCTCGCGGCCTTCCTTTCGGCGACCGGCCTCGCGGTCGCCCTCGTCGGGTTCCGCGCCTCCCGGCCGGAGCGGCTCCTCGATCCGGTCGAGGCACTTTCCATCGTGACCCGTCTCGGCGGCTCGAGTCCGTCCTCGCCGGGGCTCGACCCGGCCGCGTGGGCCGCGCGCGCGGCGACCCGCGGCCTTTTCGGCGACGCGGGCGGCCTCGTTCCCGGCGCCGCGCTCTTCCTCGCGGGCCTGGCCGGCTTCTTCCTCGTCCCGGCGACCCTGTGGCGCCTTCATCTCCACGTGTTCCGGGAATCGTGGCCGGGATCCGCGATGCCTGCGGGCCGGGTGCGCCGCGGCCCGGAGGCGCGCTCCCTCGGCGGGGTGCTCCTGCGCTCCGAGGCGGCGAGCCTCCTCCGCGATGCCTCGACGCCCGCGCAGCTCGGATCCCTGGCGGCCGTCTTCCTGCTCGACCTGATGAACGTCCGGCTCCTGCCCGGGACGGACGCGGCCCAGCGAGACCTCGTCGCGGGCTTGCAGACCGGCCTCTCGCTCTTCCTCGTTTCGGCCTTGTCGCTGCGTTTCGCGTATCCGTCGGTTTCCTCCGACGGCCGTGCGGCGCTCGTCCTCCGGACGCTGCCCCTCGACCCGCGGCGCCAGCTCCTTTTCCGGTGGGCCGTCCGCGCCCTTCCGGCCGCGGGCGTGGCCCTCACGCTGACCGGGGCGAGTCTGCTCGTCCTCCGGCCCGAAAGGGCGACCTCGACGCTGGCGGTCTTCGCGGCGCTCGCCGGGAGCCTCGCGATCCCGGCGCTCCACGTAGGCCTCGGCGCCCTGTTCCCTCGCTACGACGCGCCGAACGCGGTGAGCGTTGCGCTTTCCACGGGAGGACTCTTCGCGCTCGTCTTCTCGACGGGGCTCTCGCTGCTTTCGACGCTCGTCGTCTCCGAAGAGCTTCGGACGCTGCTCGCAGCGCTTCTGAAGATACGTCTGTCGCCCTGGCCGCTCCTCGCCGCGTTCCTCACCCTCGCGACGGCAGCTGCGATCACGCCGATGATGCTGGCCGCACGATCGCTCGAAAGGCGGGACATCTCGATCGGATGACCTTCAGGGCACGGGGTGAAGCGGCGGCTCGCCGCGCGCGAACCGCACGATCTCCTCGCATGCGAGGCGCGCCATCGCGAGGCGTGTCTCGAATGTGGCCGAGCCGAGGTGCGGGAGGAGGACGACGTTCGGCAGGGAGACGAGTCCGGGATGGATCTGCGGTTCCCGCTCGTAGACGTCCAGCCCCGCGCCCAGAAGATGTTTCGAGGAAAGGGCCGCGACCAGCGCGGCTTCGTCCACGATCGGGCCGCGAGCGGTGTTGATCAGGATCGAGCCGCGGGGCAGCGCGTCGAGCTCCGCGGCGCTGAACCGCCCGCGGGTGGCGTCCGTCAAAGGCGCGTGAATCGACAACACGTTCACCTTGGAAAGGAATTCCCGGAACTCTTCTTCCGTGCCATCTCCGTCGAAAGAGAGAACTCTCATCCCGAACGCCTCGCCGCGGCGCGCTACGGCGCGCCCGATGCGGCCCATGCCGTAGATCCCGAGTGTGCGCCCCGAGAGCGCAATGCCGAGGAGCTCCTGGGGCTTCCAGCCGTCCCACGTTCCCGAGCGGGCGAGCGCCTCGCCTTCGCGCACGCGGCGCGCCACCGCGAGGATCAGCGCCCAGGCGAGATCCGCCGTGGCGTCCGTGAGGACGTCGGGTGTGTTCGTGACGAGCACCCCGCGCGCCCGGCAGGCGGCCAGATCGATGTGATCGACGCCGACGGAGTGGCTCGCGACGATCCGCGCCCGCGGCGCGGCGGCGAGCACCTCGGCCGTGATCCGCTCGCGCGGCGTCGGAAGGAGAGCGTCGGCGTCGGAGAGGAGCGGCCACTCGGAGCGCGGGAGGTTCCCGCCTCCCGTGACGACCCTGTGAGCCTGGAGGAGCTCCGTCGTCGACGGCTCGACGAGCGGCTGTCCGACGAAGACCTTCATGATGCCTTGAAGGGGCGCACGAGGAGCCACCCCGCGAAGAAGACGCCGCCACCGGCGAAGAACATCCGCTCCTCGTACCGGAGGTCGTTCCTCAGGAGCCCGATGACGAGGCCCAGCCCCACGAGGACGAGGCCCACGAGCTGCAGACCCCTCCCGAACGCGAACCTCACGGAATCGCTCCCGGCGGCCTGAGCTCGCGCGGGCGGGACGTCACCCTCACGGATACGAGACGATCGTCCTGCTCGATGCGGTCGAGGACGTCCCACCCTCCGAGGACGCGTCCGAACACGGTGTAGCCGCCGTCGAGGTGGGGCTGCGAAGAGAGCGCGACGAACCACTGCGACCCGCCCGTATCGGCTCCGGAGAGGGGCATGCCCACGGCGCCGCGCGTGTACCGCACCGGGTTGACCTCGTCGCGGATGGCATATCCGGGTCCCCCGCTCCCGTCTCCGCGCGGGTCGCCCGTCTGGACGACGAAGTCCGGCACGACGCGGTGGATGACCATTCCGTCGAAGAAGTGCTTCGCGGCGAGCGCGCGAAAGCTCTCGACCGTGAGAGGCGCGTCCTCGGCCAAGAGCTCCATCCGGAGCGCGCCGCGCCCCGTCCCGATCTCCGCCTCGAAAAGCGACTCGTTCGCCGCGCGCGAGACGCGCGCGTAATCCTGCGCCGAGAGCCGCGTCGCGACCGCGATCGGCCGGAACGAGCGGGCGGAGACGCCGTATTTCTCGACGAGGAGCCGACGCGCCTTCTCGCGGGTGACGGCGTCGGGGTCGTTCTCGTGCGCGGCCACGAAGGAGTGCCCCGCCTCGCCACGGGCCGCCGCGGCCTCGAGGGCGCCGACCGTGAAGTCCGGCTCGCCCGACTCGAACGCGCGATCGAACGCCGCGGACCACGCGCGCCTCATGTCCGAGCTCCCCTTCTCGAGGAGCGGTGCGGCCGCCTCGAGCGCGGCGTCGCGCACCGCAGCGTCGGCGTCGATCAAGCCGGCGAGAAGCCATGAGGAGAGATGCGGAGATGCCTTTTTCGAAACGGAGGAGAGAGCAGCGGCTCGCACGCGCGCGGCCCGGTCGGCGAGAAGGGCTGTCGCAAGGGGCTTCGGCGGACCATCACCGTCGAAGAACTGAAGGGCCTCGGCACCGCCGAGGCGCAGCTCGAGAGCACCGGCGACGAGGGCCGCGTCAATTCGGGCCGCAGCGGCTTCCGGCGCCCGCGCAGCGTCGAGACGCGTCAGCGAAACGAGAGCCGTCTGCCCTCTCCACCCCTTTCGAAGCAGATTCTCCTCGAGCGTCGCTCGCGAAGAGGGCGAGTCGGGCAAGACGCCGAGCAGACGCAGGGCGGCGACGGCGACCCCGGGAATGGGATCGCTTGCGCGGGCGAAAGCAACGTCGCGGGCGCCTTGGGTGAGCTCCTCGCTTCGGGAAATAGCGCCTTTCTTAGAAAGAGAATCCAGCGCGCCCAAGGCCTGCACGGAAACCGAAATGTCGCGGCTTGCCGCGAGGCGAATGAGGTATGGGATGCTTTCTTCGTCTTCGAGAATCCCGAGTCCGCGCGCAGCCCACGCGACTTCCTCGTTGGAGAGAGAATCCGGGTCCTCACTCCCCTTTCTAAGCACCGCGCGAAGCGCGGACGCCGCCTCCCGCTGCGGCTTGCGCGACAAGGCATAGACGACCGCCCGCCTCAGCTCGGGAGCAAGATTTTCTTCTCCGAAAGTCGTAAGAAGCGCCGTCACCGTCCGTGCTTCGGGTTTCCGAAAGAGCGCGAGGGCGCATGCGGGCCGGGGCCCGGCCGCCTTCGCGAGAGCCTCGAGGAGCGAGTCGGTCGCGTCCTTTCCACCGAGCTTCCCGAGCGCCTCGGCGGCATTCGCGGCGGTTTCCGGGTCAGGATCGCCAAGTGCCTCGACGAGGAAGCGCAGGAGTCGCGCGTCGCCAGACAACCCGGCTCCGAAGGTGGCCGCGCGCCGCACGGGGGCCTCGGCGTCCTTCAGGAGCACCGGCAGGTACACGGACGCGTCCGGATCCTTCAGGCGGGAGACCGCGAGCGCGGTCTTCGCGCGCAACCAGGGATCGGGCGAGGCGGCCGCGTGCCCCGAGAGGAGCGGATCGTACGCGCGGCGGTCCTCCATGCGGAGGAGGCCCGCGAATCCGATGAGGCGTTCATGGTAGGTGCCTTTCGGCGAGCCCTTCTCGGCGCCGAACATGAGACAGCCCGCGAGGGCGACGGCGGCTGCCGGTGCGGCGAATGCATGAGGGCGGAGGCTGCGCATCGCGTCCGCCCGCCGGGCTAGAGCCCGACGACGAGCCGGTCGCCGAGCACGGCGGGCAGCCCCGCGCGCTGGATCTTCCGGCGCGTGGCGCCCACGTCGTAAGGCACGCGGTCGAAATGGACGACGCGGGCGCTCGCGTCGTAGATCGCGTACGCCGCGCGCGGATTCCGGTCCCTCGGCTGGCCGACCGAGCCGGGATTCACGAGGTAGCGCTTCCCCGGCTCGAGACGCAGCTTCAGGCGAGCCTCGCGCACGGCTTCCACGCGAATGCCGCCCGGCTCCAGCGTGAAGATCGACGGGATGTGGCTGTGGCCGAAAAAGCAGAGGTCGATGCCCTCGGCGAAGCGGTGCATCTGGACGAAATTCAGCGACGCGTCGAAATCCGAGAAGATGTAGGCGTCTTCGTCGAGAGGCGAGCCGTGGCACACGACGAAGCGCCCGTCCACGACCTCGGGCCCGAGCGGAAGCTTCCTCAGGAACTCCATGTTCTGCTTCGAGAGGCGCTCCACCGTCCAGCGCACCGCTTCGAGCGCGGGCGGGTTGAACAGCAGCCCCTCCTCGACGCCGGCGACGACCTTGTCGTGGTTTCCGCGCACCGAGATCGTCGTCCGGCGCAGCTTCCGGAAGCGGTCCAGCACCTTGTTCGGGTCCGCGGCGTAGCCGACGAAGTCACCGAGACATACGATCCGGTCGAACGTCTTGCGCTTCACGCGGCGCAGGACGGCGGTCAACGCCTCGTCGTTGGAATGCAGGTCGGACAGGATGAGGTAGCGCACGTCAGCGGCCCCCGGCGTTCCCCGGGTCGAACAGGAGGGCCAGCCGACCGGCGACCTCGCCGGGAGTCGTCTCTTGATCCACGTCCAGGGTCCGGTCCGCCATTTTATAGAAGGGGCGCCGCGCTTCCCACAGCTTTCGGGCCGACTCGAGCGATCCGAACAGCGGTCGGTCGGCGGCCTTCTCGGCGAGCCGGGCCGCGAGCACTTCGAAGGGCGGGTCGAGGAAGACCGAGACGCCGTGTTCTTTCACGAACCGGACGTTCTCGGGAAACGTGAAAGTTCCGCCTCCGAGGGCGACCACGGCCTGAGCGAGCGTCGCCGTGCCGCGCAGAAGCTCCGATTCCCGTTCCCGGAAATAGGCCTCCCCGTGCGTCTCGAACGTCTCGCGGATCGTCCGCCCGGACATCGACTCGAACGCCAGGTCGAGGTCCACGAAAGGCACTTTCCAGCGGTCCGCGAGAATCCGCCCGCTCGTCGTCTTGCCGCTTCCCATGAAGCCGACGAGGTACACCCGGCCCGGCGCCCCGGATGCGGAACCTCCTGCGCCACCCGTCAGAGAGGCGGGGCGTTCTTGAGCCACCGCTCGAGCCACTTCGTGGAGACGCGGCCGCTGCGCACGTCCGGGTCGTCGAGAAGCTTCAGGTGGAGCGGAATCGTGGTCTTCACCCCCTCCACGATGAACAGCTCCAGCGCACGCTTGCCGCGGCTGAGCGCCTCGTCGCGGTCCCGCCCGTGCACGATGAGCTTCGCGATGAGGGAGTCGTAATACGGCGGGATCTTCCAGCCCGAATAGGCCGCCGTGTCCACGCGCACGCCGGGCCCGCCCGGCAGGTGAAGAGTCGTGATCGTACCGGGCGAAGGAGCGAACGTGACCGGGTCCTCAGCATTGACGCGAAACTCGATCGCGTGCCCCTGCGGCCGCCATCCGAGGCCGTCACCGGGCGGAGTCGGCCCGAACGACAGCGGCTCACCCGCGGCGACCCGGATCTGCTCCTTCACGAGGTCGAAGCCGGTCACCATCTCGGTCACCGGGTGCTCGACCTGGATGCGCGTGTTCATTTCCATGAAGTAATGAGAGCCGTCCTCGTCCACGAGGAATTCCACGGTGCCCGCCCCGACGTACTCCACGGCCTTCGCCACGGCGACGGCCGCGGCGCCCATTTTCGCGCGCAGGACGTCTGTCAGCGCCGGCGACGGTGATTCCTCGAGGATCTTCTGATGGCGTCTCTGGAGCGAACACTCGCGCTCCCCGAGGTGGACGATGCGCCCCGACTGGTCCCCGAAGATCTGCAGCTCGACGTGCCGCGGCTCGGCGAGGTACTTCTCGAGGTAGACGCTTCCGTTGCCGAAAGCGCGCTCGGCCTCCGCCGTCGCGAGCTCGAAGCCGGCCGCGAGCTCCTTGTCCGAGCGCGCCACGCGCATGCCGCGGCCTCCGCCTCCGGCGACAGCCTTCAGGAGGACGGGATATCCGATTCGCGTCGCGACGTTCATCGCGTCCTCGATCGAGGCGAGCGGGCCGGGGCTGCCGGGAATCGTCGGCACTCCCACCTTCCGGACGGTCTCCTTCGCGACGGCTTTGTCGCCCATCCGACGAATCGCGTCCGGCGAGGGCCCAATCCACTTCAACCCGACCTCCTCGAGGATCTCCGCGAAGTGCGCGTTCTCCGCGAGGAAGCCGTAGCCAGGGTGCACGGCGTCGGCTCCGGTGATCTCCGCGGCCGCCACGAGCGAGGTGATGTTCAGGTACGAGCTGGACGGCGAAGCCGGGCCGATGCACACCGATTCGTCGGCGGCGCGCACGTGGAGCGAATCGCGGTCTGCCTCGGAGTGGACGGCGACCGTCGCAATCGAGAGCTCCTTGCAGGCCGCGATGACACGGAGCGCGATCTCTCCGCGGTTGGCGACGAGGATCTTCTGAAACACGTCGGTCCCGTCAACGCTGCTGGATCGCGAAGAGCTTTTCTCCGAACTCCACCGGCTGGGCGTTCTGCGGGTAGATGGCGACCACCGTCCCCGAGATGTCCGCTTCGATTTCGTTCATGAGCTTCATCGCCTCGACGATGCAGAGGGTCTTGCCCTTCTCGACGACGTCGCCGATCTTCACGAAAGGCTCGGCGTCCGGGTTCGGGGCGCGGTAGAACGTACCGACGATCGGGGCCGTGATGACGTGAAAGCCCTCTCGCTCTCCCGAGCCGGGCGGGCCCGGGGGCACGTGCTGCGTGACGGCCTGCGGCGTCGTGGCCGGGGGCAGCGCCGGCGCCTCGGAGGTCGCCGGCTCGGCGACGGCGTGCGTGAAGACGGGCGCGGTGCGGTGGGCGGGCGCCCCCTCGATGCGGAGGCGGAAGCCCGCCCTCTCGATCTCGAGACCGGCGAGTCCCCGGCGCGACACCAGTTCGACGAGTTCCTTGATCTCCTTGACGTTCATCGTTCCCTTTCGATTCCCGGGGCTCGTCCCAGGAGGCCTCTCAGTGAACCGCCGGACGGAGGGCGCGCGCCGTGCGCGCCGCCTCCCACCGGATCTCGCCGAGCGCCGCCTCGGGGTCCACCCGGAGAATGAGGGAGTAATCGGCGTTGACGGGTGAAACGACGACCCCGCCATTCGGGCCGGCGACCGCCAGCGACTCGAGCTCGCCCGTGCCGGTCTCGGCCGTCGTGCGGCGGAGGTTTTTCAGGAAAGAGCTGAGCTCCGCGACCAGGGTCTCCATCGCCGCGTCGCGCGACGAGGGTCCGGCCATCACGACCGGAAGCCCCGCGAGGTCGGTGAGGGTCGCGGCGCGGATTCCTTCCGTCCCCTCGACGAGGCTCACGAGAAGCCGGTGCAGTTGATCCACGGTCGCCTCGGGACGCTTTGGGAAGCGCCGCGCCAGGCGACGCAGGCGAGGATGATCCGTGTGCTCGGCCGGGGGGAGCGCCGCGGCCTTCTCGCGCAGGGCACGGGCGCGCGCCTCGTCGGCAGCGGTCTCCGCGAGCGTCCGATAGGTCTCGCGAGCGTCGGCCATATGGCCTTGAGCGCGGTAGAGGTCTCCCAGAGTCTCCGAGACGAGGGGCTCGCCTCTTGCGGGCGCCTCGGGGCGTGCGTCGGAGACGTCGAACGGAGCCGTCTCGACGGACGTGTCCGCTGGAATGGTCGCCGCCTCCGTCCGGTAGAGATCCACCGGGAACGTGAACGGGGCGGTCGCCTCCTCTTCCGGAACGTCCGGCTGCGCTTCGCTCTCGGCGAGCGCGAACGGCGCCTTCTCGGGTTCCGGCTCGCGAATCGACGCGATCGGCGCGGTGAAAGGCGGGAGCATGGGCGCCTCGGAAGGAGCGGTGACGGCGGGGGAAGGCTCCACGGGAGCGTCCGTGACCGGCACCGGGGGCGGCGGGGGCGGTGGCGCCTCCGGCTGGGGCAAGTGTACGGCTTCGACCGGCTTCGCGCCTTTCGCGCCGTCGTAGGTGAGCTCCAACGGATCCGGCCTCGGCTCGGGCGGCGGGGGCGGTGGAGGCGGTACCTCGACCCGTTCCAACCGCGGGATCATCGCGGCCCGGCGAATCGCGCTCGTAAAATGGGGCGAGGGCCGCGGAGCCTCGGGGAGGTCGGAAAACACCGGCTGCACTCCCGAGCGGGGGCGCTCGGCCGCCGCGGCCGACATCTCTTCTTCGAGCTTCTGGATGATGTCGTTCACGTCGCGGTCCCCGGCCTTGAGGCCGCGGTAGAGCTTCAGCTTCTTGATCGCCTCGATCTTGTCTCCCTTCGCGAGATAGACCTCCGCGAGCTGGCGGATGGCGACCAGGTTCTCGCGATCGAGCCGAAGCGCGTTCGTGAACGCCCGAATCGCATCCTCGAGGCGGTCCAGCTGCTGGTAGGTCCGTCCGAGGGCGACGTGCGCCGCCACGGAGGTGGAATGCATCTGGAGCCCGCGTTCGAGGGTGATGACGGCGTCACGGTACTTCCCGTGGCGGCGGTACTCCTCCGCGAGCGCGAGGAACTGTCGCGATGTGGGGTCCTTCTGAAGGAGCCTTTTGAGCTCCTCGAGACGCGACACCGGGGTGGAAGGACCGCCGAAAAGGGCCATGTGCGCTGATCCGACTCCGAAGTCTACGGCATCCGGCTTCGAGACAGTTCGGGCCGCCCGGAGGCGGCCCGAACGGAAGAAGCTCCTGGCAAGAAAATCAATTGCAGGTCGGATCGATCGGGTTGTACACGAGCACGTTCGGCAGGTCGATGGTGCAACCCGTCCGCGCGCTCTTCAGCTGGATCCCGAACGACGTCGGAACGAACTGGGAGCCCGAGATCGTTCCGCCGAGGAGGCAGTTCTGCCTGTTGAGGGACGAGTCCGGCACGGCCGGCGCGATGAACGTGAGAGTCGTCGAGTTCGCGACGATCGCGTTGTTCACCGGCGTGTTCACAACCACGGTGCCGTCCTTGACGAGCTGCACCGTCATCGGATCCGTGAAGTTGCTTCCCGTGACCGTGATCGTCGCCGGCGTGCCCGTCGCCGGGAACAGCGAGCCGTCCTGGCTCAGGTTGTTCGGAGCCGCGCTCGAGGCGAACGGCGGGGCGTTGTGATACGTGAAGGGGACCTTGATCGGATCGCACGTAAGGCCCAGGAACGCGATGTTGATGCTGCCCGCCACGTCGGCGCAAGCCGGCGCCCCGCCCTGGATCTGGCTGAGAGGGGGCATCGTGAGGACGATCGCGTTCGAGGACACGGACGACACGTTCAGGGCGACCAGAGAGCTCGCGAAGGAGAAGTTCGCCGTGATCGGCTCCTCGAAGTTCGCGCCGGAGATGACGACGGTCGTCGCCACCGTGCCGCTCCCGGAGGAGGGCGACGCGGTGCCCAGGGCCGGGCACGAGTAGTACTTGAAGCAGGCCGGGCACGACGCCTTCTTCCCGGTCGACGGGTTCACGACCTCGATGTCGACGAGCTGGTTCAGGAGGCAGACGTTGTTCGCCGCGATCGGCGTCTTGAACACGATCGTGGTCAGTGAGATGTCGGAAACCGTGCCCTCGACGCGCTGCGCGCCGCAGTTGCCGCCGGTCATGAAGACTTGCATCGGGAACTGGAAGCCGGTGCCGAAAATCGAGACGCGCGTCGACGCGTCGTTCGGGCCCGTCCTCGGCGAAACGGAGAAAATCGTCGGCGTGAGGGCCGCTGCCGTGTACGCGAAGCCGTTCACGGCTCGCGCGCAGCGCTGAACCGGGCTGCCGAGATCCGTCACGGTGACGTCGACGGTCTCGGGCACGACCGGGCTCGCGAGCGTGCGCCGCGGGGTCGAAACCGTGATGCTCGTGTTCGCGATGGTGACAATCGTCGCCGGCGTCCCGCCGAAGTCGACGCGCATGAGCGAGGCAACCGTGCCGAATCCGCTGCCCGTCAGAACGACGGTCGTCCCGCCGTCGGCGGGGCCGGTGTTCGGCGCGAGGCTCGCGATGAAGAAGGCCGGATCCGTGTTGCACGTCCCGCCGGACCCGTTGCCGCGATACGTGAAAGCCTGCGCGAGCGTGGCCGAATTCTCGGAGACGAGGCCGATGTCGCGCCGGACCGTGACGTCGCACGTCTCGGAGATGGCCGGGTTCGCCAGCGCGTGCCGGGGCGTCGTCACGGTGATGGTCGCGTCAAGCTGCCCGGTGATCTGCGCGGGCGCGCTGCAGAACGTGACCTGCGTCGTGGCGATGTTCGTGCCGAAGTGG
>CAWGCY010000007.1:0-2500 GCA_963821225.1 Thermoanaerobaculia bacterium
TGTCGGCGATCCTGTCCGGAAGCCCGCCGGCACGCACCGTCTTCGAGACGTGATGGAGGCCCGGTATCAGCGTGACGGCGCCGAGGGCTCCGCCGAGGGCCAGCCCGAGGACGAGCCGCGGAACGGAGCGGCGGAGCCGGGCGGCACGGTCGTCCCCCGGCGCGAGCAGAGACGCCGGGAGGAGGAGAGCGGTCATGAGGAGCGTCGACGGCTCCCCGGCAAGACACTCGAGTCCGATCATCAGACCAAGCCCGGCAAGGTTCCACGGCCCTCCATGGGTCACGAGGCGAACCGCAAACGCCAGGGCCGCGGGGAGAACCGCGATCGCGAACAGGATGGGAAGGAGATTCGTCGTCGAAAGCGTGTACCCGCCGAACCCCCAAGCCAAAGCACCGAGGGTCGCCGATTCGAACCCGAGTCCGAACGAGTCGAGGAGGAAGAACATCGAGAGGGCCGCCCCGAGGACGGGGAGGATGATCTGGAGGCGAAAGGCCCATTCGAACGGCAGAAGGAAAAAGAGCGCCGTCAGGGGATGGAAGAGTTCGTGCTCCGGATTGGCGGCAAACGGCTGGCCCGAGGCGAAGAGAGGGTTCCAGAGTGGCAGTCCGGAAGAGCTTCGGGAGAGCGGCACGAGGAGGGACTTCGCGGGGCGGTAGTAGGCCTGAATGTCCCTTTCAAAAAAGGACTCTCCACGGAAGAGGGCTCCCGGAAACAGGATCAGCGTGCCGAGACCCAGGACCAAAGCAAGGACCCCGAGCTTTTTCCTCCGGTCCGCACCGTTCACGGGCGGCGAGTCTGACAGACCCCGGACTCCGTTGATTCGGGAAAAAGAGAAAGGCCCGGACCTTTTGGGTCCGGGCCCTTCAAATTTCCCGGCAGCGTCCTACTCTCCCACACAGTCTCCCGTGCAGTACCATCGGCTCCGAGGGGCTTAACGGCCGTGTTCGGAATGGGAACGGGTGGAGCCCCCTCGATAAGGCCACCGGAAACTCGATTTCTTCGTGAGCTTCCGTGCAGAACCGAGCGATCCGCTTCTCTTCATTCGCGCGAACGTCTTCCACGACTCGCACCTAAAGAATTTTATGGCCAAGCCGCACGGACGATTAGTACCGGTCAGCTTCGCGCCTCGCAGCGCTTCCACACCCGGCCTATCAACGTGGTCATCTCCCACGGTCCTTCAGGGGGCTTGCGCCCCGGGGAAATCTCATCTTGGGGTCGGCTTCACGCTTATATGCCTTCAGCGTTTATCCAGACCGAACTCCGCTACCCGGCGTGTGCCGCTGGCGCGACAACCGGTGCACAGGAGGTTCGTCCAACCCGGTCCTCTCGTACTAGGGTCGGGGCCCCGCAAATTTCCTGCGCCCACACGAGATAGGGACCGAACTGTCTCACGACGTTCTGAACCCAGCTCACGTACCGCTTTAACCGGCGAACAGCCGGACCCTTGGGACCTGCTTCAGCCCCAGGATGCGATGAGCCGACATCGAGGTGCCAAACCTTGCCGTCGATGTGAACTCTTGGGCAAGATCAGCCTGTTATCCCCGGCGTACCTTTTATCCGTTGAGCGATGGCCCTTCCATACAGAACCACCGGATCACTAAGTCCTGGTTTCCCACCTGCTTGAGATGTACCTCTCGCAGTCAAGCACTCTTCTGCCTTTACACTTAACGGCGGGTTTCCAATCCGCCTAAGAGTACCTTTGAGCGCCTCCGTTACAATTTAGGAGGCGACCGCCCCAGTCAAACTACCCGCCTGACCGTGTTCCCACCCCGGATGACGGGGCTAGGTTAGAACTCCAGTGTCGTCAGGGTGGTATCTCACCGTCCGCTCCCCCGAGGCCGAAACCCCAGGCTCAAAGCGTCCCACCTATCCTGCGCAGACAGCACCAAAGTTCAAGGCCAGGGTATAGTAAAGGTGCACAGGGTCTTTCCGTCTACGTGCGGGTATCCGGCATCTTCACCGGAAGTACAGATTCGCCGAGCGCGATGCGGAGACAGTGCCCAGATCGTTACGCCATTCATGCAGGTCGGAACTTACCCGACAAGGAATTTCGCTACCTTAGGACCGTTATAGTTACGGCCGCCGTTTACTGGGGCTTCGGTTCAGAGCTTTGCCTTGCGGCTGACCCCTCTCCTTAACCTTCCAGCACCGGGCAGGCGTCAGACCCTATACGTCGTTTTCGACTTAGCAGAGTCCTGTGTTTTTGATAAACAGTCGCCTGGGCCTTTTCATTGCAACCCCGCGGCGCTTCGAGAGTAAATCCCTACACGCCATGGGGCACACCTTATTCCGAAGTTACGGTGTCAATTTGCCGAGTTCCTTCGCATCGCTTCACTCGAGCGCCTGAGGATTTTCTCCTTGTCTACCTGTGTCGGATTGCGGTACGGATTCCCTCCGGATTCCTTAGAGGTTTTTCTCGGCAGCGTGGCATCGGTGGCTTTACGGCCTTGCGGCCTCGCACTCACTTCTCGGCGTCGGCTATGAACCAGAGGAACGGATT
>CAWGCY010000007.1:7500-718469 GCA_963821225.1 Thermoanaerobaculia bacterium
CCGTGAAAACTGCAGGGGATCGCTCACGGAAACGCTCAGACGAAGCGGACCTTCCGCTCGCCTTTCTGAACGCGTCCGATCTGCTTCCAGTCCTCGCCGCTCGCGTCCAGCCGCGTCTTGACCTCGAGGCCTCGGGCGGGTGGGACGATCAGGACCATGCCGATGCCGCAGTTGAAGACCCGGAGCATCTCTCCCGGCGGGACGCGGCCCTTGTCCCGCAGGAACCGGAAGAGCGGCGGCCAGCTCCAGGCTTCTGGGTGGATGACGACGTCGAGGTTCTGCGGGAGGACACGGGGAATGTTGTCCGGGAACCCGCCGCCGGTGATGTGAGACATGGCCGAGAGAAGAAGATCTTCTACGAGTGGAAGAACGGGTTTGAGGTAGCTCCGGTGCACGGCAAGCAATGCCTCGGCAACGGTCGCGCCCAGCTCGGGCACGTGGTCGGCCGGCCTCAGCCCCAGATCCTCGAAGAAGATCTTTCGCGCGAGCGAATAGCCGTTGGTGTGCAATCCGGACGAGGGAAGGCCGATCAGCAGGTCGCCTTCGCGCACCTTCGTCCCGTCAAGCAGCTTCGGCCGGTCGACGACGCCCACGATCGTGCCCGCGAGGTCGTAGTCGCCCTCGGCGTACATCCCGGGCATCTCGGCGGTCTCGCCCCCGAGGAGCGCGCAGCCGTTCTCGCGGCAGGCGAGCGCGAGGCCTTCGAGAACTTCTCCGACGATTTCGGGCCGCATCTTCCCCGTCGCGTAGTAATCCAGGAAGAAGAGAGGACTCGCCCCCTGGACGAGGATGTCGTTCACGCAATGGTTGACGAGATCCTGTCCGACCGTGCCGTGGATTCCCGCGGCGATCGCGACCTTCACCTTCGTGCCCACGCCGTCGGCCGAGGCGACGAGGAGCGGATCGGACATCCCGGCGAAATCCGGGCGAAAGAGGCCGCCGAAGCCCCCGACGTCGCCAACGACGCCCTTCGTGAACGTCGAGCGGATCGCCTCTTTCGCGCGGGCGACGGCGCCCATCTTCGCGTCGATGTCGACGCCGGCGTCCGCGTAGGTCAGCGGGCGGGGCTCCGTCACGGCGCGGATCGTAGCAGCGTCAGGCGAGCCCGATGCGGTCAGGAGACTCTTCGGGGAGAATGTCGCGAGATGTCGACCCCTTCCCCAGCCATCGACCTCCGCGAGGCGCGCTCGCCGGCCGACGTCGAAACGGCCCGCACGCTCTTCGTCGAATACCAGAAGGCGCTCGGAATCTCGCTTTGCTTCCAGAACTTCGACGCGGAGCTGGCCGGGCTGCCCGGCGCGTACGCGGCGCCCCAGGGCCGATTGCTCCTGGCCTTCGCAGGCGAAGAGCCTGCGGGATGCGTCGCGCTCCGGCAGCTGGACGACGGGATCTCCGAGATGAAGAGGCTCTGGGTGCGCCCCGCGTTCCGCGGTGCCCGCCTGGGGCGGCTCCTCGTGGAGGCCGTCCTCGCCGAGGCGCGGACGGCCGGCTACCGGGCCGTTCGGCTCGACACGTTGCCCTCGATGCGCGAAGCGCAGGCCCTTTACGTCTCGCTCGGCTTTGTCGACATCCCGCCCTACAACGAGCACCCGATCGAGGGAACGCGCTTCATGGAGCTCACGCTCTAGGACTCCCGTCAGGCGAGCCCGAGGCGGGACCGCGCAGCGGCCTCCTGAGGAGAGAGCGCGAGCCGCACCACCTTGTCGGGCGACGTTTCGCCCGAGAGGATCTCCACCTCCGACGGAGCGAGGCCGAACGTCTCGGCGACGAGGGAGGCGACGTCCTTGTTCGCCCTGCCCTTTTCGGGCGGGGCCTTCACCGAGAGCTTGAGCGCGCCCCCGTGGACTCCGAGCACGCGGCGGCGCGAGGCACCCGCAGAAACGCGCAGGCGGAGCCGCACGCTCTTGCCGCCGTCTTCCGGCGAGAACTCGAGCGCGTCCGTGGCCACTTCTCCGACTGCCGTCAGGGCTTGGCTGATCGGACGAGCCGCGGGAAGGCCTCGGCCGGCCTCTCCCCCGAGACATCCGCGAGCGGCTCGTCGGTGGGAAAGAGCGTCGCCTGCGGGTCGGGCACGGTCAGGGGAATCGGATACCGGCCCGAGAAGCAGGCCGCGCAGGCGTCGTTTTCTTCGCGCCCGAACGCCGTGAGCATTCCCTCGAGCGAGAGGTACCCGAGCGAATCGGCCTCGATGAACACACGCGTTGCGTCGAGGTCCTTCGTCGCGGCGATGAGCTCCTTCCGCCGCGGTGTGTCGATTCCGTAGTGGCACGGGTTCATCGTTGGCGGCGACGAGATGCGCATGTGGACCTCGCTCGCCCCCGCGGCCTTGAGCATCTTGACGATCTTCTTCGACGTCGTGCCGCGCACGATCGAGTCGTCCACGAGGACGACGCGCTTGCCGGCCACGACGGAGCGAACCGGGTTCAGCTTCACCTTGACGCCGAAGTGCCGGATCGCCTGCTTCGGCTCGATGAACGTGCGGCCGACGTAGTGGTTTCGCACGAGACCCACCCCGTAAGGGATCCCGCTCTCCTCCGCGAATCCGAGCGCCGCGAAGACGCCCGAGTCCGGCACGGGCACGACCACGTCGGCCGGCACCGGATGCTCGCGCGCGAGCCGCCGGCCGAACGCCCGGCGCGACTCCGCGACGGACTTCCCGAACACGGAGGAGTCCGGGCGCGCGAAGTAGACGTGCTCGAAAATGCAGAAGGCCGTTCGCTGCCCCATCGCGAACGACGCCGTCGCGGTTCCCCCCGAGTCGAAGACGACGATCTCGCCGGGCTCGACGTCGCGCAGGGGCTCCGCGTCGATCAGGTCGAACGCGCACGTTTCGGAGGCCACGACGCGCGCGTCGGGGACGCCGTCGACCCGAAGCCGCCCGAGAGTCAGCGGACGGACACCCTGCGGGTCCCGCGCCGCGATGACGCGATCCCGCGCGAGGAGGACGATCGAGTAGGCGCCGCGCACGCGCGCGAGCGCTTCGCGCAGCGCACCCACGACGTCCTCGGCGCGCGAGCGCGCCATGAGGTGAAGAAACACTTCCGTGTCCGAGCTCGTCGTGAAGATCGAGCCTTCCTCTTCCAGCTCGGCGCGGATCTCGTCTGCGTTCACGAGGTTGCCGTTGTGCGCAACGGCGAGCGGGCCCTTGTTCGTGTTGTAGACGATGGGCTGAGCGTTCTCGAGGAGCGACTCGCCCGTCGTCGAATACCTCACGTGGCCGATCGCCGAGGAGCCGGGCAAGCGGGCGAGGCGTGCTTCGTCGAAGATGTCGGCGACATAGCCCATCTGCTTCTCGACGGCCATGCGCTGGCCCGACCACGTGACGATCCCCGCGGACTCCTGTCCGCGGTGCTGCATCGCGTAGAGGCCGAGGTACGTCAGGTTCGCGGCGTCGGCGTGGCCGTAGATCCCGAAGACCCCGCACTCGTCCCGGAACTTGTCCCGCGCCTCTTCCAGGGGAGCCCCCGCCACGGCTCAAGTCTATCGCAGCGCGACCGGGGCAAGCTGCCGGCACCCGACCTCAGTTGATCTTCGCGTCGCCTTTCTCGAGCTTCAGGATGAGGGCCTCGAGGTTCTTGCGATTTCCCTCGTCGGGCGCCTGCTTGACCGCGAGGCGCGCCTCCTCCAGCGCCTTCTTCGCATCGCCCGTCGCCGCGTAGGCACGCATGAGCCCCACGTGGACGGGCCACTTGTCGGGGAAGCGCTTCGCGTTCGTCTGGAAGATGGTCAGAGCCTGCTGCGCCTTCCCTTCGGCGAGGAGGGCACGCCCGACCTGGTGGATCTGGACGGCCGTCGCGCCCGGCAGGTTGATCGCCCTGTCCCACGTCTTCGCCGCCTCGGCCGTCTTGCCGTTCGCTTCCTGCGCGCGCGCGAGCGTCGCGAGCGCGACGATCTCGCTGTCGCCTCCGAAGTCCGGCCCGGCTCCGCGCTCGGCCCACGTGAGCGCCTCGGGAAGGTTGATCTTGTTCTGGAGGCAGTAGTCGGCGGCGCGCTGCCAGTTCTCCCAATAGAAACCCGTAAAGCCGCGCAGCTCGTCGCGCCGCTTCGCGACCCACCGCGCGGGCGCGTCGTCGACCGTGATCGTGAGCGGGACCTGCAGCTCCTCCCATTTCAAGGCGACCGTCGCCTTCGCCGGCTCCCTTTCCACGAAGTCGTAGGTGAGCCACTCGTGGTATTCGCCTTTGCCGGGTTTCGCCGTCACGCGGAGGACATCTTCCTTCGGGTCGTACCAGTAGCTCCCCCAGGACGTCGCGTTCTTCGAGAAGACGAAGGTCCACTCCTCGGGTCCCGTGATCGTGAAGAGGCCGTACGAGCCCGCGGGGAGGGACTTGCCCTGCACCTTCACCTCGTCCGAGACGGTGAAGACGGTGTTCTCGTTCGCCCCGGCGCGCCAGGGGCAGGACTTGCAGTCGTTGAAGTCCAGCTCTGTCAGGCCGTAGGGCACGAGCTTGCCCCAGATCTTTCCGCGCCGATCGTTGCCCTTGAGGACGACGCGGGGACTCGAGTAGGAGATCGTGACCGTGACCGGCCCGACCTGCTGCGTCACCGAGGCGCGCTGGTTGTCCCCGCTGGCCGGGAGGTAATGAGGCTGCGCGAAGGCGGAATGCGAGAAAAGCGTGACGAGTGCGGCAAGAGCTGGGAGCGCAAGGGCGCGGATATCTTCTTTCATGGAGGCTGATACGCAGAGGGAATGGGCGTGTTTCTTAGAAAGTGAATCGGACTCCGGCGCTAAATACGTCCAAGCGCGTCGACCATGGGCCGGCGTGGCCGCCGGCCTAATTACCTTCTAAGAAATCCGAGATCCTCTCTTCGTCCCTTCAGCTACTCGTTTCACTCCCATAAGGACCGCGTCAAACATCGTCGCCGTCAAGCGCCCCGTGTTCGTGTTCTGCTGGCTCACGTGGTACGAGCCGAAGAGGGTCACGCCGCCCAGATCGACTACCGCGCCGTGCGTGAACGCGGGGCGCGGGCGCGGGATCGCAGTCTTGTTCTCTTCGAGAGCCTCGATCGCCGACCGCCAGGCGAGGGCGCCGAGGGCGAGGACGACGCGCAGACTCGCCAGCGCCGCGATCTCGCGGGCCAGGAAGGGGCGGCAAGTCGCGAACTCCCGGGGCGTTGGTCTGTTGTCCGGCGGGGCACAGCGAACCGCAGCCGTGATCCACGCATCGCGCAGCGCGAGGCCGTCGTCTCGGGACACGGAGACCGGCTGGCTCGCGAAACCGGCCCGGTATAACGCGGCGAAGAGGAAGTCGCCCGAGGCGTCTCCGGTGAAGACGCGGCCCGTGCGGTTGCCCCCGTGCGCCGCGGGGGCGAGGCCCACGACGAGGAGCCGCGCACCGGGATCGCCGAAGCCGGGGACCGGCCGCGCCCAGTAGCGCTGCCCCCTGAAGCGGCGGGGCGGGCGCGCGGCGGCCTCCTCGCGCCACGCGACGAGGCGCGGGCAGGCGCCGCAGGAGACGATCTCCGCCGCGAGGCGGACGAGGGAGCGCGGATCGCTCATCTGGCGAAGAAGAAGGTCGGCCTCAGCGGACGGGCCGCGTCTTGGACCCGGAGCGGGGGCTTATTTTTTCGGGGTGGCCGAACTGGTGGCGGCTGCTGTCTTCACCTTCTCGGCTGATTTCTCGGCGGCGGCTCCGACCTTTTCGCCAGCCTTCTCCACGGCGGCACCGGCCGTCGCGGTCATCTCCGCGGCGCCCGCCTTCGCCTTTTCAGCCGCCTGACCGACCGACGCGGCAGCGGTTGCCGCAGCCTCGCTGACGGACTTGGCGGCCTCTTTCGACGCGTCCTTGACCTTCTCGACGGCCTTGTCGGCTGCGGCTCCCGCTTTCTCCATCGGGCCTTTCTCCTCGGTCTTCGCGCAGCCGCCGAGGACCAAGACCGAAGCGGCGGCAAAGGCGAGCGCGCCTCGAAGCGAATGACCCATCGCGAGCCTCATGTCGGGATCTCCTTCTGGCGCCCGCTCCGCTCGACCGCACGGCGCCGTTGAATTTCGAGCAGAAAAGCAGCGCGCAGAAAGTACGACGACCCGTGCAGGAACGCAACCGACCAGCCCACCGGGCCGTCGAGAAAGCCGAGTCTGATGACAAGGCAGCGGAAAAACTCGAAGACAGGCCGCGCGAAGAGACCCGCGACGCTTCCGCGCGCTCCACGGTCGTAACGGTCCTCGGCGCCGAGCTGCGCGTAGCGCGCGGCCTTGCGCAGCGCGTCGGACAGGTCGCGGTACGGATGGTGGACGAGCGGCGATGCGAGGCGCCCGACCTTCCCGTCGACCGCGAGCGCCTCGTGCACGCGCCCGCCCTCGGCGCGCAGGCCGCGCGAACGCCGGCCGAGGCGGAGCTTCAAGTCCGGGTACCAGCTCCCGTGGCGGATCGGGCGGCCGAGAAAGTACGAGAGGCGTGGCATCCGGTAGCCCGCGATTCCCGGATCGTCGATCTCGAGGACCGAAATGATCTCGCGGCGCAGCTCCTGAGGGACGCGCTCGTCCGCGTCCAGGACGAGGACCCATTCGTGCCGCGCCTCGGCGAGCGCCTTGTTGCGGGAGCCGACGAACCCGTCCCAGCCGATCCCGGCGACGCGCGCACCGCCCAGACGCGCAGCCTCCTCGGTCCCGTCCGTGGATCCCGTGTCCGCGACGACGACCTCGTCCGCGAACGCGACCGACTCGAGGGCCGGCGGCAGGCGGTCCTGCTCGTTCTTGGCGAGGATCACGACCGAGAGCGGCGCGCGCACGGCAGTGACATTAGCAGGGCGCTATCCTGCTCGCCCGTGAGGCTGCTCGCGCTCGACCTTGGCCCCGCGATGCGTGGAGGGCAGCAGCAGTCCGTGCTCCTCCTTGCCGGCCTCGCCGCGCGGGGGCACGAAATCCGCTTTCTCGCCCGACGCGGTGCGCCGCTCGCCGGGGCCGCGCGGTCCCGGGGCCTTTCCGTCGTCGAGATGCCGCCGGGCTCCGAGGCGTCCCCGTCCCTTCTCCTCGCCGTAGCGCACGAGGCGCGGTCCTTCCACCCCGAGATCGTGTACGCAGGGGACGCGCGCGGCCACGGCGCCGCCGTCTTCGGCCTCGCCACCACGGTCGCGCCTCTCGTCGTCCACCGCCGCGTCATTTTCCCGCCGGGCCGCGACCCGCTCTCGCGCCTCAAGTACCGCGCGGCGACGCGCTACCTCGCCGTCTCGCGCGCCACCGCGCAGTCCCTCGAAGGGACGGGCGTACCGGCGGCGAAGGTCGTCGTCGTTCCCGACGGCCTTCCTGACGAGTCCTTCCTCGAGAACACCGCACCCCCGCCGCCTCCCGTTCGGCTCGTGCATGCCGGCGCGTTCGACGGGTTCAAGGGGCAGGACATCGTCGTTGAAATCCTCGCACGGCTCGTCGCGGGAGGCCTCGACGCGACCGCGCTCTTCCTCGGCGACGGTCCGAAGCGCGCCGCAGTCGAGGCGCAAGCCGCGGCACGCGGCGTCAACGGGAGCTGTGTCTTCGCCGGTCAAGTCAGGAACGTCGCGTCGCGACTCGCCTCTTCCCACATCCTTCTCCTCCCTTCAGCCAGCGAGGGCGGGCCTCTCGTGCTCGTCGAGGCCATGGCGACGGGCTGCCTCGCGGTCGGGCACGACGTGGGCGGCGCCTCGGAGATGGTCCAGGGTGGGACGGCCGGGGCCCTCGTCGCATCCCTCGACCCGGAGGCGTGGAAGGAGACGGTGCTCGCGCTTCTTCACGATCCCGTCCGCCGCGAGCGCCTGGTCACGGCCGGCCGCGCAGCCGCCTGCGAGCGGACGATCGCCCGGACCGTTGCACGCGTCGAGGCCGAGCTCGAGAAGGCGCGGGCAGGGCACGGCACGTGAGAACCCTCGTTCGCGCGACGAACTGGGTGGGCGACGTCGTCCTGTCGCTTCCGGCCGTCCGCGCGCTCCGGGCGGCCGATCCGCGGGGCACGCTCGCCGTGCTCGCGCGCCCGTGGGTCGCGGAGCTCTACCGGCTGCTCCCGGAGGTGGACGAGGTCCTCGTCGACGAGTCGAAAGGCTCCGCGGCGGACCCGAAAGCGCGCGAACGTCTCGCACTGAAGATTCGGGATGGAAAGTTCGACCGGGCCGTGGTCCTGCCGACGAGCTTCGAGACCGCCTGGCTCGTCGCGCGGGCGGGCGTGCCCGAGCGGATCGGATACCGGGGCGAGCTGCGCGGGGCTCTCCTCACCCGCGCCGTGCGACTCGTCCTCGGTCCAGGCGAGCACCAGGTGTGGAAGCACCTCCGCCTCGCAGCGGCCGCCGGTGCACCGCTTCCCGCCGCGCCGGACGTGTCGTGGCCCGTGAGCGCCGCGCTTCGGGACGCCGCCCGCGCTCGTCTCGTCGCGGCCGGCTGGAAAGAAGGGCCGTTCGCCGCCGCGCACGTCGCATCCTTCGCGCACGCGGCCAAGCGATGGGACCTCGCGCGCTTCGCGGCGGTCTTCGACGGCCTCGCGGCGCGAGGCGGTCTCCCGGTCTTCCTCCTCGGAAGCTCGGCGGAGAGGACCGTCAATGCACAAGCCGCGGATCTCGCGACGAGGGCGCGTCTGTTCGACCTCTCCGGCAAGACATCGCTGCCCGAAGCGCTCGGCATCCTCGCGGAGGCGCGGCTCTTCTTCGGCAATGACTCCGGCCTCGCCCATCTCGCGGGCGCGGCGGGAACGCCTTCCGTGGTCGTCTTCGGCTCGACCGACCCCGATGCGACGCGCCCGTGGGACGGGCCGCGCCCTGACGGGAAGCCCGTGCGGCTCGCAGTCGTCCGGCGCCGCACGGTCTGCGCGCCCTGCCGGTTCGACGTCTGCCCGATCGACCACGCCTGCATGGGCGGCGTGCGGCCGGACGACGTGCTCAAAGCGATCGAAGAAGTGCTGTCGGACTAGCGGTACCGGCGCTTCCCGATCGTGATCGCGCGAACGTAAAGCGTCTCGCAGGCACCGGGCCCCGAGTCCGTCCGGGTGAGGCTCGTCCTCCAGACGAAGCCGTCCGGCCCGTCCACGTCCACGAGGTCGCCCTCCAGACGCACGACGTCTCCCCTGTGGACGAGCCCGAGCACGGAGGCGATGCGCCCCGTCGCTGCGATGAGGTGCGTGTTCGCCGTGTGGCTCGAGACGTACGCGGGATCAAGCGCGCGATCGTGAGTCGACCAGTTGTAGAAGCGCCCGGTCTGTACGAAGGAGAGGTGCGACCAGGCCGGCTCGCTCGTCGCGCGCCCCCAGGCGAGCGCGAAGTCCCACGGAAGGAGATCGCCCGAGAGGCCCGCCCGGTAACGCTCCGTCGAAGCGACGCGCGCGGCCACGTCATAAGACGCCCGCGGCAGGAGCCGGAACGAGCGGCCGCGTCGCATCTCCGAGAATGCCTCGCCCGAGTGCTCGCCCTGAATTGGCTCCTGGAGCGCGTTCGGGAGAAGCGCGGTCTCGTGGGCGATGAAGGAGAGCGGGATCCAGGCCAGAAACCGGCCGATGGCGAACCACGCGACGAGTGTGATCACCGCGGCCTTCAGGACGGCCCCGATTCTCCCCTCCACGCGCTCTTCAGCCCCTGCGGCCCCGCTCCTCGTCCACGAAACGGCAGATGAGGTGAAGCGCGGCGAGGTGAAGCTCCTGCACGTGGGCGGTCTCCGTCGAAGGGACGACGATGCCGACGTCCCATCGCGCCGCCTCGGCGCGGCCCTTCTCGCCGGTGAGGAGGATCGTCGCAAGGCCCCGGGCCTTCGCCGCGGCGAGCGCTTTCAGGACGTTGGGGCTCGAACCCGAGGTCGTGAGCCCCACGGCCACGTCGCCCGCCTTCGCGAGCGCCTCGATCTGGCGCGAGAACACGACCGTGTAGTCGTAGTCGTTCGCGCAGGAGGTCAGGATCGCGACGTCGGTCGCGAGCGAGACCGCCGGGAGGGCGGGTCGGTCGTCCCGATAGCGCACGACGAGCTCGGCCGTGAAGTGCTGCGCCTGAGTCGCGCTTCCTCCGTTCCCGAACGCGAACGTCGTGCGCCCGGAGAGCGCCGCGTCCGCGACGAGCCGCGCCGCCTTTCCCACTCCGGGCCCGATCGAGAGAGCCGCGCCGGCTGCGAGCGCCGCCAGGTCGCCGAAGTAGCCGTGCATCAGCTTCCACCCTTCAGGCGCGAGACCATCGAGGACGTCGAGAGGCCCTGGACGAGCGGGACGAGGACGACGGAGCCCCCGTACGACCGTACGAACGAGGCCCCGACGACCGTGGCCTCGGTGTAGTCGCCGCCCTTGACGAGCTTCTGGGGACGCAGCTCCCGGATGACCGCTTCGGGCGTGTCCTCGTCGAAGACGACGACGAAGTCCACGGCGTCGAGCCCTCCGAGGACCTGCGCCCGGTCCGCCTCCGAGAGGATCGGCCGACCTTCGCCCTTCAACCGCCTCACCGAGGCGTCGCTGTTGAGGCCGACGACGAGAAGGTCGCCGCCCTTCCGCGCTTCCGTCAGGAGCTTCACGTGCCCGGCGTGCAGGAGGTCGAAGCAGCCGTTCGTGAACACGACGTTCTTGTGCGCGCGCCGCAGCATCGCCGAGACGGCGGGCAGGTGCGCCCGGTCGAGGAGCTTGTCGTGCGGCGACCCCGCGGCCCCTTCGAAGAGGTCGGCCCAGTGGACCGGCGCGGTCCCGGCGCGCCCGACCGCGAAGGCCGCCGCGCGGTTCGCGACTTCGGCCGCTTCGAAGAAGCCGAGACCGCAGCCCACGGCCACGCCGAACGCCGCGAGGACGGTGTCTCCCGCGCCCGTCACGTCGAACACCTCCCGCGCGCGGGCCGTGATGCGCCGCGGCTCGTGACCCCGCGCGAGGAGCAGCATGCCCTCTTCCGAGAGCTTCACGAGAAGCGCTTCGATCCCGAGCTCTTCCCTCAGGCTCGCGCCAAGACGGGCGACGGCCGTCAGATCGCGCGCGGGCTCGCTCGTCACCGCCTCCAGCTCCCGGCGGTTCGGCATCACGACGGTCGCGCCGCGGTAACGCGCGTAGTCGCGGCCCTTCGGGTCGACGAGCGCGGGAATCCCCTTCGCGCGCGCCGCCTTGAGGAGAGCGGACGTCAGGGACAGGGTGAGCGTGCCCTTCGCGTAGTCGGAAAGGAGGAGCACGTCGGCGGCGTCTACGGCCTGGCGCGCGGCCCCGAGGAGCGCGCGCTCGGCGGACGGCGACAGCTCCGACGCGAGCTCCTCGTCCACGCGCAGCATCTGGCGTCCCTCGGAGACCATGCGTCGCTTGATAGGCGTCGCCCGCAGCGGATCGACGACGATCGTGCCCGATGCCCCCCGCAGCGTCGTGAGCCGCCTCGCGAGCCACGCGCCCTCCTCGCCCGGCCCGACGGCGCCCAGCGTGACGACGCGCGCGCCGAGGCAGGCGAGGTTTTCGACGACGTTTCCGGCGCCGCCCGCGCGCCGACTCATCGCCGTGAGGCAAAGCAGCGGGACGGGCGCCTCCGGCGCCACGCGCTCGACGGAGCCCGACCACGTCTCGTCGAGCATGAGGTCTCCCGCGACCGCGACCGTGACGCTGGGCGCCGCGGCCGCGAGCGCAGCGATCTCGCGCGGCGTCACGGCGCCAGCGCCCTGCGAACGGCCTCGCCGAAGGACTTCTCGGTCTGAGGCCCGGCGAGCCGCGCGACGAGCTCGCCCGTACGGTTGTACACGAGCGTGTAGGGCACGGCGCCGTTCCAGCTCTTGTCCACGGCGTCGCTGAAGCGCTGCGGATCGGGGCTCTTCGCCTGCCAGCAGACGAACGGGATCTTCCCCGCCGCGAGGAACCTCTGCACGTCCGCCGTCTTCTTCAGCGAATCGATCGACACGAGGGCGACGGCCACGTCCTTCGAGGAAAATCCCTTCGCCGCGGAGACGAGGGCGGGCATCTCCTCGCGGCACGGGTCGCACCACGTCGCCCAGAAGTTCACGAGGAGGACGCGGCCCTTCTTCGCCGCCACGACGCGCGTGCGGTACTGCTCCGGCTTCACGAGCTTCACGGCCTCGGAAGCGGCGGGCCGCGCCAAGGCCACGAAGACCGTCGCAGACAGCAGGAACCTTCGGGCGAGCCTCAAATGCGCTTGATCGTGCAGCCGAACGCTTTCGTCTCGGCCGTGGGAACGGGCCTTCCCGAGAGGACGGCATCGAGCGCATTCCTCAGGTCCGGCGATCTCACGCCCAATGGATCGTCCTGATTCTCGTCGATGCGTCCGTGATAAAGAAGGTTCCCCTTCGGATCGAGAACGAAGGCCTCCGGCGTGTGCGTCGCTCCGTAGGCGTCGGCGATCTTGTTGCCGTCGTCCTTGAGAACGGGGAACGTGGAGAGGTGCTTTGCCGCGTGCTCCTTCACCTCGGCTGCGGGCTCCGTCTTGTTGCTGTTGATTCCGACGAGCAGGATGCCTTTCGCCGCGTACTCTTTTCCGAGGGCCGCCATGCGCGTGTTGTAGGCGTTCGAGACCGGACACTTCGTCGCGACGAACACGACGGCGACGGCCTTGCTCTTCGCAAGAAGATCCTTCAACGAGACGGCCTTCCTGTCGGAGACGGCCGGCAGCGTGAAGTCGGGCGCCGGGGCACCTAACTTCAAAGCTGCGGCCCGCACGGAAGAGGCGGCGAGAGAGGTCGCGAGAAGAACGGCCGCGGCGACGAGAACGGAAGGGCTCTTCACGGTTCAGGCCTCCACGAGTTTGAGGAAGGCGGATTCGGACGCGGATCTCAGCGCCGCCGTCGCCAGATCGAAGACCCGCACGCCGTTGACGGACACGGCGAGGCGGCCGGGCACGACGCGGCCCAGAAGCGAAACCGCGACCCCGTAGCGCCGCCCGGCCTCCACGAGGTTCCGCTCGCGCCCCGCCGGCATCGAAACGACGGCGCGTCCCGCCGACTGCGAGAAGAGGAGACGGGTGGACGGCAGCGTCGTCGCGACGTTGACGTCGGCCCCGAGGCCGAAAGGACCCATCGCGGCCTCGGCGAGCGCCACGGCGATGCCGCCCTCGGAGACGTCGTGCGCGGAGGAGAGCATGCCGTCGCGCACGGTCTCCAGAAGCAGGTTCACGAGCGCACGCGTCGAGGCGAGATCGAGCACCGGGCACGGGCCCTCGTCGCGTCCGAGGACCGTCGCGAGGTATTCGCTCGCGCCCATCTCGTCGCGCGTCGTTCCGAGGAGGGCCACGACGTCGCCCTCCCGCGCGAAGTGGAGGCCGACCGTGCGCGCCACGTCATCCAACAGACCCACCATCCCGACGGTGGGTGTGGGCAGGATGGAGACGCCGTCCGTCTCGTTGTAGAGCGACACGTTGCCGGAGACGACGGGCGTCTCGAACGCGCGACAGGCCTCCGAAAGCCCGCGAATCGCCGCCGCGAACTGGCCGAGAATCTCGGGGCGCTCGGGGTTCCCGAAATTGAGGCAGTCCGTGACGGCGAGCGGCCTGGCGCCGACGCAGGCGAGGTTGAGCGCGGCCTCGGCCACCGCGTGCGCGGCCCCGGTGTGCGGGTCGGCCGCGACGTAGCGCGGGTTGACGTCGCACGTCATCGCGAGCCCTTTCGGCGTCCCCGGGACCCGGATGATGGCAGCGTCGCCGCCCGGGCCGGCGACCGTGTTCGTCCTCACGCTCCAGTCGTACTGCGTGGCGATCCACCTTTTCGAGCAGAGATTCGGCGACGCGAGCAGAGTGCGAAGAGCGGCGTCGTCGTCCGGCGCGCCGTCGAGGCGAACGGGCGTCGAGGACGGGAGAGGCTTCGGTGCGGTGGACGGGCGCCGGTAGAGCGGAGCCTCCTGGACGAGCGGGGCGATCTCGAGATCGGCGACGACGTCGCCCTGCCAGAAGAGTCGCATGCGCGGCTGCTCGCGCACGAAGCCGATCGCCGCGACGTCCACGCCCCACTTGCGGAAGACCGCGGCGACCTCTTTCTCCCGCCCCCTGTGGACGACGAGGACCATGCGCTCCTGCGACTCGGAGAGCATCAGCTCGTACGGCGTCATCCCGGTCTCGCGCATCGGAACCTTCGTCAGGTCGAGCTCCATCCCGACGCCGCCGCGGGCGCACATCTCGAACGTCGAGGACGTCAGGCCGGCCGCGCCCATGTCCTGGATCGCGACGACGGCGTCCCCCTCGAGGACCTCGAGGACGGCTTCGAGAAGGAGCTTCTCCACGAACGGGTCGCCCACCTGCACGGTCGGGCGGCGCTGCGCCTTCCGATCGTCGAAGGAGTCCGACGCCATCGACGCGCCGTGGATTCCGTCGCGGCCCGTCTTCGAGCCCGCATAGAGGACGGGATTTCCCGGACCGGCCGCCTTCGCGCGGAAGATCCGATCCTGCCGCACGAGGCCGACCGCCATGACGTTCACGAGAATGTTCTTGTTGTAGGCCGGGTGGAAGAACGTCATGCCGCCGACCGTCGGCACGCCGATGCAGTTGCCGTAGCCTCCGATGCCGCGCACGACGCCGTCCACGAGGTCGCGCATGCGCGGCGCGGCGGGATCCCCGAAGAAGAGGGGGTCGAGGATCGCGAGCGGGCGCGCGCCCATCGTGAAGACGTCGCGCAGGATCCCCCCGACGCCGGTGGCGGCGCCCTGATAGGGCTCGATGAACGACGGGTGGTTGTGGGACTCCATCTTGAAGACGGCGGCGAGGCCGTCGCCGATGTCCACGGCTCCGGCATTCTCGCCGGGGCCCTGCAGGACGCGGGGGCCCGTCGTGGGAAGCTCCTTCAGGAACGGCTTCGAGGACTTGTACGAGCAGTGCTCGCTCCAGAGCGCCGAGTAAATCCCCAGCTCCACGAGGTTCGGGTCGCGGCCCAGGATCTCCCGGATCCTCAGGAACTCGTCGGGCGAGAGCCCGTGCTCGGCCACGACGGCGGGAGACAGAGGCGCGGCCGGAAGAGCCATGGAGGCGTAGTTTAGCGGGTTCCCCTGGCGGTCAGGCCACCCCGCGCGAACGCGGGCACGGTGAACGCCACGGGGAAGCGCCGCGCCCTAGAGCCGGGCGGAAGGCCCCCCGTCGACGGTCGGGCGCCAGCCGCGGAGGGGCCGGATGACGACCTCGGCCTCGAGGAGAGCCGCCCGGACGGCGCGACCGATCCGGGGCGCGCCGGGCGTGTCGCTGTGCAGGCAGAGGGTGTCGACCGCCAGCGGATGGAAGCTCCCGTCCGTCGTCCTGACTCGCTTCTCCTTCACGATCGTGAGGGCCTGGTCCACGGCCGCCTTCGGGTTCGTGATAAGGGCGCCCGGCTCGGAGCGCGGGACGAGGCTCCCGTCCGGGCGGTACGCTCGGTCCGCGAAGCCCTCGGTGGCGACGCGCATGTTGAGATCGGCTCCCGCCTCGATCAATTTCGATCCGGGCGACGTGACGAGAACGAGATGCGGAGAAACCGAGTACGTGGCCCGCGAGACGGCCACCGCGACCTCGAGGTTGCGCGCGGCCTCGTGGTAGAGGGCACCGTGCGGCTTGACTCCGACGAGCTCTCCCTCCTGCTCTCTCACGATGTTGCGGAGCGTCGCGATCTGGGAGATGAGAGCCAGCTCGAGCTCCTCGGGCGGGACGTCCATCGCCGCCCGCCCGAAGTTCGCGACGTCCTCGAAGGAGGGGTGCGCGTTGATCGCGACGTACCGGCGAAGCGCGAGGCGTACCGCTTTCTTCATGGAGAACTCGTCTCCCGCGTGGCCGCCGCAGGCGATGTTCACGCTCGCGACGTGCTCCATGAGCGGTCCGTCGTCCAGGCCCTCTCCCCCGTCGAAGTTCAGGTCGACGGCGTAGCGGCCTTTCATGCGGAACTCACGAACGGGCTCGATCATCTTCGGCCTCCGGGAAACGCGCGGAGACGAGCTTCCCTCTCTTCAAGCAGCCTTCGGGCATCGGTCACGGAGATTCTCTCAAAGCGCACGATCCGGCCCGGGGGGGTTCGCGCCAGGAGATCGAGATCGACGGCCGTTACGACGGCCATCTTGGGATAGCCGCCCGTCGTCGGCCTCTCGGCGAGGAGCACGATGGGGTGCCCGTCGGCCGTCACCTGGACGGTGCCGCGGGTCGTCCCTTCGGATGCGCGCGAAGCGGTTTCCACGAGGCCGAGGGAGGGGCCCGAGAGCCTGAGACCCATGCGGTTCGACTCCGGGAGGATCTTCCAGCTCGAGCGCCAGAACGCCTCGCGCGCGACCGCGTCGAACTCGACTTCGTCCGATCCCGCGAACGCGCGCAGGACGAGGTCGCCGTCGCCCGAGTGCGGGAGGTCGGCGCTCGCCTCCGCGGGCGGCGCGGTCGAAGCCGGTAACACCGAGAGAAAATCCCCGCGCTGGAGGCGGCGTCCCTGAAATCCGCCGAAGCGGCCGGAGACGCACGTGGAACGGCTCCCGAGGACGAGCGGAACGTCGAGCCCGCCGCCGACCGCGGCGATCGCGCGCGTCGCGCCGGCACGCGACGCGAGAGAAATCACCTCGCCGTCCGCGACGCGAACGGCCTTGCCGGGCGCCGGTCCGAATGCCCCGCCGACGACCGCGAGGTCGAGATCGCCCGCCGCGCGCAGCACGGGTCCGACGAGCGTGATCTCGAGGGCGGCCGCGCTGTCGGGGTTTCCGACGAGACGATTCGCCAGACGCAGCGCTTCCTCGTCGAGCGCGCCGGCGGCCGGAACGCCGAACGACGCCCATCCGTACCGGCCGAGATCCTGCACCGTCGTGAGGAGCCCGGGCTCCAGGACGAGAAGTCCGCGCGCCTCGGGGGTCATAGGCGGAAACGCACCCGGTCTCCCGGAGCGAAGAGAAACGGCGGATCGGCGCGAAGGTCGAAGAGCCGACGCTGGGTTCGCCCGAGAAGATTCCAGCCGCCCGGTGTCGGCGCGGGATAGATCCCCACGTACGGTCCGGCGAGGGCGATGCTCCCGGCGGGCACGGCGGTGCGAGGCGTGCCCCGCCTCGGCAGATGGAACGCCTTCGGCAACCCGTAGAGGTAGGCGAATCCCGGCGAGAAGCCGAGGAAGCCGACCGTGAAGTCGAGCTGGACGAACACCTCGAGGAAGGCGTCGGGCGAGAGACCGCAGCGCGAAGCGATCTCGTCGAGATCGGCCCCGTCCGGCGTCACCCGGATCTCGTGCCTGCGCGGCGAAAAGGCCGGTCCGGCGTGACGAGGGGCGCCCTCGAAGGCTTCGAGCCGCGAGGAGTCCAGCTCCCGCGAGCCGAGGACGAGGACCGTCCGCGCAGCCGGCACGACGTCCACGAGGCCCGGCATTCCCGACGTTCGGATCGCCGCCGCGGCGTTCCGGGCCGCCTCGTTCGCCTCCGCCTCCTCGCCCTCGAAAGAGAGAAGCCACGCGTACTCGCCGGTCTCCTTCATGCCATGCGCCTCTTTCGGCGCGCGAAGAAAACGGGAATTCCGAGGAGGACGAGCGCGAAGCCGGGCAGCGTCGTCCGCGGGCTCGCGATCGCCAGGAGGATCACGACGCATCCCGCGAGGCAGAGGAACAGCGTGGACGTCCCGGGATGGCCCCAGGCCCGGTACGGCCGCTCGCGGGACGGGAGCCTCCGGCGAAGAACGGGCACCGCGAGAACGAGGAGCATGAGGACGACGAACTCCACCGCGACGACGTAGCGAAGCAGCTCGGAGTACGTCCCCGAAAAGACGAGGAGGAGCGCCCAAGCGGCCTGCAGCGCAAGCGCGGTACCCGGAACGCCCGCGGCGTTCAGGCGAGCGGCCGCCGCCGGCAGATGGCCGTCCGCCGCGAGCGCGTACACGACGCGCGCCCCGGAAAGGACGAGGCCGTTGACGCACCCGAACGTGGACACGAGGATTGCGGCGGCCATCCACGTGCCGCCGCCGGGAACGAGAGCCGCGGCGGCGGCGGTGCCGACTCGGTCCTGCGGCGCGTGGGCGATGCCTGGAAGGCCCAGCACCTTGAGGTATCCCACGTTCGCGAGCACGTAGAGGCCCGTGACGAGCGCGCAGCCGAGGAGGAGCGCGCGCGGGAACGTGCGGCTCGGGTCCACGATCTCGGCGCCGGGAAACGTCACGTTCGTCCAGGCCGACTGCGAGAAGGCGGGCCCGACGAGCGCGAGCGCGAACGCCGCGACGAGGGCGCCCGAGGCGGGCGCTTCCGGGGCGGGCGCGCCCGCCCCCGACCGGCCGAACGCGATTCCAGCTGCCGTCAGCGCGACGAGCGCCGCCACCTTGAGGACGGTCAGGACGTTCTGCACCCGCGTTCCCGCCCTGAGCCCGAGCGCGTTCGTCGCGGTGAGGACGAGAACGACCGACGCCGCGACCGCCTTCGTCGCACCGCCCGCCACGGACGGTACGAGGAGCCCCAGGAACTTCGCGAACGCGACCGCGACCGCCGCGATCGTCCCGGTCTGGATGACGAGCGCCATCGTCCAGCCGTAGAGAAAGCCCGCGAGGGGCCCGTAAGCCTCCCCGAAAAAGACGTAGGGGCCGCCTGCGAACGGGAACATCGTCGCGAGCTCGGCACACGCGTTCGCCGCGAGGAGCGTGAGCGCCCCCGCGAGGGCCCAGACGGCGAGCAGCCGGCCCGGCGTGCCCACGAGCCGCGCGGACTCGGCCGAGACGATGAAGATGCCCGAGCCGATCATCGAGCCGACGACGAGCGCCGTGGCGTCGGCGAGGCCGATGAGGCGCCGGGGCTGCTGCATGGGTGGCGGAACGTTACCGCAGAGACGCGGAATTTCCGCTCCGCCGGAAGCGTTCCGAAAGTCCGTGGCACGACTCGCCGAGCGGCTTCCCGAGAATGCGCCCGGCGACTTCTACGTCGACCGCACCTGCATCGACTGCGCGACGTGCCGGCAGATGGCGCCGGAAGTCTTCGAACAGGGCGAAGGCTTCTCGTACGTCGCGCGCCAGCCGAGCGACGAGGCGGCGGAATCGCGTGCGTTGAAAGCGCTCGTCGCCTGCCCGACGGGTTCGATCGGCGCCGCAAACCGCGCGGCCCAGGCTCGCGAGGCCGCGAACGCCTTTCCCGAGCCCCACGGGGACGGCGTCTTCTTCTGCGGCTACACGTCGGAGAGGTCGTTCGGCGCCTGGAGCTGGCTCGCGACGCGCAGGGAGGGAAACGTCCTCGTCGACTCGCCGCGCGCTGCGGCTCCGCTGCTCTCCGGCCTCGAGCGCCTCGGCGGCGTCGCGACGCTCTTCCTCACCCATCGCGACGACGTCGCCGAGCACGCCGCGCTGAGGAAGCGCTTCCTCTGCGAACGCGTCATCCACGCCCGGGACGCGGCGGCGCTCGGCGAGCCGCCCGAACGCGCTCTCGAAGGCGACGAGCCCATCCGCCTCGCGGACGACCTCGTCGCAATCCCGACTCCCGGCCACACGCGCGGGCACGCCGTGCTGCTCTGGAAGGACTCGGCTCTCTTCACGGGCGACCACCTGGCCTTCTCGAAGCGGCGCGGCCACCTCGTCGGCTTTCGCGACGCGTGCTGGTACTCGTGGAAGGAGCAGATCCGGTCGATGGAGCGCCTGCTCGACTTTTCCTTCACGCGCGTCCTGCCGGGCCACGGCGAGACCTTCCGCGCGGACTCCCCCGCGGCGATGCGCAAGGAGCTCGAGAAGTGCGTCGCGTGGATGAAGACGCGCTGACCACTAGGCCCCGTGCATCGCCATGCGGGTCGTCGCGAAGGACTTGAACAGGCGCGCGCCGTCCGTGCCGCCGAGGAGCTCCTCGCAGGCGCGCTCGGGGTGCGGCATGAGGCCGACGACGTTGCCCTTCAGGTTGCAGATACCCGCGACGTCGTCCAGCGATCCGTTCGGGTTCGCCCCTTCGCCGCGCGAGCCGTCGCTCCTCACGTAGCGGAAGACGATCTGATCCCGCGCGACCATCTCCTCGTGCACGCGCCGGTCGGCGGTCCAGTTGCCCTCGCCGTGAGCGACCGGCATCCTCAGGACGTCGCCCTTGTTGATCGCGAGCGTGAATGGCGTGCGCTTGGACTCGACGCGCAGGAAGACGTCGCGGCAGACGAAGCGCAGCCCCTCGTTCCGCAGCATCGCCCCGGGAAGGAGTCCCGCCTCGCAGAGGATCTGGAAGCCGTTGCAGATGCCGAGGACCGCGCCGCCCTGCCCCGCGAACGCGGCCACGGACTCCATCACCGGCGAGAAGCGCGCCATCGCGCCGCTTCTCAGGTAATCGCCGTAGGCGAAGCCTCCCGGCAGGATCACGAGGTCGGGATCGCCGAGGGCGCGCTCGTCGTGGCGCACCATCTTCACGTCCGCCTGGAGCACGTTCCGCGCGGCGATCGCGGCATCCTCGTCGCAGTTGCTGCCCGGAAAGACGACGACGGCGACGCGCGCCGACGCGACGCTCATCGGGCGGCTCCGGCCGGCGCCGAGGCGGACTCGAGGAAGACCTCGTAATCCTCGATGACGGGATTCGCGAGCAGCTTCCCCGCCATCTGCGCGCCGGCCTCCCTCGCGGCCTTCGGGTCGTCCGTGTCGACTTCGACGCGAAAGAGCTTTCCGGCCCTGACGTCCGAGACGGTTCCGTAGCCGAGGCGGTGAAGAGCGTCGGCGATCGCCTTTCCCTGGGGATCGAGGACTCCCGGCTTGAGCATCACCTTCACGAGAACCGTCATCGGCGACTCCTCCCTAGCTCGAGATCCAGCCCGTGGGCTCGTCCGGCCGCGCGACCGCGAGCGACGCGTGCGTCCCCGTTTCGTCGAGCGCCTCTCGAAAGACGCGCTCGGCGAGCGCGCTCGTGTTGTTGTGCCGCGACACGTGGAGCGCGACCACAGCGGCCGTCCGCGGTCCGACGAGGCGCCTGAGCCCCTCCGCCGCGCACTCGTTCGACAGGTGTCCCACGGCGGAGAGGATGCGTTTCTTCAGATACGGCGGATACGGCCCGGACCGCAGGAGGTCCTCGTCGTGATTCGCCTCGAGCCCGATCACGTCGCAGTCTCTCAGCGCTTCGAAGACGGTGGAGGTGAGGTGCCCGAGATCGGTGGCGATGCCCACGCGGTGCCCGCCCCCGTCCGCGAAGACGAAACACACCGATTCGGCGCCGTCGTGCGGCGTCGACGTGACGCGCACGTGGAGGCCACCAAGGGTCATTTCCGTCCCGCCCGCGACGGGCCGCACGTCGGCGAAGAGCGGCCCCGGGAAGCCGCCGGCCACGGCCGTGCCGCGCGACGCGAAGATCGGGATGCCGCGCCGGCGATTCAGGTCGAGAGCGGCGTGGACGTGGTCCGCGTGCTCGTGCGTGAGGAAGACCGCCGAAATCGCGTCCAGGGACGTTCCGTTGAAGGCGAGGCGCCGCTCGGTCTCCACGGTCGACAGACCCGCGTCCACGAGGACGCAAGTCCCGTTCGCGCGCACGACCGCGCAGTTCCCGGACGAACCCGAGCCGAGGAAGCTGACTTCGATGCGGCTCACCGCGCCCCCGTGCTGCCGAAGCCGCCGGTCCCGCGCGCCGTGTCGACGAGATCCGCCGCGCCCTCGAAGATCGCGCGGGCGACGGGCGCGATCACGAGCTGCGCGATCCGGTCCCCGCGGGCCACCGTCACGGACTCCGCCCCGAGGTTCACGACGAGAACGCCCACCTCGCCACGGTAGTCCGCGTCGATCGTCCCGACGCCGTTCGCGAGCGCGAGCCCCTTCTTCAAGGCGAGGCCGGAGCGGGCGCGCACCTGGCCTTCGAAGCCCCTCGGGATCTCGAGAACGAGGCCGGTGGGAACCAGAACTCGCTCTCCCGGAGCCACGACGAGCGGCTTTTCGAGGGCAGCGCGCAGATCTGCGCCGGCGGCACCGTCGGAGGCGTAGACCGGAGGAGCGAGGTCCGTGAAGGCGTCGGCCATCCGGTAGCGAACGGGGACCCGCGTGCCATCCGTCATGCCGCGAGCACCCCCGCGACGTCGTCCGCGAGATTGCGCGCGAAGGCCTCGGGTCGTGCGCCGGCGGGTAGCGGCCCCGCGATGCCGAGACCGAGGCGCCCGGCGTCCCTCGCGTCGCCGTAGAGGCGCCGGATCGCTCGGGACACGTCCTCGGCCGTCACGCGGTCCACGTCCGCGAGGAATTCCTCGGTCGGGTAAGGACGGCGCCGGTACAGCCAGGACTGCACCGCTTTCTCGCGCCGCGCGGCCGTGGACTCGAGGGAGAGCGCGGCCTCCGCGTGGAACAGGTTCTTCGCGCGCACGAGCTCCGACCGCGTGACTCCCTCCTCGCGGAAGCGCCGGAGGGCGCGGGCCAGGGTCGCGACGAGGCGCGCGAGGTTCTTCGGCTGAGTCGCGGCCGAGACGAGAGCGACGCCGGCGTCGCGGTGCAGCGTCAGGCCCGTCCCGACGGCGTACGCGAGGCCGCGCCGCTCGCGAACGTCGCGCCACAGGCGGGACGAGACACCCCCGCCGAGAACCTCGGTCGCGATCCAGGCGGCCGGGACGAGGGGATGGCCGAACGGAATCGTCGGACCTCCCACGAGAAGGTGCGTCTGCTGGAGGTCCGGCCGGGCGAGGTGAAAGGCGCAGCGGGCCGCTCGCGGTTTCCGGGCCGCGGGCGCGAAGGGGGCCGGAGCCGACGCTCGCCGCGCGCGTCCACGGGAGAAGAGCGCGACGAGGCGGTCGGGGTCGAACGCGCCGACGGCCGCGAAGAGCGTTCGCTCCGGTCGAGCGATGGCGCGGAACCGCCGAACGAGACGGGTGCGTGTGAGGCCTTTCACGCTGGCGACCGTGCCGAGAATCGGCGCGCCGAGCGCGTGCTCAGGCCAGAGGCGCCGGAGGAAGCTCTCGTTGAGGAGGTCGTCGGGCACGTCCTCCGCCTCGGCCATCTCCTCGAGGATGACGCCGCGCTCCACCTCCACGTCCGCGGCCGTGAACGCGGGTCCGGACGTGAGGTCGACGAGGAGGTCCACGGCCTCTTTCACCCGTTCGGCCGGCACGCGCGCGTGGAACGAAACACATTCCTTCGTCGTGTAGGCGTCGCAGTCGCCGCCGAGCCGATCGGTGATCCGCGCGATGGCGGAGCCCGACCGGCGGGGGGTCCTCTTGAAGAGAAGGTGCTCGAGGAAGTGCGTGGCGCCGCGCTCGAGGGGCTCCTCGGAGGCCGAGCCGCCCGCCATCGTGACCGAGAGCGCGAGGCTTCTCACGTCGCGCATCGGGTCCAGCCACACCGCCGTCCCGTCCGGGAGCTTCCTCACGAGCACGGCTGATTCTAGTTGAGGAGGAGGGATTCGACCGCGCCGGGGCGACAATGCCTGCGGACGAACAGGAGCGAAGGATTCCTTCGAGAGAATTCGGGAAGAACGCCGGAGTCGCGCTGGCCGCGCTCGTGCTCGGTCTCGCTCTCGCCGAGGCCGGCCTCCGGCTCTTTTCCCCGCAACCCCTCGCGGAGCGCTACGGCTCGCCGGCCGCGGGGGGACCCCTCGTCGCGATCGACCCGGAGCTCGGCTGGAGGCTTCGAGAGAACGTCTCCCACGTCGCGAGCGACGAGCCGTGGCAGGCGGACCTCGCCACGAACGCTCTCGGCTTTCGAGATTTCAACCACCCGCAGAAGGCGCTGGGCGTGACGCGTGTCGCCGTGCTCGGCGATTCGTTCGTCTTCGGCAGCGGCGTCACGCAGGACGAGCCGGTCACGATGCGCCTCGCGGCCCTCCTCGGCCCGGCGTTCGAGGTGATCAATCTCGGCGTACCCGGTTACGGGACGGATCAGGCTCTCCTGACGCTCCGCCGATGGGGCCCTCGCCTTTCGCCCGACGTCGTCCTCGCCGGTTTCTTCTGGAACGACGTGATGGAGAACGCGAGCGCCGAGATGTACAGCATGAAAAAGCCCCGTTTCGTTCTCGCGGGGAGCTCTCTGTCTCTCGTGCCTCCGGGGGAGACGCACGGCCATTCTGCCGCCCAACGCCTCGCCGCCGCGCTCGGGGCGCGCTCTCACCTCTGGTCGCTCGTCAGCCGCTCGTTCGCGACCCCGGGCCGGGTCGAACCGGAGACGCGGCCCGTGATGGTCGACCTCTCGCTGCGCGCCGCGCCTGCCGCGCGCGAGGCGGAATTCGCGCTCACCTGGGCGCTCCTCGGCGCTCTCGCCCGCGAGTCCCGGGCTCTCGGCGCCGCGCCGATCGTCTTCACGGTCCCGCCGAGATTTCTTGTCGACGACGTCGCGAAACAGAAGGTCCTGAGGATCTACGGCCTCGGGCCGGACGCGCTCGACGAAGACGGGTTTTCCCGCGTGAAGGAAGCCTGCGCGCGTCACGACCTCCCGATCGTGGATCTCCTTCCCGCCTTCCGCGACGCGGCGCGCGCCGGCGACAGACTCTTCCTTCCGACCGGCATCCACTGGAGCGCGAAAGGGCACGCGCTCGCGGCGCGCGTCCTCGAGCCGGCCGTGCGCGACGCGGCGCGTCTTCCCCGGAGCAGGTGACGGGAGAGCGCCTCAGTGCGCGATGCCGGGTCCGGCCGGGAGGGGTGGCAAGGGCGACTGGCCGATGAGCGTCTGCTCCGTGAAGCGCCACTCGTCGTAGTTCTCGCGGCCCGCGAACAGGCGGTAGCCCTTTTTCTTCGACGTCGAGTAGACGCCCACGATGGGGCCGGGCGGCTGGTCCGAGGGGTTGCCCATTCCGCCCGTCGCCGACGGGAAGGTGAAGGGCGTCGGCGTCGGCGCAGGTGCCGGGGTCCGCGCACCCGCGCGCTCCTGCGGAAAGGGGCCGCCCGCCGTGGTTGCGGGCGCCCCGGCGGCGGTGACGAGACCCCACTTGTCGGAGTTCGTCATCGGGTCCTTCCAGAGCTTTCGCAGCGTGCGGGGGCGCATCTCGAACATCTCCTTGAGCGTGTTCGGATAGCGCCCGTAGCGACGCTTGAAGGTGCGGATGCCCTCGGCGTACTGAAAGCCCCGGAAGACGAGCTCGGCTTCCTTGTCGCGCTGCGACTCGGCCGAGGCCAGCGGGAGAACCGCCGCGATGAGGATCGCCATCACGGTCAGCCCCACCATGAGCGCGACGAGCGTGTAGCCGCGGTTTCGCTTTACCACGTGTTGTACAGCGACCCGTCGAGGGACGCGAGTTTCGAGCCGCTCTTCACGTCGATGATGCCGGGCGGTTCCGTCGAAGCGGTATCCGACGAGTCCGGCTCCTCCATGATGACCTGCCACGTGTCGGCCGATTTCGTGAACGGGTCGATCGGGATCTTGCGGATGTACTTGTCCGTGACGAGGGTCTGGAGCGTATCCGGATAGTGGCCCTTGTCCGCGTAGTACTGGTCGAGGCACGAACGAAACGTGAAGAGATCCTCGCGCAAGGTGGCTTCCTTCGCGCGGATCGGCGCCTTCTGGAGCTGCGGGACCGCGATGGCCACGAGGATGCCCAGAATCGCCATGACGACGAGAAGCTCGACGAGTGTGAAGCCAGGAGACGAGCCGCGGGTCCTGAATCCTCTGCGCATCACCAGTCCTTGTACTTCGTCTTGTCGAGGCCCGTGAGCGGCGACAGGGAGTAGACGTCGTAGACGTTCTGCCGGCCCCAGGAGCGCGCGTCCGGCTCGTCCTGATAGCTCCTCAGCCCCCATTCTGCTTTGGCCGTCATCGGGTCGATCGGGATCTTCCTGAGGAACCTTTTCTTCTTCTTGATCTGCCCCACGAGCTCGACCCCCTCCACGAGCTTCTCGAGCGTCTTTGGATAGCCCTCCGTGTCGAGCTCGACGGGGATGAGGCCCTGATCCGAGAGCCGCTTGTAGTCGTCGATCGCGCTGCGCATCGAGCGCAGCGCCTCGCGCAGCTCCAGCTCCTTCTGCCGCACCACGCCGAAACGCGTCACGGGGACGATCATCGCCGTGAGGATGAGGATGCAGGCGCACACGATGACGAGCTCGACGAGAGAGAAGCCGCTCGTGCGCCTCCGGTCCGCGATCATGAGACGGATTTCACCTTGAGGGGGGCCGCCTCGACGCGCGGCGCCGGAGTGGCCCCGCCCGGCGTCGCGGCCGAGCCGGCGGTGACGCGCACGAGCGTCGTCCCGGAGGCGAGCCCGCGCATGGCCAGCTTCGCGAGGACGCCGCCCGGAAGTCCAGCCGAACCGGCGACGCGTACGAAATGCAGACGCGCTCTTCCGGCCACGCGGTCCGCTTCGAAGCGGATCGCGTCGGCACCTTCGGCGTTTCGCCAGGGGCCGGGGGCGACGCCCGTCATCTCGGCCACGGCGGGGTCCCACTCGACCGTGAGCTCGAGCGCCCCGAGGACCTCGAGGCCGGAGTCCCCCGTGAGGTCCACGACGGACACCTCGCCGGGAGCGACCTCGGCGGACGTCGCTGCGAGATGGAGCACCGGGCCCGCCGCCAGTGCCGTGATGCCGGGGCCGGCCGGGAAGCCCGGATTGATCGTGGGAGCTTGGGGCCTCGGCGCAGCTCCCGCGCCCGGATTCGTGGCGAGAGCTTGCGGAGCCGGTGCGGGCGGCGCGCTCGAAGCGGCGACGAGAGCTTGCGGCCCGGGCGCGGTCCCCGCGCCCGAAGTGGCGACGAGAGCTTGCGGCCCGGGCGCGGTCCCCGCGCCCGAATTGGCAACCAGAGTCTGGGGCTCAGGCGCGGCCATCTCGTTCGAGGTCCTCGGCGCCGAGGGGGCCGGCGTGGGCGTGCGGCGGAACGGGTCGGGCCACGGCGGGGCCGGAGTCGGAATCGGGGCCGGGGCCGGAGGCACGCCCGCGGGCCGCACCGGCGCGCGAACGGGCGGGTGCGCGGCGTCGAACGGCGAACCAGGCGCGTTCGGCGACTCGAGACGGGTGTTGAGGCCCGAGAACGAAACGTTGTTCTCTGTGCCGACCCAGATCGGGACGAGGTCCTCCTGCGTGATCTGCGGCGACCGGATGATGTGGGGCGTGAGCGTGAGGTAGAGATCCGTGCGCCTGTCGTCCGTCGTCGTGCGCGTGAAGAGCTGGCCGATGAGCGGAAGGTCTCCGAGAAACGGAATCGTGCTCTTCGTCTTCGACGAGTCCTTGCGGATGAGCCCCGCGAGGAAGTTCGTCTCGCCGTCCTTCAAGCGAATCGACGACGTGATCGTGCGCGTGCTGATGATCGGCTGCTTCGACCCGTCGGCTGCCGTGACCGAGCCGTTCAGCTGGGAGACCTCGATCGTGAGCTTGAGCGAGACCTCCTTGTTGTGGTGCACGCGCGGCTCCATCTCGATCTTGATGCCGACGTCCTGATATTGGAACGACGTGATCGGAACGACGCCCGTCGAGCCGACCGCTTGCTGCGTGTTGATGGTCGTGACGGGGATCGGGATGCGGTCGCCGATGACGAGCAGGGCCTTCTCGCCCTCGGCGATGCGTAGCTGCGGCTTTGCGAGCACTTCGGCGTCCGTGTTGTCCTTGATGAACCAGAACGTGACGCTCGGGACGGTGAACATGAAGTCGTTGATGCCGAGATTCTTGATCTGATTCCACGGCAGCGACCCGGCGGCGGTCGTGGCGCCGCCCCCCGCGCCCGGCACGACCGTCGCCGTGACGGATCGCGCCGACAGCTGCGTCCCGAGATCCAGGATCTTCTCGGTGTTCACCTGAAGCAGCTCGACGTCCACGACGACCTCGGATTTCGCCTTGTCGTTCACCTCGATGAGGCGCTCGGCCACCGCGACCTTGTCGGCCGTGTCCCGAATGATGATCGCGTTGAGCTGCGGGATCGTGCCCAGGCGGCGGAGGTCGAGAATCGACCGGACCATGGCCGAGACGTCCTTCACGTCGCCGTTCGACAGGAAGAAGGTGCGGATGACGAGGTCTTCGTATTCCTTGCGGTTCTGCTGCGTGTCCTGCGCGATCAGGATCGTCCTCTCGTCGATGACCTTGTAGAAGTGGCCGGCCTGCCGCATCGCCGTCTCGAGGGCCTTCTGAAACGTCATCCCGCGCAGGTCGAGCGTGAATTTGTCGTCCTTGAGCTGGGGGTCGTAGATGATGTTGATCCCCGCCGCGGCCCCCAGGGCCGCGTAGATCTTCTTGATGGTCGTGTCCGGCGCGAACGCCACGTCGATCGGCTTCGTCGACGACGGGTTCAGCATCGGTGGCGCCGCGCGAGCGCCGCGCGCCGCCGCCTTTGCCTTCTCGACGGGGGTCCCACCGGCGTTTTCGCGGTTTCGCGTCTCGACGTCGGCCTTGGCCTTGCGCAGCTCCTGCTGAGCGGAGTCGTTCGTCGGATCGAGCGCGAGCGCCACCTCGAGCTCGGAGACCGCGAGATCGAGCTGACCCGCGGACCTGTGCAGGCGCCCACGGTCGTAGTGGACCTGTGCGGCCTGAAAGCGCGCCCGCTGGAGGGAAATGCGCACGGCCGCATCCTTCGGATCGTTTGCGAGGGCCTTCTCGTAGTAGAGAACGGCCAGATCCCAGTGCTTGCGTGCCTCCTCGCGCTCGGCGTCGCGATAAGCACGCGACGTCACGCAGCCGGGCGCGAGGAGCGCGAGAACGAGAGCGACCGCCACGCCCGGGGGGCGCGGGAATCGGCGGGAGGCTCGGCCGTTTCGTGTCGTCGTCATGCAAAATCCTTCAATCTCCCGCCTCACGGGAGCGGGATCGGAATGCGTCGGGTGATCTCGGGCGGGAGACCGGTGAACGCGAAGTCGACGGACTCGCGGTTGATCTTCTTGATGATGAAGCGGCCGTCCACGGTGTCCCTTTCGCGGGCGTTGATGATCCGGCCGCCCTCTTCGAGGGACACGATCGGCTCGTCGCGAGACCCGAAGACGCCGAGAGCCTTGAAGGGAATGGCCGGCGGAACGATGGGTGTGGGAGTCGGAGTCGGCTGGATCGGCATCGGGCCGACGTAAAGCGGGCTGCCGGGCAGGACCGGCGTCGGCGTCGGAACCGGCGTGGGCCGCGGCGTCGGCGGGGGCGGATCGAAGAATCGGAAGACGTTTCGTCCGACCTTCTCCTCAGCGGAGCCGCGTGCCGCGACTTTCGTCAGGTCGGGCACGGACTCGGGGTCGGAGACGCCGCGCGCCGCCCGCGGACGGCCAGAAGCGGGAGCCGTCGCGGGACTCTCGGGCGCCTCGGATCCCTTCGGCGCACGGCTCAGCGCCGCGAAGCCCAGGGCGGCCGCGAGCGCGAAGAGAAGCAGCTTGAGGTTCGACTTCGAAGCTTTCCGGGGCGCGCTCATTCCGGCACTCCGCCCGCGGCCGCAGGCGTCGCCACGGGTCTGCCGGCAGGAACCGCTCCCGCCCGATCAGCGCCTCGTGCGACGCGCCCCGTGCGGCGCGGCGCGGCCGAACCGTCGGGCCGGAAATAGTGGGCGACCGTCAGGTTCAGGCGCAGCACGTCGGGCTGGACGTCGTCCGTCGCGAGGGCGACGTTCTCGAGGAGAAGGAACCGCGGATTGCTCTCGAACGAAAAGAGCAGCTTCTTGACGTCTGCGTAGCGGCCTTGCACGTTGAACGAGAGGCCGAGGCGTGTGGCGGCGCCGACCTCGTCGAACGAGTACGAAATCTGGCCTGGCATGGTGCCGGCCTTTTCGGTGAGGTGGTAGACGTCTTCGATGACGGCGGCAAGGCGCTCCTTCCGCCCCCCGAGGACGTCGCGGTTGAATTCCTCGAGGTCCCGCTGCAGCGTGCGCAGTCGCTCTTCGGTCTTCACGACGCGGCGGGCGGCCTCGGCGGCCTCGTCGCGCTTGGCGGCGAGCTCGGTGCGCGTTCTCTCGAGAGTCTTGAACCGCTCGTCGTAGAACGCGTGATAGCCGATCAGGACGGACGAGGCTGCGACGAGAAGAACGGCGAGCACGGCGAAGAGCGGCAGCCGCGCGCGCCACGGCGAGCGGCGAATTCCTCCCGCGCGCGCGGGAGGAAAGAGCCGGCGGAGTTGCTCGCGGGCTCCCCGGGCTGCTGTCGGAGGCGGTGCGCTCACGGGTGCTCTTCCGTCGGGCCCTCGGCGTCGTGGTACGAGACCGTGAGAACGAGGCGGCGGCCTTCCGGCAGGCCCTTCTCTCCGCGGTCTTCGCTCGCGGGCGTCGGCTTCTCGAACCACCGCGAAGCGTCGAACGCGCGAATCGTCTTCGGCAGGCCGTTCGGGTCGCGCGAGATGAGCGTCAGCGTCACGAGCACCGTCCCCGACGAAGCGCGGCTCTGCAGGGCGGGTGTTGCCGAAGATCCGGTCACCTTGTGGAGCCCGATCGAAGCGATGCGCAGGTCGGGCGGCAGGGTCTTTTCGAGACGCGTGAGGAACCGCGTCCACGAGAAGGCGCGCCTCAGGGCGATCTCGTTCGCGTCGTCGACGTCGGCGGCGAGCGACGCGACGTCGACGTGCGCCAGGGACGCCGCGGCCTTCTGCCGCGCTTCCTCGAGGCTCGAGATTTCGGCCCTCAGGCTCGCGATCGAGGCGCGCGTCCGGCTCGAGTCGGCGAAATAGCGCGTCACGGTGCGCGCGGCCACGAACGACAGGGCGAGAACGAGCGCCGCGAGAAAGCCCGCGGTCAGGTTCGCCGGACGCGTGTCGACGAAGGGCCGGCGTGCGAGGTTGAAGCGCCCCGGCATCAGGCGCCCCCCGCGAGCACCCCGAGGGCGGCGAGAGTCGCGGGATCCTGCGCCGCCGCGGCAGGCGTCACCGTCGCTCCCGGAACGAGGCGAGACAGCGAGAGGACTTCCGGCTCCGACGCTCCGGCGGCCGCGCGGAAGCCGCGCAGCGCCTCGAGGACCCGGGACTCCTGCGGGCCCGCCGCGCATTTTCCGGCGACGTCCGCGGGGGGCGCCTCGGCCGGTCGGTCCGGCGTGCCGAACGTGACCGCGAGGCGCACGTCCTGGACCGCTTCTGACGCCTCCGTGTACGGCCTCGTCCGTGCGAAACGGAGCTGAGACCCCGCGTACACGAGCGTCGTGGCCGTGTCGTCGTCCGTCCAGACGAGAAAGCCGTCGCCGGAGACGCGGGCGCCGAGCGAGGAAACCGCGAACGCCGCGGCCTCGAGCGCGCCGATGCGGATGCCCGCCTTCTCGAACGGCCCTTCCCACGAGGATGCCGCCTGTTCCGCCGCCGCGAGCGCGAGAATGCGCGTCCCGTCCGCGCCCGCCCCCGCCGGCTGCCACGAGAGACGGAGCTCGGGGGCCGGCTCGCCGAACGCGCGGCCGAATTTCCAGCGGAGCATGTCGTCGACTTCGCGCGCGTGCCTCTCGGGCTGCACGGCGTCGATGACGAGGAGCTTCACCCAGCCGTCGGGCACCACGAGCGAAGCGGCCGGGATCTTCGCTCCTGTCTCGGCGAGGAGGCGTTGGAGGGCGCCGGAGAGCGCGGGTCCCGCGAGGGGCGATCCGTCCGGTCCCGGCGTGAAGGTATCGGGAGGCAGCGGGCGGGAGAGGACGCGGAACGCGGGGGCGGCCGAAAGCGCCGAGCGCCGCGCTCCGTCGGCGGGACCGACGTACACGAGCCTCTCGCGCGTCAGAACGAACGCGTGCGGAGGACGCCGCGACCGCCAGAACGCGGGCGAAAACGGGCTGCCCCGGCCGTCACTCAACGAACGTCACCTTGTTGATCTCACGGAGCGTCGTCTGGCCCGCGAGAACTTTCTTGATCGCCGACTCACGCAGGAAGCTCATCCCCTCGGCCTGCGCCGCTTTCTTGATCTCGGCGGCCGGGCGCTTGTCGAGAATGAGGCTCCGAATGCGGTCCGAGAGATCGAGGAGCTCGGTGATCGCCATCCGGCCGTAGAAGCCCGTGCCGTTGCACTCGATGCAGCCCCGGCCTTCGTAGAGGGTCACCCCGGCCATCTGCTCGGGCGCGATCGCGGACTCCTCGAGGAGCTTCGCGGTCGGCGTCGAAACGACCCGGCAGTGGGGACAGATCTTCCGCACGAGCCGCTGCGCGAGGATGCAGTTGAGGGCCGAGACGAAGTTGTAGAGCTCGACCTTCATGTTGAGGAAGCGGCCGAGGACGTCCACGACGTTGTTCGCGTGGACGGTCGTGAAGACGAGGTGCCCCGTGAGCGCGGCCTGCACGGCGATCTGCGCCGTCTCCTCGTCGCGGATCTCGCCGACCATGACCTTGTCGGGGTCGTGCCGGAGGATGGAGCGGAGTCCGCGCGCGAACGTGAGGCCTTTCTTCTCGTTCACCGGGATCTGCGTCACGCCGCGAAGCTGGTACTCGACCGGGTCCTCGATCGTGATGATCTTGTCCTCGACGGACTGGATCTCCGAGAGGCACGCGTAGAGCGTCGTCGTCTTGCCCGAGCCCGTCGGCCCGGTGACGAGCACCATGCCGTACGGCTCGCGAATGAACTTCCTCAGCCGCCTCATCGTCTCGGCGTCCATGCCGAGGACGTCGAGGCGCAGGTTCTTGAACTCGGCGTTCGCGGACTCCTTGTCGAGGATTCGGATGACCGCGTCCTCTCCGTGGACCGTCGGCATGATCGAGACCCGGAAGTCGATCGTGCGGCCCTTCACGCGCACCTTGAAGCGGCCGTCCTGCGGGATGCGCTTCTCGGCGATGTCGAGCTCCGACATGACCTTGATGCGGCTGATGATCGTCTGGTGGTGCTTCTTGTCGATGGGCTCCATCGCCGGGTAGAGAACTCCGTCGATGCGGTACTTGATGACGACGACGTGCTCCTGCGTCTCGATGTGGATGTCCGAAGCGCGGCGCTGGATCGCATTGAAGAGCACGGAGTCGACGAGCTTGATGATCGGGCTCGCGTCGGCCGTGATGCGGTCGATCGAGAGGACCTCCTGGCCCTCCTCGTCCTCCCGCACGACCTGCATCCGGAACTCCTCGGTGGCCTCCTCGAGCACGCGCTGCGTGGATTCGGATTTCTGGAGGATGTCCTGGAGGGCGGCCCTCGACCCGACCCGGACTCTCAGGCGCTTCCGGAGGAGCCCCTCGAGCTCGTCGCGCTTCACGACGTCGGCCGGATCCGCCATGACGACCGCGAGGAACCCGTTCTCCGCCTTCTCGGGCACGAACTCGAAGCGGAGCATCCACTCGAGCGGGATCGACCGGAAGAGCTCGGCGTCGATCCGGAACGTCCAGAGATCGACGTACGGCAGCCCGAGGCGGTCGGCGAGCTGGCGGGCGCGCGTCTCCTCGGAGGCGGCATCGAGGAACCGCGGGATCGCGGCTTCGGGGGAGGGGGCCCTGGTCGTGCTCATCTGGTATCCGCTTCTACGGCCCGTCAGGCCTTGATGTTGGAGAGGATCGTGAACATGGGAAGGTAGATCGAAAGCAGGAGCGTCGCGATGACGCCGCCCATGACGACCAGGATGATCGGCTCGATCAGGGTCACGATGCGCTGGAGCCGGGCCTCGATCGCCTCGTCGTAGAAGTCCGACACATTCGTGAGCATCTCCTCGAGCGCGCCGGTCGCCTCGCCGACTTTGATCATCTCGACCGCGAGCGACGTGAAGATGCCGGTCTCCTCGAGGCTTCGCCACAGCTCGGCGCCCTCGCGCACGCGAGGAACCACCGCGGCGACGGAACCCGAGATGCGGCGGTTCGCGACGGCCCCCGACGCGATGTCCAGAGCGGGCACGAGCGGCGTTCCGGCTCCGACGAGCGTGGCGAGCGAGCGGGAGAACTGCGAGAGCGCGAACTGTTGGAGGATCGTCCCGACGAGCGGAAGGTTGAGGAGGAAGCCGTCCCAGGCGACGCTTCCCGCCTCGCTCGACTTCCAGCGGGAGAGGAGCACGCCCCCCACGGCGAGCGCCCCCGCGATGACGAGAAGGTGCGCGTGCAGGAAGTCGGCCGTCCCGATCACCATCCGCGTGATGAAGGGCAGCCGGCCCGCCTCGAAGCCCGCGAAAAACTCCCGGAATTTCGGGATGACGTACGTCATCAGGATCGTGACGAGCCCGATCGAGAGGGCGATGAGGACAGCCGGGTAGACGAGGGCGCCCGTCACCTTGCGCCGGATCCCGCCCAGGATCCTCTGGTAGGCGAGATAGCGGCGCAGCACCTTCTCGACCTCCCCCGAGCGCTCACCGGCCTTGAGGGAGGTCGCGTAGAGCCGAGGGAAGACGTCGCCGTGCGAGAGGAAGGCGTCCGAGAGCGCGACGCCCGAAACGAGCTGGTCGCGGACGTCCTTCAGGATCTCCTTGAAGCGCGGATTTTCCTGGCGCTCGAGGAGGATGTCGAAGCCGTTCACGATGGGGAGGCCGGCCTTCAGGAGCGCCACGAGCTCCTGGTTGAAAACGAGGAACTCGCCTCCCTTCACCGGGTGGGCGCGGCGCGGCAGGAGCCCCGAAAGAACGCTTGTCAAAGAGCGCGCGCCGCCGGCGGCGCCTTCGTCGCCGGCGAGCTTCACGGAAAAGAGCCTTGCGCCGAGGCGCGCGACTTCGGCATTCAGGGCGCTCTCGTCGGGCGCTTCGATCGCGCGCGTGACGATCGCACCGTCACCCATCCCGACCCGGCAGACGTACGTCGGCATCAGTTCAGGAAGATTCCTGGCCCCGGCTGGCGCCAGTTCGCGAAGATGACGACGAAGAGCTTGTCCGCGGCGGACTCGTCGCGTCCGACGCCGAGGATGTAGGGCTGCCCGAGATTGACGTTTATGGACGTGCGGAGGATCTCGCCGCGGACCTCCCTGCCCTCTTCGCGCCGCACGCGCACGAGAGAGAGATCCCGGAGCTGGACCTGGGTGCCGTCCCGCGACGGCTCGAGGAGAAACCCCAGGTGGTAGCCCCCACCCATGGAGTACGCCGCGCGCTGGCCTTCGACTCCCCGGACGACCACGGAATCGAGCCGGATGAAATCGGTCACGTTGAAGAGCTTCTTGAGCTTCTCTCCGATTCCGCGGATCTCCTCCGAGACGTTCGTCTTCTCGACGGCCCCTTTCTTCTCTCCCACGGACTTCAGGAGCGTGACGGCGACGTCGATGGCGCGGAGCGGAACGTCGAACGCCGCGACGGCCCGGGTGATCTGATCGACCCGCGCCGGCGTCCCTCGAACCGTGAGGGAGTTGAGGTTCGACTCGAGGACGACCGAAACGGCTCCCGAATCGGAAAGGAGCGGGCGCAGGACCGCGAGTGCGTCCTCGACCTTGCGGTGCTTCAGCGTGAAAATCTTGACGACCGTCTGCGGCGCGCCGAACGCGGACGTTCCACCGGCGGTGAGCAGGGCGAAGGACGCAAGGATGAGGGCCCGGATGGCGATCCGAAGCCGGACGGAGAGAAACCTCATGGCTCAGAGATCCGCGTGGGGGTCCGCGATGAAGACGACGCTCGGCTCCTTCGGGGAGACGGCCGCGAACTCGTAGACCCGCGCGCCCGGGTTCTTCAGGTCCTGAATCAGGGGCCGGACCGGCAGGCGCACGTCGAGGGCCTCGCGCGTGTCGAGACCGTCTTGTCTCTCGTCCGGCGTGGGCGCGAGCCCCGCCGGCGCCAGCGCCTTCTCCTGGCGAGCGCGGTAGATCCCTCCGATGCCGAACAGCCCCGCGGCGAGAGCCACGAGCGCGGCCGCCTGAAGGAACCGGCGCGAGAAGAAGGGTCGCACCGGATGAGCGACGCGGGAACGGCGCCGCACCTCGGCGAGCACGTCGTCCGTGAGCCGTCGCGCGTCCTCGGCCGCCGGAGCGGCCGCAACGGACGACGCGAGCGGCACGAAGAGAAGCGTCGGGTCGAGGGCACGCGCCTCGGCTGCACACGACGCGCAGGAGGCGAGATGGGCTTTCAGCTCGAGGGAGAGACCAGACCACGTTTCTTCTGAAAGGGACTGGCGGACCGCCATGCGCACGCGAGCGGACTCCGGGCAGCCGCCACCCGTCGCCTTCGTGCCCCCGTTGCCTCCACTCGCTCCGGCCATCGTCCCGCTCATCCCGTCCTTCTTGCCCCTTTTCTTCTCTTTCTCTCTCAGCAGAAAAATCCCAAAACCAGATCCCTACCGACCCGCCACGAACTCGGGAAACCGCCTCCGGATCTCGACGCGCAGAAGGCGGCGGGCCTGGAAGAGGTGATTGCGCACGGTGGACTCTCGGCACTCGAGGATCTCGGCGATCTCGCGACTGTCCATGTCCTCGAACTCCTTCAGGACGAACACGAGGCGCTGCTTGGCGGACAGGACGGCCGCACAGCTCTCGAACACGCGCCGGACCTCGCCCTCGGCGAGGAGCGCGGGGCCGTCAGGTTCCGCGCTCGTGCGCGCCCCCTTCACGAGGCGAAAACTCTCGGCCTCCGTGCGCTGCCGCGTCCCGCGCGCTCGCAGCGCGTCGATCGCGAGATTGCCGGCGATGCGAAAGAGCCACGTCGAGAACGCATAGGCCGGGTCGTACCGCTCGAGGTTCTCCCAGACCCGCACGAACGTGAGCTGCGCGACGTCGCGCGCGTCCTCGGCATCTCCCAGAAGCCGCCTGAGAAACGACAGGACGCCGGGGGTCCGGCGGGCGACGAGCTCGGCAAAAGCCTCAGCATCACCTCGCGCGGCGCGGCGCGCGAGCGCGCGCTCCTCGACAAGCGGCTCAGGGGAATCCGGACGGGCGGAAGACGAGACGAGATGCATCGCTTCGGGGTCTTTTACGTTCGTGGGCTCGTCATCGTCTATCAGGAGAAAGGACCCCCTCAACCTTCCGAAGTATAATGCTCGACGCGAGTGGAGCGGGGCGATAAATTCTTGTCAGGACTCGATTTGATGTCGGCCCTGCCCTCCGAGGCCCCCCTTTTCCCACTCGTCGTCTCGAGGCTTTTCCCCTCCGTTCGAGTGCCCCGGAATCCGGGTGGAGTCTGGATTCAGGGGGTCTCCGTGGGAGAGGTCGAGGTCGCCCTCACGCTGGCGGAACTGATCGCTTCGCTCGATCCGAGCCTTCCGCTCCTGCTCACGTCCACGACGCCCGCGGGTGTGGGCCTCCTCTCGCGCCGGCTGCCCGGCGCCTGGCGGCCGTTCCCGCTCGACGTGCCGTCCTCGGTGCGGCGGTTCTTCGACGCCACCCTCCCGCGCCTCCTCGTCCTCGTCGAAACGGAGCTCTGGCCCGCGGTGCTCGGCGAGGCGCGGCGCCGCGCCATTCCGGTCCTCGTCGTGAACGCACGCCTGTCGGAGCGGTCCGCGCGACGGTATCGTCGAATCGCACGTCTCTACGGCAGGTCCTGGGACGCGCTCACGCGCGTCCTGGCGCGCACGAGAGAAGACGCTTCCCGCTTCGAGGAGATCGGTGTCCCGTCTTCGCGCATCGCGGTCGGCGGCGACCTCAAGTTCGACCGCGCTCTCGCGCCCGAGCCGCCGTTCGCCGAGCGCCTGCGGCGCCTCGCGGACGGGCGCCCGATCCTCGTGGCGGGCTCGATCGCCGAGAGCGAGATCCCGCTCGTTCTCGACGTGCGCCGCCGGCTCGAGAAGAGCGTGCCCGGAGTGTTTCTCGTTCTGGCGCCCCGACAGCCGGAGGGCTTCGACGCCGCGGAGCGACGGGCCCGGGCGGACGGGCTGGGTGTCGCCCGGCGCTCGCGCCCCGAACCGCCGGAGAGAGAGCATGCCGACGTCTTCGTTCTCGACTCGGTCGGCGAGCTCGCGGGGACGTACGCCCTCGGCAAGGCGGCTCTGCTCGGCGGGTCGTTCGCGCCGAAGGGTGGGCACAACGTTCTCGAGCCGCTCCGCGCAGGAGCTCCGGTCGTCCACGGACCGTCGACCGAGAACATCCGGTCCGCGCTCGAGGCTGCCGAAGGCGCCGTCTTCGCGGCGGCCGATGCGCGTTCGGCAGCCGACGCGCTCAGGCCGCTCCTCACGGACACGGCATCGCACGCCCGAGCGGCGAGCATCATGCGCAAGCTCTTCGCGGGCCACGCCGGTGCCGCGCGGACTGCCGCCGAAGCCGCGCTGAAGCTGGCCTTCTCCGGAGCGCCGGGCGCGTGACGTTTCTCGCGCCGCTCGCGGCTCTTTACGGAACCGCCGTCTCGGCTCGCCTCGCCGCGTATCGTCTCGGTCTCCTCCGGGTCCGCCGGGCGGGACGCCCCGTGCTCTCCGTCGGTAATCTCGCGGCCGGCGGCACCGGCAAGACGCCTTTCGTGCGGTGGCTCGCGGGCGAACTCCTCGGCCGCGACATCCGGCCCTCTGTTCTCACGCGCGGTTATGGCCGGACGACGCGCGGTGCGGTCGTCGTGTCGGACGGCGCGGGCGCCGTCGCCTCCGTCCGCGATTCCGGGGACGAAGCCTCCGTCCTCGCCCGCGCGCTTCCCCGTGTCCCGATCGTGGCCGACCGCGACCGCCTCGCCGCCGCGCGGCGCGTGGAAGCGCTCGTGCCCGACGTGGGCCTTCACCTCCTCGACGACGGCTTCTCGCACGTCGCCCTCGCGCGCGACCTCGACGTCGTGCTCCTCGATGCGACGGCTCCCGACGCGGGCGGGGCCCTGCTGCCCCAGGGCGGCCTGCGCGAGCCGCTGTCTTCGCTGGAGAGAGCCGACCTCGTCGTCGTGACGAAGTGCGAGCAGGCGGATCCCGCCTCCGCGCGCGGCCTCGCGGCGCGATGTGCTCCCGGCGCGCCCGTTTATCACGCCGTGACCCGCGTCCTCGGGATTCACGACGACTCCGGAGAAGAGGTCCGCGCCGAGGACCTGCCGGGCGAGACGCTCGTCGCCGTCGCCGCCCTCGCGCACCCGAGTGCCTTCCTCGAAACGCTGACCTCGCTCGGAATCACGCCCGCCGGCGTCGCGACGTTTCGCGACCACGACCCGTACGGGCCCTTCGCCCTCGGCCGGATCGAGCAGGCGGCCAGCGAGTCCGGAGCGACCGCCGTCATCACGACCGAAAAGGACGCGGTCAAGCTGGAGGGACGCCTGGGGCTTCCCCTTTATCGCGTCGCCGTCGAGATGGCGGTCACGGAGCCCGGCTTCGTCGCGGACGCGCTCGCGCGTCTCGCGCGCCCGCCCTCCTGAAGTCCGATGCCGAAGAAGCGCACCGCGTTCCGGAACCGACTCGAGGCGCTCGCCGCCGGCGCCGCGGGCGCAGCGTTCGCGAAGATGACGCCCGAGGCGGCGGAGGCTCTCGGCCGCGCCCTTGGCCGCCTCTACATGAGGCTGGACGAGAGGCGCCGGAACCTGGCGCGCGAGAATCTCGCGCGCGCGTTTCCCGATCTGACGTCCGCCGGGATCGACGACCTCGCCGTCCGCGTCTTCGAACACTTCGGCGGCGTCGCGGCGGAGCTCCTCCACGCGGTGGGCCACGGGCCCCAGGACGCTCTCTCGAGGATCGAGACGGAAGGAGCCGGGAACGCGCGGGACGCTTTCGCGAGCGGACGCGGGGTCTTCTTTCTCACCGCGCATCTCGGAAACTGGGAGTGGGCCGCTCTCGGGACTGGCGCGCTAGGTATTCCGCTGGGCGTCATCGCGCGACCGCTCGACAACCCGCTGCTCGATGCTCCGCTCACGCGCCTGCGCACCTCCGCGGGGAACTCCGTGATCAGAAAGCGCGATGCCGCGCGGGAAATGCTGCGTGCACTGAGGAAGGGCGGCGCGATCGGAATCCTCAATGATCAGCACGCGCACCCGCCCGATGCCGTGACGGCTCCGTTCTTCGGTCAGCCGGCCGCGACGTCGTCGGCGCTCGCGAAGCTTTTGGATCGCACGGAAGCACTCGTCGTCCCGACGTCGGCGATTCGCATCGCCCCGGCGCGCTGGCACCTGACGTACGAGCCGGCGCTGGACGTCCGCACGCTCTCCGAAGAAGAACGCAGCGTCGAGAAGCTCACCGCCCGCCTCAACGGGATTCTGGAACGAATGATTCGCCGCCACCCTGAACAGTGGCTGTGGCTTCACAACCGATGGAGAGTCGACTAAGGCCGTAACTTAGGGGGTCCGGGGGCACGCGGAGCCTGCCCCCCGGAGAGCGGCTGTGGCTCCACAACCGATGGAGAGTTGACTAAGAAAAAAACGCCCGGGCACGAAGCCCGGGCGTTGAAGCTCGAAGCTGTTTTTGGAACTTACTTCGTGGCGGCGGGAGCGGGGGTCGAGGCGGTCGTCGCCTCGGTCTTCGTCGTCTCGCTCTTCACGGCGCCGCTCTTCTTCGTGACCTTCTTGTGGGTCTTCTTGGTCGTCTTCTTGGCGTGCGGAGACGTGGTCTCGGTCGTCGTCGCGGCCTTTTCGGTCGTGGCGCCCGTGACGGGGTTCGTCGTGGTCTTGGCCTCGGTCTTCGTCTGGGTCTTCGCTTCGTCCGCGAAGGCAACGCCCAGCGACAGGAGGGCAACAGCAACAAGAGCGGAAAGGGCCTTCTTCATATTTTTCTCCAATCCCCTGTTTCTGTGGCCGGTTCGGGGCCTACCGGCAGGATGGTCAGCGCAACCCCGCTGCCACGCGCTCGATCAGCGCAACTCCAAGGCCATAAGTTGCTTTTCTTGGAATGATTTAGCCGGCAATTCGACTCCGAGCCGCGGGCGCCCGCAGGAACGCGCCTGCACCTTTCCGTGCATTGCCGATACGGGAACCGTGGGATTTCCGACCCTCTACTTCAGCTCGACGTTCCAGTACGCCATGTCGAGGAAGTTCTTCCAGGTCGGGTGAATCCGGTGGGGTGACAGGAGACCGAGCGGCGTACCTCTCGGCTTTCCCGGGACGCGCCGCAGCCTCATGCCGGCCTCCTCGGGCACGCGGTTGCCCTTCTTCACGTTGCAGGGGAGGCAGGCACAGACGATGTTTTCCCAGCTCGACGGCCCCCCGCGGGAGAGCGGGATCACGTGATCGAGCGAGAGGTCCGACGTCGAATAGCGCTTGCCGCAGTACTGGCAACGGTTCCCGTCGCGCATGTAGATGTTGTGCCGCGAGAACTTCACTTCGTTTCGGGGCGAGCGCTCGCAGGAGAGAAGCTGGATGACGCGCGGCACACGGATCACGAGATTCGGAGTCGTCACGACGTCGTCCTCGGGCTGGACCGGAATGTCCTGCCACTCGTTCCAGGCATACGTCGTGTAGTCGGGCAGGACCGCGCGCACGTGCCCTTTGTAGAAAAGCGTGAACGTCCGCTTGACGTCCGTCAGCGTCAGGGCCGCGAAGCCGCGGTTCAGGACCAGCACCGGAGACTCGAGCACGGCCCAAGGATAGCCCAACGGCTGCTAAGGTTGTGTGAGACGGATGCGGATCCTCTTCGTGCGCCTCTCGTCCTTCGGCGACGTCGTCTTCGCGCTTTCCGCGGCGAAGGCGCTCCGCACCGCTCTCCCCGGCGCTCATCTCACGTGGGCGATCGAGCCGCCGCTCGCGTCGCTCGTCTCGGGTGCGGCGTTCGTCGACGATGTCGTGCCGGTCGATACGCGCGGCTGGAGGCGCCGAGGATTCGAGAAGAAGACGAGAGAAGAAATCCGGGGATTTCTTAGAAGGGTAAGAGGGGAAAGGGGCAGCGCGCGCGGGGCTGGCTCTGTCTTCGATCTCGTCGTGGATGCACAGGGGCTGTTCAAGTCGGCGCTCGTGACGCTCGCGGCGCGCTCCGCGGGCCGCAAGGTGGGATTCGGCTGGCGAACCGCGACGGAGCGGGTCAACTGCCTGTTCACGAACGAGCATGTCGACGTCGACTCCGCCTTGCGCCCGCACGTCGCCGACCAGATGCTCGCGCTCGCCGAGCACGTGACGGGCAAGAGCGGCTTCCATCGCGTACCCGATGTAAGGCATCTCGTCGAGAAAAAGGAACCCGCGGTCGATGCATGGCTCGAGCAGCAAGGGTCACGTCCATTCGCGGTGTTACAGCCTTTTTCTTCGAAGGGTGATAAAGAGTGGGGCGCGGGCGACGTCGTCGCTTTCTCCGAATGGCTGGGGGCGCAGGGCATCCAGCCCGTGCTCCGCTGGGGACCCGGCGAAGAGAGCCGGGCAGAAAGACTTCTTACCCTTTCTAAGAAATCTTCCTCTTCTCTCCCCTCTTCCTCGTCTTCTTCTCTTTCCCCCTCGGGGTCTTCTTCTCCTCTTCCTCTTCTCCTCGCCCCCGCGACCACCCCAGCCTCCACCGCCCGCCTCGCGTCGCGCGCCGCGCTCTTCGTGGGCGCCGACACGGGACCCACGCACCTCTCGGCCGCCGCGGGCACGCCGACGCTGGTCCTTTTCGGCCCGACATCCGTCGAGCGCTTCGGCCCGATCGGGCCGCGCACGGTCGCGCTCCGGGAATTCCCGGCGGACTACAATCGTTCCGGGCCGCGATGGCCCGCCGATGCCCTTCATGAAGCCGTCCGTCGTCTTCTCGCGTAGGACGCGGCGGCGCGTGCGCGTCGTCGCCGGCATTCTCGCGGCCGCCTCCGCGCTCGCTTTGGCTGGAGGGCGCGCCGCCGGCACCCTCGAGAAGGGCCCCCCGATCTCAGCGGCGCGCGAGTCGCTCTCGCGGGACCGGCTCTACCCCGTACCCTTCGGCGACGGCGAGACGCTCGTCTACACGATCGCGTGGCTGAAGATCGAAGGCGGCGTGATGACGCTCAGGACCTCGCGCGAGACCTCGTCGGACGGCGTGCCGGTGCACCGGATCGCCCTCATCGCGTCCTCGAACGACTACGTCTCGAAGTTCTACCCCGTGCGCGACCTCTACGAAACCTGGGTGGACGCCCGCGACTTCCAGCCTCTTCGCTTCGAGAAGCACGCGCGCGAGGGGCGCTATGAATCCGACGAGGTCGAGGAGTTCGACCTGACGCGCCGGATCGGGACCTGGCGGGAGGCCCGAACCCCCCTGCCCGAGCGCGTGCAGGACATCATTTCGTCCTTCTATTTCCTGAGGACCCAGCCTCTCGCCGTGGGTCAGGCCGTCCGCGTCGACATGTTCTCGCGCGGCAAGATCTACAAGCTCAAGGCCTCGGTCCTCGAGAGAGAAAAAGTCGAGACCGAGGCCGGCACGTTCGGCGCGTTCAAGGTGCAGCCGCAGCTTCGGGAGAACGAGACCGCCGAGGATCGCAACCGCGGGAAGCTCTTCCTCTGGTTCTCGGACGACGAACGGCGCCTTCCCGTTATGGCGAAGACGGTGATGCCGATCGGCTCGGTCACCGCCCGCCTCCGGAAGATCGTGGTCGGCGCGAAGCCGTCTCTCTCATCGGAGGGGGTCCAGAAGAGCGATCGGCCGGCCACGCCCTGAGACGCTAGAATCGCTCCATGGCCGTGAAGCTCGGGGATCTTCTCGTCAAGTCGAAGCTCATCTCGAACGAGCAGCTCCAGGAAGCGCTCAAGGAAGTGCAGTCCTCGGGGATGAAGCTCGGCGAAGCCCTCGTCAAGCTCGGCTACATCACGGAAGACGACATCACGGAGACCCTCTCGGCGCAGTTCGGCGTCCCGTCGATCAACCTCTCGCACTTCGAGATCGACCCGGCCGTCCTCAAGCTCGTCGCCGCCGACGTGGCGCGCAAGTACAACATTCTCCCGGTCAACAAGACAGGCGCGACGATTACGATCGCGATGGCCGACCCCACGAACGTCTTCGCCATGGACGACATCAAGTTCATGACGGGGTACAACGTCGAGCCCGTCGTGGCGTCCGAGGCGGCGCTCCAGATCGCGATCGACAAGCACTACGGGGCGACCCATGCCCTCGAGCTGAAGAAGGTCATGGAGGAGATGTCGGTCACGGACACGGCCGATACCTCGCTCGAGGTCGTCGAGGAGTCCGAGCAGCAGACGATCGACCTCGAGAAGCTCGTCGACGAGGGCGAGGAAGCGCCCGTCATCCGGCTCGTGAACATCATCCTGACGGACGCCATCAAGAGGGGCGCCTCGGACATCCACATCGAGCCCTACGAACGCGAGTACCGCGTGCGTTACCGCATCGACGGCATCCTCTACGAGGTCATGAACCCGCCTCCGAAGCTCAAGGAGGCGATCGCCTCCCGCATCAAGATCCTCGCGAAGCTCGACATCGCCGAGAAGCGCCTCCCTCAGGACGGGCGCATCAAGATCAGGATGAAGCTCGCGAACAAGGTCAAGGAGCTCGACTACCGCGTCTCGGTCCTTCCGACGCTCTTCGGCGAGAAGATCGTGTGCCGCCTCCTCGACAAGGACAACCTCATGCTCGACATGACGAGGCTGGGGTTCGAGAAGGACAGCCTCCTGAAGTTCGAGAAGGCCATTCTGCGGCCCTGGGGCATGGTCCTCGTGACGGGGCCCACGGGCTCGGGCAAGACGAACACCCTCTACTCGGCTCTCTCGCGCATCAACACGCCCGAGACGAACATCATCACGGCCGAGGATCCGGTTGAGTTCAACCTGCCGGGCATCAATCAGGTCCAGATGAAGGACCAGATCGGCCTGAACTTCGCCGCCGCGCTGCGGTCGTTCCTGAGGCAGGACCCGAACATCATCCTCGTCGGCGAGATCCGCGACTTCGAGACGGCCGAGATCGCGGTCAAGGCCGCGCTCACCGGCCACCTCGTGCTCTCGACTCTCCACACGAACGACGCGCCCTCCACGATCAACCGTCTCATGAACATGGGTATCGAGCCCTACCTCGTCGCGACGTCGGTCGTCCTCATCGCGGCGCAGCGCCTGATCCGACGCGTGTGCGCGAGCTGCAAGGCGCCCACGGAGGTCGCCCCGCAGGTCCTCGTCTCGCTCGGCTTCACGGCGGAAGACGCCAAGAGCGTCCAGGTCATGAAGGGCAAGGGCTGCGAGAAGTGCAACAACACCGGATACAAGGGTCGCGTCGCCCTCGTCGAGGTGCTCGAAATCTCCGAGGAGATCCGCGAGCTCGTTCTCTCCGGCGCGTCCTCCATCGAGATCAAGAGAAAGGGGCTCGAGGAGGGCATGGTCTCGCTCCGCCGCTCGGGCCTCCAGAAGATCAAGGACGGCATGACCTCGATCGAGGAAGTCGTGAGGGAGACGGTTCTCTAGAGAGCGGGAGGGCCCTTCGGACCCGAGCCATGATCCCGGCCCGGGCCTCCTGGACTGAGCTCTGGCCTCCCGGGCGCCCTCCGCGTATGATTCCTGAGTACTCAGGAGGGACAGCGAAATGGGGGTTACGCTCCATCAGCTTCTCAAGACGCTCGTCGAGCGTGGGGGATCCGACCTTCACCTGACGACGAATTCGCCCCCGATGATCCGGGTGGATGGGGATCTCATCCCGCTCGACTACCCGCCGCTCGCTGTTCCCGAGACGAAGCAGCTCGCGTACTCCATCCTGACCGACGTGCAGAAGCACCGTTTCGAGGAACAGCTCGAGCTGGACTTGTCTTTCGGCGTCAAGGGCCTCGCGCGTTTCCGCGGCAACTGCTTCATGCAGAGGGGCGCCGTGTCGGCGGTTTTCCGGCAGATCCCGTACGAGATTCTCGGTTTTCGCGAGCTCGGCATTCCGAACGTCGTCGAGGGCCTCTGCAACAAGCCTCGCGGCCTCGTTCTCGTCACGGGCCCGACGGGCTCGGGCAAATCCACCACGCTCGCGACGATGCTGGACAAGATCAACCGCGAGCACCCGAAACACATCGTCACGATCGAGGATCCGATCGAGTTCCTGCACACGCACAAGCGCTGCATCGTGAACCAGCGCGAGCTGCACGCCGATACGCATTCCTTCCCGAATGCGTTGAGGTCGGTCCTCCGCGAAGACCCGGACATCGTCCTCGTGGGCGAGATGCGCGACCTCGAGACGATGGAGATGGCTCTCCGCGTGGCCGAGACGGGCCACCTCACGCTCGCGACGCTCCACACGAACAGCGCCGTACAGACGATGAACCGCATCATCGACGCTTTCCCCGCGAACCAGCAGCCTCAGGTGCGCGCCCAGCTTTCGTTCGTGCTCGAGGGCATCATGTGTCAGAGCCTGCTGCCTCGCGCCTCGGGGAAGGGACGCTGCATGGCGATGGAGATCCTCATTCCCACCCCGGCGATCCGGAACCTGATCCGCGAGGACAAGCTCCACCAGGTCTACTCGATGATGCAGACCGGCCAGAACAAGTACGGCATGCAGACCTTCAACCAGTCGCTCGCGACGCTCGTCCACCGCCGCGTCATCTCGCAGGAGCTCGCCATGTCGGTCTCCTCGCTCCCCGACGAGCTCACCGAGATGATCGCCCGGGGGGCCGGCGTCGTCACGACGACGGCGGCCGGCGGCACCGCCGTCCAGGGCGCCCCGACGAACGTGACACGGCGCGGGTAGAGGAAAAGACAAGGAGCCAGCGGAGGACCCATGGCGCAGTTCGTCTGGAAAGGTCGCACGCGGCAGGGAGGCACGACGGGCGGTGTCCTCGTCGCCGATTCGAAGGATCTCGCGATCGCCGACCTCAGGCGCCGGCAGATCGACGTCACGACGGTCAAGGAGAAGGGGAAGGAGCTGGCCGTACCGAAGCTCGGCGGCGGCCGCGTCAACGCCCGACGCCTCGCGATCTTCACGCGCCAGTTCTCGGTCATGATCGACGCGGGCCTGCCGCTGGTTCAGTGCCTCGAGATCCTGGGTGGCCAGCAGGACAGCCGTCTCTTCCAGAAGATCATCCTGGCCGTGCGGCAGGACGTCGAGGCCGGCTCCTCTCTCGCCGAGGCGATGCGCAAGCACCCCAAGGCGTTCGACGACCTCTTCGTCAACATGGTCGCCGCCGGCGAGGCGGGCGGTATCCTCGATACGATCCTGCGCCGCCTCTCGACCTACATCGAGAAGGCCGTCAAGCTGAAGAGCCAGGTCAAGACGGCCCTCATCTACCCCATTGCCGTCCTCTCGGTCGCGGCCATCGTCGTCTTCATCATCCTGTGGAAGGTCATTCCGACGTTCGCCTCGCTGTTCGCGGCCCTCGGCGCCGAGCTGCCGCTCCCGACGCGTCTCGTCATCAAGGCCTCGAACTTCGTCGCGAGCTACATCATCTTCATCGTCGCGGCGATATTCGCGCTCGGCTACTTTCTGAAGCGCTATTACGCGACGTATCGCGGCAGGCGCGTCATCGACGGCATCGTCCTGAAGATGCCGGTCCTCGGCGACATCATGAAAAAGATCGCCGTCGCGCGATTCTGCCGCACGCTCGCGACCCTCACCTCTTCGGGCGTGCCGATCCTCGACGGCCTCGAGATCACCGCGAAGACGGCGGGAAACGCGATCGTCGAGGACGCGATCATGGGTGTGAGGAAGTCGGTCGAGGCCGGGCGCACCATTGCGGAGCCGCTCGGCGAGACGAAGGTGTTCCCGTCGATGGTCGTGCAGATGATCGGAGTCGGCGAGCAGACGGGCGCCCTGGACGCAATGCTGAACAAGATCGCGGAGTTTTACGAGGAAGAGGTCGACAACGCGGTTACGGGCCTCATGAAGCTCATGGAGCCCGTGATGATCGCGATCCTCGGCGTCGTGATCGGGACGATCGTCGTCGCGATGTACATGCCGATGTTCGACCTCATCTCGAAGATCAACTAGTAGACTCGTCCCTGTGAGTTCCGGGCGGATGCGGGCTTTCGAGCCGCTGCACTCGATGCTGCGGGCCTTCGTCGTCCTGCGCGTGATCATCGTCTCGACGCTGCTCCTCTCGGCGTTTCTCATCCAGTTCACGTTCTCGACGTCCCTGCCGCTCAACTTCATCTACTACCTGGCCGCGTTCGCGTACTCCATCTCCATCGTGGCGATCCTCTCGCTCGACCGAATCCCCGCCGAGACGAACGCCGGCGTGCAGCTCCTCGGCGACCTCGTCGTCATCACCGGCCTCGTCTACGTGTCGGGAGGCCCGGACTCGAGCTTCACGTTCCTCTATCTAAGCACGGTCACGGCGGGATCGATCCTCCTCGGCCGGCGAGGCGGACTCGCAACGGCGGGCCTCGCGGCGGTCTTCTACGCCGTCCTCGTCGACCTCATGTTCTTCGACGTCGTGACTCCCCTGGAGACGGCGGAGCGGACGCGGCATCTCTGGAGCCTGCCGACGCTCGTCGGAAACGTCGCGCTGAACATCGCCGCGTTCGTCGCCACCGCGCTGCTTGTTTCCGTGGCGTCGGACAAGCTGCGCGAGGCCCGGGCCGACGTGGAACGCCGCAAGGCCGAGATCGCCCGGCTGCAATCGCTTCACAGCTCGGTTCTGACGTCGATGTCCTCGGGCGTTCTCACGACGGATCTCGACGGCTGTGTCACCTACGCGAACCGGGCCGCGCAGGAGCTCCTCGGCACGCTGTCCGTCGATCTCGTGGGCCGGCCGCTCCTCGGCCTCGGACTCGTGGGCGAGGCCGACTGGAAGAGGATCGCGGCGTCGGGCTCCGAGATCCTCCGCTTCGAGAACACCCGGCGGCTGCAGGATGCGGATGACTACTTCGGAATCTCGGCGACGGCGCTTCGGGACGGCTCGGGCTACACGATCGGCCGCATCCTCATCTTCCAAAATCTCACCGAGCTCAAACGGCTCGAGGGCGAGGTGCGCCTCAAGGACAAGCTCGCGGCCGTCGGCGAGGTCGCGGCCGGAATCGCCCACGAGATCCGCAACCCTCTCGCCTCGATCTCCGGGTCGGTTCAGGTCCTGAAGAATTCGTCTTCGCCGGGTTCGCCTGAACAGAAGCTCATGGAGATCGTCGTCGCCGAGTCGCATCGCCTCTCCACGATCCTCGAGGACTTCCTGAGGTACGTGCGCCCGAAGGAGCGCGCCGTGGAGCCGGTCGACGCGCCCGCGGCTCTCGACGACGTTTTGACGCTTCTGGCGCACGGAGACGAGATCTCGTCGCGCCACCGCGTCGTACAGGACTTCGACCCGCCTTCGGTCGTGGTCCACGCAGACCCCGGCCAGCTCCGGCAGATCTTCTGGAACGTCGCGCGCAACGCGCTTGCCGCGATGCCCGGCGGTGGCACGCTCGCGGTCTCGGCCCACCTTCGGGGCAATCACTGGAGCGTTTCGTTCGCGGACGAAGGCCACGGGATGACGGCCGACGAGCGGGACCGCCTCTTCACGCCCTTTGCTCACAGCTTCCCGGGCGGCACCGGACTCGGTCTCGCGATCGTCCACCGGATCGTCGAGGAGCACGGCGGGGCGATTCGCGTCGACACGACGCAGGGACGCGGCACGACCGTCTCCATCTCTCTTCCCCTCGCCGGCCCCGCGCAAGGAGCCAGCGCTCCGGCGGCGCCTGAGCGCGCCACGACGGAGGTCTCATGACGGCCGAAAACGGCCCCCACCTTCTCGTCATCGATGACGAGGCCGGCATCCGGGAGATGCTCACGATCCTCTTCCAAAAGTCGGGCTACCGTGTCACGGCGGCGGCCGGCTGCGTCGAAGGCCTGGCCGCGCTCGCCGCCTCGCCGCCCGATCTCGTCATGACGGACCTCAAGATGCCGGATGGCAGCGGCCTCGACATCCTCAAGAAGACACGCGAGTCGAACCCCGACCTGCCCGTCGTCATGATCACGGCGTACTCGTCCACGAAGACGGCCGTCGAAGCGCTCAAGGCCGGCGCCTACGACTACATCGCGAAGCCTTTCGACGTCGAGGAGCTCAAGCACGTCGTCGCACGCGCTCTCGAGAAGAAGCGCCTCGTCGACGAGAACGTCGCGCTCAAGGAGCGAGCCGAGGGGCGTTCCGCGGCGGGAGTGGTGGGCATCTCGCGCAAGATGCGTGCTCTCTTCGATCTCATCTCGCGCATCGGCAAGACGACGTCGACGGTCCTCATCGCGGGCGAGTCGGGCACCGGGAAGGAGCTCGTGGCCCGCGCGATCCACCAGGCCTCGGCCCGCGCAACCCGGCCCTTCATCTCGATCAACTGCGGCGCCATGCCCGAAAACCTCCTCGAATCGGAGCTCTTCGGACACGAGCGCGGCGCCTTCACCGGCGCCGTGAAGGAGAAGAAGGGCCTTTTTCACGAGGCCGAGGGCGGGACGCTCTTCCTCGACGAGATCGGCGAAACCTCGGTCACGATGCAGGTGAAGCTCCTGCGCGCCCTGCAGGAGAGGGTCGTGCGCCGCGTCGGCGGGAACACCGAGGAGCCGATCGACGTGCGGATCATCTGCGCGACGAACAAGGACCTGCAGAAGAAGGTGGCGGACGGGACGTTCCGCGAGGATCTCTACTACCGCATCAACGTCATTCCCGTCGCGCTGCCGCCGCTCCGCGATCGCCGCGACGACATCCCGCACCTCGTGCGCCACTTCCTGAAGAAGGTCTCCGAGGAGCAGGGCATCGAGGAGAAGCGGATCACGACCGAGGCTCTCCGGCTCCTCGAGGCCTACGCGTGGCCCGGCAACGTGCGCGAACTCGAGAATCTGATCGAGCGCACGATCGCGCTCGAGCCGACCGACGTCATCACCACGGCCTCTCTGCCGGACACGTTCCTGCACCCGGCGGGCTTGCCGCCCGCGTCCTCCCTCGAGGGATTCGACCTTCCCGCCGACGGAGTCGACCTCGAGGCCTACCTCGAATGGCTCGGCAAGCGCCTTATGCAGCAGGCGCTCGAGAGAACGGGGGGCGTGCAGATCCGCGCCGCCGAGCTGCTCCGTATGTCGGAGCGCTCGTTCCGCTACTACGCGAAGAAGTACGGCATCCGACGGGACGGCGAGGAGACCCCGGACGAGCGCACGGCCGTTCCGCCGCCGGTGGAGGAGTCGTGATCCGCCGTCGCCGCGCGGCCGCCTCTCTCGCGGCCCTTCTCGCCGCGAGCGCCTGCTCCCGGCCGGCGACCTCCCACGGGGCGCCGGGGGGATCTCACCCGCCGACGCCGGCCGCCGGCCCTCGAGTCGTCCTGCCGTCCGGCGCGGCGATCGCCGTCGAAACGGCCGTCACGGATCAGGAGCGCGCGCAGGGTCTGATGTTCCGCGAGTCGATGCCCCCGTCCGCCGGGATGGTCTTCCTCTTCGACGGCCTCGAGATCCGGCCGTTCTGGATGAAGAACTGCCATTTCCCTCTCGACATGATCTACGCGACGAAGGACGGAACCGTCGTGGACGTGCTGAAGAACGTCCCGCCGTGCGCCCCCGATCCCGCGCCGTGCGAGAGCGTCGTGCCCGGAGCGAAGTCCGACACGGTCCTCGAGGTCAACGCGGGCGTCGCCGACGCGAACGGCGCCATCCCGGGCGCGAAGCTGAAGTGGGTGGAAATCCCGGGGCGGTAGCCATTTGGTACCCTGAGTGGCCCCATGGAACCGGACTCGCGTTCCCGTTCGCTAGACGAGCCCTCGCACCTCCTTCGGTCCGCGGTGAATCTGGCCGCCGAGCTCACCCGCTTTCGCGACGCCGACACCGGCCTGCATCTCGAGCGCGTCTCGCATTACGCGCGGCTCATCGCCAGGACCCTTCCCTCCTCCGAGGTCCTCGACGACCAGTTCATCGACGATCTCGCGTTCCTGGCGCCGGCCCACGACGTCGGTAAGGTGGCGATTCCGGACCACATCCTGCTCAAACAAGGAGCCCTCGAAGCGGCTGAGTACGCGATCATGAAGGGCCATGTGACGTCCGGAGTGGCCGTCGTGGAGGAGCTGATCCGGGACTTCGGTCTGGGCGACTCCGTCCAGGTCTCGATGTTGCGCAACATCGTGCGGGCGCACCACGAAGCCCTGGACGGCTCGGGATATCCCGATGGACTGAAGGCGGGAGAGATTCCGCTCGAGGCGCGAATCGTCGCCGTCGCGGACGTTTTCGACGCGCTGACGAGCGACCGGCGCTACAAGAAGACCTGGAGCCCGGAAGAGGCTTTCGGCTTCCTTTTGGAGCGAAAGGGCACGAGGTTCGACGCCGCATGCGTGGCGGCGCTAGAAAGCCATGCCGCCGAGGTCGAGTCGATTCGCCAGCGCTTCGCGGAAGCGGCCGCCGGCTGACGCGGAAGCTGACCGTCAGGCAGCTCCCGATCACGCGTAGCCGACCGCGGGGGACAGCGGAATGGTGCTTCGCATGAACGAGCCGCTCCCGCGCCCGACGCTTCGGCCGCGATCGTCGACGATTTCCGCCTCCGCGACGAAGAGGTTCCTGGACCGGCTCACGACTCGTCCGGTCGCCGTCATGGTGCCTGCCTTCACCGGGCGCGTGAGGTAGACGTTGTACGTGACGGTCAGCACGAAGACGTCCGTCACGAGGGAATTGACCGCGAAGAACGCGGCGTCGTCGAGGGCCTTGAAGTAGACCGAGCCGTGGACGGCGTGCGCCGCGTGAAAGAAATCGGGGCGAACCCGGATCGAGAGCTCGGCGCGCCCTTCGCCGACGGTCAGGCTCGGCGCGAAGTAGGCGTTGATGGGAGCCGTCGCGTACATGCGCTCGAGCTTCTTGAAGTGATCGGAGTCCACGGCCTATCCGGATCGCCTGGACCCGCGGAGCGCGGCCGAGATGATGTTCAGGTCATGCGCGTTCTCGAAACCGATGGGGTCGCGTACCAGCTTGAGCCTCTCGCTCGGTGCTCCGCTGTTGGTCTCCTCGGCCATGACCTCACCTTCTCGTTCGGGCCTTCAAAGGAATCATGATCCGGATCGGCCGGACCTAGAGCCCGCTCGGCACGAACCGGAACAGGCCGCGGCCGATCGTCGCGAGGTAGAGGCCGGACGCGCTCCGCGGATCGCCGGCCCAGCCCGCAACGACGAGGCCCGTCTCCGGCAGCGCGACGGCGATGCTGCCGTCGGCGTCGTCCTCGGGCCGGAAGAAAAGGACTGAGCGCTCGGTCGAGAGCGCGACACCGATGGGCTCCGGGACGAAGTGGACGGGTGCCCTCGGGCGCCCGAAGCCGCCCGACAGAATCCGGCCGCCGCCCGGGAGCGGCCGCCGGGCCCACTCGGCGCCGTCCCACCACAGGGTGAGGCCTTCCGCGTCGGCCGACCAGGTCTTCAGGCCGCTTTCCAGAAGGCGGGCGCGTCGGACCTCCTCGACCCGAGATTTCAGGCTGCCGAGGCGCCGCCACGAGCTTCCGGCGTTCAGCGACTCGAAGACGCCCTCGTTCGTGGCCGCGAGGATTCGCCCTCCGCCGTCGGACGCGAAGGAGCGCGTTCCGGCGTCGAGTACTTTCGTGAACGGTGCGCCGGCGCGCGCGGCGCGGTAGATTCCGTCCGGCGCGCCCGCGAGGAGTGCGCTTCCCGCGGACGCCAGAGACAGCACCGTCGCGGGAGGTGACGCCGCGAGGCGTTCCACGTCGCCCGTCGCCGCGTCCACGCTCCACAGTCCGCCGCTCTTTCCGTCCGCGGCCCGCGCGACGACGACGCGGCCCGACGGAAGCACCGCGACGGCCGAGACGCGCGCTTCCGAGAGGCCGCGGTTCGACTCGCCAAGCGTCAGGCCGCCGTCCTCGGACCTGAGAATCCCTTCGGCCTCGGTGCCGACGAGCAGATGTGACGGATCGCGCGGATCGAAGACGAGCGCGGTGACGACCACGTCCGCCGAGATGCGCCGGAAGCTCTTGCCCCGGTCGCGGCTCTCGAACAGGCCGCCCGTCGTGCCCGCGAGGATGCGATTCGGATCCCGCGGGTCCACGCGGACGACGTGCGTGCGCCGGTCCGTGAGCCCCTCGCGATAGCGAGTCCAGTTCGCGCCGGCGTCCGTCGTGCGGTACACCCAGCCGCACGTCGCCGCCCAGAAGTCGTTCGGGTCGTCAGGCGCGAAGTCGATCCCAAAGACCTCGGTGTCCTCGACCATCCCGTTCGCGATTCGAACCCAGGTGAGGCCGCCGTCCAGGGAACGGAAGGGGTGGCGGAAAGACCCGCAGTAGAGAACACCCGGCCGGACCGGGTCGAACGCCAAGAAGGACACGCCGCTGCCGGCGTCGAGCGGCGGCGCGGACGCCCGCCACGTCAGCCCGTCGTCCTCGGAGATCTCGAGTCCCCAGTCGCCGCCGACGCCAATCGCCTTCCGGCCGGACCCTGACGTCACGGCGACGACGCGCGCCCCCGCGCGATCCTCCCAGCGCCTGACGACCTCGAACGAGCTTCCGAGGTCCGTCGAACGGACGAGGAGACCACCCCTCACGACGCCCGTGAGGCCGGCCCAGACGATTCCCGGGTGCGCGGGATCGACGGCGAGCGAGGTCACGGCGTAGCCCGGGAAAGGGGCCCCCCCGCGCGGCGAGGTCCACGAAACGCCCCCGTCGCCGGAGCGGTAGATGCCGCCTTGAGCCGTCCCCGCCCAGAAAACACCCGGCAGGGCCGGGTCCGCGGCGAGCGACTTCACTTCCGCGCCCGGAAGCGGATACCGATACCACGCGCCCGGCGTCCCGCGCGGCGACGCGGCTACGAGCGGGAGCGACACGAGGAGCGCGCAGACGGGGCCTGCGAACCGGAAGCCCATACGCAAGTTTAGCGGGTACGCGTTCCGGGGACCCCCGAGCCGCACCCGGCGACCGGCGCGGCTATTTCCTCTTGGTGTTTCTCTTGGAAGGCGAAGAGGGCTCCGTCGAGGCATCGCCCGCCCCGGACCCTCCCGCAACGCGCTGAACGGAGTCGCTCTTTTCTTTCGAAGAATCTTTGGAATCCTTCGACTCTTTCGAAGAATCCCCCGCCGAGTCGCCCTTCGTTTCGGCTCCCGCCTCGCTCGGGGCGCCGCCGCCCCCCTCTTTCACCTTCGGAGAATCTCGTTCTTTCTCCTTCGAAGAATCCTCCGGCTTCCATCCGGATTTTCCGTAATCCGTCGAATAGAAGCCCGAGCCCTTGAACTGGAACGCCGGAGACGAGAGGAGCTTTGCCAGCGCGCCGCCGCAATGAAGACATTTCGCGGGCGGCGGATCCGAGAAGCTCTGGATGACCTCCACCTTCCGCCTGCATTTGGTGCACTGAAATTCGTAGAGCGGCATGTCTGTCAGCTCGCAGCGTCGCCGCCGGCAGAAGGAAAGTTGCCGGAGCCCGTTTTCCACTGGATCTTCCTGATTCCGCTCGTCAGAACGTCGCGGCGCTTCACGAGATGCAGCACCCAGAAAGCATAGACGAGTCTCGCGTTCGTCGAAACGTCGCCGGGACCGGCCGTGATGAGGTCCCGGAGGCTGCGACGCCCGTCCACGAGCGAAAGGAGCTTCATCTCGCCTTCGCTCCAGGAGACGCCGGAGTCTCCGGCCCCGACCTCGCCCCGTTCGAAGACCGTCCAGGAAGGTCCGAGGCGGGAGACGACGCGCCTCGGATCGGGCAGCCGGCGGATACCGTCTGCGATGGCCTGCGGCGTGGAAACATCGAGCTGGATGAGCTCCTCCGTTCGGAATCTCCCCGCCTCGAACGTCGCCGTCCCTTTCTCCCACGAGAAGACCGAATAGAGGATTGCCTTCACCTGCTCGGTGACGATCTGTCGGAGCTGGTCCGGCGTGAGGACGCCCATTTCGACGAGAAGCTCGCCATGGCGCTTGCCGGGCGACGTCTGGATCCGGTTGGTGGACGAACGCAGTTCACCGGACGAGATGACCGCGCTCTTCTTCAGGTACGCGCCCAGCGAGTCCTGAAGGTCCGACGACGTCGCGAAAATCACGTTCCCGCCCACGAGATAGATCTTCTTGACCACGTCGCCCGACGTGGCGGTGACGACGCCCGGGACGCGATGATGGTGAATCGTCCGGAGAATCTCCGGAAGCGGCTCTTCCGAGAGATCGCCCGTGTATTGAAACTGGGATTCCGACATTTTGGCGATTCTACTCACGGAAGAGCGTTCGGCGCCTTGCTACGATCCCTGCGTGATCGCGTTCGAAGAAGCCCTCGCGAACGTGGTGGGGGCCGTCACGCCGCTCACCGCCGTCGCGGTCTCGCTGGGCGAGGCCGCTGGACGGGTTCTCGCCGAAGACGTCGCGGCCGACCTGCCCTTTCCCCCGTTCGACATGACCGCGATGGACGGCTGGGCCGTGCGCGCGGCGGAAGTCGGCAAGACCCCTTCTCTTCTCGCGCACGCCGGGGCCGCGGGCGCCGGGCGCGTGACGGGTCCTCTTCCCGCGGGCGCGGCGTGGAAGGTGATGACCGGCGCCCCGATGCCGCCCGGCAGCGACGCGGTCGTCCCCGTCGAGGAAGCGGCCGAGGTCGACGGGAGGACCGTGCGTCTCGACGTGGCACCGCGCCCCGGCGCGCACGTCCGCCTCCACGGGGAGGTCTTCCAGAAGGGGGCCCTCCTTCTCTCAGCGGGCCGCCGCCTCACGCCGGCGGACCTCGTCCTCGCCGCCGCGGCCGGGCGCGCGACGCTGCGGGTGGCGCGTCCGATCCGGGCCGCAGTGCTCGTGACCGGAGACGAGATCGTCGAGTCCGGCATGGCGCCCGGACCCGCACAGATCCGGAACACGAACGGACCGCTTCTCGTCTCCGCGCTGCGGCGGAACGGCGCCCAGGTCACGGACCTCGGTGTCGCGCGCGACACGGAGGACTCTCTCGTCAGGACGCTGCGCGGAGCCCTGGAACGCGGCGACGACCTCCTCCTGACGACGGGCGGAGTCTCGGCCGGCGACTACGACTACGTCGCGAGGGCTCTCGAGACCGCGGGCGCCTCGATCCGCTTTCACAAGGTCGCGATCCGGCCCGCGAAGCCGGTGCTCTTCGCGACGAAAGGGGCGACCCTCGTCTTCGGCCTTCCCGGCAATCCGGTTTCCGCCGCCGTGGGCTTCGACTTTTTCGTGAGGCCCGCGCTGAGGTCCGCGGCCGGGATCCTGCCTCCGCTGCCCCCCCCGCTGCCGGCTCGCCTCGCCGGTCCCGTCCGGAACAAAGGGCCGCGCCTCGCGTTTCAACCGGCGTCGCTCTCTCTGCGGGACGGCGAGGAGATCGTCGAGCCCATCGCCACGAAAGGGAGTCACGACGTCCTCGCGCACGCGCGGGCGAACTCCTTCCTCGAGCTCAAGCCTGGATCGTCCTTTGCCGAGGGGGACCTCGTTCCGGTGCACCGCGGCACTCCGGAGAGCACGTTTTGAAGGGTCGGCGCGTCGGGGTGACGGGCCTCGGCTGCCTCACGCCGATCGGAAACGGCATTCCCGCTTTCACCGAGGGGCTTCGCGTCGGACGGTCCGGAGTCTCGCGCATCACGCTGTTCGACCCGGGTTCTCTCGAGGTGCCGATCGCGGCAGAGGTGAAGGGCTTCGATCCCGAGTCCCAACTGAGCGCGAAGGAGCTCCGGCACGTCGGGCGCGTCGTCCCGCTCTCGCTCGCGGCCGCCGGAGAGGCGCTCAAAGCCGCGGGAATCGACACGGAAAGGCTGTCCCTGGACGAGCGGCGCCGGATCGCCGTCGTCTTCGGCACGGGCGGCGGCGCCGTGGATTTCTTCGAGCGAATGTACGGCCACTGGTACCGCGGAGATCTGAAGAAGGCCTCCGTCTACTCGATCCCGACCGGCACGATGGGGACGCTCTCCTCGGAGATCTCGATGCGTTTCGGCCTCAAGGGCCGTTCCCACGTGATCACGACGGGTTGCACGTCGTCGGCCGATGCACTCGCCTACGCGGCGCGGCTCGTCGCGTGGGGCGACGAGGACCTCGTTCTCACGGGCGGCGCCGACGCCGTCATCACGCCCGGCATCATGACGGGGTTCGCTCTCATGCAGATCCTCTCCACGGCCCGCCTGGACGCCCCGTCTACGGCGAGCCGCCCCTTCGACGCGGGGCGGGACGGGTTCGTCCTCGGCGAGGGAGCCTGGATGTTCGTCCTCGAGCCGCTCGAGCGGGCTCTCGCGCGCGGCGCGAAGGTGATCGCCGAAGTCTGCGGCTACGGCACGACCTGCGACGCCCACCACCGCGTGCGTCTGGACGAGTCCGGCGAGGAGCCGGCACGGGCGATGCGCGAGGCGCTCGCCGACGCCGGCCTCTCCCCCGAGGACATCGGCTACGTGCAATACCACGGCACCTCCACGCAGCTCAACGACCGCATCGAGACGCGCGCGACGAAGAAGGCGCTCGGCGGGGCGGCCTCCCGCATCCCCGGCAGCAGCGTGAAGAGCCAGATCGGGCACCCGCAGGGCGCCTCGGGAGCAGCCGGGCTCGCCGCGACGCTGCTCGGGATGCAGTGCGGCTTCCTTCCGCCGACGCTCAACCTCGAAACCCCCGACCCGGAGTGCGACCTCGACTACGTCCCGAACGCGGCGCGCCCCGCCCAGGTCGAGTTCGCGCTTTGCAACGGGATCGCCTTCGGCTCGAAGAATTCTGCGCTCATTCTCCGCAACGGGCGGTCCCTCTGAGGCGATGAGCTTCTGGGTTCCCCGACGGCGCCCCGAACCGGAGCTCCTCGACGGCGCCGCCGTCACGGCAAGCGAGGCCGAGGCGAGCCTCGCCGACATCGAGTGGGTGCACCACAGGCTCGGCGGCCGCGCCCTCGTCCGGCGCCGCCTCCTGCCGTTCTTCGCAGCGCTGGCCGGGCGGGAGGACGCGCTCGAGGTTCTCGACCTCGGCTGCGGATCGGGGCACGTGGGCCGAGACCTCCTGGAGGCGGCTACCGAAGCGGGAGCGCGCGTCCGCGTCTTCGGCCTCGACCGGAAGACGTCGCATGCGCGGCTCGCTGCGCGCGGAACCGCCGTCGTCGGCGACACGTTCCGGCTTCCCTTCCGCGACCGGAGCGTGGACGTCGTCCTCTCGACGCTTTTTCTGCACCATTTTTCACCCGGCGAATCGGCGCGTCTCCTCGCCGAGGCGCGCCGCGTCGCGGCGTCGGCGGTCGTCGCGCTCGATCTCACGCGCCATCGCCTCGCGCTCGCCGCGATCTCCGTGGTGGGGCCGGTCGCCTTCCGGAGCAGGCTCTCCATCGCGGACGGGAAGACGTCCGTGAGGCAGGCCTACACGGCCGACGAGATCGCCGCGATCGCAGCTCCCGTCCTGCCGGGCGCGCGCGTCACGATGGCCTCGCGCTTCGTCTGGGAGCTCGTCTGGAATCGCCCCTGAAACACGATTGCGATGTCGCGGTGGTCGGCGGCAGCCTGGCAGGCTCCGCAGCGGCGTGCGCCCTCGCGCGCGCCGGGGCGCGCGTCGTCGTCCTCGAGAAAGCCCGTTTCCCGCGCGACAAGGTCTGCGGGTGTTTCCTGTCGCACGAAGCGCTGCCGGTGCTCGCCAGGATGGGATTGGGAGAAGAGCTCAGAAAGAACGGAGCGGAAACGATCACGCATTTCCGACTCGTTCGGCGCGACGGCACCGCCGTGGAGGCCCGGCTTCCAAAGCCTGTGATGTCGATTTCACGGAGCTGTCTGGATTCCCTCGCGGCCGGTGCAGCCGAGCGCGCGGGCGCTCGAATGCGCTTCTCGACCACCGTGCTTTCACTCGAAGGAAATCTTCGGGAAGGCTTTCACATCAAGGGCGTCGACTGGGAGGTGGGCGCCCGCGCGGCGGTGGGCGCGTGGGGACGTTACAGCCCGCTGGACGGACGCCTCGGCCGCCCGTTCATTCGACGAAGATCTTCCCTGTTCGGATTCGGAAAGATGCTCGCCGGGAAAAGCGAGCACCTCGCAAACCGCGCCGTTCTGCATTTCTTCGATGGTGGATACGTCGGGCTCTCCCGTGTCGAGGGCGGCCGCGTCAACCTCGCGGCGCTCGCAAATCCACGAGTCGCGCAGTCCGCGCACCACGACTTCGATTCGCTGCTCGAACGGCTTTCGCGTGAAAGCCCGGCCCTCGCCGCCGATCTCGAAGCGCTGACGCCCTTGCCGGGCCCCCCTCTGATCTCCGAGCCGGTGTACCTCGGCCGGCACGGAGCCATGGCGGGCGACGTCCTTTGCGTGGGAGACGCCGCCGGCGTCATCGACCCGTACACGGGCACGGGGATGTCGCTCGCACTGCTCTTCGGCGAGGCCGTGGCCGCGCCGCTCGTCGGTTTTCTCGCGAAAGCTCTCGACGCCGACGAGCTCCGGCGCGCCCATCTGAGGCGGCACCGCGAGATCGCGGGCAGGCGCTTCTTCCTCTCGCGGCTGTTCCGCCCGTTCTTTTCCGGCGGCGTCGCGTCGCGCCTCGTTTCTCCGGCGGCGGCGCCGATCGCACGCTGGGCGGCGCGCGCCACGCGTGCGTGATCAGCGCCGCGTAGCAGCCTTCGCCTGGACGGGTCCGGGGGAGGAAGAGGCCATCGGAGCCTCTAGCGGATCGCGGCGGAGACTGCCGCGGCCGAAACCGGTTCCTCGCTTCTCAGGCGGATCTTTCCGCCCGTTCGCCACGCGATCCAGTACGGCGCCTTCTCGATGCCCGACTCCTTCGCCCACTCTCCGTTCGGATCGAGGACGACGGGATGGCGGACGCTGCGCGCGCGCTTGACGGCGTCCTTCACGGGCTCGTCGCCGAACACGATGAAGCACTCGATGCCCTGCTGCTCGAGCTCTCCGGCCAGCTTGAGGGCCTGGTTCAACCCTTCCTGGTAACCCTTGGCGATGGTCGGCGTCAGATAGATCGCCGCGCAGCCTGGCGGCGAGCAGTTGCGCAGGACGACGGTCTCCATGTTCGACTCGAACCCCGCGTACCTCTGAAGGGCCTGCGAGCCGATCTCGCCCGGCGGCTTGAGGTACAGCCAGAGTCCGACCGCGACGGCGACGATCACGAGAAGGATCGAGGTTCCCGAGGGACCCATCGAGACGTTGCGATCGGCGAACTGGAATCGCGAGGTGGTCGCGGCCTGCGGCGTCGCGTCGCCGCCCGGAGGGCGCGTGGCGGGCGGACGGGAAGCGGGCGGGGGCGTAGCCGAACCCATATTTGACGACATTGTAGCGGAGCGAGCGCCGGCCGGGCGGCGCTCGGCCTGCCGTCAGGCCGCGGGCCCTTTGCGGACCGTGACCGAGCCGGACGTCGATCGGATGATCAGCTTCGGGCCGCCTCCATTCAGCTTTCCTTCACCCGAGATCGAACCCGGCCGGTGGGTCACGACGACCTCCGGAAACTGCGACGAGATGGCGTCCGCTTCCATCTCCGTGCCGGAGACGCGCACGTCGATGTCGGCGCGGTAGTTCGACGGAAGCGTGACCGTCACGTCGCCACCGCTCGTCATGAGCTCGCCGCCCGGCGCGGCCGAGCTCGAAATTTCGCAGACGATCGTGCCGCCCGACGTGCGCGCCACGACCGGCCCGTGCACCTTCCTCAGCGTGATGTCACCGCCGCCCGTCCGGGCCGTCACGGACCCCCCCGCCGAATGGACGACGACGTCGCCTCCGACCGTCTCGAGGCGCGCATCCCCGCTGACGGTACCCGCCCGGATGTCGCCTCCCGACGTCGTCGCCTTCAGGTCGCCCGTCACGCTCTCGATCCGGATGTCGCCGCCCGCCGACGAGAGCTCCGCGCCCTTGCCGGCGCCCTTCACGCGAATCTGGCCCGACTGCGTCGAGATCTTGACGTGCCCCCCGACATGACCCGCCGTCACGTCGCTCGGCGCGTAACCGAGGACGAGGTCTCCCGCCACGTCGCCTTTCGAGATCGAGCGCCCCCACGGATCCGCCGCAACCGGTGGAATCGGAGGTACGGGCGCTACGGGCGGCACCGGGGGAACGGGCGGGATGACGGCACGAGGCGGTCGAGGGGGAGTCGGGATCCCCACGACGAGCGGCCCGCGCCCGGACGTGAGCTTCTTCGCCTGCGCTTCGGTCGTGCCCTCGGCCAGGAGAAGGATTCTGCCGTTCAGGTTCGAGCAGCGCACGGTCGCGCCGCCGCCGCCCACGGTGCCTTCGTAGGCACGGTTCAGGTGGATCGTGATCGTGCGGGAAAGCTCGCGGCTCATCTCCGCCATCTCGCGGTTCAGGTCGGCGAGCGCCTCGTTCAGCTCGGACAGGTCGACGAGCCCGTCGTCGCCCTCGTCGCTCTTCTTGGTCTTTTTCCCCTTTTCCCTGATCTCCGCTTTGATCTTTTCGCGCTCGGCGCGCATCTTGTCCCGTGCCGCCTTCGTCTCGTCGCGCGCGCGTACCGACTCGTCGTCGTCGGCGGCCACAGGCAGGGCGAACGACGAAAGAATCTCGCCGCTCATCGTGTGCCCCTCGAAACGGAAGCCGGCCTTCGCGGGCAGCGTGAGCGCGATGGCGCCGTTGACGGTGCGGACGTCCACGTTCACGCCCTTCGGCAGCTCGGCGAACGCGGCACGGATCGCCCCGTTCACGGTGTTGAGCTTCGCCTCCCGGCGCGCGCCGGTGACGTCGATCTTGCCGTTCACGGTCGAGAGGTCCATGGCCGCGGCCAAGTCGAGGACGCTCACGGCGCCGTTCACGGTCGAAACGCTCAACGACAGGCCCGGGGGCATCGTGATGCGGTACTTGACCTCGGTCCGCCACGTGTAATCGTCGTGGTCGCTGTGCACGTTCCAGCCCCGACCGCTCCGCCGGACGGCGACACCCGGCTCCTCGGTGTAGAGCGAGAGCTCGCCGTTCTCGTTTTCGAAGCGCACCTTGACGTCCTCGAGCCTCTTCTTGGCGATCGCTTCGGTGGACCCGTGAACGGTCACGACGACGTCGGCCTTGAACGACGGGCCCGAGAGAATCTCGACGCTGCCGTTGACGTTCTCGACGGCGAGAGACTTCAGGTTGCCCGACGCGACGAAGTTCTGCGTCCGGCTGGCGCGGGCGCTCAGCTCCTTCGCGTCGGCGCGAAGGCCGGCGGCGAGCGTGAGCAGGACGAGAGCCGCGATGAGGAGCGCCCAGACGGCGACGCGGCTCCCGCCGCGCGCGGGCGTCTCTTTCGAGGGGGAGGAGTAGAGGTTCGTGCTCATGCTGACAAGACGCTCCCGTGGAAATAAGGTATCGGGCATCAGATCTCGAGTCTCTTGAGGGCGAGAGCGGCCTGGCTGCGCACGTAGCCGTTCTCGCGGTCGTCTCCGGCCTTCTGCCGGAGCGTTTCGATCGTCGTCTGATCCTTCAGTACGGTGGCGGACTTCGCGAGTCCTTCCACCGCCAGAATCCGGACGGCAGGGTTCACGTCCGTCTTCAGCGCGTGCGCGAGCGCGTCCCGGATCTCTGGGCTGGGCGGCATTTGCACGAGCGCCTCGGCGGCCTTCTTTCTCACGCTCGGGTTCTTGTCCGCTTCGAGCGTGCGCCGGAGCAGATTCACGATCTCCGGGGAGACGGCGGCGCCTTCGCGCGTCGTCGCCGACACGAAGTCGAGGACCCGGCCCCGGGCGCCTTCGGTCTCCGCGGAGCCCGACATCAGCGAGACGAGGAGATCGGCCACGCCCTTGTCCTCCGGACGCCCGACGACCGTGTACCGGGTCGTGACGTCGAACGAAACCGCGATCTTCCCGGGCTCTTCCGCGGCGCGGTACGTCGCGTTCGCGAGGCGCGGCTTGGACGAGAGGTCGAGCACGGAGCGCGAGGCGTCGAGCGTGCGGTTCGACACGAACGCCACGTTCTCGCTGCGTCCGCTCGGCGTCGGGAGCGCGGCGGGGCCCGAGAGGGGCAGCGGGCGAATTCCGCTCTTCGCGACGAGGAAACCGAGCCCGCCCGCGAAGAGCAGGGCCGCGGCCTTCAAGAGCCCGTCCGTCGTCCGGCGCGGGCGAAACGGGACGACTTTCTCGCGGCCCGCAGCTGCGAGGGCGGCCGAGGCGCGGGCGAGGAACGCCGCCGAGGGGACGAGATCCGCGCCGTCGTCGTCACCGAGCCGGGCCCACACGGCCTCGATCCCCGCCGCTTCCGCCCGGCAGGTCTCGCACGACGCGAGGTGGGAATCGAGAAACGCCATGTCCCCTTCCAAAGCCTGCGAATCCGCAAGGCGGAGGAGAACGAGGTCCCGGACTTTCAGAGCCTGGCGGCATTCCATGACGAGTCTCCTTCGGAGAAGCGGGCCTTGAGCGTCTCCATGGCCCGGAAGATCCGCGTTTTCACGGCGCCCTCGCTGATGTCGAGCGCCCTCGCGATTTCTGCGTACGGCATCCCGTGATAGCGCGCGAGGACGAGCGCCTCGCGCTGCTCGTGAGAAAGCTCCGAAAGGGCCAGCCGAACGGCCTCTCGCCGCTGCCGGCGGGCGAGGCGTTCGTCGGCCGGGAGCCCGGGCTCCCTCACCTCGGCCACGGCCTCGAGCGCAACGCTCGGGCGGCGCACCGAGCGGCGCAGCCGGTCGCGGCAGGCATTCGTCGCGATCGCGAAGAGCCACGAGGCCACCGGGGCGCGGCCGTCGTATTGGTCGGCCCGCACCATGAGCTTGAGAAAGACGTCCTGCGTGATTTCCTCGGCCTCCGCCGGATCGCCGAGGATGCGTCCGGTGAACCTCAGAAGAGGCGCCGCGTAGCGCTGGAAGAGCCGCGCTGCTCCCGCGGTCTCGCCGCGGCGAACCTGCTCCATCGACTCGAGATCCGCTTCCTGATCCGGGTTCGCGCCGGGAGCTTCCACGCACGCCTCCAAGGCCGAAACGGCAGCACTCACGGGAGTATGACGGCGCGCCGGCCGGAAGGTTACGGTTCGGGGACGCTCAGCCCCGGCGGATCGAGAGCTTTCCCTTGTCCGTGGACAGCGTGACGCGCGGGCCCCCGCCGTTCACGGTCGCCGAGGATCGAAATCCCGAGCGGCGGGACGCGCGAATCGGGCCTGTTCCCTCGAAGTCGGAGACGATCTCGCCCCTGCGGCCGGCATCCGCGCTCAGCTCGAACGCCGAATCGGCCGGAAACGTCAGCGCCACGTCGCCTTTGTAAGTCTCGGCGTGCACGGCTCCCGAGACTCGCTTGAACCCCGCCCGCACTTCACCCTTGTAGGTCTTCAGGTCCAGGCCGCCCGAGAGGCCGACGAGCGCGGCACTTCCCTTGTAGGTCTCGAGCGCGAGGTGTCCCTCGAAGTCCTTGACGTCCGTGTCGGACTTGTAGTCGTGGATCCTCAGCGTCGCCGCACGCGGCACGCTGACCCGGTAGTGGACGAACGGGCGGCTCGTGCAGGCCCGGAAAAAGCCCCAGCTCGTCTCGAGCTTGTCGTACACGGATTCGATCCGCACGTTTCGGCCGCTCGGCTCGATGACGACCTCCGTGGCCGCCACCCATTCCTTCTGGTCCCTTTCCGACCCGCAACTGTCGTCCGGGACGATCCTCGCCTCGACGGCGACCTCTGCGCGGTCCCAGGGCATGACGCGGATGCTCCCTTTGTAGGTGTCGATCGTGACCTTGCCGTCGGCGGCGAGGGGGAGCGTTTTCGAGACCGTGCGGTCGGCCACGGCCGGAGAGGCAGCCAAGAGCAGGGTCAGGGCGCCTTGAAGGAAGTGCTTCATAGGGAACCTCTGTACGGGAAGACGCATTCGGCGGAAAATAGTTCTGCCCGGCAGCCGGAACCGGGCCCGAGTGCGCGTGCTCGGGGCAAAAACGCGCATAGAAACAGAGCGATGCAACAACCGCGAATCATCCAGGGCGGAATGGGGGTCGGCGTCTCGGGGTGGAGGCTGGCCCGGGCTGTTTCGTCCCTGGGCCAGCTCGGCGTCGCCGCGGGAACGGCGCTCGACGTCGTCCTCGCCCGGCGCCTGCAGGACGGCGACCCCGGAGGCCATGTCCGCCGGGCGCTCTCCCGCTTTCCGTTCCCCCGCGCCGCCGCCCGGATCCTCGAACGCTACTTCCTGGAAGGCGGCAAGGCCCCGGACCAGCCGTACCGCGCCGTCCCGATGCATTCGAAGAAAAGTCCGCGCGAGCTCCTCGAGCTATCCGTCGCCGCCAGCTTCGCGGAAGTGTTCCTCGCCCGGGAAGGCCACGGGGGGCCCGTCGGGATCAACTTCCTCGAGAAGATCCAGCTCCCGGTCCTTCCGTCCCTGTACGGCGCGATGCTGGCCGGTGTCGACTACGTCCTGATGGGCGCCGGAATCCCGCTCAAGGTGCCGCTCGCCCTCGACCTGTTCGTGAACCACGAAGCGGCAACCTACCCGCTGAACGTGACGGGCTCGCAGGAGGGCGACGACAACCTGATTCGCTTCGACCCGCGCGAGCTGTGGGACGGCGGCGCGGAGCTGCCCCCGCTCAAGCGCCCCCACTTTCTCCCGATCATCTCGTCCTACACACTCGCGCTCACGCTCGTTCGAAAGGCGAACGGGCGGGTGGACGGCTTCGTCGTGGAGGGCCCGACCGCGGGCGGACACAACGCCCCGCCACGCGGCCGAATGCAGCTCACCGCGCTCGGGGAGCCGATTTACGGGGAGCGCGACGCCGTCGACCTCGCGAAGATCCGCGAGCTGGGACTCCCGTTCTGGCTCGCGGGCGGGCACGGGACGGCCGAGGGTCTCGACGAGGCGCTCGCGGTCGGCGCCGCGGGGATCCAGGTCGGGACGGCGTTCGCCTTCTGCGAGGAGTCGGGCCTCGACGCGCGCTACAAGGAGCACATCCTGAAGATGGCCCTTGCCGGCACCGCGAACGTCTTCACGCATCCGGTCGCATCCCCGACCGGATTCCCGTTCAAGGTCGCACGGATGGAAGGCAGCCTGTCGGAGGAAGAGGATTACCTTCTGCGCATGCGCATCTGCGACCTCGGTTACCTGCGCGAGGCCTACCGGCGCGACGACGCGTCGATCGGCTATCGCTGCCCGTCCGAGCCCGCCGCGACCTGGGCCGCGAAGGGAGGCGCCGCGTCCGACACCGAGGGGCGGCGCTGCCTCTGCAACGCTCTCCTCGCGAACATCGGCCATGCCCAGGTCCGCAATGTCGACCTGAAGGAAAAGCCGCTTCTGACCTCCGGCGACGACCTCGCGGAGATCGGACGGTTCCTGTCGCCGGGAGCGTCCTCGTACACGGCGAAAGACGTCGTGTCGAAGCTCCTCGGCGCCTGAGGGCGTCACGCGGATCCGGCCGCCGGCTATCTCCTCGGCGGAGCCGACGCCGCGGCCTTCACCTCGACGAGGACGAACCCCATCGTGGTCGTGCCGACGTTTTCCGAGGTGTGCGGGCCTTCGGCTTCCGACCACCCCTTCTCGCCGGCCTTCGCCGTCCACATCTGGACCTTCCCGCCGCTGTGGACGACCTTCATCGTGCCGGGCTGCGTGACGTAGAACCAGCCCGCCGCGTGCGTGTGCATCGGGTCCTTCTCGCCCGGCTTGAGCGTGTTCTCGACGACTCGCACGTAGGCGTTGTCGAGGAGAACCTTGTAGTGGTCCTTCGACACGACGGCCGCGTCCTGCGCGCGCGCGGACGCGGCACCGAGAACGAAAGCGAAGAGCGCGAGCCAGCAGCAAGCGACAACCTTCTTCATCGTTTCCTTCCTTAGGGTTCTGATATTCGGCGGCTGCAAATTGCAGCCGCCGATAGATGAAGATGTTCTTCCCGACTGGTCGATGTCAAGGGCGCGCTTCGCGCGCCGCGCAGCGGTCGAAGACCCTTGACATCGGCCATTCGTCCCCGTCAGCGCCGGACGCCCAGCAGCATCCCGTCGGGCGTCGGCAGGCAGACCGTGTCGAAGTGGACGCGCGCTTCCTCGTGAAAGCGGCGCATCGCCGCGCCTTCGGGCGAATCCTCGAGAAGCCGCCCGAAGAGGAACGCGTTGTCGCCCAACAGGAGGCCGCCCGTGCGTGTGTTCTCGGCCGCCCAGACTCCGTAGCGGTCGTAGTTGGCCTTGTCCGCGTCGATGAAGACGGCGTCGAACGGGCCGAAGCGGACGAGTCGCGGCAGCACCTCGAGAGCCCGGCCTTCGTGGACGGTGATCGTCCCCGCGAGCCCCGCCGACGTGACGTTCGCGCGCGCGACGCGCGCGTGCCTCGGATCGAACTCGATCGAGTGGACGTGCCCGTCCGCGGGCAACGCGCGCGCGGCGCGAATCGCCGAGTAGCCCGCGAGCGTCCCGATCTCGACGACCCGGCGCGCGCCGGCGAGCTTCAGGAGGAGCTCGAGCGCCTTCCCCTCGGAGGGTCCGAGCTGGATGGCCGGCATCCCGTGCTCTTCCGGCGCGTCGAACGCGCGGGCGAGCGCGGCATCGTGCGGGGCATGGACGGCCGCGAGCCAGTCGAGGATCTCGCGTGTCGCGTAACTGAGGCCCGCTCGCGAGTCGGTGTCGGCCACCGGCATCACCTGACCGCGGGCTCCAGCAGCGTGAGAGTGCCCGCGTCTCCGTCGAGCTCGGCCATGACGCCGAGCGGAAGCGTCGCCTTGTCGGTGACATGACCGAATACCAGGTTCGCGACAACGGGAACTCCGAGTCTGCCGAGACGGTCCTTGCAGACCTCCTGCCACGTCCACGTTCCCAGGCCGTCGCCGCCCGGCTTGTAGTCCCTCGGGCCGCAGTCGTGGAACTTACCGAGCGCCACGCCCGCGAGGCCCGAGAGCTTTCCCGTCAGGAGGAACTGCGTGAGCCAGCGATCGATGCGGTACGGCTCCTCGCCCACCTCCTCGAGGAAGAGGATGCGGCCCTTGAGCTCCGGCTCGAAGGGCGTTCCCACGAGCGTGGAAAAGACGCTGATGTTCCCGCCCACGAGGCGGCCATTCCCTCTTCCGGGAGCGAGCTTGTAGATGCGGTTTTCGACGTCGACGTGGCCTTCGGTGGCCTTGAACGGCGGGGGCTCGGCGACGCGCCCAGCGGCGTCCGCCCGCGTGAGCACTTTCTTGAACGCCGCGAGAGTGTAGTCGCTCTGCATTTCCGTACCGGTGGGCCCGTGAAAGGTCACGAGACCCGTGAGGCGGTTGATCGCGTTCAGGAGGGCCGTGATGTCGCTGTACCCGCAGAGGATCTTCGGGTTCTTCCGGATCGTCTCGTAGTCGAGGAGCGGAAGGATGCGAGACGCACCGTAGCCGCCGCGCAAACAGAAGATCGCGTCGACGGACGAATCCGCAAACGCGGCGTTGACGTCCGCGGCGCGGTGCTCGTCGCTTCCCGCGAGGTACCTCGTGGATTCGCGGGCGTGCGGGAAGAGCTTCGCCTTCCATCCCATCGACTCGACGACCTCGACGGCGACGTCGTTTCTCTCCGGATTCCAGGCGGGCGACGCGGGCGCAACGAGGGCGACCGTCATGCCGGGGCGCAGTGCCTTCGGATACACGGGGTCCGGCGGCTTCTCCGCGTAGCGCGCGAGAGCCGCCTGGGCGGGCAACGGAAAACCGGCGATGAGCGAGGCGAACGAGACCTCTTCGAGGAACGTGCGTCGGCTCTTCAGCATGCCCGGGATTCTAGGGCGACGCGGTCCTCCACGGACCCGGGACGAACCGGCGGATGGCCGCGAGGATCAGGAGAGCCGCCCCGAACGTGGCAACGATGGCCGCGCCGGTCGGGAGGTCGAGCGTGAATGACAGCCAGACGCCGATGGCCGACACGACGACTCCCATCGTCCAGCCGATGGCGAGGCGGACTCCGAGCCTCTCGGAGAACAGCATCGCGGCGACGGACGGCACGATGAGGAACGAGAAGACGAGGAGGACGCCCGCGATCGCGACCGAGCTCGTGACGACGAACCCGAACGAGGCGTAGAAGAGGAAGTCCCAGAATCGCACGTTCCAGCCTCGCCGCTCGGCCTCCGCCTCGTTGCGCGAGATGAGGAGGAACCGTTCGCGGAAGACGAAATGGAAGACCCCGACGAGCGCATAGAGCACGGCCGTCTTGGCCAGTTCGGGCCACGAGACGGAGAGAATGTTGCCGACGAGCATTTCCTTGAGGTGCTCGGTCTCCCGTGTGGCCTTGGACATGACGAGGACCGCGCAAGCGGCCGAGACGGCGTAGACGATGCCGATGATCGCCTCCTGCGGAATGCGCGTCGTCCGATGCGTTTTCGTGAAGGCGAAGATGGCCGCGCCGAAGAGAGTGAATCCGAGCGAAAACACGTACGCGCCGTCCGAGTGCATCTCGTAGCCGGCGAGATACCCGACGGTTCCACCGAGCGCCGCAATCTGCGCGAGCGAGAGGTCCACGAAGATGACCCCGCGCTCGACGACGTGGACGCCGAGGTAAGAGTGAATTCCCGTCAGGATCAGGCTCGCGACGAACGCGGGGAGCAGGATCTCGAAGACGGTCACTTCCTCTTCTCCAGAGCCGAGGCGATCTTCTCGACGTCGACATCGAAAAGCGAGAGGTAGTCCTTCGCCGCGGGCTCTCCGCCCACGGACGGCGGGATCACGACGACGGTCGCGCCCGTCTTCGACGCGACGAAGTCCGGGTCCTTCCGGTCGAAGTAGACCTCCATGAGAATGAGGGGCACCTTCTGCTCCCGCATGACGTTGATGATCTCGAGCTTGTGCTGCGGCGATGGTGGGATGCCGGGCTTCGGCTCGAGGAACCCCACGACGTCGAGAGAGAACGCCTTCGCGAAGTTCGGCCACGAGCTGTGGTACGTGACGATCTTGGTGCCCTTGAAGGGCGCGAGCCGCGCCGTCCAGCGGGCCTCGGCGGCCTTCAGCTTCGCCTCGAAGTCCGCGAGGTTCCTCGCGTACGTCCCGGCGCCCGAAGGGTCGAGGGCCGTCAGTTTCACGGCGATCGCCCGGGCGATCACGCGCCCGTTCTGCGGGTCGAGCCAGAAGTGGGGATTCCCGTACGGATGGACGTCGCCCATCGCGCGCGTCACGATGCCCGTCGGCCGGTCGAGAATGTCGCAGCCCACGGACGCGTCGAGGTAGCCGGCGCCGGTCGGGCGGATCTTTTCGTTCCGGGCCTGGTCGAGGAGAGGCGGGAGGTAGCCGATCTCGAGCTCGAGGCCCGCGACGACGAGCATGTCCGCGTCGTGCAGCTTCAGGATGAACGACGGCTTCGGTTCGACGAAGTGCGGGTCCTGGTATCCCTTCGCGATGGACTCCGCCTCGACGCGGTCGCCGCCGATCGTCTGGGCAAGCGACGCGAAATCGGACAACGTCGTGACGACCTTCAGCTTCTTGGCTTCGGCGGAGGGCGCGAAGAGAAGAAACACAGTCAGTAAGAGAGAGAACGAAAGAGGGAAGACCGGGAGATTTCCTCTCTTCATTTTCATCTTCATGATCCCATTTCCTCTCATGTTCAGAACGGGTGCGCGCCGTGGGCGCCGATGACGAACTGGAGCTGAAGGAGGAGCTCGGTGGCCGTCACGGGACCGCCAACTTGATCGTAACGGTTGCGGCGGAGCTGCGCGCGGAGCTGGGAGAACTCGGACGGCCAGAACGTCAGGATCGCCGAGTCGCCGCGGTCGCGGAGCGTCGCGTCGTCCGCGTGGTCCGACTCGTCGTGCCGGTAGCCGGCGAACCAGCGCCGGCCGAGCTGGTACTGGCCGAGTGCGTACCAGCCGTCCGCGCGGACCGTCGTCCTCGAGGCCGTCTCGCGTTCGGAGTGCATCCATTCGCCGCGCACGAGGATCGACCGGTAGAGCCCCTGCTGGAGAGGCTTCCAGCGGAACGTCAGGTCGGCGCCCGCGAGCGTCGTGTGAAATCCCGGCCCCTCGACGCCGTTGCCGCGCGTCCACGAGCCCCCGACCTCGAGGTTCGTGGACTCCGAGAGGTCGCGGTAGGCCTTCAAGTGGAAGAGAGGCTCGACGTCGTTTCGCGACCGCGCCTCGAGGAGATTCTCCGACGTCCCGCGGAAGAGCTGAGCCGTCGCCTCGAGGAAGATCTCGGACGGCATCGGGATCAGGCGCGAGACCGAGATCCCCGAGTCCTCGATCCCGTCCTCGCTGCCGAGGAGGTTCGTGACGACGAAAGGCGTGTCGGCGTACTGGCGCACGTGCGGATGTTCGGTGTTCACCTTCCCGAACGCGGCCTTCATCTTCCCGACCTTCACGAGGAAGTCGCCGGGAACGGTGAGGAACGTGATGTACCCCTCCTCGATCCCGACATCGCCCGTCTGGCTCCCGAACGTGATGAAGAAGTCCGCGCGAGCGTAAGGGTCGACGATCGCCTGCAGGCCGATCTCGGATTCCTTGAGCTGGAGGCTCGGCTGGTTGTCGACGGGGTCGTGCCCGACGAAGCCGAGGAAATTGCCGATGACCGACATGTTGGGGTTGAAGACGTTCCCCGTCTGGGCCGTCTGCGCGGCGGCCGTACGCGTTGCGAGAAGGGAAAGAGAAAGAAGAGCTGGAATTTTCCACGCCGTGGACCGAATGCTCATGCTCCGGAGCCTCCCGTTGTGATGCGACATGGGGAGGCGTAGCGCCTCCCGACCGTGGACGAATGGAGAACGTCTACGCGGTCGGAGAAGGAGGAGAGCGGCCGCAGAGCTCCGGAAGCGCCGGCGCCGGGGCTCTCCACGCGCCCAGCGTCTCGTGGGCTCTTCCCACCATCGGCGGAACGGGGAGGAGGGCGGCGAAAGCCGGAGGAGTCAGGTTCGAAACGGCGCACGACGCGCAGGCGTGCTCCTTCTGCGGAACGAACGGAGCGTGCGCGGGATGGTCCGGAGGGAAAAGGAACGTCCCGTGGGAGAGCACCTGGGAACCGTCGACGTGCCCGTACGCTCCGCCCAGCACCAGCGGAGCCAGAACGAGCGCGACGAAAAAGCGGGCGAGAAATCTCATCACGGCGGACCCGATTCTACATTTCGGGCCTTCGAGGGAACTTACGGTGACGGGGTCATCGCCACGTAGCTTCCATCGCCCGTGCCCTGGCCCGGCACCGCGCCGTCGTTCACGACGCCGTAGGCGAGGAAAGGTTGGTAGTTGCCTGCGGGCGCGCGAACGCGCACGTAGCCGTTGCGGATGCCGAACGACGAGAGCGCCGAATTCACCTGCTGCCAGTCCCCTCGAAGCTGTAGCGGCACGATCGCCGTTCCTTTGAATGACCCCGAATCGCCGTCGAAGAAATCGACGGTCATGGGGCTGGGAGGCGGATTGTCCGACGGAAACGCCCAAGGCGCATCAACGACGGAGAGGGCGACATTCGAACGGCTCAGCCCGTCTTGTTTCAGCCCGTAAATCCAGGCCTCCGAAAGAGGAGCCTCGTCGCGGGAGATTCCCGCGTAAGCCACGCCGAATGTTCCCCCACCCGCGGCGGACGAGAACGTCCGCGCGCTCGCGTGGAACGCCGCTGCACCACCATTCGAAGAAATCCAGAGCGCCGTGGCCGAAGCCGAGGCGTCGAGATAAGAGAGGACGTCGGGTATGAACCTCTGCTCCTGCGGCTGAAGAACCACGTCTTGCAGCGAGAAGGCTCGGAAGGAGAGTCGGATCGGAACGGTACCTGCATTTGTCAGGCAGAGCTCGGTCGTGAACGAGGACGTGCGGACTGCGGCCGGTATCGTCAGTGCGGGCACGCGCCGTCCGGCCGCGACCGGCGTGACGAACGCGCCGTCGTCGGTCACGTTGTCGTTCACGACGGCGTAGGCGTAAAAGGGGTCGACCCCGCCGACGCGCTCGACGGTCGCCCAGCCGTTCGTCATTCCCGCCCCCTGCAGGACCTGGTTGAGCTGCATCCACTGCCCGGCCTGAAGGCTGACGGGCGCGAGGGCAAAGCGGCGCCCGTCGCCGGGGTCGCCGCTCGTGAGCGTGACCTGCAGGATCACGTTCGTCTTTCCGGCCGGGTCGGCGGCGTTCACGAGCGCGAGGTTGCTCCGGAACGCGGCGTCCTCGCGCAGGCCGAAGAGCGCGATTCCGGCCTCCGCGGTGTCTCCCGGCACGAGAGCAGGATACGAGAGACCCGCCAGACCGCCGGGCAGAACGGCGAGCGTCCGCACCGACGCGAAGACGGCGTCGCCCGAGGAGATCCCCCGGAAAACGAGGCGAAGGGTGCCGCCCTGGCTTCCGGCCGGGATCGGCACGCCCTTGCCGCGAAGGTATTCGAGAACGTCGCGGAAGACGAGCTGGCGGCCCGAAGGGATCGTCTCCGTCACCGTGCCGCTCCCCGAGCTGCCCATCGCCGTCGCCGCGGTGAACGTCACGTCGACGGATGCGTCCGCCGTGCCGCGGTTCCCCATCGTCAGCTCCGACACGAAGCGGGCCCCGCTCTTGCCCACGACGTCGACGACCACGGGCACGAGTCGTACGGCGCTTCTTCCGTCCGCGTCGGTCAGGCGATAGACGACGCCGCCGCCGTAGTCGGCGACGTAGATCTCGCCCGCCTCGTCCTCGCCGAACGTGGAGATCGCGAAGCCGGGTTTCGCGAGCTCGATGTCATCCCACCCCGTGTCCGTGCGGCGAAGGCCCCAGATCCGACCGCTGCAGTAGTCGCCGTAGAAATAGACTCCCGACAGGCCCTCGAAGTCGCGGCCGCGATACACGAAGCCACCCGTGATCGAGCAGTTTCCGCCCGCGTGAGAGAACTCGGCGACGGGAAACGTGATTCCCGCCGTCGGGCAGCCGGTGGAGGGCGCGTAGCAGTGGCTTCCCTCCGTGAGCCGCCAGCCGTAGTTCTCGCCGCCGGTGCTGTCCGCCGGCTGGAAGTCGACCTCTTCCCACGCGCCCTGCCCCACGTCCGCGATGAAGAGCCCGCCCGTCTTGCGGTCGAACGAAAAGCGCCACGGGTTGCGCAGGCCGGTGGCCCAGATCTCGCCGCGCGCCTCGGCGACGCCCGCGAACGGATTCGACGGCGGGACCGCATAGGCGGCTCTCCCGGCGACGTCGATCCTCAGGATCTTCCCGAGGAGGCTCGAGAGATTCTGCGCGTTGTTGTTCGGGTCCCCCGCCGAGCCGCCGTCGCCCATGCCGATGTAGAGAAATCCGTCGGGTCCGAATGCGAGCTGCCCTCCGTTGTGGTTCGCGAAGGGCTGGGCGATCCTGAGAAGGATCTGCTCGGACGTCGGGTCCGCGACGTTCGAATCGCCGGAAACGGTGAAGCGCGAGATCGCCGTGTCGCCGCCGACGTCCGTGTAGTCCGCGTAGAACTCGCTCTTCGGGCCGCGGCCGGGGGGAAACACGATCGACAGGAGGCCGCGCTCGCCGCAGCAGCTCACGCGCGGCGAAATGTCGAGGAAAGGTGCCGGAAGAATCGCGCCGTCCTTCAGGATCCGAACGACCCCGCGCTGCTCGACGACGAAGAGGCGGGACGTGCCGTCGTTCGCGTGCGTGATGTGCAGGGGGTTCGAGAATCCCGACGCGACGCGCTCGAGGGCGATCCGCGGCCACGGGAGGGAGCCCTGCGCCGCCGCGCGCGAAGAGACGAGCGCGACGCCGAGAGAGACGATACGGGCGCACGACGGGAACACGGCCCTCCGAACGGGCCCCCGGATCAGAGGGCCTTATTCTCCTCGTAGTGTCGGAGGGCAACGCGCTCGTCGTCGTACACCTCGAAGACCGGAAGGAGCTGGGAGAGGTGCAGGCTCTTGCGCACGCGTTCGTGGAGGTTCAGGAGCTTCAGCTTCGCGCCGAAGCGCTCGCAGATCTTGTGGCTCGCCACGAGCTCGCCCACGCCCGCGCTGTCGATCGAGGTCACCTCGGAGAGGTTGAGCAGGATCTTCCTCCAGCCCTCGGCGAGAAGCTCGTTCATGACGTTTCTCAGGATCTCGTCGCCGACTCCCGCGAGCAGCCTCCCCGAGAGGTCGACGATCACGACGTCCTTGACCTTCCGGACCTCGACGTGCATGGCAGGATCGTACCGCGAAGCCCCGAAGCTGGCAGAATCGCGGCCTCATGCGGGATCCGACTCTCGACGAGGGCCTCCAGGCCCTGCGCGCGGACCGCGCGTCCGGGCCGGCCGCCGTCCGCGCCATCACCCGCCTCGCCTCGGAGTTCGGGACTCCCCTCTATGTCTACGACAAGGCGACGATCACGGGCCAGTTCCGATCGTTTCGGGCGGCCTTCGCGCCACGGTTTTCGAAACTGCGCATCCACTACGCTTTCAAGGCGAACATGAACGGGGCGCTTCTGTCTCTCCTCCGCGCGGAAGGAGCCGCGGCCGAGGTCGTCTCGCTCGGCGAGATGCTCGCGGCGGTGAAGGTTGGTTACCGCGGGGACGAGATCCTCTTCACGAGCTCCTCGAAGGGGCCCGAGGAGATCGCGAAGGCCGTCGAGATCGGCGCGGTCGTGAACGTCGACTCGCGGGACGAGCTGGAACAGGTCGCCGCGCACACCGAGGCCGCCGGCCGGACCGCGCGGATCTCCTTCCGGATCAACCCCGGCGTCGACCCCAACACGCTCCACCAGATCAACACCGGGATCGCCGGGTCGAAGTTCGGCCTCCACCTCGACGGAGGCCTCGCCAGGGCGGCGTACGCGCGGGCGAGAGAGCTGCCTTCGATCCGGATTACGGGCGTGCACTGCCACATCGGGTCGCAGATCACCGAGGTCGACGGCTATGTCGCGACCGCCCGCAAGATGCTCTCCTTCGTGCGCGACCTCGAGGACGGTCTTTCGATCCGCGTCTCCTTCGTGAATCTCGGGGGCGGGCTCGGCGTCCCGTATCACGACGGCGAGGAAGGGCTCCCCCCCGAGGCGCTCGCCTCCGCGCTCGAGCCGCTCTGGAAGGAATTCACCGTCGACGCCGGGTACGAACCCGAGCTGTGGATGGAGCCCGGCCGGTTCTTCGTCGGGCCGGCGGGCTTCCTCGTGACGCGCGTGAACTCGGTGAAAGCGACGCCGCTCAAGGTCTTCGTGAACGTGAACGCGGGCTCGAACACGCTCCTGCGCCCCGCGATGTACGCGGCGCACCATCGCGCGCGTGTCGTCGGCCGCACGGGGGTTACCGAGACCCTCGACATCGCGGGAGACGTCTGTGAGACGGGAGACATCCTCGCCGCCGAGCGCCGACTCCCCCGGCCCGAATCCGGCGATTTCGTCGTCTTTCTCGACGCCGGCGCCTACGGCTTCTCGATGGCGTCGACGTACAACGCCCGGCCGCTCCCGGCGGAAGTTCTCGTGGACGGCGACACGGCCACGCTCATCCGCCGTCGCGGGACGTTCGACGATCTGTTTCGGGACGAAATTCCTCCCCCCGAGAGGTGACGCTCCATGCTCAAGGCCGTCCGGCTGCTTTCTATCCTCGCCTCGGCAGCGCTTCTCGTGTCGTGCGCGGGCGGCAACCCGTTCCCTCCGCAGACGATCGACTTCGGTCAGCTCGCACCGGACGCTCCGCGCGCCGTTTCCCTGCCGCTCGACGAGAAGATCGGCCAGCTCTTCGTCGTGCCGGCGCGCGGTGTCTACATGAGCAACGACTCGAAGGAATTCCTGACGCTGCGCCACCACGTCGTGGACAACCACGTGGGCGGGATCATCCTGTTCGGGTCGAACGTGTACGGAGCCGCCGTCCTCGTCGGAAAGCTCCAGGAGCTCGCCGGGGTTCCGCTTCTCGTCTCGGCCGACCTCGAGGCCGGCCTCGGAATGCGTTTCGAGGACGTGACGTACGGTCCGTGGGCGATGGCGATCGCGGCGGCGGGTGATCCGGCCCTCGCCGAACGCGGCGCTCTCGCCACGGCCAAAGAGGCCCGCGCGATCGGCATCGCGCAGGTTTTCGCGCCCGTCGCCGACGTCAACGTGAATCCCGACAATCCCGTCATCAACGTCAGGAGCTTCGGCGAGGATCCGGCCGACGTCTCCCGGTACGTCGAAGCAACCGTGAAGGGCCTGGAGGCCGGCGGGGTCCTCGCCACGCTCAAGCATTTTCCCGGCCACGGCGACACCGCCACCGACTCGCACCGCTCGCTCGCCTCCGTGCCCGCCGACAAGGCTCGCCTCGAGTCCGTCGAGTTCGTCCCGTTCCGTGCCGGGATCAAGGCGGGCGCCGGGTCCGTCATGATCGCCCACGTGTCCGTGCCGGCAATCGACGACACGCCTGCTCCCGCTCTCGTGAATCCGCCGAGGCCGGTGGATGCGATCGGCGAGAACGTGGAAGTCGAGACGAAGGGCACGATGCCCGCGTCGCTGTCCGAGCGCGTCGTCACGGGAGTCCTCCGCAAGGAGCTCGGGTTCACGGGACTCGTCGTGACGGACGCGATCCGGATGGGCGGCATCACGTCCCATTTCACGGCCGGCGAGGCTGCCGTTCGCGCCATCCTCGCGGGGGCGGACCAGATCCTCCTGTCGGCGGACACGGACGCCGCGATCGCCGCCGTGCGCGACGCCGTGAAGTCGGGCCGGATCGCCGAGAGACGCCTCGACGAATCGGTGACGCGGATACTCGACTGCAAGAAGAAGCTGAATCTGTACGAAAAGCGCATTCCCTTCGTGGGCGGCCTCGCGAAGGTCGTCGACACGCCCCCGATTCACGAGTTCGAGGCCGAGGTTGCGCGGCGCTCGCTCACGCTCGTGCGCGAGCAGCCCGACGCGATTCCGCTCCGGAAGAGCGTGAAGCTGCTTTCGCTCGTCGTGGCGGACGAAGTCTCGCGGAACAGCCCGGCGGGCCCGCTCGGGGCGGAGATCAGGGCCCGCGTCCCGTCCGCCAAGGCGGTGATTCTCGACCCGCGCTCGACGCCCGAGGAGACGAAGGCTGCCGTCGAGGCCGCCAAGGACGCGGACGCCGTCCTCGTCTCGCTCTTCGTGAGGACGCGATCGGGGCTGGGAAAGATCGCGGTGCCGGAGGCCGGGAGAACCGCGATCCCGCAGCTTCTCGCGCTCGGAAAGCCCGTCGTCGTCGTCTCGTTTGGAAGCCCGTATCTGCTTCGGGACTTTCCCGACGTCAAGACGTACCTCTGCGCGTGGGGCGGACAGGACATCGCGCAGGTGGCCGCCGTTCAGGCGCTGTTCGGCGAATCGGCGATCGGCGGCAAGCTCCCCATCACGATCCCCGGCCTCGCGAAGAGAGGGGACGGGATCGAGAAACCTGCGTCGCTTCGCCCGTGACCCAGTGAAAAGGCGAGGTTCAAATGAGAAGTTCGAAGAGAGATTTGCTTAGACGGGTAATTCGGCCAAAGGCGATGTGCGGAGCGCTGCGTGCGGTGGCGTGCCTCACCATCGCGTCGACTGTCGCTCTTGCTGCACCGGCCCAACCGACGCCCTATTCACCTTCTAAGAAATCTTCGTCTTCTTCCGACGTCGACGAAGCGCGCGCCGTCTTCGAGAAGAACATCGCCGCGATTCGGAATCGCGACAAGGCGGCTTATCTCTCCGTCTACCTCGACTCCGATCGCCTCGTGCGGACGTCGCCGGACGGATTCCTGCCGGGCTTCGCGGAGTTCGCGAAGCAGGCCGGGACGAAGTGGCCGGACACGCTCGAGGCCTCCGATCTCCGCCTCGTGAGCATCCAGCCGGGCCTCGTCTACGGCACGTACCGCTACCGCGTGCGCTACGGCGCCGACGAGCACTTCGGCCTCTCCGAGCGGCTTTTCGCGAAGACGTCGAAAGGCTGGAAGGTGACCCTCACGTCCGCGTTCGACGCGCCGCCCGGCACTCCTCCCCCGCCGCGTGCGTTCGTCGGTGCGACTCTCGTAAACGGCACGGGAGCTCCGCCGGTCCCCGACGCCGTGGTCCTCGTTCGCGCCGGGAAGGTCGACTGTGCCGGGCCTCGCGCGTCCTGCCGGGTTCCCGAAGGAGTGGACGTCGAGGACTTGAAGGGCACGTGGATCATGCCGGGGCTGATCGATGCGCACGTCCACTTCTCGCAGACGGGCTGGGCCGACGGGCGGCCCGACGCGCTCGACGTGAGGAAGACGCACCCGTACGAGAAGATCGAGGCCGACCTCAAGGCCCATCCCGAGCCCTTCTTCCGCTCGTACGTCTGCTCCGGCGTGACGAGCGTCTTCGACGTGGGCGGCTACCCGTGGACGCTCGCGCTGCCCCGGCGGGCCGAGGACGACACGTTCGCGCCGCGAGTCGCCGCGGCGGGACCGCTTCTCTCGACGCTCGACCACTGGCTGAACCTGCCGGCCGAGAGACAGTTCATTCACCTGAAGGACGCCGAATCCGCGCGGATGGGCGTCGCCTACCTGAAAACGCAGGGCTCTGCCGCCGTCAAGCTCTGGTACATCGTGCGGCCCGACCTCCCTATCGAGGCCACGACGCCGGCGGTCCTCGCGGCGGGTGAGGCGGCCGGGAAGAACGGCCTGCGGCTGATCGTCCACGCCACCGGACTCGCCGAGGCGAAGGTCGCGCTCAAAGCCGGCGCGAAGCTCCTCGTCCACAGCGTGTGGGACGTTCCCGTCGACGAGGAGTTTCTCGCCCTCGCGATGAAGAACGGCACGATCTACTGCCCGACGCTCGTCGTGGCCGGCGGCTATGTCCGAATGTTCGAGGCCGCCGTGGCGAAGAAGGCACCCGCGATCGACGACCCAAACGGCTGCGTCGATCCGATGACGCGAGCAAAGCTGGCCGAAACCGCGACCGTCGATGCGCCGAGCCTTGAGGCAGGCGCGTCGGCCCGAGTCATTCGCACGGCGGCGTTGAACAAAGTCTCCGCCGCCAATCTGAAGATGATCCGCGACGCCGGGATTCCGATCGCGATGGGGACGGACGCCGGAAATCCCCTCACGCTCCACGGCGTCTCCGTCTACCCGGAAATGGAGGCGATGCAGGCTGCGGGGATGACGCCTATGGAGGTCCTCGTCGCCTCGACGAGGGGCGGCAGCCTCGCGCTCGGGCGCGACCAGGAAGTCGGCACCGTCGAGAAGGGGAAGCTCGCCGACCTCCTCATTCTCGGCGCCGATCCCACGGCCGACATCGCGAACGTGCGAAAGGTGAAGGCCGTCGTCCGCGGTGGCGTCTCCCGCTCGATCGACGAGCTGCGTTCCACCGTCGCGGTGAACGGCAAGTGATCGCTCTCCTCCTGGCGCTTGCGGCCGCCCCGCCGTCCGCCGCCGGGATGTCCGCCGATCGCTTGAATCTCATCGATTCGGTCGTCGAAGAGTCGATTCGAAACAGGGAATGTCCCGGCGCCGTCGTCCTCGTGGGCCGGCACGGCAAGGTCGTCTTTCGGAAGGCCTACGGTCACCGAGCCGTCCTCCCGGCCCTCGAGCCGATGACGCCGGACACGGTCTTCGATCTCGCGTCGCTCACGAAGGTCGTGGCGACCGCGCCGAGCGTGATGGCCCTCGTCGAGGACGGGAAGGTGCGGCTCCAGGATCGCGTCGCGAAACACCTTCCCGAGTTCGCGGCGGGCGGCGGCGCACGCGACCAGGTGACGGTGGAACAGCTCCTGACGCACCGGGCGGGACTGGCCGCAGACGATCCGATGACTCTCTATACGGGATCGAGAGAAGCGATCTTTGAAAGAAAATACAGGCAGGCCCTCGTTTCTGCGCCCGGATCGCGCTTCCTGTATTCGGACGTCGGTTATGAGGTTCTGGGCGAGCTCGTCCGGAAAGTGTCTGGCCTTCCCCTCGACGAATATGCGGCGCGGCGCGTTTTCGAGCCGCTCGGGATGAAGGAAACCGGATTCCTTCCGCTCTCTTCACCTTCGAAGAAATCTCTTTCTCTTCCTCTTTCCCGCACCGCGCCGACGGAGAGGATCAACGGCGTCGTCCGGCGCGGCGAGGTCCACGATCCGCGCGCCTGGGCGCTCGGGGGCGTCGCGGGCCACGCGGGACTTTTCTCGACGGCGGACGATCTCGCCCGCTTCTGCGCGGCGATGCTCGCGGGCGGTGGCGGCGCCCTTTCCCCCGCGACGGTCGCCGCGATGACACGTCCGCGGCCTTTTGGCGACGAGAACCTCCGCGGCCTCGGATGGGACGTGGCGACGAAGTTCTCGTCCGTCCGGGGAGATCTCTTCCCGCTCGGCTCCTTCGGCCACACGGGCTGGACGGGGACGTCGATGTGGCTGGATCCCGCGACGGACACGTTCGTGATCCTCCTGACGAACCGCAACCACCCCGACGAGTCGGGCAACGTCATCGCGCTGCGCGGCAAGGTCGCGACGATCGTCGCGAGCGCAATCACCGACGTCACCCCGCGAATGCTGGCCGACGCTTCGGCACGCGTCGAGGAGCTTGCCGCGATCGGCACGGCACAGGCACCTTCTAAGAATTCTTCCGCGCCTTCGGCGCCTTCTTCGAGTGAAAGAGACCGTACGGCTGCGCGGGCGCGCGTCGTGGGGCAGGTCCGGCCGGGCATCGACACACTCGAAGAAAGTTCCTTCGGCGCGATCGCGCGAATGCGCGTCGCGCTGCTCACAAACCAGACTGGAATAACCCGGGACGGGCGTTCCACGATCGACGTCCTCATGTCCGAAAAAGCCAAGGCCGCCGGCGTCACCCTGGTGCGTCTCTTCTCCCCCGAGCACGGGATCCGCGGGGCACTGGACGAGAAGGTCTCTGACTCCGTCGACGCGAGGACCGGCCTGCCCGTGCGGTCGCTCTACGGTGACACCCCCGAGTCGCGGCGGCCGCGGCCCGAGGATCTGGCGGGACTCGACGCCGTCGTCGTGGACCTGCAGGACGCCGGCTGCCGCTTCTACACGTACCTCGCCTCGACGGGCTACGTTCTCGAGGAGGCCGCGAAAGCGAAGCTGAAGGTCTTCGTCCTCGACCGTCCGAATCCGATCCGAGCGGACGTCTGGGAGGGCCCGCCGGCCGACGACGACGCACTCTCCTTCGTCGCGTACCACACGACGCCGATCCGGACGGGGATGACGATCGGCGAGCTGGCGACGCTCTACAACGCGGAGAGAAGGCTCGGCGCGGACCTGACGGTCGTGAAGATGAAGGGCTACTCGCGCGACCTCTGGTACGACGAGACGGGCCTCGCCTGGGTGAACCCGTCGCCGAACCTCCGCTCGGTGACCCAGGCGGCGCTCTACCCGGGGATCGGCATCCTCGAGGCGACGAATCTCTCCGTCGGACGCGGGACCGACTCCCCGTTCGAGGTGGTCGGCGCGCCGTGGATGGACGGCGCGCGCGTCGCCGCCACGCTGAACGCCCGCGGCCTCGCGGGCGTGCGTTTCACGCCGGTGAGCTTCCAGCCCCACTCGTCCGTCTTCGAGGGCGAAGTCTGCTCCGGCGTCCGGATCACGATCGTCGACCGGAATGCTCTGAATGCCGTGGCGCTCGGAATCCACGTCGCGACCGCGCTGCGCGACCTGCACCCGAAGGAGTGGAGCGCCGAGAAGCTGAACCGCCTCCTCGTCAATCGCGCCGCGCTCGCGCGATTCTCACGCGGCGAGACGGCCGGCGAGATCACGGGGGCCTGGGCCGCGGGCTCGATGGAGTTCGAGAGGCGCCGGGCTGCGTTCCTGCTGTACCCTGACAGGTAACGCCGGACAGGGAGCGACGCGTGCAGGACGACCGTTTCTTCAAAGAGCTGATCGACAACCTCACGGAGGGGATCTACTTCCTCGACCGGTCGCGCCGCATCACGTACTGGAACCGCGGCGCCGAGCTCCTCACGGGCTATCCCGCCGAGGAGGTGCTGGGGCGGTGCTGCGCGGACGGCCTTCTCCAGCACATGGACCCGGAAGGCCGGCTTCTCTGCAACGACGGGTGCCCGATGGAAGCCACGATGCACGACGGCCGCGAGCGGGCGGCGGAGGTCTTCCTTCACCACAAGAAGGGGCATCGCGTGCCGATCACGGTGCGGGCGACTCCCATCCGCGGAGTCTCCGGCGAGATCGTCGGCGCCGTGGAGGTCTTCAACGACATCTCCGGACAGGTTCTCGCGGCGGAGCGGATCCGCGAGCTGGAAGCCCTCTCCCTGATCGACCCGCTCACCGGCGCCGGGAACCGCCGGTATTCGGAGATCCAGCTCACGTCGCGGCTCGCGGAAAAGAAACGCTACGGCCTGCCCGTGGGACTTCTCTTCGTGGACGTGGACCGGTTCAAGAGCGTCAACGACCGGTACGGGCACGCGGCGGGGGACGACGTCCTTCGGGTCGTCGGCAAGACGCTCGCAAACGCCCTGAGGGCGGGCGATTTCCTCGGTCGCTGGGGCGGAGAGGAGTTCATCGCGCTCATCGGGGGGCTCGAGGAGTACGGCCTCGCGGAGGCCGGACAGCGGTTGCGCGCCCTCGTCGCGCACTCCAGCGTGCCGGCCGTTCCCGGCCTCGGAGTGACCGTCTCGGTCGGCATCACCGAAGCGCGAAGCGACGACACCGTGGCTTCGCTCGTCGCCCGGGCCGATGCACGGATGTACGAGGCGAAGAGGCGGGGGCGCGATTGCGTCGTGGGCGACGCGGACGCTGCTTCCTGAGATTCTCCTCGAGGAACCCGATGACGTGGCCGACCTCGGGGACGGGCTTGCCCCCCGGCGCGCGGGAGCGGGCGAGCCGGATCAGGGCTTGCGCGGAAGGCGCTTCTTCTCGAGCTTCACGAGCACCGTGTATTCGGGATCGACGAGCTGGATGATCGGAGCCTTCGCGTTCTGCGAGACGAACTGGTAGGCGTCGATCTCCGACAGGCCCGTCACCTCGCGCACCCAGCCCACCATCGCCTTGAACGCGACGCGGGCCGCGTCCTCGAGCGGGCGGCCCGAGCCCACGAACATCACCACGTCCTCGTTCTCGATGCGCGGCACCGGCGTCGCCTTTCCCTTGACGAGGTCCACGACCAGCTCGACGTTCATCGCACCTTCGACGGCCGCGCCCATGATCTCGCCGTCGCCCATCGCGTAATGGCCGTCGCCGAACGAGAGGAGAGCGCCCGGCACGTTCACGCCGAGGTGGACGGTGTTGCCGACCTTCACCTCCGGGCAGTCCATGTTCCCGCCGAACGTTCCGGGCACGATCGTCGAGCGCGCCTCGCCCATCGAGGGTGCGACGCCGAGGCAGCCGAGGAACGGCGCGAGAGGGACTTCCCAAGCCTGCTTTCCGTCGCCGGAGGTCGTCCGCGCGACGTTCTTCTTCACGTCCACGTCGTAGCGCCAGGTCGTCTCGGGGAACTCCGGCCCGAGCATCGCCGTGCGGTCCGTCCCGACGAGAGCGCCGAAGCCCGGCCCGAACGCGGACACGGCCCACGTCCGCGCGGGTTCGAGCTTCAGGATGCGGATCGCGAGCGTGTCGCCCGGTTCTGCGCCTTCCACGTAAAACGGCCCGGTCTGCGGGTTGTCGTGGCCCGGCGCCATCACTCTCGACGGCAGGTCCGAGGACGTCTTCACGGCCCCGTCGAAGCAGTCCTCGGTCCACGCGACGATGCGCGTGCCGGGTTTGACCCGGTACCGGGGCGCGACGCCGCCGAAGGTGTACGCGAGCTCGTCGTGCTTCGGGACGACCCGGAGGACAGGAGGCGGGGAAACGGGTGACGCCGCCGCGGCGGCCTGGAAGAGAAGTACGGGTAGAAGCATGGGCGGACGCTATCAGGCTCTGCGCGGAGCGCGTCGAATCAAGATAGATTGAACGGAAGAAACTCCGACGGAGGCGAAAGATGTCCGATCCGATTCCCTCGCTCTTGCCCTCGCCCTCGCGCCGTCTCTTCGCGAAGAGCCTCGCGTTCGCCGCTGCCGCGCCCGCGCTCGCGGGGGCCGCTGCCGCGCTCGGCCAGTCCGCGCCCACGCCCTCTCCCGCGCCGACGCCGGTCCCCACCCCCGATGCGCCGTCGTCGGTCGCCGAAGCCCTGACGGAAGTCGCGCGCATCCGCTGGGGCAGGCACTTGTCCGGCGAGCAGCTCGGCGAGATCGCGAAGGCTCTGGACGGCCGCCTCCGCGGCGCCGAGGCGATGAAGAAGGTCCCGCTCACGAACGCCGACGAGCCGGATGTCGTCTTCTTCGCGGAACCTTCGGGAGGCCGCTGATGGCTCCGCCCGGCGAAGACGACTTCTTCCTTTCCGTCACCGACCTCTCGAAAAAGCTCAAGGCGAGGGAAATCTCGCCCGTCGCGCTCGCGGAGGGGTACCTCGACCGGCTCGAGCGGCTCGGGCCGAAGTTCGGGGCCGTCGTGACGATCACCCGAGACCGCGCGCTCGCCGAGGCGAAGGCGGCGGAGAGAGAGCTCGCGGCCGGAAAGTGGCGAGGCCCGCTCCACGGAGTGCCCTACGGCGTGAAGGACCTCCTCGCGACGAAAGGCATCCCCACGACCTGGGGCGCCGAGCCGTATCGCGCTCAGGTCTTCGACGAGGATGCGACCGCCGTGAAGAGGCTGCACGACGCGGGGGCCGTCCTCATCGGGAAGCTCGCGATGGTCGAGCTCGCGGGCGGCCTCGGGTACAACAACGCGGACGCCTCGTTCACGGGACCCGGCCGCACGCCGTGGAACAGGGACTTCTGGTCGGGCGGATCGTCTTCGGGACCGGGCGCCGCCACCGCAGCCGGTCTCGTCGGGTTCTCGATCGGCTCGGAGACCTCGGGCTCCATCCTCACGCCCGCCGCGTTCTCGGGCGTGACGGGCCTTCGGCCGACGTACGGCCGCGTGAGCCGGCATGGGGCGATGGCGCTCTGCTGGACGCTCGACAAGCTCGGGCCGATGTGCCGCTCGGCCGAGGATTGCGGCCTCGTCATGGCCGCGATCGCGGGGCGCGACCCGAACGATCCCACGTCGCTCGCGCGCCCGTTCCGCCCCGCGCCCGCCAGCGTCAAGCCGCTGCGCTTCAACGTCGGCGTCATCAGGGGCACGAGCGAAAAAGTGCAGCCCGAGGTCCGGAGGAACTTCGAGGAGTCGCTCAAGATCCTCGGGACTTTCTGCAACGTCGTCCCGGACGTCGAGTTCCCCGACTTCCCGTACGGCCCGGCCGTCGGGACGATCGTCGCGGCCGAGGGCGCGAGCGCCTTCCGCGACCTCATCGAGAGCGGGCGCACCAAGGAGCTGCGCGTCCCGAACGACCGCTGGGGCGGCTACGCGGCATCCATGGTGCTCGCCGTGGATTACATCCAGGCGCTCCGACTGCGCGCGCCGATGAAGAAGGCCCTGGACGCGCTCTACGCGAAGTTCGACGCGCTCGTCTCGCCCACGAGGGCGACCGTCGCGTACCCGATCGGGCCGGACTTCGACAAGGTGTATCCCGGCGTCGGCGGCGGGCCGGCGGTCATTCCCGCGGGCAACCTCGTGGGCCAGCCCGCGCTCTCCCTTCCGAACGGGTTCGGCGAGAAAGGCCTCCCCACGGCCTTCCAGCTCACGGGCCGCGCATTCTCGGACGAGACGCTCGTCGCTCTCGGGACGGCCTATCAGGCACGAACGGAGTGGCACCGGAAGAGGCCGCCTCTGTGAGGCGCGAGTGCACCTCCCGTCAGTTCTCGAACCCGAAGACCTTGTGCCAGTCCGCCTTCATGCTCACGATCGTCCAGCCGCGCTTCGGCGCTTCGTCGAGCGCCTTGTCGAGCCGGCCGAACGAAGACTGGCGGTCGTAGGCGAACTCGCGCCGGGCGTCGTCGTGCCGGACGAGGAGCCCGAGGCGCGGGCCGGGGCCTGACGTCGTCCATTCGAGCATCTGGACGTCGCCGTCCGAGTTGCCGACCGCGAGTACGGGCCGGCGCCCGATGAACCTGTTGATCGCAACCGGCTTTCCGGCCCTGTCGTCGACGACCTCCGCCCTCGGCAGGCGGACGAGCGCGAGCGCGCCCCTCGCCGGACGAAATTCCGTCGCGATCGTCGAGCCGATGACCTGCTCGGCCGGGACGCCATAGACGCGCTCGGCGAAGACCCGGATCATCTCCACGCCTCCCCCCGTGAGGATGTACGTCTTGAAGCCGTGCGCCCGCAGGTACGCGAGGAGATCCTGCATCGGCTTGTACACGAGATCGGTGTAAGGCCGGCCGAAGCGCGGGTGGCGCGTCGTGGCCAGCCAGTCGGAGGCGATGACCGTGAACTCGGAGGTCGTCATCCCGGCGCCCGTGGCGGCGATGAGGTCCAGGAGGCCCTTCTCGCCCGAGGCCTCCACGGCCTTCACATCCCCTTCGAGAGCGGCCCGAAACGGCTGCTTCGTCTTCCACTCGGGGTGCTTCGGCGCCAGAGCCTTGACGCGGTCGAGCGCGAAGGCGAGCGGGACGGACATGGGCTGCTCGGCCCAGAGCGTGCCGTCATTGTCGAAGACCGCGATGCGCTCGGCGGCCGGGACGAAGCGGGGCCCGCCCGGCTTCGAGACGTCCCCGACGAACGCGAGGATCGTCTTTTTCGCCGGGCCGTCCGCCCAGGACGCGAGCGGATCGACCTCGGAGCGGGCGGCGCTCGCGCCCGCGAGACACGCGACCGCGAGCAACCGGACCAGGGGTCTCAAGAATCCACTCCGCATGTTCGTTCCGACTCTTCTCGCGACTGAGCCAATATTACCTTCTCGCGATGGCCGCTTCCTTCCGCTCCCGCCGCCTCCTCGTCTGGGGCGTTCTCGCCCTCGTCTACGTGGTGTCGTACTTCCACCGCCTCGCGCCGGCCGTCCTCGCGAAGGACCTCATGGCGGCCTTCAGGGCGAGCGGAGTCGAGGTCGCGACGATGGCCGCGCTGTACCTCTACGCGTTCGCCGCGATGCAGTTCGTCGTCGGCGCAGCCGTGGACGCGTGGGGCCCGCGGAGGACCGTGGCGGCGGGCGCGGCCATGATGGCGACGGGTGGAGCGCTTTTCGCGGCCGCGCGCGTCCTGCCCGTCGCGTACGGAGCGCGGCTCGCCGTCGGCGCGGGCGCCTCCGTCGTTTTCATCGGAATGCTCAAGCAGGTGGGCGCCTGGTGGAGGCCGGACGAGTTCGGAACGTGGTCGGGCCTCACGCAGGTCGCCGGAAATCTCGGTGGGCTCCTCGCGACGGCGCCGCTGGCGCTCCTCGTCGCCGCCCTCGGCTGGCGCGCGACGTTCGGCAGCGTGGCGCTGTGTTCGCTCGCCCTCGCGGGTCTCTGCCTCGCCCTCGTGCGCGACCGGCCCGAGGACGCGGGCTTTCCGCCGCCGGTGCCGCACGGAGCGGTGCCCCGCGTCTCGGTGGCGGAGGGCTATCGCACCGTCTTCCGAAACCGGAGAACGTGGCCGATGTTCGCCGTCTTCTTCTGCCAGTACGGGACGTATCTCTCCTTCTCCGGCCTCTGGGCCGTCCCGTGGATGCGGGACGTCTACGGGATGACGGCGAAGGAATCGGCGGGGGTCGTGTCTCTCGTCAGCATCGGCGTCATCCTCGGCGCGCCCACGGCCGGATTCCTCTCCGACAAGGTCTTTCGGGCGAGGCGCCTCCCCTACATCCTGTTCACGCTCGCGTACACGGCCGTCTGGGCCTGCATCTGCGTTCCCCCCGCGGGGCCGCCGCGCGGCCTCCTCGGGCCGCTCTGCTTCCTCCTGGGTCTCGCGACGAGCTGCTTCACGCTCACGTGGGCCCTCGCGCGCGACGTGAATCCGCCGCGGTTCAGCGGCATCGCGACGGCAACGGTCAACGCAGGCGGATTCCTGGGCGCGGCGCTGACGCAGAACGTCCTCGGCCGCATCCTCGACGCACACTGGCTCGGCGTCCTCGAGGGCGGCGCGCGGCGCTATCCGGTCGCGGGTTACCACGCCGCGTTCCTCACGAACCTCGGCATGCTCCTGCTCGCGTCGGTCCTCACGCTCGCGATCACGGAGACCTTCGGAAAGCCCGCGCCGGACTGAAACCGCGTCGCCTGCCCCTAGAATCCCCTCATGACGCGACTCCCCCTTTCCCGCCGCCCGGCGGCCGTCCTCCTCGTGCTCGCGCTCCTCGCGGCCTTCGCCGTGTCCGCATCCGACGCGCCCGCCCTGCTCGCCGTCGCCCCAGCCGAGACGCCGAACGCCGCCGAGATCCGGCTCGCGCTCGCGAAGCTGAACGTCGTCGGAGGCGTCCTGTACGTCGCGGCCCATCCGGACGACGAGAACACGGCGTTCCTCGCGTGGGCCTCGCGCGAGAAGCTCGTGGACGCGGGCTATCTGTCGATGACGCGCGGCGACGGAGGCCAGAACCTCATCGGCACGGAGTCGGGCGAGCTCATGGGCGTGCTTCGTACCCAGGAGCTCCTCGCCGCGCGCCGCCTCGACGGCGCCAAGCAGTTCTTCTCGCGCGCGATCGACTTCGGCTATTCGAAAGGCCCGGAGGAGACGCTCCGGATCTGGGGAAGGGGCCAGGTGCTCGCGGACACCGTCCGAGTCATCCGCACGTTCCGGCCGGACGTGATCGTCACGCGGTTCCCGACGACGGGGGAGGGCGGTCACGGCCAGCACACCGCGTCGGCGATCCTCGCCGGGGAGGCGTTCAGGGCCGCGGGCGACCCGTCGAGATTTCCCGAGCAGCTCGACTCCCTGGCGCCGTGGCAGCCGAAGCGGCTCCTGTGGAACGTGTTCCGCTTCGGCGGCGACTCGCCGCGCAAGGGAACCTCCGGTCAGATCACGGCGGACCTGGGCGCGTACAACGCCCTCCTCGGGCGCTCGTACACGGAGATCGCGGCGCTGAGCCGGAGCATGCACAAGAGCCAGGGCTTCGGTTCGGCGGAGCGCCGCGGCACCTGGCTGAACGACTTCAAGAACATCGCGGGCGCGCCCGCGGAAAAGGACCTGTTCGAGGGCATCGACTTGTCCTGGAAGAGGATCGAGGGAGGGGAAAAGATCGGATTGCTTTTGAAAGGGGCTGAGGATTCCTTCGATCCGCGCGACCCCTCGGCCGTCGTGCCCACGCTCGCAAAGGCTTACGCGTTGATTGACGGCGCCGCCGCCGCGGCGCGCGACGGCGCAAATTCTCCTTCTGCGACCCTTTCTTCTTCCCCTTCTAAGAAATCTTTCGCGTCTTCTCCCGCTGCGCAACCGTCAGCAGGTGGAAGCACGGGTCCGAAGCAAATGGACCCTCTTCTCGCGCGGAAGCGCCACGACATCGCGGAAGTGATCCGCGACTGCCTCGGCATGTGGGTCGAGGCGATCGCGAGCGAGCCCACCGCCGCGCCCGGCGCGAGCGTGAAGATCGCCACGATGATCCTGAACCGCTCGCCCCGGCCGGCGACGCTCGAGTCGGTCTCGGTGACCTTCGCAGGGTCGCCGGGACAAGGCGGCGCACTCGTCCGCAACGAGCCGCTGCGCCGCGAGATCTCTCTGACACTCCCCGCCGACGTCGACACGACGCAGCCGTTCTGGCTCCGGGAGCGGCCCGGAAAGGGCCTGTTCACGGTGACCGACCAGGCGCTCATCGGCCTGCCCGAGAATCCGCCGCCTCTCGTCGCGCGCTTCACGGTGCGCGTCGAGGGAGTCACGATCCCGTTCGAGGCGCCCGTCGTCTTCCGCCGCACGGATCCCGTCAAGGGCGAGATCTACCGGCCGTTCGTCGTCACGCCGCCCGTGATGGCCACGTTCGACGAGAAGGTTTACGCGTTCGGAACGGAGAAACCGAAGAAAGTGCGCGTCACGCTCACGAGCGGCGCTCCCGTCGCGGGCACCCTGCGCCTGAAGACGGAAGCGGGCTACTCGGCGTCGCCGGCCGAGGTGCCGTTCGTCTTCACGGCGCGCGGCGAGGAGAAGGCGGTCGTGTTCACCGTGACGCCGCCGGCCGCGGCGACCGCGGCGGCGCTCACGGCCGAAGCCGTCGTGAACGGGAAGGTCTACTCGCGCGGCCTCGTGCGCGTCGACTACCCGCACATCCCGCTCCAGACGCTGTTTCCCCCCGCCGAAGCGAAGGTCCTGAGGTTCGACGTGAAGGCGCCCCAGGCGCCCGTCGGCTACGTCATGGGCTCGGGCGACGAGGTCCCCGAGGCGCTCCGCCAGATGGGCTACACCGTCACGCTCCTCTCGGACGAGGAGCTCGAGAACGGCGACCTCTCGCGCTACGCCGCGATCGTGACCGGAATTCGCGCCTACAACACGCGCCCCCGCCTGAAAATGGCCGAAACCCGGCTCCTCGACTACGTCGAGAAGGGCGGCACGCTCGTGGCGCAGTACAACACGATGGGGGACCTCGTCACGGATCAGCTCGGGCCGTACCCCTTCAAGCTCTCCCGCGACCGCGTCACCGTCGAGGAGGCCCCCGTGAGATTCGTGAACCCTGCGAGCTCGCTCCTCGCCTTTCCGAACAGGCTGACGGCGGCCGACTTCGACGGGTGGGTGCAGGAGCGCGGGCTCTACTTTCCGGGAACGTGGGACCCCCGCTACGAGACCGTGATCGAAACCCACGATCCTCTCGAGAGCGACAAGCCCGGCGGCCTCCTCTACGCGCGGCACGGAAAGGGCGCGTTCGTGTATACGGGGTACGCTTTCTTCCGGCAGCTTCCGGCCGGCGTCCCCGGCGCTTACCGCTTCTTCGTGAACCTCGTCTCGGCGGGCGCGGGCGCGCGGCTCAAGACGACCGCGCCTCCCCCTCCCACGCGCTGAGAGGGCCCTGCCGGCGCTTTCCTATTTTTTCTTCCACTCCGCGATCTTCTTCTCCAGGTCGCTGACCGCCTCCGGGGACGGCTTCGGGTCGGAGGTCTTGCCCACGGCGATCGCCTTCTCGGCATCCGCGACCGCTTCCTTCCTCTTGCCGATGTCGGCCGACACGTTCGCCCTCATGGAAAGATTCGCGAACGTCTGCTTGATCGCGAGCGACTTGTCGAGGAACGCGAAAGCGTCCTTGAGGGCGTACTTGTTCTCGTAGAGGACTCGCGCCGCGGTCAGGGGGGTCCGCCAGTCGTCCGGCTTGGCCTTCGCGACGGCGTCCTTCGCATTCGCGAGGAACTGCGCGTTCGTATCGACCTTGAGGGAGATCGGCACGGTGAGCTTCTCCCACGTGATGGCCATCGTCGCCGCGTCCTTGCCCACCGAGGGGAAGTCGATGGTGAACTGCTCGTGCATCTCGGACGCCTGGGGCTTCACCTTCACGCGCAGGACGTCCTTGTCGGCGCTGTAGTCCGGTCCACCCGTCGCCTGCTTGTTGAAGATGACGGTCCATTCCGTCTTCCCCGGAATCGTGTAGAGCCCGTACGAGCCCGCGGCGAGCTTCTGCCCCTCGACCATGACGTCGCCGTCGAACGTGATCTTCGTGACCGCGTTTGCGCCGGTGCGCCAGACCTGGTCCCAGGGCACGAGCGCGCCCCAGATCACGCGCTCTTCCTTGCGCGTCGGGCCCTTCACGTGCGGCCGGCTGTAGACGACCTCGACCTTCGTGACGCCGATCGTCTGGGAGACCGTGGCGTTCGGGCTGGGAAGGGGCGTCGAGAGCTGCGCGAGCGCGGGAAGGGCGGCAGAGGCGAGGACGGCGATAAAGGCGGGGCGGCTGATCGTTTTCATTTCTTCTCCTCCGGAATCGACGGGATTCTACGCAGGGCGGATAAGATGCGCCCACCGATTTCGACATAGGAGGACGTTCCATGAAAACCCGCCACCTCGTCCCGTGTGCCCTCACCCTCGCTTTCCTCGCTGCTCCTGCCGCGCGCGCGCAGGCGCCCGCCACCGCCCCGGCGGCCCCCACGGCCGGCTTCCGCGCCGAATTCCTCGGCCAGCATGCCTACGGGGAGAAGCAGATCCTCGACCTGGCCGAGGCCACGCCTGCCGACAAGTACGGCTGGCGGCCCGCCCCGGGCGTGCGTTCGATCAGCGAGGTCTACATCCACATCGCGGGCAGCGACTACTTCTTCCTGGGTTTCGCGGGCATCAAGCCTCCGGCGGGTCTGGACAAGGAGATGGAGAAGAACGTCACGGAGAAGGCGAAGGTGATCGAGGAACTGAAGAAATCCTTCGCCCACCTCCGCGCCGGGGTCGCGGCGACGTCCGACGCGGACCTCGACAAGCCCGTGAAGATGTTTGGACGCGACACGACCGTACGGGGCGTCATGCTGGCAGCCGTCAGCCACGAGTTCGAGCACCTCGGCCAGTCCATCGCGTACGCTCGCATGAACGGCATCGTCCCGCCCTGGACGGCCGAGCAGCAGAAAAGAATGAAGGAAGCCGCGGAGAAGAAGCCGGCCGAGGCGCCCGCCAAGAAGTGACCCTGCTGGCCCTCGCTTCACCGGTACCCGGAGCGATGGGGGCGTGGCTCGACGCGCGGCTCGCGTCGGGCCTCGTCCTCGCGCTCCCGCTCGGCCTTTCCGGCCTCGCCCTTCTCCGTTTCGGCCTCCTCGCGCGGCTCGGCGATTCCGTCCCCGAGCCGCGCGAGCCTTCCGGGCGCGGGGCCGCCGCGGGGCTCGCGGCCGCCGCGGCCCTCCTGATCACGGCGCTGCTGCCGCCCGCTCTCCTGGGGGCGTTCCGGCCCGGGGCCGCCGGCTACACGCCGTTCTCCCCCGCGCCCGGCCCCGCTTCGCTCGCGTCGGCCCCCGCCACGTTCGGCTTTTTCGCGCTGCAGAGCCTCGTCGAGGAGCTTCTGTTTCGCGCCTTCTTCCTCACGCTCCTCGGCGCCTTGTTCCTCTTCGTCGCGCGCCTGCTCTTCGGCAGACTTTCGGGGATGAGCGAACCGCTTCGGGGGTGCGTCGCCGCCCGTCGGTGGCTCGTCTCAGGGCTGTTCGCGAACGCGGGCCAGTCCCTGGCGTTCGCCTCGATGCACGCGGTCAACCCGAACGTGACGCCTCTCGCGCTCCTCAACATCGCACTCGCGGGCGCGGTCCTGGGCTGGCTCTATTGGAGCCAGGCCGGACTTTTGGGCTGCTGGACGTTCCACGCGCTCTGGAATTTCACACTCGCCGCCCTCGCGCTTCCGGTCAGCGGCATGATGATGGGAGCCCCGGTCTTCCCGACCGGGATCCGTGGCGCGGGCCTCGCCCCCCTGAGCGGTGGGGCGTTCGGTCCGGAGGGCTCGCTCCTCTCCACGGCCGGCCTCGCAGTCCTTCTCGCGATTCTCGTCCGACGGAGCGCACAACGGCTTCGGAGCGGGTATCCTTCCACACCATGAAGGGTGGAAGGCAGCTGTTCACGTGTCCCAAGTGCGGGAAGTGCTTTTTTTACTGGGTCTCCGAGGTGATCTCCCAGCCGAAGGTGAAATGCTACTTCTGCAGCGCGGAGGCGTTCCCGAACGGCGAGCCGCCCGCGCCTCCGGCTCCCGCGCCCGCGCCGGCCGCTCCCGCGCCGGCGCCGCCGACCCCCAAGGCCGCCGTAGCGGGCCCGCCCGCCGAAGGGACCCCGGCGACCTGAGGAGAAGCGTGAGCGATGCGCTCGAGGCCCTCGCCGCGGCCATCCGGAAGGGCGATTCCGGTGCGGTCGAAGCGCTCCTCGACGCCGACCCCTCGCTCGTGAACGCGCGCCGCCCCGACGGCTCGTCGTTCGTGCTCTTCGCAATCTACAGCGGGCACGCTCGCCTCGTGAGCGTGTTCCGCGAGCGCGGCCGCTCCCTCGACCTATTCGAGGCCACGGCGGCGGGCGACGGGCCCGCCGTGCGCGCGTTTCTCGCGTCGGATTCCCGCGCGGCACGAGCCGTCTCGCCCGACGGATTCCCCGTCCTCGGCCTCGCGGTGTTCTTCGGCCACACGGCGCTCGCGGACCTTTTCCTCGCCTCGGGCGCGGACCCGAACGCAGCGTCCTCGAACGCGATGAAGGTCACACCGCTCCATGCGGCGACGTCGCGGGGCGACGCAGCGATGGTCAGGAAGCTGCTCGACCTGGGTGTCGATCCCGACGCCCGCCAGCAGAGCGGCTGGACGTCTCTCCACGGCGCCGCCTCGCAGGGAAGCCTCGAGATCGTCCGCCTGCTCCGCGCGAGAGGCGCCGACGTCTCGGCGCGGACCGACGACGGCAAGACGGCCGCCGACCTCGCCGAGGAGCGCGGGCACACCGTGCTCGCGGAATCTCTGCGCCCGGCGTGAGCGCGCGGCGAAGCCGGAAGGGACACGCGGCGCCGCATCAGGGCGGCGAGGCCCGGTAGACGATCTCCCCGCCGACGACGGTCATCCGCACCTTCGCCTTCGGGATCTCGGCGTCAGGCGTCTTCTCGGAGACGATGTCTCGGTCGAGAACCGTGAAGTCCGCGTCGTACGTGGGGGCGATCCGGCCGCGCCGCTTCTCGGCGAACTCGGCATAGGCGTTGTCGGCCGTGAAGAGCCGGAGCGCCTCCGCCCGCGTCAACGCCTGCTCCCTCCGCCAGCCGCCCGGCGGATGTCCCGAGAGGTCTTGGCGCGTCACGGCCGCGTAGAAGCCGAGGAGGGGGCTCTCGGACTCCACGGGGAAGTCGCTCCCACCCGCGAGGCGCGCCCCGGCCTTCAGGAGCGTCCGCCACGCGTACGAGCCTTCGATGCGCTCCTTCCCGATGCGCGTTTCGGCCCACGGCATATCCGAGGTCGCGTGCGTCGGCTGCACCGACGCGAGGGCGCCGAGCTTCGCGAAGCGCTCCGCATCGGGAGGCGCGAGGATCTGGACGTGCTCGATGCGCGGGCGCGGATCGACGGGACGCACCGCGGCCAGCGCCTTCTCGTACGCGTCGAGCGTCACCCGGTTCGCGCGGTCGCCGATCGCGTGCGTCCACACCTGAAAGCCGCCGCGAAGCGCCTTTTCGGCGAGGCGCTCCGTCTCCTCGGGCGGCGTCACGTCGAGGCCGCGGTTGCCGGGCGCGTCGCTGTAGTCCGCAAGAAGGGCGGCGCCGCGCGAGCCGAGCGCGCCGTCCGCGACGATCTTGAGCGCGCGGACCGTGAGGCGTCCCTCGAAGACGGGGCCGCGCGCGCGCATGGCGTCGAGGGCCTTCGGGCCGACCGTCGCGTAGACGCGGATCGGGAGCTTCCCTTCCTTCGCGAGCTTCTCGTAGATCGCGAGGTCCTCGAGCGACGAGCCCGAGGCCTCGCCCACTCCCGTGAGCCCGGCCCTGGCGCAGGCCTCCAGCCCCGCGAGGATATCCTTACGGATGTCGTCTGGCCCGGGCTCGGGGATCGCGCGCGCCACGAGAGCCATCGCGTTGTCGACGAGGACGCCCGCGGGAGAGCCGTCCCCGAGGCGCTCGATGCGCCCACCGGGCGGGTCTCCCGTCCCCTTCGTGACCCCGGCCGCCCTCAGCGCGGCGGCGTTCACCCAGATCGCGTGGCCGTCCACCCGCCAGAGTACGACGGGCGTGTTCGGCGCGGCGGCCCCGAGGTCGGCCGCCGTCGGGAACGACGTGTCGGCCCAGCGGTTCTGGTCCCAGTTGCGCCCGCGAATCCACTCGCCTTGGGCGGCGGCGGCGGCGCGAGTCTTCACGCGCGCGAGAATCTCCTCCTTCGAGAGGTCGCGGACGTCGAGCGCGCGTCGGAGCGCTCCGAGCCCGCGCACGTGGCCGTGCGCGTCGGTGAGACCGGGCACGACGACCGCCCCCGCGAGGTCGACGGCGCGTGCCGTGGGCGCGAGCGCCCGCGCTTCGCGCTCGTCGCCGACGAACCGCACACGCCCGCCCTCGACGAGGATCGCGGCCTTCGCGGGGCCGACGTCCCATGCGCGGTAAACGGTCGCTCCGGTGTAGAGGACGGGCGTCGCGGAAGGCTCCGGGCGCCGGGGCGACGTCCCCATCGACATCAGGAGGGCGAGAAACGCGAGGGCGAGAGACGCCTTCATCGCGAGACGACGACCTCTCCGCCCTTCATGACGAACGGGATCTTCTCGAGAAGCGTCACGTCCTTCAACGGATCGCCGTCGACGGCGACGAGGTCGGCGTACTTCCCCGGCGCGATCGAGCCGACCATCGTCCAGCCGAGGAGATCGGCGGCGTTCACCGTCGCCGACTGGATCGCCTGCAACGGGGTCATTCCCCAGCGCACCATGTACGCGAACTGCCTGCCGTTCATGCCGTGGGGATAGACGCCGGCGTCCGTGCCGTACGCCTGCTTCACGCCGGCCTTCACGGACCTCTGGAAATTCTCGCGCTGGAGGAGACCGATCTTCCGCTCCTTCTCGATGATCTTCGCCGGGTAGCCCATCTTCGCGAACTCCGCGAGGATCCAGTCGTCGTTGTAGACGTCGTCCACGAGGGTGGTGCCCCGCTCCTTCATCATGCGGATCCCCTCCTCGTCGATCAGGCTTCCGTGCTCGACCGACGCCACGCCGGCCGCGACCGCGCGCTTGATCGCCTCCGCGCCGTGCGCGTGCGCCGCGACCTTCCGGCCCCACATCGCGGCCTCGTCGCAGATCGCCTTCATCTCCTCGAGGGAGTACTGCGGCGCTCCGACGGACTCCTCCTCGGAGAGCACGCCGGCCGAGGCGATCATCTTGATGACGTCGGCGCCGAACTTCACGTTCTGGCGGACCAGCTTGCGCACGGCGTCGACGCCGTCGGCGACGCCGGAGAAGCGCTCGAACCTGAGGTACGGGGAGAAGCCGGTGAGGTCGCCGTGCCCGCCCGTCGACCCGATGGCAAGGCCCGCGACCTTGAGTCGGGGGCCCGGGATCGTGCCTTTGTCGATCGCGTTCCGGAGCGCCACGTCGACGTATTCGGACGAACCCAAGACGCGGACCGTCGTGAACCCCGCCTCGAGCGTCCGCTTCGCGTAAACATGAGCGGTGACCGCGACGTCGATCGGCGACCGGCGGAAGCGGTCGGCGTAGTAGTCCTCGGGCTGGGACGTGATGTGCGTATGCACGTCGATCAGGCCCGGAAGGACGGTCCTTCGGGAAAGGTCCACGACCTGCGTCCCCGCGGGAACCACGAGGCTCGGCCCGACTTCCCGGATCACGCCGCGCTCGACGAGGATCTCCTGGTCCTTCTTGACGGTCCCGGACGCGACGTCCACGAGGGCGCCGGCCTTCACGAGAACCGCGGTGGTCCGTACCTGGGCGGGCGCGGGCGAAACGGGCGCGAGAAGGAGAGCGGCGGAAGCGGCAAGAGCGAGTGCCCGAGACCTCATGCGCGAGAGGCTAGCAGAGCGCGCCCCTAAAATGACGCGATGAGCTCTCCGGGGGAGCCGACTCTCCTCGCACGCATCCAGGCGCAGATGCGCGCCGTGGCGCACCGGCAGTACGAGGGGGTTCGCGTCCCCCCTTTCACGCTCTTCTTTCACGACACGGACCCGCTGCCCTATTTCAATTACGCGATCCCCGACGGCCCCGGAGCGGCCTCGGCCGACCTCACGGCGCCGCTCTACCGCCTCGAAGCCGAGTTTCGCGTCCGCCGCCGCGTGCCGCGCTTCGAGTTCGTCGAGGCGTGCGTGCCGGGCCTCGCCGAGGCGCTCGAGGCGCACGGCTTCACTCTGGAGAACCGGGCGCAGCTCATGATCTGCCCGCGCGGAAAAGAGCGCGCCGCGCCCGCAGTGAGCGGGCTCGAGGTCGCGACGCTCGACGCCGCGACGGCGCTCGAGGAGTTCGTGCTCTTCCTCGACGTCCAGCGCCACGCCTTCGGGCTTCCGTCGACGCGGATCCCCTCGGACGAGGAGGCGCTCTCCCTGCGCGAGACGCTCGGCGACGGGTTCGCGTTTCTCGCGCGGATCGCCGGCGAACCCGTGGGCACGGCGATGATCCAGCCGCCGCACGACGGCCTCACGGAGCTCGTCGGAGTCTCGACGCTCGAGGCGTTTCGCCGCCGCGGCATCGGCGGCTTCCTTTCCTGCGCGGCCGTGCGCGCCGCGTTCGACCGGGGCGTCTCTCTCGCGTTCCTCTCCGCGGCCGACGAGCGCGCCGGCCGTGTCTACGAGGCTGCGGGGTTTTCTCCCGCCGGGCACTCGCTCTTCTACCGGCGCCCCGAGAACCCCGGCCCTTCGCCGGAGAGCCTGGCCTGACCGCGTCGCCGAAAACGCTGCGAAAGGAAGACCATGCCCAAGTCCCGCCGCGAGTTCCTCACGACCACCGCCGCTTCCGCCGCCGCTCTCGTGACGGGGGTGCACGCCGACGCGCAGGCGCCGCCCGCCGCCTCCACGCCCGCCGCAGGCACGCCCCCGGCTTTCGGCACCGCGCCCGCCGTCGGCCCCGAAGTGACCGCCGCGACCGTCGCCGAGGCCGAGAAGCTCGTCCGCTTTGCGCTCACTCCGAAGGAGCGGGCACAGGCCGCCGGCAACTGGCGCCAGGCCATGGCTCCTTCCATGGAGCGGCGCACGGGGCCGAAGAAAGTCGCGCTCGAGCCGTCCCTCGCGCCTGCGTCCCGTTGGGACCCCGTCCTGCCGGGCCTTACCGCGGGGCCGGCGCGCGACCGGTTCCTGCGAGGGAAAGCCGATCCGGCGCCCCTGCCGAAGCGCGAGGACGACATCGCGTTCGCGCCGGTGGCGGCGCTCTCGCGCTGGGTCGAGTCGCGAGCGCTCACGTCCGAGCGGCTCACGCGCATCTACCTGGAGCGGTTGGGGCGCTTCGACCCGAAGCTCAAGTGCGTCATCACGCTCACGCCCGAGCTGGCGCTCGAGCAGGCCCGCCGGGCCGACGCGGAGATCGCCGCGGGAAAGTACCGCGGTCCGCTGCACGGCATCCCGTGGGGCGTCAAGGACCTCCTTGACACGAAGGGCATCCGCACGACGTGGGGCGCCGAGCCCTACCGCGACCGGGTGCCCGACGGTGACGCCGTCGTCGTGGAGCGGCTGCACCGCGCCGGCGCCGTCCTCGTCGCCAAGCTGAGCCTCGGAGCGCTCGCCCTCAACGACGTCTGGTTCTCAGGCGAGACGAAGAACCCGTGGCTCCTCGAGGAGGGCTCGGGCGGCAGCAGCGCCGGGCCCGGCTCGGCGACCGCCGCCGGGTGCGTGGGGTTCGCGATCGGGAGCGAAACCGAGGGCTCGATCATCGACCCGTCGATGCGCTGCGGCGTAACGGGCCTCAGGCCGACGTTCGGACGCGTCGCGCGCACGGGCGCGATGACTCTCTGCTGGTCGATGGACAAGCTCGGCCCCATGGCGCGCGGGGTCGAGGACACGATGCTCGTCCTCGCCGCGATCTCGGGTCCGGACGCGGGCGACCTCTCGAGCGTTCCGAGCCGGCTCGAGTTCGAGGCGGACGGCGCCGTGGCCGGCCTCAGGGTCGGCTATTTCCCGGCCTGGATGAAGGAGAGCCCGGCGACCGACGTCGACCGCGCCGCCCTCGAGACCGTCGGCCGCCTCGGGATGGCGACGGTCGAGGTGAGCCTGCCGGACTGGCCCTACGGCTCGCTGAACACGATTCTCTTCGCCGAAGCGGCGGCCGCGTTCGAGGAGCTGACGCTCTCCGGCGGTCTCGACCAGCTCAGGATGCAGGTGCCGGACGCGTGGCCGAACACGTTTCGGCAGTCGCGGTTTCTCTCGGCCGTCGACTACGTGCAGGCCGACCGGCTGAGGCGCAAGGTGGCGCAGGAGATGGCGCGGATCTTCTCGGCGGTCGACCTCCTCCTCGTGCCGTCGCTTCGCGACGAGATCCTCACGATCACGAACTTCACGGGTCACCCGTCGCTCACGCTGCCCGCCGGCTTCGTCGAGGTCGACCGGGCCCGCAGCGACTGGGCGCCGGATCCCGCCCGGCCTCTCCCGAAGTTCTCGCCGAAGAGGCGCGTTCCGCACGGTGTGACGCTGATCGGCCGGCTCTTCGACGAAGGGACGGTCGGCCGGGCGGGCATCGCGCTCGAGAAGGCGTTCGGCGTGCGCGGCGAGCGGCCGATGGGATTCTGATCGAACCGGTCACGACCGCCCGTAGGGGTCGTCGATGACGAACCGCCACGTGCCGTCCGCCTGCCGCCGCACGAGCTCGAGGGCCTTGCCGGGCTGCTCGACCGACAGGTCGTCGTCGCCGCCCGTCACCAGGCGCCAGTCGTCGTAGACGAGCGCAAGGCCCTCGCCCGCGCGCACGACCCGCTTCACGCGGCATTCGAGCCGCGACCCGGCCGCGATCATCCCCTCGACGATCGGCCGGATCGCCGCCGCGCCCGTCGCGACGCCGTCGCGGAGCACGTAGCACCCGCGGTCCTCGTACAGCGCCAGCACGCCGTCGACGTCGCCGGCATTCACGCGCTCGGCGAAGAGCCGATCGCAATCCTCGGGCCTCTGAGACGCAGACATGGCGCTCTCGCGCTCCCGAAGACCATGCATCGCGCGGGCCAGGCCGAATTCCCCTTTTTCTTCGAAATTCTGTCGACAGAGGGGCGACGCGACGAGCTCGCGAGACGTTTTTTGTCCCCGCGCGCGCAGTGACTCCTCCCGCTCACCTCGAGTCCTCGATCGCCCGACCTCGCCCGCCCCCGGCGTGCCAGAATCCGTCCCCTTGCCTCGAATCTTCACTGAGGGAGTCTCCATGCGCCCGCGCCTCGCCGCCTCAGCCCTGTCTCTCGCGCTGTCTCTCGCCGTCTCGTCCGCCGCGCTCGCCGCGAGCGCCCCGGGCGGGCCGTCGAAGATGCTCACGGACCCCGCGCTCTCGGCCGACCGCATCGCGTTCGTCTACGGGAACGACGTCTGGACCTGTCGCGTCGACGGCAGCGGCGTCCAACGCGTCACGTCTGGCCCCGGCGTGAAGATGCGCCCTGCCTTCAGCCCCGACGGCTCGCTCCTCGCGTTCAGCGCCGAATTGGACGGCAATCTCGACGTTTTCGTCGTCCCCGCCGCCGGCGGCGTGCCGAAGCGCCTCACCTGGCACCCGGGCCGCGACGTGGTGCAGGGCTTCACGCCCGACGGCAAGTCCGTCCTCTTCACCTCGCCGCGCGCCGCGGTCAACAACCGGCATACGCAGCTCTACACGGTCCCCGTCGACGGAGGCCTCGAGACGGCGCTTCCGATTCCGTACGCCGACCGGGCGGCCTATTCCCCCGACGGCAGGACGATCGCCTACAACCCGAACCGCCCCGCGTTCCTGCAGTGGAAGCGCTACCGCGGCGGACTCGTCTCGAAGGTCTGGCTCTTCGACGTCGCCTCGAACGCGATCGACCGGGTGCCGCAGCCCGCGACCCGTTGCAACGACGCGGACCCGATGTGGCTCGGCGCGTCGCTCGCCTTCCGGTCCGACCGCGACGGCGAGTTCAACCTCTACGCGTACGACGCGACGTCGAAGGCGCTCACACGCCTTACCGACCACAAGGACTTCCCCGTCCTCAACGCCGCGGCGGCCGCCGGGCGCATCGTCTACGAGCAGGCCGGGACTCTTCACCTCCTCGATCCCGCCTCGAAGAAGACGACCGACCTTTCGATCACGGTCGCGGGCGACCTCCTCGAGACGCGCCCCCGCTGGGCCAAGGGCGCGAAGTGGATTCGCGGGGCCGCTCTCTCCCCGTCGGGCGAGCGCGCCGCCTTCGAGTTCCGGGGCGAGATCGTGACCGTGCCCGCCGAGAAGGGGGACCCCCGCAACCTCACGAACACGACCGCCGCGCACGAGCGCGCACCCGCGTGGTCGCCGAACGGCAGGGAGATCGCATACGTCTCGGACGAGAGCGGCGAGAACGAGCTCGTCGTGAGGGCGCAGGACGGCAGGGGCGCGCCGAAGAAGATCAAGGTCCCCGGCGCGGGCTTCTACGACGAGCTCGTCTTCTCTCCGGACGGAAGGAAGATCGTCCTGACGGACAACGCGCTCACGCTCTTCATCGTCGACGTCTCGAGCGGCGCCTCGAAGAAGATCGCGTCAGAGCGCCTTTACGCACCGAACGACGTGCGGATGCTGCGCGGCTCGTGGTCGCCGGACTCGCGCTGGGTGGTCTACACGCTCTCCGGCCCCACGTACATCCGCACGGCGTATGTTTACTCCGTCGACGAGGGTAAGTCGTTCGCGCTCACGGACGGCCTCTCGGACGTCTCGGATCCCGTGTTCGATCGGGGCGGCAAATTCCTCTACTTCCTCGCCTCCACCGACGCAGGCCCTCAGCGCAGCTGGTTCTCCCTGCAGAGCGCCGACGCCCGCACCACGAACGCGATCTACGTCGCGACGCTGAAGAAGGGCACGCCCTCGCCGCTCGCCAAGGAGAGCGACGAAGAAAAGGGCGAAGAGGCGGCGAAAGAGGGGAAATCGGACGACAAAGAAAAAGAAGAACATTCTTCGAAGGGAAGAGAGACCGGGCGGCCTTCCGGCCAGAAGGGCGCCGATCGTGCGGGCAAGGCCGAGGGCGGGAACGTCAAGCCTCCGAAGCCGCCCCCGCCCGTCGTCATCGACCGCGACGGCTTCAATCTCCGCATCGTCGATCTCCCTGTCCACCCCGCCGAGATCTCGAACCTCCAGGCCGGGAGCGCGGGCCAGGTCTTCTTCCAGCGCAAAGCCGACGGCAAGACGTCCGTCCAGCGTTTCGACTTCAAGGACCGCAAGACCGAGACGATCGTCCCCGAGGCCGACGACTATTTCGTCTCCTTCGACGGGAGGAAGATCCTCTTCAAGCAGAAGGACAAGGAGTCCCCGCCGAGTGAGGCGTCTCCGGGAGTTCCGCAAAAAGAGTCCTGGTCGATCGTCTCCTCGTCGCCGAAAAAGGGCGACACGAAGGACGGTGCGGACGGCAAGCCGAAGGAAGGACCCGACGGCAAGCTCAAGCTCGACGCGGTCGCCGTGCGCGTCGACCCGCGGGACGAGTGGCCCCAGATCTTCGACGAGGCCTGGCGCGTGAACCGCGACTACTTCTACGACCCGAAGATGCATGGTCGCGACTGGGCCGCCATGAAGGCGAAGTACGCACCATTCCTCCCGTACCTCTCGTCGCGCGGCGACCTCAACCGCCTCATCCAGTGGATGTGCAGCGAGCTCGCTGTCGGCCACCACCGCAACACGCGGGGCGATTCCTTCGCCGAAGTCACGCCCGTCCCGGGCGGCCTCCTCGGCGCGGACTACGAGGTCGCGAACGGCCGCTACCGCTTCAAGAAGGTCTTCGGCGGCCTGAACTGGAACCCCGAGCTGCGCGCGCCGCTCTCCGAGCCGGGCGTCGAAGTGAAGGCGGGTGAGTACCTGCTCGCGGTCAACGGCAAGGACCTCGCGCCTCCCGAGAATCTCTACGCGCGCTTCGAGGGCACGTCCGGGAGGATCGTCGAGATCACGGTCGGTCCGTCGCCGGATGGCAAGGGCTCGCGCACGGTCAGTGTGGTCCCCGTCCCGAACGAAGCGCCGCTCCGCAACCGTGACTGGGTGGAAGGGAATCTCCGGAAAGTCGAGGCCGCGACGGGCGGGCGCGTCGCATACGTCTACGTCCCGGATACCGCCGAACTCGGCCACGCGTACTTCAAGCGCTACTTCTACCCGCAGGCGGCGAAGGACGCAATCATCGTGGACGAGCGGTTCAACAGCGGCGGCAGCATCGCGGACTATTACATCGAGGCGCTCACCCGGCAGCCAATCGCATGGTGGGCCATGCGCTATGGCGAGGACCTCAAGACGCCGAACGGATCGATCCAGGGGCCGAAGGTCATGCTCGTCGACGAGACGGCCGGCTCCGGCGGCGACCTCCTGCCGTGGATGTTCCGGCATTTCAAGGTCGGAACGATCGTCGGCGAGCGCACGTGGGGCGGCCTCGTCGGCGTCCTCGGCTTCCCGACGCTCATGGACGGCGCGGTCGTCACGGCCCCGAACATCGGCTTCTGGACGCCGGAGGAAGGCTTCGCCGTCGAGAACGTCGGCGTCCCGCCCGACGTCGAGGTCGAGCAGGCCCCCGCCGACGTCATCGCCGGCCACGACCCGCAGCTCGAGAAGGCGATCGCGATCGCCATGGAGGAGCTGAAGAGGAACCCGCCGGTCAAGCCGAAGCGTCCGGCGATGCCGGTGAGGTGAGAGGAGGAGGGCACATGAGGGTATTCGCGAGAGCGCTGGTCGCACTGGCACTCGCCCTGGCGGGATCGGCGACGGCACAGAACAGTGACGATCCGTTTCAGTGGCTCGAGGATGTCCAGGGCGAGAAGGCCCTGGCATGGGCCCGGCAGCACAACGCGAAGACAATCGCGGTGCTGGAGGCGCGCCCGGAATACAAGCCGATCTTCACGCGCACGCTGGAAATTCTGGACTCGAAGGAGAAGATCCCGTCGCCCGAGCTCCTTGGGGAGACCGTCTACAATTTCTGGAGAGACGACGCGCACGAGCGGGGCATCTGGCGGCGCACCTCGCTCGCCTCGTACCGCACGGCCGCCCCGCAGTGGGAAACGGTGCTCGACGTCGACGCGCTTGCGAAGGCGGACGGCAAGGCATGGGTCTTCCACGGCGCGACCTGCCTCGCGCCGGCTCATCTGCGCTGCATGATCAGCCTCTCGCCCGGCGGTTCCGACGCCTCGGTGGAACGCGAGTTCGACACCGGGACGAAGCAGTTCGTGTCCGGCGGCTTCTCGCTGCCGGAGGCCAAGTCGAGCGTCGCCTGGCGGGACGAGAACACTCTCTGGGTCGGGACGAACTTCGGGCCTGGGTCGCTCACGGTCTCCGGGTACCCGCGGATCGTGAAGCTGTGGAAGCGCGGCACTCCGCTCTCGGCGGCCCGAACGGTCTTCGAGGGCAAGCCGGAGGACGTCGCGTCGAACGGCGACAGCGAGATCCTCAGCGACGGCCGGTACGATCTCGTCACGCGCACCCCTGCGTTCTATCGCCACGAGACGTTCCTCTTCCTGGGCGACCGTCTCGTCAGGCTCGACACGCCCGAGGATTCACAGCTGCGGGGGTTCTTCCGGGACCGGCTCCTCTTCTCCCTGCGCAGCGACTGGGCCGCTGGCTTTCGGACCTACCGCGCGGGCTCGCTTCTCGCCTCCTCCGTCGACGACCTCCTGCGCGGAGTCCGCCGCGTCGACGTTCTCTTCGAGCCGACTGAGCGCGTCTCCCTCGCCAGCGTGGAACGCACGCGCGACCGCGTGCTGATCCAGACGCTCGACAACGTGCGCAGCCGCATCACGGCGCTCGCCCTCGAGGACGGCGCGTGGAAGAGGTCCGAGGTGCCGACCCCGGGGCTCGGCACGGCGTCGTTTTCGGCCGCGAGCGACCTGACGAACGCGTTCTTCTTCACCTATCAGGATTTCACCACCCCCACTTCCCTGTGGCTCGCCGGGAGCGGAGGGGAACCCGTGAAGGTTAAGTCGATGCCGGCGTTCTTCGACGCGACGGGGATGAGGACCGAGCAGTTAGAGGCCACGTCGAAGGACGGCACGAAGATCCCGTACTTCGTCGTAACGCCGAAAGGGACCAGGGCGGACGGAGCGGCGCCGACGCTCCTCTACGCCTACGGCGGCTTCGAGCAGTCGCAGGTGCCGCGGTACAGCGGTGTCGTCGGGGCGGCGTGGCTCGCCCGGGGCGGCGTGTACGTCCTCGCAAACATCCGCGGCGGCGGGGAGTTCGGCCCCGACTGGCACAAGGCGGCCGTGAAGGAGCAGCACATCCACAACTTCGAGGACTTCTCGGCGGTCGCCCGGGACCTGGCTTCGCGAAAGATCACGTCGGCGCGCAAGCTCGGCATCATGGGCGGCTCTCAGGGCGGCCTCCTCGTCGGAGGGACGTTCACGCTCTACCCGGAGCTCTTCCACGCGGTGGTCGCACAGGTGCCCCTCGCCGACATGCGCCGGTTCAACCACCTGCTGGCCGGTGCGAGCTGGATGGCCGAGTACGGAGACCCGGACAAGCCGGAGGACTGGGCGTACATCAAGACCTGGTCTCCCTACGACCTGCTGAAGGCGGATGCGAAGTACCCGACGCCTTTCTATTGGACGAACACGCGCGACGACCGCGTCCATCCCGCCCACGCGCGGAAAATGGTGGCGAAGATGGAGGCCCAGGGGCACCCCGTCTACTACTTCGAGAACACCGAAGGCGGCCACGGGAGCGGCGCAGTGAACAAGCAGACGGCTACGGTCACGGCGCTCCAGTACGCGTACCTCTGGATGATGCTGCGCTGAGCACGGGCGGTGAGGGAGCTGGCGTGCAACGCCGTTCAATCCCGTGAGCCACCTCACGATGTCGGCGCAAGGAGACACTCATCATGAATCGCGTCACCGAGGCGCAAGGGCTTCGGAACGCATTTTGCTCGGGGAAGCTGAAGATGAGGTCGGACCTACTCGAACGTCCTCTGATGATCGTCCTGCTCCTGCTGGTTCGGATCGCGGCGCGCTCCGAGCCCGTCGCGGTCCGTCATCGGGAGGGATCGCTACATGGCTTCCTCGTTCTGAGCACACCGGAAGGCGGGAAGGTCGCGGACGGGGACCTCATCCAGTCGACGAAGGGCAACCGTGTGACGAGCCGGCTCGTGTTCCACTTCTTCGACGGGTCGCTTCAGGACGAGACGGTCGTCTTCACCCAGCGCGCCACGTTCCGGATCGTGAGCGATCACCTCGTGCAGAAGGGCCCGTCGTTCCCGCGGCCGATGGACCTCACAATCGACGGCAAGAGCGGCCTGGTAACGGTGCGCACGGAAGAGAAGGGGCAGGAGAAGGTCATCGAGGAGCGCATGAAGATGCCGGCGGACGTCTCCAACGGCATGATCCTGACGCTCGTGAAGAACCTCCAACCCGGCGCGCCGCAGACGACGGTGTCGATGGTAGTCGCGACGCCCAAGCCGCGCCTCGTGAAGCTCGTAATCGCGCCGTCGGGTCCGTCGCCCTTCACGGTCGGGAGGTCCTCCCGAGAGGCGATCCGCTACGTCGTCAAGGTCGAGCTCGGCGGCGTAGCCGGGGTCGTGGCGCCGCTCGTGGGCAAGCAGCCCCCAGACTCTTACGTCTGGATTCTGCTCGGCGAGGCCCCGGCTTTCGTGAGATCGGAGGCCCCGTTCTTCTACGGCGGGCCGCCGTGGCGAATCGACCTGACGAGTCCGTTGTGGCCGTGAAAACAGTGCTGGGCATCACCTTCTTCAGCCAGCGGCTTTCTATCGAGGAGATGTAGGAGATCCTTCCATGATCGGTAGATCTGTCCCGGGCGCCCTTCTGGCCTCGGCGCTCCTCTCTGCATCCGCGCACGGCGAGACGTGGGCAATCGACGCCGAGAAGTCGTCGTTCACCGTGCACGTCTTCAAGTCGGGACTCTTTTCGGCTTTCGGTGACAACCACGAGGTCAGAGCGACCGTCGCCTCGGGAACCGTTTCCGACGGAGAGAAGCCGGCGGTGGAGATCGAAGTGGACGCGCGCCAGATGAAGGTGCTCGACCCGGACCTCGCGAAGGAGAAAAGGGCCGAGGTCCAGAAGCGCATGCTGGGGCCGGAGGTGCTCGACGTCGCGAAGTTCCCGGAGATCCGCTTCAAGTCCACCGCGGTAACGGCAACGGGCGAAGGACGCTGGCGCGTCGAGGGAGAGCTGGAGCTGCGGGGGAAGAAAGTGCCGCTCAAGTTCGAGGTCACGGGCACGAAGGAACGCTTTCACGGCTCGGCGACCGTCAAACAGCGCGCTTTCGGCATCGAGCCGATCAGCGTCGCGGGCGGCACCGTCAAGGTCCGGGACGACGTCAAGGTCGACTTCGAGATCGTGACGGGAAGCCGCTGACGACACCGCTCAGCGGAGGTGAAAGCGGACGAGGGCCCGAACGTTGAAGAGGCCGTCGTTCTGCGTGTCCGTATCCGGAGGCCGCCTGACGAGGAGCGGGCTGTAGTAAGCCTCGGCCGCGATCGACGCAGTCTTGCCGAGCGGGAAGCCGACGCCCGCGGCCGCCCACCCCGTCCAGCCATGAGTCGCGAGCCGCGTGTTGTCGGGCACTCCAGCCGTAAAGGCTCCGACCTGAAACACGAGGTCGTGGTACGTCCCGCCGACGGCGAAGTGGACGGCTCCGCCGTCGCCGACCTTGAGGCCGCCCGTGAGAGCCGCACCCACGTGGTTCAGCGTGGCGGAGTCTCGAGAGCGCGCGTCGCAGCTCTTGGGGTTGCCGGCCGAGCCGGGCGGCTGTGCGACGACGTCCTCCGAGCACGTGTAGTCGCCCTTCGAGTGGCCGAGCTGGCCGTAGAGGCGAAGGCCGAGCGTCCCCGGATCCCCGACGAAGAACGGCCGCTCGATCGCCGCGGCAACGAGGTTTGCTTTCCCGCCGTTGATCGTGATCGGGGGCACCCAGGCGGCCTCGACGGAGAAACCGCCTGGCAGTCCCACCGTCAGCCTCGGCCGGCCGAACACCGCTGTTTTGTTGAGGTCCTCGACCTCCGTTCCTCCGAAGCCGACCCGGCGCTGGCTCTCGCTCAGGTGCGGAATCCAACCGCCCTCGAGGCCGAAGTCGATCGATCCGGCTTCCCGCACGACCGGCGGGCCGATCGCGGTGAACGTCGAGACCGAGCTGAAGTATTTGAGGGCCCACGCCTCCGGACTGTCGAAGGCGATCGGCTGGGCCGCCGCGCGCCCTCCGGCCGCGAGCAGGAAAAGAATTGCCACGGCTCGTACTGCCGGTGTCCTTTGTTGGCTCCGCATTGCGTGCGTCATGCCCGGTGGGCTGCAACAAACGGACCGGGGCCGCGCGGGCGCTTCGTGCAAATTGGTGAGCGGCGTCACGCCCCCGAGAGCGAGGCGCCGGGGAATTACTCCAGGAGCACCGCGCGCTTTTCGACGGTGATCTTCTCGTCGATCGAGATCGTCATGAGGTCGTAGCCGACGGCGAGGGGCCCGGAGTAGGTCTTTCGCGTGGGGGCTTCGAGGTCCTTCTCCGCCGCGGACGACGGGCCGATGTGGGAATAGACCGCGAGGCGGGGCTTGACCGCGGAGAAGATCCTGCCCGCGTCCTCAGGCTGGGTGTGGTGCTCGATGATGCGCCGCACCCTCGCGGCGTCGGCTGTCGCCGACCGCACCACCTCGACGGACGGGACCACCACCTCGTGGACGAGGACGTCGCAGCCCTTCGCGTGCGCGACGAGGTTCTCGGAGTACCGCGTGTCGCCCGAGAGGACGACGGACTTCCCCGCGTAGTCGATCCGGTAGCCGTACGCCGGCTTCACGGGGCCGTGGTCCACCGCGAACGCCGTCACTTTCATGCCGGAGATCTCGACGATCGTCTCGGGAGGGACGTCCTTCGCGTCGATCGCGGCGCCCGCACCGGGCAGGCGCTCGTCGACGTCCCTCCGCACCTTCACGTCGAACTCGAACGCCTTTTCGAGATGCGCCATGAGGGCCGCCGTCCCCTCGGGACCTTTCAAGGCGAACGGCTTCGTCCGGCCGAAGAGCCAGCCCGTGAGCCACAGGTCGGGCAGGCCCACGACGTGGTCGGAGTGGAGGTGCGTCAGGAGGACGAGGTCGATTCCCGAGAGGAGGTCGCGGCTGCCGAGCTCGAAGAGGCGCTGCGTCGCGCCGCGCCCGGCATCCACGAGGATGCGCGTCGGCGGGCTCGTCGCGGCCTCGACGAGGATCGACGGCCCGAATCGCGTCATCGACGGCCGCGGGTTGCCGGTCCCGATGAGCGTGACGCGGAGCGCGGGCGGCGCCGGAGCGACCGCCTTGTGCGGCCCGTCCGCGCGCAGGGAGAGCGCGGCGAGCAGCGAGAAAAGGACCGCCGCCCGCCGCGCGTTCATGCGCGGAGTCTAGACCGTTAGCCGGCGCCGGCGCCCCCGGCGGCCTTCGGGCGCGAAATGAGGCTTCCCTTGAAGAAGTCGCGGTTGAGCTGTGCGATGAACTCCTGGCGGATCTCCTTCGGGCACGCGCGCGAGCACTCGCCGTGGTTCGTGCAGGTGCCGAAGCCCTCCGCGTCCATCTGGGCGACCATCGTGAGCACGCGGTCGTAGCGCTCGGGCTGGCCCTGCGGCAGGAGCGCGAGGTGCGAGACCTTCGCCGCCACGAAGAGCATCGCCGAGCCGTTCGGGCATGCCGCCGCGCAGGCGCCGCAGCCGATGCACTGGGCCGCGTCCATCGAGCGCTCCGAGCAGTCCTTCGGGACGAGGACCGCGTTTCCGTCCGGCGCGTTGCCGGTCGGCAGCGTGATGAAGCCTCCGGCCGAGATGATCCGGTCGAAGGACGAGCGGTCCACGATGAGGTCCTTGAGGACCGGGAACGGCGTCACGCGCCAGGGCTCGAGCGTGATGACGTCGCCGTCCTTGAAGGTGCGCATGTGGAGCTGGCAGCTCGTGGTGCCGCGGCGCGGCCCGTGCGGGTTGCCGTTCACGACGATGCCGCACATTCCGCAGATGCCTTCGCGGCAGTCGTGGTCGAACGCGATGGGATCCTCGCCTTTTTCGACGAGGCGCCGGTTCACGACGTCGAGCATCTCGAGGAAGGACATGTCCGGGCTGATGCCGGGAGCGTCGTAGGTGACGAACTTGCCCTCGGACTTCGAGTCCTTCTGCCGCCAGACGTTGAGGGTGAGCTTCATTTGTAGCTCCTCTGCGTCAGGTGGACGTTCTCGAAGACGAGCGGCTCGACGTTGCGGATCGGCGCCTTGCCCTCCCCCGCGTACTCCCACGCCGCGACGTGGCAGAACTTCTCGTCGTTGCGCAGGGCCTCTCCGTCCGGGGTCTGGTACTCCTCGCGGAAGTGGCCGCCGCAGGATTCCTCGCGCTCAAGCGCGTCGAGGCACATCAGTTCGCCGAGCTCGAGGAAGTCCGCGACGCGTCCCGCTCTCTCCAGCGTCTGGTTGATCTCGTCTTTCCCGCCCACGACCGTGAGGTTCTTCCAGAACTCCTCGCGCAGCACCGGGATCTTCTGAAGAGCCGTCTTCAAGCCGTCGCGGTTGCGGCCCATGCCGCAGTACTCCCACATGATCTTGCCGAGGTCCTTGTGGAAGGAGTCCACCGTCCGATTTCCCTTCACGGACAGGAGGCGTTGGACGCGCGCGGCCACGGCGGCCTCCGCCTCCTTGAAGGCAGCGTGCGACGTGTCGACCTTCGTCTGCTTCGTCGTGGCCAGGTAGTTGCCGATCGTGTACGGCAGGACGAAGTAGCCGTCCGCGAGGCCCTGCATGAGGGCGCTCGCGCCGAGGCGGTTCGCCCCGTGGTCCGAGAAGTTCGCCTCGCCCGCGATGTGGAGGCCCGGGATCGTGGACATGAGGTTGTAGTCCACCCAGAGGCCGCCCATCACGTAGTGGGCTGCCGGGAAGATGCGCATCGGAATCTTGTACGGGTTCTCGTCGGTGATGCGCTCGTACATGTCGAACAGGTTCCCGTAGCGCTCGCGGATCGTGCCTTCGCCGAGGCGCTTGATGGAATCCGCGAAGTCGAGGTAGACGCCGAGGCCGGTCTCGCCGACGCCGCGCCCCTCGTCGCACACCTGCTTGGCGGCGCGAGACGCGATGTCGCGCGGCGCGAGGTTGCCGTACGAAGGGTACTTCCGCTCGAGGTAGTAGTCGCGCTCGGCTTCGGGGATGTCGCCCGGCGCCCGCTTGTCGCCCTTCTTAAGCGGCACCCAGATGCGCCCGTCGTTGCGCAGCGACTCGGACATGAGCGTGAGCTTGCTCTGGTGGTCGCCGGTGACGGGGATGCACGTCGGATGGATCTGCGTGTAGCAGGGATTCGCGAAGGCCGCGCCCTTCTTGTAGGCGCGCCAGATCGCCGTCGTGTTGCAGCCCGCCGCGTTCGTGGAGAGATAGAAGACGTTCGCGTACCCCCCGGTCGCGAGGACGACGGCGTCGGCGGCGTGCGACTCGACGGCGCCCGTGACCATGTCGCGGGTCACGATGCCGCGCGCGCGGCCGTCGACGAGCACGACGTCGAGCATCTCGTGGCGCGAATGCATCTTCACGTTGCCGAGACCGACCTGCCGCTGGAGCGCCTGATAGGCGCCGAGGAGGAGCTGCTGGCCCGTCTGGCCGCGCGAGTAGAACGTGCGCGACACCTGCGCCCCGCCGAACGAGCGGTTGCCGAGCGTCCCTCCGTATTCCCGGCCAAACGGAACTCCCTGAGCCACGCACTGGTCGATGATGTTCGAGGAGACCTGCGCGAGCCGGTAGACGTTCGCTTCGCGGGCCCGGAAGTCTCCGCCCTTGATCGTGTCGTAGAAGAGCCGCTGGATGCTGTCGCCGTCGTTCTGATAGTTCTTCGAGGCGTTGATGCCGCCCTGCGCCGCGATCGAGTGCGCGCGCCGCGGGCTGTCCTGATAGCAGAAGCACGAGACGTTGTAGCCGAGCTCGGCGAGAGACGCGGCTCCCGCGCCGCCGGCGAGGCCGGAGCCGACGACGATGACCGAGTACTTGCGCTTGTTCGCCGGATTGACGAGCTTCATCTCGAAGCGGTGCTTGTCCCACTTCTTCTCGAGGGGCCCGTCGGGGACGTTCGACTTCAGTTCCATCATTTCAGCCACCCCGCGAGGACCGCGATCGGGACAAGGGCGAAACCCCCCGCGACGAGGATCGTGAAAGCGAACGCGAGGCGCTTTCGCCACGGGTCGTACTTCGGGTGCGAGAGGCCGAGAGTCTGGAGCATCGACCACGCGCCGTGCCAAAGGTGAAACGCGAGGCAGCCCATCGCGACGAGATAGAAGAGCGCGACGGCGACGGGCGCGAGGCCCACGACGAGGTTCTGGTAGACCCGGCCCTCGACGAAGTTCGGGTGCAGCGTGCCCGTCGTCATGTGGAGGATGTGATAGACGATGAAGGCCGCGAGGATGGGCCCCGTCCAGCGCATCGAGCGCGAAGCGAAGCCCGCTTCTTCGTAGTCCGTCACGCTGTACCCCTTCGGGCGGGCAGCCCAGCTTTTCAGCGTGAGGCCGAGGTAGGCCCAGATGTGGAGGCCCACCGCGAGGAGGAGCCCCGCCCGGACGAACCAGATTCCGGCGCCGTGCAGCAGCTCCCGCAGGAACGCGCCGTAGTGGTCCAGCGCCGCAGGCCCGTTCGGAAGGAAGGCCTGCAGGTTTCCGGCCATGTGGCCGAGGACGAAGAGCGATAGGACGATCCCGGTGACCGCCATGACGATCTTCTTGCCGACCGACGAGTTCAGCAGTTGTGCGGGCGCGGCCATTCGAGCGATTCTCCTCCCTCGGTTCTCCGACGGAATCAGACGGTCAGCAATCCGACGAGCTCCTGGACGGAGCCGGCGGACTTCTTGAGAGCGGCGGACTCCTCCGGGGTGAGCTTGAGCTCGATGATCCTCTCGATGCCCCCGGCGCCGAGCACGACCGGCACGCCCACGAAGACGCCGTTGATCCCGTACTCGCCCTCGAGGTACGCGGCGCAGGGCAGGATCTTCTTTCGGTCATTGAAGATCGCCTCGGCCATCTCGACGGCGGCCGCGGACGGGGCGTAGTAGGCCGAGCCCGTCTTCAGGAAGTTCACGATCTCGGCGCCGCCGCCCGCGGTGCGCTTGACGATCGCGGCCACGCGCTCCGGCGACATCAGCTCGGTGATCGGCACGCCCGCGACGGTGGAGTACCGCGGCAGCGGGACCATCGTATCGCCGTGGCCGCCGAGGACGGTCGCGTGGATGTTCGTCATCGAGACCCCGAGCTCCATCGCGATGAACGCGCGCATGCGCGCGCTGTCGAGGATGCCCGCCATCCCGATCACGCTCTGCTTCGGGAGCTTCGTGATGCGGCGGACGACCTCGCACATCGCGTCGAGGGGATTCGTGACGACGATGACCTTGAGGTCGCGCGAGCCGCGCGTCGTCTTCGAGATGCAGCTTGCCACGATCTCCTCGTTCTTCCGGAGGAGGTCGTCCCGCGACATGCCCGGCTTGCGCGCGAGACCGGCCGTGAGGATCACGAGGTCGGACCCCTCGGTCTCGTCGTAGCCGTTCGTGCCGACGATCCTCATGTCGAACCCCTCGACGGCTCCCGACTGGACCATGTCCAGCCCCTTGCCCTGCGGGACTCCCTCGATGACGTCCACGAGAACGACGTCCGCGAGCTCCTTTTCGACGATTCTCTGGGCGACTGTCGCGCCCACGTTTCCCGCCCCGATCACGGTGACTTTGCGTCGCATGACTTCGCTCCTTCCTTGCACGTCAGGGTCAAAAAGACGTGTCCAACGAGGGAGCCTAGCACCGGGGTTGCGACGCAGACGACCATGCAAACGTACTAGGATGGGTATGGTGAGCGGCTACAAGAATCTCCCGACCTGGAAACGCGGAATGAGTTTTGCTCACACCGTGTACGCCGCCGTCGAGGCCGCCGGGGCAAAAGGCACCGAGGCCGGAACACGGCTCCGAAAGGCCGCGGTCTCGGTTCCGTCGCTCGTCGGGGAGGCTTTTCTCGACCTTCCCGGCAGCGACGTGGAGGAGGCGCTCGGCCTGGCCGAGACGAAGCTGGCCGAGGTGGCGCGCCTGCTGACCTCCGAACCCGCCCTCGCCGGCATCCCCGCGGCCGACCGGGAGAGTCTCCTGAGCGACCTCTCTGCCCTCAGGGCCGAGCTGGCGCAGCTCCGGGAGGAGCGGTCGGGCGAGCCGACGCACTGAGGGCCGGAGGGGTCTCTCCGGACCGGTGGCGCGCGAGAAGCGCCGCGGTCTCCGCCGGGGTCATTCGGCGAAGCGCAGGTTCCGGGTCGTCCGCCACGCCGCTCACGAGGGCGGCCGCGAGCCCCGCGTTTACGCGCGCAGCCGGAAAATCCACCGTCTCGACGGTGTCCTTTTCCGAGTGGTGGACGGCGCGATAGGGCCCGAGTTCCTGGTAAGCGGTCAACGTCGGGACGCCGGCTTCGACGAACGAGAAGCTGTCGGCTCCGTCCCAGACCGAGTAGAGGCCGAAGAAGCCGCTCCCGGCCCCGCGCGCGGAAAGCGCTCGCAAAAAGAGGGTGCGCAGATCCCCCTTCCGTCCGTTCAGGTAGAAACCCTGCATCCGCGAGGACCCGAGGTCGTACACGACCGCGAGGACGTGCGCCCCGAGCTCTTTCGCATGAGCCGCCACGTACGCCCGTGAGCCGAGAAGCTTCTCCTCTTCTCCCGTGAAGAGGACGAAGCGAAGCGACCGGCGAGCCGGACCCGCCTCGCGCATCGCCCGGGCGACTCCCAGGACGAGCGCCGCGTTCACGGCGTCGTCGTTCGCGCCGGGGCTTCCCGGCACCGTGTCGAGATGCGCGGCCAGGAGCACGATCTCGCCGGCCCGATCCCGGCCGGGAAGCTCCGCGACGACGTTGCGCGGAGTCGCGGTCCCGGGCGGACGAGAAGGCCATTCCCAGGGCTCGAGGCGGACGACGAGGCCCGACTCTCGAAGGCGCGCGGCGGCCCATTCCTCCGCCCGAGCGCACGCGTCGGAGCCCGTGACACGCGGGCCCAGCGCGCACAGCGATCGCGTGTCGGCTTCGAGCGTCCGACCCGCGCGGTCGAGAAGGGAATCAGCCGCGGGCCGCTCGCGAGGGGCGCAGGCCCCGGCAACGCCGAGGGCGGAACCCGCGACGAAAGAGAGGACTCGGCGATTCATCGCGGGAGGTTCCGGAGCGCGTCGTTCGGCCCCGCTTGACGCTTCCCCGTCCGCCCGATAGTTTCACCGGTCATGAAGCCACGCGCCGCGATCTCCGCCCTCCTCCTCGCTCTCGCCCTCGTCTCGTCCGCCGCACTATCACAGTACACGGCCAGCCCGGCCGCTGCGCCGAAGCCCGCCGAAGCGGCGACGGCTGCCGCTCCTGCGGCGTCGACCGGCGCCCCTTCGACCACGGCTCTCGCTCCCGCGACGGCGGAGGCCGCGAAACCTGCGACGGCGACGAAGCCGGAGGCCCCGTCCACGGAGCTGCCCGCCGGCTCTTCGCGCACGACGACGATCGTCATCGGGCTGATCGTGCTCCTGCTCCTGATCGTGCTCGTCATCCTGGGGACGAAGAAGGAGGAGTGACCCCTTTTTCCCCCGCGGAGGCGAGCTCGCCGATCTTTTCGTTCAGCTTCTCCACGTCGCGCGCGTCGCCGGCGAACCGGGCGAGGGGCTCGAGCTGCTCCTTCGCCCGCGCAGCAGCGGCGGCGAGGCCCGCCCGCTGCGCGTCCTTGTCGGACGCGTCCGGATCGACCGCGTAGGCCGCATACGTCGTCGCATGGACGAGCGACGCGTGCAGCCGCGTCGCGGCGGCCTTGTGCTCGGGCGGCACCTCCCGCATGAGCTGATAGGCGAGGTGCTGCGCGGCCATGGCGGCGCGGTAGAGCGGGTGCTCCGTGACTTCCTTCCGAGGAGGAATTTTGGGCATTAGAAGGATTCTAGAGAAAGAAAGAAGAAGAGAAGAATTTCTTAGAAGGTGAATGTGGTTGCGGGCAGCTCAGGCGCTCGCGGCAAGGCCGGCGCATCCCGAGCCCTATTACCCTTCTAAGAAATCTCTCTTTCTCTCCTCTTAACAAATCCAGGCGACGCCAATCGACAGCACGTCCACGTGCGCCGCGGCCGGGACGACGTTCACCTTCTCGAACCGGCTCGAGTCCGGAGGAGCCAGCTTCGCCTCCAGTTCGGCGACCTCGGCCTTCAGCCCTTCGACCTTCGACTCGGCGGTTCCCTCCATCCGGCGCTTCGTCAGAACGGATCCGACTTTTCCCACCCGCAGGGTCTTCCGCTTGCCGAGCAATCCGCCGAGGACGTCGAGGGCGGCCGTGCCGATCGAGGCGTACGTTTCCATCGTTCTGCCTTGCTCGGAGGCCTCGGCCGCGGCGAGATCGCGGCGCTTCTTTTCGAGCCTCTCGCGAAGCGCGGCCGGCGCCTCGGCTCCCGCTGCGACGCGCTTCGCGAAGTCCTCGGCCGACTCGCCGGGGCCTGAGAGCGCTCCCGTGACGGGGTCGCGGAAGAGCGTCGTCGCGAGCTTGTCGGGAAGCCGCGAGCGCACCGCCTTCTCGACGGCCTTCGCCGTACCCTCGCCGAGCCAGGCGGGCAGATCGGCGTATCGGAGCGGCCGGCCGGGCGCCGCGGTCTTCAGAGAATCGAGGCTCGAGGGACCGAGGTCGAGGGCTTCGGCCTCCAGGACCTCCGCGGGAGATCCCGCGGTGAGGGGGAAGAGCTTCGCCGCGGAGGTCTCGGGCGCTGACGACGTCCCGGAGCGGAAGCGCACGGCGTACTTCACGAAGAGAGCCGGGGACGCAATGTCGGCATTCCGCTTCTCGAGCCAGCGCGCCGGCCACGCCGAAGGAAGGGCGGGCGCCGCCGATTCCGTCGGGGGTCTCCTCGGAGGCGCCGCCGGAGCGGCGGCCCCCCCTTTCAGCCTCGCGAGGTCGGCCTTCGTCATCGGCCCGCGGAGATAGCTCATCGCCCAGCGCGTCTCGACGAGCGCGGGCTCCTTGCGGTGCACGTCGTTCAGGAGAAAGACGCGCTTTCGCGTCCTGGTGAGGAGCGCCGAGGCGTCCTTGCCGCCCGCTTCCACGAGGCCCTCGGAGAGGCGCAGCTTGTCGCGTTCGGTCTGAAGCGTGCCCATCCACCAGCAGCCGCAGTTCGCGAGACCGCGGTAGTCGAGGTCGACGGGGTTCTGCGAGGCGAGGACGACTCCCACCCCGAACGCTCGTGCCTGCTTGAGAAGCGTGAGGAGCGGCTTTTTCGTGGGGGGCTCGGCCGAGGGCGGGAAGAACCCGAAGATCTCGTCCACGTAGACGAGCGCCCGGAGCGCGGGGCTGCCCGGCAGCGAGCGCATCCAGGCTTTCACGCGCGCGAGGAGCGTCGCCACGACGAAGATTCGCTCGGCGTCGCCGAGGTGCGCGATCGAGACGATCGAAAGCCGCGCTTTCCCGCCGGCCGGCGTCGGAGCGAGCATCCGCCCGACGTCGAGCGGCTCCCCTTCGCGGAACGCCGCCGTCGCGGGCGACGCGAGGAGCGAATTGACGGCAAGGACGAGCTCCTGCCGCTCCTTCGAGGGATAGAACGTCTCGAGGGGCAGCGCGCCCACTTTCGCGAACGGCGGGGACGCCGCGAACCCGAGGAGCGACTCGAACGTCGCGGTCTCGCCCTTCTCCCAGAGCGCCGTCACGCAGAGCGAGAGATAGATGAAGTCGCGCGATTTCACCGGGTCCGCGTCGCGGCCCGCGAGGCTCAGGAGCCCTCCGACGAAGGCCGTGACGACGTCCCGGCGGTCCTCGTCGTCGGCCTCCTGCGGCGGAGGCGTGCAGGAGCCGAAGAGGTCGACCGGCGTTCCCGACGAGGACCCGGGCGTGTAGATCACGGCGTCCCGGCTGTCGACGAGCGCCCGGACGTCGGCCGGGCCGAGGCCCCAGCCTGCGAGGCCGTCCGTCCACTTCTTCGCCTCGGACTCGGGAGTTCCGGCGGACGGGTCGACGAAAGGCGCGAACTCCGCGGGCGAAAGGCCCGGGAGGTCGAGCAGAAGGTTGCCGAGGTCGCCTTTCGGGTCGATCGCGAGGACCGGGATGCCGCGTAAAAGGAGCTCCTCGATGAGGACGATGCCGAGCGCGGTCTTGCCGCTTCCCGTCATGCCCACGATGAGGCCGTGCGTCGTGAGGTCCGCGGAGTCGAGGAGGAAGGGCTCCGTGCCGGTCTTTCCCGATGCCGGATCGACGGCGCGGCCGAGGAAGAGCCCGGTCTTCGCTGGAGGCATGACGGGGATCTTAGCCCGCCATAATCCCGCCATGGACACGAAGACCGGCGCTCAATCCACTTCCTCAGGCCTCCAACCCGCGATCCGCGTGTCGATGCTCCCGCGCGACACGAACGGCCAAGGCACGATCTTCGGAGGAGTTCTCCTCGCCTACATCGACCAGGCCGGAGCGATCGCGACGCGGCCGCACTGCGACCGCGTCGTCACGGTGAAGATGAACGAGGTCGTTTTCCATGCCCCGGTCTACGTGGGCGACGTCGTGAGCTTCTACACGACGGTCACCCGCATCGGCCGAACCTCGATCACCATCCAGGTCCTCGTCACCGCCGAGCGCTGGCGGAAGACGGACGAGACCGTGAAGGTGACCGAGGCCCAGGTCGTCTACGTGAACGTGGACGAGAAACGCCAGCCGTCCCCGATCACGCGCTTGCCGATTACGCCGTCGTGAGCACGCCCTCCGTCTTGACCTCCCGCTTCTCGAACGGGATGAAGTGACGATCGCGAGCGCCGAGGAAGACCTGGCGCGGCCGGGCGATCTTCTGCTCCTTGTCCTCGATCATCTCGTTCCACTGGGCGAGCCAACCGGACATGCGCGGAATCGCGAAGAGAACCGGGAACATCTCGACGGGGAACTTCATGGCCTGGTAGATGAGGCCCGAGTAGAAGTCCACGTTCGGGTACAGCTTGCGTTTCAGGAAGTACTCGTCCTGGAGGGCGATGCGCTCGAGCTCGAGCGCGATGTCGAGGAGCGGGTTCCTGCCGGTGACCTCGAACACCTTCTCGGCCATGTTCTTGATGACCTTCGCGCGCGGGTCGTAGTTCTTGTAGACCCGGTGGCCGAAGCCCATGAGGCGCGTCTCGCCGCCGCTCTCCTTGACCGCCTTGATGAAGGCCGGGATGTTCGCCTTCGAGCCGATCTCGAACAGCATGCGCAGGACGGCCTCGTTCGCCCCGCCGTGCAGCGGGCCGTAGAGGGCCGAGATCGCGCCGGCGGCCGAGCAATAGGGGTCGGCTTCCGAGGAGCCGATCGCGCGCATCGCGTTCGTCGAGCAGTTCTGCTCGTGGTCGGCGTGGAGGATGAAGAGGACTTCGAGGGCGCGCTCGAGGACCGGATTCGGCCGGTATTTCGGCTCGGCCGCGCGGTACATCATCTGCAGGAAGTTGCCCGTGTACGACAGGTCGTTGTCAGGGTACGCGTACGGGAAACCGATCGAATGGCGGTAGGCGAAGGCGGCCAGCGTCGGCATCTTCGCAACCAGGCGCACGATCTGCTGCTTCCGGGTCTCGGGCGAATGAACGTCCTTGGCTTCCGGATAGAACGTGGACAGCGCGGCGACCGTGGACGCGAGCATCCCCATGGGATGAGCGTCGTACCGGAACGCCGCCATCAGGTCCTTGATGTTCTCGTGGACCATCGTGTGATAAGTGACGTCTTTCACCCAGTCCGAGTGCTGCTCTTTGGTCGGCAGCTCCCCGTTGAGGACGAGGTACGCCGTCTCGAGGTACGTCGTATTCTCGGCGAGCTCCGCGATCGGGTATCCGCGGTATTCCAGGATGCCCTTGTCCCCGTCGATGAACGTGATCTTGCTCTTGCAAGAAGCCGTGTTCATGAACGCGGGGTCGTAGGTCATCAGTCCGAAGTCCTCCGGAGTGGCCTTCAGGACCCGAAGGTCGAGGGCTTTGATGGTGCCGTTCTGGATCGGAACCTCGATCGTTTTCCCGGTGCGGTTGTCGGTGACGGTCACAGACTGCCGCGGTGCGTTGGATGACATAGTCGAAACCTCCTCGGCCGAGGCCCCACGGCCCGCCAGCGTGAACGATGTGCCTGAAGCCTGCCACTTGCAGTAGTTCAGATGCGCTATTTGGTTATTCATCGCCCCCGCCCCCGACCGGGCGGCGGGCGGCCTTGAGGCGACTTTCCCGCGCCTTCTCCCGGAGCCGCGCCTCCCGGGCCCTGCGGGAAGGCCGCGTGGGCCGGCGGGGCGCGGGAGCCCGAAGGGCCCGGCGGACGAGGTCCCGGGCACGCTCGCGGGCGGTTTCCAGGTTCCGGTGCCGGTCGCGGCTCTCCTGGGCGACGAGGCGAAGCCGCCCGTCAGCCGCCCGCCGCCTGCCGGCCAGCGCATAGAGGCGAAGGCGAGCGGCGGAGTCGAGGCCTTCGATCAGCGCCACATCCACGAGCAGCTCCACGCGAGACGCCACCTTGTTCACGTTCTGCCCCCCCGGCCCCGAGGCCCGCACCTGCCGCGCCTCGAGCGCGGCCGCCGGAATCGTGACGCCCGGGGTGACCGGGATCGGATCGGCCATGGGGGATTATCCTGAGAACGTGAGACAGGATCCCGTCCGGCTCGTCTATTCCACGGCGGTCGGCTCCGTCTGCGCGACGTGCGGCTGGCCGGCGAACGAATGCAAGTGCTCTTCGAAGCTCGAAGAGAAGGTTCCTTCGAAGGTGGTCGTCAAGCTGCGGATCGAGAAAAAGGGGCGGGGCGGGAAGACGGTGACGGTCCTGGATGGACTGCCGAGAAATTCGGATTTCTTGGAAGGTTTAGGGAAGGAGCTGAAGAAGTTGCTCGGGACAGGTGGAACGGCCGGTGAAACTCTCATCGAGCTCCAGGGCGACCACCGCGCCGCCATTCGAAGAATCCTCTCCGAACGTAATTTCCTGGTGAAGGGCTGATGGCAACCCGCGTCTATCTCGTCCGCCACGGCGCCACGACGCTCTCGGCCGAGGACCGTTTCGCCGGCGAGACGGACGTCCCGCTCTCGGATCAGGGGCGGGCGCAGCTTCGCCATCTCGCCGACCGCCTCGCGCGCGAGCCCCTCTCGACCGTCTGCGCGAGCCCGATGCGCCGCACCCTCGAGAGCGCGGAGATCCTGTCCAAGCCGCACGGCCTCCCGATCGTTTCCGTCCCGGCGCTCCGGGAGATCTCGCACGGCCGCTGGGAGACGAGGACGCGCCGCGAGGTGGAGGAACTCTGGCCCGAGGAATACGCGCGCTGGGAATCGGATCCCTACACGTTCGCGCCGGAGGGCGGCGAGAGCGGCCTCGCCGTCACGGCGCGGGCGCTTCCCTCGCTCCTCGAGCTCGTCGCCGCGCAGGCCGGACGCACGCTCCTCGTCGTCTCGCACAAGGCCACGATCCGGCTTCTCCTCTCGGCGCTCCTGGGCTTCGATCCGCGCTTTTATCGCGACCGCCTCGACCAGAGCCCCGCGTGCCTGAACATCCTCGACTTCAAGGACCCCTGCCACGCCCGCCTGACGCTCTTCAACGACGTCTCTCACTACGCGCGCGGCGCGCCGGGAACGCCTACGGCTCATCTCTCGAGCTGGTGGGACGACGGCGCGAAGATCTAGATTCACGCGCGCGCCGCGGCCTCGCCGGCCGTGCGGCCGGTCGCCCACGCCCACTGGAAATTGAAGCCGCCGATCGGGCCGAAGGCGTCGAGCATCTCCCCCGCCAGGAAGAGGCCGGGGACGAGCCGGCTCTTCCCGCTTCCCGGGTCCACCTCCTCGAGCGCGACGCCGCCCCCCGTCACCTCCGCCGTGCGATAGCCCTCGGTCTCCGTCGCGGGGAGCGGAAACGCGGTCAGCGTTTCCACCACCCGCACACGCGCTTCGCGCGAAAGATAGGAGAGTTGGATGTCGGGGACCCGTGCTGTTTCGAGAATCAGGCTCACGAGACGCTCGGGAAGAGAAGAAAAAGAAGAAGATTTGCTTAGAAAGGAGGAAAGAGAACGGGCCCCCGCTGCGCGCTTGAGTGCGGCATCCCACTGCGCGGCATCGTCACCCGGTTGAGATCCGCGCGCGCCGCGCACGGGCCCATTTGCAGAGATCCTTTCTTCCTCTTCTCTTTCTCCGAATCCGAAGCAGACCCGGACTTCGGCGCCCGCTCCGGCAAGCGCCGCGCGCGCGACGACGTGGGAGACGTCGAGGACTGCCGGGCCGCTCCAGCCCTTGTGCGTAAAGAGGAAGCCGCCGCTCGACGAGGCGCGGTCCCTTTCGCTCCGCGCAGTAACGCGCGCCGCGAACGACACGCCTGCGAGCGCGTGATGCGCGGGCGCGTCGCCCGTGAGAGGCACGAGTGCCGGATACGTCGGCCGGACCGTGTGGCCCATGGCCGCGGCCCACGCGTATCCCGCCGCGTCCGCGCCGCCCGCGAGGACGGAGAGCCCGCCGGTCGCGAGGACGACTCGCGGCGCGGCGATCTCCTCTCCGTCGAGGCGCACGGCGAATCCCTCGCCCGCCCTCGCGACGCCGCGCACTGGAGCGGCCGCGCGCAGCGTCCCTCCCGCGGCCGCGAGCGCCTGCCGCAGCGCGTCGCGCACGTCCTTCGCCCGGTTCGAGGGCGGGAAGAGCTTCCTCGACTCGGGCTCCTCCCGGAGTCTTCCCCCGAGGAGCTCCTCGAAGAAGAGGCGCTGCTTCGAGAGCGGCCACCGGTCGAGAAAGCGGCGCACGAGGCGATTCGGCGACTCGGAGACGAAGCGCTGGGGCGCGTCCTCCATCGGCAGGACGTTGCAGCGGCCGCCGCCGGAGACGAGGATCTTCCTGCCCGCGTCCTTCGCCGCCTCGAGCGCGAGGACCCGCCGGCCGCCGCGCGCGGCCGCGAGCGCCGCGAGAAGGCCTGCGGCGCCCCCTCCCACGACGACGACATCCGGCTTCACCGCGGGCTATATTGCGGCATGCCCGACGCGAGAGGCGGAATCGCCGGCGGCCTGCGCCGGCTTTTCACCCGGGTGTATTTCGTCGGGGCGTCACTCTTCGGCGGCGCCCTCTTCCTCGGCCTCTCAGTCCTCGCGCTCGTTCGCCTCGTCGTCCTGAAGTGGGAGCGCGACCGCGCCACGCGGCGGTGGCTCGACCGTTGGTCGGGCGTGATGATGGCGGTCCTGGGTTGGACGGTCGAGGTGGAGCACGCCGAGCGGCTCGTCGCGCACCGCCCGGCGGTTCTCGTCGGGAACCACCAGTCGAACCTCGACGCCGTCGTGTGGGCCGCCTTCTTTCCCGATTCGACGGTCGTCATCGGCAAGAAGCAGATCGGACTCATCCCGATCTTCGGCTGGCTGTTTCGCGCGACGGGCAACATCCTGATCGACCGCGAGGACGCCGCCAGGGCACGGACTTCGATCGCGGAAGCCGCGCGCAAGATCCGGCAGGAACGCCTGCGGGTCTGGATGGCGCCCGAGGGGCACCGGAACCAGCGTCCCGAGATGCTCCCCTTCAAAAAGGGCGCGTTTCACCTCGCCATCGCGGCGCAGGTGCCGGTCGTGCCTTTCGTCGTCGGGCCGCTCGCCGCCGTCCTCGACGCGAGGCGCCTGCTGATCCGCCCGGGCAACATCAAGGTGAAGGTTCTCGAGCCGATCCCGACGGCCGGAATGACGGAGGACGACCTCCCGGCGCTGCTGTCTCGCACGCGAGCGGAGATGGACTCGGTCCGCCACGAGCTGTTCGCCGGGGCCGCTGCCGGATTCGACCAAACCCGCTGACCAAAAGACGTCACCGGAGCGGGTGCTCGCCCGCGCGCTCTCAGGACGGCCACGCGAGCACGAACCGCGCCAGTGGGGGAAACGTGTCCCCTCCCTTCTCGAGCCCGACGACCTCTACGTCGAGGCCCGTGGCGCCGGGGGTGCACAGCAGGAAATGGAAATGGCGCACCTCCGGTCCCTCGAACAGATCGTCGGCGTGGCGGCGGGACGAGCCGCGGGCGAGGCGCACGCGAGGGCCTCCACCACCGCCCGCGACGAGAAACGTCTTGCCCCCGCGGACGAAATGCTCGTAGCTGTGGACGTGCCCGCAGATCATCGCGATCGTCTTCCTCGCCGCGGCGAAGGGCGGTACGAACGCCCGCCGCACGTGGAGCTCGTCGCCCGTGACCGTGCTGTTCGTGTACGGCGGATGGTGGACGAAGACGACGACGCCCCTGACGGCCCCCTCTTCGTCGGCAAGCGCGAGCTCGCTGTCCAGCCAGCCGGTCTCCTCGCGCCACGCGGCCGCGCCGAGGGCGCGCTCGTTCGAGTCGAGGAGGAGGAGCCTCAGGGGGCCGTACGTCTCCGCGTACCAGCGGCTCGCGGCGAGGCGCGGGAAGCGCGCGAAGGCGTTCCGCAGCGCCGGACCCCGGCGCGTCCAGTATTCGTGATTCCCGAGGATCGGGAGGATCGGCATCCCCGCGGCGCGGAGCGGCCCCGTCAACGCGTCGAATTCTTCCCAGTCCCGGCGCGACGATCCCCGGAAGACGAGATCCCCGAGCCCGACGACGAAGTCCGGGGCCCGCGCCGCGATCTCCGCGACGAGGCGCCGACGCTCTTCGGGATTCGACTCTCTCCAGAATTCCGCGCGCGAGGTGCGCTGGAGGTCGCCGACGACGGCGAAGCGCCCGGACCGAACCTCGATCACTGAGAGCCCAGAATCGCACTGAGGAGCGCCGGTTCGTCCGTCACGATCCCGTCGACGCCGAGCGCGGTGAGCTCGCGCAGGCGATCCTCGTCGTTCACCGTCCAGGCCACGACCGACTCCACACGTCCGCGCCGCCGCGCACGCAGGACCCGGCCGACCTCGAACCGGAAGTCGCCCCAGGTGCGCCGGCCCGCGCCCATCGCGACGTGCACGAACCCGTGCCTTTTAGCGCCCCTGACGACGCCGGGCAGCTCGAAGTCGCCCGTGACACGCACGGCGTCGGGCACCTTTTCGCGCCTCGTCTCGGCGACGAGAGCCAACACGATCTCGCGCTGCGCTTCCAGGAGGTGGTACGTGAGGTCGGGGCGATGGTCCGGCCTCCGCACGCGATCCGCCAAGAGACGCAGGAGTCGCACCAGGTCGTCCGCTTGATCCACGGCCGGCTTCAAGTCGAGGAACACGTGCCTGAGGCGTAGCTCGCCCGGCGCCCAGTCCAGGAGGTCCTCCAGCAGCGCCGGCGGCACCTCGGGCCTGAGTGTCTCGCGGAGGGGATTCGCGAGGCCTTTTTCCGCGAGCACGTAGCCGTAATGCTCGAGGAACGTTGCCTCCTCGCACTCGCGGACGGCACACCTCAGGTCTGATCCGAGAGGGGGCAGCGTCGGAAGGTAGAGGAAACGACCCTCCGCGCCCAACTGGCGCACGAGCGCGACGCTCTCGGACGGCTCGGCGTCGTGCCAGAGGACGAAGCAGCCGTCGCGGGTCACACAGACGTCCGTCTCGATGCCATCCGCCCCGAGGTCGAGCGCCTTCTTGAACGACGCGAGCGTGTTTTCCGGGGCGAACCGGGCTGCGCCGCGATGCCCGATCACCCAGACGGGATGCGGCGGACTTGCAGCCACCTTCGGCCGCCGCACCAGTCCCATCAGCAAGAGGAAGAATCGCCGCGGAAGGCTCGCGTCGCCGAGATACGTCACGAGGTTGGCTCGTCCGGAGGACGCCTAGACGCGAAACGTGTCGGGGCGCCAGCTCTGGATGCGCTTCTTGATCTCCTCGCCCGAGAGCCTCTCGTCGAGCGCGACCTTCACGAGCCCCGGCACCTCGGCGTCCGAAGCGAAGCGCAGCCCGACGAGCTGCGGCACTTCCAGCTCGCCGATGCGCGCCTTAAGAGGTTCGTCGAGCAAGGCCGCGAGGCGCAGGCGTTCCTCGAGCCGGATGATCCGATCCTGCAGCTTCAGCGGGTAGCCCCTGATCCGGAGCGTCAACGCGATCGCCGCTGCCCAGACGACCACGTTCCAGGCGGCCCAGGCGGAGAAGCCGCCCGAAAGGCCTTTGATGAACGTCCATAGCGCGACGAAGAACGAGATCGAGACGACCGAAAAGGCGAAAAAGTGATACCAGGGATCCCAACGCCGGTGAGTCGCGTAAACCTGAACGCTGTTTTCGGACATGAGCTCCTCCGCTTTCCCCTGGATAGTGACTCGTCTAGACTCGCGCGCGCCGGGGCGAGGCCCCCGCAATCTACCGGAAAAGGGAGAACCTGCGCTCATGATCCGACTCCGCCGCCTCGTGGCGCTCGCCGTCCTCGCGCTCGCGCCCGCCGCACGGGCCGACAAAGAGACCTTCACGTTCGACAAGCCTCACACCGAGTTCGACTTCAAGGTGCGCCACTTCGTCTCGAAGGTCGGCGGCCGTTTCACGAGGTTCGACGGCACGATCGAGCTCGATCGCGCGAACCCCGCGGGGAGCGCCGTGCGCCTCACGATCGACGCCGCGAGCCTTGACACCGGCAACCCGACCCGCGACAAGCACCTCAACTCCGCAGACTTCTTCGACACCGCGAAGTTCCCGCAGATCACGTTCACGTCCACGAAGATCGCCGCGAAAGGAAAAGACGTCTACGAAGTGACGGGGGATCTCACGATCCGGGGCGTGACGAAGCCCATCGTCCTGATCGTGTCCTCGAACGGGTTCGCGAGTGACGGACACGGCGGCCAGAAGGCCGGCTTCGACGTGACCGGAAAGCTGAACCGGAAGGACTTCGGCGTGAGCTGGAACAGCATCGTGGACGGGAGCGCGATGCTCTCCGACGAAGTGGACCTCGCGATCACCGTCGAGGCGAACAAGAAGAAGCCCGAGTAGCGATGCCGGCTTCTTTCGCGAACTACTCCGCCCACGTCGCCGCACGCGCCGCGACGACCGCCCGCGCGCTCGAGGAGACGGGATTCGACCGGCTGCTGATCCACTCGGGCGTCCCGTTCACGTACTTCGCCGACGACAACGACGCACCCTTCCATTCGACGCCGCACTTCGCGCACTGGGCGCCCGTGGACGGTCCGTACCATCTGCTCGATTTCGTGCCCGGCAAGCGGCCGCGGCTCGTGCGCGTCCAGCCGCGCGACTACTGGTACGCGCCGCCGGCGCCCGCACCCGAGTTCGTGCGCCGGGAATTCGACGTCGTGGAGGTGGCGACACCCGAGGCGGCCTGGAAGGAAGTCGGGGCAGCCGGAGCCCGCACCGCGTTCGTGGGCGCCGCGGCCGAGGAGGCCGGCGCGCACGGGGTGCCGCCCGCGAGCGTCAACCCGAAGTCGCTCGTCGCGCGCCTCGACTGGGAGCGCACGTACAAGAGCGACTGGGAAGTCGACGCGATCTCGGCGGCGACGGCGAAGGCCGCGCCCGCGCACCGCGCCGCGGAGGCGGCGTTCCGGGCCGGAGCCCCGGAAATCGAGATCCACCACTCGTATCTCGCCGCTCTCGGCGACGTCGAGGACGCCCTCCCTTACACGACGATCGTCGGGCTCGACCACCACGCCGCCACGCTCCACTATCACGGAAAGCGCGGACGGGAGGCCGGGAACGCCCGCGTCTTCCTGATCGACGCCGGCGCAGCCGTGCGCGGCTACGCGAGCGACATCACCCGCACCTACGTGACGGCCGCGGCCGATCCCGTCTTCGCGCTCCTCCTCGACGGCATGAAAACGCTGCAGGCGCGCCTCTGCGTGAAAGGCCGCCCCGGGATTTCGTACATCGACCTGCACCTCGAAGCCCAACGAGGCGTGGGCGCGCTCCTCGCGGAGGCCGGCGTTCTTTGCGTGACCGCCGCCGAGGCGTTCGAGAAGGGCCTCACGCGCCCGTTCCTGCCCCACGGCCTCGGCCACTTCCTCGGCATTCAAGTGCACGACGTCGCGGGCCGCCAGATCGACCGCGAAGGCACGATCGCGCCGCCCCCCGACGCCCACCCGGCCCTCCGGACGACGCGCGTCATCGAGGAGCGGATGGTCTTTACGATCGAGCCGGGGCTCTACTTCATTCCGATGCTGCTCGACCCGTACCGCTCGGGGGCGAACCGGGACGCGTTCGACTGGGCGCTCGTGGACCGGCTCATCCCTTCGGGCGGCATCCGCATCGAGGACAACATCTTCGTGGGAAAGGGCGCGAACCGCAATCTCACGCGGGAGCTCCTTCCCGACTGACCGATCCGACTAGGGGGAAGAATGCGCGGAGAAGCCGAGGTCATCAAGCTCCTCAACGAGGTGCTCACAGCCGAGCTCACCGCCGTCAACCAGTACTTCATCCACGCGATGATGTGCCGGAACTGGCACTACAAGAGGCTCGCCGAGCATTCGCGCAAGGAGTCGATCGAGGAGATGAAGCACGCCCAGGAGCTCATCGAGCGCATCCTCTACCTCGAGGGCGCCCCGAACATGCAGCGCTATTTCAAGATCCAGGTCGGGCAGACGGTCCCCGACCAGCACCGCTTCGACCTCGAGGTCGAACGGGCCGCCGTCGAGCGCCTGAATGCGGGGCTGGAGGCGTGCCGCACCAAGGGAGACAACGGCTCCCGGCTCCTCCTCGAGAAGATCCTGAAGGAAGAGGAAGAGCACATCGACTGGCTGGAGGCGCAGCTCGGGCAGATCGAGGAGATCGGGCTGCCGAACTACCTCGCCCAGCAGATCGAGGACTGACGCGCGAGAAGCTCATCCGCTGACATTCGTTTCCTTCGGGCAGGTGGAAAATGGGCTCTTTTCTATAATGCCCCTGTCGAATGAAGTCCGCCAAGACGGACAAGAGGTTCTTCGAGTGGCTATCGTAACGAGAAGCCTAGCCCGGACGGCTCACGTCCACGCAACCGGATCCACAGCTTTCAGGAAACGTAGCGGCGTCGCCCTTCTCGAGGTACTCGTCGCGATTTTCATCATGGGAGTCGGATCGCTTGCCACGCTCTCCCTTTTCCCTCTAGGCGCGTTGAGCATGCGAAAGGCGGTTAACGAAGACCGCGCCGGGAGCGATGCCGTCACGCTCTCGGCCGGCATCGCGGCCTTCCAGTACCACGAGTTCCGTCTCCCGACCTCGTTTTCCGAACTGACTCCCTATCTGGGCGGCGACAGCCGCTTCGAAGACGGCGACGAGGACGGCTACAGCTTCTCGATGGACTCCACCGGCGCCGTAAAGGCCGAACCCGCCTCGCCGGGAAAGACCGGCACGCGATCCTTCCTGAAGGTGCTTGGCGACGCTCTCGTCGACACGACCACGCCGGCGGCCATCGAGCGGGCGCGAGAAGCCGAGCGGATCATGTTCGAGAACATCTGGGCCCTTACCGCCGAAGCCTCCGCAGACGTGCTGCGCTTGGACACAAGTGGCGATGCCCCGGGATTGGCCAGGTCGTTCTGCACGACGCAGCCCGTCAGCTCCGCGTTTGAGGCGATGGACGCGGACCACGATGGGCGGATCGGGTGGTATGAGCTCCTGGGCCCAGACCCCGACATTCCTCGCGTGACGCTCTTCCATGCTCGTGTGGCACACGAACTCGAGTTAGGTGCGGGCGACGAAAACCTGGACGCCTTCCCGGGTCTTACGATGTCGGCGTTTCAAGGCGACCCCGGCTTTGTTTACACCTTCGATACGCTGCGCTTCTTGGTCGAACGCTACGTCGCACCGGGCGGGCTGCGCGCAAGCCTTCTGGCCAAGCTGGACGCGGCGGAACGCGCATCTGCTTCCGGGCGCACTTCTGTGAAGATGGCCCAACTGCGCGCGTTCGTGAAACAAGTCCAGGCCCAGCTGGGCAAAGAGGTCGCGGCGCACGATGCCGGTGTGCTGATCACGCTTGCCGGCACGCTGTAAGTGGCCGCTGACGCTCGCCCGGCGTCTCACATGCTCGCGGAGACGGTCGAAGCGCTGCGCGTCGGCTGCGAAACCTCCTTGAGGACCTCGGCTGTCTTCTCGGTCGCCCTTCGCGCGATGTCGGCCTGCGACACGATGCCGCAGCAGAAACCGTCCTCGTCCACGACGACGAGCCGGCGAATCCTGTTTCGTTCCATGAGCTCGCAGCAGACATCGAGCCGGGTAACGGGCGTGGCCGTGATGAGCGGGCTCGACATGCAGTCGCCGGCCGTCAGAAGGCTCGGATCTTCTCCGGCCGCGACAGCGCGGCAGACGATGTCGCGGTCCGTCACGATGCCCACGGGTCTCGGGAAGGCCTCGTCGTCGACGACGGGTATGGCGCCGCAGTCGTGCTCGGTGAGGAGTCTCGCGACCTGCACGAGGCTCGTCCCGGAAGTGCAAAAGCAGGGACTGCCGGTCATGATGTCTTTCACTTTCATGTAATACCTCCAAAAAGGTCCGGAAAGACCTTCCCCCGGCGTTTCTCGAGCAAGGAGCGAGCCATGCGGCCCGCCGATATACTGGCTGCAGATGGAGTCGGTGATCGCTTTCCGGGATGTCTCGTACGACATTCGCGGGAAAGAGGTCCTGCGCCACTTCGACCTCGAGGTCGCGGCGGGAGAGACGCTCGTCCTCCTCGGCCGGAGCGGCTCGGGCAAGACGACGGCCCTGAAGATGGTGAACGCGCTCCTCACGCCGGTCTCCGGCGACGTCACCGTCGAGGGGAAGCCCACGCGCGAGTGGGATCCGATTCTCCTCCGGCGCCGGATCGGCTATGTGATCCAGGAGGCGGGACTCTTTCCGCACTACACGGTGGCCCGGAACGTCGCCGTCGTGCCCCGGCTCCTGGGGTGGGAGCGCGGCCGGATCGAGGCGCGTGTCGACGAGCTGCTGTCGCGCGTCGGGCTTCCGCCGGGGGAGTTCCGGTCGCGATATCCGCGAGAGCTGTCGGGAGGCCAGCGGCAGCGCGTCGGAGTGGCGCGCGCGCTCGCCGCGGAGCCGTCGCTCCTCCTCATGGACGAGCCGTTTGGCGCGCTCGACCCCGTGACGCGCCGCGACCTCCAGCGCGAGTTTCTGGCGCTTCGGAGGGAATGGACGAAGACGTCGCTTTTCGTCACCCACGACGTGAGGGAAGCGCTCGCGCTCGCGACGCGGATCGCGCTCTTCCACGAAGGGCGGCTCGAGATCGTCGCGACGCCTCGCGAGTTCCTCGCCCAAAAGAGCGGCGAAGCGCGGATCTTCCTCGCGGCGCTCGAAGACCTTCCGGAGACTTGATGCCGGCCACGCTCGCGCACGAGATCGCGTCTCTGACGGGCGAGCACATCGTGCTCGTCGCGGTCGCGCTCTTCGCCGCGTCCCTCCTCGGCATCCCGGCGGGCGTCTTTCTCACCCGCAGGGAGGCCTGGCGCGCCGCCGTCCTCGGATTCACGAACGTCGTCCAGACGATCCCGAGCCTCGCCCTCTTCGGCTTCCTGATTCCGCTGCCCTTCATCGGCGGCATCGGAAAGAGGACGGCGATCGTCGCGCTCGTCCTCTACGCGCTCCTCCCGATCCTGCGCAACACGCTCACCGGGATTCTCGGCGTCGACCCCGCCGTCGTGGAGTCCGCCGTGGCGATGGGGATGACCGACCGGCAGCGCCTCTTCCAGGTGGAGCTGCCCCTCGCCGCCCCGACGATCCTCGCCGGTGTGCGCGTGGCGGCGGTCACGACGATCGGCACGGCCACGATCGCGGCGGCCATCGGAGGCGGCGGCCTCGGCGTCTTCATCTTCCGCGGCCTCGCCTCGGTCGACTCTTCGCAGATACTCGCGGGGGCGGTCCCCGCGGCGCTCCTCGCGCTCGCGGCCGACGGAGGTCTCGGATGGATCGAGCGGCGATTCGCGCGGCCGTAGCGGCCGGACTCTCGATCGCGCTCGCGGCGACAGGCGCGACCGCGGGGTGCAAGCGCGGGCAGGCGCTCGTCGTCGGGTCGAAGAACTTCACCGAGCAGGAGATCCTCGGCGAGATCGCGGCGCAACACCTCGAAAGGCGGCTCGGGACGCGCGTGACGCGCAAGCTCGACATCGGCGGCACGCTGCTCGCGCACGAGGCTCTCGTCGCCGGAGAGATCGATCTCTATCCGGAGTACACGGGCACCGCGCTCACGGCGATCCTGAAGCTCCCCGCCGCGACCGACCCGAAGGCCGTCTTCGACACAGTCGCGAGGGAGTATCGCGTGCGCTGGAAGCTCGCGTGGCTCGCTCCGCTCGGGTTCGACGACACGTTCGCGATGGTCATCCGCGGCGCGGACGCCCGGAGCTCGGGAATCGCGACGCTCAGTCAGGCCGCGCAGAGGAAGAAGGGATGGGTGCTCGGGGTCGGCTACGAGTTTCTGCGCCGCCCGGACGGCCTCGCCGGCCTTCAGAACACTTACGCGCTGCCCCTCGAAGGGACGCCGAAGACGATGGATCTCGGCCTCCTCTACGCCGCGCTCGAGCAGGGGCAGGTCGACCTCGTGGCCGGGAATTCCACCGACGGCCTCCTCGCCGAGCGCGATTTCAAGGTGCTCGAGGACGACAAGAAGTACTTCCCGCCCTACGAGGCGGCCTTCGTCGTCAACGAGGGGCTCCTTTCGAGAGAGCCAAGGGCTCGCGCGGCGCTCGAGGAGCTGTGCGGCAAGATTGCGACGGAGGTGATGCAAAAGCTCAACAACCTCGTCGTCGGGCGGCACCGGCGGCCGGCCGACGTCGCGTCGGAGTTCCTCGACGACTTGGCCCGCCGGAGCAACCCGACGCATCGTTGATTGAAGTACCCCCTGTCGCGTACCTTCAAGAGGACGCTTCATCGGCACGTCCCTTGCGTGTTCAGGACCTCGTCATCGGGAGCAATCTCAATGTTCGAAACCCTCCGCCGCCGCCTGCCTTCGAGCCCTTCAGGTTCGGGTCCGCGCGCGACGATGTCCTCCGCTCTCCGGATCGCAGCCCTCGCCGCCGGCGTCTTGTTGGTGGACTCCTGCGGGTTCGGGAGACACTCCCCCTCGGAGCCGGCCTTCAACTGCGACGACGTCGGCGGCTCGTACAACGCCACGTTCAGCAACTCCTGCGGAGGCTCCGGCACCGGCGTCGTGATCGTCGCTCAGGTGGGTTGCACGTTCAGCGGCCTCATTCCAGGCTTCGGCGGCGGCACCATCGCCGGCGAGATCAGAGGAAGGTCCGCCACTTTCACTCTGTTCTTTGCGGCACCCTGTTCGGGATCCGCAACCGGGACGGCCGTCGTCAACCGCAACTCGATCTCCGGAACCTACGCGGGCGGCGCCACGGGGTTCGGCTGCTGCAACCCGGTGTCTGGCTCTTTCGTTCTGACGCGCTGAGGCCGAGCACACCGGCTCGCGGAAAGGCGCCGGCTCGTCGTCGTGCAGAGGCGGTCTCTTTACTGGCTTCTTGCGATCCCGTAGCATCGCCACCTCTCGAGACGCAACCGTGAGTCGACGTCGTTTTCAGCCAGAATAGGAGCCGTCATGCACGACATGAAGACGAAGAGAACCGGAATCTTTGCGGCCGTCGTCGCCCTTGGAATCGCCGGAGGGTTGGCCCTCGACGCCCAGCAACCGCCGCAGGTCAAGCGAAACATCGTCCTGAAGCAGGACATGACCATTCCGGGCCACGAGGCCGTCATGGCCCTGGTGGAATTGCCTCCCGGTTCCGCGGAAGGGAGGCATAGTCACCCCGCCGAGGTCTATGCGTTCGTGCAGGAAGGCACGATCTCTCTCGAGTACGAGGGCAATCCCACGGTGACCCTGAAGGCGGGCGATGTCTTCCATCTCCTGCCGGGCAAGGTCCACCAGGCAATCAACAACGGCAGCGTAACCGCGAGGTTAGCTGCCGTGTTCGTCGCCGAGAAAGGCAAGCCGCTCACGACGCCGGCCAAGTAGGCCGCTTTCAGCGCTTCAGGCCGGCGGACCGCGTCGGTTCGTTCGCCGTGAGCGCTACGATCCAGCTCGTTCGCGCGCGCTCTTCGGAGCCGGCGGCCGCCGTGCGGGGCTCGCTCGTCACGATGATCCGGCACGCGTCCGTCCCCTCGTAGGTCGTCGCCCAGAGGAACGTCTTGCGGACGGCGCACGTCGCGACCGACCCGCCGCTCTCGTAACGCACCTCGCGGCGTTCACGGTCGAACGAAAGTCCGGGGACGGCGAAGGACTCGGAGGACATGTTTCCCTCGAACGACTCGTCGTAGAAGCCGACGGCGAGACGCGCGCGCCCCGTCTTCTCGTCCACGTCGAAGCTCGTGCCGGTGACCTTCACTTCGGGCGGAAGGGTCCGGTCCAGGACGATGGCGGTCGCCGCGGAGGCCGGTACCGCGGAGGCGAACGCCGCCGCGATCGCGAAAAAGACGAGAGCTCTCCCTGACCTGTGGTTCTTGTTCATGATCTTTGTATCCTTTCTGCCGACCGGAAGGATCCCGGGCGGCTCTGAGGAGAAGATCACGCAAGGCGCGGGTTTATTCCCGATGTCCGATACGATGCGCGCCGTGAAATACACGCCGCCCGCCGCTCTTCTGGTTTCGCTCCTCTGCGCCATCCAAACCGCCGCCGCGACACAGCCCTCGACGCCGAAGATCCCCGTGACGGACGCGTACCACGGCGTCCGCGTCGTCGACGACTACCGCTGGCTCGAGAACGGAGACGATCCGAAAGTCAAGGCGTGGAGCGACGCCCAGAGCGCTCGCGCCCGGGCGTATCTCGACCGCCTGCCGGGCGCCGCGGCCCTCCGCGCGCGCGTCGAGCACCTGCTCACGGCACGGCCCGCGTCCATCGCGAGCGTCGTTCCACGGGCGGGAAAGTTCTTCGCCGTGTGTCTGGACCCCGCCCGCAAACAGCAGCCCTGGATCGCGCTGCTTCCGTCGCTCACGAGCGCGGAGGGAATGCGGACGCTCGTCGACCCGAACGTCATCGACCCGGCCGGCCACACGACGTTCGACTGGTTCGTCCCGTCGCCCGACGGCAGCAAGCTCGCCGTTTCCCTTTCGGAGGGCGGAAGCGAGGCAGGCACGCTACACGTCTACGACGTCGCGACGGGAGTGGAGACCGGCGACCTGATCCCGCGTGTTCAGGTGGGCACGGGCGGTGGAAGCGTCACGTGGACCGCGGATTCGAAGGGCCTCTGGTACACGCGCTATCCCCACGCGGGGGAGCGCCCGAAGGAAGACCTCGATTTCTACCAGCAGGTCTTCTTCCACACGCTCGGGACGCCGGTCGGAGAGGACCGCTATTCGATGGGCAAGGAGCTCCCGCGCATCGCCGAGATCTTCCTGAGTTCGAGCGAGGACGGACGGCTCCACCTCGCCATGGTCCAGAACGGCGACAGCGGCGACTACGCGGTCTACTTCCTCCCCGACGGCGCGACGAACTGGCAGAGCCTCAGCACGTTCGCGGACGGCCTCATCGAGGTGCACTTCGGCCGGGACGGCGCGCTCTGGGCGATCTCGAAGAAGGGCGCCCCGAGAAGGCGCGTCCTTCGAATCCCCGTCCACGAGCCCTCGCTCGCCGCCGCGCGGACCGTGCTGGACCAGCGCGCGAGCGTGATCGAGGCGATCGAGCCGACCCGGTCCCGCCTCTACACGATCGAGGCGCTCGGCGGAAAGAGCCGCGTCCGCGCCTACGACCTCGAGGGGAATCTCGTCGAGGAGCTGCCCACTCCGCAGGTCTCCGCGGCCGCCGCGCTCCAACGGCTCGGCGGAGACAGCGTGTTCTACGGCGTCACGAGCTTCCTTCGGCCGTACGCCGGTTTTGTCTTCGACCCGGTGAAGAAGCTCTCGACGCCCACGGTCGTGGGCCGGCCTCCGGTCGCGGACTTCTCGGACGCCGAGGTCATCGAGGAAAGCGCGCTTTCGAAGGACGGCACGCGCGTTCCCATGTTCATCCTGCAGCCGAAGGGCACCGTGCGAGACGGCCAGAATCCGGTCGTCCTGACCGGGTACGGCGGCTTCGGGATCTCGCTGACGCCTCAATACAGCGACCTCGCGCACGTCCTCACGGAGCGGGGGGTCGTCCAGGTCACCGCGATCCTGCGCGGCGGCGGCGAGTTCGGCGAGGAGTGGCATGCCGCAGGCAGGCTCACGCGCAAGCAGAACGTCTTCGACGACTTCCTCGCCTGCGCGCGGCGGCTGATCGAGCTGAAGGTCACGAATCCCGCAAAGCTCGCGATCGAGGGCGGCTCGAACGGCGGTCTCCTGATGGGCGCGGCGCTCACGCAGGCGCCGAGGCTGTTCCGCGCCGTCGTCTCCCACGTCGGCATCTACGACATGCTCCGCGTCGAGACCTCCGCGAACGGCCAGTTCAACACCGTGGAGTTCGGGACCGTGAAAGTCCCCGAACAGTTCAAGGCGCTCTACGCGTACTCGCCCTACCACCACGTCAAGGACAAGACGCGCTACCCCGCGATCCTCATGCCCACGGGGGCGAACGACCCGCGCGTGGACCCGATGCAATCGCGGAAGATGGTCGCCCGTCTGCAGGCGGCGGACCCGAAGGCGACGGTGCTCCTCCGCACGAGCGGCAGCACCGGTCACGGCGGAATCGGGGCGGGCGTCAGCGACCTCGTCTCGATCTACACCGACGTCGACGCGTTCCTGCTCTCTCAGCTCGGCGTGCCGCTGACGGGAAAGAGGCTCCTCGTTCCTCCGGCGGCGCCCTGACGCCGGGAGAGAGCGCTTCGCTCGCCCGAAGCATGCGCCAGGGGGGCGCGGGGAGGTTTCGTGACTCGACTCGAGCCGAACCACCATGCAGGTGCTTCAGTGCGCGCGCCGCGGGTCGGGACCCAATAATCATCCGGACACCCTCGTGAACGCCAAAGCGGACCCGACCCGGACGCCGGCAAGCCTCGTCGATCTCATCGGAGAGAGCGTGCGGAGCAACTGGACGCGCCCCGCGCTGGCGGACTGGCAAGGCAGAGCGCTGAGCTACGGGCAGGTCGCGGACGAGATCCTGCGGCTTCACGAGGTCTTCCGGATCTGTCACGTCGTGGCCGGCGACAAGGTCGCCCTCCTCGGACGAAACTCCGCGAGATGGGCGGTCGTCTGGCTCGCGACCGTGACGTACGGAGCGGTGATCGTCCCGATCCTTCCCGATTTCCGCCCCGACGACGTGCATCACATCGTGAACCACTCCGACGCCGTCCTTCTCTTCGTCGCGGACGCCCTCTTCGCCCCTCTCGACCCGGAAAAGCTGCGCGACGTCGCGGCTGTCTTCTCGCTGACGGATTTCCGGACTCTCCACTGCAGGAAGGAGAGCCTCTCGCGAAGCCTCGCCGACGTCCTCGTCCCGGCTCGGGATGCGCGTCCCGGGCAGGACCTCCCCGGCCGCTTTCAGATGGAGGCTGTCGCGGGCGAGAAACTCGCGGCGATCGTCTACACGTCGGGGACGACCGGCTTCTCCAAGGGCGTGATGCTTCCGCACCGGAGCCTGCTCGCGAACGTCGTCTTCGCGAGGAAGAACATGCCCCTCGAGCCGGGGGACACGATCGTCTCCTTCCTCCCGCTCGCGCACGCGTTCGGCTGCGCCTTCGAGTTCCTCTTCCCGTTCGCGTCCGGCTGCACGATCACGTTCCTCGCGCAGACGCCCTCTCCCCAGATCATTCTCGAAGCGTTCGGGAAGATCCGCCCGCGGCTCATTCTGTCGGTACCGCTCGTGATCGAGAAGATATACGCGAAGAGGCTGCGGCCGGCCCTCGAGAAGGAGACGACGAAGCTCCTGATGAAGATCCCGCCGGTGAGACGGATCCTCCACCGGAAGATCCGCGAAAAGCTCGTCGCCGCGTTCGGGGGACGGTTCCGGGAGATCGTCATCGGCGGGGCCGCGCTGAACGGCGACGTGGAACGCTTCCTCCGCACGATCGGCTTTCCGTTCACGTGCGGTTACGGGATGACCGAGTGCGGGCCGCTGATCAGCTATTCCGGGTGGCGCGATCACCGGCCGGGCGGCGTTGGGAGGAAAGTGGACACGCTCGAGCTGCGCATCGACTCGGCCGACCCGCATGCCGTCACGGGAGAGATCCTCGTCCGGGGAGTGAACGTGATGGACGGGTATTACAAGAACCCAGACGCCACGGCGGCGGCGATCGACACGGACGGCTGGCTCCATACGGGAGACCTCGGCGTCGTGGACGCGGAGGGGACGATCTTCATCCGCGGACGCTCGAAGACGATGTTCCTCGGTCCGTCGGGACAGAACATCTACCCCGAGGAGATCGAAGCGAAGCTGAACAGCCTTCCCTTCGTCGGGGAATCCCTCGTGATCGAGCGGAACGGAAAGCTCTTCGCGCTCGTTTACCCCGACCTCGAGCGGGTCGACCAGTTACGGCTCCACGAACGCGAGCTCGTTCAGCGGATGGAGAAGAACCGCCTCGCGCTGAACCGCATCCTTCCCCCTTATGCCTCGATCGCGAAGATCGACGTCTTTTCGGAGGAGTTCCAGAAGACCCCGACGAAGAAGATCAAGCGGTTCCTGTATTCCGGCGCGGCGTGAGGCTCTGGGGCGATCGCGCCCGGATCACGCCTTCCGGGCGGCTCACTGCCGGTAAGTGGCCGGCGTCGTGTGGTGCCGGCGCCGGAACGCGCGGATCACTCCGGCTTCGCCGAGGCTTCGGCCTCGGCGAAGCGCTTCACGTCCCTCCGGGCCGCTGCCGCTAGGCCCGCCAGACCTGCCTGTCCATAGCAGTCCTGGCGCAGCAGGAGAAGCTCCTGCTCCCACGGCGCATGCGGCTCGACCGCCTTCAGCGCCTCGATCGTCGCCGGGCTGCATCCGCCGGCGGAATGCGCCGCATGGATCCGTTCAATGGCTCGCTCCTGGTCGTTCAGCCTCGCCACGAACGGCTGGTCGAGGAGCGCAGCCATGCGCTGGGCCTGCGCGCGGTCACCCTTGGCCACCAGTGCAGCCGACCGGATGCCGCGCCACATCACCTCCCGCTGGGGCCAGGGTGTCGCGCGATACCGCGTGAGGGCATCCTGAAGCAGGAGCGACGCCTCCTCGAATCGTCCCTGCTGGAGGCGCAATCTGGCCAGAATGGCGGCCGCCTCCGCAGGCTCCCGACGCGCGAGGGCGGAGGTAAAGGAAACGGCCTCGTCCCGCCCGGCGGCAGCCAACGCCTCGGCGATGCCCGAAAGCTCGCGCGTATTGACCGGCTCCCATCGAGAGCGCTCCCAGATCTGCAGCGCAAGGTCCTCCTTTCCAACGCTGTGGGCGGCATCGAAGTCCCGGTGCAGCTGCTGCTCCGCCGTGAGACGCGGAAAGCCGTGAGCAACCTCCGACACGGTCGACAGCTCGAGAGCGACGGCGTTCCAGTCGGCCTCGCCGCGCAACGGCGAAGGCCGGCTCCCGCCGAGGCGTTCCGCGAGGTCCAGCAGCTCGGAGATGCGCCAATTCGATTTGCCGCCCAGCCTCCGAGCGAACCCGAACTCGATCAGCGTCCGATCGTCGGTGTTCAGGCCCGAGGCCCTGGCGCCGAGCGCCTTGGTCAGGGCCGCCGTGCCGACGAAGTGTGACAAGAACCCCTCGGCCGTCTCCGTTCGCCATGCGTTGTGCATGGCGCTGGCCAGAGGCTCGGATGCCAATCGCCGGCGGAGCGCGTCCACGTCGTGCATGACGGGCTCGCGGCTCGCCAGGAGAAGCAGATCGGAATCCTTCGTCCACCAGGTCTCGGTATAGGGAAAGGCCGAGCCGATCGTGGCGTAGATGGTGCGGAGCGTATCGGCGTCTATCTCGTAGGCCTGCACCCATTGGAGGAAAAGGCCGCCGCGGTTAAGGCGCAACGCGGCGGCATCGTAGAACTCGCGCGTGAACAGGCTGGCGACGCCGGCGCGGTACGGGTTCGACGGCTCTGAGAAAATCAGGTCATAGCGGTCGCGCGAGACAAGAAGCCTCTCGCGCGCGTCGGCGATGTGGATTCGGATCTTGGGGTTCTGCAGCACGTCGTGGTTGACGGCGCTGCAGGCCGCCGCGACCCGTAGCACGACCGGCTCGAGCTCGACCACATCCACACGCTCGATCGAGTCGACGGCGCCCAGCCATCCGGCGGTGCTCCCGGTCCCCAGTCCGATCACCAGCGCCGAGCGGGGCTCGCCGTGCAAGGCGGCTCCCACCAGACCCGCCATCACCTGAGTCCCGGCGTCCCCGACCGCCGACCCGTCGGACTTGCCGTTGATGTAGAAGGAAAGATCCTGCTCGTTCACCAGAGCGATGGCGCTCTCGCGCCCGTCCGCGTCCCACAAGAGCGTGCGGCGTATGCGCCGCTCCCACTTGCGCCGTTCGTTGAGTGAGTGGACGTTCGGGGCGCGGCCCGCGCCGATCCCCGAGTGTCTCCAGACCGCCGTGGGACCGGCCGCGAGCGCCGCGACGATCGCCGCTGCCGCGAATCCAGCCGCCGTCGTCGCGATCGCGGTCCGGCGGTCCGTCACCCCGAGGACGACCGTCCCGACCGCGAGCGCCGCCAGCAGGGCGATGACCAGGCGCCAACATCCCGGCGCCGAGAGAAGTTGCATCAGGCCGAAACCTCCGGCCAGAGAACCGGCGATCGCCCCCGCGGTGTTCCAGGCGTACGCCGCGCCGACGTCGCGTCCGACCCTGTCCCTGCCTCTGCCGAGAAGGCCGATCAGGAGCGGAAACTGGATTCCGGAAACGAACGCCGCAGGGAAGATCGTGATCAGGGTGACCAGAGACCACGAGAGGATCTGGTCACCGAAGCCTTCGAGGCCGCGGGGCTGGAGAGAATTGGCGAAGACGGCGAGGCGGTCGCCGAGGGCGAACGGGAGCGCCATGGCCGCCGCTTCGAGCGCACAGGTCAGCGCAAACGCTCCGGCCGACGCGGCGCGATCCGAGCGCCAGAGCGAATACGCGGCTCCTCCGGCGCCGATCCCGAGCAGCGCGATCGCCAGCACGAGCCCGAACATGAAGGTCGTCCCGCCCAGCAGCGGCGTCAGCATTCGGTACCAGACCATCTCCATCAGAAGAAACGCGAAACCGGTCACGGCCGAGGCAGCGAAGACGAATCGGGGCGGAACGGGCGCGCCCGGGCTGTCCGCCCGCGTCTGCACGGAAGGTTCGGTCCGCGGCCTCTCCCTTCGGCCCGCGGCCCGCGCCAGGACGCCGACGAGCAGATTGACGAACACCGCCATCAGCAGGGTGTTGCGATTGCCGAACCTTTCGACCATCCAGAACGTCGACAGCAGCGCGCCGGCAACGGCGCCGAGGGTGTTCGCCGCATAAAGGACCGCGACGCGACGCCGTCTCACATCGTCGCCCGTCTCGATTGCCCGCGCGGCAGCGGGTAACGTACCGCCCATGAGGAAGGTCGGCACGCCGATGACGAGGGCCGCCAGGACGAGACGCACGGCCGACGCGCCGCCCAGCCCGAGGGTGGCCGAACCTCCCAGCCCGACGTAGACCTGCCCGGCCATCCACAGGAGCGGTTGAGAGAGCGCCGCCATGGCGGCAATCACGAGCTCCAGATTTCCGTAGAACTCCAGCGGCCTGGCCTTGACGTCGGCGCGCTTGCCGAGCAGCAGACTCCCGACGCCCAGACCACCCATGAAGATGGCCAGGACGGCCGCCGTGGCATAAGTCGAGGAGCCGAAGATCAGGCGGAATTGCCGCGACCAGATCGTCTGGTAGATGAGAGCCGTCAGACCGGAGCAGAAGAGAAATCCGGCGACCTTCGACGGCATGCGGGTCACTCGGCTCTCCATCGACTTTTTCTTTGCGGAACTCACTCCGGACCTCGAGGCCCGATGGGCGGCTCGCCGGCCTGACGGAGCTTCGCGTTCAGCGCTGCGAGGCCTCGCGCCTTCAGGGTTTCCCACGCGGCGAGCGTCTTCGAGAGCGTGGACTCGAGCGCGGCGAATCCTGCCCGGGCGTCCGGCGTCGGATCGGCGTCCGAGCCGTCCACGGCGGAAGCGAGCTTCGCGAGCGCACCCCCGAGAAAACGCAGGCTGGAAAGGCTCTTCGGGGGCGAGGGAACGGAACGCGGGCCCGGTTCCTCGTACTCGGAGAGCGCCTGCGCGTCGACGTCGAGGTCCGCCATCGCGCGTGACAGGGAGACGGCTGGGCTGACGGGTCGCGCCGCAGCGGCTCGCGAAGCGGAGGCCGGCGGGGCGGGGGCGGGGAGGGCGGCGGCCCGCGTGACGAGCTGCTTGTGAAGCGCCTCGGCCTCCTTCATCGCCGCGGCGACCGACTCACGGGCCCGCTCCACGCGCCGCGCCAGCTCGAACTGCCGCTCGTAGGCCTCCGGTGGAAGCGCCACGCGGGGATCGGGCTCGACGGCAAGCGGCCGCCTGACACGCCGTCCGTCGGCGCTCAACTCGACGGTGTAGCGGCTCGGCGGCGCCCAGACCCCGTCCGCGAACGTACTTCCCTTTGCGAGCGTCGGCGGGGCCGGGTAGCGGAGCGGCCAGACGAAGCGATGCATCCCCGGCGTCGCGGGAAGGACGACGGGAGGACGGAGCCACTCCGGAGCCAGGTGACGTTCCTCCCGGCTCAGCGCCGGAGCTTCGTCGGCGCTGCTGTAGCGGCGCACGAGCTCGCCCTTTTCGTCGAGGATGCTGAGCGTTACGGCCCCTCCCGGCGCACGGCCCAACACGTAGTCGAGGTTCGCGCCGGGCTGTGGATTCTCCGCCCTCGGCTCGTCCCTGGGCATGGGCGTGCCCGTGAACCCGGCGGGCCGCACGCGCACCGCCGTCGCCGGGGCGAAGAGCCAGACCTCCTCGCGCGCGAGAGCTGCGTCGGCCTGCCGGAGCGGCGAGACGTCGTCCAGGATCCAGAGAGCGCGGCCGTGGGTGGCGATCACGACGTCGTCTCCGTGCACGTCGATGTCGCGCACGGAGGTCACCGGAAGATTGAGCTGGAGAGATTGCCAGGAGTCGCCGCCGTCGAACGAGAGGTACATGCCCTTCTCGGTGCCGGCGTAGAGGAGGCCGGGGCGGACGGGATCCTCGCGCAGGGCGTTGACGAAGCTGCCGCGAGGAATGCCGCTCGCTGACTGCGTCCAGCTTTTCCCGCCGTCCACCGTTCGATAGACGTAAGGCGCGAAGTCGTCGAGACGATGGCGATCCACGGCCGCCCACGCGGTTTCACTGTCGGTGTGCGAAACCTCGAGCATCGTGACTTTCGACCACGCCCCGAGAGCCTGGGGCGTGATGTCGGTCCAGTGGACGCCCTCGTCGCGGCTGCGCCAGATGAGACCGTCGTCCGTGCCGACCCAGAGGTCCCGATCGGCCACGCGCGAAGGGGCGACCGCGTAGATGACTCCACGCCGTTTCCCCGTCCCGCCGTCCCAGCCGGCCGTGACGGGGTCGAGGTTCGGCGGGACGCCTGCATCCTCGCGTGTGAGATCCCGGCTGATCGCGCTCCAGCTCTGGCCGCCGTCCGCGGTGCGGAAGAGCTGCTGGTTCGCGAAATAGAGCACGCACGGATCGCGCCGTGAGAAGACGAGCGGCAGCGTCCAGACCGAGCGGTGAAATCCCGGAAACGCGAGCGTCGGATCGAGCGTGTGCGTTTGCCCGGTCAGGAGATCGAGCTTCTCGACGCGGCCTCCGAAGACCAGATTCGGATCTCCCGGATCGGGAGCGATCGAGTCGTTTTCCCCGCCGGCCGTGACCATGCGGAACTGCGTCAGATTGATCCCGTCGCGCTGGGCCGTGCGGCTGGGGACCGCGGCCGAACCCGAGTCCTGCTGCGATCCGTAAACGCGGTAGGGGAAGCGGCTGTCCGTCGCAACGCGATAGAACTGCCCGGTCGGCTGGTTGTACCAGGAGCTCCAGGTCTCGCCCCCGTTCAGCGACACGACCGCGCCCTGGTCGGCCCCGAGCATTCGCCGCTCGGGGTTTGCGGGGTCGATCCAGAGCTCGTGGTAATCGTCCCCGCCGGGGGCGCCCTTGATCGGCGCGAAGGTGCGGCCGCCGTCCTGCGACCGATAGAGCGACGTGTTGCCCGCATAGACGACGTCGGCGTCGCGCGGCTCGACCGCGATCCCTGAGAAGTACCAGCCGCGCCCCCAGATCCGCGGATCGTCGCTCGTGAGCGTCCAGCTCGCGCCGTCGTCGTCCGAGCGGTAGAGCCCTCCCCTCTCGGCGTCCACGATCGCGTAGACGCGCTCGGGCCGGCTGGGTGCCATGGCGAGGCCGATGCGGCCCGGAGCGTCGGGAAGGCCGCGCCCGCGGATCTCTGTCCAGGTGCCTCCGCCGTCCGTCGATCTGTACAAGCCGCTTCCGGGCCCGTGGGACGGCGGGTAGACGTCCCAGGGTGGCCTCCGCGTCTGCCAGAGAGCCGCGTACACGATACGGGGATCCCCGGGCTTGAACGCGAGATCGATGGCTCCGGTGTTCTCGTCGCGGTACAGCACCCTCTGCCAGATCCGGCCCCCGTCGCTGGAGAGAAAGACGCCGCGCTCGGTGTTCGGGCCATACGGGTGGCCGAGAGCCGCGACCAGGACGCGATCCGCGTCGCGCGGGTCGACCAGGATCCTCCCGATCTGCTGCGAGTCGCCAAGCCCGATGTGGCTGAAGGTCTTCCCGCCGTCCAGGGACTTGTACATTCCGTCGCCCTGTGCGATGTCGGAGCGCATGTCGGCCTCGCCGGTGCCCACGTAGATCACCTTCGGATTCGAAGGCGCCAGAGCGAGCGCGCCGATGGAACCGATCGGCTGGGCGTCGAAGATCGGCCGCCACGTCCGGCCGGCATCGTCCGTCTCCCACACGCCGCCGTTGACGCCGCCGAAGTAGAAGTGCGCCATCTCGCCGGGCACGCCGGCCACCGCGAGCACGCGCCCGCCGCGGAAGGGACCGATCGAGCGCCAGCGGAGCGCCGAGAAGAGCGCCGGATCGACGTTCTCCCCCGGCTGGGTCACCTCCGACGCCTCGAGGCCGCACGCCGACGCGGCCAGCCCGAGGGCCAGACAAAGAGCCGCGATTTTTCCCATCAGGCGAGGCCCCTCCACGCGCCCTCACGCGAAAAAGCGTCAGGTCGGTTTCGGGCGGATTCTAGTCTCCTGCGCGCACCTAGAGAGTTCGTGCGAGCGTGATCAGCGCCTGAGACTGGACCGCCGGGAGGGCCTTGTCCGACTGCGCGCTCAACTGGTTCGAGAACGCCTTCAGCGCTCCCGCCTTCGCGTGCAGGTCGCCGCGCATTTCCGCGGCCTCGGCCGCGTCCAGCTTGACGATGAGCGCGTGCGCGATGCCGTGGTTCTTGACGTAGAACGCCGTCAGAATCCGGAGAGACTCGTACGAGAACAGGAACGCAGGATCTCCGACGAGATCGCCTCGCTTGAGCTCGATCTGCGCGTCGATCTCCGGTCCGAAGAAGCCGGGCGTCTTCAGGAAAGCGGCGAAAGGCGCGATGAGCGCGTTCTGGAGCATCTCGTCGAGCGTCAGGACCCCGTCCCCGTTGAGATCGAGCATGTTGAAAATCTGGTCGACGATGTCGGCCTGCATCAGGAACGCCCGGACCTGCGGGATGAGCTCCGGATGCGCCAGCAGGATCGGGGTGACGGTTTCCGCGGCCTGCGCAAGAGCCGGAGCCGATATACCGTCGGGCGTTCCGGCGAGCGCGGGCGCCGCCGCGACGAGAGCGAGCAGAGACCGGCCGCGGGCTGTTTCAACAGGCGCACGCGCAAGCCCGGTCGTCGTGACGACGCAGGTCTTGTCCGTGCAGAACTCGATGTTGAAACCAATCCTCGTGGCGCAGAGCGAGAAGTTCGAGGCGGACTGATCGGTCCCCGGCGTCACGTCGTACGTCAGCGTGAACCCCAGATCCTTCGCCAGGGTCTCGGGCGGCTGTCCCCCTGGCATGAAATCGAACAGGCGGGAGTCCTCGAGACTGGACGGATACATGCCGAATTCCTTGAAAAAAGAGTTCAGGCCGGCGCAGAAGGACGTCCCGAGCTCCTCCTGCATCTTCGCTCTCAAGGCGGCCTCGCGAACCTTCTGCACCGCCGGCACGAGCAGGCCGATCAGAATCGCGATGATCGCGATGACGACGAGGAGCTCGATGAGCGTGAAGCCGCGCGAGCGACGCCGGACGTTTCTCAATGCATTCAACATGAAGAACTCCTTACAAAGAGACTGCCCGTGGCAGGCTTCCTGGAATTCGCGCGTCGGCCTGGATGCAATATGTGGACCGGAAGAGCATTACTTTCTTTCAATCTTCCGCGCGGCTCAGGTCGACTCGCGCCCACTGCAGCGCACGAAAGCCCGTGCGATAGAGTTGGCAAATGACGACCGCCAAGGCCTTCCTCGCCGGGTTTCTGTCGACGCTCGTCTTCCACCAGGGCGTCCTCGCGATCCTTCACGGAGCGGGGGCGACGCCGCGCAAGCCGTGGGTGATGGCTCCGGTCCCGCCGCTTGGCATCCCGTCGGTGCTGTCGCTTGCCTTCTGGGGCGGCCTCTGGGGAGTCGCGCTCTGGATGATGATTCACGGCGCATCGGGTCCGCGTCACTGGCTCTTCGCGATCCTCCTCGGGGCAATCCTGCCCACGCTCGTCGCGCTCTTCGTCGTCTTTCCGCTCAAGGGCCTTCCCGTGGGCGGCGGCTGGAAGCCGGACCTCCTCGTCGGCGCGCTTCTCCTGAACGGCGCATGGGGCGCGGGCGTCGCGCTCTTCATGCGGATCCTCGGCAGCTCACGGGACCGCTGAAACCTCGGGTTCGTGACATCGGGCGCCGTGTCGCCACGGCGTCGCGTCGAAAGCGACTGAACCGAGCAGGGCGCCGAGCCCGTCGAGCGCGGGATTTCCTCAGGCGGCTACTTCGCCGTCTGGAGCTCCGCGAGGTCCTTCAGCACGTCCTCGCTGTGCGCCGCGGGGTTCACCTTCACGTACACCTTTCGGACGACTCCGGCCGGATCGATGAGGAACGTGTTCCGCGCGGCGTACGTCTTGTCGTTGTACGTCGAGACCGAGCCGTAGGCCTTCGTGACCGTCCCCTCGGTGTCGGCGAGGAGCTTGAAGCTCAGGCCTTCCTTCGTGCAGAAGCCCTTGTGCGAGTCCACGGAGTCGAGGCTCACGCCGAGGATCACGGCGTTCGCCTTCTCGTACTTCGCGATGTCTCGTTGGAAGTTGTGGGCCTCCACGGTGCAGCCGGACGTGAAGTCCTTCGGGTAGAAATAGAGGACGACCCACTTTCCCTTGGCGTCGGCGAGCGTGACCTTCGCGCCCTCCTGGCTCGGGAGGGAGAACGCGGGCGCTTTTTCGCCGACGGCGGGCAGATCCGCGGCGCATTGGAGACGGCCCAGGAGAAGGAGCGGCAAAGCGAGACTCAATCTCTTCATGCCGCCACCTTATCAAAGGCCGTTCCCGGAATTCGTGCCGGAAGTCACATCCCCGGGTCGTCCGCCGAGGGCCCGTAGATCGACGGCACTTTCGCGCCCATGGGGCGGAGGTACGTCGAGAGCTGGCCGCGGTGGTGGATCGCGTCGAAGAGGAAGCCCCACAGCATGTCGCCGAGCGAGGTCTCCCACACGACCTTGCCGTCCATGAGAAAACGGGCTTTCTTCTTCCACGCGGCGTCCTTCACCTTCGCGAGGCGCCTCTTGAGCGCCGCGGCGTTCTTCTCGTAGGCCGTGACGGATTCCGCCAGCGCCGGAGCCGGCCTCTGGACATAGGCAACCTCGCCCTTGTCGACGAGCTCGCACGCGTCGCGGAGCTCGCTGGCGAGCAGCCAGACGAGGTCGCCGGCCGACGTCGAGCGCGGGTGCGGCCGGTAGGCGGCCTGGTCCTGCGGCACGGCCTTCAGGACGCGGACGAACTTCGGGACCTCGGCCTTGAAGCACTCGTTGAAATACTCGCGCGTGTTCATGAACTCCTCCCTTTTCTCAGCAGTTCTCGTACTTCCAGCTCCGGGACTTGCCTTCCGCGAGCCACTCGAGCGCCGTCGCGACGCGCTTTTGGCGCGTCTCGTCGCGTTTGGCCTCGGTGATCCACTCGACGTATTCCCTGCGGTGGCCGGGCCTGAGTCTCCCGAACGTGGCGGCCGCCGCCTTGTTCTTCTTCAAGGCGGCCGCGAGTTCCGCCGGCACGCGAAGCGGCGCGGCCGGCTTCCGGACCGGGCGCGGGCGGGCGGGCGCGTCCGACTCGTTGAGCCGTGCGGCCGCTCTGACGTAGTTGAGCATCGCCCTGTCGGAGGGCAGGTCGGCGAGGCTCGTCAACCGCCCGAGGCTCCCCCAGGCCTGATCGCCCTTGGCGCCGTCCTTCTCGAGGACGGCCTCCATGCCCTTGTGCCAGAAGCCGAACGTGCAGTGCTCCTTGAACGCGGCCATCCCGCACAGGATCTTTCCGCGATACATGAAGCTCGGCGAGCTCCATTTCAGCGTCTCCTCGACGTCGGGACAGGCCTCGTGGACGAGCTCGCGAAGGTGGCGAAGGACGGGCTTCGCGAAATCCGCCGCCTTCGCGACGTAGGCATCGATGCGCGGATCCGAGCTCTTCATGCGGGTTCCTTGACGTTCGTTCCCGGGCGGCGCGGATTGTAGAGGTATTTCCGGAGGCCGTGGAAAAGCGGCGCGCGCCCCTAGCGTGCGCCGGCCTCCCCCACCGCCTTGAGCCTCGCGGCCTCGAACTCGTCCCCCTTGTTCCAACGGGGCAGATCCGGCGCGTCGGCCACCCGGCATCCGAGCCAGAAGGCGAGCGTCACATCCTCCACCGCGCCGGAGAAATCCCAGGTCCCCCGGAGCTCGTCCGACGGCTGGTGGTAGTCGGCCCCCTCGTAGGTCTCTTCCTGCTCGCGGCCGAAGCCGGGCGGCTTTCCGATCACGTCCGTGCCCTTCTTCAGGTACGCGGCGGGAACCCCGGCCTTCGCGAAGTTGAACTGGTCGGAGCGGTAGAACGTGCCGCGGTCCGGGAACTGGTCGCCCTCCACGCGCCGGCCCTGCGCTTTCGCGATCGCCTTCACGTCTCCGTCGAGCGAGGACTTGCCGAGACCGATCAGCACGACGTCGCGCGTTCGCCCGTACCATCCGATGCCGTCTATGTTGATGTCGGCCGCGATCCGGCCTGCCGGAACCGGCGGATGCTTCGCGAGGAACTCCGACCCGAGGAGGCCCTGCTCCTCTCCCGCCACGAAGGCGAAATACGTGGAGCGCGCGGGCGCCGCCGCCAAAGTCGCGAAGGCCTTCGCGACCGACAGGACCGCGGCCACGCCCGACGCGTTGTCGAGAGCCCCGTTGTAGATCGCGTCGGCACCCGGCCTCGCGCCCACCTGGACCCCGAAGTGATCGTGATGCGCGGTGTAGATCACGGCCTCGCCGGCGCGCTTCGGATCGGACCCCGGGAGGACGCCGATGACGTTGCCGGACTCCTTCCGGCCGATTGCGTTCGTGAGCGCGAGAGACACCGTGACGCCGAGCGGGACCGGTTTGAACGAGCGGTCTTCCGCCGAGGCCCGAAGTACGTCGAGGTCCTTGCCTCCCAGCTCCACGATCTTCTTCGCGAGCTCCTCGGTCGCCCACATCTTCGCGGCGACGCGCGGCGCCCCGTCGTCGGGCAGCTCGAACTGCTCTCCTGCCCACGACGTCTGGATGACCTGCCAACCGTAGCCCGCCGACGGCCGCGTGTGGATGATGATCGCTCCCGCGGCGCCCTTCCGTGCGGCCATGAGGTACTTGTAGTCCCAGCGCCCGTACCAGAGCCGCGTCTTGCCGGCGAAGAGGCCCGGTTCGGCCGCAGTTCCCTCCGGGTCGTTGTTCAGGAAGAGGAGGACCTTGCCTTTCAGGGTCGCGTCTTTGTAGTCGTCCCACTTGTACTCGGGCGCGACGATGCCGTAGCCGACGAAGACGACTTCCGCACCGTCGATCTTCGATTCCGGCTTCTGGACGCCGGAGACCGCGATGAAGTTCTCGCCGAGCTTGCCTCTCAGCGCGCCGCGGCCGGACATGAAGATCGCGGGATCCGACGAGGTACGCCGGATGCCGACGAGAGGGACCTTCTGAATCCACCCGCCTCCCGGCGCGCCGGGCTTGAGGCCGAGGCCCTCCAGTTGAGCCTGTATGTAGGCCTCGGCAAGCTGGTCGCCGCGCGTCGCAGGGCCGCGCCCCTCCAGGAGGTCCGACGAGAGGAACCGGATGTGCGAGCGGAGCAGCTCGGGCGTGATCGCGTTCGCCGCGCCTTTCTGCGCGGGCGTGACGACCGCGTCCTGGGCCGCAGCCGCGAACGCGGCGATCGCGAGAAGACCGGGGAGAAGGACTCTTGAAGCTTTGGACATGGTGGCGGATTATCACCTCCGTCGGAGAGGGGACGCATGCAGCAAGCGGAAACGACCAGGCCCGAAGCGTACGAGGCCGTGCCTTATTACTTCACGTACATCGACAAGGTCCCGTCAGGCGACATCCGCAAGACTCTCGTGAGGCAGGCGCGGCAGACGCGGGCGTTCCTCGAAGGGATCTCGGAGAAGAAGTCGCGCCATCGCTATGCACCCGGCAAGTGGAGCCTCCGCCAGGTCCTGAGCCACATCAACGACACGGAGCGGCTGTTCGTCTTCCGCGCGTACTGGTTCGCACGCGGCTTCGATTCGCCGCTCCCCAGCTTCGAGCAGGAGGTCGCGATCGCCGCGGCCGGGGCCGACGACGTCTCCTGGGCGCGGCACGTCGAGGAGTTCGCCGCGGTCCGGACGGCGACGACGACGTTCTTTCGCAACCTTCCGGACGCGGCCTGGTCGCGGAAGGGCATCGCGAGCGAAAACCCGTTCACCGTGCGGGCGCTCGCGTGGATCGCGGCGGGCCACGCCGCGCACCACATCGGCCTCGTGAAAGAGCGATACCTGTAGGAGTCCGTCCGATGTCGACGAAGACGGTTCTCGCCGTGACGAGTCCGCGCGCCGCGGGGTTCCGGCAACCTGCCGAATGGGACCCGCACGAGGCCGTCTGGCTCGCGTGGCCGAGCCATCACGACCTCTGGGGCGACGCGCTGGGCAAGGTGCGTTCGGACTTCACGGCGTTCGCGTCGGCCATCGCGGACGTGGACCCGATGACCGGCCGGCCGCGCGGCGAGAGGCTAGAGGTGCTCGTGCCGGGGGCGGCGAACGAAGCCCTTGCGAAGGCCGCCCTCGGGGGTCTCGGCGCGCGCTTCCACCGGATTCCGTTCGGCGACATCTGGCTGCGCGACACGGCGCCGGTCTTCCTCACGGGCGACGGCGGCGCGCGGGCAAGCGCCTCGTTCGCGTTCAACGGCTGGGGCGGAAAGTACGTACTGCCTCACGACGACGGCGTGTCGTCGCGCATCGCGGAGTCGGCGGGATTTCCCGCCTTCCGCTTCCCGTGGGTGCTCGAGGGCGGATCCGTGGAGGTGGACGGCGAGGGGACGTGCCTGACGACACGCCAGTGTCTCCTGCATCCGAATCGCAACCCCGGAATGACGCGGGAAGCGATCGAGGCGCGCCTGAGGGACGCTCTCGGCGTCACGACCGTCCTCTGGCTGGGCGAGGGGCTGCGCAACGACCACACGGACGGCCACGTGGACACGCTCGCGCGGTTCGTCGCACCGGGCCGCGTCGTCTGCATGAGAGAGGACGGGAACGCCGACCCGAACCGCGGGGCGCTCCGTCAGGTGGCGCGTGACCTCGCGTCCTTCCGGGACGGCATGGGGCGGCGGCTCGACGTCGTCGAGATCCCCTCGCCGGGCCTCGTTCTCGACCCGCAGAGTGAGGTCATGCCCGCCAGCTACGTGAACTTCTACATCGCGAACACGACGGTGACCGTACCCGCCTACGGCGCCCCGAACGACGAGGCGGCCCGCGCCTCGGTCGCGAGGCTCTTCCCCACGCGCCGCGTCCTCTCCATCCCGGCCCGGGACCTCCTCGAGGGCGGCGGAGCGTTCCACTGCATCACGCAGCAGGTTCCGGCGTGAGCGCTTCCGAGAACGTCACCCTCGCCGCCGTCCAATGCGCGCTCGGCGGCACCGTCGAAGAGAACGTCGCGAAGGTGGAGGCGCTCGTGCGCGAGGCCGCCCGAAGAGGCGCCACGGTGATCCTGCCGCCCGAGCTCTTCGAAGGGCCGTACTTCTGCACGAGGGAGAGCGACGAGTTCTTCGCGTGGGCGAAGCCCGCCGAGGGGCACCCCACGATCGCGCGCTTTTCCGCCCTCGCCCGGGAGCTGGGCGTCGCGATCCCGGTGTCGTTCTTCGAGCGGGCCGGCCCCGTTCACTACAACAGTCTCGCGATGGTGGACGCGGACGGAACCGTCCTGGGGATCTACCGAAAGAGCCACATTCCCGACGGCCCCGGCTACGAGGAGAAGTTCTACTTCCGTCCCGGCGACACGGGCTTCGTGGCGTGGCGCACGAAGAGCGCGCCCCTCGGCGTGGGCATCTGCTGGGACCAGTGGTTCCCCGAGGCCGCGCGCGCGATGGTCCTCGCGGGGGCAGACGTCCTCCTCTATCCCACCGCGATCGGGTCCGAGCCCGAGAACCCGACCCTCGACACGCGCAGGATCTGGCAGCGGGCGATGCTCGGGCACGCGGTCTCGAACGTGGTCCCCGTCGTGGCCGCGAACCGCGTCGGGAACGAAGGCGGCCAGGTCTTCTACGGGTCGTCGTTCATCGCGAACCAGCGCGGCGAGATCCTGACCGAGCTCACGCGCGAGGAGGAAGGCGTCGCGGTCGCGACCGTGGACCTCGCGGCCGTCCGGAGGGAGCGCGCCTCGTGGGGCTTTTTCCGCGACCGGCGGCCCGAGCTCTACCGCGCGCTCACGGAGGGCGACGGCTCGCGCTGAGGGCGCCGCTCAGTCGAGAGTCCGACGGCGTCGAGGAAGAGGTCGGAGACTCGCGCGACTTCATAGGCCGTGACTCGCTTGCGGCCGGCTTCGCCGAGCCGACGCCTCTCACCGGGGTCGGAGAGCACCCGATCGAGCGCGGCGGCGAGCTCGTCCGGCCGGTCGGGATCGACGAGGATCCCGCTCTCGCCGTCGATGACGATTTCCGGCACGGCCGCCGCGCGCGCCGCGACGATCGGCAGCCCCGCGGCCATCGCCTCGAGGAACACGATCCCGAAGCCCTCCTGCCGCGAGGGAAGGCAGAAGACGTCCGCCCGCCGGTACTCCCCGGCGAGACGGGCGAAGTCGACGTGGCCGAGGAACTCGACGCGTTCGCCGAGTCCGAGCTCTCGCGAAAGGCGTTCGAGGCGGGCCAGGTCCGGTCCGGTTCCGACGACGCGGAGGACCGCGCGGTTTGAAAGCTGCGTCATCGCGGCGAGCAAGGTCGCCACGTTCTTCCTCGGGTAAAGGTGCGCCACGCAGAGGATCGAGCTCCCGCCGCGCGGCAGCTCAGGCGCCTCTTCGAACGCGTGCCGCCAGCGCGCCAGGTCGATCGGCTCCGGGACGACCGCGATCCAATCCGCGTTAACGCCGTATTCCTCCGCGATGCGGCCGGCCGAGTACGTGCTGGACGTGAGGATCCGATCGACCTTCCGGACGTGGCGCCTTTCGAGGAGCGACTCGACCGTGAGTCTCACGTGCGGCAGGCCGCGCTCGAATCCGGCCTCGTCGGCCAGGACTCCCTTGATGGCGGCGACCCGGCGGATGCCGCCGGGCTCGATCAGGAAGCCGTCCAGGTCGAATCCCACGATGAGGTCCGGTCGGGGAAGCCGCTCGCGGGCCACCCTTTGCGCGCGCACGTTGAAGCGGAGGCGGCGGAAAAGCGACACCGGCCCGCGGTACGGCGCCGGAGCGAGCACCTCGACGCTGTGCCCTCTCGCCTCGAGCGCCTCGCTCAGGACCGAGATCCCGATGTGCGTACCGCTGCCCTCGGGCACGTCGGGTGCCGTGCCGGTCACGAACAGCAACCGTGGCATGCAAGTGGAATATACAGGCGACGTGACGCGCGACGACCGGACTTCGAAGGTCCGAAAATACTACGAGACGATTCTCCCCTTCTACGAAAAGGAGAGCGCGTCGATCTCCCGGAGCCACTCGGACTTCTGGCGAGGCCTGGCGCGCGACTGGCGTCCCGGCCGGATCCTGGACCTGGGCGCCGGTCTCGGCCGAATCACCTGCGCCCTCGCACGCCACGCGCCGACGATCGGGACCGACATCTCCCTGAAGATGCTCCAGAGCGCCGTCCTCCACCGCCCGCCACGATCGCGGGCTCGCTTCGTAGCCGCCGACCTGCGCCGTGCCGCCCTTGCCGCTCCGTTCGATTTGATCGTCGCGTCCAGCGATCCCTTCTGCCATCTGACGTCGGCGACCGACCGCCGCCGGGCTTTACGCGCCGTGGCGATCCAGCTGTCCGAGCGCGGGCACTTCGTGCTCGAGGGTCTTTATCGGCGTCGCGAGATATACGAGCCTCCGCCGCGCCGGATCCGACATGCGGGCGGAATTCTCTCGATCACCGAGAGATGGCGGCCTGTCGGCTCGCGGCAGCTTTGGCACGCCCGCTACCGCGACCGCGATCGTCGCTCCACGGGCGAGGAAAGCGAAGTCGAAGCGTCATTCGTCGCGCGAGCCTGGGATCCGGCAGACGTCCGGGATTTCTTCGCCTCCTGCGGGCTCTCGGTCGAAAAGCTCTGGGGAGACTTCGATCGGCGTCCTTTCCGGATCGGCGCAAGGCGGCTCATCGCCGTCGCCGTCGCGGCCGACACTCCCCGGCGGGAGGCGCGTAAGACGCGTAAACCGTTCCCGGTAGCGGCGCTTCGACGCAAGCGCCGCGCCTGAGTCGCATCCTTGACAGGACCGTCGAAACGCGATCTGCTCTCGGTCCAGCAGCCACACACGAGGAGGACGGGATGGGTTTCACCCGACGTACTTTCCTTAAGGCAGGAACCGTGGGCGGCGGTCTTGCCCTCGGCTTCGATCTCCACGAGGCGCGTGCGGAGATGCGCGAGTTCAAGATCTCGCGCACGACGGAAACGCGCAGCACGTGTCCGTATTGCGCGGTCTCCTGCGGCGTCATCATCCACACCCTCGGCGACAAGGCCAAGAACGCGACGGCCTCGGTCGTCCACATCGAGGGCGATCCCGACCATCCGATCAACCGCGGGACGCTCTGCCCGAAGGGGATCACCCTGAAGGAAGACATCACCCACAAGCAGCGGATCACGAGCCCGAAGGTGCGAAGGCCCGGCTCCGACAAGTGGGAGGACATCTCCTGGGACGACGCGATCGCGGGGATCGCGAAGCACGTCAAGGAGACCCGGGACCGGTGCTTCGTCGCGAAGAACGCGAAGGGGCAGACGGTCAACCGAAACCCGGGCATCGTCATGATCGGCGGCTGCACGGACACGAACGAGTTCAACTTCCTGCAGTGGAAGGCCAGCGCGTCTTGGGGGGTTCTCTACCGGGATACCCAGGCACGGGTATGACACGGCCCGACGGTGGCCAGTTTGGCCGCCACGTTCGGGCGCGGGGCGATGACGAACGGCTGGGTCGACATCAAGAACGCCGACGTCATTCTCTGCATGGGCGGAAACCCCGCCGAGAACCATCCCTGCGGCTTCAAGTGGGCGATCGAGGCCCGTAGGACGCGTAACGCGAAGATCGTCGCGGTGGATCCGCGGTTTCACCGGACCGCGGCGGTCGCCGATCTCTACTCCCCCGTCCGCGCCGGCACGGACATCGCCTACCTCAGCGGCATCATCCGTTACGCGCTCGAGAAGAACCGCTTCCACGAGGACTACGTCAAGCTTCACACGAACGCGCCGTACGTCATCTCAGAGAAGTACTCCTTCAACGACGGGCTCTTCTCGGGCTTCGACGCCGCAAAGGGCGACTACGACAAGAGCGCCTGGGCCTACGAAGCCGACCCGAAGACGAAGACCTACGTCGTCGACGAGACGCTCCAGAACCCCCGCTGCGTTTTCCAGCTCCTGAAGAAGCACGTGGACCGCTACACGCCCGAGATGGTCGAGAGGATCTGCGGCTGCCCGAAGGAGACGTTCCTGAAGGTCGCCGAGATGGTCACCTCGACCGGCAACGCGGCGAAGGTCGGCACGATCATGTACGCCCTCGGCTGGACGCAGCATTCGATCGGCGTCCAGATCATCCGCACGGCGGCCATGCTCCAGCTCCTCCTCGGAAACGTCGGGCGGCCCGGCGGCGGCGTGAACGCCCTGCGCGGCCACTCGAACATCCAGGGCGCGACCGACATGGGCGGGAACACGGAGATCCTGCCCGGCTACCTCAAGACGCCCGTCGCGACCATGACGAACCTGAAGGAATACCTGGAGCAGTCGACGCCCACGACCCTCAACAAGCAGGCGTGGGCCTCGATGAACTACTGGCAGAACTACCCGAAGTTCATGGTCTCCCTCCTGAAGTCGCTCTGGGGCGCGAAGGCGACGAAGGAAAACGACTTCGGGTACGAGTGGATGCCGAAGCTGGACGGCAACTACTCGTGGGCCTACGCCTTCGACGACATGTACCGCGGCAGCTCGATGCGCGCCGGCGGCAAGGAGCCGGGCCCCGAGGGCCTCATCACGTTCGGCATGAACCCGGTCGGGACCGGCCCGAACTCGCCGAAGATGGTCGCGGCGCTCGCGAAGCTGAAGTGGCTCGTCGTCGTGGAGAACGTCGAGACCGAGACCGCGCAGTTCTGGCGAGCCCCGAAGGACTACGGAACGCCGGAGGCGTCGAAGATCGCGACCGAGGTCTACCTCCTGCCCGCGGCTCTGTTCGCCGAGAAGGACGGGACGTTCACGAACTCCGCCCGCTGGATGCAGTGGAAGTGGAAGGCGATCGACCCGCCCGGCCAGGCCAGGGCGGACCAGGAGATCCTCGCGCGAGTCGTCCTCGAGGTGCAGAAGCTGTACCGGAAGGACGGAGGAGCCCTGCCCGACCCGGTCCTGAACGTCTCCTGGTCCTACACGAACCCGGTCAACCCCGACCTCGGCGAGGTCCTGAAGGAGATCAACGGCAAGGCCCTCGCCGACATCCCCGACCCGAAGGACAAGACGAAGGTCCTCAAGGCCGCGGGACAGCAAGTGGACGGCTTCGCCCAGCTCCAGGACGACGGCTCGACGATGTGCGGGAACTGGCTCCACTCGGGCGTCTGCACGGAAGCCGGAAACATGGCGCAGCGCCGGAACAACGCGGACCCGCTCGGTCTCGGCATGTTCCACCAGTGGGGGTTCTCGTGGCCCGCGAACCGCCGCATCATGTACAACCGCGCCTCCGCCGACAAGGACGGGAAGCCCTGGGATCCCGCCCGCTCCGGCATCAAGTGGAACGGCGAGAAGTGGATCGGCGACGTGCCCGACATGAAGCCCGACGCGCCTCCCGGCACGTTCGGCGCCTTCATCATGCTTCCCGAGGGCGTCGGCCGGCTCTATGCGCCCGTCCTCAACGACGGTCCGTTCCCCGAGCATTACGAGCCGATCGAGGCCCCGATCGACAACGTCCTCCATCCGAAGGTCACCTCGAACCCCGCGAGCAAGAAGTTCTCGTCGGACAAGGACCAGTACGCGAAAAAGGAGGAGTACCCGGTCGTCTGCACGACGTTCCGCCTCACGGAGCACTTCCACTACTGGACGCAGCACAACTCCCGACTTAACGAGCTGCAGCCCGACCTCTTCTTCGAGGTCCCCGAGGACTTCGCGAAGGAGAAGGGGATCGCGAACAACTCGATGATCACGGTCTCGAATCCCCGCGGCAAGATCACCGCCAAGGCCGTCGTGACGAAACGGCTCCGGCCGCTCAAGGTGGACGGCAAGCCGATGTGGCAGATCGGCCTGCCGATCCACTGGGGCTTCGCGGGCAACCCGGGGCATACGGGACTGCTCGCGAACCTCCTGACGCCGTCGGCCATCGACCCGAACACGTGGACGCCCGAGTACAAGGCCTTCCTCGTGAAGGTCGAGAAGGCGTGAGGAGGCGGCCATGAGCGTTCAGACCCTCGAGATCTCCCGCTCGTCCGCCTCCGGAATCCTTTCGTCCGGGAACGTGACCGGCATCCGTTCCCTTCCGACCGTGTCGAAGCTGATCGACACGTCCACCTGCATCGGGTGCAAGGCTTGCGAGGTCGCCTGTCAGGAGTGGAACGACCTCAGATCCGTCGCGACGCACAACGACGGCGATTACCAGACCCTCAAGACGCTGGATGCCCAGTTCTGGAACCTGATCCGCTTCGACGAGAGCGAGGTCGAGGGCGGCATCAAGTGGCTCATGCGCAAGGACCAGTGCATGCATTGCGCCGAGCCGGGCTGCCTCGAGGCCTGCCCCGCGCCGGGCGCGATCGTCCAGTACGCGAACGGCATCGTGGACGTGAACCCGGAGCAGTGCATCGGCTGCGGCTACTGCGCGACGGGCTGCCCGTTCGACGTGCCGAAGTTCCATTCCTCCACGAAGAGGATGGCCAAGTGCACGCTCTGCGTGGACCGCGTCTCGGTGGGGCTCGAGCCCGCGTGCATCAAGGCCTGTCCGACGGGGTGCCTCCACTTCGGAACGAAAGACGACATGATCGCGCTGGGCACCAGCCGCGTGAATCAGCTCAAGGCGAACGGCTTCCCCGCCGCTGCTCTCTACGACCCCAAGGGCGTGGGCGGCACCGGCGTCATCACCGTCCTCGCACACGGCGACCATCCCGAGTGGTACAGCGGCCTCCCGCGTGATCCGCACGTGCCGCTGGGCGTGAAGTTCTGGAAGAACATCGTCCGTCCGCTCGGACTCATCGCCATCGTCGGGGCCGTCATCGGGGCCTTCGGGCACTACTTCAACTTCGGCAAGAAGGAAGTGCAGGGCGCGGCGGACGCCGAGTCCAACCTTCCGCGGGCGTGAGCCGGTAGAGAGAGAAGAGGAGGCAACATGAGCTCTGTCCCGATCCGCGACCGGGCGATGGACGAAGCAGTCATCGTGGGCCGTGACCGCGAAAACGTCGTCGTCGGAAACGAGATCATCCGCCACCGTCTCGCCTCCCGCCTGATCCACTGGTCGGTCGCCGTCACGTTCTTCGCGTCCCTCCTCTCGGGCCTGCCGATCTGGACGCCCGTCTTCGGCTGGATGGCGACGCTTTTCGGCGGCCTCCAGACCTGCCGCTGGCTGCATGCCTGGGCGGGAATCGCTTTTTCGCTCGCCGCGCTCGTGATGCTGGTCCACTGGTTCACCGAAATGGAGCTCAGGCCCGACGAGAGGAACTGGATCGGTCCCAAGCTCTTCACGTACATGCGCTATCAGACCGACGACTCCGAGGTCGGCAAGTACAACGGCGGCCAGAAGATTTTCTTTTTCACGTCGGCGCTCGGCGCGCTCGGACTTCTCGTTTCGGGCGTCGTCCTCTGGTTCCCGCTGAACTTCCCGCTGCTCGTCCGCGAGCTCGCAGTCCTTCTCCACGACGTCACGTTCGTCCTCTTCGCCGTCTCGATCGTCTTCCACATCTACCTCGCCACGGCGGCCGAGCCCGGCACGTTCGGCGCGATGACCCGGGGCACGGTGACCAAGGCCTGGGCGCGGCTGCACCACCCGAAGTGGTTCAAGGAAGTGACGGGCGAGAAGTAGCCTCGGGTAATCGTTGACCCTCTCCGAGCTATTCGAAAAGCGGGCTGCGCGCGCCGAGGCCCTTTCCGCTTCGGCTCCTGCCGTCCAGGAGCCGTTGCTCTTCGCGGCGAAGCTCTTCCGTCTGCAGGGGCGTCTCGCCGCGGCCATCTCGGCGCGGCATGCCGACGCGCCGTTCTCGGGGGGGGTGGCCGACCTGCCGCGCCTCCTCGACCTCCTGCCCCCGCTGCTTTCGTTCGCGGCCGCCGACGGGCCGGCGGAGCTGGCGGAGGCCGCGGAAGCTCGTGCGAAAGACGACCCGGCGACCGCCGCCGCCCGGCTTCGCGTCTACTGGGAGGGCGGACGCGATGCCCTGGAGGACTATCTGTCGCGGGCGTTTCTGCGTCCGTTCGCCGAGGCACTCGCGCGCGCCGGGATCGCGGCCGACCGGCCCCGGCACGAAGGGCACTGCCCGGCCTGCGGCTCGGCCCCGATCGTCTCCTTCCGAAAGGAGCTGCCCGAATCGAACGGCGCTGCGCGTTTTCTCGCCTGCGGACTTTGCGGGACGGAGTGGGCCTTCAACCGAATCCGCTGCCCGTCCTGCCAGGAGGAAAATCCCGCGAAGCTGCCGGGATTCCAGAGCGACGTCCACAAGAACGTCCGCATCGAGGCCTGCGAGACGTGCCGCCGCTACGTCAAGTCGATCGACCTCACGCTCGACGCGCGGCCGCTGCCCGAGGTGGACGACCTCGTCTCGCTCGCGATGGACCTATGGGCGATCGAGGAAGGCTGGACGCGTCTCGAGCCCGGCTGGGCCGGGATCTAACCGAGCTGCATGAGCTCCGGCTCTGGCGCGGAATCCGAGCGCGCGAGCGCGTCCCAGGCGGCGCTCAGGTCCTCCGCGCCCCAACCGAGGAACAGGCCGTCGCCGCGGAAATGAATCGCACCGTCCGACGCCTCGAGGCGGACGATCGTGCCCGTGCCTTCCTCCGCCGTCACCGCGATGCGCCAGGCCGAGCGCGTCAGCGGCGCACCGCGCTCCCTTACGGGCAAGCGCTCGAGGAGGGCCGAGGGATTCGTGAGCGCCGGCCCGGCGGTCATCGCGAGGTCCCCGGGTCGCGGGCCGGGGGCGGGGAGCCCTCGGCCTCGCCCACGAACGGCACGAAGCGCACGGGCAGAACGCTCTTCTCCGAGTAGCCCCCGCCCTGTCGCTTGATGACCTTCAGCTCCTGGTAGAACGCGCCGACCGGGATGATCATCCGCCCTTCCGGGGCGAGCTGTTCGAGGAGAGGGGGCGGGACCCGCTCCGGGGCGGCCGTGACGAGAATCGCGTCGAACGGGGCTTCCTCGGGCCACCCGCGGTAGCCGTCGGCGGCTCTCAGCTCGACGTTCTTCACGCCCAGCTTCTCGAGGTGCTCCCTCGCCTGGCGCGACAGCTCGGGGCGGATCTCGATCGAGAAGACTTTCGAGGCCAGGGCAGCGAGGATGGCCGTCGAATAGCCCGAGCCGGTCCCGATCTCGAGGACTTTCTCCTTCCCGGTCAGGCGAAGCTGCTCGGCCATGAAAGCCACGACGTAGGGCTGCGAGATCGTCTGGCCGCTTCCGATGGGAAGGGGCCGGTCGTCGTACGCGGACGCTTCCTCCGCGGGCGGGACGAAGAGGTGGCGGGGCACGGTGCGCATCGCTTCGAGGACGCGGGGATCCCGGATTCCGCGCGCCGCGATCTGGCGCTCGACCATGTCGCTCCGCTTCTTCTGCATGGGATCGGCCGGACCTTGGCAGCCTCCCGTGTACAGGACGCCCATTGCCGCGAGCGCCGCAGCCGCCGCCGCCCCCCGTGGATGGCGCTCCTGCACGCGCCTCATTCTATCGTGCGATCTCCTGCGGAGCCTCTTTCGTCTTTTGCAGATGGCGTTCCGACGGGTCTTCGAGCACGAGTTTCATCGCGCCAAAACGGATCTCCACGTCGAACGAGGAAAGAAACGACGCGCCCAGGATGCCATCCTCGATCCCGCTCGATTCTTCTTTCACGACGATGTCCTTGAACCGGACCATGTAAGCCGAGACGCCCACCGTCACGTTCGAGATCTTGGACCACGACACGCGCGACTGTCCGATCCCCTCGAGCGTCACCGGGTATGTCGCCTCCGGCTCGAGGAGGCGCGTCTTTCGCAGCCCGCCGCGCGTGATCATGGACGGCTCCGACCCCGTGTCGAGGAGGAACAGCGACCACGGCTGCCCGTCGAGCGAGGCACGCACCATGGGCTTCATCCGCCGGAAAAAGAGGTTTTGGTCCTTCGACCCGCGCACGACGCGCCGATCGAGGCGATGTGCGTGGAGGAGGCGGTCGGCGAACTCGATTCTCCAGTCGAGCTCCTTCATGAGATGGACGCCGAGAACTCCGTTCAGGTGGAGAATTCCGAGCGAAGCCGTCTCGAACGTGAGCGTGCCGTCCGGCAGGACGCCGACCGGGACGTCCGTCAGCGTGAGATCGCCGACGCGCAGGGAATCGACCCAGCCGAGCCGCATCGGGACGTCCCCTTCGTGCAGACCCTTCGCCACGGCCGTCGCGCCCGGGACGAACGTCACGCCGAGGCGGGCCGCCGTGCCTTCCGTCAGCAGGGACAGGGATGCGCCCGAGTCGAGGACCATGTCCTCCGCGGGTCGCCCGTTCACGCGCACGGGGACACGCAGGAGATTGGGCCGCCCGAACTCGACAGGCAGCGAGAGACGTTCTCCCGCCGCCGCGCCCCCGTAGAGCACGCGGGCGGCCTGCGACTCCAGGAAGACGAGCCAGCCGTCCGGCACGCGTTTGCCTTCGTGCCGCGCCACGCGCCCCCAGCGGCCCGCGGAAAGGAAGTCTCCGTCCCAGTAAGCGGCCTGCGACAGGAGCCACGCGAGGTCCGCGCGGTCGGACCCGCGGCCCGTGCCCGAAAGAGCGTGCTCGAGCCGCGCCGCGGCGCCGTGAAAGTCGCCGCGCTCGAGTAGGACCTGGCCGGTCAGCCGGTCGAGGCGGACCGCCCCGAGCTTTTGGCCGTCCGGTCCGGCGAGGAACTCCGAGACCTCCGGGATGTAGCCGCGTTGGAGCTGCTCTTCGGCGTTGAAGGAGTTCACGAGCCCCATCGGAGTCGGCCTTGCGAGCCGATGAGGCAGGATCGTGATGTCCCGCGAGAACGTGCAGGCAAGGGCGCCGAACACCGCCACGGCGAGGGCTCCTCGGCGGAGTCTCACGAAAGCGACTTGACCCGCGCGATGAGCACCGTCTGGTCGTCGTACTGCGCGACGCCGGTCGTGAAGTCGCTCACCGCGCTGAAGATGCGCCGAGAAAGCTCGGCGGGGGGCTGCGCGCGCCCCTCGATCGCCAATGCGGTGAGACGCTCCATGCCGAACTCCTCGTCCACGCCGTTCAGCGCTTCGGTGATTCCGTCGGAGTACAGGAGAAGCGTATCGCCGGGTGCGACCCGGATCACGGCCTGCGTGTGCGTGACGCCCGCCATCATTCCGACGGGCACTCCGCCGCTCGGCAGCAGCGCGACGCCCTCCGGCGAGATCCAGAGCCCGGGGTTGTGGCCGGCATTCACGTACGTGAGCGTACCGGCCGCGGGATCGTAGACGGCGATGAACAAGGTGGCGAACTTGCGGGTCGAGGAGAAGCCCACGAGATGGCGGTTCACGCGCGCCACGAGAGCGGGCAGGTCGGAGGCGTGGTTCGGCACGAGAAGATGGAGGCAGGCGTGGACCGTGGATACCAGGAGCGCCGCGGGCACGCCCTTGCCCGACACGTCGGCGACGCAGAGCGCCGTGCGCCCGTCCGCGAGCGGATAGACGTCGAAGTAATCCCCACCGACCTGCTTCGTCGGCCGGTTCCCTCCGGCCACGAGGAGGCCCGGCACGTCCGGAAGCGTCTCGGGAAGAATCGTCTTCTGGATGGAGGCGGCGAGCTCGATCTCCCGCTCCATCTTCTCCTTCTCCACCGCCTCGCGGTGCAGGCGCGCGTTCTCGAGCGCGATCGCGGCCTGGTTCGCGAAGAGCGACGCCACGCGCTCGTCGGATTCGGTGAAGTCGTCGATCGAGCCGGCGCGATTCTCCTTGTCGGCCACGACGAGGACGCCGAGCCAGCGGCCCTCGGCGAGGATCGGCACGGCGAGGAGCTTCTCGGCCGGGGCGTTCACGAGGAGGCCCACTCGCTCGGCGATCGTGTTGCAGCGGAGCACCGTTGCGGGCAGCAGTCGTGCCGCCACGCCGTCGAGAAGCGGCTCGCCGAGATGGCGCTCGGTGACCGGGCCGTCCGACCCGCGGTCGCACACGATGAGCGTTCCCGTGCGCGCATTGAGGAGAGAGATCGACTTGTAGAGGATGTCCTCGGCCAGCGACTCGAAATCGAGGGTGCCGGCGATGGAGAGTCCGACATCGTACAGGCTCTGCAGCTCCCAGACCCGGTACTTCAGCTCGAAGTCCGCCTTCTGCACCTTGTCGGCCATCCGCACCGAATCGAGGAGTCGCGCGGCGTGCGCCGTCACGGAGGCGAAGCCGACCGGATCGCCGGGGGGCTTCTCCAGGACCAGGAGCGCCAGCGCCTCTTCCTGAACCGTGAGCGGAATCGCGATCGGAGCCTCGCCGCCGGCGCCTTCGGACGGGCCGAAGAGGGCCCGGGAGACCGGCTCGGAGAGAGGGTCCGTGACCCGGCCTGAGCCCGCCGCGCGCACGGCGAGGGCCTCGAGAACCTCGAGAGGAGGCTCGAGCCCGGCGCATGCGGATCGGGCGGGCTGCGCGGGATCCACGAGGACGCCGCGTCCCGCCTGCGCCGCCGTCAGAAGGGCCGTGAGGATTCCGAACGAGAGCTGTTCGCGATCGGAAAACGGATCGAGCGCCGCGAGCGTCTCGTGCGCGGTCAGGATCGCCGCGCGCGCGTGCACCGCAGGCGCAGAAAGCCCGGGAATCGCCGCGCTACTCGGTCTCGCCCCGGAGCCAGGCGAGAGCGGGCTCGGGAGCGGGGAAGATGCGCGCATATTGGGCCAGCCCCATGATCTGGAAGGTCTTCTCGATCGTGGGCGTCAGCCGGCAGAAGGCCAGCCTCCCCCCTTGATCGAGCAGCTTCTCCAGAATCTCGATGAGAATGGAGATGCCGATCGAATTGACGATCTTCGTCTTCTCGAGGTCGAGGAGCAGGCGATTCACGCCCGACCCCAGGAGAGCGTAAGCCTCCTTTGCGATCTCCTCGCCGCCGGTGTTGTTGATGTAACCGTCCGTACGGAGAACGGCGACATTGACGTCCGGCCGGTCCACGACGACTTTCAGGGTCTCGCTCATTCGGTCCTTTATATCTTATCGATACTTGCGCATGACGATGCGGGTGCCGTGCTCGCCGCTCTCGATCCGGACGTCGTCCATCAGGCTTTCGATGATCTTGATGCCCCAGCCCCGCTTGCGGCTGGACCTCAGCGCGGCTGCGATTTCGGGGACCTTGAGCCGGGTCGGATCGAACCCATGGCCCGCATCCGTGACGTCGACCTCGAGGTAGGCGCCCCGGCCACCCTCCTCGGCGCCTACGCGGAACGCGAGCTCGACTTTTCGGTCTGGCGTCGCGCTGTGCTCGAACGCGTTGATGCAGGCTTCGACGACGGCCATCTTGACCTCGTCGATCTTGTCGCGGCCCATCTCCATCCACTCGCCGAGCGCCGAAACCTGCGCCGTGGCGGCGATCTCCATTTCCGGCGCAACCGGAATGGTCATGTGCACCTCGCGACGCTCGACCGACGACATCTCTTTTTTGGCAATCCCCTCTCAAAGCCCTAGAACGTCAGGAGCCCGCGAACCGCTGTGAAGAGGAACGCAGGAATCTTACCCGACGCGGCGGCGAGGGCGAACGCAGCGGCTTCCGCGAGAAGGAGTGACAGAGTGAGACGCGAGGCGCGGACCGATGCGGGGAGCGAATCGGAAACAAGTGCCGAAAAATGAGTTGCCGAGAACGAAGACGGCCCGGGGCGAGAGGAGTACCCGGACGCGGACGACGCGCGCACCGACACGCGGGCCGTGTCTGCCTCGATTCCGCCGTCGCTGAACATCTCCGGTGCCTCCGCTTGGTTCCCCGTATCGCAAGTGCCGGGCCATGCGCGGCGATCCAAGCTCCGAGGCTTCAGAACTGCATCTAACATCTTGGAAAGAGTAGGTTTCTTAGAACATCGTAGGATCCGGCCTCGAGACCCATAGATGTGCCATAATATCACATCTTGGCCACTTGCGCAGCATAAGTCACATTGTTATCATTCCAAATCAATAACTTAGTATTATCGAGCCATTAGATTACAGTGTGTCATTTAGTCGTAACGACGGGAGGTCGGCGTAAAGGTCCCAACAGCGCCGCGAAAGTGGCGCCGCCCACGAGATGAACGTCGCGAAACAATCCACGCTCGTTCAGATGGCGTTAGACTCCGCCGCGATTTGGCGAAAGATGAATTCCAAGCTCGACTACCGCGACGGCGTCCTCCAAGCGTACCCCGAGGTCTACACCCCGGCAGCGCTCCAGGCGCTGGAGGCCTTGGCACCTCTCAACCGAGACCGGCGCGAGCTCATGGCGAAGCGCATGGCCCTTCGGCTCGCGCGAGCCCGCGGCCGACAGCCCATCGCATTCCTCGACCCCGAGGCGCTGATCCCACGCACGAGCATCCGCGTCCAAGACGCCCGTGAGGGCAAGTTCGAGGGCAGCGAGATCCCCGCAGACTTGAAGCGCCAGTGGATCCAGGGCACGGGGCCCGCCACGAGGCCGCGGTCGAGCACCGAGAGCGGCCTGCGCAACGTCGCCTACGCTCTGCTCTCGGGCGCCGACGGCTGGATGTTCGACGGCGAGGACGCACTCGGGCAGGTCGACACCATGTCTCTCGACAACCAGCGCAACCTTCGCCTGGCGATCGACAAGGACCCGCTCTTCCTGCGCGTCGCCGAAGCCGTCGCGGTCGAGATGAACCAGTGGGCGCAGGGCTTCTTCGGGCGGTCCATCATCGCCGACTGGCGCCGGCAGCTCGACTTCACCACCAAGATGTTTCGTCCCCGCGGCCTTCACCTCGACGACCGCCACGTGCGGGAGAGGGGCGGCGCCGGCTTCTCCGCCTCGATCGTCGACCTCGTGCTCTACGTGGTCAACAACCACAAGAGCCTGATCGGCGCGGGAGCGTCGATCGTTCTTTACCTGCCGAAGATCGAGACCGCCGAGGAGGCGGCTCTCTGGAACGACCTCTTCGCTGCGCTCGAGCAGCACCTCGGGTTGCCGGCGGGCACGATCAAGGCGTACGTTCTCATCGAGCGGGTCGAGGCGACCTTCCAGCTCATGGAGATCCGCGCCGCCCTCGGCCGCCACTTCATCGGCTTCGACACCGGGCGCTGGGACTACATCAACAGCGTCGCCGACGCGATGGCGTGGGACCCCGGCTTCCTCAACCCCAACATCGACGCCATCGGAATGACCTACGGCTACATGCGCACCTACGAGGACCGCGTGCGCCGCGCCGCGAACACACCCGACCAGAACGGCCGCTGCACGCTCTGGGAGGGCGGGATGGAGGCAAACATCCCGGTCGGGTCGGAAGCGGGCGTCGCCGCGGGCATGCGCAAGGCGAAGGCCGGCGGCGAGCGCGAGCAGCGCGCGGGAGCCAGCGGCAAGTGGGTGGCGCACTGGAAGATGGTGCACATCGTCCGGCCGGTGTGGGAGGAGGCCGGCCAGGACAACCAGCTCGGGCGCGCGTCTCCGCCTCTCACCTACACGCAAGAGGACGTCGACGGACTCGTGCTGCTCGAGCCGGCGCCGCGCACCGTCCGCGGCGCCCGCGACCTGCTGAGCGTGGCCCTTCAGTACGGCAACGCGTTCGGCCGGGGATTCCAGGCCGCGGCGCTCAAGCCGGCGGACTTCTTCGGCGACGCCAACGTCCTCTACCTGATGGAGGACATGGCGACCGGCGAGATCCGTCTCAGCATCCTCTGGGAGTGGCTGCAGAAGGGCGCGAAGCTCACCGCCGACGACCCGGCGACCGGTGCCCGCGCCGGAGACGCCTTCGGCGCGCCGCTCTTCAAGAAACTCCTCGCGGAGGAATACGAGAAGCTCCTTCGCGCCTCCGACCGCGACGTCCACGACGACTCGAAGCCGACGACTCTCCCGATCGCGCGGGAGATCGTCGAGACCTACGTCACCCATCCCGTCAAGCCGCCCTGGTACATCGACTTTCTGAACCTCAACCTCGACAACCACGACCTCGCCACCGCCAAGGCCCGTATCAAGGCTTACCTCGAGGCCTTCGAGCGGGACGGGACGCGGATCACGGAGAACCTGGACTTCGTCGCATGAGCACGCAAACAGAAAGCCCCGTCATGACCTCGTTCGAGAGAGAAGTCGACGCCACCCAGCGGTGGTTCGACAGCCCCCGCTTCGCGGGGATCACCCGCCTTTACACCGCGCGTCAGGTCGTCGAGCAGCGCGGCACGATCGCCCGCGACTACACGGTCGCACGCGAAGCCGCCGTGGCGTTTTACGATCGCCTGCGCCAGCTCTTCGCGCAGAGAAAGTGCATCACCACGTTCGGCCCCTACTCGCCGGGGCAGGCCGTGACGATCAAGCGGATGGGGATCGAAGGGATTTACCTGGGCGGCTGGGCGGTCTCCGCCAGGGGAGGAACGAGCGAAGACCCCGGGCCCGATCTCGCGAGCTACCCCCTCAACCAGGTACCCGACGAGGCCGCCACGTGGGTGCGCGCCCTCCTCACCGCCGACCGCAACCAGCAGTACCTGCGCTCGCGCATGACCGAGGCGCAGCGCGCCGCGGCGCCGGCCTACGACTTTCGGCCGTTCATCATCGCCGACGCCGACACCGGCCACGGCGGCGACCCGCACGTTCGCAACCTGATCCGCCGCTTCGTGGAGTCCGGCGTTCCGGGCTACCACATCGAGGACCAGCGCCCGGGCACCAAGAAGTGCGGCCACCAGGGCGGCAAGGTGCTGGTGGCGCAGGACGAGCAGAACAAGCGGCTGAACGCCGCGCGCTTCCAGCTCGACATCATGGGAGTCGCAGGCATCCTCGTCGCCCGCACCGACGCCGAGGCGGCCAGCCTGCTCGAAGGCCGTGCCGACGAGCGCGACCAGCCGTTCCTCCTCGGCGCGACCAACCTCGAAGTTCCGTCCTACAAGGCGTGCTACGTGGAGCTGATCCGGCACTTCTTCGAGCTGGGCGTCCGCGATCTCAACGGGCACCTGCTCTACGCCATCCCCGAGGGCGAGCACGCCTCCGCGTCCGCCTGGCTCGAGCGCAAGGGCCTTCTGCGCCAGGCCGCGGAGGCTGCGGCGGCCTACCGGGACGGGAGGGAGATCTCGCTCGACGCCACCTTCGACGGAGTCGCCTCCCGCTTGGTCGCGGCGTGGGAGGACGATGCCGGCCTCGAGACCTACGGCGAGGCGGTGGCCGAAGTGCTCGACTTCCGCGCCAGCGAGCGCGAACCGCTCGAGATGAGCCCCGACGAGTGGCGGCGGTTCGCCGCGGCGGCCTCGCTCTACGCCGCCCGTGAGAAGGCGCGCTCTCTCGGCGTCGACGTCGGCTGGGACTGCGAGCTGGCCAGGACTTCAGAGGGTTTCTACCAGGTCCGCGGGGGCATCCCCTACGCGGTCACGAAGTCGCTCGCCGCGGCGCCCTTCACCGACCTGCTGTGGATGGAGACGAAGACGGCCAACCTCTCCGACGCCCGCAAGTTCGCCGAGGCGATCCACGCCGTGTACCCGGACAAGATGCTCGCCTACAACCTCTCGCCGTCGTTCAGCTGGGACACCACCGGCATGAGCGACGAGGAAATGCGGCGCTTCCCCGAGGAGCTCGGCAAGCTGGGTTTCGTCTTCAACTTCATCACCTATGGCGGCCACCAGATCGACGGTCTCGCCGCCGAGGAGCTGGCGACCGCCGTCAAGCAGGACGGCGCGCTGGCCCTCGCCCGCCTGCAGCGGAAGCTTCGCATGGTCGAGTCGCCGTACCGCACGCCTCAGACCCTCGTCGGCGGGCCGCGCGCGGACGCAGCGCTGACCGCCACCTCGGGCCGCACCGCGACCACGATGGCGATGGGCAAGGGCTCGACCCAGCACCAGCATCTGGTCCAGACCGAGGTGCCGAAAAAGCTCCTCGAGGAATGGCTGGCGATGTGGACGCAGCACTACGGCCTCCCCGGCGGGCTCCGCGTCCGGCTCCTGCCTCACAGCGCCGGCTCGGAGCTGCTCGAGCTCGGCATCTACGGCGCCGGGGACGAGAAGCACGCCAACGTCGTCTTCGCCCCCATCCACGACCGGCGCGGCCGCAGCATCCTCTCGGTGCGCGACCAGAACACTTACGCGGTGGCGCTCCGCAAGAAGCGTTTGATGGACCTCGTGCACCTCTTCCTGATTCACCGCTTCCGGGTCGACTCCGTGCACTACGTCTCCCCCACCGAGGACAACCAGTATCAGGCCGCGAAGATGAAGGTCCACGGCGTCTTCGGCGAGGTCAACACGGAGGTCGGCCAGATCATCGTGGCCGACGTCAACCATCAGCGCATCGCCGAGCTCCTGGCGCCGGATCGCGTCGCGTTGTGGAGGCTGATCCGCAAGGAGCCGTAAGCCCTAGATTCTCTTCCGGTACAGCGTACGCCGGCTGACCCCGAGGAGCTTCGCGGCGCGGCTCTTGTTGCCCTTCACCTGCGCGAGGACGCGGCGAATGTGCGCGTTCTCCACGTTGCGCAGGTCGACCGATGTGACGAGCGGTTCGTCGGCGCCCTCGCGCGCGATGCCGAACTGCAGGTCGGCGGCCTCGATCGTATCGCCCGAGACGAGCGCCGCAGCCCCTTCCAGGAGGTTCTCGAGCTCGCGCACGTTGCCGGGGAACGGATAGTCGAGAAGCGCCTTCACGGCGTCGCGCGAGAGCGAGGGCACCCGGCGGCCGTCGCGCCCCGCGATGCGCGCGAGGAAGTGTCCCGCGAGGCGCGGAATGTCCTCGCGGTGCTCGCGCAGCGCCGGCATGCGGATCTCGACGACGCGCAGCCGGTAGAAGAGGTCCTCGCGAAACCGGCCCGCGCGGATCTCGGCCGGCAGGTCCTGATGCGTCGCCGAGACGACGCGCACGTCGACGGGCACCTTCGTGCGCCCGCCGATGCGTTCGATCTCGCGCTCCTGCAGGACGCGCAGGAGCTTGGCCTGGATGGCGAGCGGCGTGTCGCCGATCTCGTCGAGGAAGATCGTGCCGCCGCTGGCGAGCTCGAACTTGCCGAGCCGCGCCTCGACGCCCGTCGCGACGCCTCGCTCGATGCCGAAGAGCTCGCTCTCCAGGAGGCTCTCGGGGACGGCCGCGCAGTTCAGCGCGAGAAAAGGGCCCTCGCGCCGCGGGGAGCCCGCGTGGAGAAGCTTCGCCGCGAGCTCCTTGCCGGTGCCGCTCTCGCCCGTGACGAGGACGTTGACGCGCGAGGCGGCGGCCCGGGCGACGAGCTCCTTGGCGCGCCGCATGGCCGGCGAGTCGCCGACCAGAAGCTCGTCCACGCCGAGGCTGCCCTTGAGCGAACGGTTCTCCTCCCTGAGGCGGTCGAGGTCGGCCGCGAGCGCGCGAAAACGGCGCGCCGCGTCGAGCGTGGGCGCGACGAGGCCCGCGAGCGAGACGAGAAACCGGCGGTCCTCCTCGTCGAAGGACCGTTCGTCCGAGCCCCGCGCCTCGCGGTCGAGAACCACGAGAACGCCGAGCACGCGTCCGCCCCCCAGAAGAGGAACGCCGGCCACGCTGTCGACGGCGCGGCCCAGGACCGTCTCTTCTCCGCGCGAGAGCGCGGTCTTCGCTCGCGCCAGGTCGAGGACGAAGGGGTCCGAGGACACGGCGAGCGGGTCGGGCTCGGGCGCGAGCCCGAGCGAGGCCACCGTGCCCGAGCCCTCGGCGTCCTCGAAGGCCGCGGCGAAACCGCGGGCGGCGTCGAGGACGGGGACGGCGCGGGCGAGGATCTCCTCGAGAAGGGCCTTCTCGTCGCGGGCGGCCGTGAGCGAGCGGCTGACGTCGTAGAGGGTTTCGAGGCGCAGGACCTTCTTCTTGAGCGCGAACGTCTCGAGGTCGCGCGCGGGCGGCCGGGCGCCGCTCATCGACGGATCAGGGTGCGCCCGAAGCGCGGGCGGCCCGGGTTTCGGCGGCCGGCTTCGCCGCGCGGACACGCTCGAGAGCGCCGACGGCGGGAGCGAAGTGCGGGTTCCTCTTCAGAAGCGGCTCGAGCTCTTTCTCGGCCTCCTCGTTGCGCCCCAGCTGGTTCAGGCAGCCGGCCGCGAGGACGCGGCCGAAGTCCTTCGCCGGGTAGTACTCCGTTCCTCCGAGGCCGAACTCCCCTTCCGGCTGCTGCTGGATCCCCCGGAGGAGAGGGACCGCTTCCTCACACCGGCCGGACCGGGCCGCCGCGATGCCACGGACCATCGCGATGCCTCTCTCGACGTTCTTCTTCTCGTCGTCCGACCCCTTCTCGAAGGGCACGGTCGTGGACGCGAGCAGGGCGTCGAGGCCCGCCGTCTCACCCTTCAACGCGAGAAGCGCCGCCTTGCAAAAAGCGATGTGGGCGCTGAGCCGCTCGGCCTCCAATCCCTGCGGGAGGCCGACCGCGTCCGCGGCGAAGAGGTCCCTCTCCCTGCGCGCGGACTCCTCGTCGCCCGCGTCGAGGAGCGCGATCGCAGCGTAGAAACGGAAGTCGAGGCGCTGATAGGGCTGGGTGGCATCACCTGCCGCCTTGAGAAAATACTGGGCGGCTTTCGCGGGATTTCCCCTTCCGATCTCCACGGTCCCGAGGTGACCGTAAGCGGGGAAGAAGTCGCCCTTGACGGCAAGCGCCTTCTTGAGCACGTCCTCGGCTTCGTCGTACCGTCCGACGAGCGCGTAGAGCTCGCCGAGCGAGTCGAGAGGGTTCGCCTGGTCCGGCGCGAGGAAGCGGTAGCGCTTGAGGTAGTCCTCGGCCTTCGCGAAGTCGCCGCGCGCCGCGCTCGCATAGCCGAGCACGTTGTAGGCATACGCGTAGTTCGGATTCACCGTGAGGAGCCGCTCGTATTCCGCGAGGGCCTCCGCGGTCCGCTTCTGGCTCGCCAGGAAGTAGCACCGCATCAGATAGCCCTCGGGATCGTCCGGGAACCGGCGCAGGTACTCGTCGTAGAGAGCGCCGAGGGTCGCGACATCGCGCTTCCCCCAGCGCTCCTCGTAGATCTTGAGCATGAGCTGCTCGCGCGGCGTGATCGCGTCTCTCGAGCGCGCCGCCGAAGCGAGGAGGGACTTCGCCCGCTCGGGGTCGCGCCCCCGGATCTTGTCGGCGAGCCGTAGCGTCGCCATGACGAAGTGAGGGTCGTACTGCAGCGCCTTGGCGTACCCCGAGATCGCCTCGCGCTCGTACAGCTTGATGTCGTTGTCGCGAGCCTCGTTGTAGGCCTTCCGGGCCTCTTCGGAGGACGTCGTGACGTCCCGACGGCTCCTGAGGAAGAACGCCGCGGCGGTCCCGGCCGCCGCGAGACCCGTCACCACGAGGACGATGGTGAGCGGGCGCAGGGCGCGACGGGACGCGAACGGCATGGAGCCTCCGGAGGCCGCAGGGGCGGCCCTTCGATGATACGCGCCCCGGGGTGCCGGGGTTTTCACCCGATCCGCATCAGGACGAAGGTCTGGTCGTCGTATTGCTCGGCGGCCTGGGTGAACTGGCGGATGTCCTCGAGAAGCTCGTCGGCGATTTCCGGCAGGGGGCGCCTGGCGTGGCGGACGAACGAAGCTTTGAGCCTTTCGTCCCCGTACGGTGCCATTTCGGCGGACATCGCCTCGTTGAGGCCGTCCGTGTAGAAAAGAAGCAGGTCCCCGGGTGAGAGGTAGTGCGTGACGGTGTCGTAGGGAACCTCGCGGAAGGCGCCGAGGGGCAGGCGATTCACGGGTGCCGGAATCTCCACCGCGACGCTCGAGCCCGCGCGAACGAGAAGGGGCGTCGGCTGGCCGCCGAAGGCGTAAGTGAGGGACAGCGTCTTCGGGTCCAGGAGGAAATACGCGAGCGACACGAACATCCTCCGCTTGATGTCGTACAGGCGGCGATTCGACTCGCGGAACACGACACCGGGATCGGGATCGGCCATCGCCCGGGCGTAGACGATCTCCTTGGCGGCGACCATGAGGAGCGACGCCGGGATCGACTTGCCCGACACGTCGCCCACGACGAGGCCGAGTCTCCCGCCAGTGCGCACGTCCCCGTCCACCTCGAGAAAGTCGTAGAAGTCGCCGCCCACGACGCGCGCCGGCCGGCTCACGCCGAAGAACGACACGCCCGGCACTCGCGGCAGCTCGCGCGGAAAAAGGCTCGTCTGGATCTCGCGCGCGATGTCGAGATCGCGCTCCATCTCCGCACGGCGCGTGAGCTCCTCGTGAAGACCCGCCGCCTCGAGGCCGAGCGCGCCCTGATTCGCGATCGTCAGCAGGTGGTCGAGGTCCTCCCGGGAAAGCTCCTCCTCGGAGCGCTTGCGCCCGACGGCGAGGAGGCCGAGGAGCTTGCCGTGCGTCGCGAGCGGCAGGACGACCGTGATGCCCCGGCGCTTCGCCTCCGCCACGAATGCGCGGGAGTCGGCATCGAGCATCCAGCCGTCGAGCTCGCCGAGCCTCACGGGAACTCCCCTCTCGAGGACGAGCCGGGGCAGCACGCCCCCCATCGGAAGCGCGGGAAGGCCGGCGTCGCCGGTCGTGCCGTCCGTGAAGGCCCCGTCCTCCCCGCGGGGCAGGAGGAGGTCGAGGCTCTCGAGCCGCAGGAGTTCGGCCGTGCGCGACGTCAGGAGCGCCCGCAGCTTCGGCCTTTCGAGCTGCGACACGACGGAGCGGCTCATCTCCAGGAGCGCCTGCTGGAAGTCCGCGCGGTCGCGGAAGAACACGCGGTCCACGACGCGCTGCATCCGCCTTCGCAGGGGGTCGAAGAGAAGCACGACGACGAGGCCGAAGCCGAACGCGAACGCCGGAGACGAGAACAGCGTCGAGGACGAGACGGTCGAGACGAACGCGTTTCCCGCGACGACGCAGAGCGCGTAGAACCCCGTGACGACGGCCGTCAGGATCGCGTAGACGAGCGACTTGCGGACGATGACCTCGACGTCGAAGAGCCGGAACCGGACGATCGCGTACGCGAACGTGAGCGGGATGAGCGCCATCGGCACGACGCCCCAAGCGAGATACCGGTCCTCGCGAAAGAGCGAAGGGAAGAACACGGCGAAGACGACGAACGGCACGATGCCGGCCACGGTTCCGAGCAGGAGGGCGAGGATCGGCCGGCGCGCCGCGCGGTCCTCGCTCGTCCACCAGGTGTGCGCGAGCGCGAGGAGGCCGAGGATGAGGTAGTCCGCGAGGAGGATCCAGTTGAGCGTGGGCGCGCCGTAGATGAGCCGCCGCGGACCTCCGCCGGCTCTCGCTCCCGCCATCTGGAGGACGTAGAGGACGGGCGGCAACGTGTACAGGAGGGTCAGGAGCAGCGGCGAACGATTGACGAAACGCTGGAGCGCGAAGAGCCACGGCGCCGCAGGCGTCTCGCCGGGCGGCCGGTCGGCGAACCGGAACGTCTTTTTCTTCGGGAACAGGAGGAAGAAGTGCAGGAAAACCGCCGGCAGCAGGAACAGGGCGAGCGTGCCGGCGACCTGCACGACGTAGTCGATCCAGTAGTAGCTGGACGGACGCAGCCGGCAGATGAAGAAGAGCATGAAGAGGATGCAGAGGACGTAGAAGACCTGCACGGCGGGGTCGTCCGCCCGCCGCGAGATCACGAAAGCCCCGAGGACGAAGAAGAGGAGACCGAGGAACGCGAAGTAGAAGTACGACGCCGAGCCCAGACGGAACGGCGTGAGGACGAGCTTCGTCTCGAAGACGTTGTCCCCCCGCCTGACGAGGTAGTCGACGGCCTCGCCGGCTCGGTGGCGGCGCAGCTCGGCGGGCGCCTCGGCCGCCTTGTTGAGCATGTGGTGCCCGATGCCGAGCACCGCGTCCCCCGTCCTGAGACCGGCCTTCTCGGCCGCTCCCCCGGGCACGACGTCCCGGACGAAGATGCCGCCCACGGAGTACGGGTCGGGCACGACGCCGTCGTAGGCCTTCGGCATGAACATGTCCACGACGGACAGGACGGCGAGGAGGCAGCCGAGGACCCCGACGAAGACGAGCAGACGCTTCGGCGGACCGCCGGGTACGCCGACGGCGCCCTCCGGGCTGGTCGGGTCCGGCGTCACAACCGACATGCGCTGCCTCAGTATACGAACGGCGTGCCAGTATCGTTCCGGGGCAGGCGCTGAACCTGCATGCGAGAATCCCGCGTCGTGACCCACAGCCTTTTTCTGACTTTCGAGGGGATCGAGGGCTGCGGAAAAACGACCCAGTTGAATCGTGCGGCCGAGTGGCTCGTGTCCCGCGGGAGAGTCGTCCTGGCGACCCGGGAGCCCGGCGGAACGGCGCTCGGCCAGCGCCTCCGCCATGCCCTCCTCCACGCCCGCGAGAACGTCGAGGCGGGAGCCGAGCTGCTCCTCCTCGTCGCCGACCGCCGACAGCACCTCCTCGAGGTGATCGAGCCGGCCCTCGCCGAGGGGACGGACGTCCTGAGCGACCGGTACATCGACTCGTCGCGCGCGTACCAGGGGGCGGGCCGCGGACTCGGCGAAGATTCCGTGGACGCGCTCCACCGCCGCTGGTGCCCTCGTGTCCCCGACCGCACGTATCTCTTCGACTGCCCCGTCGAGATTGCGCTCCGACGCGTCGCGCGGCGAAGCGGCGCCGGCAAAGACAAGATCGAGCGCGAGGAGATCGCTTTCCACAGCCGCGTGAGGGCCGCGTACCGCCGCCAGGCACGAAGCGAGCCGTCGAGATTCCGGGTGCTCGACGCGGCCGGAACCCCGGATGCCGTCTTCGCGCGCCTCGAGAAAGACCTCGAAACCCTCTTCGCGCCGCGCCGCCCGCGCGCGACGAGGCGACGATGAGCCCCGGCTCCCCTGTCGTCCTTCTGTCCGGGCCGGGCAGCCGCCGGCTCGAGGGGCTGGCGCTCGAGGCCGCTGCCGAGGTCGTCTGCGGGGCCGGATTCGACCCCGAATCTCCCGCCGCGCGCCGCGTCTACCGGCGCGAGCATCCCGACCTCATGGTCGCCGCGCCCGAGAGGCGGCGCCGGGTCAACCCCCCGCCGTTCGAGGAGACCGAAGGCAAGGAGACGACGCTGCCAACCGCGCTCGTGCGCGCGGTCGCCGCCGACGCGACGCGGCTTCCCTACGAGGCCCCGCGGCGCGCCGTCGTCCTCCTCGACGTGGACCGCACGGAGAGCGCGGCGTTCAGCGCGCTCCTGAAGATCCTCGAAGAGCCGCCCACGAAGACGCGCTTCATCCTCACCGCAACGCGGCCGCGTCTGCTCCCTTCCACGATCCTCTCGCGCGTCGCGCTCCGGCCGGTCCCGGGCGGGACGCGCGAGGAGACCGCCGCCGCCTTGAGGAGCCGGGGGATGGGCGAGGAGGAAGCCGAGGCGCGCGCGGCGTTCGTGCCGCACGACGCGGATGAAGCTGCCGAGCTGGACGTGGCCGAAGCGCGCGCCACGCGCGACGCGCTCCTCGAGGCCGTCTCCGGGGTCTTCCTCACGCGCTCGTTATCCTGGTCGCTGGCCCTTGGTACGCTCCTCGGGGCCGAGGACGCTCCCGAGGCCGTCCGGCGACTCCAGCTCCTCGCGCAGCTCCTGCGCGACGCCGCGGCGGCGCCCCTCGATCCCGCCGGCCGCCACATCCTCTTCCGCGAGCGCTTCGCCGACCTCGCGCGCCTCGGGGCGGCTCCGGCGGCGGATCTCCTCGACGCGGCATCGGGGGCCCTCGCCCTCGCCGCGAGCCTTACGGACTCCCGCCGCAACGTGAAGCTGGCGACGGAAGCGTTCGCGCTGGGGCTGTGAGCGGCAGCTTGATGGGCCGTGTCCGCACGGCCCGCGCGGCTTTGCTCGTCCTGGCTGCTGCCGCCGCTCTAAGCGCCTGGCGGCTCTACCGAATTCGCAATTACTTCGATTTCTGCGACGAGGCCACCGAGACCACGACCGCGTGGCTCGTCAGTAACGGAGAGACTCTGTATGGCAGCGTCTTCTCGCATCACATGCCGCTCGCCGTGATCGTGTCTCACCTCGTCGCGTCGTTGTCGCCGACGGACCATCCGGCGCACTTCCGCGCTGCGCCGTGGGCGGCTTACGTGCTGATCGCACTGACGATCGCGTTCGGCCCATGCGGCCGGCGGCGACCGGCCGCCGGAGCCATCGCCGGGGCCGCCTTTCTCGCGGTCGCTTCTCTCCTCGCGCCGCTCCTCTGGGCGCAACTCGCGCTGAACGATGTGTTCTGGGGTGCGGCCTTCGCGATGTTTTTCGTCCTTCTCCCGCTCCCGCTTCTCTTCGGCGAAGAGCCTCAGCCGATCGACGCGGTCGGCGCGGGCGCCGCCGCCTGCATTTCTCTCGCAGGCTCGCCCTTGGCGGCGTTCCCGCTCGCGTTCGGCGTCGCGATTTCGGCGCTCCTCACGTCCCGGGGATCGCTCCTCAACCGCGCGGCGGCGTTCTTCGCGGGTGCCGGAGCCGCGGCGGCATGCGTCGTGGCCTGGCTTCTGCGCTTCGCCGACCTCGGCGGTTTTCGCGAGGAATTTCTCCGGTTCAATCAAGTCTTCTACGCCCGGTTCATGGGCAACGCCAACTCTTGGGCCGGCATGGCCTACGTATCAGCCGTGGAGTGGGGCGAGTATTTCTCACACGCGGTCCACGACGCCGCCGCCGGCAAGATCCAGGCCTTGCTCCTGCCGCCGATTCTCCTCGTGATTGCGCTCCTCGTCTTCGCGAGCTTCCACCGGCGAGGCTCTCCCCAAGCGCCTTGGCAGGCGCCGGCCCTCGCGTCGCTGCTCTCGCTTATGTTCTTCAGCTTGAGGATCCTTAGAGGCGGCGATTTCCGAGCCATTCCGCTGCACATCGCGATGTTCGCCGCGGCGGCTGTCCTTCCGTGGGGCGGGAGCTTCCCCAGGCCGCGGCTCGTTGCCGCCATTTTGGTCCTGGCCCTCTTTCCCGCCATTTCCACGGCGGTGCGACACGAATCTTTTCGGTTCCACGAGGATTCGAGGCTCGCGGCAGACGGCGCATGGCTGCACGCCGCGCGCTACATCGAGGCCCACACGAAACCGGACGAACGAATCGCCTCCTTTCCGCTCATGCCGAGCGTCTACCTCGAGGCCCGGCGCCGCCCGGCCACGGACTCGGTCTTCTACCTGCCGTGGCAGGCCGCTTGGGAGGCCGCGACCCCGGGGCGCCCGAGCACGTGTGCGCAACTTCACGCCCACCCTCCGAGCTTCGTTACTTTTCAGGACGGAGCTATCTGGGGCACTTATCCGTGGAAGGACTATGCCTCGTGTATCGACGCCTTTCTCAAGTCCGACTACGAGCTCGTCGACCGCCCCGAGCTCGGGGGATTGCTCCTGAGAAGGAGGAACACAAACCAGAATGCGAAGTCGCGCTAGAAAAACCCCGATACGATCTTCTCGATCGCGTCGCTCCAGCGCGCCGCGCTCGTTCTCAACATGCGGCTTTCGTACACCTCGGCCCTTACCGCTGGGGCTGTGAGCACCGACGAGGCGCCGGTCTCTCGCGGCGCAAAGGCCGTCTCTCTCCTCCTTGCGCTCCTCCCGCCGGTGCGCATGGCTTGGATCGTCTTCACGTATGGCGAGAACAACGTCTCGAACGACTACGCCAATCGCGCCTCTCTCGTCACCTCCCTGCTCGACGGGACCTGCACTCTCGGAAGGTTCGTCCGGGAGGCGAAGATCGGACATGAACATTCCACGCTCGCCCTGATCCCGATCTACTACCTGAACGCGCGGCTCTTCGCGTGGGACGTCCGCGTGGAGCTGGCACTCGGCCTCCTGATCGCCGGGACAACGCTCGCACTGATCGCGGCGGCCCTTCCCTCGCGGGTGCGGTGGGCGCTCCTTCCGCTCCTCTCGCTCCTCCTCTTCTCCACGACGAAAGTCTCGAGCTTCACGTTCGGCGAGTCGACGCTCCAGATGGGACTCGCCCAGCTCGGCGTTGCTATGGGCGCGTTCGGCTTCGCGAGATGGGGCGATCGCCCGCTCGCTCTCGCCGCATGGATGGCGGCCGGCGGCGCGCTGGCTTCGTGGTCGTGGGGTGGCGGGATCATGGCGTGGCCCGTCTTCGTTGCTGCCCTCGCAGTCGGGCGCGTACGCAGCATCGCGGCGTGGTCCGTCCTCGCGTGCGGCGCGGCGGCCGGCCTCGCTCAGTACGCGTGGCTCCTGCGCTGGGGAAAGCTCCGCGCCTCCGTTGGCCCCGTTTCCTGGAGCTCGAAATGCAGACTTGTCCTCGATCTTCTCGGCCGCCCTTTCGCGAACGGTATCGCTCACGCCGACCTGAATCCCTGGTCACAAGCGGCCGGCGCAATCGGCCTGCTCTTCCTCGGCGCGGTGCTGATTGCATTCCGAACGGGCCTCCGTGCGCGCCCAGCCCCTCTTCTTCTGGCTGGATGGACGTTACTCGTGGCCGTCCAAATCGCGACGTTTCGGGCGGTCGTCGCGTCCTGGTACGCGTCTCCGATGGCCCTCTTCTGGGCGGCGCTGCTCATGCTTCTCGCCGCCGCGCCCACTCCTTTTCGCGCGGGAGGAATTCTCGTCATTGCTCTCTTGACGCTGAGAGTGCAACTCACTTGGGAGGACAAGTCCTTCTACCTTCCGTCACGAGCGCCCGTTTCCGCTTCCTGCTTGAGGGAATGGCGGACAGCGCCACCCGAGTGTCATGCCCGAGTCTTTCAGTGGGGAGAGGAGGGCCGAGGAAATGAGCTGGCGGTCCTCGGCGACACGTTGGAGCGGCACCGGCTGTCCGTCTTCGGCCCGCGCCGCACCTACCTCCTTCAGGGGGACGTCGCCGTGGGCCGTGTGACCGTCGACACGCCCGACCATCGCCCGTTTTTCTCGCGCGACGGCGTCGCGCCCGCCGACCCGAACGACTTCCACCGCCTCGACCTCGTACTCGCCCCCGGCGCCTCCATGGCGTGGCGCGTCGACCTCCCTCCCGGCACGCGCCACGCCACGTTCCTGACGGTCGCCCGGGCAGCTCCGGGCGACCCGCAGCTCGGGCGCGGCGCGCGTGTCTCGGTCACGGCCGAAGGCTCGCCGCCGGTCCTCCTCGACGCACGCGCGTTTCTCCCCCGCGATACGGCGTGGCCCCTGTCGCTCGACCTCTCGTCCCTGGCAGGAAAAAGCCTCACGCTGCACCTCGCCGGCGAGGAGACGCAATCGGGTGCAACGCCGCTCATCTTCGAGGCGCCGAAAATCGAACTCCGCACAGAAGACCTGCGAAATTGAACGCCCGGGACCCCGGACGATAATGGCGGCACGATGGCGAGACTGAGGATCGACCTGGGCTGCGGGGACAAGAAGAAGGACGGGACCATCGGGCTCGATATCCTGCCGGGCCCCGGCGTCGACCAGGTCGTCGACCTCCTGAACGCCCGCCTCCCGTTTCCCGACCGGAGCGTCGCGTACGTCCACTCCTCGCATTTCTTGGAGCACGTCAAGGACCCGACCGTTCTCTTCGCCGAGATCACGCGCGTCGCAGAGGACGGCGCGACTCTCGAGTTCTGGACTCCCTACGCGTGGGAGAACTCGGCGTTCATCATCGACCACAAGATGTTCTTCAACGAGGACCACTACCTTCACATCTGCGTGTGGTTCGTGGACTTCTGGGAGAACATCCTGCACGCGCGCTGGCTGCTCCGCGAGATCACGTATGTGATTCACCCGGACGTCGCGATCGACCTCCACAGAAGGCGCATCCCCGTCGAGCACGCGCTCAGGCTCTACAAGGGCGTCGTCCGCGAGTGGGGAGTTCGACTGGAGGTGCGTCGCGACAAGCCGCCCCCTGAGTCGCGCCCGCTCCGCTCGATCGCGCTCGAGCGCGAGGGGAAGCGCTGGCGGCTCGAACAGATCGACGTGTCGACGGGCCGCTACGCAGGCGAGGACGTCGGGGCCGCGATGGAGTGGCTCAGCGCATCGCGCTGACGGCCGACCGAAACGAGGACCTCGCGCCCTCTAGCCGAAAAATCCCGGCACGATCTTCTCGATCGCTTCGCTCCAGCGCACCGCGTTCGCCCTCAGCATGCGGCTTTCGTGTACCTCGGCCTTCGCGGCCTCCGCGAGCCGCGCCCGAAGCGCCCCGTCAGTCACGATCTCCTCGAGCGCTTCCGCCCAGGCCCCGGGTTCGTTCGCGGCGAGAAGCCCGGTCTCGCGATGCCGAACCGTGTCCCGATAAGGGCGCACGTCGCTGAAGACGCCCGGAATGCCGAGAGCCCCATAGTCGAGGTACTTGAGATCCGACTTCCCGCGCGTGAACGCGTCGTCCTCGAGCGGCGCGATCGCGACGTCCCACCGAAGATGCCCCCGCATCCACGGGACGAATCTCGGATAGGAGTCCTCGTTGCCCGGATCGCGCATCCGGAACGGCAGGCCTTCGAACAGGGATGCGATCCTCCGCCCCGTGGCTCCGCCCACGAGCTCCAGCCGCACCCTCCCGGCGTGGCGCACGAGGAGGGCCCGGAGCGGCGCGAGCACCATGCGAAGGTCCGCCTCGTGCGTCAGCGTGCCCATGTAGCCGATCGTCAGCGTCGAAGAGCGCGATGCGACAGGTTCCGGTGCGGAACCGAAGAGCCGCTCGTCGAGCGCGTTCGGCACGACGAGAATCTCGCTTCGAAAAGTTGCCACACGCTCCGCCAGAGCCGGTGTCGCGACGATCATCCCGTCGGCCTGCCTCGCGAGATACGCGACGACCGCGCGGAGCGAGTCTCCCGGGTACGTCTCCCACGGCTCGCGGCGGTGGAGATCGAGCAGGTTGTCGTCGAGCTCGTAAACGACGGGGATGCCCCTCTGCCGGCACCGGGAAAGTACGCGGACGAAGCCGTCCAGCTGCCTCTCGTACGGCCAGAGAGTGTGGCGCTCGACCACGAGGAGGTCGCAATCGGGCACGGATTCCGCCGTGCCGTGCGTCAGCTCGATTCTGTCCGAGAGCTGCGGATGGGAGAGCGGGCACAGGAGGCGGATGTACGTGCAGCTATAGGGAATCTCCGCACCGTAGAACCCGTGGAGGACGTGGACCCTACGCCTCCGCAAACAGGACCTCGAGGATGCCCGCCGCCGCGCGGTCGGGCGTGTGGAGGCCGGCGTCGGCGATCGCCTGCGCCGCGAGGCGACGGAGGAGCGGCCCGTCCGTGGCAAGCCGTTCGAGGCACGCGACGCAGGCGTCACGGGATGACGTGTCGACGGCGAGCGCGTTGACTTCGTGCCGGGCGAACGTGTCCGCGCCGCCCGCTTTCGGGACGACGACGGCGGCTCCCGAGCCCATGGCCTCGAGCGAGGCGACGCCGAGCGCCTGATATGTCGAGAGATCCGCGAAGACGTGCACCTGCGACAGGAGCGCCGAGAGCTGCCGGTCGTCGAGAACGCCGAGGAAGCGGTGCGGAAAGTCGAGACGAAAAGGACGCAGCGCGGGATCCGACCTCTCGGACCCGAAGAGGACGATCTCGACCCCGTCACCGAGCTTCTGCGTGAGGGCCCGCATCACGTCGACGGTGAGGCCCGGCTGCCTCCGCGGCGTCGAGGGTCGCACCATCGCGGCGATCCGGACGGGGCTCGCGGCGGGCTCCGGCAGCCGGGGGCGGAAGATTTCCGCGTCGAAGCTCGCGGAGACGAGCGCGCAGTCAAGACCCGTCCGGGCGACGACCTCGTCGGCATTCCACTTCGACTTCGAGAACCTTCTCATGCCCGGCACGAGCCCGTACGAGGCGAACGCGCGCTTCCAGTCCTCCGAGCCTTCGGCGTAGAAGAGCGGCTCGTAGTCCTGGATGCAGTACCCGAGCACCGGAGGGCGCGACAGTTTCGCGAGCGGCACCATCCACGGCACCGAGTAGTAGGCGGTCCCGATCACGGCGTCAAACCCCTGTGCGGCCTGGACGAGATCGGACTCCCGCCCGTACACGATCGGAATGCCCGGCGCCGGATAGCTCTTCTCGAAGACGGCTCGGTGCCCCGCGAGGTTGAAGACACGCGCTTCGACGCCCATCCGCGTCATCGCGCGCGCCTCCGACAACACGACGTTCGACCCGCCCCCGCGCTCGAGGACCGGGAGCACGTACAGGACGCGCTTGCCCTCGAAGCGCTTCCGGGCCTGCTCGCGCAGCGCGATACGCTCCGGCAGGATCGCGAAACGGGCCGCGATGCCGGCGACCACGCGGTTCGGTGTAGTCGGGGCCGCGACGGATGCCCCCGCGGCCCACGTGTCGTCCGCGAGCAGAAACCGCTTCGCATCGGCCCTCATCTGGGCGAGAACCTCGCTCGGCGACTGCCCCGCACCCTCGGGCCGCGCATCGCGCCTCACGAGAACGGCACAGCCTCCGCCCTCTTCGATCTGGGGGAAGAGGCGGGCCGACTCGGCGGCGAGGACAACTGCGGGTTTCGCCTCCACATCCGCGTCCGCGACCGAGCGCGCGGCGCGCTCGACGGCCGGACCCGCGCCTGGAACGTCCCCGGCGAGGGGAACGACGCCCGCCGCCTCTCCCTCGGAGGCGAGACAAGCGACGAGCCGGTCGAGGACGTCTTCCGCGACACGCGCGCGCCCGTCGAGGAGGAGCACGTGGCGCGACGAGCCGGCTTCCCGCGCTTTGTGGAAGGCGTCGGCGCCCTGCACGAGGCGGGCTCCTTGATCGCGCGCGAAAGCCTCCAGCCAGCTCCGCGCCGCGGGCGACACGCCCGGATCGGCGAGGAAGAGCCCGTAAGGCGGACGCGCGTGCCGGAGCAGTGCGCCGAGGCTCGCCTCGAGAACGGGCAGATCGGAGTGCCCGAGAACGACGGCGTCCACGGATTCCGTCGACCGATCCAGAGCCGGGCCGCGAAAGCGAACGGGCGCGAAGCCGGGCAAGTGGACGAGCCCGGGATCCGGGACCGCATGCACGGCCGGACCCGCGGAGAACCCGTCGCCTGAGAGCGCGCCCTTCAGCCTCCACCACGCGTTGCGCAGCTTCCAGAAGATGCTCATCTCCATCGCGGCGATGCGCGCGCGCGCCTCGGAAAGCTCGACGCGGGTCTTCTCCAGCTCTTCCTGGAGCGCTTCCGACGAATCTTGGCTCAAACGACGGGATTGTACGGTCCGCCGCCCGCGCGACGAGGAAGGGCGGCTATTCCCCCAGAAGCCGAGAGAGCAGCCGTTTGCCTGCTGGCCTTCCCGCCTTCCGGGCCCAGCCGATTCGGCCGCTTTCGGTCACCTTGAATGCAGTGAGCTCCGGGTGCTGTCGCGCGACCAGGTTCCAGACCATGCTGATCTGGTAGGTGTCGAGCTCCCGATCCGAGAGATGCCCGTGCGATTCCTTCCATGTCGGCATGCTTCTGAGCTTGAAGTCAAGGTCGTCGAGGACAAACCAGCCGCCCGGCTTCAGGAGTTTCACCGCCAGGAACAACGCGAGAGCGTCGGGTTGCCACTCGTGGGCTCCATCCAGGAAGCAGAGGTCGAAGATCGGCTGGCAGACGCCTTTCACGGTCTGCTTCTCGATGAGACCGGCTAGGTACCAGTTGTAGCCGAGGGGGTCGATGACGACCTCGAGCTCGTCGCCGAGCCCGACGTGGTTCTTCAGAGAACGCGCATTCACCGGCTGGAGGAGCGAAATGTCGACGGTGACGACCTTGCCGCCAGTCTCCGCGGCCGCGGCGCCCATGACGCAGCTCGTGGCTCCGAACCCGCTCCCGAGCTCGAGACAGGTACGAAGCCGGTTGGAGACGATGCACTCGTAGATCTCGCGCATGCCTCCTTCGGGAAAGAGAAACACGCCGGGATGCCCCCCGGGAACGACGTAAGATCGAAGCGCGTCCATGACGGCGGTGTATTTCATTGGATTGCTGGCCACGACAGGACGAGCTTGAAAGGCCGACAGCCACGATACCGCAGTCAATGACCCGCTGAGCCGCCGTGGTCGACGGTCAGCGCGTCCGCGCGAGCACGTAGGGTCCGCAGCGGGCGAGGAAGGGGGGCCGAGAGAAGTCCGCGCCCGGAACGGCCTCCACGCCGGCCAGGCTGATTTCCGCAACCGGAGGCTCGACGATGGGCCTCTGGAAAACGTTGCGGAGCCGAATGAAGTCCACGAGCCTGTCCGAGGGCCAGCTTCGGGGCGGCCGGAATCCAATCGGCTGTCCCTCCCCGAGAAGCCCGTCCGCGACGGTCTTGAGCGTCCCGAGGCATGTGAAGGCGGGATCGGCGAGCGCACAGGGCGCCGGGCGCGGACGGGGGTCGAAGAGCCCGCGGGAAAAACTCGAGGCCAGAGTCCCGTGGAGGCGCACGACGCGGGCTCCCGTCAGATGCAGCTCGGTCTTCAGATTGCTCCTCGTCGCCCGGGATGCCTCGAGAAAGCGCTCCGGCGTCAGAGCGATGAAACCGAATCCATAGCTCGGGTATCGAATCTGGTTCCAGAGAAGGCACCCTGCGAGGACGACCGCCGAGACGACCGTGTAAATACGGCCCCGTAGCGCGTAGGCCCGGAGACTCTCGAGCCCTTCGGCGAGCGCGCAGGTGAAGAACGGCAGTGCGTACACGAGGAAGCGCTTGTCGGCCCAGTCGTAGAAGAAAACGACGAAGACGAGGATCGCCGACACCGTTAGAAGAAGTGCAGCCCGGTAACGGCGGGTGGCGGCATCTCTTCTAAGGAGCCGCAAGCCGCCCAGCACGTAGAGCGGAAGCAGCAGAAGGCCAAGGAGGGCGACGCCCGATATCGCATAGGAGGTCAGATTGGAAAGGGTCGGCCTGAGCAGGGCCTCGAAGTCGTGGCGCGGAGCGTCCGGGTGAATGCGGTGGAACCACGCGCGAATCACGAGCCAGGCAAGGGCCATCCCAGTCGCCGCGAGCGCCCCCTTCCAGAGCTCCCGGCTCCGAACGTCCTCGGACCGCACCGCGACGACGGCAAGCGCGAGCCCGATGCCTGCAGGAGCCGCGGCGTACGAGAACAGGAACGCAGCGCCAAGGGCGCCGCCCATCACGGAATACCAGCGGAGGTTCCGGCCCGCGCGAACGAAGGCCAGCGCCGCGAGAACGAGAAACGGGGTCGCGTACGTCTCGGCCAGCACGTACTTCGCGAGGTCCTGCACGCAGTCGTTCGCGAAGAAGAACCAGCAGGCGGTCGTCGCGATCCACGCGTCGTGTCGCTCGCGCAGAAGGAAGTAGAGAAAGACCGTGGAAAGGCCGAGAAATAGAAAGCTCAAGACCGGCAAGAGCGGGAGCAGTCCGACTTTCATGAGCCCGGCGATCAGGAGAGGAAATCCTGGCGGCCGCAGGCTCGGGAGAATCGGCTTGCCTGACCAGAACAGGCCGTTGCTGATCCAGTCGTAGGAGTCCGCCGTCATGTACGGATAGCACCAGTTGAGATCGGCGACGATCAGCGACCGAACGACCGGAAGAACCCCCAGCGTGGCGAATACGGCGAGCAGCAGGGGCGGCAGCCGCTCCGACCGAAGAACGGACACGATCCCTGAGTCTATCGAAGCCGTCGGCGTCTACGGGTAGACGAAGAAGCTCGGGTCGTAAATGAGCGTCCGGTTCCCCGGGTCGCTGTGGTACTCCTTCGTCTGGCCGTTCGTGACGTCCGTGACGGCCACCCAGAACTCGACGTCCGTGAACATCAGGATCGTGATCCAGGCCCGGCCGTTGTTGGTCGCCGTGTTGACCCGGACCACGAACTCGTACGTGTCTGCGTCCGCGATCCAGAAAGCGCCCGTCACATCCGTGAGCTTCGTCTTCGAGAGCGTCGCCTGTGCGCCGCCGGCGTACTGGTTCTTCCATCGCCCCGTGACCCGGTAGCGGCCGCCAACGAGGCACATCGTGAAGGTATCCTCCACGCAGGAGGTCGGCGGGTTGACGGTCGTGCAGCCGAACCCGTCGCAGGACACCTTCTTGTCCATGAGGATCCAGTCCAGGTAGAAAAAAGTGCCCCCCGAATTCTCGCGAAGGTAGATGAGCTGCCAGTAAGTCCCGGCTGGCATCGAGCTCCCGAAGAACGAGATGGTCCCCGAGTCGACCGGCGAGTACTGGTATCCGCCCTGAAGAGGCGAGAACGACAAGGCGCTCGAGAATGCGAACGAGGAGACGGTCTGGCCGAACACGGGCAGCGAGCTCGTGAGCACGACCTTGAGATCGAGCGGTCCGCTGTAGGTGCTCGGGCTGCGGTAGTTCGCGATGCGGTCCACGTGGAAGGAGCCGGAGCCGCCGTTCCACGTGACGGAAGCCGGCGTTACCAGACAGATCGTGCACCCCGTCTGGTCGAGGGCGGTACGGCCCGTCTTTGCCGCCCGGTCCGAGGGCAAATCGGCGCTCGGCCCCGCGGGCGTCCCGGGCACGACGGCGCCCCGGGAAGCAGGAGCGACGCGGAAGGCCCTCGCGTCCGCTACGGGCTTTCCGGTTGCGTGCGTCGTCTCGTCCGCACGGACGGGTTCCGTAATCCCTGCCGTCAGGCACAGGGCCGCGACGGCGAGCCCCCACGAGGAAACGGATTCGAATTGCTTCACGACGGACGTCCTTTCAGAGGGGTGTTCATCGGACGCGGTCACGGGTACGGGAAAGTGGTCGGGTCGTAGATGAGGGTCCGGTTGCCGATTACGCTGTGGTATTCGTTCGACTGTCCCGTATGGGTGTCCGTGACGTCGATCCAGAACTCCACGTCCGTGAACGTCGCGATCACGACCCAGATCCGACCGTTGTTCGTCGCCGTATTGAAGCGGATCAGGTACTCGTACGTGTTCGCGTCCGCGATCCAGAAGGCGCCCGTCACGTCGGTCAGCTTCGCCTTCGAGAGCGTCGCCGTCGCGCCGCCCGCGTACTGGTTCTTCCAGTGGCTCGTCACCTTGTACCGGCCGCTCACGAGGCACATCGTGTACGCGTCCTGAGTGCAAACCGTCGGCCCGCCCCCGCCGCCCACGGACTTCACTCGAAAAACGCCACGCCCGTAAGTCGCGGCCCAGAGGTCGTTCGTCACCGGATGGAACGCGAGGCCGTAGACCGGGACGTTCGGCAGTCCCGCATTGAACGTCACCCAGCTCGCCCCGCCATTCGCGGAGCGGAAGACGCCGACGTCCGTCCCGATGAAAAGGTCGTTCGGATCGGTCGGATCGACGGCGAACGCGAGGACGGGGACGTCGGGCAGGTTCGACGAGATGTTCGTCCACGTCACGCCCGCGTCGTTCGTGCGGAAGACGTGCTTCGAGGGGGATCCCAGATAGCCGGCGAACGTGACGTACGCGCTTCGCCCGTCCGCGGTGATCGAGCTGACTCGCGTGACCGGGGCCGCGGGCAGGCCGGTGAACCGGGGCGCGAACGTCACACCCCCGTCGCTCGAATAGAACACGCTGCCGGTCCTGGTGCCGCCCCATACGGGTCCCGGGTCGCCCCCGGGAGCGTCGAGGGCCGTGAAATACGAGTTCGTGATCTTGGCGGGAGACCGTGCGGACCACGCCATGGGATCGAAACCGAAGGCCGCATTCGCCCAGATGCGGTTCGTCCCGAAAAGAACCGTCGCCGGCGCTCCTGACACGGCGACCGCAGGTGGATAGAAGGCGACCAGGTCGGAACAGTTGATCGACGTATCCCCCGAACCGGTGCTGTCGCAGTCCGAGAAGTACGAGAACGTCTGCCCCCCGTCGGGGGAGAAATTCATCCCCTGATGGACGTAACCGCTGAGAATCTGCGCGGGCGCGTCGCGGCGGATCAAATTGAAGCCGCCGTCGCCTCCCGTGCGATCCGACCACGTCGAGGATCCGTTGTAGCGCTGGTTTCCGTTGTCCTGCGTGCCGCCCATCGCAAACTCGGCGTTCGTCGGGTGGAGGGCGACGCCGTTGAACTGCGAGAAATTGAGCGTCGCGTTGAGACTGCTGAACGACGTCCCGCCGTTCACGCTCTTGTAGACGCCCCCGTCATTTCCGATGAACAGCGTTCCTCCCGGCCCGAAGACGGCGGCATGCTGGTCCGGATGAGTCGTCGCGACGGGACCGGTGCCGTAGACATTCAGAATGTTGGTCCACGTGTTCGCACCGTCGGTGCTCTTGTAGAGGTCGACCGAGCCGAAATAGACCGTCGAAGGGTTGAGAGGGTCGGGCGCGATCCAGTGGTCGTAGCTGCACTGGTTGTTTCCGTTGCCCGAGTCCGCCACGGGGCACATCGTCGGATCGACGTTCTGCTTCGACCAGGTCGCGCCGGCATCCGTGGACCGGTAGATCCCGGTGTGAGCGTCCTTGTCGTCGAGGAACGACGCATAGACGACCGCCGGGTTCGTCCGCGTGATTCCGAGCTTCGTATTCCCGATGACGACGCCCGCGTCGAACGTGTAGAGGGGGCTCCACGTCTGACCGAAATCGGAGGATCCGAAGACTCCGCTCTTTCCGCAGTTCGAGCATCCCCCCGTCGCGAGAAGCAGCGAATTCGGCGAATTGGGATCCTGGACCAGATCCGAGATCACGTGCGTCATGGTCTTCGTGAAGGACACCCCTCCGTCGGTCGAGCGGTAGATTCCACCCGCGGACCCGGAGTCCCCGGCGACCAGCGGATACATGTACACGCCCACGACGACGATCTGGGTATTCGTCGGATGGGGAACCACACGGGACAGGACCGCGTCCGTGGGGAGATTCGAGTCGACGCGGGTCCAGGTCTCTCCGGTGTCCACCGACTTCAGCAGCCCCCCGCCCAGGTAGGTCCCCGTCGAGCGGGATGGAGTGAACTCGAATCCCGCCTCGTCGGCCTCGCCGGTGGCCGCGAAGACGATGGACGGATTCGCCGGTGAAAAAGCGATGTGGCTGGTCGCGAGCGACGGCGCCGTGTCCGACACGGGGCGCCAGGTTGCGCCCGCATCCGTCGATTTCCAGATTCCACCCGTCGCGGAACCGAGCAGCATGATCGACGAATTCGTCGGATGGATCGCGATCGTATCGACCCGCCCCGCGACGGCGCCGAAGTTCTGATGGCTGGAAACCCTCGACTGCATCGGTTGCGGTCCCATCGACTGCCACGCCGTTCCGGTAAACGTGTAGCTCGACCGAACCGAGGGGCCGACGCCGGAACGCGTGAAGCTCCCCGCGGGCGCCTGCGCCATCGAGGGGTCCACCGGCATCTGGCAAGTGGCGTCGAGCGCCCTCAGCCTGTTCTGGGCCAGAACGCGGCCGTCGAGGTCGCGCCGCAGCATCGCATTCCACTCGGCGCGTCCCGCCGGGTCGTCGCGCCGGCGCGGCTCGTCACCGTCCACGCCGGCGTCGCCGGGATTCGGGGGAACCTGAGCCGCCGCCGGCACGGCAAGCACCGCGAGGGTGAGGAAGAGACTCAGTCTTGCCGGTCCGCGACCGCACACACGATCAAACGACATCTCAGCCTCCTGAGGGCCGAAGCGACGGTTTCATGAGTTCCGGGTCTGAGCTGGTGCGAGCTTATCCCGACGAGGTCGCCCCGTCCACAAGTGCAAGAAGGGCCCGGCGAACCGGGCCCTCCGAAGGAAACGAAGCACTTGGGAACGAGGCTTATTTCTCGAGCTCCACGACGACGTCCACCGGGGCGCCGACGCGCACCGTGACGTCGACGGTCTTCGTCTTGTAGCCCGGGCGCGTGACCGTGATCGTGTGCGTGCCGGGGTCCGTGACGACGCCCCGCGGGTTCGCGGCGAGGTCCTCGGCCGCACCGAGGTACTTGTCGTCTACGTAGACAGCCGCGTCTTGCGGCGCGACCTTGAACCTCATCCGCGCGCGGTTGCCCGCGTGGCGTGGAAGGGGCTCGGGCCGCACGTCCATCCGCTCCTCGGGCACGGGCTGCTCGGGCGCTCGCCCGCGGTCGCTCCATCCGTCGTCACGCGGCGCGCGCCGCAGAGGGCGACGCGGCGCCGGCTGGGCCTCTTCCTCCGCCTCGGGACCGCCCGCCTCCGGACCACCCTTCGAAAAGACGCGGCCGAGGGGCGTGCCCTTCGACTCGGGAGGAAACTGGTCGAGCGCGCTCTTGCCGGGCTCGAGCTTCAGCTTCTGATCGAGCCTCACGCGCTGGCCGCGGGAAACGTCGAGATCCGTCGCGAACGTCTGATACCCCGGAAGGCGGAATTCGAGGTGGTACTTCCCGGTTCCGAGGTAGAGGAAGTCGGGCATGCCGTCGAAGTCGTCGGCGCTCCCGATGTACTTGCCGTCGAGGAAGACCTGTGCTTCCTCCGGCGAGATGTCGGTCTTCACGATCGCGTACCGGCCGGTGCGCGCGGACACGCCGGCGCTCCCTTCGCCGTCGCCGTAGCCGTAGCCGTAGCCGTCATCGTCCCCCACGACGTAGACGCGCGAGCCTCCCCACCACCAATAGTCATACGGCCACCAGCCCCAGCCCCATGGGTAGAACCCCCAGCCGACGTGACGAAAGCCTCTGCCGTGCCACCCGCCGCCACGCCAGGTCCCACCGCGGCTGCCGCCGTGGAACGCGGTGCCGCGGAACGCGGTGCTTCCGTGGCCCGAGGAGTGAGAGCCGCCGGCGCGGCTCCCGCCGCCTCCGGTGTGACTTCCGCCAGCTCCGCCTGCATGCCCGCCGCCTCCACGTCCGGCGGCGCCTGCGATTCCAGGGTTCAAGAGGAGAGCCGCGGAGAGCGCGGCGCACGCGACGAAAACCGGTCGAATTCGAGTTGAAGAGGAAGTGATCATTTTGGGGCTCCCGGACGAGCTTACGTGCCCCGTCCCCTTGGCGGAAATGCAAAGGGCCTGCCCACCGCGTTTGGACCGAATGTCCCCTGTCCCGGACGCCATTATCGGCCTGTTGACGCCAGGGCGAGCGGAAGGAGGCCCCGCACGACCCCTCCCGGGTCGCTCCGCAGCCGAAATCCGCCAACCACCGAGTAGGCCTCGACGGCCAGGACGTCCGCGGAAAGCGTCATTCGCCGATACGCGCTGAGGCCCGTCGCGAACCCCGCGTAGTCGCGCGCAGCCGCCTGGGACGCGAAAGCGTCCATCGCGCGTTCCTTTCGGGCCCGGATCCGCGTGATGTCGACGAGGAAATTCGGGCGGAACGGCTGGGAAAGTTCGAAGAACGCCACCGTCGCAGAATCCAGCGCCCGCGCTGCCGCGTCCGGGGCGGGACGTTCGGCGACCCGGAAGAGCGCGGCGGCGACCGCACGATGGTCGGGATGGGTCTCGACCGGCGAGGGACAAAAGACGAGGTCCGGCGCCGCCTCGACGAGCCACCGGGCGAGGAGCGTCTCGACCTCCTCGAGCCGGTCCCCGAGGCCGCGATCGGGAAGGCCGCCCGCATGCAGCGTCCCGCCGCCGAGCGCGTCGAGGGCCCGGCGTGATTCCTCGATCCTCGCGGCCGCGATGCGCCCGCGCTCTTCGGCATCACGCGCGCCCGCCGCGCCGTCCGTCACGAGGACGACGTCGAGGCGCGCCCCGCGATCGAGGAGGTCCGCGAGCGCCCCGCCGCAGCCGAGAACCTCGTCGTCCGGATGCGGAGCGAACACGACGACGCGGCCTGCCGCGAAGCTCGACGCCTCGTACGGCACGAGCTCGCGCTCGTCCGGAAAATCGGAGGGCGGCATCCCGGAAGCTTACCGCCTAGAATGAGATCCGTGGTCGATCAGGCGGACGCTCCGCGCGTTTCCGTGCTTCTCCGCACGAAAGATAGGCCGGGCTTTCTCGCCGAGGCCCTGAACAGCCTGCGCGGCCAGACGTTTTCCGACTTCGAGACGGTCCTCGTGAACGATGGCGGCCCGATCCAGGCCGGGCTTCTCGTCCCCACTCCGGGCCGCGGCGTGACCGTCGTCGTCCCGCCGCGCCCCGGCGGAAGAACACGCGCCCTGAACACGGGCCTCGCGGCCGCCCGCGGCACGTACGTGGCCTATCTCGACGACGACGACCTCTACCTGCCCGCGCACCTGGACACACTCGTGCGCTTTCTCGACGGCAGCGACGAGTACCGCGCCGCCTACACGTCGGTCCGCCAGGTCGAGCAGGTGCTCGGCGACGACGGCCGTTACCGCGACGGGCGCGAGATCACGGTCTACGGCAGGCCGTTCGATGCCGCGCGTCTTCTCTACAAGAACGACATTCCTCTCGTCGGCCTCGCGCATCGCCGCGCGCTCGCGGAAGAGGCCGGCGGCTTCGACGAGACCTTCGACCAGTTCGAGGACTGGGATTTCCTCATCCGCCTCTCCGCGCGAACGCGGATCCATCACCTGCCGGTCGTCACCGCCGTCTACCGGCTTCGGAACGACGCGTCGAACATCACGGCCGCCCGGCCCTGGCACTCCGGAGACGCGCAGACGGCCCGCCGCCGCCTGTTCGAGAAACACGCGGCCCGCCGCTCGGTCTCGACCGAGCTGGCCGTCATCGACAGCCTCGAGAACGACACGTATGCGCTCCGCGACGCGGCCGCGGAGGCCCGCGCGCGAAGCGAGGCGGATCGCGCGGCCCTGGCGGCGGCCGCTTCGCGCGAGGCGGAGCTCCGGGCCTCGCTGGCAGAGGCCGCGCGCCACAGCGCGGAGTCCTCCACGCGCGAGGACGCGCTCGCCGCCGAGAACGTCAGCCTTTTCGCGACCGTCGACGCCATGAACCGCTCCCTCGCGTGGCGCCTCTTCACGCCGTGGTGGAAGCTCAAGGAGCTCCTGAAGCGATGACGGTTCCGACCGCCGGCGTGCGCTGCGACCTCGTCATCCCGGTCTACAACGCGCTCCGCTCCACACGTGACTGCCTCGAGAGCGTTCACCGCTTCGCCCCGCCCTGGGCCCGCATCGTCGTCGTCAACGACGGGAGCGACGGCCGGACGACGGAGTTCCTGAGGGCGCAGAGTGGAATCGTCCTCCTCGAAAACGAGGCGAATCTCGGTTTCGTGAAGACCGCGAACCGCGGCCTTCTCTACTCCGACGCGCCGTGGGTCTGTCTCCTCAACTCGGACACGCTCCTCACGGAGGGAGCCCTCGAACGAATGGTGGCGTGGTGCGAGAAGGATTCGACGATCGGCCTCTGCTGCCCGCTCGCAAGCAGCGCCATGAATCTTTCCGTGAACCTTCCTCAGGGAGCCGATGTCTTCTCCTTCGCTCGCCGCGTCGCGCGAACGAGCCCCGCGCGGTACCCCGACGCGACGACGATCGTCGGCCACTGCCTCCTCGTGAGACGCGAGGTCATCCGAACGCTCGGCGTCTTCGACGAGGTCTTCGGGCGCGGCTACTGCGAGGAGACCGACCTCCACTATCGAGCGCGCGCGGCGGGCTGGCGGTGCGTCGTCGCGGACGACACATGGATCCACCACCGCCAGGGCGCGAGCTTCCCCGACTCCGACCAGCGCATCGCCCAGAACCTCAGGATCCTGATGTCCCGCTGGAAGAAGATGCACGAGAAGGAGCTCGCGGATTTCGACGCGAAGAACGAGCTCGGCGCCGTGCGCGATGCCGCGACGTCCGAATGGACGCTGCCGGACCCCGACCCGGCGCCGCCTTACGACGTCCTCTTCGTCCTGCCGCTCCTCGGGATCTACGGAGGCGTGGCGGACGTCCTCGAGCTCGCGAACGCGCTCGTTCTCCAGGGCGTCAACGCCGGGGTCGTCGTCTTCGAGACCGTGCCGCCCGAAATCGAGATGGAGCTCTTCTTCCGTCCGCTGCGCCTCTCCGCGGCCGAATTCCTCGAACGCTGTCCGCCGGCGAAGCTCCTCGTCGCCACCGGCTACCAGACCGCCGCCCATGTGGCGGCGGCCGCGGCGTCCCGCGGAATTCAGACGGCTTACTTCGTCCAGGACTACGAGGGCTGGTTCGGCTTCGACTCACCCGAGTACGTCGCGCGGACGTACGACCTCATTCCGCGCATCGTCACGATCTCGACCTGGATCGCGCGCGAGATCGAGAAGCGCCACGGGCACTCGGCGACCCCCATCCCGATCAGCGCGGATCCGGACGTGTACTACCCGCGAGGGGACCGTCCGGCGGTTCCGCCCGTTCGCATCGCGGCGATGCTGAGGCAGGACGAACGCCGCGGCATGAGGTTCCTTCTTCCCGCGCTCGCCGAGGTCGCGAACCGGCCCGACGTCGAGATCGTCCTCTTCGGGCATGCAAAGGTGCCGGCCGACGCGCCCCGCTTCCGGCACGAGCACCTCGGAACGCTGCAACGGGACGCGGTCCCGAGACTCCTCTCGACGGTGCACGTCGTGATCGATCCTTCCCTCTTTCAGGGCTTCGGCCTCATCGGGCTCGAGGGCATGGCGAGCGGGGCCGCGTGCGTCCTGACGGACTCCGGCGGCGTCTCCGAGTACGCGGTCCACGACGTCAACGCCCTCCTCGTGCCCCCGCGGGATTCGCGCGCGCTCGCGGCAGGCATCCGGCGCCTGCTCGACGACCCGGCACTCCGCGAGCGCCTCGCGGCAAGAGGCGTCGAGACGGCCCGCCGCTTCACGTGGAAGCTCACGGCGACGCGCTTTCGCACGTTCATGGACGGTCTCCCCCCTGCCCGGCCGGTATCGCCCGGCGAGCGCGCCGCGCTCGAGCTCCTCGCCTTCGAGCACCGCACGCGCACGAGCCTCGTGGCCGAGCGACACGAGCTCGGGAAGACGCTGAGCGCGATCGCCGGTTCGCGCGTCTGGAAGGCCGCTCAGCTAGCGCGCCGCGTGCTTCGCCCGCGCCCGAGAAAGGCGCGCTAGAAGCTGTGAGTGATGGGGGAAACACGGTCGTGTTTCCCCCCTTCCCCCTTCACCGCTCGAGACACGCCGGTGCGTCAGGAGAGCGCGCCCTCGGCGAGGATGCGGCCCGTCGCGGGGTCCACGGCCCGCACGAACCACGTCGCGCCGCCGAAGCCGTGCCTGACGTCTTCCGGCAGCCGCCAGGAGCCGCCCGTGGCGTGCGGATCGAGCGCGAACGCCCCGAAGTCCGGAATGGGCGAGAGCGCGATGGCCGCGGAAGGCGCGTCGAAGAAGAGGACGCCGTCCGCGAGAGGCGCCGGCATGGGAGCGCCGGCCGGCGACGAGGGCGGACGTCTTGAACGAGCGTCGAGCGCGCGGCGGCCGCTCTCGCCGAAGTGCGTCTCGAAATAGCGGCGCTCGGACGCCGCGAACCAGGCCTTGGCGTGCGGCTCGAGCCGGGCGCTCTGGTTGTACCTGTGGACGACTCGCGCGGCGCCGACGCGCCACAGCCGGCCTCCGGCCCTTCTCAGGCGCCTCTGCCAGTCGTTCTCCTCGAAGTAAAGGAAATAGCCCTCGTCGAAAGGCCCGACGCTCTCGAGCGTTCGCCGCGACACCGCGACGAACGCCCCCGAAAGGGCACCCGCGGGGCGCGTCTCCCGGCGCTTTGTCCCTTCGGCCGCGCGCCACGCGCGCCGGAGCCGTCGCAGGAAGGCCGCCCGGGCGCCCACTCCCGCGAGCCTCCGGCGCGCGAGCTCGAACGGGTGGGGTTCCTCCGCGGGCGGCAGATGGAGCGTCTCTCCCTCGTCGAGAAAGAGCGCCGGTCCCGCCGCGACGAGGGGGTTGCGCGCCGCGGCCGCGAGCGCCGCGAGCGCCCCCGCGCGGACGAGGACGTCGGGATTCGCGAGTACGAGGATCTCCCCGCGCGCGACTCCGATTCCTGCATTGAGGCCTCCCGCGAAGCCGAGGTTGCGGCCGGACGTGAGGACACGATCGGCACCCCGCGCGAGAACGCGCGCTTCCTCCGGATCGCCCGAGTTCACGACGGCGATCGCCTCGAGCGCGAGTTTCGCGTTCGCCGCATCGGCGCGCAGGCTCTCGATCGCACGGGCGGCCAGACCCGCGGAGCGATAGCTCACGAAGACGGCGGAAATCAGGGGCATGAGGTATTTTCGGACCGATGCCCGTGGAAGTGCGCCCCGCGACGTCTGCCGACCGGCCGGCTCTTCTCGCCCTCTTCCGCGCGGCGTTCCGGGCCGAAGCCTCTCCGGAAGATTGGGCCTGGAAATACGACCGTTGCCCGCACGCCGCGGTCTCCGTCGGCGCATTCGAAGGAGAGAAAGCGATCGGCCATTTCGGCGGCCTCGGGACGCGCTACCGCGGACGCGAAGGCGATCTCCCCGGGGTCTCCGCGGTGGACGTGATGACCGCGCCGTCGTCTCGCGCGCTCGGGCGCCGCACTCTGTTTCGGCGCATCGGCTCGGAGTTCTTCGACCGGAACGGAGCGGCGGGCGCTCCGTTCGTCCTCGGGTTCCCGAACGACCGGCACCTCCTGGCCGGGGAACGCATTCTCGGGTACGTCTCCGTCGAGCCCGCCGCGGAATGGACGCGCCGTGCCGGCGGGCCGGGCCTCCTCTCGCGGCTCCGGCGGCGCCGGCTGCGGCACCGCCGCGGCTCGTCGGTCTCTTCGGCCCACGACGCGCTCGCCGAAGAGCTCCACGCGCGCGCGGGCTGGCGCACCGACCGCTCGCGCGCCACGCTCGACTGGCGCTTCGCGCGCCCGGGCGTCTCGTACGAGGTGCACGAGCTCCTCGACGGACGCGGCCGTTCGACGGCGTATGCCGCCGTCCGGGTCGTCGCCGGTCGCGCCCTCCTCGTCGATCTCCAGGCCGCCGACGAAGAAGGCGGCGCCGTGCCGGAGCTTCTCGACGCGATCGCTGCGACGCTCGCCGGAACCGGGGCGCAGACACTCGTCTTGCGGGCGGGATCGGCGAGCGGTCTCGCCGCCCGCGCCGCCGAGCTCGGCTTCTCGCGATCGGACACCGACACCCATTTCACCGTGCGCCCGTTCCATCCCGCGTTCGACCTCGGGACGGCCGCGGCCGCATTCGACTACCGGTTCCTCGATCACGACGTCTTCTGAGAGAAAACGCGCTCGAGCTCGTCGAGAACTCTCTCGATCGTGAACGTACCGGCGACCTCGAGACCGCGGGCGCGCCGCGCCGCCCACAATGCCGGATCGTCCAGAAGGCGGGCCGCCTCCCGCGCCGTCGCCGCGGAATCGCCGACCGGCACGCGGGAGACGGCGTCAGGGGGCAGAACGGCGAGAGACGGAATGTCGGAGATCACCACGGGCACCCCCGCCGCCATCGCCTCGAGCGGAGGGAGCCCGAATCCTTCAGCATGGGTCGAGGAGAAGAGTAGAAGGTCGAGCCGGTGATACCAGTTCGCCATCTCGTCCACGGAAATGGCGTGGGCGTAGAGGTCGCACGGCCCCATCGCCTTTTCGGCATCGAGCATCGGCATCAGGCTCGCGCGATGCAGGATCACCGCGCGCCCGGCCTCGCGAAGGCGCGCGACGGCCCGGAGCGACGACGGAACGCCTTTGATCGAAAACTCGAAGGGGCCCACGATGCCCACGACCGGAGGCACGCGCGGAGCCGGCCGGAACTCGAGAGGGCGGAACTTCTCCGCTCGGAGAGTCTGTGGCAGGACGTGAAACGGGCCGGGAAACCGGCCTTCGAACAGATCTTTCAGATGCGACGAGATGAGCAGCTTCGGGACAGGCGTCCGATACGCCTCTTCGATCTCGTCCTGCCGGTGAAAGCAATTCGGGTACAGCGCCTCGTAGCCCTGGCTGAAGTGAACGATTTTCGGCGCGCGTCGCGCGCGGACGGTCGGGACGACGGTCGGAAACCACGTGGCGACGTGGACTTCCGCTTCGGGGAGAGTGGCCGCGTCGAAACCCGGAACTTCGATCACCGGAACACGGACGTCTATCCAGTCGTGGCGCGCGTCCTTCGTCACGACTACGACTTCGTGTCCTCTCGACGCCAGCCCCTCCGCGTGCTCGACGATGACCTTGACGCCGCCCGACATCCCGAGCGACTCGAGAACGTAGACGATCCTCATCCGGGGCCGTCGCCGCCCACGGGAAGCGACATCCAGGTCAGGGGCGGACTCATCAGGCCGTTCCGCCACGTGTCGGACTCGACGCGGAACGTGCGGCTCCGCGAGTCGTACAAGGCAAGCGCCTTCTCGTCACCCAGGAACGCGGTCGCGACGAACTCTCCCTTCCCGAGAGGCAGCTGTTCGAGAGCGATGCGGACCCGGTACGTCTTCCGCCCGCCGAACGGCCCCGCGCCGTCGAGGCGCGAGTCGGCCGTGAAGCACACCACGTTGTCGAGCGTCGCGACGCCGAGATGCACCTGCATGAGCCGTTCGGGAACGTCGCCTTCGAACGAAACCTCGGCGGCCCACGGCTCGTTCGGACGGAACGCGTCCGTCTCGCGCCCCTCGGTGCCGACGAGCGAGAAGCCGGTGATGCGTCCGTGCGAATCCGCGGGCGGGCGGGCGTGGTGGTCCACGGCGACGTCCTTCCGGGCGAGGAAACGCTCGTACTCGAGGACGACGCTCTGCGCGTCGCCCATGGCCTCCACGCGGCCCGCGTTCAGCCACAGCGCGCGGTCGCAGAGCGTCGACACGTAGTACATGGCGTGGCTGCAGAAGAAGATCGTCTTGCCCGAGGCCTTGAGCTCGAAAATGCGGTCGACGCACTTCTTCTGGAAGCGGCCGTCGCCCACGGCGAGCGCCTCGTCGAGCAGGATCACGTCGGGCAGGACGGCCGTGGCGACCGAGAACGCGAGCCTCATCTGCATGCCCGACGAGTACGTCTTGACGGGCCGGTCGAAGAAGTCGCCGAGTTCGGCGAACGCCTCGATCTCCGGCAATGCCGCCGAAACCTCCTCGCGCGAGAGCCCCGCGAGAGCCGCCTGCAGGACCACGTTGCGCCGGCCCGTGTCGTCCGGATGGAAGGCCGTGCCGAGCTCGAGGATCGACGCCACACGCCCCGGCAGGCTCACGCTGCCGGACGTCGCGGTCGTGGTTCCGGCGAGGATCTTGAAGAGCGTGCTCTTGCCCGACCCGTTCTCGCCGATGACGCCGAGGACCGAGCCCTTGGCGATCCCGCCCGAGACGTCGTCGAGGGCCCGCACCTCGGCGTGCCGGGGGCGGCCCGTCAACGCCTCGAAGAAGCGGTCCCGAGGAGCCGGGTAAAGCCGGTAGACCTTGCTCAGGTTGGAGAAGGAGTAGGAAAGGGGGGATTCGGCCATCGCCGCTCCCATGTTGCCCGAAGGCTTCCCGGCGCGGAAGCTCTCCGCCCGAAAAAAGAAGGCCCGGGCGCGTGGCCCGGGCCTTCAAACAGATGCGGTTTCCGAGGTCAGGGGGTCGGCTGGGCCTTCACGAACGTGGCGTCGCCCGACATGTTGTCGACGATCGTCGCGTAGCCACCCACGGTCACGTCGGCGTCGATGTTGTCGACGATGACCGAGAGGCGGCTCAGGTCGCCGGAGAGGCCGCCGAAGAGCGTGTCGTTGCTCACCTGCGAGACGCCGTCGACGTAGACCGGGAGGTCGCGGAGGTTCGTGCCCTCCTGCGAGTACACGTGGACGTTGACCCACTTGCCGGTCGCGCCCGAGATCGCAAAGAGCGCGAGATTGGTCCGGTAGGCCTCCGTCGAGACGAGGCCCGTCAGGACGAGGCGCTTGTTCTCGCCCGTCTTCGAAGCGGCATCCGCGTCGGTGAAGCCCGGCACCTGAAGGCCCACGGGGCCGGCCGGCTGGTCGTTGTACGTGACGCCGAGGACGAGCAGCGGCTCCTGGTTCGGGTCGCCGGCCGCCGGGAAGACGTCGATGTACGCGGACTGGTAGGCCGTGGTGTCGGACACGGTGAACCCGAAGCTCTCCAGCCACTTCTTCGGGAAGTCGTCGGCCCAGAGCGTCTCGCCGGGGAGCAGCGTCACGTCGCTCTGCAGGCCCGCGCGGCTCTTGCAAACGGTCCCCTCGCAGGGAACGAAGGAGTAGGAGATCGACGCCTTTCGGCTCGTGCTGGACGGGTTCGTGATGTAGAAGCGGCTCCGCCACACCGTGTTGTTCGCGCCCTGCAGGCGAACGATCCCGGGGATGCGGTACGTGGTCGAGGGCCGGTCGGACGCGGTCACGACGATGGGGTCCGTCGAGCGGAGGTCGATGACGGTGGCGTAGGGAAACACCGCGCCGCCGGAGAGCACCGCCACCCTGACGCTGAACGCGTCGAGCGGGAACGGGAATCCCACGCCGCTCGGCGGGGCCGCGGAGAGCGGGCGTGTGAGCTGCGCGACGCCGTAGGGCGGCACGTCCACGTTCACCTGGCCGAAGGTGGCGGCGCCGCTTTGATCCAGGAACGTGAGCCGCGCGTGGCTCCAGTCCCTCGTGACGTTCATGAGGCCGATGTTCGTGTAAGCCGTGTCGTCGTCGCGCAGGCCGACGAGGTACTGCTGCGAGGGGGCGGCCTGGGGCGTCAGGCCGCTCGAGGGCTGCGTCGAGGGGACGGACAGCCCGAACGTGCCCTTCGTGGGGTCGCCGATGTTGAACGTGCGCGCCGTGAGAACGGGCGGCACGGGGGCGGAGTCGCCGCGCACGAGAAGGGCGCCGGAGCTTCCGAGCGGCTGCCCGAAAAAGGCCAGGACGTTCGGCGACGAGATGCTCTGCTGCGCGCCGAGGTTGATCGTCCTCCAATCCAGGTTGGCCGGATCGACGGGGCTTCCTCCGTTGAGGAACGCGAGCGAATACGTCGCCGAACGGGTCGGGTCGGGGTTGAAGATCGTGACGTCGGTCTGCCAGAGCGTGCCCGCGAGCGAGCCCTGCAGGTACGCCATGCCCGCGACGAACCACTTCGGCGGCTCGGGCGGCGGCAGGACGGTGAAGGTCTGCGACGTCGACCAGCTCGTCGAGCCGATCGTCACGGTGAGAGTCGTCGTGAACGTGACGGGGCTCGAACCGCTGACGTTGAACGCGTGTGTCGGATTCTTCCCGGTCCCCGTGAAGCCGTCGCCGAAGTCCCACGCGTAGAGGTTGGCGGTGTCCGTGGCCACGAAGCTCAGGTCCTTCCCGGACTCCACCTGCGTCGACGTGAACGCCGAACCGTCCGCGTAGCGCGCCGTGAAGAGGCCCGAGGGGGCCGCGACGATGAACCGGTAGGTCTTGCTGCACTGCGAGTTCGCGTTCAATTTGACCGTTGCGTTGAACGTGCCGGCCGACGCGTACGTGTACCAGATCGGATTGCCGCTCCCGGTGCCGCCGTCTCCGAACGTCCAGTCCGCGCCGGTCATGCCCGTACCGGAAGCCAGGAAGGCGAGATTCTGTCCGGTGGCCACTCCGAAGTACTGGATCCCCAGCGCCACGGCGGGCGGGATCGGAATGAAGCCGTTGTCCCGGTCGAGGATCGTGTAGTTCACGTCCAGGCAAGCCGGAGGCGGACCGGCCGGATTGCTTATCTGGACCGTGGCGGCGCCGCTGGCCTGAGCGCTGGCGCCGTCGGTGGCGGTGCATCCCGCATTGATGGTCGTCGGCGTGGACGAAGAGGTCTGGTAAGTCGAATTGGTTTGCCCGGGAATGGTGAAGCTCGAGCTCGGCGACCGCCACTGATAAGTGTAGGAGCCCGTCCCGCCCGACGCATTGCACGAGAACGTCACGGTCTGGTTGACGAGGGCGGGGTTCGGACTGACCGAGACGTTCACGGAGACACCCCCGGCCGGGGGGCCGCCTCCGCCTCCGGTGAACGTCGCCGTGGCGCTCCCGCTGCTCTGCGCGGGAATCGGCTGGCTATCCGAGACGAAGCAGTAGGCCTGGAGGTTTCCCGCGGAGGTGGACGTCGTCGCGTAGGTCCGCTGGGTTGCCCCGGGAACCGTGAATGACAGAGGTGAACGCCACTGGTAGAAATAGGGCGTGAGGCCGCCGGTCACGTTGCACGAAAACGTCACGTTCTGACCCGCAGTCTGGCTCGTGGGGTTCACCGACACGTTCACGACGAGCGGGACCACGGACACCACGGTCACCGTGAAGGGAGTGATGCCGGCCGGATCCGGCCAGAACGCAGTCTGGCCGCCCGAGTAGCTCACCCTGATCTTGAGGGCGTAGTTCCCCGCGGTTCCCGGGATCGGAATCGTCGCCGTCCTGGGCGGCGAGCCGGACGGCGAAGAAGGGTCGCTCATCGCCACCCAGGGCTGGTAGCTGTCCGCGCAGGGAGTAACGCAGAGGCTGTACTCGTAGCTCCCTATGATCGCCGCGCCGCGCTGCGAGCTGTTCTGCACGGTCAGGCTCTGGTTAATGACCGCCGTGATCGGGCCGGTCGCGCTGCCGTTCACGGTGAAGGCCGGCGCGAAGTCGGTGACGGTGTACGTCCCCATCGCGGCCGTGCCGGCGTAGTCCGGCGTGGCGTAGCCGTTCGCGTACGTCGCCGTGAGCCAGTAGTAGTGCTGGCCCTTTGTATCGAGCGTCGGAACGCACGTCGGTCCCGTACCCGTCGGGCCCGAGCAGAGCCCGGCCACGGTCAGGGCGTTCGGCGCGTCGCCAAACCACCACTTGAAGCCCGTGGCCGTCGGATAGCCGTCGGAGGCGCTCACGAGAGGCTGGCCGGACAGCACCTGCGTCGTCTGGAGCTTCGCCGCCGGGACCTTCCAGTTCAACGTGAACAGCCTCGCGCCCGCGCTGCCAAGAGCGTTATTCGCCTCGAACGCGAACGTAATCGCCTTCGAGGAACCTGTCGCCGGCACGGCGACGAAGTCGGGTCCCCCGAACGCGCCGTTCGTCGTGACCGACCTCCAGCAGCCCGCACCGCTATTGGGATCAGTTCCGCCCACCCGATAGTCGCAGGGGCCGACGACCGTGATCTGGGCCGGCGGGGCCGCAGGGTTCCCGAACGCCCCGTTGTCGGCCGCCTTGATGCGCGGAGACGCGACCGCGCCGTTGTCCTCGGACGCGGCGCCCGCGTGGAAATCGAAGTCGAAGTTCCATCCGAATCCCGTCAGGGGCTGGTTCACCGGCAACGGGTTGATGGCCGGAGTGATCGTGACCCGCTCGCCCAGGAACACGGTGTCGCCGCTGTTGAGCGGAGTGCCCGCCTGGTTCACGGCGCTCATGGCAGCGACTGCGGGCGCGTTCTGAGAGACGCAGGCCATCGGGATCACGTAGGCCGTCGTCGTCGTGGGCAGGTACGCGTAGACGTTGCTGGTGCCGGCGACCCCGAAGCCCGACATCTGCCCCCGGAGGGCGAACCCCGAGCCGCTCACGGGGAAGGAGCCCGGAGGCACGCTCGCCCACCCGGCAGCCGTCGTCGAGTAGAGGAGGAACTGGATCGTCGGCGCCGTGCTCTTCGCCCACATGAGGACGAAGAGGTCGCCGTTGTTCTCGACGAGCGCGGAGGCCACCCCCACGCTCGCCCACGCTTCGCCCGCCTGCGACGGGACGCGCCAGACCGGGCCGGCCGAGACCTTCGCGAGACTGCTCGTGACGTAGAGGAGCCCGTAGCTCGGCGAGTTCTCTCCCGCCTGCGCGTTGAGCTCCACGAGGACCCAGAGAATCGTCGGATCGGCCGGATCGACGGCCGCGGAGTAAGCCGAGATCGCGCGGCCGCCGAAGTCGACGCTCGTGATCGTCGTCTGCGGAAAAGAGGTCGTGATGTTTCCGACGGGCCCCGGATTGGACGCGTCGACGACCCGAATGGAGCCGCCGGACTGGTAGAGGATGTAGTTCCCGGCCAGGGACCCGAGGCCTCCGCCCGGCCAGCCGGTGTTTTCGGAGCTCATGTTCTGCTGCGCGAACGTCGCGGGCAGGGTCGTGACGTCGGCCGCGGCGACCTGAGTCGAAGTGATCTCGTACGCGATGTACCGGCTCCCGACGTGCTGGACGAGCGTGGAACCTGCCCGTCTCGGGGAGAACGAGCCGCGGTTGAGGAAGCCGTAACCGCTGGCGCCACCCACGATCGTGTACCAGCCGTCCCCCGGTCCACCCAGCGATTGCACCCCACGCTGCCCGTCGTCCGAGACGCCTATCGAGTAGACGTCACTCTGCCCGTCGCCGCCGAGCGTGATGGCGTCCGCGCCGAAGCGGTTGTCACGGTAGTCCAGTGCGGTCGGGTTGACCGGGTTCGAGAGGTCGAGCACCGAGTACCCGTACGACTCCTGCATGAGGAGCCGGCGCGGGCCGCCGGCGCCGCTCCGGTAGAGCTCGAGGCTGTTGTTGTATCCGGGACTCAGGTACAAGGTCCGCGGGACGCCCGGCGGATTCGGCTCGAACGAAGCGGGCGAGCCCGAAAGCGTGCACTGGGCCTCGAGGCGCGCCGGCAGCCCGGCCAGGAGCCCGAGGAGTGCCGTGCCCGCCATGGCTGTTGCGGCGCGGCGGAAACGATCGTTGCGGCGAGCGGGGGGCACGGGGGTCACAGGGGTCATCGTGGTCCTCATATGGGGGCGCGAATAACCCTTCCAGGTTGAAGGGGCGATCCGGACCTGATGCTATCTCCGGCTGCTCGCTATGTCCAGCCGGTAACGTCGTTTACGGGCAAGGCACGAGGGGCCGGATCGAAGTGTTTCGGGGGCGGGGCATCTTTCAGGGGTGGGCGGAAAAAGAAAAAGGCGGGCGGCCGAAGCCGCCCGCCCAGGAACACCGGGAAAGAAACCTTACTTGAGCCTTGGGAGGCCTGCGCTGCGAAGGAAGAACTGGCCGCCCAGTCCGTCAACCTGCGTTCCAATCTCCGGCCTGTTCGGCTGGCACTGGAACTGCTCGTTCAGGTTGGCCGCAGCGTGACCGACGCTGATGAACGCGCCGGGAGCGGTGTGCTGCACACCGACCCAGGCCTGGTTGTAGAGACCGTCTGTCTCGTCGAAGCCGAAGTAGCCGGGTCCGCGGAACGTCATGTCGACCCAGCCGCCCTTGAACGCAGCCGGGTTCCAGCCCGCTCCGGCGGTCGTCGCCGCCAGCAGGTCGATGCGCTGCGACTCGAGGAAGATGTAGTTCGGGGACTGCGTGCCGGGCTGCTGACCCGACGGGCCGGGCGGAACGCCGACGCCACCGAACAGGTTCTCGTCGTTGTCGTACGTGAGGATCACGACCTGATGCAGGTCGTCAAAGAGACCGCTGCCGTCGGAACCGGCGTTGCCCGTCTTGGGGGTGGGGTCCGCCCACTCGCAGAGGTTGACCGCGTCCCAGTCGCCATCGTTTGGACTGAAGTACACGTCGCTACGCCAAACGGTGATCCAGGACTGGAGGCCGTTGGCCTGGTCGGCCAGGTAGCGGAAGCCGTAACGGTCGCCGAGGGGCTCGCGGCCGTCGCCGGGGAACTGGAATGCCGGGGGAACTCCCGGGTTCGCGCAACCGTTTGACGTGTTGACCTCGGCGAAGCACGTGCTGGCGAAGTCGACGTACTTGCCGAAGAAGGTCTTCGTCAGCGGGAACGTGAAGCCGAGGCGCACGTCGAACTCGATGGCGACAGCCGGGTCGCCCGAGACGTTGCCGCCCTGCGTGGCGGTGTCGACGAAGAACACGTCGCCGATCAGGACGTTCGGCGTGTACGTGACTGCGCAGGGAGCCGTCGAGGTGCAGGGGAAATCAGGGTAGGCAGCCTGGGTCCAGCCGGTCGTCGCGATCGCGTCCTTGTCGTAGAAATCCCCCTGGTCGGGGAAGAAGTTCGTGCAGTAGTTCACGACGTCGATCGTGAGGTAGCCGGACAGGGCGCCACCCAGTGGGTTGGTGGCGGACCAGCCGCAAGCCGGGTTGTCCTTGTCGAGGATGTTCGCGCCCGAGGAGGACGTGAACGACGTGACGTCGCCGGACTCGTCGAGCGAGTTCCAGACGGTGCCGCGGAACGCCGCACCGATGGCGTCGACCGTGGTGAGGTTGTACTGCGAGATCGACGTGAGGACGTCGGTGCCCAGGACGCCGGCCGCATCGGGGTGCGAGAAGCGGATGAACTGGGTCTGGCCGAAGCCGACGCTCGGCTTGTAGTTCGCGGTCGGCAGGCCCGGATCAAGCAGGCCGCATGGGTCGATGGGGTACGACTTCGGAGGCGCGCCCTTCGAATTCGTGCACGCCGCAAACTGCGCCGGGGGCAGGAGCAGGTCGCACTGCGGGTAGTTCGGGCTCAGCCTGCCGTTCATGATGTCGCGCATCGAGAACGACACGACGTCCTTCCCGGTGAGGGGAAGGTTGAAGTCGATGACGGCCTTTGAATACTTGTTCCAGACCGTGACGTGCGCGATGACGCCAGGGGTGGAGACGTTGACGATCGACACGAGGGTGTCCGTGCCGCTGGCACCGATGGGCGCGCCCGTGGCACCGTTCAGTGAGACCTTCCAGTACGGTACGAGCAGCGTGGCCGCCGGCACGTTGTCATACGCGCAGGTGACCGCATAGCCCGTGCCCGCAACCGCGAGCAGCACCAGGGCAACGAGGACGGAAAACTTTTTCATTTTTACTCCTACCGACAATTGCGATGGTTCAGTTAGATCCGAGTGAGTTATTTCAACAGAGTTCTTCGAAAGGGTAATCCTGCCGCGCGCGATATCGAATCACCTCCCGAAATAAATTTAGAAACCAGATGGCGTCGCCATTGCCATTTCGGCGAAAACAGGCAGATTGAGAGACGAAAGTCTCCGGAACATTAGGGAGACGATAGGCACAAAATTCCACCGTGTCAAGACCATTCCTCAAAAATATGGTGGAGGGGCATATCTGCAGGGAAAGTGTCCGGGGGCGGCCGGACCTCACTTCGAGACGCCGAGAAACACCCGCAAACCCCCTGCCCGCGTCTCGTCGCCCGTGAGGTACTGGTACATGAGGGCCACGTCCAGATGCCCGTCACCGTCGAAGTCGGCCATCCGGAGCGCCGTCGGGTGGTTGATGAAGGTCGGCTCCCGGTCGGCCGCCAGCTCCTCGAACTCTCCGTCGGGCATCTGGAAGAAGACCCTCATGCGATGGGTGCTCTCGTCGCACCACACGACGTCGTCGAGGCCGTCTCCGTTCAGGTCACCGGCGGTGATGGCGGGGGACCCGGCGTCGAACTGCAGCGTCTTCACGATGCGCTTCGCCGCCATCTTTCCGTCGTCGGCGCGGTAATAGACCGTGATGCCCTGCCCGTCGATCTTCGGCGTCGCGCCGAACGGCGAACGCTTGAACCAGGCCGCGAACGCCGCGGGCCGGCCGCGGTAGGTGCCCGCGGCCGATCCCATGTGCTGGGCCCAGACCTCCACGGCGCCGACGCCCGCGTAGCGAAACTCCTCGAGCTTCGGGTCGAACTCGTAGAGATGCGAGGCGCCCATCGTGTACCGGCAGGCCGACGAATAGAACGGCAGTCCGTCTTTCGGGTCCTTCGGCACGACGAGCGTGATCGCGTAGCCGAAACAGGCCCCTTCGAGGCCCTTGTGCACCTCGCGGAAACGCGCCCCTTCGTTCAGGAACCCCCGGACGTCGTAACCCTTCACGTAGTCGCTGCCCTTTTCGGCCCGCGGCTTGCCGCCGGTCAGCAGCGCCTCGGGGTCGTCGGAGATGACGAGGAGGTCCTGCCGGCCGTCGCCGTTCAGGTCTCCTGCGGCGATCGCACGCGTCGACATCTGCCGCGGAAGACCCCACGTCTCGATCTTGAACGTGCCCCCGCCCTTGTTGATCGCGACGGCTGGTCCGGCGCCATGTCCCCCGAAGACGATGTCGAGCTTGCCGTCGCCGTCCATGTCCGCGATGGTGGCGGCCCCGTAGGCCGCTTGAACCTTGTCGGCGTTCTCGAACGTGAGGTCGGCGAGGCGCCAGCGCCACTTGTCGTCCCCGGTGTCGCTCTTGTCGAGCCGGTAGACCCGGATGAAGTTGCCCGTGAGCCGGGCCGGCGGCGCGACGATCTGGGGGCGGCCCTGCCCCAGGAGGTCGCCCACGTCGAAGTTCTCGCGCCACATGCCCGAACGCGGCAAGCCCTCGGACATCTCTTCGAAATGAAACGTGCCCTTCCAGATCTTCGGCGTCACCACCGCGGCTTCGCTCGCGGGAAGCTCGACGATCGGCTTGAGGTCGTCGGGACCCTGCAAGCCGGCGCTCCTCGGGTCGGGCTTCGGCCGGTCCGGGGGAGCGAGGACGTAGTACGCCTTCTCGTCCTGGCGCACGATGGGGAGTCCCGGCCCGACCACGACGGCGTTGAAGAGGCGCCCGTCCTTTTCGTAGTAGAGGATCTGCTTCCTGATCTTCAGGAGCTTTCTCCCGGTCTCGGGATCCACGATCGTCTCGGTCTCGGGCTCGACGAACTCTCCTTCCGGCACCGGCGCCGGAGCCTGCAGGCCGAGGAGCTCCTTCGCTCGCTCGACCGAGCGTTCGGTTCGCTTCGCGTCTTCGGCCTTCGATTCCGCCGCGGTCTTCGCGGCGGGAGCCGACGGCCCCGAGGACGAGCAGCCGATCGCGCCAGCGAGCACGGCCACCGAAAATACGGAGAGGGACGCTTTCACGGAAAACTCCTAGCAGCGCACGGAACCTTCGGGCCTTCGGCCTTCGGGCGATGAAGAGTCAGAGAAGGTCCGCGAACGACGGGCGGCACCGCCGGAACAGCCGGACTCCGAAGAAGCCTACCACGGCCAGGACGGCCGACCACGCGGCGAGGCGCCCGAACGGCGGGAGCGGCGCCCCGAACAGCGCGGCGCGGAAGAGCGCGAGGAGATCTCGCAGCGGGTTGAACGCGAGGAAGCGCGCGGCGAAGCCGGGGATCATCGTTTCGGGATAGATGATGGGCGAGAGGTAGAACGCGATCATGAGAAAAGGGGGGAGAAGCTGCGCGAGGTCGCGGAAGAACACGTTCATCGAAGCGAGAACGAGCGCCGGCCCGACGAGGAGGAGACACTCGAACGCGAAGGCGGCGACGAGAAGGCCGGCGTTCACGGAGCCGCGGCCGGTCACGAGGAGGAAGCCGGTGAGAAGGCTCAGCCCGATCGCCTGGACGACGAGCGCGGCTCCGACGGCGGAGGCCGTCAGGAGATGAATCGGGAAGCGCAGCTTCTTGACGAGGTGCGCCTGGTCGCTGACCGAAACCGTGGCCCTCATGACCGCCTCCTGTATCCCGAGCCACGGGAGAAGGCCCGCCAGCAGGAACTCCACGTAACCGCCCCGGAAGCCGGCCGGAGGCGTCATCTTGATGACGAAGGCGAATACGAACGCATTGAGCGCACAGAAGACAGCGGGGTTCAGGACCGCCCACAGGGGGCCCGCGAAGCTGCCCCCATAGCGGGCGGCAAGGTCTCTCCGGAGCAGCTCCGAAAGTAAGAAGAGCTTGTTCTTCAACGAGGTAGCCGTTCTCCAACCCTGTCCGAAACCGCTTGACACACGGGCGCGAGAGGCTATCTTAGATGATGTAGGCTCATGACTGCTGTGCCGCGTGCGTCCCAGATCCTCCTGGTGGGGCAGAAGATTCGTCAGATCCGGAAGAGCCGACATCTGACTCAGGCGGAGCTCGCCTCCCGGATCGGCGTGACGCAGTCCGACCTGTCGCGCATGGAAAACGGTGAGTACAAGGTCGGGCTCGACACTCTCTTCAGGATCCTTCAGGTGTTCGAGCTGTCCATGAGTCACTTCTTCGAGGAGCCTTCGGCCGAGGCCGGGCCCGCCGACGGGCAGGCGGCCGGCGCGCTGTCGGCTCCATTCGACGACGAGCCGCTCGCGCGCGACTGGTCGGCACTGCCGGAGGACTCGCGCCGCGAAGTCCGCGAGTTCGTCGCGTTCAAGAGGATGCAGGCCGAAAAGGCGCGGCCCGACGGCGACGGCGAGGGCGGAGATGACTGAGGTCCTCCGCGCCGCGGCCGAGGCCGCCCGCCAGGAAGCGCTCGCCCTCCTCGAGAAGGGTGAGTTTCCCGCCGCGCTTTCGGCATACGACCGGGCCCTCGAGGCCGCACGCGCGACGGACGATCCCGCCTTCGGGGACTGGATGTACGTGTGCCGCGCCGCCGCCGCGATCGAGGCGGGTCCCGCCGACGACGTCCTCGTCGAGCTCAAGCGCGTCCTGCTCCGGTCGGCGAGTCCCGCGACGGCCGTGCGCGCCGCGCACGCGTCGGCGCGCGTCTACGAGCTGCGCCGCGACTTCGAGAAGGCGCTCTTCTACAACCGCATCGCCCGCCGCCACGCGGAGACGCTCGGCGACGAGGCGATCCTCGCTCACTGCGACAACCAGTCGGGCATGCTCCTGACGGTCGACAGCCGCTTCGAGGAAGCTGCGGCGGTCTACCGCCACGCGCTCGAGAGGACGGAGGGACGCGAGGGCGTGTCCTCCATCTTCCGTTCCGTGTGGCGCGACAACCTCGGCTATTGCCTCATCGCCCTCGACCGCGTTCCCGAGGGCCTCGCCCTCGTGCACGAGGCGTTCGGGGCGCTCGAGAGCGAAGGGGCCCGGAGCTACACGGTCTACCCCCTCCTCGATCTCTGCTTCGGCTACCTCAAGTGCGACCGCCACGCCGAAGCCCGTTTCTTCGGCGAGTCGGGCCTCGAGCGCGTGCCCCTGTGCGGGGAGCCCGCCGTGGAGAAGAGCTTCCTCTACCTCCTCGGCGAGACGTGCCATCTCGCGGGCGACGACGGCGACGCGCGCGGCTACTTCGACCGGCTCGCAAACCTCTACCCGGAATTCAAGAACCTGAGGGCGTACCTCGAGGTCTTCGACTTCCGCAACGTGATCAACCTTCGGAGCTGACCGTGAAGAGCCGCCTCTCGCACCGCCTCGCCTCCGCGCTCGCCGGCCTCGTGGCCCTCGTGTGCCTGGGGACGTGCGCGAACCGGGCGGAGGCTTCGCCCGCCGTGCTCGCGAAGGACGGAACGCTCTACGAGGTGTTCCCGGCGTCCTACGGCGACGTCATCACCGGAGCGAGCGCGTCCGACGCGACGCTCCGCGTCCTCGCGCTGCGCACGACGCCTCCCGGAGGCCAGCCGGTCGTCGAGGTCGTCGGCGGGACCGTGAACGACTTCTACAAGCTCGAGGCGTCGATCGAATTCGACGAGGCGACGCAGAGCGTCTTCATCGTCTACACGCGCGTTCGCGGCTTCTTCTCCGACGTCCAGGTCACGGTCCGCAACGGCGGGTCCTGGGTCGACGGCAGCATCCTGCCGAACCCCGGCCTCTACATTTCGGTGAGCCCGCAGCTCCTCGTGACGCGTCAGACGTACACGGACGCCGACGCCGACGGCCAACCGGTCACGAAGAGCCGCACGATCCTCTCGATCGTGTGGTGGGAAGAGAGCGGCGCCGCGCAGGCCCGCTACGCCGCGGTCTTCATCGAGGACGGCAGCATCAAGCTCGACGACGTCACGGCGTGGAACCTCAACGAGCTGAACGGCGCCGCCGGACCGACCGACAGCTCGGGCCTCCCCCTGTCGTCGTACGCACACCCGGCCCTGCAGCGTGACGCGGCGACGAACGGCGGCGTCCTCGTGTCCTTCGCGAACCTCTCGACGCGCACGCAGCAGGTCATCCGCCTCGCGTTTCCCGACAACCTCCCGAAGCTCGTACCGCCCGACGGCCTCACGGCGGCGCAGCGGACGTCGTTCGCGCGCGGTCACACGCCCATCGGCCGGTCGTTCACCGAGACTCAGCTCCCGAGGCACATCGACCTGCCGTTCCAGACCCAGGTGGGCACGGTCATCTCGCCGGCGGGCGTTCCGACGTACTACTGGAACTCGGACACGGGCCTCTCTTACCTCCGCGGCGATTCGAGCACGATCGTCACGCTCCCGTTCCGCCCGGACTTCCCCGTCGACCGGGCGCTCGCCGTCATGAAGGACATGTCCGAGAAGGAATAGTCAGAGTCTCGACGGGAGGTCCGCGCGCGGATCCCTGTCGTAGAGCGCGGCGAACTTCGAAGCGAGCGCGCGACCTTCCTCCGTGGGCCGCCCCGGCATCGCGATCGAAACGCGGTAGGTGTGGTCCCCGTCCGCCCCGCGCCCGCTCCTCACCCCGTAGCCCTTGAGCCGGAAACGCTGGCCTCCGGCCGTCCCGGGCGGGATGCGCGCCCGCACCGGCCCGTGAATCGTCGGAACGTCGATCTCCGCGCCGAGATACGCCTCGGATACGGTCACCGGCACCTCGGCGAGGATGTCGTCGCCCTCGCGCGAGAAGTACGGGTGCGGAACGACGGTGAGGGCGACATAAAGATCGCCCTTCTCGCTGCGTCCCTTGCCCGGGACGCGCACCTTGGATCCGGTCGAGACGCCCGCGGGAATACGCACGGTGAGCCGCTCCTTCGACACGACCTCTCCCGCCCCGTGGCACGTGGGACACGCCGAGGTCCCCACCCGGCCCGACCCGCCGCATCGCGCGCAGCGGCGCGGGTATCGCACCTGCAGCGTGATCGTTCCGCCGAGAACGGCGTCGCGGAACGAAATCGTGAGCTCGGCGGCCGCGTCGTCGTCCTCTTCCTCGAAGCCGCGGACGCCTCCCGAGCGGGTGCCCGAGAAGAGGTCGGAAAAGAGGTCGCTGAAATCGCCCGACCAGCGGAAGCTCGAGGGCCCGCCGGCCGTCCCTCCGAACGGGCTGCCTCCGGCGAAGGGTCCGGCGCCGGAGGGCCGCGGCGCGCCGGCTTCGGGCGGGCCTCCGGTGTCCCCGGTCATGTCGAAGTGCTTCCGGCGCTTCGGGTCCTTGAGGATCTCGTAGGCCGCGGCGATCTCCTGGAACTTTCTCTTCGCGGCCGCGTCGGAGACGTTCACGTCCGGGTGGTGCTTGCGCGCAAGGCGGCGGTAGGCCTTCTTGATCTCGGCCTCGCTCGCCTTGCGATCGACACCAAGGACCTCGTAGGGATCCACCGTGGCCATGCGCGCCGCTACGATACCCGACAGGCCCGGCGGCCCGAAAGGGACGTGGAACGCGGTACGATCGCGGGGCATCTCATGGCGGGGGCCGCGTGAAGATCCTGCAGCATCGCGACGTCCTTTCGATCATCCTCGCCGGTGGGATGGGCGAGCGCCTGTTCCCGCTCACGCGGGATCGCGCGAAACCCGCCGTCCCGTTCGGCGGCCGCTACCGCATCATCGATTTCGCCCTCAACAACTGCATCAACTCCGGCCTCACGAAGATCAAGGTCCTGACGCAGTTCAAGTCGAACTCGCTCATCGAGCACATCATCCGCACCTGGCGCCTCAGCTTCGACATCGGCCAGTTCGTGGACCCGGTCCCGGCCCAGATGCGCCGCGGACCTCACTGGTTTCGGGGAACGGCGGACGCCGTCTACCAGAATCTCGACCTGATCTTCGACGAAGAGCCCGAGCACGTCTGCGTGTTCGGCGGCGACCACATCTACATGATGGACGTGAACCCGATGCTCCTCGCCCACGAGGAAGGCGACCACGACCTCACGATCGCGGCGATTCCGGTCCCGATCGCCGAGGCGTCGCGGTTCGGCGTTCTCGAGGTCGCCGCGGACGGGCGGATCGTCAACTTCCACGAGAAACCCGCCGTGCCAAGCCCGATGCCCGGGCAGCCCGAGCTCGCGCTCGCGTCGATGGGAAATTACATCTTCCGCGCGGGAGTCCTGATCGAGGCGCTCGAGCACGACGCGCTTCAGGACACCTCCCACGACTTCGGCAAGACGATCATCCCGGCGCTTCTGGCGGGAGGCGGGCGCATCTACGCGTACGACTTCTCGACGAATCGCGTGCCCGGAGACGAGGATCTCGCGCCTTACTGGCGGGACGTGGGGACGATCGATTCCTACTGGGATGCCTCGATGGACCTGATCTCCGTCACGCCACCGCTCAACCTCTACAACCACAAGTGGCCCCTGAAGAGCCACGCCTCGCAGCAGCCGCCCGCGAAGTTCGTCTTCGCGGACGCCGTCTCCCAGCGCATCGGCATCGCGACCGACTCGACCGTCGCGTCGGGCTGCATCATCTCCGGCGGCACGATTCACCGCTCGATCCTGTTTCCGCGGGTGAGGATCAACTCGTTCTCCCACGTCGAGGAATGCGTGCTCATGGACGGCGTCGACGTGGGGCGCTACGCGCGCCTGCGCCGGGTCATCGTCGACCGCGGCGTGCAGATCCCGCCCCACACCGAGATCGGCTTCGACCCCGAGGAAGACCTCAAACGCTTTCACGTCTCCGAGGGAGGCGTCGTCGTGATCCCCAAGGGAAGCGAGGTTCCGGGTCCGGCCGACTGAGGAAGCGACGCGGGGCGGTTGCTTCGCCCCCCGGGACCATATAAAGTTCGGGTTTAGAACCCTCAGGCCGAATTTTTTATGGACGACATCGATCGCCGGATCCTCGATATTCTTCAGCGCGACGCGAAGATCTCGCAAGCGAGAATCGCGGAGACGGTCGGGCTCACGACGCCCTCGGTCAACGAGCGGATCAAGAAGCTGGAGACGCGCGGATTCATCCGGCGCTTCACGGCTCTCCTCGATCCGCACCTCGTGGGAATGCCCGTCGTAGCGCACGTAGACGTGCTGCTCGAGCATCCGCGTTTCGAGCGCCCGTTTCTCGAGGAGATCGAGGCGCTGCTCGACGTCCAGGAGTGCTATGCCATCTCGGGCGATTTCGGCTACCGGCTGAAGATTCGCGCCCGCGACGTGGGGCACCTGGAGGCGATCCTGAGGGAGAAGGTCCAGACGCTTCGGGGCGTCGTCAGAACCCGCGTCGAGCTCTCGCTTTCGATCAAGAAAGATTCCACGCTGCTGCCCCTCCTGGAAGGGACCTGAATCGGGGAAGTGTCGTTTTCGCATCGAGAGTGTCCATTTTCGATCTCTCGCGCAAATGTTTCCCGCTTCGCCCCGGACCCCCCATCGCTCGTAAACGATTTTGCTTCAATGACCTTGCACGTTCCTCGAGGACGGAGAAACCCGAGGCATCGGGCTTGCGTATAACAGGGCAGGAGATCGAAACGGACATTTCGACAATTCAAATGGATACGACGATCTTCATTTCCATCCCCCAGTCCCTCCGGCCATCCGGCCGCTGGGCCCTCCAGTTTCTTCCCTCCATCCGAATCCTCAGTTAGTCAACCCCACCGCCGCAATCCCCGCCCGACCGAAAGGTCGGGTGGGAGCCCACCGTTTGGGGCGCACAAACGTGATCCGGCTTACTAGAAGCGATAGGCCAAGGAGCCGCCGACGCGGACCACCTTCAGCGAAGCGTCCGTGCGCAGGAGATAGCCCGCAGCCTCGACGCGCAAGTCCCAGCGCGGCGCGAGCTGGAAGGCGACGACCGTTCCACCATTCCAGCCGATGACGCTTTCGCGGACGTCGACGGGCGCCTGTCCCGCCTCGGGAGACCGAGGCGCAAGGCCATAGAGGCCGACTCCGACGAAGAGCCCCGCTTCCCACCACGGCTCGCGGAATACGTAGGCCACCGTGACGTTGCCCGCGTCCACGTTCTTACGGGGAGCGTCGGCGGTGGAGCCGGGCACCTGAAAACGCTCGTAGCGCACCTGCAGCAGAACGGCCGGGTCGAGCGAGAGCTCGAAGAAGGCGTGGAAGCCTCCGGTCGAGAAGGTCTTGACACCCTCCGGCCGGTGCGTGTCGTTGAAGGCGGATCCTCCCGCGCCGGCGGCGAACGAGAACTCCTGAAGTCGCGTCGTCTGAGCCGAGGCGGAAGAGCACGGAAGAACGAGAAAGACGGCGAGGGCGCCCGCGCGCGTGATTCGACTTGTCATCGCCGACGAGGATACGTCAGGGCGGGCCCGACCGAAGAGTTGCATGCTGCGAATACGGAGGCCGGCAGCCCCTCGTCTAGAATCGCAGGCCGTGCCGGGCGCCGAGACAGCGACTCCCAGGAGGGAACTCCCCGCGTTCTTGGCGCCCCTCGTCGAGCTGTTGGCTCCGTCGCGGTGCGGCGTCTGTGCGGCCCCGCGGGTCGATCTCGGCGGCGGCGGAGTTTGCCGCGCTTGCTGGGCGTCGCTCCCCCTCCTCGACGCAGCCGCCGCGTGTCCGTGCTGCGCGCTGCCGGGCAGCGGCGCTCTCTGCGCGAGCTGCCGACTCACACCTCCTTCGGTGACGCGCACCGCGGCCTTCGGCCTCTACGCGGGAGGCCTGCGCACCCTCCACCACGCATTCAAGTTCGCCGGCTGGGACCTCCTTGCGGCGCCGCTCGGCGGGCGCCTTGCCGCTCTCGCAGAGGCAACCGGAATCACGGACGGAGCCCACGCGCTCGTGAGTGTGCCGTCCACCGGCCGGCGTAACCGGGAACGCGGGTACGATCCGGCCATGCTCCTCGCGGACGAAACGAGCCGCCACCTCGAGACGCCGCACCGGGTTCTTCTCTCCCGCAGGCGCGACACGCCTCCGCAGTCTTCGCTCTCCGCGCCGGGCCGGCGCGCGAACGTCAAGGGCGCTTTTGCCGCGTCCTCCCGGGCGGCCGGGCGCGTTCTCGTCCTCGTCGACGACGTCGTCACGACGGGCGCGACGCTCTTCTCGGCGGCGGACGCGTTGTGCGCGGCGGGGGCGGCGGAAGTGCGCGCCCTCGTTCTGGCCCGAACCCCGGAGAGCGCATGACGGCGCTGTTCGACCGCCTCGTCGTCGGCACGCTCCCGCTCGTTCCACGCGCCCTCGTGAAGCGCGTGGCCTCGCGGTATGTCGCGGGCGAGAAGCTCGAGGACGCTCTCGCCACCGTGCGCGCGCTCGCGGCGGAAGGCGCGATGGCGACGCTCGACGTCCTCGGAGAGAGCGTGACCCGTAAGGAGCAGACCGAGGCCACGAGGGACCATTACCTGAGCGTCATCGACGCGATCGCCTCGGCCCGCCTCGACGCGAACGTCTCCGTGAAGGCGACCGCCGTGGGACTCGCGATCGACCCGGCCCTGGCCCTCCAAAACTGCACGGACATCTGTGCGCGCGCCGCGTCGCACGGCATGTTCGTCCGCATCGATATGGAGGACAGCCCCTACACCGAGCCGACGCTGAGGCTCGCGCTCGAGCTCAAGACGAAGTTTCCAGCCGTGGGCGTCGCGATCCAGGCCTACCTCAAGCGCAGCCTCAAGGATCTCGACCGCCTCATCGCGGCTCGCATGAACGTGAGGATCTGCAAGGGCATTTACGTGGAGCCCCGCGAGATCGCCTGGAAGGAGCGCGCGTCGATCGTCGACAGCTTCTCCGCGCTCGTCGACAAGCACCTGGCCGCGGGCTGCTACGCCGCCATCGCGACGCACGACGAGACCTGCGTGCAGCGCGCGCTGGCCACGATCGACCGCCTCTCCCTCGGACCGGACCGCTACGAGTTCCAGATGCTCCTCGGCGTCGACCCCGTGCTCCGGCGAAGTCTTCTCAAGGCCGGCCACCGCCTGCGCGTGTACGTTCCGTTCGGAGGAGACTGGTACGCCTACTCGACGCGGCGGCTCAAGGAGAACCCCTCGATCGCCCGGCACGTGATCCGCGCGACCCTTGGTCTGGGACCGGTCGCCTGAATTGCGACTCCTTTCAAAGACCGGTTGACGCGGCGCCGAAAGTGGGCAGATGATAGGCGGAAGGGGGGGTTTGTGACCCTTTCGAGCCGCTCGAAACGACGCCTGTTCGCCGGAGTGGCCGCCGCAGCGCTGCTTGCGCGCCCCGCGGCCGCGAGCGAAGCCGAGGCGCGCCGGGCCCCTCTATCGGGCATCGTGCGAGCCGGAGGCGTGCCCGTCCCGGGCGCTGCCCTCGTCGTGCGCGGCGTGACGGCCGGCGGGGCGACCGTCGTGAGGCTTCTGAAGAGCGACGTGGACGGCACGTTCGTTCTCGGCGACGCGACCGAAGGCCTCTATACGGTCCTTTCCCTCGTCCCCGGATTTCGACCCGCGCTCGTGCGCCTGCTGCACAGGGCGGTTCCCGACGGCACTCTCTCCTTCGTGCGGCTCGATCTCGAGGCGCAGGCGGGCATCCTGCCCGAGTCGACGGGCGGCCCCCTCGACGTGTGGATCGCACGGGCCGTGGCGCCCGGTGACGTGCTGCGCGACGTGCCCGCCGTGCTGACCGCTCTCGAGCAAGGGCCCGAGGCTGCCGCGCTTCCTCTCTCGATCGCGAGCCGTGACGGGCGCACCTCGGCTCTTCCCGTTCGCGCGTCCGTGGCCTCCACGGCGGGATTCGGCGCCACAGGATCGTCCTCGCTGTCGCGCGCCTCGCTCGACGTGAACGGAACCGCCGGAGACAGGCTGCGCTGGGGAGCTTCGGGGGCCTACTCGCGGCTCGCGGCGGTGTCGGGCGAGAAGATGGGCGACGCGTCGCGCGTGGCGCTCGATCTGGCATCGGGCTCGGCGGGCTTGGGCCAGACGATTCACCTCTCGACCCGCCAGCAGATGGTGGCCGACGATGCGGACGGCGCGCGCTTCGCCGCGCACTCCCTCGATTGGAACGGCCCGGTCTCGGATCGCTCGCAGGCGTCGGTTTCCGCCCGCCTCATCTCGCAATTCCGGCTCCTTTCGGCCGGGCCTGCGGCGGACTTGTTCGCGCGCGAGTCGAATGCCGTCGACGTCGCCGCCCGCTATCAGACCGAGCTCTCCTCCTCGACGTACGCGCGCGTCTCCGTTTCCTATCGGAGCACCATGAACGAGTTCGCCGGCCAGACGTCGCCCTTCGACCGGGAGACGCGGGCGGGCGCCGTCGCGGGGGTTCGCCTGCTCGACCTCTTCGTGATCGAGGCGGGCGGGACGGGCGACGTGTCGGAGCACTCGCGCGGCGTCACGCCGGAGGTCACGCTCGCGATCTCGACGCGCGACGGATGGAAGCTCTACGGGTTCGCGGCGCGGCGCTTCGAGCGCCGTCTCGACGGCGACGTGCCCCTGCCGGGCGAGGCGGGCACGGACGAGGCCGATCTCACACGCCGTTCGCGCGCGCTGTACAAGGCCGGCCTCAGGTGGCAGAGCAGCGAGGGCGAGAACGTCTTCTTCGAAGCCTCGCGTCGCGAGCTGACGGGCACCTACCGTCTGCTCTTCGATCCGGACTTTCTCGACCGCCTCGACTCGCTCTATTTCTTCGCGAACGACGTCGCGACGGACTTCTCGTTCGGCGCCGCCGCGCGGCTCGGAAAGGCGCTCGACGGGCGCGTCGCGATGCGCGCAGGAAAGCTCTCGGGTCAACGCGACGGCGTCATCCAGTCCGACGACGCGACGTGGGGCGTCGCGCAGGCCGCGATTCGCGTCCGCGCCACGGACACGTCCCTGGGCATGGGTTACCGCGTCGTGATCCAGTCACTCGGGCGCGGCCCGGCCGTCCTGCACAACGACGTTTCTGCGGTGGATCTCACGCTCGGGCAGTCCATCCCGCTCGCGGCGCTCCGCTCGATCGGCTCCGACCTGCGCGCGCTGTTCTCCCTGGAGTTCGGCAAGCGGCGCGAGGGCGAGGACGAGGAGAAGATGAATCGGAGGCTCGCGGGTGGCTTCGCGGTCTCTTTCTAGACTCGTCTTTTTAGAGGGACCGCTCTCCAAATAGCCGGGTTCCTCTTCAAGATTTCGTGAAGAGCGGCCGGTTCTTTCGCCATCGTCACGATCAAGGCTTATCTAATCAATGAGTTAAGCTGATTCAAAGAATCGGATTACTGGCACCTTCTTTGCTGCAAATTCTGACATGGAATCAGGCCTGCCGCGGCTGCGTGCCTTGGCGCGGTGGTTCGTGCTGTGTTCTCTCGCCCTCGCGCTCGTGCCGTCCGCGCTTTGCCTCGCGCGCAAGGTCTCGGCCTTCGGCCGGGCCGACGTGCTGGTCTCGCCCGAGCCGGAGGGCTTTCGAGTGTCCCGCGTCGGAGAATCCGCCGCCGCTTCGGGCCTGAAAGCCGGCGACCTGCTGCTCCTCGTCGACGGCAACGAAGCGCGGCTTGCGGGCGATCCTTCGCGCTGGCTCGCCGAGCGTTCCGCCGAGATGACCGTCCTCCGAGGCGACGCGCTCCGGTCGTTCCGGAACGTCCCGGTGTCTTCCTGGGACTGGCTCTACCTCTTTCTCTTCGCCGTCGGCCTCGCGTTCCTGGCCGCCGGCTTCGCGGCGGCAAGGCCCTCCCCGCCGTCGCGGGAGTCGCTCGTCTTCGCGGGTTTCGCGCTTTCTGTCGCTCTCGTCCTCACGCTGACGCCGGTCCCGCCGGTCGATCGGTTGTTCCGCGCGGTCGTCCTGCTCGAGGACGCGGCGCGTGCGCTGTTTCCCGCTCTCCTTCTCGCTCTCGTCTTCACGTTCCCGAGGCGCATGCGTCGCGCCCCCGCGTGGCTCCCGTTCGCGCCTGCCGCGCTGCTGCTTCTCGCGACGGCCGCCGTGTACTCGGGAAGGGCGGGCGACGACGCGTCGGCGGCGGTGAACGCTCTCGACCGCGTGCAGATCATCTGGATGGCGTCGGGCGCCGCACTGGCGGCCGCGCGCCTCGTCGTCCTCGCACGCCGACCGACGGACCTTCTGACCGAAAAGCAGGTTCGTTTCCTTCTGCTCGGCACGGTCGTGGGCATGCTTCCCCTCGTTCTCCTGAACCTCGTGCCCCGGCTCCTGGGCGGCTCGATCCCGATCGTCTCGTCGCTCTCGGTGCTTCCGCTCGCGCTCGTTCCAGCCGCCTTTCTCGCATCGCTCACGCGGTACCGCCTCTGGGACGTGGAGGTTCTCGGCCGCCAGACGGCGTCCGTACTCGGCGCCCTTCTCGTGGGAGCGGGCTTCTTCACGCTCGCCCAGCTCCTGCTCGCGCACCCGGTCGCCGTGGGCATTCCGCACGCGAGGGCCGCCTTGCAGGTCTCCGCCGGTCTGCTGATGGCGCTCAGCTTCGAGCCCGTGCGTCGAAGCCTGTCCACCGCCTTCTCGCGCTTTCAGTATCGCGAGGCCTGGCGGGAACGGGAGGGCCTCCTCGCGCTCGTCCGCGAGCTGCCGGCGCCGCGCGCCCTCAAGGACCTTTCGGACCTCCTTGCGGACCGGATCTCGCGGGGCCTCGGCGTCGCACGCGCGGCCCTCCTGCCCGTGGAGGAGGACTCTCTCGTCGCGAGGGACGTCGACGGAGGCCCGCCGCTGCTGCTCTCGGAGCTTCCCGCGCGGGCCCGCATCCGGACGACGCGCCTCTCGCGGGAGAATTTCGCCGCACGCCCGACGGCCGCCGTCTCGCGCCTCAGGCGCGCCGGGTTCCGGACGCTCGCACCCCTGACCGTTTCCGGGCGGCTCCTCGCGCTTTTCGCGGTCGGCGACCGCGCGGGGCGCGTGCCCCTGTCGGTCGAGGACATCGAGCTTCTCGAAACCGTCCTCGCGCCGGCGGCCCTCGCGCTCGACCACGCGCGCCTCTTCGACGAGCTTCGCGAGCAGGCCGACCGGTACCGGACGCTCCAGCGTTTTCACGAGAACGTCGTCGCGGGATCCGCGGCGGCGATCGCGGCCACAGACGATTCCGGCCGCTTCACGTCGGTCAACCCGGCGTTCGAGGCTCTCCTCGGGCGCGGCACCGCGTCCCTCGTCGGCACGTTGGCCGCGGACGTGCTGCCCAAAGAGCTCGTCTCGAGCGTGCCGCCCGCCCGGCTCGAGGCGGACCTCGGCTCGGGGCCGCGCGTCCTCAACGTCGCCGTCTCGCCCTTCCCCGGCGCTCTACCGGGTTCCAGCGCCCGCGTCCTCGTCCTCTACGACGCCACCGAGACCGCCCGCCTCGAACGCGCGCTCGCCGACCGCGAACGCCTCGCGGCTCTCGGCACGCTGTCGGCCGGCGTCGCGCACGAGGTGAATACGCCGCTCGCGGGCGTCGCGGGGTTCGCCCGCCTTCTCCTCGACGAGACGCCGGGGGACGATCCCCGAAGGACGCTCGTCGAGAAGATCGAGCGCCAGGCTTTTCGGGCCTCGCGCCTCGTCAGCAGCCTTCTCGACCTGGCGCGCGGGAAGCCGCGCGAATTCGTGCGTCTCGAGCCTGCCGCCCTCGCCGAGGAGACCGGATGGGCGCTCGCGGACGAGAGCGCGGCGCGACGCACATGCCTCGACGTCGAGGCGGCGCCCGGCCTCCCGGTCGTCTCCGGTCACCGCGACGCCCTCGTCCAGGTGCTCATGAATCTCGCCAAGAACGGGCTCGAGGCGGTGGCGGCGCCGCGCGCGGCGGGCGACCCGCCGCCGGCGGTCAAATTGCGCGTCACGGCGGACGACGGCCACGTCATCTTTTGCGTCGAGGACAACGGACCCGGCCTGACGGAGGCCGAGGCGGCTCACGTTTTCGAGCCGTTCTATTCCACGAAGACCGCGAAGGGAGGGACGGGTCTCGGGCTCGCCATCGCGAGGGATATCATCCAGGCTCACGGCGGGACGCTGACCGTGACGTCCGCGGGAGAGCGTGGCGCCCGATTCACCGTCTCCTTGCCCGTCGCGACCTGAAGAAAATGTCCACCGTTCTCATCCTCGACGACGAGCCCGTCATCCGCGACGTCCTCGGGTCCGTGCTCGCGAAGGCCGGGTTCGTGACGCGCGAAGCCGCGACGGCGGCCGAGGGTCTCGAGCGCCTCGCGAAGGAGCCCGTCGATCTCCTTCTCCTCGACCTCATGCTGCCCGACCGCCCCGGCCTCGAGGTCCTTGCGGAGGTGAAAGCCCGGCATCCCGAGGTGCCGGTCGTCGTCGTGACCGCGTACTCGTCGGTGGAGAGCGCGATCTCCGCGATGCGGGAAGGCGCGTTTCACTACCTTCCCAAGCCGTTCCGGAACGAAGAGGTCGTCCACGTCGTCAAGCAGGCGCTCGAGAAGCGCCGGCTCGTGGCCGAGAACCGCGCCCTCAAAGCGCGCCTCGATACTCCTCCCGGGCTCAAGGAGATCATCGGGCGCTCCGCCTCGATGGAGCGCGTCTTCGAGACGATCCGCCAGGCGGCCGCCGCGCGATCCACGATCCTCATCACGGGAGAGAGCGGCACCGGCAAGGAGCTGGTCGCGAAAGCGCTCCACCGGCTGTCTCCCCGGGCGTCCGGCCCGTTCGTCACCGTGCATTCCGGGGCGCTTCCGCCCGACCTTCTCGAGTCGAATCTTTTCGGCCACGTGCGGGGCTCGTTCACCGGCGCGGTCGCCGACAAGAAAGGCCTGTTCAAGGCCGCCGACCAGGGCACGATCTTCTTCGACGAGATCGGCACGGTCCCGATCGAGACGCAGGCCAAGCTCCTTCGCGTCCTGCAGGAGCGCGAATTCCTGCCCGTGGGCGCGGTCGAGCCGCAGCATGCCGACGTGCGCGTCATCGCGGCCACGAACGCCGATCTCGCCCGGTTCGTGGCCGAGGGGCGTTTCCGCGAGGACCTCTTCTATCGCCTCTGCGTCATCACGATTCCGCTTCCCCCGCTTCGCGAGCGCCGCGAGGACATCCCCCTTCTCGTGGAGACGCTCCTCGCGCGAGCCGCGGCCGAGAACGGCAGGGCCGTCCCCTCCGTCACGCCCGCCACGATGAAGGCGCTTCTCGATCACGACTGGCCCGGCAACGTGCGCGAGCTCGAGAACGTCCTCGAACGCGCCCTCGTCCTCGGCCATGGGGTCATCGACCTCGACCAGCTGCCGGACTCCGTGCGTCGCTCCGTGCCGCGCGCGGCGTCCCTGCCTGCCGAGGGGCTCTCCTTCAAGGACGCCGTCGCCGCCTACGAGCGCGCGCTCCTTTCGGCGGCCTTGCAACGCGCGTCGGGCGTTCAGAAGCGCGCGGCCGAGCTCCTCGGCCTCAAGCCGACGACGCTGAACGAGATGCTGAAGCGTCACGGGATGCTTCCGCGCGACGCGCGGGAAGCCCGGGACGCGGTCGAACCCGAGGCCGCGGCGCCCTCGCGCGCCTAGGCACCACGCGGCGAGAGCTCAGGTCCTCTTCAGAAGGACGAACGTCCGGTCGTCCCCGAAGGGCGTGCCCGCGGTGAACGAGAGGAGAACCTCGCCGAGCTTGGCCTCGATCTCGGCGACGGAGCCGCCGCGCGCCTTCACGAGCGTCTCGACGAGTCGCGGCGTCCCGAATTCCTCGTCCTGGGGATTCGCGGCTTCCGTCACTCCGTCGGTGTAGAGGGCGAGGAGGTCGCCCGTCTCGAGGGTGAAGGTTCCCGAGCCATACACTTTTCCCGGAAAGAGCCCGAGCGGAGGCCCGTGGGCGCCGAGCAGCTCCGTTTTGCCGTCCGCTCGCACGAGGATGCCCGGGTTGTGACCCGCGTTCGAGAACACGACGGCGCCCGACTCGGGGTCGTAGAGCGCGAGGAAGAACGTGATGAACTTCTCCGGGCTCGTGCGCCGGAACACCATCTCGTTGAGCCGCGAGCAGAGACGGTCCGGCGGGAAGTGCTCTCCGGCCCAGGCCTGGAACGCCGCCTGCACCGAGGCCGCGAGAATCGACGCGCCCATGCCCTTCCCGCTCACGTCCGCGACGACGACGTCGAGCGACTTGTCACCCCGCTCGAAGAAGTCGTAATAGTCGCCGGAGACCGTCCGCGACGGGACCGTCCTGCCGATGAGCTCCGTGTGCGGCAGCATGGGCTCGGCCTCCGGCAGCAGGCGCCTCTGGATGTCCCACGCGAGAGCCATCTCGCGCTCGATGCGCTGGCGGGCCGCGGCGCCCTCCTGCAGGCGCAGGTTCTGGATCTTGATGGCGGACGTGTTCGCGAGAGACGTCAGGAGGCGCAGGTCCTCCTCGCTGAAGCTCTTCCGGCCCAGCCTCACCTCGAGGTAGATGAGGCCGATGACCTTGTCCTCGACGAAGAGGGGGGCCGCCATGCAGGACGTGATGCCCTGGATCCGGATGGACTCGGCGGCGCCGAGGCCGGCGTCGGTCGCCGCGTCGATCAGGAGAACGCCGTTCTTTTTTTCCACGACCGACTGGATGAGCGTCTTGCTGAGCCGGATGTCGGACGGGTCGACGCCGGGCGCGTACTTCACCTTCTCCGGCTTCAGCTCCCCGTGTTCGTCCGCGAGCATCAGCAGGCCGCGGTCGGGCTGCAGGAACGTGAACGTTTTCTCGAGGATGAGCTCGAGGAGGCGGTTCAGCGGGATGTCGCCGAGAAGATCGACGGAGATCTCGTTGAGCATCCTCAGCGAGGCGTTCAGGCGCGCGAGCTCCTCGGCTCCGAGCTTCGTGTCCCACGCCTGTTTGTGCGGGCGGAGGAGGTCCTTGGAGGACTGCAGGAACGTGGTTCTCTTGGAGCTCTCTTCCCCGAGGCCGTCGATGACGACGCGGGTCGTGGATTCCTCGATGATCTCCACCAGGGTCTCGCCGAGCTGGATGCGGTCTCCGGCGGAAAGCGGCACCGGCACCGTGATGCGCTGGCCGTTCAGGGACGTGCCGTTGCGCGAGCCGAGGTCCACGAGACGGATCGGCCCGCCGTCGAGAACGCCTTCGATCCGCGCGTGCACACGCGAGAGCGTGCGGTCCCCGAGGGGCACGTCGTTCGTCGAGGAGCGGCCCAGCGTCAGGACGGGACGGTCGAGCCGGATGCGGCGCGCCGGCTCTCCCGGCACCCGCACGTTGAGGACGAGCACGCGCGAAGTCTAGCAAGGACAATTGGTTCAGGGGGTTCCACCGTCGGCCGGCTCATGTTATTCTTCGGGGTTCCGGCGCCGCTCACATCGCGGCGGAGCCGTGAAGGAGCCCCGAGATGAAGGAAAAGATCCACCCCGAGTACCACGACGTGACCGTGCACTGCGCCTGCGGGAACACGTGGAAGACCAAGAGCACGAAGACCGAGCTCCGCCTCGAGATCTGCTCGAACTGCCACCCGTTCTTCACGGGCAAGTCCAAGCTCGTCGACACGGCCGGGCGCGTCGAGCGCTTCCAGAAGCGTTACGCCAACACGCCCAAGGCCGCGCCTGCCCCCGCCAAAGAAAAGCCCGCCAAGCCAGCCGCCTCCACGACTGCCTGATCGCGGCGGCCCTGCCGGGCCGCCTGCGTTCGACCCCCATGTTTCAGAAACTCGACGAGATCGAACGCCGCTACGCCGATCTCGAAGCCCGCGCGGCCTCGCCCGAGGTCCTCGCCGACCATGCCCTCGCGACGAAGACGATGCGGGCGATGCGCGAGATCCTGCCGATCGTCGAGAAGAATCGCGAGCGGAAGAGAATCGACGCCCAGCTCGCCGGAGCACAGGACCTTCTCGACACGCTTCCGCCCGCGGACGAGCTCCGACCCATCGCGCAGCAGGAGCTCGAGGCCCTGAAGGCACGGCGCGACGCGATCGAGGAGGAGATTCGCCTTCTTCTTCTCCCCAGGGACCCGAACGACGGCAAGAACGTCGTCCTCGAGATCCGGGCGGGGACCGGGGGCGACGAGGCCGCGCTCTTCGCGGAGGAGCTCCTGAGGATGTACGTGCGTTACGCGGAAGGCCGCGGCTGGAAGGTCGAGATCATCGACCGGAGCGACTCCGGCGGCGCCGGCGGCCTCAAGGAAGTCCAGGCCATCGTCGAAGGCGAGGGCGCCTACTCGCGCCTCAAATACGAAGGCGGCGTCCACCGCGTGCAGCGCGTTCCGGCCACCGAGGCCGCCGGGCGCATCCACACCTCCGCGGCCACGGTCGCCGTCCTGCCGGAGGCCGAGGACGTGGACGTTACGGTCCTCGACAAGGACGTCCGCGTGGACCTCTTCTGCGCGTCCGGACCGGGCGGCCAGGGCGTCAACACGACGTACTCGGCGGTCAGGCTGACGCACCTTCCGACCGGGCTCGTCGTGCAGTGTCAGGACGAGCGCTCGCAGATCAAGAACAAGGCGAAGGCGATGCGCGTCCTCAAGGCGCGCATCTACGAGGCCGAGCGCGCGAAGAAGGAAGCCGCTTACGCCGCCGACCGCAAGAAGATGGTGGGCTCGGGCGATCGTTCCGAGAAGATCCGGACGTACAACTTCCCGCAGAGCCGGGTGACGGACCACCGTATCGGTTTCACGTCGCACCGGCTCGCGGACGTTCTCGACGGGCGACTCGACGAGCTGATCGACCCGCTCGTCGCGCACTTCCAGGCGGAAAAGCTGAAGGAAGAGCTGGCGAAAGCCTGACCTACTTCTTCTTGGCGGGTTTCGCTTCCTTGGCCGCAGCGTCCTTCGACTCGATCGAGCTCGCGTGCATCTTGTACTTGATCGTGACCTTGCCGCCGACTTTCACGTCGCCGGTCATCTTCGTGTCCTTGTCGATCGCGATCTGGAAGCGCTCCTTGCCCTTCATGACCGTGATCGAGTCGGCCGTCTTTTCCGTGACGTTGCCCGTCACCTGGAAGTCGTCGACGGCGATCGCGGCGGTTGTGAAGAGGAGGAAAGCGGCTGGGGCAAGGACGCGAAATATCTTTTTCATGGGTTCTCTCCTTTCGGATTCTCGCGAGTTGCCGCGAATCTTAACCGATACGCCGGCTCAGATCCCGAGCCCCGTCCGGTCGAGGACGTACGCGGGCTCGCCGTCCCGGACCGCCACGTCCGTGACGGCGTAGCCCTTCGCGAACAGCGCCAGGGCCAGGTTTCGGAAGCTCTTGCGCGCGGCGAGGCTCCGCTTCGGATCCGTGCGATAGACGCGCGGCGCGTCCGCGAGGAACGGAAGAAGAACCCTCGGCGCGGGAGGGATCGCCCCCGGCCGCGTCGCCGCCGGCACGTCGACCGTGCTCTCCGGAGGCGACCATTCGCCCCGCGCCGCTCGCTCGACGAGCGGATCGTCGAGGCGCCAGCGCACCTCGAACCGGTCCGTCGGCAGGCCGCCGTAGATGCCGCCCATGTGGCCGTAGAAGTCCGGCAGGAGGCTCCGTACCGTCGCGCGCAACCGGCCGACGTTCAGCTTCGCGTTCTTCAGCAGGAACGGGTCGTACGTCCAGGTCACGAGCCGGATCCCACGCTCGAGGCACCACGCCCGCTGGAAGAGCTTGAGCTTCGCCCCGAGCCCGCGTCCCTGCGCTTCGGGACGGACCGCGAGGAGGTGCGAGTGCTGGCAGGGCTCGCTCAGGTTCGTACGCGGGATGCCGTGCACGAAGCCGAGCATCCTCTTTCCCGCGAAAGCTCCCGCCGTGAGACCGCCCGCGTGCGTGGCCGCGACGAGGTCGCTCGCGGGCGAGAGGGAACGTTCGGCGAAGCCCCAAGCGGCTTTCGAGACGTGCGTCGTCTCGAAGAATTCCTCCGGGGTCCTGAGCTCGCGGACCACGAGGCGTCCGCTCACGCCGAGCCCTCGAGGAGACCCGCGAGAAGAGCGGCGCGCGGAGCGAGATCGTCCACGAGGAGGTGCTCCGTACGCGCGTGGGCGCCGGCTCCCGAGGGGCCGAGGCCGTCCAGGGTCGGGACGCCGGCGGAGGCCGTGAGGTTCCCGTCGGAACCTCCGCCCACGCGAACCGCCCCGAGGTCGAAACCGATCGTTCTCGCGATCGCTGCCGCGCGCCTGTAGAGCGCGAGAGACTCCTCGGTCGCCTCCATGGGCGGCCGGTTGACGCCTCCGTCCAGCGCGACCTTCACGCGCGGGTCCGCCGGACGGTACGCGCGAAGGCCCGCGAGGACGCGCTCGCCCTCGGCATGAGTCCAGAGCCGGAAATCCAGCGAGAGCACCGCGCTCTCGGGGACGACGTTCGTCACCGTGCCGGACGCCGAGACCGTTGGAACGACCGAAGTGCCCGAGGGGACGTCGGCGAGGGCATCGGCGTACAGCGCGAAACGCGACATCTCGAGAAGGGCCGAGGCCCCTTTCTCCGGCTCGAGCCCCGCGTGCGCGGCGACGCCGGAAAAACGCGCCGTCACGAAGCCGACCCCCTTCCGGGCGATCTTCGCAGCGCCGCCCTCGCCGGACGGCTCGAGGACGAACACCCTGTCTCGCTTCAGCGCCTCCGAAATGAGGAGGTCGCGCGAGGCTTGGGTCCCGACTTCCTCGTCCGGTGTCAGGAGGAGCGCGAGGCCCCCGCCGGGAATCACCTCGCTCCGCGCCACGGCTTCGAGAACGGCGATGGCAACCGCGATGCCCCCCTTCATGTCGAAGACACCGGGCCCCCGCGCGAGACCGGCTTCGACGCGGAACGGGATCTCCGCCAGCGTGCCGGCGGGCCAGACCGTGTCGAGGTGCCCGAGAAGAAGAGCGCCTCCGCGCTCGGGGCCCGTCCGCGCGAGGAGGGCGTCGCCGCGCCCCGCGCACGCGACGGACGAGGCCGAAACTCCGGCGGCCGTAAGCCGCGCCGCGATCCAGCGCGCGAGGTCGCCGACGAGGGCGGACTCGCCGGACGGGCTCTCGCGCGCGACGAGAGCCTCGAGGTCGGAGAGCATCGAATCCTGGCGCGCGAAGAACAGCGCGAGAAGGTCGCGGACCCGCTCGCTCACGCGCGAAGCTCCTGGATTCCCGTCGTGACGCGTGAGAGGACGTCCGGCCGGATCGCGACCCCGATGCCCGGCCCTTTCGGCACGGGCATGAGCCCGTCTGTGGCTTCGAGCGCGGGCGCCACGATGTCCTCGTCGAAGTAACGGGACGAGGACGACGTGTCGCCCGGCTTCGAAAAGCCCGGCAGGCTCGCGATGGCGACGTTGTGGGCGCGCCCGACACCGGCCTCGAGCATGCCCCCGCACCACACCGGCACGCCCGCTTCGCGCGCGGCGTCGTGAATCCGCACGGCCTCGCCGTGCCCGCCGACGCGGCCGATCTTCACGTTGATGACCTGGCAGGCGCCGAGCTGGATCGCCGCTCTGGCGTCGGCGGCCGAGCGGATCGACTCGTCGAGGCAGATCGGAGTCTTCAGCGTCCGCGCGAGCTCCGCGTGCGCGACGAGGTCTTCGTGGTGCAGCGGCTGCTCCATGTAGTCGAGGCCGAAGGCGTCGAGAGCGAGCAGCGCGTCCGCCTGTGCGAGCGTGTAGGCCGCGTTCGCGTCGACCGTGAGCGTGATGTCCGGGAACGCCTCGCGCACGGCGGCGAGCCGATCCGCATCCGAGCCCGGCTCGATCTTCAGCTTGATGCGTCGGTAGCCCTGCGCCACGTGCTTCGTCACGTTCTCGACGGTTTCCTTCGGCGTGGGCGAGATCCCCAGCGAGACGCCGACTTCGATCCTCTCGCGTGAGCCGCCGAGCGATCTTCCCAGAGGAACGCCCGCAGCCTTCGCGAAGAGATCGCGGAGCGCGCACTCGACGGCGGCCTTCGCCATCCGGTTCCCGCGGATGCGCGCCGCGAGGCGCTCGAACTCCTCGGGAGCCGGGACGGACTTGCCGAGAACGAGCGGCAGCAGAAACGACGTGAGGATCGAAGACGCCGTGGACGTCGTCTCCGGCGAATAGAACGGCCCCTCCTCCGCGACGCACTCACCCCATCCGGAAAGGCCTTCGGCGCGGAGCTCGAGGAGGAGGAACTTCTTCACGCCCGTCTCCCCGAAGGACGTTCGGAACCGGAACTTGAGCGGCATCTCGACATGCCGGAGCACCGCGAGTTCGACGCGCATCGAGCGATTGTCCATTACGGGGATTTCCTCACGGGGCGAAATCCTACCCGACGCCCGGTCCCGAACCTCTACTTCAGTCCCTCGACGAGATAGAGGTCCGAGAGGGTCCGGTAGAAGCCATAGACGTATGACCGGCCATCGGGAGTGAAGCGCGGCCCTGTAACCAGGTGGGTCCCCGTGAGATCCTGCGGGCTCAGTTCCCTGAAAAGAGTCCGCTTCCCCGTCGTGAGATCGAGCCGGTAGACCCTCGCGGGAAAAGATCCGGGCTTCCGGACGAGAAGGGCGTGGCCGCCATCCCACCACTGCAAGGGTTCCTCGTCCGGGAGGATTCCGGGGATCTCCCGAGCGGGACCTCCGATCGAAGGAATGAAGACCGGCCGACCTTCTGGGTTCATCACGAAAAGAAGCCGTCCGTCAGGCGCGACGGGCTGGCTATCCCAAAAGACGGAGAACCCTTCAGGAGAGATGGGGCGGGGCTCCTTCGGGTTGACGGTGTCCTGCGCATAGACGCGCGTCCCGCCTTCGGCCTCGCGCCCGGTGAGGACGACTCGTCGTCCGTCGGGGAACCACGCGGGATAGCCCAAAGAGGAGATGTGCCCCAGGGGCAGCTCGCGCTTTGCCCCGGGACCGGTCGGTGCGAGAAAGGCCTTCACGGGCCGGGAGCGCAGAAACCCGAGGATGAACTTGCCGTCGGGAGACAGGGCCCCTGCGCCCTCCGTTATCTTCACGGCCGGAGATCCGTCGGTCTTCCGGAGATAGGTCGCGTACGTCGAGCCGCCGCCCTCCCCGAACTCCACGATGCTGACTTGTCGGCCATCGTCCGTGATCCCGCTCGGCCCCGAATAGTCGAGCCACGAGAGATCCCGCTCGCTCGTCTCCCCCGGCGGGAGGACGACGGTGGAATGGCGCCGAACCTCGCGGGCGAGGAGCGCCCGGCCGTCGCGGAAAACGTCGTGCAGGTAGACGTCGTCCGGCAGCCGCATGATGACCCTCTCTCGTCCCGCGATCGAGACCGCGTTGAGCCACCGCGTGCCCCCGTCCCGGTCGCCGGAGAACCAGACCTCGTCGCCCTTCGGAGACCACGCGAGGCCGCCAGGCCAGATGAAGTTCCAGTTCGATGAGAGCACGCGCCTCTTTCCGGCCGTGTCGACGACCTCGACGTTGAATCCGGTGGAGGTGTTCGCGCGAGAGAGGAGCGCGACATGCCGGCCGTCGGGGGAAACCGCCGGGACGCCCAGATAGTCCGGGGTCGAGACGAGCACGTGCCCAGCCGGAAACTCGAGCTTTTCCGTTCCCCCTCGCCGTCGCGTGAGCAGCGCGAACGACCCGCCGTCCGGTGCCCAGGCCGCACTCGCGACGCCCTCCACGAGATCACGCGATGCCCCGCCCGAAAGGGGAACCTGCGCGAGCGCGTCCCTTCCCTCGGCTGTACGGTGCTGCACGAGCAACTCGGCAGAGGGCGACACGGAGAAGAGCGCGCTTACGTCCGGAAGGCCGAGCGGGCGCGATTCCGTGGAGTCGACGCGCGTGGAATAGATCTCGGGACTTCGTCCCTCCCACGAAGCCGTGTAGAGGATCGTCTGACCGTCCGGAGCGAAACGCGCCGAGAGAATGCGTCCCCGCTGGAACGTCAGGCGTTTGTACTTCACGACGGGCGCAACGCTTGCGCGCTTCCCCACCGTGAAGGCAGCCATGACGAGAGCGACGGCGGCCAGCGCTCCACCCCCGATGAGGAGACCTTTCGGCACGCGGGACGTCCTCGGGGCCCGCTGGGTCGCGGTCGAAGGGCCCGAGAGGCTCGAGAGCGCATCCAAGGCGAACCCCAGATCACTCGCGGACTGGAAGCGATCTTCCGGCTTCTTCTCGAGAAGGTGCCGCACGACGCGTGCGAGCCCGGCCGGCACGGTTTCCGGCAACTCGGCGGGATCCTCCTTGAGGATGGCGCTCATCGTGTCGGCCGCCGTCTCGCGCCGAAAGACGCGCGCTCCCGTGAGCATCTCGCAGAGGATCGCTCCGAGCGCGAAGAGGTCGCAGCGCGCGTCGACGGGCTCCCCTCTCACCTGCTCCGGCGCCATGTAACCGACCGTCCCGACCACCGCGCCCGCCTCCGTCAGGAGCGATCGCGTCCCTGCCGACGTGAGATCTTCCCCGCTATCCTTCGGCGAAGAGTCCTTTGCGAGACCGAAGTCGAGGATTTTCGCGCGCCGATCTTTCGTCACGAAGACGTTCTCGGGTTTGAGGTCGCGGTGCACGATCCCCCTCGCGTGCGCTGCGGCCAGCCCGCTCGCGACCTGCGAGCCGATCTCGATGGCCCTTCCCGGCGGCAACGATCCCCCACGGAGCGCCTCCCGCAGCGTCTCCCCCTCGAGAAACTCCATCGCAATCCCTTGCCGGCCTTCGGATTCCTCGAACGCGTAGATGGCGGCGATGTTGGGGTGATTCAGCGAGGCCAGGAGCTTGGCCTCGCGCTCGAATCGGGCCACCCTCTCCTTGTCTTCGAAGAATTCTCCGGGCAGCACCTTCAGGGCGACCGTCCGCCCGAGGCGCGTGTCCCTCGCGCGGTAAACCTCCCCCATCCCGCCCGCGCCGAGTGGCGTCAGGACCTCGAAGGTGCCGATGCGCGTACCTGATGCGAGGGACAACCTGACGAGAAGTTTAGCCTTCGGTGTATCTTTGGCCGGTTGTCTCCTCGGTCCGAGGAAACAACCTATTTTGTCGACCGCCGAGGAGGTCCGCATGTCCGGTCTGAGAATCCGCTTCCGTTTCCTCTCCGTCTGCGCCGTCACCGCCCTCGCGGCCGTGCTCGCCGCCGGCTGCGGCGGCAAGGACGACGACGAGGACCAGCCCAAGTCCGCGCGCGCCAAGGGTGCCGCGAAGGAGAGCGCCGCTCCCGCGGCCCCGGCCGCCTCCGCCGCCGGCCCCGCCGCCGGCGCCACGGGCTCCGCCTCGATCACCGGCAAGATCGTCTTCGAAGGGGCCGTGCCGGCCGCCGAGAAGTTCAAGATGTCGGCCGACGCCTTCTGCGCGAAGTCGCATCCGGGCGACGTGGCGAAGGAAGAGGTCCTCGTCGGGCCCGACAAGGGCATCGCGAACGTGTTCGTGTACGTGAAGTCGGGGATCTCCGGAACGTACCCGCCGCCCGCGACAGCGGCCGTCATCGACCAGAAGGGCTGCACGTACCATCCGCACGTTTTCGGCATGGTCGCCGGACAGAGCCTCGACATCCTGAACAGCGACGACACGCTCCACAACATCCATTCCCTCCCCGAGAAGAACGAGTCCTTCAACCTCGGAATGCCCGTCAAGGGGATGAAGTACACGAAGAAGTTCGACAAGCCGGAGGTCATGATCCACATCAAGTGCGACGTGCACGGCTGGATGTCCGCTTATTGCGGCGTCGTCTCGCACCCATTCTTCGCGGTCACGGCGGCGAACGGCACGTACACGATCAAGGACCTGCCGGCCGGCACGTATACGATCGAAGCGTGGCACGAGAAGCTCGGCACGCAGACGCAGCAAGTCACGGTCGGCGCGGCCGAGTCCAAGCCGGTCGCCTTCACGTTCAAGGCCGGGGCCTGATTCCCCCCGCGGGATGAGCGCGGAGAAGACGAAGGGGAAAGCCGCGAACGAGGCGCGAAAAGCCGGGATTCTGAGAGTCGCCACGCGGAGCGTCGCGTTCGGGGTCTTCGTCCTCCTCGTCGCGGGCGCGCTCGTCACGTCCACCGAGTCGGGCCTCGCCGTTCCGGACTGGCCGCTCTCGTACGGCAAGGTCATGCCGCCGATGGTGGGCGGAATTTTCTACGAGCACGGACACAGGCTCGTGGCGGCCGCCGTCTCCACATTGGTAGGTTTGGAGCTGGGCGCGCTTCTTTTTTCTTAGAAGGTAAGAGGGCGGTCAAGGTCGTCGCAGCCGCCGCGTTCGGCGCGATTCTTCTGCAGGCGGCTCTGGGCGGCCTGACGGTCATCCTTCTTCTTCCGCCCGCAGTCTCCTCTGCGCATGCCGCCCTCGCGGAGATCGTCTTCGCCCTCACCGCCGTGGTCGCGCTCATGTGCTCGAAGACATGGACGGAGTTGACGGCGAACCGCGCTTCCTATTCATTCGCAGAAGATCCCTCTTCTCTTCCTCTTCCACTCGAAGAAAATCTCTCTTCGAACCGCGCCAAAGTGAGAAGCGCGTTCCGATGGACGCTGATCGCAACGGCCGCGATCTACGTCCAGATCATCCTCGGCGCCGTCATGCGGCACACGGGCGCCGGCCTCGCGATCCCCGACTTCCCGGCCGCCTTCGGCGGCCTCTGGCCTTCCGCGGACGAGCTGCAGCGCCGCGGCGTGGGCCTCCATCTCGCGCACCGGCTCGGGGCCGTCGTCGTCCTTGCGCTCGTCCTCGCGGCCGTGCACGCGCTCGCGCGCCTCTCCGCCGTGGCCCCCGTTTTCCCCGGATTCGCGGCGGCCTGGGCCGGCCTCGTCGCGATCCAGATCCTGCTCGGCGCCCTTTCCATCTGGTCGAAGAAAGCTCCGCCCCTGACGGCCGCCCATCTCGCCGGAGGCGCGCTCTGCTGGGTCACAGGCATCCTCGCCGTGGTCAGCGTCGGCGCCTGCCGAAATCGCGCGAACGCGGTAAGCTCCGGCGTCCGCACATGAGCCTGAGTCGCAACCCCTCCCCTTTCGCCTCCTACGTCGCCCTCACGAAGCCGCGCATCACCGTCTTCGTCGTGATGACGGCCTTCGTCGGCTTCGTCGCGGGCACGACGGGGCCGCTCTCTTCGATGCCCCTCCTGCTGCTCCTCCACACACTCCTCGGGACCGCTCTTGTCGCGTCGGGCACGAGCGCGTTCAACCAGGTGCGCGAGGCGGACCTCGACGGCCTGATGAAGCGGACGCAGGACCGCCCCCTGCCGTCGGGGCGCATCAGTCTCCGGGGCGCGGCCCTCTTCGCGGGCGCGCTCTCGGTCGTCGGACTCGTCGAGCTCTTCCTCTTCACGAACGTCCTCACGACCGCTCTCGCGGCGTTCACACTCGTCTCGTACGTCGGCCTCTACACGCCGATGAAGACGCGGTCGCATGCCTCCACGATCGTCGGGGCCGTGCCCGGCGCCCTGCCGCCCCTGGGCGGGTTCACCGCGGCGACGGGCGCGCTCGGCCTTCCGGGTCTCGCGCTCTTCGCGATCCTCTTCGTCTGGCAGCTTCCGCATTTCTTCGCGATCGGGTGGCGTCACCGCGTCGATTACGCCCGTGCGGGCGTGAGGATCCTTCCCGTGATCGATCCGTCCGGTCTCAGGACGGGCCGGCAGACGCTTCTCTGGACGGCCGTGCTGCTGCCCATCAGCCTCCTGCCGTCCCTCGTGGGAACGGCCGGCTTCGCCTACGCGCTCGGGGCGTTCGTCCTGACGCTCTTTTTCCTCCGCTCGTCGCTCGCCTTCGCGCGCGAAACGACGGACGGACGCGCCCGCTCCCTCTTCCTCGCGTCGATCGGCTGGCTCCCGGCGATCCTCATCCTTCTCGTCCTCGATCGGGTCTGACGCGAAAGTACGATCTCACCTCGCACGTGACGTCCCCCGCCGTCGAAGCCCGTTCCCTCTCCCGTGCCTTCGGCGCGCGGATCGCGCTTTCGGAGGTCACGTTCTCCGTGGCACGCGGCGAGATCTTCGCGCTCCTCGGCCCGAACGGCGGCGGCAAGACGACGCTTTTCCGAATCCTCGCGACCCTGCTGCCTCCGGGCGCCGGGAGCTTCTCCATCGACGGCCTCGACCCCTCCTCCGAGGGCCGCGCGGTGCGCCGGCGCCTCGGCGTCGTATTCCAGGCGCCGAGCCTCGACAAGAAGCTGACGGTCGGAGAGAACCTGGCGCTCCAGGGCGACTTGTACGGCCTTCCGTCGGGAGCGCGGGCCCGGCGCATCCGCGAGCTGCTCGAGATGTTCCGCCTCGAGGATCGGGCGCGCGACCTCGTCGAGACCTTGTCCGGCGGCCTCGCGCGGCGCGTGGAGATCGCCAAGGCGCTCCTTCACGCCCCGCCCGTGCTCCTCCTCGACGAGCCGTCGACGGGCCTCGACCCGGGCGCCCGGCGCGATCTCATCGACGCGCTCGCCTCTCTCGCCCGCGCGGGCACCGCGATCCTCCTGACGACGCACCTCTTCGAGGAAGCCGAGGCGGCGCACCGCATCGGCCTCCTCGACCGGGGACGCCTCCTCGCGCTCGACACGCCCGCCGCACTGAAGGCCACGCTCGGCGGCGACGTCGTGACGGTGGAAGCGAAGGACGACGCGGGCGCGCCGGCGCTCGCGGCCGGGATCGAAAGCCGCTTCGGCGCCGAGGCCGGCCGGATCACGGTCGTCGGCACCATGGTTCGGGTGGAGCGGGAGGCCGCGCACACGTTCGTGCCGCGTCTCGTCGAGGCATTCCCGGGGGCCTTCAAGTCCGTCACCCTCGGCGCGCCGACGCTCGAGGACGTCTTCATCGCGAAGACGGGCCGACGCTTCCGCGAGGCGGATGCGCCGGATGCCGTGAGCACCGCGGCGTGAGCGCTCCGTGAGCCCCTCCCTCGCCCTCGCGCGACGGGAGATCGTCCGCTTCTTCCGGCAAAGGAGCCGCATCGTCGGAGCGGTGGCTCCGCCCCTCGTCATGTGGGTCCTCGTGGGCTCGGGATTCCACGGCTCTTTTCGCGAGGACTCGTTCGGCTACTTCTTCCCGGGCACGGTCGTCCTCGTCGTGCTCTTCGCCGCGATCTTCGCGACGATCTCCGTCATCGAGGACCGGCGCGAGGGCTTCCTGCAGGGAGTCCTCGTCTCACCGGTTGCTCCCGCCTCGATCGCGCTCGGAAAGATCCTCGGGGGGGCGGCGCTCGGGCTGATGCAGGGCCTTCCCCTGCTCCTCCTCGTGCCGTTGACCGGCCTCAAGGTCGACGGACCGGGCCTTCTGGGCGCCGCCGCGTTGCTCGCGGTCCTCTCCTTCGCGCTCACGTCCCTCGGATTCGCGATCGCGTGGTCGCTCGAATCGACACAGGGCTTCCACGCAATCATGAATCTCTTCCTGATTCCGATGTGGCTCCTCTCGGGGGCTTTCTTCCCGGTCGACGGCGCCCCGCCGTGGCTGCACGCGGCGATGGCCGTGAACCCCCTCACCTACGGCGTGGCGGCCCTGCGCCGGGCCCTCGGCGGCTCCGCGCCGGCGTGGATGTCTCCGTCCCTCTCGTTGGCCGTGACGGCGGCGTTCGCCGTCCTCATGTTCGCGGCCGCCGTGGCCGTCGTCGCGCGTTTTCCCGCGGGCCCCGCCGCCCGCCTCGCCGCCGCGCGCCCGCCGGACACTCCATGACGGTCCGCGACCTGCCGACGCTGAACGCCTGCCTCAACGCGACGAGCGCGGTCCTCCTCGTCGTCGGCTGGACGTTCATCCGGAAGCGGCAGATCGCCGCGCACCGCCGCACGATGACGGCGGCCTTCCTGTGCTCGACGCTCTTCCTCGTCTCGTACCTCGCCTATCACGCGCAGGTCGGAAGCGTGCGGTTCCCCGGCACGGGCGGCGCGCGGACGCTCTATCTCGGCATCCTCCTCACGCACACGGTTCTCGCGGCTTTCGTCGCGCCGCTCGCGATCGCGACGTTCGTCCTCGCCCGGCGAGGGCGTTTCGAACGGCATCGCAGGCTCGCCCGCTTCACGCTGCCGATCTGGCTCTACGTCTCCGTGACGGGCGTCGTCGTCTACGCCATGCTCTACCGGATGCGCTGGTAGTCAGGCCCGCCCGCCGCGCCCCCACTTCGCGACGAGCTCGCCGACGCGCGCGAGCGTCACGGGCTTGGACACGAAGTCGTTCATCCCCTCGGCTTCGCAGCGCTCCCGGACGAGGTCGGACGTGAGCGCGGTGAGCGCGATGACGGGCAGCCGCTCCCCGTCCGGCAGGCCGCGCAGCCGCTGGAGCACCTGGAAGCCGTCCATCTCAGGCATGTGCAGATCCAGCAGGACGAAGTCGAACCGGAAGCCCGCGGCCGCGTCCACGGCCTCGCGCCCGTTGCCCGCCGTGAGCACCTCGGCGCCACGCGACCTCAGCATGTGAGCGAGAAGCTCGCGGTTCTCCTCGTTGTCCTCCACGAGAAGGACGCGCGGACGTCCGTCGGCGCCGCCGAGCGCCCGGCGGCCGTCATGGGGTCCGGTCTCGTCGACCCGAGCGAGCAGCTGCTCGCTCGTCGCCTTCAGATCGGCTTCGGCGCGCGCGCGCTGGATCGGGCCCGAGGTCTCGTCCGCCGCACGCCGCGCCGCGGCCACGATCTCCTGGACGCGCGCCTTGAGGTCTCGCGTCGTGGACTGCAGGACGTCCACGGCGGCCTCGCGCGCTTCGGCGAGCGCCCGACGGGCCGCGTCCAGCTCGGCGACGAGCTTGCGCCGCGAGGCGCCGTCGAGAAAAACGGCGTCCGCCCCGCCGCCCGAACGCGGCATGACGACGACGTGCAGCATCCGCGACACGCCTTCCGGCGTGACGAGGGAGACGTCTTCCTCGACCGACGTGGTGGGCGTGCCCTGCGGCGCGCGGTTCACCGCGTGGGCGCGGATGAGACCCCGCAGCCCTTCGGGCAGAGCCTCCGAACGCTCGACGTCGAGGCCCTCGAGAGCGTCCGCGCGGCGCCCCACCCACTCCGCGAGCCGGCGGCTGACCGCCTCGATGCGGCCGGCGCCGTCCACGCCGAGGAGGCCCGCGGGCGAGGAATCGAGCAGGCGCGCGCGGTGCTCGTCGCCGCCTGCCGGACCGCGCGTGTCGACGCGCCAGATGGCGGCTTCGACGACCTTGCCGTACCGCACGACGGGCGTCATCGAGACGATCGACTCGACCTGCGTCGCGCCGTCCACGGCCAGCAGGATTCGCCGGGCGGCCCGAGGCTGGCCGGTCTCGAAGACCTCGTTCAGGCCCTCGATCATCTCGGGCGCCTGGGCGCCCAGAGCGGGAAACTCCGATGCGGCGTGTCCTTCCAGGTCGCGCTCCTCGACGCCGAGGACGCGGCGCGCGCCCCTGTTCGCGTAGCCGATCCGGCCCACCCGGTCCAGCGTATAAACGGCGACGGCCTCGATCGCATCCACGGCCGGCCCGAACGCCGCGCGCACGGACGTCACAGGCTCGGCGCGGGGTCCCGCCGCCGAAGGGGAACGCCCCGCCGCGACAAGGACGAGAACGGCCGCCACGGCGATCACGACGGCGGCCGGCACGAGAGACGAGGGGAAGCCGAGCACGACACCCAGCCCGAGGAGCAGGAGACCGAAAAAGACGAGAATCCGGTAGCCGGACATCTCTTCTATCTTAAACACGAAGCCCGCATGAGCTCTTCCGCGATGCCCGAACCGACGTGGGGCGCCCTGCTCGCCGAGGGGCGGCGCCGCCTTTCGGGCGAGGAGAACGCTCCGTACGAAGCCGAGGAGCTTCTCGCCCGCGCCGCCGCGCGCCCCCGCACCTGGTTCCTGGGCCGCCGCGCCGAGCCGGCGGATGCCTCGACCCGGGCGGCCTTCGAGACGCTCGTCGCGCGCCGCGCCGCCGGCGAACCGCTGCAATACCTCCTCGGCGAGTGGGAATTCCTCGGCCGCACGTTCCACGTCGATTCTCGCGCGCTGATCCCCCGTCTCGAGACGGAGGGCGTCGTGGAGGCGGCGCGCATCGCCGCGCCCGACGCCCGCGCCCTCGCCGACCTGGGCACGGGCAGCGGCATCCTGGCCGTCACGCTCGCGCTCGAACGCCCCCAGGCGCGCGTTCTCGCGATCGATCGCTCGCCGGCGGCGCTCGCGCTCGCCGCGGCGAACGCACGCCGCCACGGCGTGTCCGAACGGGTGACGACCGTCGCCTCCGACTGGCTCTCCGCGTTCGCCAGGCGGCCGCTCTTCGACCTCGCCGTCGCGAATCCGCCCTACGTGCCCGTGGCCGACGCCCCGCATCTGGCGAAAACAGTCTCGGACTTCGAGCCGCCTCTCGCGCTCTACGGCGGGGGCGACGGGCTCGAGCCGATGCGTGCGCTCCTCTCGGGGCTGGCCGTCTTCCTCCGTCCGGGCGCCCCCTTCGTGTTCGAGTTCGGGTACGGGCAGGCCCGCGACGTTTCGGCGCTCGTGGAAGCGTCCAGGACGTTTCGACTCGTCGACATGCGCCTCGACACGGCCGGCATCCCGCGCACGGCGACGGCGCTGCGGCTCTGAGGAGCCGCGCCCCTTAGACTCCTTCTCCCAGATGGACGCTTTCCTTCTGAAAGGCCCCGTGCGACTCGCGGGCACGGTCCGCGCGAGCGGGGCGAAGAACGCCGCACTCCCGGCTCTCGCCGCCGCGCTCCTCACGGACGCTCCCGTGACGCTCGAGGAGGTGCCCGGCCTCGCGGACGTCGATACGATGACCCGTCTCCTCCAGGGCATGGGCGTTGCGGTCGGGGCACCCGCGCCCTCGCGCAGGATCGTCCACGCGTCGCGTGTCACGTCGACCGAGGCCCCTTACGACCTCGTCCGGACGATGCGGGCTTCCATCCTCGTCCTCGGCCCTCTCGTCGCTCGCTTCGGCGAGGCGCGCGTCTCGCTGCCCGGGGGCTGCGCGATCGGCGTACGCCCCGTGAACCTGCACCTCCTGGCACTCGAGGCGTTGGGCGCCCGGATCGCCGTCGAGAACGGCTACATCCACGCGCATGTCTCGCGCGTCGGGCGCGGGACCGGCCGGCTCACCGGAACGACGATCCGCTTCCCGTCTCCCACCGTGACCGGCACGGAAAACGTGCTTTTCGCCGCGACCCTCGCGCGCGGGACGACGGTGATCGAGAACGCGGCGCGAGAGCCCGAGGTGGAAGACGTGGCGCTTCTCCTCACCCGTATGGGTGCGCGCGTGACGGGCGCGGGAACGTCCAGGATCACGGTCGAGGGCGTCGAGCGGCTCTCAGGCACCGGCCCTTCGCCCCACACGATCGTGCCGGACCGCATCGAAGCGGGAACTTACCTCGCCGCTGCCGCGATCACCGGGGGCGACGTGACGGTTTCCCGTGCACGGGCCCGCGACCTCCAGGCGTTCCTCGACGCGCTCTCGCGCGCCGGGGCCGGCGTCGAGACGACGGAGGACGGCGTGCGCGTCTTCGCTTCCCGGCCGCTCGAGAGCGTGGACGTCGAAACGGCCCCGCACCCCGGCTTTCCGACCGACCTCCAGGCGCAGTTTCTCGCCCTCATGACGCAGGCCAAGGGCACGTCCCGGGTCGTCGAGACGATCTTCGAGAACCGCTTCCTGCACGCCGTCGAGCTCGCGCGCCTTGGCGCCGACGTGCGCGTCGAGGGGCGCGTGGCCGTCGTGCGCGGACCGGCGAAGCTCGAGGGGGCGCCCGTGACCGCCTCGGACCTCCGCGCATCCGCGGCTCTCGTCCTGGCGGGTCTCGTCGCCCGGGGCGAGACGCGCGTTCGCCGCATCTACCATCTCGACCGGGGCTATGCCGCCATGGATCAGCGCCTGCGAAGCCTCGGTGCCTCCGTCGAGCGCATCGACGGATAATCCGTCCGATGAGCGCTTCCGCCGACCCCTCCTGCCTCTTCTGCCGGATCGTCCGGCGGGAGATTCCCGCGAAGATCGCGTTCGAGGACGAGCGCGTGCTCGCGTTCCACGACGTCGCCCCGAAGGCGCCCACGCACGTGCTCGTGATTCCGAAGACGCACGTCGCGCGGCTCTCCGACGCCTCGGGGGATCACGCCGCGCTCCTCGGCCCCTGCCTCGTGGCGCTCACCCAGATCGCGCGGGCACTCTCCCTCGACAGCTACCGCGTCGTCATCAACGACGGCGCCGAAGCGGGCCAGAGCATCCTTCACCTGCACCTCCATCTCCTCGGCGGACGGACCTTCGCGTGGCCGCCGGGCTGAGAGCCCTCCCCCGTTTCATCGCCCCCGCCCTCCTCGCTCTCCTCCTCGCCCCCCGTGCGACTCTCGCGGCGGGAGCCACGCGCGAGCGGGACCTCGCCGCCGCCGCGCGAGCCGGAAAGTGGACGGAGGTCCTCGAGCAGCTCGACGGCCTGAAGCGGGAGTCCGCCGAACGGTACGCCGACGGCCGCTTCGATTACCTCGCCGCTCGCGCTCTCGCCGCGACGGGGCGCCGCGACGAGGCCATCGCGCTCTTCGAGCGCCACGTCTCCGCCGACGACCTCTTCGACGTGCCGGCCCGCCTCGCTGCCGGCACGCTCCGGTTCGAGGGCGGCGACGGCGCGGGCGCGCTCGAGCTGCTTCTTCCCCTCCTTCAAAGGAAGGGAGGCGCCGTGTCGCGGCGTGCGCTTCGCATCACGCTCGACGCGCTCGAGACGCGCCTCGACGCGGAATCTCTGGCGCGCCTCGTGTCCGCGAGGCCGCCCGCCGCCCCGCGCGAGAGGCGCCGCCTCCTCGCCCTGCGCGCCGAGGCTCTCGACCAGTCCGGCGACACCACGGGCGCGGCGTCGCTTCGCGAGGAAATCCTCCGCGAAGCGCGGCGTGACGACGCGGCCGCGATCGTCCTCGCGCGCGAGATGCGCGGCCGGAACGCCCCGAGCCTCCCGGACCGCCTTCTTCCGCTCCTGATCGAGACTGCGAAGGCGCAGCGCGATCTCGACCTCGCAGAGCGTCTCGCGGCGGAGCGCGACGCACGCGCCTCGCGGGCGGGCGACGACGTCGCGCGCTGGGGCGCCCGCTTCGACCTCGGCCGGATCCTCGCCTCACGCGGCCGGTTCCCGGAGGCCTTGACGGCGTTCCAGTCCCTCCTCGAGACGCAGCCGCGGCATCCTCGGCACGCGCGTGGAAAGAAGGATGACGCCCCCGGCACCGACGCGTTCTTCGCCCGCGTCCGATTCAACGTCGGCACGACGCTCGAGAAGCTCGGGCAGCTCGACGCGGCGGCCGCGGAGCTCCGGCGCGTGGAGGCCTCTCGTGCAGGCCCGGCCCTCCTCGCCGCGCTTCAGCGGGCGCGCCTCCTCATGCGGCGCGGCGACCTCGCGGGAGCCGAGGCGATCCTCATGCGCAAGGACCTCGCGAGAGAGCCGGGGCGCGTCGAAGGCCTCCTCCACCTTCTCGAGCGGCGGGCCGAGGCGGGCGACGGCGCGGGGGCGCGGCGGGTCCTGGTTCCCATCGAGCGCCTCGCACGGACCCGGCGGCTGCCGGAGCCGTGGAAGAGCGAGCTCCCGTTCTGGCGCGGCCGCACCGCGGAGGCCTCGAAGGATCTCGGGGGCGCCCTCGCGGGCTATGCCGCGCTCCTCGCCGCGCGCCCCTGGACCGCCGCGGGGGAGCTCGCGGCGCAAAGGATGTCCGCGCTCCCAGCAGTCTCGCGCGATGCGTTTCTCCGCCGCGAGCGGCTCGGGGGCGAGACCCTCCTCACGTCCGGAAAGCCGCGCGAGGCCAAGGCGCGGCTCCTGCCGCCCGCCCTTCTCGGCGACGCTCTCGCTCGCGATCTCCTGAAGCTCGCCTACCGCTCGCTTCCCGGCTACGCCGAGGTCCTGCTCGCTCCAGACCTGCCGGAGGATTCGCTCCCGACGCTCTGCGGGGACGCGGCGGCGTGCCGCCTCCTGCAGCTCGGCCTGCCTCTCGAGGCCGAGCCGATCGTGCGCGACGCCTCGCGCCTCGACACGCTCCTCGGGAGCCTCGTGGCCGCTCGCCTCGCCGAGGACGCGGACGCCGGGCCCGCGGCGCTCGAGGCTGCCGAGGCTCTCGACCGCCTCGTGCCCGACGACTTCCTTCTCGACCTCGCGCCCCACTCGGTGCTGCGCTCTCTCGCGCCACGCCCCTTCGACCGGCTCGTCGCCGAGACCGCAGACCAGAGCGGCGTCCCGCGCGACTTGCTCTACGCGATCATGCGGCAGGAGAGCCGCTTCGACCGGGAAGCCGCCTCCCCTGCCGCGGCCCGAGGCCTCATGCAGCTCACGCTCCCGACCGCGGGAGAGGCCGCAAGGGAGCTGAACGAGACTCCTCCCGCCTACGCGGACCTCTACGATCCCGCGCGGTCGCTGCGGCTCGGCGCGCGCACGCTGAAGAACCTCCTCGCCCGGTTCGGGGGCGATGCGGCCCTCGCGGCCTCGGGGTACAACGCCGGCGCCGGCCAGACGGCGCTCTGGGCCGGCGGCGCGAAAGCTCCCGCCGAGGCCCTCCTCGCCTCGATCAGCTACGCGGAGACGCGCACGTATCTGCGCCGCGTGCTCGCGAACCGCACCCTGTACCGCAAGGCGGAGCCAGCAGGACGCTGAAGACCTGCTCGATCAGCGCCGGTATATGAGAACGCGCGTCTCGCTGCGGAGCTGCGCCGTCCAGCGCTCAATCTCGGCGTTGAGTTTGAGCTCGCGCACGACCTCGCGAATCTCCTCGCGTACGTCCTCGAACGGCGGTACGTCCAAGAGGCCCCGCTTTTTCGCGGCGTCCCGGAAGGCCGATTCGTAGTAGGCGCGAAGCTCCGCTTCCGTCAGCTTCAGTCCCGGCGCGAGGCGCTCTCTCACGAAGCTGTCGAGGGCGAGCCCGCGGCGGACCCAGGCCGCCAGCTCGTCGCGGGTCGTTCCGGCGGCCGCGAGCGCCGCAGCCGCCGGAATGCCTCGCTCTTTCGCGAGACGCGCCTCGAGCGCGGAGACGCGGGCTTCGACCTCCTCGGGCTTCGGCTCGAATCCGCTCGTCCTCCGGAGCTGACGCTCGCGCAGGAGGTCGACGATGCGCTCGTCGAGCACCCGGTCGCGATACGCAGCGTCGGTCTCGCCCGGCTTGTGCTCGAGAAACCGCACGGCGACCAGCTTCCGGACCTCGCTCTCGAGAACGATCTCGTCGCCCACGACCGCCGCGATTCGGTCCACGAGCACGGCCGGTCCGGAAGGCGTCGTCGCGGGCGCTGCCGCTCCGGGCGCCGGCGCTGGAGGCGCGCCCCTCCCGACGGCCGGCACGAGGGTGACGCCCGCGAAAACGAGCGGGACGAGCAACCCGCGAAACACGCCCTCGATCGTAGCAGGGGCCAAGAGCAACAGGACGCGAGAGAATGCCGCGATGGGCCGTCTCGTCGTCGTCGCCACGCCGATCGGGAACCTCGACGACCTCTCCCCGCGGGCGCTCGAGGCGCTGTCCTCGGCGGCCGTCGTGTACTGCGAGGACACCCGCCGAACGGGAAACCTCTTCGCGCGCTACGGCCTCACGACGCCACGCGTTTCCTGCCACGGTCACAACGAGCACCGCCGCGTCGACGAGGCACTGGAGCGGCTCGCCCGCGGCGAGACGCTGGCTCTCGTCTCCGACGCCGGCACGCCGCTCGTCTCCGACCCCGGCGAGAAGCTCGTCGCGGCGGCCGGCCAAGCCGGACACCGGGTCGAAGCGATTCCGGGACCGTCCGCAGTTCTCGCGATCCTCTCGATCTCGGGCTTTCCCGCCGTCCCGTTCACGTTCCTCGGTTTTCCGCCCCCGCGCCGCGGCGAGCGCGACCGCTGGTACGCCGCGCACGCCTCGCGAAACGGGACGACGGTGCTCTTCGAGTCGCCCTTCCGGATCGCCGATTCCCTCGAGGCTCTCGCGAAGGCCTGGGGAGACCCGCCCGTCGTCCTCGGGCGCGAGCTGACGAAGCTCCACGAGGAGGTCCTGCGCGGACGGGCCTCGGAAGTCGCGCGGGTCCTCGCGGCTCGGCCCGCGGTCAAGGGAGAGATCGTGCTCGCCGTGGCGGAGTCTCCGCCCAAGGGCGGGTGAGTGCCAGCCATTCAGACGAGGAGATCGTGCTCGAGCTCGCCAGAAAAGACTACTACGGCGTTCTCAGGCTTCCGGCAGGTGCATCCGACCCAGTCGTTCGACAGCGGTTCAAACGACTGGCCAAACGTCTCCATCCCGACGTCAACCCATCGCGAGACGCCGCCGTTCGCGTGGGATGGAGGCTCGACGGCAATGGCCGGGAAAGTCTCGTCTACCGAATCACAGCCGGAGGCGTCGCGCCCTCGCTCGCCGAATGGTCTCGCTTGCGCTCGCCCCCGAACTCGGTATTGTCGGGCAGCCGGTTCGCACCCGACTCTCGAAAGGGGGTGTCGGTGAGCGAGGAAAGCGTTCTCTTGGTGGTTCCGCGGCTCAGTCTCGACGAAGTCACCGGCGATCTCGTCTTCACGACCCGGCAAGTCTTTCTGGCCAGGACGGCCGACAACCCCGACGCACGAGCGTTCGGCGTCATCGAGGCAGCCGTACGAGCGCAAAGCGCCAGAAACGCCTCCCAACAGATTCAGGCCCGGCCTCTCGATACGATTCTCGCGATGGCGGATCCGCGCACGCGGTTCGAGTATCGTGAGCTTGAGAGCATCACCGTCAACCTCGGCGGTCTCTTTTCTTCCCCCGGCGTCAGGTTCATCCCTCACCATGGCAGGCGCCTCAAGCTCTCGGGTAAGCATTCGGCTCTCTCGCACCTCGCCTCGGCGGTTCCCCGTCTGGCCCGCGTTGGAGCACCGATATCCCTCACGTAGCATCGCGTCGTCCAACCCCGCGCTGGGCCAGACTCGCCCTGACGCAACCTAGCTCGCCGAGCGGTCTTCGAACGCGAGGCGGGCGTCCGATTCGAGGAGGGTCTCGAGGACGGGCCAGTCCACGTCCGGCTGGGACGCGAACGCGTGGAGATACAGCGCGACGTCGCGCGCCTCGTGAACGTCGAGGAGCGCGTCCACTGCGCGGCGAAGCGCCTTCGCGGAAGGCGCCGGGATCGCGCCGTCCGCCGTCAGGCTGGGCCCCTCGTGGGGAAGCTTCAGCGCTTCCAGGAAAGACGAGATGAGCGCCGCCTGCCGGCGCGTGAGGGCGGCGGAGAGGACGTAAAGGCCGAGGTCGGAGGCGCGCCGGTCGCGCAGCGTGCGCCTCACGTACGCCAGCCGCGTCTCCTCGGGGAGCTTCGAAAACCGCCTCAGAGGAATCTGCTGGTAGGTGATGACGCCGCCGGCGATCTTCTCGGGCAGCTCGTCGTCTTCGCACGCGGCCGTGACGATCGAGGCCACCTCCGCGCTCGACATCCGGCGAAAAAGCTCGTGCGCCTTCGGGGCTTTCATCCGAGGCCGAGGATAGCCGACAATGGAGGGCTTGATCGTCCTCCACGGTGCTCCGCGCCCGTCCGGATTCGCTCTGTGGGCGGAGGGACTCTTCGCGCCGCACGACGGACGGGACCGGCACCCGCGTACCCTCGAGCCGCGCGAGCTGCTGGAGGCTCTGAGCGCCGAGGGGCTCGTCTCCCCGGTCTCCCTACGCACGGAGACAGCGGTGCTCGCGCTCGTCGTCCCCGCGGTTCACGGGCGTCCCGTTCCGTCCGCGCCGGCGCTTCGGGAGCCCGCCGACTATGCGCCGCCTTTCTCGGCCGTGCTCCGGACCTACGAGGTTCCCGCTTTCGTGCTGCCCGTGGCGGCCGCGCTCGAGACGCTGCTCGCGCTCCCGGCGGCGCTCCGCGCACGGCCTCTCCCCGTCTCGGCGGGCGACGATCTCGATTACTGGGCGGAGGTGGCGCGCTGGGTGTTCGACCTTCTCCTCCGGCGCCGCATCGCGCCGGGCACCGACGGGACGCGACCCTGCTGGCGGCCCGTCCTCGACGATCCCCACGAGAGGGAGCGTCTCAGGCGCCTCGCCGAAGCGATGCCGCCGGTGTCGCGCGCGATCCTGCCGCAGGGCGTGCGCCTGGGACCCGACGGCGCGCTCCCGCCCGCGCGCGGACTGCTCGTCGCGTTTCTCAACGAGGCCGTGGACGCGGCGGCGCGCGACGTCCTGAGAGACGTCCTTCCGGCGGAGCGGCGCCGCGCGGGCGACAGTCCGGAGGCCGAGGTCATCGCCGCGCTCGCCGCTCCTCCGACCCGCGCGCTCGACCCCTCCGTCCTGGCGCACCTGACCGAGTGGAGCCTCCCGCTCCTGGATCCCCTGCCCGAGAGCCTGCTGCGCCTCGGAATCCTGGTCGTGCCGCCCTCCGAGGCCGGCGGCCCGTTTTCGCTTGCGTACGTCCTGGAGTCCGGAGAAAGCCCGGAGGTCTCGCTCCCGGCCGAGGAGATCTGGGCCACGACGGAGGGGTCGCTGCGGCGGCGCGGCCGCCTCTTCACGAACCCACAGGACACTCTTCTCGCGCGGCTCGGAACGGCCGCTGCGCTCTCGCGCCCCGTCGCACGGAGCCTCGAGGAGCGGCATCCGACGGGCGTCATCCTGTCGCCGGACGAAGCGTGGCGCTTCCTGTCTGACGAGGCCCCCCTTCTCGGAGAGGCCGGCATCGCCGTTCGCCTGCCCGGCGGCGGCAGCCTCGCGCGCGTCGCGCTCAAGCTCGTGGCGCGCGCACCGGGAGCGGGCGAAGCCGACGCATCCGTCGTGCGTTTCGGCCTCGACGCCCTCGTCGACTTCGATTGGCGCGTGGCCGTCGGCGACGCGCTCCTCTCGCCCCAGGAGTTCGAGGAGCTGGCCGTCCGGCAGATCCCCCTCGTCGAGATCCGGGGGGAGTGGGTTCTCCTCGACAAGGAGAATCTCGAGAAGGCGAGGCGCCTCCTCGACCGCAGGCCCGGCGGCCGCACGACGCTCGGCGAGCTGCTCCGCCTCGCGGGCGGGCTCGACGGCGAGCAGGAGGACGTCCTCGTCGACGCCGTGGGAGGCGAGGGGTGGGTCGGGCGCCTCCTCGATCCGGAGACCGCGCGGCGCGAGATCGCCGGCTTCGCCCCGCCGCGCGGCCTGACGGGCACCCTGCGCCCCTATCAGATGCGCGGCGTCGGATGGCTGCGTTTCCTGCTCGCCCGCGGCCTCGGCGCCTGTCTCGCCGACGACATGGGGCTCGGCAAGACGATCCAGTTCCTCGCCGCGCTTCTCGCCGCGCGGGACGCCGGAGAGCGCATCGGCCCGTCCCTCCTCGTCTGCCCGACGTCCGTCGCCGAGAACTGGGTCCGCGAGGCCGAGCGCTTCGCCCCGCAGCTTCGCGTCGTCGTGCATCACGGCGCGGGGCGCGCGAGCGGAGAGGCGTTCTCGCGGCTCCTCGAGGAGGTGGATCTTCTCGTCACGACGTACGCCCTCGTGCACCGGGACCGCGCCCTCCTGTCGGGCGTCACGTGGGAATACCTCGCGCTCGACGAGGCGCAGAACGTCAAGAACCCGTCGGCCGCGCAGTCGCGCGCCGCACGATCCCTCCGCGCGCACCGGCGCGCGGCCCTCACCGGCACGCCCGTCGAGAACCGCCTCGCCGAGCTGAAGTCCATCTTCGATTTCCTCAATCCCGGCCTCCTCGGCAGCGACGAGGCCTTCCGGCGCAACTTCGCGCTCCCGATCGAGCGGCACAACGACCCCGTCGCTTCCGCGCGCCTGCGCCACGTGACGGGTCCTTTTCTCCTGCGCCGCGCCAAGACCGACCCGGGCGTCGTCCCCGACCTCCCGGAGAAGATCGAAACCAAGGAGCTCGTCGGCCTCACGCGCGAGCAGGCCGCGCTCTACCGCGCGACGACCCGATCGCTCCTTTCGGGCATCGGGCGGGCGAACCGGAGGAGCCGCAAGGCGAAGATCCTCCTCCTCCTCCTGCGCCTCAAGCAGATCTGCGATCACCCGGCGCTCTTCCTCGGGGACGGCCGGCGCGACGGCCGCTCGGCGAAGATCGCACGCCTCCTCGAGATGTGCGAGGAGACGCTCGCCGAGAAGAGTCCCGCGCTGCTCTTCACACAGTTCGCCGAGATGGGGCATCTCCTCGTCGCCGAGCTGAAGGAGCGCTTCGGCTGCGAGGTGCTCTTCCTGCACGGCGCGGTCCCGCGGCACACGCGGACGGAGATGGTGCGGCGCTTCCAGGAGGACGACGATCCGCCTCCGTTCTTCGTGCTGTCGCTGCGCGCGGGGGGCACCGGCCTGAACCTGACCCGGGCGTCTCACGTCTTCCACGTGGACCGCTGGTGGAATCCCGCGGTCGAGGAGCAGGCGACCGACCGCGCCTTCCGCATCGGGCAGACCGAGCACGTCCAGGTCCACAAATTCGTCTGCAAGGGAACGCTCGAAGAGCGCATCGACCGGATGATCGAGGAGAAAAAGGCGCTCGCCCGCTCGATCGTCGGCGCGGGCGAGCAGTGGATCGCGACGCTCTCGGACGAGCAGCTCACGGAGCTCGTCGCGCTCGACACGAGCGCCATCGAGACGGACGGAGGGCACTGATGCCGCGCCGCAAGAAGGCCCTCCTCCCCCGCGCGACCTCGCCCGACAGCGGATGGGCGTATCGCTTCCTCACGCGGCTCGCGTCGCTCGGCTGGGAGGACGCCCTCACGGAGGGGCGCGCGGCTGCGCTCACGGGTGCGGTGACCTCGCTCGAGATCGGACGGACCGGGGCGCGGGCGGACGTTCGGGCTGCGGGCGGACACCTCCAGGAGACGTCGTTTTCCCTGCGCCCGCTCGAGCCCGCGGTGAGGCGCCGCGTTCTCAAGGCGATGGCGGCGCGGGCCCGCTACGCTGCCGACCTTCTCGCGGGTCGGCTTCCCGAAGACGTGGAGAGCGCCTTCCAGGGAACAGGCCGCTCGCTCCTGCCGCCGGACGCCGACGACCTCGTCTCGAGGTGCTCGTGCGCCGAGGGCCCGGAGCCGTGCGCTCACGTCGGCGCTCTCGCGGTGCTGCTCGGCGACCGCCTGCAGGACGACCCGTTCCTCGTATTCCTCCTGCGCGGTGTCCCGCGGGAAGAGCTTCTCCAAGGACTGCAGCGCGCGCGGACTCGGCCCGATCGCAAGACCGGCGCCCGCGCGGCGGATGCCCCCGCTCCCGGCGAGGCCGAGCCGCCCGAGCCGCTGCCGCGGCACATCCTCGAGAGGCCCGAGCTGTTCTACCGCCCCGGCGAGCCCGTCGCCGCGCTCCGCTCGTCGTTCGCGCCTCCGGAGCATCCCGAGGCGGTCCTCACGCGGCTCGGTCCGCCGCCCTTCCGCGACGCCGAGGCCTCCCGGCTCCTCATCGACCTCCACCGAGCCATCGGTCTCGGCGCCCGCGAACGCCTCGCCGAATGGGAGTGGCGGAGGGTCGGGGGGCGCTAGGCGTTCCGTCTGCGGTATTCGCCGGAGCGATCTTGCGGTGATCGCGGCCATCTCACGAGCGCGTTGCGAGCTACTGGAAGTAGCCGGTAACGTCCAGGATGAACTGCGTCGTGCCGGAGGCCTGGCCGCAGACCACCATCACGTCACCCGCCGCGCCCAGCAGAAGCACCGCGTTGTTCGCGCGGGTCTGGCCGGGCGCGTAATTGATCGTCGAGACCAGAAGCGGGGCCGTGCCTCCCGGACGCAGGCTCAGGAAGCCGGCCGCGGTCGGCGTTGCCACGGTCACGTTCGCCGTCACGGCGCGAGCGGTCGGCGGGATCCCGCACCGGCTCGCGAGGACGAAGCTGCGCTCCGCGCCCGCGAGGAGTGCAGGACCGCCCCACGCGCCGGGTGCGTTGCGCGTGTCCACGGCGCGGCACGGAGTGAGGGTGTGGAGGAGCGTGCCGCCCGAGCTGCAGGCGGGCCGGGCGCTGCCGCCACCGAGCGGGGGCCCATTGCCGGCAGAGGTTCTTTGCATCGCCCCTGTATCGGCCGCGATTCCCCGCGGCGCGCACATGAAATCGTTGCCGACGCGCCAGGGCTCCATTCCGCTCGCGGCCGCTCCGATCAGCGGGCCGCCCGAGAGAGGCCAGAGGTCATAGGGCGCCGAGACGGGCTGCACGAAGCAGCTCGCCGCCGGGACGCAGGCCACGTTTCCCAGCAGCGTGTCGGCGATCGGCGACGCCGGCGTCAGCGCCGGCGTGCCGAGGAGCGGCGCTACGGCGTTGAACGCGAGGATGTTGCCCGCGCCCGCCTGCCAGTTGCTGACTTTGATTCCCCCGGTCTGGTTCGCGAGGGCCGTGTTCTCGACGATCCAGACGTTCTGCTGAAGACCGCGACCGGCGTAATCCTGGGCCCAGATTCCGTTGTACGCGTTGCCCACGACGATGTTGTTGCGCACGATCGCGGGGCCCCCGCCCACGTTGATGCCGGCGTCGTTCCGGGATCCTTCGACGTAGTTGCGCTCGACGACGCTCGGAGGATCGCCTCGACTCGAGCCGTAGACCTCGATGCCCGGACCCTGCGGGTCGTAGACCGTGTTCTCGAGGATCGTGGCCCAGGAGTTCAGCTTGATCTCCAGGCCGTAACCCACGCCGTCGCCCGGCTGCACCGTGTCGATGAGGTTTCCCTGGATGAGGATGTCCAGGGCGTGGCAGGACGTGCCGTCGTGACAGCCGAAGTAGAGGCCGGTCGACTGCATGTTCGTCAGGACGTTATTCGTGATCGAGATGCTTCGATAGGTGCTGCCGCTGGAGTTCGCCGCGACGGCGATGTCGGTGCCCTGGAAGACGTTCTGATCGACAACGATTCCCTGGACGCTGCTCCGCAGCTTGAGAGGATTCACGCCGGCGCCGGGCGCCGTCGGGCCAAAGGTCAGCCAGCGGAACACGAGGTAGGAGCCGTAGACGTCGATGATGTTGCTGCTCGTGCCGGGATAGGCCAGGACCGCGCGATCGGCGGCAGAGGCGGTTTGCGAGCGCAACGTGATCGGAGCCGCCAGAGAACCCGAAGCCGTGATCGAGCACGTCCCCGTATAGATCCCGGCCGCGAAGACGATCGTGTCGCCCGGAGCGGCGGCGTTGACGACGCCGCACCACGCGCTTCCCGGGTTGACGGACTGGGTGGCACCGTCCGCGCTCATGGCAACGAGGGCCGCTGGAGCGGAGATGAGCAGAGCGGCCGAAAGGAATCTCACCGCGTCCCGCCCGTCTAGCACCCTTTTGGCCATACTTGAGGATACGCGGCCGCGAAGCTAGGCGAGAAGAGGCGCGGGGCGCGGACGGTCGAGGCCGAAGCGGACGACGAGGAACGCGACGAACGCGAAAACGGCGACGCCGTTCCAGACCCACGGCGCGATGCCGCTCGAGGCGAGGTCGGCGCCGGCGCCCGCCGCCCCGAGAAACGCCGCCGCGAGGACGTACGCGCGCGGGTCGTCCCTCAGGAAGACGGCAATGGCCGCGAGGAACGCGAGGCCGATCAGAGCGCCGGCGAAGACCGGCACGAAGAGCTCGCCGAACGTCCGGGCGCCGAAGGGCGCGAAGACTCCGATCGCCGCCACGAAGAGCGCGATGCGAAGGACGGGCTGCTTCAGGACGTCGCGGAGGAGAAGCGCGAGAAATGCGGCGCCGGCTCCGAACACCAGCATGCGGAGAAGAAGAGAGCCGATGGCGGCCGCCGCCGGAAGAACCGTCTCGACTCCCGTCGGAAACGGAAATCCCTCGACGCCCGCCTCGAGCGGAAACGAAGCTTCGAGCCCGCGGGCGACCGCACGAATCGAAAGAACCAGCGCGGCCGCGCCCGCGCCGGCGGCGAGAGCCCGCGGGCCGTCCGCCCCGCCTCGCCGGAACGCCGCTGCCGCATCTCTCTTCACGGCGAGGACCAGGGCGACCGCGAGAAGCGCGGCCCCGAAGGAGGCCAGGATCCCCACGAGCAATCCCACTCCCGCCACGACGCCGAAGACGGCCATCGAGAATTGCGAGTCGTAGCGCGCGAGGACGAGCGGAAGGGAGACGAGGCGCGCGACGATCGCCGGCAACGCGAGAAGGGCCGCGAGTCGAAGCGAGCGGCGCCACGGGATCGCCCCGGCGCGAACGAGCCGCACGAGCTCCACGACGAGGAGGCCGACGAGCGTTCCCCAGGCCAGGATCTTCCACGAAATCGCGACGTAGGTCGCGGCGGTCGATTTCTCCCGGGCGCGCACCCATTCCTCCGGCAGCTTCAAAGCCGTCGCGAAGAGCGAGGGCACGTCGCCCGCGAGGCTCGACACGGCGCGCCGGGTTGCTTCCCCGGCCCTCTCGAGCTTCGACTCGGAGACGACGTGCGTATCCCGCCGAGCCTTGCGCGCCTCGCTCTTCGACGAGACGACGTCCCAGGCGGCCGGGTCCAGGCCGAACGACGCGAAGACGGAGGCCGCTTTCGACCGCGCGACACTTTCGTCGGGGCTTCCGCCAGGCTCGGCTTCGGGAAAAGTCCTGCGAAAGCCGGCGATTCGGCCGGTTCGCGCGTTCACGGCGACGGTCGCGCCGTGCTCGTCGAGGGCGCGCACGTACCGCACGTTCCAGACCGGCCCGGGAAGCACTTCCGTCGCCCAGTGCGTGAGGACCCGCATGCCGCCTCGCTCGAGGAGCCAGCGCTCGGCCAGCGCGGATTCGCTGTACGGCAGGAGGTCCTGGCCGGTCTCGGCAGGGTCCTCGAGCGCGGGGAAGGCCGTCGCCGTCGTCGCGACCGAAAGGTAGCCAGCGGGATCGTCTCCCGCCGCCTTCAGGTAGGCGTCGGCGGCCGCCTTGGCGCGGGTTCTGTCCACGGTCACGCGCATTCCCTCCCAGGGGCCCGCACGCGGCATGAACCAGCGCGCCGCTCCGAACGCCGCGAGCGCGAGGGCGAGCGCGGCGGCGACGCGCGCAGGAGAGATCGCGCGCGGCGGGGCGCAGGCGGACGGGACAGGCTCCTCGAGGTGCGGCGGCGCCGGCGCCGACCCCGTCGCCGCGTTCGTGAGGTCCTCCTCGGGCGTGAAGCCGCCGTGCCGGAGATAGAGGAGAAGCGATGCCGCGAGCGGAAGGAGCAGAACGAGCGACGCCGCGGCGCCGGAGACGACGAAATAGGGGTTCGACGAGCGCAGGAGAAGGAGCGCCGTGTAGACGGCATCCACCGTGAAATGCCACACGAGGAGCGGAAAGATGTCCGCCTTCAGCATCACGGCGCCGATCAGGATCCCCGCGAAACCCACCTCGAGGCCCCGAATGTAGAAGGGCTGGTTCGGATACGTGCTGTGCGCAAAGCCCCAGATCAGCGCCGGGACCACGACGGCGGCCCAGCGCGGCAGGAACCTCTCGGCAAAGGGAATCGAGAACATGCGGGACGAGAACTCCTCGGTCGTCGCGGGGAGAAAGCCCATCAGGAGAACGCCGGCCCAGGGGAACCACGTGCCGAGAAGGTTCGAGTACGGCACGTCGGCGGGAGCCCACGCGCCGAACCGCGCGGCGACGAGGTAGAAGACGATCTGGTACGCGAAGAAAAAGGCCGTCATCGCGTATCCGAGGAGGAGCCCGCGGAAGAATCGCTTCGAGGCGATGCCGCGGCGGGAGAGGAGGCGACCGAGCGCGGGCTTGTCGGGATAGCGCTCGCGATAGAGCGGCTCACCGGCGGCCACGAGGAGAAGAAGAACGACGCCGAGGGCGATCGCGCCGCCCACGTCACCCGCCACTGATTTCGCCACGAAGCCCGTCCAGCCGTCCGCCGTGTCGTAGTCGAAGAGGCGAATCGGCATCTCGTTGAGCGAAGCGAAAAGCTGCAGGACGGCACCCGTGCCCGCGAAGGAGAGGGCCCACTTCCACTTGACGTCCTTCCGCCGAACCCGTTCGAGAAAGACGACCAGCACGGCGAGCACCGTGAGGAGAAGCCCGAGCGTCGCCACCGTGCCCGCCGCGAGGTTCTTCGAGCGGAGCGTCTCGTAGTCGCGGCGCCACTTCTCGGGAACCTCGAAGTGAAGCGACGAGCGTCCGACGCGGTCGCCCTGCACTTCGACGAGGTAGCGGAGCGCGGCGTCCCCGAAGCGGATCGCATTCGACTCCCACACGAACGTCCGATCGACGCGCGCCGGGCGCTTCTCTACCGTCGTCTCGATGAACCGCAAGGCCGAGGGATCGAGGCCGCGGAAGGTCCGGAGCTCCGCCTCCGCGAGGGCGCGCGCGGCCGCCTCGCCCGCGTCCTTCGCCTCGGCCTTTTCCGGAAGGATCCGGCGGACCGCGAGAAGCCGCCCGTCCGGAGCGACCGCCGCCCGGTACTCGAGCTTTTCGAGCGGCCGCACCCACCGCACGGACCAGCGCCACACCGGCACCGTCGTCGCGAAGATCGGGTTCGCCTTTGCGAGACCGAGCGTCCTCTCGAGGTAGACCTTCGCCTCGTCGTCGCCGTCGAAGATCACGAGGGGACGCGCGCCGTCGAGCGAAAATCCCCGAGCGCCCAGCGCCTCGGCGCCGCGGCGCACGGCTTCCTCGCGCGTCACCTTGAAGTCGATCGACGCCTCGGGGAACGCCCGCGAGAATCCCGCGTGAAAGACCGCAGCCCCGACGAGGATCGTGAGCAGGCAGAGGACGATGAAGATGCGGTCGCGCCGGTCGAAGGGCACGCGCCGCTGGTCGGACGGCCCGGTCACGGACTCAGCCCGCCCTTTCGCGCGCGACGTGCACGGGCGCAGCCGGAAAGCGGGACAGGAGCCAGGCCTCGAGGAGCTCGGGGCCCGTTCCGGCGCCGCTCTTCACGCCGCGGTCGATCGCTTCCAGCCCCATCAACGCGAGTCTGAGGTCCTCGGTCGTCCAGCCGAGGGCCGCGAGATAGGCTTTGTGGAGAACGAACGGATGAGCCTCGAGGGAGAAGGGCGGTAGGCCCTCTCGCGGCGCCTTGAGCGCGGGCAGGACCCGATCCACGAACCCGCGATAATCCGTACGCCTGCCCGCCGCCGAGGGGACCGCCCGCTCTTCCAGGGCGGCGCGAAGGGTGAGCATCCGGCGGAGCTCGGCCGCGAGAAGGCCCAGGAGCGGGAAGAACGCGGCCTCACCGCGCGGCCCCTTCTTGCCGGCCGACGCGTCCTCCTTCTCTCCCCAGGGTCGGAATGCCGTGAAGGCGGCCCCGGAGAGGAGCTTCGAGAGAAGGCGCAGCGCATGGAAAAGGTCGCGCCCGGCGACGGCCTCGACGAAGTCCGAGCCGTATTCCTTGCTCTCGTCGGCGATCTGCCGCGCGGCCTCTTCACCCGTCACGCGCGGACCCGCCGCGGCGTCGATGAGGCGGTCGAGATCCGAGAGAAACGGCCGCGCGAAGAGGCGGCCGCGGCCCGAAAGGAGGTCGAACACCTCCGGCTCCACGAGCATCTTGCGCTCGAGCGCGCGCTCGAGGCCGAGCGCCGCGAGGCGATCGCGGCGCGCCGCCTCGTCCGGCACGGACAGGTCCGCGGCGCGTGCGGCGCGCCTCAGGCCCTGGGTCGCGCGGTGCTTCACGTCGGGCGAGATCGCATGGACGAGAAGGACATTGTCGGACGCCCCGGCCCGCCGCGCGAAATCGAGGAGCACGTCGAGCGCCGTCTCGGCCCCTTCCTCGGACGCGGGGACGCTCGCGAGGAGCGCGGCGAGCGCTGCGGCACGGTCCGCGCGCTTCACGCGTCCGGCGATCCTGCGCGCGGCCTCGTCGGGGTCGTCACCTACCGTGACGCCGGCCGCCACGGCGAGGGCGGAGGCCTTGCGTGCGAGCCGCGCCAGGAGGCGTGCGTCGTCGCCCGCCTCCTCGGCCTCGTCGAGGAGCGCGTCCAGCTCTTCCGCCGTGAGACCCTTGCCGCGGAACAGCTCGGTGGCCTCCAGGATCACGAGCCGGTTCGTCGCGAACAGCGCGATCGTCGCCGCGTCGGCAACGGCTTCCTTCACGCCCTCTCCCGTCGCCTCGTACGACGTGACCTCTCCCTCGCGGAAGGCCTCGCGGAACGCCGCCGCGACGCGGCGCGCGCCCTCGGCCACGATCCAGTCGTCGTCTCCGGTCAGGAAGAGGAGCGGATGGAGGGGGGGCGTGCGGGCAGCGGCGAGAAGCGGGGCGAGGGGCGCGAACGGATCGGAGCGCTTCACGCGCTCCATCCTAACCGGTCGACTCTAGAGCAATCCCTTGTCCTGAAGCTCCTGGCAGTCGAGGCAGTGGCGCGCCCAGGGAACCGCCTCGATGCGCTTCTCCTGAACGGGCTGGGAGCAGTGGATGCAGGTTCCGTACGTTCCCGCGTCGAGGCGCGAGAGCGCCTCTTCGATGAGCAGAAGGACCTTGCGGTCGCTTTCGGAGAGCGAGTACGCGAATTCCTTCGTGTAGGCGGACGTCGCGCGGTCGGCCATGTCCTGAGCCGATTCGTCGACCGTTTCTTCGGAAACCTCGCGGTTTTTCGCGAGGTCCTGGAGCAGCTCGTCGCGCCGGGCAACGAGGCGCTTTCTCACTTTTTCGCCGGCCTCCTTTTTCAGGGGCTTGGCGGCAATTGCGGCTGTTTTGGGTGCCATGCTGGTCGTCTCCCTCGAGATCACTTGGAATACGCGACATCGCAAAGCGTTGCGATCGCCCGGTTTACCTGCTTTCAGGAGCACCCGGACCTTACGAGAATGCGGGAGGATATCACGTACCGCCTTGATGCAAGGCCTAAGGAATCGTCTTTCGATCCCGCCTCGCGTAGAGGGTTTTCCTGGCAACCCCGAGGCGGCGCGCCGCTTCGGTCACGTTTCCGCCCGCCTCGTCCAGGACGAGGGCGATGTAGGCGTCCGAGAGCTGCCTCAGGGTCCAGCGCGCCTGGGCCGCGGCGTGGAGGAGAGCTTCGGGATCCGACGGGCCCGTGAGCTTCACGTGCCGGGCATCGATCACGGTCGCACCCGCGGCGGCCGCATCGTTCGCGGCCCGGCGGACGACGTTCTCGAGCTCGCGAAAATTCCCGCGCCAGGCGTGAGAGAGCAGCACGCGCCGGGCGGCCGCCGTGAACGCCGAGGGCCCGCCGCCGTCCCTCGCGAGCGCGCGGGCTGCCGGAAGAAGGTCCTCGCGGCGTTCCGCAAGAGTCGGGAGGCTCACCGTGACGACCGCGAGCCGGTAGAAGAGGTCCTCCCGAAACGTCCCGGTGCGCGCCCGTCGGGGCAGGTCCGGCCCGGCCGAGGCCACCAGGCGCGCCTTGAGCGGCTGCAGGCGCATCCCCCCAACGCGCCGCACGAGACGCTCCTCGACGACGCGGAGGAGCTTGCCCTGGGCGCGAAGGGAAAGCGCGTCGACCCGGTCGAGATAGAGCGTCCCTTCGTCCGCCCCCTCGAGAAGGCCCGGCTTTCCCGCTACGGCGCCCGTGAACGCCCCGCGCTCGTGACCGAAGAGCTCGCTCTCGAAGAGGTCGTCCGCCACGGCCGCGAGGTCCACGCGCACGAACGGCGCCCGCGCGCGGGACGAGCGCTCGTGGAGAAGGCGCGCGAGCCGGTCCTTGCCTGTCCCGGGCGCTCCGAGGAGCAGGACGGTGTTCGCCGAGTCCGCGGCGCGCGCGAGGCGCCGAAGCTGCTCCCTGAGGCCGCGATGGCGGGTCGCGAAGAGGACGGAGGACGCGGCGCGCCCCGCCACGCCTAGCGGAACGCCGCCGTGGCGTCCGGAGCGTCCCCCCAGAGTCTCTCGAGGCCGTAGAAGCGGCGCGCCTCATGGTGGAAGACGTGAAACACGACGTCGCCGTAATCGAGGAGGATCCAGGCCGCCGACTGGTAGCCCTCGATGGAGAGCGGCCGGCGGCCCTCCGCCTTGAGGGCCATCTCGACTGCGTCCGCAAGCGCCTGCGCCTGCCGGTCGCTGCCCGCGGTGGCCAGGACGAAATAGTCGGACATCGTCGTCAGGCCCTGGAGGTTCAGGACGACGAGCTTCTCGGCCTTCTTGTCGAGAAGAGCGGCGACGCCTTTCTTGAGCTGCGCCGTGAGGCGTTCGTCGAGCGCCGGATCGGCGGTGGCGCGAGGCTTCTCCGGCGCGAACCCGGCCGCGCGCGCTCCGGCGCGTTGCAGCGTCGCCTCGATGAGGTCGTCGATTGGCCCCACCTGGGGAACCGGGTGCTTCACGGGAGGCGGTACAGAGCGTGTTTTCGGAGATACGCGCCGACGCTCGCCGGGAGGCTTCCGCTGAGGTCCTCGCCCGCGGGGATGGCGCGCCTTAACCACGTGGATGAAATTGTAACCGGTGTGTTGCCGGCGAAGAAAATGGTTTTCCCGAACCGGCCGGAGATCGCCGGGGGCAGCTCGCACTCAAGGGCTGCCGGCGGGAAACCTTCCCTCTCGACGACCGCGACGTGAAACTCGTCGAGAAGGTCCTGCCACGACCGCCAGGCGGTGATCCCGGCGAGCGAGTCGGACCCGAGGACGAGCAGGAATTCCGCATCCACGCGCGCCGCGCGCAGGTGCCGGAGGGTCTCGATCGTATACGTCGTACCGCCCCGCGCCACCTCGAAATCGCTCAGCCGAAAGGCCGGATACGCCTCGAAGGCGAGGGCGAGCATCGCGAAGCGGTGATGGGAGGGAGCGGACGGACCGGAGGGCTTGTGCGGCGGCTGGAAAGCCGGCACGAAGAGGATCTCGTCCAGCGCGAGATTGCGACGCGCCTCCTCGACCGGGACGAGGTGCCCGAAGTGCACCGGGTCGAAGGAACCGCCATAGACGCCGATGCGCATGGTCAGGGCTCGACCTCCCTCCACTGCAAGGCGTCCGCCGCGGCGAGCGCGTCGAGCCGCGCCCCAAGATGCGAGACGAGCGGGCCGAGGCCGTGGCGCGCGACGGCCGAGATCGCGAAAAACGCGAGGCCGCGGCGCGAGGCCGCCGCGGCGACGGCCGAGACCTGGGCGGCAGAGGCCGCGTCGTCCTTCGTGGCCACGAGGACGCGCTCGCGTCGGGCGAGCTCCGGCTGGAAGGACTCGAGCTCGTGCTCGATCGTCGCGACGGCCTTCTCGGCCTCGGCATCCGGGTCGGCCTCTCCGAGCGCCGCAGCGTCCACGAGGTGGACGAGGAGACGCGATCTTTCGACGTGCTTCAGGAAGCGGATCCCGAGGCCGTGCCCTTCGTGCGCCCCTTCGATGAGCCCCGGCACGTCCGCCGCGACGAACGTGCGGAAGCGCTCCCAGGACACGACCCCGAGGTTCGGCACGAGCGTCGTGAAGGGATAGTCGGCGATCTTCGGGCGGGCGGCGGAAATCGCCGAGATGAGGGTCGACTTGCCCGCGTTCGGCAGGCCCACGAGAGCTACGTCCGCGAGGAGCTTGAGCTCGAGAGCGAGGTCGCGCTGCTCGCCCTTCGTGCCGGGATCCGCGCGTCGCGGCGCCCGATTCGTCGACGTCGCGAACCGCGCGTTTCCCCTCCCGCCCTTGCCGCCGGCCGCCACGAGGAGCGTTTGCCCCTCCTCGACGAGGTCGCCGACGATCTCCGAGGTCTCACGGTCCCTCACGAGGGTTCCGACGGGCACCGAGACGGGAAGCGACGCCCCGTTCCTCCCGTGGCGGTTGTCCCCCTTGCCGTGGCCGCCGCGACCCGCGGCGAAGCGCCTCGTGAACCGAAATGGGTACAGCGTGTTCAGACCGCGGTCGGCGACGAGCGTCACGCTCCCGCCGTCCCCGCCGTCTCCGCCTGAGGGCCCGCCCCGAGGCACGAACTTCTCGCGCCGAAAGGCGACACAGCCATTGCCACCGTCGCCTCCGGCGACGTGGATGACGGCTTCGTCTATGAACATGCTTGAGAGGATTTTCGAAGGCGCTCACGCGCCTTCGTGCTTGGAAGGGAAGAGTGGCGACTAAGCGGTCTCTTCCGCCATGGGCGTGATCGACACGAAGCGGCCCAGGCGCCCCTTGTCGTGAAAGTTCACGATTCCGTCCACTTTCGCGAAGAGCGAGTCGTCTTTGGAGCGGCCGACGTTCACACCGGGCTTCAGCGGGGTGCCGCGCTGCCGCACGAGGATCGAACCGCCCGAGACGAGCTGGCCCGCGAAGCGCTTCACGCCGAGGCGCTGGCTGTTGCTGTCGCGCCCGTTGCGGGACGAGCCCTGACCTTTTTTGTGTGCCATGAGTGATATCCCTCGAAGCCCGAGAAGGAGAGAACCTATCCGACGATGGACGCGATGCGGATCTCGACGAGATCCTGGCGATGTCCGTGGGTGCGCTGGAAACCCTTCCGGCGCTTTTTCTTGTAGACGATGAGCCTCGGCCCGCGCGTCTCGCGCACGACGACGCCCGTCACCGAAGCGCCCGAAACGAGCGGGGAGCCGAGTTGCAGGCCGTCGTTCTTGCCGATGGCGAGGACCTCGGGGAGCGACACCTCCGCCCCCTTCTTCAGGGTCTCTTTCGTGAGGCGCTCGACGCGCACGACGTCGCCCTCGGCGACGCGCACCTGCTTGCCCCCGGTCCGGATCACTGCGTACATGCTTTACCTCGATTTCCCGAACAAAACGGCCGACAAACTTACCAGACCCCTGCGCGCCTGTCAAAGCGCCTTCAGTCTTCGCTGACCTCGTCCGGAAGCTCGTTCGTGTCCGCGGGGCCGCTCTTCGGAAAGAACAGCGCGAGCGCGTCGCCGAGCTTGTCGACGGCCGCGACGATGCCCTCCGTGAACTTTCCCTGCGCAAAAAGGGCCTGCGCCGCGTCCCGCGCTTCGGCCCAGAAACCGTCTCCCACCTTCTCGTGAATCCCCGCGCCCCCGATCACCGCGAAGGCACGGGACTCGGGCGCGAGAAAGAGAAGGCAGCCGGTGCCGTACACGGTCTTCGCCATGCCGAGCCTCTTGAAAGCGGCCTGCGCCTCTTCGAGCGCGTCGGAGACGGGCCGGTGGTGAAGATGCACGCGGATCTCTCCGAAGCTCTTCGACTCGGCCCGCACGATCGCCTCGACGATCGCCGGCCGATCGAGGCCGTCGAAGAACGCCGCCGTCTTGCCGCCCCTCGCCATGTCGTCACCAGCTCCCGCTCGCGCCGCCGCCGCCGAAGGATCCGCCGCCGCCGGAGAAGCCGCCGCCACCCCCGCCTCCCCCTCCGCCGAATCCGCCGAATCCTCCGAAGCCACCGAAGCCGCCCGAGCCCCAGCCGCCGCTGCCGATGTACGAATACCCGCGGCGGGCGCCTCGGAGCGCCGGAAGGATCACGAAGAGAAAGAGGAAGAGGAGCGCGAGGACGAGTGGAAAGGGCAGGGACCGTTCCCCACGCTGGCCACGCGTCTGCCCGGTCCCCTTGTACTCGCCCTTCGTCGCCGCGATCGCAGCCGTGACGCCGGCCGTCAGCCCGCCTCCGATGTCGCCGGCGCGGAAGCGCGGGATCACCTGCTCGTCGATGATGCGGTGCGCGAGCACATCCGGCATCGCCGCTTCAAGGCCGTAGCCGACCTCGAGCCGCACCCTGCGCGTGCCCGGCGCCGAACCCGGGAAGACGAAAAGGATCATCCCGTTCTTCCTCGTTTGCCCCGCCTTCCAGGCCTGCGCGCACGCGACCGTGTATTCCTCGAGAGTTGTCCCGTCCGGGACCGTTGCCTGGGTGTACACGAGGAACTGGTTCGACGTCTCCCTCTCGAAGTCGGCAAGCCGCGTCTCCAGCCGGGCGGCGACGTCGGGCGGGATCACGCCCGCCTTGTCCGTCACGAAGCGCGTCGGCGCCGGAGGAACGGCGGGCCCGGCCGCGGCGGCGGGAATAAAGAGGGAAATGAAGAGGAAGAGGAAGATTTCTTTGAAGGTAAGAGGGGCAGCGCTGCGCTTTCCGGCAACGAACGCTCGTTGGCCTCCGCCTTTTCTCACTCTAAGAAAATCCGAATTCTTCTCTTCTCTTGTCCCTCGTCAGAACTTCACGGCCGGCGGTTTTTCGGAGCCCTCTGCGGCCTTGAAGTAGGGACGGTCCTTGAAGCCGGCGAAGCTCGCCACGATGACCGTCGGGAACGACCGGCGCAGCGTGTTGTAGGCCTGGGTCACGTCGTTGAATCGGCCCCTCTCGACGGAGATCCGGTTCTCGGTGCCCTCCAGCTGCGTCTGAAGGTCGCGATAGTTCTGGTTGGCCTTCAGCTCAGGATACTTCTCGATGGTGACGAGAAGGCGGCTGAGGGCCCCGCCGAGCTGGTCCTGCGCCTTCTGGAACTTGTCAAAGGCGGCCGGGTCCTTGATGGAGTTTGCATCGAGCTTGACCTGCGAGGCCGAGGCGCGCGCCTGGATGACCTGCGTGAGCGTGTCTTTTTCGAAGTTCGCCGCGCCCTTGACGGTTTCGACCAGGTTCGGGATGAGATCGGCCCGCCGCTGGTAGACGTTTTCCACCTGGGCCCAGCCGGCGCTGACGGCCTGGTCGGCCGAGTTCAGCTTGTTGTAGGCGCCCGCCGCCATGCCGCCGACGACGAGGACGCCGACCAGAACGAGGACGATGCAGCCGAGAGCTACGCTTTTACCCATGGGAAAGTCGTTCCTCCAAGAACTTGAGATCCTATCAGGAACGGGTCAACTAATCGTGCGATCCGACGTAACTCGTTGTCACACGAGCTCTTCCAGTAGCCTCGGAGGCAGAAGAAACCTCAGCTCCGCAGGGCCGAGGGAGGGATCCGCGGGCGCCTCGAAGGCCGCCAGCCCGGCCTTCTTCATGGGGATTTCGAGATCGGGACGGCCCGAGAGGAGCAGCCCGAACAGCCGGCCGAAATGCGGTTGATGGCCGACCAGAAGAGCGCTGGCGGGGCCGAGCCGGGCGAGCTCGTGGAGGACCGCGACGGGGTCGGCACCGGGCGAGAGGTTCTTCGTCTCCGTGAGCGGCCGCCGGAAACCGCACGCTTCCACGACCGGCTCTGCCGTCTGACGGGCGCGCACGAAGGGGGAGACGAGCACGGCCTCGTAACCGGGGTCCAGCTTCGCGATCGCCTTCGCAACGGCCCGCATTCGCTTCCTGCCTTCCTCGGTCAGCCGGCGATCCGGGTCCCGCCCGGTGGGTGAAACGTCCTCGGCCTCGGCGTGGCGCAGGAGATGGATGAGCACGGCGGGATTCTATTCGCGCTCCGGCGAGGTTCAGTCGACGAGATCGCGGGCGATCTCGGCACGGGTCTCGGGAGAAAGAACCGCGCGGGCCCGATAGCCCGGGTGATCGACGTGCAGGATCACGGGATCCGGCCCCGCGGCGAGCGCCTCCCGGTCCCTCGGATCCGTCCCGACCGGGAATCGCACGTACTGGACGGCCGCGATCCGATCCTCGCGCCCCTGTCCCTCGAGGAAACGCGCGAACACCTTGCGGCCGTTCAGCTCGAGCCAGACGTGGCGGCCCGAGGAGAGGCCCAAGAGCCGGTCGAGCTGCGGCTGGATGCGGGCCTCCTCGGTGATTTCGACGAGCAGCGTGGCCGACAGCTCGCCGGCGTCGGGCAGCAGCTCGTTGTAGACGTCGATTTCCCCCTGGACGGCCTCTGGCTTCGCGAGGCGCTCGGCCCGACACATCTCCTGGACCTGGTTCAGGACCGTGAGACGGCTCTCGAATAGGAGCGACATCATGTCGCCGAGAAGGACGCGCCGCTTCGCCTTCACGGCGATCACGTCCTTCCGCCACGAGTCGCGAATCAGCTCGTATTCGTGGAGGTTCTTGATGTCGGCGAGCTCGAGTTTTCGCATCAGGCCGTCGCCAGCCCGTAGGCGTCCCGCAGTACTTCGATCGGGTGGAGAACCGGGACTTTCATCCCCTGCCGGATCTGCACACCCGCGAGCGCGCAGTCGGACGCGATGACGTCCGCCCGGACATCGGCGAGGCCGTCAAAGAGCTTCTTTCCGACCTTCATCGAAGTCTCGAAATACTCCTCCTTCATCGCCCAGGTGCCGTCGTGGCCCGAACATTTCTCCACCATCGTGACGGCCGCTCCCGTGGCGGCGAGGATGTCGCGCGACTTGAAGCCCATGTTCTGCACCTTCAGATGGCAGGGCAGGTGATAGGCGATCGACTTCGGGGCGCGCGGGAAGTCGAGCGCGAGAAGGCCCTTCGCCTTGAGCTCGGCGAGGAACTCGAAGAGATCGCGCGTGCTGGCGGCAACGGCCTGCGTGTCGGTCGCGGCCGACGCAGCCGTGTTCTCTTCCCCGCAACGCTTCTCGAGCCACGGATACTCTTTCTTGATCATGAGGGAGCACGAAGGTCCCGGCGTCACGATCGTATAGCCGCGGTCGACCCAGCTCTTCATGGAAGCGACGAACGTCCGGCGGGCCTCGTCGGCACCCGCGATATCCCCCACGTCGAAGAGCGGCATCCCGCAGCACAGCGGATAGGCGACCGCCACCTCGACCCGGTTTCTCTCGAGCACGGCCACCGCGGCCTTCCCGATGTCCGGTCGGTTCCACTCGACGGAGCATGTCGGGAAGAGCACGACTTTCGCGACGGGTTCCCCCGTTCGGACGGGGGCTTCGCGGGTCTCGAACCACGCCGTGAAGGTCCGCCACACGAAACGCGGCAGTTGCTTCTCCGCCGAGACGCCGAGCGTCTTCTCGAGCGCCCACCGCGCGAGAGGCAGCGTGTTCACGAAGTTCGCGACCGGGGCCATCGGCCGGGCGAGGCGGCCGAGGGCGTCGGGGTGCGAGAGAAGACGCTCGCGAAGGGGCAGGCCCGTCTCCTTCATGCGGATGTTCCGCGACTCCAGCACGAGGTGCGGGACGTCCACCGCCCAGCGGTGCGGCGGGATGTACGGGCAATGCGGAATGCAGAGCTTGCACTCGTAGCAGAGGTCCACGAAGTCGTCCAGGATCTTCTTCGGCAGCTTCTCGGCCTCGCCGTCCACCTCCGCGACGTCCAACCCTTTGAAGAGCACGTCGAAGGACGGGCAGAGGGAAAAGCAGCGGCGGCATCCGTGACAGATGTCCGCGACGCGGGTGAGCTCGGCTGACAATGTGGTCTGGTCGACGACCTTGACGGGTGTTCCGACGGCGCCCATTCTTTTTTCTGCTTTCGGATTCGGAGAATTCGGATTCGGATTTCTTGGAAGGGTGAGAGGAGCCGGAGCATCCCCCGCCGTCACGGCGGCAATCGAGCGCCCCGGCTGTCATTCACCTTCTAAGAAAATGCGCCCTGACCGTCTACCGCGCCATAGTTCGGGCGCTTCAGAGGGCGCCCCCGAAGATCTTCAGCCGATCGTCGTCAGCAGCTTTGAGAAGCGGTTCGCGTGCGACTTCTCGGCGCGCGCGAGCGTTTCGAACCAGTCGGCGACCTCGGCGAAGCCCTCCTCGCGTGCCGTTTTCGCAAAGCCGGGGTACATCTGCGTGTACTCGTAGGTCTCGCCCTCGATCGCGCTCTTGAGATTCAGCGTCGTCGAGCCGAACGGCAGGCCCGTCGCCGGATCGCCCGCCGCCTTGAGGTAGTCCATGTGCCCGTGCGCGTGGCCGGTCTCGCCCTCGGCCGTGTCACGGAAGTTCCCGGCGATCTCGGGATAGCCCTCGATGTCGGCCTTGTCGGCGAAGTAGAGGTAGCGGCGGTTCGCCTGGCTCTCGCCCGCGAAAGCATGCTTGAGGTTTTCGTGCGTCTTCGTTCCCTTGAGTTCGGCCATGAATCCTCCTTCGTTCTCGTGGGACTAATTTAGACTCGATATAAAGAAGAATCAAGGGTAAATGGATAGTTTTATGGACTTAGTCTAAACTATGGTCCGGATCGGGGCCAGAATCACCCCGGCCCGGGAAAGATAAGGCCCGCACAAGGAGAATTTCCATGGCCCAGCTCGTCGGCCGAATGGCACCTGAATTCGCCCTCGAGGGCGTCCTAAATGGCAAGTTCCACACCTATCGCCTTTCCGACTACAAGGGGAAATGGGTCGTCCTTTTCTTCTATCCCCTCGACTTCACGTTCGTATGCCCCACCGAGATCCTGGCTTTCTCGGACCGGCTCGGCGAGTTCAGGAAGATCAACGCCGAGGTCCTCGGAGCGTCCGTGGATTCAAAGTGGAGCCACCTCGCGTGGACCGAAAAACCTCGCGAAGAAGGCGGGATCAAGGACCTCGCGTACCCGCTCCTCGAGGACCTCGGCAAGGACCTCGCGCGGGAGTACAACGTGCTGGCCGAGAACGGCAAGATCGCGCTGCGCGGCCTCTTCATCATCGACCCCGAAGGCGTCGTCCAGCATGCGACGATCAACAACACCGCGGTCGGCCGGTCAGTGGACGAAACGCTTCGCGTCCTCCAGGCGTTCCAGTACGTGAGTGAGCACGGGGAGGTCTGCCCTGTCGACTGGAAGCCCGGCGCGAAGGCCATGAAGGCCGACTGGGAGAAGTCAAAAGAGTACTTCGCCCATTCGAAGTAATCGCCCATGCCCCAGAAAGCCCATTACAGAGTCGTGATCGTCGGGTCGGGCCCCGCGGGCCTGACGGCGGCGATCTACGCCTCGCGCGCGAATCTCGAGCCGCTCGTCGTCGAGGGAATCCAGCCCGGGGGCCAGCTCACGACGACGACCGACGTCGAGAACTTCCCCGGCTTCGAGCACGGCATCCAGGGCCCGACGCTCATGGATGTCACGCGCAAGCAGGCCGAGCGCTTCGGCACCGAGATCGTCGTCGACACCGTCGTGGACGTCGACGTGGCGAAGCGGCCCTTCACGCTGACCCTCGAGTCGACTGGAAAGATCACCGCCGACTCCATCATCGTCGCCTCCGGGGCCTCGGCGAAATACCTCGGGCTCGAGAGCGAAAAAAGACTTCTCGGCTACGGCGTTTCGGCCTGCGCCACGTGCGACGGCTTCTTCTTCCGCGGCAAGGAAGTCGTCGTCGTGGGCGGTGGCGACACGGCGATGGAGGAAGCCACCTTCCTCACGAAGTTCTGCTCGAAGGTGTATCTCGTCCACCGGCGAAGAGAGTTCCGCGCGTCGAGGATCATGGTGCAGCGCGTGCTTCAGAACCCGAAGATCGAGGTCCTGCTCGACACGGTCGTCGAGGAGATCCTCGGGGATCCGGCGACCGGCGTGAAGGGCGTACGCCTGAAGAATGTGACGACCGGCGACGTGAGGACCTTGGCTGTTTCAGGCTACTTCGCGGCGATCGGCCACCAGCCCAACACCGACCTCTTCAGGGGCAAGCTCGACATGGACGACGTCGGTTACCTGAAGATCCAGCACCCCTCGACGAAGACGTCGGTCCCGGGCATCTTCGCGGCCGGAGACGTCGCGGATTTCATCTACCGTCAGGCCGTCTCGGCCGCCGGCGAAGGCTGCAAGGCCGCGATCGACGCCGAGCGCTGGCTCGCCGAGCACGGAATCCAGTGACGGGCTTCTCCTAGAACGCCTGTCCCGACGAGAACGAGAGAAGCCACCCGGTCCGTCCGAGAGGGTCAGGGTGGAGCACACGCGCGACGTCGACTCGTACGAGGCTGTTCTTGCTCGCACGGGTGATCCCGATTCTCAGACCCACCCCTGCATCCGCGAGTTTCCAGAACCCGTCGAAGTCTCCCGAGGACCAGCCGACGTCCCCGAAGGCGGCGAGCCCGAAGGAGACGAGCTGGAGGATCTCGGGCACCGCGAGGACGCGCGCCTCGACGTTTCCCACGAGGCGGCGGCTCCCTTCGACCGCGTGAAGCCGGTACGCGCGCATGCCGTTCTCCCCGTCGAGCGAAATCTGGCTCTCGGGGTCGAGATTCCATCCGGCCATGGTCCCGAGCCGTCCCACGAACGTCCAGGGTCCCCTCAGGAAGTAAGTTCGCGCGTCCCCCGAAACGACGGCGTTCTCGACTCCCCCGGACAAGCGTGTCGAGGCCTGGAGCGTCGCGAGCGCGAAGCCGCCCGAGGGCAGGAGCGTGCCAAGGCTTCCGGACACGAGCGCCCGGCCCGCACCCCGGATGTCTCCGACGGGCGGGGAGAAGCCGAGCTCCACGCGGATGCTGGGCGCAAGGTTGAAGTCCTCATCCCGGTCGATCTGGTCGACGAGCCGACGCGTGATCCAGCTCGAGCCTTCCCGCGCGACGCCTGCCGAAAGAAACAAGAACCTGCGGTGGGCGACTTCTTCGGGAGGCGGCGGCCCGACGCCGCCTTCGCGGAGCTTGACGTCGCTCCACTCGACGGATGCGAGGAGACGCACGACGGCGTCGGGATCGCGGGACATCAGGCGCCCACCCGTCACGACGAGGTCGCGCTGTGCCTCCTTCCACACGGTCGCCTCCTCGCCTCCCGCGTAGAGCTTCGTGTCGAAGTCCGAAAGCTTGGTCGTGCCCTCGAGGGCCCACTTGACGTCGAGCGCATAGAAGGGGCGCCCCAACGCGAGCTGAAAGAACTGGCCGTCGGAAAGATCCGAGACGTCGAGCCGGAAATTCACGTGCGGAGCGAACAGGTTCGGGTCGACGTAGAAGAGCGACCGGGACGAGCGGTCGGTCTCCTTCTCCCATCCGAATCCGAACTGGCGGCCGGTGCCGAGCAGGTTGTACTCCTCGGCTCCGATCGAATACGTCGTCACCCCGCCCTTGTTCGAGAGCGAGCCGCGCAGGAGAAGCGTCCAGGCGTCGGCGGTCTCGACGACGACGCGCGTTCCCTCCGCACGCACGTATGCTTTCCGGAAGAGCCCGAACGCGCGCAGGTTTCGCTCGGTCTCGGCGAGGAGGTCCGGGCGAAGATCGTCTCCGGGCTGGAAGAGGAGCTGATTCTGGACGAACGACGAGCGGGTCGTGAAGTGGAGGGCGTTCGCGAGCCCGTAGGGGAAGAACGATTTCGCCGCCTCCTGGGGCGCGAAGACGTTCGTCGTCCGGATCTCGACCGTGTCGATGCGCGGAGCCTCCTCCGCCGCGAGGCCGCCGCCGAGAAGCCCGAAGAGCGCCGCGGTCGCCGCGCAGGCCGCCAGAGAGTTGCGCGTCAGCTCTTCGCGGGGTTCCAGAGGGGCTCCGACTCCTGTCGCGTTTTCGCGGCCCAGCGGCCCAGCACGAAGAGCAGGTCCGACAGGCGATTGAGATAGATGAGGGCGTGGGCGCCCACGGCCTCCTGCCGGGCGAGCGTCGTCACGAGACGCTCCGCTCTGCGGCAGACGGTGCGCGCCTGGTGCAGGAATGCCGAGACCCAGCCGCCTCCCGGCAGCACGAAGGACTTCAGCTCCGGCAGTCCGGCATTCAGCTCGTCGATCGTCTTCTCGAGGAACGAGACGTGGCGCGCCTCGATGACGGGCTGCTTCGGATGGCGGTCCTCGGGCAGCGTGGCGAGATCCGACCCGAGATTGAACAGCTCGTTCTGAATCTGCTCGAGGACGGCGTCGAGCCGGTCGCGATCCGCTTTTCGGGCGGCCCCCGCGTCGTCGCGGTTGGCCGTACGCACGAGCCCGAGCACGGCGTTGAGCTCGTCCACCGTACCGTAGCTCTCGATGCGAATCGCGTCCTTCGGAATCCGCTGGCCGCCGACGAGGCTCGTCTCCCCGGCGTCGCCTCCGCGGGTGTAAACGCGGTTGATCCGGATGGCCATGCGGTCCCCTTCGGCCCAAGACTACACTCGGAACGCGAGACTTTGATGCGACCGGGCGCGTACCAGACCGACTATCACGTCCACACGGCTCGCTGCGGCCACGCCGGCGGCGAGATGCGGGAATACGTCCTCACGGCGCTCGAAAGGGGCCTGGACGAGATCGCCTTCACGGACCACATTCCCCTGTACTTTTTGCCCGGCGAGGATCCCGATCCCACGATCGCGATGACGCGCGCGGAGCTGCCCGGATACGTGGAGGAAGTCCGAACTCTGAAAGAGGAGTTCGCGGGCCGGATCGACGTCCTGCTCGGCCTCGAGGCCGACTACGCGGAAGGCCAGGAAGCCGCGCTCGACGAGATTCTCCGCGCCCACGAATGGGACGTCGTCCTCGGCTCCGTGCACTGGGTGGCCGGCGGCTGGATCGATGCCCCCGGGTCCGCGAAGCGGCACGAGGCCGAAGGAACGGAAAATCTCTGGCGCGAGTACTACCGGCTCCTCGCGAAGGCGGCGAAGAGCGGGCTCTTCGACGTCCTCACGCACTTCGATCTCCCGAAAAAATTCGGGCACCGCATGCCGGCGGACGCGAGGGACGCCCAGGTCGGGGCCGTGGCGGCCGCGCGAGAGGCTGGAGTCGCGATCGAGGTCTCGAGCGCCGGCCTCAGGAAGACCGTCGGCGAAGAGTACCCGGCTCCCCCGCTCCTTCGGAGCCTCGTGACGTCCAGCGTTCCGATCGTCTTTTCGTCGGACGCTCACGCGCCGGCGGAGGTGGCCTGGGGCCGCAAGGAGATCGAGGCCGCCGCGCATGCGGCGGGCGCAAGAGAACATTTGAGTTTTCGGAAAAGAGAGAAAACGAGACACCCTCTCTAGAATGCAAGCGGCTCCTGTAACGGAATCGGTCTGCAAATTTCTTAGAAGGGTGAATGTCGCCGAACCGCTCGAGTCACAGCGCCCCGGGCACCTGCGCGCCGCCCCCACTCACCCTTCTAAGAAAATCCCCGGTCTTCCTCTTTCTCTATCTCGTCTCTTCCGACACCAGCTCGACCGAGAACGTGGGCGTGACCGTGAGCTTCAGCGTCGCGAGGCGGCAGGGCCACCGCTCTTTCGCGATCCGCGCCGCCACGCGATCCCAGATCCACCGCGCGAGGTTCTCGGCAGTCGGGACCCTCGTCGCAAACTCGGGGATCTCGTGGTTGAGATTCCGGTGGTCGAGCGGTCGGTCGACCTCTTCCTTCAGGATGCGGTCGAGGTCCGTGAGATTCACGATCATGGCCGACTCGGCGTCGGCGTCGCCCGCGACGGACACCTCGAGCGTGTAGTTGTGCCCGTAGCCGGCGGGGTTCGATGCGTCTCCGTAAGTCGCGCGGTTCCACTCCTCGCTCATCCTCGGGTTGAAGAGGCGATGCGCCGCGTTGAAGTGGATCGTGCGCGAGAGAAAGAGCATCGCGCCGGACTATAAAGCCCGCGCGCGTTTCCCGAAACCCGCTGCCCCTGCCGGACGTGCCCTACCGCGACGCGGCGACGGCCGCCGGGACGACGCGTTCGATCTCCTTGGCGAGCCGGCCCGGAACGACTTCCGAAAGTTCGTACTGCGCGCGCACGACAGGCTTGCCGAGCTTCACCACGCGCGTCAGGTCGATCGGGGTTCCGACGACGACGACGTCACACGGAGTTCTCGCAATCGTCTCGGCGAGCTCGGCCACCTGGGCATCTCCGTATCCCATCGCCGGGAGGATTCCCGCCGCGTTGGGGTATTTCCGGAAGGTCTCGGCGATCGTGCCGACGGCGTAGGGCTGCGGGTCGACGATCACCGCGGCGCCGGCCCTTTTTGCCGCGACGAGGCCGGCGCCGAAGGTCATGCCGCCGTGCGTCAGCGTCGGACCGTCCTCGACGACGAGTGCGCGCCTGTCCTTCACGAGCTCGGGCCTCTCGCAAACGACGGGCGAGTTCGCCCTGAGGACGCGCGCCTTGGGGTTCAGCCTCGCGGCGGCCGTCTCGATCGCGTGGATGTTCCCTTCGTCCGCCGTGTCGCACTTGTTGATGAGGATGACGTCGGCCCGGCGAAAGTTCGCCTCGCCCGGGTGGTAGGAGGTCTCGTGGCCGGGGCGATGCGGATCGGCGATGCAGATGTGGAGATCGGGGACGTAGAACGGCAGGTCGTTGTTTCCTCCGTCCCACAGGATGACGTCGGCCTCCGCCTCCGCGCGCTTCAGGATCTGACCGTAGTCGACGCCCGCGTAAACGACGAAGCCGTTGTCGAGGTGCGGCTCGTACTCTTCGCGCTCCTCGATGGTGCACTTCTCGCGGTCGAGATCGGCGTACGTCGCGAAGCGCTGGCACGCCTGCGCCGCGAGATCGCCGTACGGCATCGGGTGGCGCACGGCGACGACGGAAAGCCCCTGCCCCTTGAGGATCCTCGAGAGGTACCGCGTGGTCTGGCTCTTCCCCGCGCCCGTCCTGACGGCCGTCACGGCGATGACGGGGACCTTCGACTTCAGCATCGTCCGGTTCGCGCCCAAAAGGAGAAAATCCGCCCCCGCGGCGACTGCCCGGGATGCGAGGTGCATGACCTGCGTGTGCGCGACGTCCGAGTACGAGAAAACGCAGAGGTCGATGTTCTCGCGACGGATCAGGCCTTCGAGGCCGTCCTCGGCGACGATGGGGATACCGCCCGGGTAGAGCGATCCGGCGAGGGATGCGGGATAGCGCCGCCCCTCGATGCCCGGAATCTGCGTCGCGGTGAAGGCGACGACCCGGTACTCGGGTTTGTCCCGGAAAACCGTGTTGAAGTCGTGGAAATCGCGGCCGGCCGCACCCAGGATGACGACACGCCTCACGGGGCTTTGCATGGAAGACCCTCCGTCGGGGCACTTCTCCCCTGCCGGGAGGCCCCACCCGAAAATCTAGGGGTCGGGAGGCGAGCGGGCCTGATTCGCCTGCTTTAGAGACTTTCTGCCGGGGGGAAGCGCCCTGCGCCTCCCCCCGGACCCCCTACTTCACCCCGAGCAGCTCCACCTCGAACAGAAGAGTCGCGTTCGGCGGGATGGTCCCCCCGGCGCCGCGCGCGCCGTACCCGAGGCCCGGGGGGATCAGGAGCGTCCTTTTGCCTCCGATCTTCATCGTGGCGACGCCCTCGTCCCAGCCCTTGATGACGCGGCCCTGGCCGAGCGGGAACTCGAACGGCTGGCCTCGGTCGAGCGAACTGTCGAACTTCTTGCCTTTCGCGCCGTTCTCCCAGAGCCAGCCCGTGTAGTGCATCGCGCAGGTCTGGCCGGTCTTCGGCGAGGCGCCGGTACCTTCCACCGTATCCTCGTACTGGAGGCCCGAGGGCGTCGTCTTCATCTTCGACTCCTTCTTGCCCGCGGCGGCGGCAGGCGCGGGCTTTTTTTCGTCGGCCGGGGCGGAAAACGTCAGGAGGACGAAAGCGGCGCCGGTCAGTAGAGCGGACAGGATTTTCTTCATCGAATCCGATTCCTTTCGAATGGACTGCGGGCGAGGGCCCGCGCGAAGTCTAACCCGGCCGATTCTTATCACGCGTCTCCTCCGGACTCGGCTCCGAGACGCGCCGCGCCAAGGAGCGCGCACGCGTCGTTTACCACGACCTTGATCGGAATTCTCGCGAGGAGCGCCGCGAAGCGCCCCTTGTCGCAGAAGGCCTTGAAGAACGTCCCGTCGAGCAGCTTCGGCAGGATCCGGGGCGCGATCCCGCCGCCCACGTAGACGCCGCCCGTCGCCAGCACCTTGAGCGCGAGATTCCCGGCCTCGCCGCCGTAGATCGAGGCGAAGTGCTCGAGGGTGCTCGCGGCCACGGGGTCCTTCCCGGCGAGCGCGGCAGCCGTCACGGCGGGAGATGCGTCGCCGGCGGCCGCGATCTCCGCCGAGAGCCACGCGGGCTCGCTCTCCTGAGAGCACGAGCGCTCGAACGCGTAGAGCGCCGCGAGGCCGGGCCCCGAGAGAACCCGCTCGAAGGAAACGTGGTCGTACGCGCGTTGGAGGTGCCTCAGGAGGTCGATCTCGAAGGAATCTCGCGGCGCAAAAGACGCGTGCCCGCCCTCGGAGGCCCGCGGCTCGAGCCGGCCGCCACTCCGCACGAGGTAGGCCTCCCCGAGGCCGGTCCCGGCGGAGATGAGGGCCGCGGTGCCCTCGGGATCCGGCGTGCCCGCGTTCACGACGGCGAAGTCCTCGCCGGAAAGCTCCGACAGGCCGAGCGCGTTCGCGAAGAGGTCGTTCACGAGCGCAACCCGAGAGAGCCCGAGCTGTCCAGCGAGAAGGGCTGCATCCACGACCCAGGGCAGATTCGTGGCCTCGCAGCGCCCGTCGTGCACGGGGCCGGCGACGCCGAAGCCGGCGGCGTCGACGCGCCGGCCCCCGAGAAAGGTCTCGACGGGGCCGGCGAGTCCGGGGACTTCGCGGCTCCGGAACTTCCTCTCGTCCTTTCTCGCGAGCCTGTCCGACTCGATCTCGAAGAGCGCGAGGCGCGCGTTCGTGCCGCCGATGTCTCCCGCGAGGATCATCGGTCGGGAGGAGCCGAGGTCTTCAGACGCGGAAAATTCTTCGAAAGGGAAAGAGCGGCGGAGTCCGCGAGGATCACGAACGTCCCGTCGGGGTTGAGGCGCGCTGCCGGCAGCGCCTCGTCGTCCGCAAGGACGCGGGCGAGAGCCTGCGCCTTGTTCTTCCCCGTGACGAGGAGAGCCACGTGGCGCGCGGCGTTCAGAAGGGGTAGCGTGAACGTGACGCGCGAGGGAGGCGGCTTCGGCGAGTCTTCGATACACAGGACGAGCCGCTGAGTCTCCTCGAGGGAAGAATGCCCGGGGAAGAGAGATGCCGTATGTCCGTCCGGCCCGAGCCCGAGGAACACGAGATCGAAACGGGGAATGCCTTTCGAAGAGGACGCGGAGAAGAGAGAGAACGCCCCGCGCACCTCGGATTCATAGCGCTCCGCGGCGTCCGGCTCGTCGACGGGGACGCGGTGGACGTTCTTCTCGGGGATCGGGACGTGGCGAAGAAGCGCGTCGAAAGCCGCTTCGTCGTTGCGATCCGGATGGCCCGCGGGTACTCGGCGCTCGTCGCCGAAGAAGACGTGTGTGGCTTCCCAATTCACCTTCCTGGCGATGAGCGGGGCCGTCAGGAGCCGGTAGCACGCGAGGGGCGTCGTCCCCCCTGCGAGAGCAACGAAGAATCTTCCTCTTTCCGCGACGGCCTTGGCCGCGAGGTTCACGAAGAGAAAAACCGAGGCGTCCGCGACGTCGTCAGCCGTGCCGAACGCGAGAACTTCCCTCACGGCCTCCGCCAACGCCGCCCCTCCCTCGCGAGGAGCGCCACGGCCGCGTCCGGCCCCCAGGTGCCCGCCTCGTAGTTCGGGTGGTCGAGAGGCGGGTTGTCGCGCCACACGTCGAGCAGAGGCGTCACGTGCTCCCAGGCCGCCTCGACCTCGTCGCGCCGTGCGAAGAGCGTGGAGTCGCCGTGGATCGCGTCCATGAGAAGCCGTTCGTAGGCCTCCGGCTGCGAGGCGCCGAAAAACTCGCGATAGCGGAAGTCCATCGTGACGGTGTCGATCTTCGTCACGGGCCCGGGCACCTTCGCCCCGAACTTCCAGGCGACGCCCTCGTCGGGCTGGATGCGCAGGACGAGGACGTTTGGCTCCTGCCGGAGGACGCCGACCTGGCGGAAAAGGGCAATCGGCGGCGTCTTGAACTGGATCGCGATCTCCGTGACGCGCTTGGCCAGCCGTTTTCCGGCGCGCAGGTAGAACGGCACGCCGGCCCACCGCCAGTTCTCGATCTGCACCTTCCACGCCGCGTAGGTTTCGCGGAGCGACATCGCGTTGACGTCCTTCTCCGCCCGATAGCCCACGACCGGCTGCCCGTCCACCGCGCCCGGTCCGTACTGTCCGCGCACGCTGTCCCGCAGGATCTCCTCGGGCGACTGCGGCTGGATGGACCTCAGCACTTTCACCTTCTCGTCGCGCACGGCGTTCGGGTCGAAGGCGACGGGCGGCTCCATCGCGACGAGACACAGGAGCTGGAGAACGTGATTCTGGATGATGTCGCGGAGGACTCCGGCCTCCTCGTAGAACTTCCCGCGGTTCTCGACGCCGATGGACTCGGCGACGGTGATCTGCACGTGGTCGACGTAGCGGCGGTTCCACATCGGCTCGAAAATGCCGTTTCCGAGCCTCAGGACGAGGATGTTCTGCGTGGTCTCCTTGCCGAGGTAATGGTCGATGCGGAAGATCTGGCGCTCGCGGAAGACGTGAGCCAGCTCCTCGTTCAGCGCGCGGGCCGTCTGGAGATCGCGCCCGAACGGCTTCTCCACGATGACGCGCGACCACGCGCCGCCGTCGATCCGGTAGACGAAGCCGGCCTGGCCGAGGTTGGCCACCACGATGCCGATCGCGGAGGGCGGGATCGCGAGGTAGAAGAGCCTGTTTCCAGGCAGACCCCGCTCCTTCTCGATCGATTCGAGGCGCACCTTGAGGTCGGCGTAGTTCTTCGAAATCTTCAGGTCGCCCCGGAAGAAGAAGAGCCGGGACGCGAAAGAGCTCCACTCCTCGTCCTCGACGGGCTTCTTCCGCGCGAACTCGGCGACCGCGGCCTTCATCTCGGCGCGGTAGGTCTCGTCGGACTCGCCCGTCCGCGCGTAACCGACGATGGCCGTCGCGGGGGGAAGCTGCTTCTCCCGATGCAACTCGAAAAGCGCGGGGACGAGCTTGCGCTTGCTGAGGTCGCCCGAGCCCCCGAAGATGACGATCGTCGCGGGGTCGGTCTGAATCGCGCTCGACATGGTGTCCTCCGTCAGCGCCTCGAAGACAGCGATTCGCGGGCCGCTTTCGCGATGGCCGGCCCGTCGAGACCCATGAGCGCGTACAGCTCCTTCGCGGGTCCCGACGACGAGTAGAACGTGACGCCCATCTTCCTGACGCGCGCGGAAAGGCCGAGGTCGTTGAGGCGGGCCTGGATCCACGTCCCGAGGCCCGTCCTCGGATTGTGGTCCTCGACGGTGACGACGGCCCCGTGCCGCGCGATGTGCGCGAGGTCCGAGTCCGAAAGGTCGCTCCACGCGGCCACGGACACGAGGTCCACGCGCGTCCCTTCTTTCGCGAGCGCGTTCCACGCGTCCAGCGCATAAGGCAGCACGTTCCCGGCGCAGACGAGGGAAAGGCCGTCGCCTTCGCGGATCCTGTCGGCGCGCGCCGGATCGAAGACGTACTCGCCCCCGAAGAACGGCGTTCCGTCTTCCTTCAGCGCGACGGGGATTTTCGAGCGCCCCATGACGAGCGCGTGGTTCCCGCGATGCGTCGCCATCCAGCGCACGACGCGGTCGGTCTGGTTCGGATCGGCCGGCGTGAAGACCTTCCACCCGAACGTGGAGTTCAGGAGCGCGAAATAGTCGATCGAGTGGTGTGTCTTGCCGTCCTCGCCGACGTCGATCCCCGAATGCGTCACGGCGAGCTTCACGTTCGCCTCGTTGACGTCGTTCAGGCGCTGCTGGTTGTAGGACTCGGCCACGCCGAACATCGCGAACTCGCCCCACCAGGCGGCGACGCCGGCGAGGGACAGCGCGCCCGTGACGACGGCTACGTTGTGCTCGGCGATGCCGCCCTGGAAGAAACTCTTCGGATGCGTCTCGAGGAACTTGTCCGTCTTCGTCGAAACCGAAAGGTCGCAGTCGAGAACCGCCATCGGAACGCCTTTGGACGCCGACAAAGCCCCCAGATCGGCGAGGGCGGCGCCGAACGCGCTCCGGTTGTCGGTCTTGGCGTCGGCCGCGTACGTCCGCGGCTTGCCGCCCTCAGGCAGGACGACCGCTTCGTCCGGGCGATGCGGGAGGACACGGTGCCAGTCGGGCGCGGGCTTCTTCCTTTCGGCGATCCAGTGGTCGAGGTCGTCCGTCACGCCCAGGATCGCGAGCGCTTCGCGGCATTTGTCGAGGGGCAGCGCCGCCCCGTGCCACTTGAAGCCCTCCTTCTCCATGAAGGGCACGCCTTTCGACATGACCGTGCGGCAGGCGACGAGCGTCGGGCGGCTCGCGTGGAGGGCCCCGCGGACGGCACGGTATACGGCCCTGACGTCGTGGCCGTCGACCTCGATGACCCCCCAGCCGTCCGCCTCCCAGTCGGCGACGATGTGCTGCGGCATGATGTCCGCGTTGCTTCCGGAGAGCTGCTGGTGGTTCCAGTCGAGGACGGCAACGAGGTTCGTCAGGCCGTAGCGCACGGCAAATCGGCGTGCCTCCGAGGGCTGGCCCTTCTGCTGCTCGCCGTCTCCCATCCCGCAGAACACGCGCGCGCCGTTCCCCTTGATCTTCGCCGCCAGCGCGAAGCCAACGGCAGCCGAGAAGCCCTGCCCGAGGTTGCCCGTGCCCCAGTCGATGCCCGGCACGTCCCGTTCGACGTGTCCCTCGAACGGCGAGCCGCCGCGACGAAAGCCCAGGAAAGGAAGAGAGGGGTCGAAGTACCCGAGCCGCGCGAGCGCCGCGTACGAGCCGGGAGAGATGTGCCCGTGGCTGATCACAACGCGGTCGCGATCCTCCTTGAAAGGATTCTTCGGGTCGCAGTTCCCGAAGCCCCACAGGACGAGCAGGAAGTCGAGGGACGACATGGAGCCGCCGGGGTGCCCCGAGGCGGCGAGCGTCGTCATCTTCAGGATGTCGCCGCGCGCGGCGCGGGCCAGGTCGGCCAGCTTCTTCGCCTGTTCGTCGGTCAGCTCGGGAGCGTCGAAGCTGCCGAGGATCACGCCTTCACTCCCGTGGACGCTTTCACGGCCTCGGCACGGCGCGACTCGATCGACGCGAGGAGCTCGTCGTAGGACTTCCCGAACAGGACGACGCCGTCCTTTTGCAGCTGCTCGCCCACCGCCTCGATGTCGATCCCGACGGCCCGAAGGTCGTCCAGCGTCTTCTTCGCCTCGGCGACCCCTTCCAGCACGGTGTCTCCGGGCGTCCTGCCATGATCGAGGAGCGCCTCGAGCGTTTTTTCGGGCATCGTGTTCACGGTATCGGGGCCGATGAGGTTCTCCACGTAAAGCAGATCCGAATAGGCGGGGTTCTTCGTCCCGGTGGACGCCCAGAGCGGCCGCTGGACGCGCGCGCCCTTCGCGCGGAGGGCGTCGAACGGGGCGGCTTTGAAAATCGCGAGAAAGTCCTCGTAGACGACCTTCGAGTTCGCGAGGCCCGCCTTCCCGAGGAGACCTTCGAGGCGCGTCTTCTCCGCCCCCGAGGCCTTCTGGATCCTCTCCCCGAGAAGCTTGTCGACGAGCGTGTCGACGCGGGAGACGAAGAACGATGCGACCGAGTGGACGCGCGAGAGGTCCCCGCCCTTCGCCGCAAAGTCCGAAAGGCCGTCGAGGTATGCGTTCGCGACCTCGCGGTAATGCTTGCGGTTGAACATGAGCGTGATGTTGATGGAGATTCCCGCGCCGATCAGGCGGCGGACCGCGGGAATGCCGGCGGCCGTCGCCGGCACCTTGATGAAGACGTTCGGGCGGCCGAGCGTCGAGGAGAGTCGTTTCGCTTCGGCCACGGTCTTCTCGGTTTCCGCCGCAAGGGAAGGAAGGACTTCGAGCGAGATCCACCCGTCCACGGGGTTCTTCTCGTGCACCGCGCGAAACGCGTCCGCACCCTCGGCGATGTCCCTTTGGGTGAGCGCGTCGTAGATCCCGAACGCGTCCTTCCCCTCGCGCGCGAGGCGTTCGAGGTGCGCGTTGTAGTCGCCTTCGTTCTTCAGGATCGCCTGGCCGAAGATCGTCGGATTCGACGTCACTCCGTAGATCGAGCCGGCCTCGATCAGGGACGAAAGCCGACCGGAATGGATCATCTTCGAGGAGATCGTGTCCAGCCACACGGCCTGGCCACGGCGGCGATATTCGATGGGTGTGCTCATGCCATTGCCTCCCGGACGTGACAGATCGTATTACGAAGGGGACGCGGCCCCCGGGTCATGCCCGAGGACGGAGGCGTCATTCCTTTCCCGCGCCGGGCTACGGCGGCAGGATGACGTCCAGGTCGGCCTGAGAGAGGCGGTAGACGCGCAGCGACGTCCCGATGAAGGCATCCGGCTGGCGCACCCGGAGCGCGCAGAGCAGCCGGCCCCTCTCGGCCGCCTCGAATGCCGCCCACGCCGTCGCCTCCCGGCCCGCGAGATCCGGAGGGCGCGCGAAGCCTGACGCGCGCGCCATCCCCCAGCGGCTCGCGTACCAGTCCCGGGTCCCGGGCTTCTCCCAGAACCCGTCGCGCGCCGTCGGAATGAACAGCCCGAGGAGCTGGTTCACGCTCACGACATAGACGCCGGGCGTGAGGCGGGCGGGCTCGCCGAACGGATACGCGCTCGCGAAATTCGTGGCTTTGGAGACGAGTCCCCGCGGGTCCACCGCGCCGAAGTACGCGAGCTTGACCTCCGGGTCGCCGTTTTCCCTCGTCCAGCGGGCAAGGCGCGCGAGGTCCTGGCCCCAGTCCACGTTGCTGTCGGCGAGCCACTTCCAGCCGTTCCTCCAGCCCCCCACCGTCTCGTTGAAGTAGCCAAGCTCGTTCGGATGAACGAGCGCCGTCTCGGCGCCCAGCCAGAGGACGAGCGCGAGGAGAAGCGCCCTCCCCCACCGGGTACTGGCCCACGCCGCGCCTGCTCCGGCGGCGACGGCGAGTATCGGGTGGACCGGCAGGAGGTGGCGCTCGCCGATGTTCAACGTCGCGAGAACGGCGAAGACGCCGTACGAGAGGGCGAAGACGGCGAGGCCGATGGCGAGGAGCGCGTCGCGCGGCAGGGCTCGGCGCGCTGCGATCGCCGCCAGCCCGAGCCCGCCGAGAAGCAGTTCGGGAAGCGGGGACTTGATGAGGAACGCCACCGGGAAGTACATCGCCCATCCCGGGCCGATCTCGCCGCGGAAGAAGGCCGTGCGCGGGTACGACATCTTCTTGAGCAGCATGAGCCCGTAGATCCAGGCCTCCGGCAGGACGCGGTGTCGCCTGGCCCACCGCGCGAATCCCGCCGTGGGCCCCGAGTAGGGAACTCCGCCGGAATCCTCCAGAATGGTCTCCCAGGCCTTCTCGTGGCTCGTCACCGCGGGGATCCCTGCCTGAATGGGGACGTGCATGCGCGCCTCCGCGGCGTGCGGGCCGCGGAAAGGCGAGAACCGGAAGCCGTAGCACGCCCAGACCGCCCCCCACGCGACGAGTCCGCAACAGACAGCGACGCCGGCGAGCGAGACGACGCGCACCCCGCGCGAGGCGGCCGCAAAGGCACCCATCGCGAGAAGGGCCGGAAGAACGATCGGCCACGAATGCTTCGTCAGGACGAGCGCCGCGAGCAGGGCGGCCGCCGCCGTGACGTGGCCCGGTGAGAGCCGCTCGCCGAGGCGGGCGAACGCCAGGAGAACCGCGAGAAAGAGGAGGGCCGCGGGCAGATCCGTCGTCACGAGATGCCCGTGCGCGAGAAGGGACGGCGACAGGGACGCGACCGCGAGCGCGAGAAGCCCCGCGTCCGCACCGAAAAGCCCGCGCGCGGCGACACGCACGAGAAGCAGAAGCGCGAGAAACAGCGCGACGATCATGAGACGTCCGAGCGCCAGGAGCGGAAGCCGGGGGTTCTTTTCGAGAAGCTCACGGCCCACCGCGACGAACTCGCCGGTTCGGAAGGCCTCGAGGTCCCGGTCCGGCAGGACGACGGGCAGGAAGGCGGAGGGAAGCGCCGCCCAGAGTCGCGCCAGGGGAGGATGGTCCGGCGCGAAACGCAGATCTCCCGTCTTCAGTTGCACGATGCCGGCCGGGAGGTGGATGACTTCGTCGAAAGCCGCGCTGTCCGAGAGGAGAGCCGTGACGGCGAGAAACGCCGCGAGAACCAGAAAGCCCGACGTCGCGAGCCTCTCGGCGCGCGCGCCGAGGAGAGTCGGACACTCAGCCGGTGTCATTCCCGGATCCGTAGAAAGGCATCCGCGCGCCGAGAGCGGCCAACCTCGCGACGATCGCCTCCCGAAGCTCGGGGATCCCGTCTCCGGTCGCCGCCGAGATCCGGATCCCGTCCAACGCGAGCGCTTCGGGATGCGGGCGGTCGGTCTTGTTGTACGCGAGGAGGATGCGTCGCTTCTCCACGCCGAAACCCGCAATGACCTCCTCCGCGACGGCGCGCTGCTCGGTCGCCTGGGCGGACGACGCGTCCACGACGTGGACCAGCAGGTCCGCGTCCTTCACTTCGGCGAGCGTGGACTTGAACGACGCCACGAGCGTGTGCGGGAGCTTGCGGAGGAAGCCGACCGTGTCTCCCAGGACGATGGCGCGGCCGCCCACGCCCTGGAGCCGGGCATGTCGCGGGTCGAGTGTGGCGAACAGGCGGTCTTCGGCGAACTCCTTCGAGGACGTCAGCCGGTTGAAGAGCGTCGTCTTGCCCGCATTCGTGTAGCCCACGAGGGAGACGGTCGCGACGCGCTTCATCCCCTTCCGTCTCACGTCGCGCTGGGTCTCGATGTGTTGGAGCTCTTCCTTCAGCTTCGCGATGCGCGTGCGGACGCGCCGGCGGTCCAGCTCGATCTTCCGTTCACCCGCGCCGCCGCGGAACGCGCCTCCGCCGCGCTGCTGGGCGAGACCCATGGACGGCCCGGCGAGGCGCGGGAGCTCGTACTGGAGCCTCGCGAGCTCGACCTGTGTCATGGCCTCCCGCGAGCGCGCGCGGGATGCGAAGATGTCGAGGATGACGCCGGCGCGGTCGAGCACCCGCGTCGGAAGCTTTTTGTCGAGGTTCCGCGCCTGCGTCGGCGTGAGCTCGTCGTCGAAGACCGTCCAGCCGGCTCCGAGGGCGCGCGCCGCCTCGCCGATCTCCTCCACCTTCCCCGAGCCGACGTACGTCGCGGGGTCCGGGCTGCGGCGTTCCTGAAGCGATCGCGCGACCACGAGCCCGCCCGCGGTGTCCACGAGGCGTTCGAGCTCGTCGAGCTGGTCCTCGGCCAACGCCCTCGGGATCTCGCGCCCGAAAATGCCCACGAGGATCGTGCGGCGGGAATCGGGCTTTTCTTCTGGCGGAGGAGGAGATTCCTTCGCGGGACGTCGCGGGCTCACCGCGAGGATGCTAGCGTAGAGGCGTGAGACGCGCGGCCGGCCCCCCGAACCTCTCCCTCCTCGGCGAGCGCCTGGAAGCCCTGAGGCGCGAGTGGCGATCCCGCCGGCTCGACTCGGACCCGCTCGTCTTCGCGCACCGCTATGCGGACCCGGCGGACCGCGAGGTCGTGGCCTTCCTCTCCGCCTCGCTCGCCTTCGGACGCGTCAAATCAATTCAGGCTTCGGTGGAAAGGATCCTGTCGGCCCTCGGCTCCCGTCCCGCGAAATTTATCGAGAAATGGGACGAGGGCCATATCCCCTCCCTCAGCGCGTTTCGGCACCGCTGGGTTTCGGGAAACGACATTGAAGAATTTCTCCGAATGGTCAAGCGGGCGAGGCAAAAGCACGGCTCGTTGGGTGCCCTGTTCGCAGCGGGCGACGGAGGCGGAGACGATTTCGTCGCCCCGCTTTCTTCCTTTCATAGAAATCTTCACGCCCTTTCCCCGCGCCGAAGCGCTCCCTCGCGCGGCCTTCGCTTCCTCCTGCCCTCCCCAGAATCCGGATCCGCTTGCAAGCGCTCGCACCTCTTCCTGCGCTGGATGATTCGCACGGAGGGCTTCGACCTCGGCCTCTGGACGGGCGGGCGCTTCACGCCCGCGCGTCTCCTCCTCCCAATGGACGTCCACCTCCACCGCATCTCGCGCCGCATCGGCCTCACGCGCCGCAAGGCTGCCGACCTCGCCGCGTCGCGCGAGGCGACCGCGTGGCTCAGGCGGATCTCGCCCGCCGATCCGGTCGCCTACGACTGGCCGCTCTCGCGCCTCGGCATTCTCGGCCTGCCCGTGACGCTGCCGCAGGCTCGCACATGAAAGATTCGCAGCGCCTCGTCGCCGTCCTCGCGGCCGCGGCTCTCGTCGCCGCGGCGCTCTCTTACTTTGCGAAAGACGCGCTGCGCCAGCCCGACGCGCCTCGTCCGCGCGCCGTCTCCTCGAAGGCGGCGGCACCCGCGCGATCCCTCATCGTCCTCGCGCGCGACGGGGCGCGCCGCGACCTCGCATCGAAGACGGGCAAGGGGCTGATCCTGCACTTCTGGGCGACGTGGTGCGCACCGTGCCGCGAGGAGATGCCCGAGGTCGTGAAGTTCGTCGGCGACACGAAGGGCGACGCGAACGTCGAGTTCCTCGCGGTCTCGACGGACGAGGACTGGAAGACCGTGGACGCGTGGCTGAAAGAGCGCCGGATCTCGGGCCTGCCCGTCGCGCTGGATCCCCGGGGGGGCACGGCGCAGCTCTACGGGGCGACCGGCTATCCCGAGACCTATTTCATCGCGCCGTCGGGCGAGATCGTCCAGCACGTCGTGGGACCGGTGGACTGGAGCTCGCCGAAGTTCCGCGCGTTCGCGGCGGAATTCAGCCGCGCGTCGGGCGCGCAGAAGGTCAACTGAGCGCTTCGGAGAGTTTCGACTCTCTCAGTTCGAGGCGTCGAGGAGGGAGAGCGTGACGTCGGCCTTCAAGGCGCCCGATGCCCCGACCGTCACAGGCTGCGACTTCTCACCGAACAGCTCGTGCCACGTTTTGAGACGGTAAGTTCCGGGCGGGACGAGAGGGAACGCGAACCGCCCTTCCTTGTCCGTGACCGCCGCGAACGGCGTGTCTGCGACGAAGAGCCAGGCCGTCATCCACGCGTGGACGTCGCATTTCAAGCGAACGACGCCCGGCTCCGTGAACGTTTCGGTGAAGGTCTGCCCCCTCACCGGAATCGCCCGGTTGAAGATCTGCGCGGCGCCGGCGGTCGTCGCGTGGACGTTGTGGAGCACGGGGTCCGAGTTTCCGATGACCACGGGCGCGCCCTTCGACACGACCTGCACGTACGGCGCGAACAGGCAGTTCTTCTGGTCGAGGTGAAACGGCCCCTTCGGAAGAGCGCCGCCCCTGGCGCCCTCGAGCCACACGACCGCGTTCGCGATTCCCTTGTCCTTCGCGAGGACGAGAGACGGTGAAGGCCGGTCTGCCCTGCCGCAGATCGCGACGTCCGCGTTCACGGGCCGCGGCGCCAGTTTCGGGACGGGGCCCGAGAGAGTCACTTTGCCAAACACCCCGTGCGAAGGCCTTGACGGTGCCGCGCCTGCTGGCGATTTGGTTCGTGCATTCAGTGCGAGAAGAACCAACGCGACCCGAAAACGCACGAAGTCCTCGCCCTAATTGGCCGCGACGACCGCGGGCGCCTTCGCCCTTTTCGTCGCCTTCGCCGCCTTCGGCGCCCGCGGCACCGTGACGAAGTCGTTGCCGAGCGACCAGATGTGGTCGCGGAGGGCTTTCGTGACGCGGTCGGGATCGCCGATGTAAGCCTTCGCCTCGTCTTCGGAGCCCCAGATCGCGACGAGGTCCCTCTTGAGCCCCTGGAACGCGGGCGTGTCGAGCGCCGGCGCGAGAGGCGAGACGCGCTTGGCGGGCTTGCCCGGCCCTTCCTCGATCTTCGGGAAGTTCGTGGGCATGCGGGTGCCCGGCATCCACTCCTCGGGCCGCTTGATCCAGTCCGCGATCCATTCGTACCGCAGGCGCGTGTGCGCCGCCGCGAGAACGGGCGCGAGGTCTGCCGGCGTCTTGCCGGCCTTGAGCGCGAGCTGGAAGGCGTCCTGCGACGTCGGATGGCACTGGGCGCACTTGAGCGCCTCGAACGTCTTCGCCCCCGCGGTACGCGAGCGCACGTCGAGCGCCTCGACGCGATTCTCGAACGGGTAGCGCGCCTTGTCGAGGGACGCGAAGTACGACGTGAGGCCGTTCAGCTGGTCGGTGTTGAATTCGAAGGTCGGCATGCGGACCTTCAGCCACGGCCGGATCTGGCCCGAGCGCGGAGCGGCGAGGAACGAGAAGAGCCAGTCGCTCTGCACCTTCGCGCCCTCGCCGCGGATGATGGGCGGCGCGAGCGCGAGATCGATCTTGTTCGCCGTCATGGCCTCGCGGATCGCCCCGCCCCTGTCCTCGAGGATGTGGCAGCCCTGGCAGTTGAAGTCCTTCACGATGCGGCGTCCGGTCTCCACCGCACCGTGCAGGCCGGCGGCCTTCACGACGAGGGCGTCGGCCATGTCGTCCCTCTGCATCCCGAGAATCGCCGTCTGGACCGCCTCGATCTCCGCGGACGAGAGCGAGAACTGCGGCATCTTCAGCTTTTCCTGGAACGTCTTCACCTTCTCGCGGTCGAAGCTCCGCGGATCGGCTACCTTCTGCGCGAACCAGTCGGCGCGCGTGTGCGGGAGGTGGACGAACCCGAAGTCGAGGAGGTGCACCGGCTTGTTTCCCCACTCGGACAGCTCGACGCCGATCGGCTTGGCTTTCTCGAAGCCGGGGATCACATGGCACGCATAGCAGCCGTAGTTGCCGATGATCTTCTCGCCCACGAAAAGGTCCTTCTCCCGGGGCGTCATCCTCGCGACGTCGGCCTTCGCGTCCACGACGGACTTCGTCTGCGTGAGGTAGTCGTAGACGAGCGCGTCGCGCTCCTTTTCGTCCGGCTTCGGCGGGCGGCTGCGTTGGAACTCGGGTTGCGCGGGCCGGCTCATGAGGAACGACACGAGGTCGGCGATCTCGTCGGGAGCGAGGCGCAGATTCGGCATCCGCGTCTCGGGGTTGTACGCCTTCGGATCCTTCAGCCAGGCCGCGAGCCACTCCGGCGTCACCTTCTGCGAGAGGCCGATCAGGTTCGGCCCATGCTGGTTCCAGCCGTCCATCACGTGGCGTTCGGCCCCCGGCTCGGAGATGTGGCAGCCCTGGCAGCCCACGTTCTCGAAGAGCTGCTTGCCGCGCGCCGCGTCCCCCGCCGCGACCGAGGGCCACGGCGTCTTCTCCGACTTCTCGAAGAGGTAGGCCGTGATCCCCGCGATCATCGTGTCCGTGAGGCGGTGCCCCGATTCCCCCGCGAAGTTCTCGAGGTAGAAGAACCGCGGCATCTTCGTGTTGTTCCGGAAAGCTCGCGGGTTCACGAGCCAGCGCTCCGTCCATTCGGGCGTCGTCTTGGACGCGACGCGCGAGAGGTTCGGACCGACGCGCGGCAGGTCCTCGAGGCCTTTCATCTTGTGGCAGCTCCAGCAGCCGAGCTGCTCGACGAGCTTGCGGCCCTGGTCGAGCTTCGGTGCCTTCGGATGCCCCGCGTCGCTCCGGTGGCAGCGGAAGCAGCCGGCCTCCACGGCCTTCATGGGATACATGGGCAGATCGTTGAACTTGTCGACCTCCCAGTCGTATTCCTTCATCCAGCGGCCCGTCTGCGTTTCGGCCATCGCCTCCTTCACGGCGTCGTCGTCCGTCGGAAGGCCCTTGTCGTCGTGCCCCTCCTCGAGCTGCGCGGCAAGGTGCTCGTACCGCCCGTAGTCGTTCGGCATGTGGCCGGCGCGCGTGAAGTCGGTCGCGCGATCCCGCCCGCCGTGGCACGACGTGCAGCCGAACGTCGCGTACGGATGCGGCGAGTTCGAGTCGACGAAGAGATCGAGTCGGGGATGTGTCCTCAGGACCGATTGCGGGTACTTCTCCTTGTCCTCGAACCCCCGGGTCTCGGCCGCGATGTGGCAGGTCATGCAGCGGTCGACGCGCTGGCTCCGGAGGAAGTTCACGTCGTTGTAGAGGCCGTCGAGCTGGACCTGCTGGATCTTGAGGGACGGGGCGAGCATGTCCGCGATGGGCGCGTTGCGCACGAAGTAGAAAGTGTCGTTCTGCTGGAGGGTTCCGAGCTTCTTCTGGAACCGGTCGTAGTCGGCGTCGAGCTTGACGAGCGCCTCCTCGGCCTCCTTCTTCGTCCTTTCGAGCGCGGCGAGCTCTGTCTTCGCGTCGTCCCACGCCTTCTTCGCCGCCTGCTCGGCGACCGTGCTCCCCGCGTAGGCCGCCTGAAGGCGCTCGTAGTCCTTCCGGGCGCTTTCGGTCGACGCGGCCTTCGGCGACGTCTCGCGCCGCGTCTCGTAGTTGTATCGCGCCGTGTCCATCTCGGCCTTCTTGAAGCGGAAGTCCTGGTCGGCGAGGTACCAGGCCCCTTCGGTTTTCTTCGTCCGGTCTTCCGCCTCCGAGACGGCCGAGCGATTGCGGCGCAGCTCGCGCGCGCCCTCGCGCTTCTGCTCGAGGTACTTTTCCTCGACGTCGGGGTCGATCTTCTCGGAAGCGGCCCGAAGGGCCGCGCGCGTCCTCTTGCGGTCGTTCTCGATGAACTTCTTCTGCCAGGATTTCCAGTCCCGCCCGTAGTCCTGCCAGGTCATCCACCCGAACACCGGCAGCGCGAGGATCGACGTAATCGCGAACGCCCTCGTCAGCCGCTTGATGTCGTAGTGGTGATCGATCGGCTCTGGAGGCGGGGCTTTGGCCATGTCAGATGTTGAAGCTGAATTCCTGGATGTTCACGATGTACTTGAGGTTGAAGATCCAACGGAGGTACATCTTGATGGGCACGGCGACCATGATGAGAAAGAGATTCACGCCGACGAGATAGCGGACGGTCCCCATCTTCTCGAAGAAGCGCTTGAGGAGCGTCATCGAGAGGAGCTTCGGGAGGACGCCCATGTAAAGGACGACGAGGGCGATTCCCGGCGCCTCGCGCTTGAGCCAGAACGTCGGGAGAGCCGTCTTCAGCCACTTGACCCAGAAGATCTCCGACACGCTCACGTTGTTCAGAGGAACGAGCTTGTTCGGATCCCAGTACTCGTACGGTCCGAAGAAGTTCCAGTTCGGCCCGCGCAGGAAGGTCCCGAGGATGATGAGGACGACCCACAGGATGATGAACCCGAAGCAGAACATGACGATCTCCCACTTCCGCTCGCGGAAGGAGAAGTAGCCGTTCCCACGCGGATTCGTGTCGATGTACGGGATCGCCATGAGGCCCACGATGATCAGCGTCGGCAGGACGACGCCGGCCATCCACGGGTCGAAGTAGACGAGCAGCTCCTGGAGCCCGAGGAAGTACCACGGCGCCTTCGCCGGGTTCGGGGCCGCTCCGGGGTTCGCGGGCTCCTCGAGCGGCGCCTTGAGCACGATCGACCAGACGACGAGCACGATCGAGCAGATGATCAACGAGACGAGCTCGACGTAGACGAGGTCGGGCCACGAGAAGACTTTCTTGTCGCTGTCGTCCTTCTCGAGGGGCGGCAGGCCCGCCGACAGGCGCGAGTCGTTCAGGTGCGCCTGATACATGGCGTACCAGAAGAAGAAGCCCACGAGGAACAGCATCCCGAGGATCGGGACGTTGTCCGGCGTGGTCGCGACGATGCGGAAGTTCGGATCCGTGAAGCTGAACGCGAACCCGGCCGCGAGCGTCGCGAAGAGCACGAGCCCGCCCTTCTTCGTCCAGAGCGGCTTGTAGAACATCGCGCCGACGAGAGACAGCATCGACAGCGTCACCGCGATGGCGGGCGACGCGAGCCAGTTGATGAAGGACTTCAGCCCGCTCATAGCGGCCCGCTGATTCCTCCATCTTTCCTGACCCGCCAGAAGTGGACTGCCATCAGGAAGGCGGCGACGAGCGGGATGAACACGCAGTGGAGGACGTAGAACCTGAGGAGCGCGTTCGCGCCCACGATGCGCCCGCCGAGGAGGCCGAAGCGCGCGTCGCTGCCGGCCGTCACGAGGTTCACGCCGTTCACGGCGAGCTGCGCGGCGAAAGGACCTTCGTTGCCGGCGAGCGGCGTCGCACGCGCCATGTTCGAGCCGACGGTGATGGCCCAGATCGCGAGCTGGTCCCACGGGAGCAGATAGCCCGTGAAGGACAGGAGCAGCGTGAGGACGAGCAGGACGACGCCCACGTTCCAGTTGAACTCCCGCGGCGGCTTGTACGAGCCGGTCATGAACACGCGGAACATGTGGATCCACACGGAGATCACCATCGCGTGCGCGCCCCAGCGGTGCATCTCGCGCATGATGCCGAAGGGCACCTGCTCGCGCAGGTCTAGCATGTCCCCGTAGGCGTACTCGATCGTCGGCCGGTAATAGAACATGAGGAGAAGGCCGGTGAACGTCAGCGTCAGGAACAGGAAGAACGTCATCCCGCCCGCGCACCACGTGTAACGCATCTTGACGCCCGACTTGCGCGTCTTCACGGGGTGCAGGTGGAGCACGACGTTGCCGAGCATCGCGAGCACGCGCTTGCGATTCGTATTCGGGATCCCGACGCGGAAGATGGATCGCCAGATCTGCGTCTCGACGACCTGCTGCTGAATCTTCTTCCAGTGGCGCTCGAGGCTCATGCTTCTCCTATGTCGTCTTGATGAAGGCCGCCGGGTCCGTCCACTGGCCCTTCTCGTAAAGGAACTTCCGCGCCTTGTCGATGAAGATCTGCCCGTCGTCGGGTGAGATGGAGATGGCCGCGCGCTCGAGCGGGCGCGGCGTCGGCCCTTCGAAGTTGATGCCGGACCGGTAATAGCCCGAGCCATGGCACGGGCACTTGAACTTGTTCTGCGCTTGGAGCCAGTTCGGAATGCAGCCGAGGTGCGTGCACACGGTGATGAGCGCGTAGATCATCTCCGTGTTGCGAACGACCCAGATCTGGAACTTCTCCTTCCAGCGCTCGTCGACCTCGCCGACCTGGTAGTCGGACGGGAAGCCGGCCTTGAAGGACGACGGCGGCTCGAAGAGGACGTTTGGAAACAGAAAGCGCGCCATCGTCGTGACGAACGCGCCGACGCCGGCGGCGAACGCGAGCCAGCCGACGGCGAGCCAGCTGACGAAGCTGCGGCGCGTGGGGGCAGCGGCCGCGTTTTCTGCGACCGCCGCTCGAACCGAACTCGTTTCCGTCATCCGCCCCCTCGAGCAAAACCGTGAGACAACGTCTCAAAAATCGCGCGCTCCGTCAAGGCGCGCCTTTCGGCCGCGGCGGTGAGACCGCCTTCTCCCCGAGGAGGATCTTTTTCGCGTCGCGCCGCACGCGCAGCGAAGGATCCGCTTCGGCCATCTTTCCGCCGATCGCCGTCGCCGCCGGGTCGTGCAGGAGGACGAGGCCGCGGAGGCCGTTGAGGAGAGCGTCTTCCTGCTGATCGGCGGTGAGGCCGGGCGTCGACCGCAGGCGCTCGCGATCGCACATGCCGACGAGGATGTCGCGCCCGGCGGGGTCGTCCAGCGTCGCGAGGGCGAGAGCCGCGTTCCAACGTACGTCCGTGACGGAATCCGCGAGGAGCTTCCTGAGCGCCGGGACCGCCTCGCCGTCCTCCATGCGCCCCAGGGCGTACGCTGCCGTCTTGCGGATTCCGGCGTCCTCGGACTCGAGCAGCGGCCGCACGCGGGGCGCCGAGCCGGGATCGCCGACGAGAGCGAGCGCCCACAGGGCATACAGGCGCGTCTCGGGGTCCTTGTCGCCGAGCGCCTTCTCGAGGAGCGGAACGGCCCGCGGATCCCCGAGGCGTCCGAGGACGAGCGTCAAGTACCGCCTCACGCGCGGGTCGTCGTTCTCCGCGCCCTCGTACGCTCGCAGCGCCGCGGCCGAGAAGGCCGCGCGCTCTCCTGGATCGGTCAGGGCAGGCAGCTTTTTCGTGAGCTCGAAGGCCGACTGCCAGCGCTGGTTCCGGCTCCCCGTGCGCACGTCGTTCAGCAGCTCGGAGGCGGTCTTTCTGTCGACGGCGATGGCGCCGAAGAGCCAGAAGACGAATACCGCCACACCGACGACGAACAGCGGAATGAGGAAGAACTGGACGAGGAGCCGCCCAGCGGGGGTTGCGACGCTCGTTTCCTCAGATTCAGGAGAAGGGATTTCGGCCAACTAGAGGACCGGCAGGTACTGCTTCGCCTGCGTGACCGGGTTCGGGACGTAGATGGCATCCTTGTCGCAGACCGTCTCGCAGAGGCGGCAGGACACGCAGGGGGCCGCGTCCACCTCGGCCACCTTGTAGTGGAGGTTCGGAGCGAGCGGGTCGGCCACGAGGTGGATGCAGTCGAACGGGCAGATGTCGATGCAGAACTCGCACGCCGTGCAGAGCTCGCGGTCCACGATCGCCTTCGGGATGTCCTTCGGCTTGACCTTCTGGATGAGGTCGCCGTGCTGGTCCTGGATGCACGAGACGGGGCAGTAAACCGCGCACACGGAACAGTCGATGCACCGGTCCTGGTGGATCACGAACTTCTCGTTCTTGCCGCCCGTGATCGTGTGCGTGGGGCACTTGATCTCGCAGACCCCGCATCCGATACACGTGTCGTGAATGAAATGAGGCATGGCCCGCCCTTCGAGGAAAAGCTAGCATCGGAGGCGGGGATTGTCCATGCCGGAGGACGGTGGAACCTTTTTCCTTCCGCCCTCGTTTCCCTCTCTGGAGCCGGAGGTCCTCGTGAGCCAGCCTGTTGGAAGAGAGCTTCGATCCGTCGTCAACGCCCTGTTCCTGTTCGCCTTGTTCCTTCTCGTCTACTCGGCGCTCGTGCCGGGCCACTCCCGCAGGAGCGTCCGGGGGCCCCGCTTCCTGAGGATGCAGGTCGAGGATCTCCGCGACGACCGGGGTCGGGTGTCCTTTTCGGTCCCCTACGCCTTCGTCTCCGGCGCCCTGCGATTCGCCTCTCTCGGGAAGGTGCGGCGCGAGATGGATCTCCATTTCGACCATTCCGTCGACGCGGCCGAGATCCGCACGATCGTGCAGGAGCTGAAGGAAAAGCCGGACGGCACGGACGTCATGCGGACCCACGAGGACTCCGAGATCCACGTCAAGAAGGACGGAGATCAGGTGACCCTGGAGGTCCGGAAGCCCGACCACCCGGAGGAAACTGTGTCCCTCCGGCTGCCCTGGCGCATCGTGGACGCCGTGTCGACCGCCGACCGCGACTTCGACGTCGATGCGCTCGTCGCGCAGCTCCGGCACGCGGAGCGCGGAGATCTCGTCGAGATCAACGCCCCGGACGCTCACGTGAGAATCTGGATCGACTGAGCCGATCCGGAGCCGCCAGGCGCCCCCGTCTCACTCGTCCGAGAACGGATCCTTGCCCATCTCCTCGATGACGCGGTCCAGCCGGTACTGGCTGGGGCCGAAGATGAAGCGCATCTCGCCGTTCTCGCACACGACGTCCTTGACCTGCACGGAGAGCTCCGGCGGCATGACGCCGTTGAGGTTCACGACGACGATCCGTTCCTCGGGATAGAAGAACGCGCGCCCCTCCGGCTGCCTCTCGACGATCTTCGTGATGACCCAGTTCGGAATCGGAACGACCCCGAAGACGTGGAGGTCGGCGATCGCGAACCCGAGAAAGCCGTCCTTGAAACGAAGGGACTCGAGGTGGCTGCGGAAGACCACGGGAATCCCCTTCTTGATGCGCACAAAAAGGCCGAGCCGCCCGTCCTCGGGCTCGATGAGGATCTCCCGCACCTCGGGCACCTTCCGCGTGGCCTTGCGGGCGATCGTGTTCAGGGTCGTGGCGTCGATCGCGACGACGAGGCCCTCCCACCGGACCGTGAGCGCCGGCAGGTCGGGTGAGGGCATGGAATAAGCGGGCTCGGCCACGGTCCTCTCCATCCTACGCTCGCGTGCCGCGATCACAAAAGGTAGGCGGCTGCGAAGCCGATCTGCGCCAGCATGAGCACGAGATACATGTGAGTCCACGACGGATGGTTCTCGGTCGTGGCGAGCTCGTCCGGATTCCTCCTGAGGAGGTGAACCGTGTAGGCGCCCCAGGCGGCGAGGATCACGCCGAGCGCCGTGAGAAGGTCCGCGTTGCCGCTCAGAAGCCGCTGAGCCCTCGCCGCGGGATCGGGCGTGCGGGCGAGAACCGGCAGCAGCAGCCACGGCAGGACGAAGAACGGCGAGATGATCGCGACCGCTTTTCGGTTCCCGTACTTCACGGGAAGCGTCATGCAGCCCCCCGCGCGGTCCCCTTTTGCGTCCGAGAAGTCCTTCGTGGTGGTGGCGCCGAGGAGAAAGAGCCCGAAGATCGACCCGATCGCCCAGGGCTCCGCGGAGAACGCGGACGCGACGAGCGTCCAGCCCGCGACCTTGAGAAGGCACCCGCGCGGGATCGCGATCGTCACGTTCGCCCAGATTCCGAGGCGCTTCGTCCTCCCGAACGGCGGACTCGAGTAGATCAGCGTCGCCACGAGGCCGGCGAGGAACAGGAAGAAGCACTGGTGATCGGCGAGCGGGGCGGCGGCCCGCGCGAGAAACCCGGGAGCCCTCGGCACGACGATCCACCACGTCGGAACGAGGGCGAGTGCGTAGAGAATCCACGTCAGGCGCCACGCCTCCGAAAGGGACACCTCGCCCGTGACGAGCGGCCTGTCGGGCTTGTTGACCCGGTCCACCTCGAGGTCGGTGATCTGGTTGAGCACGTTCGAGGCGGCGTTGAGGAGCGACGCGCAGAGCGATCCCAGCGCGACAATCCCGAGAAGCTCCCCCGTCACGCGCCGCGCGGGGTCCGGGTTGTGGACGCTGCCGAACGCGCATGCGGCGCCTGACAGAATGCCCAGCAGAGGCGGCAGAAGCGTAAACGGCCGGGCGAGGCGGGTCACCTGGCGCAGGTTCACGAGAGGTTCTCCAGGACCCCGAGAACTGCGGGCGCGGCGACTGCTCCCGCCAGCGTGTTCACGAAGTTCAGGACATGGCCGTTCGAGACGCGCCAGGGCGCTCCCGCCCGGCCGAGGAGGCTCTCGAGGACGGTGCCGAAGCACGCGGCGAGGACCACGGCCACGGCGCCGCGCGCCGTGACGAGGAACGTCGCGAACCCGGCTGCGGCGAGGACCGCCGCCGCCGCGAAACCGGCCAGCGTCCCCGCCACGGAGACGGCGCCGTCCGTGCCCGGCGGGACCCGCCGGAAATCAGGCAGAAGGGCCGTCGGCGACGCGACGGCCTGGCCGACCTCGGTCCCGACCGTGTCCATGAGGGCCGTCGCGAGGGCAGCCGCGGCCGCGAGCCGGAAGACGTCGCCGCGCGGCGCGAGGCCCGCCACGAGCGCGCAGAACGCCGCGACGGAGACGTTCGCGAGGACGTTCGCGGCGCCCCGCCGCCCGCCCTCCGCTTCCGCCTTCCCGATCGCTTCCTTGCGCGCCCCGTGGAAGCGCGTGGCGAACGTCCCGACGCCGAAGAAGACCCAAAGGGAGAGATAGAGAGGCGCGCCTCCGAGCGCGAGGACGACCGTCCCGAAAAGCGCCCCGAGGAGCGCGCCGGACGGGCGCACGATGCGCAGAGCGAGGGCGGCCGCCGAGACCGCGACGTTGATCCCGAGAGCGACGAGCCCTCCGGCGAGCGCGCCCGGCTCGAGAACGAGAGGCCACCCTGCGCGTGTGAAGAGCAGACACGCGAGAACCGCCGCTCCCACGAGCGGCGGCAGGAGGTTGTCGTCCAGCTCGGACGGAAGGCTCTCGACGGCTGCGCCCGCGAGCGCGCCCGCGAAGAGACAGATCAGCTCGGAGGAAGAAGGAACCCGGGAGGAGAGAAATCCATAGAGAAGAGACGCTCCGAGAAAGCCGAAGACGACATAGCCGAGGAAGCCGGAGAAAGTCTTCCGCGGGTTCCACGGAAGGCGCGGCCCCGAGAGCATGAGTCCGCAGATGGACGCGAACCCATCGCCAAAAGCCAGATACCCCCATCCGGCGGCGACTACAGGGAGATTTCTGCGAAAGAGAAGAAGGAGAAGGAGCACCACGAGCGGGTAGAGCGCGATCCCAAGCGAAAAGCGGCTCTCCGCCTCTTCCTTTCTAAGAAAATACGGCGCCACCCGAGGCAAGAGGAACGCATTGAAGAGAACGGCGAATCCCGCAGCCATGAGTGCCGCGCCCCAGGTGAGCGAAGGCAGGAGAAGGGCGAAGCCCGCCATCCCGACGTGCAGCGCTTTTCGCGCCGCCTCGGACCCCGTCAACGTCATGGAGAGGGACGCGCGGGCGCGGCGGCACGGCGCTCGGCGAGGTAGTCCCCGAGCGCCTCTCGCCAGGAGCGCGGCGCGCTGTTCGTGAGGCGCTCGTAGAGCGACGTGTCGAGGACCGACCAGCGGGGGCGCCTCGCGGGTCGCGGAAATTCCGACGTCAAAACCGCCTTCACGCGGACATCCGCGTGCCCCTCGCGCGCGATCGCCTCCGAGGCGAGCTCGTGCCAAGTGGCTTCTCCCGCGTTCGCGAAGTGCACGACACCCGTGACCCGCTTTTCGACGAGATGCCGGATTGCCCGCGCGACATCGACCGCATACGCGGGCCGGGCGACCTGGTCGCTCACGACCGAGAGGTCGCGCGCGCCACTCTCGACCTTCTTCAGGATCGTGTCCACGAAGTTCACGCCGCCCATGCCGAAGACCCACGAGGTCCGCAGGACGAGCACCTCGTTGCCTTCCTCGAACGCGCGCCGCTCCCCCATCAGCTTGGCACGACCATAGGCGTTGACGGGATCGACGGGATCGTCTTCGCGATAGGGACGTATTCCCTTTCCGGAAAAGACGTAATCGGTCGAGACGTGCACGAGCGTCGCGTCCAGCTTGCGGCAGAGGGCTGCGAGCGCTCCCACGGCGACGACGTTGACCTTGACGTGGTGCGGGTCGGTTTCGGCGGCGTCGACGCGCGTGTCGGCGGCGGCGTTCAGAACGAGGCGCGTGTCCGGGGCGAGAGCCCCGCGAAGGGCGGCCCCATCGGTGATGTCGAGGGCCGCGCGGGTAAAGCGCTCGGCCTCCGGGAACTCGCGTCCGAGCGCCCGCCCGAGCATTCCAGCGGCTCCGAGAATGACCGTCTGCACGAAAGCGGAAGTCTACACGGGGGACCGCGCCCCCTACTTGCGCAGCGGTACCGCGAAGGGGTCGTTCGTACCGGCGGCCGTGTTCCCGTCGACCACGTAGGCGGCCCCGGCGATGGCGCAGCCCGCCGTCACGTTTTGCACGAGGACGGAAGCGGCCCGCACGGCACCGGCGATCCCGTACGTGTCCCTGAGGTGGTTCTTCTGGATCATCGTGTGCGGCGGAACCGTGAACGTTCGGACGCCGCCCAGGAGGGTGCCGCCTCCGTCCAGCACTCCGGACAGAACGAGGCAGGGCGACATCGACGTGTTCACGAGAACGACGTTCGTCCGGGCGGACGCGTCCTCCCGGACGGCGACGAACCGCCCCGTCTCGCCGAAAGCGAGCGCGAGGCCGGGCGAAGCGCCGGACGACACGTCCACCGCCTCGGTGAACTGTCCGTACGTTCCCGCGCCCCCGGGTGCGGACACGGCGGTTCGCGCACCGACGAGCAGCCGATTCGTGGACTGCACGAGAAGGGCGCCGAAATCCGAGGAGATCGAGAAGAAAGAGCCCAGAACGTCCGGAATCTCGCGCGAGCCGGCGGGCGCGAGGTGCTGAGGATTGGAGACGGGCTGCCGCGCCGGGACGTTCTGGTCGCCGTCGTTTCCATGCCCGAGATACTGAATGACGAACTGGCCGTCCGCCGTTTCCGCGTTCGTGACGGCGAGGTCGCTCACGAAACCGCCCGTGCGCGCCACCGACGGGACGACGTAGGCATAGGGGTACGCGACCGCCACGCGGGAGACGTTCAGCTGGAGGAAGCCGCCCTCGGAGGGCTCGAACAGGCCCGTGAAGCCGTCGGGTTGCCCGATGCCGCCGACGGCAACCGTATACGTCGTGCCCGCCTCGAGCAGGAGCGTCACCGAAGACTGGAGCGACCCGGACGCGTCGTCGGGAAAGAAGCCGTTCTGGCGGCAGATTCCCGAGACGGAATTGAGGGATCCGCACGAGCCCGTGTACACGCCGAGGATCGTGTCGTACTCGGCCGCAGGCGCCGTGCCGATCGTGTCGATCCGATAGGTGTCCGAGACCGTGGGTGTGAACGAATACCAGACGAGGCGAGCCGGCGGCGCTTGGCCACCCGTGGAGACCTGTCCCTTCGTGTAGCACGGGAAAACGGGAGGGTCGCCTTTGTCGATGATGGCCCGCGTGTCCACGCCTGCCGAGGACCAGGGCAGCGAGGCGGGATCGACGACGAGAGCCCCCCCGCACGTCGCGTTCGCGGGCACCCCCGCCCCTTCGCCCCGCAGCGTCGAGGCCGGCAGGACGAGCAGGAGGAGAAAACCGAGCGTCCAGAATCGGTGCACGTTGGGAGTGTCGCGAAGGGGCAGAATCTCTCTCGCCGCGAAAAGGGTCACGGAAGGCTCCCGGTGAAGTCGAGAAAGCTGCCCACGTTCTTCAGCGTCAACGCCACCCGGAAATCCCTCGAAGGCACGCCCCCGGTGCGCAAATCCCTGTATTCCGCGAGTATTTTGAAGCACGCTGCCTGGACGGTCAACAGCGAGCGGGATTCGAGCATGCGCCCTTTCGTCAGGTCGTAGTTCGCCTCCACGTCGAATCGCAGGCGCTTCGGCAGGATCGGCATCCCCCCCGACACTCTCAGCTGGGCCGAGGCGCCGGGGTCGAGCGCGGCCGGAACGACGACGGGGTGACTGTCGAAGAGCGAGAGCGAAAGCGTGCGCTCCGCTCCCGACACGACGGCGGTCACGCTCGCGGCCGTGACCTGGCTCGCGTGGGAATCCCAGGTCGTCCTGACGTCGAGGTTCAGCGCGGACGTCGCGTTCACGCGCAGGATGAAGTCCCACGGGGAGCCCCGCTGCGCATCGGGCGCCGGCCCGGCGGCGGTGCCTTCGCCGGGGAGCTTCACGAAGTATCGGCGCGCCACCTCGAACGAGGCGATCTCTTTCGAGCCCCCCTCTTTTCCCTTTGCGAGAAGGTGCTGGAGGAGCGAGTACCGGATGACGTTCGTCGGTACGAGAGAGTCGATCTCGTCGAAAAGCGGCGTCGCCGAAAAGTCGTCACGGCCCGTGAGCGTGTCCCAGGTGACGCGCGGTTCGATCACGTGCTTGAACTTCGTGAACGGGCCGAGCGTGCCTTCGAAGAGGCGCGAGAAAGCGGGCCCCGTCAGCGAAACGCTCGTCGAGAGCGCCTCGCGGTTGTAGCGGACGTCCTCGAGGTTCTTTCCGTCCGGCGACAGGGACTTGCCGTAGGTCGTGAGCCGCGCGCCGGCCGTGCCCTCGAGCGAGAGCCACGGGAAGAGCGAGAAGGGCACGTTCACCTTCGGAAAGAGATCGAACCGGTCGTACGCGCCGGACGGGAGGCCCGCTCCGCGGTCCGACCGGAGGACGCCGCCCTGCGCCGACGCCTCGACGAAGACCGCCTGGCCGAAGAACGAGGTCGGGCGCAGGCTGGCCTCGAGCGTCGGCAGGCGCTCGCTCACGACGGAGCCGGAGCCGTACCCGAGAGCCTCCTCGCGCGAGATCCGGAGGTTCAACGCGAACGGATCCGGGCTCCATGTGACGAAGCCTTCGCTCTTCAGGGAGCGGGTCGACGAGAGACCGAAGTTCCGGTTGAAGTCCTGGAAGAAGGTCGGGTCCGAGAGCTCGAGCCACGTGACCACGCCGCGCAGCTTCGGGCCGAGGTCGTCCGAGACGAGCGTTCCCTGCGTCTGCCAGCGCCAGCGGTCGACGGTCGGGTCCTTGATGATGTAGTACGTGCCCTCGAAGCTCGTGCCTTCGGACGGACGCGCGCGAGCCTCCGCGCCAAGCCCGTAATACTGCTTCGTGTAGTAGTCCGCGGAAAACGTCGCGTCCGCGGAACGAGAGATCGCCCAGTAATAGGACATGCCGAGATACCCGCCCCGGTTCGAGTTGTAGCCGAGGCCCGGGACGAGAAAGCCGGAGGCCCGGTCCCTCAGCGCGGGCCAGATGAGGTAGGGCGTGTAGAGGAGCGGAACGCCTCCCATCGAGAACGTCACGTTCTTCAGGCGCGCGAACTCCTCGATCGTCACGCTGCCGCTCTTCACCTTGAACTTCCAGGCGGGGTTTTCGCCCTCGCAGGACGTCACGACGCCGTCCGTGAGCGAGAACGTGCGAGGCCCTACCTTCGCGAGCGTCGCGCCCTTCAGGTGGAGCCCGCCCTCGAGGTCCATGCGGCCGTCCGTGAGAACGCCCGTCTTTTCGACGAGGTCCAGCTCGAGCCGTGCGCCGCACATTCTCGATGCGCCCTGCTCGAACGTGACGTCACCCTCGGCCACGACGGTCTTCTTCTTCAGGCTGCCGTGCACGCTGTGCGCCGTGAGCTTGACGTCCTGGTACTCGATCGTGACGAACTTGCCGGGCGGAGCGTCCGCCGTGAAGAGGTCCTCTTCGAGGAACGTCTGCTTGCCCTGCGGCCCTCCGGGCTCGCCTGCGTCGATCGTGATGCGGATCGAGCCGCCCTTTTCGGGCAGCTTGAATTTCGGCTCCCATCCGCCGCGCTCGCGGAAGCGAGCGGCGAACGGGTCGGTATCGAAGGAGGACTGGGAGAAAGAACGATTTGCTCCCGTGCAAACGGCCATGACTCCCCACACGAGGAGAACTTGACGCAAACGGCAATGGTGTTTTTTCTCAGAAGGTGAATAGGGCGCTGTGGCGCGCCGACGCGCCACGACGGAATTCAGCCGGTTCGGCGCGCTCCGAGCCCCGTTCACCTTCGAAGAACTCTGCCGATCTTTTCCGGTGCCGAAACGCCCCATGCTGGTCGAGACGCAGCAAGTCGAAGGCCAAAAAGCCCGAATGGCCTTCAGACCTTCATCTCAGGGACGTCGTCTCCGACCTCGAGCGGCGGTTCCGTGGCGGCGCGAATCTCGTCCACCGAGACGCCCGGAGCACGCTCCTTGAGGACAAGACCCCCGCCCTTCTTCACGTCGAGGACGGCGAGGTCGGAGATGATGCGGTGGACGCAGGCCTTCCCCGTGAGCGGAAGCGTGCAGCGGTTGAGGATCTTCTTCTCGCCGTTCTTGGCGACGTGCTCCATCGTGACGACGATGCGCCGCGCCGCCGCGACGAGGTCCATCGCGCCGCCCATCCCCTTGACGAGCTTTCCGGGGATCATCCAGTTCGCGATCGACCCTTCGGCGTCGACCTGCATCGCACCCAGGATGCAGAGGTCGATGTGGCCTCCGCGGATCATCGCGAAGGAGTCGGCCGACGAGAAGAACGCGGCGCCGGGCACGACCGTGACGGTCTCCTTCCCGGCGTTGATGAGGTCGGGATCGATCTCGCTCTCGGTGGGGTAAGGACCCATGCCGAGGATGCCGTTCTCGGACTGGAGAATGACCTCCATGCCTTTCGGAATGAAGTTCGAGACGAGCGTCGGCATTCCGATTCCCAGATTCACGTACATCCCGTCGCGGAGCTCCTGGGCCGCGCGGCGGACGATTCCGTCCCGGTCGAGCTTCGCCATCCTCAGCCCTTCCGCACGGTGCGCCGCTCGATGCGCTTGACGCGCGGCGCCACGACGACGCGCTTGACGAAGATGCCGGGCGTGTCGATCTCGTCCGGATCGAGCGCCCCCGCCTCGACGAGCTCCTCGACCTCGGCGACCGTGATCCTCCCGGCCGTCGCGGCCATCGGGTTGAAGTTCCGCGCGGTCTTCCGGTAGACGAGGTTGCCGAGCCGGTCGGCCTTCCAGGCGGCCACGAGCGCGAAGTCGCCCGTGAGCCCGCGCTCCAGGACGTATTCCCTCCCGTCGAAGACCTTCGTCTCCTTGCCCTCGGCCACGATCGTGCCGGCACCCGTCGGCGTATAGAAGCCGGCGATGCCCGCCCCGCCTGCGCGTATCCGCTCCGCGAGAGTCCCCTGCGGGCAGAACTCGAGCTCGAGCTCGCCCGAAAGATACTGCCTCTCGAATTCGGCGTTCTCGCCGACGTAGGACGAGATCATCTTTCGGATCTTCTTTTTCCCGAGAAGGATGCCGAGGCCCCAGTCGTCCACGCCGCAATTGTTCGAGACGCACGTGAGCCCTTGGACTTCGGTTGCCGCGAGCGCCGCGATGAGATTCTCGGGAATTCCGCACAGCCCGAAACCGCCCACGACGAGAGTCGCGCCGGACGGGACGTCCTGGACCGCCTTCGCCGATGCCTCCCGCGGCGAGGCCCCGCGGACGACCTTGTCGATCATCGGCCCGATTCTAGAGCGCTTCGACGACGATGGCGGTGGCTTCGCCGCCGCCGATGCAGATCGAGGCAAGGCCGTGCTTCTTCTTGCGGGCGCGGAGCGCATGGATGAGCGTCGTCAGGATGCGCGAGCCCGACGAGCCGATCGGATGGCCGAGGGCCACGGCCCCGCCGTTCACGTTCACCTTGTTCGGGTCGAGAGCGAGGTCCTCGATGAACGCCATCGCGACGACCGCAAACGCCTCGTTGACCTCGAAAAGGTCGATCTGGGAAAGAGGGATCCCGGCTTTTTCGGCCGCCTTTCGCGCGGCCGCGACGGGCGCCGTCGTGAACCATTCCGGCTCCTGGGCGTGCGACGCCTGCGCGACGATCCGGGCGATCGGCTTCCAATTTCCGAGTGACGCTTCGGAGACGAGGACGAGCGCCGACGCGCCGTCGTTGATCTTCGACGAATTCGCGGCGGTCACGGTGCCGTCCTTCTGGAAGGCGGGCTTGAGGGTCCCCATCTTCTCGAGCTTCTCGAGCGGCGTCGCGAACGGCTCCTCGTCGCGATCCACCGTGACCGGGCCCTTCTTCGCCTCGATCGTCACGGGAGCGAACTCGGCGTTGAAGTCGCCCGCCTCGTTCGCGCGGCGCGCGCGCTGGTAGCTTTCGAACGCGAACGCGTCCTGCGCCTCGCGCGTGAACGAGTACTTCGCCGCGCACAGCTCGGCGCAGTTGCCCATGTGGACGTTCTTGTACGGGTCCCAGAGGCCGTCCGAGATCATCGAGTCGAGAAGCTGGCCGTGACCCATGCGCAGGCCGGAGCGTCCCTTTGGAAGGAGATACGGAGCGTTCGACATGGACTCCATGCCGCCGGCGACGGCCACGTCGAATTCGCCCGCGCGGAGCGCGTTCGCGGCGTCCATCACCGACCGCATCCCGGACCCGCAGACCTTGTGAACCGTGATGCAGCCGGCGGACGACGGCAGGCCCGCGGCGAGCGCCGCCTGACGGGCGGGCGCCTGGCCCTGGCCCGCCTGCAGGACGTTGCCCATCCACACCTGAGAGACCGAAGAAGAGGGAACTTCCGCGCGATCGAGCGCGGCTTTGATCGCGACCGCGCCGAGTCGCGAGGCCGAAAGAGGCGCGAGCGCGCCGAGAAACGTGCCGACCGGAGTGCGGGCGGCGGAGAGGACGAAGACGTCGTTCATGAGGATGTGCTCCCGGGGCCGGCTCCGGAGCGCGGACCGGCCAAGAGTGGAATTGTAGCCGGAGTGGACTTCGCCGAGGGGGCCTCCTACGATTCGGGTCGTGCGCGTCCTTGCAGTCGATTTCGGCGAGAAGCGGATCGGCCTCGCCGTCTCGGACGAGACCGGCCGGGTCGTGGTTCCGGTGGGCGTGCTGCCGCGTAAGAGCGACGCGCAGGCTGCGATCGCCATCGCCCAAGCCGCGAAGGAACGGGACGTCCTCCGCATCGTCGTCGGCCACCCGGTGAGCTCGGACGGCAGCGAGGGCGCATGGGCGCGCCGCGTGCGGAACTTCGCCCGGCGCCTCCACCAGTCCTCGGGCCTGCCGGTGGACCTCCACGCCGAGGGCCTGACGACCGCCGCCGCAGAGCGGGCCCTCATGGACGCCGGCCTTAATGCCCGCCGCAGAAAAACCGCCCGCGACGCGGAAGCGGCGGCCGTCCTCCTGCGCGACTACATTTTCGAGCGCGACGAGGCGCGGGGCACGCGCTGAGGCGCCCGCCGAAGCCGCCCGTGCTCGAGCACCGCTCGTCCCACAGGCGCCACGTCCCGCCCCTCCTCGCGTGGGTGCTCGCCCTCGTCGTCGTCGCGATCGCCGTGGGCCTCGCGTTCGTGTCCTTCCTCCTCCGGACGCCGTATCAGGGTTACGCGGGGGAAGAGGTCATCGTGTCGATCGTACCGCGCACGCCCTCCGCGATCGTCTTCCAGGCGCTCGCGTCGAAAGGCGTTCTCCGCGACTGGCGGCTCGGGATTGTCGCCCTCAAGATCTTTCATCCGGGCAAGACGCTCAAGGCGGGCGAATATCGGTTCTCCGGCCCCCGCACGCCCGAGCAGGTCGTCCTTTCCATCGTCGCCGGAGACGTGGTGACCTACCGGATCACCGTTCCCGAGGGATTCACCGCGGACGAGGTCTTCACCCTGTTCTCGTCGCAGAGCTTTTCTACGCTGCGCGACTACCAGGCCCTCTTCGAAAGGCCGGCCGAGCTCGAAGGCGTCCCGAAGGACGCGCCGACGCTCGAAGGGTTCCTGTTTCCGGACACGTACACCGTTACGCGCTCCATGGGCGCGCGCGAGATTCTCGGCGCGATGACGCGGCAGTTCGCCCGCCGGCTACCCGACGGGTTCGAGCAGAAGGCGCGCGCGCAGGGGATGACCCTGCTTCAGGCCACGACGCTCGCTTCGCTCGTCGAGAAGGAAACGGCCGTCACAGCCGAACGGCCCATCGTGGCGGCGGTCTACAGGAACCGCCTGCGCAAGGGCATGCTCCTGCAATGCGATCCGACGACGATCTACGCTCTGAAACGGCTCGGGGCGTGGCGCGGTTCTCTCGCGCGCTCCGAGCTGGCCCTGGATGAGTCCTACAACACGTACGTGAATCCGGGCTTGCCGCCAGGCCCGATCTGCAACCCGGGACTCGCCTCCCTGAGGGCCGCGATCGCTCCCGCGGACGTCTCGTTCCTCTACTTCGTGGCGGTGGGCGACGGGTCGCACTCCTTCTCCCAGGACTACGAAGAGCAGCAGAGGAACGCGGCGCGTTACCGCGAGACGCGTCGGGCGGCGCAGGCCGTCGACCGCTGACGGCCTGCATCTCCGCCTGCTACACTTGAGGGTCCGTTTCCGAAAAGCTCATGAGCGCCTCCGCACCGAGCCCGCGGCCGTTCGGGCCTTATGTCCTCACTCACGCCCTTGGCACGGACGCCCTGGGCGAGGTCTGGCGGGCCGGAACGGCGGGGGCGGCAAGGCTCAAACCGTTCCTTCTCGTGCGCACGTTCACGGCGACTGCGATCGACCGGTCCGCTCTCCTGTCCGCCATGGAAGCGGCCGTGAACCTCGTCGACGACGTCCAGGGCCCCACGGTCGCGCGCGGGACGGTTATGGGTGCCATAGACGACGTCCCGTTCCTGGGCACTCTTTACGTCGGGGGACGCACGCTCGACCACCTCCTGGCAGGGCGCCTCCTCGGGTCGCCCCTGCCGGTCGAGCACGGCCTCCTCATCGCCGACAGGCTGCTCGCCGCCCTCGAAGCGGGAGCGCCGGTGGAGCGTTTCACCGGTGCGGCGCACGGCTTTCTCGTGCCGCCCTTCGTCTGCATTTCGAACGAGGGAGAAGAGCGCGTCTTCGGCTACGGCCTCGGAGCGGCCCTTCTCCCGGCCCTGAAGAGCGCGCGCACGCGACAGACGTTCGCGCCCTACGTCGCTCCGGAAGTCCTCGCCGAGGGAAAACCGTCGACCTCCGGAGACCTGTATTCCGTGGGCGCGATTCTCTTCGAGGCACTCACGGGCCGGGTGCCGCCACAGGGTGTCGCCCTCGAGTCCATCGAGGACGCGAACCTCGCCGTGGACGGCACACCCGTTCCCGAGGACATTCGCCGCCTCCTCCGGCGCGCCCTGCATCCCGACCCGCGCATGAGGGATCGCCAGATCTCGTCTTTCCGGAAGGATCTTTCGGCGCTGCTGTACGGCGGCCCGTACGCGCCCTCCACCTTCAACCTCGCGTTCTTCCTGCAGAAGCACTTCGACAAGGCGATCCAGCGCGAAAAGCTCGAGCTCGCCGCCGAAGAGGAGATCGACCCGGAGACGGTCGCCGTCCATCCTGTTCCCGCGCCGGCCGCTCTCCTCGGGCCCCTCCAGGTTCCGGCGGTGGAAGGGAGCGGCTCGCGCCGGCTCGAGTCCTCCACCGGCTCGCGCCGACAGCCCGTGCCTCCCGCCCGGCCTCCGGAGCGCACGCCGCGCTCCGGTCCCGTTCCGGTGCGGGCCGTCGCGGGACCCGGGCCGAAAAAATCGCTCGGCGGTGTGTCGCCGTGGGCCGTCGCCACGGGAGCCGTCCTGCTCCTGGCGGCCGGCGCCTTCTTCGCGCTCAAGCCCTCCGCTCCGCCTCCCCTTCCGGTGCCGACGCCCGCGCCCGCGCCCACCCTCGCGCCGCCCACGCCGGTCCCGACGCCGGCTGCCGTCGTCGTCGGAAAGGAAGATCCGCTGTTCGTGGCGGCTGTCGAAAAGAAGCTCCAGGAGGAGCTCAAGAAGCGCGAAGCGAAGGTCGCACGCGAGCAGGAAGCCGCCGCCAAGAAGCGCCGCGCCGAGATCGACAAGACGTCCGAGGAGGCCGGCAAGTCGAAGGACAGCGAAGAGACCGCCCGTGCCTTACGCGAGAAAGCAGACCGCGAGGAGGCAGAGCGTCTCGCGCGCGAAGCCGTCGCGCGCCGCAAGGCCGAGGCGCAGAGGGCGGCGGCCGCCGCGACTGCGCCGCCGGCCGTCAAGGACGGCGATCTCGTCGAGACCGAGTTGATCGACACGCCTCCCGCGTCCGTGCGGCAGGTCAGCCCGCAGGCCACACGCCTCGCAATCCAGCGTCACATCTCGGGGACCGTCCTCCTGCGCGTCCTCGTGGACGAAAACGGGGAGCCCGCCAAGGTGGAGATCCTCCGCGACACGGCGCCGAAGGTGGGCCTCGGCGACGCGAGCAAGTCCGCCCTCGAGCACTGGCGGTGGAAGCCCGCCACGAAGGACGGCCACAGGGTCAAGACCTGGATCGTCGTTCAGGTGCCCTTCAAGAATTAGGGAACCGGCTTACCTTCGACATCGAGGACCACGATCTCGCCTATCTTCAGCTGCTCGACGCCCGGACGGATCTTCCCGAGGTCTCCCACGAGGAGAAGGCTCGCGTGCGACGGGTCGGCCCATTTCTTCGCCGCCGCGAGGGTCTCCTCGAGCGTGGTCTTCGCCGTGCCCTCGCTGATGCGCTGGAGCTCTTCCATCGGCAAATCTCCGCCCCAGAGCTCGGCGACCTGGCCGGCGATGCGACCAAGCGTCTCGAACTGCTGCGCGTAGCCTCGAAGCAGGTTCAGCTTCGCGTCGTCGAACTCCTTCCTCGTGATCGGCCGCGCGCCGGCGAGGCCCTTCAGCTCCTTGTCGAACTCGACGACGGATTCCTTCGTCTTGTTCGTCTGGACGCCGCCGGCGGCGAACCACGCACCCGCCTTGCGGTTGAGCTCGGGGGAAGAGAAGACCCCATACGAGTAGCCCTTGTCCTCACGCAGGTTCAGGTTGAGCCGCGTCCCGAAACCGCCTCCCCAGACCGCATCGGCGATTCGCAGGGCGTCGTACTCGGCGCTCTTCCGCTTCGGCGCGGGGAGGATCTGGGTCACGGCGGTCTGCGCGGCGTCCTGCCGGTCGACGAGGTAGACCTTTCCGGCCGCGGCCGGCGACGGTGCCGGGATCGCTGCGGCCGGCCCGGCGCTGCCGCTCCAGGCGCCGAGGACCTTCCTCGCGAGGGCCTCCGCCTCGGCGACCGTCACGTCGCCGACGAAGACGAGGGCGCTCGAACCGGGCTTCCACCTCTCGCCATGGAACTTCGCGACATCCTCGCGCGTGATCGTGGCGACCGTCCCCGGCGTCCCCTGCGCGGGCCGGCCGTAGGGATGCGCCGCGCCGAACGCGAGAATGCGACTCACCCGGCGGGCGACGGCGTTCGGGTCCTTCGCCTGCTGCGCGAGGGTGTCGAGGTGCCGTTTCTTCTCGCGTTCGAACTCGGCGGCCGGGTAGGTCGGGTTCTGGATGACGTCAGCGAAGACTTCGAGAGCCGGGGCGAGGTTGCGCTTGAGCACCTCGAAGCTGACGCGCGCCGACTCGCGCCCGGTGTTGGTGGCGAGGGCCGTCCCGAGGTTGCCAAGGGAGTTCTCGATGTCGAGGTCCTTGCGCGTCTTCGTTCCGGCGTCCATCGTCCGGGTCGCGAGGTAGGCGACGCCCTCCTTGCCGGCCGGGTCGTCGGCCGATCCGCTCTTCGACGCGAGTGACACGGCCACCTTCGGCAGTTCCGGCCGCTCGACGACGAGGATCTCGAGACCGTTCGCGAGCCTGGCCTTCTTCACCTCAGGGGTGTGAAACGGCTTGTCGGGCCCGACGGCAGGCGCCTTCGACCGGTCGAGCGTCGCCTCGGCGACGCGCCCCGATGCCTCGGGATGGAAGCGGACGAGGAGACGGTTGCGGTTGTCGAGCCACTTCGCGGCGACTCGCTGGACGTCCGCGGCGGTGACATGCCGGTAGCGGAGAACGTCGGCCTCCAGCTTGCCCGGGTCGCCGAGGAACGTGTTGTACTTGTTCAGGAGATCGGCCTTTCCTCCGAAGCCGCCGATCCCTTCGAGGCCGGTGACGAAGTCGTATTCCTGCTTCGCCTGCGCGCGGGAGAGCTCCTCGGCCGTGGGACCTGCCTTGGCCAGTTTCGCGATCTCCTCGCCGATCGTCTTCTCGATCTCCGCGAGAGAGGCCCCGGGCCGCGCCGTCGCGATGACGATGAACTCCCCGGCGATCTCGTTCGTGTCGTTGAAGGAGTTGACGTTCGTGCAGAGCGGCTTGTCGTAGACGAGCGCCTTGTTCAGGCGCGAGGCGAGTCCGTCGGTCAGGAGGCGCGAGGCGAGGTCCAGCGGCGCCTCGTCGGCGCTGAAGAACTCGGACGTGGGCCAGACGAGGTAGACACGCTCCTGGGGCACCCGATCGTTGACCTCGACGACCTTCTCGCCCCCCAGCGCCGCGAGGTACCGGCCGGGGCGGTCGAGCGCCGGGCCAGCCGGGATGCTCGCGAAGTACTTCTCGACGAGCTTCTTCGCCTCTGCCGGGTCGAAGTCGCCGGTGATCGCGAGCGAGAGGTTGTTCGGTGCGTAGTAAGTCTTGAAGAACTCCTTCACGTCGTCGAACGTGGCCGCCGACAGGTCCTCGTGGCTCCCGATGACGGGCCACGAGTAAGGGTGCTGGGCCGGGTAGAGGTTCTCGAAGATCAGTTTGAAGGCCCGCCCGTACGGGCGGTTCTCGAGCCCCTGCCGCCGCTCGTTCTTCACGACGTCGCGCTGGTGGTCGAGGTTCTCCTTCGTCAGGAAGTCCATCAGCGTCAGGAATCGGTCCGACTCGAGCCACAGCACCCGCTCGAGGCTCCCCGACGGCACGGTGATGAAGTAGTTCGTCCGATCGAAGTTCGTCGTGCCGTTGACGCCTCCTTCGCGGAGGTTTGCGCCCAGCTTCTCGGCGACGCTCAGGTACTTCTCCGGCGAGTCCTTCGAACCCTCGAACATGAGGTGCTCGAACAGGTGCGCGAAGCCGGTTCGGCCCGGCTTCTCGTTCTTCGAGCCGACGTGGATCCACTCGTTCACGTGGACGATCGGCAGCTTCCGGTCGACGTGCAGAATGACCTGCAGGCCGTTCGGCAGCACGTACTTCTCGAATCCGATCTTCGGGACGGGCGCGTCCGTCCCCGGTGCGGGCGGCGCTGCCTTCCCGGCTGCGAGGACAGAAGCGGCGGCAGTCAGCGTCAGGGCGGCAGCGAAAGCGGAAACCGTTCGGCGCATTGATCTCTCCTCAGAGGGGCCATCGTGTCGGCTGACAGTGTTGTACGAGGCCGCGCCGCTCGGGGTTTCCGGCCTCCGCTAATGGCCGGCCGCTGCGGGCGTCTTCGTGACGGGCGTCGGAAGCGGGAGGCCCTTGCCTCCGAGGTACGTCTTCCTCAGGAACTCCTCCATGATGTTGTCGGCGAACCACGAGACGTAGACGCCGTCGATGAAGTACGTCGGCGTCGAGCGCACGCGCATGGCCCAGCCCTCGGCGAGGTCGGCGTGGATCTTCTCGCTCGCCTTCGCCTGCAGGTAGCAGGCGCGGAACGCTCGCTCGTCGATCTCGTTGGCGACCGCAAAGTCCATCGCGAACGCGTCGACCTGCGGCACGGACAACTGCTCCTGCTTGGCATACACGTTCGACTTCCACCGGAAGAAGAGGTCCGCGCCGCCCGGGCCGTCGAAGAAACAGCGTCCTGCCGAGGACGCCCGGAACGCCCACGGGTGCGCGCCCGTGAGCGGAAACGATTTGATGTAGCGCCGGACCTTGAGCTCCTTGCCCATCTTGTCGACGAGGTTCTCGAAGTCGAGCGTCCGCTTCTTGCAGTACGCGCACTGCATGTCGGAGTACTCGACGACGGTGACCCGGGCGTCGACCGGGCCCGTTGCGGGCGTTCCGGCGAGCTTGATGAACTCTTTCCGCTGCTCGGCGACGGAGCGCGTGCGGTCCCACCACCGGCCGAGGACGAGGAGCGTCCCGTCGTCCGCCTTCACCCAGCCGGCCATCGGATAGCTCCCGTATCCCGTGTCGGTCTTCACGATCACGGCCTTCCAGCCTTTGCGGTCGTTCGCGGGGTCGAGAGCCAGCGAGAACGCCCCGATGAGAAACTGTCGGAGCCGGGCGCGCATTCCGTCGAGATCGGCCTCCGTCCGGACCGGGGCCGGCCTTTTCGCGCGCTCCTCGTCATACATGACGTCGCCAACGAGCACGGCCTTTGCTCCGTCCTCCACGACGAGATAGGCCTGATCGTTCATGCGCGCGTCGGCCGTGAAGGTCTTCTTGGCCACCACGAGGTGCGCACCGCCGGCGAAGACGATCTGGGGGACGGGCTCGAGCGTGACCTTCCCGTCGCCCCAAGCGAAAAACGCTTCGACCCATTCCACGAGGGCGTCGTTCGCGGAGTGTCGGGCGGACGCGGAAGCCCCGGACGCCGGGGCGGCTGGCTTCGGAGCCGCGGGCTGTCCCGCGGCGGGAGACGACGCGTCGCCCCCGAGGGCGACGGCGAAAATGGCGATGGCCGGAAGCGTGACGCGTGATTTCATGGGGCGAAGATTAACCTCATTCCCCGCCGGCCTCGAAGCGCACGAGCACGTCTCCCGCGGAGACGGCCTTCCCGGCAGAGGTCTCCACCGAGGCGATGACGCCGTCGCGCGGCGACTTCACCTCGTTCTCCATCTTCATCGCCTCGAGAACCAGAAGCGCCTGGCCCTGAGTGACTTGTTCGCCCGAAACGACGAGGACCCGGAGCACGCGACCCGGCATCGCCGCCGCGGCGTGGGCAACGCGACGCGTCGACCTGCCTCCCGTTGCCGCAAGCGCCCGGGCCGTCAGCTCGTCGAGGAGCTCGAATTCGAACAGGCAGCCAGCCGCATAGGCGCGGACGGAGCCGTCCTTCTGAAATGCGATGCTCACCTCGATCTGCCGGCCGTCCGGCCCGACCAGCGACCACACGCCGTCGCGAACCGCGAGAGCCTCTCCGGCCAGCGGCACGCCCTCCAGAGTCGCTTCGAACGACGGCGCTCCGGCCGTCACGTCGAGCGCGCGGCCCGCCTTGTCGTCGGAAAACCGGGCGCGGAATTTCATTCGCGCAGCCCGAAGGACGTCCGCGCGGTCCTCCACGCGCCGGGTCCTGGTCCGCAGCCGGAGGCGGCCGCGGGCCGCCGCTTCTTCGCATCGTCCATCGTCTCGAGAGCGGCCGCGACCATCGACGCCGCGGCGACGTCCTCGGGCGGCCGCCTCGGGACGTAGGACCAGCCGTCGAGAAACTGCGTGGAGATCCGGTTCGCAACGACGTCCGGATCTTCGAGAAGCGACAGGAAGAAGGGAATCGACGTTTCGATTCCGTCGACCCGCGACTCGGCGAGCGCGCGGCGCATGCGCCGGAAGGCTTCGTCGCGGTCCCCTCCCCACGCGACGAACTTCGCGATCATGGGGTCGTAGTCGAGGGGCACGACGTCGCCGCCCTCGACGCCGGAGTCGACGCGGATCCCGGGCCCCTGGGGCCTCCGGAGGCGCAGGATGCGGCCGGGCGAGGGAGCGAAGCCGTGCGCGGGATCCTCCGCGTAGATGCGGCACTGGATCGCGTGGCCGCGCGGCGCCGGCTTTTCGCGCAGCGACATCGGCTCCCCGCGCGCGATCCGGATCATCTCGGCCACGAGGTCGACCCCGTAGACCATCTCGGTCACGGGATGCTCGACCTGGATCCGCGTGTTCATCTCGAGGAAGAAGAAGCGCCCGTCCTTCGCGAGGAGGAACTCCACGGTGCCGGCCGACACATAATCGACGGACTTCGCAGCCGCGACGGCGACGGCCTCCATGCGCGCGCGGAGCTCGGGACCGACCGCCGCCGAGGGACACTCCTCGAAGACCTTCTGATGCCGCCTCTGGAGCGAGCACTCGCGCTCGCCCACGGCGAGAATGCGCCCGGTCGCATCCCCGAGGACCTGGACCTCCACGTGCCGCGGGTGCTCGACGAAGAGCTCCGCATAGACCGCGTCGTCGGAGAAGTAGGAACGGGCCTCGCTCCGGGCGCGCGCGAACGCCGCGGGGACCTCCTCGGCGCTCCTCACGACGCGCATCCCCTTCCCGCCGCCGCCGGCCGCGGCCTTGAGGAGGAGCGGAAAGCCGTTCTCCCTCCCGAACTCGGCGATCTCCTCCGCGGTCCTGGCCGGCGCCGTCATGCCCGGCACGATCGGAACTCCGGCCTGGAGAACGCGCCGTCGCGACTCGGTCTTGCTCCCCATCGCGGCGATGGAGTCCGGCGAGGGGCCGACCCACGTGAGGCCGGCCTCGACGACACTCCGCGCGAAGGCCGCGTTCTCCGACAGGAAGCCGTAGCCGGGGTGGAGCATCGTCGCGCCGGTCTTCTTGGCCGCGTCCAGGATCTTCTCCACGACGAGATAGGATTCGCGCGCGGGCGCGGGGCCGATCGGAACGGCCCAGTCCGCGAGCCGCACGTGGAGCGCCGTGCGGTCGGCTTCGGAGTAGACCGCGACGGGCGAGATCCCGAGGTCCCGGCAGGCGCGGATGACCCGGATGGCGATCTCGCCGCGGTTCGCGATGAGGAGGCGGGTCACAGCGGGATGTTGCCGTGTTTCTTTGGGGGCATGGTGTCGCGCTTGTTCCCCAAGAGGTCGAGCGCCCGGATGAGCCGCCGCCTCGCCGTCCGAGGCGCGATCACGTCGTCCACGTATCCGCGCCGCGCCGCGACCCACGGGTTCGCGAAGGCGTCCTGGTACTCCGCGACCTTGACGCGGCGCGTTTCGGCGGGATCGCTCGCGGCGGCGAACTCGCGCCCATAGAGGATGTTGACGGCGCCTTCGGCCCCCATGACCGCGATTTCGGCCGTCGGAAAGGCGAAGTTGAAGTCCGTCCGGATGTGCTTGGAGGACATGACGCAGTACGCGCCGCCGTACGCCTTGCGCGTGATGACCGTGAGCTTCGGGACCGTGGCCTCGGCGAACGCGTAGAGAAGCTTGGCCCCGTGGCGGATGATTCCGCCGAACTCCTGCTTCGTGCCGGGCAGGAAGCCGGGCACGTCCTCGAACGTGACGAGCGGAACGTTGAAAGCGTCGCAGAAGCGCACGAAGCGCGCGCCTTTCACGGAGGCGTCGATGTCGAGGACGCCCGCGAGATGGTCCGGCTGGTTCGCGACGATCCCGACGGGCTTGCCGCCCAGCCGCGCGAAGCCGACGACGATGTTCTTCGCGTAGTCGGCGTGGATCTCGAAGAGGTCGCCGTCGTCCACGACGCGGCGGATGAGCCCGATCATGTCGTACGGCTGGTTCGGCGAGGACGGGACGAGATGGTCCAGCTCGGGATCCTCCCGGTCCGGGGGATCGGAAGTCTCGCGGCGCGGCGGGTCCTCGCGGTTGTTCGAAGGAAGGAACGAGAGGAGCGTCCGGATCTTCTGGAGGCAGTCCGCGTCCGAGTCGGCCACGATGTGCGCGACGCCCGAAACGGCCGCGTGCGTGTCGGCTCCGCCGAGCGCTTCCTTCGTGACGTCCTCGTGCGTGACGGTCTTGATGACGTCCGGGCCGGTCACGAACATCGAGCTCGTGCCCCGCACCATGAGGACGAAGTCCGTGATCGCCGGCGAATAGACGGCGCCGCCGGCGCAGGGGCCGAGGATCGCCGAGATCTGCGGGACGACGCCGGACGCGAGCGTGTTGCGCAGGAAGATGTCGGCGTAGCCTCCGAGCGAGACGACGCCTTCCTGGATGCGCGCGCCGCCCGAGTCGTTGAGGCCCACGACGGGGGCGCCGACCTTCATCGCGAGGTCCATGACCTTGCAGATCTTCGCGGCGTTCGTCTCCGACAGCGACCCCCCGAAGACCGTGAAGTCCTGCGCGAAGACGAAGACGGGGCGGCCCTCGACGCGCACGACGCCCGCGACCACGCCGTCGCCCGGAATCTCGTTCGCCGCGTCGTCCATGCCGAAGTCGCGGCAACGGTGGACGACGAAGGCGTCCATCTCCTCGAACGAGCCCGGATCGCCCAGGAGCTCGACCCGTTCCAGGGCCGTGAGCTTGCCGGCTTTGTGCTGCTTCTCGCGGCGAGCGGCGCCGCCTCCGGCGCGCGCCTTCGCACGCAGTGCCTCGAGGGCGAGCAGCCTGTTTTCGATCGAACGTGGCATGACACTCCGGCTCAGAGTGGAATTTTTTTCTTCTCGGCGAGCATTCTCTTCGCCTTCCGGAACATCTCCGCGTAGTCGACGTTCGCGCCGCGAATCGTCGCGGCGTTCTTCTCGAGGATCTTCTTCACCTCTTCGTCGAGCGCCCGCTCCCGGTCGCGGTCCGCGACGAGCGCGGCCTCGAGGGCGTGGCGCACGTCGGCCGCCGAGGCGGCCACGACCATCCCCTCGGCGAGGAGACGGCGGGCCACGAAAGCCGCCTGGGCGGAGAGGCGAGCGTCGGAAAGCGCCATGAGCACGCGAGGATATCGCACGACGCCCGCGCGAGACACGTAAGATTCCCCCGCGCTCCTACAATCCCACTCGTTGAGCGACGTCGTCGAGGCCTTCCGCCAGGACGCCGAGGACGCGGTCCGGATCGTCTCGGGATTGCTCCGCCGGGGCGAAAGCGGCGAGGCCTTTCGCGAGAGGCGGCGGCGCGTCTCGTGGACCGCGACGGAGGCCGGGCTCCTCGCGCCGGCTTTCGCCGACGAGCGCGGCACCGCCGTGCGCCTCAGGCGCGGCCGCGAGTCGCTTCTCGTCGCCCGCGAAGGAGACGGACCGGAGGCGCTTCGGGAAGCGGCGCGCGAAGCCTCGCGCCGCGCGGGCGGATCCCCGTTCCTCAAAGCCCGGGGAGGAGCGCAGGTGCGTGCGGAGGCCGAAGCCTCCGCTCCTGCCGAAGAGGAGCGCGCCGCCCAGCTCGGCGCCGCTCTCCACCGGGCGCTTCCCGACCCGCGCGGGCTCTCGCTCTCGCTCACGGTCGCGCGCGTGATCGTCTCGCGGGCGGTCGTGACGGGTCGGGAGGTCGTCGCGTGCGGGACGGTGCGGCGTCTCGAAGCGACGGGCGTCCTCCGGCGCGCGAACGCGGCCCGGCCGTTCGCCTTCCAGACGTCGGCGCCATGGGCCCCCGCGCTCGACTCCCTCGCGCGGGCTCTCTCGGAGGCCGCACGGCCCGTCCCCACGCACCGGGCCGTGGAAGGCCGGGTCGACGTCGTCTTTTCACCCGGCGCAGCCTCCGTGTTCTGGCACGAAGCAGTCGGCCATCCTCTGGAGGCGGAAAGCGGGGAGCGGAGCTCGGTCCTCACCCGTGTCGCGCGAGCCGCCGTCGCGCCCGCCGGCGTCTTCGTCACGGCAGATCCGACGCGCGGGGATCTCCCCGGCTCCTATCTCGCCGACGACGAGGGAACGCCCGCGCGATCCGTCGCGCTACTGACCGACGGGTGCGTCGACGGCCTCCTGACGGACCGCCGGACCGCAGGCCGGGCCTCGAACGGGCACGCGCGCTGCGGCGATTTCCGGCGTCCGCCGCGCCCGCGCCTTTCCAACGTGGTCGTTTCGCCGGGACGCGCGAGCCGCGACGAGCTCCTCGCTGCGTGCGGGAACGGGCTCTACGTGCGGGAGATCTCGGCCGCACACGCCGACCCGGAATCCGGCCGATTCACGCTCTTCGTCGAGAGCGCCGACCTCGTGCGCCGGGGTGCGCTCGGCGCGCCCCTGGGCCCGTTCGCCCTCACGTCCGACGTCCTCTCCGCCCTGCGTCAACTCCACGCGGAGAGCGGCGACGTCTCGCATCCCGCAAACGGGCTCGGCCTTTGCGTCAAGGGCGGCGAAGGGGTTGCCGTGGGCGGCGCGTCGCCCGCCATTCTCATCCGGGGCCTCACCGCGGTCCGAGGCCGGTCGTGACTGCCGGACGCGACGGGCTTCTCGAGCGCCTGCTCGCGGATACGCATTGCGATTCCGCGTCGGGTGAGTCTGCCGAAGCCTACGAGCGCCGCGGGACGTCGATCGAGCTCGTCGAGGATGCGGAGGGCACGCGGCTGTCGGTCGTCTCCGAGCGGGGCTTCGCTCTGCGCCTCTTCCGGTCCGGGCGCACCGCGTTCGCAGCTTGCCCGCCCGAAGCCGCCGACCGCCTTCCTTTCGAAGCAAGACTCGTCCTCGGCCGGGCACGGGCGCGCCGCGGCGCCCGCGCGGCGGGGCCGGTCTCTTCCGACCACGCCTCGGCCGTCGCTCTTCCTGCGCCGCCTCACGAGGCGTCCGCGCGCTCTCTTCTCGCGTCTTTCCGGAGCGCGCTCCTCGCCGAGGGCGAGGGCGCGGTCACGCTGACCGAGGCGATCCTCACCGTCGGCGCGCGCACGGAGCGCGTCGTGACGACGGCCGGACGCGACGTCGCCTTCGGCAGCGGAATCGCGACGCTCGTCGCGACCGTCACCGGACGAACCTCTGCCGGCAGCCTATCGGCCCGCGTTCTCGCGTCGGCCTCGCGGCCCGAAGAGCTCTTCCTCGCGCGTCTCGCGCACCAGGCGGTGGACCGCGCCCTTCTTCCGCTTCGCGGCAGGCCGCTCGCACCGGCGCGCGGCGACCTGCTCCTGGACTCGAACGTCGCGGCACCGGTCATGGGCCGTCTCGCGCCCGCCTTCTTCGGCGACGAGGGAGATGCGCTCCTCGCGTCGCGCACGCGAGACGGACGCGACGCCTTCGCCTCGCCCGCTCTCTCCCTCGTCGACGACGCGTCGGCGCCCGGCGGGCCGGTGAAGGCGACGCACGACGGCGAGGGAACGCCCCATTCGCGCACCGTCCTCGTGTCGCGCGGGATCGTCTCCGGACGGCTCACGGACGTCCCTGCGGCGATCCGCCTCGAGAAGCCCCCGACCGGCAACGCGATGCGGCGCACCTACACCGACCCGCCCGCGATCGGCATCACGAACTTCTTCGTGGACCCGTCGCGGGGCGTCGCGCCGCTGGAGCTTCTCCGGGCTCTCGCCCGCGGCTTCTACGCGGCCGTCCTTCTCTCGCGGCCCGAGGTGGACTTCGCCGCGGACCGCTTCCGCCTGCATGCCGCGGGCTACTGGGTCGAGAAAGGGCGAGCGGCCGAGGCCGTTTCCGAGACGCTCGTGCAAGGCCGCCTCTCGGAGCTCCTGCGCGCCATCGAAGCCGTCGGAGACGACCTCAAGTTCGTGCCCTCGGGGTCGGGCGGCGCCGGCTCGCCGACCCTGTTCGTCCCGAAGTGGAAAGGCGCCTGACGCTCAGCGGCCCCCGGGGCCGGGTGAACGCTGCGCCGGCGTCGGCGTCGGAGCCGGAGGCTGAGCCCCCGGTCCTCCGCTCCTGCCCGGCCTCACGCGCCTGGGCGGCGCGGGTCCGGCCGGAGACCGGTCGGGAAAATCCGACGGAATCGGCTCGTTCGCGCGCGTGACGGTCGGCCCGGCCGGCGACGCGGAGACGTTCGATCTCGGCGGGGGCGCCGGGCTGCTCGTGCTGACGGACGGCACCGACGTCACGACCGGGCCGCCGGGCCCCGGTCTGACGGTCCGATCCTCCGGGGCTTCGGCCGGCACGGGCGCACCCGGGACGGCGACGACCGCGACGTGCCCGCGCTGGAACGAGGTCACGAGGTCGGGTTGCGCCATCTGCTCCGTCGCGGGGAGAGCGAGGCGATACAAGCGGTCGTCGAGCGATTCGAGGAGCACACGTCCTTTCAGGCGCGTGTGCGCCGCGAACGGGTTCTTGCGCACGTCGAACAGCGAGTTGTCGACACGAAGCGACGTCTTGTACGCGGCGATCGCGGCGGATTCGTTGCCGCGCTGCTCTTCGGCGAAGCCCAGCATCCACCATCCCGCCCAGTTGCCGGGTGCGCGCGAAACGGCCTTGTGGAAGGAGGAAGCCGCGCTCCCCCATTCCCCGCGCATCGCGTGGACGAGGCCCGCGTTGTAAAGCGGCCGGCCGTCCGCCTTGTCGAGCTTCGCGGCGACACCGAACTCGCGAAGCGCGTCCCGCCAGAAACCGTCCCGGGCGATGAGGCACGCGAGGTCGTTGTGGAGAAAGGCATCGTTCGGCGTCTTCTCGAGGCGCTCGAGGAGGTCGAGCGTCGCCCGGTGCTGGGGATTCGCCGGATCGAGGAAGCCCCGATAGACGTCCCGGGCGGCAAGCGGCCAGGCGAGAGCGGCGCACAGGGCGAGCGCGCCGGCGAAGCGGGTGCGGCGATCGGCCTTCATGGTGTTCCTTTCGTCGGGGTACGGAGAGAGCGGCCGACGAGTCGCACCTTCCCGTCCCGCGTCTGCACGTCGAAGGCGAGGCGCGTCGCGCCCGTCGCTTTCCGGATCTCGGCGGCTTGTCTCTTCACGAGCTCCTCGAATCGATCGTACCGGAGGCGCGAGGCATCCTCGCCGAGAGCCGCGCGCGCCGCACAGTACCGGTCGAAGAGAGACCTCAGGGGGTCGCCCTGCCCGGAGCCTTTTACGGAGGCCGCCGCCCGAGCGTCGCCCGAAGGAGTCTTGGCCGGCCGCTCGACCGGTCGCACGCGGACCGGCGGCCGGATCGGGCCGCGGCCCTCCTCCTTGGCCACGAGCCGCTTTTCCCACAGCTCCGAGAGAGCCGTGAAGCGGCCCTGGAGCGCCTGGAGACGGAATCGCTCCTCCGCTTTGTCGACGGAGACGTTGCCGACCCGGCGGAGCACCTGCTCCACGCTCCTGCGGGCGGGAAGCGGAGGCACCTTCAGGTCGCCCGAGAAGAACCGCTCATAATCCAGCTTGAGCGACGCGATGCTCTTGTCGAGCAGATCGAGGTCGCGGGCGATCGAGACGGCCATCGGCGAAAAGTAGTCTACATTCGGCGCGCATGGATCCCGAGCCCCCGCGACCTCCCGCCATGGACCGCCTCCTCGAGAGCGCCTCCGGGAGAGAGCTGGCGGACCGGCACGGACGGACCCGCGCCAAGGAGGCCCTCCGCGAAGCGGCCGACCGGTGGCGGACGGAGGGCCCCCGGAACGGCGACGCGGCCGAGTCGATTCTGGCCGGCGCCACCCGGGCGCTCGAGGGGAGAGCTCCGGCCGGGCCCCGGCGCGTCGTGAATGCGACGGGCGTCCTCCTGCACACGAACCTGGGGCGTGCTCCGCTCGCCGCCCCGGCCGTCGCCGCGGCGGGCCGCGCCGCGGGTTTCTCCACGCTCGAATACGACCTCCGGACCGGCGCACGCGGGCGGCGCGGTGAGCACGTGAGGCCGCTCCTCCGCGCGCTCTTCGCGAAGGACCGGGACGACCTCGACGCGCTTGCGGTCACGAATGCGGCCGCGGCGCTCCTCCTCGCCCTCGACACGCTCGCGAACGGCCGTCGAGTGGCGGTCTCGCGCGGAGAGCTCGTCGCGATCGGGGGAGATTTCCGCGTTCCCTCGATCCTCGCGAAAAGCGGCGCCTCGCTCCACGAGGTGGGCACCACGAACAAGACGACGCCCCAGGACTACGAAGAGGCGCTCGAAGCCGGTGCGGGGGTGGTCCTCAAGGTCCGACCCTCGAACTATCGCATCGTGGGGTTCACAGAAGAGGTCTCGCTCTCCGAGCTCGCGTCGCTCGCCCACGCGCGCGGCGCGCCCGTGATCTTCGACGCCGGGGCGGGCGCTCCCGCGCATTTCGCGGAGCCGGCCCTCGCGGATGAGCCGGTACCGCTCGAGGCCCTCGACGCGGGCGCGGACCTCGTCTGCTTCTCGGGCGACAAGATCCTCGGCGGCCCGCAGGCGGGAATCCTGATCGGGAGGAAGGACCTCGTCCAACGCGCCGGGGCGAACCCGCTCGCCCGCGCCCTGCGCCCGGACAAGCTCGTTCTCGGCGCGCTTGCCTCCACGCTGGATCTGTACTTGTCCGGGCGGCGACTCGAGATTCCCTTCCACCGGATGCTCGAGACCCCGCTCGCGGATCTTTCGCGGCGGGCGGAAACGCTCGCGGCGGCCGCGCGCGCGGCGGGCTTCACCGCGACGGCGGTCGACTCCGTCGCGACGGCGGGCGGCGGAGCGGGCGCCGATTCCACCCTGCCCTCGAAGGCCGTCGCTCTCTCAGGCCCCTCGTTTTCCGCCGATGGTCTCGCGGCGGCGCTCCGCGCGGGGGAGCCGCCCGTCATCGCCCGCATCGAGGACGGCCGCGTCCTCCTCGACCTCCGGAGCGTCGCGGAAACCGAGGACGAAGAAATCGTCCACGTGCTCGAGGCGCTCGGCGGCTAAATCCCCAACTCCTTCATCCTCTGGGCGAGCTTTCGGACCGGCACGCCGAGGTCCTCGGCGGAGCGCGCCTTGTCGCCGCCCGTGGCCTCGAGCGCGCGCCGGATTCGCGCCGCCTCGCCCGCCCGTCGCCACCTTTCGGCCGTCTCTTCGAGGGTTCCGTCGAGCGAGGGATATCGAGGTTGCGCCTCACCCGGAATTCCGACGACGACGTCGGCCGGCCGGATGACCTCCGACGCCGCGAGGAGGACGGCCCTCTCGACGACGTTGCGAAGCTCGCGTATGTTTCCCGGCCAGTCGTGCGCTTGGAGACGCTCGAGCGCGGCCGGCGAGAACGTGGGCACCTTCTTCTTCACTTGGCGCGCCGCGGAGGCCGCGAAGCCGTTCGCGAGCGCCGGGATGTCTTCCTTTCGGGCGCGGAGCGGCGGCAGGCGCACCGGGAACACGTCGAGGCGATAGAAGAGGTCCTCGCGGAAAGCCCCGGTCTTGACGAGAGACGCGAGCTCACGGTTCGTGGCCGCCACGATCCGCACGTCCACCGCGATCGGCACCGTGCCTCCCACGCGGAGAAACGTGCGCTCCTCGACGGCTCTCAGGAACTTGGCCTGCGCGGCCGCCGGCAGCTCGCCGATCTCGTCCAGAAAGAGCGTGCCCCCGTCGGCCAGCTCGAAGCGCCCCGCGCGCCGCTCGCTCGCGCCCGTGTACGCGCCGCGCTCGTGCCCGAAGAGCTCGTTCTCGACGAGGCTCTCCGGCAGGGCGGCGACGTTGACGGCGACGAACGGCCCAGGCGCCCGCGGGGAGAGCGCGTGCATGGCGCGCGCGAAGAGCTCCTTGCCCGTGCCGGACTCGCCGGTCAGAAGGACGGTGACATCCGAGGCCGCGGCCAGCCGGATGCGCTCCAGGGCTTCCGCGAGCGCCTGGGACGTGCCGACGATATCCGGCATTCCCGTCAGACCCGCCTCGGCGGCGAGCAGGGTATGCGCCACGGCCGAGCGCCGCGCGCGTACGTGCCGCGCGACGAGGAGCAGGAGGAGGTCCGGGTCGACCGGCTTGCTCAGGAAGTCGGCCGCTCCCATCTTCATCGCCGTCACGGCCGTCTCGACGGTGCCGAATCCCGTGAGGACGACGACGGGAATGGTGGCATCGGAGGCCGTCGCCGCCCGGAGAACGGCGAGACCGTCGGCGCCCGGCATCTTGAAGTCCGTCAGCACGAGCGTGTAGCGGCGGCCCTCGGCGAGACGGCGCAGCGCTTCCTCGCCGGTCGCGACCGCCTCCACGCTGTAGCCCTCTCGTGTCAGCGTCTCCGCGAGCATCGCGCGGAGAGACTCGCGGTCCTCGACGAGCAGAATCTCCGCGGACATCAGATTCCGAGAAGGCGTATCAGGTGCCCGGGGGCTTCGGCGGAGGCTGCGGCGAGTCGTTCTGCGGGATGAAGACGCCGCTCGCCGGATTCCCCGTAGGCGCGTTCGCTGCGGGCGGCGCAACGTCGGATCGAGGAATCGGCACGAGCGTGGGGGCCGGCGGAGGGGTTGGGGCGGGCGTCGGCGCGCCTTCGGCCTCGGGCTTTTGATCCCCCGGCGCCTTCCCCTCGCCGGCCGTCTTGACCGGCACCCGGACCTGCCAGCGGGGCACGTAGCGGTACGACGCGGCCTCGCCTTCCATCGACGTCGAGGCGGTGAACGTCGACTTCTCGCCGGGTCCCAGCGTGTCCTTCGCGAGCTGCGCGAACGCGGACGACGACGTCTTGCCGTCCCTGCCGACGACCTCGACCGTGACGGAAACGCCCGAGACTTCCGAAGCGCCGCTGTTGATCACCGAGCCGGAAAAGGAGTAACCGTCCTTCGTCTTCGTGGCGGACGTGTTCGCGACGTCGACGCGGCCCTCGCCCTCGCCTTCCTTCCGCTCGCCGCCGCTCTCCTCCCCGATTCCGTGCGCCACGGTGTCGTCGGTGAGGACGACGGCGGCCCGTCGGCCGCTCTTCTGCTTCGCCGCCTCGGCGGGCGTGAGGGGTTTCGGGATGCTCGCGGTCGGAACCGGCGTGGCCGCCGCGGCGCGCGTCTTCTCGGCGGCCGTCTTGGCGAGGTCGATCTCCGAAAGCGGGATGGACATCAGCACCCCGTCCGTCGTCGTGAGCAGCGCGAGGCTGCCTTTCTGGACGAGCGGCTTTTTCGTCACGATCCGGCGACCGTCCTTGAGCCAGACCTCGTCGGCCCCCGCGAGGCCGGCGAGACACGCGAGAACCACCGCCACCAAGAGCCGTCGCATGGGACCTCCCTTCGAGGTTGAAAGCCTTCTTATTTTACACCCGGAATGGGCTCAGCGAGGCGAGGCGGACTCGGCGGCGCGAGAGATGACGACCTCCCGCGTCGCGCGCTCGAACGGGATGCGCCGGCTCTCGTCGGAGCTCCACCCCACGGGCCCGACGCCGCGCAGCGGGTCGGGTGCGGGTGCGTTCAGGAGCGGGGCGAAATCGAGCGGCGGTTGGGGGCCGTCCCCGCGCACGTAACGGTGCTCCGCCTTCGCCGTCATCGCGATCTTCAGCGCACCGAGAAGCGGCTTTCCGGCAGGATCGACGAGCTCTTTCGCCCCCGGCGCCGGGCTCCCGGCGACGTCGCCCCGCCACGCGAGCGCATCTCCCGTACCGGCGAGCCCCCAGGCGACCTGAAGCTCTTCCACGTCCTCTCCCACGCGCGTGACCTCCCAGCGTCCCTCGCCCGCGAAGGCCGCGACGGCCAGATACGGGTGCGGAAACCTCATCGAAGGCGGATCACTCAGCGCGTCGTAGTCGGGAGGGCTCCCCTCGGGCCCCTGCGCGACGAACCAAACGAGGTCGTCCAGGAGTCCCCCCGTCACGACCTCCGAGAGAGCGCGGGCGGCACCGGCCTCGCCGCCCGGGTTCAGACTCACCGCGTCCGGATCCGTGAAGTCGAGAAGAAGCTCCAGGGTCCGAGTTGGGGCAGGAGCGGGACTCCACGACTTCACGAGGGCGACGGCGTAACGACCCGCGGAATCAGCCACGAAGAAGAAACGCCTTGGGCGCCGCGCGGGATCTCCGAGATGCTCGATCGCGGATTGGAGACTCCTCGCGGCGTCGCGGTCTTCGGGCGGCGCTCCCGCCCGAAGAGGGACCGAAGAAGGATCTCTCAGAATCCTGTCGGGGACGCCCGCTCCGTCCGGTTCCCGGCGAGACTCGACGGCGAGCCGGGACGACCGGATCGCCCCGCGAAGGCGGAGCTGGTCGGTGCCCGCTCGAACCGCGACCGCTCCTCCGTCGACGCGGTAGGAGAGGACGCCCTCGGCGCTCGTGTTGTCCTCGATCGGCCGAATGGCCTCGGGCAGGGCAAGGGCGCCGCGAAAAGCGTTTTGCAGATCCCGCGAGACGGAACGGACCGCGACCTCGAGCACCCCGCCGGGTCCGGGAGCGTCCTTTTCGACGACGAGGAGCTTCGTCCTGAGGTCGATCAGCCTAACCGCGACGGCGACGACGACGCCCACGAGAAGCAGCGTGAGAGTGAGCTCCCGCACGGAGAACCCCCTCTCCCCGAGGAACGGCCTCGCCCCCGCGACCACGCGCGGAGTCTAGCCGAAGCTTTCCGCCCGCCCCCGGGCTCTTACCTCTGCTCCTTCCACCACACGGGGCGGAAGTTCGGCGCGCCGGGCAGCGCAGGTTTGGGAATGTCGACCTTGACGACGGTCGCCTCGTTCTTCGCAACACCGCTCTGCGCGGTGACGGCGCCACTGCTCGTTGCGACGAATCCGGACGCGGCGCCCGGACCGGCGGCGTAGACCGTCGTCGCGCCGAAGGTCGGCTCCTGGCTGGCGACGTCGATCGTGAACTCGACCTTGATGACGTACGAGAAGCCGTTGCAGCCCCAGTCGGGATCGAAGACGGTGAAGAAGACGGACTGCTTCGTCGACGCCACGTTCCCCACGAGGAGCGGCGAGGCCGTGACCTGGGTGTGGATGCCGAGGCTCGTATGGGGCGGTGAGCTCGAGAGGTCGTACGTCGGGTCGGTTGGCTGGAGGGGGATCCCGGCGACGACCTTGCCGATGACGAACGGCCTCAGGTCCTCCGATACGTTCGCGCCGAGCGGCGACTGAGCGAAGTTGGCATCGGTGATCTTGTACTTATTCGTCGCGACGAAGAGGGTCGGGACGAAGACCGGAAGCGAGTTGGGATAGGGCGCCGGCGGGGGTCCGCTCCGGTTCACGTTCCAGCCCGAGACGGTCGGGCTCGTCTCGTAGAAGCTGCCGCTTCCGAGAGCGTAGACCTGGAAGCCGAGCGTTCCGATGCCGTTCGCGGCCGCCGAATAGAAGAGCGGCTGAGGGCTGTCCGTCCCCAGGGCGTCCGTCGCGGAGGCGCTGAGGTCGATGAGGACCTTCGAGGTCGGGCCTGACCAGTTTCCGAAGAGGGCGTGGACCCGGCCGTTCTCGTCGCCCTGGAGCGAGAGATTCGCGAGGTTGTCGTTCTGGAAGCCCGCGGCATTCGTCTGGAAGAGGATCGAGTCGGTGAACGTCTGGTTGCCCACGACCGGAGGCGGCGATGCGAGAGGCGTGACCGCCGTCGTCGAGAGGAGAGTGCCCGTCGTCGGATCGACGACGAAGATGCTCGCGTTCTGCTGCGCGCTGTAGAGGCTCGTCGGGTTGATGCCGGCGCCGAAGGTCAGCTTGCTCTCGGTGAACGTGTCATTCGCGACCGCCGGCACGCTCCAGGTGGTGAAGAGGCCCGGGTAGTCCAGGGGGTCGCCCGTAGTGGCGAAGGACCTCCTAGTCCACAGCACGTCCACCGGCAGCCCTGAATTTGGGCCGGCGAACGAGCCGTAGTTCGCGTCCGCGGGTATCAGGCCCGGGCCGGGGGAGGCCGGTCTGCCCAGCAGGTTCCCGTAGGGGTGCGTGATGTCGATCGCGGCGATGAGGTCGCCTCCGGGTCCCTCGGTCAGGAATCCGACCGTCTTGTAATCCGTGCCGAACCACACGTCCGCGAACCTCAAGGAGCTCGCGACCCCCCACGTGTGCTCGTCGAACAGGAACCCGGCGTTCTGTCCGGTGGCCGTCGAAACCTGCGGGGACGGATCGAGGAACGTGTTGAAGAGCGTGACCTGGTTCGCGATCAGGTTCGGAGGCAGGAGGCCCAGCACCTCGGCGCCGTCGCCAGGGTTGGTGGCATCCCCGAGGTCGAACGCGTGCAGGAATCCGTCGTCGGCGCCCAGCCACGTCAGGGTACGCCGGTTCGCGTAGGTGGCCTCGAAGGGCTTATGGTTCACGACGTTTCCAGCCTGGAAATATTTCTGCGCGGGACCCACGATCGCGGGCGTCACGTTGATGGAGGGGCCCAGCAGCCATTTGCGCGGGTTGCCCGTCCTGGGATCTTTTCCACGGATGAAATCGATGACCGCACCCGCCGCGAGCGGGGGAACGTGGGCAGGCCCGGCGGTCGTGATTCCGCAGCCGCCGCAGAGGAGGTCCATTTCTGCAGCATGGGCCGCGTCGATCGGAATCAAGTGCCCGTCGGACGGATCCCAGGTGTAGAGCTGCCGGGTCGCGGGCGTCGGGTGCCACGGCTGTGACGGGTTCGTCAGGACGTCTCCCGCGTCCCAGAGGTCGACGGGGGGGCCGGGTGTGGCTGCGAACAGGGGCGCAGTGTTCAGCGCCCTGATGTGGCCCTGCCACCGCGGATACTTCGCCGAGGTCAGGATGACCGTATCTCCGAGGCTCACGGCGGCTCCCGAAACGGGAGAGCTCGTCGTGTAGTCGCCGCTCGCCGAGCCCCGCACGATCGCGAGGAAGGCGTCACGGAGAGCCCTGGCGTCGTCCGCGAAGAACGCGTAGTCATTGTTGTCCGCCGGCGCCTGGTCCGGGCCGAACCGGTTGAAGCCCCCGCCCGACACCGGGAGGCTCGGACCGCTCTCGTTCGTCGGAACCGTCGTCGCGGCCGTCTCGGGGCTGTCGATATGCGGCAGGCGGACGTCTCCGCCGCCTCCAGAGGGGACGAGAGGCGGGCCCAGCGACGGGTCGCTATCGTAGAGGACGAACCCGGCATCCTGGGTGGGCGTCCCCGTCGAATCCACCGCATTCGCGTCGGTGCGGCCGCGATACGCGGTGCGGTTCAGCTCGCAACGTGAAATGTCCTGCGAGATTCCGATCGCGAACGTCCGCGCCCGGATGATGGCGCCCCCGGGCGACTGGTGCGCGTTCAGATACATGGCCTCCGCGGCGCCCGGAGGGAAGTTCGTGAAATCGACGCCGTTGGTGTCGATTTCGCACGCCGTCGGCGCCGTCGGGTTGTCCCACTCCCAGTCGGGTCCGAGGGAGCTGGTGCCCGTATTGCAGATGTTCGACTGGCCGTCCGTGCACAGAATGACCCCGTAGGCCCGGTTGCAGGCTTTCTTCGGATCGGCGCTCCACGTCGCGCTCAGGGAGGTGTCCGCCGCGGCGATCGCGCTCTTCGTCGGAGTCCACGAGACCGTCGCGAGGCCGCCCACGAACCTGAGCCGCATGAGGCTCTCGATGGCCGTGACGTCACCGGGGCCGGTGTCGATCGTGACGACCGGGATGCCGCCGGCGGGGATGCCGGAGGCGGGCGGGTTCACCTCCGTCGAGCCCCCGCAGACGGCGCTGGTCCCCGAGTACGTCATGAGGCCCCAGTTCACGACGTCCTTCGTCGTGCCCACGACGTCTCGAGGGAGGTTCTTGGTCCAGGAGGGCTGGTTGGCGCCTGCGAAGAGATGCACGTCCGGATCGTTCACCGCCGGCGTGTCGACGAGGCCCCCTATGGCGGCCCCACCCCTTGTCAGCGCCGCCGTCAGGGCGATCGGCGTGCCGGTCAGTCCGGGAGTCGAGTCGATTCCGTTCACGGCAATCGTCGTCTCGTCCATGAGCGCCAGAGGCGGACCCGGGTCGGGACCGTAGATGATGTCGTTCGCGGGAGCGGCCGCGTAGCCGTAGTTCAGAGTCCAGGCCCAGCCGTCGTACGTTCCGGCCGTTCCGTAGCCTGCGGGCAGGACGACCGTGGGGACCGGGGAGGAGATCGGGGGGTCCTTGTACTGGTCTCTGTAGAGCATCGCGCCCGTCGTGTCGACACCCGGGAGATAGATCGGCGGGTATCTCGGGTCGTAGCTGATGGAAAGCGTCGAGTTCGGGCCGGGATCGGGCCAGATCCAGGTCCCCTTCGAGTAGTAGATCCCGGGCTGCTCGCCCTCGACGTCCGTCACGGTCGGCAGTCCGCAGGCCGGCAAGCCGGCTCCGCAGTCGTGATCGTAGGGCCTCGTCGTGGGCTGTGACGGGGCCGTGTACCTCCAGGCATCGGAGGTCGGGCTGTTGGCGATCGGATCCGGCCAATCGTCCTGGTTCCCCGACCCGGGCGCCTTGTAGTCCGCGTACGTGGTCACGGACCTGCCGAGGACGTTCTTGAGGACCGCGAGTCGCGAGGGCGACTCCCACCTCAGGGCGTAGCGCCAGCGGTGGCATCCGACCCCCGACGGGTTCGGCGTGGGCGTGGGCGTGGCGGCCGCCATGAGAGCCGCGATCCCCAGCGCGACGCCGTGGGGCTCACGCGGGAGAAAGGCCTCGAAGGAATCCGAATCCGACGCCAGGTTTGAAGTCAGACCCTTCGACCCCTCGCCTGACCCGTTCCACGCGACCACCGCCACCGGCTCGGGCAGGCCGCGGCGCCGCGCCGCGGACCGGACCGGCTGCCCGTCGTCCGGCTTGGCGAGCGGGTTTCGAGGGACGTAGAGCTCGGCTCCCCTCCTGGTGGGGGTGGGCGTGATCGTGGGCGTGGACGTCGGCGTGGACGTCGGCGTGGCCGAGGGTGTCCACGTCGGCGTGGACGTCGGCGTGTTCGTCGGCGTGTTCGTCGGCGTCGGCGTCCCCGTCGGCGTGCTCGTCGGTGTGTTCGTCGGCGTCCGCGTCGGCGTGTTCGTCGGCGTCTGCGTCCGCGTCGGCGTGTTCGACGCCGTGAACGTCGGCGTCACCGTCGGCGTCACCGTCGGCGTCGGCGTCCGCGTCGGCGTGTTCGACGCCGTCGACGTCGGCGTCACCGTCGGAGTGTTCGTCGGCGTCGGCGTCCGCGTCGGCGTGTTCGAAGCCGTCGACGTCGGCGTCACGGAGGGCGTCGGCGTCAGCGTCGGCGTGATGGTCACGGTGGACGTCGGCGTCACCGTCGGCGTCACCGTCGGCGTCCGCGTGATCGTCGGGGTGTTCGACGGCGTGCGCGTCGGCGACACGGTCGGCGTGATCGTCGGCGTCCCCGTGGGCGTGCTCGTCGGCGTGATCGTCGGCGTCGTCGTCGGCAGGGCCGTGGGCGTGTTCGTGGCCGTGGGCGTCCGCGACGGAGTCCGCGTCGGCGTATTCGTCGGCGTCCGCGTCGGTGTAATCGTCCGCGTCGGGGTGCGCGTCGGCGTTCTCGTGACCGTCCTGGTCGGCGTGACGGTCGGCGTGACCGTCGGCGTCCGCGTCACGGTCGGCGTGTTCGACGGCGTGCGCGTCGGCGTGACAGTCGGCGTCTGCGTCGCCGTTCCCGTCGGGGTCGAGGTCGGCGTCACGGTCGGCGTCGGCGTCCACGTCGGCGTGTTCGTCGAGGTGCCCGTCGGCGTCACCGTCGGAGTCGAGGTGGGCGTATTGGAGGGCGTAAGGGTCGGCGTCGCCGTCGAGGTCGGTGTCACCGTCGGGGTCGCCGTCGGCGTATTGGAGGGCGTCACCGTCGGGGTCTGCGTCAGTGTCGGCGTGCTCGTCAGCGTTGGCGTCTCGGTCGGCGTCTCGGTCGGCGTCGGGGTTGGCGTGTTCGTGGCCGTGGTGGTCGGCGTCACCGTCGGCGTCACCGTCGGCGTCTCCGTCGGCGTGGACGTCGGCGTCGGCGTCGGGCCGGGGTTCCCGTCGAGACAGGTCACGTCCCAGACGAGCCGGCCGACGGAATCCTCGTCCTCGAGGAGGGAGTGCCCGCTCACGTCCCACCTCATCGAGCCGCTGACGTCCTGGAGGATGAGGAGGTTCGCGCGGAGAAGCTGTGCCGTGATGATGCGAAGAGGGTCGTACCCTTCGGTTCGCGTCGCGCCCTGGACGGTGCCCGCCCCGCCGAAGGCCATGGCGAAGAGGAGCAGGAAAGCGCACCCCTTTCGCAGGGGGAGAGGAAGCGTGACGGGGCTGCGAGGTTTCATCATGGCTAGGTCGATCCGGTGATGGTGTTCGTTCCGCCGGCGTTCACGTCTTTCTGGCCTCCGGTCGATCCGCCGCCGGTCGTCAGGAGGAGCTGCTCCTCGACGATCTTCGTCACGACGACGCCCGCCGCGAGCCGCACGGTTCCGACGGAAACGAGGTTCACGATGTTGTCCGTGTCCACGGTATCGGTGCCGAGCTGGTCATCCACGTTGTTGCGGAGGAAAAGCGAGTAGGAAACCCGATCCACGATCAAAGGGTCCAAAGCCACCGGCCGCGGGATGGGGACGTTGAGGTACGCCTGGCGGTCCGTTCCGAGGCAGGCGACGTTGGAAACGGTCGTGAGGTCCAGCACCTGCGCGTCGTAGCCCCCGCCGGGCACCTTGAGAACCGGCGCCGTGCGGGCGGCGAGGATCAGCGACAGGGTCTGGGCGCCGCAGGGCACCGGGTCGAGATTGACGACTTCGTTCAGGAGGGCCTCGCCTCGCCTGAGGCCCGCGTCCGCCGCGTAGAAGCCCGCCTTCGTAATCCGCGTGTTCCCCGAGAGGCGGTCCTCCATGGACGTGAAGTACGCGATGCCGACCCCCACGATCGTCAAGACGAGGAGAACGAGGATCACCGAGACGAGGGCGCTGCCTTTTGCTCTCATCATCCCCTCGGAATCCGGTTGCGGAGCAAGAGGGTCGCGGTCGCGCGATAGTGGTCGAACAGGTCGTATTGCGGCAACGGGCCCACCATCGTCACGGGGTGATCCTCGGAGGCCGGGCGAAAATGCTGACTCGCCGTCGTCGCCAGGGCTTCCTTGACGTCGACGTTCGTCAGCTTCTGGGCCCCGAGCGGAAGGAGCGGGGACCGCCCCGTCACGGAAACCCGCACCCCGATCACGTTGGTGATGTCGAGAGGCAGAGGGATCCCGGTGGGTCCAGCCTGCAAGGGAATGTTGCACCCGGGCGCGGGGCAGCCCAGATCGATCTTGTTCGAGTCCGAGTTCCAGACCAGCGGGTTGTCTCCCGCTCCCGCGGCCGCGTTCTGCGCGTACATGTACGCAACCTGCAGATCCTCCACGTTCTCCATCACGTTCGTGAAGTTCGTGCCCGGATTGTCCGTCGCCGGATCGAAGAGCCCGAGCTTCTGCTGCAGCTTCGGGAGCCCGTCCACGTCGTCCGTCAGCACTCGGAAGGAGATCACCTGGAGACCCGTGACGAGGTAGACGGGATCCGTGAGGGCCGCGACTCCGTTCGGCGGCGCGGGAAGCGTCGCCGAGGCCGTATCGACCGGTCCCACATGGATGTTCTGGAAGGTGGTCACGTCGGCGCAGTTTGACGGCCCGTAGGACGCAGTCGGAATCTGTACGTACGACCAGGCCCCGCCCCTGTCGACGAGCATGAGAAGGACGCTCCCGGTCGTGCCGTCGTCTCCCGTGGCCGCCCGGAAGGCCGCCAGGTTGGCCGCGTCGTTCGCGGGAACGCACCCGGGAGGCATGCAATTGCAGCCGGCCCGGAAGTTGAAAAACAGGTCGACGCCCAGGCCGAGCGCCGGGATCGGCGCGAAGACCTGGTACCGGGCGGGATCGAAGGGGGTCACCATCGTGATGACGTCGGTTCCGATGTCGCCGAACCTGGTGGACGTATTCGCGGGCCTGAGGCCGCTCGCCGGCAGGACGGCGTTCCCCGGCTCGGCGGCTGCGTTTCCCGTGAGGTTGTTGTACGAGGCCTGCGTCACGACGCCGGGAGTGCCCGCGTTGTAGAACATGATCAGCGCGTTCGGGCTCAGGCGGTTGGCATCGGCGTAGTTGATGTCGGATGCGCCCGCGAAATAGAACGAGAGGTAGTCGGCGGCGCGGCGCGCCGACTGGCGGGGAAGCATGAAGTACTGCTGCCTCTCCGCGAACGCGCGCATCTGGAAGAGCATCGTCATCGCCACGATGAGCACGATGACGAGGAGCAGCAGCGAGACCATGGCCTCGAGAAGCGTGAAGCCACGGGCCGGACGGCAGCGCCGCGGCTCGTCATGGCGCCGCCTCTCGCGGTCACTGCGCGAACTGCGCCACATAGTCCACTCTCTTGCCGCCGCCATTCGTGCCGATTCCCAGGTAGCGCGTGGCCCCGGCGACGTCCGTCGGCACCGCCGAGACCGTGATCACCCAGACGTTGACGATCGCGCTGGGGGGGTTGTTCAGCTGCTGTGTCAGGTCGTTCACGATCGTGTAGCTGATCTTGTACGGGCCGTTCTCCATCTCGATCACGTTCGCGCCGGTCGGCCCCCAGAACAGCCAGCCGGGGTCAGTATTCACGTACGGAAGGTCCACCGTGGTCGCCCCGAGCGCCGGAATGCCGGTGGTGAGCGGAGTCGCCAGCCCGTGCGACGTCACGTAGTAGTACCAGCGGATGTTCTCGACGACCTGCTGGCACTTGAAGAGCATCTGCGTGCGGGCCGCGGCGCCCTTGTTGACGATGAGCGACACCGAGAACATCTGGAGGATGCCCACCAGGACGAGCGCCATGATGGTCATGGCGAGGAGGACCTCGACGAAGCTGCTGCCGCGCCCGGAGAGGGCGCCCGTCCGGCGACCGCGGGAGGCGCCGCGCTCAGCCATTCTGGGTCACCCACACGTTCGTCGCCGTGATCGGGAAAGGGCCCGCGGTGGTCTGCTTCGCGACGCGGACGCTCCAGACCGGATTGATGTTGAGCACGTAGCGCGTCAGGGGAAACAGGCCCCCGTTGACGACGCTCACGTGCGTGAAGACGAGCGTGGCCGGCCCCGCGATCTGCCGCCCATTGGTCACGTCGATCGCACGCCCCTGGAAATCGCACATGAGGGACCGCGCCGTGGTCCAGCTATTGGCACCGTTGGTGTTGTCCGACCAGAGGGCGGACCGAACCTCGGTCACGTCCAGCTCGGAGAGGCTGAACTCCTGGTCCAGGCCGCCCGCCTTGGTCACGACGATGTCGTACTCGTCGATGAGGAGGTCCGGACAGCCGACGTCCTTGCAGAACACGCCCAGGACCCCGTCCTGGTCCGAGTCGCCGATCAGGTACAGCGGCATGCGCTTCGTCGGACCTGCCGTGAGGAGAGGGCCGACCTGGACGAAGGTGCGCATGTTGCGGCGTTGCATCTCGGGGAGCGCCCTCTGGAACAGGACCTTGATGTCGGTGGACGCGCTCTGCATCTTCTGGCGTTTCCAGGCCCTCGAGATCTCGCCTCCACCCAGGATGGCGATGATCGCGAGGATCCCGACGACCGCCAGCAACTCGACGAGGGTGAACCCCCTCCGCGAGTGCGGGAGCACCCGGTGACGAGGGGGCGCGATCGGAAGCGTAACGCTCATCATGCGAGAATCCGCCTTTCCAAAGCGAGGTCCGTGCCGCGATCCGGTCCTGACAGCCAAACGACTCGTGAGACGCATCTTACACCCGACCCCCTCGAGACTGACCTCCCCGGAGGTTTCGGTCGATTCGACACTTTTCGTAACACCAGCTGCTTGGCTGCGGACGATTCTCGCCCAGCGCGCGAGAGGCCCGCTCGGCTACGATAGGCGGACGATGGAGACGGCCTGATGGTGCTCGAGAAGCTGCGGGGCCTGCGCTCGGAGCCGGCCGTCGTCGCTCAGCTTCGGGACCACAAGTGGACGACCGAGGAGCAAAAGAGAGAGCTCCTCGAGAAGTTCCACGCGATCGTCAAGCCCGACGCCGAGTGGATCGCCTGGACGGCGCTCGATCAGGTGCCCGAGATCCGGGCGGCGGGTCTCGCGATCCTCAGGAGGCGCCACGACCGCGCCGGGCTCGAGGCGCTCGTTCCGCTCCTGAAGACGCGCTCGGAGGCCGTGCGGCGCGCCGTCATGCGCTTCCTGAAGGAGCTGGCGGGGCCGCAGCTCGGCCCGTTTCTGCAGGAGATCGGATCCCGGGGCGACGACTACGCCCGCCTCGCCGCTCTCGAGCTCGCCCGGGAGCTTCCCGCCGACGCGGCTTTCGACATCGCGCGCCGGGTGCTCACCGCCTCCAATCCCGCCGTACGCGCGCGGGCCCTGAAGGCGGTCAGCGAGATGACCTTCGAAGGCAGCGCTTCCGTGGCTGCGAGCCTCGCCGTCCCCCTCCTCCAGGACGAGAACGAGGAGATCCGCTATTCGGCCCTCGCGGTCCTCGAGAAAAACCCGAACGAGAGTTACTTTCCGGACGTTCTTCAGATGGCGCGCACGGGCGGGGGACGCGTGGCGGAGGCTTCGTTCGCGGCGCTCAAGCGCCTGCTTTCGACCGCAAAGGAGGACCACACGCCCGAGATCGCGCCTCTTCTCGCGGACGGAAACGCGATCGTGAGGCAGGGCGCGGTGAACCTCCTCCTGCCCTACGCGCCGGCGCTTCTCGCGCGCCGGATCCTCGAGCATTTCCGCGGCTCGTTCGTCTGGGTCAGGGATCGCGCGGTGGAGACCGCCCGCGACGGCCTGCCCGGCTTCGTGAACGCGCTTCTCCTGCTCACGAAAGATCCCGATCCCGCGTTCGCGAAGGCCGCGTCCGAGATGACGCTGGCTCTCGCGGACGCCAAGGCGCTTCCCGTGTGGATCAAGCTCGTGGACGATCCCGACCTCTGGGTGAGGACGCGCGCGATCGAGACGCTCGGGCGAACCGGGCAGGGAAACGACGAGGTCCTCTCGCGCCTTCTTCTGGCGCTCAAGGATCCCGACCTCGTCATCGCGGCCGCCTCCGCGATCGGGGAGCTCGCGGACGCGCGCGCCGCGCAGCCTCTCCTCGACGCGTTCAAGGCCGCGGTCTCGCGTCCCGACGTCCAGGCGGAGATCCTCGACGCGATGGGAAAGCTCGCGATGGCCGAGTCCCGCGTGCAGCCGCAGATCGTCACGATCTGCTCGAAGGTCGTCCAGATGGCGCAGATCGACCCGGCGGTCCGGGATCGCGCCCGCCGCCTCGTGGGGAAGCTCTCGGGCGACGAGGCCCGCGACGCCCTTCCCGAGATCGAGGCCGAGGTGGCCGTCGTCGAGCTGGCCGGCAACCAGAACGCGCGGCTCGTCGAGTTCCTCGCCGACATGGTCCAGCGCGGGGCGTCGGACCTGCACCTCGCGACGGGCTTCGTGCCGCACCGGCGCATGCAGGGCGTCCTCGAGCCCGTGGACGCGCCGCCGATGACGCGCGCGCGCGCCACCCAGCTCATCCGCGAAGTGCTCGACGAGAGCGAATGGAAGAGGCTCGAGCGCGAGCGGCACATCGACGTCTGCCTGAAGCTTCCGGGGCTCGGACGCTTCCGCGCGAACTTCTACTCGCAGCGCGGTGGGTTCGACGCGTGCTTCCGGCTCGTGCCGAAGGCCATTCCCTCGATCGAGGAGATCGGGCTGCCGAGCTCGCTCTCGGACGTCCTCAAGTTCACGCAGGGCCTCGTCCTCGTGACGGGCTCGTCCGGTTGCGGGAAGTCCACGACGCTCGCCGCGCTCATCGACCGCATCAACGAGACGCGCCCCTGCCACATCATCACGGTCGAGGACCCGGTGGAGTTCGTCCACCCGAACAAGGAAGCCCTGGTGAACCAGCGCCAGGTTCCCCACCACACGGCCTCGTTCGCGCGGGCGCTGAAGGCCGCGCTCCGGGAGGATCCGGACGTCATCCTCGTGGGCGAAATGCGCGACCTCGAGACGATCGCGCTCGCGATCACGGCCTCGGAGACGGGGCACCTCGTGCTCGGCACGCTCCACACGACGAACGCGCCCGCGACGATCGACCGAATCCTCAGCTCGTTCCCCTCCGGGCAGCAGGGGCAGGTGCGCGTCATGCTCGCGGACTCGCTGAAGGCGGTCGTCTCGCAGGTCCTCCTTCCGCGCCGCGGATTCGCGGGTCGCGTGGCGGCCTTCGAGATCCTCCGCTCGACGGCCGCCGTGTCGTCGCTGATCCGCGAAGGCAAGACTCACCAGCTTCCGTCCCAGCTTCAGACGGGCCAGCTCGCCGGCATGATGACCATGGACCAATCGCTGATGAAGCTCTGCGAGGACGGCAAGGTGGACCCCGAGCTCGCCATGGAGAAGGCGCTCAAGAAGGAGCCTTTCGAGAAGCTTCTCGCCGACGAGAGGCAGGCCCTCGAATGACGAAAGCGCCGCCCGCCTCCCCGGAAATGGGCCTGAACCGGATCGACACGCTCCTGAGGATCGTCGTCGACAAGAAGGCCTCGGACCTTCACCTGGCCGTCGGGTCGCCGCCGATCGTCCGCGTGGACGGGGATCTCCAGCGGCTGAAGTGGCGCACGTTGACCGAGGAGGAATACGAGAACCTCATCGGCCCGATCGCGCCCGAGAAGCCGTTCAAGGACTGGCAGGACGCCGGCGACGCGGACTTCGCGTATGCGATGGGCAAGATCGCGCGCTTCCGCGTGAATCTCTTCCGACAGGAGCACGGGTCGGGCGCCGTGCTCCGCATGATCCCGCCGAAAGTCCTCAGCATCGAGGAGCTGGGCCTGCCTCCGGTCGTCGCAAGCGTGTCGCGCGTCCCGCGCGGCCTCGTCCTCGTGACCGGCCCGACGGGTTCCGGCAAGTCCACGACGCTCGCGGCTCTCCTCGACTGGATCAACCGCACGCGCGCCTCGCACATCGTCACGATCGAGGATCCCGTCGAGTTTCTCCACGTGCCGCAGAAGTCGCTGATCTCGCATCGCGAGCTCGGCTTCGACACGCCGACGTTCGCGGGCGCGCTCAAGGCGGCGCTTCGCGAGGACCCGGACGTCGTCCTCGTCGGCGAGCTCCGCGATCTCGAGACGATGTCGATGGCTCTGCAGGCGGCCGAGACGGGCCTCCTCGTCTTCGCGACGCTCCACACGAACTCGGCGTCGAAAGCCGTGGACCGCCTCATCGACAGCTTCCCCGCCGAGGAACAGGAGCAGATGCGCACCGTGCTCGCGGAGGTCCTGAAGGCGGTCGTCGCGCAGGTGATCCTGAAGAAGAAGGGCGGCGGGCGCATTCCCGCGTTCGAGGTGCTCCGCGGATCCTCCGCGCTCTCGAACAGCATCCGGGAGGGCAAGACGGGCATGATCTCGACTCTCATCCAGACGGGCCGCACGTCCGGGATGATCGGGATGGATCAATACCTCGCCGACCTCGTCGTGGCGGCGACCGTGGACGCGGACGACGCGCTCGAGAAGGCGATCGACAAGGACCAGTTCAAGGCGCTCGTCGAGAAGCGGAAGACCGCGGCGGCGCGGCCCGCCGCCCCGGTCGCAGCCGGCTGAGGCGAGCGCGCGCTCGATCTCAACGCGATCGGCTCCGGGCTCCGCCAGACCCGCCGGGCGTAAGATTTTGCGCTTTGGTTCAGCCTCCTCCCGCACCCTCCGCGTCTTCTTCCGCTTCCGACGTCCTCCGCCGGCAGGAAGGAGGGCTCGTTCTCTTGAACATGACGATGCTCGCGGGGATCGTCGTCGCCCATCTCGTCTTCGGTCCGGCGCTCGGGGCGCCGCCCCGCCTGTTCTTCCTCGTCCTCCTGGGCCGTTTCCTGATGCAGGCGCTCGAGCTCACGTGGATCGGCGGGGCCGCAGCGGCGCCCCTTTCTGCGTGGGCGGACGTCTCCATTTGGCTCAACGTCGCATTCGCTTTCGTCCTGTCGCTCCTGGGAGGGCTGGAGCACAGCCATTACGTGGCCCTCCTTCTGCTTCCCGTCATCGCCGCCGCGGCCCGGAAGCCACCCGTGGGGATCGCACTCGTCGTCGCGGTCGCGACCGTCCTGACGTTCCTCAAGCTGGCCATCTGGGGACGAAGTCACGCTCCGGTGACAACGGCCGAGTGGTTCGAGGCGGCGAGCGTCGCCCTCATCTACGTCGTCGTCGCCGTGGTCGTGGCGATCCTCGTCTCGGATCTCCGCAAGGAAAGAGCGCGCCTCGCCGGCTCGCTGCTCGATCTGGGAATGGCAAGGGATCGGCTCGTGGAGGAGGAGAAGCTCGCCGCCGTGGGGCGTCTCTCGTCGGCGATCGCCCACGAAATCCGGAACCCGGTCGCGATGATCGTCTCCTCGCTCGACCTCGCGCGACGCAAGGGCTGCGCGACTCCCGCCGCTGAGCCCCTCTGCGCGATCGCATCCGAAGAGGCCCGGCGCCTCGAGACGCTCACCGGGGACTTCCTGTCCTACGCGGGCGCGAAAGTTCCGACGGTGGTTCCGACTTCCGCCGCGACGCTCGTCGGATACGTCGTCGAGCTCGCTCGCGCGCACGCCGGCGCTCGCGGCGTCGCGGTTGAGGGCTCGGTCCCCGAGGAACTCGTGCTGCACGCCGATCCGCACCAGCTCCAGCAGGCGCTCCTGAACCTCGTCCTCAACGGCGTCGAGGCGGCCGGCCGGGGCGGTCGCGTCTCCCTCGTCTGCCGCCGCCGTCCCGACGCCGTTTCCCTGGAGGTGGAAGACGACGGGCCGGGAGTCCCGGCCGACGCCGTACCGCGCCTCTTCGAACCTTTCTTCACGACGCGTCCGCGCGGCACCGGGCTCGGCCTCGCGATCGCCCGCGGGATCGCGCGACGCCACGGCGGAGACGTGCAGATCGCGTCGAACGCCGCGGGGCACGTCCGGTTCGCCCTCACCCTTCCGCCGTCCGTCACCGCCGAATCGGAGGCCTCCCGTGGCTCACGTGCTGCTGGTTGACGACGAGCCGAATCTCCGGCGGATCCTCGCGGAGATCTTGCGCCCCGAAGGGCACGAGGTTTCCGAGGCGGGCTCTGCCGCAGAGGCCCGGCGGGCGTTCGCGGCCGGGGGCTGGGACGCGATCGTCCTCGACCAGAAGCTCCCCGACGGGGACGGCACCGCGCTCCTCGCGGAGATGCGCGCCGCCGACCCCGTGGTGCCGGTCCTCGTCCTCACCGCGTTCGCCACGGTCGAGCTCGCCGTGTCGGCCATGCGCGCCGGGGCCTTCGACGTGATCGGCAAGCCGTTCGTCCCCGAGGCGATCCTCGCCGCGATCGGCCGCGCGGCGGAGCGCACCGAGATCCTGCGCGAGAACGACCGGCTGAAGGGACAGCTGCGCGACCTCTGGGACCGGGGAGATCTCGTCGGCGAGAGCGAGCCGATGGCGCGCGTGAGGGAGCTCGTGGCCCGCGTCGGCCCCACGGACGCCACCGTGCTCATCACCGGCGAGACCGGGACGGGCAAGGAGCTCGTCGCCCGCGCGCTCCACCGCGCGAGCTCGCGCACGAACGCGCCGTTCCTGGCCGTGAACTGCGCGGGCTTCACCGAGACGCTGCTGGAAAGCGAGCTCTTCGGCCACGAGCGCGGGGCGTTCACGGGAGCCGACCGCGCGCGGCCAGGCGTCTTCGAAGCGGCGCACAAGGGGACGCTCTTCCTCGACGAGGCCGGCGAGATGCCCCCGGCGCTCCAGGCCAAGATGCTGCGGGTCCTGGTGGACGGGCGCGTCACGCACGTCGGCGCGACGGCCTCGCGGACGGTGGACGTGAGGATTGTGTCGGCGACGCACCGCGACCTCCTCCAGGGCGTGCGCGACGGCACGTTCCGCGAGGACCTTTACTACCGCCTTGCGGTCGTCCCGATCTCGCTGCCGGCGTTGCGCGACCGGCGCGAGGACGTCCCGCTCCTGACCGCACACCTGCTGGAGGCCGTGACGCGGGACCTCCGTCTGGCGCATCGGTCGATCTCGCCGGAGGCCGTCACGACGCTTCAGGCGTACGACTTCCCCGGGAACGTCCGCGAGCTGCGCAATCTCCTGGAACGGGCGGCGATCCTCGCGCGGGGCCCTTGCATCGAGACACGGGACCTGCCGCCGCTCGCGCCGTCGGCGGCCTCCCCGGAGGGCGACGGCGGACTTCGCGCGCAGCTCGATCAACTTGAGCGGACGCTGATCGCGCGCGCTCTCGCCGACGCCGGAGGAGTCCAGGCGGAGGCCGCGCGCCGGCTCGGCATCTCGCGCAGCCACCTCTCCTACCGGCTCAAGCGGCTCGGGCTCGACTGAGTCGAAAAATCTGAACGGCGTCCAGAAATTTCGACGCGACACGCGGTCTCATCCGCGCAACTCCTTGCGGGACAGGTGTCCCGCCCGGCATGACGCTCGGCACGGAGCTTGAGACGCCCTCTGCGCTCGATCGAGCGCAAAGGAGTCAACACCGATGAAAGGCCTCGCCATCCTCGTCGTCACAGCCCTGGCCTTCCCGACCCTTCCCCTCTCGGCCGCCTCCTCCACCTCCACGAAGGAGAACCTGCTCGCCGCCTTCCAGGGCGAGAGCAACGCCCACGCGCGCTACGTCGCATTCGCCACGAAGGCTGATCAGGAGGGCTACGGCCGCGTGGCAAGCCTCTTCCGGGCCGCCGCGCGCGCCGAGGAGATCCACGCGAAGAACCACGCCGACGTCCTGAAGAAGATCGGCGTCGAGGCGAAAGCGGAGCTGAAGGCCGCGGACGTCAAGTCGACTCGCGAGAACCTGAAGGCCGCCCTCGAGGGCGAGACCTACGAACGCGACTCGATGTATCCCCAGTTCCTCGTGAAGGCGCGCCAGGACGGGAACCGCGCCGCCATCGAGACCTTCAACATGGCGAAGATGGCCGAGGCCGAGCACGCCAAGCTCTACACCGCGGCGCTCGCCGGCCTCGACGGCGCCAAGGGTTCGGCGTCCGAATCGCTTTACGTCTGCACGGTCTGCGGTTACACGACGACGAAGCTCGACTTCGAGAAGTGCCCCGCGTGCTTCAACCCAAAGGACCGCTACGTGAAGGTGAGCTGACCGGATGATCGAACTCCCGCCCCTCCCCGGCTCGCTGGACGCGCTTCACCCGCTTGTCGTCCACTTCCCCGTGGCCCTCCTCCTCGTCGCGCCGCTCCTCGTCCTCCTCGGACTCTTCCTGCGCGAGAGGTCGCGCGGGGTGATGCTCGCGGCCTTGGTCCTCATGGCGCTCGGAACCGCCGCGACGTTCATAGCCGTGGCCAGCGGCGAGGCCGCGGGGAAGCTCGCGGACCGCAGCGGCGGGGTGGCGGTCGCGCTTGAGCACCACGAGGAGCTGGCCGAGCGGACGCGTCTGATCTTCACGCTGCTGACGATCGTGTTCGCCGGCCTTCTCGCCCTCCCCACGTTGATGGGGCGGGAGCCCGGGCGTGTGCCGACGACCGCCTTCAGACTCCTGTTCCTCCTGATGTACGCCGCCGGCACCCTCTCGCTCGTGAACACGGCCCATCAGGGTGGGCGTCTCGTCCACGAGATGGGCGTTCGAAGCTTGATGCCGGCCTCAGCACAGCTTCCGACGGCTCCCGCCGAGCACGACGACTGATCGCGCCGGCAGCCCGTCACCCGGGTCGGACCGCGGCGACCCCCCGCCTACGCCGGGTCCGGCCCGGGTCTCTCGCCACTCACGGCTTTCGGCCGAGTTTTCGGGTTCGCGGCCGGGAATTCGAGCGCGAACCGCGCGCCCAGAAGGGCCGTCGACCGCCCAACCGAGACCTTGCCGCCGTGGAGCGCGACGATCTTCGCGACCATGGCGAGGCCGAGTCCGGTTCCGGTGTCTTTCGTCGAGAAGAACGGAACGAACAGCTTCGCCGCGTTCTCGTCAGGCACGCCGGAGCCGTCGTCCTCGACCGCGATCCGCGCGAACCCCGCGGCTTCGCCTTCGCCGCACAGCGCGACGCGGCCTGCGCGAGGGCCCGCCGCCGCGGCTTCGCACGCGTTCTTCACGAGGTTCACGAGCGCGCGGCGCACGAGAGCGGCGTCCGCGAACGCGGCCGTGAACGTTCCTTTCACCTCGACCGAGACGCCGGGCGTCAGCGTGAGCTGCTCGTCGGCAATCTCGAGCGCGAGAGCACGCAGGTCGCACGGCCCCGCCTCGAGCCGCTCGGGCCGGCCGAAGAATAGAAAATCGCCGGTCACGCGCGCGACGTGATCCGCCTCGGTCTGGATCGCCTCGAGCTGCCGGGCGCGGGACTCGGGATCCTCCGTCTTCGCGGCGAGGCGGGCCCAGCCGAGGATCGTTCCCGTCGCGTTCCGGAATTCGTGCGCGATGCCCGCCGACATCTCGCCGAGAGCCGCCAGCTCGCGGCGAGCGGACAGCTCGCGCTCCAGGCGTCGCGTGGTCGTGCGGTCCTCCAGGAAAAGGAGAACGCCCATGACCGCCTTCGAGGAGTCCAGGATCGGGACGGCCGTCAGCTCGACGAGGCGCGCGTCGGGCCCCTCTCCGAGCGCGAGCTCCTTCGAGAGCGTCGGCGTACCGCCGCGCGCCGCGCGCGCCGCCTCCCGGATCGCGGGCACCGCGTCCACCGCGGCCTCGACGGCCGGAGAGCCGGGCTCGTCCTCGGCGAGACCGAGGAGCTCGCGGGCCGGGACGTTCGCCTGCGTGAGACGGCCGGCGGCGTCCACGACCAAGAGCCCGCCGGGATGCGACCTCACGAGGGTGTCGGCCGTCACCGCGAGGACGTCGGCGCGCCGCTGCTCGGAGCTGCGGAGGCCTTCCAGCTCGGCCGTGCGCTTCTTCAGCTCCTCGACCGTCCGCTGGAACGTCGCGATCGCCGTCTCGGCTTCGTCACCGCCTGCGCGCACTGCCGGGACGAGGCCGCCGGCGCCGCGCGCCGCCTGCGTGAGAGCGTCGATCGGCCCGAGGAGGCGCCTCAGGAACGGCACGACGAGAAGGACGAGGACGAGGGAGGCCGCGGGCATCGCGATCGACAGGATGCGGGCGTTGCGGCGGGCTTCCACGATCGACGTGCCGTCCCAGACGACGCGCAGGATTCGCGTTCCGCCGGGCAGAACGACGGTGACGGCGGGGGAAGCGCCGTCGCCCACGCCGGCGAGCGGCTCGTCGGGGGACCTCTCGGCGGCCGGTGCCACGGTCACGGGCGCGAGCCCCGCGTCCGGCAAGAACGGGGCGTCGGCGACCCGCAGGCCTTGCGCGTCATAGAGCGTGGCGCCGCGCGCGTTCACGTCGCGAAGAAAGCGTGCCACGAGCGCATCCGACACGAGCGCCGCCGCGGGATCAGACGTCGCACCGAGGCGGTCCGCGATCGCGCTCGTCTCCGCCGTCAGACGTCGCAGGTGTTCGGCCACGCCCCACGCGACGGTATTCCTCAGGACGACGATGGCGGTCCCGGCGAGGAAGAGCAGCGTCGCGAGGCCGCCCACGATCACGTTGCGGATTTCACGCTCGAACGCTCGATCCGTCACGGCAGGAGCCTCGGAATCCACGGAAAGCCCGCGCCGACGGCCTCCCACAGGGAGCGTCCGGCCACGAACGCCGCGAGCGCCCCGCATGCGAGAAAGACGCCGAACGGCACGTCGGCTCGCGCGAGGAGAACGAGCAACCCGGCCGGAGTCGCCTCGGCGCGTGCCGCGAGGATCCGGAAGAAGTCGGCCCCGTCGTCGAGCGCGAGGCGCCCGCTCGCCGTGCGCGCGCCGCGCCGGGCCCGCCTCCTGGACAGCCGCACGAACGCGAGAAGGCGGCCTGCCGCGCGGGGGTCCGCCGTGAAGCGCGTTCCCTCCGGAGCGGCTCCCGGGATCTCACGGAAGCGGGCGGAGGCCGAAAGAACGCGGCCGTCCTCGCCCACGAGGAGCCCGGCGCGCGCGGCGACCGCACGAGCGTCGGAGGACGACCGGCGGGCGCGCCGCGCCTCGATCCGCCAGCGCAGCGCCCGCGCGAGCGCCGCGCCGCCCGCCACGGCCGTGCCTGCGAGAGAGGCGAAGAAGAGCGTGAAAAAGACGCCCGCCGGTCCGGTGAACGCGCCGGCCATCGCGAGCATCTTCACGTCGCCGCCGCCCATGCCTTCCTGGCCGCGTAATCTCGCGTAGGCGCGCCTGACCCCTTCGAGGAAGGCTGCGCCGAGGAGCGCCCCGAGGAGCGCCTCGAAGAGATGGCTCTCGGCGAACGGCAGGGACAACAGACGATCCGGGCCTCGGGCCGCCCGGTCGCGGAGCGCGGCGAGAAGGAGGCCGCACCCGAGGGTCGAGAAGGTCACCTCGTCGGGCAGCGTGCGCGCCTCGAGGTCCGTGGCCGCGAGAATCACGCAGGCCGCCGAGAGAAGGGCGGCCGAGGCCGCAACGAGAGTGGGTCCGTAGAGCAGACCCGCGGCCAGAAACAGGAGGGCGACCAGCATTTCGACGGCCGGATAGCGCGCGTCGATGGGAGCGCCGCATCGGCGACAGCGGCCGCGGAGCACGAGCCACGACACGACCGGCACGTTGTCGTAGAAGGCGATCGGCGCTCGGCAGGCCGGGCAGTGCGAGCCCGGGTGGACGACCGAGGCTCCGCGCGGCAGGCGGTGGATGCACACGTTCGCGAAGGAGCCCACGACGGCGCCCGTCGCGAAGAAGAGGCCCAAGATGACGCCGTCGGCCCCGCTCACGCGGGCCTCTGCCCCGCGAGAAGGAGACCGGCGAGCACGACGAGAGAGGCGGCGGAGAGGGCCGCGCCGACTCGAAAGGAGGCGGGCCGGTAGGCGAGCTCGAGCCTGTGTGCACCCGCGGGAACGAGCACGGCCGAGAGGGCGAGGTCCGCCCTCAGGAGCGGGACGTCCGCTCCGTCCAAGCGCGCCTTCCACCCGCGGTCGTGCGAGCGCGTGAGAACGACGTAGCCCGCCTCTGAAGACTCGGTGTCCACCGTCATCGCCTCCGGCGCATCCCGGACGACGCGCGCGACCGAGAAGCTCCGCCCCGCGCGCGGCGGCGGGAGCGGTCCCGCGGGCGGCGCGAGAAGAACGACCGATTCTGCATCGAAGTCCGGCGTCGCCAGCGCGCGAAAGGCCGCCGAATCGTCCGCTTCACGGGCCGAGCGCACGAAAAAGACGCGTCCCAAGGCCCGGGAAAAAGCGTAGACGAGGACGCCCGCATCGCGCCGCACGAGCCGGGCCCCGGGGATCGTCGTCGGAAACGGAGACACGACATGCCGCACGTCCACGAGAGCGAGGATGGTCTCCGCATCTCCTCCCGACAGGGCGGCGCCGAGGAGGCGCGTGCGCCGCGGATTCCCGATCGGCGACGGCGAGGCCGCCGAGGCGAGGCCGAGCGGCAGGTTCGTGTAGCCCGAGAGAGCCGCGCGCGCCCGCGCGCCCGAAGCTCCGCCCCACTCCCCGCCGGATTCGCGTGTGAGCGCCGCGAGCAAAGAGGCGTCCGAGATCACCGGAAACACCCGGCCCGGTGCGCCGGCCAGGTCCGCCACGGCGGAAGGCGGACGCGTGAGCGGCGCCGGCGCGAACACGCTCGCGGACGCGAGAGGAAGGGGGAGCGCCACGATCGCAAAGACCAGGACGCCCGCGAGGCGCGAATCGGCCCGCCGGGCGGCGCGCGCGAACGCGAGGAGAACGGCGCCGGCTCCGGCCGTCGCAAGCGCCGTCCAGGCGGGAAGACCCGTCAGGCGGCCGGCGACCGCTCCGGCGCCGAGCAGCGCCGCGGCCACCGCCCCGAAGAGGACCGCGGGCACGAGGCGTTGAGCGGCGGACGGCGACGCATCGGCGCCGTCCTCGGGCGAACGGCCCTTCGGCCAGCCCCGAAGCCGCCCGTGCAGCCAGCCGTCCAAGCCGGCGCCCGAGAGGCCCGCGAGGGCGAACTGGGTGAAGAGGAACCAGCGCGCGGGAAACCGCACGCCCCTCGCCAGTCCCGCGTCCCACAACACGGGAAGCAGCCCGCCGCGCGGCCCGAGCGCGAGGAGGAGTCCCGCGAGAAAGAGGCTCGAGAGAGCGACGAGGAGGCGGGGGCGCGCCGCGAGGCCCGCGCCCGCGCCGGCCGCCAGCAGAAGAACGAGCGGAGAGAGCGCGAGAGTCGTCAGATATCCCCCGCGGCCCACGGACGGGCGGAAGAGGAGCGCGTCGGACGGCGGAAGGACGAGGTCGACGAGATCCGAAGTTCCAACCGGCCGTGCGAGAGCCTCCCCTCTCGTCACACTCGTGAGTCGGCCGGAGGACACGGCGTATTCAAAGAAGGGAATCGCGGCGGCCGCCGCGAGGCCCGCGCCGAGAGCGAGCCCTCCCAAAAGGCGCGAGGCACTCCGAACGCCCCGAGGCGACGAGCCTGGCTCGTCGCGTCGCGTCGTGAAGGCGACGAGGGCCGCCGACGCGGCGCCGACGGCGGCCAGAGCCGGCTCCCCGCCCAGGAACGAGAGCGCAAAGGCGACCGCGAACCCCGCCGGTGAACCGCCTCGCGCCGCGTGTCGTGCCGCCAGGAACAGCCACGGCAGGAAAGACGCGGTCTGGAGGTTGTTGTAGACGAGCGCGAGAGACAGAAAAGCGCCGCTCCCCGCGAAGGCGGCCGCACCGAGGAGAGCGCCCGCGCGCGACGTGCCGAGGCCGGACAGCCAGGCCGCCATTCCGGAGGACGCGATCACGAGGTGGAGGGCGATGCCGAGGAGGGGACCCCAGGCCCCGGGCAGCAGGAACGGCAGATCTCCCGGGTTGAAGACTCCAGTCTGAAGCTGGGCGAGCCACGGCTCGCCGCACCCCGAGAGCGGGTTCCAGAGAGGGATCCCCGAGGCCCAGCGCGCGGCCGTGTAGGCCTTCATCGGCCAGAAGAAGTCGGCGAGATCGCCGCGAGCCGGCACGCGCCCCGAGAGGGCGCAGGGAACGAGAAGGAGGCTCGCGAACGCGAGTCCCAGGGCGCCGCCCAGGAGCGCCGTCCGTCCCGTCGTCACGCGCCCTTGCACCGCAGCGATTCTAGGCTCGGAAAAGAAAAGAGCCCCCGGTCAAGGGGGCTCTTGGATCGGGACGCAGAGGGAGGACGATTAGTTCTGCGCGCCCGCGGGGTACTGGACGAACTGGCCGTCGATGAAGATGATGTCGTTATTGAAGTTCGTGGTTTCGCCGAACGCCGGCGAGGCTTCGTTCGTTCCGTCCTTGCCGTTCGACAGGATGGCGTAGTTCTGGCCGCCGCCGCCATACATGAAGAACGAGTTCCAGCCGTCCGAGATCGGCAGGACGCGGACGTAGGTCGGCGTAACCTGCAGACAGAAACCCGTGGGCGGGGACGGCTGGCCGAAGGTGCCCGTCGGCAAGCTGAAGCCCGAGGGAAGCGTGTAACCCGCCGCCGCCGGGTAGCGGTTGAAGTCGACGGCGTATGCCTCCGCGGCCGTGCCCGCGGTCCGCATGTCGCCCATCGTCCTCTTCTGCTTGGCACGCTGAATGGCGTTGAGCAGGTTCGGAATGGCGATCGCGACGATGATCCCGATGATCGCCACCACGATCAAAAGCTCGATGAGGGTGAATCCCTTTTTGTTCCTCTTCTTCATGAACTGAACCTCCTAGTGTCCCGATGTGCTTTCAAAACGCGTGCCGCACTCTCCGAGGCGGGAATCCGGCTGGTTCAGGCACGAATCGGACCGGAAACGCCGGGGTACGACGAAATTTTGTCGGAGAAGCCGGAGCTGCCGGGCCACCGTTTGTCGGGACCGCGCCGCGCCGATCACCTCTGCGCGCCGTCCGGAAACTGCACGAACGCGCCGTCGACGAGGATGATGTCGGCGTTGAAGTTCGTCGTCGGGCCCCAGATCGGCGCCGCGTCGAGGGCCCCGTCGGCACCCGCCGACCGCAGCGCAAAGTCGCTCCGCGTGGCGCTCGTCGCATACGTGAAATACGAGCTCCAGCCGTCCACGAGCGGCAGCACCCTCATATAGGTCGGGCTGAGCGAGCCGGACACCGTCCCGACCGTGCTCGTCGGCAGCGTAAGGCCCGAGGGCAGCGAGAAGCCCGCCGCCGCCGGGTAGTAGTTCTGGTCGGTCGCGAACGCCTCGATGGCCGTCGCGAAGCTCTTCATGTCCCCCATCGTGCGCTTCTGCTTGGCGCGCTGAATCGCGTTGATCATGTTCACGACGGCAATCGCGACGATGATTCCGATGATCGCCACGACGATCAGGAGCTCGATGAGGGTAAACCCCCGGCGTCTCGTCATTCTCCCTCTCGACACCTCAAACCTCGAGAACGCAATCAAGAAGCGTGCCCTCGGTTCGGCCGGTACCCGCGCCTTTAGAATGGGTCCAGCTTGATTCCCCGTCCGCCTTTCGCGTCCGCGCTCACCCTCGAGAGGGAGCTCGCCGAGTTCGAGGCCCTCAAACCGCGCCTGGCCGAGGTCTGGGACTCGATCTCGGGGCAGGACGAGCAGCCCCACACGTCGGTCGTCGTTCCGTCGCTCACCCTCGACCAGGCCGAGATGAGGAAACTCGAGGGGGCGAGCTTCTACGAGGAGAGGCTCCTGTTCCTGCTCATCCGGCTTCGCAATCCGCGGGCACGCGTCGTCTTCGTGACGTCGCAGCCCGTGCATCCCCTCGTCCTCGAGTACTACTTCCAGCTCCTCGTCGGCATTCCCACGAGCCACGCGCGAAGCCGGCTGACGCTCTTGTGCGCGCACGACGCGTCGCCGCGCCCGCTCACGGAGAAGATCCTGGAACGGCCGCGCCTCCTCGAGCGCATTCGTCAGGGCATCGCCGACCGCGCGCGTGCGTATCTCACCGTGTTCAACTCCACGCCCCTCGAGCGCAAACTCGCGGTCCTCCTCGGAATACCGCTCAACGGCGTCGACCCCGCGCTCAACGCGCACGGGACGAAGTCAGGGAGCCGGAAGATCTTTCGCGAGGCAGGCATCGCCACTCCCGACGGCCTCGAGGACCTGCGCGACAGCCACGACATCGAGACCGCGCTCGTCGAGCTCAAGCGCCGGAAGCCGGGCCTCAGGAGCGCGGTCGTGAAACTGAACGACAGCTTCTCGGGCGAGGGCAACGCCCTCTTCCGGTACCCCGAGGCGCCGGGCGATCTCGCCGAAGCGGTCCACGCGGCGCTCCCCGTCTTGGAGTTCTCGGTCCCGTGGGAGACGTGGGCCCAATACGACGAGAAGTTCCGTCGGATGGGCGGCATCGCCGAGGAGTTTCTCGAGGCCCCTTTCAAGGCTTCGCCGAGCGTCCAGCTCCGGAGCGATCCGCACGGCGCGGTCGTCCCGATCTCCACGCACGACCAGATCCTCGGCGGACCGAGCGGCCAGGTTTTCCTCGGCTGTCTCTTTCCGGCCGACGACGCGTATCGCATGCACATTCACGAGGAGGCCCTGCGAATCGGCGCCGTCCTCGCCGCGAAGGGCGTCGTGAGCCGCTTCGCGATCGACTTTCTCCTGACGCGGGACGATCCCTCGTCCTCCTGGAAGTCGTGGGCTCTCGAGATCAACCTCCGCATGGGCGGTACGACGCATCCTTACCTCGCGCTCCAGTTCCTGACCGGCGGGCAGCTCGATCCCCGAACCGGCCTCTTCTTCTCGCCGCGAGGCTCGCCGAAGTTTTATCGCGCGACGGACAACCTCCAGTCGGAGACGTTCCGAGGGCTCCTGCCCGAGGACCTCATCGAGATCGTCACGATCAACTCCCTTCACTACAGCCACAATTCCGAGTCGGGCGTGCTGTTTCACCTCATCGGCGCGCTCTCGGAGTACGGGAAGCTCGGGATGACGGCGATCGGAAACACGCGCGAGGAGGTCGAGGCCATCTACGGCAGGACATTGCGGATTCTCGGGCACGAAGCCGGCATGGGCCGGTGAGGCTGCCGGGATAGCATCCGGGCATGACTCGCCCCACGCGACAGGCTGGCGTGCTCCTGCACCCGACGTCGCTGCCCTCGCGGTTTGGCGTGGGAGATCTCGGGCCTGCCGCCGACGCGTTCCTGAACTGGGCCGCCCAGGCGGGGCTGAGACTCTGGCAGGTCCTGCCGCCCGGCCCCACGGGTCCTCATCATTCGCCTTACGACGGGCTCTCGGCTTTCGCCGGGGACCCGCTCCTCGTCTCGCCCGAGTGGCTCGTCGAAGAGGGTCTCCTCCCGGCGGGTGCCCTCGACGGCGCTCCGGAGTTTCCCGAGGGGCGCGTGGACTGGGAGCGCGTGGCGCCGTTTCGCCGCCGCCTTCTCGAGGACTCGTTCCGCCACGCGAAATCTCTCGGCGGGCGCATCCTCGACGAGGTCGCGCGCTTTGCGGACGCCGCGTCGAACGACGCATGGCTCGCCGACTGGTCTCTCTTCGCCGCGCTGCGCGAGAAGCACGAGGGGCGGCCCTGGACGGAATGGGATCCCGATCTCGCCAGCCGCGCGGAGGCCGCCCTCGCCGCGGCACGCGCCGAGCTCCGAGACGAGATCGCGTTTCACACGTACGTGCAGTTCCTCTTCTTCCGTCAATGGCAGCGCGTGAAGTCGGAAGCGAACGCGCGCGACATCTCGGTGATGGGGGACCTGCCCATCTACGTCGCGTGTGACAGCGCCGACGTGTGGGCGCACCGCCGGCTGTTCGCGCTCGACGAAGGCGGGCGTCCCACGGCATCGGCGGGCGTCCCGCCCGACGACTTCAGCGCGGACGGACAGCTCTGGGGCCATCCCCTCTATCGGTGGGACGTGCTCGCCGAGGACGGCTACGACTGGTGGATCGAGCGGATCCGCCTGAACCTCCGGCTCGCGGATGTCGTGCGCCTCGACCACTTCCGCGGCTTCTCGGCGTACTGGGAGGTGCCCGCGGGCGCCGCCACCGCGCGCGACGGGCGGTGGGTGAACGGGCCGGGCCTCATGCTCTTCATGGCGATCCAGCACGCGCTCGGAGACGTCACGCTCGTCGCCGAGGACCTCGGCCTTCTGACGGAGGATGTCCGCAAACTCGTCGAGATCCTCGGGCTTCCCGGCATGAAAGTGCTGCAGTTCGCCTTCGGCGAGACCGACAGCGAGCACCTGCCGCACCGTTACGTCTCCAACATGGTGGTCTACACGGGCACCCACGACAACGACACGTCCCGGTCGTGGTTCGCGGCGCTCGACGAACCTGCGAAGGCCCGCTTTCGCGACTATCTCGGGACTTCGGGCGAGGATCCGGCCTGGGACCTCATCCGCGCCGCGTTCGCATCCGTCGCCGACCGCGCGATTGCGCCGATGCAGGATTACCTCGGCCTCGGAGCGGAGGGCCGCATGAACGTGCCCGGACGCGTCGGCTCGAACTGGGACTGGCGCGCCACGGTGGACGCGTTCTCGCCGGACCTTGCGGCGCGCATGCGGCGCCTGGCGGCGCTGACGGGACGCGCTTCCCCCACGAGCTAGCCGCCGCGGTGGCGTAGACGAAACACAACCGGGACCGCGACCGGAGCGGCGGCGAACGACGACGCGTTGTATCGTCTTTCGAAGTCGAAGAACAGACCGCCGGAGGCCGCGTGGTTCGAACGGTTCGGGAGGACCTTGGAGGCGGGGAGCGCGGACCCTATCCGACCGCGGATGAGTCCGACGTCGTTCTGCGCGACGGCGCGGCGATTCACCTGCGCCCCATACGGGAAGACGACGGGCCCGGCCTTCTGGCGCTCTACGACCGCCTTTCTTCCGACAGCCTCTATTTCCGGTTCTTCGCCGTCCCGGACAAGGATGCGGGGAAGGCCGAGTACCTCGCGCGTGTGGATTACGATAAACGGTACGCCCTCGTCGCCGAGACGGAGGGGGCCATCGTGGGGGTCGCGCGGTGGGAACGCTTCCCCGATCGGCCCACGCACGCGGAGGTCGCGTTCACGGTGGCGGACGTCTTCCAGGGCCGCGGTCTCGGCAGCCTTCTTTTTCAGCGCCTCGCGGCGCTCGCCCGCGCGCGAAAGATCGCCGTCTTCGAGGCCGAGGTCCTGAAGAACAACGAGCGGATGCTTCGCCTCTTCGCGCGCACGGGCCTCATCTCGACGACTCGCGACGGGGGAAGCCTCCTGACGATCCTGCTGGCGCTCGATCCCGGCGCCCTCCCGCCCGCCTGATCGAGGAGCCGGGACTCCCTATACTTGCGGCCCGGTGGCCGCGGAACCACTTCCCAAGAGCATCGGCCGGTACGAGATCCTCCGCTTGCTCGGCCGGGGCGGCATGGGCGAGGTCTATCTCGCGACGGATTCGGCACTCGGCCGCCGCGTCGCCATCAAGATCCTGCCGGCCGAGCTTCAGAGCGACACGAAGATGCGCGGCCGGTTCATGAACGAGGCGCGAGCCGTCGCGGCGCTCAATCATCCGAACGTCATCACGATCCACGACCTCGCGACGACGGAGGCGCGCGACGTGGGCTTCCCGCCGGGGGCCCTCTATCTCGTCCTCGAGTACCTGGAAGGCGAAGGCCTCGACGAGATCATGGACAAGCGGAGGCTTTCGATCACGGAATGCCTCGACATCGCGATCCAGGCGCTCGAAGGTCTGAAGGTCGCGCACCAGAGCCGCATCCTGCACCGGGACGTCACCCCCTCGAACCTCATGCTCGCGCCCGACGGCCGCGTGAAGGTGCTCGACTTCGGCCTCAGCAAGCTCCTCGCCGAAGGTGCGCGCGACACGTCCCGTTCGCGCCGGCAGACGGGCGAGGGGATGATCGTCGGCACGCTCGACTATCTCTCTCCGGAGCAGGCGCTCGGAAACCCTCTCGACGAGCGGTCGGACCTCTTCTCCTTCGGCATCGTCTTCTACCAGATGCTGGCCGGCGTGCACCCGTTCTCGGGTGAGAGCGTGACCCAGATGGTGGCCAAGATGATGACCAAGGAGGCCGACCCGTGGCCGGAGCCCGAACTCGTGCCCGAGATTCTGAAGCAGATCGTCGCCAAGGCCCTCAAGAAAGAGCCTCAGGAACGGTACGGAAGCGCCGGCCAGATGATCCTCGACCTCGTGGTCGCGCGGCGCGAGCTGCATGCGAAGCCCGTCCGCAGCGCCATCACGCGCGAAATTACCGCGTTCTCGAGCGCCGCCCCGCCGCCCTCCCTTGCCGACTCCACCGCGCCCCTCCGCGCGAGGGGCGCGCCCGCCGCGCCCGTGACGAGCGAGCTCCCGCCTCCAAAGAAGGGTCCTCTCCTGCTGCTCCTCGGCGCGAGTCTCGTTCTCCTCGCCGGCGCCGCCACGTTTCTCGCAGCCCGCGGTTGCACGTCTCTCCGAATCCTCTCTCATTCGTCCGCGCCTTCACGCTGAGCAATCCGGGCCGGCACGCTTGCGGCCGTCGGATCTTGAGGTAGGCTTCGCCGCAATTTCACACCCCCTGCGCCGAGGGGTGACGATCAATCGGCCGCTTGAAGGAGGATTTCGATGTCGCGATTGTTCCGTTCGGCCGTCGTCTCCGCTGTTCTGGCCCTCGCGCTCGCATGGCCCGCAGAGGACCTCCTCGCGCAGAGCACCGCGGGCTCGATCTCGGGCACCGTCTCGGACGCCGCCGGGGGGCCCCTGCCCGGCGCGAGCGTGACCGCGAAGAACACGAAGACGGGCGCCGTGCGCACGGCCGTGTCGAGCGCCGCGGGCTCTTTCACGTTTCCGCTTCTCGCCGTCGGCGTTTACAACGTCAACGCCGAGCTTTCCGGCTTCACGTCCGCGACGCAGAACGGCATCCAGCTGAACATCGGCGCCGACGTGACCCTCAGGCTCACCCTCACACTCGGGAGCGTGAAGACGGCCGTGACCGTCACCGAGGAGGCTCCCCTCATCGAGACGACGCGCACGCAGCAGAGCGACGTCGTGAACGAGAACTACATCGCGAACCTTCCCACGAACGGGCGCAACTTCATCGACTTCGTTCTCACGACGCCGGGTGTCGTGAGGGATCCGCGCCTCGGCGACATCAGCTTCGCCGGCCAGCGCGGCACGCTGAACAGCCTCGTCATCGACGGGGCCGACAACAACAACACGTTCTTCGGTCAGGCGCTCGGCCGCACGGGCTCGGGCCGCGCGCCGTACCAGTTCAGCCAGGACGCGGTGAAGGAGTTCCAGGTGAACCGCAACGCCTACTCCGCCGAGTACGGCCGGGCGGGCGGCGCCGTCATCAATGTCGTGACGAAATCAGGAACGAACGAGTTCCACGGCACGGCCTTCGAGTTCTTCCGCGACAAGGGTTTGAACACGAACGATTACATCAACGTGATCAACGGCCGCGCCAAGAGCAACTACCACTACAACCAGTTCGGCGCGAGCCTCGGCGGTCCGATCCTCAAGGACCAGCTCTTCTTCTTCGCGAATTACGACGGCCAGCGCAACACGAACGGCCAGCCCGTCATCCTTTCCACGGCCGGTCTCCCGACGGACGCGAACACGGTGGCCGGACTCGCGAAGCTGATTCCGCTCACCGGCCCCTACGACCGCGGTCAGAACCAGGACGTCTTCCTCCTCAAGGCAGACTACGAGGCCGGCACCGCTACACAGATCTCCGTCCGGTACAACCGGCAGCGGTTCACCGGCTCGAACAACGAGAACGGCGGCACGACGCAGTCGGTCACGCACTCGGGCGACTCGCTCGTGAAAACGGACACGGTCACGGCTTCCCTGACGAATTCCTTCGGCTCGTCGCTCTTCAACGAGCTGCGCGGCCAGTATGCGAAGGACTCCGAGCCGGGTCTCGCGAACAGCGCGGACCCCGAGTCGATCATCTCCGACGTCGGAAACTTCTCCTTCACGATCGGGCGGAACAACTTCAGCCCGCGCGAGACGACGATCACGCGCTACCAGGTCGCCGACGCCGTCACGTTCCTGTTCGGAAACCACACGCTGAAGGGCGGCTTCGACTTCAACCGCGACCTCATTCTGAACTGGTTTCCGGGCCTCTTCTCCGGCCAGTACACGTTCAACTCGGTCGCGTCGTTCAACCTCGGACAGCCCATCCGGTACATCCAGAACTTCCCGGGCGTCGGCACGACCGGCCCGTTCACGAATCCCGACCTCTCCGAGATCGGCGTCTTCCTGCAGGACGAGTTCCGGCCGATCCCGAACCTCACGTTCAACCTCGGCGTCCGGTACGACAAGCAGGGCATCGCGCAGCCCACGGTCCGGAATCCCGACGCGCAACTCCTCGCGGCCGGCATCGACACGAGCGTCGTTCCGGAGGACACGAACAACGTCGCCGTCCGCCTCGGCTTCGCGTGGACGCCGAAGGGCGGCGACGGCACGGTCGTCCGCGGCGGCTACGGCATGTTCTACGGCCGCACGCCGTCGATCATGATCGGCACGGCGATGTCGAACAACGGCATCAACGTGCAGGGGGTCACGTTCACGGGCGCCCAGATGCCGGTTTACCCGAACGTCTTCCCGTCGATTCCGACGGGCGTCGCGGTGCCCAAGCTGACGATCCTCGTGTTCGACCCGAACTTCGAGAACCCGCTCGTCCACCAGGCGAGCCTCGGCATCGAGCGTGCCGTTTCGAACGACGTTTCGCTCGGCCTTTCCTATCTCTACGTGAAGGCCACGAAGCTCCAGCGCTCGGCGGACATCAACGTCGGCTCGCCTTCCGTCGTCAATTTCACGGACGCCGCCGGGAACGTCTATCCGGTCACGCGGTACGGGGCCGACCGCCCGTTCGGAAACTTCAACCGCGTCATCGAGTTCCAGAGCACGGCAGAGTCCAACTACAACGGCATCACGCTCGAGCTGAACAAGCGCTTCTCGAACAACTGGCAGGCGCGGGTCGCGTACACGTACGGCAAAGTCCTCGACACGAAACCGGACGCCACTTCGGTCGTGCCGGGCGTCGGCGACGACGGGAAGCAGGCCTCCGACCCGAAGAACTTCCAGGCCGACTACGCCGTTGGCAACGCCGACGTACGCCATCGCCTCGTCATCTCGGCCTACTGGAGCCTTCCTTACTACCGGAGCGCGGGCGGCCTCGAGCAGGCGCTCTTCGGAGGCTGGTCGCTCTCGGGGATCGTGAATATCGCGAGCGGCCAGCCCTACACCGCGATTCTCGCGCCGCTCGTGGACATCAACAACGACGGCAACGTCCAGAACGACCGCGCGCCGGGATTCGCCCGCAACTCGCTCAACTACCCGACTCTCTTCACGGTCGACCCTCGCCTCACGAAGGACATCCCCATCGGCCCGGCGACGCTCCAGCTCATCGTAGAGGCCTTCAACGTCTTCAATCGCTCGAACGTCGTGGGCTTGAATCAGGGCTACTACGCCGTGAACGGAACGAATCTCACACGGCTCTCCGCGTTCGGCACGCCGACGACCTCGCTCGGCCCCCGGATCGTTCAGCTCGCCGCGAAGGTGATTTTTTAGGAGGAGAGGGAAGCAAGAATTTCCTCGTAATCCCGGGGCAGCGGGGCCTTGACATCGATGCCCATCTCCGGGATCTCGATGCGCGAGGCGTGCAGCAGCGGGTGCGCGATCCCCTGGAGCGCCTCACGGAGCCTCCGGTCGCGCACACCGTGCCATCGGCTCGCCCCGCCGTAGAAGTCGTCGCCCACGATCGGATGTCCTTTCGCCGACAGGTGAACGCGTATCTGATGCGTGCGCCCGGTCTCGGGATGGAGCTCGAGGTCGGCGAGAGACGAAAACCTCCGGAGCGTCGCGTAGCGCGTCAGGCACGGCTTTCCCTCCGCCGAGACGCGCATCTTGCGACCGTCCTTCGGGTCGCGCGCGAGCGTCAGGTCGATCGTCCCTTTCGCGGGCACCGGGTGACCCCAGACCAGCGCACGGTAAGTCTTCTTCGCGCGGCGCTCCTGGAGCGCGAGGCTGAGCGCACGGTGGGCTTCGTGCGTTTTCGCGAGGAGGACGACGCCCGACGTCCCCGCGTCCAGGCGGTGCACGAGAAGCGGAGGCGAGTCCGGCCGGGGAACGCCGCAGGCCGCGAACAGTCGTTCGACGGCGTCCGCGGCCGACTTGCCTTCCTTCGTCGACGTCGCCATCGAGACGCCCGGCGGCTTGTCGAGCGCGACGACGGCGTCGTTCTCGAAGAGGATCACGCGGTCAGTTCACGTTCGTGAGAACGACGCGCCCCTCGGCGTACGAAACCTTCGTCGCGACGCGACGCTTCTTGACGACTTTCGTCTCGACGAGCACCTGGCGGCCCGGGCCGAGATCGGCCGGGAGGATCGTGTCCTTTGCGAGGCGGTATTCCACGAGCGCTCCCGCCGGCGTCTTCACGGTCAGCGACCTCCCCTTCCGGTAGCCGGTGACCGTCGAGGCCGCTCCCTGCGAAACCGTGACGGGCTTCGCCGAGACCACGCCGGCCCTCGCATGCGCGCTGCCGGCCGCGGGCGACACGGAGCTCGGTGGCGACGAGACCGTGGGCGGCTCCTCTCTGGTCGAACCGGGGACGAGCTCGGGCGGAGCCGAAAAGGGCGCCGCGGCCGGAGTCGGGGACGCCGGAGTTGCGTGGAGCGCGACCTCGGGATTCGACTGGCCCGCGCGTACGGGAAGAGCCGGCGCCACGGCGGACTGTTCGGACGCTTCGACCGCGTTCGCCGGCGTCGGCGTGGGCGTCTGAGCGGCGAGTGGGGCCGCGAGCACGGCCGAGAGAGCCAGGGAGCGGACGAAGAAACGCTGCATCCCCGTGTGCAGCTCCTCAGCTCGCCGGCGATTGCGCCTGGGTGAACTTCGACTTCGGCGGCGGCACCGGGCGCTTCTGCCTCTCGACGTGGTCGGTCGTCCTTCCGTCCGCGGGCTTGCCGAGCGGGATTCTCACGATGACCTTGTCGCCGACGGCAAGGCCTTCGTACACCGACGCCTTCGCCGCGATCTTCGCGGTCCGCTCCTGCCCGTCGGCCTCGACGACCGTGATCGAGACCCCTTTCTCGTACGCCCTCACCGTCCCGCGCACGGACAGGTGGGCAGCCTTCACTTTGGCCTTCCCGTGCGGGGCCGGCGTCGGCGCGGGCACGGAAGCGGTTCCCGCCGCGACGGGGCTGGTCGCGGTCCGCCGCGTGACGGTTCCGCCGGGAGCCGGTGAGGCGGTCGTCGGGTCGATCACTCCGCGATTCGTCCGCACGTAGCCCTCCGAGTCGGTCGGCATCGAGCCGCTGGGGCGCACGACGCCTTCCTTGTTCGGCTGGTCCGGAAGGGACGGCGCGACGACGTACTGTTCGACGGGTGTCGGCGTCGGCTCCTGCGCGGCGGCCGAGCCGGCCGCCGCCGCCGCCAGGGAGACGATCGCGGGGATCAGGGCCCTCATGAGCGGATTGTAGATCCCGCGGGGTCAGCTGGCCTCACTCGGCACGGATTCGCCGCCCGCCGGCCGCGACGGCTCTCGAGGCACGGGTCCCTCCGCCATGAAGACGCGGTCCCGACCGAGCGCCTTGGCCCTGTAGAGCGCCGCATCGGCCATGCGCAAGAGCGAGGCCTCGGAGGGCTGCGGGCTGACTTTCGGCTCGTGCACGGCGACGCCGATGGAGATCGTCGTGCCGGCCTCCGCGCCGAACACGCGGATGCCGCGCACGGCCTCGCGGATGCGCTCGCAGCAGCGCATGGCCTCCTCGGCCGAGATCTCGGGCAGGAGAAGGACGAACTCCTCCCCCCCGAAGCGCACGGCGAGATCGGTCGTGCGCACGGACTCCGTGAGGCGCTCGCCCGCCGCGATGAGGAGCCGGTCCCCGGCGAGGTGTCCGAAGCGGTCGTTGAACTCCTTGAAGCGATCCAGGTCGAGGACGGCCAGCGCGAGCGAGCGGTTCGAGCGCTGGCTGCGCGCGAGCTCGACCCGTATGCGCTCGAAGAGACCGGCGCGGTTCGGCAGGCCGGTCAAAGGGTCCGTCGAGGCGGCCACCCTGAGGCGCGCCATGCGGTCCGCCACGACCGAAAGGAACAGTACGGCGAACACGAGGAAGGCGAGGCCCACGTAGCGTGTCCTCGCGCCCCACGGGATGAGCCCCAGGTCCTGCGCCATGTCGCGGAGCGTCGCAAGGAAGATGAGGCAGAAACCCACGAGGATCGTGAGAGCGTGCGGAGCGCGCCGGCGCAGCTTGCGCACGAGCACCTGCACGATGCGAAAGCCGCTCGCGATCACCGTCGCGTAGCAGGCCGGCAGGATGGCGTAGAGATCGTCGACTCGCGGCAGGGCGCACGCCGCCAGGAGGCCGGCGACCTGGATCGCGAGAACGACGCGCATCCACCGCGGGACCGGAAGGACGAAGAAGTAGTGGAAAAAGAGCGTGAACAGCGCCGAGAGCGCGAAGGCGAGCGCGAAGTTCGCCCGGAAAACGAAAGACAGCGAGACGCCGAAGCGCGACCAGAGCGACAGCGACGAGACGACGTAGGCCGCGACGCCCGTCGTCAGGAGGAAGAAGAACAGGAACTCGAGCTGCCGCCGATCGCGAAGGAACACGATGAGCGCGAAGACGCCCAGCGAGAAGATCGCCGCGGCCACGAGGGCGAGCGGCGATTCGAAGATCGTCCGCTCCCAGAACGCGCCCGATACGGTCTCGAGATAGGGCGCGGCTGTGATGCCCCCCGGCCGCGGGCCCGCATTGAAGACGCGCACGGCGAGAACGTGCGGGCCCGCGGCGCTCGTCAGCGTCGCCGGAAGCTCGTACAGGCGCGCCTGGAGCGTGCCCTTGTCGTACCGTGGTGGAAACCCGCCCGTCCCTCCGATGCGGACGCCGTCGAGGAAGGTCTCGTCCACGTCGCGGATCTGCGAGCAGGTGAACGCCAGCGGGTGTACAGCCGCCGCAGGCGACAGCGTGAACCGGAACCGGTACCAGCCGTACCCGTGGTCCGGAATGCCGGCCTTCTGCCACGACCCGGGGACCTTGATGGGGCGCCAGTCCAGGCGGTCGAGGCCTGCGACGCCCCCCGGGGCGTCTCCAAGGGCGAACTCGGCGGCGGACGAGAGGTCCGCGCGAAGGCCGTCGACGACGAGCGGCGACTCCTTCGAACGCGCGGGCAAGCCGGCGCCGAGCGCGACCAGCAAGATCCCGAGTTTCAGGTGCACAACAATTGATCTTCTCGCGAACGAGGTCTCGCGCGCAAACGCCCCTTTTACGCGTTCGTCGGCGTCCGTGGCGTGACCTGGAGATCGGGAAACCGCGACGTCACGATCAGATTCACGGTCGCGAGGGCGAGCAGCACGGCGAAAACGGGCAGCAGCGACTGCTCGAGCGCGAGCCGAAGCTCGCGGGGCACGCGCCCTTCCGCCAGAGCCGCTCCCGCCGTTTCGGCGGCAACTCCCATACGCCTGGTGAGACCCGAAGCGAGGATGCCTCCGAGGGCGCCCACGCCCAGAGAGCCCCCCACGGTGCGGGAGAAAGGCACGAGACTCGTCGCGACTCCCCGGCGACGTTCGTCCACGACGTTCTGGATCGCGAGCACCTGCGCGAGCGACGAGGGCCCGAGGCCGGCACCGATCAGGCCGCAGGCCGCGCTGATGGCGAAAACGGGCGCGTCGAGCCGTGCCGCGACGAGCAGGCCGACGAAGCCGGCGAGGATCAGGAGAGCCCCCGCCCGGGCCGTCCTCCGAAATCCGAAACGGACGATGACTCGGGCGGCGGCCGCCGCCGAAAGGGACCAGAAGAGGACGAGCGGCGTGATGACCGCCCCGGCAGCTCCCGCGGTTCCGCCGCGCGCGCCCTGCACGAAAAGGGGGACGAACGTGTCGACCCCGTAGATCGTCGTGCCCAGAAGAACGCCCCCCACGTAGGGAGCTGCCGTCCGCGCGTGGCGAAAAAGGTCCGGCGGCACGAGCGGATGCTCCCGCGTCCGCTGCAGGCGGGCGAACACCGCGAGGAGAGCCAGCCCCGAGACGCCCGCAAGGAGCCTCACGCCCGCGCCGAGAGCTCCGGGTCCGGCCCGCTGGAGAACCGCGACGAGGAGCGCGGCGACGCCGAGCGCCAGCGTCACGGCACCTGCGACGTCCAGCGGGTCGGACCCCGGCTTGCGCGACTCGATCATCTTCGTCGCGACGAGGACGAACGCGATGATGCCGAGCGGCACGTTGATCGTGAAGATGGAACGCCACCCGAACGTGATCGTCAGAAACGCTCCCAGAAGCGGCCCGACGAGGCTCGCGAATCCCCAGACCCCGCTGAAGAAGGCCTGCACGCGCGCGCGCTCCTCGAGGGAGTAGAGATCGCCGGAAACGGTGAGCGCGATCGGCATGAGGCCGCCGGCGCCGAGGCCCTGAAGGCCGCGCGCCACGATGAGCTGCGGCATCGAGCGCGCGAGCGCGCACGTGACCGCGCCGGCGAGAAAGACGGCCGTGGCCGTCATCAGGATGCGGCGCCTCCCGTAGACGTCCGCGAGGCGCCCGTAAATCGGCATCGTGACGGTGGAGGTGAGCAGGTAGATCGAAAAGACCCAGGAATAGAGGGGCAGGCCGTGGAGCTCGCCTATGATCGTCGGCATGGCGGTCGAGACGATCGTCGACTCGAAGGACGCGAGCGCCGTGACGAGAAGCAGGGCGATCGTCACCGCCCGCCGTCGCGCGGGGTCGAAGCGGGGCGCGACCGAGGCGGACATGGGCGCGAAAGAGTAGTCAATATGGAACGACCGGTCCAGCTCGCGAGGTCTAGGTGTCGTAGCTCCTTAGAAATGTCCCCGAGCGCCGCCGAGGCTGATCGCGAGCTGGTCGACCGTCAAAGAGTCATTGCGACCTGGCAAGGCGGAACCCGTGCGCGCTGTCGCGGTAGTAGTCGACGGCGACGCCGCGGTACGCCGACCGGCAGACCTGCAGCGTGTCGTCCCAGAAGCCGCCCCGATAGACGCGGCTCCCGCCCGACATGGGGCCCGTGGGATCCGTCACCGCCGCCGTCGGGTAGGCTCCGTACCAGTCCTGCACCCAGTCCCTGATGTTGCCGTGCACGTCGTACAGTCCGTAGGGGTTCGGCTGCTTCTGTGCCACAGGTCGCTGCATGTTGTTCTCGTTCGCGCACCACCAGAGGTAGGGGTCGGCGCTGCACGAGCCGCACGATCGTCGCAGTCCAGCGCGTCCCCGAACGAGAACCGGGTCGTCGTCCCCCCCCGCGCCGCCCGCTCCCACTCCGCTTCCGTGGGCAGCCGGAAGGCGGAGGCCCCGCTGAGCCCCAGCGCGGCGTTCAGCTTCTCGAGGAATCCTCCGCTCCCGGCGATGTCGTTCCAGGACACGCTCTCGACGGGGCACGTGCCTCCGCAGCTGGAGAAGCGGCTAGGGTTGCTCCCCATCACCGCCTGCCACTGCGCCTGCGTCACGTCCGTCTTCCCGATGTAGTAGTCGGCCGTGATTGTGACCTGGTGCTGCGTCTCGTCGGTCTTCCGGTTCCGCTCCGCGGCCGGCGATCCCATCAGGAACGTCCCGTGCGGGATCTTCACGAGGACGAGCGGCACGCCGCCGGGCAGCGTCACGGTCAGCTCCTGGCTGGCGGTGTCCGCCGCCGCTACGATCGCGAAGGGGTCGCCCGAAGCGTTGTTGATGACTGACGCGAAAGAGAGGACCGGCTGATCACTCGTGAACTCGAGGAAGAGGTTCGTGTCCGTCGTCCCCGAGGCGCCGGGAAAGCCGCCGAGGGAGACCTGCCGGAAGCCGTCGGCGGGGAGCGCCGGGTAGGTCGACGTTCCGATCGACGATCCGTCCCCGCGCCGCAGCGTCGCCGTAACCGTCGCGCCCGAGGTGCCCGGGTTCATGAAGACGACGTTGGTCCTGTAACCCGTCGCGGAGCTCGTGCTGAGCGCGAGCTGACCCAGGATCCCCGCCCGCAGGGCCTGCGAGGCGTCGATCCCCGGAAGCCATTGCCCCGAAATCGCCCCCGTCCCGCAGGCGTTCACGTTGTTTACGCTCGACGAAACGACGAGCGCGCCGGTCGCCTCGAACCGGATCGGCCCGAACGACCCCAGGCCACTCCCGAAGAGAGACCTGAGGACGTTGTCGTACGACGCCTGGCTCCGCGCCGCGATCGTGAACGGCGAAGCCGGCACCGTGGCGCCGTTCGCCTGGTCGTAGAAAGTCGCCGTCACCGTCACCGGTGACCTGGTGACGTTGAGTAGACGGACGTCCGAGTGGAATTCGGCTCCTCCCGCTCCCGTGCTGTAGGCGGACGACGGTAGGAAATAGGTCTCCGCCTGCCCCATTGCCGTGCTCGCGAGAAGCACCGCCGCGAAGGCGACGGCACTTCGAGCCGCCAGGCGGAAAGCTCTTTTGGTTTCGCTGCTCTTGTTTAACCTCATGGGTCACCTCCCGTCATCCGGAGAAACGGAAACGAGGGAAATCCGGGATCATTCGCGCGGCGCCGACAACCAGGACGCGAGGATCGCTCTTCACCCCCGTGATCCCGTTCCGGGTGCGATTCCGTTGTCCCGTATAGAGCGCTCGTGAAGGTCGCGTGCGCCGGGGAGGACAGAATGAAGCTCGCACTCACCCTGGCCTTCGTCGCTGCGAGCGCCTCAATTTCCGCAGGCCGGGCGAGCGCCGCCCCCCCTGTGCCGTTCTACTCAACCAACGTAACCAAGATCGACAGGCAAAGCGAAGGCTCGGTCGTCATCACAACGAAGGATTCTGTCGACACGGTCTGCGCTTGGTACCGCAAGAACCTCCGTGACCAGAATGGCGAAAGCACCACCAAGGACGGCGCACATATCTTCTACACGCACAACGGCGCGACCGTGGATGTCGAGCCCGGCAATCGCTTCGTCCCAGGCACCAACATCGGCTTGGTGTGGGATGCGAAGAAATTCGGACCCTACACCGGCAAGTAGGGAGTACTCGCCTTGCTGGCCGCCGACACTGGGGACCGGACGCGCGCTATCGAGCGGGGAACTTGAGCGTGCCGCGAGCGGAGAGCAGTGCCCGTGCCGTGGGGTAGAGATCGACCTCGACGGCCGGCATGGAACGAAGGGCCGCGCGCGCCGTTCTGGCGGAATCGCCTCTCGCGCCGGAGGGCGGTGTGCAGTGAGCTTGCAGCAGCCGTGCCTGGAGCCCCCAGATCGGGTCCACAGGACGGTGGACTCCGTCGATCTCGGCGAGCGCGCCGGCCAGCAGTGGCAGGGCTTCGGAACAGCGGCTCGCCCCGGCGAGGAAGTCGGCCAGCGGGAATTCTCCATTCGTACGTCGCGTTGCCGCGGGAGGGCGTGAGCTCTTCCCCGAGTCGGAGACCCGCGCGGAAGTCCTGCTCCGCGAGGCTCGCTTCGCCGCACATCTCCTCGGCGACGGCCACCGATCGCAGGGCCACGGCGACGTTGCCCGAGGTCTCGCCCTCGCGCCTCCGCTGCAGCGCGAGGGCCTGCCGCGCGAGTTCGAGCGCTTCGCGAGGTCTCCCTTCCTGCTCGAGCGTCGTCGCGAGATTCTCTCGCGCAAAGGCTCCGGTGACCTGACCGTTGTCCTCGCCGAGCTGCACCAGGACGTCGCGCTCCAGCGCCTCCGCCTCGGGCGCCTGGCCGGCGTGGAGCAGAGTGATCGCGAGGTTGTTCTCGACCGAAAGCGTGTCGGGATGGCCCCTTCCCGAGACGCGCTGGTACCGGGCGAGCAGTTCCCGGAAGACGGGCACCGCCCCGGCAAAGTCGCGACGCGACGAGCGGATGATGCCGAGCATGTTGAGCGCTTCGCCGACCTTCGGGTGATCCTCGGGCAGCGTGCGGCGGAGGATCGCGAGCGCGCTCTCGGCGCTCTTTTCGGCGTCGTCGCGGCGGTCCTGGTCGTCGTAGACGCCGGCGAGCGCGATGAGGGTCGCGCCGACGAGCGGATGTGCGGGCCCGACGACCTTCCGCCGGATCGCGAGCGCGCGTTCGAGCGCTGCGACGGACTCCGGATACGTGCCGGCGCTGTCGAGACGAAGGCCGAGATTGTGGAGCGAGCCGGCGACCCCGAGTGAGTCCGGACCGAGCGTCTTCTCGCGTATCTCCAGGGCTCGCTGCAGGAGCTCGATCGCCTTCGACTCCCGGCCGAGATCCGACTGGTTGGTGGCGAAATCGTCTAGGCGACCCGCGGTCTCGGCGGAGCTCGCTCCGAAGCGCCGCTCGCTCGCCGCGAGCGCCTCGCGGAGCGGCCCCTCGGCGCGAGCGAACTGTCCCTCGTCCTCGTAAATCCGGCCGAGGTGGCCGAGGCTCTCGATCACGGCCGGGTCGTCCGGACCGAGGCTCGCGCGACGAGCCGCGAGCGCGTCTTGGAGCAACGGCTCTGCCCGGGCGAAATCCGCCTCGAGCCGGAAGAGCTCGCCGAGCTGGTCCATGCTCACGGCGACCTCCGCGCTCCGGGCGGGAAACGCCTGGCGGCGCAACCGCAACTCCTCCTGGGCGAGCGGCAGCGCCCGGTCGTAGAGGCCGAGCCCGATGTACGACGCCGCCATGGCGTGAAGCAGGCGGGCGCGCACCTGAGGCTCCGCGGCGAGGTCGGATCGCAGGCGGGTGACGCCTTCGTCGAGAAGCTCCTGGGCGGTGAGCGACGCGCCCCGCGCGACGGTCGGATCCGACCCCTCGAACAGCCGGACGAGAAACGAGGTCACCTCCTGCGAGGCGCGCGCCTCGCCGGCCTTCGCACGCGCCTGCGTGAGCGCGGCCGCGAGCGCCCCGATGAGGGCGAGGAGAAGCGTCGCGGCGATCGCGAGCGTCCAGCGATGTCGTGCCGCGAACTTCCCGGCGCGGTAGCGAAAGCTGTCGGGTCGAGCGCGGATCGGCAGAAAAGAGAGATGCCGACGGAGATCCTCGGCGAACGCCGCGGCCGAGGGATACCGCCGGTCGGGCTCGTTGCGGAGCGCGGTGAGGAGAATCGTGTCGAGATCCCCGCGCAGCGCGCGGCGACGCCGGCGACGCGACGGGGCGGGAGGTTGGGTGCTCGCCACCGCCGCGCTAGGCCGAGAGGCTTCCTCGCCGACCATGGCGCGCGCCACCTCTTCCCGCGCCCCTCGGGCGGAGAACGGCCGACGCCCGACGAGGACCTCGTAGAGCACGACGCCCAGCGCCCAGACGTCGGTCGCCGTCGTGACTCTTTCGCCGCGGATCTGTTCGGGCGCGGCATACGCCGGGGTCAGACGCCGCTCGAGCGTGCGCGTGCCTTCGTCGTCGTCGCCGAGTAGCTTCGCGATGCCGAAGTCCAGGAGCTTGACGTCGCCGCTCTCGGTGACGAGGATGTTCGAGGGCTTGATATCGCGGTGCACCACCAGCCGCCGGTGGGCGTGGTCGACCGCCGCGCAGACGCCCAGGAACAGCTCGATGCGCTGCGAAAGGGAGAGGTTCCGCGCGTCGCAGTAGTCCCCGATCGGGACTCCCTCGACATACTCCATCGCGAAGAACGGCAGGCCCTCGGGCGTCACGCCGCCGTCGAGCAGACGTGCGATGTGCGGATGCTCGAGCCCGGCGAGGATCCGGCGCTCGGCGAGAAAGCGCCGCACCGCGTCGTCGCCGGCGAGGCCGAGACGCGCGACCTTGAGCGCGACACGCTGCTCGAACTGTCCGTCGCAGCGCTCGGCGAGGAAGACGACTCCCATCCCCCCGAGCCCCAGCTCGCGGACGAGACGGTAAGGACCCAGCTCCCGCCCGATCCAACCGTCCAGCGGGGCGTCGCCTTCTTCGAGAAGGCGCACGAAGCGCAGCGCTGCGTTCCGGTCGAGAGGCGAGTCGGCCTCGGAATCGGCGGCCAGGAGATCGTCGACTCGCCGGCGGAGCGCTTCGTCCCCACCGCAGGCTGCCGCGGCGTGGACGTCGCGCTCCGAAAGTGCGAGATCGACGGTGTCCTGGAAGATCTCGAGCGCGCGACTCCAGGTCTCGTCGGTGTTCACGGCGAGCTCGAGGAGAGCGTCGCCTGCAGGAACGCCCGCGCCGCGCGCCAGTCGCGCTTGACCGTGGCGGTCGACTCGTCGAGCGCCTCCGCGGTCTCCTCGACCGACAGGCCCCCGAAGAAGCGCAGCTCGACGACGCGCGCCATTCGCTGGTTCGCGCCTTGCAGCTTCGCGAGCGCGGTGTCGATCGCGATCAGCTCGGCGGCATCGGCTTCGACCTCGGACGCGACGTCCCCGAGCGTCGCGACTCGGAGCCCGCCACCACGCTTCAAGGCCGTGTTGTTCCGCGCGTGGTCGACCAGCACCTGCCGCATGGCCCGCGCCGCGAGAGCGAAGAAGTGCGAGCGATCTTTCACGGACGCGCCGCGAGCGAGCTTGAGGTAGGCCTCATGCAGGAGCGCCGTCGTGCGCAGCGTTTCGCCGGGGCGCGCACGCCGGATCTGCCGGTGCGCCAACGCATGCAGCTCGTCGTACAGCGCCTCGAACGTGAGGGAATCCGGACCTGGGGGGCCGGAGGCGGCATTCGACTCGGGATCCATTGCGCCGGGCGGATGGTAGCACCGGGGACCGGAGGAGCGAGGGCGGACGGACGAGAACTGCATGCGCGGCCTATGTCCGAATTGCTCGCCGCTTTCGTGCCGAGGAGGCGTAGAGCACGGCGCCGCCGGCAACCAGCACGAGCGTCAGAAAGACGATCTTCGCGGCGGCGAGCGCTTTGTTCGGCTCGTCGGGGGGCGGCACGAACGCGAGAACGAGGCCTGCCGCCGTCGTCGTGAAACCGAGGCAGGCGAGCGCGACGGTGACCGGTCGTCCCCCCGGGATCCGGACGGCGCCTGGAGGCGCCGCCGTCCGCGACAGCCGAATCGTCGCGGCGAACAGAAAGAGGAACGGGACGAAGTACGAGATCACGCTCATCGCGAGAAGCGCTTCGTAGGCGCCTCGGACTCCGGTTCCCGCCTGGCTCAGGACGACGAAGAGCACCGAGAGAAGAGACTGAGTCAGCAGGGCGACGACAGGCGTGCCCCACCGCGGGTGAATCCTCGCGAACGCCGGCGGCAGAAAATGGTCGAGGCCGCCCACGAACGGCAGGCGCGAGGCCGTCGCGAGCCAGGCGCCGGTCGCGCCCAGCCCGGCGACCGTGACGAGGAGCGCGGCGAGAGTCCCGAGCGCCGGTGCGCCGGCCCGCTCGGATACGGTGGCGATGGCCTTCGTGACGCCCGTCAGCACGTTCGTCTCCTGCGGAGACAGCGCCACGAGGAGGCCCGCCGTGCCGGCGAGATATGCGGCCGTGATGAGGATTCCCGAGACGTAGAGCGCGCGCGGAAGGGTGCGCCTGGGATCGCGGATCTCGTCGCCGAGAAACGATGCCGACTCCACGCCTCCGAACGCGAAGGCGATCGTCGCGAAGAAAAGCGCCCCCTTGAGAGAGGCCGAGGGCGCCAGGGAGGCGCGCGTGATCGCCGTCGCGGGCGCGCCGTGAAGGAAGGCGTAGACGCCGCAGCCGACGAGCATCGAGGCCGCCGTCCATGTCGCGACCGCGGCGGTGTTGTGAAGCCACGTCCCGTACTTCAGGCCTCTCGCGTTGACCGCCGTCGCGACGGCGATCCCCCCGAGCGAGAACGCGAGGAAGAACGCGCGATTCTCCTGCAGGGCGGCGCCGTGCGCGCCCGCGAGGAAGAGAGCGTTCGCCGCGGCGAAATAGAGGAGCGTCGGGAAATACGGGAGATTGCTCGACCAGTAGAGAAAGCCGGACAGAAAGCCCGAAAAGTCGCCGAAGGCACGATGTGTCCAGACGTAGAGGCCGCCCTCCTCCGGGTAACGGCCGGAGAGCTCGAGAACCGAGGCGACGAGCGGGAGAAAAAGTCCGAAGGCGGCGAGCACCCAGACCGCGAGGGAGGACGGGCCGGCCTCGGCCGCCGTCGTGATCGACCTGAGGCTGAAGGTCGTCAGCGTGTAGAAGAAGACGAGGTCCTTGAAGCCGAGGACCCGGCGGAGCTGCATCAGCGCTCCGGGGCGCGCGGAGGCTCCATCGCCGCGGCCCAGAGGCGGTGGAACCGATGGACGCCGCCTTCCCGCTTTGCGGAGTAGCGGCCGCGGACGTACGTCTTCGACCTCAGACCGCGCTGCACGGCCTCGCAGATCCCGATGTCCTCGATCTGGATCTCGTCGCTGAACGCGACCGTCTCTTCCACCTTCGCGCGCACGGCGGCATCTTCCGGGTCGCGAAAGAACCACTCGAAGATCGTCAGGGTCCGCTCCTCGCCGAGCGGCACGATCAGGTTCGTCGAGAAGTTGTCGGGGTAGACGTTCAGCATGAGGTTCGGCCAGATCCACCAGTAGGCGGCCTCGCCGCCCACCGCGCCGGTCCTGAGGCGGCCGCCCTTCGCCTTGATCGGCGAAACCTGCAGGACGCGGCTCGAGAACGTCTCCGTCCGGTAGGCGCCGTAATCGAGCTCCCGCATGAGCGAGGGATGGACGACAGGAATGTGGTAACCCTCGAGATAGTTGTCCACGTAGACTTTCCAGTTGCAGTCGAGGGTCCACTCGCGCCGGAACGCGAAGCGCATCGAGCCGAGTCCGCTCCCCTCGAGGCGGCCGGCGAGGTCGTCCAGCGTCGCCGCGAGCGCGGGCGCCCGGACATCCAGGTTCGCGAAGACGAGGCCGATCCACGTCGCAACCGGGAATTCGGGGAGGCGCACGTCCTCGCGTCGAAAATTCTCGACCCCCTCGAACTCGGGCGTCGCGCGGAGCCGGCCGTCCAGGCCGTACGTCCAGCCGTGATAGCCGCACGCGAGGCTGCGGCAGGAACCCGCGCCCGAGGCGACCGGCCCGGCGCGATGGCGGCACACGTTCGAAAGGGCGCGGAGCTTCTCGTCGTCGCCGCGGACGACGAGAAGCTCTTCGTCGGCGACGCGCGCCGTGAAGAAGTCGCCGGGGCGCGAGACCTGATCGGCCCGGCCGACGAGCTGCCACGAGGCGCCGAACACCAAGGTCTTCTCCGCGGCGAGAACCGCGGAATCCGTGTACAGCGGCGCCGGAAGCGTCGCGGCTCGCGCGAGCCGCTCGTCGACGGAGAAGTCCATCGGGCCTGACTCCAAGGTACCACCCCAAACACCGCCGCGGCTCTAGAATCCTGCCCGGAGGCGGCGATGAAGATCGAGGGTGCGGTCGTTCTCGTCACGGGCGCCGGACGCGGCATCGGCCGCGCGCTGGCGCTTGCCTTCGCGAGAGCCGGAGCGAAGGCGGCTCTTCTCGGGAAAACGAAGAAGAACCTCCTCGAGGTCCAGAAGGAGCTGAAGGACTCGGGCGCGACGTCGTTCGTCGTCGCTGCGGACGTCTCGGACGAGGGCGCCGTCTCGCGCGCCGTATCGGCCGTCGAGCAGCAGTTCGGGCCCGTGGACGTCCTCGTGAACAACGCCGGGATCTTCGCGGCCGCCCCCGTCGAGAAGATGGACGCGGTCGTCTTCGACCGCGTTCTCGCCGTCAACCTGCGAGGGCCGTTCCTCATGTCGCGCGCCGTTCTGCCCGGGATGAAGTCGAGAAAGCGCGGGCACATCGTGAACATCGCCTCGACCGCGGGCCACCGCGGGTTTCCCGGCGGCGGCGCGTACTGCGCGTCGAAGTTCGGCCTCGCCGGGCTTTCCGAGGTTCTCCTGTACGAGGCGCGGACGTCGAACGTGCGCGTGACGTGCGTCTTCCCGTCGACCGTTAGCACCGAACTCATGAAGAAATCCGGACTCCCCTTCGAGTCCGCTCGCGCGATCCAGCCGGAAGACGTGGCGCAAGCGGTCGTCTGTCTCGTCGCAACCGACGATCGAGCCCTGACGAAGAGCCTCGAGATCTGGCAGACGAACCCGTGACGGCGGAGAAGCGGAGAGAAAAACCGCGGCCGCACACGGCCGCCTCGCCGCCGCACGCGAAGGGCACGTCCCGTCCCTGGCCCCGCCACCACCACGTGGAGGCGCACTTCTCGGGGTCCGAGATCGTGCGGGACGTCGTCCTCGGAATGTCCGACGGCCTCACCGTCCCCTTCGCGCTCGCGGCCGGCCTCTCCGGCGCCGTCGCCAACGCGCGCGTCATCCTCATCGCGGGCGTCGCGGAGCTCGCCGCCGGCGCAATCGCGATGGGCCTGGGCGGCTATCTCGCCGCCAGGAGCGAGGCCGACACGTGGACCAGCGAGCGGAAGCGCGAGCGCGAGGAGGTCGCCGAAGTGCCGAGCGAGGAGCAGGAGGAGGTCCGCAAGGTCTTTCGGGGATGGGGCCTCGAGGGCGACACGCTGGAGAAGGCGACGCACGCCGTCTGTGCGGATCACACGCGCTGGGTGGATTTCATGATGCGTGAGGAGCTGAATCTCATGGAGCCCGATCCGAAGCGCGCCCGCATCTCGGCGTTCACGATCGGCGGCTCGTACGTCGCCGGCGGGGCGATCCCGCTCGCCCCCTATCTCCTCGAGCTCCCCGTGCCGTCCGCACTCGCGGTGTCCGTGGGTGTCACGCTGGCCGCGCTCGCCGCTTTCGGCGGCGTGAAGGGGCGCTTGACCGGCCGGCCTCCGGTCCAGGAGGCGCTGCGCACCGTTCTCGTCGGCGCCCTCGCCTCGGGGGCGGCGTACGCGCTGGCGCGGCTGATATCGGCCTGAGACGCAGCCTCAACGGGTGATCCGTTTGCACCATTGAGGTGGCCCTCGTCCGCACGCAATCTGGCGCGCACCCGAAGGACCCTCCGGCGAGTCGGCGAGCCGTTCGGAGAAGGCGAGGCCAACGATGCCGAAACGAGATATCACCATCGCCATGGTCGGCGCCGGCGGCGACGGAATCGTCACGATGGGCGACATCCTCTCGCAGGCCGCAGCGCGCGACGGCCTCAACGTCCTGAAGACGGAGGCGTACGGTCCCCAGATCCGGGGCGGCGAATCCTCCTGCGTCGTCCGCCTCAGCGGGGATCCGATCTACGAATCCGGCGACGGCGCGGACGTCCTCGTCGTCTTCAGCTGGGCCGACTTCGGCCGTTTCAAAGGCGAATGCACGCCCGTGAAGAACGCGGTCGTCCTTTCGGACGAGGCCGATCCCGTCGCGCGCACCCCCGAGGACCTCGGCCTCGGCGCGGAAGCGGTCTGGATCAAGCTACCGTTCGGGAAGCTGTCCACGGATTCCGGCGCGAAGGGTTCGAAGAATCTCGTCGGCCTCGGCGTCCTCACGGCTCTCTTCGGCCTGCCCATCGACACGATTCGCCGCGCCGTGGTCTCCCGCTTCGGGCGGAAAAAAGCGGCCGTCGGCGAAGGAGCCCTGAAGGCGTTCGAAGCCGGGTATCTCCTCGGCCAGACGCTCCCGCCGATGCCGGAGCGCCAGCTCCGCTTCACGCCGGGCTCCGTCAAGCTCATCATGTCGGGTAACGAAGCGACCGCGATCGGAGCCCTGCACGCGGGCTGTCGTTATTTCGCCGGCTACCCCATCACGCCTTCCACCGAAATCCTCATGTTCCTCGACGAGTGGCTTCCGAAGATGGGCGGCTCGCTCTCCCAGACGGAGGACGAGCTCTCCGCCTTCGGCGCCGTCCTCGGCGCGTCTTTCGCGGGGCAGAAGGCGATGACGGCCACCTCCGGTCCCGGGCTCTCGCTCATGACCGAGATGCTCGGCCTCGCCTCCATGGCCGAGCTCCCCTGTGTCATCGTGAACGTTCAGCGCGGGGGCCCGTCCACGGGCCTTCCCACGAAGAGCGAGCAGTCGGATCTCTTCCAGGCGGTCTTCGGCGGCCACGGCGACGCGCCGCGCGTCGTGCTGGCCCCCACGGACGTGGAAGACTGCTTCCACACGACGGTCGAGGCCTTCAACATCGCAGAGGAGTACCAGATCCCCGTCATCGTGCTCTCCGACCAGCTCGTCGGGCAGCGGCGGGAGACCTTCGACCCCGCTTCGCTCGTCCACGCGGTGGTCGAGCGGCGGCTCCCGACCGGGGAGGAGCTGGCCGACTATCACCGCTACCGGGAAACCGCCGACGGCGTTTCGCCGATCGCGCGCCCGGGCATCAAGGGCGGGATCTACCAGACGAACGGCCTCGAGCACGACGAAGAGGGCAGCCCCGGCTCCGGGTTTCTCCTCCACGAGAAGATGAACGAGAAGCGCTACCGCAAGCTCCGCCCCATCCGGGACGCCCACACCTTCCACCGGCGCTACGGTCCCGAGGACGCCGAAGTCGGCATCCTGTGTTGGGGCTCTTCGAAGGGGGTCGTGCGCGAGGCCGTGCAGCGCGCGAACGCGCGCGGCCAGAAGGTCGCCGCCTTCGTGCCCCAGATGATCTATCCGTTCCCGAAGAAGGAGCTCGAAGCATTCCTGAAAGACGTCAAGCGCGTCCTCGTGGTCGAGCTCTCGTACGCGGCGCAGTTCTACAAATACCTCCGCACGTTCATCGAGCTGCCCGCCGAAAGCACACACGTCTTCAAGAGGTCGGGCGGCAAGCACCTGACCGTCGCCGAAGTGGACGCGGAGATCGCCGCGCTCTTCGCGGCCGAACACGTCTCGGAAAAGGTGTCCGCATGAACGAAACCGCGACGCTCCCCGAGTTCAAGCCCGCCGACTACAAGACCGACCTGAAGCCCGTCTGGTGCGCCGGCTGCGGCGATTTCGGCGTCCTGACCGGCCTCTACCGCGCGCTCACCGAGCTGCAGGTCAAGCCCTGGGAGACGGTCGTGGTCTCGGGCATCGGCTGCTCATCGCGTCTCCCCGGCTACGTCAACACGTTCGGAGTGAACAGCCTTCACGGCCGCGCCATCCCGCTGGCCGCGGGAGTCAAGGTCGCGCGCCCGGACCTCAGGGTCATCGCGGTGGGCGGCGACGGCGACGGAATCGCGATCGGCGGCAACCACTTCATGCACGCCGCGAGGCGAAACCTGGACGTCACCTACATCCTCATGGACAACGAGATCTACGGCCTCACGAAGGGCCAGTGCGCGCCCACGACCCCCGCCGGAGACAAGACGAAGTCCACGCACTACGGCAACCCCGAACCATCTGTCGACCCCTGCGAGCTCGCGATCTCCTTCGGGGCGACGTGGGTCGGTCGCACCTTCTCGGGCGACCTCAAGGGGACCGTCGAGCTCATGGTGAAAGCCCTTTCGCACAAGGGGTTCGCGTTCCTGAACGTCATGTCTCCCTGCGTCACCTGGCGCGGCGATGACCTGTTCAAGACCCTCAAGGCGAAGCAGAGGCAGCTCCCCGAGAATCACGACGCCTCGTCGCGTGCGGCGGCGCTCATGTACACGCGCGAGACGGAGTTCATGACGACGGGCGTTCTCTACGAAGTTTCCGAGCCCACCCTCCTCGACCGCCTCGCGGCCGTCAAGCTGAAAGCCCTCTCCGGCAAGCCGTCCCCCTCCGTCGCGGACGTCATCAAGACCTTCCAGCCGTCGTTCTGACGGCTTTCGTCCACGGGTGTCTCGGGCCGCGTTCGCGCGGCCCATTTTTTTTCCGGCCCTCAGCGCCCCCGCATCTCGTAGACGAAGCCCATGCCGGGCGTCTTCTTCGCCTCGAGGTCGGCGCGGAACGCGCGCGCGGCGTCCACGTCGGCGAACTCGCCGACGACGACGCGGTACCAGATTCCCTTCTCGCCGAGATCCACCTCGACGGCACGGGCGGGAGCGCCGAGGGCGGCGCCGAGCTTCTGCGCCTCCTTCGCCGCGCTCTCGCGATCCTTCGTCGACGAGAAATGGATGACGTAGACGACCGGCTTTCCCGCCCAGTCGGGCGTCAGGAGCACCGCCGCGCGGCCCTTCGGAACCGCGGCGCCCGAGGGAGGACCGGCTGCTGCCGGCTTTCCCGGCGCGGGAAGCGGCTTCGCCGCCGGAGCCATCGGTTTCGCGACGGCGGGAGGCGCGTTGGTGGCTGCCGGCACGGGCGCCGGCACCGCGCTCGCGGGAAGCGCGGCGTCGGGCTTCTTTCGTGCGGGCGGCGCGCTCTTGAGGATCTCGCTCTTGAAGACGCCCTCGCGCACGGCCCAAGTCAGGCCCGCTCCGATCGCGAGGACGCCCAGGAGCGCCGCGATCCAGCCCCCGCGGCTCGAGCGGGCGGGCGCTCGTTTCGGGGCCGGACGCTCGGCGGCCTTGAACCGAAACTCCTCCATGGCCGGCTGGGTGCTGTCGCGGTCCTCGGGAGTCTCGTCGGGAGGCGGCATCTCCGAGATGGGCGTCACCGCGGGCTCGTGCCGCGCGGGCGGTGCCGGCGCCCGCAGGAAACGCTCGGGGCCGGCAGGCGGCGGCGGAAGCGGCTCGCCGGGGGCCTTTGGAACCGAAGGCGGCGAGGCAGCCGGCCGGGAGGCGGCCTCCGGGACCTCGGGCTCCCGCGGATTCACGAGGGGGATGGCGGGCGCGGAGGCGACCGCCGGGCGCGGCATCGGCTTCTCGGGCACCTCCTCGGGAGGTGGAGGCTCGGGAGACGCGGGCTTTGGCTTCGGCTCGGGCGGGGCCGGTGCAGGCTTCGGCCGGGCGAAATCCAGCTCCAGCTCCGGCTGGGGCTTCGGCGTAGGTGGCGGCTGCGGCTTCTGCGCCGGAGCGGCTTTCGCCGGTACGTCGATCGGCGCGGAGATCTCGAGCGGCCCGCGCGCCTTGCGCGGGATGGGAATGATCGCGGACCGGAAGGGCGCGTCCTCGGGCTGGATCGCGATCTCCTTTTCCCAGTTCAGATCCGCGCGGGACGCAACGTCCTGAAAGGGATCGTCGGAGGCCGGCCGCTTCGCGGTGACACCAGTCGGGGGCCGCACCGGGAAAGTCGGCATCGGCGGAGGAGCGTCCGAGACGGGCGTCGCCTCACCGTCCCGCTCCAGCTGCAGGCGCGCCCGCTTGACCAGGACGTCGAGCGGCGCCGCCTCGAAGCCCTGCTTCACTTTCGCAAGCTCCTCGGCGACCACGCTCCGCGAGGCCTTGAACAACACCGCCGGATCCGCGGAGACGACTCTGGCGAGGTCGCGCACGACGTCGGTCACGGACGGGAGCATCCGCCTCTTCACCCCGGAGTCGCGCGGAAAGCCGCTGTCGACCGGGCTCATGCCGAGAGCGGCTCCCAGTCGCCTTCGGGCGCGTCCAGCGCGATGGCGAGGCCGCCGTTCGACCCCGCGAAGACCGGGTCTTCGACCGCGCGCACGCGACCGCCGCCCAGCTCGGAGAGCGTCTTCTCGAGCGCCGCGGCCAGCCCGGGCATCTGGGAGCCGCCGCCCGCGAGCACGACGTTGCGCTGCACTTTCTCCTGGTACTCGGGCTCGACCTTCGAGAGCAGGTCGAGCATCGTCTCGGCGATCGGGCCGACGACGCTCTCACAGGCCTTCTTCATCTCGACGGTGATGTCCACGTCGGCCGGCTTGCCTTTCACGGGGAACCGCACCACGACCGGCCCCTGCGCGTCGCCGATGAAGCTGTTCTTCTCCTTCCACTCGCGCACCATGTGGATCGAGAAACGGCCGTCGGGGTGCCTCGTCTTCACGAGCGCCATGAGCTGCTCGTCGATGGAGTCGCCCGCGTGCGTCAGCGTGCGCTGGTCGTCCTCGGTCGGATAGCGGCCGTTCATGACGCAGAAATCCGTCGTGCCCGCGCCGATGTCGATGATCATCGTGTGCAGGAGCGCGTCCATCCCGAACGCGACCGCGAACGGCTCGGACACGATGAGGAGCGCGTCGGCGATCCCCTTGACGGCGCCGCGCAAGTGCAGCCGGGAGACGCGGAGCGCCTCTGCCGGCACGCCCACGACGGCGTGGACAACCTGGCCGTCCTTCTTCCCGGCCAACGAGATGAGGTGCTTCAGGAGCTCGTGCACGGCCTCCTCGTCCTTCGCCGAGCCCTGCTTGATGAGGCCGCGTTCAAGCGGGCGATGCAGGTCGAGCATCGGCCGGTTCTCGAGCGCCTCGGCGCCGAAGAGGATCGGCTTTTTCACGACCTTCTTCGCGACCATGTCGAGGGGCCAGCCCACGTAGCTCGCGACGACGTGATGCACGCCGTTCGACGCCGTGATCGCGCTGCGCGACGTGCCGAGGTCGATGCCGACGTGGAGAACTTCCTTCTTCCCGGTCATGTCAACTCCGTTTGGAGGGCGGATGGTTCCGCGACTCCGCATACGCGAGGATCCCATTCGCAAGGGCCCGCGCGATCTGCTGACGATACGCGGGGTTCCCGAGACGGCGAGCTTCGTCCTCGTTCGAGACCGTCGACACCTCCGCGAGGATGCCCGGCATCTCCGTGGCGATGAGGACGACGAACGGCGCGCTTCTCACACCCCGGTCCTGGAGCCGGGCGACGACCGGACGGAGCGAGGTCACGAGCCCGCCCTGCACGGCCTCGGCGAATTTCCGCGACTCCCCCTGCCGCGAGTCCGCGAGGACGCCCTCGAGAAGACGCCGGAAATCCGCCATCGTGTAGCCGGAGGCACGGTTCTCGTCGAGCGCGAGCCGCTGCACGTGCGGATCGGTGGTCGTCCCGAGGAAATACGTCTCGACTCCCTGCTTCTCCCTGACGGCCGGAAGCGAGTTCACGTGGATCGAGACGAAAAGGTCGGCCTTCTTCGAGTTCGCGAGAACGACGCGGTCGCGCAGCGACAGCGTTTTGTCCCCTTCGCGCGTGAGCGACACGGCGACCTTCTGGGCCACGAGGAGCTCCCTCAGGCGCCGCGCCACGTCGAGCGTCACGTCTTTCTCCGCCACGCCGGATGCCGTCGCGCCGGGATCCGCTCCCCCGTGTCCGGGGTCGATCACGACGGAGCGCACCTCGAGGTGGAAGAGAGACGGCTCGAGGCCGTTCGGCGGGTTGACGACGCTTTCAGGCGCCGCTGGCGCCGCGGGCGGAGAAGACACGACGAGAAAGTCCGTGCGCTCGCCGCGGCCCGTCGTCAGCGCGTTGATCGAGAGGAACAGGGCGAGCGGTACGACGACGAAGACCGACGTCCGGAAGAGAAGGCGGCGCCAGCGATCCGAGCGCCGCAGCCCCCTGGGCAGGCGCCCATTGATGGCGTCGACGTTTTCACGGATCGCGTCCTTGACGATCGACTCCCTGAGGTGCCTTGCGGTGGCCATGAACTTCCAAAAAGGGTAGCACTTGGGAGTGATCCGGAGGCGTTTTCGGCCCGTTCAGACCGCCGGGGCCTTCTTCCCTTTCGACTGCAGAAGCTGCACCGTGGCGGGGTGCCTTGGATGCACGAGGACCTCACCCGGCGGACCGTCCTCGGCGACGGCGCCGCCCGCGAGGACCACGACACGCGTGGCGTAGTCCCGGGCGAAGTCGTCGTCATGGGTCGCCACGAGGAGCGTCCGGCCCTGAGCGGTCAGCGTCGCCAGCGAGTCTCCGAGCTCGTTCCGGCGCGCCGGATCGAGCGACGCGGTGGGCTCGTCCATCAGGAGGAGAGGGGGATCGACGGCGAGGGCCCGGGCGATCGCCACGCGCTGCGCCTCGCCGCCGGAGAGCTCGCGGGGCTTCGAACGCGCACGGGCTGCGACGCCGAGTCCCTCGAGCAGGGCGAGGGCCCGTGCCTCCGCCTCCGTGCGCGAGTGGCGCAGCACGTGGATGGGAGCGAGCGTGACGTTGTCGAGCGCGGACAGGTGGTCGAAGAGGCAATGGAGCTGGAAGACGAGCCCCACCTTGCGGCGCAGCTCTGAGAGCGACGCCTCGCGCGATATCGGCCCGGGAGAGAGCGGCACTCCGTCCACGCGGATCCCCCCGGCCTGAAACGGTTCGAGGGCGGCGACCGCGCGCAGGATCGTCGTCTTTCCACACCCTGACGGACCCATGAGCGCGACGAGCTCGCCGCGCTCGAGCGAGAGGTCCACCCCCTTCACGACCTCCATCGCCCCTCGCGAGAGGCGGAGGCCGCTGATCGCCAGCACGGGCGCGCTCACGCCGTCGGCGCGTTCCACCGTTCCTCCAGACGCCGCGCGAGACGCGAGAGCGGAAGGGACATCGCGAGGTACAACCCCGCGCAGAGCGCCCCGGGGAGCGCCCAGCTCCCGACGTTCGTGGCGAAGATCGCCGTCTGCTTCGTGAGCTCGACGACGGTCACGACCGACACGAGAGAAGAGTCCTTGAGGAGCGCGACGAAGTCGTTCGTCATGGGCGCGAGCGCGAGGCGGAAGGCCTGTGGCCCGCGCACGAGACGCAGGACCTGCCCCTCCGAGAGCCCCAGCGTGCGCGCGGCCTCGAGCTGTCCCCTCGGCACGGCCTCGAGAGCGCCGCGATAGATCTCGCTCTCGTATGCCGCATAGTTCAGGCCCAGGCCGAGGAGCGCGGCCACGAAAGCCGGCAGGCGCACGACGGACGACAGGCCGTAATAGAGGACGAAGAGCTGCAGGAGCACGGGGGTGCCGCGGACGAGCTCCACGTAGCCCGTGAGCACGGCGCGAGAGAGAGCGCCTCCGTAAATGCGGCCGCTCGCGATCCCGATCCCGAGGGCGACGGCGAGGGCCATCGCGACGCATGAGAGGACGATCGTCACGAGCGCGGCGCGGAAGAGGGACGGAAGATAGGAGATGACGAGAGAAAGAGAAGAAGAAGAGGAAGAGGAAGGTTTCTTAGAAAGGGAATATGGGAGGGAGAGGGTCTTGCTCGGCGGCTCGCCGGCGCCCTGCTGCTGCGCCGCTGACTCGCGCGCTTCAGCGGTGGCCGCGCTCTTCTCATTCGAAGAAATCTCTCTCTTCTCCTCTTTCTTGAAATGCTCCCTGCTCTTCGTCCCAGACGTTCCACTTCTCGAAGATCCTCCGCAGCGTTCCGTCCCGCATCATTTCCTTCAGCAGGCGGTCGACGGAGTCCCTGAGCGCGTCGTTCTCCCTCGCCAGGACGCCCACGTAGCGACCGGTCGCGACTGTTTCGGGGAGGACCGCGAGGCCGGGGACGCGCCTGAGGGAACGCGCGGCGAGGACATGGTCGAGGAGAACCGCGTCGAGGCGTCCGCGGGCGAGGTCCTCGTACGGGTGAACGTCGTCGTCGTACGAGACTGGCAGGACGCCCTGCTCCGCCCGCGCCTTCAGGAGGATCTCGTAGGCGATCGTGCCCGAGAGAGTTCCGACCCTCTTGCCCCTGAAATCGGCGAGCCCGCGGAACCGGCCCGCCTCGGAAGCGCGCACGGCGAGCACCTCGCGAAACTCGAAGTACGGCATCGTCACCGAGAGCGCGGCGCGGCGCGCCGGCGTGTCCTCCATGCCCGACAGTCCGATGTCGAAGTCGCCGCGCTCCACGGACTGGTCGATCGACTGGAAGGCCACCTGCACGAATTGCGGCGTCCGTCCGAGGCCTCTTGCGAGCGCCTCGGCGATCTCCACGTCGAACCCGCGAACGCGGGCGGGATCCGCCGGGTCCGCCTCGACGAACGGCGCCCCGCCCTCCGCGTCGCCACCCCAGCGCAGCGCCCCGCCGGGCCCGGCCGCGAGCGGCCCGGCGGCGGCAAGCACGAGCAGCACCGCGGCGTGTCTTACGGCTTTTTCTCCCAGGCGCCGCTCAGGAACTCGAGCGCGGTCCGCTGGAAGGCGTCCCGGTGCTTGGCCGAAAACGCGGGGATGTGGCCGCCGTTCGGGACGATCCACAGGTACGAATGAGGGATCGCGCCGAACATCTCGACGGGAATCCGAACCGGAAAGAACCTGTCGCGGTCGCCGTGCACGATGAGCGTTCGGGCGGAGATCGTCGACAGGTAGGGAGGCGTGAAGTTCACGTCGTCGTAGCGGTCCTTGGCCGCGCAAAAGATGCGCTGGAGCGCGAGGATCTGCTCGTCGCCGTGCTTGTGAATCTCGCGTTTCGCCCTCCACTCCTCGGGCGTCAGCTTTTCGCAGTCCGGGTCCCGGAGAAGGGCGCGCACCTCGGGGCCTATCTGGTCCGTGCCGCCCACGAGCACCATCGCCTCGACCCGGGCCGGCTGCTGAGTCGCCATGTGCACGAGCGCCATCGCCCCCGAGCTGGCCCCGATCGCCTTGAAGGACTTCACTCCCATCTGGTCGAGGAGGGCGAAGATGTCCAGAGCCGCCTGCCGGTGCGAGAACTGGCCCGAGGGGTTCGTCGAGCGCCCGTGCCCGCGGAGATCAGGCAGGATCACCCGGTACGCCTTCGCGAACTCCGGAACGTAAGGCGACCAGGACGCTCCCGAGCCGCCGAAACTGTGGAGCATCACGAGGGGCGGCCCGTCCCCGTGGAGCTCGTAGTAGAGCTCGAACCCGTTGACGTTCGCGATGTGCCCTTGCGGGGGGAGCGCCGTTTCGGCCCGCGCGACGAGGCTCGCAGCGAGGACGCTCGCCAGGACACCGAGAAGCTGCGACGACCGCCGACTCATGTGAGACCGCTCCTGACGTTGGCGGGAGAGTTTAGCCGGTGAAGCGCCCGAGTCTCTCCCCCACTTTCATCTGCCCTAGGCCGCACGTCAGGTCCCACCTCTCGGTCTTCTCACCCCCGACGAGGAGGACCACCGTCGAGCCGAGCTCGAATACTCCGAGGTCGTCGCCGCTCGCGCACGGGAGGCTCGCCACATCCAGCCGGCCGCGGCGAGGCAGGACGCGGCCCTCGAGCCAGCGCGGGTCCACGACGACGCCGCCCACGTGCGTCGCCGCCACCATGACGACGGCCGCGATGAGGCCCTCGGCCTCCCTCGCCCCGCGCGCGATCCAGTACGCACGGCGGTTCCTCACGTAAAGGCGCGGCGTCGAGGCCGTGGACGCTGCATTCACGGGCCAGAGCTCGCCTTCCACCCGTCCCACCGCGAGGGCCGCGCCCGCGAGGGGGACGTGGATGCGGTGATAGTCCTTCGGCGCAAGGTAGAGCGTCGTGTACCGCGCGCGCGCGAATTCCGAAGAGAGAGGATCTCCGTCCAGGAGCTCGCCGAGGCTGTACGAGAGCCCCTTGGCCTGGAGGAGCATGCCCTCCTTCACGCGGCCCTCGGCGATCACAAGGCCGTCGACCGGGGAGTTGATCCCGCCCGGCACGGCGGGGGCCTGAGGTCTTAAGCCTGGCTTCAGCCGACGCGTGAAGAAATCGAGGAACGAAACGTAAGAGCCGAGGCCCTTCTCGGCCTCGTCCAGGTTCGCCCCGACGGCAGCTGCGAACCGGCCCAGGAGCGGACGGCGCAGCCCTTCGGAAAGGCGCATTCGCGCCAGGACTCCCACGGCCCAAGAGCCCGCCTTCCTCGGGTAAAGGCGCACGAGGCGATGCACGTTCTCACCGTAGCAGAAAAGCCGCCCGTGCTATTTTCGACCTCGCGTCCGCCCCTGTGGCCGACGCCTTCCAGGAGTTCCATGAGTACAGCGCTCGCAACCGGCATCGGCACCCCGCTTTCGCGGAACACCCATCTCCTCTCCTGGATCGAAGAGTGCGTCCGGCTCACGAAGCCGGAACGCGTGGTCTGGTGCGACGGATCCGCCGCCGAGAAGAACGCGCTGACGCAAGAGGCGGTGCGACTCGGAGTCCTCATCCCGCTGAACCAGAAGAAGCTCCCGGGCTGCTATCTCCATCGCTCCAACCCGAATGATGTCGCTCGCACCGAGCAGCTCACCTTCATTTGCACGAGGACGAAAGAGGAAGCGGGCCCTACGAACAACTGGATGTCGCCGGAAGAGGCGTACCAGAAGCTCCGCCCGCTTTTCGACGGCTCGATGAAGGGCCGCACCCTCTACGTCGTGCCGTACGTCATGGGACCTTTCGGCTCCCCGATGGCGAAGATCGGCGTGGAGCTCACGGACAGCCTCTACGTCGTCCTGAACATGGGGATCATGACGCGCATGGGCCTGAAGGCGCTCGACGCGCTCGGCAGCTCGAACGACTTCAACCGGGGACTCCACTGCACGCTCGACGTGAATCCCGACCGCCGCTTCATCTGCCATTTTCCGGAGGACAACACCGTCTGGTCGATCGGCAGCGGGTACGGCGGGAACGCCCTTCTCGGAAAGAAGTGCCTCGCCCTTCGCATCGGCTCGTATCTCGGCCGGCGCGATGGCTGGATGGCCGAGCACATGACGATCGTCGGCGCCGAGGACCCGAACGGCGAGACGACGTACGTGGCCGCGGCGTTTCCGAGCGCCTGCGGCAAGACGAACTTCGCGATGCTCATCCCGCCGAAGCGTTTCCACGGCTGGAAGGTCTGGACGGTGGGCGACGACATCTGCTGGATGCGTCCCGGGCCGGACGGCCGGCTCTGGGCCATCAACCCCGAAGCGGGCTACTTCGGCGTGGTGCCCGGGACGAACGAGGCCACGAACCCGACCGCGATGCGCACGATCAGCAAGGACACGATCTACACGAACGTGGCGATGACTCCGGACGGCGACGTGTGGTGGGAGGGCAAGGACGGCGAAGTGCCCGAGGAGGTCGTGGACTGGCAGGGCCGCCCCTGGAAGAAGGGCTCCCCGGAGAAGGCGGCGCATCCGAACAGCCGCTTCACGGCGCCGATGAGAAACAACCCGCACATGTCACCGCACGTGAACGATCCGGAGGGCGTGCCCATCGCGGCGATCGTCTTCGGCGGCCGCCGCTCCACGACGGTGCCCCTCGTCGTCCAGGCCTTCAACTGGGTGCACGGCGTCTACATGGGCGCGACGCTCGGGTCGGAGACCACCGCGGCCACCACGGGAAAAGTGGGGGTCGTGCGCCGCGACCCGATGGCGATGCTCCCGTTCTGCGGCTACGACATGGGGAGATACTTCGACCACTGGCTGGACATGCCGAAATCCATCAAGGACCTGCCGAAAATTTTCCAGGTGAACTGGTTCCGCAAGGGCGACGACGGGCGCTTCCTGTGGCCCGGCTACGGCGAAAACATGCGCGTCCTGAAGTGGATCATCGACCGCGCCCACCGCCGGACCGGGGGTTGGGAGACCGCGCTAGGCTGGGTCCCGCACCAGGCCGAGTTCGACCTTTCGGGCATGCCCGTGTCGCTGGAAGACGTGGACGAGGCCGAGTCCATCGACGTCGAGGCGTGGAAGGTCGAGCTCAAAGACCAGGAGGAATTCTTCGCGAAGCTCGCGGCCACGATGCCGAGGGAGCTCGTCCTGCAGCGCGAGCTCCTGATGGCGCGCCTCGGCCGGGGTTGAACGGGCTTCACGTCACGGCGAAATCCGGTCAGGGCGCCGCGGAGGTCTTGAACGACTCCGTCGCCTCGACGAGCGCGCTCGCGATGCCGGGCTCGTCCGCGGCGTGGCCGGCCGTCGGCACGACGACGAGCTTCGCCTCGGGCCAGGCGGCGGCGAGCTCCCACGCGGACTGCATCGGACAGACGAGGTCGTAGCGTCCCTGGACGATGACTCCTGGGAGCGCGCGCAGGCGCCAGGCATCGCGCAGGAGCTGGTCGTCTGTCTCGAGGAACGATTCGTTTATGAAGTAGTGGGCTTCGATACGCGCGAGGGCAATGTCGCGCTCGACGTCCTCCTCCATGGGAGGTTTGGGGTCGGCGACGAGGTGGCTCGCGATCCCCTCGAAAGCGTTCCACGCGGCCGCGGCGGCCTTGCGCTCCTCCGGATCCTCCGAAGTGAGGCGGCGGTAGTAGGCGCGCACGATGGACCCGCGCTCCCGCGGCGTCAGCGGCGCGACGAAAGCGTCCCACGCGTCGGGCCAGATGTGCCGCACGCCGTCCGTGAAGCTCCATTCGAGCTCGGACTTCCGGGCGAGAAAGATCCCCCGGAGGATGAGCCCCGTGACGCGGGCGGGATACCGCTCGGCGTAAGCGAGGCCGAGCGTCGAGCCCCACGACCCGCCGAATACGAGCCACTTCTCGATGCCGAGATGAGTCCGGATGCGCTCGGTATCCTCCACGAGGTCGCCCGTCGTGTTTTCGCGCAGCTCGCCGAGAGGCGTCGACTTCCCCGAGCCGCGCTGATCGAACAGGACGACCCGCCAGAACGCGGGGTCGAAGAACCGGCGGTGAAGCGGCGAGATGCCCGCGCCGGGGCCGCCGTGAAAGAAAATGACGGGCGGTCCCGACGGATTCCCGGCCTCCTCGACGTGCAGCTCGTGAATCCCGGAGACGCGCAGACGGAAGGAGCGATAGGGCTCGACCTCGGGAAAAAGCGACATCATCCCGCGATTATGAGCGAGGACCGTCACGGCGAGATCTAGGGCATGTCCCGCGGATCGCGGCGTTCGGCTCTAGGCACCCTCGCGCGCGAGGCTTACGACCGGCCGACCGGAGAGGTTGATGGCCGGAACGAGAGATGCCGCGACGGCGACGAGGAGCGAGAGCCCGGCGACGACCGCGACGATCGTCGCATCCGCCCTGAGGAGCGCGCCGATCCCCGCCCACTGCGTCTCGACCAGCGCCTTCTCGACGAACCGGGCGAACAGGTTCATGAACCCGAGGGCGAGGAGCGCGCCCGCGGCCCCGAAGAACGCGCCCTCGAGGACGAGGAGCCGGAGCACGGTCTGGCGCGGGAACCCGAGGATCCGTAGAAGTGCCGCTTCGCCCCGCCTCTCGCGCGCCGACATCGCGAGCGTGTTGCTCGTGATGAGGAAGAGCGTGAAGGCCGTCGCGAGCCCGATCCCGCCGAGGAGCGCCTGCACGTTTCCGAGCATCTCCATGAACATGAGCTGCCACTGCTTCTCGCTCATGGCGCGGATCGGCACCGGGGCGTTCTCGAGCCGGCGCTCGATCTCGGCCGTGATCCTCGGGACGTCGTTGCGCGACTTCGCGAGGATCCAGTACATCCCGACCTGGCCCGTGTCACCCGTCACGTTCTCGAAGTACTTGCGGTGGATGTAGAGGCCGTTGTCGAGCTTGTAGGTCATGATTCCCCGCACCGTCGTCTCGACGACGCCGCCCGGCACGGGCGCCTTGAGAACGATGCGGTCGCCGATCTTCCACTTGTGCTGTTTCGCGAGGAGCGGGCCGATGATCGATCCCGTCGGGTCCGCCTTCCACAGGGCGACCTGCTCGGCCGGGACCTTCGCCTCCATGTAGACCTCGAGGAACGCGTCCGCGGGCGCGGCTTGCAACGGGACCTGGTTCTCGGGCCTGTCGTTCTGCCAGAACGCCATCAGAAAGTCGAACGGGCATACGCGCTGGATGCCGGGTATCTCCTCGAGCTTCGCGAGGTACGCCATCGGGAGCCGCTCGAAGAAGGACGACTTCGCCATGACCATCGCGCGGCGGCCCATGTTCTCGGACCAGTCGTTCTTGAGCGCTCCGTTGACGAGGTAGAGAAATCCGACGAGCCCCGCGGAAAGCCCGATCGCGGCGATCGTGAGAACGCTCCGGAGCGGTCGGCTCGTGACGTGGCGGAACGCGAGGCGGACGGGGGTCACGCGGAGAGACTAGCGGAGTCGCGAGTCCCCCGTCGAGCCGCCCGGACTCACCGACCCGAGGCCGCCACGGGCTGCTGCAGAAGCCCCTGCTCATTCGTGAGCTCGTCGATGAGCAGGTCCCGACGCATCTGTGCCTCGATCCGGGCGATGCCTTCGACGATCTTCTCGGCGTCCGCCTTCGAGACTTTGTCGCCGCGAAGGATCGAGAGGCTGTGCGCCCACAGCTCCCGCAACCGCTGGTCGAGGTCACGCGAAAGGAAGATCGAGTTGTTCGCGTAGGAGCGGTAGAGCGCGCTCACGCTCGTGTCGAGAGCCGCCTCGTCCACCGGCGTGCCGCGCGCGGTCTGCGCCTTCTCGCGCACCTGAGAGACCGTGGCGTGGATGGCCTGATAGATGCGCAGCCTCTCGCGGTAGTAGTCCTGCGTGAGCGAAAGGCGGGCCTGGAGCGCCTTCGAGTCGCGGTCGACCTTGTCCGCCATGGAGGACTGGACGCGGTAGACGAAAAGGCTGAAGAGGCTCGTCAGGACGATCGGCAGGACGACGGACACGAGCCGCCAGGCGCGCGGATCCTGTTTCGGGACCGCCGCCAGGATCTCGCGCTTCGTCTCGTCGAGGAGCGCCCGGTAGGCCTCGAGGGACGCGTCGTTTCTGATCGCGCTCATCGGGAAGCCCCCTTCGGCGCGTCGGCTTTCGGCTTCTCGCCGGCCGATTCGTCGCGCAGCTTGTAGAGCGCTTTCTTCGTCGCATCGTCGTTCGTGCAGACGACCTTCCGCTCCTTCGTGCCGGGATTGCAGACGAAGCACGCGCAGTCGTGCTCTTCCCCCAGGAAGGTCACCTTCGAGCATGTCTTCGGGATCGTGTCCGTGCAGGACTTTGCCGGCGCCTGGGCGACCAGCGGAAGCGCCGACAGAATAGCGAAAGCAGCGATCAGGCGGATGGCTGATTTCATGGGAAGCCTCCTTGGGCCGGGACGAGGTCGGGCCCAGAACGTCAGAAGGCATGCAAGATCGGGGCACGCGTCGGGGCGGAGGCCTTGTTTCAGGAAGCGGCGCCGATCCTCAGGTCCGTCCCCGGAATCGTCTCGATGAAGCGGGCACCGAAGGCCTGTGAGGGCGTGTGCACGCCGGGGGCCACGTCGCCTTCGAGGACGCGCTTCGCGATCGCGACGCTCGTTTCGGCCGTGAGCGCATAGCCTTCGAGCGTTTCGAGCGTGCCGGTGGTGGACCGCGTCCCGTTCCCGACACGCCCCCACAGGAAGGAGTGCTCGCGCTGACGCTCCTCCGCAGTCGGGCCCGCCACGCGCTTTTCGATGCGCCGCATCAGGAACGACTGAACGAACGGAAGGCCGACGAGCGGCGCGAACCGTCGCATCCGCCGAGCGCTCGAGACCGCAGACGGCGGGACGGCCATGTAGACCTCGATGTTCGGAATTCCCGTCGAGCGGAACGCGGTCGAAAGGTCGCCCCACGGGATCGTCATCGCGAGCCGCGGCTTGTCGGAAAAAGGGATCTCCATCGTCTTCCAAGCGGCAGGGACGCGCACGAGCCGGCCGTCGACGCGTGCGAGTCCGCCTTTCGGGATGCTCTCGACCATCGTCTTCATCGTGCCCGCGCTCGATTTGAAGCCGCGGAACGCGAGGGTGAGCGAGGTGGCGCCCGGCAGCGTTTCGGACAAGGCCTTCGCGAGGCAGTCCGAAGGCACGACATCGAAGCCGGTTCCGGGCAGAACGGCGATTTCCGCCGCCTTCGCGTCGGCGTCGCGCGCAAACGCCGCTTCGAAGACCTCCACCTCTCCCGTGATGTCGAGGTACGCGGTCTTCGCCCGCAGGCAGGCCTCGAGAGCCGGAGCGCTGGTCCTGGAGAACGGCCCCGCCGCGAGGAGCAACGCCGAGAAAGGCGCGAGCAGCCGTGACATGGTGTCGGGGTCGTCCAGGGGAAAACACAGGCTCCGGAGAGAGTGGGCTTTCGCGATCGGCTCTACGGCCTCCGCGCGGCGGCCCGCGAGGACCGGTCGCAGCCCTTCGCGGAGAGCCACGTCGAGGATGAGCTTCCCCGTGTAGCCGTTCGCGCCGTAAAGGAGAAGTCCGGACTTCGCTGTCGCGCCGGAGCTCCGGCCGCCCACGGCGGTTCCGCGAGCCGGACGCCGCCCGCGTTTCGTCGTCACGCCGGGGGCCTTTCGGCCGCTCCCGGCGCTTGGGCGAGGCGGACTCCGCAGACGTTCGCCAGGTCGCGGCAGGCGTCCACCTCGTCCTCGGCGCCTCGGGCCGCGTCGTCCGGCAGGACGAACCGAAAGCCGTCGGCCCCCGGAAACACGATCCCGTTTTCGAGGACGTGGCGCGGCCCGCCGACGCCGAAGAGGCCCGAGTCCATCACGAGCCACATCCAGTCCGCTTCGCGCGCAACGCCTGCGTGGGCCATTACGTCGCCGAGGCGGAAGGCTGCAGCCGGGGCTGAAGGGTCAGCCGGGGCGGCTGCGCCGGCCGGGAAGGGAAGAGAAGAGATTTTCTTAGAAAGGAAATGCGACAGGGCCTCGAAGCCTCTTGGATCGTATGCACGCACCGCCCCCGCGCCGTCTTCGAGAGTCAGGAGCGGCGCGTCCGCCGGCACGAGCGAATCCGCCAGCACTCTTTCCCATTCAAAGAAATCTTTCTCTTTCGGATCCTTGAGAATGACGTCCACCCGGCTGTCGCGCCGCCAGGAGGTCGGCCCGGTCGAGAGCCGGCCCCCCGCGATCTCGTGGAGGCGCCAGCCCGCCGTCGTGTGGAAGAGACCCTTCGCGCGGGCGACTCGGCCCTTCGTTAGCGCTCCGGCGCGCAGCGCCTCGAGGGCCGCGAGGAGTCGGTCCGCGTCGAAGACCCGCTCCGGCGGAAACGCGACGCCTCGGCCGACGTGACCTTCGGAGGAATTCCCTCGAAGGTGGGTGTGAGCGGGCCCGGCCGCGAGCAGGGCCTCGCCCCTCGGCGGCTCGGGGCGCTCGAGGTCCCAGATTTCGTCCGGGATCACCCCGTGCTCCGCCCGGACGACCCGGAGCTTCGGCGGCGCCAGAGCACGGGCGAACTCTTCCACTCGAAGAATCTCTTGCTCCGAAGCCAGATCACACCGGTTGAGGACGAGGACGTCCGCCGTCTCGATCTGGTCCCGAAAGAGGGCGCTCTCGCGCCAGGCGGCTTCCACGTCCTGCAGCGGATCGAGAAGCGTGATCACCGGCCTCACGTCGAGCCGCGCCGCCCAGCGCGGGCCGCGCAGGAGGTCGACGAGCTCGGACGGCTTCGCGAGCCCCGTCGGCTCGAGGACGAAGCGGGTGGGCGCCACGAGGTCCGACACCTCCTCGAGCGAGGCCTCGAGATCGGCCATCGCGGTGCAGCACACGCAGCCGCCCGGCACCTCCCGGAGGATGCAGCTCGCGCAGTCCGACAGAAGCGCGCCGTCCACCCCGAGCGTCCCGAACTCGTTCACGACGACCGCGATCCTCTCCCGATCGGCCCGGCGGCCGAGGAGGTCCTTCACGGCGGTCGTCTTCCCGACTCCGAGGAACCCGGAAAGGACGTGGACGGGCACTTTCACGGAGGGTCATCCTACCGCCGAAATTTTCGACACCATCCGGCCTTCCCTGCGTAAGATTCGCGCGATGTCGATTAACGCCGCAATCTCCCGGGGCTCGAGGGCCCCGAAAACTTCCCGCGTCCGCGCCCCCGAGAAATTCGCCGAGGCCGAGAAGCTCTACGGCATCGAGAACTGGAGCAAGGGCTTTTTCTCCGTCTCGGACGACGGAAACCTGCTCGTCCACCCGACGCGGGAGAACCACCGCACCGTGGATCTCAAGTCCGTCATCGACGACGTCGCGCTGCGCGGCATCTCGACGCCGGTCGTGATCCGGTTCCCGCAGATCCTCGACGCCGCCGTGAAGGAGCTCAACGAGGCCTTTCTGCACGCCATCAAGGAATACGAATACGACGGCGTCTTTCGCGGCGTATTCCCGATCAAGGTGAACCAGAAGAAGATCGTGGTGAAGGAGATCATCCAGTCCGGCCGCAAGTACGGATACGGCCTCGAGGCCGGGTCGAAGCCCGAGCTTCTCGCGGCCCTATCGCAGGACCTCGGCTCGGACTGCCTCATCACGACGAACGGCTACAAGGACGAGGCGTTCATCCGGCTCGCCTTGAACGGCATCCGGATGGGCAAGACCGTCGTCCTCATCCTCGAGAAGGTCTCCGAACTCGAGCACATCCTCGACGTCGCCAAGAAGCGCGGCATCAAGCCTCTGATCGGGATGCGCAGCAAGCTCTACGCGCGCGGCTCGGGCAAATGGGCGAAGTCGGGCGGCGAGGCCGCGAAGTTCGGCCTCACGACGACCGAGATGCTCGAGGCCGTCGAGATCCTCCGCCACCGGAAGATGCTCGACAGCCTCGTCATGCTCCACTTCCACATCGGCTCGCAGATCACGGACATCCGTAAGGTCAAGCAAGCTGTCAAAGAGGCGGGCCGCGTCTACGCGAAGCTCTACAGGTCGGGCGTGGAGGTGAAGTTCCTGAACCTCGGCGGCGGGCTCGGCGTGGACTACGACGGCAGCAAGACCGCGTTCGACTCCTCGATGAACTACACGGTGCAGGAGTACGCGAACGACATCGTCTACACGATCAAGTCGATCTGCGACGAGGAGAAGGTCCCCGTCCCGACGCTCGTCACGGAATCGGGGCGGGCGCTCACGGCGTATCACTCGGTCCTGGTGACGAACGTCCTCGACGTCGCGGACCGCATCGAGCAGGGCCGCACCGTGAAGCTCGACGGCGACGAGAATCACGTCGTGCGCGAGCTGTACGACGTCTGGCAGGGCGTCACGGCGAAGACGATGCGCGAGAGCTACCACGACGCGCTCCAGTACAAGGAAGAGCTCTTCACTCTCTTCAATCTCGGCTACGTCTCGCTCGAGGACCGGAGCAAGGGCGAGATCCTCTACTGGAACATCTGCGAACGGATCCGGCGGCACCTCCACACGCTCAAGGACATTCCCGAGGAGTTCGAGCAGCTCGAGGTCATGCTGGCCGACAAGTACGTCATGAACATGTCGGTCTTCCAGTCCCTGCCGGACGTCTGGGCGATCGACCAGCTCTTCCCGATCCTCCCGATCCACCGGCTGCGCGAAAGGCCCACCGAGCACGGGACGCTCGCCGACATCACGTGCGACTCGGACGGCAAGATCGAGAAGTTCATCGACCTCAGGGACATCAAGGAAGCGCTTCCTCTCCACGAATTCCGGAAGGGCACGCCCTATTACATCGGCTTCTGCCTCGTCGGGGCCTACCAGGACGTTCTCGGCGACCTCCACAATCTCTTCGGCGAGGCGCACGAGGTGCTCGCGAGCGTGGACGAGGACGGACGCACGCGCATCCAGGACGTCCTCCCGGGCGAGTCGTGCGAGCGCGTCCTCTCGTACATGAACTACGACAAGGACGAGCTCCTGGACGGCATCTGGCGCCAGCTCCGCCGCGCGACCGAGCGCAAGAAGGTCAAGGAGCCCGAGGCCAAGGCGATCGCGAAGGACTTCGAGCAGATCCTCTCGCAGTACACGTACCTCGAGGACTAGAGAAACTTGACGGACGTTGCGCAGACCTTCCTGAGTGAATCCCGACGATACTTGCGGGATGCCTATCTGACCGCGATTGATAGGTCCGTCGCGCCATTGACCGACGCTCAGGTCTGGTGGCGACCGAACGAGGCTTCCAACAGCATCGGGAACCTGATCCTGCATCTTTCCGGCAACGTCCGGCAGTGGATCGTCGGCGGGGTTGGGCAGCGGCCGAACGAGCGCAACCGGCAGCAGGAATTCGACGAACGCGAAGCGATACCGAAGGAACAGCTCCTTGCCCGACTGCGAACGGTTCTGCACGAAGCGGACGAGGTGCTGGCGAGCGTGACGGAAGCCGGTCTGACCGAACGGCGCGAAATCCAGGGCCATGACACGACGGTCCTGATGGCGATCTATCACGTCGTGGAGCACTTCTCGATGCATACGGGCCAGATTCTGTGGATCGTGAAATCGCAGCTTGGCGCCGGATGATCTGTGCTCCCCGCCCCCTCTCCACTTCGAGCGTCGATTGTCGATTCGGAGATTCCGCGGCGCGTTCCTTTCCCGATCTGCGGCGACGTTGAGGCGGCACGCTTCTTGAAATTCACCTTCTGAGAAGTCTTCTTGGGAGGTGCCCGGTTAACCTGTATTTCCTTGTTGCTCTGGCGGCGCTCGCGCTCTCTGCTCCGCAGCCCGATCCGTCCGATCCCGCCGCGGCCGCTTTCCGGAAGGCAGTGGCTGCAGCCGAAGCCGATTCCGGCGGCGTCGTGGGCGTCGCGGCCATGCACATCGAATCCGGTCGTCGCCTGTCCGTGCGCGGTGGAGAGTCGTTTCAGATGGCGAGCGTCTTCAAGGTCCCCGTCGCAATCGCGGCTCTCGGCGCCGTCGAAAAGGGGGCCCTGCGCCTCGACGATGAGGTCGAAATCCGGCGGTCGGACCGGCGCAAGGTCGGACCCCTGTACGACGCGTGGAAGCCTGGGATGCGCGTGTCGGTCGCGCGGATGGTGGACGTGATGCTCGTCTTCAGCGACAACACGGCGGCCGACAAGCTCTGCGCGCTCCTCGGCGGGCCGGACGCGGTCGAGCGGGACCTCGCGTCGCGCGGCGTCGCGGGCATTCGGATCTCCCTCGACGAGAAGGGAATGGGAGCGGCGATGAAGAGGGACCTCGCTGCGTTCGAGAGCGGCGCAGAGAACGGCGCGAGCCCGGACGCGATCGCCTCGCTGCTCGCGCGCCTCTCCCGCGGCGAACTCCTCTCGCGCGCCTCGACGGATCGCATCCTCGACTCGATGCGGCGGCCCGCGACGAGACGATGGCAAGGATCGCGCGCGCGGCGTTGGCAGGTGTTCATGCCCTGATTCGGCGCTTGGGGCGGAACCGCCGCCGCGCTAGTCTTCGGGCGTGGTCGAGTCCCTCACGACGCCCTACCTGCTGCTCGCCGCGCCCGTGATGCTCGATCCGAACTTCCAGAAGACGGTCGTGGTCATGGGCCATCACACGCGCGAGGGGGCGCTCGGCTGGGTCGTGAACCGGTTCCTGGGCGAGCCCGCCGTCTCGCTCCTCGCTCCGCCTCTCGACACCGCGATCCATCCGGAGACGCCGCTGCGCGTCGGCGGGCCCATCTTCACGAACGGCCTCGTCGCGCTCTTCGGCTGCGAAATGCCCGGCGTCGAATCCGTCGAGATGGCGCCCGGCTTGCGCGTCTCGGTCGCCGCGGAGATTCTCCCGAAGCTCTTCGCCGCGCCGCCGGCGTCCGGAACGGCCGGCCTCCTCATCCTCGGGTACTCGGGCTGGGCGGCGGACCAGCTCGAGAGCGAGATGGAGGAAGGGACCTGGCTCGTCCTGCCGTGGGACCCCGCGCTCGTCTTCACGCACGACGTCGAAGGGCTCTGGGAGCGCGCCCTCGCGCGCCTCGGCGTCGATCCGGCCTCCGTCTCGTCCTCGTCGACGGGCGTCAGCTGACGTGAACGAGCTCACGGGCCTCATCCTCAAGTACGGCGTCGGGTTCGTCTTCCTGAACGTCCTTTTCGAGCAGCTCGGCGTCCCGGTTCCCGCGGTCCCCACGCTCCTCGTGGCGGGGGCGCTCGCGGCGGACGGCAGGCTGCCGTTCGGAATGCTCCTCGCCGCCGCGCTGGTCGCGACGGTCGCGGCCGACACGGTCTGGTTCCTGCTCGGCCGGCGCTATGGACAGAAGGTCCTCAAGACGCTCTGCAAGGTGTCGCTTTCTCCCGACTCCTGCGTGCGCCAGACGGAGGGCCTATTCGACCGCTACGGCCTGGCGTCCCTTCTCTTCGCGAAGTTCATCCCCGGATACTCCACGGTCGCGCCGCCGCTCGCGGGCGCCGCGGGCGCGCCTCTTCCCCGCTTCCTCCTGTTCACGGCGGGAGGCACGCTGCTCTGGTCGGGAAGCGCCCTCGCGCTCGGCGCCCTGTTCCACGGCGCGATCGAGCGGGCGATCTCCTTCCTCACGGATCTCGGCGGCGGAGCGCTCTTGCTCCTCGGGGCCGCGCTCCTCCTCTACATCGCCGTCAAATGGACCCAGCGCCGGCGTTTCTACAAGTTCCTGCGCATGGCGCGCATCCGCGCGGCCGACCTGCGCCGCCTCATGGACGAAGGCAAGGCCCCCGTGATCGTCGACGTACGCTCGAAAAACGCGCGTCAGCGCGACCCGCGGCGCATCCCCGGCGCGATCCTCGTCGATATCCTCGAGCTGAACGAGACGATCTCTCACCTGCCGACCGACCGGGAGATCGTCCTCTACTGCACGTGACCGAACGAGGCGTCGGCGGCCCGTGTGGCGCGCCTCCTCATGGACCGCGGGTTCACGCTCGTGCGCCCGCTCGAGGGCGGTCTCGACGGGTGGGAAGCCGCCGGCTACGACATCGAAGCCGAGCGGTTTCCCCTGAGCGAGACGGGCTCTTTTCCCCAGGCCGGCTGACTCACTCCCCGCCCGGAAGGCGCCAGGCGGGGAGCGCGAGAAGGTCCTCGGGATTCACGCGCGTCCCGTGGAGCCTCGCGCCCCAGTGCAGGTGAGGGCCCGTCACGCGTCCCGTGTGTCCCGACGCACCGAGGCGAGCCCCCTTCGCGACGGTATCTCCCTCCTTCACGTCGATTCGCGAAAGGTGGAAATACTGCGTGAAAAGGCCGGCTCCGTGGTCGAGGAGCACCGTGCCGCCGCTGAAGTAGAGATCCCCCGCGAGGACGACGCGTCCGTCCGCCGCAGCCGCGACCGGCGTTCCTTCCGCCGCTGCGAGGTCGAGTCCCGCGTGACGGCTCTTCGTCTCGCCGTTATAGACGCGCCGCGCACCGAAATTGCCGGTCGAGCGCGCCGCCAGAGGCCGCGCGAACGACGTCCAGAGGCGGACGGCCGAACCGCGGCGGTACGCATCCGCGACGCGCGCCTCGTCGGCCTTCACGCGTTCGAGCTCCTCCTCCGGCGCCTCCACGTAGCGCGGATCGACCGAGAGGCGCTGGGTCCGGAAGCGACCCGAGTCCACGCGAAAGGACCAGGCGAGCGGCGTCGCGCCGCCGGGCGTCTCGAAGGAGACGCGGTGCAGCCCGGTCGACGCGGCGAGGTCGAGCCCGTAAAGGCCGCGAAAGACGGTGCCGTCCGACTCGCGCTCGAGCGGAACGCGGATTTCACCGTCGACGAGCACGACCTCGTCGAGCGGGCTTTCGCTCTTGAGCGTGATCGCGACGATGCGGCCCTGCCGTGGTCTCGCGGACGCCGTGACCGTCAGCCCTGGAGATCGAGAAGGCGCAGGCGCCGGTGAAACAGCCAGCGCGGCCACGGCGAAAAGGGCGAATCTCAACGTATCGAGAAGGCCTCCTCCGAGAGAGAGCGCCTCATCGTGCGGTAACGTCGGTCAGCGCTTCTTTGCCGTCGTGTTTTTCGCCGTCAGGGGCTCCACCCAAAGCTCCTCCACGCGGCGCTGCTTTTCCGACATGCCCATCCGGTAACGCAGGCGTACTCCCGTCGACGCTCCGATGCAGAACGGAACGTCCCACGACGACACGCCCGGTTCCGACGCGACGGGCGTTCCCTTGCCATACCGCTCGAGAATGCCCTCGTAGAGGCCGGACGGCGGGTCGAGCAGGTAGTGAAGCGCTACGACTTTCGCGTCGAGCGCGTCCGAAGCGTACGTGACGTCGACCGTCCACGGGCGTCCCTCCGGCGTGTGCAGGACCTTGAGGTCGCGCGTGACCGTCTTTTTCGCCGGCTCGTGGAGCGCCATGCGTTCGAACGAGAACGTGCGGGTCTGGCCGACCTCGAGCCCCGCCATACCCGGACAGGGCAGCGGCGTGGGCCGCGGGGCCGGGGCGCCGGTCCCGGGAGGGTTCGCTCCGGGCGTGGGTCCGACCTGCGTCGTCTGCACCTGCAGCTGCGCGGCCGCCGAAAGTGCCGTGAGCGCAAGGCCCGCGAGAACAACGTACGAGACTTTCATCGGTACTCCTGAACGAGATGCCCGGCCGGGCCGGCACGGGATGCCTCCATGACGCGAGGAACGTGCCAGCGGCCTCGGGCTCCGGAGTGTAGCAGCCGGCCTGCTCAGGGCGCGGTCGCGAATTCGAGAAGAATGCGTCTCATCCGCTCGACCCCTTCGACGAAAAACGGCAGGGAAATGCGCTCGTTCCCGTGGTGGATCGTCCGCGCGTCGTAGAAGTTCACGGCGAACGGCGAGACGCCGTAGGCCCGAAGACCGTGCGCCCGGATCCCCGACGACGACGTGTACTGGCCGCTCAGAATGTAAGGCCCGACCGGGGCGCTCTCCGCATCCAGGCTGAACACTTCGGACACGGCCTGGTAGGCACGCCCCTCGGTGGGGCTCGGGACGCAGTCCCTCGTGGAGAGGATGACGCGCAGGCCGAGCTTCCGGCCTCGAAGCCAGCCGTCGAGCTCGGTGCGGGCCGCGGCGACCGGGCTCCCGGGCAGGAGCGTCCTCACCACGCGCATGGAAAACCCTCCCGCGTCCTTCTCGATCGGTCCCACGTAAATGCTGTCCCTGAGAAGCGAGCGGTAGACCTCGGGAACGTATTGCCAGAACTCCGTCCCGGGGCCGAGCTTTTCGGCGTCGCCCATCATGCGGCGGCCCCAGACGTCCGAGCGCCCGGGGGCGATGAAGCGCAGGAAATCTCGCACGGCGGGCACCACGCGGACCGGCGCTTTCTCCTCCTCGGACCTCAGGAACTCGCCAAAATCCTCGAGCGGCTTCCGCTCCTTCGACAGGACGTCCACCGAGAGGATCGCCTTCTGCATGACCTCGATGCCGAAGCGTTCGATTCGCTGGAGCTTGACCTCGTTGACGCCGCCCTCGTTGAACACGTCCGTCACGCCCGCGAGGAGGTCGGGACGATGGTTCAGCAGCCACTCCATTCCGAGGCTGTCGTCGTAGGATTCCTCCCCCGACTCCACGACGAAAACGATGTCCCGGAGCGGAACGACGCCCCCGCGGACGAGGGCCGCGAGCGCGAGAACGTTCGCGACCGTCTGCCCCTTCATGTCGAGCGTTCCCCGCCCGTAGAGGTGGTCGCGCGCGCCGCCCTCGCCTCGCTCGGCCGCGAACGGCGGCTTTTCCCACGCCGCGGGATCGCCGGCCGGAACGACGTCCGCGTGGTTGTGAAGCGCGAGCGCTCCGACGGAGGTCCGGCCTTTGAGGCGCGCCACGAGAATCGGGCGCTCGGGGTCGGCGCCGGTGACCGTCACGGGAATCCCCTCGCAGTCGAGGATCCGCGCGAGAAACTCGATCGCGGCACGCGTGCGCCCGGGCGGATTCGACGTGTCGATGCGCACGTACTCCCTGAGGAGCTTCACGGCCTCGGTCTCCATCGCCGCGTCGGCCTCGACGTCCGTCCGGCGCACCGCCACGCGACCTGTCAGCCGCGACAGGAGCGCCGGAATCGCCCAGAGCGCGAGAGCGGCGAAAACCACCGCGCCGCCGTACAAGGCGAGGCGGCGGCGGGCGGCCGGCCCAAGGCTCATGCGCTTTCCGATGCGACGCGGCGCCGCGGCGCGAGAAGGATGGCGGTGAGCGTGAGCGCCGTGAGAGCGGAGATCAACGCACCGATCTTCACCCAGCGCGTTTCGGGCCGCAATCGCAAAGCATGGCGCCCCGGCGGCACTGGAAGCCCCGCGAACCCGAAGGCCACCTGCGAGACCGGAATCCGACGGCCGTCGAGCGTCGCTTCCTCCGCGGCTTCCCGGAGGCGGTAAAGCATGAGGAAGCCCGGAGCCGGGCCGTCGACCTCGACGTCGAGGAAAAGGCCCGAAGGCCGGTCGGCCGCGGAGAGGATCCGACCCGCCGAGGGTGTGGCCGGAACGCCCGGCAACGCGGCATCGACGTAGGCCGTGTCGGCGGAAAAGCCGTCCTCGAGGAACCGCGCCAAGACCGAGCGGGCGTCTGCGGACGCGACGACGCGCGTCGCGAACCGGTACGGCGGGAGCGCGTTCCCGATCCGCACGAGACGGGGGCGATAGCGTCCGTCCTTCCCCGGGTCGCTCCTGACGATCGCCGACACGCCCGCCCCGCGAATGAAGCGCTGAGCCAGGGACGGCGTCCTCGGCACGGCCTTCGACAGAAGTCGCGTCCACTCGTACGCCTCGGCCGAAAGCGACAGGTCGTAGTCGACCTCGAATTGATAGCCGATGCCGAAGAGCGATGCGTACGCGGGGAGGAGAGTCTCGCGCCCGACCCGGCTCGCGGCCCCGATGTCGCGCGTGTCGTAGACCGGAGCAGGCTGGTAGGCGTCGTTGAAGAAAAGGCGCGGTGGCGGCGCGTCGCGGGTGACCTCAGGAAGCTCCGCGAGCAGCGGTGGCCGCTGCGTCAGCACGGCCGCGTCCTGGACCGGGGAAAGGCGACGCGCCATCTCTTCCCGGTCCAGGAAAACGGCGAGCGCGAGGAGCGGCAGGACGGCCTTCCGGGCGCGCGGCGAGATGGCCAGAACGAGTCGGGAGAGCCCGAGGGCGGCGAGCCAGGCGAGGCCGAAGCTCGCGACAATCATGTGCCTTTCCGGGTACCGGATCCACCCGAGCGGCGGGAGCGCACCCACCGCGAGGCCGAAGACCGGTGTTGCATCGCCGAGCGCGAGAAGAGTTCCGAAGAGCGCGAGCCCCGCGGCTGCGACCCGTCCCGCACCCTTTCGAAAGAGCCCGGCGAGGACGAGGACCCACGCGACGCGACCCGGGGTCAGGGAGGGGAGATACGGGTAATCCGGCACGCGCGGAGCGGACGCCACGATCGTCCAGTCCGCGACCACCCCGTCGACGAGAAGCTCCGGAAGCCGCGCCATCACGAGCGGCTTCGTGGCCGCGGCTCGAGAGTCCATGCCGCCCCCCGGCGACCGGACACTGCGCACGGCCGTAGCAGCTCCCGGGAGGAGCGAGATCGCGGCGAGGCCGGCAGCCAGAAGCGCGCTCGCCGCGAGGAGAGCCAGGGGTCGCACTTTTTGCCGCCACGTCCCGCCTTCAACGCCTTGCGCCGAGAAGACGACGGCGAGTGCCACGAGTGTCGCGTAGAACGCGAATTCGGGCGCCGTCGCCAGGAGAATCAGAGCGGCCGCTGCGGCCACAGAAGCCATCGCGCGTCTTCCCGGCGCTTTCACGAGGTCGAAGGCGAACGCCGCGAACCACGGAAGGATCGACAAGGCTGACAGCGTGGGCGGAAAAGCCGCGAGTGACACCGTCGTGCCCGCCAGCGCGAACACGAGGCCGGCCACGGCCGCCGGCGCGCGCTCGAGTCCGAGACGCCGCGCGAACGCGGCGAATCCCGCCAGGGCCACGGCGAGGTGGAGAAGGATCCACGCCTTCATCGCCGTGCCGAGCGGCAGGAGCACGAAGAGAAAATTCGACGGGTCGAAGGGCGCCGCTGAGGGCGCGCCGAGCAGAGGCGACCCTCCCCATCGAAAACGATCCACCCACGGCAGCTCTCCGCGCGCCACCGCCTCGGCGAGGTGAGCCTTCAGCGGAAAGAAGTAGAAGAGAAGGTCGCGGCCCACGGGCACGTCGGAGCTCAGGAACTCGCGGAACGGCAGGAGCGCGAGAAGGATCGCCCCGGCGAGCGGCAGGTGAGCGCGAAGTCGATTCCTCATCGGCGGCTCGACGGCCGCGCGAGAAGAGCGACGGCCAGGAGCGAGGCAAGGGACAGCGCTCCCCCGCCGACGAAGGCGGAGTTCTCGTACCGAAGCACGATCTCGTGGCTTCCCTTCGGCACGTCCACGGCCGTCAGGAACCCGTCCATGGGACGAAGCGCTAGCTCTTTCCCGTCGAGGCGGGCCCGCCAGTTCGGGTCGAACGTCCGCGAGACGGCGAGGACCGCCACGGGCAGAGCGACGTGGACCTCGAGACGCGCGTGGTTCGCGCCGCGTTCCCGCACGGTTACGCGTCCGCCCCCCGCGGGCAGGAGCGTGAACTCCTCGCGCGGTCTTTCGACGCGTACGATCCGATCCCCGCCGAAGCGCGCGATCTCGATCACGCCGACCGGATCGGGCGGCGGTGCGGGCGTCCGGACGACCACGACCCCGAGCCGGCGCAAGCGCGCGATCTTCTCCTCGCCCCAGCCGAGGCCCGCGGTCTCCCGGGCGAAGCGCACCGAAGCGGCAGGCGTCATCCGATCCACGTCGTTCTCCCCCGCGTAACGGATGCCGAAGACCACACCCGTGGCGGGACGCAACAGGTCGAGACCACCTGCCTCACGCGTCCGTCGCGCGACGGTCGCGGCGTCATCCGCGCCGTCGTCGTAGAACCGTCCGAGCCCGGCCTCCTTCGCGACGAGCGCCACCTCGGGCGTCGCGCGGCGGTAGAGGTCGGGCGGCCCCGCGGGGCACGTCCCCGCGACGCGCCGGGCGGCATCGGTGAGAAACAGAAGTGCGACCGTGCTGCCGAGTAGCAACGGGTATCGGCGCCTTTCTCCGATGGTGAAGAGAGAGGCGGGCGGCCGGCCGCGCGCGACGAGCCACGTGACCGCAGCAACGAGAGCAAGACTAAGAGTTCCTAGAACGAGCGGAGGACGAAGAGCACGGGCCACGGCCGCGCCTGAAGTTTCGCCAGCGCCAAGGCCAGCCGCCCATATTCCTTTTCTAAGAAGATCTTCAGCGCCGACTGCCATCGCGAGAAGCGCGCCACAGACGAGAGCCATTCCCACCGCCGTCTTCAGCAAGATACTTCGCGCCCGCGCCTTGACCTCGGCCTCACCGAAGAAGACGGCCTCCACCCCCACCGCCGCCGCCGCCGCGAGCGCGAACGTCACGAGCAGCCACCACTTCTCCGGGTATCGAACGATCGGAAGGCCTTCCGCGAGGAACGAGTACCCGGGGAGGAACCTCCCGAAGGACAGAGCGATTCCGGCGAACGCGAGGAGCAGCGTCGCGCGCCCACGGCGGTCGCGCCACGCGGCAGCCGCGAAAACGAGGGGGACGAGGCCGAGCGCGAGATCCTCGAAATACGGGCTCCCCGCGTCGAACGTCGCCGATCCCCAGAACGCGGCCGCGTTGCCGGCCGGATCTCCCGTGAGCCGGGGTTCCAGGAGAGTGAGGACCCGCGCCGGACGCACGGACCAGAAGAGAGCGCCGTGCTCGGGCCGCATGCCGGCGCCCCGGGCGGACCGAGCGACTTCGAGGGCCGCGGGAAGAATCTGAATCGCCGCGAGCCCCGCCCCGAGAACGAGCGCCGAGAGCGCGCCGGCGCCCGCGCGCGCGCGCGATCTCTTCCCCGCCCCGATCGCGACGGCGACGAAGGCCGCGGCGCCCATGAGCGTCACCGCAGGCTCGCCTCCGAGCGCCGAAAGGCCGAAGGCGAGAGCGGCGAGAGCGCAGGTGCGGCGGCGCCCGGTCGTGTCGCTTTCGCCCAGGCGTGGCGCTTCGGCAAGCGCGAGAGAGAGCGGAACGGCGGCCGCGCACATCCCCGCGTACACGGACAGCGACTGGAAGACGCCCGAAAAGAGAAGAGCGAGCGTCCCGGCGCCGCTGGAAACCGGTGTGAGCCCGAGACGCCTGAGGGCGACGAAGAAGACGAGAAGGGCGAGAGAGACGTTCGCGAGCGCGAGGGCGGTCGGCGAGAAGACGACGAGGAGCGGCGACAGAGGCCAGAAGACGGCGGCATTCGGGTCGGCTGCGAAGGCTCGCCCCGCCGACATCCACTCGTTCCAGAACGGCGCCTCGCCCGAGCGGAGGAATCTTGCGAGGACGAGCCTCCACGGAACGAAGAAGAAGCCCTCGTCGCGCCTATAGAGCGTGCCTCCGGCCAGGAACGGCGCGAAACGGAGAGCGGCGGCGCCGAAGACGACGGCGAGAACAGGTGCAAGGTGCGTTGCGCGCGGCCGAGAGCGGTCCGGATCCTCTGTCTTCACGCCGCTCAGGGCTTCCGCGCCAGCACCAGGAGCGACATCCCGAACGACGGCTCCGTCTTCTCCTCTGTCTTGAGCAGCGGCATGATCCATTTGAAGGCGCCCAACTGTCGCTTGGGAAGGACACGTCGCTTGAGAACGCGCGAGTTCAACCACCAGCCCAGGACGCCGGGCCGGTTCAGGTACCGGACCGATTCCACCGCGAAGCCCGCTCGCACGACGAGAGTCGCGAGAGCACCCTTCTCGTAGCGGCGGTAGTGTCGCAGGTTCTCGTCGAGCGAGCCGTAGAGCGCGGGCATCGCGGGCACGACGAGGGCGAGGTGCCCTCCCGGCCGGAGGACGCGGTTGAAGTCCACGAGCGTGCCCGCGTCATCTTCGATGTGCTCGAGCACGTTCATGCAGACGATCGAGTCGATCCGCTCCTGCTCGAGGTCGGCGCGATCCTCGGGGGTGAGCGGGAACCGGAACGACGCGACGCGGATGTTCCCCTGTTTCTCGAACCGCGTGCGGAGCTCCCGCACGTAATGCGGCTCGATGTCCGATGCGACGACGCGCTCTCTATCCGCGAAGAAGCGAGTCTGGTTCCCCACACCCGAACCGACCTCGAGGATGCGCCTCCCGAGCCAGGACTCGACCCGGTCGTGAAGCCACCGGTTGTAGACCGAGAGCTCTCCCATCCGACGCAGGGTGATCGCCCCGACGTCGCTGTCGGGCGCCTCCCAGCGGAAGAACTTGAGAATCGTCCAGACGGCCTGGAAAGCGTCCTTCGCGCCGATCTTCTTGCCTTCCTCGTAGGTACGCCCGCTGTACGAGATGGGGACTTCGAAGATCCGGGCGCGCATGCGTGCCACCTTGCACGTGATCTCGGGCTCGATGCCGAAGCGCTGCGACTTGAGGTCCAGCCGGTCCACGACGCCCCGGGTCATGAGCTTGTAGCAGGTCTCCATGTCGGACAGGTTCAGATCCGTGAAGAAGTTCGACATGAGCGTGAGGAGGCGGTTGCCGACGGTGTGCCAGAAATACAGGACGCGGTGCCCGTGGGGGCTGCCGAGGAAGCGGGATCCGTACACGATGTCGGCCTTGCCCGCGAGAACGGGCCCGAGCAGGACGCGGTACTCTTCCGGGTCGTACTCGAGGTCGGCGTCCTGAATGACGACGAGATCGCCGGTCGAGGCGCGCATACCGGCCCAGACGGCCGCTCCCTTCCCCATGTTGCGCGGCTGCAGCAGGACGCGGACGCCGTCCTTGCCGTCGAGCTCCTTGAGGATCTCCCGCGTGCCGTCCTGGGAGCCGTCGTCTACGATCACGATCTCGCGATCGAGGTCTCCGAGGTCGACGGCGAGGACGCGTGAGAGGATCTCGCGGATGGTCCGGCGCTCGTTGTACGCCGGCATCACGATCGACAGCTTCATGGGCTCTTGTCTCTCAGCTCGTAAAGGCCGATGGAGTATCCCACGCGTCCCACAGGCGTTCCGCGCGCGGAAATCTCGCGGCGAAGCTGCTGGTAGCCGACGGCGGCGGCCGGATCGCCGTGGAAGGCCATCGTCTCCGGCCCGCAGCACATCAGGAACGAGGAGACCGCCCAGAGGCCCGGCCGAAAGGGCGTCCGGGACGGGATGAACACGGTCGCCTTCGGCGCGTAGTACGGCACGTCGCCGCCGCCGAAATACGCAATCGTCGTGCGCCCTTCCTCTCCGCGCGCCTCGAGCCGCCGCGCGAGACGCTCGAGGTCCTGGCCCCAGTCGAGATTCGAGTCGTTGAGCCACGCCGCGCCGTTCGCGGGTCCCCCGGCGGCCGCGTTGAAGAAGGACAGCTCGTGGGGATGGACGTGCAGGGTCTCGACGAGCTGCATCGTGGCGAGAGCGGCGAGAACGCCGGCCGCGACGCGCGCGGAAAGAGACCGGAAGAGGACGAGTACGGCCGCCGAAAGGAGCAGCGGGTAGACAGGCAGCATGTGGCGGATCCCGATGTTGTACGACGTCGCCATGCCGGTCAGGAACAGATAGGCCGGCGGCAGGACGAGCGTGAGAAGGACGAGATCGGGCCGGACTTTCTTGAGAGCGCCCACCGCGCACGCGATTCCGAGGACGAGGAGCGTGGCGAGCGTGCTCTTCACCGCGAAGGCGACGAAGAAGTACTCCCAGAACCCGTCCACGGAAAGTCTCCCGTGGAGGGTGTTGACGCCGCCGCCCGTCCGGTTCTGGACGGCGATCCCCGCGAGACCCGCGGCATAGTGCCCGGCCTCCTTGTTGAGCCGCGAGATCGCGACGATCCGATCGGTGGTCGCCTCCGGAGCCTTTCGAGAGTTGAGGAAAAGCCGCACGGCCGTGACGGCCTCGGGGCCGCTCATGTGCCGCATGGCGATCGCGTAGCTTCCGAGGAGCACCGCGAGAGAGGTCGCACCGGCAAGCAGAAGGCCGCGAAGCTCGAGGAGATCCGGACGACGACCTTCGCGAGCGGCGGCGCGGCGCTCGCGGAAGAGCCCGGCCAGCGCGAGGAGCGCGACCATGGGCACGAGGAGGACGCAGGAGAACTTCGCGGCGAGGCTCGCGCCGAGAGCCGCTCCCGTGGCCGCCCAGAGGCCGAGCGACCGGCGCCCGAGGGCGTTGACGGCGAGGACGAGCGTGCCGAAGAAACCGAGCGCGGCCGCGAGGTCGGTGTGCACGACGCCCGCGTGCGCGAGGAGATTCGGCTCGAAGGCGACCAGCGAGGCCGCGAGAATTCCAGCGAGGTCGCCGGCCCACGTCCGCACGGCCCAGCCGGTGGCGACGACGAGAAGGAAGAACAGCGCAAGAACCGGCGCGCGTGCGACGGCGAACAGCGTCTGGGGACGCAGGGGCGAGTTGAAGCTGAAGGGCCTGGGCTGCTCGGCAGAGGCCATGGAGAACGGGACGTCCATCTTCGGCGCGCGCCCCCCGGCCGCCCGGATCGCGAAGCCCGACAGGAGCTTCACGAGCGGCGGGTGCTCGAGATTCGCGTAGTACGTGCCCGCGATCGCGTATTCGGCCGCAGACAAGGCGTGGAACGGTTCGTCCATCGTGGGGCTGTCGAGGCGGGTGTGGTCGAAGACGAGCGCCGAGCCAGCGGAGGCGAGAAAGAGCACGGCGGCCCAGAATCTCACCCGGCGACCCTCGACCATCAGGCGATTGTAGGGGGGAGAGCGCCCGACCCCTGCTACGCTCTTCGGGGTGAGCGCGCGCTCCGGAGGACTCTCGCGGGACGGGCGGTTCGTGGGTCTCATGTTCCTCGCGGCTCTCGCGCTTCGGCTCGCGCCGTTCCCGGCCGCGACCTCCCGCGGCTGGCGTCTCCTCTCGCCTGACTGCTACGGGCACCTCAGGCGGACCGTCTCGGTCGCTCGGAACTTCCCGCGAGTCCCCTATCGCGATCCGTACCTGAACCATCCGGACGGAGGCGTCTTCATCTGGCCGCCGGCGCTCGACCTCGTCGCGGGCGGCGCCGCGCGCGTTCTCTTCGGGCGCGGGGCGACGACGGAAGAGGTCTTGAGGGTCGCAGCGACTCTTCCCGCGCTCCTCGGCGCCCTCCAGATCCTGCCCCTCTTCGCCGTGGCGCGGCGGGCCTTCGGCCGGCGGCGCGCGCGAATCGCAACCGCCGCCTATGTCGCGCTCCCCGCCGCGGTGCTCTGGGGCGGCTTCGGCCATTTCGACCATCACGTAGCCGAGGCTTTGAACCTAGCTCTCGTCCTCGCGGCCGGTGCGTGGGCCGCCTCCGTGCCCGGCGACGCGCGATTTGCGCGCGCGGCCGCCTTTGGCGCCGCGATCGCTCTCGCCGTCCTGACCTGGCAGGGGGCCGTGTTCGTGGCCGGCCTTTCGTTCCTGTGGGCCGCGCTCGCGCTCGGCGAGGCCGCCGCCGTGGCGGGCCTCGTGACGACGGGGCTCGTCGCCCTCGGCGCCGCAGTCACACTTCCGGCCGAACCCGTGCCCTTTTCGTTCGTCTCCTTCGGGTGGTTCCAGCCCCTGCTCCTCGCGGGCGCCACGGTCCCGCTTCTCGCTCTGGCGGCCTGGCGCGCGCCCACGGCGCGGCGGCGCGCGCTCTGGGGGATTCTCACCGCTCTCGGTCTCGCCGTCGTGCTCCCCGACGCGCGGCGCACCCTCGAGTCGGTCTTTCACGGTGGGGCGTACGTCTTCAAAGGTGGAGCAGGCGAGCGGGCAAACGACTTCGCTCAAGGCGGCTTCCTCTCCTACCCGCCCGAGTTCCTGCGCCTCGTCGCCGAGTGCCAGCCGCTCGTCACCGGGTGGAGCTCCTTCGAGCGCGCGGTGCGCGAGGTCTCTCCCGGCTGGCTGCTCGTGCCGGTCGCGGCGCTCCTGTGGCTCGGACCCGCGCTCCGGCGACCGCTCCGGCCTCGGGTCGCGACGCGCCTCCTCCTCGCCTTCTTCGCGGCGGCCGTGTTCGCGATGGCCCTCTTTCAGCAGCGCAACGTCTATTACCTGGCGATCTTCGCGGCGCTCGCGCTCGCCGAGCTCCTCGCGCGGCTCGCACCTCACCGGCTCCCTCGGCGCGCGAGGACCGTCCTTCCGATCGTTCTCGCCGTGTGCCTCGTCGTCATCCCGGGCGCCCCCTATCTCGCGCGGGCGATGACGTTTGCAGATGGGCCGGGATATGACGTCCTCGACCTCTTCGCGCGGCTTCGCGCGCTCGATCCGCCTCCGGTGGATCCGTCAGTCGTGCCGCCGCCGGCCCCTGGCGCTATCCCGGGCGTCATGCCGCCCTGGTCCGCCGGGCACTTCGTGACGGCGATCGTCGGGCGGCCGTCCGCAGCCGATCCGTTCGTCTACGGCTGGCGCCGGCAGTGCCGCCTGTTCACGGCGACGGACGACGCCGAAGCGCTCGCGATCCTGTCGGCGGCGAAGTGCCGGTATCTCGTCACCACGGATCTCACGCCGCTGCTTCCCGCCTACGCGGAAGCCGCGGGCCGCCCGCCTACGCCGACCGCGAGGATGTTCGCGCGTCGAGTGCACGAGTCGGATGCCTCGAGCCCGGCGCCGTTCCTCGAGCGCGTCCTCGACTCACGGACCGGCACGCGCCGCGCCGACGGAAGCTTCCAGCCGCGTTTCCGGGTCTTTCGCGTGCTCGAGGCGACGGCACCCTAGAATCCCGAGGAAATGCCGACTCAAGGAAAGCGGGTGGCCGTCGTGATGCCCGCGTACAACGCGGAGAAGACTCTGCACCTGGCCTGGAACGAGATCCCGAAGGACTGGGTCGACGACATCATCCTCGTGGACGACGCCTCCAAGGACCGCACGGTCGAGGTCGCGCGCGCGATTCCGGGTCTTCACGTCGTGACGCACGTCGAGAACCGCGGCTACGGGGCGAACCAGAAGACGTGCTACGCGACCGCGCTCCAACGCGGCGCGGACATCTGCGTCATGGTGCACCCCGACCACCAGTACGACGCCTCGGTCCTCCCCGAGCTGATCGGCCCCATCGCCCGCGGCGAGGAAGATGCGATGTTCGGCAGCCGGATGCTCGGGGGGCGTCCGCTCGAAGGCGGGATGCCGAAGTGGAAGTACCTCGCGAACATCTTCCTGACGGCCGTCGAGAACGCCACGTTCTACCTCTACCTCACCGAGTACCACTCGGGCCTCCGCGCCTATTCGCGCCGCTATCTCGAGAGCGTGAACCTCGAGGCCTTCTCGGACGGCTTCGTCTTCGACACGGAGATCATCGCCGCAGGTATTTGGAAGAACATGCGCATCCGCGAAGTCCCGATCGTGACGCGCTACTTCGACGAGGCCTCGCAGATCGACTTCTGGAACTCGTGCATCTACGGCCTCTCGATCCTCGGCGTCATGGCCCGGTTCAAGGCCGTCAAGTGGGGATGGCGGAACGACCCGATCTTCCGGTGAGCGACTGGCGCGCGCCCTTTGGCCCGACCGCCCTCGTGGCGGCGCTCCTCGTCTTTGGCGCCGCCTTTTCCCACGCGGACCTCCTCTCGGGCCGGACGACACCCGCTTACCGCGACATCGCGACCACGCAGAGGCCCGCCCGGGCGCTCGCCGCCCGCCTCGACGGAGCGCGCCTCGATCCCTACGCGTCATTCGGGCAGGCGTATCGGGGAAATCCGAACCTCCTCCTCGCGTATCCCTTTCCGGTCAGCCCCCGCTTTTTCGGCCTCCAGCTCCTCGTCCACCTCGGGCTCTCCCTGCTCGGAGCGTTCCTCTTCCTCGGCACCGAGGTCCGCTCGAGAGAGGCGGCGCTGACCGGCGCACTCGCCTTCGGCCTCTCGGGTTACGTCCTGTCGTCGGCGGCATTCCTGAACGCGACGACGACGATCGCGTGGATGCCGTGGCTGCTTTTCGCCGTCGCAAGGGCACGGACGGCGGCGGGACGTCCGGGCCTCGTCCGCGCGGCCGGACTCGCGCTCGTCTCCTCGGCGCTTCTCGTCCTCGGAGGCGAGCCGGCGCTCGGGGCCCTCGCGCTCCTCCTCGCTTTCGCCCTGGCGCTCCGCGGGCCGGCCGAGGATCGCCGACGCGGCCTTCTCGCGCTTCTTGGCGGAGGATTCGGCGCAGCCCTTCTCGTCTCGCCGTGGCTCCTCGAGGTCGCGCGCGCATCGAGCTTCGCGGCGCGCCGCTTGCGCGGATTCTCGTGGAACGAATTCGCCGCGGTCGGCTTTCACCCGCTGCGCTTCCTCGAGACGCCGTTCCCTCTCCTGTTCGGCGATCCCAGCCGAATCGTCTCGGGAGCGTTCTGGGGCTTCGCGGTGACGCAGGGGAATCCGCCGTACCACGCCTCGCTCTCCTTCGGAGTCGTCCCGTTCGCGCTCGCGATCGTCTTCGTCGTCTCCGCGCGCCGGGGCGAAGGGCGCTTCTGGATCGTCGTCGCCGCCCTCGCGCTCGCGGCGTCCGCCGCTCCGTGGGTTCCGGGCATGCGCGCCCTCTACGACGCCGTGCCCGCCGCCCACGTGCTGCGCTATCCCGTCAAGGCTCTCCTTCCCTTTACGCTCGCGTTGGCGGTCCTCGCGGCGCGCGGCGCGGACCGGCTCCTCGTGGAAGGCGCCCTGCCCCGCTACCGGCGGCGCGCGGCAGGCGTTCTCCTCGCGCTCGGCGGCCTCCTTGCGGTCCTCGCGATCGCGGGACGGCTCGCGCCCGGCCGCGTCGAGAGGCTGCTTCTTTCCGGCTGGGATCCGGCGTGGAGATCGGACCCGCACGTCGTCCTCGCCCCGATCGTGCACCGGCTGCCGGGTCAGGCCGCGCTCGCCGGCGCGGGGCTCCTCCTCGTCGCGCTCCTCCTCATGCGCGGGGCCGGCGACGCGCGCGGCGGCCTCATCCTGCTCGGCGCGACCGCGCTCTCGCTCCTCGCCGGTGCCCCGCTCACGATTCCGCGCGTTCCGTCCTCCCTTTACGAGTCCCCTTCACCCCTCGTCGAGCGTGCCGCCGCGCTCGGAGGTCGCGTCTTCGAGCGGGCGTCGAAGGACTTCGACGCCGTGCGCCGCGGTCCCGCGGGACGGATCGAGCGCGACGACCTTCTCGATCTCGTCACGGCGCAGGTGCGGCAGGGATGGGCGCTCTCCGGCGCGCCTTTCGGCCTCGCGTACGCCTGGGACCCCGACCCCGACGGCAGCTACACGATTCTCACGCGCTACGCCTTCGACGTCCTTCGCCAGAGAAGCTGGGAAAGGCGCGTGAAGTGGCTGCGGGCGGCGGCCGTGACGTCCGTCATCGCGTCGGACGTCCCGGCCGGAACTCCGGGTCTCGCGCCCGTTCTCGTCGAAGCGTCCGTGGGCGTGCCCGTGACTCTCTGGAAGCTCACGGCGCCGCTCGCGGGCGTGAGACGCTCGAGCCGCGTCGTGCCGGCCGGGTCGATCAGCGAGACCGTGGCGGCCTTCGAGCGCGAGGACTTCGACCCGGAGACCGACGTGGTCGTCCACGGGAAGGAGGCCGCGGCGCTCGCCTCCTCGGAGTGCGATCCTTCGGCCGCGGCCCGCGTCCTCGAGAACGGGCCGGACCGTCTCGTGATCGAAACGTCGGGGGCGCGTCCCGCGGTCCTCCACGTGGACCGCAGTTTCACGCCGCGCGCCGCCGCGAGCGTGAACGGGCGCCCCGTGACCCTTCTCACCGCCGATCTCCATCTCATCGGCGTGCCGGTTCCGGCCGGCTCCGCGCGGGTCGTCGTGGATCTCGCGCCCTGACGCGGAATCCGGCTACCAGCGCCGGAACGCGGGGTGACCCTCGCGCACGGCCACGAAGGTGCCCCGGCACGTCGCCGTCACCTTCCCGCCCGCCTCGAGCTCCGCGTCCACGACCGCCCGGTCGCCGGAGGATTCGACGACGCGCGCCTTCAGGTGGAGGGGCTCCTCGATGGGCGTGGGCCTCTTCAAGCGCACGTGGAAGTCCGCCGTGACCGTGAACGGCGGCGAGGCAGCGCCGGCTTCCTTCATGAGGTGATACGTCGCGGCCCAGTTGCTGTGGCAATCGAGAAGGGCTCCGATGATGCCCCCGTTCACGATGCCCTCGAAAGCGAGGTGATGAGGCTCCGCCTTCCAGGTCGCGACAAACTCGTCTCCCTCGAGGAAGCTCCGGATGCGCAGCCCCTTCTCGTTTGCGGGGCCGCATCCGAAGCAACGGTTCTCGGGGGCGTAGGTCTCCTGCAGGCTCTTCATGCAGAGATCATCCCATTCCCGTCGCGACCGGCAGCGCGCGGCCCGGGAGCATCGTGAACGTGAGGCGCTTGACGGGAATCGAGATTTGCTCCCGTGCGCTTCGTGCGGGCGGCGATGCGACTTTGTCCCTCTCGCTTCGTGCAAGCGTCTGCGCAGGCAGAAGCGTTCTGCAAATTTCTTCGAAGGTAAGAAATTCGACCCCGTCGCTCTTCCACGCCGCGAGCAAGTCGGCGAACGGCGCGAAAAAAACGGCGCCGCCTTCGATCTCCGTGTGGATCGAATGAACCTCAAAGGCGGCTCGATCCACGGCCTGTCCCGGCGCTCGCGCCGCCGCCGCTCCCGCTGCGCCGCTTCCGGCCGGCGCTCCCTCCCTCATTCCCCTTCTAAGAAATTCGCAGGCCCTTTCGATCTGCGTCCCGGCCCCCGGCAACGAGAGGGCCAATAGCTCATCCAGCGTCGGCAGAGTCGAGGGAATCTCCAGGACTTTCGAGGGTGTCCCGTCCGCCCGAACTGGGAAGAACGGCTCGCCTCCGCGCGTGTCCGAGGTCGCCACGACGCCGTGCGCTTCCTGCACCTCGACGGAAAGCGGCGTCGCGGTCCAGCCCGGTGCGGCCTGCAGCGTCGCAGCCCTCCCGAAGATCTCGAGAAAGCGCGCGTGCTCTTTCGCGACGACCTCCTCGATCTCGACCCTCGCCATCTTCGGCAGGCGGTCGTGCCAGTCGACGTGGTCCCACGCGTGGATGCCCACCGCATGTCCTGCGGCCGCGGCCTCGCGCATCCGTTGGACGGTCTCCTTGCGGCCGCCGATGTCGGGCGCGGGCAGAAGCGTCCCGTAGAGCATCGTGCGAAGGCCGTAGGACGCCACCGGGCTGGCCGAGAGGACCTTCCGGATGAAGCCCTTCCGGAAGACGCGCTTGACCGCCTTGCCGCTCGTGTCGGGACCGAGCGAGAAGAAGAACGTCGCCTTGACGCCGTGCCTTTGGAAGAGGTCGACGAGTCTCGGCACGCCCTCGAGCGTCCCGCGGTACGTGTCGACGTCGACCTTGAGGACGAGCTTTTTCAAACGACGGGAGGCTTGCGGCCTTTGAGGTAGAAGTCGAGCGTCTTCTTGAGGCCCGTCGAGAAGTCCGTCTTCGGAGTCCATCCGAGGAGCCTCTTCGCCTTCGCCACGGAGGGCACGCGTGTCGTGATGTCCTGATAGCCCTCGCCGTAGTACTGCCGCGACGAGACTTTCACGATCTTCGTCCTCCTCGCGGCCCGCGCGAACTTCGGATACGCCGCCACGGCTTCGATCAGGGCGTGCGCGAGCTGCTCGATGGACAGGTCGGCATGAGGGTTCCCGAGGTTGAAGATCTGGCTGTCGGCCTTTCCCCTGGGGTTCTCGAGGATCGTCATGAGGCCGTCGATGCCGTCCTCGATGTACGTGAAGCACCGGCGCTGCGCGCCTCCGTCCACGAGCTTGATCGGCACGCCGTACAGGATGTTGTGCAGGAACTGCGTGAGGACGCGGCTCGAGCCTTCCTTCGGCGCGTCTACGTTGTCGAGGTGCGGTCCGTACCAGTTGAACGGCCGGAAGAGTGTGTACTTCAGCCCCTGCGCGGTGCCCATCGCCGCGATGACGCGGTCGAGAAGCTGCTTGGAAGCCGAGTAGATCCAGCGGGGCTTCGCGATGGGGCCGTAGACGAGCGGCGAGCGGTCCTCGTCGAACTCCTTGTCCGGGCACATTCCGTAGACCTCGGACGTGGACGGGAAGACGACGCGTTTTCCGTACTTCCCGGCCATCTTGATGATCCGGAGGTTCTCCTCGAAGTCCAGCTCGAAGACGGCGAGCGGGTTCTTCACGTAGGCCGCGGGAGTCGCGATCGCGACGAGCGGCAGCACGACGTCGGCCTTCTTGACGTGGTACTCGATCCACTCACGGTTGATCGCGATGTCACCTTCGAGGAAGCGGAACCTCTTGTCGGGCAGGAACTCCTCGATGCGGTCGCTTCCCACGTCGAGGCCGAAAACCTCCCAGTCCGTGCCCGTGAGGATGCGGCGCGTGAGGGCGTTCCCGATGAAGCCGTTGACGCCGAGGATCAGGACTCTCATGCGTCTCCCCTTCGAGATTTCATCGAACCAGTCTACCTGCGGGCCCGGCCGGGGTCAGACGCTGCTCAGGAGCCAGGAGTGGAATCCCGCCGCGTCGAGATCCGGTCCGCCTTCGGGCCGGGCCGCCAGGATTTCGACCGTGCGGTCGTCCCCCGCGAAGACGATCACGGAACGCTCCGTCAGCTCGACCTTTCCCGGGAACACGTCGTGTCCGCCGTGGGGCGAGAGGCGCGTCTTCCAGATCGTGACTTTCTTTCCGAAGACGTCCGTGAAGGCGCCGGGCCAGGGCTTCGTGACGGCGCGCACGAGGTCGTAGACCTCCTTCGCGGAGTGCGTCCAGTCGATAAGGCCGTCCTCGGGCTTGCGGCCGCCGAAGTAGGATCCCTTCGAGAGGTCGAGCGGGATGCGCGGGGCATCGCCCACCTTGAGGTGAGGGAGCGACCTCGCGAGAACCAGCGCGGCCGCGTCCGCCACCCGGCGCGACACGGCCAGGGCATCGTCCTCGGGTCCGATCGGGACGCGCTCCTGATCCACGAGGTCGCCGGCGTCCGGCTTCTCGGTCATGTAATGGAGCGAGGCGCCCGTCTCCGTCGCGCCCTTGAGAATGGCCCAGTTCACCGGCGAGCGGCCCCGGAAGGCCGGCAGGAGCGACCCATGCATGTTGAGCGCCCCGCGCCGCGCGAGCGCCAGGATGCGCCCCGGGATCATTGCCCGGAAGTAGAAAGAAAAAAGAAAGTCGGGTGCCACGGCGCGGATGCTCTTTTCGTCGAGCGGGTCGTTCAGGTCGGCCACGCGCCGCGGCTCGATGCCGTTCGTGCGCGCCAGCTCGGCCACGGAGTCGAACCAGCGCTCCTCGCCCGGTACGTCGTCGTGCGTGTAGACGACGCGCACGCTCTCGCCGGCGTCGAAGAGCGTCTTCAGACACTTGTACCCGACGTCGGAATAAGCACAGACGACGATTCCGCCCATCAGCTTTCCCCTCGAGCGATTCCACCCATCAGGCCCCCCACACTTTCCGGATCAGGAAACGCGGGCGCCCGCGCACCTGCTGGTAGATGCGGCCCACGTATTCGCCCACGATGCCGATCCCGGCCATGAGGACGCCCATGACGACGAAGGCGAGCGCAAAGAGCGTGAAGACGCCCTCCGCCTCGGCGCCCCCGACGAGCCGGCGCACAAGGAGGAAGACGCCGAACCCGAAGCCCGAAAGGGCCGTGACGAAGCCGAAGAGCGTAAAGAGCTGCAGCGGCACGACGGAGAAGCCGGTCATGAGGTCGAAGTTGAGGCGCACGAGCTTGTACAGAGAATACTTCGACTCGCCGGCCGTGCGCTCCGCGTGGGCCACGGGAATTTCGATCGGCCGCCGCGCGTATTGCTGGGCGAGCGCCGGAAGAAACGTCGCAGCCTCGTCCGAGGCCGACATGACGTCCACGACGTCCCGGTGGTAGCCGCGCAGCATGCAGCCGTAGTCGTTCAGGCGCATGCCGGTGATCACGGCCGTCGTGCGGTTCACGAGGCGCGACGCGGCGCGCCGGAAGACCGTGTCCCGCCGGTCCTGGCGGATCGTCCCGACGACGTCGTGACCTTCGTCCATCGCGAGGACGAGCTTCGGGATCTCCTCGGGCGGATTCTGGAGATCGGCGTCGAGCGTGACGACGTACTCGCCGTCCGTCGCCGTGAATCCCGCCAGGATGGCCATGTGCTGCCCCGCGTTCCGCACCAGCTCGACCACCTTCACGACGCCGGGATTCTCCGCCGCGGCCTTCTTGAGGATCACGAGCGAGCGGTCGCGCGAGCCGTCGTCCGCGAAGACGACCTCGTACGGCCGGCCCAGGCCCGCGAGGACGGACAGGAGGCGTGGGAGGAGGGCCGGGAGGTTCGCCTCCTCGTTGTACACCGGCACGACGACGGAGACCTTTCGCGGCACGCTCACCGAAGAATGAAACACCGAAGGGGATTCTACTGGCCTGAGGAAGACGGGCGGGGCCGCCCAAAAGAAAAAGGGGGCCCCGGAGGGCCCCCTGGAGCAAACGCTCCTGAATGAACTAGAAGCTGACGCGGGCGAGGCGACTCACCTCGTCGACTGAAGGCCCCCTGCCATGAGTTACACTTGAAAAGGTGCGATGAGACGGACCTTCTCCGGGTGGTTCTGGCGGTTCCCGATACGCGTGGTGAGCTTCGCCGGTCTGCTTCTCGCCACGAGCGCGTCGGCGCAGGGACCGCTCAACGATCTGTTCCAGAAAGGGAAGGCTGAGTTCAAGAGGGGGACCTACGAGGCCTCCCTCGAGACCTTCCGGCGGCTCGATGAGATGAGCCGCGCGCCCGGATTCGAGGCGGCGCGCGGGAAGCTCGAGCCGGTCATCGCGTTCTACCGAGGCGCGAACCTGGCGGCGCTCGGGAAGAAGGGGGATGCGCGCCTTCAGTTCGAGAAGTACCTGGCAGCCGCGCCTAACGCGCGGCTCGACCCGGCCATGTTTCCGACGGCCGTGATCGAGGCTTTCAACAAGGCTCGGGAGAAGGCGCCGGCGCCGCCGCCGGACGTTCCCGCTGCCGCGGACACCGCGATCGCGGACGAGTACGCGCACTTCTTCCCCGACGACGGAAACGGTTCGACGGCGTTCCCCGACGAGCGCTGGGCCGAAGGGGCATTCCGGTACTTCATGACGAAGGAGGAGAAGCGGGCCTGGCGAGCTCTTCAGTCGACGGCCGAGCGGGTGGAGTTCGTCCACCGCTTCTGGCAGCGGCGAGATCCCGCGCAGAGGGACGAGTTCGAACGCAGGCTCCGGTTCGCCGACGCGCGGTTGAAGCAGGGCGAAACGCGGGGAAGCGAGACGGATCGGGGGCTCGTTTTCGTCCTGCTCGGTCCCCCGAGCTATGTCGGTCAAAGCCCCCTGAGGCCCGAAGACGACCCCATGCAGGTCAGCCGGAATGCTCCCACGTCCGAGATCGTCAGGAACTCGGACGGCACCACGTCCTACCGGTTCGTGCCTCGCGTCGCGCTTTCCGCCGAGACGCTCCAGGGGACTCGCGAGACGTGGCACTACCGGCGCGACCGGCTCCCGAAGGAGGTCCGGTTCCCCGAGGTCACCTTCGAGTTCCAGACGAAAGAAGGTGCCGGTGTGGGCGTCCTGCAGAAGGAGCACGAAGTCCTCATGACGCTCGAGGCAGTCGCGAAGACGATGCTCCCGAAGGAGTAGTCTTAAGCGGCTCCCGCCATGAGGCGGAGCGCCTCCCTGATCGGAGGCTGAGCGGGATCGAGGGCCAGGGAGCGTTCGAGGTACTGGCGCGCCCGCTCCCGGTGCCCGAGGCACATCTCGGAAAGGCCGAGGAAGTTCAGGGTCTCCCGGCTCCCCTTTTCCGCGACGCCTTGCAGCGCCGAGAGGGCTCCCGCGCAATCGTTTCCTTCCATCCGCAGTCGGGCCAGGGGCCAGGCCAGCTTCTCCGACTTCGGATACCGCTCGACGCCCCGTTCCAGAATGGCGGCCGCGGCGGACCGCCGCTTGGCCTGCATCGCGGCCGAGACCCACTGCAGAAGAGTTTCCTCGGGCTCCGCGTGGCCTGCCGCGAGCGACCTGAAGAGCCAGTCGAGGGCAGGATCCCAGCGGCCCCGAGTCCGCTCGAGCACGGCGAGATTGAACATCGGAGAGGAGTAGTCCGGCTTCAGGCGCAGCGATTCCCGGAACGACCGCTCGGCTTCGTCGAGCAAACCCGCTTCCCGCTGGTAGAGCCCGAGGTTGTTCCACGCCCCCTCGGTTCGCCCCGGCAAGGGCCCCTGGTCCGCCACCGGAAGGCTCTTCGACTCCGACCCGGTGAGGTAACCGAGAGAGCGCAGCTTCTCGGCATATTCGCTCCGCTGTGCCGCCGTGGGGGCGTCGGACGCGAGCCGGCGAACCGCCACGTCTCGGAAGACCTCGCGGCGGCGTGGCGACGACACGCCCTGGAAAGCGGAGAGGAGCGCCTTCCCCTGCATCTTCGGGTCGACGGGGAGCCTGAGGAGCGCGGAAACCGTGGGCGCCACGTCGTACACGCTCGCATCCCCCCGCCCGGGCGAGGCTTTCACGTTCTTCCCCCACAGGAGGAGGATTCCGTCCAGGCGGTGCCAGAAGGCCGCGGTGGCGAAGTTGAGCGAGGAGCGTTGACACGTCCGGTCCTCCTCCCACTTGAAGCCGTGGTCGGAGCAGATCAGGAGCGTCGCGCCGTCCTCCTCCGCCCGGCGCATCCACTGCCCGAGGAGGCGGTCCACGGTCGTGTAGTAGGCGTCGGCCGCCCCGGAATATCGCCGGAAGTCTTCGTCCGTGACGCACGGGAGGCGCGGCGGCAGGTACGACGCGAAGACGTGCCCTATGACGTCGGTCCCCTCGAAGTAGACGACGGTCAGGTCCGGACGCTCGCGGTCGTAAAGGTCCCGCGCGATCCGCTGTACGGCGCGCGTCGCCGCGAGAATCTTCTCCATCGCCAAGACCGGGTTCTCCAGGCCGCCCCCCTGCCTCTTTGCGCCCGCCAGCTCCTCCGCGCTCATCCTGAAGTACGGGACAAGGTCCGCGTCGGAAATCCGCCGCTCTTCCTCCACGACGCGCAGAACGCCTTCTGAGAGCTCCGGGGGAAACGTCATGGCGTCCCTGGACCCTTCGAAAAGGATCGAGCCGGCGTGGTCCGAGACGAAGAAGCCGTTCACCTCTTCCGCCGGATGGGTCCCCCACCACCCGACCACGCCGACCCGGAGCCCCTCCGCCGACGCGACGTTCCAGACTGCGGGTACGCGGCGCGAGTGGCCGGAGAGAGGCACGATGGATCCGGTCCCCGGTTCCACCTCCTGGAAATCGAGGACGCCGTGGACGGCCGGGCTCGCGCCCGTGGCGATAGTGGCCCAGACGACCGGAGACAGGAGGGGGACGAAGCTCCTGAGGCGCATCGAGCGTCCCTCGCGCACGAGCCGGGCGAGGTTGGGCATCGCGCCGCTCGCCGCGAGCCGGTCCAGGATCGTCCAATCAGCCCCGTCGAGGGCGATCAGGACGACCCGGGGCCGGTCCCCCCGAGGACGGGACTCCCGCGGCGGGTCGTCCAGGTCGACGGGAAGGCGTCGCGCGGCAACCTCTTTCGGCACCGCGGCCTCCGGCGGTTTTCGGCACGCGAGCGACGAGAGGGCCCCGGAGAGGGTGACGAGCGCGAAGAGGAGCCGGCGCAACTGGCTGCGCGCGAGGCGATGGCACATTTCCCGCGCGATGATAGCCAAAAGAAAAGGGCCCCCGAAGGGGCCCTCGAAAGCGAAGATAAAAGATAATGCTAGAAGCTGACCCTCGCGGTCAGGCGGAGCGAGCGCCGTGCCGTGAACGCGACGGGCCGAAGGTAGTTGGCCTGCTGGGGTCCCTCGTTCCCGAGGTCGAAGCGCTGATCCACGGCCGTGGTTCGCTGCGTGTTGAAGAGGCTGAAGACGTCCGCGCCCACAAGAATGTTGACCGGGCCGACCGGGACCTGGTAGCCCAGGTGCAGGTCGGCGTCGTAGATATCCGGGGTGCGGCCGACCGTTCCGCGATCCACGAGGTAGAGCTCGTAGTTGCGGTAGTCGTTGTCGTAGCCGTACTTGTTGATTGGCGTCCCGGTGAAGTAGTAGGCGGAGAGCCCGACCACCAGTTTGAACGGCGTCACGTACGAGCCGTCCAGCTTGACCGTGGACCGCCGGTCGTTGGAGAGGTAGCCGTAGGCGTGGTCCAAGAAGCGGGCGTAGTCGTACGCCGAGTTGATGTTCGGGTCGAGCTGCCCCGTGGAGGTCTGGAAGACGCCGTCGTAATTGCCGATCAGCTTGGACCAGGTGTACGACGCGATGAACTGGAGCCTGTTGTTGAAGCGCTTCTGGGCGGTGAGCTGCACCGCCTTGTAGAAGCGCTTGGGGGGCAAGTTGGCGAACTCCAAACCGAAATTGGAGCCAGCGGCGTCGGTCCACGTGGACCCCGGGTTGAAGATGAAGTACTGGAGGTCACCGTTGGCGTCGAGCGAGCCGCCGTCCTCGACCACGCGGCCGAGGCTGCGGTAGATGTACTTGGCGCCCACCGCGAGGTCGGTGAGGGGCTGGAACTCGACGCCGAAGCTGTACTCGTCCGAGAACTGGCCCTTGAGACCCGGCTGCGCCGGCTCGGAGCTAGCGCCCCCCTTGAAGGTGCTGAAGCGCCCGGGGGCGCACACCCTATAGCCCTTGCCGGCGGCGTCGTGCCAGGGGGAGTCGGAGCCGTCGGCCGCAGCGCTGCAGACAGTCGGATCGCCGTGGTCGCTGTTGATGTCCGTGTTGTATATCGCCGTCGTGATCTCGAGGCCGTACGCGCGGACATTGAGGTCCGTCGGCATCGTCTGGTAGAAGCGAGCGAAGTTCCCGTAGAGGCGCGACTTGCCGCCGCCCAGGAAGTCCCAGGAGAAGCCGACGCGAGGCATCAGCTCGTTGGAGACGTGGATCCGGGTGATGTCCTGGTAGTCCAGGATCCTCTGGTCCTCGTACCGGAACCCCAGGTTCAGGGTGAGGTTGGGAAGGACCTGCCACTTGTCCTGGATGAAAAGGGCGAGATTTTTCGAGCGCGAGACCGACACGTTGGCGTCGATCGCGATGGGGTCTCCCGCGGCGTTCCGCTGTCCGTTGGAGAAGTACTCGTGCTGGTAAACCACCCCCTCGACGAAATTGCGGACGTAAACGTCTTCCACGTTCCCGGCCGGACCCGTGTACTGGCGGGAGGAATCCGCTGTGACGACGGCGTAGTCGGCGCCCCCCTTGAACTCGTGCGTTCCGAGGAGCGTGGCGAAGTAACTCGCGTTCGCCTTGAAGAAGTTGCGGTTGAACTTGGCCGTGTCATAAGTCCCGAAGCCGCCCTGCCGGGGGATGCCCGACGGGATCTGCGTGATGAGCCGTCTGTCCGCCGTGTCGGCGGGGACCGAGCTGTCCTCCTCGTTGTGCTTGGACGCCTGCCCCTCGAAGAGGAAGGACGAGCCGACGACGCCCGAGACGCGGCCGCTGTAGTCGACGCCGCCAAGCTTCCGCGTGCCCGCGTACGTACCCACGGCGGCGCCCGCCAGAGGCGTGCCCAGATTGGGACCTTGGTCCTGGGGATCACCGAAGATCGAGCCGGTGAAGGTGAGCCAGTCGGCCGCCTTGAACGTCAGCTTGCCGGCGTAGAGGTCCGTAGTGAAGATGGCCGGCAGCGAGGCCCCGGTCCAACTGCCGGTCCCGGGCCCTGTGCCGGGCGGGCAGGGGCTCGTCGTGCACGAGCCGGCCGCGGTGTTCAGGAAGTTTGTCCGCCCCTGATAGACCCGGTCGTACGCTCCGAAGAACCAGATGCGGTCCTTCATGAAGAACCCGCCGAGGTCCGCGCCGACGTCGTTATTCATCGTGTTCCGAATCGCATCGGTCTGGTTCCGGCTCGTGCCCAGGCTGTCGGCCTTCTCCTGGAGGTGTTTGTCCTCCGCCTGCCAGATGTTGCTGCCATCGGGGGTGCTGGGCTTCCCGGAGTAGTACCCGAAGACGTCGCCGTGGAACTCGTTTCCGCCGGACTTGGTGATGGCGTTCAGGACTCCGCCCTGAGCGTGGCCGTACTCGGCCTGGAAGGCGCCGGCCTTGACCTCGATCTCCTGGACGAACTCGCCCACGACCGTTTTGCCCTGGCGGCCGTAGCGGACCTCCGTCGTGTCGACGCCGTCGATGACGAAGCTGTTCTCGGCGCCGGTCGAGCCGTAGACGTTGAAGTTCGTGTTGTCGAGCCCGGAGCCCATGATGACGCCCGGGGTCTTGATGGCGAGCGCCTGGAAGCCGCGCCCGACCGGGAGCGTCCTCACGAAGTCCGACGTGAAGTTCGCGCCGGAGGACGAGGACGTGGCGTCCACGACCGGGGCCTCACCCGTAACGATGATCTCCTCCGTCTTGGCGCTGATCTGAAGAGTCGCGTCGACGACGACCGTCTTGTCGAGCTGCACGGCGGCCCTCTTCTCGACCTTGGTGAAGCCCGAAAGCGCGAACGTCACGACGTATTCGCCGGGCGGGAGCTGCGCGAAGCGGAAGCTGCCGTCGCCCGCCGTGACGGTTGTCCTCGTTCCCTGAAGCGACGGGCTCTTGATCTCGACCGAGGCGCCGGGGAGGGCGCCGCCGACGCCTTCTTTGACGACGCCCACCATGTTGCCGGTGACTTGCGAGTAGGCCACGTTCGCCGTCACACCGAGGACGGCGAGCGCGAGCACCATGAATGTGCTCAGCCAACGTGATTTCATATTCAATCTACCTCCTGAATTGAAACGAATGGAAATCTCCACGTAAGCATCAACAGCCGATGGTTGGTCTTGTGTGCCACTCCTTTCGCGTTTGGTTTTGCTCTCATGAAGGTCGATTCCTGGTTTCCTGCTTCATCGCTCCGCAAACCGTTCTGAGTTTTCTGTAGCTTACGTCACACGGGCGCCTGAGCGAGAGTGTGACGGATACCACGAACCTGGGTGCAAATCCCCTGCCTCCAGGGACGAAAGCCTATCAGAAGGTAAGGCACTGCAATTAAAGGGAAAAGCCAGGAGGCAGGTCTGGATCGAAGCCATCTCAATCCAAGGTATTGGATCGAGATCCCACCCGCCGATTCGAGAGCAGCGCGTGCTTCCCGCTGGCTTCCTTCGCGACGACCACCGCAGGCGTGTCCGACAGGGGGGGCCGGCCGAACGCTCCGAGCTGATCCCGGTGCACGACGACGAGGACCCGCCGGGTCCCGTTCCAGCTCGCCGCGAACTCGTCGTCTTTCGGAAACAGCGCCTCGGTGCCCGGGTGCGAGCGACCGAAATCCAGCTCGCTCCAGCCGAGAGAGGCGACAGGCGTGAGGCGCCTCGCGTAGAAGGGGAGCACCTCGAGGTAGTGCCCCTTCTGCAGGAGGAGGTCGCCCGGCTCGAGGATTTCCAGAGCGCGCGCCGCAACGGGCCACGGCGTGATCTCCCGCGCCGCGCCTGGGAGCACGGCGAGGAGACCCGCCACGAACGCCAGCCACGGCGCGGCCACCCACGGCACCGGATCCCTCTCGCGTCGGGAGCCGAAGAGGCGCGGCGAGACGTTCACGACGAATCCGCCGAGGAGCGCAAAGAGCGGGAGGAGCCCCGTGCGAGCGCTCCCGAAGCGATCGAGATAACCGGCGCCCCAGCCGTAAGCGGCGGCCGCGGCGAAGAGCAGCCCGAAGCATGCGGCGGTCGCGCGCCGGTTCCCGCGAAACTCCTCCCCGCGCGCCCGGGCCCGCTCGATGCCGAGCGCGAGCAGGACCGAGAGCGCGGGCCAGATCGGAAGGACGTACGGAATGAGCTTCGACTTCGACACCGAGAAGAAGGCGAAGACGAGCAGAACCCAGATCCAGAGAAAGGCCTCGGTGGGACGTGCCCGCCACGCGCCGCGCGAGAAGCCCGGCCACGTCTCCCGGAGGCGCCCGAAGAACCCCGTCCACGGCAGAAAGCCCGCGACGAGAACCGGAATGAAGTACAGCACCGGCCCCGTCCGCCGGTGCTCCGTCGTCGCGAAGCGCTGGAGGTGCTCGTGGACGAAATAGAACTGCAGGAAGTCGGGGTGGCGGAAAGCCATCGCGACGTGCCACGGAACCGCGAGGGCGAGGAAGAGCAGGAGCGGACCCCGCGAGAAGACGCGCCCGCACGTTCGCCACCGGCCCGTGGCGAGGGTCCACAGGATGATCGCGCCTCCCGGCAGGACGATGCCGACGAGACCTTTCAGGAGGACCGCCGCCGCGCACGCGGCATGGAAGCCGTACAGCGCGCGGCGGGTGCGCCGCGCTTCCCCCGCCGCATCGCCTTCGGCGAACGCCGCGAAGGCGAACGTCGCGGCTGAGAGCGCGGCCGAGAGCATCGGATCGATGAGAGCGATCCGCGCGAGCGCGACGAGAAGGAGCGACGTCGCGAGGACGAGCCCCGCGAGAAGCCCCGTGCGCGCTCCCCATCGCCGCCTGGCGAAGGCGACCGCAAGGAGGACCATGGACACAGCCGCGAGCTTTCCCGGGAGGCGCACCGCGAGCTCGGTCGGGCCGAGCAGCGCCATCGAGGCCGCGACCGACCAGTAGTAGAGCGGCGGCTTCTCGAAGTAGAGAACGCCGTTCAGGCGCGGCGTCACGAAGTCGCGAGAGACGAGCATCTCGCGCGGCACTTCGCCGTAGCGGCCCTCGTCCGGCTCGAAGAGCGGGACCTTCCCGGGTTCGAGGACGAGCAACAGGACCGCGAGAAGGAGCAGCGCGAGGAGCGTTCGGTCGACGCGTTCCAGGCGCTTCACCGGGCGCTCACCGATACGGCGCCGGCGAACGTCCAACGGCGCTCGGGGCGATAGAGGCCCGCGTCGCGATCGGGCGAGTCCACCTGGAAACGGCACGCCTCGCGCCAGTAGTCGTAGGGCGCCTCGCGACGCGAGTGCACCGCCACGTCCACTAGATAGGTCCCGCTCCCGAGATCGAGGCGCGGCAGCGTCACGCGCGCGGTCGCCGGGCCGTCGAGGCGTTCCGGCAGAAACCCGTCGATCTCCGTGTTGCTGCCGTGCACGCAGACGTCGTCGGGCGTGAAGATCCCGATCCCGAAGACGAAATCGGCGGTGGAGGTCCGCGGCGCCACCAAGATCTCGATCGTCAGCGATTCGCCCGAGCGAAACGCATACCGCTCCGCGCCGGAGGCATCGAGCAGCCGGCAGCCCGTGATTTCCACGGCGCGATTCCCCCACCGGCGAGCTTTCTCGTCGGGCCCAGGGGGAATCTTCTGTTCCAGAGGTGACTCCACGCTCGGTTGTGTTTCCTGCTTTCGAGGAGCATCGGACAGCGGCGCTTTTTCTTCGAAGGGTGAATTGGCGGAGGCGCGCTCGACAACCGAGGCGGCACCTGGAACCTCAGAGCCCTTTACCCCTTCTAAGAAATGCGGCGAATCGGTCTGCGCAGAAGGAAGGTCGGCGCGCAGCGCCGTCTCGCCGCCGCCCGCAGGCGTCCGAAGCAGAATCTCCTGATCCCTCTTGTGCTCGGTCGAAAGCCGCATACCTTCCCCCGCCGCGACGTCCATGCGGTATTTTGCGAGCGTCTCCCTGGGGTCGCCGAGCGCCTTGACCCGTCCGTTCTCGAGGTAGAGAACGCGGTCGCACAGCTCCTCGACGAGGACGAGCGAGTGCGACACGAAGAAGATCGTCTTTCCGCGCCGCGAGACGTCCGCGATGGTGTCCAGGCAGCGGTGCGCGAAGGCCTCGTCGCCCACGGCGAGCACCTCGTCCACGACGAGGATGTCCGGGTCCACGTGCACGGCCACCGCGAAGCCGAGGCGCACGTACATGCCCGACGAGTACGTCTTCACCGGCTCGTCGATGAAGTCCTCGAGGCCCGAGAACGCGATGATCTCGGGAAGCTTTCTCTCGATCTCCTTCCGCGTGAGCCCCAGCATGACGCCGTTGATGACGACGTTCTCGCGCCCCGAAATCTCCGGGTGGAAGCCCGCTCCGAGCTCGATGAGCGCCGAGACCTTGCCGTCGACCACGAGCTCTCCAGACGTGGGTTTGAAGAGGCCGGCGACGAGCTTCAGGAGCGTGGACTTGCCGCTGCCGTTCGGTCCCACGACGCCGAACGTCTCGCCGCGCGCCACCGAAAAGGAAACGTCCGAGAGCGCGGCCACCACCTCCGACGGAGCGAGCGCCGTGCCGAACGAGCGCCCGAGGAGCGCCGACTTGAGGGTGCCGAACGCGCGCGTGCGTCCCCACTTGCGATACGACTTCGAGAGACCCTGGGCCCGGACCGCGGGCGTCACACGGCCTCCGGGTACGAGTCGCGCAGCCGGTCGAAGAACGCGTAGCCGACGAGAAACGACGCGCCCGCGAGCGCGAGGAGAACGCCCCAGCGCGACGGCCCGATCCAGCGGCCGTGGAAGAAAGCGTCGCGCCAGGCGTCGAAGAGCGGCGCCGCCGGATTGAGAAGGAGGACCGCGCGCACGCGCTCCTGCTTGATCTCCGAGAGCGTGTAGAGGACGGGTGTCGCGAAGAACCACAGAGACAGGGCCGTGGCGAGAAGATCCTTCACGTCGCGGAAATGGACGGTGAGCGCCGCGAGAAGAAGTCCGATGCCCGCCACGAAGACTCCTTCGAGGACGAAGAGCGGCACGACCTGCACGAGCGGCCAGCCGAGCGGAATGCGCGGGCCGAAGGTACCGAGGGAGCCGAGGACGAGGCCGAGGAGAAGGACCGGGAGGGCGAAGACGAAATGGACACCCTGCGCGAGGACCGCGACGAGGGGCAGCACCTCGGCCGGGAAGAGGATCTTCCTCAGGAGCGCCCCGTGCGTCGTCAGCGACGAGGCCGCGTCCGTGAGGGACGATGCGAGCCAGTTCCACGGGAGGAGGCCCGAGAAGAGGAAGAGCGCGTACGGCGACGTCTCCGGGCTCCGGCCCTGGAAGATGACGGCGAACACGATCGCGTAGACCGCGAGCATGAGCAGAGGGTTCAGGAGCGACCAGAAGAACCCGAGGATGCTGCCGCGGTAGCGGGCCTTCAGCTCCCGGGCCACGAGGACGTATGCGAGCGCGCGGTGGCGCCAAAGGCCGGCGAGGTTCTTCAGCACGCGGCGTCCATCCCGACGCGGGCATCATACGTAGGATGGGTGTCTTGGGCGCCCGCGTGATCACCGAGTCCCTGGCGAAGAATTACGGCGGCCGCGGGACCGCCGGGGTGGACGCGCTCCTCGGCGTCTCGCTCTCCCTCGAGGCCGGCAGCTTCACGGCGCTCCTCGGTCCGTCGGGCTGCGGCAAGTCGACGCTCCTGAACCTGCTCGGGGCCCTCGACCGCCCGACGGCGGGCCGCGTTCTCGTAGACGGCCGCGATCTCGCGACTCTTTCCGAGGAGGAGCGCGACGCGTATCGCCGGAAGACCGCCGCCACCGTGTTTCAGTTCTTCAATCTCCTGCCCACGATGACCGCGCTCGAGAACGTCGCGCTGCCGCTCCTCCTCGAGGGGTTCTCCCCTGCCGAGGCCGACGCGCGCGCCGCGCGCGGTCTCGCGGACGTGGGCCTCGCGGACAAGGAGCGAGCCTACCCCTACGAGCTCTCGGGCGGGCAGATGCAGCGCGTGGCGGTGGCGCGCGCTCTCGCGAACGAGCCCGCTCTCCTCCTCGCCGACGAGCCGACGGGCAATCTCGACTCGAAGACGGGCGAGCAGGTTCTGGCGCTCGTCGCGGGCCTCGTGAAGGAGCGCGGCATCACCGTCGTCCTGGCGACGCATTCGGCCGAAGCCGCGGCGCACGCCTCGCGCATCCTCCGGCTTCGCGACGGACGGCTCGAGTCGTGACCGGCTCGAGAGCGGGCCTTCGCCGCGGCTTCCGCTCGCTGATCGGCCCGCTCGTCCTCCGGCCGGCCGCTCGCGACCGGCTCCGGTTCCTCCTCACGGTCTCGGGCATCGCCGTCGGCGTCGCCACGATCGCCGCGATCCGCCTCGCGAACGCGTCGGTCCTGTCGTCCTTCTCCGACACCGTGGACTTCGTCGCGGGAAAGGCCGGCATCACGGTGCTCGCGGACGGCCCGGGTATTCCCGAGGCCGCGCTCGAACGCCTCGCCTGGCTTCGACGGGCGGGTGCGACGCTCGCGCCGGCGATCACCGAGACGGCCGCGGCAGGCGCTGCGGACGGCGAGGTCGTCGAGGTACTCGGCATCGACCCGCTCGCGGACGCGGCCGCAAGAGAATATTCATTTGCGAGCGAAGCGAGCGACATCCTTTCCATCTTCGAAAAGGACTCGGTACTGGTCACGTCTGTATTTGCAGAAAGAAATTCCCTTCAACCCGGGAGTCCGCTGCGCCTCGTCACGAACGGCGTGGAGCGCACGTTTCGTGTCGCCGCCGTGCTTCGCCCGACCGGCGCCGCGCGCGCGGCGTCGGGCTCGATCGTGTTCATGGACCTCGCGGTCGCGCAGGAGGCCTTCGGAAAGGTCGGCCGTCTCGACCGAATCGACGTCGTCCTGCCCCCAGGCCTCTCGGGGGAGGACCGCGAGCGTTTCGAGGAGGAGATCCGCGCCTCTCTGCCGCCGGGCACGACCGCGGGCCGGCCGGAGCGCCGCACGGAAACGGTGGACCGCCTCGTGCGCGCGTTTCGCGTCAACCTCTCCGCTCTGGGTCTGATCGCGCTCCTCGTCGGGATGTACTTCGTCTACAACACGCTGTCCATCTCGGTCCTGAGGCGCCGTACGGACATCGGCACGGTCCGGGCGCTCGGGGCCTCGAAGCGGTCCGTGTTCGCGGTCTTCCTCGCCGAGGGTCTCGCGCTCGGCGTCCTGGGAAGCGCGGCGGGCGTGGGTCTCGGGGCGGCGCTCGCGAAGGGCGCGCTCCTCCTCGTCGGCGGCACGGCGACGGAGCTCTATCTCCCGTCGGCGCACCCGACGCTTCACCTCGACCCGTTCGTGCTGCTCCTTGCGTTCACGGTCGGCGTCGTCTCGTCGGTCCTTTCGGCGCTCGCTCCCGCCCTCGAGGCCGCGGGCGTCGAGCCCGCCTCGACGATGCGCCACGGATCCGTCGAGGCGGCGCGCCGCCGGAGGACACGCCCGCTCGCGCTCGCAGGCTCCGCCCTTCTCGTCCTCGCGTTCCTCGCGACGCGGCCAGGGCCCGTCAACGGCCTCCCGCTCCTCGGATTCATCTCGGTCTTCCTGATCGTCTCGGGCGTCTCGCTGCTCGCACCCGCGGCCGTGATGTTCGCGGCCGCGCGCCTGGACCGGCCCGCTCTGCGGCTCTTTGGCGTCGAAGCGCGGCTCGCACGCGCAAACCTGACCGGCAGCCTCTCGCGCACCTCGGTGGCCGTCGCCGCGCTCACGATGGCTCTCGGGATGATGGTGGCCGTCGCGGTCATGGTCGGCTCCTTCCGCACGACGGTCGCGACGTGGGTCGGCCAGACGCTCGCCTCGGATCTTTTCCTTTCGCCGGCGAGCGGAAGGTCCGGACCGTCCTTCGGCCGGATCCCGGACGAAGCGATCGACCTCGTGCGCGCGGTGCCGGGCGTGGACGAAATCGACCCGTTCCTCGCCTTCTCGGCCACGCGAGATGGAGTGCCGTTCACCGTGGGCTCGGGCCTCTTCTCGTTCATCGCGAAGCACGGGAACCTGCCGCTCATGGACGGGCGCGACACGAAGGCGGTCTTCACGGAGGCTCTCGGAAAGGACGAGGCGATGATCTCGGAGCCTTTCGCCGAGAAGTTCCGCGTCAAGGTGGGCGAGCTCGTGGAGCTTCCGACCGACCGCGGACCGGTTTCGGTGCGGGTCGCCGGGATCTACACGGACTACTCGAACGACCGCGGCACGGTCACGCTCGACCGCTCACATTTCCAGAGGCTCTGGCCGTTGACGGGCGCGGTGTCCGCAGCCGTGACCTTGAAGGAGGGCGTCTCACCGGAGGAGGGCGCGCGACGCGTGGCAGCGGCACTGCGCGGTCGGTTCGCGCTCAGGGTGCGCACGAACGCAACGCTCCGAAGAATCGTCCTCAGGATCTTCGACCGTACGTTCGCGGTCACCTACGCGCTCGAGGCGGTTGCGCTCGCCGTCGCGGTTCTCGGCGTCTTCAACACGCTGACGGCGCTCGTTCTCGAAAGGCGGCGCGAGATCGGACTCCTGCGCGTGCTCGGCGCCTCGGCTGCGCGGGTGCGGCGTGCCATCCGCTACGAGGCGGCTGCGATCGGCGGCCTCGGGATCGTGCTCGGCCTGGGCTCGGGCGCCGCGATGGCGCTCGTCCTCGTCCACGTCATCAACCGTCAGAGCTTCGGCTGGACGATCGCCATGCACTGGCCCTGGGCCTTTCTCGTTGGCTCGCTCGGCCTCGTCTTCGCGACGACGCTCCTCGCGGCCGCCCGCCCCGCCGGCCTCGCCGCCGCGACGGACGTCGCGGCCGCGCTGAAGGAAGAATAGGAGGAGGATTCTTGCGCGGCTTCGCTTCGCTGAAGGTTCTAGCCGGGGCGCTCGCAATGGCCACGGGGTTGACCCTCTTCCCCTTCGGAGAAATCTTCGCTTCCGACCCACGCATCCAAACCACGCAGGCGAACGGACGCTTCAAGCCGCTCGATCCGAAGCAGAATCTCTCGTTCCCTCGGGATCACGGGTCTCACGACGACGCGCGGGTCGAGTGGTGGTACGTCACAGGCCAGCTCGAGTCAGCCTCCGGGAAGCGGCTCGGCTACCAGCTCACGTTCTTCCGCACGGGTATCGCCGACGAGCCCCGCTCCGCGCGCGCCTCGGCCTTCGCCGCTCGCGATCTCTTCCTCGCGCACTTCGCGCGAACGGACCCCCGAGCGGGCACGTTCCGGTTCGCCGAGCGAGTTCACCGGACGGGCGTCGGGGCGGCCTTCGCCCGAGAGGACCGGCTCTTCGTGGCGAACGAGGATTGGCGTCTCGAGGAAGTCGGAGGACGGCTCGTCCTTTTTGCGTCGGACGGCGGCGAAGAGATCTCGCTCGTCTTGACGCCCGAAAAGCCGCCGGTCCTCCACGGCGCGGGCGGCCTTTCGCGCAAGGGATCCGAAAGCGAAGCCGTCAGCCGGTACGTGAGCCTGACACGCCTCCGCTCGGAGGGCTGGTGGACAGCCGGCGGAAGGAGCGAAGCGGTGACGGGACTCTCGTGGTTCGACCACGAGTGGGGGTCGGGCTCGATCGGAAAAGACACCGCCGGCTGGGACTGGTTCGCGCTGCACCTTCTCGACGGGCGCGATCTGATGCTCTACCGAATGCGCGACTCGGCCGGATCGCCCACGCGCTTCTCGGCCGGGACGCTCGTCGAGAGGGACGGGCGCGCGATGCCGCTCGGCGCCTCAGACTTCACGCTCGAGGAGACGGCAAGGTGGAAGAGCGCGGCAAGCGGAGCACTCTATCCCTCGCGGTGGATTCTCCGGGTCCCGCGCGCGGGAGTCGCAGCGGAGGTCGTTCCGATCGTGAAGGACCAGGAGCTCGTGACGGCGAAGTCGACTCGCGTGACGTACTGGGAAGGCGCGTGCGACGTGACCGTACCGGGTAGCGGCGTCCCGCTCGGCCGTGCGTACGTCGAGATGACGGGCTACGCCGGCACGGGCGCGCTCGGCGCGTTCCGCTGAGCGGCTTCCCGGTCAGGCCTTCGCTTCGAGCCGGCTCCGGCGCACACCGTAGAGGAAATAGAGCGCGAGACCGATCGCAAGCCAGATCACGAAGCGCTCCCACGTGTGCTTCGGCAGGCCGAGCGCGAGCCAGAGGCAGAAGAGGATTCCGAGCGGCGCGCTCACCCACACCGCCGGCGTCCTGAACTTGCGAAGGGCCTCGGGACGCTTGACGCGCAGGACGAGGACGCCGAGGCAGACGATCACGAAGGCAAAGAGCGTCCCGATGTTCGTGAGCTCGACGACCTCGTCGATGTTCAGAAGCCCGGCCGGAACCAGGACGAGGATGCCCGTGACCCACGTGGCGTTGAGGGGCGTGCCGCGTGGGCCGACGGTCGCGAACCAGCGGGGAAGCAGACCGTCGCGCGCCATGGACATGAAGATGCGGGGCTGTGCGAGCTGATAGACGAGGAGGGCTCCCGAGAGCGCCGCGACCGCTCCCACGCTCACGACGCCCGCGACGCGGTTCATGCCGATGGATGAGAAGGCGTGGGCGATGGGGTCGGCGACTCCGCGGTAGGCCGCGTACGGGAGGATGCCCGCGATGACCGCGCACACGCCGACGTAGATCACGGTGCACACGGCGAGGCTTCCCATGATGCCGCGCGGGAGGTCGCGGCCCGGGTTGCGCGTCTCCTCGGCCGTCGTCGAAACGGCGTCGAAGCCGATGAACGCGAAGAAGATGATCGCGGCTCCCGCCTGGATGCCCTTGAGGCCGTTCGGCGAGAAAGGCACGTAGTTCGCCGGCTTGACGTAGAACGCGCCGACGACGATCACGCCGAGGAGGAGGACGACCTTCACGAAGACGATCACGTTGTTGAACCGGGCGGACTCCTTGATGCCCCACGCGCAGAGCGCGGTGATGACGATCGTGATGAGCATCGCGAGAAGGTTCATCCCGACCGGGAATCCGCCGAGGATCGGCGCTCCCGAAAGGGTTTCCCAGTTCGGGAACGCAGCGGCGCCAGCGAGGGCGCCCGACTTGGCCTGCGCCAGGTAGCCGAGCCTCGCCGAGAGGCTCGACGCGTCCGGGTGCGCTTTGAGGAAGTCCTCGCTCACCTGGAGCATCGTGCGGCTGTCCAGCGTGAGCCAGCCTGGCAGGTGAACGCCCATTCCGTGCAGGAGGTTGTTCGCGTAGCTCCCCCACGAGATCGCGACCGCCACGTTCGAGATGGCGTACTCCAGGAGGAGGTCCCAGCCGATGATCCACGCCATCAGCTCGCCGAGCGTCGCGTAGGCGTACGTGTACGCGGAGCCGGAGACGGGAATCATGGAAGCCATCTCCGCGTAACAGAACGCCGTGAACCCGCACGCGACGGCCGTCAGGAGGAAGCTGATCATGAGGGCGGGGCCCGCGGCCGGACGCGTGACGCCGTAGGAGGAGTCGAAGCCGCCGGCGAGCCCCGTGCCGAGGCTCGAGAGGATGCCCGCGCCGATGATCGCGCCCACGCCCATGAACGTGAGGTCCCACGCCGTGAGCGCGCGCTTGAGATGTCCGTGGCCGGGACCGGTTTCCTCGGCGCTCGCCTGGAGCTGCTCGATGGACTTCGTACGTAACAGCCGGTTCCTCAAGCGGAGTCCTCCTGGCGATGTGATTGCGACGCGGTCGCGCGAGTCTACCGGTCCAGCACCCGCGGCGGGAGCTCTGACAGCGAGCGGATGGTCTCGAACCCTTCGGGTGCGCGTCCGGCGCGGTCGACGAGCAGCGCGTGAAGGCCCGCCGCGCGAGCACCGTGGTAGTCGTCGACGAGCGAATCGCCCACGTGCAGCACGTCCTCGTGCGGGACGCCCGCGCGCCGGACGGCCTCGTCGAAGATGGCTCGCGAGGGCTTCGACGCTCCGAAGACCGCGGAGACGACGACGCCGTCGAAGAAAGGCAAGAGCTCCAGCCGCTCGAGGAGGCGCGGAAGCGACGAGTCCCAGTTGCTGACGACGAGAAGCGTCATTCCCGCGCCGCGAAGCGCCGAGAGGACCTCGCGCGTCTCGGGATAGACCCTCCAGTGCTTCTCCTCGCGGAAGTGCGCCACGAGGCGGTGGAGGAGCGGCTCCGGCAGCCCTTTCCCGCCCGCGCGGCCGAAGACCTCTTCGACGAAGCGACGCCAGAAACCGACCTCGCCCTCCGGCCCGCCCCAGCGTTCCTCGCCGCGCTCGCGCCGGGCATCGACCTCCCGCCAGGTCGCGTGCACGGCACGATGCACCGCCTCGACGTTCGCCTCGACCCCGTGCGTCGCGAATGCTTCACGGTAGACCTCTTCGACCGGAGGATCCGCTTCGAGGAGCGTCTGCCCCGCGTCGAAAGAAACCGCGCGGATCGGCTTTCTCAGGGCATCACCTGCCCGCCGTCGATCACGATGGCCTGCCCGGTCACGTTCCGCGCGTCGTGCGACGCGAGGTACGCGACGAGGCCGCCGATCTCGTCCGGCGTGAGGACCTCGCCAAGCGGCGCCATCTTTCCCGCGAAGGCGAAGGCCTCCTCGAAGCTCTTTCCGAGAACCTTGGCCATCCGCGCGATGCCCGAGCGCCCCATCTCCGTGTCGACCCAGCCCGGGCAGATGGCGTTGACCGTGATCTTCCGCGGGGCGAGCTCGAGGGCGAGCGCGCGCGTGAGGCCGATGACGCCGTGCTTGGCCGTCGTGTAGGCCGCCATCCCGGCGACGCCGAAGCGACCCTGGACGGAGGAGATGTTTACGACGCGGCCGCCGTGCGAGAGGAACGGCGACACCGCGCGGAGGACGCGCCACGTGCCCGTGAGGTTCACGTCGAGGTTCATGTGCCACGAGGCGTCGGAGCGCTCGTCGCCGTCGAGGGGCGAGGGGCTGCCGAACCCCGCGTTGTTGACCACGATGTCGAGCCGCCGATCGGGCCGCGCGGCGCGCTCGACCCCGGTCGCCACGGACGCGGCGTCCGTCACGTCGAGGACGACCGCCTGCGCCTCGCCGCCCGCCTTCTCGATCTCGAGGGCGACGGCCCCGGCCTCGGCTTCCTTGCGCGAGCAGACGGCGACGCGCGCGCCCTCGGCCGCGAGCCGGAGCGCGATCGCCTTTCCGATCCCCTTGTTCGCGCCCGTGACGAGCGCGTTCTTCCCGGCGAGACGTCCCTCGGCCATGTCGCGACCTCCGAGCCGGCGATTCTAGGCGCTCCCGATCGGGTCTTTCGAGACCGGCCGGGGCCGGAATCGGCGACCCCCGCGTAGAATCTCGCTCCGGACCTTCGTCGGGGGATCGAGCGAAACGTGGGTCGGTTAACGAGGGCTCTGCTGCTCTTCGCGGTCGCTTGGTCGCTTGCCCCTGAACGAACGTCGCGGGCGGCCGTCGACACCAGCATTCTGCCGCCCGACCGTGCCACGGCGTGGAACCCGGGAATGATGGCGGTGGGCGGGATCCCGGTCCGCAGCACGATTTGCAGGACGCTCGCGCCCGGCGGCGGCGACGACTCCCCCGCGATCCAGTCCGCGCTGGACTCGTGTCCCGCCGGGCAGGTCGTCATGCTCTCGCCGGGGACGTTCAAGGTCCTCGACTACGTACTCGTCCACAGCGGGATCACGCTCCGCGGGTCCGGACCGGGCGCCACGATCCTCCACAAGACGAACGGCGCGCGACCCCGCACGGATCCCATGCATCCCGTGGATCCCGACACGTACTCCTACGACGCGGCGCCGGTCGTGATCATCGGGCCGTCGCGCTGGCCGAAGGTGGACGCGACGTCCCAGATCCTGACGGCGGACGGCGGCAATGGTGCGACTTTCGTGACCGTCCCGAACGCGGCCGGATTCTCCATCGGCGAATTCGTCCTCCTGGACGAGCTCTCCGGCGCCTCCTGGCAGGCGACTCCGGCGGGCTTCCCCGGAAACGCCAAGGTGTGGAAGGGCGACAAGGTCGCCTGGAACATGCACCTGCCCCAGCAGCCGTACCAGGACGACAACGGCTTCTCCGACGCGAGCGGTCCCTACGACTCCGCCCCGGGCACGCCGCCCGACGCGATGTCCTGGTTCTCGCGCACCGACCGGCCGACCTGCGAGATCAAGGAGATCGCCTCGATCACCGGAAACACCGTCGGCTTCACGACGCCCCTGCACACGGACTACCGCACGAGCCACACGGCCCAGCTCACCGGCTACAGCGGCGCGAACGCGTTCGTGAAGAACGCGGGCGTCGAGAGCCTGACGGCGATCGGCGGGGCCGACGGGCAGATCCGATTCGAAAACGCCGCCTACTCCTGGGCCCGGAACATCGAGAACACGCAGTGGCTCGGAGACGGATTCGCCGTGAACGGCTCGTTCCGGGTCGAGATCCGCGAATCCTTCGTCCACGACGGCTCGTGGCCGGAGCCGGGGGGCGCAGGCTACGCGATCAGCTTCGCGGGAGGCTCCTCGGACGTCCTCGTGGAGAACAACATCGTCCTGAACGCGTGCAAGGTCGTCGTCGTCCGCTCCTGCGGCGCGGGCAGCGTCTTCGGCTACAACTACACGGACGACGCCTGGGACTTCGACAGCCCGACCTGGGTCGAGGTCGGCCTGAACGCGTCCCACATGGCGGGGCCGCATCACGTTCTCTTCGAGGGCAATTACTCCCCGAACCTCGACAGCGACTACACGCACGGCAACGCGATCGACCTGACGTTCTTCCGCAACTGGCTCTCCGGGCAGCGGAGGAGCTTTACGGACTCCGCGAACGTGAGGGCCGTCGGACTCGCGTACGGTTCCTGGTGGGATTCCGTGATCGGCAACGTCCTCGGACGGCCCGGGCAGATGAGCGGATGGCTCTACGAGGATCCGGCGATGACGGCGAACGACTCCAGCTGGGGAGGCAAGGCCGTCTGGCGGCTCGGTTACGACCCGGAACGATGGAGCATGGTTCCCGATCCCCAGACCCTCTCGACCGTCATCCGCGACGGGAACTACGACTACTCAACGCAGTCGGTCCACTGGCACAACACGCCGGGGGGCTACGCCCTCCCGGGCTCTCTCTACCTTCCTGGGAAACCCGCCTTCTTCGGCACTTCCATGTGGCCTTGGGTCGATGCGACCGGCTCCACGAAGCTCTACATGCTTCCCGCCAAGGCCCGGTACGACGCCGGGACCCCGTTCGCACCTCCGCCGGGAGGCCCGCCGCCCGTCTCCGCCGCGACGCGGTTCAACACGCTCACGCCCTGCCGCCTCGTCGACACGCGCAACCCGACGGGACCGCTCGGGGGACCGCCGATCGCGGCCGGCGGCCTGCGCTCGTTCGTGGCGACGGGCACCTGCGGCGTCCCCGCCGGGGCCGTCGCGGTTTCCGTGAACCTCACGACCGTCAACCCCGCGGCGGGGGGTGACCTCGTCGTCTACCCGAATGGAATGCCGTCCGTTCCCTCGGTCTCGACGATCAGCATGCGGGCGGGCAAGACGCGCGCGAACAACGCGCTCGTCTACGTCGCTTCGGACGGCAGCTTCCTCGTCAAGAACCTCGCGCCGGGCGCGCTCGACTTCGTCGTCGACGTGAACGGCTACTTCCGCTGACCGTCGCCGCTCCCGGCAATAGAATTCGCGGCGTGAAGGTCGACGTCCTCCTCTTCGCAGCCCTCAAGGACGAGCTCGGGCCGCAGGTGTCCGTGGAGGTCGCCGAGCCGGCGACGGTGACGTCTCTCCGACGCGCGCTCGAGGCGGCCCATCCCGCCATCGCGCGCTTCGGAACGCGCGCAAAATTCGCAGTCAACGAAGAATGGGCCACGGAAACCGATCCCGTCGCGCCCGGTGACACCGTCGCGCTCCTGCCTCCGGTCGCCGGCGGCTAGGCCAGCTTCAGGTCTTCGGCCAGCAGCGCGTAGTCGACGGCGCCCCGGGACGACCCGTCGAACTCGAAGATCGTCTTCCCGACGGACGGCGCCTCGGCGAGGGCGACGTTGATGCGGATCGGCGAGAGGATCCTCGTGAAGCGCTCGCGCAGTGTGTCGAGGAGCTCGGTCGAAACTGCGGTCCTCAGGTCGTAGAACGTCGGCAGGACGCCCGCGATCCGGAGAGGCTTTTCGCGCGAAGCGTTCTCCTCCTTCACGAAGAGGCGCGTCTTCTCGAGCGCCGGGAGCGAGAGAAAGTCGAGCTTCGCGGGGAGGATGAGCTCGTCCGCGACGTGGTACACGTTCTCGAGGAGCAGGGAAGCCGCGGGCGGACAGTCGAAGATGACGACCTCGTACCCCTCCTCACCGATCGCCTCGAAGCGCTTTTCGAGGCGGGTCCTGCGTTTTTCCTTCCCCTTTTCGCGGAACACGTCCTCGACGTCGAGAAGCCGCTCCCCGGCCGGCAGGACGTCGAGGTTCTCCCGGGCCGCGCGTACCACCGAATCGTCGAAGGAGGAGTCCTTCGTCGCCCAGGCCGCCAGACCTCGGGCCTCAGGAGCGAGCCCGAGGGACATTCCGACTCCACCCTGGGGATCGGCATCCACGAGAAGAGTCCGGCTCCCGGCGCGGGCGGCCGCGGCGGCCAGATTCACGGCGGTCGTCGTTTTCCCCACGCCGCCTTTGAGCGCGGAGACGGCCAGCACGCGGCGGCGGCGCGTCGTCATCGTTCGATTCCGGTCTCGGGTCTTATCATGTTTCCGTGAGCTTCCTCTCGGCGGACCCGCTCGATCCCGGTTCACTTCTGGCCGTTCTCAGGCACGGCAGAGACGGCGGGCTGGCCCTCTTCGTGGGCGTCGTGCGCGACGAAAACGAGGGCCACCGGGTGAATCGCTTGGACTACGAGGCGTACGGCCCCATGGCTGAAAGGGAGATGGCGCGCATCGCGGAGGAGCTGGCCCGCAGCCATCCTTCCGCGCAAGTGCTTTTCTGCCATAGGGTTGGCTCGCTCATGGTGGGTGATGTCGCCGTGGTGGTCGCGGCCTCCGCTCCCCATCGGGCCGAGGCTTTTGCCGCCTGCCGGGCCGGAATCGAGGCAATCAAAGCTCGGGTTCCGATCTGGAAGCGAGAGCACGGGCCGTACGGCGCGGTCTGGGTCGAGCCCTGCGGAAAAACGAGCACTCCACACGAAAGTGATTGAAAACTCAACCACTTCCTTCTAAAATCCAACGACCGGAATCAGTTCTGGCCGGCTCCCCCAGGACGGGAGGAACGCGGACAGTCCCGCCCAATGGTTCCAGGGAATTCTCGAGGCCGGCGTTCTTCCGGGGGGACGGATTCGGAGGTTTGAAGATGTTTCTCGCTCTCAGGCGGATTCATGTTTCCGCAAGCGATTTTCCGCGGTCACGCCGCTTCTACGGCGAGACCCTCGGGCTTCCCGAAGGGGGCGGTTTCGAGAACGACTGGATCGAATTCGCGCTGGGTCCTCTGCTTCTCAAGCTCACGCCCTTGCGCCCCGGCGAAGTGCCTTCGCGCAACCAGGTCGCCGCAGTTTTTTCCACCTGGTCGCTCGACGAGACCATCGCGAAGCTCAAGGAACGCGGAGTCACCGTGACACGCCCGCCCACCGACGAATTCACGGGCCGTACGGCGGAAATCCTGGACCCCGACGGCTACCGAATCATCATCTTCCAGGCCTCGGATCTGCATCCCGACGAGGATTGGGTACCGGCATCGCAGGTCGACGACATCGTCAAGCAGAAGCTCCATGCCCGCAAGAGGCGCGAGCAGGCCCGCACGCTGGGCGGGACAAAGAAAAAGGCGCGCCGACCGGCGCCGAAGAAGGCCGCAGGGAAGACGCATCCCGTGAAAAGCAAACCGGCGAAGAAGAAGAAAAAGACGGCTGCGCGCCCGGCGAAGAGGCGCGCCACGAAGAAAAAGACGGCAAAGAAGAAGGACGCAAGGACGAAGACCGGAAAACGTCGCCGTTAGGCCGGCCGTCATCGTGGGATGCATTCCGCGCGGAACACTCCCTTCCGTCCCGGAAGGAGAGCCACGATGACGACCTGTTCCCTTCCTGCGCGCACCTCTCGAAGATTTCCTCTGCTCAGAACTTCCTCCGCTCTCGTCGTGGCTCTCCTTCTCTCTCTCTTCGGCGTGGCTCCTCTCGCGGCGGCCGACGGCTCGCCGGTGGCGTCGCTCGCGAGACCCTCCACCGTCGCGGGAACGGTTTCGAAAATCAGCGGTCCCATCCTCGACCTCATCGAGGGCGGAATTCAGATCGACGTCACGAATGCCAAGATCACGGGCGGTGACGATCGTCTCGCGAATCCTCTCCCGTGGTCCGGCATCCTCGTCGGCGCCCGGGTCGTCGCGCAGGTCACCGTCCCGGAGATCCTCCCCCCGACCTCCTTCCCGCCGCCCCCGCTCCCGGCGACGAACGTCGTCGTGTTCCAGTCGCGCGCGGGAGAGCTCGCAGGCACGATCCAGGCGGTGGACGTCGCAAGCGGCAAGTTCACGATGCTCATCCGGACCGTCTCCACGAACGCGAGCACGAAATGGTCCGGGAGCGGCCCGAACGGCGCCGTCAAGGGAATCGGCGATCTCGCGGCGGGGATGTTCGCGATCGTCGCCGTCGTGAATTCCGGCGGGCTTCTCGCGACGAGCGTCGAAGCCTACGGCCCGACACCGCCGGAGCTCTTCGCGTGGCGCGGGGCCGTCCAGATGATCACGCCGGCGGCGTGGACGATCGCGGGCCGCGTCGTGCAGGTGGATTCCGACACGAAGTTCGTCGGCGACCCCAAGGTTGGCGACATCGTCGACGTCGTCGCGAAGGTCCACAATCCGCCGCCGGGGTCCCTCGCGCCCTCGTACCTCGTCGCGGTCTCGATCACGAAGGCGCCCGTCATCATGCCTCCCGGCCCGGGCGAGCGCGCGACCGAGTTCGACGGCATCGTCGAATCGATCCCCGTCGCTCCGACGGCGGTCAGCGCGCCGCTCGGCCACTGGAAGATCTCTTCGCGCGACGTCCTGGTGAACGGCCTCACGAAGCTCGACACGGGCATCGTCGTCGGCTCGGCGGTCCACGTGAAGGGCCGCTTCGTGACGGCCTCGGCGACGGGCGGAAGCCTTTTCGCCTCGCAGTTCATCGCGGCCGAGATCCGCAAGAAGTAATCCGGCCTTTGCTCGGGCTCCTTCGCGGCGGGTCTCGGCGGCCCGCCGCTTCACTTTTCGGATAACCTCGCGGGCATGAGCACCAGCCTCACCGATTTCTGCCGCGCGGAGATCGCCGCCTTGAAGGACGCGAAGACCTGGAAGAGAGAGCGCGTCCTCGAAGGTCCCACGGGAGCGCGTGTACGCGTGGACGGGCGCGACATCCTCATGCTCACCTCGAACAACTACCTCGGCTTCGCAAACCATCCGCGCATCGTCGAGGCCGCGAAGCGAGCGCTCGAAAAGTGGGGAAACGGCCTCGGTTCGGTCCGTTTCATCTGTGGCACGCAGGCTCTCCACAAGGAGCTCGAGGAGACGATCTCGCGCTTCTTCGGGACCGAAGACACGATTCTCTACATGTCCTGCTGGAACGCGAACGAGGGGCTCTTCGCGCCCCTTCTCTCCGAGGAGGACGGCCTCCTCACGGACGCTCTCAACCACGCCTCGATCATCGACGGCGCGCGCCTGTGCAAGGCGAAGAGATTCGTCACGCCGCACGGCGACCTCGCGGCCCTCGAGAAGACCCTGAAGGAGGCGTCGTCTCTGCGGCGCCGGCTCTTCATCACGGACGGCGTCTTCTCCATGGAAGGCGAGATCGGGCCGCTTCGCGAATTCGCGGATCTCTGCGAGAGATACGAAACGACTTTCGCCGTGGACGATTCCCACGCAACGGGAGTCCTCGGGAGGACTGGCCGCGGCTCGGCCGAGGAGCTGGGAGTCATGAAGCGCGTCTCGCTTTTCACGTCCACGCTCGGCAAGGCGATGGGCTCGGCGGCGGGCGGCTTCACGACCGGGCCCGCTCCCGTCGTGGATCTCCTCCGGCAGCGCTCGCGCACGTCGCTCTTCTCGAACGCGCTCCCGCCCGCGGTTGCGGCGTCTTCCCTCGAGGCGTTCCGCATGCTGATGGAGGACCCGTCGCCGGCACTTCGCGTCCAAAAGAACGCGCTCAGGTTCCGCGCGCGCATGGCGGCCGCGGGATTCCGCATCCCCGACGGCATCCACCCGATCGTCCCCGTGATCGTCGGTGACACGGCGAAGGCGCTCGCGATGTCGGATGCGCTCTTCGAACGCGGCGTCTACGTCTCCGGCTTCGGCTTTCCCGTCGTCCCGAAGGGTCACGCGCGCCTGCGCTGCCAGATTTCCGCGATCCACACGGAGGCCGATCTCGACGAGGCCCTCCAGGCCTTCATCGCCGTCGGGAAGGAGTTCGGGGTCGTCTGACCTCTTGACAAAGTACTTGACACCACAAAGTACGGTTGCGATGCTTCCGGCATGCGGGATCAAGGCGCTCTTCTCCACGTCGCGATCATCATGGACGGCAACGGTCGCTGGGCCGCCGTACGCGGCTGGCCGCGCGTCGCCGGGCACCGCGCGGGCGCGGAGGCGGTGCGCCGAACCGTCGAAGCGGCACCTTCCCTCGGTATCGGCACTCTCACCCTCTACGCCTTCTCGTCCGACAACTGGAAACGCCCGCCGGACGAGGTCGCGGTCCTCATGGGCCTCTTCCGGCGCTATCTGGAGAAGGAGGCCGCCTCGCTCGTCGATCGCGGCGTGAGGCTCTCCGTCATCGGCCGCCGGGACCGGATCCCGGGCTCCGTCGCGGATGCCGTCCGGGCGGCCGAAAGAGCGACTTCAGGAGGGACTTCCCTGCGCCTCCGCCTCGCGGTCGACTACTCCGCGCAGGATGCGATCCTCCGCGCGTGCCAGAGCCTGCCTTCTCCGCCCTTCACGCGCGAGAGCTTCGCGCTCCGGCTCGGGGCGGCGTACGGCCCTGCGAACGAGGCTCCTGACGTCGATCTCCTCATCCGCACCGCGGGTGAGCGTCGCCTCAGCGACTTCCTCCTCTGGGAGGTCGCTTACGCGGAGCTCTTCTTCACGGTGCGCATGTGGCCCGACTTCGGCGCCGACGACCTGGCCGACGCCGTGCGCCGCTTCCGGAAGAGGCAGCGCCGGTTTGGAGGGCTTCCCGCCGCGGCGCCTTCCGCGGCTCTCGGGAGCGAGGTTTCGAATGCCCGCTCTCTCTGACCCGGACGCTCCCTTCCTCCGGCCGGTTCGCCGACTCCGCGTTCCCAGGGACATGGTCGTGGCACCTCGTCTCGATCCGACTCTTCCCGCGCCGCGCCTCGAGCGCCGCCGTGCCCTCCTCGTGAATCCCTTCTATCCGAAGGACCCGCACGCGAGCTTCGGCAAGCACGTTCTGACGCCCACGCTCGCCCTCACGAGCGTCGCGGCGGCGACGCCAGCCGGCTGGCAGATCGCCCTGTGGGACGAGAACCTCCTGAAAGGCCGACCTCCCCGGGATCCGCTTCCGGAGGTCGTGGGCATCACCGTCCACCTCACGTTCGCACGGCGCGCCTATGCCCTCGCGGACTGGTATCGGGAGCGCGGATCGACCGTGATCCTCGGCGGGCTTCACGTTCTCTCCTGCCCCGACGAGGCCGCCCCGCATGCCGACGCTCTCGCGATCGGCGACGGCGTCGCGCTGTGGCCGCTCATCCTCGAAGACGTCGAGAAGGGCTGCCTCAAGCCCCGCTACCGCGCGGACTACGAGCGCCCCTATCGCGACGACCCCGCTCCGCGGCGCGACCTCGTGCCGCGCGGGACTTTCCTCACGTCGACGAGCCTCATCGCCACACGCGGGTGTCACAACCGCTGCGGCTTCTGCTATCTCTCGACGCGGGGGCTGCGCATGCCGTACCACGTGCGGGACGTCGAGCAGGTCGTGCGCGAGTTCGAGGACGGCGGACAGCCGTACGCCGTTTTCGTCGACAACAACCTCGGCTCGCGCCCGGACTATCTCCGTTCGCTGTGCCGCGGGCTACGCCCGCTCGGGCGCATCTGGAGCGCGGCGGTGACCCTGGACGTCACGGACGACCCCTCGCTCGTTCGCGAGATGGCCCTCGCGGGATGCACCGGCGTCTTCATCGGCTTCGAGTCTCTGGCGGACGAAAACCTCGTGGAGGCTCGAAAGAAGACTCCACGAGCCGGCGATTATTCACGGCGCGTGGCCCTTCTTCACGCGAACGGCATCCAGGTGAACGGCAGCTTCGTGCTCGGCTTCGACGAGGACCGGCGCGACGTCTTCGCGAGGACGGCCACGTGGATCGAGGAGAACCGGCTCGAGTGCGCGACGTTCCACATCCTGACGCCGTATCCCGGCACGCCTCTCTTCCGGGCGATGGAGGCGGGCGGACGGCTCCTGCACAGGAACTGGGATCTCTACGACACGGCTCACGCCGTCTTCCGGCCGCGGCACATGACGCCCGACGAGCTCGAACGCGGCTACGCGTGGCTCTACGAGCGTCTCTTCTCGACCGCCTCCATCTGGCGCCGCCGGCCCGAAGACCCGCGGGCGGTACTTCCCTACCTGGCCATGTCGTGGCTTTACAAGCGCTCGAACGCGCTCTGGCACGTCCTGATCCGGCACAACCTCGTGCACGCGGTCTGGGGGCCGCTGGTGGAAGCCACCCGGAAACGCCACGTGAGGTTCCGGCGCCGTCTCGCCGCACGATCCGCGGACGGCGGACTCACGCCGGTCCGGGCGGGGACGGTTCTCCCGGCGGGCGTTTGAAAGAAGCTCTCCTACGGAACCACGGCCACGTGGAAGTGAACCTCGACCGTCGAAGCTCCGAAGCTCCCGGGAAGAGGATCGAATGGTGCGGCTGATCTGACCGCGGCGAGCGCCGCGGCATCCCAGCCCTTCTTGCCCGAGGTCATCGAGACGATCGCGGAGACGAGCTTGCCGTCCTTCGCGAGGACGGCCTGCACGACCGTCTTCTTGCCGACTTCGGGAATCTGCGACGCTGCAGGCGTCTTCCATGCTTTCGCGACCCGGTCGAACGTCTCTTTCTGATAGGTCGTGTCGGTCAGGTTGCTCTGGAAGTAGGCGTTCAAGGAGGGCCGCCCCGCCGAGACGGCCGAGCCTGCCGTGAAGGCCGCGAGCAGGATCGCGAACGCGCGCTTCATGCCACCACGATAGCCCAGCCCGCTGCTAACCTTGCGCATGTTCGTTCGAAATGCCTTCTGCCGGCCGAGCGTCCTCGTTCCTTTCCTCCTGTCGGCGCTCGCATCCGCGCCTGGACTCGGCGCGGAGCGTCCGCACGTTCCGATTCCTCCCGACCTCCTCACGCAGGCGGAGCTGACGGGGTTCCGGAAGACCGAGACGTACGAAGAAGTGCTCGCGTTCCTGACGCGGCTCGAGCAGCTGTCGCCGTACCTCCGAGTCTCGTTCATCGGCCCGAGCGAGCAGGGGCGGCGCATTCCGGTCGTCGTCGCTTCGAAGGAGAAGCTCTTCGATCCGGCCGAGCGCTTCAAGAGCCCGAAGCCCGTCGTCCTCGTCCTCAACTCCATCCATGCCGGCGAGGTGGACGGCACGGACGCGACCCTGCTGCTCCTCCGCGACATCGCGCTCACGAACCGGCTCGGGCTCCTCGACGGCGTCACGCTCGTGACGGTCGTCGTCTACAACGTCGACGGGCACGCCCGCGTCTCGCCGTACAACCGCCCGAACCAGAACGGTCCCGAGGAGATGGGCTACCGGGCGAATGCGCGGGGCCTGGACCTGAACCGGGACTTCGTGAAGGCCGATGCGCCGGAGACGCGCGCCCTCCTCGCTCTCGCGGACGCCTGGAAGCCGGACCTCTTCGTGGACGATCACGTCACGGACGGCGCCGACTTCCAGGCCACGCTCACGGTCTCTTACGCGAACGAGCCCGTCACGCCGGCTCCGCTCCGGGACTGGCTGAAGGCCGTCGTCCCGAGAGCGCTGTCCGACGTCGAAGGCGAAGGCTTCGCCACGAACAACGCGTACGTCGACCTCCGCGACCCCTTGGATCCCATGAAGGGCTTCGATTCGTCCGTCTTTTCCCCGCGGTTTTCCACGGGCTATTTCCCCCTCCGCAACGTGCCGTCGATCCTCGTCGAGACGCACGCGCTCAAATCGTTTGGAGATCGCGTCCGATCGAACGCCGTCTTTCTCCGCGCGCTTCTCGAGCGCACGGGCAGGAGCGCGAAGGACCTTCTCGCGGCGCGCGAGAAGGCGCGGTCGGCGACGCGCACCGCGCCCGTCGGCTCACCCGTCGTCGTGGCCGCCGAGGGAGATCCCGCGCGGCCGGAAATCGTCGACTTCCCGACGTACGCCTGGACGGAAGACGTCTCGGAGGTCACGGGGCGGCCGGTCCTCCGGTGGGACCGCACGCGCAAGAACACGATCCGCGTTTTGAGCCTCGAGCACGCGAGACCGACGGTGACGGTCCTGCGCCCCGCAGCCTATCTGGTTCCGGCGGGCTTCGGGAACGTCGAGGAGCGGCTGAAAGCGCATCGCATCCGGTACGAAGTGCTTCCCGCCGCCCGCACGCTCGCCGTCGGAACGTCGCGCGCCTCCTCGGTCGCCTTCGCGAAGGCGCCGTATCAGGGCCGCGTGCGGGTCGAGGCGAAGATCTCGCACGCAGTCGAGACGCGCGCATTCCCGGCCGGGTCTCTTTACGTCCCGCTCGACACGGAGCTCGCGAATGTCGCGATCGCCCTTCTCGAGCCCGAGAGCCCCGACTCCCTCTTTGCGTGGGGCGAGCTCTCCTCCTGCCTCGAGGAAAAGGAGTACATGGGCACGCGCGTGCTCGAGGGGCTCGCCCGGGAGATGCTCGCGAAGGACCCTGCGCTGAAGGCGGAGTGGGAGGAGAAGCTGAAAGACCCGAAGTTCGCGGCGGACGCGCGGGCGCGCCACCGTTTCTTCTATCGCAGGACGCCTTATTTCGACGAGAGCGTCGGCCTCGTGCCCGTCTTCCGGCTGGACGCGCCGCTCAGCGTCCCGGCGCCGCCAGTCGGCGCGCCCGCTTCGGGCGGCGGACGAGGATGAGGCGAGCCGGCCGGCCCGCGCGCTCACAGGACGCGCAGAGGCGCGCGCGAGAGAAGGGAGAGCGCCGCGTCCACTCGGCCGCGCACCCCGGGCAGCGATACGCGTAGCGCGCGTTCGCCTCTCGTACGCGGCGCAGGCGCTCGGTCTCCGGAGCGACCTTCCGTACGACGCCCAGCTTTCGCGCGACCGACCAGAAGCGCGGCGAGTGGCCTTCCGCGACTCCCCATCGCGCGAAGCAGATGGCGTGCGCGGTCTCGTGCAGCAGCGTCTGGAGGCGGTCCTCCAGGGACATGTGGCTCGAGATGCGGATCACGTGCGGCGGGCCGTACGTGATCACGCCGCCGGTCGCGCGACGCGTCGAGAGGACGACGCGCGCCCGAGGGAGCTTCCACTTCTCGGCGAGCGAGTCGTAACGAGCCTGTAGCTCCGCCTGGTCCGCGCCGAGCTCGGCAGGCGACGGCGGCTCTTCGAGGAAGAGGTCGAGCTGCCTGAGACGCGACGGAATCGCGCTCATGAGAACACCCCCACTCTCACGCGCCCCACAGCGCGTCGCGGTGCGGAGCGAGCGGCTTCTTCAGAACGAAGGCTACGGCGACGGCTCCCAGAGCCGCAGCCAGGAGCTCGAGGACCGGGACCGGCCGCCCGTGGAAGGCGACCGGGACCGCTCCTTCCACGAGCCAGATCGCCGCGAGCGCGGCGCCGCCGGGCCACGTGGCGCCGGTCCCGAGCGCGAGCCAGGCGAGACCGAGCCCAAGGGCGAACGCGACGAGATATGCGTGTGTGATCGCGAGGATGGGCGGAGCCGCAAACCGCGGGACCAGCCACAGGCGCAGCCCCGCAATCGGAACCGCCCCGACCGCGGCGACGACCGGCGCGGCCATTCCCGCCGGCAACGCCACCCTGAGCCAGCCGTAGAAGGTGCCCCGCACGAGGCGCTCGAAGAGGAATGCGACGAGGACCGCAGCGGGCGCGAACCACAGGAGGCGGTTCACGTCCACGTCGCCCGAGAACGAGAGGTAGTGCAGGAATCGGGCAACGGGGAGGTGAGAGAGCGACACCGCCGCGAGGACCGCGGCCGCCCCGGCCGCGTGAGTCGCGTCGACTCCCGGCTTCACGATGAGATGGTAGCAGGAACTAAACTCGTTTCCACCATGAGTGAACCTTCTCCGTTGCGCGTCGCCTTCATCGGTCTCGGCACGATGGGCCAGGGTATGGCCCGGAACATCGCGAAGGCGGGCTTCCCGCTGGCGGTCGCCACGCGGACTCCCGGGAAGGCGGAGGCATTCGTGCGCGCTCTCCCGGCGGACGGCCACGAGGCGCGTGCCGCAAGCACGCCGGCCCTCGCCGCCGAGGGAGCCGACGTCGTCGTCTCGTGCGTGCCGGATGCTCCCGAGGTCGAGGACGTCCACCTCGGCCCGTCCGGCACCGCCGCCGGCGCGCGAGAGGGCGCGATCGTCGTCGACTGCTCGACGATCGCCGCCGAGGCCGCGCGCGGGATCGCGGCACGGCTCGCAGAAAAGGGCCTCTCCTTCCTGGACGCTCCCGTGTCGGGTGGACAGAAAGGGGCGGTCGAGGGAACGCTCACGTTCTTCGTCGGCGGAGACGTCGCCGCGCTCGAGAAGGCGCGGCCCGTTTTCGAGGCGATGGGCCGCCGCCTCACGGCTCTCGGGCCCTCGGGCGCCGGCCAGCTCGGCAAGGCGGCGAACCAGATCCTCGTGGCGAACAACCTCATGGGGGTCTGCGAGGCGCTCGCCTTCGCCGCGAGGACCGGGCTGCCGCTGACGTCGCTGCACGAGGCGCTCACCTCGGGGGCGGCAAACTCCTGGGCGCTCGAGGTGCTCGGAAAGAAGATGATCGACCGCGACTTCAAGCCCGCCTTCGCGGTCAAGCACCAGCAGAAGGATCTCGCGATCGTCCTGAAGACCGCCCGCGCGCGGGGAATTCCACTCCCCGGCACGGCTCTCGTCCACCAGCTCCTGACGGCGCTCGAGGCCCGAGGCCGCGCCGAGGACGGCACCCAGGCCCTCCTCACGGTCTACGAATCCCTCGGCGGCGGGCGCTAAGATCCGCGCAAACGGAGGTTTTCTCATGAACCGGCTTCGCCTCGCCGCTTTCACCGCAGCGCTCCTCGCGTCCTCGCCGGCTTTCGCCGAGGCGGGAAAATTCGATCGCAGCTATCCGTTCGCGGGGGACAAGGACACGAAGGTCGGGATCAAGGTCGGAGACGTCACGATCGAGTCCTTCCGCATCCGCCACTGGCCGGACTCGGACGACTTCGACAAGGCCGCGAAGGACCCGAAAGACACGCACACGATGGTGGTCGAGTTTCGATACTCGAACCGGGACCGCGACAAGGACTACAAGTGCAAATACGTCGTCACCATCCCGGGCGGCAAAGACGGCAAGCCTTTCGGCGAGAACGACCGGACGGCCACGCTCGACAAGGGCAAGCTCGACGACACGAACACGATGTTCCTGAAGATGTACACGAACGACTACAAGGTCGCCAAGACGATCAAGATCAGCTTCGAGATCTGGAAGAAGTCGTAACGCCCTTTCGGCGCTGAGGCGCGGCCGGGACCGGCGTTACGTTCGGCGGGGGGCTGCCGAAGCGGTCAGGCGCAGGCGCAGTTTCGGCTTCGGTCGCGCGTGCCCTGCTGGGCGCGCCACTCGGCTCGGCGGCGGGAGTAGTCCTCGTCGGCCTGGCGCGCGAGGACGCGGCGATACTCGCCCCTCAGGCGCTCGATCTCCTCTGCGAGGCGCACCCGGTCGCCCGGAGGAACGTCGACGGCAAGCGCCGCCAGTTCCGCCTCTCGCATCTCGATTCGCGCCCTCAGGACCCTTGCCTCGTGAAGTTCCGCGGCCGATTCCATGATTCTCTCTTTCACCTTTTTCAGCCCCCGGGGGCCTTTCCTGTGAAAGAAGACGCAAACGGTCCGAAAAGGTTTCAGAATCCGCGAAAAACCCGAGGAGGGTTCATGACGCTCTCACGTCGATCGTTCCTCGCCGCACCCGTCACAGCCGCGGGCGTTCTCGCGTCACCGTTCGCCGCCTTCGCGTCCGGGCCGCCCGAAGAAAGAAAGACCGCCGGCCCGCGCACCGTCAAGACAGGAGGCGCCCGGGCCATCCCGATCGACGGCGGGAAATACCGGGTGTGGGTGAAGAAAGTCGGGAACGGGCCCATCCACATGCTCACGCTTCACGGCGGGCCCGGCGTGACTCACGAATACTTCGAGTGTTTCGAGGACTTCCTTCCGCAGGCGGGCGTCACGTTCTGGTACTACGACCAGCTCGGCTCGGGTTTCTCGGATCAACCGGACGACGCGAGCCTCTGGACCGTCGACCGATTTCGGGACGAGGTCGAGCAGGTGCGCGCGGCGCTCTCACTCGAGAACTTCTATCTGTTCGGGCAGTCGTGGGGCGGGATGCTCGGCATCGAGTACGCCCTGAAGTACCAGAAGCACCTCAAGGGTCTCGTCATCTCGAACATGACGGCCTCGGTCCCGTCCTACATGGCGTATGCGAACGTCCTGAGGAGCCGCTTTCCGAAGGAGACGCTGGACGTCCTCTCGAAGTACGAAGCGAAGGGCGAGTACCACGCGTCCGAATACGAAAAGGCCGTCTTCGAGAATCTCTACACGAAGCACCTCTGCCGCCTCGACCCGTGGCCCGAGCCCGTGGAGCGCACGTTCAAGCACCTCAACCCCAAGGTCTACGAGACGCTGCAGGGCCCGAACGAGTTCGTCGTCAACGGCACGTTCAAGGACTGGGACCGCTGGAAGGACCTTCCGAAGATCACGGTCCCGACTCTTCTCATCGGCGCGAAATACGACACGATGAGCGTCGACGACATCCGGAAGGAAGGCAGCCTCATTCCCCGCTCGCGCGTCCACATCTGCCCGAACGGCAGCCACCTCGCGATGTGGGACGACCAGGAGGATTACTTCCGCGCCCTCATCGGCTTCCTGAAGGACGTGGAGGCGGGTCGGGGGCCGAAGGGGCGTGCCTAGCGGCGGCCCGCTCATCTCGGCGCGCGAGACGCCCGCGATGATCCGGGGAATGCGCAGGGGCCGTAATAGCATTCAGAAGTCGGACACGTGAGCCGTTCCCCCTGCGTCCTGCTGTTTTCGAGATCGCCACTCCGCGAAGGGGCCGTGAAGAGCATGCCCGGCGGCGGGCGCATCTTCGCGTTCTCGGCGCGGCGAGTGGCCGAAGCGACCCGGGCCCTCGGCCGGGTCGATCTGATCCTCGTGGGAGACGGGCCCGCGCCGGACGAGGCGCGCGTCCTTCCGCAGCGCGGCAACGGATTCGGCGAGCGTCTGGAGAACGCGTTCGAGGACGCGCGGACGGCGGGCTACGCCGAAATCGTCGCCGTTCCGGGAGACGTGCCCGGCCTCACCGTAGCGCACCTTTCGGCCGCCTTCCAGGCGCTCGCAACGAGGGAGGTCGTTCTCGGCCCATCGCCGGACGGAGGGGTCTGGCTGATCGGGTTGCGTTCGGGGACGAACCTCTCGGAGCTCTTCGAGAAGGTGCCGTGGCGGACGGCGGGCGTTTTTCCGGGTCTCGCCCGAAACGCGCCCGGCGCGGCCGTTCTCGACGCGCTGCTCGACGTCGACCGCCCGTCCGACCTTGCGGTGCTCGCGTCGGTGGCGGGGTTCGATCCCGCGCTCGAGGCGCTTCTCAGTTCGCTTCATCCGGTTCCCGACTTTCCCACGCGCGTTCGCATGGCTCGGACGCACGGGTCCCGCCCGGTCTCGCCCGCCCGCGCGCCTCCCGCTCCTCCCGCCGCCTGACGCTCTTCCCGCGGCCCGGGCCCCCCGAGATTCCAGGAGGTTGGCGATGACTGTTCTTCAGGAGCGGACTCCGCTTCACGTCCCCGCGCTTCATACGTTCACGGAAGACGACATCCTCTACGCCGTCGACCCCGAGGCGCCGAACTGGATCGCGGTCGACGCGCGCGGTGGAGAGCTGCTTCGCGCGATTCGTGCGGCGGGGGAAACGGGCGAGCCGCTCGCCTTCGGCGCTCTCGTGGCACGCTGGGCCGCCGAGAAGCGGCTCGAGGCGGGAAAGGCCTGGCTCCATGTCCACGACTTCCTCCGCGCGCTCGACCGCGCCGGCATGCTGTCGGAGGCGCCGCTGGTCCGCGAGCCCTACCCCGGCCGCGCCGCGCTCATCAAGCCGGCCGGACTCCGCGAGCTGTGGCTGCAGATCAACAATGCGTGCAACCTCACGTGCACGCACTGCCTCGTCTCGTCGGGCCCCGGCGGTGCGCCGGGCATCGACACCGGGGCTCTCGTGCGGCTCGTCGACCGCGCGGCGCAGCTCGGAATGGAGCGCCTCTACGTCACCGGCGGCGAGCCTTTCCTGAGAAAGGACCTCTTCGACCTCGCGAAGCGCGCGACCCAGACCCACGGGGCCGAGATGATCGTCCTCACGAACGCGACGGTCCTCCAAGGCGCCGTGAAGAAAGGCCTCGAATCGCTGGACCGCTCCCGCGTCAGGTTCCAGGTGTCGATCGACGGGGCCCGCCCCGAGACGAACGATGAGATTCGCGGAGCCGGCACGTTCGCCAAGGCGCTCGACGGCGCGAAGCTTCTCGCGGACCTGGGCTTCGACGTCTCGCTGACGACGGTCACGACCGAGGAGAATCTCTCCGAGCTCGTCGAGATTCCCGCGCTCGTAAAGCGCGTCGGCGCGAAGAGTCAGCACCTCATGTGGAGTCATCGGCGCGGCCGCGCGGTCGAGAGCTCGAACGGCTTCTTCCCCGAGAACCTCCCTCTCCTGAAAGCCGTCCTCGCCGTCGCGGACGCCGCCCGACGCGAGGGCACGACGCTCGACAACCTGGAGGCGATCAAGCGGCGCGTGAACGGCGTCCCGGGCGTCAAGTACGACCTCGGGAACGCGGGCTGGGACTCGATCTGCGTCTACGCGAACGGCAAGGTCTACCCGACGGCGGCCCTCGCGAACGAGCCCGCGCTCGTCTGCGGCGACGTGACCCGGCAGGATCTTCGGGACGTGCTCGAGACCTCGCCGGTCGTCCGGAGTCTGAGAGCCGCGACCCTCGCGAAGAAGTCCTCGCTCGCCTCGGACCCGTTCCGGTTCCTCACGGGCGGGGGCGACCTCGAGCACGCGTGGTGCTTCTCGGGCGGCGATTTCCTCGGCGAGGATCCGTACTACCCCATCTCCCTCGCGCTCACAAAGAGGGTCATGACCGACCTCGGCTCCGAAAAGCGAATGCGGACGAACGTGCGCTCCGGGTACGACGCGCCGCTCGTTCTCCACGCGATGGGCGAGGGCGCGATCGCCTGTGGAACCGCCGACGGAGCGCTGGCCGAGGAGCCTGTCCTCACGCTCCACTCCAACTGCGTCCTCTCGTTCGACGTCGACAAGCCGCGCGCGAAGGTGCGCGAGTTCTACGGCGCGGCCGCCGACACGCCGCAGGCCGACCTGTGCTGCCCGACGAAGTACGACGACGCGGCCGTCTCCCACATCCCGCAGGACGTGCTCGACCGGTTCTACGGCTGCGGCTCGCCGATGACGACGGCCGGCATCCGGGAAGGCGAGACCGTCGTCGACCTCGGCTCGGGGGCCGGAATCGACGTCTTCATCGCGGCGAAGTTCGTCGGAAAGACGGGCAGGGCCATCGGCGTCGACATGACGGACCGGATGCTGTCGGTCGCGCACGAGAACAAGCCGAAGGTCGCCGCGGCCCTCGGGTACGACGTCGTCGAGTTCCGCGAGGGATTCCTCGAGAAGATCCCGGTGGAATCGAAGACCGTCGACGTCGTCACGTCGAACTGCGTCGTGAATCTCTCGCCCGATAAGGCGCGCGTGTTCGAGGAGATCTGGCGCGTTCTGAAGGACCACGGGCGCATCGTGATCTCGGACATCGTCTCGGAGACGGAGGTGCCGCCGCACCTCAAGACGAACCCGCAGCTTTGGGGAGAGTGCCTCGTGGGTGCGCTCACGCAGGAAGGGTTCCTCGCCGGCCTCGAGCGCGCCGGCTTCTACGGCCTCGAAGTCCTGCAGAAGAGCTACTGGAAGGACGTCGAGGGATATCCCTTCTTCTCGGTCACCGTGCGCGGGTTCAAGTTCGAGAAGACCTCGGGCTGCGTCTTCTAGGGCCACCGGGCCGTGTACCTCGGGCCGGGCAAAGCTTTCGTCGACGAGGAGGGACACCAGTTCCCGCGCAACGAGGCTTACGAAGTCTGTACCGACACCGTCGCGAAGCTGTCGCATCCCCCGTACAGGGGTTTCTTCGCGATCCTAGAGCCGGGTGAGGAGCGAGCCGGCTACGCCTGCTGCGCGCCCGGCACGGATGGGACGAGCTGTTGCTGATGAGCGCTCTCCTCGTCCTCCTGACGCTCGGCCTCGCGTTCGCGAACGGCGCGAACGACGTGTCGAAGGGCATCGCGACGCTCGTCGGCTCGGGTACGACGAAGTACCGCGCGGCGGTCGCGTGGGGGACTCTGTGGACACTCGCGGGAGGTCTCGCGGCCGCGTTCTTCTCCCAGGGGCTCGTCGCCACGTTCAGCGGCAGAGGGCTCCTCGCGAGTCCGCCCTCCGGGAGCGGTTTTCTCCTCGCGGTGGGCTTCGGCGCGATCGGGTGGCTTTTATTCGCGAATCGGACGGGGCTTCCGGTTTCGACCACTCACGCGCTGACCGGTGCGCTCTGCGGCGCGGGGATCGCAGCCGCAGGCATTCCGGGCGTAGCCTGGGCCGCCGTCGCGACGAAGGTGGCCCTGCCTCTCGCGCTCTCGCCTCTGATCTCCATCGTGATCGTGCTGATTCTCGCGCCCGTCGCCCTGCCGGTCTTTCGCCGCGCACACCGGTTCTGCGTCTGCGTCGAGCGGCGGGATCCGCTTCCCGCGGCGGCCGGCGTCGCGCTCGCGACGCCCCTGCCCGCCCTGAACCTCGTCGCGGCCTCCGACTGCCCGCCGGAGACGCTCGTCCGCGTCGGGCTTCTCGACTCCCTGCACTGGATCTCGGCGGGCGCGACGAGCTTCTTTCGCGGCCTCAACGACACGCCCAAGATCCTCGCGCTCGGCCTCGCGGCCACGGCCGGTTTCGGCATGTCCGCCTTCGGGTTTTACGCGCTCGTGGCCGTGACCATGAGCCTCGGCAGCATCCTCGGCGGCTTCCGCGTGACGGAGACGCTCGCGAGGAAGGTCACGCGGATCATGCACGACGACGGGCTCCTCGCGAATCTCACGACGTCCGCGCTCGTGAGCGCCGCCTCCTTCTGGGCGCTCCCCGTCTCGACGACGCACGTATCTTCCGGCGCGATCATCGGGATCGGCGCCGAGTCGAAGGAGAGCAGGCTCCAGTGGCGGACGGTGCGCGAGATGCTTCTCGCTTGGGTCGTCACGCTGCCGGTCGCGGGGCTCGTCGCCGCGCTGGTCTACCGGCTGGTCAGCTGAAGCGGTCGAGGGACCGCGGTCGGCCTCGGCAACATCCGAAGAACCTCGAGGCTCAGCAGGCGACGAGCGCCCGCAGGCGGTCCGCCCCGACGGGCGCTTCCGGGCGCCACGGGACCAGCACGACGCGGCCCGCGAGCTCCCGACGCACGCGCTCGACGTGAGTCGCTTCCGCCGCCGCCCGCTGCCGGAGGACGGGGTCTCTTGGCCCCGCGGCTGCGAGGCTCCGGTTGAGCACCCATGCGAACGGCTCGATGCCGGCGCGGCGGAGGTCGTTCTGCAGCCGCTCCGCCTCGAGAACGGGAGTCGTCTCGGGCAGCGCCACGATCAGGACCTTCGTGTAGGCCGGATCGCGGAGACGCATCAGCGGGGTGACGAGCCGTCCGGGACCGCCTCGGGTCGTCCTCATGACGTCCCGGTGATACGACCCTGCGGCGTCGAGGAGCAGGAGCGTGTGGCCCGTCGGGGCCGTGTCGAGCACGACGAATCCGCGCCGCGCCTCGGCAACCGTCCGCGAGAACGCCTGGAAGATCGCGATCTCCTGCGTGCAGGGTGAGCGAAGATCCTCCTCGAGAAGCGCCCGCGCGTCCGGATCGAGGCCCGCTCCGGACGTCGCGAGGACGTGCTCGACGTACGCGCGCGTGGCCGCTTCCGGGTCGATCCGTCCGACGGTCATGCCGTGGACGTCCTCTCCGACCGTCGCCACGACATGCGCGGCGGGGTCGGTCGTCGTCAGGTGGACCCGGAGACCACGCCGGGCGAGCGCGACGGCGATCGCGGCCGCGGCTGTCGTCTTCCCGACGCCCCCCTTCCCCATGACCATCACGAGCCCGTGGCCCGGCGCGGCGATCTCGTCGACGAGCCGCGAGAGCCCCGCATCCGGCGGCAACGGGAGGGCGTCTGCGGGCGACGTGCCGTCGGGCCCGGGCGCCGCGGCTCCGGACGCCAGCGCGCGAAGCGCGGCAAGGCCGACGAGGTCGTACCCGAGAAGCGGGATTTCCTCGCGCGGCAGAGAGGCCAGAGTCTCGGGGATCGAGTCGAGTACTTCCCGACATTGTCTCGCGAGGGCCGCCGCGATCGGGTCGTCGGGAACCGAGGGCGAAAAGACGCCGTTCACGGCGAGCCGCTGGTTCCGGATTCGGAGCGAGCGCAGCTCCGCGCTGGTCCGCTCCGCTTCGAGCATCGCCGTCGTTTCGGGCCGCGTCACGAGGACGATGGTGGTTCTCGTGCCGTCCTCGAGGGCCCGCACGGCCGCTGCGTAAAGCGTCCTCTGGTCGGTGAGCGCCGAGAGGGGCCCGATGCAGCTCGTCCCCGTGGTGTTGACTCGAAGGAAGCCGTCCCAGGCCGACGGCAGGGTGAGAAGGCGGAGCGTGTGGCCCGTGGGGGCGGTGTCGAAGAGAACGTGCGCATACGGCGCGGCGGCGTCGTCCTCCCCCAGCAGCCTGGCGAACTGCTCGAAGGCGGCAATCTCGACCGTGCAGGCGCCCGAAAGCTGCTCTTCCATCTGAGTCACGGCGGTTTCCGGGAGAACGCCCCGATAAGGACCGACCACCCGGTCGCGGTAGGCGCCAGCCGCGGCCTCCGGGTCGATGTTGAGCGCATCGAGGCCGATCACACCGGCGACCGCCGTTGGTTCGCCCGACAGCTTCACGCCGAGCACCTCGTCGAGGTTCGACGCCGGATCGGTGCTGACGAGGAGAACACGCGATCCGCCGTCCGCCAGGGCCACCGCGGCCGCGCAGGCGAGCGACGTCTTTCCGACGCCTCCCTTCCCGGTGAAAAAGAGGAACCGCGTCGGCTCGTCGAGAATGCGCAGGCCTCGAGCCGGAGCGGCAGCAGCGTCAGTCATGGCAGTCCGATCCATCGCCGGGATCGCCGCTCGGGATCGAGGTCAGTGACGGGAGAAGCGGCCCCTCCGGACGGGCGGCGGGATCGAGGCCCGCCCACGCGGCAAGCTCTTCGCGCGATGGGTATCGGCCTCGACAAACCAGACGCCCGTCGACGAGAACCAGGGGAAGGGCGCCGTCGCCGTCTTTCATCGCCTTCAGCACGACGAGGTTTCCGGCGAACGCCCCCGGCTCTTGCGCCAGGTTGAACCGGGCGACCCGCACTCCGCGGCGCGCGAGCCAGGCCAGGTCCCCGGCGACACGTGGAAGCGCCGGGTCGACCTCGGGTCCGCAGACACCCGTCGGACAGCACATGGGCGGATCGAAGACTTCGACTCGCGTCATGACGACCGCCTTGCCGATTCGGTTTCCGGGAGAAGCTCGGGGAGACGGCGCCGGATTTCGTCCCGCACCTCACGGAAACGCGCGAGTTTCTCCTCCTCCGTCCCGCCTCCGGCCGTCGGATCCCGCAGCGGCCAGTGGATATGGCGCGCGTTCGCGAGAAAGACCGGGCAGACCTCCTCGGCGCAAAGGGTGACGACGGTCCCGACGGTCGCGGGATCGATCGTGTCGACGGTCTTGGAGGTCTGGCGCGAAATGTCGATCCCGAGCTCCGCCAGGACCCTCACGGCGAGCGGGTTCACGCCCGCGGCGTCCGAGCCAGCGCTCTGGACGCGCATCGCGTTTCCGAAGCGCGCGCGGGCGAGTCCCTCCGCCATCTGGCTCCGGGCCGAGTTCGCGACGCAGAGGAAGAGGAGTCCGGGGGTCTTCATACGTGCCTCATGTGGCCAGCGAGGTGCTCGCCGGTGCGCCGAACCAGTGCCGCGTCCGGTTGCAGACGGCGCAGACGGAGAGCATCACGGGAACCTCCACGAGAACGCCGACGACCGTGGCGAGCGCCGCGCCGGAGCCCGGGCCGAAGAGCGCGATGGCGGTCGCCACCGCCAGCTCGAAGAAGTTGCTGGCCCCGATGAGCGCGCCCGGAGCCGCCACGTCGTGCGGAACTTTCAGGAGCTTCATGAGGCCGTACGTGAGCCCGGAGTTGAAGTAGACCTGGATCAGGAGCGGAATTGCGATCAGGACGACGTGGAGCCAGTGCGTCAGGAGGTTGTCGGCCTGGAAGGCGAATATGAGGATGAGCGTGGCGAGGAGCGCGAGAACCGTGATCGGGTGGAAGAACGTGAGGTAACGCTTCTCGAACCACTCGATCCCCTTCGTCCGGACGAGGAGCGTGCGCGAGACGCTCCCGAGCACGAGGGGGATGACGATGAACGTGACGACGCTGTAGACGAGGACCTTGAAGGGCACCGTCAGGTTGCTCGCGCCGCTCACGAGAAGCGTCACGATCGGTGCGAACAGAACGAGCATGATCAGGTCGTTCACGGAGACCTGGACGAGCGTGTAAGCCGGGTCGCCTTCGGTGAGGTACGACCAGACGAAGACCATCGCCGTGCAGGGGGCCGCCGCCAGGATGATGGCGCCGGCGATGTACTGGTCGGCCAGGTCCGGCGAGATGAGACCCGAGAAGACGTGCTTGAAGAACAGCCACGCGAGAAACGCCATCGAGAACGGCTTGACGAGCCAGTTCACGAAGAGCGTCACGAGGAGGCCCTTCGGCTTCTTCCTCACGCCGAGAATGCTCGTGAAGTCGATCCTGAGCATCATCGGGTAGACCATGAGCCAGATCAGGACGGCGATCGCGACGTTGATCTGGCTCCCCTCGCCGAACTCGAGCCCGCGGATCGCTTCGGTCAGCCCGGGAAGGAGCTTGCCCACGGTCACGCCGGCGACCATGCAGAGGCCGACCCAGAGCGTGAGGTAGCGCTCGAAGACGTTCAGGCGTCTCGGCGCGGCAGCTCTGCCCATCCACGCCTCCTATGCGGCGGGTTTCGTCGCCCTCACGAACGCGCTCATGAACTTCCCGTCCACCTCCGCCGGCGCGGCGCCCAGGTCGAGCAGGAAGTCACGCGCGTCCTCGGAGGTGTAGATCCGCGTCGGAACGATCTCGACGTCCGAGAATCCCGCGGCCGTCAGCTTCGCCTCGAACTCCTTCTCCTCGAGCGCACCGGCGAGGCAGCCGATCCAGAGCTCGACGTTCTGACGCACCTCGGCGGGGACGGCGCCGCGCACGACGACGTCCGAAACCGCGAAACGCCCGCCCGGCTTGAGGACGCGGAACGCCTCGGACAGAGCGCGGTCCTTGTCGGCCGAGAGGTTCACGACGCAGTTCGAGATGATGACGTCGACGCTTGCGTCGGGAAGAGGGATGTCCTCCAGCTCGCCTCTCAGAAACTCCACGTTCGTGACGCCCGCCTTCCGCTGGTTCTCCCGGGCGAGGGCGAGCATGTCGTCCGTCATGTCGAGGCCGTAAACCTTGCCGGCGGGGCCGACACGGCGGGCGGAAAGGAGAACGTCGATCCCACCGCCCGAACCGAGGTCGAGGACGGTCTCCCCCTCGTTCAGCTCTGCGAGAGCCGTCGGGTTCCCGCAGCCGAGCGAGGCCGACACCGCGGAGGCCGGAAGACCGGCGGTTTCCGAAAGAGAATAGAGATCGGATGTAATCGGATCTTTCTCTCCCCCGCAGCAGGCCGGGGCGCAGCACGACGCGTCTCCTCCGGTCGCAGCCCGACGGGCGGCCTCTCCGTATTTCTCCTTTACCATGTCCTTGATGCTCGTTTCCGACATACAAACCCCCTTAGATCAAGATTACTTGATGCTTAGAAGAGCGAGAAACCATAGAGCTGTCCTACAGAGCTCTTCCTTTCCCCTTCGCAGCAGCGCTCGGCGTCCAGCCGCTCGGCCTTTTCCCCGACTGCACCCAGGAACTCCTTGACCTCTCTGAGCGTTCCCGGATTGAGAGCGTAGTGAATCCACCGCCCCTCCCGGCGGTCGGTCACAAGGCCGGCGGCCTTGAGAGTCTTCATGTGGAACGAGAGATGGGATTGCCCCAACTCCAGCGGTTCCATGAGGTTGCAGACACACTGTTCGCCCAGGAGTAGCCGTTCGACGATCCTCAACCGGGTCTCGTCTGAGAGTGCATGGAAGAGCCTGGCAAGGCGCGGGACGTCCACCCTGTTCTGAGTCTTTCTCGCCGGAATAGCCGGTCCTGCCATGCCCTCAATATATCAAGTAATTTTGATATGTCAAGGGATCTGTCGCCGACTTGCTATCCCCTGAGTTCCCGGATCTTCCCGAGATGGCTGTCGTCGTGGGCGGCCAGGACCTCGGCGAGCTGTTCGATCGTCAGCTCCCCGCGCTTCGGGTGGAGCCCCGTGCGCCGCCAGGCCGCGTCGGGCAGCGCTCGCAGGAGGAGCAGCGTGTCCTCCCTCAGCCGACGGAACTCCTTGGCGACGGCCTGGGGATCGGACTCCGCGTACTTCAGCTGCGCTGCAGCCCGGTCGTTGTCCAGCATCCAGAACGCGAACGCGGGCCGGTCGGAGAACGCCATCTTCGAGAAGCGCTCCTGGTAGACGCGCTCGATGTCCCGGAGGTGGGCCGCGTTCTCGATCATCGACCACTTCCCGGTCGGCGGGCGGCGACGCACGGCATCCTCCGGCACGCCTTTCAGGGCTTCCGCGAGCGCTGAGGGAGAGGCCGAGAGCCGTTCGAGAGCGGCCGCCCGGCGCTTGATCGCATCGATCTGGGCGAGGTGCGCGAGGTCGTTCCCGACCGCGTGCCGGACGACGAGGTCGTCGATCGTGAGCCTGCCCGCCGTTTCGTGGATCCCCGCGCGCCGCCACTGCTCCGGTTTCGACTTCTTCAGGAGCCGGAGACTCTCGCGGCGCAGGCGCATCCAGTCGCGCAAGACGTCTCCCGCCTTTTGCCCCCGGTAGTCGCGCTCGATCGCGAGCGCGTCGCCGTTCAGGTCGGGGAGGCGCGGCTCGTTCTCGGCGAGGATGCGCGTGTACCTCTCGAGATACCCCTCGCGCTCCATGTCGCGCAGGTGGCACAGGATCTCGAGGATCGACCACTTCCCCGGCGCGGGCGTGAAGAGGAGGAGCCTGCGAGGCACACCGCGAAGGGCGGCCTTGAGGGCGGCGGGTGTCGCCGCGAGCGTCTCGAGGTGGCGGGCACGTTCGTTCACGCCGAGGGACGTCGTTTCAGGCATCGGAAGCTCCCGTGGTGGCAAGGCGCTCTCCCGGCTCCGGGAAGAGCAGTTCCTGTGGTCTGAGGCGAGGCAGGAGCGCGTCGAGAACGAGCGCTCCCCACTCACCGCGTCTGGCCGGATCGAGCGCGACGTGCGGGACACCCCAGACGGCGAGCGTCTGCTCGATCGAGCCGTCGATCTCCCGCTGGAACTTGATGTCCATGTCGCGCACGCCGTCGAAGCGCGGGTCGCCGACGATCGGGACCTTGAAGAGCGCGTCGTACGTCTTCGTCCAGCTCCGAACGAGCTCCTCGAGGACGACCTCGCCGGGGGCGCCGGTGAACGCGCGACGCATGTAGCAGAAATTGTCGAGGACGGCGCGGTCGCAGAACACGACGTCCGCCTTCGCCTCGGCCTGCAGCTCCCAGGCGATCTGCGTGTGCAGAATCCACGCTTGCGCCTTGAGCGTCGTTTCCCGGTTGATGGGCAGCGGACACTCCCGCGCCACCTCGCGGACGATCTCCACGGTCAGATCCCTCTTCTTCAGTCCTGCCGCGAGGTCGTAGCAGAGGGTGGTTTTTCCGACGCCGTGCGTGCCGATGAATGCGACCTTCATCCGCCCGGAGAATACCAGCGGTGCGTATCATGGCGACGGAGGCAATCCGTGAAGATGGGAACGCGGGTCATTGCGTTCCTTGCCGCGCTTTTCGCCTGGAACGGGGTCGTTCATGCGGAGGAGGTCGTGCGCCTCAGTGAGACGAAGCGGCCGAAGGAGCCCGTTAGGTGCGATTGGGCACCGAGCCCGTGAGCGAGTACAGGGGGCTAATGAACCCGTCGAAGTGCCGCTTGGAGGGCTTCAGTCTGGTGAGCGTCGGCCGTCTTCAGCAAGGGTTGAAGCATCGACGCGAGGCGGAACACGTTGTTCAAGTGACCCGTCATCGAGTCCGACTGCCGGTGCCCATGTGACACGTGGGCCAGATGCACCATCGCCCGCGCTTCGTTTCGGAGCAGCACGCAGAACACGATCAGCACTCCGACCATTGCGCTCTTCGCATCCGGATGCGACTTCAGGCTGAGGTCCAGCTCCCGTTGAACCTTTTTCATCGCTTCGATCACAAGGGCCGGTGTCAATCCCGGCTCCTGCAGAACCATTCTGATTCTTCCCTTGAACCGGTGCTTGAGGCGCGGCGACGCAGCCATCATCAGCTTGTCCGATTCAAGGGTGAGGAGCTGAATCAGGTCAGGCATGACCGGTATCCCCTCTTGGTTGGGTGTCAGTCACGGTTACTCTAACCGGTTTCTGATTACCCGAGCAACGAATGATGATCCCGAGCCGCCAGGACGGGGACGAGCTCTTTCCGGTTGTACTTGTCGGCCGTCAGCAAGCCCGAGACTGGTCCCGTGCTCGGGTCCGTTCTTTTCGCGAGGCCGAAGTCGAGTAGTTTCACGCGCCCCTCGCCTGTCACGAAGACGTTCTCTGGCTTCAGGTCGCGGTGAACGATCCCTTTCTCGTGGGCTGCGGCCAGCCCCTCGGCCATCTGCACCGCGAGATCGACGGCCTTGCGGGCGGGAAGCGCACCTTGCTCGAGGCGTGTGCGCAGCGTCTCGCCTTCGAGGAGCTCCGTAACGGCGTACGCCGTTTCGCCTTGCCGCCCGAAGTCGAGGATGGCGAGGATGTTCGGGTGGGAGAGCTGTGCGACGGCGCGCGCCTCGCGCTCAGACGGTGTAGAGATCGGGGTCAGCAACGATCTCGAAACACGAGAGTCAGCCAGCCGGCGCACGCTTCAGCGGTACGCGCGGCTCCGGTGATCCGCCGTCAACATCGAGACAATCTGCTTTTCGTCGTCGATCGAGAAGAAGAAGCGCCAGTCTCCGATGCGGTATCGCCACGTGGGCGGGTCGAATCCCTGGAGACGCTTTATGTTGGGCCCGAAGCGGGGGCTCTCGACGAGATACGGATACACATGGCTTCTCAGCTTTTTCTCGAGCCGGTCGCGAACGGCTGGCCCGAGCGCTTCGACATCCCTTTGAAACTGCCGCGTCTCGAAGATCCTATAGGCCACGCACGAAGCGTCCCTTCCGCGCCACGGCCTCGGCATGGCCGGCCTTGAGCCGCCGGATCAGTCCGCGATCGGACAGGAGCTCTCGGGCTTCGGCTGCCTCCATGAAGGACTGCTCTTCGAGGTGCCGAAGAGTGGCGGTTTCGATCAAGTTCGCGATGGAGCGCCGGTCCGCTTCAGCGGCGGCACGGACGACCTCGTACGCCTTGTCGGCCAGGCGGATGGTCACGGTTCTGGGCATGCATTCACTCCGAAGTAAAGTATATCAGAATGAACTTCAGAACAGAGGCCGCTTGACGACGAGGATCGTCGTGTCGTCCGCCGGCGGACCCTCGCCCACGTGCAAGCGCCAGTCCGCGATCAGCGCTTCCACGATGGAGTCGGGCGGCCGGCGCCAGAGACTCGTCGCTTCGAGGACCGCCCGGGGCCGGTCGAAGCCGTAGGGCACGTCGAAGCGGTCGGGCCCTTCGAAGAGCCCGTCGGAGGCGAGGACGAGAACGCCGCCGTTCGGGATCTCGACCGGAACGTCCGCGTAGGTGCGCTTCGGACCCTGGCCGAGCGGCAGGCCGGAGCCCGCGACCTCGACGGTCTTCCCTTCGTGCAGGAGGATCGGAAACGGGTGTCCCGCGTTCGCGAGGAGGCCCGAACCGGTCTTGGGGTCGAGGCGCAGGAGCGCGACCGAGGTGAAAAGCCGCGTGCTGCGTCCCATCCGCAGGACTCGGTCGATCTCCAGGAGGATCTGCGACGGCGTGCGTCCCGCCTTCACGAGGCTCGAGAGGGCCGCCATGACCATCGCCTGCTGGATGCCGCAGGAATAGCCGTGTCCCGACACGTCGCCGGCCGCGATCCACAGAGCGCCCGACTCGTCCCGCACGAAGTCGTAGAGGTCGCCGCCCGCCTCGGTCGCGAGAATCGTCTTCACGGAAAGCTCGAGGCCAGCCACGACGGGCGGCTTCTCCGGCAGCAGGGAGAGCTGCATGCGCGAGAGGAGGTCCATCTCGTATTTCACCCGCCGTTCGGACTCCAGGCGCCTCACGTAACCGGGCGCGTCGAGCCGGCCCTCCTCGTCGCGTTCCGGCCGCGAGAGCCCGGCGGCCCCGGCCGCGACAATCGCGAGGAGCGGTCCCACGGTGAGAAGAGCGGGAAACAGATTGCCCTCGAGATGCATGCAGGCGACGAGCGCGTCGCGCAGAAGCGCGGACGAGACTGTCGCCACGAGGAGCGCCGCGAGCCCGTACCGGTCGAACGCCCACAGGAGGACCGCCGCGAGCGCGAGCGTCAGCGCGAACGCCGCACCCCACGGGTGGAGCGGCATGTCATTCGAGAGATACAGGGCGAAGAGGGTGGCCGCTCCGACGCTCGCATACCGGCGCGGCAGGACGAAGCGCAAGAGCGCAACGAAGAGGATGAAGAGAGCCGCGTCGAACGCGCCCTCGAAGAAGGGGCCTTTCTGCGGCTGGAACAGCGGATAGGGGAAGGACGGCGCCGTCGGTCGCACGCCATGCGGCACCGCGAGCACGGCCGCCGAGAACGAGAGGAGCGAGACCCCCGTGAGCGCGGCACCTGCGCCGACGCCCGCGAGAATCGCTCGTCCCCCGCGCGGTCCGAGGCGCCCCGACGCGAACGCGTCGAGGCTCGTCGTGAAGTCCGGCGCCGTGTCGCGCAGCAGCGACTCCGCGACGGTCCACAATCCGAGCAGATAGAGAAGCGAGAACAGCCTGAAGCCGATCACGAGGGCGACGAAGGATCCCGCACTCGCGTCGTCGGCGGAGAAACCCCCTGCGATCTCGTAAACGGCTGCCAGAACGACGAGCGCGATTCCGACCCTGAAGCCGAGGCGGCGCCTGTAGAGAAGCACCCCGAAGAGGACCACGACGAGCAGGAATAGGAGCAGCGCCGGGACGAACTGGTAAAGCTTCCGGGTGATCCCCTCCACGTTGAAACGCCGCGGCGCGTCGGGGTCGGAGAGCTGGCGGGACACGGAGAAGCTCACGTTTCCGCGCTCTTGAAAGACGAGGCACTCCGCCGGAGCGCCGGGCGCGGGTCGGAGCGGTCGGACGCGGACGCCGCTGTTCGATGCCGAGAAATTGAACTCCCCCGGCAAACGGGGCCGTCCCGCCGCGAGCACGTCCTCGATGCGGCCGAAGAAAGCCAGTCGCGGCGCGGCGGCGTTCGCGTCGGCCGTCGCGAAGATCGAGCCGGCGGGATTCCAGTCCAGCGCCTGAAGCGCGCCATCCGGGAAGAAGGCGAGGCGCGCGGGCCCCGCGCCCGCTCCCGGAACGTCGAGACTGCCGGCCGCCGTCCAGGCCATCGCGCCGCCCGTCGCCTCGAGATACGCGGAACCTTCGGCGCCGAGACGGCGATAGGCGCGCTCGAACGAGATCCTCTCACTGGGCCTCGACTCGAGGCTCAGAGAGGTATGCGTGAGCGTCGCGCCGGCGGACGAAACGATCTCGCGCGCCTTCTCGGCCGCCCGCACGGGGCGCGGTGTTGCCACGCGCCACTCCGGCAGGATTCGGCGCCCCCCCCACAGCCCAGCGGCGAGGAGAACGAGTCCGGCGCCCAGCGCGGCGCGCGGAACCCGTGGAGCACGGGGAGACGTCAAGACCGGGAGCCGACCGGAGTGAGCGCCATCCCGGCCGTCATCTCGAGCATCCGGTCGATGGAGCGCTTCGCCTTTAGTCTCACGTCTTCGGGAACTTCGATCGCCGGCGCGAGGTCGCGCAGGCAGAGGTACAGCTTCTCGAGGGTGTTGCGCTTCATGTGCGGGCAGGTGTTGCACGCGCAGTCCGCGTCCGGCGGCGCGGGAATGAGAGTCTTGTCCGGCGCCGCCCGGCGCATCTGGTGGAGGATGCCTTCCTCGGTGGCCACGATGAACGCGGCTTTCGGCGACGTCACGACGTGCTTCAGGAGGCCCGACGTGGAGGCCACGACGGCCGCGTGACGCAGGATCCGCTCTTCGCACTCCGGATGCGCGATGACCTCCGCGTCGGGATGGCGCGTCATGAGGTCGACGAGCTTCTTCTCCGAGAACGTCTCGTGCACGATGCACGTTCCCGGCCACACCACGAACTTGCGGTTCAGCTTCTTCTCGAGCCACGCCGCGAGGTTCCGGTCGGGCGCGAAGACGACCGGATCCGGGATCTGCCGGAGGATGACTTCGGCCGAGGACGACGTCACGATGACGTCTGAAAGCGCCTTCACGCCTGCCGAGCAGTTGATGTAGCTGACGACCGTGTGTCCCGGGTACTTCTTCAGCCACTCCCCGAAGAACGGCGCGGGACAGCCGTCCGCGAGCGAGCAGCCCGCCTCCAGGTCCGGCACCACGACCGTCTTTTCCGGAGTGAGGATCTTCGACGTCTCGGCCATGAAGTGCACGCCCGCGAACGCGATGACCTTCTCCGAGACCTGCGTCCCGCGCCTCGCGAGCTCGAGCGAGTCGCCCACGAAGTCGGCGAGATCCTGGATCTCGGACTCCTGGTAGTAGTGCGCGAGGACGACCGCGTTTTGCTCTTTCTTGAGGCGGCGAATCGCGGCCTCGAGATCGAGCGACGGGTCGACGGGCGCGGGGCGTTGGATCGGGAGCGCGCTCACGCGCGGATCTTACCGCCCGCGTGGAGACGCTTCTCCCTTTGCTAGACTCTCGCCGCCGGGTCCGGGATCCCTCGGCCCGCGACCTTTCATGAACGCAGAAGCGCAGGTCCTGGCCCGTTCCGAGCCCTCGCAGTGGATTGCGAATCCGCGCTGGGACCTCGTCATCCTGACGCTGTCGGCAGTCATCGTCGCTGTTCCGCCGCTCGTGCACTCGCTCGGAAAGACGACGGCCGGGGGGGTGGACCTCCTCATCACGCTTCTCATCGGCGGCCCGCACATGTACGCGACCTTCCTGAAGACGGTCTTCGAGCCGCGCTTCCGGCAGCTCCACCCGGCGCTCACGTGGGCGCCCGTCGTGGTCGTCCCGATCGGCGTCATCCTCGGCGCCATTTACGCCTTCCCGTGGCTCCTCACGTTCTTCTTCACGTGGGCCTCCATCCACGTGTGCGACCAGGCTTCGTACATCGGCTATCTCTACCGCGAGAAGGGCGGGGCCGCGCGTCCCTGGCAGCGTTTCCTCGACTTCTCGGTCGTCATCACCTCGCTGTACAGCTACGCGATGTACCGGCACGTCGCGGGCACGTTCCGGATCGGCGACACGACTCTCTGGTTCCCGGCGTTCCTCAAGCACGCCTGGTTCGCCGACTCCTTCGCCGTCTTCACGGCGGCGCTCATCGCCGCGTGGGTGGTCTTCAGCGCCAACCAGATCCGCCGCCGCGAGCTCGCCGCGCCGTACGCTTTCTTCATGGCGCTCACGATCGCCGTAGCTCTCCTCGTCCCGCGCCTGCCGGAGCTCTCGATCTCTTTTCAGGGTTTCAACGCGTGGCACTCGTTCCAGTACCTCGGACTCACGTACCTCATCCTCAGGCAGGACAACGTCGCCGCGGGCGCCGCGTTCGTGAGGAAGATGGCGCAGCCCGGGAAGTTCTTCCGGTACTACGGCTGGAATCTCCTTCTGACGACCGGGGCGACGCTCGTGATCCTGCTCCTCACCGTCGTGCTGCACCTGCCGGCAGAGCCCAGCTATTACGCCGTCGTGCTCTCGTTCCTGCTCACGCACTACGTGCACGACCACGTCCTCTTCGCACTCGGCAGCGGCTTCAAGCCGAAGTGACCGATCTCGGCCCCACCCTCCGGCGCGCAATCGCCGCGATCGCTTCGTTCGCGCTCCTGGCGGGCGGGGCCGCCGAAGCCGCAAAGAAGAAAAAGAAGAAACGCACCCCCGAGCCCACCGCCGTCCCGCGTCCGGCGGACCCTTACCGCGTCACGATCCCGACGGCCGACGGCGTCGCGCTCGCGGCCTCCTGGCATCCGGTCGAGGGCGACGCGAAGGCGCCGGGGGTCCTCCTCATCCACGATTTCTCACGCGAAAGGCGCGAGTGGGAGCCTTTCGCCGAGGATCTCCGCGCGCTGGGCTTCGCGACGCTATCCTTCGACCTGCGCGCCCACGGCGAGTCGACGAAGAAGGCCGGTGTGACGCTCCGGATCTCCCCGGGCCTTCTCAAGGATCCGGCCGGCTTCCCCCGTGACGTCGAGGCCGCGGCGAAGTGGCTGAGGACGAAGTCGGTGCGAACGGCGGCCGTCGGCCTCTCGGTCGGCGGCTACCTCGCCTTGCTCGCCTCGTCGGAGAGGCAGGTGGACGCCGCCGTGGCGATTTCCGTGAACGAGCCTCGCGTTCTGCCGCTCGCCGGCGGAAAGAGGGTCGTGCCGCGCGGGGCGCTGCTTCTCGCCTGCGAGACAGATCCCGGCCGCCTGGAGTCGGCGCGCAAGCTTCTCGCGGCATCCGCGGAGCCGAAGCAGATGCTCCTCTTCCCGGGCGGCGCCCATAACCTCGCCGTGTTCCGCGAGCATCCCGAGGCGAAACGGGCCGCACTCGCCTGGATCGCCGAGCGCTTCGGCGTGCCGCCGGCGGCGGCGTCGACGCCGCCGGCAACCGTCCCGAAGTAAGCTCCCCTACCGTGAAAAAGACTACCGTTGTGTTCGACATCGAGACGGTGTCCCGTCCGTGGTTGGAGCTCGACCCTCTCCAGCGCGAGAAGCTCACGCGCCGGGCGGACGGCCATGAAGATTTTCTTAGAAGGAAAGAGGGCGGGGCACTGTCTGCTTACACGGGCAAGGTGGTCGTGATCGCGATGCTGAAGCCCGAGAGCGGGAAGGGAAAGGTCTGGTACGAGGCTGCAGAACAGCGCGAATCGACGTCGGATGACGGGCTTTTCAAATACGCCGGCTGCGACGAGCCCACGATGCTCCGCGAGTTCTGGGAGATGGTTGCGAAGTTCGATCTCTTCGTCTCCTTCAACGGCCGCGCCTTCGACGCGCCCTTCCTCAACGTGCGCAGCGCGATCCACGGTCTCTCACCTTCTAAGAATCTTCTCGGCTACCGGTACTCGATGGAGACGCACGTCGACTTGCTGGAGATCCTGACGTTCCAGGGGGCAATCTCCCGCGACCAGACGCCCAACCTCCACGGAGCCTGCATCGCATTCGGGATTCCCTCGCCGAAGAGCGAAGAGATTCACGGCTACGCCGTGGGAGATCTCTACCGGCAAGGGCGCGTCCTCGAGATCGCCGACTACTGCCGAAAAGACGTCGAGGCGACGGCCGCGCTGTACCGTCGCCTCGAACCCACGTTGCTGCCGCTGTTTCGGAAATAGCGCGCGGCGAGAGCTCAACGCCAGAAGCCGCCGATCCGGACGCCGAACGGGTCGAAGCGCGGGACCCACACGGCGCCGAAGAAGGGCGGGAAGACCCAGCCGAGGTCGTCGACGTAGATGTAGTCGGGGCCCGGACAGTACGAGTAGAAACGGCTGCCCGCGAAGACGCGGAAGGGAGCGACGTAACGGCTGCCGTAGGAGAACGCAGGCGGGCGACCGAAGGCGTGCCCGCGGAAATCGCCTCCGCGGAACCCCTGTCCCCGGAAATCGCCTCCACGGAACCCCCGTCCCCGGAAATCACCTCCGCGGAATCCCTGCCCCCGGAAATCGCCTCCGCGGAACCCCCGTCCCCGGAGATCACCTCCGCGGAATTCGCGCCCGCGGGACTCAGGTCCGCGGGACTGGGGCCCTCGGACCTGGGGCTCGCGCCTCTCGTTTCGTCCGGACTCCTGCCCCCGCCCGCGACCGAAGGTCTGCGCCTCGGACTTCGGGGCGATCGCCACCAGGGCCGCGAGGGCCGCGGCGGACAGCGTCAGGGTGCGCATCAGGTTCTTCATGATCGGCCTCTCTTTCTGCCCCGGTTTCCTTTCGGGGACACCTTCCACAGTGCAAACGGGAGGCCCGGAAAATCCCCGAAAAACCAGTGGTGCCGCTCACCCCTGCACGTTTTCGTGCCGCCGAAAAGGGACACTTGAACGAAAGCGGTGAGCCCGTGTCCCTGGCTCGGATCAGGCGGAGGGAAGGAGCTAGAGAGAAGAACCGGAAGGAGAAGATCTTCTGAGAAGGGAATAAAGAAGGAAAGCGACGATGAGGGGCAGGACGTACACGAGAGGCGCGTTGAACGTGAGCGCCGACTTCAGGTCGCCGTGCTCGAGCGCGTGCAGGGCGCGCAGGCTGCCGCAGCCGGGGCAGCCGACTGCGAAGATCGCCGTGAAGAGGCACGGAGGCGCGAAGGGCGAGGTCGTGGGCTCCACGAGATAGACGTAAAGGAACCCGGCACCCACAGCGGCAACGGTCAGCGTCGCCCTCCGCCCGAAAAGCGCGCCCCTCCGGGCCTCCATCACCCCGACCACCTAGGCCTCCAGGTCCTTCCGCGCGTTCTTGACGAGGAGGAAGCAGATGAAACCGAAGACGACGGCGCAGAGAACACCGCCACCTACGAGACTCTCTTTGAGATCGCCGTACCACCTTCCGCCGAGGTCCAGCGCGTCGATGAGCGGCTTCTGGATTCCCATGCTTGCCAGAAGTCGCTTCACGAGGGGAATGTCTCCCGAGGCGGTGACGAGAGCGATGAGAACGCCGCCCAACGACCCACCCGCCACGAGACCCGTGGCGTAGAGCATTCCCGACGACAGCTCGCTCTCTTCCTTCTTGTGCCGCATCTTGTCGGCGAGCGCCTTCATCATCCCGCCGATGAAAATGGGGAACGTGGTCGCCAGAGGGAGGTACGCGCCGACGGCCCAGGAGAGTGCGTGCGCGCCCGCCATCTGGGCCATGAACGCGAGGAAGACGCCCACGAGCACCGGCGCCCACGGCAGGTTCTGGGCGAGGAGGCCCTTGATGATGGTGGCCATGAGCGTGGCCTGTGGCGCCGCCAGCTTCGCGCCGCCGATGCCGTGCGCCTGCCCGATCTCGCGGTACGTGCTGTCGAGGAGGAAAAGCGTCCCGCCGATGACGAGCGTCGAGACGAGGACGCCGATGATGAAGCCGATCTGCTGGCGGCGCGGCGTCGCCCCCACGAGGAAGCCGGTCTTCAGATCCTGCGACGTCGCCCCCGCGTTCGCGGCGGCGATGCAGACGAGCGCACCGACGCAGAGCGCGACCGGCTGGTAGGCCTCGCCCGTTCGGCCGATGAGGACGAACACGACGCACGTGGCCATCAGGGTGGCGATCGTCATCCCCGAGATCGGGTTCGAGGACGTGCCGATGATCCCGACGATGCGGGAGGAGACCGTCACGAAGAAGAAGCCGAAGACGACGACGAGCAGCGACATGACGAGCGAGCCCGGGAACGGCCCGTGCGGGAAGCCTGGCAGGACCGCGATCAGGAGCGCGAGGACGATCGAGCCCGCGACGACGACCCCCATCCCGAGGTCATCCTCGGTCCTCACGCGCGCCTTCTCGCCGGCGCCGCCCCGGAGCGACTTCACCGACTCGCGGAAGGCCGACACGATCGTGGGAAGCGTCTTCAGGAGGGTCATCACGCCCGCGCAGGCGACGGCCCCGGCACCGACGTACCGCACGTACGCGTAGTAGATCCACTGCGCGTGCGTGTGCGAGGCCTTCCAGCCTTCCGAGTAGCCCAGCTTCGAGAGGTCGTCGACGAGGCGCGTCTCGGGCACGAAGATCGAGATGAGCGGGATCAGCGCAAGCCACGAGAGCACGCCGCCCGAGGCGAGCTCGCCGGCGATCTTCGGCCCGATGATGTAGCCAAGGCCGAGATACTCGGGAGTCACGTCGGACGACAGCGTGGCGTCCGGGATCCGTCCGTTCCTTCCCGTTTGGAACCACGTGGCCGTCTCGCGCCAGAGGCCGAGAACGCCGTACAGGAACTTGTAGAGGAGCGCGATGCCCACTCCCGCGAAGACCATCTTCGCGAGGTTTCCGCCCTTCTCCCCGGCGATGAGAACGTCGGCGCAGGCGACCCCTTCGGGATACTTGAGGTTCCCGTGCTCCTTCACGATGAGCGCCCGGCGGAGCGGGATCATGAAGAGGACGCCGAGGGTGCCGCCGATCGCGGCGAGGAGGAAGATGACGAAGTACTTGAAGTAGTCGGCGCCGTTCGAGAGAAAGAGAAGGGCCGGAACCGTGAAGACGACGCCGGCCGCCACCGACTCGCCGGCGGAACCGATCGTCTGGACGATGTTGTTCTCGAGGATGGTGGAATTCCCGAGCTTCTTGAAGACCGCGATCGAGAGCACGGCGATGGGCACCGATGCCGACACCGTCAGCCCGGCCCGGAGCGCGAGATAGACCGTGGCGGCGCCGAATATGATTCCGAACGCCGATCCGAGCAGGATCGCCTTCAGCGTGAACTCCGGGACCTCCCGGTCGGCCGCGATGTACGGCTTGAAGTCCTGCCCGTTGCCGGGTGCGCTCATCCGTCTGCCCTCCTCACGTGTCCGCGAAAAACCGCGGCGGAGTCTGACATCCCCCGAGGCGCCTTGTCGAACCTCGGCCCGAGCGCGAGGGGCCTATACTGTCCATGCTCATGCCCGAGTGATCTCGTTCTGGAATCACAGGTTCGGGCTGTCCCCCGAGGAGGCTTTCCATGAACCCCAAGGTCATCGTCCTGGCGGACGATCTGTTCTGGAAGACCAAGATCGATCACACCCTGAAATCCGCGCAGGCGACAGGCGTCTTCATCGACAAGTCCTCTCAGCTCGCCGCCAAGGCCGCCGAGTCCGGGCGCGTCGGCCTCGTGATCGTCGACCTCGCGCTGCGCGACGATCCCTTCACGGCGATCGCGGCGCTGAAGAAGAACCAGAAGACCAAGGGCATCGCCGTCGTGGGCTACTACGAGCACGTGAGGAAGGACCTCCACGAGAAGGGCGAGAAGGCGGGCTGCGACCAGGTTCTCCCACGCGCGGCGTTCTCCCAGCACCTCGGCGACATCGTGATGAAGTACGCGCTGCCCGGCGGTGTGCGGGCGGAGGAGGACGAGAAGGAGCTGCCCGAGGAGTAGGGCAATGGGCAGATCCTCGCGGCGACGGTTTCTCCAGGCAGCGGTGGCGGCGGGCGCGGCCGGTGTCCTCCCCTCTTCCCCTTTCGAAGAAAAACTTGCTGGCCAGAACCAACCGGCAGCCGGAAACGCTCCGGCGAGGGAAGCAGAATCTCCCTCCTCCTCCTACGTCCTCGTGGCGTCCGCGAACGGCGTCGAGGCAGCGAAGGCCGCGCGTCAGGCGCTCATCCAGGGCTACGACCCGCTCGACGCCGCGATCGTCGGTGTGAACGTGAACGAGCTCGACCCGAACGACGTCAGCGTCGGGTACGGCGGCATCCCGAACGAGGAAGGCGTCGTGCAGCTCGACGCGTGCGTCATGGATGGCCGCACGATGAAGGCCGGCGCCGTGGGAGCCCTCGAGGGCGTGAAGACGCCCTCGAAGGTCGCGAAGCTGGTCATGGACCGCACGGACCGCGTCTTCCTCGTCGGCGAGGGCGCGCGCAAGTTCGCGACCGCGCACGGGTTTCCGGTCGAGGATCTGCTCACGGCCAAGTCGCGGAAGATCTGGCTCTACTGGAAAGAGCGCCTCTCGGAGGCGGACGACTGGATCGAGGCGGCGAGGGAGGCCGAGGACCCGGACATCAAGGAGTTCGTCCGGAAGCACGGCAACGAGTACTTCCGGCCGCAGGGCACGATCCACATGTCGATCCGGAGCGCGAGGGGCGACTTCGCCGGCGCGACGACGACGTCCGGCCTCTACTTCAAGATGCCGGGACGCGTCGGCGACTCGGCCATCGTCGGCGGGGGCGTCTACAGCGAGAACGGCGTCGGCTCCTGCGGATCCACGGGACGCGGCGAGGCGAACCTCGTGACCTGCGGCTCCCACACCGTCGTCGAGTTCCTGCGCCAGGGCAAGTCGCCCGAAGAGGCGTGCCTCCTCGCCCTCAGGCGCATCGACGAGAAGACGCACAGGGTCCCCCGCCATCGGGACGAAAAGGGCCGCCCGAAGTTCAACGTCACGTTCTATGCGATCGACGCGAGAGGCCGCACGGCCGGCGCCGCCATCTGGAGCGGCGCCAAGTACGTCGTCGGCGACAACGACGGCGTGAGAACGCTGGAGGCGGCGCACCTGTACAAGAAGGGGAGCTGAAGCATCTGCACACGTTGAAACGCACCGGCTGATCAATCAACCTGGACGGCATGAAGCCAGGCGACGTTCTGTCCGAGTGCTGAAGGCGGCCTCGAAGGGCTCGAAGCGCTGACTACTTCTTCCTGAGCTCCATCAGGACCTGTTTGGCCACGGCCTTGAGGGTGTCGAAGACGCCCTGGCCCGTCGGGGCTGTCGCCTCGAACGTCGGCTCGCCCTTGAAATTGAGCTGGCGGTAGAGCTCCTCGGCGGAAACGGCCGTGGGCAGGTCGCGCTTGTTGAGCTGCAGGACGTAGGGAATCGCCTGGAGGTCGAAACCGTGGTCGACCAGGTTCTTCTCGAGATTCATGAGCGACTCTACGTTCGCGTCCATGCGCGCTTCTTGCGAGTCGGCCACGAAGACCACGCCGTCGACGCCCTTCAGGATGAGCTTGCGGCTCGCGTCGTAGAAGACCTGCCCCGGCACCGTGTAGAGGTGGAAGCGCGTCTTGAAGCCGCGCACGGTCCCGAGGTCGAGCGGAAGGAAATCGAAGAAGAGCGTGCGGTCGGTTTCTGTGGCGAGCGAGATGAGCTTTCCCTTGGCCGCCGGGTTCGTGCGGTCGTAGATGTACTGCAGGTTCGTCGTCTTTCCACAGAGGCCGGGGCCGTAGTAGACGATCTTGCAGTTGATCTCCCGCGCAGCGTAGTTGATGAACGTCATGCGCGGCTACTCGCGGAAGAGGCTATCGATGTCTTCGTCGGTGATCTCGGCGAACGGCGAGTCGTAGCCCTCCTGACGGCGTGTCTTTTCGCTCTCGACCTTCTTCTGGATCGTGTCGAAGACGCGCTCGAGCTCGCTGTTCGCCTTGCGCACTCTCAGACGCACGAGGCCGAGAGACGAGCGCTCGTCGAAGATGACGACGAGGATGACGCGCTGGCCGACGATCGAGATGTAGACGTTGTCGCGCTCGCCCTCGTGGAAAAGGACGGGAAATTCCTTCTCGCCGATGAGTCGCGCGAGGCCGTCCGTGGCGGCGACGTTTCCGGCCGTGAGCGACGCGAGCGACGTCGTGTCGAGGGATTCCATGTCGCCATGAGCGGCGATCTGTTGTCCGTTCTTGTCGACGATGAAGACGACTTTCGCCTGGGCGTCCGCCTTCAGGCGTCCGATGACGTCCTTGATCTGGTGAAACTCTTCGTCAAAAAGGATGAAATCCGACATGCGCTTTTACACGCAAGTCTAACCGATCAGATCTCCCGGCGGCCCGAGAGGGACCTCCCGAGGGTCACCTCGTCCGCGAATTCCAGCGCGGCGCCCACCGGAAGACCCAGCGCGAGGCGAGTCACCTTCACGCCGAGCGGCTTCAGGCGGCGGGCGAGATACAGGGCCGTGGACTCCCCCTCGACGTTCGGATTCGTCGCCAGAACGACCTCTTGCACGCCTTCGCCCGCCGGCGGACGCTCGACGCGCGCCAGGAGATCGGCGACGTTGAGGTCGTCCGGCCCGATACCGCGAAGAGGCGCGAGCGCTCCGCCCAGCACGTGGTAGCGGCCCCGAAACTCGTGCGTCCTCTCGAGGATGTCCGCGTCGGCCGCGTCTTCCACGACCGCCAGGAGGCCTCTCTCGCGGGACGGGTCCGAGCAGATCGCGCACGGATCGGCCTCGGTGAGCGCGTGACAGACCGAGCACGAGCGCGTTCGCGCCCGCGCCTCGGCGAGCGCGGTCGTCAACATCCCGGCGTCGTGTTCGGTCGAGGCCAGGAGGTGGTACGCGAGCCGGCGCGCGCTTTTCGGCCCGATGCCCGGCAGCTTCTCGAGCGCCGCCACGAGCCGGTCGAACGCCGGGAGGCCGGCCACCTTCTATCGGCCCTTCGCGCGGTCGGGCCCACCGTCGCGCTTCACCTCGGCGATCTCGCCTCCGAAGAGATCCATCATCCGCTTCACGCGCTCGTCAGTCGCGACCTTCATCTTCAGGTGCTCTCTCTCGAGCGTCCGAGGGTCGGCGACGGCCGCGGCCGCCGTCAGGTCGCCCGCGGGCGGGGCCACGCTGTCGACGGTCACTTTCGCGCCCTTCCCGAGGACGGCAATCGCGGCCTCCTCGAGCACCTTCGCCATGGCGGGCTCGGCGAGGCGCTTCTCGGCCACGACGCTCGGCGGGTCGAGCGAGACGAGAACGTCCTTGCCTTCGAACCGGATCGACGCGTCGTCGAGCACGGCGCCTAGCTGCGAGTGCCTCTTCTCGACGGCCGCGCGAAACGCGCCCACGGGATCCGGCGTGGGCACGGCATCGGGAACGATCTCCAGCGGCGTCAGGCCGACGAACCGGGGAACGTCGGAAGAAGAGGAATCTTCTGCTTCGGACGGCACGCCGCGGCCACGGTGCGTTTCGTGCTTTGGCGGCGCAGAGGCAGCGTCCGTAGTCTTCTTAGAAGGGGAAGAGGGGGACGGCGCCGAGACTCCGCTCGCGCGCGAGGCGCCCTCGGCGCGCACGGGCGCCCCACTCACCTTCGAAGAAAATCCACCGCTCGCGGCCGCTCCGGCACCACTCGCAGCGCCGGGCGTTCCGGAAGGCACGGGTATTTTCCCAGCAAGAATTTCTTCGATCGGCACGAGCCGCGGAAGCTCCGCGAGCCTGAGGAGCAGGACCTCGAAGGCGAGGGCCGGCACGTCCGAGCGGCGCAGCGTGCCGTCCGACTCGGACAGGAGGGAGAGGAGCCGGAGCAGCGTCGCGTAGGGCGTCAGGCGCGCGAACTCCCGCACGCGCTCGGCACCCTCCTCCGAGAGCCCCGTCGGCGGCGGCGCCGCCGGATCGGCGGCGAGGCGCACGGCGCCGCGCACGAGCGCGGTGAGGTCGTGGAGCGTGGCCCGCGGCTCGGCGCCCGCGGCTTCGAGCTCGGCGCAGCCCTTGAAGACGCCGATGCGGTCGGAGGCCAGCACCGCCCCGAGCAGCGCGACGAGCGCGGTGCGGTCCGGCGCGCCGAGGAGCGCCGAGACGTCTTCGGCCCTGACGCCGCCGCCGGAGCGCGCCGCCGCCTGGTCGAAGAGCGACAGGCCGTCGCGGAGGCTGCCCGTTGCCGCTGCGGCGAGCGCGGCCAGCGCCGCGCGTTCGACCACGGGCTTCTTCCCCTTTGCCTCCTGCCCCGCGTCCACGACCTCGAAGCCCTCGCGCCCGGCGATGTCCGTGAGGCGGCCGGCGACTTCCTCGTCCGTCAGGCGCCGGAAGTCGAAGCGCTGACAGCGTGAGAGGATCGTCGCGGGGATCTTGTGCCGTTCGGTCGTCGCCAGGATGAAGACGGCGTGAGACGGCGGTTCCTCGAGCGTTTTCAGCAGGGCCTGGAAGGCGGCCGAGGAGATCGCGTGAACCTCGTCGATGATGAAGACCTTTCGCCTGTCACGCGACGGCGCGTATGCCACGACTTCGATGAGATCGCGCGCCTGGTCCACCTTGCCGTGCGTGGCGCCGTCGATCTCGAGGGTGTCGAGGGAGCGGCCCTCGAGCACCTCCACGCACGACGCGCACGTGCCGCAGGGCGTCGCCGTCGGGCGGTCGAACGAGCTGCAGTTGATCGCGGCGGCGAGGAGGCGGGCCGTCGTCGTCTTGCCGACGCCGCGCGGGCCCGAGAAGAGGTACGCGTGCGCCAGCCGGTCGGCGGAAACCGCGTTCGTGAGGGCGCGGACGATCTCGTCCTGCCCCACGACGTCCGCGAACGTGCGAGGCCGCCATTTCCGGGCGAGGGGAACGTAGGCGGGAGCGTCGCTCACGAAACCGACTGTACTAGAGAATGAACCCGGCGCGCTCCCCGAGCCCCCCGATGAGTCCGGGCGATCCGCGGCGCCCGGGCCTTTCTCCTGAGTGCTGCTTCCTTCCGGACCTGACACGGTTCGGAGGGGACCGTCGCGCGGGACCCGAACTCATCCGGGGGCCCGGGGATGGGGATTCTAGCAGCCGGGCGCAACTTGTGTCCGCCCGTCCCGAACGATAAAAGGGGGGTGCGTGACCCCCCCGCCTCTCCGCGTCGTCTTCCTTTGGCACTTCCACCAGCCGTGGTATCCGACGTTCGACGGGGTGCCGCCCGCGCTCCCGTGGGTGCGCCTCCACGCGCTGAAGGACTACTTCGACCTGCCCGCGCTCCTCTCGGAGGAGCCTCGCATCCACCACACCGCGAACCTCGTGCCCGCGCTTCTCGACCAGATCGACCTCCTCGCACGAGGCGGCTCGGACGCGTTCCTCGACGTTGCGAGGACGCCGGCGACGGAGTGGGATTCGGCGGCCGTGCGCTTCGCGAGCCAGAATTTCTTCGCCGTCCACCCCCGCATCCTCGAGCGGTTCCCGCGCCTCGCAGACCTTCAGCAGCGCGCCGACGCAGGGGACGCGCTGTCTCCCGCCGACCTTACGGACCTCGTCGTCCTGTTCCATCTCGCGTGGTCGGGACCGGCCCTGCAGAAGGATCCTCTCGTCGTCCACCTCCGCAAGCGCGGACACGGATTCACCGAGACGGAGAAGAACGCGCTTCTGGACCATCAGGCGGCGTTCCTCGGGGGCGTGATTCCCGCCTGGAAGCGCGCCTTCGAGTCGGGTCTCGTCGAAGCCGCAACGAGCCCCTACCACCACCCGATCCTGCCGCTCCTCCTGGACTCGAGTGCGGGGAAGGACGCGCGTCCCGACCTGCCCGTTCCGGTGCCTCGCTTCTCGCACTCCGACGACGCGCGGTCGCAAATCGCGCTGGGGCTCGGGACGTTCGAAAAGCACTTCGGCTTCCGCCCGCGCGGCATGTGGCCGCCCGAAGGGGCGCTCTCGGAGGGCACGCTCGCGCTGCTTGGAGAAGCCGGCGTCCAATGGACGGCGTCGGACGAGGCCGTCCTCCTCCAGTCGCTGCCGGCCGGCCTGCGCTTCGGCGAGGGGGATCGCGCCCGCACGATCTTCCGCCCGTGGCGCCTCGCAGGCGTCCCGTCGCCGGACGTCTTCTTCCGCGACCGGGTCCTCTCGGACCGGATCGGCTTCTCGTACGCGACGTGGGATCCCGCCGACGCCTCCGCCGACTTCGTCGCGCGCCTGCTTTCGATCCGGGCAGCCGCGCCCGAGGCCGAGCTCGTCGTCCCCGTGATCCTCGACGGCGAGAACGCGTGGGAGTCGTATCCCGACAACGGAGCGCCGTTCCTGCGCGCGCTCGCCGCGGCGCTCGCCGCGCGACAGGACTTCGAGGTCGTGACGCCCACGGAGGCGCTCCAACGCCTCGAGGCCCCGCCCGGAAGCCTCGAACGCGTGGTGGCGGGCTCGTGGGTCGACGGGAACCTCGCGACCTGGATCGGAGCACCCCCGAAGAACAAGGCGTGGAGCCTTCTCCATGCCGCACGTGAGGCTCTCGGGGGAGAGATCGCGGCCGCGCCCGTGGTTTCCCCCGCCGAAGTCCTGAACGGCGACGCGACGCCGGCCGCGGCCAAGGCCGCGCTCTTCGCCGCCGAAGCGTCCGACTGGTTCTGGTGGCTCGGCGACGATCACTCCTCGGCGCACGACGCCGTCTTCGACGCGCTGTTCCGCCGGCACCTCACCGCCGCGTACCGCGCGGCCGGGCGCCACGTGCCGCCCGAGCTCCTCGAGCCCGTCGACCCCATGCACGGCCCCGAAGTCATGCCGCCCGGCAGCGCGCTCTGGCCGGCGCTGGACGGCCTCGCCGGCGAAGCGGACTGGGCCGGCGCGGGCTACGTCCGGGGCGGGAGCCGCGGCACGATGCACCGCAGCACCGGTCTCGTGAAGCAGCTCTTCTTCGGCGCGTCCGCGTCAGGGGACACGCTCTTCCTCAGGCTCGACCCCGAAACGGATGTGTCGGCCTTCCACGGTCGGACGTTGCGCGTCGAGATCCAGCCGTCGGGAGACGGCGACGCTCCCGTGTCGACGGACCTGCACCTTTCGCCCGGCGTGACCGGCGACGGCGGTCTTCGCGTGGCGCTCGAGCGCGTGCTCGAGGTGCGGCTGCCCTGCACTTTCTGCGCGCGCACGGCGCTCTCGTTCCGGATCGCGCTGCTCGACGCCGACGGCCGCACGCAAGAGGCGATCCCGGAAGACGGCTGGGTGCGCTTCCGCCCGCCCGGACCGGCGTCGTCTCCAGCGAGCCTGCGAAGAGCCCGGCAGGCCCCGGCGTAGAATCACCGCCCTTCATGCGCCCTCCTGTGACGCTCGTCCTCGTGCTGCACGGTCATATTCCGGACGTGCTCGGGCACGGCACGTGGCCGCACGGCGCGAACTGGCTTTACGAAGCCGCGGCCGAGACGTACCAGCCGTTCCTCATGGCAGTCGAACGGCTGCTCGCGGCCGGAATTCCCGTCAAGGCGACGGTCGGAATGACGCCCGTGCTCTCGGAGCAGCTCGCCGACGACCGCTTCACCCGGGGATTCGAGGACTATCTGGCGCAGCGCGCGCGCGCGGCCCGGGAGGACGAGGCGCGCCTTTCCGCAGGCGGCGATGCCCCTGCCGCGTTCGTCGCCGGCTTCTGGTCGGCCTTCTACGAAGGCCTGCGCTCGGATCTCGCAGGCCGACCGGGCGGCCTCACCCCGTCCTTCCGCCGCCTCGCCGAGCGCGGCGCGCTCGAGATGATCGCTTCGGCGGCCACGCACGGGTTCCTGCCGCTCCTCCCGAACGACCGCGCCATCGACCGCCAGCTCGACGCCGGCCTCGCGGCGCACCGGCGACACTTCCGGCGCGAGGCACGGGGCATCTGGCTGCCCGAGTGCGCGTACCGGCCGGGAGGCCCGTGGACCTCGCCCGCGGACGGGCACGTCGAAGAACGGCGCGGCCTCGAGGAGTTCCTCGCAGCACGAGGCCTCAAATACTTCTTCGTGGAGACGCATCTCGTCACGGGCGGCCGGGTCGTCCCCGCCTACGGGGGTCAGGTCGACCTGCCGGAGAGCGGCGCCTCCCCCTACCGCATTCACGCGGTTCGCGCCGCGCACGGCGAGCGCATCGGCGTCTTCGCGCGGGACCCGCTTTCGTCGCAGCAGGTCTGGTCCGGCAAGATCGGCTATCCCGGCGACGGGCGTTACCTCGAGTTCCACAAGAAGCGCGCCCCGAGCGGCCACCGCTACTGGCGCGTCACGGATTCGAACCTCGACCTCGGCGACAAGCTCCCTTACGACCGCGCCGCCGTGGCCGGAGCCCTGGCGTCGCATGCCGACCACTTCATCAAGCTGCTCGAAAGCGCGCCGCCCCTGCCCGACGGCGACGCGCCGGTCGTCGTCGCGATGTTCGACTTCGAGCTGTTCGGCCACTGGTGGTTCGAGGGCGTGGACTTTCTCGAGGCGGTCTTCTCCAGGCTCGCCGCGAGCGAGCGCGTCGTGCCTCGCACGGCCTCCGAGGCGCTCGCGGCGGCGCCCACTCCCCTCGTCCTCCGCCTGCCGCCCGGCACGTGGGGACGCGGAGGCGACTTTCAGGTGTGGTGGAACGACCACACCGTCTCGTACTGGCGCGAGGTGGATGCGGCCGAGCGCGCGCTGGAGGGGTTCGAGGACCGGCGAGACAGGATTCCGCTCCCGCTCTTCGCGGCTCTCGAGCGGCAGGCCCTGCTGCTTCAATCGTCCGACTGGCCGTTCCTGATCGACAACGAAGTCTCCCGCGACTACGCCGAGGCGCGCATCCGCGGGCACGTCGAGGATTTCTGGCGGCTCGCGCGCATGGCCGAATCGGGTTTCGTCGACGACGTGGCCTTCGCGGCGATCGCCGACCGCGACCGCCTCTTCGAGCCCGAGCTGGCCGCCGTGCGCTGAGGGTTGCCCTCGTCCTCACCCCGACAGCTTCTGGAACCTCGGGCTCTGTCGGAGCGCGTCGAAGTTGGGATCGATCTTGAGCCAACCGGGCGTGAGGCTGTACGGAATCTTCAGCAGCGGCTCCAGCTTGTCGAGCGCTTTCTCGTTTTCGCCGGCGAGGATGTAGACCCGCACGAGCTGGTGCTGGATGTAAGGGCCGACGTACGCATCCCTGGAGATGGGTAGGAGCTCCATCGCTTTCTCGGCCTCGTGGATCGCCTCGACCTTCCTTCCCAGGTACGCGAGCGAAAGGCCGAGGGAGGCGTGGAGTTGGGCGTCCTGCGGTGCCGCCCTGCCCTGCTCCTCGAAGGCGGCGCGGGCGATCTCGGCGTACTTCCGGACACTCGGTTCGTCGCGCTTCAGCGCGTACGCCTGCGTGAGGCAGAGGGCCCAGACGCCGCGATCGTCGTCGAAGCCGCTCGGCGTGAGGCGAACGAGGAGGTCGCGCTGCGCCTCGTCGAGCACCCAGACGAGGTCCGCGACGAGGGCCACGTAGGCCACGAGCGCCGTCGGCTCTACTTCCTTCGGCGCCGCCTTCAGGACCGCACGAGCTCCTGCCAAGTCTCCCTCCAAAAGATACGTCATGGCCATCCGGTGCAGGAGCGCCAGGTTCGCGGGGGCGAGGGCGAGCCCGCGGTCGAAGGCTTTCCGGGCCTCCGAGGTGCGGTGCAAACGGAGAGCTGCGAAGCCCAGGCTCCGCAGGGTTCTGACCGAGCGCGGATCGAGGCGCTGCGCCTCCTTTAGACGTCCGAGTGACGCCTCCCAGCGTCCGAGGAACTGCTCGGTGGCCGCCACGGACTCGGCGTAATCCGCGCTGCCCGGAGAGAGGCGGCGTGCCCGCTCCATCTCGGGAAGCGCTCGGGCCGAGTCCTTGACGACGAGCCGGTAGTAATCGCCCAGCGCCTGATGGCCCTCCGGGCGCTCCGGTCCCAGCGCCAGCGCCTTCTCCGCGGCAGCTAGCGCCCGCTGGGACCCGGCCGGCGTGGGAGTGCTGTTGACGTAGAGCAACGACGAGGCACGGCTGAGCCGCGCCCAAGCCTCGACGAAGCCCTCGTCGAGGGCCACCGCCTGCTCGTAGTGGAGGATGGCCCGACGGAGGCTCGCAGCGTCGCTGGCCGCCATCGACTGCGAGGCCTCCTCACCGCGCAGATAGGCCTCGTAAGCCGGCAGGTTCCGGGTCGGCTTCGCCTCCAGCCTGCGTTTCTCTTCGGCCGAGAGCGCGACGTCGAGCGCCTGTGCCACCCGCGTGGCGATCTCCCCCTGCACCTGGAAGACGTCCGTCAGCGTCGCTTCGAAGGGCTGCGCCCATCGCGACGCCGCACTCGAAGCCAGACTCAACTCCGGGCTCACCTGCACGCGCCTCGTTCCGTCACTTCCCTTCGCGAAGCGGACGGCGCCCGTGAGCAGGTACTCGACATCCAGCTCCTTGCCGATTTCCTGCGGCTTTTTCTGCGTCTTCCTGTACCCGTTCGAGCTCGTGCGCCCGATGACCTCCAGGCCCGGTACGTTCGTCAGCTTCCCGCGCACCTCGTCCGTGATGCCGTCGGCGAAGTAGTCGTCCTCTTTCGAGCCGAGGTTCTCGAAGGGAAGGACGGCGAGGCGCTTGACACCGGTGTGAGCCGGAGTGGCCGGGGTGGCGGCTGGCCGGCGCGACATCACGATCGCTCCGACAATGAGAGCGGCGATGACAACAGCGGCAGTGCCGAGCGCCGCGACGAGACCGCCGCGCCTGAGCGGAACGCTGCTCGACACGGCGAGCGACGATCGCTCGCCCGCCGCTCCGGACAGGCTCGTCAGCGTCTCCAGATCGAAGGCCAGATCGTGCGCCGACTGAGTCCTTGCCTCAGGGCTCTTCTCGAGGCAGTGCCGCACGATCCGCTCGAGCCCCACCGGGATCTTCACGTTCGTCTGCGACAGCTCCGGAGGCTCGTCCCTGAGGATGGCCGTCAGCGTGTCGCTGGCCGTCGGCCCCTTGAACGCGCGCCTGCCCGTGAGGAGCTCGTACAGGATCGCCCCGAACGCGAAGATGTCTGCCCGGTGGTCCACGGGCAATCCACGCACCTGCTCCGGAGCCATGTAGCCGACCGTCCCCATCACGGTGCCCGGCTCGGTGCCCTTCGACTCCGTCGCCGCGCTCGTCTCGTTTTCGCTCGCGATCTTCTCCGTCCTCTTCGCGAGGCCGAAGTCGAGGATCTTGACCCTCTCGTGCTTCGTGATGAAGACGTTCTCGGGCTTCAGGTCCCGGTGGACGATCCCCTTCTCGTGCGCCGCCGAGAGGCCCCGCGCGATCTCCCGCGAATACTCGACGGCCTTGCGCAGTGGAAGAGGAGACCCGTCCTTCAGCTTGTCTCGGAGCGTCTCGCCCTCCAGGAGCTCGATTACGGCGAAGGTGACGCCTTTCTCGGTGTCGAGGTCGTGGATGCCGAGAATGTTGGGGTGGGAGAGAGCGGCCAGAGCGCGGGCCTCGACCTTGAAGCGGGCAAGGGCCTCGGGGTCCTTCGCCAGCGACTCGGGGAGGACCTTGATGGCCACCTCACGCCCTAGCTTGGGATCGCGGGCGCGGTAAATCTCACCCATCCCGCCCGCGCCGATCGGCGCGACTATCTCAAAGGGTCCGAGGTAGGAGCCCGAAAGGAGTGTCAAGAGGGGATGATACGCGGGGAACGAGGCGCCGCTTCCCGGCCACGGGCGAAAAATCTGGCGGTGAGGGTGGGATTCGAACCCACGTTACCCTTCCGGGTAAAACGGTTTTCGAGACCGTCCTGATCAACCACTCCAGCACCTCACCGCGGCCGATCGGAACGGCGGATTATAGGGGCACCTACTTCAGGAAGCTCGCGGTGACCTTCATCTTCACCGCGTTCGGCCAGTCCACGGTCTTCACCTTCATCGGGAAGCTTAGCGTGTCGTCCGTCTGGTTCTTGTCCATCGTGCCCGTGCGCCCGGCGTCCGCGACGACGTTTCCGCCGGAGTCGAGCAGTACGGCGCGCAGGCGCACCCGGTGGTCGACCCAGTCCGAGTTCCTGTAGCGGAAGCGCACGAGGAGAAACGTGAGGTCCTTCGGGTCGTGCTCCTTCGCCGCCTGGACCGCCTTGTCGCCGGGGTCGTTCTGCGTCTCGACATCCACGAGGGCGCACTTCTCCCAAGTCATATCGAGCGGGATGCGCGTCGAACGCGGGACTTCGATCTCCTTCTCGAGGAGCGGGCCTCCGGCGGCCGCCGCCCTCGGCGCTACGAGGCAGAAAGCGAGAGAGGCGGCGAGCGAGGCGAGAGTCGAGCGGCGTACGTTCTTCATCAGACAGACCCCTTTCCGGCACCGCGGACCGGCACCACACCGTGGAGTGCGAAAGACGTGCCGGATCCTTTCTGCCGGGAGCAAAATCATGGCGGACAGGGTGGGATTCGAACCCACGGTAACCTTTCGGCTACGCACGGCTTCCAACCGTGTTCCTTAAACCACTCGGACACCTGTCCGCTGCCGGCGGAGCGCGCAGGTTGCTCCCGAACGGGGCCGGGCGTCAAGGCGGCGGCCTTCAGCAGCCGCTGTCCCAGAGGCCCGCTTCCTTGCGGAGATCTCTAGCGATCCCGGATCGAGGCGAGAAAGCCGATGATTCCGGGTAGCCCGCCGCTCGTGGGCATCTCGAGATCGCCCGCGGCTCTCTTCCGGCTTTCCAGAGCGGAGATCTCTTCTTCCATCCTCTGTTTCTCGCGCTTCTTCACCCGATCCCAGCCGCCCTTCTCGAGGAAGGTGACGATGCGCGTGAGCTCGCCCCGATCGAAAAAGACGCCGTGCGGCCCGCAGACGTCCACGATGACGCCCGAGCCGCTTCCGTAGTTCGACCGGTTCATCAGCTTGCGGCACACAGGGCAGGGGCGGTAGTGAAAGCCCTTCTCGGGCTCCGTCCCTTTCCGCGGGAGCTCGTCGAAGGCGGCGACTCTCTGGCGCGCGTCGGCGTCCCTCGCGACGGCGTCGAACGCCTCCTGACCGAGAAAGAGTCCGCCGCACCGGGCGCACTCGGAGAAGCCGACGACGCCGGCCCTACGCGCGACGAGCGGCTGCCGGCAGTCGGGGCAGGTGCCGGCGGCCGGTTTCAGCGCTTCAGCCGGGAGCAGCGCGCCGCACCTCACGCACCGCTCGGCGTCCCGGGGCGAGAGCGCGAAACAAACGGCGCATCGGCGCGTCGACAGGAGTGAGCCGCAATGCGCGCATGCCCGGTCGCCCTCCGTGGCCGCCGCGCCGCACGAGGGGCAGCGCAGCGCGGGCGCCTCCGGGGCGTCGAACGCCGCGTCAGGGCGCGGCGCGGGGCTTTTCGGCTCGCCGTTCACGGAAGAACTCCACGAGGATTCTGCCGCACTCGGCCGCGAGGACGCCCGCCGTGACCTCCACCCGGTGATTGAGCCGGGGATGGCGGACGAGATCTCCCAGGGATCCGGTGAATCCCGCCTTCGGGTCCGATGCCCCGTAGACGAGGCGCGGCAGGCGCGCGAGGACCATCGCCCCCGCGCACATGGCACAGGGCTCGAGCGTGACGTACAAGGTGCAGCCGGAGAGCCGCCACGTGCCGAGCTTTCTCGCGGCGCGCCGGATAGCCGCGATCTCGGCGTGGGCCGTGGGATCGCGGTCTCTCTCGCGCGCGTTCCGCCCGCGTGCGATCACTAGTCCGTCCTTCACGACGGCGGCGCCCACCGGCACGTCGCCGTGCGACAGAGCCCGGCGGGCCGCGCCGAGGGCGTCGCGCATGAACCGTTCGTCGGAGGGCGCTTTCATCGGCCAAGGTTACGACGCCTGCATGGCAGGTGATCCGGAGACCTGGTCTCGAACGGATAAGACACGGGAAACCGTGTTTCTGCCTGCCGAGGAGGGACCCCGATGGAAGGACTTCCGGTCTTCGACGATCTGCCGGGCCGGCACGCGAAGCTGAAGGCGGCTTTCGAGCGGCTGGACCCGAAGCTCCGCGTCCCGACGCAGGCCATCGGCCGAAGGTATTCGACCGGTTGCGTCGCCGTCGAGATCACGCAGCGCTGCAACCTCGACTGCACGCTCTGCTATCTCTCGGAGTCGTCCGAGAAGGTGAAGGACATTCCTTTCGCGCTCGTCCTCGAGCGCCTCCACCGCGTGCGCGAACAGTACGGCGACGGCGTGAGCGTCCAGATCACGGGCGGCGACCCGACGCTCCGCAAGCGCGACGAGCTCGTCGCGATCGTCCGGGAAGCCGCTCGCCTCGGCCTCGAGCCGTCGCTCATGACGAACGGGATCAAGCTCACACGCGACCTCGCCCGGGAGCTGGTGGACGCCGGGCTCACGGACGTCGCGATCCACGTCGACCTCACGCAGGAGCGCAAGGGCTACGCGTCGGAAGAGAGCCTCAATGCGATCCGGCAGGAGTACATCGAGAGGGTGCGCGGCCTCGGTCTCCACGTCATCTTCAACACGACCGTGTTCGACGGCAACTTCGGCGAGATCCCGGCCCTCCTGAGATTCTTCTCGAGGAACGCCGATGTCGTGGGGCTCGTCTCGTTCCAGATCCAGGCCGCGACCGGGCGCGGAGTTCTCACGGAGAGGACGAGCGCCATCACGCTCCCGAACGTGCGGCGGCGCATCGAGGAGGCCTGCGGCACGGCGCTCGGCTGGGACAACATCCGCGTGGGCCACCCCGACTGCAACTCCGTGTCCTACGTGCTCCTCGCGAAGGACCGCTTCCTCGACCTCAACGCGGACCCGAGGCTCCTGGCCGCGATCATCCGCGAGACGACGGACATCCGGTATTCGCGGATCAACGCGTTCCGCACCGGCTCGCGCGTCCTCTTCTGGGCTCTCTCGCGGCCCGCCTTCCTGTTTCTCATCCTGAGGCAGTTCGTCATCTTCACGGGGCGCCACGCCCGCGCGCTCTGGAGGGGCCGGAAGGAGATCCGCAAGCTCACGCTCATCATCCACAACTTCATGGACGCGAAAGACCTCGATCCCGAGCGCGTCGCGGCCTGCAGCTTCATGGTCGCCACCGATCGAGGCTTCGTCTCGATGTGCGCTCACAACGCCGCGCGGGAAGCCTTCATTCGAAAGCCGCTCGAGTTGAAGACGGAGGAGGGTGTGAAGGTCTGGAACCCGCTGACGGGTCAGATCTTCCCCGCCATCGCGCGCGTGGCGCCGGCGCTCGGTCCGCCTCCGGCGAGCCCAGCCCGGGGCCTTCCCGTTTTCGCGGGAGGAAAGTAAGCCGCGCCTTTCACCCGTTTCGAATCCGTTGCCAGGCGTCGCGCACGGCATCGCGGTAGGTCTTCCAGTCGCCGGCGACGGCGCTCCGCTCCCGGCGCCACTCCGCGGCCAGCTCCTCCTCGATGTCCTCGAACTTCCGGCGCCCGAATTCGGGACGCTGCGCGGTCTCCCAGCCAAATCGGTACGCGGGTTCGTAGTCCGCGAACGTCGTTCCGGACCGATAGTAGGGACGGAGCTGGTATTGATTGCTCCAGTAGGTCGCTTCCTCGTCGGCATCGAACTCCGAGACGAAGCTGTTGCCGGCGACCGCACCGGCCGTCGCGCCCGCGGCCGCGCCGACGACAGCCCCGACAGGGCCGCCCATCGCGGCGCCCGCCGCCGCGCCGGCGACCCCCGCGCTCACGGCGCCGATCGCGGTTCCCACCCGGTGGGCCGGGTGCCCGCCCTTTTTCTTTTCACTTTTCTTCAAGGGCACCTCCCACGGATTTCGCCGCAAGGCGTGTGCCGCGAATCGAGCCCATAATGTCGTGAGGAGCGTTCATGGGCCGTCGCCCGATCGCCGCCGCCAGTTTCTTCTTTTTCGTCGCCGCGTTCGCGAACGCCCAGAAGCCGGACTGCTCCATTCGCCCGCCTCGCGGCACCTCGCAAGAGGACCTCTCGCGAATGGCGAAGGTGACCTCGAACGACGCCGAGGCGCGTGCGATCGCGTCCGTCGCGCCGGAGAGGGTGACGTCGGTGATCTCCTCCGGGGTCGAGGTCGTGAACGGATGCCTCGCGTGGCCGCTCGACCTGCGCTTCGCGGACAAGGGAGGCGTTCAGGAAGTCATGGTCGACGCGGGCGACGGCAGGATCCTCTCTTCCGAGTACGAGCCTCCGGCCGGCGGAGAAGCGCCCCGGACTCCGCCTCCGGCCACGCCAGCGAGTCCGGGAGGGACGCCGCCGGCGGCCCTTCCCCCCGGCGTCGTTCCCGTGACGGATCCCGCCGCCGCCGCAGAGGAGGCGCTCATTCGAAAGGCCGTGGACGCGGAGGAGGACGCGTGGAATCGCGCCGACGCGAAAGCCTTCGCGGCAGGGTTCCAGGAAGAGGGCTCGTTGACGGACGTGCTGGGCGCCGTCTCTCGCGGCCGGGCGGAGATCTCGCGCCGCCAGTCCGAGCTTTTCTCGGCCTACTTCAAGGGCAGCCTCCTCGAGCTCAAGGTGAGGAAGATCCGGTTCCTCAAGCCGGACGTCGCGCTCGTGGAGATCGACGCGGACGTGTCACGCTTCCATAAGGCGCCCCCGGCGGTCTACGTCGACGCCGAGAAGGTCGTTCGGACTCGCCTCCTCCAGGTGATGGTGAAGTCCGGAGGCGGTTGGGCGATCGCGTCCTTCCACGCTGTCGACGTCAAGACGCCGCCGGTGACGCTCGTCAACCCGGAAGACCCGGCCTACGTCCGCCGGCGATGAGCCCCGCCAGGAGTCACCGGGTCGGTCACGTTCGCCCGTGCTCCCCGCTCAGGGGGCCAGCGGGTTCGCGCGGCTTTCGGCTGCGACACCACTCGCTCCAGCTGCCGACGTACAGGGCAGAACCGCTCAGGCCGGCGTGCTCGAGGGCGAGGAGGGTATGACAAGCCGTGACGCCCGAGCCGCAGTGGACGATCAGGTGGCCCGGAGGCACGCCTCCCAGCAACCCCTCGTAGAGGTCGCGGAGCTCCCGCCGCGTCTTGAACCGGCCGTCTCGGAGATTCTCGGCGAACGGCAGATTCACGGCTCCGGGGATGTGTCCCGCCACGGGATCGATCGGCTCCGTCTCGCCAGCGAAGCGCTCGCGGCTTCGCACGTCGAGGACGATCCACGCGGGATCCCTACGCGCTTCGTCGACGGCCGCCAAGTCGACGGTCGGTCGTTGCCAGTTACGGGCCGGATACGGGGGGTTGACGTCGACGACGGGAGCTGCGGTGGCCGTGGGAAGGCCGGCACTCCGTGCCGCAACGAGGCCGCCGTCGAGCACGGCGACACCTTGATGGCCCGCGCTCCGGAGCATCCACCAGGCGCGGGAGGCGGCATTCGCGCCCGCCTGATCGTCGTAGACGACCACGAGCGACGCCGGAGAGATGCCCCATCCTCCGAGCGTGCGTCCCCACGTGTCCACGTCCGGCAGGGGATGGCGCCCGCCCCTGGCGGGGTTCGCGTTCGGTTCCGCAGCGGAGCTCAGGTGCTCGCCCGGGTCCGCGTGTCTGGCGCCGGACAGGTGGCCGGCGTCGTAGTCGGCCTTGCCCCGGGCGTCGAGGAGCACGATGTCTCTTCCGGAGCCGAGCAGTCTCCGCAAGTCCTCCGCCGAAACGATCGCAGGGGTCGCCACGCGCCCGTCGTAGCCGCCGCGGGCGATCTTCGACCACGGGCTCGCGCTTCTTGCCACGGGCGAGCTACCTCCTCCTCTAAAGAATCCGAATCTCCCGGAGATTCGCCCTCGTTGCCGGCGAGTACCAGATCTCGATAAACTCCCGGATCGACTCCTGCTCCCGCCGCCTCATCTCCTCGACGGCCGGCCTCCGGAGAAGGGACTTCATGCTTGCGAAGGCGCTCGCGGACCGCGACGCCAGGTCCGACGCGACCCGCCTCGCTCGATCGAGAACTGCCGCCTCCGGTTGGACCTCCTCCACCAGCCCAAGGCTCAGCGCCTCTTCGGCCGTGAACATCGCGCCCGAGGTGAGGATCTTAGTCGCGGCCGCGCTTCCGACCCGGAAACGCAGCATCTCGGTGCTTCCGGCGAAGATCGTGGAGCCGAAGGTGATCTCGTTGAGCGAGATCTTCGCCTTTCCGGCCGCCATGACCCGGCTGTCGCAGGCCAGGGCCAGCATGCACCCGCCGGCGATGGCGTGGCCGTTCAATGCGGCCACCAGGGGTTTCGGGTAGAGGAACATGTACGTGTAGAGGCCGGTGAAGGCCTTCACATACTCAGCAAACTCCTCTTTCGGGAAGTCGAGAAACGCGGGGACGTCGAATCCGAAGGAGAAGAATCGGCCTCGCCCCGTGAGGACGACGGCTCGCACGCCCGAGTCTCCTTCCAGCTGTTCGAGGCGGCGCCTCAGCTCGGCGACCACCTCACCGTTCAGGGCGTTCACCTTTCCCCGGGCCAGGAAGACCGTGGCGATTCCGTCGCTCGTTTCCCGCTCGGTGAAGCTCACCGTCGGGCCCTGCCAGCCGCGTCGGCAGCCCTCACAGCGGCGCGTGCCCGTCGACGGTGCGGTAGCGGCACGCGGACCCGTACTCGAAGGTCGTTGACGATCCCGAGCCTCCTCGATGGAATCTACTCGAAATCTCGAGGACAGGAAGAGTCCAGCAACGGTCCCCGGTCTCGATCCTAGCGATTCGAGAACGCCACGAAGCTCCCGTCGTTCGTCGCCCCGCTGCCCGGCGTGGCGCCGTCGTTGACGACACCGTAGGCCAGGATCCAGCTTCCCCCGGAGAGCTTGACGACCCGCACGTAGCCGTTCCTGACTCCGTATGCCGGAAGGACGGGCGAGAACTGGAACCACCCGCCTGGCGGGAGGGTCTGGACCGGAGAGCTACCGGCCAGCTTTCCCGTGTCGCCGTCGTAGACGTCGAGGCGGTATGTGACCGAGTCGGCGCCGTTACCGGCATTCACGACGGCGAGGTTTGAGCGGTTAGCCGAGTTCTGTTGCAGGCCGAAAACCCACGCCTCGCTAGGGTCCCAGGACAGGAGCGCCCGGTAAGAGACACCGTACTGGCCGCCTCCGTTCGCGGGCGCGGAGGTCCGGGCCCCGGCGAATCCGTACGGGATGCTGCCGCTGCCTATCGTGAAGGTGATCCGGACCGCCCCGGCGTACCCGGCCGCGCCTCGAGCGCCAATGGAGACACCTTTTCCGCGCAGGTAGTCCACGGCGCCGGGAATGATCTTCTGCTCGTAGGGACCGAGTGTTTCGGTCGCGACACCGCCCGTGCCGCCCGACGGAGTCAGGGATTCGAGGTAAGTCATCGTGGCGACGAGCGGCTGGTTGTAGGGATTCGAAAGAACGAGCTCGCTCTGGAACGTGCCCGTCTCCACGAGGACGGGCAGCACGGATCGGCCGCCCCCGGAAACGATCGTGGGCGGCACGAAAGAGCCGTCTGCCGTCGTGTTGTCGTTGAAGACGCCGTACGTGTAGAAGGGACCCGGGCCCGAAATGAGCTCGACGATGGCAAACCCGTTGACGAAGCCGGCGAGCGAAAGGACGTGCCCGATCTGCGTCCACTGGCCGCCCGCGAGTGTGACGTCGGGGAGGATCGAGGTCTTCCCGTCGGTCCCGGAGACGAGTGTCACGCGCAGCGTGACGGGCTCCGCGGCGTTCATGTTGACGAGCGCGAGGTTGCTGCGGTCGGCGGTGTTCTCGCGGAGGCCGAACACGTAAGCTTTTGCGGTGAAGCCATCCTCGAGCCGGACGCCGGAGTAGGCGAGCCCCGCACGGCCATTCCCCGAGGGCGCCGTCGTGCGCGCGCCGGCGAAGGAGACGTCGGCCGACGAGAGGCCCTCGAACGTGACGAAGAGCGCGCCCCCCTGACCCGATCCCGTGGGGATCGCCAGCCCCTTGCCGCGTAGATACGCGATCGTGTCCGGGAAGGAGACCTGGCGGCCCGGACCGAGAGTCTCCGTGACGGTTCCGCTTCCGGACGCGCCGAGAGCCGTCGCGGCGAAGTACGTGATCTGGAGCTTCGAGGACGTGGTCCCCCGGTTCGCGAGAGTCAGCTCTGTGGAGAAATGCGCGCCGCCGACGCCCGTGACGTCGAGGACGATGGGAACGACCTTCGTGACGGTCGCGCCCGCGATCGCCGGGGTTACCGTGATCGTCTGCGTCTTCGTGCTCGGCCCGGCTGCGTTCGTCACCGTGAGCGAGACTTGGTACGAACCCGGGGCGGCGTACGTGTGCGTCGGATAAGGAGCCGTAGAGAAACCGCCGTCGCCGAAGTTCCAGGACCAGGACGTCACGAGCCCGGTCGAGAGGTCCGTGAACCCGACCGGCTGGCCGGCGACGGGACTCCCGGGCCATGAGAAGTCCGCGACCACAGGCGGGGTCGGGAAACGGTAGACGCCTCCTCCGAAGATGCCTACGAAGAGCGTCTCGGGCGAACCGGGGAGGATCGCGAAGGCGTTCACGAAGAGGTTCGTGAGACCCGCGTTGAGAGCCGTCCACATCGCCCCGTCGTCCGTGCTCCGGAACAGTCCAGCAGTCGTGGCCGCGTAGAACGTCTTGGGTGAAGCAGGATCGAACTTGAGGGCCGTGATCGTCGCCGCGGGCAGGCCATTCGTCACCGGTGCCCAGCTCACGCCGCCGTCCGCCGATCGAAACAGTCCCCCGTCCGTGCCCGCCCACATGGTCGAGGAGGAGCTCGGATCCATGACCAGCGCGTAGACGACCCGGGTTGCCAGGGCGTTGTTCGTGACCCACTCGTACCGGCCGCCCCCGTGAATGAAGATCCCGTAAACGCCGGCGTCCGTCCCGACGACCGCGGTCGCCCCCCGCGCGGGGACCACGACGCTCTCGAAGACGGGGAGCGGAGCGTTCGCGTCGCCGTATCCCGTCCACGTGACCCCGCCGTCGGTGCTCTTCCACGCCCCTCCTTGCGTCGGGCCGCTCGCACCGAATCCCCCGGCGGCGTAGACGGTCGCCGGCGATCCGGGGTCCAATGTCCACGCGAAGGGAATGCCCATGTTGTCGAGGTGCGTCCAGGTCGCCCCGCCGTCGGTGCTCCTCCATCCTCCGTCGTCCATTCCCGCGAGAATCGTCGAGGAGCCGGGGAGAACCGCGAGGGAGAGGATGCGCGTGACGTACGGGCTGACGGTGACGGAGATCCACGTCACGCCGCCGTCCGCGCTCTTGAAGAGGCCGATGTCCGTGCCCGCGTAGATCGTCGCGGGTGCTGTGGGATCGACGGCGAGGGCGAGGATCTTCAGGCCCGCCAGGCCGATGTTCGCGGGTGTCGCGCTCACGCCCCCGTTGGTGCTCTTGAAGACACCGCTCTGTGTGCCCACGTAGAGGGTCGAGGGCGTCACCGGGTCGACCGCGAGGGCGTTGATGGCCTCCACCGGGATGCCGGTGGTCACTCTCTGCCAGGTCGCCACGCCGTCGACGCTTTTCTCGACGTTCACACCGCCGCCGTAAACCGTCGACGGCGTCACGGAATCGATCGCCAGAAAGAGGAAGGTCCCTGTGAGAACGACGTGCGCCCAGGTCGCAGCGCCATCCGTCGTCTTGAAGACGCCGTCGCCGTTCGTCCCGGCGTAAAGAGTCGAAGGCGACTTGGGATCCACGGCGAGAGCGAAGACTCTCGTCGCCGTGAGGCCGCTCGTGGCGGCCGTCCAGCTCGCGGCCCCATCCGAACTCCGGAACACGCCGTTGTCCCTCGTACCCGCATAGAGAGTCGAGGGCGAGACCGGGTCGATCGCCAGCGCGAAGACTTGCTGCGCCCCGATGCCGCTCGTCGCGGTCGTCCAGGTCGCCGCGCCGTCGGTGCTCTTGAAGACCCCGCTGGCCGTGCCCGCATAGAGTGTGGACGGCGTTACGGGGTCGATCGCAAGGGTCCAGACCCTGTTTGCCGTCAGGCCGGCCGCCGTCCAGCTCGTCCCGCCGTCGGTGGTCTTGAAGGCTCCGTGGTTCCTCGTGCCCGCATACGCGGTCGAGGTCGTGACCGGATCGATCGCGAGAAAAAGAACGGCATCCGCCGGCAGGCCGCTGCCGGCGGGCTGCCAGCTCGCCCCGCCGTTCGTCGTCTTGAAGACGCTGCCGCCGCCGCTGCTATTGAACCTGTGGATCCCGCCGCCGGTGCCCGCGTAGATCGTCGCCGGCGTGTGCGGATCCATCGCGAGGGCGAACACGTTCCCCCCGGCCGGTCCGATGCTGCCCCACACCTCGACGTCCGCATGTGCAGCACCCGTGAGAAGAAAGAGGCCCGCGAGAGCGCAGACCCGGACGAACCGGTGCGCAGGAAAGCAACGCAGCCTCGCGAGCACGATCATGCCGACGATCGCTCCGAAAACCCCTCGTTCCGGGAGCATATCGCTAGCCCTGCTACTCCACGGCACGTTTCGTCCACTGCCACAGGCCGGCGCTCACCGCGGCTGGTAAGCGGGAGCCGCTCTGCCTCGCCGCCAACACGATCTGTCCACGGTGATGACCCTCGTGGGCCACGAAGTAAGTCAGCACGTGGCCGACGTCCAGCGGCAGATTCCTCCACACGTAAGCCGGGCTGGCCGGAACCTTGCCACCGCAGCAACACCCCAGCCGCAAGAGCGCTTCGATGCCCCGGCTACTCCTGTTCAGCGCCGCGATCAGCTGGCGGCGGCTCACCTTCCGGCGGTCCACGGCGGAGGGAACCGGGATGCCGTGGGGCCGGCCCAGGGTCTTGAGCCACATGCACCGGGAGTTGTGGAGGTGGCCGGCCAGCATGCGAATCGTCTTCCGCGGGGCTCCGGGGACCGGAGCCTCCCATACCGCGGTGGGGACGTGGCTGACGAGAAAAACGGTGACCTGATGATTGGTCCGCCAGGCCGACAAGATGCTCTCGGTGAGATCAGGGATGGCGGGCATTTCGGGTCCCTCGGCGGTCAGCGCCCTCTGAGTGACCTGATGAAGTCGAGATCGACGAGCGGCCTCTCGGCGCCGGTGTCAAGGTGTCGCCGCATCTGTCGCAGGACCGCTTCCCTCAGGTTCTTGTCGGCGCGGAGGAGGGCCATCGCTTCGACCGTCACCGCGCACGGCCCGCAGGTTGAACAGTCGAGCTGCACCGCCGCCGCGAAGGGCCGCAAGGACGCGGTTCGACCGCAGAAGAGACACACGGTCATCTCGGAGTCGCTCACGCGCCTTACCCGTTCGCCGCTCCTCGAAGGAGCCGGCCTAACCGGCGAGCGACGCGACGCCTGCCACGCGCTCCACCGCCTCTTGAAAAACCCCGCGATGCCGGGGATCCATGCCACGCGCGGATCCTACAGCCGACGCTCGTGTAGGGCCTTCCTCAAAGATCCCGAAAAGAAGGCCGGCCGCCGTTGGTGCCGTCGCGGGCCGCGTCGGCGGCGAGTGTCAGGTGCGAATCGGACCGGATTCGAATGGTGATAAACTGATCCTCAGTCGCGATACTTCCGCGTTATGACAAGGGACGGAGGCTACGCATGACCGAAAGCGGCGCCAAAATCCGAGACCTCGAATACCAGAATGCGTCTTTGAGCGACGAGTGCGTCGCGCTCCGAAAGAAGGTCGCGGAACTCGAGGAGAAGCTCTCCACGAAGGAATCTACCGCCGGCCGCACGGCGTTTCTTTACCGAGGAGACGGGGACGAATCTATCTGCACGGAATGCTGGAAAGTGGACCAGCGAGTTGTCGAGATGAGGTTTCTCTGTAGCGTATGCGGCCACTTTGGGAAGGACCGCAGTTCCCAGACCCACTCTCCCTAGGGATTCCCACCCCGTCGCCGTCAGATTGGCAATCCAACGGGCCACCGCAAAGGGGCGAGGGGATAAGTGGTGCGCCCAGGAGGACTCGAACCCCCAACCTTTTGATCCGTAGTCAAACGCTCTGATCCAGTTGAGCTATGGGCGCACGCGAGAACCGCGCGGAAAGCGGACACTAGCGGAAGGAGGCGGGCGGCGCAAGTCCCTGCAGTCGAGGCGCATGGGCGGCGCTCGTCCCTCGCCGTCTAAACTTCGTCCCTGCGCGCCGCGTATATCGTCCGGAACCAAGCGAGGAGGACAACCCGCATGACGGCCGCGATCTCTCTCCAGGGTGTCGTGAAGCGCTTCGGCAAGTTCGCGGCTGTCGACGGCCTCGACCTGGAGATTCCGCACGGGACCACGTTCGGACTCCTCGGCCCGAACGGCGCCGGGAAGACGACCACGATTCGGATGATCATGAACATCACGAAGCCGGATGCGGGCGAGATCCGCGTCCTCGGCGAGAAGATGAACGACAAGCTGCAGGAGCGCATCGGCTATCTCCCCGAGGAGCGCGGGCTCTACCGGAAGATGAAGGTCGTCGACCAGCTCCTGTTTTTCGCGACGATCAAGGGCGTGGACCGCGAGACCACGATGAGGCGCCTGTCCCCCTGGATCGACTCGATGGACCTCAGGCCCTGGCTCCAGAAGAAGACCGAGGAGCTGAGCAAGGGCATGCAGCAGAAGGTGCAGTTCCTCGGCACGATCGTGCACGACCCCGAGATCCTGATCCTGGACGAGCCGTTCTCCGGCCTCGACCCGATCAACGTCGTCCTCGTGAAGGACTTCCTGACCGCGTTCAAGAAGAGCGGAAAGACGGTCATCTTTTCGACGCACGTCCTCGAGCAGGCGGAGCGCCTCTGCGACAGGATCGCGCTCCTGTACCGGGCGAAGAAACTCCTCGACGGCACCGTCAAGGAGATCAAGCACGCGTACCGGGACAAGGTCCCGCTTCCGCCGCCCGTCGAGCCCGAGCCCGAGCTCGAGAACATCTTCATCAAGTGCGTTCAGGAGTCGGGCCTCGAAGCCCCGACCGCCGAGGAGCTGAAGTAGCCATGAACTCGAAGCTTTTCGCGGTCATCAGGCGCGAGTATCTCCAGCAGGTCAGGACGAAGGCGTTCTGGATCGCGACGTTTCTGATCCCGTCCCTCGGCCTCGCCTTCATCTTCATCCAGGTCGCCCTCAGCCGGACGCTCGTCGCGAAGGGCCGTATCGGCGTCGTGGACCTCTCCGGCCGGCTCTACGACGGAATCGTCGCCGAGTACCGCGCGCGGCCCGGGGACGAGCACGAGGCGAGGGGCGCCGAGGCGACGAAAAAGGAGAAGCTCACGGACACCCAGACTCTCGAGAAAGTGAGCGAGGCACAGAAGCCCAAGATCACGACGCAGCTCGACCTCTTCAAGGTCGACGCGTCGTCCGAGACGCTCCCCGCCGTGCGCAAGCAGCTCAACGAGGACGTCCAGAAGGAGCGCATCAAGGCGTACATCGTCCTGACGCCGCAGACGCTCGAGACGGGCGCCGCCGAGTGGCGCGCCCAGTCCGTCAAGGCCGAGGTCGTCATGCGCGAGCAGATCGCGAACTACGTCTCGCGCGCGGCGACGAAGGAGCGCCTCAGGGACAGGGGCGTCGACCCAAGGGTGTACGACGCCGCCAATCTCCGCGTGGACCTCGAGCCGCACGAGGCGAAGGAGGTCGAGAGCGGCGAGAGCGGCAAGAACGTCGGCATGAACCTCGCGATCTCGGGAGTGTTCTTCTTCCTCATCTACATGTCGATCTTCATCTATGGCGCCCAGATCATGCGCGGCGTCCTCGAAGAGAAGAACAACCGCATCGTGGAGGTCATCGTCTCGTCGGTCAGGCCGACGACGCTCATGCTCGGGAAGATCCTCGGGATCGGCCTCGTCGGCCTCACGCAGTACGCCGTCTGGGCGTGTCTCGCGCTCGCAGTCGCGCTCCCCGGCGCCGCGGCCGTGATCGGGATGGGTGAAGGGCTCCCCCACATTCCGGTCGCGACGATCGGCGCGTTCGTCCTCTTCTTCCTCCTCGGGTATTTCCTCTACTCCTCGGTCTACGCCGCGCTCTCGGCGCCGTTCAACACGGAGCAGGAGGCGCAGCAGTTCGTGCTCATTCCCGGGATCATGCTCATCCTCACGTCCACGACGTGGTTCTTCGCTTTCAACCAGCCGAACGGCACGCTCGCGACGGTCCTCTCGTTCTTCCCGTTCACAGCGCCGCTCATGATGTTCATGCGCATCTCCGTGCAGACCCCGCCGCTCTGGCAGATCGCCACGTCCGTCGCTCTCCTCGTCGCGACGATCGTCGCCGTCGCGTGGTTCGCGGGGCGGATCTACCGCGTGGGCATCCTCATGTATGGCAAGAAACCCACGCTGCCCGAGATCTTTCGCTGGGCGATGCAGGCGGATTGAAACGGGCGTTCCGGAGAAAAAAAACGCCCGTGCCTTTCGGGCACGGGCGCGAAAAGGCGCCTTCGAAGAAGACCTCAGACGAGGACCGTGGAGAGTTTGGGCATCTCCGCGTGAGTCGGCGCCGGCACCATCGGGAGATAGGCCGGGTCCCACATCATCGCGGCCACGGCCTTCGGGATGTCCGCGTCCTTGATCTGGCGCCCGACGCCCACGTTCCGGGCCTCGGCCACGACCCCCTCGGCGATTCGCGCGCTGATCCGCCGGATGTCCTGAGTGGACGGGAAGAGGGATCCGGAGGCGAGATCCGCCTCCTTCACCTGGTCGGCGAGCCGCTGGGCGGCCACGGCGAACATCCCGTCGGTGACTTCTCTCGCCTCGGCCACGAGGACCCCGAGGCCGACGCCGGGGAAGATGAAGGAGTTGTTTGCCTGGCTGATCGTGATCGTGCGGCCCTGATAAGGCACCGGTTCGAACGGGCTTCCGGTGGCGATGAGAGCTCGTCCGTTCGTCCAGGACACGAGATCCACGGGCTTCCCTTCGGTTTTGTTCGTCGGGTTCGACATCGGGAAGATGACGGGGCGTTCGACGTGCTTCGCCATCTCACGCACGACCGCTTCCGTGAACGTATCCGGCTCGCCGGAGGTCCCGATCAGGACCGTGGGCTTCACCGCGCGGACGACGGCCAGGAGATCCCGCGACGAGCCCTTCTTGAGGCCCATCTTCGCCGCGAGAGCCGCCGGCCATGCGAAGTCCCGCTTGTGGACGTCCTTGATCTCCTCGTCGTCCACGACGAGGCCCTTGCTGTCGAGGTTCGCGAGGGCGCGAGTCAGGTTCTCGCCCAGGAGGCCCTCCCGCCGGAACGTGTCGCGCAGCAGCCGGGCGATGCCGACACCGGCGGCACCTGCTCCGAGGATGACGACGCGCTGGTCCTTGAAAGGAATTCCCGTCGCGCGGCAGCCGGCCATGATTCCGGCCGCGGCCATGGCGGCGGTTCCCTGGATGTCGTCGTTGAAGCAGGGGATGACCTTCCGGTAGCGATCCAGCAGACGGAAGGCGTTGACCTTCTTGAAGTCCTCCCATTGCAGGAGCGCCTTCGGGAAGCGCTTCTTCACGGCCTGGACGAATTCCTCGACCAGGGAGTCGTACTCGGGGCCGCGCAGGCGAGGAAGCCGCCAGCCGAGGTAGAGCTCGTCCTTCAGGAGCGATTCGTTGTCCGTGCCGACGTCGAGACTGATGGGAAGAGTGTGCGACGGGTGGATGCCCGCGGCCGCCGTGTAGAGCGCGAGCTTGCCGATCGGAATCCCCATGCCTCCCGCACCCTGGTCGCCAAGACCGAGGATGCGCTCGTTGTCCGTCACGACGATGAGGCGGACGTCCTCGAACGGAGCGTTCCCGAGGATCTCGTAAATCCGCCCGCGGTGCGCGGGCGTGATCCAGAGCCCCCGGGCCCGCCGGAAGATGTGGCTGAACTCCTGACACGCCCGGCCGACCGTGGGCGTATAGACGATGGGCAGGAACTCCTCGACGTGGTCGACAAGGAGCCGGAAGAAGAGATGCTCGTTCCGGTCCTGCAGCGCCGCCAGGCCGATGTACTTCTCGAGCGGGTCCTGCTTCCGCGAGATATTGGCGTAGATCCGGTGTTCCTGCTGATCCATGGTGCTCACGGCGTTCGGCAGGAGCCCTTCCAGCCCGAAGTCCTTCCGTTCCTGAGCGTTGAAGGCCGTCCCCTTGGTGTACATGGGATGCCGGAGCAGCCGCGTGCCGCGGTAGGGCACCTCGGAGGCAGCCGCACCTTTGGATTCGTATCTGAGCGCGAAAGTTTCCATGATCGCAATCCCCTCCGGATTCAACGTGGGCTCCGGGCCAAAAGCGGGCATGAGGCATTTGCCTCATGCGGCGCGCTTGGCGGACCTCGAAACTCCTTACGCGCTGACCCGGAAGTTGATGACGTCGCCGTCCTTCACGACGTAGTCGCGGCCCTCGAGGCGGAGCGTGCCGTGCGTGCGGCACGCGGCGAGCGAGCCCGTTTCGACGAGCGTCTGGAACGGAACGACCTCGGCCCTGATGAAGTGCTTTTCGAAATCGGTGTGGATGACGCCGGCCGCCTGAACCGCGTGCGTCCCGCGCGGGATCGACCAGGCCCGGCATTCGTCCTCGCCGGCCGTGAGGAAGGAGATGAGTCCGAGCAGGTTGTACGCGGCGTGGAGCAGCCGGTCGAGCGCGCGGTCCGGAAGGCCGAGGCCTTTCAGGAACTCGGCCTGGTCTTCCGGCGACATCGCGGCGATCTCCTGCTCGATCGGGGCCGAGACTGCGCTGAAGGCGACCTTCGGCTGGCCTTTCCACTTGTCGAGCTTCGCGCGTGAAAGCGCCCCGGCGAGATCCGAAGCTTCGTCTTCGCTCGCGTTCAGGATCACGAGCATCGGCTTTCGCGTCAGAAGTCCGAAGCCCCGCACGAGCTTTTCCTCGTCCGGTGAGACCTCGAACGGCCGGAGGGGCTCGCCCTTGTCGAGCGCGTCCCGGAAGCGCGTCAGAAGATTCTTCTCCGCCTCGAGCTCGGGAGTTTTCTTCTTCGCGACGTCCTTGAGCACGCGCTCGAGCCGGTTCGTGACGACCGAAAGGTCCGCGAGGAGCATCTCGGTCTCGAGGAGCTCGAGGTCGCGCGCGGGATCGACGGAGCCCTCGGGATGCGGCACCGCGTCGGACTCGAAACCCCGCGCGACGACGGCGAGGCCGTCCATCATCCGGAGCTCCGGGAGGTTCAGGCTCTGGCCGCCGCCTTTCGTCACGCCCGGCACGTCCACGAACTTCACCGTCGCGGGCGTGTGCTTCTTGGGCTTGAACATCGCGGTGAGCTTGTCGAGCCGCGGATCGGGCACCTGCGCGACACCCACGTGCGCTTCGCGCTTGTGCGGAGCGGCGGCCGCCTCGTGGCCGGTCAAAAGAGAGAAGAGAGTCGTCTTGCCCGAAAGCTCGAGTCCGAGGATGCCGAATTCCATGCCGGGATTGTGCCTCCGAACGGCCGCGTGCTAGATTCCGCCTCCCCGTGGGCCCGAAAAAGCCCCCCGAAACAGGGATGTGCCGCGTTCGTCTAGCGGTTAGGACGCCGCCCTCTCAAGGCGGAGATCACGGGTTCAAATCCCGTACGCGGTACCAACTACCCTCTCCGACGGTGGAAGCCTGCTGCGAGTCTCCCGTCACAGAGACGTAAACCCTGTCTCGACTATGTGATACATCGGCATCATTCCGGGAATTCGCCTCCGGAATCAATGATGGCGTCCCGGCCGGCCGGGTCGAAAAGGGAGGCTCTCATGTCGCGCCGACTTCTCACGCTGGATGGCAATGAGGCCGTGGCCTCGGTCGCGCACCGCACCAACGACGTCATCGCGATTTACCCCATCACACCGTCCTCCAACATGGGTGAATGGGCCGACGAGTGGTCCTCGAAGGGCCAGAAAAACGTCTGGGGCAACATCCCCGAAGTCGTCGAGATGCAGTCCGAGGGCGGCGCCGCGGGCGCGGTTCACGGCGCCATCCAGGCGGGCGCGCTCTCCACGACCTTTACGGCGTCACAGGGCCTCCTTCTCATGATTCCGAACATGTACAAGATCGCGGGCGAGCTGACGCCGTTCGTGATGCACGTGGCGGCGCGGACGGTCGCGACGCACGCGCTCTCCATCTTCGGCGACCACTCCGACGCCATGGCCTGCCGCCAGACGGGGTTCGCGCTCCTCGCCTCCAACTCGGTCCAGGAAGCGCACGATTTCGCGCTCATCGCGCAGGCCGCGAGCCTGAAGTCGCGGATCCCCTTTCTGCACTTCTTCGACGGCTTCCGCACGTCGCACGAGGTCGCGAAGATCGAAGAACTGGCGAACGACGACCTCCTCGCGATGCTCGACGAGGAAGCGATCGCCGAGCACCGGCGCCGCGGCCTCACGCCGGACCGCCCGGTCCTCCGCGGCAGCGCGCAGAACCCCGACGCGTTCTTCCAGGCGCGCGAAGCCGGAAACGGCTATCACCTCGCGTGCTCCGGCCACGTGCAGGCGGAGATGGATCGCTTCGCAAAGCTCACGGGCCGCTCGTACCACCTCTTCGATTACGCCGGCCACCCGGAGGCGACGCGCGTCGTCGTCCTCATGGGCTCAGGAGCCGAAACGGTCCATGAGACCGTCGAGCACCTCGCCGCCATGGGCGAAAAAGTCGGCGTCCTGAAGGTGCGGCTCTTCCGGCCGTTCGACGTTCCTGCCTTCGTCGCGGCGCTCCCGAAGACCGTCCGGGCGCTCGCCGTCCTCGACCGGACGAAGGAGCCCGGCGCGATCGGCGATCCCCTCTATCTCGACGTCGTGACCGCGCTCGTCGAAGCGAGGCGCGGCGACGCGTTTCCCATCTCCGTCGAACCGCTCGTCGTCGGGGGCCGCTACGGCCTTTCCTCCAAGGAGTTCACGCCGGGCATGGTGAAAGCCGTCTTCGACGAGCTCTCGAAGCCGAAGCCGAAGAACCACTTCACGATCGGCATCGTGGACGACGTGACGCACACCTCGCTCCCGTGGGATGCGGATTTCGACATCGAGCCTCCCGACACGGTGCGCGCCCTCTTCTACGGCCTGGGCGCGGATGGCACCGTGGGTGCGAACAAGAACTCGATCAAGATCATCGGCGAAGAGACGGAAAACTTCGCGCAGGGCTACTTCGTGTACGACTCGAAGAAGTCGGGCGCCGTCACCGTCTCGCACCTGCGATTCGGGCCAAAGCCGATCCGTTCGACGTACCTCGTGAGGCGCGCGAACTTCGTGGCGTGCCACCAGGAGCAGTTCCTCGACCGCTACGACATGCTCGAGGCGGCCGCCGAGGGCGCCGTCTTCCTCCTGAACACGCAGTACGGGCCCGCCGAGGCGTGGGATTCGCTTCCCCTCGAGATGCAGGAGCAGATCCTCGAGAAGCGCCTGAAGGTCTGGGTCATCGACGCCTACAAGGTCGCCAAGGCCCTCGGGATGGGCGGCCGCATCAACACGATCATGCAGACCTGCTTCTTCGCGATCTCGGGCGTCCTGCCCCGCGAGGAGGCGATCGCCCAGATCAAGAAGGCGATCGAGAAGACGTACGGCAAGAAGGGCGAGGAGACGGTGCGCCGCAACTTCGCGGCCGTGGACGGAACCCTCGCGAACCTCGCCGAGATGACCGTTCCGGTGAAGATCACCTCGACGCGCCGCCGCCCTCCCATCGTGTCCGACGCCGCGCCGGACTTCGTGAAGCGCGTCTCGGGCGTCATGCTCGAAGGCAAGGGCGACCTTCTGCCCGTGAGCGCGTTCCCGCCCGACGGCACGTGGCCCCTCTCCACGGCCCAATGGGAGAAGCGGAACATCGCGCTCGAGATCCCCGTGTGGGACGAGAAGATCTGCATCCAGTGCAACAAGTGCGCGATGGTGTGCCCGCACGCCGCGATCCGCGCGAAGGTCTTCGACCCGGGGGCGCTCAAGGGCGCGCCCAAGACGTACAAGTCCGTCCCGTACAAGGGCACCGAGTACCAGGGGCACGCATACACGATCCAGATCGCGCCGGAGGACTGCACGGGCTGCACGCTGTGCGTCGCCGTCTGCCCTGCGAAGGACAAGGCGAACCCGAAGCACAAATCGCTCGACATGGCACCTCAGAAGCCCCTGCGCGACGCCGAGCGCGCGAACTTCGCCTTTTTCCTCGACCTGCCCGAAGCGGACCGCACGAAGGTTCGCCTCGACGTGAAGGGCGCCCAGTTCCTCCAGCCGCTCTTCGAGTTCTCGGGCGCCTGCTCCGGGTGCGGCGAGACTCCGTACGTGAAGCTCCTCACGCAGCTCTTCGGTGAGCGCGCGCTCATCGCGAACGCCACCGGGTGCTCCTCGATCTACGGCGGCAACCTCCCGACGACCCCCTACCGGACGAACGCGGAAGGCCGCGGGCCCGCCTGGTCGAACTCGCTGTTCGAGGACAACGCGGAGTTCGGCCTCGGGTTCCGCCTCGCGTTGGACTCGTTCCAGGACCAGGCGCGGACGCTCGTGAAAACGCTCGCCCCGCGCATTGGTGAGGCGCTCGCCGGCGCGCTCGTGGCGGCTTCGCAGGAGACGGAGGCCGAGATTGCCGCCCAGCGCGAACGAGTCCTCGCGCTTCGGACCGCTCTGAAGGGCGCCGACACGCCCGAAGCGCGGCGCCTTCTCCTCATGGCCGATTCGCTCGTCAAGAAAAGCGTCTGGATCGTCGGCGGCGACGGCTGGGCCTACGACATCGGGTACGGCGGCCTCGACCACGTCCTCGCTTCGGGGCGCAAGGTCAACATCCTCGTCCTCGACACCGAGGTCTACTCGAACACCGGCGGCCAGCAGTCGAAGGCGACGCCTCTCGGCGCGGCCGCGAAGTTCGCGGCCAAGGGCAAGTCGACGCCGAAGAAGGACCTCGGCATGCTCGCGATGACGTACGGAAACGTCTACGTCGCACACGTCGCCTTCGGCGCGAAGGACGCCCAGACGGTGAAGGCCCTCCTCGAGGCGGAGAGCTACCCGGGCACGTCGATCGTCATCGCTTACAGCCCGTGCATCGCGCACGGCTACGACCTCTCGTTCAGCCTCGACCAGCAGAAGCTCGCTTCCGAGTCGGGTTACTGGCCGTTGTACCGGTTCGACCCCCGCCGCATCTCGACGGGTGAGACGCCGTTGCTCATGGACACGGCGCAGATCAAGAGCTCGATCGCGCAGTTCATGCGTAACGAGGCGCGCTTCCGCATGGTCGAGCAGCAGGACGCGCCGCGCTTCATGGAGCTGCTCGCGAAGGCCGAGCGCGAGGTGAAGAACCGCTTCCAGGTTTACGAAAACCTCGCAAAGCTGACGATCGGCCGCGCGGGCATTCCGCCGGCGCCCGTAAAGATTCCCGCCGCGCCCGTGCCGACGCCGGGCGTGAAGGCCTGAGGAGACGACGATGGACCTCACGACCCGCTATCTCGGCCTGACTCTTCCCCACCCGTTCATGCCGGGCGCCTCGCCGATGGTCGACGACCTGGATCTCGTCCTGCGCCTCGAGGATGCCGGCGCCGCCGCGATCGTCATGCACTCGCTGTTCGAGGAGCAGATCACGCGCGAAGAGGTCGGCACGATCCGGCAGATGGAGATCATCTCCGGGTCGTATCCGGAGGCCCTCACGTATTTCCCGGAGCCGGAGGCGTTCCTGCTCGGCCCCGAGAAGTACCTCGACCAGGTGCGCCGCCTCAAGGACGCCGTGCGCATCCCCGTGATCGCTTCGCTGAACGGCGCGACGCCAGGCGGATGGGTCACGTTCGCAACCCGCATCGCCGAGGCCGGGGCCGACGCGATCGAGCTGAACCTCTACGACCTCGGCGCGCACGAGGGCGAGCCCGGATTTTCCCTCGAGCGCCGTTTTCTCGAGATCGTGCGGTCCGTCAAAGCCGCCGTGAGGATCCCCATCGCCGTCAAGCTGTCGCCGTTCTTCTCGTCCCTCGGCTCGTTCGCGTCCGAGCTCGACGGAATTTCCGTGGACGGGCTCGTCCTTTTCAATCGCTTCTACCAGCCCGACATCGATCCCGAGACGCTGGACGTGACGCCTGCGCTGCGGCTCTCGACGCACGACGAGCTGCTCCTCCGCCTGAGGTGGCTCGCGATGCTTTCCGGCCGCGTGAAGGCCTCCCTCGCGGTGACGGGCGGCGTCCACGACGGGCGCGACGCGGTCAAGGCGATCATGGCCGGCGCCGATGTCGTCCAAATGGTCTCGGCGCTTCTCCTCCGCGGCCCGAAAGCGCTCGCCGAGGTGCGCGCCGACGTCACGCGGTTCCTGGAGGAGCACGAGTATGAATCGCTGGCCCAGATGAAGGGCAGCATGAGCCTCCGCTCGTGCCCGGACCCCGCGGCTTACGAACGTGCGAACTACGCGCGCGTCCTCCAGAGCTACAAGCTGACGGAGCCTGCCGCGATCTGAGCCTGCCTGTTCCCGGGGCACGCGCGGTGAGATACGCTCTCCGCTCGATGACCCGCGCTCTTCCCCGGGCTCTCGTTCTCGCCATCGTCCTCGCGGGGCCCGTTTCGCCCGCTCTCGCGCAGCTCCTGCCCCTCCCGGCCCCGACGCCCGCCGCGGGAGTCGAGCCCGTCGGGGATCCCTTCCGTCGGGAGACTCCGTACGGCGCGTTCTTCGGTTACATCCGGGCCGCCCAGAAGGAGAACTGGGCCGTCGCGAGCGAGTACCTTCAGTGGCCAAAGGGAGGCAGGATTTCCCGGGAGGAGCTCGCCCGCCAGCTCAAGGCGCTCCTGGACGAGCGCTTCGTCGGCGATCTCGAAAAGCTGAGCCGCTCGCCGGCCGGAGATTTCAACGAGGCCTCTGCGTCCGGCGTCGATCTCGTCGGACACATCGAAGCCGGAGAGAACTCCTTCGATCTCGTGCTCGCGCGGTCGACTCCCGCCGAAGGACCCGCGATCTGGCTCGTCAGCTCGCAGTCCCTCCGCGAGGTTCCGGCCGCTTTCAAGGGCCTCACGTCGCCCGCGGTCGAGAGCCATATCCCCTCCTTCCTGAAAGTGCCGGTGGGGAGGTTCCGCCTCTGGCAGCTCCTGGGCTTTCTCCTCCTCATTCCTGTTCTTTACGCGGCGAGCCGCTTTCTCATGATCGCGGTCTTCGCGCTCTTCGTGCGGCTCATCGTGCCGCACACCTGGCGAGCCGAGCTCCTTCGAGGGGCCGCCGGATTCCGCGGTCCCGTGGCCCTTCTCCTCACCGTGCCTCTCCATCGCGCCTGCGTCTCGCGACTCGCCCTTCCTCTTCTCAGCCGCTACTACTACACACAGCTCGCGTGGCTCGTCGCCATCTTCGGGATCGCGTGGCTCTTCTTCCGCCTCATCGACTTCGCGAACGGGCGGGCGACGCTGAGGCTCCTCGCCAAGGGTGCGACGGCAACGTCATCGCTCACGATCGCGCGCATGCTGCTGCGTGGAGCGGTGGTCACCGCGGCCGTGCTCGGCGCGCTCGCGAGCTTCGGCATCAACCTCACGGCCACTCTCGCCGGCCTCGGCATCGGCGGAGTGGCTCTCGCTTTTGCGGCGCAGAAGAGCCTCGAGAACCTCTTCGGCGGCTTCGTCGTCCTCGGCGACAAGATCATGCGTGTCGGCGACACCGTCCGCATCGGGACAGCCGTGGGCACGATCGAGGACGTCACGCTCTACGCCACGCGCATGCGCCTTTTCGACCGCTCGGTCGTCACGATTCCGAACGGCACGCTCATCACGGCCCAGATCGAGAACCGGAGCCGGCGCGACAAGTTCCTCGTCAACCCGACCCTCGGGCTCCGCTACGAGACGACGGCGTCGCAGATGCACGCGGTCCTCGACGGCGTGCGACGGCGGTTAGCCGCTGACCCGCGCGTCGAAAAGGAGACTCTCCGCGTGCGCTTCCGGAGGCTCGGCGAGTACGCGCTCGACGTCGAGGTTTTTGCCTACGTTCTCGTCGCGGACTACGCCGCGTACCTCGAGGCGCAGGAGCAGCTCCTCTTCGTGCTGCTCGAGACGATCGAAGGAGCCGGAACGAGCCTCGCATTCCCGTCGCAGATGACGTATGTGGCGGGCGAGTCGGAGCGGCCGCTCGCGACACGGGTCGCGAGCGCAGCCCCGACGCCATGAAGACGACACGAACGTTCCGGATTTCCGGGCTCGTCGTCCTCGGCGGGGCCATCCTCGCCTCCGTGCCGTTGGGCGGAGTTCGAACGCTCGGCGTCGTCTTCCTCGTGTTCGGCATCCCCGTCTTCGCCGTCAGCGCGACGCGCCTCCTTTTGCGCGGCCTTCTGTGGCGGGTGGGGAGCCGGCTCGCCGTGTCGTACCTCCTTCTTCTCTCGGCGGTCGTCTTCGCGGTCTTCTTTTTCTACGCGGGCCTTCTCGTCATCGCGGGGCAGCTCGGCACGCGCCGGGTCGAGGCCGCGCTCGAGAAGCGGCGGGTCGCTCTCGCGGAGCTCGCGCACGACCTCGCGCCGCGCGTCGAGACGGCCCGCGACCCGGCCGCGCGAGCCCGGGCGTTCGCCGAGGCGGCGGCCTCGTCGTCTTCGCCGTCCGAGATCGGGATGGTCTGGCAGCCGAAGGGCGCGTCCGCCGAGACGGCCGGCGCCGCGGCCGCCCCGGGCCTCGCGCCGCGGCCCTGGATGACGTCGCGCGCGTCCGTCGTCGCGAAGTCGGGAGGAGACGTGTTCGCAGCCGCCGTCGAGCCGCGACCCGCCGGCACCCTCATTCTCACGCTGCGTCTCCGCTCCCCCCTGCGCCGCGAGATCGAGAAAGAGACCGGGAACATCGTTCGCTTCCACGGCGCGGTCATGGTGAAGGAGGAGCCCGTCAACGTCTCTAAGGGAGGCATGCGCGTCACGCTCAACACCGGCAAGAAGGGCAGGACGACGAGCTTCGAGGACGCGCCGGACTCGGGCGGCGAGAAGGCCGCGTCCGGCGAGACAGCGGCGCCGCCCGCGGGCTCGGGCCCGTGGTCCGCACGCTGGACCGCGTTTCCGCTGGTCCTTTCCGAGCCCGCTCTCGACTGGGAGACCGGGCGGCCGCTCGAGGGCCGGCTCATCTTCATCCTCGTCAGGACGTCACTCGAACGCGAGTCGCGTGCTCTTTTCGGGGACCTCAGGGTTGCCGGCTCCGAGCGTCTGGAGCTGAGCCGCGTCGTCCTCGGCGTGATGGGCGGGCTCGGGATCGCGACGATCGCCGTCTTCGCGGGGGCCTCGCTCCTGGCCGGGCTCCTCGTGTACCGGATCGCGCGGGCAACGCGCCGCCTCTCGCTCGGCTTCGCGGAGATCGAGAAGGGCAATTTCTCGCATCGAGTGGCCTTCAAGGGGCACGACCAGCTCGCGGCCCTCGTCGGGAGCTTCAACCACATGGTGGAGCGCCTCTCGACGAGCGTCGCGGAAAAAGCCGAGAAGGAGGCGCTCGAGCACGAGCTGTCCGTCGCACGCGACCTCCAGCGACGCCTCCTTCCCCCCGCGGATTTCGCGTGCCCGGGCGTCGGGATCGCAGTGGACTTCGCCCCGGCGGCCGCGATCGGAGGCGACTTCTACGACCTGTCGTACTCGGAGCGCGTGCTCACGGTCTCCCTGGCCGACGTGTCGGGCCACGGGTTGCCGACGGGGCTCGTCATGGCCGCGGCGAAAGCGTCCCTCGGCATGCTGGCGCGGACGGGCGCAGGCGGCATACGCCTCATGGAGCTGCTTCACGAGGAAATCGTCCGGACGACGGAGCCGCGGACGTTCGTCACGCTCGCGCATCTCGTCTTCGACCTCGCGAGCGGCACGGTGGCCTTCACGAACGCCGGCCATCCGTATCCGTACCGAGTTGGCCGGGAGGGAGCGGTCGAGGCGCTCACGAATCCCGCCCGCCCTTTGGGCCTCGCGCTTTCCGGCGGGTGGCACATCGTCACGGCCCCGCTCGTGCCTGGCGACTGCTGGGTCCTCTTTTCGGACGGCCTCGTGGAGGCCACGCGCGCGGGGTCGGACGAGTCGTGGGGGTTCGCGCGCCTCGAGGAGGTCCTGCGCGCGGAGCGGGCTCAGAGCGCGGCCGCCCTCAAGGACCGCATCCTCGGCGCGCAGCGCGCCTTCACCGATCGCGCCGAAACCGAGGACGACAGGACGCTCCTCGTCCTGAGGATCGAAGGCCAGGGGCCCGACCGCAGCGGCCTCGAGGCTAGCGCCGGAGCGTGAACGCGCGCGTAAACCCGTCCGACGTGTCGGTGAGCGTCATCGAGACGGCTCCCTCGCTTCCGAGCGCGTAGGACTCCACGACCTCGGGTCCCTGGGCGCGGCGTCTCACCTCCGTCGGAGAGAGAGTGCGACCCCTCAGAGCGCGCTCGAACGGGAAGAAAACTTCATCCCAGGGCGTGACGTCTCCGTCCGGACGGCCGTCCGTGAGCCGAGTGCATTCGAGAAACCGAAAGTGGCCCATGTTGTGCGCGGCGCGATAGCGGCGCGTGACGGACACCGGGGCCGCGCCGGGCGCCGGGAGAGCCGTCCCCTTCGGGAAGATCGCGTCGAACGCAATGTCGGTCCCCGCTTCACTCTCGCGGAAGACGCCGAAGTACCGCGAGAGCCTGTCTTCGAGCGCCCATCCGGCCTCGCGGTCGAGGAAGATCGCGAGCCCCATGGCCGTCGCGGCGAAGGGATGCGGAGAACGGCGAACCCGCTTCTCGCCGAAGCGCTCCTTCAAGACCCGCATGACGAGAGGGAAGAGACCGCCGCCGCCGACGACGTAAAGTCCCGCGACCTCGCTCCACGCGACCGCGTTTCCCGGGTCGGAGTCCACGAGGAGGGGCTCCACGGCGTCTACCGAGCGATGGACGAGGGGGGCGCACGCGGCGTAGATCTCGTCGGCGGACAGGACCAGCGGCTCCTTCCCGATCGCCGCGAGGTCCACGAGGATGCGCCGGGTGTTCGGGGAGAGGTTCTCCTTCTGACGCGCGCACTCTTCGAGGACGACGGCGCGGGCCGCGCTGTCGAGCGCGCCGGCCGCGGCCCGGTCCAGGACGAGCGCGAGGATCGCCTCGTCGAAATCGTCGCCGCCGAGCCGCCGGACGCCGTTCGTGGCGACGACCTCGTTCGTCTTTCCCGTCATCCTCAGGAGCGAGGCATCGAACGTGCCTCCCCCGAGGTCGTAGACGACGAGGTACTCGCGCTTCGGATCCGCCCGCCGGTAACGTTGCGCGTACTCGAAGCCCGCGGCGGAAGGCTCGTTGAAGAGCGCCTCCACCGTGAAGCCGCCGGCCTTGAACGCCTCGAGCGTCAGGAACCGCTGGGCCGTCGTCGCGTTCGCGGGCACGGACACGGCGACGTGAAGCGATTCGTCGGCCGCCAGCCCCGCGTTCGATCGCTCGACGAGCTCGCGGTGGAGCGCGGAGAAGAAGCCCGAAACGAGATCGAGAAGAGACAGACGCCAGGAGCCGATCGCGATCTCGGTCTCGGGACCGGCGGCGTCGAGGGCGCGCTTGAGCGATCGGACGAGCGTCCACCCGGGCTCGTGCCGCACGGAGAACGCGCCCCACCCGTAACGCCGTTCGCCGGTCCTCTCCTTCAGCGCCACGAGCGAGGGCACGAAATCGCCGCCGTCGAACGAGACGACGGGATAGTTCCCCCGGTCCACGAGCGTGACGACGGTGTGCGTGGTGCCGAAGTCGATGCCGAGCTTCATTCCGGTAGTTTAGTTAACATGAACCGCATGCCGTTTTCTCGCACCGCACTTGCGCTCGTCGGGTCCTTTCTCGCGCTCGACACGGTGCTCGTCGCCCAGGTTCCCGCGCGGACGGGAACGGCGACGTCGATGGTCGTCTCGGCGACGAAGATCTCGGAAGACGCGCTCGACATCGCGGCTCCGGTCTCGGTGATCTCCGGCGACGAGCTGCGCCGCCGGGGCGCAAAAACCGTCGCGGACGCGCTCCAGGACGTCGCGGGCCTCGACACGGGGAGCGGCTCCGACAACGGAAATCGGCTCGCGAACATCGGGATCTGGGGCCTCAAGGAATTCGACGCGCTCCTCGTCACCGTGGACGGCGTTCCTGCGGGCGGCCCGTTCAACCCCTCGCTCGCCCAGATCCCCGTCGAGAACGTCGACCGGATCGAGATCGTGAAAGGGCCGCAAGGCACGCTCTACGGCGTCTCGGCGTTCGCCGGGATGATTCAGGTCTTCACGCGCCATCCGAACGAAGCCGGCGGGTCCCTCACGCTCGGCGGCGGATCGTTTTCGGACAAGCACGGCAGCCTTTCGTACACGGCCGCACAAGGCGATCTCTCGATCCACCTCTTCGGCACGATGGGGCGAAACAAGGGCTGGCAGGACGGGACGGACGCCTCCGCCGACCGGCTTTCTCTCGGCTTCAGCCAGCGCACGAAAGAAGGCTCGGTGGACGTGACCGTCGGCGTCGTCCGCGACACGAGCTACTTCGGGTCACCGCTTCCCGTCGACGCCGGCCAGCCCCTGCAGGGATTCGAGCTCGACCGGAACTACGCGATCGGAGGCGGACGGCTCGATCATCGCGTCTATTCGCTCGCTTCCACGGTATCGCAGCCACTGTCGGCAAGCGTCCGATTCGAGAACACGCTGGGCGCGACGCGCGACGCGCAGATCGCCGTGCGCTCGTTCATCGACACCGCGGATGCCACGAGCGCCACGGCTACCGGCACGTCCCTGACGCCGCTCGAGACGACGCTTTTCGACGACGCTCGGATCGTCGCCGGTTTCACGGCCGGCGGCCGACACCGGTTCGTGGCCGGCATCGCGTACACGTCGGGCAGGACGACCCTCGAGGGCACCGGCTTCGACTTCTCGCTCCTCACGGGGCCTCGTCCCGTCGTCCCGACGCTCGAGCAGGTCTCCGTCGGTGATCACCGCTCCGCAAAGGACCGGCGGACGTTCTGGGGCTTCTACGCAAACGACGAGTGGACGCCGTTCCACGCGCTCACGCTCACGTTCGGAGCGCGCTACGACCGCACGTCCGAGTCGCTCGACGCGACGGTGGCCGAGGTCGGCGCGCCCGCTCCGGACGTCTCTTCGGACAGCCGGACGGACGGTGCGTGGTCGGGCGGCGTTGCGGCTCTCGTCCGGCTCGTCGACAAGCCGAAAGCCTCCGTCCTGAGCGCGCTGAACCTCTATGCCTCGGCCAAGAGCAACTTCAAGCCCGCGGCCCCGAACATCCTCGAGGCCGAGAGCGCCCGCATTCTGGACCCCGAGCGCGCGCGGTCCGGCGAGATCGGACTCAAGACGCGCTGGGCGAACGGAACGCTGTCCTTGGACGTCACGTTCTTCCACATGAGCTTCGAGAACCTCGTCGTCTCCACCGCAGGTCCGAGCGGGCAGCCTGAGCTCACGAACGCGGGTGAGGAGCGCTTCCAGGGCATGGACGCCGAGCTCCTCTGGGCGCTGCCGAACCTCGAGGGCTGGTCGCTGGCCGCCGGATTCGGGCACCACGACGCCACGTACGTGAGCTTTTCCTTCCTCACGCCCGACGGCGAGCTGCGTGTCGTCGACGGCAAACGGCTGGAGCTCGTCCCGCGCGACATCTGGAACGCCCGCCTTGCTTACGCACCGAAGGCAGGCCTCGGCTTATGGGGCGCCGTGCGCCACCAGAGCATCCGGCCCCTCACCCGGCGGAACACCTTCTACACGGACTCCTTCTACGAGTGGGACGCCGGGGCTTCGTGGGAGTTCAAGTGGGGGCGTTTGTCGCTCGTCGGCCGCAACCTCGGCGACGACCGGCACTACACTTCCGACAGCGAGATCGGCGACGGCCAGCTCTACGTGGCGCCTCCGCGGCGGTTCCTCGGGGAGCTCACGTTGAAGTTCTAGCCGACGCGGGCGCTCCTCCTCCGGCAGCACGCCTCGGCTTCGGCTCTGAAGCGCCGACGCGGCGAAATCCACGAGCGTCCGGTTCGAGGGCGCGCACGAACTTCGCCATCGGGCTCCAGAGGAACCACCGCGGAAGAGCCCGTGCCAGCGCGGGCGGGCCGTCCACCTCGATGCCGCCGCAGCGCAGCGCGGCGTCGTACTCGACGTAACCAAGCCAGACGCTGTAGAAGTACCGCAGATCCGCGCGCAGGCTCAAGTCCGGATCGAAGCCAGGCGGCTTCAAGCAAACGGAAACCTCGTGAGGCTCGAGCACGAGCCACAGCCGCCGCCCGTTCCGGCCGGTGAAGTCGAACTCGAGGATCGTGCGTCTCGCGGGCAAGGCGTCCCGGTTGATCCGCTGGTGCACCTTCCAGAGCAGCAGGACCGGGTTCAGCTCGTCCGCTCTCGGCTCGCCAAAGGCCCATCGGACGCCCCAGGCGCCGAACTGCTCGACCACCCGCCTGAGATCCTCCCCGGCTTCCGTCAGCAGGTATTGGACGGTGGCGGGGCCCTCGCTCACGCGACGCTCGACGACGCTGTTCTTCTCCAGATGCCGAAGACGCGCGACGAGGAGAGATCGGGAGATCCCCGGGAGGCCTCGTTCGATTTCGTTGAAATGGCGGCTGCCCGCGAGTAGTTCCCGCACGATCAAAAGCGTCCAACGATCCGCGACGATCTCCGAGGCACGCGCAACCGGACAGTACTGCTTGTATTTGGCCATGCGGCATCCTCCCGCGGCGCCACGACCCGAACCAGTCCGAAAATCGGACTGCCGCGGTCCGATCTTCCCACTTCAGGCCGGGGACCGCGGACCTACGCCGTCGATCACTTCCTGAAGCCGAATCAACGGGACCGCAGATGAACGCTCTCCTGAAGAGCGTTGATCTGCCGGTCGTGGTAGCCCGCGAGGCCGATGAGAGCGGCGCCGCCACCGAGGAGCGCGAGGAACATGTCGGACTGCGTGTCCCACGGATCGCCCTGCGTGCCGAGGAAGTCCTCCGCACCCTGGCCCAGCGCCACCGCCGACGCCCACTCGAAGAGCTCGTATGCGGCGCTGATGGCGAGGACGATCGAGATCACGACGAACGCGAGCATCCCGCGCGTTCTGACGTAGTGCCCGCGAACGAGAACCTCCCGTACCGCGACCGCGGGGACGAACCCCTGGAAGAAGTGGCCGACCTTGTCGTAAGGATTCCGGTGCAGGCCGAAAGCCTTGGCGATGGCGAAACCGACCGGCACCCGGGCGTAGGTGTAGTGGCCCCCGACCATGAGAACGACGGCATGGACGAAGATGAGCGCATAGAGCAGGGTCGTCAGGGGAAATCGGCGATACGTGAGAAAGAGAATTGGAAGCACGACGACGATCGGAAGCACCTCGAGCACCCAGGTGAGGCGGTCGTGAGGGCTAAGACCGGACACGCCCAGGAGGAGGATGAGGGCGAGGGCCGCGATGCCGAGGACGATTCTCCGACGCACTTTCCTCAGGGCGCGGCCGTGGAGTAGAGGGAGGCGGTCGAGAGATCCACGGGCCTCACCGGGCCCCAGGCCACCGACATGTCACCGCTGACGATCCGATAGCGTGCGAACCGCGTGGCCACCGGAGAGCCATCAGGCTGGAGGTCGAAAGTACCGGAGTCGAGCGTCGCGGAGGGTTGCAACGCGACGATCGCACCGCTCTGCAAGATTCCACCAAGAAGGTCACGCAGGGTGTAGCGGTAGCCGGTCGTGGGATTCTGTCGCGTGAACTCGATGACCGGTGCAAGGGAACCGGTACCGATCCTCGTCCACACCCGCGCGAGCGGGAACGTCACCGCAATCGGATTGCACGGGAAAGGCTCGACCAGCTCTTCCTCGTAAGCCGCGGTTTGCCAGAGGGAATCGAACAGGGCGAGACCAGACGCATTCAGATAGCTCAGGGGACAAACGCTGCTGGTGCTTCGGTCCAATCCGAAGTGCGTCGCGTTGAAAGGGCCAACGTCGCCCGAAGTGCCAAGGGCCTGGCCGGCGACCACGCTCGCGCCGACCGCGATGCCCGCTTCGATCGTACCGATGAGGTCGTAATGAGTCCTATACCCCGGCCGATGTTGCACACGCACGTCAACCTGAGCGGGACCGGGGAACTCTGTGTCGTCCGTGATTTCGGCCACTACGCCGTCTGCGGCTGCGCGCACCATTGCCCCGGGGATGTACTCGAAATCCCACCCTGAATGGCCTTCGGGATGTCCCCCGCCATGAACACCATAGGGCCAAATCCCAAACCCGAACGTGGTGCGCGCAGAATCCCCGGCCTGAACCGGCAGGGTGATGGAGAACGGCGCCGCATAACCGTTGCCTTTGAAAACGATCCGACGACCCTCGCGCCCGATCCAATAGAGCTGCTCCTCGCCGCCGAACGCGGTCGTCGCGTCGATTACGGGTGTCCTCGATCCGCCGGCGGCGGGCACTCCGGTGACGGAGAGATGCCACTCGAGGCGAGGCGAGGAGATGGCCTGCGGGTTCACTTCGGGGTCGGCGAACGTCACGACCTGGCGCACGGCGTCAATCGTGACGCGGAGATCGTCGAAGTCGGCGTACATCGCCGCGAGCTGCGCTTGCCAGTCCGCCTTGGTCTTGCCGTCGTGGAGATACGTGGACGCGAAGGCGTCCGCCGCCGCTGGCGACTCGACTTCGATGCGGTCGGCAAAATCGCGCAGCAGGCCGAGCACGTCCAGGATATCGCTCGAGTCCGTGAGCCCCTCCTTGCCGCCGAAGAAAGGACCGGCCACGGAAGGAGGCGGACAGATCGCCGTCGTCGTGTACGTCCCGTGCAGGAGCAACGTCGCAACGTCCCAGGTCGCCGTGAGCGCCGAGGTCGAGGGACAGGGGCCGCTGGAGTCGGTGAGGATCGCGTGAGCCGTTCCCGCGACGGTCCAGGACGTGATGCGACCTCCGCAGGCCAGAAAGCTGCAATCGGTCAGGCCGACGAAACCGCCGGTCACGAAGCGGCCCGCGTTGTTCGCCACGCGAGTCGCACGGTTGAGAACGTCACCGCCCGTCGAGGGGGCCATGAGCCAGTGCGTGACCGTGCGCGGGGCATGCACCTCGTCGAGCGTCGCCGCAGTCGTGCCGGTGCCGTCGGTGAGCGTCCCGGTGATATGCGATCCGCGGCGGATCCCGGCAATCGTGCCGGGGGCGGAGAAGAGCATGGGGTCGCGGACGTCGAGGTCGATCGTGACGGCGCTTCCGATGCGCAGGCCCCCGACGACCCAGGAGCCCGGAGAAGACGGCACGTATCCCAGCAGGCGCCCGTCCGCCCGCTCCACGAGGGCGATCATGTGGGTATGGCCGGCGAGCGCGGCCTCCCAGATCCCGTCGATCGGACTCGCTCCGGCTCTCTCCGTCGTCGTCAACGAACACAATGCCGCGCCGATCCAGATCGACAGCGTCCTGATGCTCATGTCTCTCTCCTCAGAATCCGGCGAGTCATGGGAATGAATCTTAGCCCCGGCGCGTTAGGATGGTCGTTCGAGAGGAGTCCCGCATGCCCACCGAGCTTCCGCCGCGACCGTTCGATTCCCCCCGTCCAATCAGCCCGTCTGCGTCGATCGCGGTGCCCGGCTTCCTCGCCCGCGTCTACGGCTGGATGGCGACGGGCCTTCTCGTCACCGCCGGCGCGGCGCTTTTCACCGTCTCGAACGAGACCGTCCTCCGCGCTGTCTTCGGAAACAAGCTCGTGTTCTACGGCCTCCTGTTCGCGGAGCTCGGGCTCGTCGTCTGGCTTTCCGGCCTCGTCGGGAAGCTATCGTCCGCCGCAGCCTCGGGCGTTTTTCTCCTCTATTCCGCCCTGAATGGCGTGACTCTCTCGGTCATCTTCTTCGCGTTCACGGCGGGGTCGATCGCCTCGACGTTTCTCGTCGCGGCGGGCACGTTCGCCGCGATGAGCGTCTACGGCCTCACGACGCACCGGACTCTCGACGGCCTCGGCTCCTTCGCCTTCATGGGCCTCATCGGGGTGATCATCGCGTCCGTCGTCAACCTCTTCCTGAGGTCCGACATGCTCGGCTTCGTGGTGAGCTGCGTGGGTGTCATCGTCTTCGTCGGCCTCACGGCCTACGACACGCGCAGGCTCAAGATGATGGCGCTCACGGTGGAGGGCGGTTCCGAGGAAGGCCGCCGCGGCGCGATCTCCGGCGCGCTCGCCCTCTATCTCGACTTCATCAACCTCTTCCTGATGATGCTCAGGCTCTTCGGAAACCGCAGGTAGAGCCATCGAGAGCCCGGGAGGGTTCGACTCCTTCCTCGCGTGGGCCGTGTCCGTGGTGGGGATCGCCACGGGTGCGGCGTACGTGCCGCAGGCGGCCCGCATCTGGCGGCGAAGGAGCTCCGAGGACGTCTCCGTGCTCACGTACGCGATGTTTCTCGGCGGGCAGGTGATCTATCTCCTCTACGGCGTCCGCTTTCACCAGACGCCCATCGTGATCGGCATGGCGGCGAACATCGCGGGCAGCATCGCCGTCATCCTCTCGGCGCTGAGTTTCCGCAAGGCCGCGTGACGATCCTGGCGTCCCCGCCCGGGGCCGGCGCGTACCTCGCCTTCGACAAACGATCCGGCATCGCGGTGCACGGCCCGGGAGGCCTTCTCGGCGCGCTCCGCGAGCGCTTCGGCCCGGAGCTCGCGCTCGTCCACCGGCTCGACAAGGAGGCGTCCGGCGTCCTCCTCCTCGCGCGAAACGCGGACGCTCTCCGCGCCGCGCACGCGGCCTGGCCGACGCACGTCGTGAAGACCTACCTCGCCGTCACGAGAGGCGTCCCGGATCCTCCCGAGGGCCGCGTGGACGCCCCGTTGCTCGAGCACCGCACGTCGCGGACGGACCTTCTGAGGCGGGCCGTCGTGGCGGCCTACGGCCCTTCGCGGGCGGGACATCTCCTTTCGGGCCGTCGCGTGCGCGCGATTCCGCCCTTGCCTCCGCCCGGCCGGACCGCCGTCCATCCGGCGGGCCGGCCCGCCGCCACCCGCTACCGGGTGCTCGAGGACCGGGGCGCGACGGCTCTCGTCGAGCTGGTCCCCGAGACGGGTCGCATGCACCAGATCCGGATCCACCTGCTCCACATCGGCACCCCTCTCCTCGGAGACCCCGCTTACGACCCGGGGCGCGCAGACGGCGATCCTCCCCCGCTCCTTCACGCGCTGCGACTCGTCTGGACGGATCCTCCCGGAATGCCCCAAGGCACGACCTGGACCTGGGAGGCTAAGCTCCCCGCGCTCTCCGTTCCTGGGCCATGATCCCGGTTGTGACCGATCCCGCTCTTCCCCCCGAGACGCTCGCGGCGCTCAGAGAGCTGTCCGGGGAGCGGCCGCTCGTCGTCTTCGACCTCGAGACGACCGGCGCCGACCGCCTGACGGACCGGATCGTAGAGATCGCGGCTCTCAGGTTCGGCCCGTCGTGTAAGGTTGCCGCCTTCGAATCGCGCGTGAACCCAGGGCTCAAGATCCCGCGCGAGTCCACGCGCATACACGGCATTTCCGACGCTGACGTGGCCGGGGCGCCCGTTTTCTCCGAGATCGCAGGCAGGATCCTCGAGTTCTTCGGCGACGCGGACCTCGCGGGTTACAACGTGCGCGCATTCGACGTGCCCGTGCTCTTGCGCGAGTTCGAGCTCTCGAACGTGGTATTTCCGATCGAGGACCGGCGCATCGTGGACATGCAGATGATCTACTTCCGGAAGGAGCCGCGCGACCTCTCCGCGGCGGTTCGTTTTTTCGCCGGGCGCGAGCACATCGGCGCGCACTCGGCGCTCGCCGACGCTATCGCGTCGGCGGAGGTCCTCGCCGGCCAGTTCCGGCGCTATTCGGACCTTCCGCGCGACGTCGCCGCGCTGCACGAGCTCTCCCGGCCGCCGGAGGGCCGGTTCGCAGATCCCGACAAACGCTTTCTCTGGCGCGACGGAGAGATCGTCTTCGCGTTCAGTGAGCACCGGGGGAAGACGCTCGAGGAGGTCGCGGAGAAGCACCCGGGATTCCTCGACTGGATGATCTCGAAGAGCTTTTCGGAGGAAGCCAAGCGGATCGTCCGCGACGCGCGCCGGGGCATCTTTCCGAAGAAAGCATGAGCGAGCGGCAGGTTCCGCCACGCGGCCTCGCGAGGCGGCGTAGCCGCCTCGTGCGAATCGCGCTCCTCACCCTCGGCTGGAGTCTGCTCACGATTGGACTCATCGGGGGCCTTCTTCCCGTGCTCCAAGGCTGGCCGTTCGGCATCGCAGGCGCTGCAATCCTCTACGTGGAGAGCCGGTGGGTGCAGCGGAAGGTCAGGCGCTTCCGCCAGCACAATCCGAGATTCGAGCGCACTTGGCTGAAGGCGCGCGCGTGGATGAGGGAGCGCCGCCGCGCGCGAAAGGCTCGCGCCGCGAACGCCGTTCGCCCCTGAGCGAGGGGCGGGCCGGTGCCCTCTCGACGCACGCGCGTGCTGTCTGAGCGAAGCGAGTTCACGCGCGAAGGAGAGGGGGCTCCGGCCGGCCCGAGCACTTTCACCGCGGCGGCATCACGCGGTTGTCGTCGAGGACGGCGCCCCACGCGCGCGCCATCCTCTTGAGACCCTGGATCTTCTCGCGATCCGCGGCCGAAAGCGTCTCCTGGACGCCGTGGTGGTAGTCGCCGTTCGCGGCGTCGGCCTCCTGTTCGTAGACCTCCCAGCGCCACTTCTGCGCGACGGTCGGATCGTTCAGGCGGGCCTGGTAGAGAAACGGCCCTTCGAATGCGGCGAGGCCGTGGAAGCGCAGAGCGAGGACGCCCTGAGGTTGCGGCGGGGGCGCCGTGAAGAGGTCGCGCCCGAGAAAGTGATTCGAGACGTCGAGACCGAGGAGGCCGAGGAGGGTCGGTCCGACGTCGAGCTGCGACGTAAGCTCCGGCCGGAGCGTGCCGGGCGGAAGACCCTTTGCCGCGACGAGAAGGGTCGTCCAGTTCTCTCCCGCGTTCGGCGTGCCGAGGCGCGCAAGGCGGATCGCCTGCCACGGATTCGGTGTCGCGTGATCGCCGACGACGAGAACGATCGTGTCGCGGCCACGCGGCGTCGCACGAAGGGCTTCGAAGATGCGCCCGAGCTGCCGGTCCGTGTACCCGAGAGCCGCGAGATAGCTCTCGCGCGGCGTCTTCGGTTCGCGCGCGTCGGGCGGCCGATACAGCGGCGGGTGGGTCGCAATCGTGAAGAGCGTCAAGAAGAGCGGCTTTTCACGGACGGCCCCGAGGCGCTGTATCGTTCTTCTCGCGAGGTCCTCGTCCGTCGTGTCCGCAGGGTCGTAGCGCACGTCGTCGAACCAGCGCGCGTACCAGTCTTCCATCTTCTCGAATGCCGGGCTCGTCGCCGCCACGAGCTCGCGCTCGTAGCCCGCGCGCGCGAGAATCTCGCCGATCGAGAGCACCCGGAACTGCCTCGCGTTGTAGAGGAGGATGCCCGACGGGTGGCCCGCGATCCCGAGGAGAATTCCGCCGCGCCCTTCGATGGACGGATAGCCCGTGGCGATGCAGACGGGAAAGGAGACCCCGCGCTCTTTCCACAGGCGGTGGAGCGCCGGCACGCGCGTTTCCGCCGAAGGCCGGCGGAAATCGGTCTCCCAGCCGCGTGCCGACTCGAGGACCACGAGGAGGACGTCCGGCCTCTCCGAATAAGGCCGCGCGCGAAACTGCGCGTACGAGGCCTCCTCCGAAGGGACGGAGTGCCACACGGGATATCCCGCGTCGGCGAACCAGCCCGGCGGCCGGTTCAGGAACCGGTGCAGATCTTCGAGCCCGACGCGCATCTCGCGTGGCGAGGGCCGATCGCCGAACGATCCGAGGAATTCCGAAACGAGGCCCACGAGCACCGGCCGCGCACGCCGGAGGGCCGTCGACGTCGGAGCGAGGAGCGACTGGGAGGAGAGCCCCGCGAACGAAAGGGCCGCGAGGAGAGCGACGCGTCGCCCCTCCACGCGCTCCGGCCCCCGCCGCCGTGCGAGGACGAAGATCGCGAGAGACGGCGCGACGACGAAAAAGAGAGCGACCGCGAAGGCGAGCGTATCCCCGAGGACGACATCCTTGAGGAGCCGCCGGTGAGACAGGAGGTTGTAAGCGCCGAACCAGTGGGCGTTCAGGTGCTCGCCGGTCCAGCGCACGAGCTCGAGGTCGAGCTGCGACAGGAACAGGAGGAGAAAGCCGCCGAGGGCGAGAAACGCAAGGGCCGCGCGGGGCGAAATCCACGAAAGGAGACCGGCGAGCGCGCCGAGCAGCGCGAGTGTGCCGACCTCGCCCGCGAGGGTCGCGGGGATGACGTCGAGGGGATGCTCCGCGACGCGCGCGCCGTACGGCGACAGAAGGAGATGGTGAGCGAGGACGGAAGCGGCCCGCGCCACGAGGAGGGCACCGAGGATCCCGAAAAACGCCCCGCGCCTCCCCATCGCGAACCGGCCGCGGTCAGTCCATCTGCCTTCTCAGGAACGTCGGGATGTCGAAGATGTCCTCACGGGGGTCGCGAACGTTGATGAGGTTGACGCCGTAGCCCTGATCCTCCGGGATGGGCGTCTCGGGAGACGTGCGCGTGCGTTCGCGCTCGCGCTCAGCCACCGGCCGCGTGCCGGTCGGATTGGCGGGCAGAGACACCTCGCGGCGCGACGCGAGAGCAGCAGGCGCGTCGAAGCCGGTCGCGATGACGCTGATCTTGACCTCGTCCTTCATGTCCTTGTCCATGACGAGGCCGAAGATGACGTTCGCCTCCTCGTCCGCCGCCTGCTGGATGATCGCGCACGCTTCGTTCACCTCGGCGAGGGTGAGGTCGTCGCCGCCGGTCACGTTGATGAGGATGGCGCGCGCGCCCTGGATGGACTGCTCTTCGAGGAGCGGGTTCGAGATCGCGCGCTGCGCGGCCTCGACGGCCCTGTGCTCGCCCGACGCCGTGCCCGTGCCCATGAGGGCCATGCCCATGTTCTCCATGACCGTCTTCACGTCGGCGAAGTCGAGGTTCACGACGCCGGGCACCGTGATGAGGTCGCTGATGCCCTGCACGGCCTGCCGGAGCACGTCGTCCGCGATGCGGAACGCCTCCCAGGTCGTCACGTTCCGCTCCACGAACGAGTAGAGGCGCTCGTTCGGGATCGTGATGAGCGTGTCGACGTACTCGCGCAGCTCCGCGATGCCGTCCTCGGCGTATCGCAGCTTCCGCCGCCCTTCGAAGGAGAACGGCTTCGACACGATGGCGACGACGAGCGCGCCTGCCTCGGACGCGAGCCGCGCCACGACCGGAGCCGCCCCCGTCCCGGTCCCCCCGCCCATCCCGGCGGTCACGAAGACCATGTCCGAGCCCGAGAGCACCTGCGTGATCCTCTCGGCGTCCTCGAGCGCGGCGTTGCGACCGACCTCGGGGTTCGACCCCGCGCCCATGCCACGCGAGGTCGTGAGACCGAGCTGCAGCTTCGTCGCGGCGCGGTTCACCCGCAGCACCTGGAGATCGGTGTTCGCCGCCACGAAGTCGATCCCCTTGATGCCGGCCTGGATCATGCGGTTGACGGCGTTGCCGCCGCCCCCGCCCACGCCCACGACCTTGATCTTCGCGGGAGGAGGAACGTCGTCGTTCAGCGAGATGGGGAGCGACGGGCGGGGCTCGTCGTCGAATAGGATCATGTTCTTTCCTCCATCGATATCACAACGCGGTGGACGCGGGGAATAAGTTCTTGAGGGAGCCTTTGAGCTTCTCGAGAAGGCCCGGACCGGAGACGCGCGAGCGCTTCTTCGACGCGGCGGCGCTGCCGCGGCCGTAGAGCAGGAGACCCGCGGCGCAGGCCCACTCCGGTGAGGCGATGACGTCCGTCAGCCCGCCGAGGCCGCGTGGAACGCCCCGGCGCACGGCGACGCCCAGGACCTGCTCGGCGACCTCGAGGAGCCCGTCCAGCTCGGCGCCGCCGCCCGTGAGAACGAGTCCGGCGCGCAACTCGCCCGCGGGAACCTCCCGGACCGACTCTTCCCAGAGCAGCGTGAGGAGCTCTTCGGCGCGCGGCTGGAGAATCTCGGCGATCTCGCGCCGCTTGACGGGATGGACGCCCCGCCCGCCCGTGAGCGGCACGTCGAGCGACTCGCTTTCGTTCACGAGCGCCGCCATCGCCGCTCCGAACTTGCGTTTGAGCCGCTCGGCGTCGGGCACGGGGGTTTTCAAAACGACCGCGAGGTCGTTCGTGAAGTGGTCTCCGCCGACGGGCAGAACGGACGTGTGCGCGAGCGCTCCGTGGCGCCAGACCGCGACCTCCGTCGTCCCGCCGCCGATGTCGGCGAGGACGACACCCAGCTCGCGCTCGTCCGGGGTGAGCACCGCTTCGCCCGCGGCGAGGGGCTCGAGCACCATCTCGATCACCTCGACGCCCGCCCGGTTCACGCAGTTGAGAAGGTTCTGTGTCGTCGCGACGGGCACGGTGACGACGTGGACGTCGGCCTCCAGCCGGCTGCCCACCATGCCGAGCGGATCGGCAACCCCGTCCTGCCCGTCCACGACGAACTCGCGCGGGAGAACGTGCAGGATCTCGAACTCCGAAGGAATCGGCACCGAGCGCGCGGCGTCGAGCGAGCGCTGGATGTCCTCACGCGTGATCTCGCGGTTCTTCGCGGCCACCGCGACGACCTGCCGGCTGTTGAACGACTTGACGGCCGGCCCGGCGACGCCCACGACCGCGCGCTCGATCTGGGCGCCGGCCATGATCTCGGCCTCCTCCGTCGCGCGCTTGATCGCGTCGACCGTGACGGGAACGTCGATGATGGCGCCCTTGCGCGCGCCCTTGTGCGTGGCGGTGCCCTTGCCGATGATGTCGATTCGGCCCGTCGCGTCCGTTTCCGCGATGAGGGCGCAGACCTTCGTCGATCCGATGTCGAGGCTGACGAGGTACGAGGCGGGTTTCGGCATCGGTGGTCCTCTCAGGTCTTCCCGCGCCCGGCGTCACCGGGCGCTTTCAGAACGATGCGTCCCGAGAAGCGCAGGTCCGCCTCGGTCGCGGGCAGGGAATGGCGGTCGAGCTCGGGGCGGAGGGCGAGAAACGCGCGCCACAGCGGCGCGGCGCGTTTCGGTTCGACGGCGTCGGGCCCGAACAGGAGGCACGCCTTGGCGATGCGGTCCGTCACGGCGAAGCCCTCGGGCACGAGGACGACGCCGGACACGCGCGCCAGGAGCTCGGGGTCCTCCCCCCGAAGGACCTCGAGGAACCTTGCGCCGCGCGCGAGCGCCGCCGCGTCGGACGCACCCGAGAGGACCACGAAGTCGTCGCTCTTCGAGAGAGCGCGGCCCGTGTACGGACCGGTGAAGCTGCCTCCGCGGTCGATCGTCCACAGCTCGCCGTCCTTGTCGGCGCGTGCCACGAGCGCGACGGGCGGCCGTGCCACGACGCGTACGGCGATCGTGTCCGGCACGATCCGGCGCGCCGTCGCGGACGCGACCCACGAACGCTTCGACAGCTCCGCGACCGGCCCGTCGAGATCGAGGAAGAGGAGCGGGCGTCCGATCCAGCCGTCCGTCAGCTCCTCCGCCTCCGACCGCCGCGCCTCCGGCACGCCTTCGAGGACCACGCGATTCACGGCGAAGCGCGGATGCGTCCTGAGGAGGAGAAGGCCCGAGAGGCCGAGGACCACGAGGAGGAGGACCACCGTGGCCGGCACGAGCAGCTGCCGTCCCGCGCGGCGCCGCATGGGGCGCACGGTTCGGGAGGCGGGGAGACGGTAGAACGAGCTCATTCGTGCGTCGCTTCCCTCTTTCTAAGAAATTCTTCTCCGAATTGATTCACGTCGCCGGCCCCCATCGTGAGAAGGAGATCTCCTTCCTTGAGCTCCTCCTCCAGCACTTTTCCGATCTCCGCGCGGTCCGCGATGTAGCGCGCGGCCCGATGCCCGCGCGCCGTCGCCGCGTCGGTCACCAGCGCGCCCGACACGCCCTCGCGCGGCGCCTCCCGAGAGCCGTAGACCGGCGCCACGAGCAGGACGTCCGAGTTCAGAAACACCGCTCCGAAGGTCGCCGCGAAGTCCTTCGTGCGGGAGTAGAGATGCGGCTGGAACAGAGCGACGATGCGCCGGTCCGGATACGCCTGGCGGGCGGCCGCGAGCGTCGCGGCGACCTCGGTCGGGTGGTGCGCGTAATCGTCGACCACGACGATGCCGCCCCTCTCCCCTTTTCTCTCGAAGCGCCGGATCACGCCGGCGAATTCCCCCAGCGCGCGGGACGCGATCCCGAACGGAATCGACAGCTCACGGGCAACGGCGAGCGCGGCGAGAGCGTTTTTCACGTTGTGGAGGCCCGGCACCTTGAGGGCGACGGTTCCCATGAAGTCGCGGCCGCCGGTCGCGACGAAACGCGAGCCCACCCGATCCACCACGAGATCGCGCACGGTCACGTCGGCCTGAGGCGTCAGGCCGAACGTCACGACGCGGCGCGAGACGAGAGGCCGGATCTCCTGGACGTTCGGATCGTCCAGGCCGAGGATCGCGGCGCCGAAGAAGGGGACGCTTCGCGCGAAGCGCGCGAACGTCTCCTGGATGTCCGCGAGGTCGCGGTAGGTGTCGAGATGCTCGAGGTCGATGTTGTTCACGACCGCCAGCATCGGCGAGAGCGCGAGAAACGACCGGTCGAACTCGTCGGCCTCCGCCACGAGGTATTCGCCGTGCCCCAGCCGGGCCGTGCCGACCTCGCGCATGCGACCGCCCACGATGATCGTGGGGTCGAGCCCGGCCGCCATCAGGATCGCGCCGGTCATGGACGTCGTCGTCGTCTTGCCGTGCGCGCCCGAGATCGCGATCCCCCTTTTCACGCGCATGACCTCCGCGAGCATTTCGGCCCGCTTGATGACGGGAAGGCCTGCGGCCCGCGCGGCGACGACTTCCGGGTTGCCCTCGTTGACCGCGCTCGAATAGATCACGACGTCCGCACCGACCGTGTTCTCGGCCCGGTGGCCCTGGTGCACCTGGATCCCGAGGCTCTTCAGGCGTTGGGTCGTCTCGGAAAGCGCGAGATCCGACCCGGTCACTTCGAGCCCGACGCTCTTCAGCAGCTCGGCGAGACCGCTCATCCCGATGCCGCCGATGCCGACGAAGTGGAGGCGCTTGACGCGCAGGAAATTCACGCCGCCTCCACTTCGAAGAGCAGGTCGCACAGACGTGAAGCCGCGTCCGGATGAGCCGAACGGCGCGCCGCCTCGCCCATCTCGAGGAGGCGCAGCGGATCGGCGAGAAGGCTCGTCAGCGTCGCCCCGAGCGATTCGTCCGTCGCTTCGGCCTCCGTGAGAACCACGGCCGCGCCACTCGACTCGAGCGCGCGGGCGTTCGCTTCCTGGTGAGCGTGGGTCGCCGCGGCGAACGGGACGAGGAGCGCCGGGCGCCCGGCCGCCGCGATCTCGGCGATCGTCATCGCGCCCGCTCGCGCGATGACGAGATCCGCGGCCGCGAACGCAGCGGCCATGTCGTCGAGAAACTCGTGGACGAACGCGCGGTCGCCGTGGAAACCGAGCCTCGCATACGACGTCACGACCTCGCCGGCGCGGTCCTTTCCTGCCTGATGCACGACGTCGAAGGCGATCCCGGCCGCGGCGACCCGCGCGAGCGCGGGAGGCACGAGCCGATTCAGGATCTGCGCGCCCTGGCTGCCGCCGACGACGAGAACCCTCAGGCGGCGGTGTTTCTTCCGCGAGACGAGGGACGGGATCTCGAAGAAGTCCTTTCGAACCGGATTGCCCGTCACGATCGCTCCCGGCAACGAAACGGCGCCGCGCGCGGTGCCGACCGCGACACGTTTCGCCACGCGCGCGAGCAGCCGGTTCGTGAAGCCGGGAACCGCGTTCTGCTCGTGAATCAGCGTCGGCACGCGGCGCGCCCACGCCGTGGCCACGAGCGGGCCCGAGGCGTAGCCCCCGACGCCCACGACGGCGCGCGGGGCGTGCCGCGCGAGAAGGCGCAGCGAATCGACGAACGCCAGCGGCAGCGCGAGAAATCCCTCGAAGCGCGCGCGCCAGCCCTTGCCGACAAGGCCCTTCGCGCGGATGAGCTCGAGGGGAAAGCCGGCCTTCGGCACGAGGGTCGTCTCGAGCCCGCGCGCGGTGCCCACGAACACGACGGGCGCGCCCGGCCGCCGCCGCCGGATCTCGCCGGCCAGCGCGAGCGCCGGGAAGACGTGCCCCCCCGTCCCTCCGCCCGCGATGAGAAAGCCGCGCTCGGTCATGACGCGTGCTGCGAGAGGTTGAGGAGGATCCCGACCGCGAGGAGGTCGGCGAAGAGCGCCGACCCGCCGTACGAGAGAAACGGCAGCGGGATCCCCTTGGTGGGCAGGAGCGAGAGCACGACGGAGATGTTGACGAGCGCCTGCACGACGATCATCACGGAGAAGCCGATGCCCAGCAGCCGGCCGAAGGAGTCGGGAGCGTTCGCGGCGGCACGGACGCCGCGCGCGAAGAGGAACCCGAACAGCGCCAGGACGGCGGCGCAGCCGATGAGCCCCAGCTCCTCGCCCACGATCGCGTAGATGAAGTCCGTGTACGGGTAGGGCAGGAAGAACAGCTTCTGCTTGCCGTGCCCGAGACCGAGGCCCGTGACGCCGCCCGTGCCGACGGCGATGAGCGACTGGATGGCGTGAAAGCCGCGGCCGAGCGGGTCCGCCTCCGGATGCAGGAACGCCATGAGGCGGTCCCGCCGGTACTGCGCCGTCCACACGAACGCCGAAAGCGTGGGCACCAGGAGCAGCGCCGAGCCGAGGAAATACTTCAGCGGCAGGCCGGCGAAGAAGAGCATCGCGCCGGCGATCACGAAGTACGTGAGGGCCGTGCCGAAGTCGGGCTCGAGGAGGACGAGCCCCGCGAACAGGGAGACGAGCCCGAGGATCGGGAGCAGGGTCCGCGTCGGATGCGTGACCTCCCGCTCCCGCCGCGTCAGGAGCGCCGCGAGCGCGATGACGAGGCCGATCTTCGCGAACTCCGAGGGCTGGATCGACTTGACGACGCCGAACGACAGCCAGCGGCGCGCGCCGTTTACAGGAGCCCGAAGGAGCACCGCCACGAGGGCGCCCACCAGGAGGACGAGACCGGCGCTGATGAGACGCGGATCGTTCAGGCGGCGGTAGTCCATCGACATCGCGAGGAACGCGAGGACCCCGCCGATGACGACCGCGATCGTCTGCTTGATCACGAAGAAATAGGCGCCGGCCGGGGCCGCGGACGTCGGCAGGTAGATCTGCATCGCCGAGGCGCTGTAGATCATGAGGAGGCCCAGGAACACGAGGAGCACGACGGACCCGAAGAGAAGGCGGTCGAAGGCGAGCTTCCGGGCCATCAGCGCCTTCCCGCCGCGGCCCGTTCGAGGAGCGCTTTCACGAGCGACTCGAACACCTCACCGCGGTGCTCGAAGTTCTTGAACTGGTCGAACGAGGCGCACGCCGGCGACAGCAGCACGGCGTCGCCCGGCTCCGCGTGGGAGGCGGCGTCCTCGACGGCCTTCTCGAGCGTTCCGACGACCTCGACGACCACGCCGGGAACGCTTCCGAGAGCCTGCGCGATCGTGGGAGCCGCCACCCCGATGGCGAGCACCCGACGCGTCTTCCGCGCCGCGAGCGGGCCGAGCCGCGCGAAATCGTCGCCCTTGTCCTTTCCGCCCAGGATGAGGTGCACCCTGTGGTCCTCGAATCCCTCGAGGCTCTTCAACGTCGCGTCCACGTTCGTGCCCTTCGAGTCGTTCCAGTAGCTGACGCCGTTCACCGTGCGCACGAGCGCCGTGCGATGCGGCAGGCCGCGGAACGTGCGAAGTGTCTCGACGGCGGCTTCGGACGTGACGCCGAGCGGCAGCGTCGCCGCGAGAGCGGCGAGCGCATTCTCGACGTTGTGCGCGCCCGGCAGCGCGAGATCCGACCGCTTCGCGACGACCCGCGGGCCCTTGCCCGTCACGTCCGCGAGGAAGAGGTCGTCGGCGAGCCAGGCGCCCATACTTGGCGAGTGGCGCCGCGAGAACGCGAGGCGCCGCGCGCGCGGCCGGATGCGCGCAACGAGGGGGTCGTCCGCATTCAGAACGGCGACCTGCGCCTCGCGCTGATTCTCGAAGATGCGCGCCTTCGACGCGCCGTAGTCATCCATCGACCGGTAGCGGTCGAGGTGGTCGGGCGTGAGGTTCAGGTGGACCGCCACGTCGGGCGCGAACCGCCGGATGCCTTCGAGCTGGAAGGACGACAGCTCGACGACCCAGGTGCGCGGCGCGGTTCCGCTTCCGTTCGCTCCCGCCCTGGTCGCGAAGTGAATCCACGGCGTCCCGAAGTTCCCGCAGGCCACCGCGTAGTGGCCGGCGCTCTTCAGGAGCGCAGCGGCGAGTGCCGTGGTCGTGGACTTCCCGTTCGTGCCCGTGACGCCGACGACGACGCCCGGCAGGAGGCGCGAGGCCAGCTCGATCTCCGCCACCACGGGCAGCGCGCGTGCCCGGGCCGCGTCGAACACGGGCAAAGTCAGGGGGATTCCGGGCGACACGACGACGAGGTCGATGCCGTCGAGGAGGGACTCGGGATGCCCGCCGAGGACGTACCGGACGCCGGGGCGCTCGACGAGGCCTTCGAGGTCGGTCTTCGCGTCCGTCCCGGTCACCTCGACGCCGCGCTCGGCGAGCGCCGCCACGGCGGCGCGGCCCGACCGGGCGAGGCCGAAGACCGCCGCGGAGCGGATCTCGGGCAGGTCGGGTCCGAGCGAAAGCGTCATCGGAGCTTCAACGTCGAGAGCGCGAAGAGCGCGAAGAGGATCGCCACGATCCAGAAGCGGATGATGACCTTCGACTCCGGCCATCCCGCGAGCTCGAAGTGGTGGTGGAGAGGCGCCATCCGGAAGATGCGCTTGCCGCGCAGCTTGAAGAACCCGACCTGCAGGATCACCGACGCGGCCTCGACCACGAAGAGCCCGCCCACGAGGACGAGCAGGATCTCCTGCTTGATGAGCACGGCGACCGTTCCGAGCGCGGCTCCAAGCGCGAGCGAGCCCGTATCCCCCATGAAGACCTCGGCCGGATGCGAGTTGAACCAGAGAAATCCGAGCGAGGCGCCCACGATGGCCGCGCAGAAGACCGCGAGCTCGCCCGTACCCGGCACGGACGGCACGAGGAGGTAGCCTGCGGCCTTCGCGTTCCCCGCGATGTACGCGAGGATCGCGAGCGTGGCCGACGCGATGAGCGTCGCGCCGATCGCGAGCCCGTCGAGGCCGTCCGTGAGGTTCACGGCGTTCGACGATCCCACGACCACGACCGTCGCGAGGAGGATGTAGAAAAGGCCGAGCTCCGGGTGGACGTTCTTCAGGAACGGCAGCGCGATCTGCGTGGCGCCCGGGCGCGCCTCGAAGAGCTTCATCGAAGCCCACGCCACACCGATCCCGATCGCGGTCTGGAGGACCAGCTTCTGCCGGCCGGAGAGGCCGCGGTTGTTCTTTCGCGACACCTTGCGCCAGTCGTCACCGACGCCGATGAGCATCGCGAGGACAGTCGCGACGAGGGCGACCCACACGTAGCGATTCGAGAGGTCCGCAAAGAAGAGTGTCGGCGCGACGATCGCCAGGTTTATGAGGACGCCTCCCATCGTGGGCGTGCCCGCTTTCACCTGGTGGCCCTTCGGCCCTTCCTCGCGGATGGACTGGCCGATCTGTTTCGCGCGCAGCCAGCGGATCAGGGCGGGCCCGAGGAAGATCGAGAGGAGGAGCGCCATCAAAGCCGCGTTCGCCGCCCGGAACGTGATGTACCGGAAGACGTTGAAGAGCGGCAGCCGGCCGTGCAGCGGGTACAGCAGCCAGAGAATCATCGCGCCGCCGTCTCGGGCTTCGAGAGAAGCTCTTTCGCGACGACGCGGTCGTCGAACGGCAGCTCGCGGCCGCCCACGAGCTGACTGGTCTCGTGCCCCTTACCCGCCACGAGAACGACGTCGCCTTTGCGCGCGAGCGCGAAGGCCTCGGCGATAGCCTCGCGGCGATCCGCCACGTAACGCGCGGTCTTTCCAGTCGCCTCGACGCCCGCGCGCACGTCGCGAAGGATCGCTTCGGGCTCCTCGGAGCGCGGGTTGTCCGACGTCACGACGACCTCGTCGGCAAGCAGAGCCGCGATGCGGCCCATCTCGGGGCGCTTCCCTTTGTCGCGGTCGCCGCCGCACCCGAAGACGGCGATCAGACGGCCGCCTCCCGCCGCCGCGATCGGCCTCACCGTCCTGAGCACGCCCTCCAAGGCGGCGGGCTTGTGTGCGTAGTCCACGAGGACCGTGAACCCGCGCGTGTTCGGCACCGCTTCCAGGCGTCCGGGGACGCTCGTCACGGACTCGAGGCCCGTCGTGATCTCGGCGGGCGAAAGCCCCAGCGCGACGCCGGCGGCGGCAGCCGCCAGCAGGTTCTCGGCATTCGACCTTCCAAGAAGAGAAGAATTTATCGTTAAACGGGCTTCAGTCTGGTCCGTCTTCGCACGCTTCAGTGGGGCTCTTGAACCGGTCCTGACCTCGACGTCGAGTCGCGTCCCCTCAAGCCCGGGCATCGCGCGCCCGACGACCGTCGCGAAGAGACCGGTCTCGCCTACGGCCGTCGCCTCCGCCGCCGCGACCGCTCCCGCGAGCGCCGCCGGCCGGGTGTGCTCGACCCCCTCTTCCCCTTCCAAGAAAAAACCAACCGTCCGATCGGCGGGCAGTCGACCCGCCAGCCTTCGTCCGTACGCGTCTCCGAGATTGACGACGGCTTTCCCGCCCGGCTTGAGCATCGAGAAGAGGCGCGACTTCGCCTCGAAGTAGTCGTCCATGTCGCGGTGGAAGTCGAAGTGGTCGCGCGAGAGGTTGAGGAAGATCGCCACGTCGAAGGAACACCCTGCGAGGCGCTCGAGGACGAGCGCATGCGAAGAGCACTCCAGGATCGCGGCCGAGCCGCCGTCCGCGACGAGCGCCCCGAGCATCGGCTGCAGCTCCGTGGCCTCCGGCGTCGTGTGCGGAGCCGGGATCGCCGCCGCACCGCCCCCGCGGTAGACGATCGTGCCGAAGAACCCGCGCTTGGGATGGCGGCGGGCGAGAAGGCCGTCGAGGAGGTACGTCGTCGTCGTCTTGCCGCTCGTCCCGGTCACACCCGCCATCACGAGCCGCTCCGACGGCCGGCCCGCGAGCCGCGAGGCCACGAGGCCCGCGGAACGCCGGGGGTTCTCGACCTCGAGATAGGGCACGGCCGTCGCGTCGGGCGCGGGCGCGAGGCCGAGCGCCGCGACGGCGCCACGCGAGACCGCATCGGCCACGAAGCGCCGCCCGTCGGTCTTCAGGCCGGGCAGCGCCGCGAACAGCGTGCCGATTTTCGCGGCGCGCGAGTCGTGAGTGACGGCGAGGACTTCGGGGTCGCCGGAAGATCCGGCGCGCCGGTGCGGAAGATCCGCGGCGAGCGCCGAGAGCCTCATGGCGTCTCTCCCGGCGCGACCTGCGGTGCGAGTTGGAGCGCGCAGGAGCCGCCCCGCTCGGCGGGCGATCCCGCCGGCGGGTCCTGCGACACGACGAACCCCGTTCCCGAGAGCCGCGCGGAAAGGCCGCGCGACGCGAGAAGACGCACGGCGTCACGCGCGCTCTTGCCGGACACGTCCGGCACGCGGTCCTCGCTCTCGTCTTCCCTCTCCGTCCGGTTCGCGGCGGGCACGAGGTCGTCGGCATTCAGACGCGCGCTGAGCGCGACGGCCGCGGCGCCCGCGCCGAGGTCCGCGGTGAGAATGGAGGGACGCGTGGTGTCGACGGGCGCGGGAGGCTCGCGCAGGATCCTGAGGACGTCCGCTCCGATCGCGGAGAAGACCGGCGCCGCGACCTCCGCGCCGTAAGTCTTCCCCTTGGGCTCGTCCACGACGACCGCGATCACGACGCGCGGTCGGTCGGCGGGGGCGAATCCGATGAACGAGGCGACGTAACGGTCCTTCGAATACCCGGCACCCGGCACCGCCTTCTGCGCCGTGCCCGTCTTGCCGGCGGCGGTGTAGCCCGGAATCGCGGCGGCTTTCCCCGTTCCCATCTCGACGACCCTCCCGAGGAGGATCCGCAGCCGGCGTGCCGTGTCCTCGCTCATGAGTCGCCGCGGGGCGGGCCGCTCGATTCTTCGATTCGCCGCATCCGGGCTCCGATTCGAATCTCGGATCGAATCCACGAGGTGGAGCGGCGGCAGCACGCCGCCGTTCGCGATCGCCGCGTAGGCGCGCGCCATCTGGAGCACGGTGACTCCGATTTCCTGGCCGAACGCCATCGTCGGCAGCGTGAGCGCGCTCCAGCCCGACGTGTCCGCGAGAAGGCCGGCGGTCTCCCCTTCCAGCTCGATGCCCGTCTTCTCTCCGAATCCGAACGCCCGGACCGACTTGTAGAACGTGGCGCGGCCGAGCGTCATCGCGACGTGCGCGATCCCGATGTTCGAGGAATGCGCGAGGATGTCCCCGATCGTCAGCGTACTCCAGCCCTTTCCGCCGTGCTCGTGAATCGTGTTCGTCCCGATCGTGAGCGTGCCGCCCCCGCAGTCGATCGGGTCGTCGAGAGAGATGGTGCCGGAGTCGAGCGCCGTCGCCGCCGCCACGATCTTGAACGTCGAGCCGGGCTCGTAGACGTCCGCGAGCGGCCGGCAGCGGCGCACCTCGGCGTCCACGTCGCCGTAGCGGTTCGGATCGAACGTGGGGAACGAGGCGAGCGCGAGAATCGCGCCCGTGGCCGGATCGAGCACGACGGCGGAGGCTCCGCGCGCGCGGGATTCCTCCATGGACTTCGCGAGCTCCCGTTCGACCGCGTGCTGGATGGACGTCCGGAGCGTGAGAGTCAGGCGTGCGCCCTCGTAGCCCTCGCGCGGCGCCTCGCCGCCCTCGCGCGCCCGCGCCGCGTAGGGCCGCTGTGCTGCGTCGCGCAGGAGCGTCACACGCGCGGGCTTCCCGCGCACGTCGGCGTCGAAACGATATTCGAGGCCCGCGAGGCCCTGGTTGTCGGTTCCCACGTATCCGAGCACGGCGGCAGCGAGCGTTCCCTCGGGATAGCGCCGCGTCGACTCGGCCACGAGCTGGACGCCCGAAAGCCGTTTCTCGGCGACGAGGCCGCGCACGCGCGCCGCAACCGGATCGCCCACGCGTCGCGCCAGCCAGATGAAGTCGCGATCCGGGCTTGCGAGCTTCTTCGCGAGCTCCTTCGCCGGATGCTTCAGGAGCGGCGCGAGCAGCGCGGCCTCCTTCTCGGCATCGGCGACGTCGGAGGGGATCGCGAAGACCGACTCGGCGCGCGCGTTCACCGCCAGGAGCGTGCCCTCCGCGTCGCGAATGACGCCACGTCGCGGGGCGAGCTCGACGGTGCGTTCCTGCTGCCTGCGGGCGCGGCGCTGGAACTCGTCACGTCTCAGGACCTGCAGGTCCACGAGCCGCACGAAGAGAACGAGGATCCAGAAACCCACACCCGCGAGCAGGAGGAGAGCCCGGCGGTCCGGGCGCGGTGCCGCGCTCAGGGCAAAGCCTTTCCCGGAGGGAGCGCGGGCGACGGGACGTCCTTCGCGCGGACGGGCGCGGGGGGAGAAGCGAGGGCCGAGTCCTTCACGAGGATCACCTGGTCGAGCGTGGGCGGCACGAGGCCCAGCGTGCCGCGCGCGATCCGCTCCACCCGCTGGAGTGCCACCGCCTGGGCGCGGTCCATCTCGAGCAGGTGTCTTCGCTCGAGCAGCGTCTCGCGCATGCGCGCGAGCGTCGCGAGCTGATAGCCGAGGCGCACCGTCTCGAGGTTCGCCCAGATGGCGAGAAAGAGGACGATCGCCGGCGGGACCGCCGCGAGGGCGAGGGCGACGAGCTCGCGCGTCCGCCGCCGGTCGCGTTCCCGCACGAGGTAGACGTTTTCGACGGGGCGGCGGACCGCGTACGCCATCGGTTCTGCCTACCCTTGAGGCGTGAGCGAACCGCCGTCGTCCTCGGCGACGCGCTCGAGCACGCGCATCCGCGCCGAGCGCGCCCGGGGATTCTCGCCGAGCTCGGCGAGCGAGGGCCGGACGGCCTTCCGCGTGACGAGGGCCATGACGCGCCGCCGCGAGCACACGCACACGGGGAAGGAGGGCGGGCACGTGCAGCCCGCCGTGTGCCGCTGGAACGCACGCTTGACGATGCGGTCTTCGAGAGAGTGATACGAGAGCACGGAGAGTCGCGCGCCGAGCGCGAGGCGTGCGATCGCGTCGTCGAGGAACCGCTCAAGCTCGACGAGCTCGTGATTCGTCGCGATGCGCAGCGCCTGGAAAACGCGAGTCGCGGGGTCCTTGTGCATCTCGCGCCGCGGTCCGAGGACCTTCAGCACGAGCCGCCTCATCTCGCCGGTCGTTCGGATCGGAGCCGTCTTCCGAGCTTCCACCACCGTACGGGCGATCGGTCCCGCCATGCGCTCCTCCCCCCATTCGCGGAAAATCCGCGTCAACTCTTCACGAGTGGCCGTCGCCACGAGGTCGGCGGCCGTCGGCCCGTCGGCGCCCATGCGCATGTCGAGCGGACCTTCTTTCATGAACGAAAACCCCCGCTCGGCGCGGTCGAGCTGCAGCGTCGAGACGCCGAGATCCGCGAGGATCCCGTCGGCGCGCTCGAGTCCGAGGCGGTCGAGATGCTCCGCGAGATCCTCATGGCGCCCCTCCACGGTGACGAGGCGTGCCCCGAACGCCGCAAGCCGCTCCCTCGCGAGGCGCAGGGCTTCGGGATCGCGGTCGATCCCGATGACGCGCGTTTCGGGCGATGCCTCGAGAAGCGCCCGCGCGTGGCCGCCGAGGCCAAGCGTCGCGTCGACATAGACGCCTCCGCGCTCCGGACGGAGCGCCGCGACGACTTCCCGGAGCAAAACCGGGACGTGAACCGCGCCGGCATCGGGCATGGCGCGTCAAACGAGATGGCGTGCGAGTTCGTCGTAGTCCTCATCCGTGATCGTGGCCGAGCGCAGGGCTTTGAGATGTTTCGCGCGATCGACGAGCCTCAGGTGGTCGGTCTGGCCGAGGACGAGCGCATCGCCCTCGAGCGCCGAAACCTCGCGCAGGAGCGACGGCACGAGGAGCCGTCCTTGAGCGTCCATGCGCGCCACCTGCCCGTACGTGTTGAAACGCTCCTGGAACTTCGCCTTCGCGCGGTGGATCGCGGGCATCGCGGCGAGCTTTTCCTCGAGTGCGTTCCAGACGGGCATCGGGAAGATCAGAACGTCGACACCGGAAATGGACGTCAGGAAGAACTCGGGGCCGAACGTCTCCTCGATCGGCGCGCGGAAGACGGACGGGACCTTGAAACGGCCCTTCTCGTCCACCGTCGTTTCCGCGCTGCCTCGAAGGCGGTCCATAATCTTCCCCTGGGAAGAAAGCCCGCGCTGACGTCCCGGGAATCCCTTCGGATCCACAAGGCGCCACTGCTAACCACTTTTTTCCACTCGCGAGTATCCGGCTTCCAAAGGGAACGAGTCAAGGGAAATCCCTGCGCGGAAGGATGTTGCGGGCCCCTCGCGGCGGCGGTGTACCCTCCTTCGGCGTGACCACTTCAAGCACCGATCCGTCGATCGCCCGGTTTGTGGACGATCCGGACTCTCTCTCGGGCCTTCTCGGCGCTCTCGATCAGCGGCCCGGGGCCGACGTCGCGCTCGACACGGAGGCGGACTCGTTCCACCACTACTTCGAGAAAACCTGCCTCCTGCAGCTCGCCTGGGACGGCAGGGCCCATCTCGTGGACCCTCTGGCGCCGCTCGATATCCCCGCGCTCCTCCGACGCCTCGCTCCTCGGCGGCTCCTCATGCACGGCGCCGACTACGACCTCAGGCTCCTCTCGCGGGGATACGACTTTCGCGCGACGTCCATCTTCGACACGATGCTCGCGGCACAGCTTCTCGGCGAGAAGGAGATCGGCCTGGCAGCGCTGCTCTCCGCACGAGCCGGCGTCACGCTCGACAAGACGCACCAGCGCTCCGACTGGAGCGCGCGGCCGCTCGCGCCGCCGATGGTCGCCTACGCCGCCGCGGACGTCCTCCACCTTGCCGCGCTCGTGGAGTCGCTGGCGCGCGATCTCGAGGCGAAGGGCCGCCTCGCGTGGCACGCCGAGGAGTGCGCCCGGCTGGCCGCGACGATTTTTTCCCCGGGGCGCGAAGCGGACCCGGAAAACGACTGGCGGATCAAGGGGACGAACGCCTTCACCGACAAGGAACGCGCGTTCGCGCGCGCCCTCTGGGAGGCGCGCGAGGCCCGCGCCCGCGCCCTGGACCTTCCCCCGTTCCGCGTCCTCACGAACGAGCGCCTGCTTCTCGCGGCTAGACCGGCCGCCGGCGGCGAAAGAGATCTCAGGAAGCTGTTTCCGGGACCGCGCGCGCTGCCGGGATCCTTCGCGACCGCCCTTGGCGAGGCTCTCGCGCGCGCCGCCGCCCTTCCGCCGGCCGAGTGGCCGAAGGCCCGCCGCGGCGAGCGGATCGAGGTCGACCCCGCCCTGGAGCGCGAGGTGGCGACCCTCAAGAAGTCGCGGGACGCGAAGGCTCAGGCGCTCGGTCTCGACCCCGGCATCCTCGCCTCCCGGGCGGTCCTCATCGCCGCGGCGCGCGCGCGCCGCGCGAACGGCCGTCTCACCGCCGAACTCCTCGTCGAGGAAGGTGGTCTGTCGCGCTGGCGCGCCGAGCTGATCGCCGGCTGACCCGGCGCACCCGAGGGTCAGCCCTTCTTCTTCTTGGCTGCGGGCACCGGCGTCGGCGTCGGCACCGCGACGCCCGCCGGAAGCGTGTAATACGCCTGCCCCTGAGGCGAAACGCGGATGACCGCGTCGTGCTTGAGCTTGTCGAGGTACTCGGCGAGCTTCTTCTGGAACTGGGTGTCCTGCTCGCGCTTCAGGAGCTCGGCTTTCACGTCGGCGAACGGCTTGTAGGAAACCGGGATCTTTTCGATCACCTTCACGAGGTGCCAGCCGAACTTCGTCCCGATCGGGTCCGACACGGAGCCGACGGGCAGCGAGAACACGGCCTTGTCGATCTCCGCGGTGAGCTCGCCTTTCGCGACGATCCCGAGGTCGCCGCCCCGGCTCTTCGTCGCGCCGTCGGAATAGTCCTTCACGACAGCCTCGAACTTCGCGCCGCCCTTGATGAGATCCGACGCCTCCTTCGCCCGGCGCGCCGCTCCCGCGGAATCGTCGCCGTTCGATACGAGGATCTCGGCAAGGTGGGCTTTCTCGGGCACCCGCCACGTCTCCTTCTCGCGCTCGTAGATGAGGCGCAGGGCGTCGTCCGACAGGTCGACCTTGCTGTTCACCTCGCGCCCCACGACGCGCTGCAACGTCACGGTCCGGCGCAGCTGGTCGCGCAGGCGGTCGATCGTGAGGCCAGACTGGGCGAGAGCCTTCTGGAAGTCCTCGTCCGTCATGACGCTGTTCTGTTCCTTGAGGCGCTTGATCTGATCCTCGATCTCGGCGTCGGACGTGACGAGGTCGAGCTCCTTGGCGCGGTCCTCGAGGAGCGCCTCGTTCACGAGCTCCTCCATGACGCTCTTCTTCATTTCCTCGCCCTTGGCGGCATTGGGAGGGGACCCGGCCTCGCGCTGGGTCTGCTCGATGCGCGCGTCGAACTGGCTCTGGGTGATGATTCGCGAGTTCACGTACACGAGGATGCGGTTGATGATCTCGCCGGCCCTGAGCGGCAGGGCGGCCGACGCGACCGTGGCGAGCAGGACGAGGAAGAGGACGCGGACGCGCCGGAATGACTTCACGAGGCGCAGTCTAGCGAAATCCGGGCCGGGATCCCGGCCTACCGCTGGGCGGCGACGCGGGGGTTCGTTCCGACGTAGGGAAACGGAAGGTGATCCTCGACCACCGTCACGGGAAAGCGGGCGCGCGCCCCGGCAATCGCCTCCTCCACGGCTTTCGAGCTCCTGTCCTCGGCCACGGCCATTCGGAGCGCGGGCAGCGCCTCTTCGAACGTCACGTCGCGTGCGTCCAGGCGCTCGTCCATCCGGAACACGTGGAAGCCGTGCGGCGTCGCGACGACCGGGCTCCGCTTGCCCGCGGGAAGGCTCCACACGGCCTTTTCGAACTCGCGCGGGAGGTCCGTGCGGGAAAGCAGGCCCAACGAACCTCCGGACGCGGCGTTCGGCGCCACACTGGATTCCTTCGACACGTCCAGCCAGGCCGCGCCGAGATCGAGCCGCTTCACGGCGGCGTCGGCGCTTTCCTTGTCCCGGAAGAGGAGCTGCGAGACGCGGACGAGGGCCGGCCCCTTGTATCGCTCGGGGTGGGTGTCGTACTCCCTTCTGAGGTCCGAATCCTGAAGCGTTTCGAGCCCGGCCGAACGGGTGAGGAACGCGCGGCGCCTCTCCGCCGGATTCGCTCCCGGGACAGGAGGCTCCGCGACTTCGACCGCCCGCGCCAGCAGCACCTCTTCGAGGTACTGGTCGAGAAGGCTCGAAAGGACGCGCGGCGAGACGTTCTTCGGGTCCTCGCTCGTCGCTTTCTTCGCCCAGGCCATGAATTCGTCCAGCGTGACCGCCGTCTCGCCCGCCATCGCGACGGTTTCCGGCCGGGCTGCGGCGCGTGGGCCGCCCTTACGCGCGCAGCCCGCCGCGCTTATAGCGACGAGCGCCGCGGACGGCACCACGAGCGCCAGTGCGACCAGGGCACCTTCGCGCCTCACACGGCCTCCGCGAGAAGCGAAGCCGGGAGCGCTCGCGCGCGGACTCCGACGAGGTCGAGGAGAGCCCGTGCCGCGCGGCCCGGGACGCCGGCCCCGTCGGCGGGAATCCCGGCGAACGCCTTCGGCAGCCGGAAGGCATCGGGGCCGGACGCGAAGAGAGCTCCCTTCCCAAGCATCGCGACGATCTTGTCGGGATCGAGGCCGTGGTCCTTCTCGAGCGAAGCGGCCAGCTCGTCGCCTCGGCGCTGGAGCGCCTTCACGCCGAGAGCGCGCGCGAGGAGGCGAAGACGCGCGAGGTCGAGCAGCCGGAAGAACGCCGGCGGCGGCGCACCGTAGCGGTCGGCCGCGGCCAAGGCCTCGCGCCGGAGGATCTCCTCGTCGGAGGCCGCCGCGATCCTCTTGTAGAGCGCCATGCGCAGGCTCTCCTCCGGAATCCACGTCGGGGGAATCGCGAGCGGCACGCCGAGCTGAAGCGTCACGTCGCGCGTCTCGGGCACCGGCTCTCCCTTCAGCTCGGCCATCGCCTCCTCGAGGAGGTTCACGTAGGTCTCGAAACCCACCGACTCGATGTGCCCCGACTGCTCCCCGCCGAGGAGATTCCCCGCGCCGCGGATCTCGAGGTCCTTCGCCGCGATGCGGAAGCCCGCGCCGAGGTCCGAGAACTCCTGGATCGCGCGGAGGCGCCGGCGCGCGTCGTCCGAGACCGCGATGCCGGGCGGCACGAGGAGCCAGCACGCCGCGGCTTTGTCGCTGCGGCCGACGCGCCCGCGGAGCTGGTAGAGCTGCGAGAGACCGTACATCTCGGCGCGGTCGATGAGCATCGTGTTCGCCGACGGGATGTCGAGGCCGTTCTCGACGATCGTCGTCGCGAGGAGGAGATCCGCCGCGCGCGTGACGAACGCGCGCATCGCGCGCTCGAGCTCGCCCTCCGACATCTGCCCGTGGGCCGTGACGACCCGGACTTCCGGCACGAGCGCCGCGAGCTTCTCGCGCCAGAAGCCGAGCGAGTCGATGCGGTTGTGGACGACGAAGACCTGCCCGCCGCGGTCGACCTCCGCGCGGATCGCGTCGCGGATGACCGCGTCGTCCACCGGCACGACATGCGTGGCGATCGCGAGGCGGTCCTTCGGCGGCGTCTCGATGACGGAGAGATCGCGGATGCCCGCGAGCGACAGGTGAAGCGAGCGCGGAATCGGGGTGGCTGACATCGCGAGGACGTCCACGGACGCGCGCCACTCCTTGATGCGCTCTTTCTGCGCCACGCCGAAGCGCTGCTCCTCGTCCACGACGAGGAGGCCGAGGTCCTTGAACGCGACGTCCTTGCTCAGAAGCCGGTGCGTTCCCACGACGACGTCGAGCGTCCCTTCCCGGAGGCGCGTCAGCAGCTCTTTCTGGTCGTCCTTCCCGCGAAAGCGCGTCAGGATGTCGATCGAGACGGGAAACGCGGCGAACCGCCGTTTCAACGTGCGGAAGTGCTGATCCGAGAGGATCGTCGTGGGCGCGAGGAGCGCAGCCTGTTTGCCGTCGAGCACGCACTTGAAGATCGCCCGCATCGCGACCTCCGTCTTCCCGTACCCCACGTCGCCGCACAGGAGCCGGTCCATCGGCTTGTCCGACTCCATGTCCCGCTTCACGTCGCGGATCGCCGCGGCCTGGTCGGGCGTCTCCGTGTACTCGAACGCCTCCTCGAACTCCTTCTGCCAGGGCGAGTCCTTCGAGAACGCGTGCCCGGGTGCGGCCGCGCGGCGCGCGTACAGCTTCAGGAGCTGGTCGGCGATGTCCTTCACGGCCTTCTTGACCGAGGACTTCCGCCTCTCCCAGCCGAGGCCGCCGAGTCTGTCGAGCGCAGGGAGCGGGCCTTCGCCGGCCGCCGCGTACTTCTGGATGAGGTCCAGCCGTTCGACCGGGACGAGCAGCTTCGCGTCACCCGCATAGCGCACGTCCACCATCTCGCGCGTGAGTCCCGCATCCTCGACGTGCGCGAGACCGGCGAATCGTCCCAGGCCGTAGTCGCGATGCACGACGATGTCGCCCACCTTCAGGTCGCGCAGGTCCGAGAGGAACGCCTCCGACGCGGATTTCCTCCTCGGGGCCTGGGTGCGAGGCTCGCCGAACAGATCCATCGCCGTGAGGAGGAGGACGCCCGCCGGACGGAACAGGAATCCCGAGCGCGGACCGCCCGAGACGACGCGGCACGCCCCCGGCGCGAGCGGCGAGACGACGTCCTCGGCCTTTCCCTGGTGCTCGATCTCGTATTCGGCGAGGAGCCGTTCCACGTGCTCGCGCTCGCCCTTCGTCGCGGCGGTGAGCAAGACGGCGAGGCCGTCTCTTCGCGCGCGCGCGATCTCCTTCGTCACGTCCGGCAGCCGGTCCTCGAACGACACGACCGACTCCGCTCCGATCGGGATCGTCTCCCCCGCCGGAACGGCCGGTTGAAGAGCGACCTGCACGCGCTCTTCGAGATCCCCTGTCAGTCGAGCCGCGTCTCCCGCGAGGCGCACCGGATCGGGCACGACGCGTCCCTTCCGGCGGGCCTTCTCGTAGTCGAGGTTGAGGACGTCCGCCGCGCGGACGAGCTCCGAGGCGACCGCGTCGAGGTCGTCCACGGCGAGGATGAAGCTCGCCGCATGGTCGAGAACATGCGCTTCCTCGGACGCCAGAAGCGGCAGCAGCTCCTCGAGACCGTCGTTGCGGCGCGCGAGCGAAAGGTCGCGCGGCACCGGAGGGTCGTCGGCCGCGGTGCGGCAGTCGGCGAGTACCCTTTGCGCCGCCTCGCGCGTCGCGCGCGTGTCGGGCGCGAGCGCCATGGGCGGGAGCGACACGGTCGAGAGCGCGCCTGTCGACCGCTGCGTGTCGGGGTCGAACGACCGGATCGAGGCGATGGCGTTCAGGTCGAACTCGATGCGCACGGGCTCCGGAAGGTGCGGCGGGAAGACGTCGAGGAGACCCCCGCGCACGGCGAGGTCGCCGGTCTCGGTCACGAGGTCGGCGCGTTGGTAGCCCTCGTCGAGGAGCGCCGCGGCGATGCGCGCGGGCGGCACGTCGTCGCCCGCCGAGAGCGTGCGCGTGCGCCTCCTGAAGTCGTCTGCCGGCGGCAGGCGCCGGAGGAGGGCTCGCGCCGGAACGACGAGAAGATCCACCGAGGCTTCCGCGAGGCGCGTCAGCGTCCCGAACTCCTCGCGCCTCACTTTCAGAGACGGCGCGATCTGCTGGTACGGCGAGAGTGCGGGCGCCGGAAAGAACGCCACGCGTTCTTCGCCGAGAACGCTCGCGGCGTCGCGGGAAAAGGCGGCGGCATCGCGCTCGTGCGCGAACACGACGAACCATCTCAGTCCGAGGGGCGCGCCGACGGCCTCGAGGAGGTAGGGCAGAAGACCGGAGGGCGCGCCCGACAGGGACACGCTTCCCGTCGACGTCCCGAGGACCCCCGCCTCGATGCGCCCCGCCAGACGCTGCACCGCGGGCGCGGCGGCGAGCGTCTGAAACAGCGGATCCCTCCGCCGCGTCACGCGCGGATTATGGCTAATGCGCCTTGATTATTGTGACGGGCGCGCCTTGCCCTCAGTTTGACGCTGGAGGGGCGCCCTTTGAAGTCGACCCGGGTGGGGTTTCTCTGTCTTTTCCTGCTCCCGCTGACCGGGTTCCTCTCCCGGGGGGCCGATGCCTCGACGACGCGCGACGAGGAAGTCGAGACCTGCCTGGGCTGCCACGGGGAGAAGGACGCGTCGTTCACGCTCCCGAGCGGTGAGAAGCAGTCCCTCTACGTGTCGCGGGACGTCTTCGAGAAGTCCGTCCACGGCGCGCGGCAGGGCTGCACGGGTTGTCACCCCGGACAGACCGAGGTGCCGCACCCCGAGCTGAAAGCAAAAGACAAAGCGGCCTTCAGCGCGTCTTTCAAGGATCTCTGCAAGACCTGCCACTTCGAGAACTACACGAAGGCCCTCGACGGCGTGCACTATCAGATCCTCGCGAAGGGGGGCAGCGCGCCGTTCTGCGTGGACTGCCACGGGGCGCACGACGTCATGCGCCCGACGGAGCCGCGCACGAGAGTGTCGGAAACCTGCGGGGCCTGCCACGGAGACATGGCCGAGACGTACGCGAAGAGCGTCCACGGCATGGCGATGGCCTCGGGCAATCCGGACGTGCCCGTGTGCACCGACTGCCATCATGCGCACGACATCGCGGACCCGCGCACGAAGGACTGGCGCCTCACGACGATCGACCTCTGTGCGAAGTGCCACACGAACAAGCCCCTGATGGCCAAATACGGCCTCTCGACGAACGTTCTCGCGTCATACCTCGCCGACTTTCACGGCATGAGCGCGAAGCTCGCCACGTCCGGCGAGAAGCCGAAGATCGTCACGGCGCTCTGCATCGACTGCCACGGAACCCACGACATCACGAAGGCCCGGGGCGGCGGCTCGCAGGTGCTCAAGGAGAATCTCCAGAAGACCTGCGCGAAGTGCCATCCGGGCGCCTCGAAGAACTTTCCCTCCGCCTGGCTCTCGCACTACGAGCCGAGCATGAAGAGAGCGCCCCTCGTGTGGGCCGTCGGCGTCTTCTACAAGATCTTCATCCCCTTCATAATCGGAGGGCTCTGCCTGCAGATCCTCCTCCACCTCTGGCGCGTGCTGGTGAACAGATGACCGAATACGCCGTCCGCTTTTCGAAGAGGCAACGCTTCGAGCACGTGGTCGTCATGACGACGTTCGTCCTCCTCGCGCTGACGGGCTTTCCACAGAAGTTCTTCGAGACGGGGTGGGCGCGCGGGGTCGTCCGCGTTCTCGGAGGACTCGACCACGTGCGCTTCGTCCATCGCGCCTCGGGCCTCGTGTTCTCGCTCCTGACGCTGTGGCATCTCGGCTCGGCCGCCATTCTCGCCGCCGAGCGGAAGATGAAGCTCACGCTGCTGCCGAACCGCCAGGACTTCAAGGACGCCGTGCAGCAGCTCCGGTACGATCTCGGCGTCGTGGAGTCGCAGCCGAAGTTCGACCGGTTCGACTACCGGCAGAAGTTCGAGTACTGGGGGCTCGTCCTCGGCGGCCTCGTCATGATCTCGACCGGCCTCGTCCTCTACTTTCCCATGCTCGTGACACGCTTCCTTCCGGGCGAGCTGATCCCGGTTTCCAAGGTCGCGCACAGCAACGAAGGTCTCATGGCCTTCCTCGTCGTCATCACGTGGCACATCTACAACGCCCACCTCGCGCCCGGCATCTTCCCGTACGACGCGAGCATCTTCACGGGCAGGATCAGCAAGGAACGGCTCAGGCACGAGCACCCGCTCGAATACGCACGGCTCTACGGCGAGCCGGCGCCGGGCGAGGTCGCGCACCACGAGCCCGCGCCCTCCGCTCCTGAGCTACCGCCGAAATCGTGACCAGCGAGCGACGACCGCGCCTCGGGGTCCGAAATGCCCTGCAGGCGCGGGCGCTTCTGCTCGTCGCCCTCGGCCTTCTCGCGCCCCTCGTCATCCTCGGAATCCTGAGCATGAACGCCCTCGACGACGTTTCGGCCCGCGTCGTGCGCGATCAGCAGCGTCTCGCCCGCGGCGCGGTGGACCACGTCGAGGAGATCATTCGCGACGATCTCGAGGGCCTGTACGGCGGCGGCGTCGAGCCCGACAGCCCCGCTCGCCGGGCGGCGCTCCTCGCCACCTACCGCCGCTCGCACCTGTTCTCCAGCGTCTTCCTTCTGAGCCCGGCTGGCGAGATCCTCTGGGAGGAACCGCCGGGCGGGCATCGGGATGACCAGCTCATCGCAATGCCGGCGGCCCGGGAGGCGATCGCCACGGGTCGCCGCGCGGCCTCCGCGCTGACGACGCTCCCGAACGGCGCGCGGCGCCTCTTTCTTTTCGTCCCGCTCGTGAATCTCGACGGGAAGACCACGGGGATCGCCGGCGCGAGCCTCGATCCCGCGCGCCCGGTATTTGCGAGCCTCCTCCCTGCCCCGCAGACCGGCGAGAATCACGCGACCGATCTCGTCGACGGCGCGGGCGAGGTCGTCGCCACGACGGACACGGGACCGGCCCGGAGGCCCCCCGTCCCCCCCGAGTTCCTCCGGCCGCTTCTCCACGACCAGCGGCCGTTCGCCGGCCGCGCGGGAGACGACGTCGTCGCCTTCGCGCCTCTCCGCCTGTTTCCATGGGGAGTCGTCGTCCGCGAGCGGGCGGCCGACGTGTTCGCGCCCGTGTACGCCTTCCGGCGAAGGATGCTCGCCCTGACGCCCGTCTTTCTCGCGCTCGCGGCTTTCTTCACGTGGGGGGCTGCGCGCAGCGTGCTCAGGCCGCTCTTCGTCCTCACGCGCGCCGCCGAGCACATCACGAGCGGCGACCTCGAACGGCCCATTCCCCCGCTGCCGGACGACGAGGTCGGCCGGCTCGGCCGCTCGCTCGAGACGATGCGCGTCCGACTCGGCGCGTCGCTCGACGAGATCCGGAGCGCGAACGAGCAGCTCGAAGCGCGCGTCGCCGCGCGGACCCAGGAGCTTCAGCGCCTCTATGCCGAGCTGCGCGATCGGGACGAGAGGCGCGCCGAACTGCTGAAGCGTTTCCTCCACGCGCAGGAACGCGAACGGATGCGCATTGCGCGCGAGCTGCACGACGAGACGTGCCAGACGATCGTAGCCCTGTCCTTCCGGCTCGAGAGCGCGCTCGGTGAGCTGCCCGAGGGCGGGACGCGCGCGCGCCTCGAGGAGGTCAAAGGCCTCGCCGGGCGCGCCCTCGACGACCTGCACCGCGTCATCTTCGACCTTCGCCCGTCGATCCTCGACGACCTCGGCCTCCTGGCCGCCGTGCGCTGGTACGCGACGCGCCACATCGAGCCGCTGGGCATCACCGTGAGGTGCGAGTTCGAGGACGTGGAGAGCCGCGTTCCCAAGGACGTCGCGACCGCGGTCTTCCGCATCGTGCAGGAAGCTCTCCTCAACGTCGCCCGCCACGCGAAGGCCGAGAACGTCCTTCTCCAGATCGCGGCCGACGAGAAACGATTGCTCATCGAGGTCGAGGACGACGGCCAGGGGTTCGACCCGAAGAGCGTCGAGCTGCCGTCGGAGACGGGCCGCGGGCTCGGTCTCCTCGGCATGCGGGAGCGCGTGGAGATCCTCGGTGGGAAGATGAGCCTCGACTCCGCACCCGGAGAGGGCGCCCACATCACGTTCGAGATTCCGATTCCGAGAGGGGTTCTCCATGCCTAGGACGCGCGTCGTGATCGCGGACGATCACGCCCTCATGCGCGAAGGCGTACGGGCCCTCCTCCAGAAGGCCGAGGACATCGAGGTCGTGGGCGAGGCCGAGGACGGACGGCAGGCGATCGATCGCTGCGTCGAGCTCCTGCCCGACGTCCTCCTCCTCGACATCGCGATGCCGAATCTCGGGGGTCTCGAAGCCGCGCTCGAGATCCGCAAGCTCTGCCCGCGCACGAAGATCATCGTCCTCACGCAGTACGAGGACCGCGAGTACGTCGCGCGGTTCCTCAAGATCGGCGTATCGGGCTACGTTCTGAAGAAGGCGGCCGGCGCCGAGCTGGCCTCGGCGATCCGCGCGGTCGCCAAGGGCGGCCTCGTGCTCGCTCCCGAGGTCGCGCGCGTCGCGCTCGAAGAACGCGAGGCGGCGGCCGCCGGCACGGAGACCGTCGACGCGTACGAGACTCTCACCGACCGCGAGAAGCAGGTTCTGAAGCTCGTGGCCGAGGGGCGCAGCAACAAGGAGGTCGCCGAGCTGCTCGGGATCGGCGTGAAGACGGCGATGTCCCACCGCGAGCACGTCATGGGCAAGCTCGGCGTCCACGGGCGAACCGAGCTCATCCGGTTCGCCCTCCGCCGGGGGATCATTCAGGCGTGAGGAAAGGGGGCTCAGCGCGTGGCGCGCGCCGGAGCCTTCTCGAGCTTCCCGGCCCCGAAGGGCTTCAGGACCTTCTTGGACATCGCGTGGAAGAAGAGCGCGATGCCGACGAAGGGAAGGAACATCACGAGCGTCGCGCCGAAGACGGGCGCGCCGAGGAGCATGAGGAGAAGCGGTACCCGGATGTGCTGGTCCGAGGGCGTCCCCGGCAGAACGCCGGCCTTCCCGCTGACGGTCACGAGATCCCAGCTCCTCTGATTGAAATAGAACCCGCCCGGGACCCTGCTCGAACCTTCGAACCGTTTCATTGAGTGCTCCTTTTGTCCTTCTTTTTTCTGTCTCGTGTCGCGTGGCGAATCAGCGCGTCCCGCGCGCGGGCTCGACGGCCTTCGGCGCCTTGTCGAGGCCCGCCACCTTGCGGAAGCCGGCCACGGCGAAGAGCGCGAAGCCGACGAACGGCAGGAAGACGACGAGCGTGGCGCCGAGGACGGGAGCCGCCGCCAGCATCGCGAGCGTCGGGACTTTCAGGTAGACCTCGTCTGCCTCGCCGGGAAGGAGGCCCTTCTTTCCGTTCACGGTCACGAGGTCCCACGTCTTCCGGTTCAGGTAGAAGCCCCCGTCGACCTTGTTGCCGCCTCTGTTTTCCTTCTTTTCGTTTCTCATGGCGCCCTCCTTGCTGCTGACACCGACAATGTGGGGCCCGGGCTGCGTTTCCTCAATCGGGACGGGACCGGGATCGCGCGGGAAAAACTCCCGAGGCGCGCCGGACAGATTCCGGAGGAGGCCCGGAAAGAGTCCGGAGGAGCGGGAAAGGCCCGGATTCCTCAGATCAGGCCGATGGCGCGCGAGGCGAGGACCGCGACCACGAGAAGCGAGATGAGCGACTGGAGCATCGTGAGGACCTTCGCCCACCGCGAAAGGACGGGCGTGTCCGTCGGGGAGAAGGCCGTGCTGTTGTTGAACGCGATGAAGAGGTAGTCCACGAACCGGGGCGCCCAGTCCGCGGGCCCGGGCGACCCGTCCATCATCTGGGGAAAGAAGAAGTCTCCCTCGGTGTGGGCGCCGCGCTCGTCCCGCTCGTGTGGTCCGCCCGCGTCGAGCCGCCAGTACCAGAGGGCGAAGACCAGCACGTTCGCGATCCAGAGGCATGCCGCGGACTTCGCGAGCTCGGCCGGCGTCTCGCTCTTCTTCGGCAGGCCCGCGATGAGGAGCACGAGCGAGCCGACGAGCGCGATCGTCACGACTCCGCTCACGGCGTAGCCGAGCCTGCGGCTGATCGACTTCCGCCCCGCGCGATGGGCGATCACCGTCGGCACGGTCAGGACCGCCACGACGGCGAGGAGCACCCACCGGGGGCCGAGGGTGAGCGTCGGCGGGAGCGCGAGGTTGAGCACTCCCAGCGCGAGCAGCGTGAGGAGGATCGGCCAGCGGGGCTCGGCTTGCGGATTCACCGGCGACGCCATGGAGGGAAGTGTAGCGGGCGTCGCGCCGTCCCTGTCGGACATGACGTTCGATGTCACGCGGCCGCGGGCTCGAAGGTCACCTTGCGCACCGCGCTCCGGAAAACAGAACCGGCGCCGAAGTGACTCCACTCCGGCGCCGGTCGAGAAAAACTGGTCCTCGAGGGACTAGTAGCGGCTTCCGCCGCCGCCGCCGTAGCCACCGCCGCCGCCGCGGCTGACCTGGGGCTTGGCCTCGTTCACCTTGAGGGCGCGACCGTCGTTGTCGCGGCCGTTCAGGGCGCCCATCGCCTTCTGGGCGTCGTCGTCCGACATCTCGACGAAGCCGAAGCCTTTCGAGCTGCCGGTGTCGCGGTCGGAGATGACGCGCGCGGACTCGATGTTGCCGAAGGGCTCGAACAGGGCGCGGAGGGTGGAGTCGTTGACGGAATAGGACAGGTTTCCAACGTAGAGCTTCATGGGGATCCTTTGTTGAACACGTCGTCCGAGGGACGCGTGCGGCTGGCAGATGGTGATGAGAGGTACGAAAGATGGTCGACGGGGACCTTTCGGTCTCGGTCCGCTCCGTCAGTACGAGAGAAGGGCGAACTCAGGGAGTATAGCGCACTCCGGGTCGCTTCTATAATCGAAGGTTCGGCGGGGGTGCAATGGCGCTGGCCCTTCTCGTGAACGGGAGCCGGGTTCGTCTGCACCGCGCGGCCTTGCGGACTCTTCTCGCCTTTCTCGCATTCTCCGTGGTAGCGCCGCGCGCGGACGCCATCCTCGAATTCCCGCTTTCCGGAAATCGCCTCCCCGACCGCCTCACGGTCGGACCCGACGGCGCCCTCTGGTTCACCCAGGTCGACCGGATCGGGCGTATCGCGATGAGCGGCGTCATCACGGATTACGCCATCGGCTCCGTGAGCTTCCCGCAGGACATCGTGACGGGATCGGACGGCAATCTCTGGTTCGTCGAGCCGGGCACGAACAGAGTCGACCGCCTGACGCCGGCGGGAGCGCTGACGCAGTTTTCGGCAGGCGGACATCCCCAGGGGATCGCCTCGGGCCCGGACGGCGCGCTCTGGTTCACGGAGTCGACCGGCAACGCGATCGTGCGGATCACGACGGGCGGCGCCATGACGCCGCACTCCCTTCCCACCCCCAACAGCGGCCCCTACGGCATCGTCACCGGGCCGGACGGGGCTCTCTGGTTCACCGAGGCGGGCGCGAACGCGATCGGGCGCATCACGACCGGCGGAGCCGTGACCGAGTTCCCGACGCCGACGACCACGTCCAACCCGTACGCCATCGTCGTCGGCCCCGACGGCAACCTCTGGTTCAACGAGTCGGGCGCCGGAAAGATCGGACGCATCACGACGGCCGGCGTCATCACCGAGTTCCCGCTGCCCCTCGTCACGCGCAACTTCGACATCGCCGCCGGCCCCGATGGCGCCCTCTGGTTCACCGAGTACGACAACGACCGGATCGGGCGCATCACGACCGCCGGCGTCATCACCGAGTTCCTGATCCCGACGGCCGGGTGCGGGCCTCTCGGCATCCGGGCGGGTCCGGACGGGGCCCTCTGGTTCACCGAATTCCAGACCAGCAAGATCGGGCGCTTCGTCATCGGAGAGGGTCCTCCTCCCGAAGTCGGAACGGAGTTCACGCTACCGACGAACAGGCTTCCGTACGAGATCACGACCGGCTCGGACGGGGCGCTCTGGTTCACCGAGCTCGACCAGATCGGACGCATCACCACCGCCGGCGTCCATACGCCCTGGGTGACGGGCCTCGTCAGCAGCCCCCGCGGGATCGTCTCCGGCCCCGACGGCGCTCTCTGGTTCGCGGAATACAACACCAGCAAGATCGGACGGCTGACGACGGCGGGAGGGCTGACCCATTTCACGGTCGCGGGCGGCCCCGAGGGAATCGCCGGGGGACCCGACGGCGCCCTCTGGTTTACCGAGTCGATCGGCAACCGGATCGGACGCCTCAACACGGCCGGGGCCTTCACGGACTTCGCGATTCCCACGCCGAACAGCGGCCCGCACGCGATCGTCGCGGGTCCGGACGGCGCTCTTTGGTTCACGGAGCTCTCGGCGAACAGGATCGGGCGCATCACGACGGCCGGCGCCGTGACCGAGTTCCCGACTCCCACCCTCGCGTCAGGCCCCTACGGCATCGTCGTCGGTCCCGACGGCAGTCTCTGGTTCAACGAGTCGAATGCCAGCAAGATCGGACGCGTCACGACGGCGGGCGCCTTCATCGAGTTCCCGCTGCCCTCGACCACGCGCAACTTCGACATCGCGGCCGGCCCCGACGGCGCCCTGTGGTTCACCGAGTACGACAACAACAGGATCGGCCGCATGACGACCTCGGGCGCAGTGCTCGAGTACCTCATCCCGACCTCGGACGGCGGGCCTTACGGGATCACGCCCGGCCCCGACGGGAATCTCTGGTTCACGGAATTCCGGAGCTACAAGATCGGCACCGTCGTGCCGCCGCCCCCCGTTCCGGGAGCGTTTTTCCACACGCTCACACCCTGCCGGATCTCCGATACGCGGAACCCCGCCGGGCCGTATGGCGGGCCGGCGCTCGTGGCGGACACCGACAGGCTTCTCACGCTGCCGGGTCGCTGCGGCATCCCCGCCGGGGCCCGGGCGGTCTCCTCCAACGTCACGGTGACGCAAAGCACCGCGGCAGGCAGCCTGAGCCTCTTCCCCGCCGGCTCGGCGCCCGGCGCCGCCACGACGATCAGCTACGGCGCCGGAAGGACGCGAGCGAACAACGCCGTCCTCGCGATCGGCACGGACGACGCCGTCTTCATCCACTGCACCCAAGCGTCAGGCACCGTCCACCTGATCGTCGACGTCAACGGCTACTTTCAATAGCGCTGCCCCCATCAGGCGAGGTCCCGAATCAGGCCGTCACGGGAACGAGGCTCAAGTAGTGCCGGAGCCAGTCGCGGGCGAGACGCGAGGCCTCGGCGAGAGCGGCCGGAGCCGCGAACAGATGCGTTCCCCCCGGGACGACCTGAAGCGACTTGGGCGCGCGGATCTTCGCGAGAGCCTCGCGGTTCCCGTCCATGATCTGCCAGTCGTGCTCGCCGACGAGGAGCAGCGTCGGAGCTTCGACGTTCTGCAAGGCCGATCCGGCGAATTGAGGCAGGCCGCCGAACGACACCACCGCCCTTACCACGAGCGGCCGTGCCGCAGCCGCCACGAGAGCCGCGGCGGCGGCCGTCGACGCCCCGAAGTACGCGATCTCCAGATGACGCGTTCCCTCTCCCTTCAGGAGACCGTCGGTGAGATCCGCGAGGCGCCCCGCGAGCAGCTTGATGTCGAATCGCGGCCCCGCGATCTGCTCGTCGAGCTTCTCCTCCGCAGGCGTCAGCAGGTTGTAGACCGCCGTGCCGATCCCGTCCTCCGCGAGCTCTTCGGCCACCGCGCGATTCGCCGAGCCGTGTCGCCGGTTCCGGTTGCTGTGGCAGAACACCACGATTCCGTCCGCGAGATGAGGAACTGAAATTTCCGCAGGCAGCTCGACTTCTCCCGAGGTCACCTTCATCAGGTCTTTGTAAGCGTGCCTGTCGTTTGTAATTTTTCTCGCAAGCATGGTCACCGTCCCGCGAGATCAGCCTCGCACCCCGGATGTCGCAAGATCGGCGCCAAAAGAGCGAGATCGGCTCGCCTTTTCGTGAGGCAGAATCCCGCGCGCAGGGGGATCAGATGCCCGAAGGCCCGGAAGTCGAGACGGAGAAGCTGCACGAGGCGATTCAGGAAGAGATGGAGAAGGAGGGTGGCTCCTTCCTCAAGCAGATCGCGCTGACGACGGCGCTACTCGCGGTCTGCGCCGCGATCGCCTCCTTGCGCGCGGGCGCCACGGTGAACGAGGCGCTCGTGCTGAAGACAGAAGCCACGCGCTTCCAGGCGGAGGCATCGGATCAGTGGGCCTACTACCAGGCGAAGGGGCTGAAGGCCGCGGTGCAGGAGGCCTCCGCCACGCCGTGGCTCGCGACGGGCCGGCAGGCCCCGGCCAGCTACGCGGAGGAGCAGAAGCGCTACAAGGACGAACAAACCGAGATCAAGAGAAGAGCCGAGGAGAAAGAGCGCGAGCGGGATGCGAAGTCGAAGGAGGCGGACCACCTGCTCCACGAGCACCACGGTTTCGCGAACACGGTTGCGCTCTTCCAGGTGTCCATCGCCCTCGGGGCCGTGGCCGCGCTGACGCGAAACAGGCTCGTGTGGTTCGGGTCGATGGGCGTCGGGCTGATCGGCCTCGGCCTTTTCGTGAAGGCGTTCCTGGGCTGATTGAAGCTAGAAAGCCGCGCGGAGCGTGAGGAGTCCCTCGTCCGGATGGAGCACCCCCCTCCGCGTGGTCGCTTCGTTGCGCGCGTACTCGACCGTGAGGTCGAGGCCGCGCACGATGCCGAGGCGGAAGCCGAGATCGACCTTGCGCCAGTCCCACCCGAAAGACGGTGCCACGAAGCCGGCCGGCAGATCGAAGAGGTTGTCGATGTAGGAGACACGCACGGCGGGCTCGATCCAGTTGACGACCGGTTGGTCGCCCGACGCGAAGAGGCCGGGGAGCCCGATGCGCACGGAGGCTTCGACCTCGTATCCCTCGCGCTCGAGGCCGGCGATCGACTGCTTCACGCCCTGCCCGAAGAGGTGCACGGGTCCGAGGCGCGCTTCGACGTTCAGGCCGTACTCGTACTTCTCGGTTCCGTGCGCGGGCAGCGGGATGGAATAACCCTCGAGGACCGCGAGATCGCCCGAGTAGAACGTGCCGTGGAGCGGGACGTATTCCGCGAGGTCGCGGCGGAAATACCACCCGAGGACGTCGACGCCGTCGCGCCGGCTCTCGCCCCAGTTCAAGCGCAGCCCGACGCCGCCGCCGAGCTGAAAGCGACCCGAAAAATTCACGTCCGTCGCCATCGTGTCGTAGAGGATCGGGATGCCCGAGCCGTAGACGACCGGCGCCGTGGAGCCGACCGTCCGCTCGGGAGTCCCGTTGTCGCCCGCGAGCGCGTTCGGGTCGCGGAAATAAAGCGGCGTGCCGCCGGTGGCGCTCGCGCGCCAGTAGACGTGCGGCCCGAACGAGCCGCCCGCCTCGGCCCCCGTCTCCTCGAACCGGTTCACGGCCGTTCCCCAGAGGCCGTAGCTCTCGAGGCGGCGCGTGATCTGCTTCGCAAAGCGCGGCGCCTTGCCGAGCTCGAGATAAGCGGTCGTGCCCGGCATCTCCCTCAACGCTTCCCACTTCTTTCCGAACCGCACGAACGCCTCGCGAACGAAGATGCGGTCGGCGCTGGACGTGGGATTGCGGTTGTAGAGGTCGAGGAAGTGGACGACGACCTTCGCGAACAGGTCGGGCGTGAGATCGCCCTCGGCCGTGAGGGCGATGTTCGAGACCTCCGCCGAGGTGTGCGGCGAAACGGTCTCGAGGACGACCGGGAACGGTGCGCCCGTGTTCGCCACCGGGAACGTGACGGAGCTCGACGTGCGCGCGTTCACCTTCATCTCCACCTTCAGGCGGAAGCGGCCGGAATCGGCGGCGAGGGCCTCCGCGCCGAGCAGAGAGTCCTGGGCGAACGCGGCAGGCGCGAAGAGGACGAACGCCGGAACGATCGCGCGAAGGAGCCGCCGCATGAAGCCTCCCGTCCAGCCGCGTCGATTCTACTTGGGCTTTTCGAGCTGCTTTTTCAGGGCGGCGACCTGGCGCTCGGAGACCTGCTCCTTCGGGAGCGATTCGGCCCACGCGAGCGCGTCTTCCAGGGTCTTTCTCGCCGCCTGAGAATCCCCCTTGTCCGTGTAGATGCGGGCGCGGGCCTGCAGAATGACGAGCTTCCGCGGGCCGTAGGAGCGCGCGAGAGCGCGGTCGGAAGCCGCGAGGGCCTCGTCGTACTTCTTCATCGCCCGGTACGCGAGGGCGAGGCGCGCGGGCGGGTTGTAGTCGTCGGGAAAGTCGCGCTCGGAGGCCTCGAGCATCGGGATTCCCCGCTCAGGCTGGCCCAGCTCGAGATACGCCGTGATGCGGTGCGCGTCGAACGCGGCGCGGGTCTCGGGAGTCCTCCCCTTCGCGGCCTCGCCTTCGAGGTAGGCCGCCCATTCTTCGAGGACCTTCTTCTTGCCCGCCGCGTCCCCTGCCGAATCGCGCTGCCCCGCGAGAGATTGGTAGAGACCCGAGACGTCGTCGGCGGCGAGGCCCGCGCGCGGCCCATGAAGGACCTCCACCGCGTCGGCGGTGAGGTCCGAGACGAGCGCGGGCCTCGCGGGAAGGTTCTTGTCGAGCTCGAGCGCGCAGTCGAGGCCCGAGCCCGCGACGTTCGCGGCGGACGGCGACGTCTTGAGGTGCGGGAACGCTTCGCGGGCGACGGACGCGCACGCCTCGTGCTGGCGGCTCGACGAGAGCGCGAAGAGGAGCGACTCGACCGTGCGCGGGTACGACGGGGAGGACGTGGCCATGCCCTTCAGAGCCACGCGATACGCCTCGGCCGCTTCCTGGTTCCGGCCGGCCGAATAGACGGCGTCGGCCTTCGCGAGCAAGTCATCGGGCTTCCGGCCACCCTGGCCGTAGCCCGCGGCGCGCGCCCCGTCGTCGAGGATGCGCAGGAGCTGCGGCGCGGTCGCGGCGCCCACGTACTTGAGAACGACCTTTTCGGCCAGGGGATCGAGGACGAAGAGGGTAGGAGAGGCCTGGATCGGGTATTTCGCGAGGACGGCCGCGTTCTCCCGCTTTTCCGTGTTGATCGAGAGCCAGACGAACCGTCCGGCCTGCCGCCCGAGCGCCTTGTCCGTGAAGACGAAGGCCCTCATGGCGCGGCAGGAGTGTCACCAGGGCGCCCAGGTCTCCAGGAAGATCGGCTTGCCTTCGGCGCGCGCGAGAGCGAGGGCCTTCGGGTAGTCGTCCGCGATGAAGGGCAGGACCTCCGCGAGTGAGGGAGCAAGAGCCGCAAGACAGGCCGTAAGGATCGCCGTCGAAGAGGTCATTCTCATGAGGGAACTATACGGCCGGAGAGCTCGAGGGTTGCGTCAACGGAGCGTCGACAGAGCCTTCTCCGTCTCGGCGAGGAGCGCTTCCGGGCCGACGGGCGCACCCGTGGCCTCGGTCATCCAGAGATCGGGCGCGAGGTTGCCGAGCTTCGCCATGCGCTCGAATTCGGGGCCGATCGCTCCGGCCTTCTCCATCTGCCGCTCGACCTGGAACGCGATCATGTGGCCGATCGAGTAGTCGGGCAGATACAGGAACGAATCGATCATGTGCGAGTACACCGCGAGAAGCGTGACGTCCTTCTCGCCCAGGACGGGCGCGAAAAAGCGGTTCCACACGTCGCGTGCGATCGCCAGCGTCGCCGCCTTCAGCTCGGCCGGCGTGGCCTTGGGGTGGTCGTACATGAAGTGCCAGACGCCCATGTCGACGAGGCTGACCCCCGCGATCTCGTACGCTCCCCAGAACGCGTCGAGCGTACTCTCGGCTCGCGCCTTCTCCGAAGGCTTCGCGAGGCCGAGCAGTTCGAGGTCGCGGCCCTGGAACACGAACGCGAGAGCCTCGGTGAACGCGGTGTTCGGCACGCCGCTCAGCAGCGGCTGGTCGACGTCGTAGAGGGAGATCGTCTGCTCGACGTTGTGCCCCATCTCGTGGACGGCGATGTTGTAGCCCTTGTAGTTCATGCCGTCCTTCTCGACGCGCGTTCTCAGGTACGCCTTGTAGCCCTTCAAGGCGGCGCCTGACGCGTGGCCGGAGCCGCGCGCGGGATGCACCTCCATGCGAGCGGCGACGTACTCGGCCTTCTCCTTCGAGAAGCCCAGCTTCACGAGGAGGTTCGGGATGTCTTTCGCGTACGCCTCGGGCGTCGGGTATTTCGCACGCACGAGAGCGTCGAGCTCGGCACCGGACCTCTCGGGTTGCGGCCGGAAACCGGGATACCAGACGTCGACGGGCGAGAGCTTCCGCCCGAGACGCTTCTCGATGAGCGCTGCGACTTTCGGCACGAGCGGCGACGACAGGACGTCCTCGAGCATCTTCCGGACGCGCGCCTCGGGAATCTGGCGGTCCTCCTCGAACTTCCGCGCGATGAAGGTGGGCGCCGTGGGCGAGTACGGATCGGCCTGCCTCACGGCGCGGAAGTCGGCGAGGAGGACCGCGTAACGGGTGTCGGGCTCCGGGCCGGGGGCCACGGATTTTTCGGGCATATCCGAGTCCTTGACCGCCGCCTTTCGGACTTCGTTCGTGAACGGATTCCAGTCGACACCCGGGTTGTCGAGAACGGCCAACGGGATCGTCTGGTCGACGATGCGCTCCATGACCTTGCGGATCGCCCGCTGCTTGGCGGGCCCGTGCTCTCTGTCAGCATAGTCGGACTTGAGCTCGTCGCGCAGGTTCCAGTGCGAGAGGAGGCGCATTTTCGGCGGGAAGATGCGAACTCCCTTGTCGTCCACGACGTGGTGCATCCAGATGTTGTACGAGGCGATGTACTGCGCCGAGTCGGAGTAAGCCTTCGCGATCGCGAGGTTGACGCTGGCCGGAACGCGCCTCGCGAAGCGGTCGGCGAGGCGCGCCTCCGCCCACTGCCGGCGCGTCCATGACGAGCCGAGGCGGAGCTTCTCGTCGAGCGTGTACACGGGAAAGTTGAGGAGCGTCGTGACCGCGACCTTGTTCTCGAAGAGGTCGTCCGTGAGGTGCGCGCCGGGGTCGTAGGCCGCGAGCGCCTCGTCGAACGGCAGGATCGGACCCCGATCCAGGTCCACGTGCATCCTGAGATCGCGGCCGGCCTCGCGCATGTGCCCCTCGAGCGAGACGAGCGCGGCCGAAAGGCGCGTGAACAGGGCATCGCGCGCTGCGGCGTCGGCCGCGGTGTTCGCCTTTGCGAACGCTTCGAAGGCGGCCGCGTCGCCGTCGGCGGGGCGCCACAGCGCTGCGGCCTGCTTCTTCCCCCGGGCCTGCTCGGGCGTCTCGGCGCGCGCGGCGGACTGTGCGAGCCCGAGGAGACCAAACAGAAATAAGACGAAGAAAAGAGCCTTGCTCCCGTGCTTCCTCATGCGCGGATCTTAACGGTCGACTTCGAAACAGCGGGTTTCTTAGGAGGGGAATTGGGCAGAGTCGGCCAAATCGCCTTTCTAAGAAATCTTCGAATTCTCTTCCAAGGAATTCCTTCTATCCCTCGCCTCCTACGGTAGCGGGACCGGCGTGATGGCGCCCTCGGCGATGCTGAACGTCGTGCCCCCGCCGTTGTCGAGCGAGAGGATGTACGTGCCCGGCGCGAGGTTCGTGATGCGGCGGAAGCCGGCCTGGCCGCTGGCGTCGGCCGTGATCGCGACCCGCCCGTCCGTCGCGAAGAGCGTGTACGGATAGGCGACGCCCGCCGCCGTCTTGAGCGTGCCGCGGACGATCCCGTTCACGAACGACTTCGGGCCGACCGAGATGTCGGCCGAGCCGCCCGGCGTGAGCCCGATGGGCACCGGCCGCTGCGATGGCGCCGAGACGCTCGCGAGGACGACCGTGGCGTAGCCGCTCGCGTTCACGAGGAGCGAGTAGGTACCCGGCTTGAGCGACGGGATCTCGCCGACGCCGCCCGTGTCGAGCGAGATCGTGCCCGTGAAAACCGCCGACTTGTTCCCGTCGAGGACGCGTGCCAAGACGCTGCGCATCGGGACGCCGTAGAGCGCGTCCCGCACCTGGATGCCGATTCCCTGCCCGTGGACGAGCTCGATCGAGAGGTTCTCGGTCGTGCCGTCGTCGGCGGCCGTGAGGCTCCGCTTGTCGAACTGGTAGTCGGTCTTCTGCGCGTTGAGCGTGTAAGCCTGCGGCAGGATGTCCATGAACTGGAAATGCCCGTTGCTGTCCGTCGACACCATGCGCTGCATCGGAACGCTCCCCTCGCCCGAGGCCGAGGCGAGCGACACCGTGGCGTCGGCGAGCGGCTGCTTCGTATCGGCGTCCGTCACGGTGCCCGACACCTTCGCCGTCGGAAACGTGAGGTCGAGGTTCTGGTCGTTCGTGAGCGTAACCGTCTGCCGCACCTGGGAGCCGGCGCCGACCAGCGGATCGGCCATCGCCGTGACGACGTAAGAGCCCTCCTGGAGGCCCTGAAGCGAATAGGCCCCCCCTTCGTCCGTGCGCGTCGTCGCCTGCCGGCCGCCCCCGCCCTGCAAACTCGCCACGACCATCGCGCCCGCGGCCGGTTGCCCCGCCCGCGTGACGCGTCCGGTCAGCGTGAAGCCGACGTCGAAGACGATCTCCGCCTGGAGCACCGGCACGTCGTCGCTCGCCGTGACCTGCTTCGTCGCGCTGCGCGACGTGCCGAGGCCGTCACCCGCCTGCGCGCGGAGCGTCACGGGCCCCGGTGGCACGCCCGTGACCTGGAAGCTGCCGTCGGCCCCGACGCGTGTCGTCGCAAAAAACGACTCGACTCCGCTGGCCGTCACCGTCGTGCCGGCCTTCCATCCATCCGGGAGCCCGGAGACGAGACCCTGGATCGTGGAGCCCGAGGAGAGCGACAGGACGAGATCATTCTTCGAATCGCCCGCCTGGAGGACGAACTCCGACAGGTTGCTGGACTTGCCGCTCATCCCCGCCGACGCGCTGTAGCGACCGGCCCCGAGGTGGTCGAAGCGGAAGCGGCCCGTGGAGTCCGTCGTCGTCGTCTGCCCGCCGCCGAGGATGCGCCCGAAGCCCGCCTCGCCCGCGACCGCGAGGGAGACCTGCGCGTTCGCGAGCGGCTGGCCGCCGCCCACGACGACGCCGCTCGCCGACCCGCCCGCCGTGAGCTTGATCTCGACGGTGCCGCCCGTCTCCTTGACGTCGGCCACCTCGCTGCCGTCCGTGTAATCCGGGTTCTTCGCGGTGACCTTGATCCGCCCCGCGGAGATGCCTTCGATCTCGAAGTTGCCGTCGGCGTCGCTCGTGACGTCGTCGCCGCCGTCGAGGCCGGCGAGCGGGCCGCCACGACCTCCGAAGCCCGCGACGCCGCCCGGCCTGCCGCCCCCGGCCGGCTCGTGCGTGATGCTCGCGTTCGCGACCGGTCGGCCCGTTCGTGCGTCCGAGACGTGCCCCTTGAGGACGACTCCGGGCGTCGCGCGCACCTCGACGCCGTCCCTCGAGCCGCCCTCCTCGACCACGAGGTTCGCGACCCGCGCCTGCTGATAGCCCTTTGCCTCGACGACGACCGTCCAGGTCCCCGCGGGCACGTCCTCCAGCGCGAACGCGCCGTCCTCGGCGTTGAAGTCGCGCTTCTGGCCGATGCCGGTCTGGCCGCCCGCTCCGCGCGCCACGAGACGGATGATCGCGCCGCCGCCGCGGTCGGGTTCGAAGGAGACGGAGAAGCTCCTGAGAGGCTGGCCCGAGCGCGCATCGAGGACGGTCCCCGCGATTCGGCCCGTGCCGGCGACCTGGATCTCGACGTTTGCGGCCGGTGCGACGACGCCCCGCTTCTGCGGCCCGAGGCCCGCCCCGCCGACGACGGAGAGGTCGTAGACCTGGCCCGGCTTCAGGCCCTCGAGGACGAACTGACCGTCGGGACCCGTCGGGAGGCCGGTGCCGGTTCCGCCGAGCGGGCCGCCGCCGCCGGCCCCACGGCCTCCGGCGCCCACGCGCACGAAGTAGCCCTCGGCTCCCTCCCCGCTCCTCTTTCGTACGGTGCCGGCGATGCTCGCTCCCGGCCCGAGGGTCACCGCCACCGGCTCCGCGCCTTTGTCGGTCACGACCACGGGGTCGACGCGTTCGTTCGCGAACCCCGGCTTCCGGACCTGGAGCGCGTACTCGCCGACGGACATGCCTCTGATCTGGAATTTCCCGTCGGCTCCGGTCTTCGTCTTCGGGCGCGAGCTCGGGCCGCCGAGGCGCACGAAGTTCGCGACCAGGCCGCCCGCTCCCGCGCGGAAGTTTACGGACGGGTCGACCTGGACCTCGACGTCCGCGATCGGCTCGTTGTTCGCGTCCTTCACGATGCCGGAGATCGTGGCGCCGCGGCGCATCACGACGGCCACGCCGCCTCTCGTGCCGCCCGCAGGGAGAGAGAGGCCCGCGAGCGTCGTGCGCTCGAAGTCTGCGTGGCTCACGAGGAGGCGCTGGTTCTCGCCGGGAACGAGGCGCGAAGCCTTGAACGTTCCGTCGGAGCCCGTCCGGAACGCGGTCGTCTCGCCGCCCGGGCGGAGCATCCGGCGGATGCCCTGGAGCGTGTTCTCGCCCCCACGCATGAGAGCGCCCTTCGCGCTCGCGACGGGAGCGCCGTTCTCGTCCACGACCTTTCCGGCGAGCGAGGCCCCGAGCGTCAAGGCGATGTCGAGGCGTTTTCCCTCGCCCGGCGCGAGAGCGAGGTCAGGCTTCACCCACGGCACGTACCGCGCTTCGTCGACGGTGAGGCGGTACGTCTGGGGTGGAATGCCTTTCAGGTGGTACATCCCGTCGGGGCCCGTGCGCACGAGGCGCGCGAAGCCGCCCGCCCGGGCGAGGACCTTCGCGCGCGGCACGAGGCGCCCCGTCCTGTCGTCGACGACCTTGCCGGCGAGCGACGCCGGAAGCGCGAGCGCGATCGTGACCGACCGTCCCTCGCCGAGCGGCAGCTTGACGTCGGGCTTGCGGGCCCAGCCGGCGTCGCCGCCGTCGACGACGAGCGAGCCGCGCCCGTCGGGAGCGTGCGGGATCGTGAAGCGGCCCTCCGCGTCCGTCTCGACCCACCGCGTCGTGGCCTTGACGCTCTCCAGCCGGACGAGCGCGCCCCCGACAGGCTTCCGGGCGGCGCTGAGGACGACGCCTCCGACCGGGTAGCCCGCGACGACTGCGATCGGTCTCGGAATCGCGCCGGCTCTGAGGCCCGTCTCCCGCTTTGGCGCGAGATTCGCCTTCTCGATCGTGATTCGGTTCCCCACGGCGCTCGCTTCGTCGAACTGAAATTTTCCGTCTTCGCCCGTCACGACTTTCCGCGCCACGGCCCGGAACGCGACGTCATCGCCGCCGGCGACGCCGGCCTCGAGGGAGACTTCCGCTCCCGCGAGCGGCGTGCCGGACGCGTCGACCGCGACGCCCGTGAGTCTCTCGCCATGCGGCAGCGCGTGCTCGCCGAGGTCCGCGCTCTCGGCGGCGTCGTAGACGTCCTCGAAGAGCACCGGCACGACACCCGCGCCCTCGGCCCTCACGCGGAACGGCTTCTCTTTCCCGGGCTCGGAGGGAACGGCCAGGACGAACGAGCCGTCGGCCGCGGTGACGGCCGAGGCGATCGGCTTCGGGTCCTCGCCTCCCTTCATCGCACGGCGCGATTCGTCGCCCGGCGTCTCCCACGGCACCGCGCTCACGGTGAGGCCTCCGGCAGGCCTGTCCGTGGGATCGCCGACGAGCAGCCGCCCGTGGATCTCTCCGGCGCGCGCTGCGCCGGCCGAAAGAGCGAGCGCGAGAAGCAGGAGCAGGCCGCGGGCCCTCGTGCGAGCGCCGGATCGATCTCGAAACTGTCTCATCGGAGAACCTCCACGCCTAATTGACCGGGGCCGGACCGTTCCCCTCGTCCCGAGCAACTCTAGGGCCATTCCGCTGCTCGAGGGCGCCCGCACGCAGCCGGGGCCGAAGGCATCCTGGTAAGACGCAGCGAATCCCGAATAGTTACGCCCTCTGGCGAAACGGTTCGCGCCCGGCCTGAGCCGGATCTCTCCGGCCTCGGGCACCGCCGTGGCAAGCTGCGGCGCATGGCGGACGTGTCGACGCGGTTCCTTGCCCCGCCCGGCGACCTCGTGGCGCTCACGGCGAGCGAGCCGCTCCTCTTCGAGCTGGCGGAGAAGCTCTGGGCGCCGGCTCCGGCGGGTGACGCGCGCCATGCGATCGCGATCGAAGTCGTGCCGGACGGGCCCAGCCCGGAAGACTTTAGAGAATGCGAAGAATACGGAGATTTCTTAGAAGGCGCGAGGGGGGACGACGCCGAGGCAAACGGCTCGCCGCGGGGCGCCGCAGACCTCACATTCTCATTCGAAGAACGACTTCGGTGGACTCACGAGCCGGCGGAATTCCGCTGCGAGGTGCCCGGTGCGCTTGAGATCAAGATCGACATCGCCCTGGCGCGAGTCGACGCGCGCATCGCGGCTTCTCTTTCTGTTCCCCTTTCAAGGAAATCTCCCTCTTCTCTTTCTTCTTCCTTAAGGTCGTTCCTCGCACGCACGCTCCTCGAGGCGCCCGTCGCGGTTCTCCTCGCGCGCCGGGGCTGGCGCGCGCTTCACGCGGGCGCGGTCACGGGTCCGAGGGGCGCCGCCGTGGTGCGCGGGGGCCCGGGGGCGGGAAAATCCACGCTCGTGGCCGCCGCCCAGGCCGCCGGTCTCGGCGTGCTCGGCGACGAAAGCCTGCTCGTCTCCCGCGCCGATCCGGACGGTCTCGCCTCTTCGGTTCGCGAGCTGACGCTGCGCGAGGACAGCGCGGCTCTCCTCGGGCTCCTCTCGCGAACAGACTCCGCGTTCTCGGGCGGTGAGGAAAAACGCCGCATCGACCTTTTCACCACGTCGCGTCCCGAGGAGCGCGCCGCACGCCGCGCCTCGACGCTGCTTCTCGGGCCGCGCGCGCCCGGGCCCGCGAGGCTCGTCCCGCTTTCGCCCTCGGAGTTTCTCGAGGAGTTCGCGAGAGGCGAGATTCCTCAGGAGAAGGTCGACGGCGGATCCGGGGACATCGGGCGAGCCTGGGCCGACTCGGGCGGCTCGCGCCTCGACGGCGCGTCCGACCTGCAGGGAGCCGTCGCTTTGTTGAAATCCCTCGTCACGTAACCGAATTGGCAATCCACGTCACACTTTTTTGAAAACGACCTGAACTACCCTCGCGGGCGATGTGCGGAGCCCGGCCGAAGCTCCTCCTCGCGCACTCCTATTACCTCGCGCACGACGCCAAGCAGTGGCGAAAGATGAAACCGTATCCGCCCCTCGCGACGCTCCTCGTCGCGGCGGTGCTGCGCGCGCGCGGTTTCGACGTCGAGCTGTTCGACGCGATGCTCGCCGGCGGCGAGACCGACTTCGTGCGAGCCCTCGACGCCTCGGGTGCCGCGATCGTCGGAATTCTCGAGGACAACTTCAACTTCCTCACGAAGATGTGCACGACGCGGAACCGCGAAGCGGCCCTCGCGATGGTGGCCGCAGCCCACGCGCGCGGTCGCCTCGTCGCGGTGAACGGATCGGACGCCACCGACCATGCGACGTCCTACCTCGCCAGCGGCGCCGACGCCGTCATCCTCGGCGAGCCGGAACTCACGTTCGCCGACCTCGCGGAGGCCTGGACGGCCGATCCCCGGGCTGCGCTCGAAGGCATCCCCGGGCTGGCGCTCGCGGGGAACACGGCGGACGCCGTGCCGCGCAGGACGCCGGTCCGGCCCTTCGTCGAGAACCTCGACACGCTTCCCTTCCCCGCCTGGGACCTCGTGGACGCCGACGCGTACCGTGCAGCGTGGACGAGCGCTCACGGCCGCCTCTCGTGGAACGTGGTCACGACGCGCGGCTGCCCGTTCCACTGTAACTGGTGCGCGAAGCCGCTCTACGGCACCCGTTACGCGCAGCGGAGCCCCGCGAACGTCGCAGCGGAAGTGCGACGCCTCGCGGACGAGGTCCGGCCGGACCACCTCTGGTTCGCGGACGACATCTTCGGCCTGACCCCGCGGTGGATCGAGTCGTATGCGGAAGAGCTCGCGCGAGAACGCTTGCGCGTGCCGTTCACAATGCAGTCGCGCGTCGACCTGATGACGCCGTCCGCCGTCGCGGCTCTCGCGCACGCGGGGGCAGAGGAGGTTTGGATGGGCGTCGAGTCGGGCGCCCAGAAGGTTCTCGATGCGATGGAGAAGGGCACGCGCGTCGAGCAGGTGCGCGCGGCGACGCGCCTTCTCCGGAGCCACGGCATTCGACCGGCCTGGTTCCTGCAGCTCGGCTATCCGGGCGAGACCTGGGAAGACCTGCTCTCCACGCGCGATCTCCTCCGCGAGGAGCGGCCGGACGACGTCGGGGTTTCGGTGTCGTATCCGCTGCCGGGCACGAAGTTCTACGAGAGCGTGAAGGCACAGCTCGGGCGCCGCTCGAACTGGCGCGACAGCGACGAGCTCGCGATGATGTTCACGGGAACGTACGAGGGGTCTTTCTACCGGCAAGTGCGCGACCTGCTGCACGCGGAGGTGACCGCCTACACGTCCCCGGGCGACGGCGCCAAGAGCAGTGCAAAGGCCCTGGAAGACCGATGGGGAATGCTCGACGCGATCGAAGCCGGATTCCGCGCCGCGCCGCCCCGGCCGCCGGCCGACCCGACCCCGGTCTACCTCAGGCCCGTCTGAGGCCGGAATCCCGGAACGTCATCCACCGCCGATGCCACACCTCTCCGCCGCGGTCCGCGCCTTCGACGCGCTCGCGCCCCACTTCGACGAACGGTTTTCCGGCTGGGAAAGCGTCGCCGCGCAGCGGCGTGCCGTTCGAGGCGTGCTCCTCGAGGCCTTTCCGAACGAGGCGCAACTGATCGAGCTCGGAGGCGGCACCGGTGAGGACGCCCTCTTTCTCGCGAAGCGCGGCCGCCGCGTTCTCGTCACGGACGGAGCGGCCGCGATGGTGGCCCTCGCCGCGGAGAAGGCGCGCGCGGCGGGTCTCGCGGGCCGCGTCGCGGCGGAGCGTGTCTCTCTCGAGGACCTCGACACGTGGGCGGCCTCGCGCCAGGGAACGACTTTCGACGGCGCGTTCTCGAATTTCGCGTCCCTGAACTGCGTGACGGACCACGCTTCCGTCGCGCACGGACTTGCTCGCCTCCTTCCCAAGGGACGGCACGCTCTCCTCGTCGTCTTCGGGCCGTGCTGCCCCGGCGAGATTCTTGTTCTCCTCTCGCGGGGAGAGGCGCAATCGGCGTTCCGCAGGCTCGCGCGGTCTCCCGCGCCGGCGCGCGTGGGCGGAGAGTCGTTCACCGTGACGTATCCCTCGCCGCGAACGCTCGCCCGCTCCTTCGCGCCATGGTTCCGTCTCCGGAGAACGCGCGGCGTCGGGGTCTTCGTGCCGCCGAGCTCCGCCGAGCCCGCCGTGTCGCGGTTCCCGCGCCTTCTCGGCGCGCTCGAACGCCTCGACAGGCTGGCGGCGCGCCCGCTCGCCCTTCTCGGCGACCACCTTCTTCTCGACTTCGAGCGGACGTCCGCTCCGGCATGAGCGCCGAGCCTCCCCGCCGGCGATGGGCGCGCGCCTACGCGCGGCTCCGCCGTACGGAGGGCCGTGGCGCAGGCGGAGAGGCCGAGCTCCTCGCTCTGCCGTACCTTTTCGCAGGTCCTCTCGCCGGACAGTGGGCGGTCCGTGCCCGCACATTCGACGCGCTCCAGGCGCGCGTCGTCGCTCCGCTCGCGAAGAAGCGCGCCAGGGAGCTCTCCGTTCTCGACCTCGGCGCGGGAAACGGCTGGCTTTGCGCGCGCCTCGCACGCGACGGGCACCGGTGCGTCGCCCTCGACCTCCGGGTCGACGACGTGGACGGCCTCGGCGCGAGCGCCGCGTTCCGGCGGCATCTGCCGCGCATGTTCGGGCGCGTGTCCGCGTCGTTCGACGCGCTCCCCTTTACGGACGCGCTCTTCGACCTCGTCGTCTTCGACGCCTCGCTGCACCTGGCCGAGGACCTCCGGAAGGCCCTCGGCGAGGCCGCGCGCGCCACCGCGGCGGGCGGACGCGTGGCTATACTCGATTCCCCTTTTTACGCGCGGCCCGCGTCGGGGGAGGCCATGGCCGAGGAAAAGCGGCGCGACACCGCCCGGAGCTTTTCCGACCTCGCGGGGGACCTCCTCGCGCTGGCGCCGGTCGAATACCTCACGCGGGAGAGCCTCGAGAGCGCCGCGGGGCCCGTGGGCCTGTCGTTCGAGAGGAGCCGCGTCCTCTATCCCCTCGCCTACGAGACGCGCGGCTGGAGGGCCCGGTTTCTCGGAAAGCGTCCGCCCTCGCGCTTCGATCTGTGGGTCGCACGAAGGCTTTGAGAACCTCGTGATCCTCCTCCTCAACCCGCGAGCCACGCGCCCGAAGAACCGGCGCTTCCCGCTCTCGCTCCTCGCGCTCGGCGCGGCGCTGCCCCCCGACGTCTCGTGGGAGATCCTCGACGGAAACCTGCCCGATTCCGATCTCGAGGCGGAGGTGGCAAAGCGCGTCGAGAGGCGGGCGCTCACGGACGATCCCGTGACGCTCATCGCGATGACGGTGATGCCCGGCCCGCAGCTCGTCTCGGCCGTGCCCCTCGCGCGCCGGCTCAAGGAGCGCTTTCCGGGGTGCCCCGTCGTCTGGGGCGGCTACTTCCCGACCCTCTATCCCGCGCCCGTGCTGCGCGCGCCGTACGTCGACTTTCTCGTGCGCGGTCAGGGCGAACGCACGCTCGTCGAGCTGCTCGACGTTCTGGAGGGACGCCTCGAGCCCGCGGCCGTCAAAGGCCTCGGCTGGAAGAACGGCGGCGAGGCGCGACTCAACCCCGAGCGGGCCTGGGAGGGTCCCGACGCGTTCCCGGATCTGCCCTGGGACCGGATCGACATCGAAACCTATCTCCAGCCGACCGCGTTCGGGAGGCGAAACGGCGTCTACCAGGCCTCGATCGGATGTCCGTACACGTGCAACTTCTGCGGCGTCATCTCGGCGCTCGGAAGCCTTCAGAAATTCGAGTCTCCCGCGCGCACCGAGGCGAATCTCGCGCATCTCGTGAAGCGCCACGGCATGGACGCCGTGCACTTCTACGACAACAACTTCTTCTTCAAGGAGCCGCGCGCCGAGGAGCTCGCCGGGCGGATGACGCCGCTCGGGCTGAAGTGGTGGTGCGAAGCCAGGATCGACGTGATGTTGCGATTCGGGGACCGGACGTGGGAGGCTCTCCGGCGCTCAGGCCTTACGATGGTCTATTTCGGGGCCGAATCGGGCTCCGACGAGACCCTGAAGAAGATGTCGAAGAACCTCACCACGGCCCAGACGCTCGCCCTCGCGGAAAAGGCCCGCCGCTTCGGCATCGTGCCGGAGTTCTCGTTCATGTTCGGCGATCCCGACGACCCGGAGCAGGACGTCGAGACCACTCTCGCGTTCGCGGAGAGGCTGGCCGCGGTGAATCCGGACATGAAGCTCATTACGTATTTCTACACGCCCACGCCGCAGCGCCGCGGAACGTATGGAAACGTCGACCCGCTCTCGACGACGCCCGCGACCCTCGAGGAGTGGACGACGCCTGAGTGGACCGGCTGGATGACGCACGAGGACCCGCAGGTGCCGTGGCTCTCACGCGCTCTCAAGGGGCGTGTGGAAGACTTCGCGAGACGGCTCAAGGGAGGGCTCGTGCCTTCGGACTCACAGGCTTACGGACATCTGAGGCCGCCCGCGTGAGCGCCGAGCCGCCCCTCGGGACGGCCCCCGCGTACCGGCTGTGGGCCGCGACGTACGACGTCGAAAACCCGCTCACGACGATGGACTCGCTCGCCGTCCGGATCTTCTCGCACGACATCGGAGGGAAGTGCCTCCTCGACGCGGGCTGCGGCACCGCGCGCCGGCTCGTCTTCCCGAAGGGGCACGCCCCGAAGAGCGCTTGCGGCGTGGATCTCGTTTTCGAGATGCTGGCGGCCGGCCGCCGCGACCCGGCGCGGCCGCGCACGACCGCGAGCGGCGACCTCAGGGCGCTGCCCTTCGGCGCGGAGCGTTTCGACGTCGTGTGGTGCCGGCTCGCGGCCGGACACCTGCAGAAGATCGCGCCGCTCTACCGCGAGTTCGCGCGAGTCCTTCGCAAGGGCGGATACGTCGTCGTGACGGACTTCCATCCGGACGCCATCCGGCGCGGGCACGCGCGAGCGTTTCGCGACGCCTCCGGAGCCGCGCACGTCGTCGAGCACGTCGTCCACGACGCGGACGCCCACGAGGCCGCCGCGCGCGAGGCGGGGCTCACCTTCGACGCCTCGGGCTCGCTCGGCGTCGGCGTGGAAGTGCGGCCCTTCTACGAGCGCGCGAAGAAGCTGGACCGGTACGCGGCGGACGAGGGTCTGCCGCTGCTCCTCGCGCTGCGCTTCTTGAAATGAGGCTGCGCCTCGAAGCGGAAAACGCGACGCGCGACGTCGCCGAAGGCAGGCTCCAGGCGGCGGCGGGGACGGCCGACTTCACGCTCGATCTCGGACGCGGGGCGCTCTTTCCCGGGCTCGTGAACGCACACGACCATCTTCACCGCAACCACCTGCCGCGCCTCGGCGAGCCGCCTTACGCGAGCTCCGCCGCCTGGGGCGCGGACCTCCACGCGCGGTTCGGCGGCGGTCTCGCGCGGCGGCACCTGCTGCCGCGCCGCGCCGCGCTGCTCTTCGGTGCGCTCAAGAACATTCTCGGCGGCGCGACTTCGGTCGTCCACCACGACCCGTGGGAGGAGGACTTCGAGCGGGACTTTCCCTTGCGGGTCGTGCGCATTCCTGCGATGGACGCGCTGCGCGACGCAGCGGCCGCACCGGCCGCGGGCTCCTGGGCGCTCCACCTTGCGGAGGGGACCGACGCGGCGTCCGCCGCGGAAATCGACGAGGCGGCCGCGCGCGGCCTTCTCTCGGACCGGCTGCTCGCGGTGCACCTCGTGGGCGCGGCCCCTCAAGGAGTCGCCCGGCTCGCGGCAGCCGGCTGCGCCGCCGTGTGGTGCCCGACCTCGAACGGATTCCTCTACGGGTCGACGGCACCCCGGGCGCTCTTCGACTCCGGCCTCGACGTGCTCCTCGGGACCGACGCGCTCGTGAGCGGCGAGGGAACGCTGCTCGACGAGCTCAAGGCCGCGCGCGCTCTCGGCTTCCTGTCGGACGCACGGCTGGCGGACGCGGTCGGGGCCACGGCGAGGCGGCGGCTCTCCCTCCCCCCGCCGTCGCTCGAGCCGGGCACCCAAGCGGACGTCATCGTGCTTCGCGCGCCGGTCCTCGAAGCCGCGCCCCGAGACGTCATGCTCGTCCTCGTGGGTGGGCGGCCGGTCCTCGCGGACGAGACGCATGCGGGGATCTTCGCCGCGACGGGCCTTCCGGCGGAGGTGCTCACCGTGGGCGGCGTTCCGAAGCGCGTGGCATCCCCGCTTGCGTCCGTCGCGGGCGAGGCGTTCCGTCTCGTGCCGGACCTTCGCCGTATCATCGCGTGAAATGTCCGACGCGCCCGTTCTCGTCCTCGAAGAAGGCGAGTTCCGCCACAAGGAGACGTTCGGTCCCGGCACGGTGAACCGCGGCGCCGTCCTTCTCGACTGCGTCTGGGAGGGCGGCGCTTTCGAGTCGGGTGTCATGGTCGGCGGGCTCTTCCGGTCCGGTACTTTCGCCAGCGGCGTGTTCTGGGGCGGCGTGTGGCTCGGCGGTACGTGGAAGTCCGGCGACTGGGAGCACGGCTTCGGTCCCGACGGCAAGTACCATCCCCGCACCGTGCACCCTTGAAAGTCGTTCTCGCAGCGGCGCACCGATATCCGGACCTGGCGCGCCTGTGGTTCCGGTCCGTGGCGCGGGATCTCCTGCCCGCGCTCCGAGGCGCCGGCGCGGACGTGGAGGTCCTTCTCTTCCGCGATACCACGCCCGAGGGTTTCGAGCCGAGGTTCTTTCCCGGCGCGACGTTCTTCGCCCCCTCGCTTGGATCGCTCGATGCCGTCGAGTTTTACGAGGCGGCGCTCGAGCGGCCGGGCGACGTCCTCTTTCTCCTCGATGGAGGGGTCTTCGTGCTCGACGGCGAATGGGCTGCGTCGCTCCTCGGCCATTTAGAGGATCCGACGGTCGCGGCGGTCTCGCTGCTCCGCCGGGCGGAGCCGCCCGGCGCCCTTGCGCTCCTCGCCCGGCGCGAGGTATATCGAACTCTGAAGGCGCCGGTCCTTGCGCCCTCTTTCGAGGCGCTCGAGCGATGGCCGCACGCCATCTACCGCCAGCCGGGAGAGCGCGCCGCTATGGCGCTGCGCGCGCGGGGCAAGAGGATCGTCGAGGTCTCGCCCGCAGCGGCAGCCCCGCGCCTCGCGGACTTCAGCAGCGGCACGGCAGCCCGGGTCGCGCGCGAGCTGTGCGGCGACGTCCTCGGCCCCGGCTTCGAGACGCTCCTCGTGGAAAAGCCGGACTTCGCGGCGGGCGCTTACGACAACATCCTTCTCGGCGCGCTTTTCCGCGTCGTCTTCGGCGCGCCGTACGCGGCGGCTCACCGTCGGGCACTCCTCGCGGCCCCGGAGGGCGACGCACATCTCTCGGGAAGCACGACTCCCGAGGAGCTCCGCGCGGCGCTCGCGGCGATCCGCGACCAGAAGGCCTTCCAACGCCTCCTCGCGTCCTTCGAAGAGTCCGATCGCGCCTTCACGCACCTCGTGGCGCGCGAGGGGCTCACCCGGGGCGCGTTGCACGTGCCGAGCGTCCTTCCGCGGACGCGCGCGTTCGAGTCACGGATCAAGGCAGCGGCAAGGCGGTTCGTCCGGAAGGGCTAGGACGATCCGTTCGTCGGGGTGCCCGGGCGCATCAGCGACGCAGCGCGCGCCTCGACCTCGTCGACCGAGACGCGCATCAGGCAGAGCAGATCTTCCCGCCCGCAGACCGGTTGCATGCACGCGCCGCAGGAGAGGTCTTCGCTGTAGAACCCGTCCGTGTGCGCGCCCTCCGGCCGGCTCCACGCCGAGCGCGTCGAGCCGAAGAGGACGAGGGTCGGGACTCCCTGGACCCACGCGAGATGCATGAGTCCCGAGTCCTCGCTCACGACGAGCGAGGCGAGCGCGACGAGCGCGAGCGCTTCGCCGGGGGTCGTGGCCCCGGCAAAATCGAAGAGCCGCGCGCCGAGCGCTTTACGGAGCCCGTCGAAGCGCGACGGCACGGGCGCCGCGGCCAGGGCCATGATCTGGCAGCCCCGCCCCTCCAGGCGCCTTCCCAGCTCGGCCCAGCGCTCGAGCGGCCACTGCTTCGTCTCCCAGCCGCCGGCGGGATTCAGGCAGACGAGCGGGCGGCCGCCGTCCCACCCCGCGCGTCCGAGCCGCGCGCGGGCCTCGAGGAGCAGGTTCTCCCGCGCGTGCGGAGCGAGGACGGGCTCGAGGCGCCCGAGGCCGAGCGCCTCGGCCGCGTCGAGATAGCGCGTGAGCGCGGTCCGTGGCGCGTGCCGGTCGAAGCCCGCCCACGCGCGGGGGACGAGGATTCGCGTCAGGAAGAGGGACCAGCGGTTCCGCTGCAGGTCGAGAACGACCGGCACCGCCCGCGAACGAAGAGCGAGCGCGGTTCGGAGCACAGCCGCGCCCTTCCGAACCTTCGGCAGACGCGCGTCGAACGAGATGACCCGATCCACGTCCCGGTGCGCCGCGACGAGAGCCGCCGAGCGCACGTCGGTCACGAAGTCGAGCCGGGCGTCCGGGAGCCGCCTCCGGAGCGCGCCGAGGAGCGGAAACGTGATCGCCGTGTCGCCGAACGCGTGCAGCCGGATGACGACGACGCGATTCGGATCGAAGCCGGGCGCCAGCGGAACACCGAGGATGCCGTCGGGCGCGAACGGCGCGACCGGAACCGGGTCGGACACCGCGCGATGCTACGCCCCGGGACGCGGCGCGATTGCTAGCATGCCGTGTGCGGCTCGCGCTCGTCGTTCCGGGAGGCGTGGATCGCGGGGGCAGAGAGCGCGTCATCCCCGCTCTCCTCTGGCTGATCGAGCGGCTCGCGAGGCGGCACGACCTCCACGTGTTCGCGCTCGCGCAGGAAAGAGCGCCGTCTGCCTACCCGCTTCTCGGCGCGCGGGTCCACAACCTCGGTCTCGCGTCCCGCTCGCGCTGGCCGGGACAGGCTCTCCTGCCCGTTTACCGCGCGCTCGTCAGAGGGCTCGAGGAGGAAGGTCCGTTCGATCTCATCCATGCGTTCTGGGCGAACAATCCCGGGTTTCTCGCCGCTCTCGCGGCGCGTCGCCGCCGCGTCCCGTTCGTCCTGAGCCTCGGCGGCGGCGAGCTCGTGGCCCTGCCCGACATCCGCTACGGCTCGCAGCTCCTCCTCCGCGAGAGGCTGAAGGTGAGATGGGCCCTCACCCGAGCCTCGCGCGTGACGGTCGCGAGCGGACCGATGGCGGCTCTCGCCCGCAGCCACGGTGTGGCGCCCGAGATCGTCCCGCTCGGCGTCGATGGGGCCCTCTTCTCCGACGCGTCCTTCGCTGCGGGGCCCCCGCGGCTCCTCCACGTCGCGAGCCTGAATCGCGTCAAGGACCAGCCGATGCTGCTCCGGGCCTTTCGCCGCGTCGTGAACGAGCGTCCGGACGCGAAGCTCGACATCGTCGGCGAAGACACGCTCGCCGGATCGGTCCAGGCGGAATGCGCGGCGCTCGCGCTGGCGCCGCACGTGACTTTTCACGGGTTCCTCGAGAGCGAGGCGGTCATCGGGCTCTTTCGCGTGGCGCGGCTTCTCGTCATGTCGTCGAGGCACGAGGCGGGTCCGGTCGTCGCCCTCGAGGCCGCCGCGTGCGGCGTGCCGACGGTCGGGACGGCCGTCGGCCACATCCGCGACCTCGCGCCCGAGCGCGCCCTCGCCGTGCCGGTCGGCGACGCAGCCGCGCTCGCGGCCGGAATCCTCGCGCTGCTCGGCGACGAACCCCGGCGTCGGACGATGGGAGAGGCGGCGCGGAACTGGGCGCGCGCCCACGACGCGGATGCCGCCGCCTCCGCCTTCGAACGGATCTACGCCGAGGCCGTCTCCCGGCCCTGAAGCACGAACCGCTCGATTCTTCCGGCTTCGGACCGAAACCGGGAAGCTTCGCCCAGAGCCCGGAGAAACGTGCGTGGATGGCGGAGCAACCCGCGTCGAACGGCCTCCCCCGAAAGTGGTGCCTCGTACCGCGGCCCGGAGACGAAGAGGCGGTCATGAACTCGTTTCAGGGCGAGATTCCCCAGGCATCCCCGGCGAAAGTAGGGATTCGTCTCCGCCATCGACAGGAGGATCTCGCTCCCGGTCCATTCTCCGATCCGGCGCGTGTTCGTGATGGCGTCGAAGCGAACGAAATCACCCTCGCTGTCGAGGTGGAGGAGCTTCACGTCGAAGCCTGCCGCGCGGACCGCCCGCGTTGCGAGATCGCCCGTGTCGTGGCCGATCCAGCGGCCCGGAGGACTTCCCTCTGCCTCTCGTTCCACGAAAGGAAAGAAACCTCCCGGCAGCGTGCGGAGAACGTCGCGATACGCGGCCGTCTTGAGCACGACCGCGAACGTGCCGTGGCTCTCGGCCGCGGCGCGTGACACGCAGGAGACCGAGGCGACGTCGCCCGGCGCCAGCTCGGCCTGAACGCGCTTCCAGACATCCGGCCGAACCCAGAAGACGTCGGTGTCGACGAACGCGAGAAGCGGCGTCGTCGTGCGTGCGACCGCGTCGTTGTACGCCTCCTGAAAATCGCGTCTTTCCGCCGTGGGTCTGAGGATCCGGACGTCGGTGAGGCCCGCCCCGAAAAGCACGCCCTCCGCCGAGTCGTCGAAGACCTCGACGCGCGTCGAGTCGGCGGGCAGGGCCCGGCGGATGCAGGACAGCCAGAGACGCGCGATGTCGGGATAAACGGACGCCGCGAAGACCGTCAGGAGCCGGTCCTCAGGTGCATCCTGCGCGCTCGCGGACTCCGCCGGGTTCCGAGCCGGCGGGTCCGCCAGCGGCCCCGCGCCTCGAGGACGATAGCGTCCGTCGGGCCCGAAGCCGTTGTGCCAGAAGCCGCCCGAGAAGGATCCGCCCCGCCAGAACGCTCCCCAGAAGACGCCGCCTCGAAACTCGCCGGAACGGAAGACGCCGCCCAGCATCACTCCCGCCTCGAAGACGCCGCCGTCCCACTCGCACTCCCAGAGAACGGCGCCGCGATTGACCGTTTCCGGGCCGAACCGTTCGTGCGTGCGCAGCTCTCCCGGACGCAGGATCACGATACTGACATTAGACTTGACGGCGCCGTGACGGAAAAGCCCGAACTCCGGACGTCCCCTTTCTCTTTCTTGCCGACTACCGCAGGCATGCTGGCGGTGGCTGCGTGGCTCTGCCTTCTGGGCGGCCTCTTCTTTCACCACTCGAGCGAGCCCGTGATCCTGGGCCGGTTCTCGCGGACTTATGCGCTCACGCTCCTCGTATTGCTCCTCTTGGCACCGGCTCTCTTCCTCGCCGTGCGGGCCCTCTTCTCTCCGTCCGTCGTCACCCGCGCGGACGGCTCGCAGTTCACGGTGGGGCCGGTCCCGAAGGTCGCGGTTTTCCTCCTCTCCACGCTTTTCGCCTTCGGCCTCGCACAGCTTGCCTTCCCGAAGCGGCCCCGCTACGAGTACCGTCGTCATCCATTCCTCCAGGCGGTGCCCCTCCCGAACGCGGCGAAGGGAGTCAACTCGCGGGGCTTCCGCGGGGGCGAACCCGCCGTGCCGAAGCCCGCCCGTCTTCTCAGGATCGCCCTACTCGGCGGGTCCACGTTTTTCGATCCGAATCTCGAGTACGAGGAGACGTTCGGACGCCAGCTCGAGCGCCGGCTCGGAGCGGCCCTCGACGGGCGGCGCGTGGAGGTGCAGTGCGGCGCCATGCCCGGCTACAACTCGGAGCACAGCCTCATCCGCTACGCCACAGACGTCGCCGATCTCGAGCCCGACATCGTGCTCGTCATGCACGCCGTGAACGATCTGCACGTTTGCACGGCTCCATTCTCGGTCTTCCGCCGCGACTACGGCCACTACGAAGGTCTCGGCGAGCAGCACCTGCATCCGGGATTCCGGGACCGAACCCGGCTCGTCGACTCCGTTCGCTTCTTCTTCCGCTACGTGTTGTTCTCTGACTATCGCCGCCCGGACGACGTTCGGGTGAACGATGTCACGCCCGACCCCGGCCCGCTCGTGCGGAACCTCCGGTCCATCATCACTCTCGGAAGGGGCCGCGGCCAGACCGTCGTCCTCTGCACGCAGCCGCATCGGTTCCGACTGGACCTGCCAGAGAGCGACCGGCTCCGGGGTGAGGCCTCGCTCCGGAACTTCTTCAACGGCGAACCCCTGCCGGGATTCGTCTGGTTCAGCCGCTCCATGGCGCTCTTCAACGACAAGATCCGAACGCTCGGCGCCGAGGAGAGGCTCGCCGTCCTGGATCTCCAGCGCGACGTACCCCCGACGAGTGCGCTCTTCGACGACGACCTGCACGTCACCGCCAAAGGCGCGCAGCTCGAGGCGGATCTCGCGACGAAGTTCCTGCTCGAGAACGGTCTCGTCCGCTGAAACTCAGCGAAAAGTGGAGCCGATCCTTCGGAGGATGAGTTTCGCGTAGACGAAGAGAAGGCCGGCCCGGGAAGATCCCGTCGCGACGTTCGCTCTCACCTCGCCCAGGGTCGGAAACAGCGTGCGGAGGAGGAAGCGGGCGCGCGGGACCGGCCCTTCCACGAGCGAAAGGAGCGTGCGCGTCCAGCCGCGGGCGGGGCGGGTGTAGCGGAGGCACGGGAGGGCCGCCGCCCGAACGCGGACGGTCTTGCCGGTCCGCCTCGCAAGGGACGTCAGAAAGACTTCCTCGAAGGTGTTCGGAAACAGCCGCTCGATGGCATCAGCCGCGAAAAGCAGCGGGGCGCCCGCCCTCTCTTTCTCATTCGAAGAAATCTTCGAATCCTCCGAGATCTCCGGCGCGAGAGCGCCGCCCTCCTTCGCAAGCAGGCGGAAATCGTGCGCCTGGATCCCGCGGATTCCGTTCCCCGCGAAGTCCTCGGCCGCGTGGTAGACGAGGTGCGTCAGGAGCGCCGGCCCCGCCGCGACCGCGACGAGTGTGCCGCCGAGGTCGCGCGACTCGGCCTGCGCCCGCAGCTCCGCGCTCGCGTCGTAAACGTGCCCGAGAACCGGCAGACGGAACGACGTGTGGATCTCGACGCGGATCGGATTATCCGGATGCTCCGCCGCAGGACTCGCCACGCGCTCGTCCGGCCGGGCGAAGACGCGGTGACGGGGCGTGTCGAAGAGCGCCGTCCAACCGGCCCCCAGGAGTGCCGACGTCGCCCGCTGGAGGTCGCGCGGATCGCGGAGAAGGAGGTCGAGGTCCCCCATCGGTCTGAGCGCGGAGTCCGGATAGCGGAAGAACGCGAGCGCTGCGCCTTTCAGCGCGACGACCTCCACGTCCGCGACGCGCAGCGCGCGGATCGTCGCGACGAGCGTTTCGAGAAGGCGGCTCGCGCGGGCGCGGCTCCGAAGATTTTCTTCGAATAGAAATTGCCCGACGGCCTCGGGCAACGCCTCGCGGCGCCGGAGACCGGCGGCGAGGGGAGAGAGGCCCTGCGTCGAGATCGCGAACGCCGCGACCTCCTCTCCTCCACTCGCAGAATCCTTGCCGAGTTTCTCGGAAATCAGGCTTGCGTCGCCGGCTTCGACGGCCGCTACCGCCGCCGCAGCATACGCGGCGTATCGAGGGTCGGCGAAGAGACGCTCAGGATCGAACCGAATGCCGGGAGATTACTTCCAGCGTCCTTCGACCCAGTACCAGCCGTTGCGGTGATGTCTCCACCTTCCGGCCACCCACGCGGCACGCGGACGAGGACGAGCCTCCCAACGGCCGGGCACCCAGACATAGGTACCGCCCCGCCACGTGTGGTAGCCCGAGATCCAGACGAAGCCGGGTCCCGGGGCGACACCTCGCACCTCGAGGATGGCTGCCGGCGGACGCGTGTGGACGTAGACCGCGCCGGGTGGAGGTGCGACGACGCAAGAACTGAGAAGAGCAGCCGCGAAAGCTGCGGCTCCGGGGAAGCACATTCGGAAAGAGGGCTTTCGTTTCATGGCTATCTCCTTCTGGAATTCCGTCCCCCAGGGTGTCTTTTCGCACATGTCGTGCCATGTACACTGCAAAAAGGCGCATTCAGCGCCCGAGGCTCGCCAGATGAGACGACTTTACGAGGTCCGAGGTTTGCCCGCCCGCGCCACGTCGCTGGCGCTGCTCACGGTTTTTCTGACGGCTCTGCCCGCCAGCGCGGGCCTCGTCTTCGTACCGGTGAATACTCTCCCCGGTGCCGACGCGACCGCGCTCGCCGGAAGCGGCGCGACGCTCTGGGCGGCAACGCCGCGCGGCGTGTGGCGCCTGGACGCCGGCACGTGGACCCTCGACGGGCTCTCGGCGCGAACGATCTCGTCGATCGCGGTCGCCGACGCCGTCTACGCGGCGGACGGCGAGAACGTGTGGAAGCGCGAGGCCGACGGAACGTGGAGCGCCGAGACTCTGCCGGGCGGGCTCGTCTTTCCCTCGCGTCTCGCGACGGACGGCGCCGCCGTGTGGGCCGCGGGTCTCGGCGTCGCGAAGCGCTCCTCGGGGGCCTGGGCTTTGCTCGCGAATCCGGGGGGGCTCGTGACGGCCGCGGCCGTCGTATCCGGCGATCTCGTGGTCGGCATGCGCGGCAGCGCGGCACGGTACGCCGGCGCGGCGGTCATTCCGATCTCGACCGGACTTCCCCCCGCGTCCACGGTTCAGGCGCTCGGCGTCGACGCGAACGGCACGCTGTACGCGGGCACCGACCAGTCGCTCTATTACTTCGCGGGAGTGTGGAACGTGGTGCCAGGCTTCGGGGCGCACGACGTGCGCGCCGTCACGGGCGCGGGCGGCACGATGCGGGCGGCGACCGCCGACGCGGGGGTTCTCACGTACACGGGAACCTGGCAGGCCACGAACGCGGGCCTTCTCGTCGCGTCGGCAAAGAGCTTCGGAACGCTCGGAACCGCTCTCTACGTGGGGACGGCTGGCGCCCCGGTTTACCGGCTCTCAGGCGGCTCGTGGAGTGCCACGGGGACCGGGCTCTACGCAGCCTCCATTTCGGACGTGAAGACCGTCGCGGGCACGACCTTCGCGGCGGCGCACGGGGCGGGCCTCGCCGTGGCCTCGCCGCCCGGAGCGAACTTCGCCCCGGACGGCTGCGGGGACGTGGGTGCGATCGCGGGCAACTCGCTGAGTCTTTTCACCGCGACGAATTGCCACCTTTACGCCTGGGCGCTCGGGCCGGGCTTGTCGGCTCCGCCGTCGATCGTCGAGACCGGCCTGCCTCTCGGCGTCGCGATCACGTCGCTCGCGGCGGTCTCGGGCGGCACCGTCGCCGGCGGCACGTCGAGCGCGGGGATGTGGCGGCTCGTGGCCAGCACGTGGTCGTCCGACAACGCGGGGCTGCCCACGAACGGGGCCGTGCAGACCACCCGCGAAGTGGACGGCAAGCTCTACGCCTCCGTCGGAGGAAGCCTTTTCGTCCGCGCCCAGAGCGCCTGGCAGGCTGTCACGGGGGCACCCTCGTTCGTCCAGGCGCTCGGCGGCGACTCGACCGTTCTCTTCGCGGCGCCGGCGTCCGGTGGAATCTCCTCTTCGACGGGCCCGTGGCGCGAAGACGACTTCGGCGCGAGCACGGCGTTCGTCTCGTCGCTCGACGTGGGAAGCGGGATGGCGTTCGCGGGTGCCGGAACGGCGGGAGTCCTCCGCCGGACCGGCGGCGGCTGGCAGCCGGAGAATGCCGGGCTTCCGCCGGGCGCCGATGCGCGCGTCGTGCAGCGGAGCGGCGACGGATCGCATCTCTTTGCGGGCACGGCGGGCAGCGGGCTCTATCTGGCGCCGATCGTTTCCTCCGCGAAATACCTTCCCGTCGTCCTCGACCTCGTGGGAGCCGGCGGAGCGCGCTTCCGCTCCGACCTGACCATCGGCAACCGGTCCGACCTGCCGGCGATGGTCGACTTCGCCTTCGTGCCGGCGCCGGGATTCGATTTCGGGACCTCGGCCTTCCCCATCATGACGACGACGATTCCCGCACACGCGGAGCTTCGAGCGGCGGACGCCATCCAGTTCCTGAAGGACAACGGCTCCACGTTCGGCGTCCCCGCTGGCGCCAGCGTAGCTGGCTCCGTCTGGTTCTCCGCGCAAACACCCGGCGAGCTCCCGGGTTGGCCTTCGGCGCAGACGGACGCTCTCTACGCTTACTCCCGAACCTTCGCGGGCGACGCGAGCGGCACGTACGGCGTCTTTCTGGAAGCTGTGTCCGATCTGGACGCAGCGGCCGGCGAGGGGTACGTCTACGGTTTACGCACCGCGGCGGGCCTCTCACGGTCGAACCTCGCCCTCGCACACCTCGTCTCCTGGAACGACATCGACCCCGTCCGTCTTTCGGTCCAGGTCTACGACCAGTCCGGCTCGCCCGCCGGCTCTCCGATCACGGCCGACCTCTGGCCCGGACAGTGGACGCAGCTTAACGGCATCCTCCCGCTCGCGGGGCTACCCGACGGCAGCTTCGGCTACGCGAAGATCACGCGAATTTCCGGCCTCGGCGCGTGGACCGCGTACGGAGTCGTGAACGACGCGAGGACCTCGGACGGCTCGATTCTGCCGCTCTACCGGCCGGGCGGCCTCGCCGCCGCTCGCAAGCTCGTCGTGCCCGTCGTGCTCGACCTGTTCGGCGCCGCCGGGTCGCACTACACGACCGAGCTCACGGTCGCGAACGACGGCAATTTCTCTACGCCCGTGGACCTCGTCTACCAGCCGGCGCCGAACTTCGGGTCCTCTACGGGAGTCCCGGTCGTCACGTTTCCGCTCGCCGCGCACCAGCAGACGACGATTCCGGACATCCTCGCGTACCTGAGGTCGCAGGGCGTCAACATTCCGAACCCCTCGGCCGGCTCGCTGTCCGTGGAGTTCCGGAATCTCGGCAACCTCGATTCACCGAAAACGGCTGCGCTCGCGCGCACGACGACGCCGAACCCCGACACGGCGACGGGCGGCGCGTTCGGCGTCGCATATCCCGCCGCGGCGAAGGGCGGCGGCGCACGCGTCTCGGCGCTCGTGCCGGGCCTCACGCGCGACGCCTCCGTGCGCTCGAATCTCGCCGTCGTCCACTTGCGCGGCGGGTCGGAGATCCCGCTCTCACTGTCCGTGCGCCTCTACGACGCCTCCACCTCTCAGGCGGTGGGCAGCCCGATCACGGTCACGCTGCAGCCGGGCGACTGGGCGCAGTGGTCCTCGGTCTTCGACCTCGCGGGCGTGCCCGCCGGCACGACGACGGCCTACGCGGTCATCACGCGTCTCGCGGGCGACGACACCTGGCTCGCGTATGGCGTCCTGAACGACGCGAAGACGTCCGACGGCAGCATCCTGAGAATGCTCCCGTCGGCCGAGTACTGAAAGCTGGTCCTCGGGCCGTGAGTGGGGACGTTCACGTTTTCGCGTCTCTCCGCACGAGGACGAAGCGCTGGAGAAGGAGCGCGACGGCCGCCAGACAAACCGCGAGGCCCACGAACGACGCGACGCGGTAGAGGCCGCCGAGCTGCGCAAGGTCGAAGAGGAAGCACTTCAGGATCGTGACCACGAGAAGAGCGAGCGCCGCGATGCGGGCCGGCCGGCTCTTCACGAGCAGTCCCGCGACGAGGAGCGCGATCGCGAACAGCGCCCAGGAAAGCGTGTACGCGAGCCCCTCGGACAGAGACGACGAGAGGACGTTGAACGACGGCGCCCTGCCCTGGGCGAAGAAGTCCGCGATCTCGAGGTTCAGGAGGACGAAGAGGAGCGCCGTCCCGCCCGCGGGCAGGAGGCGCACCGCCGCGCGCTGCGGAAACGACCCCGTCCGGCGAAAGAGCGCGAACCCGACGAAGAACGCCGCAGCCGCCAGGGTGTAGACCGCGAGGTACCAGTTCCAGACTCGCGTCGGGGTTCGAGCGTGGTACGCCAGGACGGCGGGGTTGAAGGCGAGGCGCACGAAGGCGGCTCCGAAGAGCGCCAGCGACCAGGGGACGAGCGCTCGATGCGGGATGCGGCCGAACAGCCACGCGAGGGCCGCGCCGAGGAGCGCCCAGCCCACGGTCAGCCACTCGCGCTCGAACTGGAGCGGAATCGCCACGGTCACGAAAGCGAGCGCCGCCCCGGCGACGAGAGCGAGCCTCCCGCGGTTTTCCTCGGGCGGCACGCCGAGCGTCAGAAGGCGCGCGAGGAGCGCCGCCAGCCCGAGTGCGAGCGCGAGCGGAAGGAGGCCGATGACGCGGTGGAAGCCCCCGTCCTCGAGCGCGACGCGAAAGAGCGGGAAAAGGGCGACGCTCGAAAGGACCGCGAGGAGATACGGCTCGGACGAGCGCGCGGCGCGCCGGCCGAGAACGATGGGGTGAACCAGGCAGAGGATCAGGATGCCCGCCCCGAGGACGAGCGCTTGATCCCAGCGGTCGTGACGCGGGGGCCCGAGCCTGAAGACGTAAGCGGCCAGGATCGCGAGCGCTCCACCGAGGAGCGACGCGTTCGGGATTTCGGACGCCGCCGCCACCGCAAAGAGGGCGACGAGGAAGAGTATGAGCGCGGTGAGGTGGACGGGGAGCGATGGCGCGCCGGGCGCGAGCGATGTCGTGATCGCCGCGGCCTCGGCGAGTACGAGGCCGACGACCGCCGCGCGGGCGAATTCCCGCCTGCCGTCCAGGATCCACGCGCCGACGCCCCACAGCGCCAGGGCAACCGCCGCCGAGACCGCGGCCGTGGGCCAGGGCGTGCGGGTCGCGACGAGAGTGAACGCGATCACAGCGCCCTGACCCAGCGCGAGAGCACCCACGTGAACGAACGACGCCCCGTCGCGCCGAGCCGCGAGCCACGCGGCGACGGTGACGAGCGCGAGGGCGCCCGCGGCCCGCGGGTGAGGCGGCACAGACAGGCTCCTCTGCGTCGCGACGAAGAAAAGGAGCACGTGCCCGAGAAGGCCGAGGGCCGCGAGGCGCGCCGCGAGCGGCACGTTCTCCCTGAGGAGTGCGGAAAGGGCGGGCGCGAAGAGGTAGAAGAGCGAGAACCCCACGGCCGCGGTCAGCCCCGGTTCCATGCGGTCCGGTGTCATCGACTTCACGAACCACGCGCCCAGGACGGCGAGCGTCGCGATCCCGCCGACGAAATGCAGAAGAGACGGCCCGCGGAAGACGGCGAGCGCGAAAAGCCCGGCGTCGAGGAGTGCGAGAAAGCCGAACAGGAGACCCCAGTGCTCTCCGTACGCGCCGACGCCCGCGACGTAGAGCGCGAAGAGCGAGGGGAGCGCCGCCGCGACGGCCGCAGTCCTGCCGAAGACGTCTTCGCCCGCGCCGGGCTCGCGTCTCGCGAGCGCGGGGCCTGCGGCAAAGACGAGCGGAAAGACGAGGAAGATCCCGGCCGCGAGGCCCAGGTTCTCGCCAGCGAGGAAGCGGACGACCCAGCCCCACTGGTAGCAGGTCGTGAAGACCAGGCTCGCGACGGAGAGAAGCGCCCACCTCTTCCGGAGCGCGACCCACGCGAGCCCGGCGTTCAGAAGCAGGAGATACGAGAAGAGTTCGATCGGGCGGTCTTCTCCCGTCGACAGCAGCGCGGGCGTCGCGAAGCCGCCGAGAAGACCGAGCGCCGCGATGAACAGGGAATCGCGCCTCAGCGCGAGGGCGACCGCGAGCGCCGCGATCACCGCCATGAGGAGGAAGGCAGGGACGACGCCGACGAGGTTCCACCGGGCATGCCCGGCGAAAACGGTGGCGAAGAGGATCGCGAGACCCGCCGCATCCAGGGCGTTCGCCGTGACGGCATAACGGCGCGCGGCCTCGAGCTCGCACGCAAGGAGAAGCCCGATTCCCGCGAGGAGGCCGATCGCCATCTGGACGGGCGGCGAGAGCCATCCACGGTCGATCGAGTAGCGCAGAAAGAGAACCGCGCCGATCGTCAGGAAGATTCCGGCGATCCACGAAAAGAGCTTCACGCCGACGAAGCTCTCCCAGTCGACGCGCGTCTCGCGCGCCGCCGCAGGCGGCGCCACCGGGGGCGAAAGAGAAGGACCTTCTGCTCCCTCTCGCATCGGACCGGCGACGTCGGGGGGCGGCGCAGAAGCCGCCGCATCGGTGAATTGCTTAGAAGGGGGTAATTGCGGCGGAGCGAAGGCGACCGGCGGGATCGGAAAGGCGACCGGCGGAGCGGCCTGGTCCGCAGCGCCGCTCGCGCGCGCCGCCGCCGCGGCCTGCTCCGCCCCGTATTCCCCCTTCGAAGAAATGCCGGACGCCGACCCCTGCGCTGCGTCAGCAGGGAACGAGGCAACCGGTGCGGCCTGAGAGGGAGCAGAAATCTTCCGGACTTCTTCTCTGAGCGCCTTGACCTCCCACTCCAGCAGCGCGACGCGCTCCCCGTGGCGCGAGACGCGCTCCCTGAGCCACGCGCCGAAGCCGAGCGCCGCGAGCCCCGCCAGGAGCGCGAGCAGGATCACGGCATCCCGCGCCGCCTCAGGCGGCCGTCCTCCGGGGCGCGAAGATCCGGTCGTAGAGGAGCATCAGGATCGTGGCCACGATGCCGATGCCTCCGACGACAAGCCACATCCGTTCGGGATGCATGACCGTTCCTCTCTTGTAGCCCTCGACGTAGTGCGCCACGAGCGGCCCGGCGACCATGCCCGCGAAGAACGTCCCGATCGCAACCGGCAGGAAGGCGAAGCCCATGTACGTGCCGACCTGGTCCTTCGGTGCGAGGTCCGCGACGTACTCGTAATAGCGCGGCGCCTGCAGCCCCTCCCCGATCGCGAACACCATGAGTCCGAGCGCCGTCGGCGCGATGGTCGGCGTGAGGTCGACCACGGTCACGGGCAAGCCGACGAGCGCGAGGAGCCGAAGGACGAGGTTCATCACGAAGACGACGGGCCACGAAAGCACCTGCGCCAGAGCCGGCGGCGTATAGACCATCACGAACCACGAGGACGCCGCGAGCGCGAACCCGATCGTCATCGCGACGACCGGCTTGAGCTTCTGCGCGATCGCCGTGGCGACCACGGTAATCAGGATGATGGTCCAGGCGTCGACCGTTTCGATGATCTCGAAGCGCGCGAAATGCAGGACGTCGCGCACGTAGAACGGCAGTGAGTAGAAGACCTGCCAGAACATCACCCAGAAGCCGGAGAAGATGACGAGGAACGTGATGAAGCGCGCGTTCTTGAAGACCTTCACCATGTCCCCGAGGACCTTCCGGAACGAGGTCGGCGGCGGCGCGTCGGCAGGCCGCGGCGGCTCCTTGAAGAAGAGGAGCGTTCCGACGAGCAGGAGAAACGTCGTCGCCGACGACATCACGAGGACGTACGAGATGCCGAGGTTCTCGCGGACCGGCACCGCGAGGAACGGGCCGATCGCGCCGCCGATGTTCACGAGCATGTAATAGATCGAGTAGCCGAGGGCCTTCGTATCCTGCGCCGTCGTTCGCGCGACGGTGCCGACGACGCTCGGCTTGATGAGCGAGCCGCCGATCGCAGTCACGATCAGCGCGAAAAGCGTATAGAACTTCGGCCCGCCGAGCGCGGCGACGAGGGGCCTGCCGAGCGGGAGCCCGGCGAGGCCGATCAGCAGGTAGCCCGCGCAGAAGATCGCGAAGCAGAGCGCGAGGCTCTTCCGGAAACCCCACCGGTCCACGACCGTGCCCGCGAGCGGCGGGAGGAGATAGAGGAGAGTGTTGAAGACGCTCCCCGCCAGCACCGTCGCCATCGCCGGGCCGAGACCCACGTGGTCGGAGATGTAGATCGAGAGAACGGCCTTGCTGCCGTAGTACGCGAGGCGCTCGAAGAGCTCCAGGACATTCGCGACCCAGAAGGTACGGCTGAATCCGGTCCGGAGAACCCGAAGTCGTTCGGCAAGATCCACGCGTCCTCCTGTCCGGCGATCCGGGGATCTTCCGTGGCGCCCCCGCCTCGCGTCAACCGCCCGGTGCTAATCTCGCGCGCCGGAGGACCCGCGGATGGGGATGTACATCATCGCCGAGCCTTGCATCGGGACGAAGGACACCGCCTGCGTCGAGGTCTGTCCCGTGGACTGCATCCACCCCAAGAAGGACGAGGACGGGTTCGCCGAAGCGACGATGCTCTACATCGACCCGAACACGTGCATTCAGTGCGGCAACTGCGAGCCCGTGTGCCCCGTAAAGGCCATCTTCACGGAAGAGACCATCCCGGAGAAGTGGAAGCACTACCAGCAGATCAACGCCGACCACTACGCCTAGCGCGCCGCGTGCTTCGCACGCAACCGAGAAGGGCGCGCTAGCAGCTGCTCGTAATGGGGGAAACACGGTCGTGTTTCCCCCTGAGCCCCCTTCGCCGCTCGAGAAAACGTTCAGTCGTCGTCGCGCGAAAGGAAGTAGCCGACGACGAGGCCGATCCCGAGCGCGGCGATCGCCATGACGAAGGCGTTCTCGCGGCCAGCCCGGTCGACCGTCTTCCACCTGCGCGCGAGCTCCTTGCGGATGCGCTTTCCCTGGACGCCGGCCTCGTCGAGGACGTCCTCCACGCGCTCCGCCACGTCCCGTGCAAGCTCCTGCCCCTTTTCGCCGACGTCGGCAAGGCCTTCGCGCATCGGTCCGAGAATGTCGCCAACCCGTGTTCGTGCCATGTTGAGTCTCCCTGCGCCGCCGGATGCGGCCCGGAATGATCTTACTCCCGCGGTGCACCTCCGATAGACTGCGCCGCTCGTGGACGCGCGCGAACTCCTCATGCAGCTTTATCGCGCTGCAGTCGCGGCCGTCGATCCGGCGGCCCTCGTTTTCGAGGCGCTTGGGCGCCGCGGGGCCGGGGTCTTCGTCCGCTCCGTGTCGTCGCGCGCGCGGCGCGAGTTCGTCTTCGCACCCTCGCGTGTCGCGGTGCTGGCCGTCGGCAAGGCAGCGGTTCCCATGGCCGCCGCCGCGCAGACGACGCTGGGCTCACGGATCGACGAGATGCTCGTCGTCGCACCGCGGGATGCTCCCTTCCGCACCCTGCCCCCCTCGACGCACATGATCGCGGCGAGCCATCCTCTTCCCGACGAGGGAAGCCTTCTTGCGGGCGAGAAGGCCCTATCGCTCGCCAACTCGCTCGGCAAGGACGATCTTCTCGTCGTCCTTCTCTCCGGAGGCGGCTCGAGTCTCCTGTGCGCACCCGCTCCCGGGATCTCGCTCGAGGACAAGTCGAGGACGTCGGCGCTGCTCCTGGCGGCGGGCGCGCCGATCGCCGACGTGAACGCCGTGCGCGCCGCGCTGTCGCGCGTCAAGGGCGGGCGTCTCGCGGCGTCCGCGGGCGCCGCCGACGTCGTCACGCTCGTGCTTTCCGACCTCGGCGATGCCGGCTGGCATCTCGTCGCGTCGGGTCCGACGCTCGGCTGGCCGACACGGCCGTCAGAGGCGCGGGCGATTCTCGAGCGGTACCGGATCGCGCCGCTCGTGCCACCGTCCGTGCGCGCGCACCTTTCGTACGGGCACGAGCCCGCGCCGACGAGGCCGGGCGGTCCGCGCTGGAGCGCGCTCCTCGCGGACGTGCGCACGGCGCTCGAAGGCGCGCGCATCGAGGCGCTGCGCCTCGGCACCGAGCCCCGCGTCATGCACGAGCTCCTCTCCGGCGAGGCGCGCGTCGCGGGCGGTCGTCTCGCATACGCGGGAGCGACGGCAGGCGATCTGCGGCGCCAGAGGTCCGCCCATGCCCCGAGGCGCCACGTCACGATTCTCGGAGGCGAGACGACCGTCACGGTGAAGGGTCACGGCCACGGCGGCCGAAATCGCGAGGTTGCGCTCGCGGCGGCCCGTGAAATCGCGGGGGTTCCCGGCGTCGCGATGCTCTGCGCGGGGACGGACGGCGTCGATCACGAGCCGGACGCCGCCGGCGCCTTCGTCGACGGCACGACGCTCTCGCGCGCCGAGGCCCTCGGGCTCGATCCCGCGCGCGCTCTCCTGGACAACGACACCGGGCCGTTCTTTCGCGCCCTCGGCGACGCGTTCTCCCCCGGGCCGACGGGCACGAACGTCGGGGACGTCGCGTTCGTCCTCGGCCCTCCCGTCGCCGAGGACGATTCACCCGCCGCCCCGCGACCGGAATAAGATTCCAAAAGGTGACGAGGATCGGATGCCGGGTGTCCTGACCGTTCGAGACGAGGGCGCGGCGCAGCGACACGTTTTCGAGCAGCAGGCGGTCGTGGGACGCGACCTGGACTGCGACATCCCCCTCACGAACCGTTCGGTCTCGCGCCGCCACGCCCTCGTTGAGAAGACGCCGAATGGCTGGGTCGTGCGAGACCTCGGCAGCGCGAACGGGACGAGCGTGGACGGCGCCCGCGTGAAGGAGGCGCCGCTCGTGGCGGGGACGTCCGTGCGTTTCGGCGAGGTCGACGCCGTCTTCGAAATCGTAGCCCGCGAGACGTCGAGCGCCGAGCGCCTGCTCTCCTCGCTCTCCATCGCGCCCGCGCGGAAGGCGCGCCCGGTCGCCGTGTTTCTCGTGACGACCGCGGGCGTGATCCTGCTGGCGGCCGCGACGATCTGGGCGCGTTATTGCGATCGCTCCCCGGCGAAGGCCGGCGCCGCCTCGCATGCACCGGCCCTCATCGGGAGCTGACGACCGGCGCCTTTCGCCGAGCCTGGGTCACGTCAGGAGGCGAGGAACGAGAGCAGCGCGCGGTAGGCGGGCTCGCTGCACAGGTTCATCGGGATCGTCTTCCACGCGTAGTAGACGGAGAGGGGTGCGAGGACGGCGAGAACCGCCGCGCCGAGGCGCGGACGGCTCCAGACGTCGCGCCAAGCGACGACGACCGCGAAGGGCGCGACCGTCAGGTAGTACCGGGCGAGGTCGCGTTCCCGGAGGAGCGAGAACAGCGCGACGTGTGCCGCGATGAGGCCCGCCTCGAGCCGGTCTCCCTTCGCGAAGAGCCTCGCCGCGCACAGGACGAAGAACAGGTGCAGACCCAGGAGCATTTCCGCCGTCTCCCAGTCGTTTCGGGCGGCCATCTCGCCGATGAAGGCGAACGGGAGGCACAAGCGGCCGGGACCTCCGGCGCTGTCGGCGTGGACGTGGAAGAGCGCGAAGAAATCGCCGAAGAGGAACCGGTGCCACGAGAAGAGGAGGAGGAGCGGCACGGCCGCCAGCGCGCCACCGACGAACGCCGTCTTCACGCGACCCGAGAAGAGGAGCGCGAGGCAGAGAACGCCGACCACGAGCACGCCGTTCGTGCGCGTCACGGTCGCGAGAGCCGCCGCAAAGAGCGCCCAGTCCACACGGCCTCGGCGCCACGCCAGAACCGCCAGGACGACGAGAAGCGACATGAGCGCTTCGCTCGCGCCGAGCGCGCGGTACAGGAACATCCGCGCGGGCAGGAAGAGGAACGCGAGAGTCGCGAAGACGGCGGGGACCTCCGGAACGGCTTCCTTCGCGTAGACGACGAACGCCGCGGCCGAAGCGGCGGCGAGAAGCCCCGTCGCGAGGAAAAGGCCAGCCTTCCAGCCGCCGAAGAGCGAGCAGGCCCGCAAGACCAGGGGGTAGAGGGGCGTGTGCATCGCGAAATAGGACGGCGTCAGCGCGTAACCGGGGAGGGGGTTCTCGGCCGTGGGTGTGTAGAGCGCCTTGGCGACGACGAGATAGTTCGGGCCGTCGAAGTGACGCACGATAACGTCCATGCGCGAGAGGAACGGCCCCCAGGCGATGACGAGCGCGATCACCGCGAGAAGGGCCGCGAAAAGAGGCGCGCGCCGGGACACGTGCGAGCCTAACATCGCTAGCGCGCCGCTTGCTTCGCAAGCGACCTCAGTAGGGCGCGCTAGCAGACTGCGAAGGATGGGGGAAACACGGTCGTGTTTCCCCCCGACTTCACCGCTCGAAAGACGCAAGTCGTTGGTTAGGATTACTCGACAGGCGAGATCCGGCGCTCGACGCGGAAACGGCCCGCGCCCGCGGGTTTCAGGACGAGGAAATCCCCTCCGTAGCCGGGCGCGAGAGCCGCGGCGCCGCCGAGCCAGGCCTTCGCCTCCGCGGAGAGGTCGGACTCGGAGAGCTCGAGAGAACCGTCCGCCGTCGCAAGGCCCCGCGCGGCGAGGCCGCCGAGGGTCTTTTTCCAGCCGTCCTCACCACCCGGCGGTGAGACGACGAGGAAGCGGCCGCTCAGGTCGATTTCGGTCTTTCCGAGGAAGTCCCTCAGGTCGCCGACCTCGAGAACGCCTCCCTGCGCCCGCTGTGGAGACGGGCCCGTGAAGTGCGGTCCGGTGGGCGCGACATTCAGGCCCACGTCCGCGAGAAACGGTGGAAGGCCGCCGCCGCCCACGATGCGCGCGTTGCGGAGGAGGACGTCGAAGAGGCGATCGGGCGTATCGAGCGGGATCGCGCCGTAGGCCTTCTCGTCCACCTTCGCGAGGGAGCCGTCCGCGAGCGCGTGAAGCGTGCCGAGAAGCGCGACGAAGTTCAGGCGCACGAGCATGTTTGCCTCGTCGGGCCCGAAAAAGCCGCCCGACTCGATCAGGAGCGTCGGCGTGCCCCAGCGCGTCATCGAGTCACCGAAGGCTCGCGCCGTGTAGCCCATGTCGTAGCGCGCCACCCGGCCTTTCGCCCACGGCTCGAGGAGCCGCCGGATGAGGACGGCCATCCGCATGGTCGTCCGGCGCCCTTCATTCACGGTGAACGCGTCGTCGAACGGATCGGAAAGAAGCGAGATCGCGGCCTGCGGGCCGTGCCTCCCCGCCGTGACGTTCGGGTTGTGGTTGTGGAGGTTGTAACCGACGGAGGGCTTCAACCGGTCGCGCACGGACTTGAGGAAGCGTCCTTCGGGCGTCTGAAGGCGCAGCGCGTCGCGGTTGATGTCGATGCCCTGCGCGTTCGTCCGGCGTGTTCGCTCGGCGCCGTCCGGATTGAGCATCGGGATGATCGCGATCGTGAGGCGCGAGAGAAGGCGCTTCGTGTCGGGCGTCTCTCGCGTCCTTCCGAGATGCTCGAGGATGTCGAGGAGCGCGCTCGTCGCCGTGGGTTCGTCCCCATGCATCTGGGACCAGAGGAGGACCGTCGTCGGACCGTCGCCCACGACGACCAGGGGAATGTGGCGTCCCTCCCCCGAGACACCTTCCTCGGCGATCGAGAAAAGCCCGGGGTATCGGGCGGCGACCGCGGCGAGCCGCACGCGAAGCTCCTCGTGCTTGAGGGCGAATGGCGAGATCTCGACCGTGTGCGGCCACGCCTCCCACAGGGCGGCGGCCTCCGCGCCGGCGCCGCGAGCACGCCGCACAAGGAACGCCCCGAGGCCGGCGGCAACGCCGAGAACGATGAGGGGGACAGGGGAGACGTGCGTCCAGCGAACGAACATGAAACCCTGATTGTAGATAATCGGGGACAGCGTCATGCGCGTTGCACCCGGCTCGCGCCTCGGGGCCTACGAGATTCTCTCCCCTCTCGGGGCCGGAGGCATGGGCGAGGTCTGGCGCGCGCGCGACACGCGCCTTCAGCGCGAGGTCGCTCTGAAGATCCTGCCCGAGGCCTTCGCGAAGGACGCCGACCGGCTCGCGCGGTTCACGCGCGAGGCGCACGTCCTCGCGTCTCTGAATCACCCGAACATCGCCGCGATCTACAGCTTCGAGGAGATCGACGGAGTCCGCTTCTTCGTCCTCGAGCTCGTGAGCGGCGAGACGCTCAAGCAGCGCATCCTGCGTGCGCCGGTGTCCGTGAACGAGGTGCTGCGTTTCGCGCTGCAGATTGCAGACGCGCTCGAGGCCGCGCACGGAAAGGGCATCCTCCACCGCGACCTGAAGCCCGCGAACGTCAACGTGACGTCCGAGGGCAAGGTCAAGCTCCTCGACTTCGGCCTCGCGAAGGCCTTCGCGCTCGGGGCCGCGTCGCCCGATATCTCGCACTCGCCGACGCTCGACGCCGACCCGACGCGACAGGGCGTCGTCCTCGGGACAGCCAGCTACATGAGCCCGGAGCAGGCCCGCGGCCGCGCGCTCGACGCGCGGGCGGACCTCTGGTCGTTCGGCTGCGTCCTCTACGAGATGCTCACGGGAAAGAAGGCGTTCGACGGGGAGAGCCTGTCGGACATCCTCGTCGCGATCCTGGATCGTGAGCCGGAGTGGTCCGCGCTGCCGCCCTCGACGCCCGCCCCGCTGCGCGACCTCATGCACCGGCTGCTGCAGAAGGACCCCGCGAAGCGCCCGGGCGACGTGCGCGAGACGCGCGGGTTCCTCGAGGCCGCCGCAGGCTCGCGCACGACGGCCATTTTCTCCGCCGCCGGCCGCTCCGGATCCTTCACACGCCGCCGAGGCGGCCGCGCGCTCGTCGCCGCGGGGACCGCGCTCCTCGCCGTCGGCGCGGCCCTCCTCTGGCTGTCGATCCACGAACGCGACGGGAAGGCGCTCCCCGCGTCGAAGCTGCTCGCGATCCTCCCGGCGACGGACCTCACGGGCCGCGCGGACGGGCGGCAGCTCTGCGACGGCGTGTCGTTCAGCCTCGGCGTGAAGCTTCAGAGCGTTCCGAACCTCGCGATCATGCGGCCCTCGAGCTCGGCGATGCTCAAGGAGACGGACGCCGCGAAGTGGGCGCGCGACACGGGGGCCAACCTCCTCGTCCAGCCCGCCGTCCGTCAGATGGGCGACACGCGCCAGCTCTCGTTCTCGATCTCGCTTGTGGGCTCGCCCGTTCAGATCGCCGCGGGCGAGGTGTCCGGCCCGGCGGCAGAGCATTTCCGGCTCGAGGACGAGCTGACTCAGAAGCTCGTGTCCGCGCTCAAGGTCCACCTCGCCTCGGGCGGCGCGGTGCCGACCCCGGCGACCACGTCGTTGCCCGTCGGAGCATCTCAGACGGACTACGTCGTCGCGCTCGGCCGCCTCGAGCATTACAACGACAAGGAATCGCTCGAGGGGGCGATCACGCTCCTCTCGCGGATTCCCGGCGGCGAGAGCTCCGCGCTGGTCCAGGCCGCGCTCGGGCGCGCGTATCTCTTTTCCTACGACCTCACAAAGGACGTGAGCTTCGCCCGTCTCGCGCAGAAGGCGGCCCGGCAGGCGAGCGCGATCGATCCCAACCTCCCCGAAGCGCAGGTCACTCTGGGTCAGGTCCTGACCGCCGCGGGTCAGAACGCCGAAGCCGTGGCCGTGATCCGGAAGGCGCTCGCGAAGGACGCCCGATCCGTCCCCGCCCTTCACGCGCTCGTGACGGCCCTCCAGAGGTCGCAGGATCCGGGCGGGAGCGGAGCAGGCCGCCCTCCGCCTCGTGGAGCTCCGCCCCACGTGGTGGGTCGGCTTCTACCGGCTGGGCGGCATCTACTTCCTGAGCAGCCGGTACGAGAAGGCGGCCGAGGCCTACCGGCGCGCGATCGCCTTGAACCCGGACGTGGCGTCCGTCCACCTCAATCTCGGTGCGGTGCTGCTGCGCCTGGGCCGGTTCGAGGAGGCCCGCGCCGCTCTCGACGACTCGATCCGAATCAGCCCCGAGACGATCGCGTACTCCAACCTCGGCACGGCGCACTATCTCCTCGGCCGCTTCCCCGAGGCGGCCGCGTCCTTTCAGCGCGCCGTCGACCTCGCGCCGAAGGACTACCGCGGCTACATCTTCCTCGGCGACGCGCTCTCGCAGATCCCGGAACAGGCCGGGCGGGCGCGAGCCGCTTACGAGGCGGCGCTTCCGCTCGTGACCGACGAGCTCTCGGTGAACCCGGACGACGCCCTGAACGTCGTCCTCCTCGGCCGGTGTCTCGCCCGGACCGGAGTGCCCGAACGGGCCTGGTCCGAGATCCGGCGCGGCGTCGCGCTCGCCCCGGAGGACGAGACCGTCCTCGAGACCGCCGCCGCGGCGGCGATGGTCCTCGGGAAGAAGACCGAAGCTCTCGCGTGGCTCCAGAAGGCCGTCGCGCGCGGCTTTGGCCTCGTCGAGATCCAGCGCGACCCAGACTTTGCCGCTCTCCGCGGCGATCCCGAGTTCGGAAAGCTCGCGCTCGCCGCACCCGCCGCAACGCCCTCAACCCCGAGCACAGGAGTGAAAAGATGAGAACGAACGCACGCTCCCTCTCCGCCCTCGCCGCCGCTCTCCTTCTCGCCACATCCGCCGTCATCGTCCCGGGCTGCGCGCAAGCCCGAGATCCCCGCCGCCGCCCAAGTCCCAGGCGTGCACGGGACCCGCCACCACCGTCACGGTCGTCGTCGAACGGGACGGAAAGACGAGCAACAAGGAGGTTACGTCTGCGAGGGCAGGGACACGGTCGAGTGGTTCCCCGCGGACCCGGAACGACGTCTCGGAGGACCTCCGTGGAAGGAACGGATCGCCCTTCGAGCATGCGCCCAAGCACGAGATCCACGGACACGAGGAAAGTTCTCAAGTCGAAGAAACCCGAAGAGCAGGCACCGCCGGGAAAGGACTACCCCTACGAGGCCAGGCTCGTGCCTGAAGGACGGAACGAAGAAGCAGGTCGACCCGATCATTCGGATCATGCCTTAACGCAGCCTCTTCATGGCCGCGCGGAAGGCGCGGCGCGCTCTCGTCCGAGCCGATCTCGAGCTCCAGCTTCGCAATCAGGTTCACGGCCGGCATCTTTCTCGTTGAGGTACCCTCTGCGGGCAAAGAAGGAAGGTATGAACGGCTGGCGATCCTCATCGGCCGGGACGGAGGCCCTCGGCGCAGTCGAGCCAGCCCCTCCTGCGCCCGCCGAGCGCGAGGATCCCGTCTCCAAGCCCGGGCAGCCGGCGTCCGGATTGGGACCGCCTCGACGCACACCTCCGCCCGCGCCTCCTGAACGTGGGACGACGGCGCTTTGGCCTGACCCCGGAAGAAGCGGAGGACGTTCTCCAGGACACGTTCGAGTCCGTCTTCACGAAGCGGCCGCGCGTGCACAACATGGAGGGTTACCTCGTTGCGTCCTTCTTCAACCGCTGCTGTGACCGCCTCGAGAAGCGGCTCCGGCAGGGCGAAAGAGAAGCACCCCTTCCCGCGGAACTTCCCGACGCACGCGCCGCGGCACGTCTCGTCGACGGCCTCCGCGTGCGCTCGGCATTTCGGCTTCTGACGCCCCGGTGCCGCCACCTGATCCAGGCTTATTGTGTCTTCCGCCGGACGCTCGCCGAGACCGCCGCCGATGCGGGATGCACGGTTCCGGCCGTGTGGAAGCGCCTGAATCAATGCATGAAGAGGATGCGCGGATGCCTCGCCTGACACGACACCCCGAGGAAGCCGCGCTTCTCGCTCTCGAGATGGGCCGGAACGAGCCCGACTCGGCCGCGGCGGCCCTGCACGTAGCCGGCTGCCGCACGTGCGCGCGCCGCCAGAAGGCGCTCGGGCGTCTTTACGCCGCCATCGAGGAGGCCACATCCCTCGAGCTGATGGTCGGGCCGTCGGCCGACCTGTTGCCGTTTCCGCCCGGAACGTCCCCGAGAAAAAACAGAAGTCTTCGCTCGCTCGCGTCCGCCGCCGACGAAGCGGACCGGAAGTCGCGGCAGCTCGTCGAAGCGGCTCGCGAGTCGGACGCCGCCCTCGCCTCGTGTCTCGAAAGGGCCGGCGCTGCCGACGCCGATCTCCTCGGTCTCGTGTACGCCGCACAGTCCGGCTCCCGTCTCGCGGCCGCGGAGCCGCATCGCGCCCTCGCTCTTGCGCGCGCTCTTTCGGCGCGTGCCGGGACGCTCCCGACCTCCGGCCTCGTCCCGGCACGCCGCCTCGAGGCGGAAGCGTCGCTCCTCGCCTCGCAGGCGCTCCTCAACATCGGCCGGCTCGAAGAGGCGCGCGCTGCTGCCGGCGCCGCCCGGGCCGCATTCATCTCCTGCGGTAAGGAGCCGTTCGACGAAGCACTGTGCGCATACTTCGAAGGGACGGTGGCTGCGTTCGAGGGTGAGTTCGCATTCGCCGAGCGCGAGCTCAAGCGCGCTACCCGCGTCTTCGCTGCGTTCGAGCAGGAGACCTGGACCGCCCGGGCGGAAGCTGCTCTGGGCACGCTGTACTTGCAGAAAGGGAATCCGGCCCGCGCGATTTCCTTCCTCGAGAGCGCACTCGAGCGGATGATTGAGGAGAAAGACGTACACGCCCGCACCGCCACCGAGATCAACCTCGCCGTCGCGCTGGCACATGCGGGGGTTTTCGGAAAATCGCGAGCGGCCTTCGCGCAGGCGCTTGCGGACGCGAGGCGTCACGACCTGACATATCTCGTCTTCGGAATCCGCCTCGGACTCGCCGAGCTGGATCTTCTCCGGGGCGAGACGGGGCGAGCGCTTGCCGCTTTCGACTTGCTTGCAGCCGAGGCGGACGAGAGGCAGCTCGAAGAGGATCAGGTTTTCGCCCGGCTCCATGCCGCCGAGTGTCTCGGCCGGATGTCGAGAACCGACGAGATGGTGACGCGCCTCAAGGAGCTGCGGTCCTTCGTGACCGTCGCGACACTCGCGGGCGTCCCGGCATGGGACGAGCTCGCCGCGCGCCTCGATCGCGGCGACGTGAGAGACACCCTCCTCGAAAGGGTTCAGGCCTGCCTCGGAGCCCTCTCGGGCGGATTTCACATCTCCGCCCGCCCCGAACGCCGCCGGGCCTGAGCCAACGTCTCAAATCTTCTTTCGTGGGTGGTTGAAAACCGCCCTTCCGGACCGTCTCTACGAATGTAAGGCGGTGATGACCGAGCGCTCGTGAGTTCCGCCTCCCGAACCGGCCCGGAACGGTCGGCAACAGGAGGAATCCATGGACGCTTCGACCCTCATCGATCTCGCTCTGTCCCTGCTCGGCCTGACGAACCTCGACGCAACCGATCCCGGCGACGGGACCGACCGCACGACCAAACCCATAGGCGGCTGAATGCCAGAAAGGAAAGGTCCCTGACCGCCCGGCTTTCCGAAATCGCCCTTCTCTTCTCGATCGCGTGCGCGGCGGCCGGCCTCGCTCCATTCCTCCTCTTCCTGAGGGAGGTCCGCCGCCGCCACGCGACCGAGAGACGCCTGCGCGCGGCGGACCTGCGTCTCTCCGCGCTGGAGGGCGAGGCTGCGGAGGGCCGACGGATGGAAGCGGTCGGGCGTCACGCGGTGGAGGTCGCGCACGACCTGCGCAACGTGCTCACGGCTCTTCTCGGTTTTTCGACACTCATCCTGGAGAAAGCCGGCGACGCCGGCGCGCGTGCGGACGCGCTGGAGATCGTCAGGGCCAGCGAGAGGGCGGCCGTGCTCAGCGCCCGGCTTCTGTCGATCGGACGTGGGGAGATCATCCGGCCGCGCGTTCTCGACCTTCACGCGTTTCTCTCCGACCTCCAGCCCCTGCTGCGCAAGCTCGTGAGAGAGGACGTCGTCTTCGACGTTCAGCTCGCGAACGATCCGATCTCCGTCGCCGCGGATGAAACACAGCTCGAGCAGGTCATCCTGAATCTCGTCCTGAACGCCTCGGAGGCCATGCCGGATGGGGGCGAGCTCGTCCTGCGCACCGCGACGCGAACGGTGAGCGCCGGGAAGCGGATCTCGGGTGTTCCGGTCGTCGAGGGGGAGTACGCCGAGATCTCGATCACCGATACCGGAGTCGGAATGAACGCGGCCACGCTCGCGCGCGCCTTCGAGCCCTTCTTCACGACGAAGTCCGACGCGGCGGGAAGCGGGCTGGGCTTGTCGACCGCCTACGGAATCGTCAAGAACAGCCGCGGCTACCTGTGGCTCGACAGCACTCCGGGCCGCGGCACGACCGCGACGATCCATCTGCCCCGAAAGCCGGCGAGCGTCTGACGCTATGGAAAAGGACATCCTCCCTGCCAAACGCCGGCGTCTGATCGCTCAGCTTCATGACCCGGAAGCCGTCTTCGCGCTAACGGATGACGAGGTAGCCATACTGATTCAGCGCGGTGCATCGGGCCTGGCGCGGTATTTCAAGGTGTCGCCGAGAACCTTCAGGAGAATCTGTGCGAAGAAGGGCATCTCCCTGCACGAGTTTCGAGCCATCCTGACAGTTGCAGGCGCTAAGGCTCTGCTGCGCTCCGGCCTGCTCGTCGGGGACGTCGCCCGCCAGCTCGGCTTCAGCTCCTCCCAGACGTTCGCGCGGTTCATTCGGAGAAGATGCGGCACGACAGCCCGCCATCTGGGGGATCAGTACGTCGAAAGGGATTGCCAAGGGTGACTTGGTGCCAGCTTCATCGAACGATGTACGTCTAGACGAATTGCGGGCCCCGAACGTATGTTCCCCTGAAGGAGGGTCGCGCCAATGCCTCTCTTTCCGGTGATTCCGGCGCTCCTGTTTCTGGCCCAGGTCCCCTCGCTCCCATGTGACTTGGCCGACTACATCGAAGAGATCCAACGCTCGGGCGCTACTGAATCAGCCCGCGGGAATCTCGACATCATCGCCAGAATTCTCGTCGGTGAAACGATCCTCACGTTCCAGGAGGACGCCGAAAGCCTGCAGGTCGGTGCCCGCTATTCCAACGCTTTCTGCTTCAAACCTGGCATGTCACCTGAGGAGCTCTCGCTCGCGCGCGAGGCGTCCCGCCGCAAGACCGCGCCGGTGCTCGCGGTCTTGCGCCGTGCCGCTGACACGGATCAGTCTGGTTTCGTTTCGACCAAGGAAGGGGTGGAGCTGCGCCGGATCTTCGAGTTTGGAGTGAAACTGGCCTTCGTCAGTACGGGGGGGCGTAGCGACAAGGCCGAGCGTTCGAGACTCCTTGAGGTGTCCGAGTCGGAATTCGAGACCTGCCTTAAGTCGTATCAGCAGCTGTCATCGGGTCTCGCGAGAATCCCTGATATCACCATTCCTCAAGTGCCGGCAGCCCTTTCTTCACCACGGCCCAAGGCTCCCTAAAGCGACCCTGGCATCGCCTTCCCGTTAACGGATGACGAAGTGATCGTGCTGGTTCAGCACGGCGTCAGCACGAGACCGGCGAAACGCTCGGGGTCCGCCTGACCGTTTGCAAGACGCGAAGCAAAATCCCGTGGAAGCCTGATGGGTCCTTATCGTGCGTCTCGCTCTGCGATGGACGAAGAGCGCCTACTTCCGGAGTTCGAGGGTGCCGAAGGGCGCAAGCACTCCGGTGACGCATGCTGTAGAGGAGGGCGGTTCGGCCGAGAAGGTGGCAAGCGTGGGACGATCAATCGTACAGAGTGCGTACGCCCCTGGCTCCATCCGCGGGACCGTAAAGCGCAACGTGGTGCCCTTTTCTTCGCGGACACCGCCAAGTACGGAAGCGAAGGCCCCGGGATACCAAAAGCAGGCTCCTCGAAAAAGAAGGCTGAGCCTCGAAAATCCAGACTGTGGCTGAGTAATGTCTAACGTACCGGTGTTCTGATCGACGGAGACGAGTTGTTCTTCGGTCGAGGGCTCCAGCGTTAGCATACGTGCCCCAAAACCAGGCGGGAGGACGACAGCGCAAATTCGGGGAAGGTCCGGGCGGGCGCCCAACTCGAAGCGGCCCTCCGCGTCGGTCGTGGACGTCCAGCCGGTTTGGGTGGGAAAAGCTGGCGTCGGGAGTATCTTCACGGTCGCGCCGATCACTCCAGTGCCAGAGGGGGACACGACTCTTCCCCGGATGGAGAGGAGCTTTTTGAGCACGATCGTGAGCGGGTCGGGGCTTCCTTCTTCAGGGATCTCGACCTCGTACCCGTCGCTGGCGAGGTCATGCGCTTCGGCGGAGACCATGTAATGATCGACGTCGAGGCCCTCCGCGTGGAAGGCGCCTCCCTCTATGCGATGTTGAACGAACTCTCTTTTGCCGAGACGTTGAATGTTGAGCAGCGTCAACCGGGTGACTGGCGCGCCCTGCTCGTCGACAAGTTCTACGTCGAGAGCGTGGTTCGGAAGGAGGAGGTCGACCTCGGCGTCGGAGGACGGCGCTGGCTGAGCGATCTCTACACTCAGGACGCGCCGGATGCGAGGGGCGTCGAGATCGACGAGAACCTCCCATCGGCCGAGGTGCGGCACCGCGCCGCTGAAGCGTCCGTTTTCGTTGGCAAGGAACGGAACGGAGACGGGACCTCGGTCGGTTCCAAACACGACGCGAGCGGCGACTGGTCGTCGCCCGAGCTTGAGGGTCCCGTGAAGTCGCTCGATTGAGACCTCCAATCGCCGTTGGAGAGGGCCGCTCGGCATTTCAAAAGCGTCATCGTCCATGTACCAGAAGTCGTCACGCGAACTCTTGAGGCGAAGACGGTACTTGCGGGCACCTCCCGCTCGGTCCCATTTCCAGATACCGTTCCACGCTACGGGGAGATCGGCGGCGATGTCGAAGGTACGATCGTCGGGTGCGAATTCGAGGAGCTGCAAGCTCCATGGCTTACCATCCCCGTCCTGAGGCGGCACAACGAGCACTTCGAGCGTCAAAGGTCGTGAGAGGGAGAGGGGCTGCTTCAGCGACGACTCAGTCCCTTCGACGATGGTGACGTGAGCCTGGGCCGGCACGAAGCCTTCCTGAACGGCGCGAAGAACGTACTCCCCCGGCGGGACGACTTCAAAGTGGAAGAAGCCCTTGTCATTGACCGAGGCCGAGGAACCGGTGAAAGCCCGACGTGATGCCTCGCGGTCGCTCCCCGTCCCCTGCTCTAGCGGTTGCAGGCTCACGCGGCAGGCCCCCGGGCGCGGTGCATCCTTGTCCGTCGAAGTGACACGGCCCGCGAGGGATGCGCCGCGCCGAAAGAGAAGCGTCCCGATATCATAAGGCTTTTCCGGGGTGAGCCGGACTGCCCAGAAGAAGTGGCTGACGTGACCGCGGACGCGCACGCTGAAGTCGAGTTCGACCGCGGGGAGCGTGCAGGCGAATCGCTCGCCGGCGATCGGACATGTAATAGTGCCTTCCGGGGTCGGACCCTGTGGTCGAGCAGTGTCCGAGGCGCGGAATCGAACGAGCAACTCGGTCGCGACCGTTCCCTTTTCTGCAAAGGCCGCCGCTCCTCGAATGGTTGTTGCGGGCCATACGTCCAACGCGACGTCGTGGACCTTTGGGACGACGAGCGAAATCGCTGGCGCCCAAAATATCTGCGATTCGGCGCTGAGGACCCAAGAGCCCTCGGACAAATCGATCTCCGTCCGAACGACCCCTCGTGGGTCCTCAACCTTCAAGGGTAGAGGAATTGAAAGCGGCGCGCCGTGACCATCGGCGCGCCGCGCGACGAGCTCGAGGGAACCTCGATCTGCGACCCGAGCGCCACGGAATGTTACGGTGAGGGTTGTAGCTCGCGCCGGCACGATTCCGAGAAGGGCAGCGAGACTCAGAAGTCGAATCCCGAAGGCCATGTGAAGGAGCTTCTTAAATTAGTAAGTGCTCGAGCAGTACTCGTAAGCGTGGCAGATTCCCTGCCGGAAGTAGCACATGCAATGCGCACTGTATGAGACGGTCTTGCAGTATTCCCACCCATCGGGGTCCCAGTCACACTCTACGCAAGTGGTGCTGTAGCAGGCGGGGAGTGCCGCAGCGGGTCGCGCAGCGATGAGCGATCCCGCAAGTACAAGTAACAGAGTAAGAGAGCGCCATGAGAACTTCATGATCCCCTCCTTGAGTAGCGGTCCGCCCCAGTCGGCCTCCAGAATCGTCACGGCCTTCTCGTGGGGTGCAAACCCGCTCAGGCGGCGGCCTCCATGTTGACAGTAACAGTAACGCTACCCAAGGTGGCCACCTCTCGAAGGTCCGTCAAGTGGTAATTTCGGTCACGAGCGAGCAGCCGTCCAAGGTCCTACCGGAACCGCTTTCTCATCACCTCGCGGAAGGCGCGGCGGCTCTCGTCCGTCGGGATCTCGAGCTCCAGTTTCGCCATGAGGTCGGCGAGGGTGCCCGCGCCTTTCGCCGCGCGTTTCACGACGATTCGCGCAAGCGGGCCGATCTGCCGCGCGAGCTCGGTTTCCACGAAGTGGAGGTCCTGCTCGGACAGAACGACCGACCTCGAGGCGGAGCCGGGTCCGGCGGAGGCTCCGGGGGTGAAGGGGCGCGTGGGCCCGGAGGAGGCGGCGGACGGGCCGGCGCCTCGAAGCTCCGTCGGCGCCTCGCTGCTCTTGTGAGCCGGCGTGGGTGTCATGCGGCCGGCCCCGCCTGGACCCGCGGGCGTGCGCGCCGCGCGGAGACACTTCGACAGGAAGGTGTCACGCGCACGCGGATCGGAAACCTGATCCGCGAGCGCGCCGCAGAGGGCCTCGTAAGTCGGTGCGTTGCGAGCGGTCCTGCGGACGAGGACCTTCGCCATCGGGCCGACGACGGCCGCGAGACTGTCCTCGATCCGGTTCAAGACGCCCGAGTCGAACGAGCCCGCCGTCGCCGGGACGAAGGCCGGAGAGGCGTGCGACTCCCCGTGTCTCGCGTGCCCCCCGGCGGCCGCACCGGCCTGCTCGTCCGGCTGCGGCATCTCCCCGCACTGCAGGCGATACAGGTCCAGGTCGAGCGCATAGACGTCCAGGTACCTCTCGTCGCGGCTTTTCGCCATCATTTTGCGCACGACGCGGCAAACGCCGTCCGTGAGGGATGTCTCGAAGCGGCGCGGGTCCGGCAGCGGCTCGACGAGATGCATCGACATGACGATGGGACCGGACGATCCCGGGTAGGGCGTGTGCCCCGTGAGGAGGTGGTAGAGCGTCGCGCCGAGCGAATAGATGTCGGCGCGGGCGTCGATGTCCCTCTGTCCCCGGATCTGCTCGGGCGAGATGTAATGAGGAGTCCCGATCGCCTGGCCCGTCTGCGTGAGCGACACCTCCTCGTCGAGACGCTTGGCGATGCCCAGGTCCACGAGCTTCACGTCGCCGCGACTCGTCAGCATCAGGTTGTCGGGCTTGATGTCGCGATGGACGATCCCGTCGGCGTGCGCGATGGACAGCGCACGGCAGGCGTGCCGGATGATCTGGATGGATTCCGCCTCGCTGAAATGGCCGCGCTTGAGATACGTTCCAAGCGAATGCCCGTCCACGAACTCCATCGCGAGGTAGTAGATCGAGTCCACGCACCCGAAGTCGTAGATCTGGACGATGTTCGGGTGGTTCAGCCGCGCGGCCGCGCGCGCCTCCTTGAGGAAGCGCTGCACGTAGTCCGCGTCCGCCGAGAGCTCGCGGGCGAGCGTCTTGAGCGCGACGAGCCGGTCGAGCGTGAGATCCCGCGCGCGGTAGACCTTCCCCATTCCTCCAGCACCGAGCTCCTCCAGGATCTCGTAATCGCCGAAGCGGGTGCCGGAGAGGATCTTGTCCGCCATCCGTGGACGTCCGGCCCTACTCGCCTTCGAGCATCTTGAGGGCCTTCGTCAGGCTGATCCGCATCCGGTTGAAGGACCCGGACAGCACCGCGACCTCGTCCGAGCCCTTCACGGTCACCTCGGGCACGTCCAGGTCGCCGGTCGACACCTGGTCCGCCATCTGCGACAGACGCTTGATCGGCCGGATCACGACGAGCGTCAGAAGGACGTTGAGAACGACGAGGATGCTCGCGAAGACCGCGATCAGGGAGCCGAGGAGAGTCTTGAACGCGGTGTTCGCGAGGCCGATCGGAACGGCCATCGGCACCGAGACGATCTGCGCCCCGATGATCTCGTTCAGCTTCCACCCGTATCCGCCGCTCGTGCCGTAGGCCTTCACGACCGACGCCGGAGCCACGTCCGGCGTCGTGTGGCACGAAAGGCAGCCCGCGTCGGTGATCTTGATGGGGTGCGCGAGGTACAGCGCGCGCCCGAGGGAAGCGTCGCGCTCCCCGATGAGCTCGGTGAGCTTCTCGTTCGCGCGGAACGCGTTCACGATGTCCGCCTCCCAGTCGACCGTCCGGTCGCGCGGGTTCGTCGGGTTGAGCGTGGCTTCCTTGTACGTGTACTCGGGATTGCTCGCGCGCAGGTAATTGAAGATCTCCGTCGCCGAGTAGGCGGGGACCGACTGCGGGAGGAACTCGTCCGCGAGGCGCGGCGCCAGGAGGGGTTTGATCTGCTTGACCGTGTAGCCCCGCGTCGCCAATGCCGTCTCCATCATGATCCGCGCGTTCTGGACGATCTGCGTCCGTGCGTTTTTCTGGAGCAGGCTGCTCGAGATGTAGCCCGCCGGAACGAGCGCGACCGCGAAAACGAGAATCAGTATCAGGTTGAACTTAATGAAAAGCGACATGTGTCCACCTTTTCCGCGATTCTACCGCCCTGCATGGAAAGGCCGACGCGCCCCGCTCAAAACGGCGGCGAGGACGGCCCGGGGCCCGCGGATTATCGCCGGAGGGGCGTCCCCTGAAATCGCCGGAGACGTCGAGGACCAGTAGCGGATCACGTTCGCGTGTGATATTCAGTCTCAAAAGGAGGCACGTCGTGAAAAACCTGCTCAAAGGCATTCTTGTGGCTTCTGTGGTCGTCCTCTTCTCCTCCGGGGCTCTCGCGGAGGAAGCGAAAGCCGGCGCGGCAAAGGCGAAACCCGCCGCCAAGCACGCCACGCTCGTGACCATGACTCCGGACGAGCTGAAATGGGTCCCCAATCCCTCCAACCCCGAGGTCATGGTGGCGGTGCTCTGGGGCGATCCGGGCAAGGGACCCCATGGCGCCTTCCACAAGTTCAAGCCGGGCTTCACGGCGCCGCTCCACACGCACTCGTCGGACATCCGCTTCGCGGTCGTCTCGGGGACGATGATCGCGGCAACGGAGGGCGGGCCCGAGAGAAAGCTCCCGCCCGGCTCCTACGAGTACGAGCCCCACACGGTGAAGCACGTGACGGGGTGCGACGCCGGGAGTGCCGGCGGGTGCGTCATCTTCGCGGTCGTGAGCGGGAAGTTCGATCTCGTGCCGGCGGAGGAGAAGAAGGCGGAGCCCAAGAAGTAACCGGCTGCGAACCTGACCGGTCTCCTGGACGTGCGAACTGGAATCCCGACACGAGCCATCGTGTAACCGCTTCGATCCAGGAGACCGGCCCGGACGTTCGCGGACTACTTCAGGCCCTCGACGACGAAGAGGTCCGACAGCAGCCGCGCGTAGCAGTAGGCGTATCCCTTTGCGTCCGGCGTGACGAGGACGTTCGAGACACGCTCGACACCCGCCGGGTCAGCCGGGAGCAGATCTCTCCAGACCTCGCGCTTGCCCGTCCAGAGGTCGATGCGCGTGACGCGCGCGGGCAGGTCCCCGCGCTTCCAGACGTACAGCGAGCGCCCGTCCGGCGAGAACCGCAGGGGGAACTCACCGGGAAGAAGGCCCGGCAGCGGCCTCGCCTCGCCTCCCTCCACGGGGTAGATCGCGCCTTTCTGCTCCGGCCCGACCGCCGCGACGGACTTTCCGTCGGGAGACACCGCAAAACCGGGGAGCGCGGTCGAGATCCCCTCCGGCGTGACGGGCCGCGGCTTTCCCCCGTCGATCTCCAGCACGAAGAGGCGCACGCCGTGACCGGGCTCGCTCGCCGCAAAGAGGATTCGCTTGCTGTCGGCGAACCACGAGGCGGCCTGCTCCGCGCCGAGGCCCGGAAGCGCCAGCTCCCTGGGGTCCCCGGTTCCGGTCGGCAGAAGACGGAAGGGGGAATTGGGGAGCGGAAGGATCGAGAGCGCCCACTTGCCGTCCGGTGAAAGGGCGAGCGCGTTCCCCTCGCCCAGCCGGGTCACGGGGGAGTGGTCGGATTTGCGCAGGTACACGGTGTAGTTCGCGCCTCCTGCCTCTCCTTCCTCGTCGAACAGGAGCAGGCGGGCGTCGGCCGAGAGGTCGGCCGCGAACGAGTAGTCGAGGAACGACATGTCGCCTTCCCGCGCGTCTCCCTGGAGCATTCCGAGGATCCCGACGCGGGGGCTCTCGCGAGTGAGAAGGACCTTTCCGGTGCGCGCGATGTCGTGGAGCTTCAGGCCCCCGGGCACACGCGTCACGACGCGCAGCCGCCCCGAGAGCGTCACCGCGTAGAGGGAGCGGTTCGCGCCGGCCTCCGTGGCCGTGAACCAGACCTCCCGCCCCGAGGGGGCCCAGGCGAGTCCGTGCTCGCTCGCCCACTGGCCGGTGAGCTTCGTCTTCTTTCCCGCCAGGTCGATGACGGCGACCGTGCCCGCGTCGTCGAGCGGAAATGCGTGATCGAGGAAGGCGACCCGGTCGCCGTTCGGCGACAGCCGCGCGTAGCTGACGTGGCCCGAGGTCTCGTAGAGGACCTTGCCCATCGGGAACTCGATGCGGGACTTTCCGCCGACGTCGCGCACGACGAGCATCGTCGTTCCGTCCGGGGCCCAGTCGACTTCCTGGATTCCTTCCGCCACGTCCCGGGGCGACCCGCCGGTCAGCGCGGCGCGCGCCAGCGTCCCCGCGCAGACTCCCGGGTGGTTCGATCGGCAGTCGACCGCGATGGCCATCTCTCCCGAAGGCGAGATCCCGAGCAGGTTGGCGCTGGGGAGCGCCAGCGGCAACGAGTCGGGGCTGGACGGGTGCTTGAGGAAGAGCTTGAGCAGGGTGCCGTCCCAGCCGGCGCTGAAGACGATCGTCTGCCCGTCCGGCGCGAAGCGCGCCGACCGGATCGTGCCGCTGCCGAACGTGATCTGCTGGTAGGAGGGTGGTGAGGTCCTTGTGAAGCGCTTCTGGAGAAGCGCTCCGGTCGCGAGCGCCGCGAGAAGAGCAGCCGCAAAAATCGCCAGCATGGGTCCGCGCCGCCGGAGGATCGGCGGGGCAGCGCCCTCGCCGCGCGAAACCTCCCCGGATGCGGAAAAGGACGCGTCGGACAGGTGCTCCCGCATGCTTTTCAGGTCGCGGGCGAGATCGCGAGTCGAGGCATAGCGCTCCTCCGGGTCTTTCTGAAGGCAGCGCTCGACCAGCCAGCGGAAGGGCCCGGGGACGCTCGCGTTCAGCCGCTCGACGGGCTCGGCCTCCTCGCGAATGATCGCGGTGAGGGTCTCCGCGTTCGTCGAGCGCTCGAACGCGCGCTTGCCGGTCGCCATTTCGTAGAAGATCGATCCGAGGGAGAACTGGTCCGATCGAAAGTCGAGGGGCCTGCCGCTCGCCTGCTCCGGGGACATGTACCCGACGGTCCCCATCACGGTGCCGGCGCGCGTCGCGGTCGGGACGTCGGTGCCTTCCCCGGGCTGGTTCTTCAGGAGCTTCGCGAGGCCGAAGTCGAGGATCTTGACGACTCCGTCCTTCGAGACCATGACGTTTTCGGGCTTCAGATCCCGGTGGACGATCCCGGCGGAGTGCGCCTTGGCGAGCCCGTCGGCGATCTGGCAGGCGATGTCGAGCAAACGCCTGGTCGGCAGCGCTCCCGTCAGCAGGATTTCCCGCAGGGTCTTCCCCTCGACGAGCTCCATGGCGATGAAGACCGTGGAGTCTGAGGACCCGATGTCGTGGATCGTCACGATGTTGTGGTGATTCAGACCGGAGGCCGCACGCGCCTCCTGCTCGAACCGCTGGTTACGGTCGGGATCGGTCGCAAGCTCCGGCGGGAGCACCTTGATCGCCACGTCGCGCCGCAAGCGGGAGTCTCGCGCGCGATACACCTCGCCCATCCCTCCGGCGCCCAGAGGCGCGAGGATCTCGTAAGGGCCAAGTCTCTGTCCCGCTGCGAGCGCCATGGAGGTCTGCGGGGATTGTATGTCGAGGCTTCAACGTAGGTTCGGTCCGCCTCGACGGTCTGGATTCTCGCTATGATCGAGGTGAGGCGCGGAACAAGTGTCGACCGGTGACGATCGGGGTCGCCGCCGCAGCCCCGGAAAGGCGAGGATTCCGATGAAAGACCTCATCTCGCTTCGGCTCAACGGCAAGCCCATCCAGCTGGACGTGGATGGGGATCGAACGCTCTTGTGGGTGCTGCGCACCGACCTCGGCCTCACGGGGACGAAGTTCGGGTGTGGGGAGAGCTATTGCGGCGCCTGCACCGTGGTCGTAGGCAAGGAGGCGGTGAGGTCGTGTCAAGTACCGGTGAAGGCCGTCCGCGGCAAGGACGTCACGACGATCGAGGGCCTGGCACGGAACGGAAAGCTCCACCCGCTCCAGGAGGCGTTCGCGGACACCGGGGGGTTGCAGTGCGGCTTCTGCACGCCCGGAATGATCATGAATGCCTACGCCCTCCTTCTCAAGACGCCGAAGCCCAGCCGCAGCCAGATCCGCGCGGGAATGGAAGACAACCTGTGTCGCTGCGCCGCCCATCATCGAATCGTCCAGGCCATCGAACAGGTTTCCACCCGCGCGTAGGCGTGCCATGTCAGACGACACCTCAACCGCCGCCGCACCGACGCTTCTCCGTTCAGGACGGTCCCTCCACCGCCGCGACTTCATCCGGCTTCTCGGCGGGGGGATCATCGTCCTCTTCAACGCAGACCTGTCGGACCTTTTCGCGCAGGAAACCCGCACGAGAGGCTACCCCACCGACTTCAACGCCTATCTGAGAATCGCCGGCGACGGCCGGGTCACGATCTATTCCGGGAAGATCGAAATGGGGCAAGGCGTCGTCACGTCTCTCGCACAGATGGCGGCCGACGAGCTCGCCGTGCCCCTGGATTCAATCGACATGGTCATGGGAGATACGGCTCTGTGCCCGTTCGACATGGGAACGTACGGCTCGATGTCGACCCGGTTCTTCGGTCCGGCCCTGAGAGCCGCGGCGGCAGAAGCGAAAGCCGTCCTCGTCACGCTGGCCTCGGAGCACCTCAAGACGCCGCCGGAGACGCTCCGCGCCGAGAACGGAGTGGTCTTCCTCGCCTCCGACCGAACGACCCGGGTCACGTTCGGCCAGCTCGCCAAGGGACAGAAGATCGTTCGCAAGCTGGACGGGAAGGCGGTCACGAAGTCCGTCTCCGAGTTCCGCGTGATGGGAAGGCCGGAGAAGCGCCGGGACGCGCGGGCGAAGGTGACGGGCAAGGCCCAGTACGCCGGGGACATCCGCCTGCCGGGAATGCTCTACGCGAAGATCCTCCGCCCGCCCGCCCACGGCGCCACGCTGAAGAGAGTCGACACGTCGGCCGCGGCACGTCAGCCGGGAGTCGTCGTCGTCAACGAGGGCGGCTTGGTCGCCGTGCTTCACGCCGATCCCGAAGCCGCGGAGAAAGCGCTCGGCCTCGTCAAGGCCGATTTCGATCCGCCCGCGCCGGCGTTCGACGACAAGTCCGTCTTCGCCCATCTCCTCGAGGTCGCGGGCGCGGGCGAGGAGAGGGAGAAGAAAGGGGATCTCGCCGAGGGAGAGAAGAAATCCGTCTCGCTCTTCGAAGGAAAGTACCTGAATGGGTACGGCGCGCACGCCGCAATCGAGACCCACACCGCCCTGGCCCGGCTCGAAGGCGGGATGATGACGGTCTGGCCGTCCACGCAGACCCCGTTCCCGAACCAGCAGGCGATCGCGCAGGCCATCGGCTTCGCGAAGGAGAACGTTCGCGTCATCACGCCCTTCGTGGGCGGCGGCTTCGGCGGCAAGAGCGGCGGCGGCCTCCAGGCGATCGAGGCGGCGAAGCTGGCGAAGGCGGCCGGCAAGCCGGTCCAGGTGTGCTGGAGCCGGGCCGAGGAGTTCTTCCTCGACTCGTTCCGGCCGGCGGCCGTCGTCCGAATCCGGTCGGGAATCGACGGCGCGGGCCGGATCTGTCTGTGGGACTACCAGGTCTACGCCGCCGGCTCGCGAAGCGCCGAGCAGTTCTACGACGTCCCGAACAACCTGATTCGGACGTACGGGCGGTGGGGAAGCGACACGCCGAAGATGCATCTCTTCGCCACGGGGCCGTGGCGCGCACCGGGGGCCAATATCAACGTCTTCGCTCGGGAATCGCAGATCGACGCGATGGCGGCGAAGGCGAAGGTCGATCCGCTCGAATTCCGCCTGTTCAACACCTCCGACAAGAGGATGCGCCGCGTCCTCGAAACGGCTGCAGGGCGGTTCGGGTGGAAGAAGGCAGTGGGACCGAGCCGCCGCGGCGTCGGCGTGGCCTGCGGAATTGACGCCGGGACGTATGTGGCTCTGATGGCCGAGGTGAGGGTGGACGCGTCCACCGGAAGGGTGAAGGTCGGCCGAATCGTCTGTGCCCAGGACATGGGCGTCGTGATCAATCCCGACGGCGCAAAGATGCAGATGGAAGGCTGCATCATGATGGGCCTCGGCTACACGCTGTCGGAGGAGGTCCGTTTCAACGGCGGCCGGATCCTGACCAGGAACTTCGGCACGTACGAGCTGCCGCGCTTCTCTGGGATGCCCGAGATCGAGACCGTCCTCGTCAAGAACGACGAGCTGACCCCGCAGGGAGGAGGCGAACCGGCGATCGTCCCGGTGGGGGCGGCCGTGGCGAACGCCGTCTTCGACGCCACCGGCGCCCGCCTCTACGAGATGCCCATGACGAAGGAACGCGTGAAGGAAGCCCTGGTCGCCGTCAGCCGGAAGCCATGACGGCTGACAGGTTCGGAGACGGGCCTTAGCGCATGTTCGAGACCGCGGAGCTTGGTCACACGATCGCGAAGTCCGCTTTCAACCGCGCGGTGCCGAAGCTGCGCTCCGACCTGCTGGACGTCCAGTACCGCCTGAAGGAAGACGGCACGTTCCCGGTGATCATCCTGATCTCGGGGGTGCGAGGGGCGGGAAAGGGCGAGACCGTCAACCTGCTCAACGAGTGGATGGACCCGCGCCACATCCTCACGCACGCCTTCGACACGCCCTCGGACGAGGAGCGCGATCGCCCCCCGATGTGGCGCTACTGGCGCGCGCTGCCTCCGAAGGGAAAGATCGGGATTCTGTTCGGCTCCTGGTACACGGCGCCGATCATCGACCGCGTCTTCCGGAACACGGGCCGTGCCGGCTTGCTGCGGTCGATCGAGGAGATCAACCGCTTCGAGAAGATGCTCGCCGACGAGGGCGCGCTGATCGTCAAGTTCTGGTTTCATCTCTCCAAGGAGGCACAGAGAAAGCGGCTGAAGGCCCTCCGCTCCGCTCCCGAGACGCGCTGGCGCGTGACCAAGCGCGACTGGGACTTCTTCAAGAGGTACGACCGCTTCTACAGGATCTCCGGGGAAACTCTGCGCGCGACCAGCACCGCGGACGCCCCGTGGATCGTGGTCGAGGGCGCGGATCCGCCGTACCGTTCCCTCACGGTGGGCAGGGCGCTGCTCGGCGCGATGAAAAAGCGCCTCGACGCACCGCCCGGGCGAGGCCGCCCTGATTCGAAGGCGGCGCCGATCGTCCACCCGATCGACAAGCGCGACGTTCTCACCGAGCTCGATCTCTCCAAGGCCCTCACCGAAAAGGCGTACAAGACCGACCTCAGGACCTGGCAGGGTCGCCTCAACCTCCTCGCGCGCCACCCGAAGTTCCCGCGGCTCTCCGTCGCCCTGGCGTTCGAGGGCATGGACGCGGCGGGCAAGGGCAGCACCATTCGCCGCGTCACCGCCGGCCTCGACGCGCGCCACTACAACGTGATCCCGGTGGCCGCGCCTACCGACGAGGAACGCGCTCAGCCCTATCTGTGGCGATTCTGGCGCAACCTGCCGCGCAAGGGCCGGGTCACGATCTACGACCGTACCTGGTACGGGCGCGTGCTCGTCGAGCGCATCGAGGGCTTCTGCGCGGAGGCCGACTGGCTCCGCGCGTACTCGGAGATCAACGATTTCGAGGAGCAGCTCGAGCGCTCGGCGACCGTGCTGTGCAAGTTCTGGATGCAGATCTCCCGCGAGGAGCAGCTCAGGCGGTTCAAAGAGCGCGAGCGCATGCGCTTCAAGCGCTTCAAGATCACGGCCGAGGACTGGCGCAACCGCGAGAAATGGGACCTTTACCAGTCGGCGGCAGCCGACATGATCGAGCGCACGTCGACGGCGAGCACGCCCTGGACGCTCGTGGAGGCGAACGACAAGAAATTCGCGCGCATCAAGGTGCTCAAGACCATCTGCAAGCGCATCGAGCGCACGCTCGAGGAGCTCTAGGCGGGAGGCGGCGGATCACGCCCCCGGTGACGGGCGCTCCCGGTATCGCTGCCTGAGAACCTTCTTGTCGAGCTTTCCGACGCTCGTCTTCGGCAGCTCGGCCACGAAGACGATCTCGTCGGGCAGCCACCACTTCGGCACCCTCGAGGCGAGAAACGTCCGCAATTCGTCCTGCGTCGCCCGGGCCCCCGGCTTCACGACGACGCAGGCGAGAGGACGCTCGTCCCACTTCTCGTCGGGAACGCCGATCACCGCCGCCTCGAGGACCGAAGGGTGTCCGGCGAGCTCCAGCTCGAGGTCGACGCTCGAGATCCACTCGCCCCCGGACTTCACGAGATCCTTCGCGCGATCGATGATCCGGATCGACCCCCCGGCGTCGACGACGGCGATGTCTCCGGTCCGGAGCCAGCCGTCGTCGAATCGCTCCGCCGACTTCTCGTCGTTGTAGTACGACCGGGCGACCCAGTTTCCCTTCACCTCGAGCTCTCCCTTCGTCTCGTCGTCCCACGGCGCGACGCGGCCCTCCGGAGAGACGACGCGGAACCTGATGCCGGGGACGACCCGGCCCTGTCGGGCCCGCATCCGGACCTCTTCGGCCTCGGGACGCTCCCGGATCTCGGCCGTCGGACACGAGAGCGACGCGACCGGTCCGGTCTCGGTCATTCCCCACCCCTGCACGACGTCGACGCCCGCGAGCCTCTTGAACCGCTCGATCATCGAGACGGACGTCGCGGAGCCGCCGACCGTGACGAGCCGAAGAGAAGACAGGTCGCACCGCGTCGTCTCGAGGTAGTGGAGAAGGCCGGTCCACACCGTCGGGACGCCGGCCGTCACCGTCACGCGCTCGCTCTGGATCAGGCCGACGAGGGCCGCAGGGTCGGCGCTGGCGGCGCCGGCGAAAACGATCCTCGAGCCCGCGATCAACGTGGCGTACGGGAGGCCCCAGGCGTTCGCATGAAACATCGGGACGACCGGAAGCACGGCGTCCCGGTCCGTCAGACCGAGACAGCTCGCGAGGTTCACCATCGTCGCGTGCAGGACCGTCGACCGATGCGAGTAGACGACGCCCTTTGGGTTGCCCGTCGTACCGCTCGTGTAGCACATCGCGGCGGCGTCGTTCTCGTCCGGCTCGGGCCAGGAGTATTCCGGGGCGGCGGCGGCGAGGAGCTCCTCGTAGTCGCGGCTGGAGGGGATCGGGCTCGTGTCCGCCTCGCCCATGACGACGACGTGCTTCACCGACGTGAGCTGCGGTGCGACGGCGGCGAAGGCCGGGAGGAGCGGTGCGTCGACGAAGACGACGCGGTCTCCGGCGTGGTTCGCGATCCAGGCGGTCTGATCCGCGTGGAGCCGGATGTTCAGCGTGTGGAGCACCGCCCCCATGCACGGCACCGCGCAGTAGAGCTCCTGGTGCCGGAACGTGTTGAAGGCGAACGTCGCGACGCGGTCTCCCGGCACGACGCCGAGTGCCGCGAGCGCGGAGGCCAGGCGCGAAACGCGAGCGCCGAACGCCGCGAACGTCTCCCGGTGAACGCCGCCCTTCGCAAAGGTGACGATCTCCTGCCGCGGAAAGAGCGTCACCGCGCGCTCGAGGATCCGGTTGACGATCAGCGGATCGTGCTGCATCAGCCCGCGCATCCCGATTCCTTTCCGGCCTCCTCAGGCGAGGAGCGCGCGCGCCAGAACCAACCGCTGCACGTCGTTGGCGCCTTCGACGATCTGCGCGATCTTCGCGTCGTTGAAGAGGTGGATGGCGGGGAACTCCTCGGACACACCGGTCGCCCCGCAGAGCTGAACCGCCTCGGCGGTCACGAAGAGAGCCGTGTCGGTGGCGACGAGCTTCGCCGCCGCGGCCGCGGCCGAGAACGGCAGGTCCGAGTCGCGAAGGCGCGCGGCCTCGCGCACGAGGGCGGCCGCCGCTTCCGTGCGCGCCGCCATCTCCGCGACGCGCGCCCTCACGACGTCGTTCTTCTCGAGCGGACGGCCGAAGGCCCTCCGCGTCCTCACGTAGCCGAGCGCTGCGTCGAGAGCTCCCCGGCAGAGCCCGACCGCGAGGGCTCCGATCGTGATGCGCCCCGAGTCGAGGGCGGTCAGTGCGATTCCGAGGCCGTCCCCCGGCCTGCCCACGAGCGCGGCCGCCGGCACGCGAACGCCCGCGAGCGAAAGCCCGCCGGTCGGCGATCGCCGGAGTCCCGTCTTTCTCTCGGGCGGAAGGGGCGTAAGGCCCGGTGTGGTCTTCTCGACGAGGAACGCGGAGATCTCCTTCTCGCCGGTCCGGGCGAAGACGACGAATAGGTCGGCCACCGTCGAGTGCGTGATCCAGGCTTTGCTCCCGCTGATCAGGAAGCCCTCGGCGCCGGGCGCCGCGCGCGTCGCGATCGCCGCGGCGTCGGAGCCCGTCTCGGGCTCGGTCAGGGCGAAGGCCCCGAGCAGCTCCCCGCCGGCCAGGCGCGGCAGGTACCGGCGCTTCTGCTCTTCGGTTCCGAACCGGTTCAGGATGAGCTGCGGCAGGCCGTGGACGGAAAGGCTGCCCGCGAGCGCGCCGCCGGCGACGGCCAGCTCCTCGAGGACGAGCGCGTACGTCGCGTAGTCCGCGCCTCCCCCGCCGTATTCGGCCGGGAACGGGATGCCCCCCAGGCCCATCGCGCAGAGTCGCGAGAAAAGCGCGCGTGGGAACTCGTCGTCAGGAGAGGAAGCGAGGTATGGCTTCAGCTCGTCCTTCACGAAGCGGCGTACCGTCGAGGCCAGGGCTCGCTGCTCTTCCGTCCTGAGATCCTCGAAGAGCGGCTTCATTCAGCGAATCCTCGGGACGATCTCGTACCGCCCGTCCCTGCCGCGGCGGAAGACGCCACGGCCCTTCTCGAGCCGGAGCTCCTCACGCACAGCCTCTGCGAGAGTCGCGACGGGCGTGACGCAGACGTCGAGAGTCTCAAGGCGCTTGGTCCATTCCGCGAACGTCCGGCGCCGCGTCGTCGCCGCGAGGCGCCTTCGGGCTCTTCGTCCCGCCGCGCCCGAAGCGTACTGGAGCGGGACGAGATCCGGCACGCCGATGGCGGCGCAGAACCCGGCCCAGAACTTGGACTCGATGCAGGCGACCGCGAGAAGGCGTCCGTCCTTCGTCGGGTAGAGGCCGTAGCAGGGGTGGAGCTCGGCCGTCACGAGGGCGCCGCCGCTCTCCACCCTTCCCGTCGCGAGGTACTCGGCGGCGCCGAACGAGAGCAGCGCGAGGCTTCCTTCGTGGAGGGACACCGTCACCGCCCGGGCCCGGCCCGTCCGTTCCCGCTCGAGAAGGCCGGTCAGGACGGCGGCCACCGCGGGCCACGCCCCGCCCGCGACGTCCGGGATCTGGAAGCCGGGGATGACCGGCCAGCCGCGCGCGTCGCGGTTCAGGTCGAGGAGGCCCGACGAGGCGAGAAAATTCGCGTCGTGACCGGCCTTTTCCGAACGGCGAAAGCCCGCGATGCGGACCTGCACGAGATTCGGATTCCGTGCGGCGACGTCGCGCTCCGAGAGCGTCAGCCTCCGGGCGGCGCCGGGCCTGAGCGAATGGATCAGGACGTCCGTGCGCGTGAGAAGACGGTCCAGAGCGGCGCGGCCCTTCGCGGTCTTCAGGTCGAAAAAGCGCACCTTCTTGCCGCCCGCGGTCAAGCGGTAGTACACGCTGAGGCCGTCGTCGAGCGGCGGGAAGCGGCGTCCGGCTTCGCCCCCCGGCGGCTCCACCTTGACGACCTCGGCGCCCAGATCCGCAAGAAGGCGCGTCGCGATGCCGCCCGGCAGGAGCGACGTCAGGTCGACGATGCGGATTCCCGAGAGAGGACGGCCGAAGTTCGCCCTCAAGAGGCGGCCTCGAGCACGGCGGCGTCGCCCTGCGCGAGGCCTCCGCAGATCGCCGCGAGTCCGCGCCCGCCCCCGCGCCGCCGGAGAGCCATCGCGAGCGTCCCCACGATCCGCGCGCCCGAGGCTCCGACGGGGTGCCCGATCGCGATCGCGCCGCCGTCGGCATTCGTCTTCTCACGCAGCGCGGCGAGCGCCGCCGGATCATCCCGGGAGAGTTTCTTCGTCGAGACGAGCGGCACCGCCGCAAAAGCCTCGTTGATCTCGACTCGGTCGAGGGAGGCGAGCGGCAGGCCCGTTCGAAGAAGCGCGCACTCGGCCGCCGCGGCGGGAGCCTCTGCCATGCGCCGCGGTTGGAGCGCCACGGCGGCATACGACAGGAGCCGGGCGAGCGGCCGCACCTCGCGGCGACGGGCCTCCGCCCCGGACATGACGACGAGCGCCGCCGCCCCGGCGTCGAGACCGGGAGCGTTTCCCGCCGTGACGGTCGGCGAGCCGTAAACAGTCGGCAGTTTCCCGAGCGCCTCCAGCGTCGTCTCCGGCCTGGGGAGCTCGTCGGCCTCGAAGACTTTCCCGCCCGGCAGCGTCAACGGGACGATCTCTTCTTTCGGGATCCCCTCTGCCAGCGCCCTCGCGTACATCCGCTGCGACCTGAGCGCCCAGGCATCCTGCTCTTCCCGGCCGATGCCGAATTCCACGGCCACCTCACCGGCGTCCACGGACACCGGCGCGAACTCGGCGTACTCCATCCGGTAGAGCGCGTCCTCCAGCGTCACGGGGCCGAGACGCGTTCCCCACCTCACCCGAGGCGAGACGACGAGAGGGATCCGGGAGAGATTCTCGACGCCGAAGACGACAGCGACGCGGACGTCGCCTGCGCGGATCGCACGATCGGCCATCTGGAGGGCCGCGATCGACGAGCAGCACGCGCGGTCGAGCGTCAGGGACGGGACGGTGGCGTCGAGACCCGCCTTCATCAGCGCGCGCCGCGCGATGACGGGCGCGATGACGCCGGCCTCGGCCTGCGCGCAGCAGCCTCCGAAGACCTCGTCCACCTCGACCGGTTCGAGGCTCGAGCGCACGAGGGCGCCCTTGATCGCGGCGGCGGCCAGCTCCACCCCGGGGATGTCGCGCAGCGCGCCGCCGAACTTTCCGAAAGCCGTGCGCGCGTAAGAAACGAGAACCGTCTCAGCCATGGTCGTAAAAGCCCTTCCCCGTCTTGACGCCGAGGTGCCCCTTCTCGACTCGCTCGAGGAGAAGGCGCGGCGGCGCAAAGCGCGGCCCGTGCGCCTCGGCCAGTCCCCGCGCGGCGGCGGCGAGGATGTCGAGCCCGACGTAGTCCGCGAGCTCGAACGGGCCCATCGGATAGTTGAGGCCGAGGCGGATGGCCGTGTCGATGTCCTTCGGCGTCGCGATCCCCTCCTCGGCGATCCGGAAGCACTCCAGGACGTGCGCCGCGAGCGCCCGCGACGTGATGAACCCGCGGGCGTCGCGGCAGACGACGGTTTCTTTCCCCATCCGGCGGGAGAGCTCCTCGACGGCCGCGACGGTCTCGTCCGACGTCTCCTCCGCCCGGACGATCTCGATCAGCTTCATCAGCGGCGGCGGGTTGAACCAGTGCATCCCCGCGACGCGATCCCTCCGATTCGTCGCCGCCGCGAGCGCGGCGATCGACAGCTCGGAGGTGTTGGAGAGGAGGAGAGCGTTGCCAGGCGCCGCCCCATCGAGCCGGCGGAAGATCTCCAGCTTGAGCGCCAGGTCCTCCGGCACCGCCTCGATGACCGCCTGCGCCTCTCGCACCGCTTCGGAGGGGTCTGTCGTGGTCGAAATCCGCGAGAGCGCGCCCTCCGCCTGCGCCTCGGTGAGCGTCCCGGCCTTCACGAGGCGCGCGAGACTTTTCCGGATCGAGACGAGGGCTTTTTCGAGGACGGCGGTCGAAACGTCGGATAGACGGACTCTGAACCCCGAGGTCGCCGCGACCTGAGCGATGCCGCTCCCCATCGCCCCGGCACCGACGACCGCGATCACACTGGTTTCGACCGTTTTTTCCATGATGGGCCCGGATGCTAGAAGAACCGGCCTCTCTCCGCGAGTGTTCCGGAAATTCCCTCGAGGCGCGCCGTCAAGTGCGGTTCCCGGCCGAGCTGCCCATCGGGCACCCGTAGAATCGCCGGGATGGCGAGACCGCCCCGCGCCCGTGCCGCGGCGTGAAGATCCTCCGCTACTTCCTCGCGTTCGTCCCGCTCGCGCTCGCCGCCGAGTGGCTCTTCCACGCGCCGGCGTTCGTCTTTGCCTTCTCGTGCCTCGGACTCCTCCCGCTCGCGGGCGCGATGGGCGAGGCGACGGAGCAGCTCGCGCACCGGACGGGCGAGCGCGTGGGCGGTCTCCTGAACGCGACCCTCGGGAACGCCGCCGAGCTCATCATCACGGTCGTCGCCCTGAGGGCCGGAAAGATCGAGCTCGTGAAGGCGTCGATCGTGGGCTCGATCCTCGGAAACCTCCTCCTGATCCTCGGCCTGTCGCTCCTCGTCGGGGGGCTCAAGAACGGCCTCCAGCGCTTCGACCCGAGGGCCGCGGGCACGGCCTCGACGATGATGCTGCTGTCCGTAATCGGCCTCCTGATCCCGACGCTCTTCGAGGTCGTCCACAAGGTGCAGCACCACCTGCCGCTCCTCTCCGAGTCTCGACGGATCCGCTCCTCGACAAGCTGTCTCTCGGGATCGCGTGCGTCCTGATCCTCGTCTACGTCCTGTCGCTCGTCTTCTCGCTCACGACGCCCTCGCGCGGGATCGCGCCCGAGGTCGGCGTGACGCACCGGGAAGCGCCGGAGGGCGCGTGGACCCTCCGCAAGGCGGTGGCCGTCCTCGTCGGGTCGACCCTCGCGACGGTCGTCCTCTCCGAGCTCCTCGTCGGCGCAGTCGAGCCCGTCGTGAGGCGCACGGGCGTCTCGGAGGTCTTCCTCGGCATCGTCCTCATCCCGCTCGTCGGCAACGTGGCCGAGCACCTCGTCGCCGTGTCGACCGCCGCGAAGAACCGGATGGAGCTGTCACTTGCGATCTCGCTCGGCTCGAGCCAGCAGATCGCGCTCTTCGTCGCGCCTCTCCTCGTCTTCGTCTCCCTGCTCTTCGGGCGCGAGATGACGCTCTTCTTCAACCCGTTCGAGGTCGCCGTCCTCGGGGTCTCGGTCCTCATCGCCGGCCAGATCGCCGCCGACGGCGAGTCCAACTGGCTCGAGGGCGCGCAGCTCCTCGTCGTCTACGCGATCGTCGCGATGGCGTTTCTCTGGCTGTAGGTGCCCGGCGCCGCTAGACGTCGCCCTGAAACTTCTCGACCTGATAAACCGACAGCCGCACGCCATCGGCCCGGAAATCGGCGGGAAGCCCGGCCTTCAGCTTGAGATGCGCCATGAACTCGTGCGGCTCCGGAAGTTGCTCCCAGACCTGCGGCAGAAGGGTGGCACGCCGCCTGCCGTACTCAAAAATGACGCCGTCGATCCCGGGGCGAAGACGTCGCAGAGCATCCTCTTCGTCGCTGAACTCGAGCGGTTGCGGCGCCGTCAGCACGGAAATCTCGATCCGCACGGCGGGCAATTCGTCCCTCCCGAGGGGAGAAAAGCGCGGGTCGCCAAAAGCGGCGGCGCGGGCGTTGCGAGTCACGTCGTCGTAGAGAGAGCGATGCGCTTCGAGCGACCCGATGCAGCCCCGCAGCTTTCCGTGAAGGGTCAGGGTGACGAAAGTGGCCGCCGGTTCTTCGAGCCAGACCGGACGCGGCAGAGTCGGCAAGGGCGCGCCAAATTCGGCGGCAATGGCCGCGCGCGCGAGTGCTGTGAGGAGGCGCCCTTTGGCCTGGTGCTCGGTAGGATGAGTCCCTTCCGTAATGGCCACCGCCGCGTCGCCCACGGCACGATTCTGATCGCCCGCCGTGTCACTTGGAGCTTCGCCAGTCTAGCAGGGGCGCGTGTGAGTACGTGGCGGCGTGCGGGCTTGAGGATAAGATGAATGATCGAGGTATCCAATGATCTCGGCACTCTTGGACGGAAATCGCCGTTTCGTCGCGGAGACCTTCGAGAGGGAACGGGACTTCTTCATGTCCCTCTCGAAGGGACAGCAGCCGACGGTTCTCTGGATCAGCTGCTCCGACTCCCGCGCGCCCGTCAACAGCATCACGTCGACCCGCCCGGGGGAGGTCTTCGTCCATCGAAACATCGGAAACGTCGTCGCGACGAACGACTGGAACCTGGCCGCCGTCCTGGAGTTCTCCCTCAGCCACCTGAAGATCCCCGACATCGTCATCTGCGGTCATTACGGATGCGGCGGGATGGAGGCGCTCGACGACGACGAGAGCGAGTCCAAGTACGTTCCGATCTGGCTGATGAACGCCGCCAAGGCGCGCGAGCGGATCGACGAGAAGATCAAGTCGCTCCACATCGAGATGCCGAAGGAGCAGCGGATGCGGCTGATCGTTGAGGAGAACGTCCGGCTCCAGCTCGAGCACCTCCGTGAGTTTCCCTTCATCAAGAAGGCAACCAGGGAGAAGAAGCTGAACGTCCACGGCTGGGTCTACGACATGTCGACCGGGGAGATCAAGCCCGTCAAGAACGCGTAGTAGCGCGCTCGATTGGCGTTCGGCTGGCATACCATCCGCGCAACCTTCGAGCCATGCCAGGACGTCCACCGCTCTTCCGCACCGGAGACTTGAACGCGTTCTTCGCGCTCATGTTCGACAACGTCGCGAACCTCGTCATCCTCGCCACGATCCTGATCGGCGCCTTCCACTTTCCCCGGGACATCGTGCTCGAGCGCATGGTGCCGGGCACCGCCGTCGGGGTCCTCCTCGGGGATCTCGTCTACGCGTTCCTCGCCCGCCGGCTCGCCAAGCGGACCGGCCGCGACGACGTGACCGCAATGCCGCTGGGACTGAACGCCCCGAGCGTCTTCGGAATGTCCTTCGCCGTCCTCGGGCCGGCCTATCTGGCGACGGGCGACGCGGTCCTCTCCTGGAAGATGGGCATGGCCGTGACGGTTCTCGTCGGCCTCTTCAAGACGGGTCTCTCGATGTTCGGCAACGCCGTTCGCACCGCCCTTCCGCGGGCGGCCTTGCTCGGCTCGATCGGCGGAGCGGGAATCGCGCTCATCGGCCTGCTTCCCCTACTCAAGGTCTTCGCAGACCCGATCGTGGGCTTCGTCGGGCTCGGTGTGATTCTGATTACGCTGTTCGGCAGGGTGCGGCTGCCGGGAGGCCTGCCGGGCGCGTTCATCTCCGTGATCGCCGCCGTGGCGGTCTCGTGGGCGCTCTCCGCCGCCGGACTTCACAGCCCGCTGCTTTCGCCGGTCGTCCTCGAACAAGCGCCGCTCCACCTTTCCGTCCCGTGGCCGAGCATCGCTTTCCTGGGAGGGCTGTCGCTTGCGTGGGTCTACCTGCCGATCGCTCTGCCGTTCGCGCTCTCGACGATCGTCGGAGGAGTCGACAACACCGAGAGCGCGGCCGCCGCGGGTGACGAATACGACACGCGCGCGATCCTCGCGACGGAGGGCCTCTGCACGGTGGCGGCCGGGCTCTGCGGCGGTGTCGTCGAGAGCACGCCGTACATCGGCCACCCGGCCTACAAGAAGATGGGAGCGGGCGCGGGTTACGCCGTGGCGACGGGGCTCTTCGTGGGGCTCGGCGGAATCCTCGGATACCTGCCGCTTCTCGTCGACTGGATCCCCGCCGCGGCGGTCGCGCCGATCCTGATCTACATCGGCATCGAGGTCCTGGCGCAGGCGTTCACCGCGACTCCGTCCCGCCATGCGGCCGCCGCAGCGATTGCCACGCTGCCGTCTCTCGCTTTCGTCGCGGCGCTCGAAGCCAGGGCGCTCTTGCCTCCGGGGGCCGCCCCACCCGGCGGCGAAACCGGCGAGACGCTGCGCGCGCTGACGCTGCTAGGAAACGGCTTCATCATCGCCGCGCTGATCTGGGGCGCCGCGACCGCGGATCTCATCGACCGGCGCTTCTTCCGGAGTGCGCTCGCATTCTTCGCGGCTGCTGTTCTCTGCCTCTTCGGCGTGATCCACTCCTCGACTCCGACCAGTACGCTCTTTCTGCCCTGGCGCGCCGGCTCTCAGATCCCGTTTCACTTCGCCGCGGCCTACGCCGTCCTCGGCCTCATCGTCCTTCTCGCGGCGCGCAGCCGAGAGGAGGACCGCGCGACCAGATCACGCGGCGGGCGCGGTGCAGAATCACCTGCCTGCGAAGGCAACGGTGATCGTCGAGGGACCCAAGAACCGCCTGATCCAGGAGTTCATCGTGGCGAGGTGGGAGAGTCGGTCACCGGAACGCCCTGGGGCGCTTCCGCATACAGGCCTTCCAGCACGTTGCGGTAACGCTGCTCGACAACCCGGCGCCGCACCTTCAGGCTCGGCGTGAGCTCGCCCGTCTCGACCTTCAGCTCCGACGGCAGGATCGCCCAGCGACGGATCGCCTCGTACCGGGCCAGATTCGCGTTCACGTGCTCGACGTGCCGAAGGATGAGCGTGACGACGCGCTCGTCGCGCACGAGGTCCGCGTACGTCGCATCGCGAATGTCCTCGATCCGGGCCCACGCGAGAAGCTCCTCTTCAGACAGGCTGATGAGCGCGGTGCAGAAGCGCCGCCCCTCGCCGTGCAGTAGCACCTGCGCGATGACGGGCGTCTCGAGCTTCAGCTTCCCCTCGACGTGCTGCGGCGCTACGAACTTCCCTCCCGAGGTCTTGATCATGTCCTTCTTGCGGTCGGTGATCAGGAGGTGGCCGGCCGAGTCGAGGGCGCCGATGTCGCCCGTGTGCAGCCAGCCGGCCGCGTCCAGCGCCCGGGCCGTTTCGTCCGGGAGGCCGTAGTACCCGCGCATGACTCCGCGCCCGCGGAGGAAGATCTCGCCGTCCTCCGCGAACGAAATCTCCATGCCGGGAATCGGGATGCCGACGGTCCCCCACCGGTTCCGGTCCGGGAGATTGCAGACCGTCATCGCCGTCGACTCGGAGAGACCGTAGCCCTCGAGGATCGTGACGCCGAAGGCGGCGAAGAACTCGGTGAGCTCCCGCGCGAGGGCGACGCTGCCGCAGATGAAGAAGCGGAGGCGCCCGCCAAAGCGCCGGCGGACCTTCTTGAAGACGAGGGCGTCCGCGAGGTGCCGCCGCGCTTCGAGGAAGGCTCCGACCGACCGGCCCTCGTTCTGGCGCCGCGCGACTTCCGTCCCGATGCCGAGCGCCCACCGGAAGATCGCGGCTTTCGCCTTTCCCCCCGCGAGTACCTGCTCGAGGACCTTCGCGTGGACCTTCTCGAAGATGCGCGGGACAACGCAGACGAACGTGGGCTTCACCGCCGCGAGGTTCGCCGCGATGCGATCCACGCGGCCATCGACGGCGGTGGGGAAGCCGAGCCCGATCCCGAGCGTCACGCACACCTTGCCGAAGACGTGCGCGAGAGGGAGCCAGAGAAACTGCAGGTCGGAGGGCCCCAGGAGACCCAGCGAGCCGATCGACTCGACCTCGAAGAGCCAGCAGTCGTGGAGCAGTTCGACGCCCTTCGGTCGGCCGGTGGTCCCGGACGTGTAGATCAGCGTCGCGAGATCGGACGGTCCGGCGGCCCCGGCCGCCGCGTCGAAGGCGCCGGCATGCGCCGCATCCCACGCGCGGCCGAGTGCCGCGAGATCGAGGAGGGACATCGCGTCGCCCGGAAGGCCCTCCGACGCGTCGAGCAGGATGAGACTGCGGAGGAATGGGAGCGCGCCGCGACGGCTCAAGATCCGCCGGGCCTGCGCGGCGTCCTCGGCAAAGACGATCCCGGTCCGCGAGTTGGACAGGATGAAAGACGTGTCTTCCTCGGTCGAGACAGGGTAGACCGTCGCGGTGACTCCGCCCGCGCAGGCGACGGCGAGGTCCGCGAGGATCCACTCGATGCGCGTAGACGAGACGATGGCCACGCGATCGCCCGGCGAGAGGCCGAGAGACAGGAGCCCGCAGGCGAGCTCGCGGACGCGCGAGGCGGTCTCGCGCCACGACACGCTCTTCCAGGCCTCGTCCTCGGGGTGGAGGAACGCGGGTGCATCCGGGGTGGCGGTAACCCGGGCGAAAAAGAGATCCGGGATCGAGCGGTAAGGGGGCGGCTTCACGGCGGACGGCAGTCTACGACTCGGAAGGCGGCAAGCTCCGGGTCTTCAAGGCAGCCCCCACCGATGGAATCCCGTCATAGCTCCATGAGGTGGGGACCTAGCGGGCGAATGCCTCCCTGAGCCGGCGGGAAACGCGCTTCGAGTACTCCAAGAGTGTGTTGGCCTCACGCTCTCCTGAGCGAGGCCGAAGAAATGCGAGGCGGGAGCGCGCTGGAACGCCGAAGAGGACGAATGCAAAGCCGGGCATTGGCCGGTCGATGAAGGCGAAGTACTTGCCTTCACCCCAGATCTGGGGAAGAGGCTGCCCCTCCAGGCTCGCGTAGGCTGCGTGAGGCGTTCCAGCCGGACCGAGAAGAGAAGAGACGAGATTCGGCGCGGGATAGGACTCGAAGTCCCCGACGCGAGTCAGGACCTGGCCAAACTCGTCGATCACGGCGCCGCAACAAAGGCGCTCGTCTTGCAGGACCTCAAGGAGTATCCGAGAGAGTTCCACGTCGCCTCGCGCCGCCTAACATATCGAGTGCGGCGACGGGATTGTGGTGACGTGGCGCACCACTTTCGGGACGGGGGCCTTCGTGAGCACGGTATCCTTGCCTCGTGGGGCGGCGTCCTCGCAAGAAGTTCTGACATTGCTCTGAGGTGCAGGCCTTGCAGAATCCGACGATCCTCGTCGCGTCGTTCCTCACTGTCAGTGTGGGGATCTACCTGTTCTTCCTGCGACGCAGGAGGCGTCAGGCCCGGGACACGCACACCCTCAAGACATCGATCGAGAAGGAACTCCACGTTCCGCCCACCCTGCACCCGGTCATCGATCCCAACACCTGCATCGGGAGCCTCTCGTGCATCAAAGTCTGCCCCGAAGGGGACATTTTGGGCATCGTCGACGGGAGAGCCGCCCTCGTCGTCGCGGCCAACTGCATCGGCCATTCCCGGTGCGAGCTCGAGTGTCCGGTCGGCGCCATCAGACTCGTGTTCGGCACGAGCGAGCGCGGAGTCGACCTTCCGGAGGTCGATGAGTTCTTCGAGACGAACCGGCCCGGCGTTCACATCATCGGAGAGCTCGGCGGGATGGGCCTCATCAAGAACGCCGTGAGACAGGGGATGCAGCTCGGGCGGCGCTTCAAAAGCATCCTCGGGCCGGCAGCCGGAGGGCAGGTTCAGGCCGTCATCGTCGGCGCAGGGCCGTCCGGAATCGCCGCGGCGCTGACCATGAAGGAAGCGGGCCTTTCCTTCCTTCTCGTCGACCAGGGGACATCCCTCGGCGGAACGATCGCGAACTACCCACGGCAGAAGCTCGTGATGACGGAAACCGTCGATCTCCCTTACTACGGCAAGTTCGGCAAGCCTCTGATCTCCAAAGAGGCCCTCATGGAGATGTTCACCGAGGCTCTCCGGAGGGCGGAGATCAAGATCCATCACGGCGCCAAGGTGACCGGGATCATCGGCGACGACGGAAATTTCGAGGTGCTGACCGAGAAGGGAAAGATCAAGTGCCAGAAGGTGGTCCTGGCCATCGGCCGGATGGGGAGCCCCCGGAAGCTGGAGGTGCCCGGCGAGGATCTTCCGAAGGTGACCTATCTCCTCCTCCATCCGGAGCAGTACGCCGGCAATAAGGTCCTCGTGGTCGGGGGAGGCGATTCGGCTCTCGAGATCGCCCAGATGGTCTCTGCGGAACAAGGGACGGAGGTCAGCATCTCCTACCGGGCTCCTGCCTTCGGCAGGGCCAAGCAGCGCAACAAGGACAACATCGAGAGGCTCATCAGGGACGGACGGGTGAACGCCATCATGAGCTCCAACGTGGTGTCCATCCATCCGGACAAGGTGGTGCTCGACGTCAACGGAACGAAAACCGAGATCGCCAACGACTACGTCGTCATCAACGTCGGGGGCGTCCTGCCCACGGAGTTCCTCAAGAGCCTCGGCGTGTCCATTCAGCGACATGTCGGGCAAACGATCGAGAAACCGAAGAAGAAGACCGTTTCATCGACCTCCCGGGTTCTGACCGATGAGAACACCGAAGAGCGCCAGCGCATGCGACTGGGTACGGCGCTGGCCATTCTCGGCCTCGTCATTCTGGCGGGCTTGTGGTTCACGGGACGGAACTACTACTGGCTCCCCCCAACGGCACGCGTGTATTCACCGCTGCACAAGGCCCTCAAGCCGGGAGGTGTGTGGGGACACGGGATCGGGGTCGTTGCCACCGTGGTGATGCTCTCGAATTTCCTCCTCCCGCTGCGGAAGCACTGGCGCCGCCTGAAAGGCCGGAAGTCGATCCGCCACTGGCTCACGTTCCATGTCTTCGTCGGCGTGATGAGTCCTCTCGTCATCCTCTTTCACGCGGCCTTTGGCTCCAACAACATGGTCGCGACGCTCTGTTACAGCTCCCTGATCTGCGTGGTCGGGACGGGGCTCGTGGGCCGCTTTCTCTTCGGGCTGGTTCCCATCGCCGGGGACCACTATCTCGAGATGACTGAGCTCAGGAGCCGGATGGAACAGCTCAGAGGAAGCCTCAACCCTCTGCTGGAGAAAGTTAAAAAGCCGCAGGAAATCCACTGGCTCTTGCGGAAGGCGACGTCCCCTCCTCCCGAGGGGATGGGCTTCTTCCGGGCGCTTCTCTCCTTCCCTCTTGACGCGATCAGGGTTCGGCTGTCGCTCCTCTCGTGCCGGTCTTTTTTCCCCGCGCGGCACGACTATCACGAGTTCAACGTGATGATCAAGCGACTCTTGCGATTGAAGCGACAGGCCTCCGTGTTCCGGACGGCGAAGAACGTGATGAACTATTGGCGCGGCTTTCACGTGGTGCTGGCCGTCTTTCTCGTTCTGGTGATCGTCCTGCACGTTGCGACGGCCTGGTATCTCGGATACCGGTGGCTCTTCTAGCCCCTGGTCCGGGGTCGGCCGCTACGCTCAGCGCGCTCCGGTCTTCGGCCTCTCCCTCCGTCTCGCCTGCAGGCGAGCCGGCCTCTTCCCGGGCGCGGCCTTCTTCTTCCCCGCCGCTCTGGTGGCGGCGGCTGGCGGCGACTTGCCTCTGCGGCCGGCCCACTCGACGAACGCCTCGAACTCCTCCTCGAAGGCGGTCGCGATCGACTCCGGGTCGGGGACGAGTCCCTTGTCGCTCGCGACGCCGACGACCACCCGTCCGTCGTAGCTGAAGATCGAGACTCCCAGGCCCATGTGGCCCGACTGGGGCACCCAGCCGAGCCATGTGCGGACCCTCTCGCCGGCGAAGTAGAGCGGTTGCTTCGGCCCGATCACGTTCGTCATCACGGCCGAGGCCTTCGTCCCGAACGTGTTCACGGCGAGCTCGGCGACCTCGACCGGGGCCAGCCCGAGCGCGTTCAGGATCTGGAACGTCACGAACGGCTGGGGCGAGCTCTTGATCTCGTCCATTCGCGCCTTCACGAGCCGCAGCCTCTCGGCGTGGTCTTCGGTGCCGACGGGGAGCGCGAGGTAGATGAGACCGAAGCGGTTTCCGAGCTGGTCCGCCTCGGAGAGGGGGCGAAGGTTCACGGGAACCATGGCGTTGATCTCGAGGCCGTCGACCCGGTCCCCGTGCCGAAGGAGGTAGCGCCGGAGCGCCCCGGAGACCGCAGTGAGGAGAACGTCGTTCACCGTGCCGCCCACGGTCTTTCCGACGGCCTTGACCTCGTCCAGGCGGATGGGCCGCGACCAGGCCGCGCGCTTGGCGACCCCGAGGCGTCCCTTGAAGCGGGTGGCGGGGTCTGCGCTCTTCAGCAGCAGCTTCACGACGATGGCGGCCGCTTCCGTGGTGGTCTGCGCCATGTCGAGGACGTGCGACGGGTGGAGGAGGGCTTCTACCCCTTCCTGGAGGAGCGCGTCGGTCACCTTGCGCGTGGTCTTGACGGTCCTCTCCACCGCGGACCGCGCCTCGTCGATCAGGGAGACGATCCGCTCGCCGACGTGTTTCTCGTGGGCCATGAGCGTCGTCCGCTTCGGCCACGGCGCGTCGGCCGCGGTGTCGGTGAGCGAGAGGATCACGTGCACGAGGGCGATGCCGTCGCCGATGCAGTGGTGGAAGCGGAGCAGGATCGCGCTCCCCTGGCCGAGGCCCTCGATGTAGTGGCACTGCCAGAGCGGCTTGGAGAAGTCGAGCGGCGTCGACATGAAGTCGCTCACCACGTCGCGGAGAGCCCCGAGGTCACCGGGGGCCGGCAGTGCCATCTTGTGGAGGTGGGCGTCGAGGTCGAAGGTCGGGTCCTCGACCCAGTGCGCGGACGAGCCGTCCTGCTTCACCCGGTGCCTGAGGCGCGGGAACCTGTCCGCCATTCGCCCCTGCAGCGTGTCGCGCACCCGGGTGACGTCGAGCCGTCTGTCGAAGATGAAGATCCCAGTCACCATCATGAGGTTCGTGGGGTCTTCCATGTGCAACCAGGCGGTGTCGACGTACGTCAGCGGCGTGCCGTCGTGGACGGTGTCCGGCATAAGGATGAAGATGGTACGCCGCCCGGGCGAGCGCAAGGGTTGCGTTCCGGCCGGGTTCGATCCGCCGTCGGCTAGCGAGCCGTGGCGATCGTCTCGATCAGACGGACGTCCTCCTCGGACAGGTCGAAGCGGTCGGATTCCAGGTCCTCGCGCATGTGCTCGACGTTGGTCGTCCCCGTCAGAGGCAGCATGCCCGCCTGTTGCGCGAACCGAAAGACGACCTGGGCGGGCGTCTTCCTGAGGCGGGCCACGAGGCGGAGAAACGCAGGATCCTGGAGCTCCCGGACGTTGGCCGTGAGCAGGGAGAAGCCCTGGTACACGATGCCCTTCGCGCGGCAGAACGCACGAATCGCGTGATCCCACCCGAGGCTCGCGAAGCAGCGGTTCTGGACGAAGGCGGGCCGCGCGGCCGCGAGGGTCCACAGCTCCTCGATCTGGTCCAGAGTGGCGTTGCTGATTCCGAGAAACCGGGTTCGTCCGTCCGCCCGCAGCTCCTCCATCGCCCGCCAGACTTCACGGTCGCTCCTGCCGAGACCGCGGCGGCTCGAGGGCCCGTGAAGAACGTACGACTCGATCGAATCGACCCCAAGGTGCTCGAGCGAGCTCGCGAAGGACTGGCGCACCTGAGTGGCCGGATCCGCGTCCGGGTCGTACGGCAGGCGATGATCTTGCCCCCCGGCGTACGTGAACTTGGTCTGAAGGAACAGCTCGTCGCGCCGTACGACTCCGCTGGCGATGGCCTTCCTCACCGCGGCGCCGACGCCGGCCTCGACGTAGTGCCGCCTCTGGTTCGCCGTGTCGATGCCCCTGAAGCCCGTTTCGAGAGCGAGGAGCGTGAGCCGCTCCGTCTCCTGCTCCTTCCACGCCGTCCCGTAGAGGAAGCCCGGAAGCGGCACGCCCGAGGCCAACGGGCCCCGGACGGCCGCGGCCGAGGAATGAATCAAGGCACGGCGTCCTGAACCACGACCTCCACGCGGCGGTTCTGACTCCGACCCTCGGGCGTGCCGTTGCTCGCTATCGGTTTGGTCGAACCGTAACCATGGGTCTCGATTCGGTCCCCCGGAACGCCGTTCTTGACGAGGGTGGTTTTCACGGACTCGGCCCTGAGCTCTGAGAGCCTCATGTTGAACTTGGCTGGCCCGGTCGAGTCGGTGTGACCTTCCACGAGGATTTTCCCGTCGGGGGCGCCGGCCAGCGCCTGACCGATCCGGGCGAGGTGCTCGCGGGCGCGACGCTTCACCTCCGAGTGGCCGGAATCGAAGTACACGCTACCAGGGAGCGTCAGAACGATACCTCGCGGCTCGACCCGTGCGGACTGCTCGATCTGCTTGAGACGGACCAGGAGGTCGCCTTGTCTCTTCTCGCGCTCGGCGGACTGCCTCCGGGCTTCGTCGGCCCGGGCGCGCTCTTCATCCGCCCGCCGGGCAGCGGCAGTCTGTTCGTCGGCCTGGCGCTTCTCTGCGGCAGCCTGCTCCTCGGTGGGTTTCTTCTCCTCTCCGACTGGCTTGGGTTTCGTTTCCGCGCAGGCGCCGAGGAAGAGGAGTGCGGCGGCCGCAGAGAGGACCGCCGACGCGAAGGGTCGTCGCGAGAAAGCGTCCCGAGCCATGGTCATTTCTCCTATGTGCGCTGGGCGGCGCTCGCCTCCTCAAGGCGGCACGGGAGAGTCTCGGTCAACTGGTGGCGCGCCCCACGCGAACTCGATCATATGCCTCTCACCTCGTCCGGAACTGTTAACCCCTCTCGGCGGTGTCAACTACAGGCGGCCCAATCTCGTCCCTCAACCGCCGGACCCGCTCCGGACTCTCCTCAGAACTCTCGAGAAGCCGGCGACCGAGCGGAGGAAGGCGCTGTCACCGGACCAGTCGGAGCTCGCCTTGTAGCGCCAGTGGCCCCCCTCGGCCTGTTCGTGCATGGCGGGGGTCCGGATCTGGATCTCGAAGGCGACGCCGTCCTCGGACTTGATACATGTGTGGAGGCTCCGGTAACCGTTCGCCTTGGGCTCGGCGATATAGTCCTTGAACCTCAGTAGCAGCGGCTCGAATCTCCCGTGGACCGCCTTGAGAGTGACGTAGCACTCCTGCTCGTCCCTCACGATGATGCGGAAGGCGGTGATGTCGTGGACCTGATCGACGGCGAGGCCCTTGGACTTGGTCTTCCGCCAGATCCCGGCCGGGTGCTTCACCCGGAACTGCAGGGCTTTGTGGCGGACGCCCGCCTCGGCGAGAGCCTTGCGGATCTCCGCCTCCCGTTTTCTGAGCCAGATTTTGTTCGTCGCGGGATGCTTCGCGAGCCGTTCCTTGATATCTTCAAACGCCTCGGGCTCGAGGATCCGGAACGCATCGTCTTCCAGCCGCGACTTCAGGCCGCCGTCTCCCAATCTCTCGGCCTCGATGACGTCCCGTTCCCAGGTTTCCCTCGCCGCGAGGCGAGCCCCGGAGTCCTTCGGTCCCAGCGCCTCGAGGAAGCGGCAGCGCGCCAGGAGATACCGGCGAAGCACTTTTCGCTGGAAGGCCGCCTCCTCGTCCGACTCTTTCAAGGCATCTCCTTCCACGAGGACGGTACGACCTCCGCCCGGGGTCACGAGGGAGTCCGGCTTCAGCCCGAGCGCGGCGCGCCGTTCCGCTTCTACCAGCCGTCTCACCGTCTCCTCGAGCTGGGTCCCGAGAGTCCGGAACCGGTACGCGAGCCAGCGCATCTCCCAGGCGCCGCGCGGGATCTCGAGGCCGCTCCAGTAGCCCTTCTCCATCTGGCTTACACCCTCCAGCAGCCGGCCAAGGGGTCGGCCAATCAGGAGCTCGTATATGACGTAGAGCGACAGGAGGATGGATGCGACGGCCGCCGCGAGGCTCAGGACCCAATGCCGCCAGTGGCGATCAACCATGGCTTCGAACTCGGCGCCGTCCTGCCACACCTCCAACGTGCCGCGACCGCCCGAGAGAAAATCTACGGCGACCGGGATCCGCGCGCGGAGCGAACCCGGGGGCGGCTGCAGCAGCGGACCCGGGAAGAGCGACTCCACAAGGCCGCCGGAGCCGTCGCGGAGGAGGGCATGCAGGTGCTGGTACCCTCGCCTTGAGTGCGCCTCCTCGAACGTCCGGAGCCGATCTCGGATCGACTCGAGGCCGTGAGACGCCTCGATCTCCGAGGCAAGGGGCGCAACCGCCAGTCCCAAGAGCCGTTCGCGATCCTCGCGGGAGTGCTCCAGCTCCTCCATCTGGAAGAAGAACGTCAAGGAGCCAAGGACGAGCGTCACGATCACCGAAGTGGAAAGACCAAGCCGCCAACGGAGCGAAATCCCTCGCCCCGGGACGTCGTTCTGGCTCATCGAAAAGCGATTCTTTTCATGAATCGTGCCAGAGCCCGGACAGGTTCTATAGGGAGTGCGGGGGGCTGTAGGGGTGCAATGGGAATTGCCGGGGGCTGTGGCGCGTAGAGGCCGGGGTGCGCTGCTCCGAGGCTAGGCTGTTAGCCAGCCGAGCCTCGCATTACCCGGAGGTGGGCGGCGGGTCACGCCGCGAGATGGATGAGCATTGCGGAGAGCCCCGCGACGTGTCTCCGCTGCCGTGGCATCAGCTCGATCTCGACGAGTTCTCGGGCGTCAAGGTCGAGCGAGGTCAAGGCGGCCTCGTACTCGGCGAGACCGCGCCGCTCTATCTCAAGGAGCGCGCCCACGAACGCCTTGTCTTCCAGCCTCGCCGACGCGCCCTCGGCTGTGAGTGCGGCGACGCCCGAGCCCTCCCAAAGGTCCGCCGCGACCACAAGCGCGCCGCCCCTGGCCTGAACGGATCCCTGAAGAGCCGCGACCGTTCGCTGGTGTTCGGAGGCGAGCCGCAGGATCTGGTCGTGGTCGCCGACGGCCTCCTTCTTCAACGCACGGAGAACCTTTTGATATCCGGCCACCATGGCGAGCTCGACACGTAGGAGGGAGTTGAGCCGCTCTATCACGGAGTAGACGCGGGAATCAGTGGTCCCGGTGGATTACCGAACACAACAGCGACCGGATGCCGATTGGTAATCGCGCGGTCCAGGGCCTTCTCGACCTTTGTGGCGACCTCGCTCTCCGGCAGCCCGTTAATCTGCGCGATCTCGGAGACGATGAGGTATCGGGCGTGCTCGTACATCTTCTTCTCTTGAGAGGAGAGCGCCTTCTGCTGCTGAGCAAACGCCAGGTTCCTGAGGACGTCCGCGATATCCGCGAGGTGACCCGAGCGCATTCTGCCTAGGTTCTGCTTGTACCGGCCTTTCCAGTCGTCGCTCGGCGGGAGCGTCGCGTTCTCGAGGGCGCGGAACACCGACCCCACATCCGTGCGCCGTGTGAGCAGGCGAAGCCCGATGCGGTCGGAGTTTCCCACCGGCACCATCACGCGCGAGTTGTTTCCGAGAAAGCGGAGCTCGTACCAGGGGGCGGGCGAGCCTCCGAGGAGCGACTCCTGAACCGTTTCGACGACCCCGACACCGTAGTTCGGGTAAACGAGCCTATCGCCGATCTTGAAAGTCACGGGATTGCCTCCTTTGGAAGCAGGGACGAGAAGGATGCGCCCAAACCCTGTATCCGTCAATGGTGTAGGGGTGTGATGGGAAGCCCCTTCACGCTCCATTGATCTCGCGCGTTGGGCTGTAGGATGAGCCCTTGCGAATGATGGGCGACCTGAAGACGCACACCGGCGGGGGATCGACTCCCGAGCCTTCAAAGCCAACCGCCTTGCAAGAACGCCGTTAGTGAGACTCACGGCACTGGCGCTCGACTACGACGGGACGATCGCCGTCGAGGGCGTGCTCGGCCCCGAAGTGCGCGCGGCGATCGCGGAGACCAGAGCCGCAGGCATCAAGGTGATCCTGGTGACGGGCCGGATTCTGGGCGAGCTCAGGCGCCTCGCCGGGGATCTGAGGTTCGTGGACGCCGTGGTCGCGGAGAACGGAGCCGTGCTCGCCTTCCCCGAGACAGGGGTCTCCCGGCTTCTCGCCGAGCCGCCACCCTCGCATTTTCGCAAGGAACTCGATCGCCGTGGAATCACGTTCCTCGCCGGGGAGTGCGTCGTGGAAGGAAGCGCCGATGCCGCCTCCGCCATTCTTCGGGTCATCAGGGAGCTAGAGCTCCCGCTCGTCATTCTATTCAACCGGGGACGAGTGATGGTTCTGCCCCAAGCAGTCAGCAAGGCGACCGGGCTTCACGAGGCGCTCTACACGCAGCGTCTCTCCCTGCACAACGCGCTCGCGATCGGCGACGCCGAGAACGACCACGAAATGCTGAAAGCATCCGAGGTGGGCGCGGCGGTGGCGTGGGGGAGCGCGTGGCTCAAAGCGGTCGCCGACGTCATCGTCGAAGGCACCGGCCCGAGCGACGTGGCGGCATTTATCCGCCACTCCACGCGAAGCGCCCGGCTGCCGTATCCCCGGCCCGGCCGCCGCCAGATCCTCCTCGGATCGACGCCGGACGGTAGTCCTGTCCACCTTGGTCTCCGAGGAAGAAACTTCCTGATCGGCGGAGATCCACGCTCGGGGAAGTCATGGATCGGCGGGCTGCTGGCGGAGCAGCTGATTCAGGCGCGTTACTCCGTGTGCGTTCTCGATCCCGAAGGAGATTACCGGTCCCTAGAGGCCTTGCCCGGCGTTTTGATCCTGGGGGGTGAGAACCCGCCCCCGAAGCCGCATGAACTGGCGGCCGCGCTTCGCTATCCCGACGTGAGTGTCGTCGTCGATCTCTCACGCATCCCCCACGCCGAGAAGTTCGACTACATGCGCGCCGCCCTCCCGTCCCTCGCGAGCTTGCGGCGACAAAGCGGGCTTCCGCACCGGATCGTCGTCGACGAGGCGCACTACTTCCTCCACGGCTCGGACGCCGCCGGTCTCCTCGACCTGGACTTCGCCGGCTACACCCTGATTTCCTACCGACTTTCGGGTCTCGATCCTTCGATATTGCGGGCGAGTGACTTCGTGATCCTGACCCGAGAGTCGGACCCGCACGAGGTCGATCAGCTCCATGCTCTTCTCGACGGTTCCGCTCGAGGCGCCGACGCAGCGACGTGGCGAGCGCTCCTGGCAAATCTCGCACCAAGCAATGCGGCCCTCCTGCCGGTCACGGGAGCGATGGCATGCGAGCTGATTCGGATTCGACTGGCGCCACGGCGTACTCCGCATGTCAGACATCGGACGAAGTACCTCGATGTGCCGGTGCCCGAGGGGAAGGCCTTCGTGTTCGAGGGCCCCGAAGGTGTACGTGTGCGCGCGCGCACGCTGAAGGAGCTCGAGACCATTCTCGCGGCCGCGCCCGCGATTCTTCTCGAGGGTCATCTCGCGCGCAGCGACTTCTCTCGTTGGATATCCGACGTGTTCGGCGACCGTTTCCTGGCCTCGCAGGTCGCGCACGTGGAGAAACGCTGGCGGCTGGGCGAGATGCCCGGCGTCAACGACACACTCGCCTCGCTCATCAGGGAACGCTACGAGATCGTCCGGGACGGCTCCGGCGAGGCTGCCGTCGAGCCGCGAAACGCGCCATCGGGAAATACCGCGCCCTAGAATCCCGGTCATGGACCACGAATCCGACTCCAGCGATCCCCGAAGCCCGGTGCCCCGGCGGATTCCGAGGCCCGTGCCCGGACATCTCGACGTACCCGGAATCGTCGAGTCGTTCGCGGAGAACATGATGTACGCGGTGGCCAAGGACGAGTTCACGGCCGTCGAACTCGACATCTACCACGCGCTCGCCAACGCGGTCCGGGACCGCCTCATGGAACGCTGGTTCCTGACCCAGGACGCCTACTACCGCTCAGACGCCAAGCGCGTGTACTACCTCTCGATGGAGTTCCTGCCGGGCCGGCTCCTCCTGAACAACATCCTCAGCCTCGGCGCTCACCCCGCCTATTCCCGGGCCGTCGAGAAGCTGGGCTACGACCTCGCGAATATCGCGGAGCGGGAGGTAGACCCCGGCCTCGGAAACGGCGGCCTCGGCCGCCTCGCGGCGTGCTTCATCGACTCAGCCTCGGCGCTCGCCCTTCCGTTCTTCGGCTACGGCATCCGCTACGAGTACGGCATCTTCCGCCAGCGCATCCGGGACGGGCAGCAGGTCGAGGCGCCCGACAACTGGCTCCGGTACGGGAACCCCTGGGAGATCCCCCGGCCCGACACCCTGATCCCGATCCAGCTCTACGGACGGACAATCACGTTCCGGGACGAGGCGGGCGACACCCGAACGGACTGGGTGGACACCGAGGACGTCTACGCGATGGCGTACGACGTGCCCGTGCCGGGTTACCGGAACGACACCGTGAACTCCCTGCGCCTGTGGTCCGCGCGCTCGACTCGCGAGTTTGACCTCGCGACGTTCAACGCGGGCGACTACATCCATGCCGTCGAGGACAAGACGAGGAGCGAGAACATCTCGAAGGTCCTCTACCCGCCGGACGACCAGCTCGCGGGCAAGGAACTGCGCCTCAAGCAGCAGTACTTCTTCGTGTCGGCGACGCTTCAGGACGTGCTCCGGCGATTCAAGAAGGGCGAACACCGCCGCTGGGAGGAGCTTCCCGACAAGGTCGCGATCCAGCTCAACGACACGCACCCGGCCGTCGCGATCCCGGGCCTCATGCGCCTGCTCGTCGACAGGGAGAAGCTCGACTGGGAGCGCGCGTGGGAGATCACCCAGGCGGTGTTCGGCTTCACGAACCACACGATTCTGCCGGAGGCGCTCGAGGCGTGGCCCCTGGCGATCTTCGGCAAGCTCCTCCCGCGGCACCTCCAGATCATCGAGGAGATCGACCGCCGGTTCCGGGCGCGCATCCGCAGCCGCTTCCCCGGCGACGAGGGAAGAATCGAGCGGACGGCCATCCTCGGCGGCTCGAACGGCGGCTTCGTACGGATGTCCCATCTCGCGATCGTCGGAAGCCACGCCGTCAACGGCGTCTCGAAGATCCACACGGAGATTCTCAAGGCCAGCACCTTCCGCGACTTCCACGAGCTCTTCCCGGGCCGCTTCCAGAACAAGACGAACGGCGTCACGCCGCGCCGATGGCTCTTGAAGTGCAACCCCGGCCTCGCCTCCCTGATCGCGGAGGCGATCGGGGAGAAATGGACGACGAACCTCGACGAGCTCGCGAGGTTACGGACCGTTTTGGAGGACGTCTCGTTCCGGGAACGCTGGACGGCGGTCAAGCGCGAGAACAAGGCGCGCCTGTCCGACACCTGCGGCCGCCTACACGGGTTCGTCTTCGACCCGGACGCGATGCTCGACGTACAGGTCAAGAGGATCCACGAATACAAGCGCCAGGTCCTGAACGCCCTCCACGTGCTCGCCCTCCGCCAAAGGATCCGGGACGGCGTGGACGCCGGGCCGCCGCGCACCGTCCTGTTCGGGGGCAAGGCGGCGCCCGGCTACGCGATGGCCAAGCTCGTGATCCGCTTCCTCAACGCCCTGGCCGAAGCCGTCAACAGCGACCCGGCGATGGCGGGAAAGCTCTCCGTCTTCTTCTTCCCGAACTACGGCGTCTCGTGCGCCGAGAAGATCTTCCCGGCCGGGGACCTCTCCGAACAGATCTCGACGGCCGGCTACGAGGCCTCGGGCACCGGCAACATGAAAGCTGCGCTGAACGGCAGCGTCACGATCGGGACCCTCGACGGCGCGAACATCGAAATCCTCGAGGCCGTCGGACCGGAAAACATCTTCATCTTCGGGAAGACAGCCGACGAGATCGCGGCGCTCCAGAAGGCCGGCGACGATCCGAAGCGCCACGTCGCCGCGAGCGCGGAGCTCGAGCGGGCGATCGCCGAGATTCCGGGCCTCCCTGGGGCGGAGGACGGGGCATTCCTGCCGATCGTGGACGAGCTGCGCGGGCGGGACCGCTTCTTCATCTGCGCCGATTTCGCGTCTTTCGTCGGCACGCAGGATCGCGCGGCCAAAGTCTTCGGAACGGATCCATGGAGGCGGATGTCGATCCTCAACGTCGCCGCCATGGGTCCGTTCTCGTCCGACCGGGCCGTGCGCGAGTACGCCGAGCAGATCTGGCGGGTGTCGCCCGTGCCCGTGAGGTTCGAGGGCTGAGGCTCGCCGCCTACGGAACGTGAAGTGAGGCTAGGTGAAGGGCTTTGTCTTCGACCCCCCTCTCCGGGTTATGGGACGACGTGGGTGCCCGACTTGCCGGCGAGCGCGAGGCCGACGTGGGCGGGGTCGGTGATGATCGCCTCGCGGCCGCCTCCCTCCAGGAAGTCGATCACCGCCTCGATCTTCGGGAGCATGCTCCCCGCCTTGAAATGGCCCTCGGCCATGTAACGCCGCGCATCGGCGACGGTCATCCGGTCGATGTCCCTCTGGCGCGGCGTCCCGAAGTCGAGGCAAACCGTCGCGACGCCCGTCGAAATGACGAACAACGCGGCTCCCAGCTCGCGCGCCAGGAGGCTCGACGCATGGTCCTTGTCGATGACCGCGGCCGCGCCCCGGATAACCCCCGCGGCGTCTTCGACCACGGCGATCCCCCCTCCGCCCGCCGCGACGACCACGAAACCGGCGTCGAGCAGACTCTTCACCGCGCCGAGCTGAAGGATCGCGGTCGGCGCCGGCGAGGCGACGACGCGCCGCCATCCCCGCCCTGCGTCCTCGACCAGGTCCCACCCGTCCGCCGCGCGGTGGAACTCCGCCTGCTCCTTGGACAGGAACGATCCGATGGGTTTGTTCGGCTTCTCGAACGCCGGATCGGCGCGGTTCACGAGACAGAGCGTGACCACCGTGACCGCGGCCTTCTCGATGCCGAGACGCCGGAACTCATTGAAGAGCGCGAGCTGGATGTGGTAGCCGAGCGCCCCCTGCGTGTCCGCCACGCAGGAGTCGAGCGGCACCGTGTGGAGCTCTTTCGACGCGAGCTCGGACCGGCGCAGGATGAAGCCCACCTGCGGGCCGTTTCCGTGCGTGATCACGAGCCTGAGGTTCGGGTCCCGGAGGAGCGGCGCGATGTGGCGGCACGTTTCGGAGCACGCCTGGTACTGGTCCGGGACGCGCTGGTGCTCCTTGTCCGTGATCAGCGAGTTCCCGCCGATGGCGATGACGGCCGTCCTGATCACGTGAGCCTCCTTCCTCTGGAACGCCAAGGACCTGACGGAGTTACCTCAAACCCTTTTGACCAATCGCCCTTTAGGCACGAAACCCCAGTGAAATAAGCGAGTGCGGGGTCGGCCGGGGAGCAGGTCAAGGTCGCGACGCCGCGCGTTTCTCCGAGAAGGAAATCCAGAATTCGCTGCCAAAGAGTTTCCTGGAGTCTTTCATCAGAAAGCCATGCCGGCCCTGCGCGGCGGCCTTCAGGTCGTTCTCGAGCGACGGGGGCACCGGCAAGAGCAGACCCAGCTGGCGAACCTCGTTGTCGCTCAGACAGGAGTTGGGAATCCCGAACCGAACCGCCACCGGGCCGTCATCTTCCAGTGCGTAGAAGGCGAAACTCTCCATGCGACCGTCCACGATTGAAAAGTGACAGTCGTTGAGCGTGGAAAAGGCGCTCACGAGCGCCTCCAGAGAGTCCACTCCCGAGAGCGGCAACCTCAACTTCTGAGTCAGGAACGGGTCTTTCCTGAGTGCCGATACGAGCTGCTCCTCCGTGAACCATCGAGTCAGCGAGACGGGCCGCTCTCGTTTTCGAAGGTCCAGAGTGACGAACCCGTTTTCAATCGAGGCGTGGGCGGCCCCAGGGGTGAAACTCGAGCCTGCGCGTTCGAGGCTCAGGTAGGGTCCGACCAGAGAGAGAGGCCTGTAGATGGCGGATTGCGTATCGACATCGGGATCGTCTGATTCGAAGTTGGGAAACAGTTCCCTCAGAGAGAACAACTTGATCCCCTTCGAATCCGCCGCCACAACGTCTTTGGCGCTGATGGTGACGCGGAGGCCACCGCTTGTCCCGGTCCAGCGGAACGAACCCGCCGCGATCGTGGACACGGCGCCCAGGAGAAGCGCGAGAACCCCGCATTGGCCGGGTCTTCGAAGGACAGTCCGCATTGCGTGGCGCCGGTTCACGGTATCACGCTCTCGGAGAGGCCGAGCCCGCGTCATGGGCGACGGCGTAGGATGGTTCGGAGGTGTCGGCATGAAGGTACTCGTCGATCTTTCTGTCGTCCCCCTCGGGGTCGGTCTGTCCTTGTCGAGGTACGTTGCGGAGTGCGAACGCGTCCTCAAGGAGGCCGGCCTCAAGACGGCGCTACACGCCAACGGCACGAACATCGAAGGCGACTGGGATGAGGTGTTCGCCGCCGTGCGGCGATGCCACGAGGTGCTGCACGAGATGGGCGTACCGCGCGTGAGCGCCACGCTTCGTGTCGGGACGCGCACCGACAAGGTCCAGTCGCTCGAGGACAAGGTCCGGAGCGTCGAAGAGAGGATGAAGTGATCGATGTGCCGCAGCGAGAATCCGGCCCGAGTGTCACGTCTCCCGATACCGCTTCGCGGCCGCGAGGTCCTTCCTCAACTCCGCAGCGTTGCGTCGTGGTCCGTAGCCCGGCGTATCGCGCTGAATACGCCAGCCTTCCCTCAGCGGTCCCGCGTCGACCGTGTCGAAGCCAAACACGTCGAGCATCTCGGTGACCACGGCCTTCGCGGACGGGTCGTCGCCCGCGATGACCAGAGCGCGACGGTCCGGAGTGCCTGCGGGCTGCCCGTGAGTCGTGAGCTCCGCGGCATAGATGTGATTGAAGGCCTTGACCACCTTTGACTTCGGAAGGTGCGCTTGCAAGAGCTCCGCCGTGGTCGTCGACTCGTCGTCGAGCTCAGGAATCCGCCCATCGCGCTGCGGGTAGTAATTGTTTGTGTCGATGACGACCTTGCCGGCCAGTGGCTCAACGGGAACGCTGCGGATGTTCTTGAGCGGGATCGTCACCACGACGATTTCGCCATCCTGCGCCGCCTCGACCGGCGTCACGGCGCGGGCCTTGGGACCGAGCTCGTTTACGAGCGCCGTGAGCGTCTCGGGGCCCCGCGAATTGCTGATCACCACGGAGTAGCCGTGCGCCACCGCGAGGCGCGCGACCTGGCTTCCGATGTGGCCCGCGCCGATGAGTCCAATCGTTGTCACGCACAGAGAATACGCCATGAATGTCAACGGGAGCCGCGCCCGGACCGAGGGCGGCTCCTTGGCCTCTTCGGCGCCAGGCGGTGTCAAAGGGTCCTCCCTGGAGGGAGCCAGCATCTGCCGAGGCCGGGGTCGCGGTCGGCGCTCTTGAGACGCGTACGCCCGGCTCCCTAATCCGCTCCTTGCATCGCGATGTAGGCGCCGTCACCGCTTCTCTGGCCGGCGGACGCACCATCATTGATCACCGCATACGCGATGAATGGGTTCGTTCCGCTCGTGCGAATGACTCTGGCATAACCCTGCAGGGTGCCGGGCGCCTCCCTCAGAACAGTATTGAGCTGTATCCACTGCCGGGCCTTGACGGCGATTCCCTCCAGTGTCCGGACCTTGTTCGCCAGAATACCGTCATAGATTTCGATGCTGAACACATCGTCGGAGTCACCGCCTTCGCCGGTATTGATCAGGGCCAGATTGGTGCGGTTCTCGTCGTTCTGCTGCAGTCCAAAGAGCCATGCCGACGTCCTGGCCGTCTGACCTTCCGGCACGGCCGGATAATGAAGTCCGAAATAGCCCCCCTCCCCGGCAATGGAGGTCCTGCCGCTCATGAAGAATCCTCCTCCGAAGGCAGGATCCGTCGCGGGCAGGGTGGCGAAGACCGACCCAGCGACAGCGCTTCCAGCCGGGTCGACGCCCGCGATCCCCTGGCTCCGCAGAAACTGCACGAAATCGGGAATCAACCGTTGCTCCGCCGGCTGAAGTTGAACGGAATAGGTGGCGGAGTGATCCGGGCTTTGAATGGCATCGGCTACGAAGGTGAGGGACACGTTCCGCTGGATCGCCGCGGCGTTGGTCAGAATGACTTCCGTCCTGAACCCGCCCACGTCAACCGCCACGGGCAGCGTGAAACGGCTCACGGCGAATTGGCTCTTGTAGTAGCTGGGCAAGATGAATGATCCGTCCGACGTCGCCTGGTCGTTGATCACGGCATAGGCATAATAGGGAGCCGCCGTGGTTCCCACGCGCTCCACTTTCACGAACCCCTGGCTGACATCGAGCCCGTTGGAGATGAGCACATTGTTGATCTGCCGGAACTCTCCGGCCTTGAGCGTCACGTCCGGGAGAGCCTGTTTCAAAGGATTCGCCGGATCGCCGGAATAGACGGTCAGGCGAAGCGTCACATCCGGATCGGTCGCTTGTCCGGCATGGAGGAGCGCGACATTGCTGCGGTCTCGCCCGTTCTGCCGCAATCCGCAGAGAAAGACCAACTCGCCCATGAGGGGAACTGAGCTTGGGACATCCGAATACGCCAATCCCGCGCGTCCACTCGGAGTCTTCGTCGTGGTGCGAACCGTGACCTTGGCGCCGGCCGGATTGCCGAACCCGACATTGTCTCTTGCGATGAACCGGACGGCGACGGTGCCGAGCCGGTTCCCGCTTGCCGGAATCGGGATGTCGAGGGCTGTCCGGAGGAACTCGATGGCATCGGGGACGATCTTCTGCTCTCTCGGCCCGAGCATGTTCGAGCCACTGCCTTCACCACCGCCCGTGGAAGACCTGTAATCGAATTGAAATTCGATCGGGTAGGGTGTGGGATTGGTGATCGTCAGTTCCGAGGTGAAAAACGAGCCCTGAGCGCCGGTGGCAGAGAGAACGACTGGAATGGTGGAGGCGGCCCAGGTCGTGGCGTTCAGGGAGATCGCGACCTGGTTCTGGTTGGGAATGGCGACGGCAAAGTCCGGCCTGGGATCGGGGTCGAAGAGGCCCGAGACCAGGCCCACGGGCTGCGAGCCGGGCGCAAGGGTCGCTCGTGACCGTACACTGCTGAAAACGCCGTCTCCCCGTCCCGCCAGCAGATAGGCGAATCCGCCGCCCTGATGAGCTACGACGACGTCGAGCTTGCCGTCCCGATCGAGATCCACCACCGCGAGTCCCTGCAGGGCGGAGTCCGCGATGCCGGTGGCATTCGAACCTCTCTCGAAGGTGCCGTCTCCCCTTCCGATCAGGACGTCGACCGCCTGTTCGCAGGAAACTACGAGGTCGGGCTTTTCGTCGCCATTGAGGTCGGCGGCCGCGATCCAGATGGGATCGGTGTCGACGCCGACGTCGGATCCAGGCCCGAAGGTCCCGTCTCCACGCCCCAGAAGAATGCTGACCTTCTCGTCTCCGACCGACGTGACCGCCACATCGAGATGACCGTCCCGATCGAAGTCACTCGCCGCAATCACGAGGGGACTTCCTGCCGTGGCGAAGTCTCGTCTGGCATTGAAGCCGCCATCTCCCTTTCCCAGGAATATGGAGATGGAGTCCGAACCCGAGTTGGCCACCACGAGATCAGGAATGCCGTCTTCATTGAAATCGGCACAGACGATTCCTGCCGGATTCCTGCCCGTAGGCAGGTCCTTGTCCTGGTCGTTGTAGAGAAGGCCTTCGCCCTTGTTGAGAAGGAGAGAAACGGAATTCGATCCGAAGTTGGCGGCGGCCAGGTCAAGTCTTCCATCGCGATCGAAATCCCCGGCGGCGAGTCCAACGGTGTTCGATCCTGTCGGAATGTCATTGATGGCGGTGAAGGTACCCCCGACGTTGACGAGTATCGAGACGTAGCTCTGTGCCGTCAGTCCCGAGGCAGGATCCGCCCCGGCATTGGCCACGGCCAGATCAATCCGACCGTCCCCGGTGAAATCTCCGCTGACCAGTGCGTAGGGATGGGTGCCTGTGACGAGGCTTGACTTGACGTAGGTCGTCTGGAAGTTGACCCCCCATTCGGCGTGCGAGGAGGGCGCCATGAGGATCACGAGTCCCAGCCAGCGGCTGAAGCGCGAAAGACACAAAGGGAAGCTGGCGGATCGCGAGTGGTTTCCCATGAGCCATTTCTCCGGTTACGGGGGCGGGGGCAGCCGCGGCGTTTGCTCCGCCGGACACGGTCAGCGTGTCTTCGTCACAACCGAAATCTGTGGCTCTCTTCCAGCGATTTTCAAGCCCCGTAGGCACACGTCCTCGGACTCGCTCCCAGGCGCCGCTACTCGATGAAGGCAGACTGATCAGCCTCGAGTCGTGATGCCCTAACCTGTTGACCGGGGGCCACTTTCCCACGAACGCCGGCCTGCGGGAATAGGAGAGTAGCTCCGCTCCCGGTCGGCTACGCGAACTGCGTCGCGGGGCCCCGCTGAGCAACAATTCACGCGACGAGGCTCCCGAACCAGCCCCGACGCTCCATCCACTTCGCGATCTCGAGGACCGGCGACACCGTGAAGGCCGCGGCCGCCACGATGACCCAGTCCATGAGGGACAGCGGAAACGTCCCGAACGGCTCGTTCAGGACGGGCACGTAGATGATCAGCGCGAGAGCCGCGACCTCCCAGGCGATGGCGAGGTTCAGCCACTTGTTGGCGAACGGCCGCACGAGCACGGAGTTTCGGTCGGAGCGGAAGTTGTAGGCCTTGAAGAACTGGATCAGGACCAGGGACACGAACGTCATCGTCACGGCCTCGGCCACCCCGCGGCCGGAGCCGAGGGCCCACGCGAAGAGGCCGATGTTGACGAGCATCGACCAGACGCCGCCCAGCACCGTCAGCGTCAGGACGGGGCGCGTGAAGATCCCCGCTCGCGGGTCGCGGGGAGGGCGCCTCATGAGATCGGCCTCCGGAGGATCCACGGCGAGAGCGAGAGCCGGAAGGCCGTCCGTGGCGAGATTCACGTAGAGGATCTGGACCGCCGTCAGGGGGAGCGGCAGGCCGAGCACGGAAGCTCCCGCCATGAGACCGATCTCGCCGACGTTCGACGAGACGAGATACATCAGGTACTTCTTGATGTTGCTGAAAACGCCCCGGCCCTCCTCGACGGCGGCCACGATCGAGGCGAAGTTGTCGTCCGTCAGCGTCATCGCCGCCGCGTCCTTCGAGACGTCGGTCCCCGTGATTCCCATCGCGATGCCGATGTCCGCTTTTTTCAGCGCCGGGGCGTCATTGACGCCGTCTCCCGTCATCGCCACGTAGTGACCCTTTCGCTGCCAGGCGGTGACGACGCGCAGCTTGTGCGCGGGTGAGACGCGCGCGTAGACCTCGATCTCCCCGGCCTCGCGTTGGAGATCCTCGTCGCTCATCGCGTCCAGCCCGGCCCCGGTCACGACCCGGCCCTGCCGGAGCATCCCGAGCTCGCGGGCGACCGCCTCGGCCGTGAGCGCGTGGTCACCGGTGATCAGGATCGCCTTGATGCCGGCCCGCTCGCACGTCTCGATCGCTCGCGCGGCCTCCGGACGAGGCGGGTCGCTCATCCCGACCAGCCCGAGAAACGTCATCTCGCGCTCGGCGTCCTCGAGGCCGGCGCGAGGCTTCATCGCCACGGCGAGGACGCGGAGTGCCTGACTCGCCATCTGGCGTGCGGTGCCGAGGACGAGCTCTCTGTCCGCGGGACCGAGGGCACGCTCGCCGTCCTCGCCGAGCAACCGGCTGCACCCGTGGAGGATGACCTCCGGCGCCCCCTTCGAGTACGCGACGTCGCCCTGAAGGGTCCGGTGCACGGTGGTCATCCTCTTGGTCTCGGACGTGAACGGGATCTCGGCCACCCGCGGGAAATCCAAATCGAGCTGCTGCTTGTGAAGTCCGGCCTTCTCTGCCGCCACGATCAGAGCGAGCTCCGTCGGGTCGCCTTTGACGGACCAGCCCTCCGCTTCGCCGTGTCGCTTGAGTTTCGCGTCCGAGGCGAGGGCGGCGGCCTGCAGCAGCTGCATCAGCGGCGGCGGCGGGGCGATCGAGCGTCCCGAATCGAAGAACTCGCCGCGACGCTCGTAGCCCGCTCCGGAGACGTCCACGGTGCGCCCCGCGACGTGGATCCGCCGGGCGGTCATCTCGCCCCGGGTCAGCGTGCCGGTCTTGTCCGAGGCGATGACGGAGACGCTCCCCAGCGTTTCCACGGCCGGCAGCCGGCGCACCAGAGCATTGCGCTTCACCATCCGCTGCGCGCCGAGGGCGAGGGAGATCGTCACGACCGCCGGCAGCGCTTCCGGGACGACCGCCACGGCCAGGGCGATCCCGAAGATCACCATTTCCCAGAACGGCTGGCCCCTGAGGATGCCGAGAAGGAGGATCACGGCGACGACGGCCACGGCGGCTCCCGCCAGGACGCGGCCCACTCTGTCGAGGTTCTCCTGCAGCGGGGTGCGCCGGCTCTCCACGCCCTGCAGCAACCCGGCGATCGTCCCGAACTCCGTGCGCATCCCGGTTTCGACGACGATCACCGATCCGCGGCCGTAGGTGACGGTCGTGCCGGCGTAGACCATGTTCTTCCGGTCGCCGATCGCGAGGTCGTCGGCAGCCAGGAGCTCGCGGACCTTCCCGACCGGCAGCGACTCCCCCGTCAGCGGCGCCTCCTCCACCTTGAGATTCACCGCCTCGAGGACCCGCGCGTCCGCGGGGACCCGGGCGCCCGCTTCGAGCCGGACGACGTCGCCGGGCACCAGCTCGCGGGCCGCGATGTCCTGCTCGTCGCCGTCGCGCAGCGCGGTCGCGACGGGGGCGGCCATCCGCCGGAGCCCCTCGATGGCCCGCTCGGCCCGATATTCCTGGACGAAGCCCAGCAGCGCGGCGAAGAGCAGGATCACCGCGATGACGACGGCTTCCAGGGTGTGTCCGAGGAAGGCGGAGAGCCCGACCGCGACCAGGAGGATCAGGATGAGGACGTTCTTGAACTGCGCGGCGAGGAGACGCAGCGGGGACATCCGCCGGGAGGCGACGAGCTCGTTCGGGCCGTGCTCGCGCAGGCGTCGCCTGGCTTCCTCGCTGCTCAGGCCCCCCTCGGCCGCGGCGAGCCGTTCGAGAACGGCCGCGGCCGAGAGCGTGTGCCACGGGGCTTCCGGCCCCTCAGACGCCCTCGCGCTCACGCCATTCCCCGAGCGAGCCCGACGGCGCCTCGCGGCGGCGCTCCAGCGCGCGCGCGACGGCGTGAGCGAGCCGCGCCGCCGTGCGGCCGATGGCCGCGCGGAGCTCGCTGTCCGTCTTCTCCACCCGCACCCGGCCCCCCGGGCTCAGGTCGGCCTGCATCGAGCACCGCTTGTCGATGCCGCCGCGCGGTCCGTTCAGGTCCTCGAGGTTGACGGTCACGGCCCTCACCTGCCGGCCGAATCGGGAGAGCTCGAAGGCGACGCGACGGTCCACGAGCCTGCGGATCTTCCGGCTCACGTGCATCCCGTAGCCACGAACGCTGATCGCCATCGTTCACCTCCCGGAAGCCCTCGTGCGCGCCGCGGCGGCGCCGGAGACGGCCTCCCATCGGCAAGCTAGAAGCGGTTGGCCGGCTATACAAATTCATTCTTTCGATCGAATCCATAGAAAAATTCAAATGTATAGTGGCGCCGTGGAGCGCTTGAACTACCACCACCTCCAGGTTTTCTGGACCGTCGCGCGGGAAGGCGGCATCACGCGGGCGAGCGAGAAGCTGCACGTCTCGCAGCCGACCGTCACGACCCAGATCCGGGCGCTCGAACGGGCGCTCGGTCAGAGTCTCTTCACGCGTTCGGGCCGGCGGCTGACGCTCACGGAGGCGGGGCGCTCCGCCTATCGCTACGCCGACGACATCGTCGGCCTCGGCCGGGACCTCATGGACACGATGAAGGGCGGCTCCCCGTCACGGGAGGTCCGGCTGACCGTCGGCGTCGCCGACGTGCTGTCGAAGCTGATCGCCTACCGGATCGTGGAACCCGCTCTGAGGCTTCCCGAACCCGTGCGCCTCGAGGCGATCGAGGACACGCCGGAGCGCCTCCTCGCCGAGCTCGCGCTGTTCGCGCTCGACGTCGTGCTGGCCGACGCACCCGTCGGACCGACGACGCGGGTCCGCGCCTTCAGCCACCTGCTGGGAGATTGCGCGGTTTCCGTGTTCGGCGCCGACCGGCTGGCCCGGGCGTACCGGCGCGGCTTTCCCCGCTCTCTGAACGGCGCTCCCTTCCTGCTTCCGAGGCAGCACTCGGCCCTGCGCGTCGCTCTCGACGACTGGTTCGAGCGGGAGGGAGTCCAGCCCCGAATCGTCGGCGAGTTCGACGACAGCGCCCTCATGGCCGCGGTCGGACAAACGGGGCTCGGGCTCTTTCCCGCGCCGTCGCCCATCACGCGCGAGGTGTGCCGCCAGCATGACGTGCGCACGGTCGGGGCGATCGAGACCGTCCGCCAGAAGTTCTACGCGATCACGGTCGACCGGAAACTCAAGCACCCGGCCGTGATCGCGATCTGCGAGGCTGCCCGGCGCAAGCTCTTCCCGTGAGGCTGCTCCATCGCCCCACGGATAGAATGACAATCGGGATGACGTCATGCGCTCCTCGGTGCCGATGGCACGGGCGAGTCTGGCGTGCCCGCGACACGGTCTTGGCCGCGAGGTCGTCCTCAAGAACGCAGGCTCTTCTTGGCACGCCCTTCACGCGCTCCCAACCGGCACGAATAGGAGGCCCCACCTGAGCCGCAATCAAGCCCTCCGATGGCCCAGTCTCGTGCTGTGGATCATTCTGTGCGAGGGAACCGGGTGGTTCGCGTCCCAGTGGAAGCCGGGGGCATGGCATACGGCCCTCGTGAAGCCCCCATGGAACCCGCCGAGCTCAGTATTCTTTCCGGTCTGGACGCTGCTCTATGCATTCATGGGCGTCGCCGCATGGCTCGTGTGGCTGAGAGAGGACGCCCACGGCCGCCGTTTCGCTCTAGGGGTCTTCCTCGTTCAGCTCGCCCTAAACGGCGCGTGGTCCTGGATCTTCTTCGGACTTCACGCGATCGGTGCCGCGCTCTTCGAGATCGCACTCCTATGGCTGGCGATCCTCACGACGATTCTCACGTTCCGTCGGATCTCAAGGGCCTCCGCGTGGCTCCTCGTGCCGTATCTCGCTTGGGTATCGTTCGCGACGGCGCTCACGTTTGCGCTCTTTCGGCTCAACGGCTGAGGGCGCGCTAAGCGGAACGCTGCGCCATGATCACCCACCGGGTCCTTCTGACCGGCGCGACGGGCTATGTCGGCGGAAGACTGCTAGCGGAACTCGAGCGGCGCGGCGTTGCGCTACGCTGCTTTCTCCGCCGGCCCGAATCGCTGCGTGGCCGCGCGGCACCCTCGACCGAACTCGCCGCCGGCGACGCGCTCGACGCTCAGGCCGTGGCCCGAGCCCTCGGGGCTGTCGATGCCGCCTACTACTTGATCCACTCGATGGGCGGCGAGGATTTCGCGGCGCGCGACCGGGAGGCCGCACGGATCTTCGGCACGGCGGCGCGCGAGGCCGGCGTGAAGCGCATCGTTTATCTCGGCGGGCTGGGCGAGAACGCGGGCGGCCTTTCGGAGCATCTGCGGAGCCGACAGGAGACGGGCGAGATCCTGCGAGAGTCGGGCGTCCCGGTCGTCGAGTTCAGGGCCTCGATCGTGCTCGGCTCCGGCAGCCTCTCCTTCGAGATGATCCGCGCCCTTGTCGAGCGGCTCCCCGTCATGATCTGCCCGCGCTGGGTCGCCGTCGAAGCCCAGCCGATCGCGGTCGAGGACGTGATCGCCTATCTGGTTGCCGCGCTCGACCTTCCCGCCGGCACCGAGTGTGTCTACGAGATCGGCGGTCCGGACCGGGTGACCTACGGCGATCTGATGCGCGAGTACGCGCGCCAGCGCGGCTTGAAACGGCTCCTCGTTCCCGTGCCGCTCCTGACGCCGCGGCTGTCGAGCCTCTGGCTGGGCCTCGTCACGCCGCTCTATGCACGCGTCGGCCGAAAGCTCGTCGACAGTATGCGCAACCCCACCGTGGTCCGCGACCCCGCCGCCCTGCTGGTCTTCCCCGTCAAACCGCGCGGCGTGCGCGAGGCGATCGCGCGGGCTCTGGTGAACGAGGACGGCGCCTTCGCCCGAACGCGCTGGTCGGACGCCGTCTCTTCCTCGGGGCTGACCGAGCGCTACGGAGGCGACCGGATCGGCACTCGTTTCGTCGATAGCCGGAAGGCGCTCGTCCCGGTGCCGCCGTCCGCGGCTTTCGCACCGATCCGGCGCATCGGCGGCGACGCTGGCTGGTATTACGGCAACTTCCTCTGGCGGTTGCGCGGATTCCTGGATCTCCTCGCCGGGGGCGTCGGTCTCCGCCGCGGCCGTCGCCATCCGGACGAGCTCCGGGAAGGCGATGCCCTCGACTTCTGGCGCGTCGAAGCCGTCGAGCCGAACCGTCTTCTGCGTCTGCGCGCCGAGATGAAGGTTCCGGGACGGGCTTGGCTGCAGTTTGAGATCACGCCCGCTGAGGGCGGCGCCGAGATCCGCCAGACCGCGGTATTCGATTCTTCCGGCCTCTTCGGCCTCGCCTACTGGTACGCCCTCTATCCCTTCCACCGCTTCGTCTTTGGCGGCATGCTCCGCGGCATCGCCGCCGCTGTGCTGGGTGCAACCATGACCTCCGTGGCGGGGCCGACCCACGATTCCAGGCTTTGCTGAAGGACCACGAGGTGAAGCCGTAACGCTTGGAAGTGCCTCCCGCCTATGAACTCCCTTCGCGTACCCTTGCGGCGACACTGCCGTGGCATCGGTGTTGCTCCATCCCGGGCTGGGCCCCCTTCGGGCTGAGCCGATGAAGGCGGCAGGAGGTATGAGATGACATACCGAATGGCGCGGCAGGTTTGTGTCTTGGCGGCCATGTCAGGAATTCCGCTTCTGTTGATGGCTCAGGAGGAGGGGCCGGCAGCCGAGGTTTCCGGGAGTTCGGCATCGGTCCAGGCGCAGCGTCTGGCTCCGGAGCAACTCGCTGACCTGGTCGCACCCATCGCGCTGTATCCCGATCTGCTGCTGAGTCAGGTCCTGGTCGCGAGCACCTACCCGCTGGAGGTCGTCGAGGCGCAGCAGTGGCTGCAACGGAATGGACGTCTGAGGGGCGAGCAATTGATGGACGCAGCCCAGGAGCAGAATTGGGACGCCAGCGTTCAGGGCTTGGTGGCCTTTCCGGACGTGCTGGCCAAGATGAACCAGGATGTCCAATGGACCACGGCATTGGGTAACGCTTTCCTCGCGCAGCAAGCGGACGTTATGGACGCGGTGCAGCGAATGCGCACACGGGCGCAGGCAAACGGGAAGCTCTCCTCCTCCCCGGAGCAGACGGTTACCACCGAGACCCCGGGCGAGCAGGCGGTCATCGAGATCGTGCCGGCCGATCCGCAGGTGATCTACGTGCCGGAATACGATCCAGACTACATCTGGGGATCTCCGGCGTGGGGCTACTATCCGCCGCTGGCTTACGCCAGTTACGGCTTCGGGTTCGGTCCGGCGATCGACATCGGATTCTGCTTCGGCGGTTGGAACGGCTGGGGCTGGCGCGGCTGGGGTTGGGGCTGGGGCCCGAACTGGTTTGGCGGCTCGGTGTTCGTCAACGGCGCGTTCTTCCGACATCATGGTTTCCACGGTCGGTTCTTGGCCGGCGGGTTTGCCGGCAGGAGGGTGTGGCGCCACGATCCAGGCCACCGGTTGGGAGTCCCGTACCGGAACGCTCAGCTTGCCGCCCGGTATCAGTCTGCGTCGCTGGCTCCCCGGAGCACGATGGCAAGATCGGGAAGCTTCAATTCCGCCCGACCGGCCGGCACGGGAAGCTGGAACCGGCTTGGGCCTGGGACCGCGTCCACGCACGGAAGCCGATCGATCACGCAGGGCGTTCGCACCGCGACACCGTGGAGCGCAGGGCGCACAACTGCGGAAGCGTGGCGACGCTTTCCTGGTGCGCAACGCGAACAGGTTCCCACACAGCGTTATTCATCTCCGGTGCAGCGGTACTCGGCTCCGGTACAGCGGTATTCGGCTCCGGTACAGCGTTACTCGGTTCCGGTACAGCGGTATTCGGCTCCGGTACAACGCTACCCTTCTTCGACGCCGCGAATGTCCCCGACGGGGAGTGGCGGGCGTAGCTTCGGCGGCGGTGTCGGCTCATATGGCTCTAGCCGTGGCGGAGGCGTGAGCGGCACGGGCAGCGGCCATACCTTCGGTGGCGGCTCACGCGGTGTCGGCCACCGCCGGTGACTCGGACGTCGAGCCTGTTAACCGCTGTCACGTAGTTAAGAATCAACCCCGGAGGAACCGCGAAAGCGGATCCCAAGCGGTGGCGGTAATGTTCCCGCCATGACGCAGGCGCCGCCCGCTCTCGCTCTCCTGATCGCCCTCCTCCTCCCCGCGCGCCCTGCCGCGCCCCGCCACGCCCTGACCGTGACCCTCGACCCGAAGGCGCGATCGCTGGCGGTGACCGACGTCGTGACCCTGCCGCCCGGGATGGTCGCGAGGAGCGTCGAATTCCTGCTCTTCGCCGGGCTGAAGGTGACGCGCTCCGAGCCCAGGGCCGAGGAGATCCCGCTGGGTGACGTGGGACCGTTCTTCGGAAACAACGCGGCGGTGGACAGGCCCTCGGAGACGCTCCCCTTGAAGCGATACCGCGTCTTCCTCGGCGCGGGGCCGTCGACGGTGACGCTGTCGTACGAAGGACGCCTCGACACGGGCCTCTCCGATCCGAAGGCGGAGTACGCTCGGGGCTTTCGCGAGACGGCCGGCACCATCTCACCCGAAGGCGTTTATCTCGCCGGCTCGAGCTTCTGGGTCCCGACCCTCGACCCCGGTGTGTCGTCGGGCCTCGCGTCGTTCACGATGGAGGCCCGCGGCCCGGCGGGCTGGCACCTCGTCAGCCAGGGCAGCGGGACGTCCGGCCCCGGCGACGGAGTGGCACGGTGGGACTCGGGCGGCCCCATGGACGAGATCTACCTCGTGGGCGGACCGCTCGGGGTCACCCGGGATCGCGCCGGCAACGTCGAGACGGCGGTCTACCTCAGGAAGCCCGACGAGACGCTCGCGGGCAAATACCTCGCTGCCGCCGCGCAATACCTGGCCATGTACGAGTCGCTGATCGGCCCTTATCCTTACGCGAAGTTCGCGCTCGTGGAGAACTTCTGGGAGACGGGCTACGGCATGCCGTCGTTCGCGCTCCTCGGCCCCGAGGTCATCCGTTTTCCGTTCATCCTCCACTCCTCCTACCCGCACGAGATCCTCCACAACTGGTGGGGAAACTCCGTCCTCGTCGATTACGCGAGCGGGAACTGGTGCGAGGGGCTGACGGCCTATCTGGCCGACCACCTCGTCGAGGAGCAGCGCGGAAAGGGCGACGAGTACCGCCGCGCCGCGCTCCTGCGCTACCGGAGCTACGTGAAGGAGGGGCGCGACTTCCCGCTGACCGCGTTCCGGTCGCGACACAGCGCCGCCACGGAGGCGGTGGGCTACGGCAAGGCGCTCATGACCTTCCACATGATCCGGCGGAAGGTCGGCGACGACGCCTTCCGGAAGGCGCTCCGGGGAATCGCCCGCGACTTCCGGGGAACGCGCGCGACGTTCCAGGACCTCCGGGCCGAGTTCGAGCACGCCTCGGGGGCCGACCTCTCCCGCCTCTTCTCGGACTTCGTCTTCCGCGCCGGAGCGCCCGAGCTTTCGGTCTCCATCGCGTCGGTCGCGAAGGTCGAAGGCGGCGGCTGGGAGGTCGCGTTCGATCTGCGCCAGACGCAGGCCGGCGAGGCCTTTGCCGTCGACGTCCCCGTCGTCCTCCAGACCGAGAAGGGAGCAATCTCGAAGACCGTGTCGTTGACGAAGGCTCACGAGGGGTTCGCGATCGTCAGCCCCGCGCGGCCCGTGGCGCTCCGCGTCGACCCGCGGTTCGACGTCTTCCGGCTCCTCGACGCCCGCGAGACGCCCGCGACCCTCGGGCAGATCTTCGGTGACCCGAAGGTCCTCGCGGTTCTCTCGTCGAAGGACGAGCCCGCGCTCCAGGACTCCTATCGCAAGCTCCTCTCCTCGTGGCAGAGCGACAGCCAGACGATCGAGGTGAAGCTCGACACGGAGGTCGGGGACGCGGGCGCCCTGCCGAAAGACCGCGCCGTCTGGCTCGTCGGGCGCGCGAACCGGCTCGCGGCCGCGCAATTCGCTTCCAGGGTGAAAGGCGAGGAGCTCGTGGCGGACGGCGAGAGGATGTCTCTTCCGGGGAACTCCGCCGTTCTCGTCGGCCGGCATCCGGGCAATCCCGAGAAGGCGATCGGGTGGCTCTTCACCGGCAATGCGTCCGCGCTCCCGGGCCTCTCACGAAAGCTCCCCCACTACGGCAAGTACGCGACGCTCGGATTCGAGGGGTCAGAACCGACGAACGTGCTCAAGTCCGAAGGGTCGGCCGGATCCTCGCCGCTCTTCGCGGACCTTCGTCCGGAGGCGGAGCGGTCCGCCCGCCTCCCCCAGCTCGCCCTGGAGCCGCGGCGCGCGCTCGCCGAGCTGCCTCCCGCCTTCTCGCAATCGAGGCTTTCGGAATCCGTCGCGTGGCTCGCGGCGCCCGAGCGGAAGGGGCGAGGGCTCGGGAGCCCGGGACTCGAGGAGGCCACGCGCTGGGTCGCCGACCGTTTCCGCGAAGCCGGCTTGAAACCCGGCGGCGACGGCGGGACCTTCGTCCAGGGCTTCCGCGTCGAGAGAGGCGAGGACGGACGGCCGCACGAGGTCGGGAACGTGATCGGCATCCTTCCCGGCAGCAGGGCGGAGTGGAAGGACGAGTCTGTTCTCGTGACGGCTCACCACGACCACCTCGGGCTCGGCTTTCCCGACGTCCACAAGGGCGACGAGGGGAAGGTCCACGCGGGCGCCGACGACGACGCGAGCGGCGTTGCGGTCCTGATCGAGCTCGCCCGGAGTCTCGCGGCTGGCGAGAAGCCGAAGCGGTCGATCGTCTTCGTCTCTTTCACGGGTGAAGAGGCCGGCCGCCTCGGTTCGAAGCGCTACGCGTCGAGCCCCGGCGCCTTCCCCCTCGACAAGGTCATCGGCGTCGTGAACCTCGACACCGTGGGCCGCCTCGGGACGGGGAAGGTCCTCGTCCTCGGGACCGGCACGGCCACCGAGTGGCCCCACTTGTTTCGAGGCGCGAGTTGGGTCACGGGCGTCGAGAGCTCGCTCGTGCCGGGTCAGCAGGAGGCGTCCGACCAGCTCACCTTCATCGAGAAGGGGATTCCCGGCGTCCAGCTCTTCACCGGCCCCCACCCCGACTACCACCGTCCCGGCGACACGGCCGACAAGATCGATCCCGCCGGCATGACGAAGGTGGCTGCGCTCGCGCGCGAGGCCGTCGAGTTCCTCGCGGGACGAGACGGAGGCCTCACGAAGACGATCGCGGCGTCGGGAACCGGCGGGCCGTCGCCGTCCGCGCCGCCCGCGAACCGGGGCGGCGGCCGCCGCGTGACCTTCGGAACCGTGCCCGACTTCGGCTTCGTCGGCCCCGGCGTCAGGCTCGAAGGGACGACCCCCGGCTCGCCCGCCGAGAAGGCGGGACTTCGAAAAGGCGACGTTCTCGTGAAGGTCGCAGGCAAACCCGTCGAGAACCTCCGTGGCTTCTCGGAGATCCTGCGAAACCTCGCGCCGGGCCAGACCGTCGACGTCGCCTACGAACGCGCCGGGGTGGAGCGAACCGCGTCCGTAACCGTCGTGGAGCGGTGAGCAAGATCGAGAGGCCGTACTATGAGGCGCGATTCATGAAAAAACTCCGCGGCCCCCTCGCCATCACCGTAGCAATTGCCACCGCCGCGGCCGCCTTCGCCGGTCTCGCCGCCCTCGCCACGGACGGCCCGCCGCCCAAACCGTTCGAGGGCACGCTGTCCCCCCTCTCGTACGAGGGCGAGAAGCACCTCGCGAACGTCCGCCAGCTCACGTTCGGCGGCGAAAATGCCGAGGCGTACTGGTCGGCCGACGGGACGAAGCTCATCTTCCAGTCCACTCGCCCGCCGTACGCCTGCGACCAGATCTTCGAGCTGGATCCAAACGCGCCCGAGAAGACGACGCGCCTCCTCTCGACCGGCAAGGGCCGAAGCACATGCGCGTACTTCTTCCCCGACGGCAAGCGGATCCTGTACGCCTCGACCCACCTCGGGGGCGACGCCTGCCCGCCTCCGCCCGACATGTCCCAGGGCTACGTCTGGGGGCTCTTTTCCGACTACGACATCTTCTCGGCCGACGCGGACGGCTCCTCCCTGAAGCGCCTGACCTCATCGCCGGGCTACGACGCCGAGGCCACGATCTCGACGGACGGCAAGCACATCGTCTTCACGTCGGCCCGCGACGGCGACCTCGAGCTCTACGCGATGGACGCGGACGGAACGAACGTGAAGCGGCTCACGAACACGGTCGGCTACGACGGGGGCGCGTTCTATTCCGACGACGGCCAGTGGCTCGTCTATCGCGCCCACCACCCGACGGAGCCGAAGGCGATCGAGAGCTTCAAGGCCCTGCTCGCCCGCTCGCTGGTAAGGCCGACGACGCTGGAGATCCGCGTCATGCGGGCCGACGGGACCGGCGACCGCCAGGTCACGTCGAACGGCGCGGCGAACTTCGCGCCCTTCTTCTTCCGGGGCGGGCACGACCGGATCCTCTTCTGCTCGAACGTGGCGGACAGGCGCGGCCGGAACTTCGACCTCTGGGCCGTCAACACGGACGGAACGGACCTCGAGCGCGTCACGTTCAATCCCACGTTCGACGGGTTCCCCATGTTCTCGCCCGACGGCAAGAGGCTCGCCTTCTGCTCGAACCGCCACAACGCGAAGGCCGGCGAGACGAACGTCTTCGTGGCGGACTGGGTGCGCTGAGCCGCACGAAACTCCGTGGTCGCAGTCGGTCGGCTCAGCGAAATGCGTTCTCTTTTGTGAGAACTCAGATTCAACCCGTTCTCACCGTACCTGCGCGCCCCTTACCGTGCCGCGCGAGGGTACTTCAATCCAAGGCGCGACAACATATCTGCTCGTGCCGGAGGCACTTCCTTGGGTGGTATATATAGCGTCGAGATCCCCGAAAGGTTCGCATCCGGCAGTTCAGAGAGTTTGACCCGTTGAACTCTTGGTCGGCAGACTGGATATTGGGCAGCCTCATACACGATCACCTCGTAGTCCTCGCCGTAAAACGAGCCGAGATACTCAGCCAGTACTGAAATGTTCCGATCGTCATAGCCTCGCATACTGTAGCCGAGATCTCCAACAAAGCCTGCCTGGAATATGACTACAGCTGCGCTAATGTCGGGTCGCTTCGATCTGACGAGCATATCCGTGGCTTCAACTATCTGACAGCCATGGCGAGAAGGATCGACGCCGACGTCGGCGAAGAGGCAATCTAGAGAAGAGACCGCAGGCAACATGCGGGCGCGGTAGCCTTCGTTTCTTGCAACTTCGACGGCCTTGAACGACGGCAAGACAAAGATTCCAGGATGACCGTAGAACACGACGCACACACGTTCGTGATTCCTCAGCACCTCCAGTATCCTCGTGACCATTTGCTCGTAGGTTTGCTCTCGAGGTTTGTTATCGCCATAGAAAACGCACAGGTCTTCAGCGTCATTATTCAGGCAGCGTAATCGTCGCTCAATGGCAAGGTCCGCGACACAGTACAGCACTCTGTCTGCACCGGCAATATGCGCAGCTGCCTCAGCCGTCAGGTGGTTGGCGCCCGTGATCCCCGAGCCAACGATCACAAGTTCGTTCTTCTTCGACGGAATCGAAGAGGCCTCAAACAAATGAGCAAAGTACGGTCCGACGGTGTGCCTCGTCGAACACTCGGCAATATCTTCGTTCAAATCAGTCAGTTCAACCGCGCTGCCGTCAATCGCCACGCCGCCGAAGTCCTGCTCCCCATCCAAGCAGCCGTCGTGATCCACGTGCACCTCAGGATCGGGCCCGAAGTTGACAGTAAGCTCAAACTTGAGGTCACTTGTTTCGTAGAAAGTTGTCAGGAGTCGTCCCTGAAGGGAATCCTTCATCTCCACCGCAGTGAGGCGACGAATCCTGGATAAGTCACCGTCCCGAACCGCCTGTTTCTGCTGTTCAGAGAGGCCCGCGCGACTCATGCAAGCCTCGGGGTCTTGTGAATATGCCTTCAGATACCCAGAGTCTGCAAGAGACACCAAGAAGTCCGTAAGCTCATGGCTCATGGCCTGACCACCTTCGCATGGGCTGATCGAGTCGGCACGGGCGAGCGGAGGAGAGGTACGTGCGATGATGTCGTTTTTCGAGCAGCACAATCATAGCAGACGTGGGCTGCCGTGGCGGCTTTCGTGTTTACCTTTAGCGTAGCGCCGACCTTTGTGGAGTGAGCCTGGCTAAGTGCAGGCGAACAAAGCGTACGCAGTGCGCCGAATCTAATTGACAGAGCCACGCTGCGAGCTAAACTACTGCCTGGGGAGGCGTTATGGTTGATATAGGCCAAATTCAAAAACGGCTAAACAGCGATCCCCGCTACCGCGATGACTTTCTGAAAGATCCGGTCGGCGTCCTGAGGCGCGAGGGTCTTATCTTGCCCCTGGAAATGCAGACAAACCTCCGGCGGCAGGTGGCGCAGGTGGCTCAAGCACGGCGACCGATCTCGGGACCTGCAATTCCCGCAGTCCAGCTGGGGTTCAGTCTCTGATGGACTTCCACTTCTCGGAGGGATGAACGGTTCATCAAGGCGGGGTTCAGCGCCGGCTGAACATTGCTGCCCGTTTGAGGGATGAAGTCGCGCCAAAGGGGGATCCCCTGCCCGGCAGCGAGAGTGATCGAAGCGCCCTGGCCTGGACATCGGAGCTGACTAATAAATGCGCGCGTGCATTGGCAACGTGCCCGCCCGATGCTCGCGCCCTTCTGCTGATTCCTCCTTTTGCCGCCTTGACGTGGCCGTCGCTTGGGGCCCACTTGCTCCAGGCCTGCGCGCGGCAGGCCGGGTTCCAGGTCGGAGTGCTGTATGCGAATTTTCTGTTTGCGACCCTCTCGGGAAAGGAGTTGTATTACGAGACCGTGGCCCCCTCCAGCCGGGCTGGGCTCTGGGGAGAGCGCCTGTTTGCCTCGGCCGCCTTCGGCATGCCCTCCATCGCGGCACGGGAACCGGGCCCGGCCCCTAGCCTTCAACCACCGTGTCCACGCCTGCGCGACCTCCAGCGCCTGCAATCCAACGTCGCAGAGTTTTGCTTCATCGTGGCCTCGGTTGTGGCGACCAGAAACGTTCGCGTAGTGGGCGCTTCGACAAACTTCGAGCAGACAGCGGCCTCCTTTGCTCTTCTTTCCGCTGTCAAGCGGGAACTTCCGCAAACGATCTGCATTCTGGGCGGAGCCAACTGTCAGGGGGAGATGGCTGCAGGCATTGCATCTCTCCCTGGTCCTATCGACTACATCTTCTCGGGCGAGTGCGAGCGGGTGTTCCCAGAGTTCCTGGCGCAAGTTGCTCTCAACGAATTTCCACCGTCCGGGAGAATTATCCGTGGTTCGCCCTGCCCCAACCTGGATCCACTGCCCGACCCCGATTTCAGCGAGTATTTTGCGCAACTGCAGCTCACTCTGGGGCCGGAGGAGGAGGAGTTCACTTGGACCCCGTTTGAGACCAGCCGTGGGTGCTGGTACGGGGAGAAGCACCAGTGCTCGTTCTGCGGACTCAACGGCGAAACCCTGACTTTTCGGCAGAAGTCCTCGGATCGAACGATCAGCGGCCTCAAGAACGTGTTGCGCTCCGCTTCGCCGCGGCGGGTCATGATGGCAGACACGATCATGCCGCGGCCCTTCTTTCACACCCTTCTTGCGCGGCTGCCCGGTGAGATCCCGGGTGTGCACATCGCTTACGAGGTCAAGGGCAATCTGACCCTAGAGCAGGTTAACCTGCTAAAGCAAGCCGGTGTTGGAGTTATCCAGCCTGGAATTGAGGCGCTCTCCTCTTCGCTCCTGCGGCGCATGAATAAGGGGGTTCTTGCCAGACAGAACGTGGTCCTTCTCCGTTATGCCCGCGGCGTCGGGTTGGACCTCATCTGGAACCTGCTGACCGATTTTCCCGGGGACCAGCGCTCGGACTACGAGTCCACCCTGGCGCTGCTTCCGCTTCTCCACCATCTGAATCCGCCCACAGGCGCCGTGCCGCTTCGAATCGATCGCTTCAGCCCTTACCATGAGAAGCCAGAGCGTCACGGAATTGCGAATTTGCGGCCGTACGCGGCGTACCACCGCGTTTTCCCCGCATCCGGCGATGTCGACAAGCTAGCCTCCTTCTTCGAGGGCGACTATGCCGGTGCCCTGCGGGAGGAGCCGGACCTGCTTTCGCGGCTCATCGCCGGGGTGGAGCACTGGCGGGAGAAGTGGGCGCAACCAGAATCCCCCGTCCCGGCCCTCTACATCGCTCAAGTCAATGAAACGACTTACCTCCTCAGCGACACCAGGGGACTACCAGGCACGGAGATGTTCCGCTTCTTAAACCCCGACGAGGCGGAGGCGGCGCTCGTGGGCGGACCCGTCGCCAGGCAGCGCCTGCACGACTGGGCCGTACAGGGAAAGCTCGCCGTCGAATTGGACGGGTACTCCGTCCCGCTGGCTGTTTCCGACTACGAAACAATGCGGCGATTCGAAGCCCGCTCCCGTTCCCGAATTCGCCAACAGCCCGCGGGCCCGAGAGAGATGTTGTAAGGGCGCAATACCGGAGTGCCGCCGACGCACGCGCGCCGAGCGGGAGGGCACTGCCAAAACGCCGGTCTCTGCGCGCGAGGGGTGGGCCGCAATTCCCATTGCGCCCCTACAACTCGAGAGAGAACGGTCTCCGCTGGCGTCAGGTCTGGCGGAGCCAGCCTGACAGAGTCGCCGCCACGAGCTCCACGCGGCCGCCGAGCAACACTCTGTGCTCGACCGGGACACGGACGACTTCAAACGATTCAGCCAGTGTCGCCCACCCCTCGGCGTCGTGCCGGTGCAGCGGATCAGCGCTCTGGACGAAACGAAGACGCCCCGGCCATGGTCTGGGGGGTATAGCGCCGAGGGCCTCGGCATATCGCTCCCGGCGGTGTCGCCGCTCCGCGATCTCGGGGCTGCGGCCCCTCCGCCATGTCGCTCGGGCGGCGACGCCCTTCTCCCACAAATACACCGGCCATCTCTCCACGGAGAGGCCGCGCAAGGTGTGGAGGTGACGTCCGACGCGATGGACGATGTCGCCGCGCCACCGAGCCGGATTCCAACGGAACGGGTCTCTCGGCCGCCGCTTCCAATACGGCCGCCAAGGGGAGTCGATCAGAGCGAGAAGATCGACGCGCTCCTGCTCCTCTGAGAGCCGGCGCGCAATTTCCCAGGCGAGGATGCCGGCAGCACACTCCCCCACGAGGGCGTACGGTCCTCGGGGCTGGGCCGTCCGAAGCGTCCGCAGCGCCACCTCCGCGAGGTCGGAGGTCGGGAGTAGGGCGCTCTCGCACGGGTCGAACGCGAGAAACGGGCGGTTCTCTGCCACCCGATGTACGAGCCTCCAGTGAGCGAGGCGGACGAGGCTTCCCGTGTTGGGAGCGGGGAAGAGGAAAACGGGCAGGCCGATGCCCCGCCGGAGAGGGACGAGCGGGTCGGCCGCCTGCAGAGGCGGTCCCGTCATCCGGAGGGTGAGGGCGGCAGGCGTCGGGGTCCGCAAGAACTCCGCCGTTTCGAGCTGCCGGCCGAAGATCTCCGACACGCGACCGATCGCCTCCTCTGCGTCCATTGAGGTCCCCCCGAGGTCGAAGAAATCGTCCCCGCCTCCAACCCGCTCTAGCCCAAGTATCTCGGCGAACAACGACGCGACCTTCTCCGTCTCCGTCACACCGGGATCTGGCCCCAGCGCGACCTCAGCGGCGTCTTGGTCGAGACCGCGTAGCGGCATCGGACGGCAATCGGATCTCATCTGCGGTACGGGCGCTTGGGGGATTCCCATGGCTGTGAGACCCAGCCCACAGAACCACTTCCTCGGCTTTCCTCTCTTCCCCTTTCTCGGTTGTGACTGATCCCATTCGAGCGGGAGGTCTCCATTATCAACGCACATGTAAGGGCGCAATGGGAATTGCCGAGGGCTATCTCGCCTAGAAGGTGCAGTCCTCTCCTCTGGTTTCCTCGGTTCCATCCGGCCAGACTGGCTCTCCGCCGGGGGACCATCAGCGCGATGGCCCCGGATTGTCCGGAACGCCCGTCTCGGGCCAGCGCCGAAGCGCCGCGAGGAGAGCGTCCTGGGCGAAGTCCTCCGCGAGGCCGACGTCTCCCGTCATGCGCGCGAGTGCCGCGATATGCCGCGAGGATTCGATGTGCCAGATCGCGTCGATCGCGCGATGGGCCTCGGGAGCGTCACTTCCTCGCTTGCTTCTGGAACTTTTCGCGTCGGTCTTTCATCTTTTGCAACTCGGGCGTGAGCTCGCCCCAGTCCGAGATATCGAGGATCTGCCGGATCTCGATCTCGGACTCGCCTTCATGAGGGTTCGGGCAGCGCTTCACCCACTCGATCGCCTCCTCCTTCGACTTCACCTGCCACAGCCAGAAGCCGGCGACCAGCTCCTTCGTCTCCGTGAACGGCCCGTCGACCACGGTGCGCTTGCTCCCGGAGAACCGGACGCGCACCCCCTTCGAGCTCTGCTGAAGTCCCTCGGCGGCGAGCATGACGCCCGCTTTCACGAGCTCCTCGTTGAACTTCCCCATGTCGGCAAGCAGCTTCTCGCTCGGCATGACGCCCGCCTCGCTGTCCTTCGTGGCCTTGACCATCACTAGGAATCGCATTTCGTCGTCTCCTTTCGGCCGGGATGTCCCCGCCTCCATCCCTACGACGACGGAGCCTCTCCGAAATCGACATCCCGCGGCGAGAATTCTTCTCACTTGTAACGCGCCACGTCAGCGCCCTCGCGCAACCCCTTCTGACTCCACGCCTGCCCGACGGACCCCCAACCGTAGAATCAGGCGCATGACCGCATCCGCGACCCCGAACCGCGCGGCGGCGTTCCTGGCGATGCATCGACCGGGCGCCGGCTTCATCCTGCCGAATGCCTGGGACGGTGGCTCGGCGCGGATCCTGGAACAGGCCGGGTTCGCCGCGATCGCCACCACGAGCGCCGGGATCGCCTTCAGCCGTGGTGCCGCCGACGGCACCATGGAGAGGACGGAGATGCTCGACTGCATCGCGCGGATTGTGTCGGCTGTCGCGTGCCCGGTGAGCGCCGACCTGGAGTCCGGTTACGGCGCTACCGCCGACCACGTTGCAGCAACGGTCGCCGCTGCGGTCGAGCTCGGGGTGGTCGGAGGCAATCTGGAGGACGTGACTCAGCCCGGAGAACTGCTCCCGGTCGAGGCTGCCTGCGAGCGTCTCGAGGCGGCGCGGACCGCCGCACCGGCCGGTTCGTTCGTTCTGAACGCGCGCACCGACGCCTACATGATCAGGCGCCCGGACGCCTTCGCCGAGACCGTGCGCCGGGCCGAACTCTACCTGGCTGCCGGAGCCGACTGCATCTTCGTTCCCGGTGTCACCGCTGCCGAGGAGATCGGCAGACTGACCGCCGCGATCGGCGCGCCGGTGAACGTCGTGGCCGGGCTGGTCGAGCCGGTGCTGGACGCTGCCACCCTGCGCTCGCTCGGCGTCGCCAGGATCAGCGTTGGCGGCACCCTCACTCGCGCCGTCCTCACCCTGGTCGAGCAGGCTGCTCGGGAGATGGCCGATCACGGCACCTTCGGCTTCGCCCGGGGCGCGATCCCATACGCCGAGCTGCAGCAGCGCTTCCGCCGCTGACGTATGGCCGACACGAGAGCCGATCCGTTCCCCGACCCGGTGTTCCTTGCGGGGATCCCCATCTTCGGGGGTCTCGAACGCCCTGCCCTCGAGCTGATCGCCGCGCATCTTCAGCGGCGGATCCTCGGGGCCTCGTGCCTCGTTCTTGCCGAAGGGGAGGGAGCCCGCGAGATGTACGTCGTGGAAAGTGGTGGCGTCGAGGTTCGGATCCATCGCGATCCCGAGGACGTGGACGACCTCGTCGTGGCGACGCTCGGCCCGGGCGACTGCTTCGGCGAGATGTCGCTCCTCGACATCCAGCCCCGCTCGGCCACGGTCCGAACGGTGGGAGAGACAAGCCTGCTCGTCCTCCGTTACCGTGAGCTCCTCGAGTTCCGCCGGCGCGATCCCGACGCGTTCATCCTCCTCGTCCTCAACCTCGCCCGCGAGGTCTCGCGCCGCCTGAGAGCCAGCGAGCGGCACCTCATCGATCTCCTGCGCCGCCTGCCAGAAGGGGCGGTCGCGGCACAGGAGATCTTCGGGTCTCGTCACAGCTGACGGCGCGGCCCCAGTCGGCATTCCTGCGGCTCGTCTTGACGACCGGCCGACCTTCCTGCGCCGCCCGGACGTCTCGTAAGACACGAAACCCCGCGACGTGAATCGCGGGGTACGTGTTAACCGCGAACCCATCTAAAGTTCGCGGGGGAGAAGAGTGGCTCCGCACTCGGTCGGCCACGCGAACTACGTTCTCAGGCCGATCAGAGAACATTCAACTCGTTCTCAGCCCGGAACCGCTTCTGACTGAATGTCTTGCCCTGCCGTGCACGGAGCCTCCGTGAACCTGCCACCCCAGGCGAATGACGGCGCTCGGTGGCAGCGACGCTGGTCTGTGTGCGCCAGCAGGCCTCGCAATTCCCATTGCGCCCCTACAGGGCATCGCAATTCCCATTGCAGCCCTACAGACACCTTGAAAACGGAGGATGAAGTTCAAGGGGTCGCGGGTTCGAATCCCGCCGTCCCGACCACTACTCGGCGGGCGCTATCGCGCCAGGTCGAACCTCGCGGGCGGCTGCGGGATCACGTCGGTCGTCCATTCCACGATGAAGGCGAGGTCCGGGTCCGTGTGGCTCTTCGCAGGGAGGTGGAATTGCCCGTCCCACGTCACGTTGAGCCCGAAGAGCGGGATGTCGGGAAAGCCCCCCTGCTGGGGGAAGGTCATTTGACCGTCGAGCTCGCCCATGGTCAACGGGACGGGGACGGTCTGGTTGCACCCGGGCGGACCCGAGAACTGGATCTGGAACGGGCTTCCGCCCGCGGCGATGCCGAAGGCGAGCCCGACCGCGCCGAGGTGCGGCGTGTTCGCGTCCACCTTCGCGGCGGCCGCGATCAGGAGGCCCGAAGGCGTGCCCACGAGGGTCTCGACCGGGAAGCCGACGGTCCCTCCCGCCAGGGTGGCGGTGCAGCCGCCGCTCGTGCCCGTGCCGGAGGCGGTCAGTGGCAGCGACGAGTCCTTGGTCGGCACCATCCCCCGGTACGGGAAGACCGGCGGATCGTGCGGCTTCTCGCGGTAGCTGCCGACGTCGGCGCGGAAACGGAGCTTGCCGGTCCCCTCGATCTTGAGCCCGGCGATGTCGAGGACGGCGGGCCAGAAGTAGTGGAGCGGGATGTTCCACTCGGTGAGCTGATGGACGTTGCTCTTGCGCCACGCGCCGTTGGCGCCCTGCACCTGCACCATCACGTCCCCGTTCGCCCGGGGGCCGGTGCGATCGAGGTTGCAGACGATCGTGTCCCAGTCCCACGACTTGATGTCCATGGCGAGCTCGCCCGGACCGATCGTCACCTTGCCGCGGCGCGTCCCGAAGGTCCCCTTGATGACGAGCGTCTCGTCGTATTCGTTGACCTGGAGCTCCCGGATGCTGGGGTCGAGGATGACCGAGTCGTCGCCGCCGCGCGGGAACGCGATGAGGTCCGCGCCGGTCTTCCCGTCGTGGGCCAGCCCGCCGCGCTGCAGGTCCTGATAGACGAGCTCCCACGGGAACGCGCGCTGGTCCGGCGTCTCCTGCATGAACTTCTTCGCCCCGATGAGCCGGTCCACGAAGAACCGGACGCTGTCGAAGCAGGTACCGGAGTTCGCGAGGTCGCTCCAGCCGAAGTAGACGTCGGCCCCCTTACCGAGACACGCCTCGACGAACGTCTTCGCCGCGGCCTGGTTCCCCAGGGCTCCGCCGTCGGTCCGGCCGCCATAGCAGGCGTTCACGAAGATGATGCTGTCCGGCGAGAGCTGCCCCCAGTGGACGTTCACGAACTCGGCGGTGATGCCGTAGCGCGTGTCGACGTCGTCGACGAGGACGCCCCGCACGAAGTGCTGCCGGAAGTTCTTCTCGGTGAAATACGTCAGGAACCCGGCGTCGAGGTCGGCCTTGATCTCGGCCTGCCGGTCGGCCACGGTCGTCGCGAGCGTCGACGACTGGAGCGAGAAGAAGTACTGCCCGGTCGAGGCGCGCGTCTTCCGGTACGGCCCGCCGTGCGTGTTGAAGTAGAGGAAGCCGTCTCCGGCGATCGTGCGGAGGACGGAGAGCCGCGCGTCGCCCCGCTTGCCGGGGCGGATCCCGTAGCCGCCCGGATCCTCGAGCCAGGACGCGATGTCGTAGATCGGCTCCTGCGTGAAGAGCGTGTCGCCGAACGAATGGAGGAGCCGAGCCCAGGGTGTCTGGGGGAGCTCGGTCTTGCCGGCGAGCGGCTGGAGGCGACTCGTCGCCGCGGGGGGCGGCTGAGGCGCGGGTCCGGCGTCGAACTCCCGGTTGTCCCCGACGATGTGGGCGCGCCCGGAGCGGAAGATGCCGTAGGCGGTGAGCCCTTCCTCGACGACTCCCGTGACCTCGTACTCGGGCAGCGTCACCATATACTGCTCGATGGCCCGCACGAGGTCCAGCCGCCTCGTGCCCTGGGCGCTCAGCTCGATGTACTTCGCCTCCACCTTGCGGATCGCGGCGATCTCCGGCGAGTCGGGCGGCGCCTCCACGCTCTGGCTCACGAACGCGCCATCGTCGCTCCGTCCGGAGCCGGGCGTGCCGCCATCCACGACCACCGCGTACACCAGGAACGGATTTGTTCCGGCGGTGCGCGTCACGCGTGCGTAGCCGCCGAGGATGTCGGGGGCCAGGACCATGTTGACCTGCGTCCACCGCTTCGGGGCCAGGGAGACGTCGAAGGAACGCGCCAACTGGCCTGTCGTCCCGTCGAAGAGCTCGACGTGGAGGTCGACTCCGCTTCCATCCGCCTCGCCGGTGTTGACGAGCGCGAGGTTCGTGCGGTTCTCGGCGTTCTGCTGGAGGCCGTAGACCCACGCGGCGTCGGTGGCGGCGGAGCCGTTGCTGATGGCGGTGTAAAAGAGGCCGTAACGCCCGCCGCTGTCGCCCGTCTGCGTGCGCCCGCCGAGGAAAACCCCGCCGGTCTCGTCCCCGATGGTCTTCAGGTAGACCGCACCCGCGAACGTGGGGCCGGGCGCGCCGATGCCGGCCACGCCCTGCTCGCGCAGGAACTGGATGAGCGACGGGATCACCCTCTGCTCGCGCGCGGCGAGCGCGAGCGTCGCGGATGCCGTGCGGTCGGCCGTCTGGACGGCATCCGCGACGTACGACAGCTGGACGGTCTTGGCGACGTCGGAGACGTTCGTGACGACGACCTCCGTCGAGAAGACCGCCGTCTCCACCGCCACCGGGAGGGTCAGACCTAGGCCCGAATAGACCTCGTCTTCACTGAGCGGTGGTACGAAGGAGCCGTCGGAGGTGATCTGGTTGAGGATGGTGGCGTAGGCGTAGTAGGGCGCCCGTCCCGCGATGCGGTCGATTCGCACGTACCCCTTCGCGAGCCCGACCTCCTTCAGGATCTCGGTGTATTGACGGAATGCTCCGGGCGCGAGCGTGAGATCCGGCAGCGTCCGGGTGACCGGCGCCGCCGGGTCCCCGGAGTACGCCGTCACGCGGAGTACCACGTCGCCTTGGCCGGGAACTCCGGCGTTCAGGAGCGCCACGTTAGAGCGGTCGGTGGCGTCCTGCCGGAGCCCGCAGAGGTAGGCCGCGCCGTCCACGCCGTCGCGGAAGGCGTCGTAGGAGAGGCCCGCCCGCCCATTCGCGACCGCCGTGGTCGTGCGCACGATGACCGCTCCGGCGTCGGGGCGGGAGAGCCCGTCGAAGTCGACGCGGAGGACACCGCCGCGACCTCCCGACGCCGGGATAGGGAGGTTCAAGGAGATGAGGTACTCGATTGCGTCGCTGACGACCTTCTGCCGCCCAGGGCCGAGCGTGTCAGTCGCCGACCCGCCGCCGCCGCCGAACGCCGCCGTATAAGTGAACGTGACCGTCGCTGGCGTCGTCCCACGGTTCGTGAGCGCCATCTCGGACGTGTAGAAGGAACCGGCGAGACCCGCGGTCGAGATGACGATCGGCACCGTCAGCGACGCGGTCTCCGCGGCGGCCGATCCGGCCGCGGCCAGCAGGAGGGCCGCCACGGCACTGCCCGAGACGCTCAGCCCACTGCGCATGGCGCCCCCTTCGAGACTTCGGCGCGCCCGCCGCTCGTCTCTTCCGCTTAGGTCAAGTGCGAGAACCGCAAGAACATACCATGCTGGTCATGACCGGCGAGCGCGACGACGAGGCGACGATGGCGCTGCTCGATTGGCTTCTCGAAGAGCAGCTCCCCGGGGGGACGCGGCCGAAGACTCCGGATGGAACGCCGTCCACCGCGATCCCGCCACTCGCAAACCCTTCTGACTACACGCCCTTTAGACGCGAAACCCCGCGACGTGAATCGCGGGGTTCGTGTTAACCGCGAACCCTTCTCAAGTTCGCGGGGAAGAAGTGTGGCTCCGCACTCGGTCGGCTGGACGAACTGTTCTCAACTCAGAATCTGAGAACTTCAAAATGTTCTCAGGCCGCTTCTCTTCGAACGGAAGTGGTTGCGTGGCACAGTGGGGTTACCCTGAAAAGTGCCATCCCACTCGCCGGTGCCGCTCCCGGAACTCAAAGGCTCGCAGGACAGGCGGTCGGTGAGGCAGTCCCCCCACGGATAGAATCTCGTCAGACCCTTATGACACTCTCTCCCGGCAACCGCCTCGGGCCATACGAGATCGCTGCCCCTCTCGGCGCGGGCGGGATGGGTGAGGTCTATCGGGCCAGGGACACGCGGCTGGACCGGGAGGTCGCCCTGAAGGTGATCCACCCGCAGCTCGCGGCGGATTCCGTCCGTCTTGCGCGCTTCGAGCAGGAGGCGAAGGCGGCCGCCCGACTCGACCACCCGAACATCCTCGTCGTCCACGACGTCGGGACACACGAGGGAAGCCCGTACATCGTCTCGGAGCTTCTGGAAGGGGAATCGCTCCGGGAGCTGCTCGGGTCTCCGCTCCCGCCGAGAAAAGCCGTCGACATCGCGCCTCCAGATCGCCCACGGCCTTTCGGCCGCGCACGAGAAGGGAATCGTCCACCGGGACCTGAAGCCGGAGAACGTTTTCGTCCGGAAGGACGGACGGATCAAGATCCTCGACTTCGGCGTGGCCAAGCTGACGCAGCCCTCTTCCGGCGCGCTCGACACGAAGGAGGCGACGGCGGCGGCGACGGAGCCGGGGGTCGTCCTCGGGACGGTCGGCTACATGTCGCCCGAGCAGGTGCAGGGAAGGCCGCTCGACGCGCGGAGCGACATCTTCTCGCTCGGCGTCGTCCTCTACGAGATGCTCTCGGGCAAGAGGCCCTTCCACCGGGGGACGGCCCCCGAGACCTTGACGGCGATCCTGCGGGAGGAGCCCCCCGACCTCGCCGAGGCGAACACGAACATCCCGCCGGAGCTGAAGCGGATCGTCCGGCACTGCCTCGAAAAAGAGCCGGAGCGGCGCTTCCATTCGGCGTCCGACGTGGTCTTCGGCCTCGAGACGCTCCACGGAGCCACGGCGGAAAAGCCGGTCGCCCCGATGTCGGCGGCCGGAATCTTCCTTCACCGGCACCGCGCGGGCGTCGCGGCCGTGGCGCTGCTTGCGGTGGTTGCCGTCGCCGCCGGCTGGTGGTGGAGGACAAGGGGCGGGCCGGCCAGCGGCCTGAAACGTCTGGCCGTCCTCCCCTTCGAGAACCTCTCCGGCGACCCCGGGCAGGAATACCTGAGCGACGGGTTGACGCAGGAAATGATCGCGCAGCTCGGGCGGCTGCACCCGGCGAGCCTCAGCGTCATCGCCCGGACGTCCGTTATGCAATACAAGAAGACGACCAAGCCGATCGACCAGATCGGGCGCGAGCTGGGCGTCGACTACGTTCTGGAGGGGAGCGCGCGCCACGAGGCGGGCCGGGTCCGGATCACGGCCGAGCTGATCCAGGTACGAAACCAGGCACAGCTCTGGGCCGACACCTTCGAGCAGGATCTGGCCGGCATCTTCGCCCTCCAGAACGACGTGGCAGGGAAAGTGGCAAAGGCGCTAGCACTCAAGCTTCTTCCGGCCGAGCAGGCCCGGCTCGCGACGGCCCGCCCCGTAAATCCGGAAGCTTACGAAGCGTATCTCAAGGGTTTCCACCAGTGGCACAAGCTGACGCCGGGCGATTTCGAGGCTGCCCAGCGCTACTTCGAGCTGGCGATCGCGAAGGATCCGGATTACGCCCTCGGTTACACGGGAATCGCCCTGGTCTGGCTCGGCCGATCGCAAATAGGGTTGATCTCACCCGGCGAGGCCGCAGCCAAAGGGAAGCCAGCGGTCATGAAGGCACTGGAGCTGGATGACACGAGCGCGGAGACCCATTTCACGCTGGCGGGCTTTCGAACATGGAGCGAATGGGACTGGGCGGGCGCGGAGCCGGAGTTCAGGCGCGCGATCGAGCTCAACCCCAGCTTCCCCGACGCGCCGGCCTACTACTCCCATTTTCTGATGACCCTGGGTCGGCCAGACGAGGCCATGCCGTACGCAAGGCGAGCCCTAGAGCTGGACCCTCTCAACCCCCTCATTCATGGCCTGTACGGCGTGGACCTCGTCTACGTTCGCAGGTACGACGACGCCATCGCGCAGGCCCGCACCGCGCTGAAGTCGGCGCCGGACGACCCGATCAATCAAGGGGTGCTCTGGTGGGCCTTCAGCGCGAAGGGGATGCACAAGGAGGCCTTCGCCGCGACGAAAGTCTTCCTGAAGCTCTACGACGACCGTGACCTGGACGACGCTCTCGAACGCGGCTACAGGGAGGCGGGCTATCAGGGAGCGATGAAACGTGCTGCAGAGGCGTTGATCGTCCGCTTTCAAAAGAGCTATGCCAACCCCACGGACATCGCATGCCTCTTTCTCGAGGCCGGCGAAAAGGAAAAGGCCCTCGACTGGCTTGAGAAGGGCTACGAGGTGCGCGACCAGAGCTTGCCTTACGTCGGACTTCCGATCTACGACAGCGTGCGCGAAGACCCGCGCTTCATCTCGCTACTTCGCCGGATGAACCTCCCTAAGGGTTGACGTAGACAGATGAGCCTCCCTGCCGGCACCCGACTCGGCCCGTACGAAATAGTCGCGCCTGTGGGGGTGCACTGGGAATTGCCGGGGTTCTGTGGCGCGTACAGACCAGCGTCACACCCTCGGTTTCTTCCTCAATCCTGCCCCGTAGATGGGCATTCTGGCCGGACGGCGATTTAGGTTCGAGTGTAGGGCGGCAATGGGAATTGCCGGGTGGCTGTAGGGGTGCAATGGGAATTGCCGGGAGCGATTGCGCGTAGAGACCAGAGGCACGCCCCCTTCTGGACGGCGGTTTTGGTTCGAGAAACCTACCCTTTTCCTCTCTGATCCCCGGGTTGATGGCTTAGAGCGCGGTGGTCCGGGACTACCGGATCCTGGAGGTCGGACGGCTACGGGCGAACCGGCTCGTCCTAACCGTCACGGGGTAAGGATCTTCCCTCGCCAGACCGGAGAGCACCGGGTCCGAGATAATCTCTACCCTAGGAGACCGAACAGATCGAGATGGGGCTTTCCGCTGGCACGCGCCTCGGTCCCTATGAGGTTCTCTCGCCTCTCGGCGCGGGCGGAATGGGGGAGGTCTACCGGGCACGGGACAAGAAGCTCGACCGGAATGTCGCGATCAAGGTGCTGCCCGAGTCCGTGGCGGCCGATCCCGAGACGCTGGCGCGGTTCGAGCGCGAGGCGAAGGCGGTCGCGGCGCTCTCCCACCCAAACATTCTCTCGATCTTCGACTTCGGAACGCAGGATGGCGTCTCCTACGCCGTGATGGAGCTTCTGGAGGGTGAGACCCTGCGCGGCAAGCTCGACGCGGGTCCCGTCTCCCAGAAGCAGGCCGTCAACTATGCCCTCCAGGTCGCCAAGGGCCTTTCGGCGGCGCACGAGAAGGGGATCGTCCACCGAGACCTCAAGCCGGAGAACCTCTTCGTCACCGAGGACGGCCACCTGAAGATCCTCGACTTCGGTCTCGCCAAGAGGACGGAGCAGGACAGGACCGACGAGACGAGCGCGCCGACCGAGTCGAAGCTCACCGAGCCGGGCGTCGTCATGGGGACGGTGGGCTACATGTCGCCCGAGCAGGTGCGCGGACTGCCCGTCGACTACCGCTCGGACATCTTCTCTTTCGGGGCGATCCTCTACGAGCTGCTCTCGGGGAAGAAAGCGTTCAAGAGGGACACGGCCGCCGACACGATGTCGGCGATCCTGAAGGAGGAGCCGCCGGAGATCACGGCCAGCGGCTTCGGACCGTTAGCTGCACTGCAGCGCATCGTGCAGCACTGTCTGGAGAAGAAACCGGGGGAGCGTTTTCAGTCGGCGAGGGACCTCGCCTTCGCCCTCGAATTCGCCCTTGGCGAGTCGGGGCTGGGAGAATCCACGCACGGAGCATCTCTCAGGTGGGAACGCCCCTCCCTGATCACCAGCGCATTGGGTTTCATCATCCTCTTGCTCTCCCTGGGCCTGCTTTGGACTCTCCGCAGGAGTCCCGAGCAAATCTCCGCGGTGGCGATACGGCTCGTGACACATAGCGGCCACGACGCGTCGCCTGCCGTCAGTCCCGATGGGAGTACCCTCGCCTTCACTTCGGACCGGGACGGACAGTCGCGCATTTGGCTCAAGCAGCTCAAAGGCGGCGGTGAGGTGGCGATCACTATCGGATCCGACGACTTCCCACGCTTCTCCCCCGATGGCACCTCCGTCCTGTACATCCACTCCGAGGGTGGAAGCACATCCCTTCACCGCATCAGTCTCCTCGGGAACGACCCCCACAAGGTCGTGGAGGACGCCGAGCAGGGGGACTGGTCCCCGGACGGGAAGCAGATCGCCTTCGTCCGCCTCCTCCGCGAGCAGAACGAGATTCTTTCGGCCCTATTTCTGATCGATGCGGCGGGCGGTGCCGAACGGGAACTCACCCGGTTCAAAGGGGAGCTCGTCGGATTTCCCAGGTGGAGCCCCGATGGTAGGCACATCATCCTAAATAACCCGATCATCATCACCTCCGGTGTCCTCCATAAGCTCTTCCTCGTTGATGTAAAGGATGGAAGCTTCCAGGAAATCCAGCCTGCGTCCCCGGGCATTCTTTCCACCGCCGCCTGGGTCTCCTCCGACGAGATCGTCTTTCTTCAGTCCAAATCGCTTTCCGGGGCCGGTACCGCTTGGAGCGCGTCCCAGGCTTTCCGTGAAAACATCCGCACGCGCCGCCATCGTCCCCTCTTCTGGGTTGGCAGCGGCGGCACGACCCTCGACCTCTTCCCGGACGGGCGGGTCATCTTCGACAGCATGAGCGGAGGCCAGAACCTCCGCGAATACACCCTGGACGGACGCAGTCCGCCGCGCTGGATCACCCATGGCACCATCAACGATCGCCAGCCGGTCTTCGCCCCGGGGGGTGAATGGGTGGTCTTCTCCTCCAACCGGTCTGGGAACCTCGATCTGTGGGCGGTCTCCACCCTCACCGGCGTCGTGCGGAGCATCACGGACGACCCGGCGGACGACTGGGATCCGGCCTTTTCTCCGGATGGCCGTTCCCTGCTCTGGAGTTCGAACCGGAGCGGAAACCTGGAAATTTGGGCTGCCAACCCCGACGGTACGGGTGCGCACCAGGTCACCCATGACGGCGAAGATGCCCAGAACCCCACCCAGACCAGGGATGGAAGGTGGATCGTCTATTCCTGCGCAAACCGCAAGCACCCCGGCCTCTGGAAGATCCACCCGGACGGCAGCGGGGCGGAACAGTTGGCGAGAGGTGCCGTGCAACTCCCGGAGGTCTCACCCGACGGGACCTACACCACTTATCTGATCACTGTACGGACGATGGCCATCCTCCACGTGATCCGTGTGGAAGGAGGCATGGATATGAGCTTCGCAGTCCTTCCCGAACCCCGGCGCAAGACCTCGGTCGTTCCTGGTCGCGCGCGATGGACCCCGGACAGCAAGCACATCATCTTCACCGGGCAGGACGGGAATGGTCTGGATGGCGTCTTCATTCAGGACTTCACACCGGGCAAAGACACCACGTCGACTCGACGTCCGCTCGCAGGCTTCGATCCCGATTGGATCACCGAATCCCTGGGGCTCTCTCCCGACGGCAAACGCCTGGTGCTCTCTGAGTCAGAGCGTCTGTTCAGCCTGATGATCGCTGAAGGGGTTCAGGGTCTTGGACGCCAGAAGGGGAATGCCAAATGACCTCTTGCTGGGGTTTAGACGCGAAACCCCGCGACAACGTCTCGCGGGGCGTCAATTAACCGCGGACCTAGGATCTTGCTCCGGTTTAGTTGACACCAGTGGGGGCGCAATGGGAATTGCCGGGGGGCTGGGCGCGTGATAACCGTGGCCATTCTGCCTCTTTCTCTCCTCGGCCGAGGCGTTTTGATCCCGCCCCGTAGACGGGCATTCTGGCCGGACGAGAGCTTTCATGCGCTCTTTCCGGCCGCCGCGTGGCGGGCGCTCCGAGGGAGAGGACCTCGCGCTCCTGCACGACTCGCAGCAGCTTGGCCTGGAGGACGGCCGTGAGCTCGCCGACCTCGTCGAGAAGCAGGGTTCTGTAGGGCTGCAATGGGAATTGCCGGGGAGCTGTGGCGCGTAGAGATCAGAATTACGCCCCTCGCTTGCGCTCGCCGCTAAGCGCGGTATTGTTAGATCGATCGATTATGTCGGCACGACGTTAGGACGTAAGCCGTGGAGTTTCACTTTGACGCCGCCCTGCCAGTTCTACGCCGGACGCCTACGGTTCTACGCGCGCTGCTCCTGGATCTTCCCGACCCCTGGATCGGAGCAACCGAGGGCTCCGGCACCTGGAGTCCGTTCGACGTCGTCGGGCATCTGATTCACGCCGACCGTACCAACTGGATGCCGCGCATCGAACACTTACTCGCACATGGCGACGCCGTTCCCTTTCCGGCATTTGATCGCGAGGCGATGTTCGCCGCGTCCAAAGGGCTTTCGCTCAGCCAACTCCTGGATACGTTCGGTCGGTTGAGGACCGAGAATCTGAATCGCTTGATCGCGCTGGGTCTCACGGACGCCGACCTGACGCGTCGCGGCAGGCACCCGGAGTTTGGTGTGGTGACGTTGGGTCAACAGCTCGCGACATGGGTGGCCCACGACCTGAATCACCTTGGTCAGGTGGTTCGTGTGATGGCACGCCAATACTTGACGGCAGTGGGACCATGGAGGGCCTATCTCTCGATCCTTGGGCCCGCCTAACACGCGCATGCACCGGACTCACGCCCTCGCTTCGCTCGGGTCGCTCCCTTCGGTCGCTCGCTCGCTGGTGATGCGCAGACTCTTAGGTGTAGGGGCGCAATGGGAATTGCGGCAGGCGCTGGCGCGCACAGACCGAGCGCCTCGGCCGCCGCAATGCCTCCGAGCGCGCACTCGTGGACCGATGTAGGGGGCGCAATTGGAATTACCGGGAGCTGTAGGAGCGCATGGGAATTTGCCAGGGGGTGTAGGGGTGCAAAGGGAATTGCCGGGGGGCCGTGGCGCGTAGAAACCACAGTCACGCCCCCCGGTTTCTTTCTCATCCCGTCCCCTAAGCCGGCATTCTGCCTAAACGGCGATTTAGGTTCGAGTAATCGGCCTTTTCCGATGGTTTCACCTCGAGCGCGACCTGACCGAGGTCAAGAGGCAGATCGCCTCGCTCGTCGGAAAGCTCGTGGATCTAGAGGGCTCCGAGGCGCTCGGGCCCGTCAAGGAGAAGCTCGAGGAACTGACCCGCCAGCGCAACGGCTTCGAGTCCGGCCTCAAGGAGCTCGACTCCACCATCGCGTCGGTGAAGGGGAAGGCGGTCAACCAGGAGGGCGTCCTCGCCGCACTGAACCGCTTCAAGGAGATCTACGCGAAGCTCCCATCGTATCAGCGAAGGGACGTGATTGGGCTGGTGCTCCTAAAGGCCGAAGTGACCGAGAACCAGCTGCGCCTCTCGTTCCACGGAAGGCCCGCGGCACCGGAGGTCTTTGAGAAGATCAGCGCGCCGGGAGCGAGGGCCTCCCGACGCGCTGAGCCATTCGAGTGGCTCCGCACTCGATCGGCTGCGCGAACTGCGTTCTCTGATTTGAGAACGGAGATTCAACTCGTTCTCAGGCCGGAATGGCCCGCGAATGAACGGTATGCCGCTGGTGCCGCGGAGCTTTCGTGACACTGCCACTCCACTCGCCGATGCCACTCCCGAAACTCCACGCTCGCTGAACAGGCGGTCGGTTAGGCGGTCCCCCACGGATAGAATCTCGTTACCTTCATGACAATCAGCGTCGGCACTCGTCTCGGCCCCTACGAGATCCTCGCCCCCCTCGGAGCGGGCGGGATGGGCGAGGTGTACAGGGCAAGGGACTCCAAGCTCAAGCGCGACGTGGCGATCAAGGTGTTGCCACAATCGCTCGCCGCAGACCCTGACGCTCTAGCGAGGTTCGAGCGCGAGGCCTTGGCGGTCGCGGCCCTTTCCCACCCGAACATCCTCTCGATTTTTGACTTCGGGACGCACGACGAAATCTCCTACGCCGTCATGGAGCTTCTCGAAGGCGAGACGCTGCGCGACTCTCTCAATACCGGACCTCTGCCTTCGCGCAAGAGCCTCGCCTACGTGCGCGAGATCGCCGAGGGTCTCGCGGCCGCGCACGAGAAGGGGATCGTCCACCGCGACCTAAAGCCCGAGAACCTCTTCATCACCAGAGAGGGCCACGTCAAGATCCTCGACTTCGGCCTTGCCAAGCGGACGGAGCACGCGAAGACCCGCGGCGAAACGAGCGCTCCCACAGCGTCGAAGCTCACCGAAGCGGGCATCGTGATGGGAACCGTCCGATACATGTCGCCCGAGCAGGTGCGGGGCGAGGCCGTGGATCACCGCTCGGACATCTTCTCCTTCGGTGCAGTGCTGTACGAGATGCTGACAGGGCGACAGGCTTTCGGGCGCGAGACGACAGCGGAGAGCATGACGGCAATCCTGAGAGAGGACCCGCCCGAGATCGCGACAAGCGGTTCCGGTCCGTCGCCCGCACTTCAACGAATCGTGCAGCACTGCCTCGAGAAGAAACCGGGGGAGCGCTTCCAGTCCGCACGCGACCTTGCCTTCGCGGTCGAGGCCGTGACGGCGGCGTCGACAGGCGCCGCGCTTCCAGCGCCCTCCACGGAGATGCGGCGCGCATCCTTCGGGCTCCTCGGCGCCGGAGCGCTCCTCCTCGCGGCGGCCTCTGGCTTCCTCCTCGCACGCCTCCTCCCGCGGCGGGCGTCGGTCTCGTATGCGCGCCCCGCCCGCGTCGCCTCTGGGAGCGGCCGCCAGTTCGGGCCCGCCATCTCACCCGACGGCAAGTGGGTCGCGTATCTCGAGGAATCGGGCGGCCGGGTCGACGTCTTCACCCGATTCCTCGCGGGTGGCGATGCGGTGAACCTGACCGCGAGGAGCGGACTCGACGTCCAGCAGCAAACGGGAGGCGGTGGTCTCGAGATCTCTCCGGATGGAACGCAAGTCCTGTTCATGGCCGGACCCGCGGGCGGCTTGCCCTCCGAATACGTTATTTGGGCGGTGCCCGCTCCGCTCGGCGGGCCGGCGCGCAAGCGCTTCTCCGGCGCGCTCTCGGTCCGTTTCTCGCCGGACGGACAGCGTGTTGTCTTGCTCCGGGGCGGCGGCTCGAGGGGCGACGCGCTAGTCGTCGCCGACGCGACGGGCGAGAACGTGAGAGAGATCCTGAAGGCGGAGGGCGCCGTGCACGCGCACTGGCCGGCCTGGTCGCGTGACGGCCGCTTCGTCTACTACATCAGGAGCCCCGTCACCGGCAACAGCGAGCCCTCGGAGATCTGGCGCGTGCCCGCGGACGGCGGGCGCGCGGAGCCGTTCATATCGACGCCCCGACGGGCCGTCTTCCCGGTTCCTCTCGCGGACGGGCTCCTCTATGCGGCGAACCCCGACGGCGTCGAGCTTGCGCTCTACTTCCGGCCGTTCGGGCGTGGAAGCACGCGGCGCCTGACGACGGGGCTCGGCAGCTTTGCGGAGCTCCGCGCGACGCCGGACGGCTCGTGTCTGGTGTCGACGTTCCTCGAGAACCGGGAGCGGCTCGTCCTCTATCCGCTCGACGGCGGGCCCTCGCGCACGATCGGCGACCCGGTCACCGGCGATCGGGATCCTGCGGTCCTGCCGAACGGACGGCTCGTCTTCAGCTCGGCGAGGAGCGGCGCGCGTAATCTCTGGACCTCGGCGCTGGACGGCTCGGACCCGAGGCCCCTCACGACGGATCTGGGCTTCGATGAGTGTCCCGCGGTGTCGCCTGACGGACGAACGGTGGCCTTTGTCTCGGACCGCGACGGCTCGAGGGGGATCTGGACGGTCCCGATCGACGGAGGCGCGCCGCACCTTCTGCGGCGCGCGCTCGTTCACGACCAGCTTGCCTTCTCGTCCGACGGCCACTCACTCCTTTTCAGCGCGCCCGGTGGAGAGCTGCCCGCGCTCTTCCGCGTCGCTTTACCCGAGGGCACCCTGACGAAGATCCCGACACCCGGAAGTGCGCACGCACCCGCGACCTCGCCGAGGGGCGACCTCGTGGCCTATCTCGACACCTTGGGGTCGGTGTACGCCGGGGGGCCGCCCCGCCCCGTGGTTACACGCTATCTCGACGCGCAGGGCGCCCCGGCGCTCGTCGGCGCCCCCGACGCGCCGTGGGCAGCGAACGGGCGCCTCGCATTTTCGCAGGACGGGCGGCGCCTCGCCATCGCGTCGAACCCTGGCAGTTCCGGGGGAGCGATCTGGGTCGGGGAGCCGGGCAGGAGCTTCCGAAAGCTCACGACGCTTCCGCCAGGGATCATGACGCGCGGAGTTGCTTTCACAGCGGATGGAGCGGGGCTCGTGGTGTCCGAGGAAAGCTCGGCCGGCGACGTCGTGCTCCTCTCGCGCGAGGAATGAGCGTCGCACTGCCCGGCGTGGACGGAGTGTGACGACATCGACATGCCGATGTTCCGGAACCTCCCGGCCTCGGAGGGAGTCATCGAGAAAATGCAGCGCCGGAGGGGATACCCGTCCGACGCTTTGAGCCAGTTAAATGGCTCCGCACTCGGTCGGCTGGGCGAACTGGTCTCAGTTCTGAAAACTGAGAACTTCAAATGATCTCAGGACACGATCCTCTTCGGATAGAGGCGGTTGCGGGGCGCACGTCCGCGTACCCTGAAGAGTGCCACCCCAGATGAACGAGAGCGTCTCGGTGACCGAACCGCTGGTCTGTGCGCGCCAACGGTCGCCGCAACTCCCATTGCGCCCCTACAGGGTCTGCGTCAAGCCCCTAATGGGGCTCAGGGGGGAAGGCCCGAACTCCGGCCTGCTGCTCCTTCGACCTTCGCACGCTGATGCATGTGAACCATTGTCCCGTCAGAAGAAGCTGGAATAGATGCAACTCCTCAGGATTGATTCGCCTCGGAGACCGACCCGAAGAAAGGGAACAACCCTTTGCAAGGAGCACCACATGAGCAAGTTGATGCGCGCGTTTGGAATCGTCGCAGTTGTTGTCCCACTTTCAGGCGCGACGGCCGTCGCGCAATCGCCGAGTTTTGCCGGCAACTGGAAGTTGAACCTCGCCAAGAGCCAGCTCGGCGGCATGGTCTACAGCATCGGTAAGACGCCGTCGGGCATGATTCACTACTCCGGCGGCGGATTCGAAGCCGATTTCGACCTCACCGGGAAGGAGCACGTGATGCCCAGCGGTGTCGCGATCATCGGCAAGGAGCTGAGCCCGACGTCATGGGAGCTCAAGTTCCGGATGAACGGCAAGACAGTGCAGACAGGGCTCCTCACGCTGAACGGGGATTCGATCAACAGCGTCGCGGACGTCATCGGCGCCGACGGGAAGACCACACAGCAGAAGACGACCGACACGCGCGTCTTTGGCGGCCCGGGATTCTTTGGTAAGTGGAAGACCGGCGAAGTTGCAGGAGCGGCGACCACACTCAAGATCACGTTGGATGGCGCGAACGGCATCACGATAACAATCCCGGAGTTTCAAACGACCGTAAAAGGCAGCTTTAACGGCAAGGACTATCCCGTCATGCAGGCGGGCCAGGCGATGAAGTTCACGAACGCGTTCGCCAAGGTGGGGAACACCATCAAGGTCACGGCAAAACTCAGCGGCAAAGTCTTCACCGAAGAGGTCTACACGCTGTCCGCCGACGGAAAGACGCTGACGGATGAGTCAACGGCCATCGCGACCGGCGAGAAGACCAAAGCCGTGTTCGAACGCCAGTGAATCACTCGGGACGGTGGCGCGGAATGCCGCGCAACCGTGCCAACACCATCCGTCGACCATCGCGTATGTAGGGGCGCAATGGGAATTGCCGGGAGGTGTAGGGGCGGGGGTGCAATGGGAATTGCCGGGGGTCCGTGGCACGTAGAAACCGGCGTCATTCTGACTTCTTCTCGACCCGGCCGAGGCATTTTGATCCCGGCTCCGTAGACGGGCATTCTGGCCGGCCGGGGGGCTCCCTGCATGCGCTCTTTCCGGTCGCCGCGAGGCGGCAGTTCTCCGGCGGCGCTGCACGCCCTCCTCCGCGCCTCGCACCTCTTCGGCCTCGCCCTCGGCTCGGCGCTCGGGAAGCTGCGCGATTCGGGTGTGACCGCGGCCAGGATGTTCGAAAGGGCGGAGGAGCAGGCCCTGCTCCTCAGAATGACGCGCGAGGCTGCCGCGATCCTCGGGGCGCGCTGGGACAAGGTGCCTGAGCGCCATCGTCCGCACTACATCCCCGAGCAACGTTTCCGAATCCTGCGGATCAGGAGTTTCCTCGGCCTGTCGCAACGCGAGACGGCGGCGATGTTCCGCGTGTCGGTCGAGACGGTCGCGCGGTGGGAGATGGAGACGACGAGCCCCGACGGAGAGACCCCACGTCCCATGGTCGCACCGAGTCCTCCCGTCCGGCGTTTCGCGGACGTCGTGAGGGCGCTGGTGAAGACGATGGAGCTGGCCGGGTTCGGCGGGAATGACCTGATCGCACGGACGCTGGCTCGCGCGGGCTGGAAGCTGTCGGCGAGGACTGTGGGGCGGATCCGCAAGGAGCAATGGCCATCTCCCCTGCTTCCTGCGGTGGGCTCGGGAATGCGGAGAGCCGTGCGGGCGCGGCATCCGAATCACGTCTGGATGGCGGATCTGACGGACCTGAGAGGGCTGTTCTCTCTGGTCACGTTCAAGATCGCGGTGGCCTTCGACGTCTTCTCGCGCATGCCTCTTTCGGCGCGGATCTTCTCCAAGGAGCCTTCGGCCGGCGATATGGCTAGCTTCGTCTCGAGAACGGCGAAGCGGCACGGGCGCCCGGCGCATTTCGTTTCGGATCGAGGACCTTGCTTCACGGGCTACATCTTTCGCCGCGCGCTTGAGCGCCTCGGGGTGAAGCCGAGGTTCGGGGCGATCGGGAAGAAAGGCTCAATCGCCTTGATCGAGAGACTGTGGAGGACGCTGAAGGACGCTCTCGGCCTGCGCCTGATGGGGCCGCTCGTCGCGGAAGACCTGATGGAAAAGGTCGAGCTGGGGCTCCTGCACTACGCACACTTTCGCCCGCATCAGGCCCTTGGCGGAGCGACGCCGGCAGAGATCTACCTCGGCAGAACGCCGTCGCATCTGTCGGCCATCCCGCCTCCGCGCGGGAGGCCGGGCGAAGGCCCGAAGGACTCGCCGTTCCGTCTCGAGTACCTCGACGCGGAGCGGATGCTGCCGCTACTGGTTCGAAAAGCAGCCTGAAGGAAGGTCACCCTGTGGAAAACGTCGGTCGACGTGTGCGCGCGCGTAGCCATCGTAGGCGCGAACGCGCTGGTCTGTGCGCGACAAGGCCCGCCGCAATTCCCATTGCACCCCTACAGGTGGATAGCTTAGAGCGCGGTGGTGAGGGACTACCGAGTGCTGGAGATCGGACGCCGGCGGGCGAATTGGCTCGTTCTAAGCGTCGCAGCGTAAGAGCCTTATCACCTGCAGGGTACGCGAACGATCGGAAAAACCACTGGTCTGTCCGCGCCAGCGGGCACCACAATTCCCATTGCACCCCTACAGGACCGTGCGCCGAGGGCGTCCGCGAGCACGAGACCCGCGAGGACGCGGTGCCGCGTCACGGCACGTCTTCCGGTCGGGCGCGCGCCACGCGATTGCGACCCGCCGATTTTGCCGCGTAGAGCGCGTCGTCGGCCGCCTGGCGCCAGGCGTCCATGGTCATGCCTTTGACGAAGCCGGCCACGCCGGCGCTGAAGGTCACGTGAAAGGCAGACCGATCCGCGCCGCTGCGCGGCATGACGGCAAACTCCTCGAGCAGGCGGTGCATGAGCCGTTCGGCCTCCCCTTCGGTCAGGTCCTCGAGGATGACCGCGAACTCCTCTCCCCCGAGCCGCCCGACGAGATCCGAGCCGCGCAGCCTCCTTCTGAGGAGCGCGCCCAGGGCGGCGAGCACGCGGTCCCCGACGGGGTGGCCGTGGCGATCGTTGACCGCCTTGAAATGGTCGAGGTCGATGAGGATGAAGGACGCTCCTTTGCCGGGAGTGCGCACCTGGCGGAAGAGCGCCCGTCGGGCGCCCTCGAGGAAGGCGGTGTGATTCAGGAGCCCCGTGAGCCCGTCCCGGCCGAGGAGGCTCTTCAGAAATTGCGCGCGCTCGATCCGGGCCGCGACCGTGGAGAGAAGAAGCCCCGGGGCGACCGGCTTGACGAGATGGTCGTCGCCGCCGGCTCGGATCATCTCGATCCGCGACTGAGCGCGACTCTCGGCTGTCAGGAAAACGACGGGCACGGCCGCGTACTTCTCGTTCTGCCTGAGGAAGCGCGCGAGGTGATATCCCGAGAAACCCGGCAGGTTGATGTCCATGAGGACGAGATCGGGCGCAAAGCCGATCGCTTCTGCCTCGAACTGGGCCGGTTCGGAGCAGATCCGGACCGCGTATCCCGCTGACTCGAGGACAGCCTTGACGAAGGCGGCGTGATCGGGGTCGTCCTCGACGGAGAGGATGCGCGGCGCCTCTGCCCTGTTTCGTTCGAGGAGCTGCCGGAGCCGCCGCGTGAAGAGCTCCCAGTCCACGGGCTGCTCGAAGTACGCGTCCGCCCCGCAGCGGATTGCCTCGACCTTGTCGACGAAACCCGCGGGCGCGCTCACGACGAACGCCGCCGGACCTTCGCCTCCCGGCATATCCCGCAGCCTCTCGACGAGCGCCCCGCCCTCCCCGTCGCCGAAGAGCATGTCGACGACGAGCGCGTCGGGAACGCGCTGCGAGAGGATTGATTTGGCGTCCGCGAGGTCCGACGCGACGGTGAGCGTCATCCCCTCCCGTTCGAGCTGCGAGGCAAGCGCCGCACGGAACTCCGCGTCGTCGTGCGCCACGAGAATCTCGATCGCGCGCGTGGAAGCCCACGGGGCCGCCGCCCCGGCCGGCTCCGTCGCGGCAGGCGCTGCCTCCGCGCGGAACGCCTCGCGGACCTTCTCGACGAGCTCGCGCCACGCCCGGATTTCCCCCGGCGTCGGCGAGCGGGCGGCCTCCGCGACCGCGTCGCAGGCATGCTCACCCTCCATGCCGAGGACGCTGACGCGTGGAAAGCCGAACGTTGCCCCCGTTCCGGAGAGCCTGTGAAAGCGCAGACGAACCTCGGCGAGACTCTCGGCGTCCTCCGGCCTCGCGAGGAGCCTGTCGAGGGCGGCGCCGATCGCCGCCAGCCGCTCTTCCGCACCCTCTGCGAACTGCCCGCGCATCTCCCGAAAGGTCCGGTGCCAGGATGAGTCCACGCTCACCCCGCTCCGAGATTAGCCCGCACGTGCGCGGCGAGAGACATCGCGTCGGAGACGGTGTACTCCCCCGGAATTCGATCGCCGGGCTGGGACTGATTCATGCAGCCCGAATTATGACGCGGGTACGACTACGGCGGCGGACTGCCGTAGCTGGCTAAGGACGTAGGATGCAATGCGAATTGTGGGTCGCCGTGGCGCGTAGTGTCACGCCCCCGGTTTCTTCTCAGTCCCGCACCGGAGACGGGCATTCTGTCCGGATTGATATCGTTAGGCGAACCACCCGGAGTCGACGGTGACGCAGGCAACCAGATCGGAACCGAAGGGAACACCCCCGTGAAGGTAGAGGTCTCGAGATTCAACGCGACGATCTTCGAGCTCGTCTACCCGGACAAGAAGGAGCGCGCCTTCCTGCGCCGCGTGGACGCGGAGTTCCTCGACGCCCTGCAAGCCGAGGCCGCGTATGAGAGCAAGCTCAAGAAGCTGCCGTTCGGCCTGGGGAAGAAACTGCTTTCACCGCCGACGATCGAGATCACGGAAGCGCGCTGGCAGAGCCTGCGCGCCCGGATCTCCGGGTCCTTCCCGGTCGTGAGGCTCGGTGGATCGTGAGGCTAGCCCTCACCAGAATCGCATCCGACTCCCGAAAGGGGTTCCGGTGAAGGAGGAAAGCGTTCTCTTGGTGGTTCCGCGACTCAGTCTCGATGGAGACAGCCTCACGGTCGGAGACCTCGTCTTCACGACCCGGCAAGTCTTCCTGGCCAAGACGGCGGACGATGCGGTCGCACGAACGTTCGGCATTATCGAAGCAGCTGCAGCAGCAGCCCAACGCGGCAGAGACCCCTCCCAGCATCTTCAGGCTCGGCCACTCAAGACGCTTCTCGCCATGGCGGATCCACGCACGCGGTTCGAGTATCGTGAGCTTCAGAGCATCACCGTCAAGCTCGGCGGCCTCTTTTCCTCCCCCGCCGTCAGGCTGATCCCCCGCCACGGCAGGCGTCTCAAGCTCTCGGGTAAGTGGGCCGCTCTCGAACACCTCGCCTCGGCCGTTCCCCGCCTGGCTCGTGTTGGAGCACCTATATCGCTGTCGTAGCGTCGCGTCGCCCAAACCCGCGCTCAGGCCCAGGGCGCCCTGACGCCACCAAGCTCGCCCGAATGGTCCTCGAAGGCGAGGCGCGTAGCGTCGTGTGTCGGGACACAGCCTGCGACGGTCGTGGAGCCAGATTTTGTCTGATGCAACTGAGCCGCGGAAGCAAAAAACTGGCATTGCAAGGCGCTGGACGAGGCATTTGCCGTGGTCCGCAGTTTGCAAGCGTCCAGCTCCGGTCCGTCCTGAGTCACTTGCCTAGCTGCTAGGAGGCCGCTTGAAGTTCGCTGTTTCGCTGCGCGCTGTTCTGCTCGCCGGAACCTCCGCTGGGCGTGGGCCCGCGTCCGTTCTCCGGCATCCACGAAGATGCGACTTGCTCCACATCAGCCGGGATGGGCGCTCGCTGAGCCCTGATGGGGGTGGAAAGTGAGTAAGGTCTATGCTTGTCCTGCCTGCCGTGATTCAGGGTTCCGTTTCGTCGCAGTCCACGATCCGGCCAGCGCAAACGTCAATTCGACAGGGTATGTGTTTCGCTGGCAACCATGCAACGCTAACCCCTGCCTCGCTCCCGATGACGAAGACACACTTTCTCTCCGGAGGAAGGATGAGCCGACACGCGCTCCGAGACAACTTGAATCAAGCGGCGGCTAAGGGCGCGAGGGCGCAGCAGACGGCATCCTGATGCGGCACACCCCGGTGTATTTCGTGTCGGTGGCGCGGTAACCGGACCGCGCGAGCACTCAATCTCCCACCGATCGTTCTGATGGCGCAGCGGGCTCGCCTAACTCGTCGCTGAGCTTGATATCGTCAGAGGGCGAAAATGGAAAGGCAAACGACTGCACCTCGTTCGCAGCGCCTGTTCGAGCTGTCGGGTGAGGCCGACGCATCAGTGACCGGCGTCAATTGTATTAGTCGCAGGAAGCGAACGCTTTACGTCGCAGCCCGAGGTCTTGTGGTAGCGGCCTCGCTGGCGTTCTCGACGTCGATCCGGGCGGACGCGATCCCAGGTCTCTTCAACACCGGTGTCGACAATCTGGGTGTCCTTCTCGCCGATGGCACGGTGGATCCGCACTACACACTCACGGTGAGCGCCGATCCGATCGACACCGGCCCTTCCGCGTTCGTCGTGACGCCGAACGGCTTCCCCTTCCCGCCCTGGATCGCGCAGGGCCCGAACTCCAAGTGGATCGCACCGAAGACCGATCAGAGCGTCGGGAACAACTTTGGGACCTACGTCTACCGGATAACCTTTAGCCTCGCTGGGTTCGACCCAGCGACGGCAACGATCTCGGGACAGTACTCCACCGACAATAACGGCATCGACGTCCTGATCAATGGTGTGAGTACGGGGCAGACGACACCGCTCACCGCATACAGCTCGTTCTTCCCGCTTTCGATCACCTCGGGCTTCGTGGCCGGCGTAAACACGATCGACTTCGTAATGTTCAACGATCCGGGTTCACCCCCGGGGAACAACCCGACCGGCCTCCGCGTGGAGATCTCGGGCACGGCGGCCCCCCGGCCGACGTCGACCCCGACGGCCACGCCGACAAATACGCCTTCGGCCACACCGACCAGCACGCCGACCCCGACTAGCACTCCAACGGCTACGCTGACTTTGACCCCCACTAACACCCCAACCGCGACTCCAACTCTGACCCCGACAGCGACGCTGACACTGACGAACACACCGACGGTTCCGCCCACGGCGACGCCGACTCAGACGCCGACGAGCACGCCGACAGGCACACCGCTGAGCACGCCGACCGTGACACCGACGACCGTGCCGGGCGGCGGCCACACGACCCAGGTCCCGGCACTCGACCCGGTTGCCCTGACGCTTCTTGGCCTCGCGCTCGCGGGCGTGGGCTGGGCTCTGACGCGCCGCCGCTAACGAGCTGGTCAGCGCGCGCCCCGGCCGCCGCGGGCCTTCGCGAGGACTGTAGGGGCGCAATGGGAATTGTCGGGGGCTATGGCGCGTAGGGACCAGCGTTCTCGCCCCCCTCTGGACGGCGGTTTAGGTTCGCAAAACCGAGCCTTTTCCTGAGCGATCCCCGAGTGGATGGCTCAAAGCGCGGTGGTCCGAGACTACCGGACTCTTGAAACCGGGCGGCGTCGGGCGAACAGCCTCGTCCTAACCGTCTCGGGATGAGGACTCGTCGGGGCCTAACCCCATCTCCCCGTCCGGAGCAGACTGCCAGTGATGGTCCGAAAAGCAGCCCGAAGGCAGGTCACGAGGATCAGCGAAGGGCGCTGGAGTGGGCCGACGTGCACGCGCCGAGCGGAAGAGAAAAGGCGAAACGCCGGTCTCCGCGCATCTGCACAGGTCCGCAATTCCCACTGCGACCCTACATATTCTTTGCCCCAGGGCCGCTATAAGACTTTGACCGCCGCTTCCCCATTGCGTCCCTGCGGTAAGCAGGGAGCCGAAAAAGAGGCACTGTGCTTTGCGGCCTCAATGGAGTGTCTTAAGCAACATCTTCGGACCATCGATGTGGTCAACATGTGGCCAATCAGTATGATAGACTAATTCCCAATTCGCGCCAAAGGCGTTCTTGTCGTACAGGTCGCGAGAGGCCTTAGTCACTTCAACACCAAGGACGACAACTAATTGAAGGCGACTGCGATCTTCAGGTGCGAGTGCCTTGAGAATCCAATACGTATTGTAGCCGCCACCCGAAAATCCGTAGAGCGCGGTTACTTTCGGTTGCCGACTGAACCGAGCGAGGGCCGCTCTTACCTGTGGGGGCTTGTGGTCCTTTTGAGTCTCGCCTGAGACATCCAACACCTCAGGGTCGTAGCCCCTGCGTTTCGCGTATTCCTTCGCGGATTCTTCGTCCAACGCTCCGCGCGGGTACTGGGGCCATACCTTGACGTTGGTTATGCCGCGCAAGATCAGCATCGGCCCGGGCATGGTTTCGTCATTCTGTCAGAGATGCCTGAGCGCGGTCAACAAGGGCAGGGGCGTGTAGGGGCGCAATGGGAATGGCCGGGGGCGGTGGCGCGTGAAACCGGAGCCGTAGACGGGCATTCTGGCCGGACGGGAGCGTTTCATGCGTACCTGTCGGCCGCCCCACGGCGCCAGTCCTCCGGCGGCGCTTTCCGCCCTCCCAAACGCCACACGCCTCTTCGGCCTCGCCCTCGGCTCAGCGCTGGGGAAGCTTCGGGAGGCGGGTGCGACGACGGCGAGGATGTTTGAAAGGGCCGAGGAAAAGGCCCTTCTCCTCAGAATGGCGCGCGAGGCTGCCGCGATCATCGGGGCGCGCTGGGATAAGGTGCCCGAACGCCATCGCCCGCATTACGCGCCCGAGCAGCGCTTTCGCATTCTGCGTACCAGGAGTTTCCTCGGTCTGTCGCAACGCGAGACGGCGGCGATGTTCCGGGTGTCGACGGAGACGGAGACGAAGAACACGGACGCGGCCCCAAGGCCCCTGGTTGCTCCGAATCCTCCCGTCCGGCGTTTCGCCGACGTCGTCAGAGCTGTCGTGAAGACGATGGAGCTCGCAGGGTTCGGTGGGAACGATCTGATCGCACGCACGCTGGCCCGCGCGGGCTGGAAGCTGTCGGCACGAACTGTCGGGCGAATCCGGAAGGAGCGCTGGCCGGTACCCCGCGTCCCGGAAGCAGCCCCCACGGTCCCGCGAGCCGTGAGGGCAAAGCACCCGAATCACGTCTGGATGGTGGACCTAACGGACGTGAAGGGTCTGTTCGGGTTCGTGACGTTCAAAGTCGCGGTCGTCTTCGATGCGTTCTCCCGGATGGCGCTCTCGGTCAGGGTGTTCTGCAAGGAGGCCTCCGCGCTTGAGATCTCACGATTCGTTTCGAGGACCGCACGACGTCACGGGTGGCCAGCGCACTTCGTCTCGGATCGGGCCCGCTGCTTCAGGGGCCAGGTGTTTCGGAGCAAGCTCCGAAGGGTTCCGGTGAAGCAGAGGTTCGGGGCGATCGGAAAGAAGGGCTCGATCGCCTTGATCGAGAGACTGTGGAGGACGCTGAAGGACGCTCTCGGCCTGCGCTTGCTGCGGCCCCCCGCAGCGGAAGATCTCGCCGGCACGGTCGAGCTCGGTCTCCTCCACTACGCGCACTTCCGCCCGCATCACGGTCTCGGCGGTGCGACACCGGCAGAAATGTACTTCGGCAGGACGCCGGCGCATCTCTCGGCGATCCCACCTCCTCGCGGGAGGCCGGGCGAAGGCCCGATGGATTCACCGTTTCGCATCGACTATCTCGATGCGGAACAACTGCTGCCGGTTCTGGTTCGAAAAGCAGCCTGAAGGACGGTCACGAAGGCCCCGCCAAGGGCGCTGGAGTGAGACGACGTGTGCGTGCCGAGCGGGGGAGCAAGACGCGAAACGATGGTTTCAGCGCGCCAGAACGAGCCGCAATTCCCATTGCACCCCTACAGTCTTTGAGAAAATCAGTGCGCCGGGAGCGAGGGCCTCCCGACGCGCTGAGCCATTCGAATGGCTCCCCGGAGTAATGGCTCAGCGCGCGAGCCTCCGGGACCAGACGCCGCTGGCCATCGAGAAGCGGCGCTCGAACCGTACCGTCTACATCCTCCGCGGCGGTTCCCGAGCAGCCTTCTCCGCCGGCACTCGTCTCGGTCCCTACGTCCGACGACGTCCCGCGGCCTCTACTCCGGTTTCAGCACCTGGGGAGAGTTCGTCGCGTTGTCGATGACGGTGGCGAGCACGGCGACACCGTCGGCGGCGTCGTGCGCGGTGACGGTGAGCTGTCCGCCGGCGACGGGTCCCTCGACGCCGAGCGCACGCACCACGCGATTCACCTGAGTCATCCCGCGCGCGGGCACGGTGACACTCGTCCTTGCATCCGCCGACGTCGCACCCGTCGCGAGCACGAGGTCGACGACGGCGGGAAGCCCCCCCGCGTTGGCGAGAGCGAGATTCGTGCGCGCCGTTTCGTCCTCCCGGATTCCGAAGAGAACCGCGGACTGCCCCGTGCGGAGCTTTTCCCGGCCCGGCACGGCCGGAACGACCTGCGCGATCCGTCCTCCTCCCAGATTCGTCCCAATGGACGCCGCGAAGCGGAGGCCGAGCGAGGGGCTCGTCAGAAGGATCGCGCCGGAGCCCTGCTGGATGCCGAAGCTCGCGTCGAGGACGTCCTGCACCCGGACGCTTCCGAGCGGTGGGACGGAGACCGTCGCCTGCGGAGCATTCCCCTCGGCGCCTCCGCTCGCGAGGAACGCCAGGGTCACGGGCGTATCGGCCGCGGCGTTCGTGCTGAAGATCTCGAGATCCGTCGTCCAGTGAGCGCCGCTCGCGCCCTCCGTGCGCGCCGCCGCCGGAATCAGCCACTCCGCGTCGCCGACGATGAAGTCGGCGTCGGCCCGCGTGTCGGAAGTCTCCGGCGTCGACGCCATGTTGCCGGTGATCTTCCAGAGAACGACGTGATACGGGCCGGGCGCCGCGACACGCAGCGGCAGCCGGGCCTCCGGCCGTGTGTCGTCGGCGGCGCAGCCGTCCGGCTCCGTCGTGACGAAGACGAGGCCCTCGAAAACGCCGGCCCGCGTCTCGCGGAACGGAGAGTCCAGAAGCCTGCAGCCGCCGGGCGGCAAGAGCGACCGGACCAGGATGTCGTCCGTCGCCGTCGGCCGGGCCGGCTCGATCGAGAAATGCAGCGCTGTCCCCGAGGATGAAGAGACCGTCAGCACGAGCGTCTGCGTCGCGTCCGGACCGATCAGATTGCTTGCCCGCACGGTCAGCGGGTAGGTTCCCGCGGACCCGGCATCGGGTGTTCCGGAAAGCGTCGCGGTCCCGTTCCGGTTGTCCACGAACCCCACGCCCGCAGGGAGGCTGCCCGTAAGGGTCACCGCGGGAGCGGGCGAGCCCGTCGTCGTCACGCCGAAACTGCCGGCGACGCCGACCGTGAAGGCCGCCGACGCCGGACTCGTGATTGCGGGCGCAACGCCGACGACGTGGAGCGTCGCCGACGCCGGCGCTCCCGTGCCTCCTTCGAGGGACGTGACCTCGCCCGTCGTATCCGTCCACACACCCGGAAGGAGGGCCGTGACGCTCACGGAGAACGTGCAGGAGGCGCCGGGCGCGAGCGTGCCGTCCGAGAGGCTCACGACGCCCGCAGCCGCCGCGAGGGCCCCGCCCCCGCAGCTTCCCGTGATGCCGCCGGACTTCGACAGCACGATTGCCGCGGGAAGGCCGTCCGTGAAGGAGACGTGGGTCAACGCCGTGAAGAGATTCGGATTCCGGAGCGTATAGGTCAGCGACGTGGAGCCGTTCAGCGGGACGGTCGCCGCGCCGAAGGCCGCCGCGATCGCCGGAGGCGCGACGACCATGATTTTCCCGATCCCGTCGGCCGTTTCCTCCGTGAACCACAGGTCCGGTCCGGCGCCCGCGGCGATCCCGTACAGCCCGGCCGCGGGGGTGAGCTCATGCGCGCTCCCGAACTCCGTGACGACGCCGGCCGGCGTGATCCGTCCGATCCGGTTTCCCGCGTGCTCCGTGAACCAGAGGTTCCCGTCGGGGCCGAGCGCGATCCCACGCGGATCCGAGGCGGGGGTGATGCCGTCCCCGAACTCGGTGATGATGCCGGCGGGCGTGATCCGCCCGATCCTGTTCGCCGCGCTCTCCGTAAACCACACGTTTCCGTCCGGGCCGGCCGTGATGCCGTTGGGCTGGGCGTTCGCGGTGATTCCGGCGCTGAATTCCGTCACGACGCCCGACATCGTGATACGTCCGATTCGATTGGCCGCTTCCGTGAACCACATGTTCCCGTCGGGTCCGCGCGTGATGGCGACGGGCAGGGCGCCTGGAGCGAGGCCGGCGGAGAACTCCGTCACGACTCCGGCGGGGGTGATCCTTCCGATGGCGGCGCGCGTCGGATCCGTGAACCAGAGGCTGCCGTCGGGCCCGGCCGCGATCCCGAACGGCTGCGCGACCGGCGGCTGCGACGAGGTCGAGGCGTTGAACTCCGTGACGACGCCGGCCGGCGTGATGCGCCCGATCCGGCCGACGCCGAACTCGGTGAACCACAGGTTGCCGTCCGGGCCGGCCGCGATGTCGTGCAGGCCCGCATCCGGCGAGATGCCGGTGCCGAATTCCGTCACGTCCGCCTGTGGCGTGATCCGCCCGACGCGGTTTCCGAGACGCTCCACGAACCACAGGTTGTGGTCCGCGCCGAGCGCGATGCCCTGGGGCGCGGCCGGAGGAACGAGGTTGAAGAGCTCGTCGATCTCCTGGGCACGCGCGGACCCGCTCCCGAGTCCCACGAGCGCGAAGGCCGTCGACAGGACGACACCAGCCAGCTGGCGTTTCGACATGATCCCGGTCTCCTTTAGGGTTCCGAACCTCGGGAGCTCCTCGTCGGCATCATCGACGCCGAGGACGGGCTCCCGCTGAATACGGTGCAGGGATATTCGCTTCGAGCCGCCGCCGAGGCGGACAGGTCGATGTCGACCGTCGCGAACGGGGCTTCGGCGCTCGTCCGGGCCAGGATGTCTCCGTGCGGGCCGATGACCCATCCGACGCCGCCGCACGCGCCCGTCGGATCCACGCGGTTGGACGACAGGCAGAAGGCGCCCGAGCGCACCGCCGCCACCACGCCCGCCGACAGCCACTTGGCCGTCGTGGCGGCCGCCGTCGCGCGCGGCGACAGGATGATCGGCACGCCGCGCGCCGCATAGCCGGCGAACGTCTCCACGGCCCACAGCTCGGTGCAGATGTTGAGACCGAAGCACCACGCGTCGGCGTGGTATTCGGTGAAGTCGGGATCGCCGCGGTCGAACCAGCGCGCTTCCCAGCTGCCCGGCTCGTCCGGCAGGAAGAACTTGCGGCGCAGCGGCGCCACGCCACCCGAGGCCGACCAGAGGAACCCCTGGTTGAACCGCCGGCCGTCGATCGTGACGGGACGAGTCCCCACGACATGCGGGACACGCAACTCGTGGAGGCGATCGCGCCAGACCTCGCCGAGCGTCAGCGCGGCTGCCCAGCGGTCCGCGTCGAAGCGATCGTCCTGCCAGAGAGGATCGACCATCGCGAGCTCCGGCAGGAGCACAAGCTCGGACACGTCGTGCGCCGTGTGCTCGCAAAGCGCGGCCCATGCGGCTGCCAAGGCTCCCGATTCGTGCGGCAGCTCACAGACCGTGACGCGCATGGTCGACGCGAGGCCTGCCGCTACCAGACGCGCACGCGCGCCGAGGGCGGAAGGTACAGCCGCTGGCCGGGGCGCATATCGAACGCGGCGTACCATGCGTCGAGGTTACGCACCGTGTTGGCCCGGGTTTCCTCTTCCGGCGTAAAGTTTGTGCGTAGGCGATGAAGAACTCCCGGTCCTGCGAGCGCACGGTGTCCGGATCCTTCACCCGGCGACCAAGCGTCTTCCTGTAGGCGTCGAACGCGGCGACGAGGCCGCCGAGGTCGGCGATGTTCTCCGGGAGTGTAGGGGCGCAATGGGAATTGCCGGGGGCTGTAGGGGTGCAATGCAGCCGTCGCCTATCTACTGATATGCCGTGTAGGAACTTTTGAGTTCCGAAACACAAGACATGTACTCATTACTGGACTAGGTGCACTTCTCATGGCGATGATGCTGGCCCGTGCATTCGGGCGATTTTATGGCGGCCTGTAGGTGTGCACTGAAAATTGCCGGCTGCTGTCGCGCGTAGAGACCATGAGTCCCGCCCTCTGTTTCTTTCTCAACCCTGTCCCGTAAACGGGCATTGGGCGGACGGCGATTTAGGTTCGAGTAATCGGCCTTTTCCTAGGAGGCGTCCCCGGAGTAATGGCTCAGCGCGCGAGCCTTCGGGATCAAACTTCACTGGCCGTAGAGAAACGCCGGTCCAACCGCACCGTGTACATCCTTCGAGGCCGCTCCCGAGCAGCCTAGGCCCCCGGGCTGATGTCTCAGAGCGCGGTGGTCCGAGACTTCCAGGCGCTGGAGATCGGAAGGCGGCGGGCGAACCGCCTCATCCTACGTGTCGCCAGCTGAGGCGCTCTCCTCAGCTTGTCGTGCATTGGCCACCCCTCTCCCCACCCCTCTCCTCACCGAGAGAGCCCACCGTCGTGCGCGAGGTTGATACCGAAGTCTGACAGGCGAAGGCTAGAATCTGCCCGCGATGCCCCGCCTGAGGGTGGTTTCGTCCGCGGTTCTCCTCGCTCTTGTGATGACGGCGGCGCTCCTTCCGCTTGCTGCTGGGGACCCCCAAGGTCGCCGCTGCCACTGCATCGTCAGGATGGCGTGCTGCAAGGATGGGACGTGCATGATGGCTGGGGTCGAGCCGCCCGCAAGCGGCCCGGAGTGGCGGAGCTGCCGCCGCGAAGCTTCGGCGACCTTTCTCCCTCTCGACGCGTTTGAACGCGCGCTGACGAATTCCAGCGAAAAAGCAACCACACCACCCGCTCGTCGGATCGCAGACGTCTCCATCGGCCGCCCGAGCCCAACCGCAGCCATTCCCGCGACTCCCCCGCCTCGCATGTTCTCGTTCTGAGAAATTCTTCCTCCGGATTTCCTTAGAAGGAGAGCTGCAATTTGAAAACCATTAGAGCCCTGCTCTGCGGGGTCTTGCTCCTGGTTCTCGCGGCCCTCGCGCCGCGCGCTTCGGCGTGCTCGATCTGTCGCTGTGGCGACCCTACCTTTAACGCGCTCGGCGCGGCGATCTACGCTCCGGGACAGTTCCGGCTCGCGCTGGACTGGGAACGCTTTGACAAGGAGAACGGTATCTCGGACGCCACGTCCGGCGAGATCGTCGGCCGCGACGCCGAGATCGAGAACCGCTTCACGCTCGGCGTCGCTTATTCGTTCGGGGAGCGGTTCACGCTCGTCGGGCGCCTCCCGTTCAGCGTCCGGCGTTTGACGTCCACCGACGATTCCGGCATGGTCACGACGAACACGTCCGGCATCTCGGATCCCGACTTCACCGCCCTCTTCCGTGTCTGGGCGTTACCGTTTCGACCTGGCCTCGGCCGTCGAGCGTGGGTGTCTCTTGCCGCAGGTGTCAAGTCGCCCTGGGGCCGCAACGACCTCACCGAGAACGGAGAGCGCCTCGACGAGCACGCGCAATCTGGCACCGGAGCGACAGACGTCTACGGCGGTCTTTCAGCCGTCGTTCTGCTCGATCCGCAATCCTCTGTGTTCGCGTCGTTCCAGTACAGGCGGACGGGTACCAATGGACACGACTACCAGTACGGGCGCACTGCGACGGCGAACCTCGCGTATGAGCACAAGCTCGGCCGCGTCGTAGACACCGTCCTCGAGGCGAACTGGCGGCACGCCGAGCAGGACATCGTGGATGCAGATGGCAACCGAGACCCGAATACGGGCGGGGACATCGTCTACCTCACGCCGCGCCTCGTGCTCGACCTGGGCGGCGGCGTCCTCGGCCGCATTGGCGTTCAAATCCCGGTCGTGAAGGGTCTCTACGGGGATCAGACCGAGCGCACGAACGTGAACCTCGGGCTCACGGTCCTCTTCTTAAAGAGATAGAATCTCAACGGCGATGAAAAAGCGGCTCTTCCGCGACCTGCTCCCCAAAGATGAACCACTCGGGGTGTGAGAGCTCCGGTTGAAAATCGTAGCAGTAGTCGCGCTGTGAATTGCGTGGAAATGTGGAGATCACGCGGCCGTCCCTTGATAGGCCGCGGCGAATTCGGCGGGCGGCATCTGGTCGAGTGAGCTGTGCGGACGAACGTCGTTGTAGTCGATGCGCCAGGCTTCGATCTCTCTACGGGCGTCGTCCAGCGTCGAGAACCAGTGCGCGTTGAGGAATTCGAGCCGGAATTTCCCATTGAAGCTCTCGACGAAGGCGTTTTGATTCGGCTTACCCGGCTGGATGAAGCGCAGGTCGATGCCGCGCTTCTCGGCCCATGAGAGGAATGCCCCGCTCGTGAACTCCGTCCCGTTATCCAACACGATGATCTTCGGGAGCGGTTGCGTCGCGGCGAGCTCCTCGAGCGCCCGCACGACTCTCGTCCCGCTAATGGACGTGTCGACGATGGTCAATGGCCACTGGCGCGTGAAGTCATCCATGATCGTCAGCACCCGGAAACGGCGACCTGACCCGAGCTGATCGGCGACGAAGTCGATCGACCAGCGCTCGTTGGGCCGAGTCGCCGGCAGTAGCGGCTGCGGGCGCTGCCAGAGCTTCTTTCGCGGGCGTTTCCTCGGCAGTCCGAGCCCCTCTGACCGGTAGAGCCGATAGAGCTTCTTGTGGTTGAACCGCAGCCCTTCCTTGCGAAGAAAGTACGCGAGCCTTCGGTAGCCGAAGCCGGTGCGCCGAAGAGCGATGGCCCTTAGCTTTTGCCGAAGCTCGTCGTCAGCTGGCCGTCGAAAGCGGTAGCGGCACGTCGAGCGACCAAGCTGAGTCAGGGCACACGCGCGTCTCTGGCTCCTGCGGAACTCCGTGATCATGACGCCGGCCGCTGTCCGCCTCGAGGCGGGCGTCACCATTTTTTTCCGAGCACCCCTTTGAGCGCCGCGATATCCAGGGCCTGCTCGGCGACGATGTGCTTGAGGCGCCTGTTTTCATCCTCCAGAGCCCGCAGCCTCCTGGCGTCGCTCACGTCCATCCCGCCGAACTTCGCCTTCCAGCGATAGAACGTCGTCACCGTGATGCCGTGGCGCCGGCACAGCTCCTTCGTCTCGGCACCGGCCTCAGATTCCTTCAGGACCCCGATAATCTTTTCCTCGGGAAACCTCTTCCCCTTCATGTGGGCTCTCCCCTCGTAAGTCTATGGAGAACTCACACCCGCGGTGGATCAGTTTTCGGGGAGCAGGTCGGGCCGGATCCTCTTCGGACGGAAGTGGTTGCGTGGCACACAACCGTTGAACCTGAAGAGTGCCACCCCACTTTCATGTTCGACGGTCATAACGGAACGGCTGCTGCCAATTCTGGTTCCAAAAGCAGCCTGAAGGGTAGTCACCCCGGGGGAGAATTTGGTCGATGTAGGCGCGCACAGAGGCATCGGAGTGACCAAGGCTCTGGCCTGTGCGCGCCGACACTCGCCGCAATTCCCATTGCGCCCTTACAGATGCGGCTATTTCTATCGTGGAAAGAAGCCTGCCTCACGGCGCTCACAAAGAAAGTCGTAGACGACCGGCCCAGCCTCCTAGGAAAGGGCGGCCTTCGAAGTGACTGCACAGCTCTCCGAGGCCAAGTGCCTTGGCCGCCTGTCCACGCCAGTCACCACGCGGTGGCTTCAAAGGTCACTCGAACCCGAAGAGGCGGACCCGCTTCGAGAACCTGCACGGTCAGCGAATGGACATCGGCGGGCAGTTCCCTCGAGAAGACGACCAGTGAGGCGTTCTCCGATTTGGCGTGAAAGCCATTCGGGCCGCCGAGGCGCGCAGCCAGCCACGTGCGGTACTCCCCCCAGGACGAGGGGGTTCGAATCTCCCACCACGCGCGCGCCGACACTTTCGTGCGCTCGACCTGCGATTGCTTCTCGACCGCACCGGCCTCCGGCTTCGTAAGCGCCTGGAGGTCGGCGAAGAGGCCCTCGAGGTCAGGTTCATGCCGCGCCTGCCGGCATGCGACCGCCGCGAGAAGAGCGGCGCTCGCGAGGAGCATGACTCTGCGGCGCCACATCCAGCTATCGCCGAGCGAAGAGGAGAACGCTTGCCATGGTGAAGACACAGGTCAGCGCGACCGCGAGAAGCGACCACCGGTTGATTCCTGTGTCGAAGAGAAGAAAAGCCGAGAACGCCGCGCAGAAGAGCTGCGCCGTGCCGAGGGCGATGCGAGCGAAAGCGGTGATGCGGCGCTGCGGCGGCTGCCCCGGCGCCGTCGGGTCACTCACGGACCCGCCGTCAGATGGCCGCAGGGGCTTTGAAGCGTTGAATGGCGCCTGTGAGCGGCCGGCCTGCATCGGCCTCTTCGACGAAGCGCCCGACCGCCGTCTCGATCTCGTCGCGGACACGCCGGAAGACCTGGAGTCGTCTTTCATCCGGCCCCTGCGCTCTCGCGGGGTCCTCGAAAGACCAGTGCAGCCGATTGACGACACCCGGAAAGATCGGACACCGCTCGTTCGCCTGATCGCAGACTGTGATGAGGTACGGGAAGCCCAGCCCGAGGAACGGCTTGACCCCTTTCGATTCCTGCCTGGAGATGTCGATTCCACGCTCGGCCATCACCCGGATCGCATCCGGGTTGATCGGCACCGGGTCAGTTCCCGCGCTCAGCGCCTCGTAGCGGTCGCCCGCGAGGGATCTCAGGAACGCTTCCGCCATCTGGCTTCGACAGGAGTTCCCGGTGCAAAGGAAGAGAACGCGCTTCATCGGGTTCCTCCTGAAGTTCAGAAAAGCGAAATCACCCGCACGCCTTGGGGCCACGCACTTTGACGAGACGTTCGAGATCGCGGCGCAGGACCGCCCGCCGGGCGAAGGACTCGACGAGAGCTTTCATCTGCCGTTTGCACTCGGCGCTTTCCTGCGGAGCGAGGCGGTAGTAAACCCACGTTCCCTCGCGGCGGGGCTCCACCACGCGCGCTGCGCGGAGGATGCTCAGGTGGCGGGAGACGTTGGGCTGCGAGATTCTTAGGGCCTCCTGGACGTGGCAGACGCACAGTCCCCGTGCGACAGAAGCGCCACGATGCGCAGTCGGGTCTCGTCTCCCAGCGCTTTGAACAGGCGCGAAATGGGCGCCACATCCAGTGCGCGTGCGGCGCTTGACATTGAGTCACATTCTTATATGCGCATATCCATCTGTCAAGCGAGGCGAGGCCTTGACATATAAAAATTCATTGATATATTGAAAGATATGAAAGCCACTCTTCCGACCCGCATGCTCGAGCGCCCCGCGGACGTGGCACGGCTCGCGCGCCTCTTCCACGCCCTGTCGGATGAGACGCGGCTCATGATCGTCGCAAAGCTCCTCCTCGGAGACCAATGTGTTTGTAATTTGGTGGAAATGCTCGATGCGGGCCAGTCTCGCCTGTCCTTCCACATGAAGACGCTCAAGGACGCCGGCCTCGTGACCGACCGCCGCGCTGGCCGATGGATCCACTATTCGCTGAACCCGGGGACCCTCACCGAGCTCCAGAACTTCGTCGGGACGGTTCAGGAGAATGCTGCCCGGGTCGACGCCGCGCGGTGTTGCGAGGAGAAGAACGAGGAGAAGAAGAAGACGCCCCTAGGGCAGCTCCACGGCTTTTCGCTGTTTTAAGCATCAAGTATTTTTAATCAATTGGAGGACCTGTGTCGGAATCGAGTATCAAGGACGCTGTCAGAGAGAAATATGGAGAAGCGGCCCGGCGAGCCGCGACCGAGGGGGCTTCGTGCTGTGCGCCGTCATGCTGCGGCGGCGAGAAAAACTCGATTACTTCGGATCTCTATTCTCTTTTGGAAACCGCGGGCCTCCCGGCCGCGGCCGTTTCGGCCTCGCTCGGCTGCGGCAACCCGACGCTCCTCGCCCAGCTCGAACGAGGGCGAGACCGTCCTCGACCTCGGCTCGGGCGGCGGGATCGACGTCCTCCTCTCGGCCAAGCGCGTCGGCCCGACCGGGCAAGGCCTACGGGCTCGACATGACCGACGAGATGCTCGCCCTCGCCCGCGAGAACGCGCGCGAGGCGGGCGTCGACGAACGTCGAGTTCCTCAAGGGGCGAGATCGAGGCGATCCCGCTCCCCGACGCGAGCGTCGACGTGATCATCTCGAACTGCGTCATCAACCTCTCCGCCGACAAGGACGCGGTCCTGCGCGAGGCGTTCCGGGTCCTCAAGCCGGGCGGGCGGTTCGCCGTCGCCGACGTCGTCGTGCGTGGCGAGGTGCCCGCCGAGGTCCGCCGGAGCGTCGAGCTCTGGATCGGCTGCCTCGCGGGCGCGCTCGAGGAGAAGGACTTCGAGCGCAAGGCTGAAGAAGGCGGGCTTCACGGACGTCGAGATCGTCCCGACGCGCATCTACACGTCGGAGGACGCCCGGGACTTCCTGCTCGGCATCGGGGCGGCTCCGGCCGAGCTGGACGGGAAGTTCATGAGCGCTTTCGTCCGGGCGACGAAGCCGACGGCGTAGGAAGGGCACGTGAGCGAAGCGATCGCGACGAAGCGCCTGAACGTCTTCGAGCGCTATCTCACCCTCTGGGTCGTACTGTGCATGGTCGCCGGAGTGACGATCGGAAAAGTCCTGCCGGGTTTGACCGGTGCGATCCGCGGGCTCGAGTTCGGCGAGGGGAGCCAGATCAACGTCGCGATCGCCGTCCTGATCTGGCTGATGGTCTACCCGATGATGCTCAAGATCGACTTCACGAGCATCCTCGGAGTTCGAAAGAAGCCGAAAGGGCTCCTCGTGACGCTCTTCGTGAACTGGCTCGTAAAGCCGTTCTCGATGGCCTTCCTCGGCTGGCTCTTCTTCAAGCACGTCTTTTCCGGCCTCATTCCAGCGGCGCTGGCCGACCAGTACATCGCCGGCGCGATCATCCTCGCGGCCGCGCCCTGCACGGCGATGGTCTTCGTCTGGTCCTACCTGACGGACGGCGACCCGGCCTACACGCTCGTCCAGGTCTCCGTGAACGACCTCTCATGCTCGTCGCTCTTCGCGCCGATCGTCACGTTCCTCGTGAGCGGTGCCAGCAACCTGACGGTGCCCGTGAACGTCCTGATCTACAGCGTCATCACGTTCATCGTCATCCCGCTCGTCCTGGGGACCCTGTCGCGGACGCATCCTCCTCCGCGACGAAGGGCGTCGAGTGGTTCGAGAGCCGTTTCCTCTCCTTCTTCCACCCGATCACGGTCCTGGCGCTCCTCGCGACGCTCGTCCTCATCTTCGCCTTCCAGGCCGACAACCTCCTGACGCACTGGTTCCACGTCGTCCTCATCGCGATCCCGCTGCTGATCCAGGTCTACTTCAACTCCGGACTCACGTACGGCCTGATGAAGCTCCTGAGGGTTCCGCACACCGTCGCGGCTCCGGGCGCACTCATCGGCGCCAGCAACTTCTTCGAGCTGGCTGTGGCGACCGCCATCGCTCTCTACGGGCCGGGTTCGGGCGCGGCGCTCGCGACCGTCGTTGGCGTCCTCGTGGAAGTCCCCGTGATGCTCTCCGTCTGCAGGTCTGCGTGCAACGGACGCGGCGCGTGGTTCGAGCCGGCCGCGGGGCTGCCCGGGGAGAAGGAGCAGTCCATGTATAGCCGCGTCCTCTTCGCGACCGACCTGTCACCGGCGTCTGACCTCGCGCTCGATTGCGTGGCCGGGTGGAAGGGACCTGGGGCTGTCGAAAGTGACGGTCGCGCACGTCCACGCCATCCGCTACGTCGGCGGGGCGGAGGGTCTGGAGGAGAGGCTTCGCGCCGACCACGCGCCGAAGCTCGAGCGACAGGCGCAGCAGCTGCGCGACGCCGGCGCTCATGGCCTCGTGGCGGCTGGAGTTCGGCGTGCCCTAACTGGACGTCGAGCGCATCGCCCGGGAAGAAGGCGCCGAAGTGGTGGTGATCGGGTCCCACGGCTCGTCCTGGATCAAGGAGGTGTGGCTCGGCTCTATCGCCGACGCGATCCTCCGCCACGTCAGCTTCCGACGATGGTGATCAAGGTCAACCGGCTACTGGCGCCTGCCCCGCGAGCAGTGCCGCGAGTTCTGCGACTCGCTCTTCGGCAAGGTCCTCGTCGCCACGGACTTCTCGCCGGACAGCGAGGGCGCCTGTCGTTCGCCCGGGAGCTTGGCGTCGCACTCGCCCGGCGATCTGCGGCTCGTGCACGTCCAGGAGCACAGCCGGATCTTCCCGCACCTCGCGAACCGGCTCGACGAGTTCAACCGCGAGGACACACGGCGCCTTGAGGCTCTCGCAACGGACTTGCGCAGGCCGGCGCCCGCGAAGTGACGATCGAGATCCGGACCGACTCACGCGGTGCCCGGCATCCTGGCGGCTATCGAGGAGTGGCATCCCGCGCCTCGTCGTGCGTCGGACGCTACGGCCGGGGCCGGGGGGGACGCCGGCTCATCGGCTCCACGTCGCACGACGTGGCGCGCGGAGAGCGCCGCGCCGGTGCTGGTGGTGCCGGAGGAGTAGCGAGATGACTGTCTCCGGATGCGTTGCTGGAGGCGATGGGGGCTGCGGTGGCTGACACGCTCGACCCCCGAACCACTGAGCCTGGTGGGGATTGCCGCGGCGATCGCGGGGCACTGCCAGCCGTGCTTCGATTTTCACTATCGGAAGGCGCTCGGGCTCGGGGTGAGCCCGGACGAGATCCGCGCCGCCGTGGCGCTCGCCCGCGCTGTTCGCGCCGCCGGGGACCGCCATATGGACGAGCATGCGAACCGCCGAATGTCGCCGCCTGAACCGCCGTCGGCGGTTCCTCCGGGACCCGTCAGAGGAAGTGAATGAAGACACCCGGTGTTCTCTTCCTCTGCGTTGCCAACTCGGCGCGGAGCCAGATGGCCGAGGGGCTGGCGCAGAAGCGTTTCGGCGATGCCGTGATCGTCCAGAGCGCTGGTTCGGAGCCGTCACGCGTCAATCCGCTTGCCATCCGCGTGCTCGCCGAGATCGGTATCGACATCACGGACCACCGGTCGAAGTCCGTCCAAGAGATCGACCCGGCGACGGTGGACACCGTGATCACCTTGTGCGCCGAGGAGGTCTGCCCGGTCTTCCTCGGAAAGGCCAGGCGCCTTCACTGGCCACTCGCGGACCCCGCTACCGCGGAGGGGACCGGGGAAGAGCGGCTTCAGAGGTTCCGCGAGGTACGCGACGAGATCACGCGGCGGCTGGAGGATCTCGTCCTTCCCTGAGGAGGACGACCGCGATGGGTCCCGGTGCGCAGAGCCCAGATCGGAAGAGGTAGCCGATGGGTGACTCCATGGCGATGGTTCTCGGTCTCGTCGTCCTCGCTTTTTTCTCCGGAATGCTGGGCCTGGGAGTGGCCTTCGCGGCGGTCCCGTTCCTGGGCCTCTTCCTGCCCGACCTCGTCCACCAGGTGCAGCCCCTCAGCCTTCTCCTGAACGGCGTCACCGGCCTCTTTTCAACGATCGGCTTCGCGCGCAGCGGTCTCGTGGAGTGGCGGCGGGCCGCCGGGTTGGCGGTGGTGACGACTGTGAGCGCACCGGTCGGCGCGTTTCTGGCCCAGCGCACGCACCAGACCTACATCTGGGCGCTCTATTTCGCCGCCGTCGTCTTTCTCGCCTACCGGCTGTTCCGTCCGGTGCGCGAGCGTCCGAAGGGACAGGAGAACTACCGGGCCGCGCTCGTCCTCGCCATCCCGATCTCGGTCCTGAGCGGTCTGCTCGGCGTCGGCCCCGGTTTCCTGCTCCTGCCCACGCTCATCCTCGCCGGATTCGAAGCGAAGCGCGCGGCGGGCATGAACGCTCTCGCCATCACGCCACCATCCTTCTCCTCCCTCGTTCCGCACCTCGGCACGGCGCGGCTCGACCCCTCTTTGACCCTCGCGCTCGTCCTCGCAGGTTCCGCGGCGTCGTATGCCGGGGCTCGACTTACGAGCCTGCGCATCCCGAGCGCGAGACTCAGGCAGCTCTTCGGGGTTCTTATAGTCGTGATGACGGCGTACAAGCTTCTGACGCTCATGCGCACCTGACGTTCCAATAATTCACGTAATATATTATGATAGAACGACTTATCGATACATATGGCAGCTGCGAAGACAGTCGCGCCCTTGACTTTGTTCACTGAACGCAATAGACTGCATGCAGTCTAGTGCATGTAATGGAGTGCCAATGACCGAGACCATGGACGCGACGGCCGACCTCCTGCGGATCCTCGGCAACGAGAACCGCCTCCGCATCCTGCAGGCCCTGGCCGGCCGGGAGCTGTGCGTCTGCGAGCTGGTCGACGCGCTCGGCCGGGCCCACTACGCGGTGTCCCGCGATCTCGCCGCCCTGCAGAAGGTCGGCCTCGTCCGCGAGCGGCGCGAGGGCTCGTGGGTCTATCACTCCATCGCGCCGGAAGCCCAGGCCGACGCCTTCCGCGCGGACTGCTCCGGCTGGTGGGACGGCGACTGGCCGGCGCGCCGGAAGCGCAGGCCGACGAGGCGCGTCTCGCCCGCCGCCTCGCCCTGCGGGACGGGGACCGCTGCGTGGTCGCCGTCGCCGACTTTACGACGCAAGCGCCCGTCCAACGTGGAGGGCGCCCTCGGGAGGAACTGCATGGTGAACATCGAGATCTTCGATCCGCCTCTCTGCTGCCCCACCGGGATCTGCGGGCCGACCATCGACCCGGCGCTCCTGGACGCGCAGGAGGCGATCCTCCGGGTGCAGTCCGAGTTCGACGGGCGCGTCCGGGTGGAGCGCTACGCCCTCGGCCAGCAGCCGGGGAAGTTCATGCAGCAGCCCGAGGTCGTCGCCCGCCTGAAGGCGCAGGGCGTAGCGGTCCTGCCGGTCACCGTCGTCGACGGGCGCGCGGTCAAGGAGAAGGCCTATCCCGCCTACGCGGAGCTGCGGCGCTGGATCGAGGACGCGATCGCGCGGCCGCGGAACACAGGAGACTTCATGAGCACCGAGTACGTCTTCTTCTCCGGCAAGGGCGGCGTGGGCAAGACGACGATGGCGTGCGCCACGGCCGTGGGCGCCGCCGAGCGCGGACGCCGCACGCTCATCGTGACCACCGATCCCGCCTCCAACCTGGCCGACGTCTTCGAGCAGGCGATCGGCCACCAGGTGACCCCGATCGCCGGCGTCGCCGAACCTGTGGGCGATGGAGATCGACCCCGACAAGGCCACCGAGGAGTACCGCGAGCGCATCCTCGGCCCCTTCCGCGCGGTGATGCCCGCGGACGTGGTGGCGTCGATCGAGGAGCAGTTCCGCTCGCCCTGCACGACCGAGCTGGCCTCGTTCGACCGCTTCGTGGACTTCATGGACGGCGGCGACTTCGACCTCATCATCTTCGACACCGCCCCCACCGGGCACACGATCCGCCTGCTCGAGCTGCCCGTCGACTGGAGCCGCCACATCGAGGAGAGCGCCAAGGGCTCCGGCCAGACCTGCCTCGGCCCCGTCGCGGCCATCCAGGAGTCCAAGGCCAAGTACGACCGCGCCATCGCGCTGCTCACCAACCCCGCGCACACGCGCTTCGTGTTCGTGCTCCAGCCCGAGCGCACGGCGCTCTACGAGACCGAGCGGGCCAGCACCGAGCTCGCCCGGATCGGAGTGAAGTCGCAGGAGCTGATCGTCAACGGGCTGCTGCCCGCCGAGGCCTGCGAGTCCCCCTTCTTCCGCCGACGCCACGAGATGCAGCAGGAGCAGCTCGCGGAGATCCGCGCGCGCTTCGCCCTCCCGATCCGCGAGATGCTGCTGCGCGACGACGAGGTCAAGGGGATCGCGAGCCTGCGCGAGGTGGCTCGAGGGCTGGACGGCGGACGACAGGGCGCGGCCACCCGGCCCGCGGAAGGGCCGGCCCCGGCCGCTCCCACCCGCAGCGGATCGGCGCTCGAGGCCCTCGCGCGGCTCGCGCGCCCGAGCGGCTCGGGCCAGGCCCTCTTCTTCACCGGCAAGGGCGGTGTCGGCAAGACGACCGTCTCGTGCCTGGCCGCCGTGCACCTGGCCCAGCAGGGCCGGCGCGTGCTGCTGCTCACGACGGACCCCGCCGCCCACATCGGCCAGGTGCTCGACGTGCCGGTGGGCGACACGCCCGCGCCCGTCCCCGGCGCGCCGGGCCTGTGGGCCGCGCAGATCGACCCGAAGCGGGCGACCGAGGAGTACAAGGCGCGCATCCTCGAGGAAGCCCGGGCGCGGCACTCCGAGGAGATGCTCCAGGCGCTGCGCGAGGAGCTGGAGTCTCCCTGCACCGAGGAGATCGCGGCCTTCGACAAGTTCACGGAGTACGCGGACGCGGACGGCTGGGACACCGTCGTGTTCGACACCGCCCCGACCGGCCACACGCTGCGGCTGCTCGCGCTGCCCTTCGACTACAGCCAGCAGGTGGAGATGATGGTGGCGACGACGCAGGAGGGCGTGGCCCTGCGAGCCGACACCCGAAGCCGGTTCGAGCGGATCATCGCCCGCCTGCGGGACCCCGCCCGGACGCTCTTCGCGTTCGTGCTCTACCCGGAGTCCACCCCCGTCGTGGAGGCCCACCGCGCCTCGCTCGACCTCGCGGCGGCGGGCATCCCGACGCAGCTCGTGGTCGCGAACCAGGTGATCGGGGCCGAGCAGGCGACGAACGCGTTCTTCCGCCGCCGGCGGGCGATGCAGCAGAAGTACCTGAGCGAGATCGACCGGCGCTTCGGCGTCCCCGTCCTGGAGATCCCGCTGCTGGGCGAAGAGCCGCGGGGGATCGAGCCGGCTCGAGCGCATCGCCGAGGCGGCGCTCGGGACCGCGACAGCGCCGGCGGCCGCCGCCGGCGGGAGGTGAGGCGGAGATGATCTACGCATACGAGTGCGAGAAGTGCGGCACCGACTTCACCGTGCGCGCCACGGTGGCGGAGAAGACGCGCGGCCTGGACCTCCGCTGCCCGAAGTGCGGGGAGAAGGACGTGACGCAGGACCTCCGAGGCGTCGGCATGGCCTTCGGCGGCCCGGGGCCGGGCGGAGGCCCGCCCTGGCCCGGCTGCGGCCCGGGCGGGCGCGGGTGCTGCTGATGGAAGGGGCGCGCGAGCCCGTGGCGGTGCGCATCGTGACGGCGCCGGACGCGGCCTGCGGAGGGCCGACCTGGAGCGGAACGGTCGGGATGATCCGCGGACGGCTCGCGCGCCGCTTCGGCGAGGCGGTGACGATCGAGCACGTGACGCTGTTCAGCCCGCGGTTCTTCGAGTTGGCGGACGTGGCCGCGGAGGTCCAGGCCGGCACGGAGCTGCCGATCGTCCTCGTGGGCGACGCCGTGGTGAGCCGGGGCGGCAAGATCTCCGAGCCGCGGATCGCGGAGGCCCTGCGCGCCGCGGGCGCGAACGGAGCGGAGGGAGCGAGATCATGACGACCACGCAAGCGACGGCGGCGATCCCGACGGCGGCGGCGCTCGAGCGCGCACGGGCCCTCGCCCGCGCCATCGGGGAGAGCGCCGCGTTCCGGGCGTTCGAGGCGGCCCAGGAGGCGCTCGAGGCGGACGCGGACCTGGGCTCGAGGCTCTCGGCCTTCCAGGTGCGGGAGCAGGAGCTGCGGCTCGCCCGGGCCTGGGGAGGCGCCGATCCCGAGGAGGTGCGGGCGATGGAGCGGGAATGGGAGGACCTCGCGAACCACCCCGTGCTGGCCGCGCACCTCGCCGCGCGCGAGGAGCTGCTCGGCTCTGCTGCGGGAGGTCGCCGGCGCGATCAGCGAGGGCGTCGGCCTCGACTACGGAGCGGCCTGCGCTCCGGCCGGCGGCTGCTGCTGAGGGAGCGGGAGGGAGCGATGGCGGAAGCATGCGGGGAACGGGCGCGGCGTGGTGACGGAGCGGGTGCGGGATCTGGTGGAGGCGCTGCGGGCCGCCCCGGCCATCGAGCGCTTCCGGGCCGCGGAGGAGCGATTCCGGGCCGACGCGGAGCTGGGCCGGATGCAGGCCGGGCTGCGCTGGAGCCACGAGCAGCTCCAGCGGGCGCGAGCGCGAGAAGCGCCACGACCCGCGGCTCTTCCAGGAGGTGCGTGACGCGCAGGCCCGGCTCCAGAGGCATCCGCTGGTCGTCGAGTTCGTGACGGCGCGGCAGGCGGCGCAGGACCTGCTGCGCGAGACGAACGCAGGCGATGACCGCGGTCCTGGGCGTCGACGTCGGCGGGAGCGTCGGCCGCGCCGGCGGCTGCTGAGGCCCGGCGTCGGCCGAGGCGGAGGCCACGATGCTGAACGGGCGGCGGGTGTTGCTGGGCGTCACCGGGAGCATCGCGGCGTACCAGGCCGTGGACCTCGTGGGCCTGCTCCGCGCCGAGATGGCGGACGTGCGGGTCATCCTGACCCGGGCCGGGAGCGCTTCATCACGCCGCTGTCGCTCGAGGTCGTCTCGGGCCATCCGGTCACCACCCGGCTCTTCGGGCCCCGCGCCGGCGAGCGTCGAGCACGTCGACCTGGCCCGCGCCGCGGACCTGCTCCTGATCGCGCCGGCCACTGCCCACAGCCTGGCCAAGCTCGCGAACGGCCTGGCCGGCGACGCGCTCTCGGCGACCGCGCTCGCCTTCCGCGGCCCGGTGGTGGTGGCCCCGGCCATGAACGAAGGGATGTGGATGCACCCCGCGGTCGTCGAGAACGTGGAGCGGCTGCGGCGGCGCGGCGTCCGCTTCGTCGACCCGGAGTACGGGCCGATGGCCTGCGGGGGCGAGGGCTGGGGACGCCTGGCGCGGCTCGACCGCATCGTCGCCGAGGCCTCGCGGGCGCTCGAAGCAGGCCTGCCGCCCGCGGTCGCCGGCGAGCGAAGCGGCCCGGGAGCTCCCGGAGCCGGCCGAGGTCGTGGGCGCCGCGCGCTGAAGCGGCGCGCCTCGAGCAGAGGAGGAAGCCATGGCGGGCGATTGGACGTTGCTGGCCCGGGACGGGGCGGACACGAGCGTCTCCCGCTGTCCCGAGGGCCACATCCACCTCGAGTACGGAACGACCAACATCAGGCTCGACGACCGCTGCTTCCTGGAGCTGGCCGGCGTCGTCTGCGCGGCCGCGCGCAAGCTGAGCCCGCCCGCCGCCGAGGCCCCGCCCGACGAGTCGGACGAAGGCCGCTCGGGTGTGAACTAATGTGATCGCGAAGAGCGACGTCCTGCATCGCCTCGGGTCCGCTTCGGCGGGCACAGGCGCTCACGGGCTGTCCGCCCCGGCTGGAACCTTCGCCGTTGAACGAGGAGAGGAGGCTCGTCGGATGATCACCACACTGACGAGGGAAGGAATCATCGAAGCAATCAGCCATGTCATGGACCCCGAGCTGGGGCTGAACCTGGTCGACCTGGGCATGGTCCGGGACGTGAAGGTCGAAGGTGGCGCCGTGCGTCTAACGCTGGCCGTGATCACAATGATCTGTCCGCTGCTGAAGGTCCAGATGGCCGACGCGGCGAGAGCGGCCGTCGCAGCGCTGCCCGGCGTGAAAGATGTGGAGGTCGAGACGGTCGAGATGACGGAAGAGGAGCGTTTCCGGATCCTGAGCCGCATGTTCACAGCTGCAGCCGTTTGACGCCGGACCCGTGGTCCGTCGGGGCGCGAGCACGGCCAGAGCCCCCCAACGGGCCAGCATGACAGGAGAAGACCGGGCATGAGAGACGACGAGAAGCTGGGGCTCGAAACACTTGAGTCCTCAAAGGTCTGGGCGGTCGTGGGGGCCTCGCAGGATCCGCAGAAATACGGGCATGAAGTCCTCTCAGCGCTTCGGGAGCTCGGCAAGGAGGTGCTCCCCGTCAATCCCCGCTATACGGAGATCGACGGTCTGGGGTGTTACGCCACGCTGGCGGCGCTCCCGAAGGCGCCCGAGGTCGTGGTCCTCGCGCTCGCGCCGGAGAGGTCAGAAGCAGCGGTCAAGGCAATGCCCGTGCTCGACGCCCTCGTTTGGCTCCCCTCTGGCTGCTGGTCCGAAGAGGCGGTCGAAGCGTGCCGGTCGGCCGGGAGGCGTGTCGTTTATAACGTCTGCCCGGTAGGACTCTCGAGACAACTGGAAAGTCGCTCGGGACGCTGATCGAGCCGCGAGGACGGCGGCTCTCGCCAAGCGCAGCCGCTATGAACACACGACGTCCTTTGCTCCCGGCCAAGGGAATCTGGGTCGTCTCCGGCTTGTTGCGGGGGTGGCTGGCGGCCCAAGCCGTTGATGCAGGCGAATCATGGTCCGGGAATGCCCACACCGATACATTTCGGACTCTTACGAAATGACGGATTCGCCGCTCTCTGCCGCCACTGCCACCGCCAAGGCTCTCGGACACCCGGCTCGGCTGCGACTCCTCGCGATGCTGGACGGGGGGCCGCTCTGTGTCTGCCAGATGACGGCGGTCCTCGGGACCGCCCCCTCGACCGTCTCCGAGCACCTGCGCGAGCTAAGGCGGGCGGGCCTAGTGGTCGAGGAGAAGAACGGAAAGTTCGTTTCGTACCAGCTCGCTCCATCCCGCAACGCCGCCCGATGGCTCGGGGTGGTTCGGGTAGGCCTCGCCGGCGACCCTGTCGCGTCGGCCGACGCCGGGCTCGTCGACCGGCTGCGGCGAATTCCGGTCGAGGAGTTCGCCGCCTCGGGGGGCCGCCTCGCAGCTCGAAGGAAGGCACGCTGATCGTGTCGGGCCGGGGAGGACCGACGATCGGGCTCGAGGCCCCTCCGTCGGGAGAAAGCACGCAACTACGAAGCCCGGGCCAATGAGAGGGACCATCCGGCATCCGAGATCTCGATCTTCTTGCAGGACCTACCCCCGATGACGAAACCTTCCTAGCCGCAACGGAAGAACGCCGCTGATGCACGTGAATCATGGTTGGGAGGGCGATTCGTAACTACACTTCGGTAGGTTACGAAATGACGAATGCACAGCTTCCCGCCACCGCCGCCGTCGCCAAGGCCCTCGGGCACCCGGCTCGGCTGCGACTCCTTTCGATGCTCGCTCGAGGGCCCCTCTGCGTCTGCCACATGACGGCAGTTCTCGGCGCGGCACCGTCCACGGTCTCCGAGCACCTGCGCGAACTGAAGCGGGCGGGTCTTCTCATGGAAGAGAAGAGCGGCAGGTTCGTCTGTTATCGGCTGGCGCCCAACCGCGAAGCGGCCGGCTGGCAGGAGGTCGTCCGCGCCGCCCTTGCGGACGATCCGGTGACGGCTGCCGACGGGGAGCGCGCCGCGCGGCTGCGGCGGATGTCCGTCGAGGGATGCGCCGCGGTCAGAGGACGGCTTCCGACGGTGGCGGCGTCAGGTCCCCAGCGATCCGGGTGCCGAGGTTCTGATCGCGCCGTGCCGAGCATGAAGTGACCTGCGGTCCGATATGGAAAGAAGGAGAAAAGCCATGAAGGTCAAGGTTCTCATCTGCAATTGCAAGGGGCTCTGTCCCTCGTTCAAGAGCGCAGACATGAATACGCTGCCGTTCGAGCTCGAGTCGGAGATGGACATCCAATACAGTGTTCTCCACCCCCAGCTTTGCGGGCAGGGGGGCAATGCCGTGCTCACGGAGCTGCTGCGCGCGGCCGCGTCGGATCCCGAGACCTACGTCGTGGCAGGGGCTTGCGCCCCGGAGGCGCAGTACAAGCTTTTCAAGAAGGTTATGCGCGAGGCCGGCTTCGACGAAAAGCGCTTCGTGCCCGTGGACATCCGCGGGACCGACAACGATGGCATCGTGAAGCGGCTCAAGGAGACAGTCGAAGCGCTCGCGGCCGAACGCGAGGGCGTGACAGCGTGAGCCGGAAATCGGAACCGGACGGCCCAGCAGCGAGAAGCGGGCCATGAACGTGGACATCCCGAGAGACCAGATTGCATGGTTCCCGACGATCGAGTACAGCCTCTGTACCGCGGACCGGGCGTGCCTGGACTTCTGCCACAACGACGTCTTTCGCTGGAATGAGGCTGAGGCCCGTGTCGACGTCGTCAACCGGGACAACTGCGTCTTGGGCTGCACAAGCTGCGCCCAGATCTGCCCCGCCGAAGCCCTCTCCTTCCCGGACAAGGAAGAGTTGCGCCAGACGCTGCGGCGTCTCCGCGCGGAGGTCAGCCAAGGCCAGGCTCTCTCTTCCGAAAGAAAGGCGTCATGAGCACTCAAATTCCTGCAGGGGTTCCCATTCTGGCCACACTGGCGATGCTGGCGATCACGGTTTCAACACAGGCAGTTTCTCCTGCTCCAGCGCCCGTTCCCGCGTTGAGCCCGGCCGATCTCGATGTGGCGCTGAAAACAGGCGTGCCACTGATCGTCGAGTTCGGAGGAGAGCGCTGCATTC
>CAWGCY010000008.1:0-189645 GCA_963821225.1 Thermoanaerobaculia bacterium
CCCTGCGTCTGCCATTCCGCCACTCCGGCGCGCCGGGAGCAGTCTACTGCCAGTCGAGCCGGACGTACCGGTGGAGGTGCGCTGCGGCGCAGCCGGCGACCGTGCCGAGGACGTTCCAGAACACGTCGTTCACGTCGGTCGCGCGGCTCGGCAGGAAGAGCTGGACCGTCTCGATGCCCACGCTGAACAGCGTCCCCGCGAGGAGGACGTCTGCGTGGTTTCGCGCGGCGGAGCGGCCGGGGCCGTCGAGGAACTTCCACAGCAGGAACGCCCACACCGCGAACATCGCGAGGTTCCCGACGAGCCCGACAATCGCGTAAAGGAACGCGTTCGACAGGGTGCCGCCCCGCCCCGCGCGCAGGACGAGGCGCTGGATGTCTTCGAACGGCGCGAGATTCGTGCGCACCGCTCCACCCCCCTGCACGAGGAGCGTCACGGCGAGGAGGAGGCACGAATACGAGGCCAGCAGCGCCCCCTGAACGCCCTTGCCGACGCGGATCGTGCGCACGGCGTGCCGCGTCAATCCGGGCGCCCGCCCGCGCGAAGTAACCTGGGAGCCATGCGGCGCAGATTAACCGAAGAGGCGTTGACGAGGCCCCGCCTCCTCCCGACAATGCCTCCGTGACCTCACCTTCGCCGTCTTCTCCCGCGCGCACCACCGGGGTGCCCGCGCACGAGGGCTTTTTCGTCTCGGAGTTTCTCGGTGAGACGGTGCGCGACGTGGGGCGACACCCCGTCGGAAAGATCTCGGACTTCGCGGTCGCGACGAGCACGCGCGCTCCCTTTCCGCGCGTGACGGGCCTCCTCATTCGCGACCGCTTCGAGACGTTCGTCCTGCCCTGGGAGGACGTCGCGATCTTCCAGCGCGGCGCCGTGCGCACCCGGCTCGTCAGGGAGGACCTCCTGCACCGTCCGGCCCGGGAGGACGAGATCTTCCTCGCGCGCCATCTTCTCGACAAGCAGATCGTGGACATCAACGGCGTGAAGGTCGTGCGCGTGAACGACCTCAAGCTGGACGTGCTGTCGGGCGACCTCGTGCTCACGGCCGCCGACGTCGGGGTGCGCGGTCTCGTGAGGCGGGTCTTCGGCGCGGGTGTGACGCCTCGCGGAGGAAGGCTTTCCGACGCGTCTCTTCCGGCACGGCTCATTCCGTGGGATTCGATGCAGCCGCTCCACGGGCGCCTGGAGCGCCTCGAGACCACGCTGCCCCAGGAGAAGCTCCAGCGGCTCCATCCCGCCGACATCGCGGAGATCCTGAGCCAGGTCTCGGGCACCGAGCGAACCGGCATCTTCCAGAAGCTGAAGGTCGAGACGGCAGCCGAGACGCTGCACGAGCTGGAGCCCGAGATCCAGGCGGAGATCATCGAGGACCTTCCCGAGAGGCGCGCCTCGGAAATCCTCGAGCAGATGCCCGCGGACGAGGCGGCGGACGTCCTCGGCGAGATCGAGGGCGAGCACGCCCGCGACCTCGTCCAGCTCATGGAGAAGGAAGCGGCCGAAGAGGTCACCGAGCTTCTCGTGCACGACGAGAACACGGCGGGCGGCCTCATGGGGACCGACTTCGTCACGTTTCCGCCGAATCTCACCGTGAAGGAGACGCTCCAGCGCCTCAGACCCGTGGCCCGCGACGCCGAGGCTCTCTTCTACTTCTACGTCGTCGACGAGAAGGAACGGGTGCTGGGCGCGCTCTCGGTGCGCGACATCCTCGCCGCCGACGACGAGGCGCTTCTCGAGACCGCCATGGTGACGCCCGTGCGCAGCGTCACGCCGGACGTCTCGGCCGACGAGGTCGCCGAGACCATGTCCAAGTACGACCTCCTCGCCCTGCCCGTGACCGACCCCGAAGGCGTTCTCGTCGGCATCATCACGATCGACGACGTCGTCGACCGGCTTCAACCTCAGCCTCGCCGCCAACGGCGGAGGCTGCGTTGATCGCGCCGGCCGCCGAGACGGGCCCTTCGCGCTCCGACGTCCGCGACTGGAGACGGCGTGCGACGCTCTTTTTCGCGATCCTCGGGCCCGGCATCATCACTGCGAACGTCGACAACGACGCGGGCGGAATCGCGACGTACTCCATCGCCGGAGCCCACTTCGGCTACTCGCTGCTCTGGACGCTCGTCCCCATCACGATCGCCCTCATCGTCGTCCAGGAGATGTCGGCGCGCCTCGGCGCCATAACGGGGAAGGGCCTCGGCGAGCTCATACGCGAGAACTACGGCCTGAGGGCCACGTTCTACCTGCTCGTCGCCCTCCTCGTGACGGACATCGGGAACACGGTGGCCGAGTTCGCCGGCTGGGCCGCCGCGCTGGAGATCTTCGGGATCCCGCGCCTCGTGTCCGTGCCGGTCGGCGCGTTCGTCGTGTGGTGGATCGTGGTGAAGGGAAACTACAAGTCGGTCGAGAAGGTGTTCCTGATCGCCTGCACGATCTACCTGACGTACATCCTGTCGGCGATCTTCGCGAAGCCCGTCTGGAAGGACGTCCTCAAGCAAACGTTCGAGCCCCGGATCGAGTCGAGCGCCGCGTGGATCCTGATGATCATCGGTCTCGTCGGCACGACGATCGCGCCGTGGATGCAGTTCTATCTCCAGGCGTCGATCGTGGAGAAGCGCATCGGCCCCGAAGAGTACAAGCTCTCGCGCTGGGACGTCATCGTGGGATGCCTTTTCGCGGCGGTCGTCGCGTTTTTCATCGTCGTCGCCTGCGGAGCGACGCTTTTCCCCCGGGGGATCCGCATCGCCGGCGCCGAGCAGGCCGCGATCGCTCTGGAGCCGCTCGCCGGGAAATGGGCGAAGACGTTGTTCGCCTTCGGGCTCGCGAACGCGTCGCTCTTCGCAGCCTCCATCCTGCCTTTGGCCACGGCCTACTCCATCTGCGAGGGGCTCGGCTTCGAGGCCGGCGTAAACAAGACGTGGAGCGAGGCGCCCCAGTTCAACACCCTCTACACGGGCATGATCGTGATCGGCGCCGGCGTCATCCTGATTCCCGGCGTTCCCCTCTTCCCCGTCCTCTTCCTGTCGCAGGTGCTGAACGGGCTGCTCCTGCCGTTCGTCCTCGTCTTCATGTGCCTCCTCATCAACCGCGAGGACCTCATGGGCGAGTACGTGAACGGCCGCGTCTGGAACTGGGTGGCCTGGGGAACCTGCCTCGTCATGATCGGTCTGACGCTGGTCCTCGTCGTGGCGACGATCTGGCCCGGGCTGTTCCCCCAGAGGCCCTAGGAATCCCGGCCGGGTATGTCGGTTGCTTGCCAATCTGACGTGAAAGGTCTGCGTCTCATTGCGGGAACATCCAGGTGTTCGGCTCCAAACTCCGACCTGGCAGGAGGATCCATGCGCCGCTTTCTCGTCCTTGCCGCGTTTGCCGGTACATTCCTGATGCTCGCGTCGCCGGCCGTCGCCCAAGATCGCACAGGCACTTGGGAGATCTCGCCGTTCGCGGGGGGCTACTTCGGCGGTCGCCTTTATGGCAACTACACGGTCCCCTTCACGTCCGGCACCGTGTCGGGAGTCCGTTTCCTCGAGCCGGACGACGATCTCGCGTACGGCGCCCGCCTCGCCTACAACGTCACGCGCCACTTCGGCTTCGAGGTCGACTGGACTTCCTCGCGGGCCGACCTCCGGTCCCCCGACTTCTTCGGATCCGTTCCGCGGAATTTCAAGGTCGGGACCCTGCGCCAGAACGTCTACGAGGCGAACGGTCTGTTCAACTTCGGGCGACGCCGCGTGATCGGCTACATCGGCATCGGAGCCGGAGCCGCCGTTCTCAAGCAGGACGTCCCGGGCGTCGATCCTTCGGCGAAGGGACGCTTCACGGCGAACGTCTCGGCCGGAGGGAAGTTCTTCTTCGTGCCGCGCGTCGGCCTCCGCATCGACGCCCGCTACCGCGCCATCAACTTGACGGACGACCGCGACGATTCCTCCTGCGACCACGACGGCTTCAGGGATTGCGACAACAGGCGGAGAAACTGGTCATACAACGGCGAGGTCACGGGAGGGCTCGTTTTCGCCTTCTGAGCTTCACGCCGGAGAGTCGAGGGTCCCCGGCGGCTGGACTTCGATCGAGCGCGAGCCGTCGGGCTCGATGCGCAGAGCGACGCGCCAGGCCCGCCATTGTGTGAGCGGTGGACGCGGGCATTCCACCGCGACGATCGCGTCCTCCCGCTCTTCGAGGCCGAGGTCTGCGATCGACCCGCCCGGGAAGACGCGATAGAGATCGCCGTGGACGAGGAGGGGCGGCTCTCCCGCCGGCCCGTACTCGTGCACGAGCGCGAAGCTCGGGGACGACACGTCCTCGGGGTCGAGGCCGAGCCCGGCAGCGATCCCCTTCACGAAGGTGGTCTTGCCGGCACCGAGGTCTCCCTCGAGGAGCACGACGTCGCCGGGCGCCAGACGCTTGGCGAGGCTCGCCCCGTGGCGCCTCGTCTCCTCCTCGGTGGCCGCGACGTGCGACGTCACCCGCTCTCTCGCGCCTCGAGGAAGGCTTCGGAGAGCGCTTCCACGACGTCGGACGCCGAGAGCGACTCCTCCCCTCTGATCTCCCTCACGAAGTCACCCGCCACGCCGTGGAGCCACGCGGCCGCGCAGGCCGCGTCGAAGGCGTCGAGGCCGCGTCCGAGGCACGCCCCGACGATGCCGGTGAGGACGTCGCCCGTCCCGCCGGAAGCGAGCGCGGGGTTTCCCGCGAGGACGGGCACGACCCGACCCGCCGGCGAGGCCACGAGCGGCCGGAACCCCTTGAGGATGACGACCGCCCTCGCACGCGAGGCGATCTCGAGCGCCGCCGCCTCCCGGTCCGCGTTCACGTGCGCCGCGTCGAGTCCGAGGAGGCGCCCCGCCTCCCCGGCGTGCGGCGTGAGGACGGTGGGCGCGACTCTCGAAGCGAAGAACGCGGCCTCGCCGGCGAGGTTGAGCGCGTCCGCGTCGAAGACCGCCGGGAGGCGCGCCGCCGCCGTGCGCTGAAGGAGCGCGCGGGCGGCCGTCGACGCGCCGAGCCCGGGTCCGACGGCGAGGGCGTCGAAACGCGCGAGATCGACTTCGGCTCCTGCCGTCGTCGTCTCGGGACTGAGCGCGTGCACCACGGAGCGAACGGAATCGGGCGCGAAAACGCTGACGAGACCGGCCCCCGACCGGTGCGCTCCACGCGCAGCGAGTGCGGGCGCTCCCGCCATGCCCTCGGAGCCTCCCACCACGAGCAGGCGCCCGAACGTGCCCTTGTGCGCCGCCACCTCGCGCCGCGGGAAGAGTCTCGCGACGTCCGGCGCTCCGATGGCCTCACCGGCGGTCCCGCTCTCCTCCTCGAGAGGCAGAAAGCCGATGCCGGCGACGCCGATCCGCCCGCAGAGGGCGGCGGCGGGCGGGCGCACGTGACAGGGCTTCGGATATCCGAAGGTCACAGTGAGGTCGGCGCGCACGGCGGGAGACCAGGGGAGCGTCTCGTCCGCCGAGAGGCCCGAGGGCACGTCGACCGCGACCACGAACGCCCGCCCTTCCGCGACGAGGCGCACGGCGCGCGCCGGAAGCCCGTCCGGAGAGATGGGCCTCTTCAGCCCCGTGCCGAAGAGCGCGTCCACGACGAGGGTCGCCGTCCTGAGAGGCTCGAGATCGACTTCCTTCGTCACCTCGCGGATCGCCCCGCCCGACTTCTCGAGGCGCTGGTGCGTCTTCCGGGCGTCCAGGCTCAAATGATCGGGCGCCCCGAAAAGCAGCGTTTCCACGTTGCCGCCGACGTGCGCCGCCTGCAGCAGGCGCGCGGCCTCGAAACCATCCCCTCCGTTGTTGCCGGGGCCCGCGAGGACGACGAGGCGTGCGCCGCGAGACGCCCGGCGCGCGACGACTCCCGCGATCTCCCGCACGAGCGCCGCGGCGGCGCGTTTCATGAGCACGAGTCCCGGCGTCCCGGCCGCGATGGTCCGCGCGTCCAGGGCGCGAGCAGCCTCCGACGTGAGGACCTTCACCCGGCGCTCCGCCCGAGCAGCGTGAAAAGCGCGCGGCGCGTCGCGGGAGCGAGGTCCGGATCGGCCGCGAAGAGAGCTTCCACTCTTACGAGGTCCGTGATCTCGTCGACGTCGGGCACCGTCGAGAGGAGGCGCACGCGGTAACCCTTGGCTTCCGCGGACCTCGTGCAGTCGGCGAGGGCGTGCTCCGAAGACCACCTCACTCCCGCCGGGAAAACGGCGGCCGGTTCGACGTTTCCCCGCATGCCGACGAGTGAGAACCCCCCGTCGGGAGCCGGCGCGAACACGACGTCGCTCTCCCCGTCGAGGGCGGCGAAACCCTCGGAGAGATCCTCGACCGTGAGCGTCGGGGTGTCGCTACCGGCGATGAGCACGTCGCGCCGCCCTTCCATGCGCGCGCGGACGACGGCCCGTGTCAGACGGTCCCCGAGCGAACCTTCGCCCTGCGGCACGAGATCCCACGGAGGGCGGAACGTCGTGAGGAGATAGGGACCGGCGTCGAACTCCGCGTGCGCGAGGACCGCGTCCCATTGTCCCGGCGCCGTCAGCGAGGCGGCGAGATCGGAAAGGAACGCCTCGTAGAGCGAGGCGGCGGCCGCGGGCCCGATCTCGCGGGCGAGGCGCGTCTTCACGCGTCCGCTCACGGGCTCGCGTGCGAAAAGGACGATTCGCTTGACCGGTGCGTTCACGGCTTGGCTTGGTCTCACTTCCGGGGTGGGGCCTCCTCGCCGGCGAAGGCCGAGACGAAGATGGACTTCTGGAGATAGCTCGTGGAGTTCGTGATGTCGTCGCGGACCGCCAGCGAGAGCTTCTGGCCGCCGGGAATCATGATGAGCTTCACGTCGTAGATGAAGTCCTTCCGGGCGAGCGCCTCGAATTTCTTCGCGTCGATGTCGATCGGGTAGGGCTGCGTCGTGAGCTCCGACTGCTTTCCTGCCGAGTCGATGACGACGAAGTAGAAGACGACGCGGCCGCGCACCTTCGTGCCCTCGGGGAGCATCGCGATGCGCGAGTAGGGAATCCGGATGATCACCGGTACCAGGAAGTTCCCGCGGTCGGCCGGCACGGGCTTCCCGACCTCCAGCCCCACGGCGAGGGGATTGTCGTCGCGGGGGAAAAAGAGCGCCGAGGTGACGGCCTCGCGCACCTTCGTCTCGATACCCTTTTCGAGATAGCTGCGGCGCGCGCGCACGGTCAACCCTTTCTTCTTCAGCTTGACCTCGAGCTTGTGCGGACGGTCGAGCCCGGAGCGCAGACTTCGGTACCCGATCGAGTAGTACGACGTGTAGTCCTTCTCGATGTTCTTGAGGGCGCCGAGGACGTCGTTCCTGTTCAGGACGGCCTCGCCGCCGGTCTCCTCGGCCATGAGGGTCAGCATCGCCTGAAGGTTGTTGCGCTCGAGGAACGTGTCGATGCGCTGTGACGTCGTGCGGTTCTCGGCCGATATGCTCGAATCGACCGAAAGCCCCGACGCATCGATCGCGTAGATCGACACGCCCGACGCATTCGCCGCCTGGACGACGGAAAGGTACTTCGTGGTCCGATCGAACTCGAAGACGTTCGTGGTCTGGGCCGCGGTGTCGCGGTACTTGTCGGAGATGTACCTCCACAGCTCCGCGCCCGGAGACTGCGGCAGGCCGTCGGAGACGTGGATGAGGATCTTGCGGCCCTCGATACCCGCGAGCTGGTTGATCGTCGTCGTCATCGCTTCGATCGTGAAGGTCAGGTCGTTGTCGAGCTGCTGGCAGTACGACCGCACCCGGGCCGCGGCCTGATCCGCGGTCGTGGAGTCGTCGATCGCCTGGATCACGTCACGCCGGTCTGAGACCACCTGCTGACCGAGCGCGCTCTCTTCCTCGAGCTGCTTGAGGACGTCCGACAGATCGCGACCGTCGTTCGTGAACCTTCTCCTGATCTTCAGGGACCGGTTCCACACGACGATCATGCCCTCGACGTTGTCCTTGACGTTCTCGCGGACGAAGGTCTCGACGTTCCTCAGGATGCGGTTGCGGTTGAACGGCGAGAGGTGGAGGTTGTCCACGAAAACGATGATCCGGGTCCTTGGCGTCTTCTCCGGCACAGGAACCGGCGCCGGGGCGGGAGCCGGAGCGGGCGTGGGAGCCTTCTCCTCGGCGGGCAGGACGAAGCGGCCCTGTTCCACCGGAGAGAAGTTCGTGATCAATTGCTCGAGATTGTCCTCGATGACGATGAAATCCTCTTTCTTGAGGCCCGTCACCCGGTTCCCTTTTCCGTCGGTCACGACGACGTCGATGTTCGTCACGGTGATGCCCTCGCGGGCGACGAATCCTCCCGCCGGCGTCTCGGGTTTGCCGGCCGGAACCTGGGACGCGGCGGACGACCCGACGAGCGAAGCGGCGAGGAGGAGCGCGGCCCGAAGGAGAGGAGCGGTGCGAATCGACATAGCCGGATTGTACGGGGCGCGCGGATAGAATCCCGCTCCGATGCCGTTCCGGTTCCGCCGCCACCTCACCGCCGGGCTCCTCGTGCTCGTCCCCCTCGTGATCACCGTGGCCGTCATCCGCTTCGTCTTCAACGTGATCGACGGCTTGAGCCAGCCCCTCACCGAGCGCCTCGTGGGCCGGACCATCCCGGGGCTTGGACTCGTCCTGACGATCGCCGTCATCTGGCTGACAGGCCTGCTCTCCTCGAATCTTCTCGGCAAGAAATTCCTTGAACTTTTCGGCCGCCTCTTGGAGAATCTCCCCCTCGTTAAGACGGTCTATACCGCCTCGAAGCAACTTGTCGAGGCTGTGTCGCCGGGCGGCCGTCGGGCCTTCCAGCGAGTCGTCCTTGTCGAATTTCCTCAGAAGGGAACCTTTGCGTTGGGATTCGTGACTGGGAACGGGATCGGCTCACTCGACGCGAGCACGCTTTCGATCTACGTTCCGACGGCCCTGAACCCGACGAGCGGTTTCCTGATATTCGCGAGGGAAAGCGATATTCTCGACCCCCGCCTGACGGTGGAGGAGGGGATCAAGCTCGTCGTATCAGGCGGGGTCGTCAGGCCGCCCGGGAACTAAGAGCCCTGCCGGGCGGTCCAACGAGCGGCCGGAGACGAGCGCGGGAGGCGGGAGACCGAAAGGAGTGAACGGGCGATGACGGGAAATTTCAACGGCGGGGGACGGACGGACCGGTGGATCGCCGCGGCCGTGCTCGCCGTGCTGTCGCTCGGGGTCGCGGGTTGCGACAAGTTCAAGAGCAAACAGCTCATCCGGGAGGGAAACGCCTACTTCAAGGAGCAGCTCTACGAGGACGCCCTGAAGAAGTACGAAGCGGCCCAGGCCCTCGATCCGACCGAGGTTCGCCTCGACAAGTTCGTCGCGATGGGCTACATGGCTCTCTACAACCCGGGCTCCACGCACCCGAAGGACCTCGAGGCGCTGAACCGGTCGATCGAGCATTTCAAGAAGTACCTCGCCGCCAAGCCCGACGACGACAAGGCCGCGAGGTTCCTCGTCACGACGTACATGAACGCCCAGAAGTACGACGAGGCGATCAAGTACTTCAAGGAGCTCGTGGAGAAGCACCCCCAGGACTCGCAGGCCGTCCAGACGATCGCGATGCTTTACGCGAAACAGGGCGACTACGAGAACTCCATCGAGTGGCAGAAGAAGCGTGGCGAGCTCGAGCCGAACAACGCCGAGGTCTTCTACACGATGGGCGTCACCGCGTGGGACAAGTCCTACAACACCGTCGGCACGGACATCTCCCCCGACAAGGGCCTCACGCCCGAGAAGAGGAAGGAGATCCTCGACTTCGGGATGGCGCAGCTCGACCGGGCGCTCCAAATCAACCCCGACTACTTCGAGGCCATGCTCTACAAGAATCTGCTCTTCCGGCAGTACGTGCGCATCGAGCCGGACCCCGCTAAAGTCGCGGACCTGAACGCCAAGGCGACCGAGTGGCAGCAGAAGGCGCTCGAGATCAAGAAGAAGATACAGGAAAAGCAGCGCGCCGAGCAGGCCAAGAAAAATCCGCTCGAGGCGATGTAGGGAGCCGGGGGAGCACGCATGTTCGAAGCCTCGCTCATCGAATCCGCGAAGCACAAGGGGACCCAGAGCTGGTACACGCTGCCGCTCTCTCTGATCATCCACGTGGTCGTGATCGGGACCGCGGCCGGCCTCTCGCTGTGGTTCATCGAGGACATTCCCGAGCCCCCGATCCCGGTGCAGTTCTACAGCCAGTCGGCCCCGCCGCCGCCGCCGCCGCCGCCGCCGCCGAAGGCCGCGCCCGCGAAGCCGACGACGCAGAAGGTCGAACCCGTCAAGCCGTCACAGGTGACCTCCCCCATCGTCGTTCCGGACACGCTACCGCCGCCGACGAGCATTCCCGAGCCTGAATCCGGCGTGGAAGGCGGCGTGGAGGGCGGCGTGGAGGGCGGCGTCGCGGGCGGCGTCATGGGCGGCGTCCTCGGCGGCGTGAAGGGCGGAATGCTCGGCGAGAGGGGCGACGAGCCCCTCCGGGTCGGCGGCGAGGTCAAGGAGCCCGTCGAGATCTCGCGCGTGAAGCCGAACTATCCCGAGGCAGCCCGCAAGGCCCGCATGCAGGGCGTTTGCATCCTCGAGGCCATCATCACGAAATCGGGCGATGTCGAGTCCGTTCGCGTGCTCCGCGGCCTGAACCCGCTCCTCGACAACGCCGCGATTCGCGCGGTCTCGCAATGGAAATACAAGCCCGCGACCTTCAATGGGCGCGCCGTTCCGGTCTATCTGACGGTCACCGTCACCTTCACCCTCCAGTAAGGCGACGGCGGACACTCGAAATAGAATAGAAACGAAGGAAACCTCAAGGAGGACGAATCAAATGGATATGAGTCTGATGGGGCTGATCAAGACGATGTCGCCGCCCGCGCTGGCGATCTTCTTCCTGCTCTGCCTGCTTTCGGTCTACTCGCTCGCCGTGTCGGTCGAGCGTTGGATGACCTTCCAGAAGGCCAAGCAGCAGTCGGTGAAGTTCGCCCTCGAGGTCGGCCAGCTCCTGAAGCAGGACAAGCTCCGGGAGGCGATCGACCTGGCCAAGAAGTACAAGAACAGCCACGTCGCGAAGGTCGTGTCCGCCGGGCTTCTGGAGTTCGCCTACGAGGCGCACGGCGCGGCTGCGCAAGGGCACGACACCGTCGCCGCCGCAGAGCGCGCGGTCGAGCGCGCCGCGATGATGACCACGGCGGACCTCAAGAAGGGCCTCGGCGGTCTCGCCACGATCGCGACGACGGCGCCGTTCATCGGCCTTCTCGGCACCGTCATCGGCATCATCAACGCCTTCCGCGGCATGGCGGCGTCCGGTGCCGGCGGCCTCGGCTCGGTGTCGGCCGGCATCGCGGAAGCTCTCGTCACGACCGCTTTGGGCCTCTTCGTCGCCATTCCGGCCGTGTGGCTCTACAACCTGTTCCTCAACAAGATCGAGCGCTTCCAGGTCGAGATGTCGAACTCGTCCTCCGAGCTCATCGATTACTTCATGAAGCGCCAGGCGGCCAAGGCCGCGTGAGGACCGACTTTCTCTTTTCTCGGTAGCGAGGAGCTTACCCATGGGCATGGATCAGTACGGCGGCCGTCAGAGCATGAAGAGCGACATCAACGTGACGCCGCTCGTCGACGTGTGCCTCGTCCTCCTCATCATCTTCATGGTCGTGACGCCGATGCTGCAGAAAGGCAAGGCCGTGACGCTCCCGCAGACGGACCGGCCCGACAAGAAACCGGAGTCCGACAAGGAGCTCATCATCTCCGTGCAGTCCGACAAGACCATCTTCATCGACACGAAGTGGTTTCCCCCGAAGGACTTCGAAGCGAAGATGAAGGAGATCGGCGAGCGTTCGGCGAACAAGGACATCCTCGTCAAAGCCGACCGGACCTTGAATTTCGGCGACGTGAAGAACGTCATGAGGATGATCAAGGACGGCGGGTTCGAGCGCGTGGGACTCATCACCGAGAAGAAACCGGACAGCAAGTAAGGAGTCAAGGCCATGAGCATGGACATCGGAGGCGGCGACGGACCCAAGTCGGAGATCAACGTCACTCCGCTCGTGGACGTCGTTCTCGTCCTTCTCATCATCTTCATGGTCGTCCAGCCGCTCCTCCAGCGCGGCTACGACGTGCAGGTCCCTCCGAACGCGCCCGCGACGCCGCCGAACACCCCGCCGCCGACGGACCAGATCATCGTGTCGCTCACGGCGAACAGGGAGTACTACCTGAACAAGGAGAAGGTCGACCCGCAGAACATCGCGATCCGCCTTCAGGAAGTCCTGCGAAATCGCAGCTCGAAGGTCGTTTTCTTCTCGGCCGAGGACACGGTCAAATACGACGACGCGATGAAGCTCATGGACATCGTCCGCAACAGCGGGAGCGGCGACAAGAAGGTGAACATCGGCATCGTCATGGACTGGGTCAACCCGGCGGCCTCGTCGACACCGTGACCGCCCCGCCCTGCAAACGACGTTTCTTGCCCACGTCCCCGGCCACCACCGGGGACGTCGTGCGTTTGCCCTGGAAGAGAAAGGATCTCAACTGATGACCATGTTCAATCGTCTCACCCGCACGGCGCGCGCCGCGTGGGGGCGCTCTGCCGCAACCTTCTTCGCTCTCCTCGCGCTCCTCTCGGCGACGAGCGCCCGCGCCGACGAGTCCGATCTCATCCTGCCCGACCTCGCCTCGGTGACGTTCCTCGGGATGACGGGCCGCGCCCTGCTCATGATCGGCATCCTCGTCTGCTTCGCCGGTCTCGCGTTCGGGCTTGCCATGTACAGCAAGCTGAAGAACCTGCCGGTGCACAAGGCGATGCGCGACGTGTCGGAGCTCATCTACGAGACGTGCAAGACGTACCTCATCACGCAGGGCAAGTTCATCCTCGTCCTGGAGCTCTTCATCGGGTCGATCCTCGTCGTCTACTACGGCAGCCTGCGGCAAATGGAGCCGTTCAAAGTCGGGGTGATCCTCCTCGCGAGCCTCGTCGGGATCGGGGGGAGCTACGGCGTGGCTTGGTTCGGCATCCGCATCAACACGTTCGCGAACTCACGCACGGCTTTCGCGAGCCTGAGGGGCAAGCCCTTCCCCACCTACTCCATTCCGCTCGCGGCCGGCATGTCGATCGGAACGATGCTCATTTCGACCGAGCTGCTTCTGATGCTCGGCATCCTCCTCTTCATCCCGAGCCGCCTCGCGGGCCCCTGCTTCATCGGCTTCGCGATCGGCGAGTCCCTCGGCGCCTCGGCGCTGCGCATCGCAGGCGGCATCTTCACGAAGATCGCCGATATCGGGTCGGACCTCATGAAGATCGTCTTCAAGATCAAGGAGGACGACGCACGCAATCCCGGCGTCATCGCCGACTGCACGGGCGACAACGCCGGCGACTCCGTGGGCCCGACCGCCGACGGCTTCGAGACGTACGGCGTCACGGGCGTTGCGCTCATCTCGTTCATCCTCCTCGCGGTCCCCGACGCGACGACGCAGGTCAAGCTCCTCGTGTGGCTCTTCGCGATGCGCATCATGATGATCGTCGCGAGCGTCTGCTCCTACTGGATCAACGACGCCCTCGCGAAGGCGAAGTACCGCGACGCCGACAAGATGAACTTCGAGGCGCCGCTGACGTCCCTCATCTGGATCACCTCGTTCGTCTCCGTCGCGATCACGTTCGTCGTGTCGTACCTCCTGATCCCCGAGCTGGGCGACGGGACGCTCTGGTGGAAGCTCGGCGCCATCATCACGTGCGGCACGCTCGCGGGAGCCATCATTCCGGAGCTCGTGAAGGTCTTCACGTCCACGGAGTCCCGCCACGTGCGCGAGGTCGTCACCGCCTCCCGCGAGGGCGGCGCCTCGCTGAACGTCCTCGCCGGTCTCACGGCAGGCAACTTTTCGGCCTACTGGATGGGCCTTGCGATCGTCTCCCTCATGAGCATCGGGTTTCTGATCTCGACGGCGTTTCCGTCCGGCATAATGATCGCGCCCCCGACGTTCGCGTTTGGACTCGTGGCCTTCGGCTTCCTCGGCATGGGCCCCGTCACGATCGCGGTCGACTCGTACGGCCCCGTTACGGACAACGCCCAGTCCGTCTACGAGCTTTCGCTCATCGAGAGCGTGCCGAACGTCAAGGCCGAGGTGAAGCGCGACTTCGGCTTCGACCTTAACTTCGACACCGCCAAGCATTTCCTCGAGGAGAACGACGGCGCCGGAAACACCTTCAAGGCCACGGCAAAGCCCGTTCTCATCGGGACGGCTGTCGTCGGCGCCACGACGATGATCTTCTCCATCATCGTGATCCTGACGCACGGCCTGAAGAGCGACATCGAAAAGCTCTCCATCCTCCACTCTCCGTTCCTCCTCGGGCTCGTCACGGGCGGCGCGATCATCTACTGGTTCACGGGCGCCTCCATGCAGGCGGTCTCGACGGGCGCGTACCGCGCGGTCGAGTTCATCAAGAGGAACATCAAGCTCGACGCCTCCGTCGAGAAGGCGTCCGTGGAAGACAGCAAGAAGGTCGTCGCCATCTGCACCAAGTACGCGCAGAAGGGCATGTTCAACATCTTCCTGGTCGTCTTCTTCTCCACGCTCGCCTTCGCGTGCCTCGAGCCCTTCTTCTTCATCGGCTACCTCATCTCGATCGCCGTTTTCGGCCTGTATCAGGCCATCTTCATGGCGAACGCGGGCGCCTCGTGGGACAACGCGAAGAAGATCGTCGAGGTGGAGCTGAAGGAGAAAGGGACGCCCCTTCACGACGCGACCGTCGTCGGCGACACGGTGGGCGACCCCTTCAAGGACACGTCGTCCGTCGCCATGAACCCCATCATCAAGTTCACGACGCTCTTCGGCCTCCTCGCCGTCGAGCTCGCGATCGGCCTTTCGCGCGGCACGAGCTTCGCCCTCGCGGCCGTGTTCTTCGCCGTGTCCGTCGTCTTCGTCTACCGCTCCTTCTACGCGATGCGAATCGAGATCTCACCGACCGCGTCCTGAGGAGGGACACATGGGCACGATGACGAAGTCGGGCTCGACGCAACCGGCGTTTCCCAAAACGCTTCCGAGGAGGCTCGGCCTCTTCGACGCGACGACGATCGTCGCGGGCTCGATGATCGGCTCGGGCATCTTCATCACGTCGGCCGACATCGCGCGGCAGGTCAAGAGCGCGAGTCTCCTCCTTCTCGTCTGGGTCTTCACGGCGCTCGTCACGGTGGCGGGAGCCTGGAGCTACGGGAAGCTCGCCATGGCGTTCCCGAAGGCCGGGGGACAGTACGTCTACCTGCGCGAGGCGTGGGGCGACCTCGGCGGGTTCCTTTACGGCTGGGCGGCCCTTCTCGTCATCCAGACGGGCACGATCGCGGCCGTGGCCGTCGCCTTCGCGAAGTACCTCGGCGTGCTCCTCCCCGCCGTTTCGAGCAAACACGTCTTCTTCAAGGCGAAGTTCCTCAGCATCACGCCTCTGGAGATCATCGCCATCCTCCTGGTCGCGCTTCTCACCTGGTGGAACACGACGAGCGTCCAGAACGGCGCGCGACTGCAGAACGTCTTCACGGCGGCGAAGGTACTGTCGCTCATCGGCCTCCTGTCGGTGTGCTTCATCGCCGGCGGAAACCTCATGGGAATCTCCTGGGCGCTTCCCGCCGCGGGGGACCTCAAGATTCCCCTCCTCTGGGCCTTCGCCGTCGCCACCGTCGGCTCTCTCTTCTCGGCCGACGCGTGGAACAACGTGACGTTCCTCGGCGAGGAAGTGCGCGACGCCGAAACGAACGTCCCGAGAGCCCTCGTGTACGGGACCGGGCTCGTGACGATCCTCTACGTCCTCGCGAACGTGGGATACCTGAGCGCGCTCCCTCTTTCCGGCATCGCGTCGGCTCCCGAGGACCGCGTCGCCACGGCCGCCATCGGCGCCGTCTCCGGCGGGGCCGAGACCGGTACGCCGTCTCTCATCATGGCGTGCGTGATCCTCGTCTCGACGTTCGGCTGTCTCAACGGCCTCATCCTGTCCGGCGCGCGCGTGCTCTACGCGATGTCCCGCGACGGCCTCTTCCTGCCGGTCTTCGGCGAGATCGCGCCGCGGACGATGATCCCCGTGAACGCCCTCGTCGCGCAGTTTCTCTGGGCCGCTCTTCTGTGCCTCTCCGGCAAGTACGGCGATCTCCTGGATTACGTCATTCCGACCGTCCTGATGTTCTACATCGCGACGATCGTCGGACGGTGGAAGCTCGCGCGGACGGTTCCCGCCCTCGCGCCGCGCTCCTTCGCGGACCGCGTCATTCCCGTCCTCTACGTCATCGCGACGGCCTACGTGACGATCGCCCTCGTGATCTTCAAGCCCAAGTTCACCGTGAGCGGTCTCGTCATCGTGGCCCTCGGCGTCCCGGCATTCTTCCTGTTCCGGAGGAAGTCGGCAGCCTGACGGCCCGATCGACGCCTCTGGACGTCTAGACGAGGAGCGAGAAGACCTCGTTGGACATCAGCACGCCGCGGCGCGTGAGGTACACGCGCCCGGTGCGCTCTTCGAGCAGTCGGGCGACGAAGGCGTCCTTCACCCGTGAAGCCGATGCCTCGGGCAAAGTTCTGCAAATTTCTTCGAATGAGGAAGACGGGACGCCGCAGGCGAGGCGCAGGCCGAGCATCAGCCCCTCTTTCCTTCTAAAAGAATCCGAATCCCCGTCGTTCTCCTCGGTCGTCACGGTGGGCGAGAGGCCTTCCCGCGTGCGCCGAAGGTACTCGGTCAGCATCCCCGTGTTGGCATACCGCGTTTGCCCGTCGAAGGAATGCGCCGCCACGCCAAAGCCTAGGACGGGAGTGAGCGTCCAGTACTTCAGGTTGTGGCGACTCTCGAAGCCCGGCCTCGCCCAGTTCGAAAGCTCGTAGCGCGCCAGGCCAGCGCTCTCGAGTCGCTCGTCCACCTCCAGCCAGCGGTCCGCCATCTCGTCTTCGCTCGCGAAGGCCGCCGGCCGGTTCCTCTTCAGCGCTACGAGCTTCGGCGCCTTGTCGATCTCGAGCAGATAAGCGGAGAGGTGCGTCACTCCCGCTTCGAGAAGCCCGTCGACGCTCGCGAGGAGAGTCTCGCGCGTCTGTCCCGGAATGCCGATCATCAGGTCGGCCGAGACGTTCTTGAAAACGCGCGCGGCTTCCGAGACGGCGCGACGTGCGGCCGCAGCGTCGTGCCGCCGCTCGAGCGGAAGCAGCTCGGCGTCCACGAGCGACTGGACGCCGATGGACAGGCGGTTGATGCCCAGAGCGAGGAGTTCAGACGGCTTTTCGGACCCGAGGTCGTCGGGGTTGGCCTCCGCGGTGATTTCGACGTCCGAAGAGAGACCGAAGATTTCTTCGAGTGTCCCGAGCAGTCGGCCGAGCCGGGCCGCTTCGACGTACGATGGAGTTCCACCTCCGAAGTACACCGAGTCGAAGCCGCGAATTGCGGGAACGCCGCCGCTCGCCGCCTCGCGAACACTCGAGCGGATTTCCCTCTCTACCCCTTCAAAGAAATCTTGTTCTTCTCTTTTCCCTTCGAGGGCGACGAAGGAGCAATACGAGCACCGATGGGCGCAGAAGGGAACGTGGATGTACGCTCCGGGCGCCGAGGTGGCGCCCCGCGGAAGGCCGCCCTGCGTCACGAGCCTTCGGACAGGAGCCCGCGGAGCCTCTCGTCCCGCGCCTCTTGCGCTTCGACGGTCTCGCGCGCCTCGCCAAGCCGCGCCGCGAGGAGCCGCTCGACGTATTTGCCGAGGACGTCGACCTCGATGTTCACGCGGTCGCCGGGCTGCTTCGTGCCGAGCGTCGTGGACGTGAACGTGTGTGGGATGACGGCCACGTCGAACGAGCTTTCTCCGAGCGCCGCCACGGTGAGCGAGATCCCGTCCACGGCGATCGAGCCCTTCTCGACGGTGTACCGCGCGAGGGGGCCTGGAAGAGAGAACCGAAAGGTCCACGAGTCGCCTGACTTCTCGACGGCGAGCACTTCGGCCGTTCCGTCCACGTGCCCGGCGACGATGTGCCCGCCGAGGCGGTCGCCTGTCGCGAGCGCGCGCTCGAGATTCACGCCCGCGCCCGCGGCCAGACCTCCGAGAGCCGAGCGCTGGAGCGTCTCGGGCGAGACGTCGAAGAACAGCGCGTGGCCGGGAGCCGTTGGGGGGACGACGGTCAGGCAAACTCCCGACACGGCGACGCTCTCGCCGACGGCCACGTCTCCGTAAGCCGGCGGACGCTCGACCGCGAGGACGGCGCCCGCGGCGCCCGAGCGGAGCGACACGACGCGGGCGACGGCGGAAACGAGTCCGGTGAACATGCCGCGATCCTACCCGACCAACGCCGGCAGGATCCGCGCCGAGAGTCGCACGTCGGCTCCGATCCGGACCGCGTCGAGGCCGGCGAGACGGCAGGCGTCTCCGAGACGGTCGGCCCCGTCACCCGCGAGCGGCGAGCGGGCGCCGGCACCGCCCACGAGGAGCGGCGCGACGTACGCGGTCACGCGATCGACGAGACGCGCCTTCAGGAACGACGCTGCCGTCACGCCTCCGCCTTCGACGAGCAGGGAGCGCACTTCGAGGGCGTGGAGTTCGCTCAAGAGGGCCGGGAGGTCCACGCCGCCGTCCGCCGCCGGCCTCGAAAGTACCTGCACGCCGCGCTCGAGGAACGGCGCGAGGCGCGGATCGCCGGACCGCACCGCCGTGGCGAGCCAGACCTCCCCTCCCGCCGCGGAGAACACACGCGCCGTGGCCGGGACGCGGAGAGCTCCGTCGAGGACGAGCCGGCGATGCGGCGTGATCGCCGAGGAAAGCGCAAGGCGGCGGGTCAGAAGAGGATCGTCCGCGAGGATCGTGAGCGCGCCGACGAGAATCGCGTCGCACTCCTCGCGCAGGCGCAGAGCGTCCTCGCGCGCCGCCTCACCGGTGATCCACTTCGAGTCGCCGCTCCGCGTCGCGGTCCGTCCGTCCAGCGACGCCGCCCATTTCAGGTGGACGAAGGGACGGCGAGCGCGAATGGCCATCAGGAATGCCTCGTTCAGCGTCTCGGCCTCGTCCGCGAACGTTCCGACGAGCACGTCGACTCCGCGATCTCTCAAGCGGCGGATCCCACGGCCCGAGGTCCGCGGGTCGGGATCCTCGATCGAGCAGACCACGCGTGAGACCCCCGCTGCGAGCAGCGCCTCCGTGCAGGGAGCCGTGCGACCGAAATGAGAGCAGGGCTCGAGGTTGACGAGCATCGTCGCGCCCTTCGCGCGCGCTCCCGCCGTCGCGAGCGCGATGGCCTCGGCGTGAGGGCCCCCCGCGCGCTCGTGGGCACCTTCCCCGACGACCTTTCCGCTCGCGTCGACGAGGACGGCGCCCACGCGCGGATTCGGAGACGTCGAAAACCGCCCGCGCTCGGCGAGCTCGAAGACCCGCCGCCAGAGGACGTCGAGGGGCGACGTTTCAATCATCGACGAGCGCCCCGGCGAAGGCCGCCGCATCGAAGTCGAGAAGGTCGTCCGACGTCTCGCCCACTCCCACGTAACGGACCGGCAGCGCCAGCTCGCGCACGATCGCCAGGATCACGCCGCCCTTCGCCGTTCCGTCCATCTTCGTGAGCACGAGACCGGTGACGCCTGCGGACTTCGTGAATTCCCGGGCCTGGGCGATCCCGTTCATTCCCGTCACGGCGTCGAGGACGAGAAGGACCTCGTGCGGCGCTCCCGGAATGCTCCGCGCGGCGACGCGGCGGATCTTCCCGAGCTCCTCCATGAGGTTGTGCCTCGTGTGGAGCCGTCCGGCGGTGTCTACGAGAAGCAGGTCGGCCTTTCGCGCGAGTGCGATCGCGCACGCGTCGTGGACCACGGCAGCCGGATCGGCCCCCGCCTTGTGCTTCACGAGGGGAACGTTCAGCCGGGTGGCCCACACCTCGAGCTGCTCCACCGCCGCGGCGCGGAACGTGTCCGCCGCGGCGAGGACGACCGACTTCCCCGCCGCCACGGCGCGAGCCGCGAGCTTCGCGGCCGTCGTCGTCTTGCCCGTGCCGTTCACCCCGACCAGAAGAACGACGTGGGGAGATCCGGGCGCGAGATCCGGCCCGCGGATCGAGAGGCGCCTTTCGACCTCGGCCTTTAGGACGCGCCTGACGACGTCCTGCTCGGCGGCGTCGCGCCGCCCGGCCTCGGACTTCACGGCGGCGACCAGCTCCTCCGCCGTCTGAGGACCCACGTCGGCTGCGAGGAGGCCCTCCTCGAGCGCGTCGAGCGCCGCGGGATCCGGCTCGAACTTGGCCCGGATCGCCCCCCCCACCTTCGCGAGGAGCTCCGTGTGGGTCATGAAGAGCCCGCGCTTCAGGCGGGCGAACACGGAGGACTGGTCTCGCTCGCCGTTCGGCATCGACTTGCGAGACTAGTCAATCTGGAACGACCGGTCCAGAAGGGCGTATTCTTGATCTCGTACTCCACTTCAGGACGGGTCGATGCTCGCTGCTCTCGGATTCTCCCGGGGCTCATTCGGCGAAGGCATTGCCAGCCGCCTCCTCGACCATTCCACGTTCACTCCATGAGCCTGGCCCCCGGAGCACGCCTCGGCCCGTACGAGATCGTTTCCCTTCTCGGGGCCGGAGGGATGGGAGAGGTGTACCGCGCGCGAGACACGCGGCTCGACCGGCGCGTCGCTCTCAAGGTGATGAACGCCGACCGGTCCGGGAGCCGCGAGGCGCGGGATCGGTTCGAGCAGGAGGCGCGGGCCATCTCGTCCTTGTCTCACCCGCACATCTGCGCTCTCTTCGACGTGGGCCACGAGGACGGGACGGACTACCTCGTGATGGAGTACCTCGAGGGCGAGTCCCTGGCCGAGCGGCTCGCGAAAGGGCCGCTGCCCCTCGACCAGGTCCTGCGCTTCGGCATCGAGATCGCCGACGCCCTCGACCGAGCACACCGGCAGGGAATCATTCACCGGGACCTGAAGCCCGCGAACGTCATGCTGACGCGCTCGGGATCCAAGCTCCTCGACTTCGGGCTGGCCAAGCTCAGAACGGCGGAGCCGGGGAACTCCATCGGCGGAGTCAGCGGGTCGCCGACGCTCGGACTCTCGCTGACGGGCTCGGGCGTGATCGTCGGCACGCTCGCCTACATGTCCCCCGAGCAGCTCGAGGGCAAGCCCGTAGACGCCAGGACGGACTTGTTTGCCCTCGGGGCCGTTCTGTACGAGATGACCTCCGGGAAACGCGCGTTCTTGGGGGCCAACCAGGCGAGTCTTGTCGCTGCGATCCTGACCGCTGAGGTCCGCCCGCTCTCGTCGTTGCAGTCGGACGCACCCGCCGCTCTCGAAAGGGTCGTCCGAAGGTGCCTGGCGAAGGATCCCGAGGAGAGGTGGCAATCGGCGCGAGACGTCGTTCTGGAGCTTCGCTCCGTCTCGGAGGGGGGTCCCCAGTTCGCCTCGCCCGCGGGCGGAGTCGCGCGGCCGGTCCCCGTCGAGGCACATCCCTGGCTTCGCACACGCCTTCCGTGGGGCGTGGCTGCGCTGGCCGTGGTGCTCGCGGGCCTGGCGACTCTCGCCGCCTCGAAGGCCTGGCGGGCGCACGTCCCGGGACGCGTCGTGCGTTTCACCCTCGCGCTCGATCCGCCTGCCGCGACGAGCCTCTGGCAGCGGCCGGTCTTCGCGCTGTCTCCCGACGGCTCGCGCTTCGTGTACGTGGCCAGTTCCCGCGGCCGCCCTCAACTCTTCCTGAAAGATCTGGGCAGCTTCGAGTCGACGGGGCTCCCGGGAACGGAGGAAGCCGACGGCCCGTTCTTCTCGCCCGACGGGAAGTGGGTCGGCTTCTTCGCGGAGAGCCGTCTCAAGAAGATCTCACTCGCCGGAGGGCTGCCGGTCGTCCTCTGTTTCGCGTCGCCGGTGACGCGTGGCGCGAGCTGGGCCGAAGACGACACGATCGTCTTCGCGATTTCGAACACTTCGGGATTGTTTCGCGTCCCGGCCGGGGGCGGCGCGCCCACCCCCTTGACGACCCCGGACTACAAGGCGGGCGAGCAGACGCACCGCTGGCCCGACGTGCTGCCGGGCGGAAAAGCCGTCCTCTTCACCGTCGGCACCGGCGGCAGCTATGACGAGGCGCGGATCGCCGTTCAGCGGCAGGGCGGAGGGCCGAAGAAGATCCTGATCGAGAAGGGGACGAATCCCCGCTTCGTGCCGACGGGCCACATCGTCTTCGCGCGCGGCGGGGCTCTCCTGGCAGCTCCCTTCGACCTCGAACGACTGGAGGCCGGATCGGAGGCGACCCCGATCCTGGAGGATCTCCGGACGGAGGCGGTCGGCGTCGCGCACTTCTCGCTGGCCCGGGATGGGTCCCTGATCTATCTGCCGGGGCCCGCCGGAGCCAGCCGTGAGGACGCTCCTGTCTGGGTCGACCGCCGGGGAAGGACGAGTCCCGTGTCGGAGCACCGGGGAGCTTTCTGGCAGCCGCGACTTTCTCCGGACGGGAGGCAGCTCGCCCTCGGGGCGGTCGGGGCGAACCAGGACGTCTGGCTCCTGGAACTGGGGCGCGCGTCCCTCACCAGGCTGACCCTGACCGGGAGCGAGGAGTTCGACCCCGTCTGGACTCCCGACGGCACCCGGGTGGCCTATACGTCGGAACGCCTCGGGAGGAACCCCGAGATCTTCTGGAAACCGGCGGACGGTAGCGGCGAGGAGGAGAAGCTGGTCGGGGGAGAGTATCCGCGCGTCGCGCAGGAGTTTTCCCGTGACGGACGCTTCCTGGCATTCACCGAAATCCACCCCGAGACGAGCTGGGACCTCTGGATTCTCCCTCTCGACGGTGACCGGAAGCCCATCCCGTTCCTGAGGACTCCGTTCGCCGAGGCGGAGCCGACCTTTTCCGTGGACGGCCGCTGGATCGCGTACACGTCCAACGAGTCGGGGCGATTCGAGGTCTACGTTCAGCCCCACCCGGGCCCCGGCCGGAAGATCCAGGTCTCGCCTTCAGGTGGAATCGAGCCACTCTGGTCGCGGGACGGGCGCGAGCTGTTCTACCGATCAGGCGACAGGATGCTGGCGGTTCCGGTCCGGAGGGACCCTGATCTCTCTTTCGGCACGCCACAGGTCCTGTTCGAGAGCCGCGCCTTTCGCGATACCGATCCGGAGTTCAGGCAGTACGACGCCACCCCGGACGGACGTTTCGTGATGATCGAGAACGAGCCTCCCGGAACGTCCCGGCCTCAGCTTCGCCTCGTGCTCAACTGGTTCTCCGACCTCTCGAGCCGCGCCCCGACAAGGAGGAAGTGATGCGTGCCACCAGGCTCCTGATCGTCCTCGTGATGGTTTCGGCCGGGCTGCCTGCTCTCGAGAGCGCGGCCCAGGAGACCACGGCGAGCCTCGGCGGGAAAGTGACCGACTCCACCGGGCTGCCGCTCCCAGGAGCGAGCCTGATTCTGAAAAACCAGGAGACGGGACTTCTGAGAACAGCGTTCTCCTCGTCCGCCGGCCGCTATCTAGCTCCGGGGCTGAAGCCAGGCGTCTACGAGGTGACTGCCAGGCTGTCGGGTTTCGTCGGGCAGACCCGCCGCGACGTCGTCCTGGAACTCGGCAGCGCCGCAGACCTCGACTTCAGGCTGGCCCCGGAGGCACTCTCGCGCTCGGAGGCCGTCGAGGTCGTCGCGAAGCAACCGCTCGTGGAAACGACCGAGTCGCAACCGGCGGTCGTCGTGAACGAGGCCGAGATCGAGGGCCTTCCGCTCAACAGCCGCAACGTCGTGGAGCTGGCCCTGCTCTCGCCCGGGGTGAGCGCGTTCCGCGCGAACGCCGGTCCCGCGTTCAGCCCGGTGAACATCGGGGCGAGGAACAGCCGGAGCACCAGGGTCTTCGTGGACGGCATGGACGTGAGCAGCGACATGCTGGGAGGGATCCTGCCGCCCGGGACGGGCGTGGCGCAGAACGCGGTCGAGCAGTTCCAGGTCGTGATGGGCCGGTTCGGCGCGGAGCAGGGTCAGACGGACGCGGGGATCATCGACCTCGTCACGAAGTCGGGGACGAACGGCTTGCGCGGGAGCCTCTTCGCGTTCTTCAGGGACGACTCCTTGAACGCGCGGAATCACTTCGACACGGCCAAGCCCCCCTACGAGCGCCAGCAGGGCGGCCTCTCGATAGGTGGCCCGTTGGTGCGGGACCGGACGCACTTCTTTCTGGCGTTCGAGGGGAATCGCGAGAACGCCTACGCCGTGGTCTTCACGAACGGCGCCTTCCCGGACCTGGAAGGGACCTTCCAGACCCCGGCGAGGAGTTCGAATTTCTTCGCGCGGCTCGATCACGAGGCCGGAGCCGCGCAGTCGCTGACGGCCAGGATTGCGCTCGCCACGAACTCTTCCGAGCCCCTCTTCGGCGGGGCGGTGGCCCGGAGCGCCGGGGTCCACGCCTCCGGAAGGCTCGACACCTACGGCCTCTCGCACCGCTGGGTCGCCTCGGAGCGCGTCCTCACGGAGGCGTCTCTCGGGTACGTCGCGTCCGACTTCACCGTCGACCCCCTGAGCGCCGATCCCCACGTGATCTACCCGAGTGTCGAGGCCGGAAGGTGGCCGGGAGGGCACCAGCAGCTGGACGAGCGCCGGTGGCAGTTCCGGGGAGACGTTTCGTATCTAGTCCCGCGCCTTCGGGGAGAACATCACTTCAGGGCCGGCCTGAACATTTGCCGCGTGCGCCAGCACGAGGCTTTCGACTCCCTCGGCACGGGTCTGTTTCTCTTCGGGGACGACCACGCGCCTCAGCCCTTTCTCGGGATCATCGGAGACGGCAACCCGGACTACGGGAGCGTCCTGAACACCCGATTCGGCGTCTACGCGCAGGACGAGTGGCGGCCGGTGGAGAAGCTGACGGTCAACGTGGGGGTCAGATACGACGTCGAGACGAATGCCACCAATCAGGATTACCTCTCCACGAAGACCGATCCGTCCCTTCCCTACGTCGTGAGGGCGGACCGGCCGGCCGACACCAACAACCTGGCTCCCCGCCTCGGGGTCGCGCTGGATCCCGTCGGCGACGGAAAAACAGTCCTCCGGGGCGGCTACGGCCTCTTCTACGGTCGAGTCGAGACCGATCTCCCGTACGGCGAGATCCGGAGCGATCAGTACCGCACCTACACGGTCTTCGCGCCGGGCACGACCAACAAGGCGGACATCAATCTCGCAGGGCGCCCCTACACGCTCGAGTGGCTGCTGCCGCGAACGGTCCACACGCCCTACGCCAGCCAGTTTTCAGTCGGGGCCGGCAGGCAGCTGACGGCAGACGTCGCGCTCGACGTCAGCTACGTCGGGTCCCGGGGTCGCGGTCAGATCTTCGCCCGGAACGACGTGAACCCTCTCTCTCCAGCAACGTTCACTCGTCCGCTCCCCCAGTACGAAGCCGTGTACGTCGCGCGTACGGACGGGGCCTCCTCGTACGACGGCCTCCACGTCGTCCTCAGGAAACGCTTCGGAGGCAAGACACAGTTCCGGCTCTCGTACACGTTGTCGAAGGCGGAGAACGACTTCGACGACTGGCACTTTGCGGGCCACGCGTTCGGGAAGGGTCCTGCGGCGTGGGACGAGCGTCACCGCCTCGTCTTCGACGGGCAGGTCCGGCTGCCCGGGGAGTTGCAGGTGAGCTGGATCGTCAGTTTCGCTTCGGGAAGGCCGTACACGATCTATACCGGGGACGACGCGAACCTGAACGGAGACCTGACCGACGACTTGCCGCCAGGCGTGAGGAGAAACTCGGAGCGGGCGCAGGGGACATCGAATGTCGACCTGCGTCTGGGCCGCGTCTTCAAGCTGGGAACCGTCGGCCTGGATGTCATCCTGGAAGTCTTCAACCTCTTCAACCACGTGAACTACGACTCGACATCGATCGTCGGGAACCAGAGTTCGCCCAACTTCGGCCAGCCGACGGTGGCGCTGGCGCCGCGGCAGATCCAGCTGGGGGCGAAGCTCGACTTCTAAGCGGCCTCGAGGCTCACGAGATCTCGGCGACGAGGCGGGCGCGGGCTTCGTCGAGCCTCGGGCGGACGATGTGCGGTTGCCCGCCTTCGTCGAAGACGACGAGGACGAAGTAGCCCGCCTTCACGTGGGTCGTGAGAATCCGCCGGTTCGCGAACTGGAACGAGAGGTCGGAGATCTCGCCGAGGCCCGAGCGCTCGGCCGCGCGGCGCAGCTCTCCCAGCCACACGGACTGGTAGGCTCCGAGAACTTCCGTCGCGCTCTCGTCGCCGACGCGAGCGATGACCTCGCCCTGCGGGTCGATGAAGGCCGCGCCCAGCGCTCCCGGAGCGTCGAGAAGGCCTTCGAGCGCGTCCGCGAATCTCATCGATCGATCTCCGGAGTCGCGGGTTCGTTCGCGAGGAAGCGACGCGCGCGCCGCCCTTCCTCGCTTTCGGGGGCTGCGCTGACCGTGCGCTGCATGTAGCGAACCGCGAGGTCGCGCCGGCCGCTCGACAGAAGGCAAAGCGCGGCCTGGTAGTTCGCGACTGAATCTCTGGGTTCGTTCTTCAGGACGGAGAGAAAGTCCTCGAGCGCGCCCTTCAGGTCGTCGAGCTTCATGCGCGCGAGACCCCGTTCACGAAACGCCCGGTCGTTGTCGGGCGTCTCGGCGAGGGCGAGCGAGAATTCGCGTTCGGCGTCGCGCCAGGCCTCCCGCCTCCGATGCAGGAGGCCGAGGTTGTAATGCGCATTCGCCTTCTCGGGGGACGGAGGGCCGTCGAGGACGGCCTGAAAATCGGCCTCCGCGTCCTCGAAGTGGCCCGCCTCCATGTGCGCGACACCGCGGTTGTTCCGGGCTTCGACGAACGTGGCGTCGAGGTGGAGCGAGTCCGAGAACGCCTTGAGGGCGTTGGGGTAGTCCTTCTTGAAGAGCAGCGCGAGGCCGAGCGCGTTCGGAACGCGCGGATCCCGCGGCGAGCTCGTACGCGCCCTCAGAAGGATCTGGATGGCCTCGTCCGCGCGTCCTTCCCGCAGCATGGAAAGTCCGCTCCGATAGTCGACGAGGTCGGAAAGGCCGGGGTTCTCTTTCGGAGGCGCCGAGGAGCTCCCGCATCCCGCGAGTGCGGCCGAAAGCGCGAGAAGCAGCACCGCGGCGACGCCCGCGGCGCGGACGTTCCACGTCCTCACGCCGAGGCCTTCAGCGGAACCTCTTCTCCGAGGAACTCGAAGTCGCCGGAATTCCACGCCTTGTCGAGTGCGGCGATCACCGCCGGGTCGAACGATTTCCCCGCGAAGGAGATGATCTGGGTGATGACGTAGGTGAGCGGCATGGCCTTCTGGTAGGGCCGCGTCGTCGTCATCGCGTCGAAAGTGTCTGCCACGGCCACGACCCTCGCGACGAGGGGGATGCCCTCGCCCTTCAACCCGTCCGGATAGCCCCCGCCCGCCCACTTCTCGTGATGGTGCTTGATGCCCGGGATGACGTCCTTGAGCTGCGGAATCTGGCCCATGATGAGCGCTCCCTTGGCCGGGTGCGTCTTCATGATCTCGAATTCCTCGCTCGTGAGGGCCGTGGGCTTTCTCAGGATGCGGTCGTCGATGCCGATCTTGCCCACGTCGTGGAGCAGCGCGGATAGCCGAATCACGCGGACCTCCTCGGGGGAGAGGTCCATGTGGCGCGCGAGCACGACGGCATAGCGGGCCACCCGCTCCGAGTGGCCGCGGGTGTACGGGTCCTTCGCGTCGATCGCGGCCGCGAGCGTGCGCACGGAGTTGATGAACAGCTCCTGGTTCTCTTTTGCCGCGCGCTTGAGCTTCTCGACCGACCTTTCGATCGAGTCGGACATGGAGTTGAACGTTTCGGACAGCTCCGCGAGCTCGCGGGCGCCGCGGACCTCCACCCGCTGCTTGAAATTGCCCTCGGCGATGGACCGCACCTTCTCGACCAGCTCGACGAGCGGGTGCGCGAGCAGGCGTGCGGCCACCAGCGCGACGAGGCCGGCGAACAACAGCGAAAACACGGCGAGAAGAGAAGATGCCTTCTGCATCTGCGCGACGGACGCGTAGGCCGCCGCCTCGTCCTTCTCCACGATGACGCCCCAGTCCGGCGTCGGGATCGTCGCGAGGGTTCCGAGGACGCGCCGCGCCGCCTTGCCCTCGCCCCGCACGTACGATTTCGTGATCCGGACCGGGTGCGCGATGAACTCGCTCACGAGGTCCAGATGGTGCACGTCCTTCGAACGGAAGGCCGAGGGGTCGCTCGTCAGGATGAGAGATCCCGAGCGGTCCACGACGTACGCCAGGACGCCTCCCTGCCCTGCTTCGTCGAGCTTCGCCTTGATGAATTTGAGCGACAGGAGCGCCTCGACGACGCCGATCGGCTCCCGGCCCTCCGCCGGCCGAACGGGCACCGCGAGAACGAGCGCGCCGTCCGGAAGGGACTTGGGGAAGATCGGGTCCGCCACGTAGGCGTCGCCGCGCATCGCGGCGTTGTAGGCCTGGCGAAGCGGACGCTCCACGTCCGGGTCGAGCGCGACGGAATCGGCCGCCGAGGCGACGCCGTCACGGTCGAGGGCGCGCAGGACCGGAAAACTCGATTCGGCGTCGGCGTATTCACGCAGCAGCTGCTTCTTCGAGAGGTAGAAGAAAGGATCCGTGGACATCGAGCTCGCGAGCCGGATGCCGTCCGCGATCTTCTTGAGCTGCGACTGGGCGTTCGTGATGTAGGTGTCGAAGCTCTCGGCGAGCGTCACCGAGCTGTTCTTCAGGTACTTCTTCTCGGCCGTCTCGAGAGCGTCCCGGTTGATCCGGATGAGGTTGAAGTGCAGGAGGGCGAGGGGGACGATCGAAACGAGGACGAGCGCGACGAGCAGAGCCGTCACGATCCTCAGCCGGGGAAGCCGGGCAACACCCATCCGACCCTATTGTACCCCGCAAGAACGCCGTCGAAAGCCTCCACGAGCTCGTCCGCGTCGGCGCTCACGAGCATGGTCCGCCCCGGCCTTGCGAGGAGGACGGCCCTGAGGCCGAGCCGATCGGCTTTCTTGTCGGCACGAAGAAGCGCGCGGACGCCGCGCACTGCGGCCGGGGAAGGCAGGGGCGCCCGCACGAGGCGGACGACTTGCCCGGCGAGCGCCTCGGCCGTCCCCAGCGGGAGCCCCGCGCGCTTCACCGACAGGCTCAGCGCCGCGAGCAGCCCCCAGGCGACGGCTTCCCCGTGCTGGAGGCGGTGCTCCGACGCGGTCTCGAGGGCGTGACCCACGGTGTGCCCGAGGTTCAGAGCCTCCCTCGCTCCCGTTCTTTCGAACGGATCGCGCGAGACGGCGCGGGCCTTCACGCCCAGCGACCGGCGCACCGCTTCCGAGACGGCGGCCGGTTCGCGGGCGGAAAGAGGCTCCAGGAGGCGCCCCATCGCGCGGTGGAAGCCCGCGTCGAGCATCGAAGTCTTCACGACTTCTGCGAGGCCGGACCGAAACACGCGGAGCGGAAGCGTCTCGAGCGCCGACGTGTCGACGACGACGAGGCGGGCGGCATGGAACGCGCCCGCGAGGTTCTTCCCCGAAGGAAGATCCACGGCCGTCTTGCCGCCGAGGGCGCTGTCGGAGGCCGCAAGGAGCGTCGTCGGGGCCTGGACGACCGGCACGCCGCGCAGGGCGAGAGCCGCCGCGAGACCCGCCACGTCGCCCACGGTTCCGCCTCCCAGCGCGACGACGCCCCCGTCCCGCCGAAGCCCGCGCCGGACGAGCTCCTCGAGAAGGCGGCCGAGGACGTCCCACGTCTTGGCGGCTTCGCCGTCGGGGACGAAGAGCGGCCTGGGATCAAGCCGTCCTCCGCCTCCGGCGAGAAGCGAATGGCCTTGCAGGAAGAAGACTTTCCTGGAAGAGATGAGGAACCAGCGGCCCGGCGCGATGCGGCGCAGTCGCACCTCCAGGCCGGCGTAGGCCCCTTCGCCGACGACGACTTCGGTCCGGTCTCCCGCCGCGACGAACGAGAACGACGAGGACCGCTTCACGTCTTCGGCGGCTTCGCGAGGGCGATGTGGAGCTCCGCGAGCTGCTCGGGCGACACGGGATTCGGGCACTGGGTCATGAGATCCGTCCCGGAGGCCGTCTTCGGGAACGCGATCACGTCGCGAATGGAGGACGAGCCCGTCAGGATCATGAGGATGCGATCGAGGCCGAGGGCGATTCCGCCGTGCGGCGGCGCGCCGAAGCGGAAAGCGTCTAGCAGGAAGCCGAACTTCGCACGGGCCTCCTCGGGGCCGATCCCGAGCGCCGTAAAGACGCGCGACTGCACGTCGGGCCGGTGGATCCGGATGGACCCGCCGCCCAGCTCCATGCCGTTCAGGACGACGTCGTAGGCGCGCGCCTTCACACGGCCCGGCTCGCTCTCGAGATAGGGCAGATCCTCCTCGCGCGGCGACGTGAAGGGGTGGTGCATCGCGTACCAGCGGGCGTCCTCCTCGTGCCACTCGAGAAGCGGGAACCCGGTCACCCAGAGGAACTCGTAGCGTCCCTCGGGAACGAGCTTCTCCTCGCGGGCGATCTGAACGCGGAGGGAGCCGAGGAAGTCGAAGACAGATTTGGCTTTTCCGGCCGCAAGAAGAACGAGATCGCCGTCTCCCGCGCCGAACGCCGCGCGCAGTTTCTCGACGGAAGCGTCGCTGAAGATTTTCTTAGAATTGGAATTCCAGCTCCCCGGGCCGGCCGTCTTCACCCAGAAGAACCATTCGACACCTGCCGCCCGCGCGCTCTTTTCGAGATCGTCCAGGCGCTTGCGGGAAAACGAGCCGCCTCCCGGCACGCGCAGGCCCTTCACCTTTTCCACCTTCGAAGAAAGGTTCTCTTCGAGCGCCGCAAAATCGCCGAGCTCGAGATCGAAGCGCGTGTCCGGCCTGTCGATCCCGTAGCGCTCCATCGCCTCGTCGTACGTCATCCGCTTGAACGGCGCCTCGCAGGGGATCCCCCACGCGGGGAATACCTTCGTGAAGAGCTTTTCGATGAGCGCGAAGACGGCCTCTTCGCTCGGGAACGACATCTCGATGTCGACTTGCGTGAACTCCGGCTGGCGGTCGGCCCGGAGGTCCTCGTCTCGAAAGCACCGGGCGATCTGGTAGTAGCGCTCCATCCCCGAGACCATCAGGAGCTGCTTGAAGAGCTGCGGCGACTGCGGGAGCGCGTAGAACTCGCCCTCGTGAACGCGCGACGGCACGAGGAAGTCGCGCGCACCCTCGGGCGTCGACTTCGTGAGGATGGGCGTCTCCACGTCGAGGAAGCCCTCGGCGTGCATCACCTCGCGGATCGCCATCGTCACCGCGCTCCGCGTCATGAACTTCTTCGTCATTTCGGGGCGCCTGAGATCGAGATAGCGATGCGTGAGGCGCAGGTCCTCCGACGCCTTGATGCCGTCCTCGATCGGGAAGGGCGGCGTGTCGGCCCGATTCAGGATGGAGAGGTCCGTCGCGCGAACTTCGATCTCGCCGGTCGGAAGCTCGCGATTGACGCTCGACCCCTCGCGCCCGACGACCGTGCCCGTCACGTCGAGGACGAACTCGTTGCGAAGCTCCTTGGCCCTCTCGAGGAGATCGGCTGTCGGCACGAACCGCGCGTCGAACACGACCTGGGCGATGCCCGAGCGGTCGCGCAGGTCGATGAACACGAGCTCGCCGTGGTCGCGGCGGCGGTTCACCCAGCCCTGAAGGCGAACGGTCTGGCCGGTGTCGGTCTTGCGGAGCGTTCCGGCGGGGGTGCGTGCGAGGGCGGTCATCGTGGCGGATCTTACAGACGCGCGCGGACGGCGGCCGCCAGGCCGAGCCGCGGCAGCGACTCCTGACTGCGCCGCGCGAGATCCTTGACGATCGCGACCCCCGTTTCGCGCTCCTTCTGCCCGAGGAGAATCGCCAGGGTCGCCCCCGTCTTCTCCGCCACCTTGAGGCCGTGCCCCGGCCCCTTCGCGGCCGTGACGAGGTCGACGGAAATTCCCTCGTTCCGGAGCGACTGGGCGAGCGTCATCGCCTCGTCGAGGTCGGCGCGCTCGAGAGGAATCACGGCGACGCGCCTCGCCCCGTCTATCGTCTTCCTGCGGAATTCCGCCGGAAGGATCTCGACCAGGCGGTCCTCCCCGATCGCGAAGCCGATGCCTGCGGTCTTCGGCCCCCCGAGGTCGGCGACCAGCCGGTCGTAGCGCCCGCCGCCGAGGATCGCGTCCTGCGCCCCGAGGCCGGAAGCCGTCACCTCGAACACCGTGCGCGTGTAGTAATCGAGGCCGCGGACCAAAAGAGGATTTTCTTTGAAAGGAATATTGCTGGCGACGAGAAGCGCCTTGAGCTCGCGGTGGTGCTCGTGCGAGGCCGGGTCGAGCGTCGGCAGCATGTCGACCAGTCTCGGGAATTCCGCCGTTTCGACGAGACGCTTGACCGCCGGGTCCTTCGAGTCGAGGACGCGCAACGGGTTTTCCGCGAGGCGCCGCCGGTCGTCGTCGCCCAGGGAATTCTCGTTCGAAGAAAAAAAAGACCGAATGGCCTCGACGTACGCTGGCCGCATGGCGTCGGTCCCCACGGAATTGAGCGAAACAGAAAGGCCGGTGAAGCCGAGCCGCCCGAGAAAGTCGAAGAGCATGACGAGCAGCTCGGCGTCCGTGGCGGCGTCAGCGGGGCCGAGCACCTCCGCGCCGATCTGCCGGAACTCGCGGTAGCGGCCCTTCTGCGGCCGCTCGTATCGGTACTGCGGCCCAATGTAGAACAGCTTCCAGGGCCGCCCGGCCTGCGCGAGCGTGTGCTCGACGTACGCGCGCGCGACCCCCGCGGTGTTCTCGGGGCGCAGCGTCACGGAGCGCCCGCCGCGGTCGGTGAACGTGTACATCTCCTTGTGGACGATGTCCGTCGACTCGCCCACGCTCCGCACGAACAGCTCCGTCGCCTCCAGCACCGGCGTCCGGATCTCGTCGAACCCGTAGAGCGCGAAGACCTCGCGCGCGTCCGCCTCGACGCGATTCCACACGCGCGTCTCGGGCGGGAGGAGGTCCCGCGTCCCCTTGACGCTCGCGATCATCGCGGGCCCTCGCGGGCCGTGGGCGTCACGCGCGGCGAAGGGCCGCGTTCATGCCCGTCCGGCCCTTCGCCTCGTTGCCGAGGTATTCGGTCTTGTACTCGAGGTAGTTCTTCCAGTACTTCTTGAGGCCCTCGACCTCATCCGGCGTGAGATCGCGCTTGTGCTTCGCGGGATTACCGGTCCAGAGCGTGGCCGGCGGGATCACCGTGCCGTTCAGGACGACCGACCCGGCCGCGACGAGCGCGCTCGAACCCACGTCGGCATTGTCGAGGACGGTCGCGTTCATTCCGATGAGGGCGCCCCGGCGGACGGTGCACGCGTGGACGACGGCGTTGTGCCCGAGCGTGACCTCCTCCTCGAGCGTGAGGGGCCCCGTCCTGCTCGTGACGTGGAGCGAGCAATTGTCCTGCACGTTCGAGCGAGCGCCGATCCGGATCGAACAGCAATCGCCGCGGACGACCGCCGAGTACCAGATCGACACGTCGTCGCCGAGGACGACGTCTCCGATGACGGCCGCCGTCTCCGCGATGAACACGCCTGAGCCCAGCCGCGGGCTGATGCCGCGGTAAGAACGGATCGTCATCGAAATCGAACGATACCAAAGCGCCGGGGGGCCCGAATCGCCCCCCTGCACAGGGCCCTGTGCGAGGCGGAAAAACCCGAGCAAAAACGCCGCTTCGGGCGCTTTTTTCGAGTGAATCACACAGACTTTTCCACAGATAAGTTGAAATGTCTCAAGTTTCTGAGAATCAGTAATTTAGAGCGCACGAGACAGGGAAATACTGGAGTTTCTTCGCCCGAGTCTTGCGGCTGGGACTCAGCTGCTGAACGACCGGCTCGAAGGCCTTGGCCGAGACCCGCCTTTGGCGAAGGTGGAGAGCAGCTGACGCGCCTGGGCGCGCGCCGCCTCCCCGACGGACGCCCCCGAGAGGAGCGCCGCGACCGCCTCCACGCGCCCGGCCCCGTCGATCGCCTCTACGCGCGTCTTCGTCCGCCCTTTCGCCGCCTCTTTCGAGACCGAAAAGTGGCATTCGCCGGCTGCCGCTACCTGAGCGAGATGCGTGACGACGAGGATCTGCTCTTTCGCCGCGAGACCCCGGAGCTTCCGGCCCACGGCCTCCGCCGTCGCGCCCGAGACGCCCGCGTCCACCTCGTCGAAGACGAAGGTCCGGACGGGGCCCCCACGACGCCGGGTCGCGGCCCCCTCCTCGGAGACCGGCTCCTCGGCGGCAAGCGCCGCCGCGAGCGCAAGCTGGACGCGGGACAGCTCCCCGCCCGATGCGATCTTCTGGAGCGGCCGAGCGGGCTCTCCGGGGTTCGGCGCGAAGGCGAATACGACGTCGTCGATGCCGTGCGGTCCGAAGGAGACGCGGCTGCCTCCCGCAGCGAAACGGCTCCCTTCGTCCTCGCGGCGCGTCACGAGAACCGAAAACGACGACTTGAGGAACGCGAGGTCTCTGAGCTGCGCCTCCACGGCACGGCCGAGGCGCGGCGCGGCCGCCTCGCGGGCCGCCGACAGCTCGAGGGCGGCGCGGCGATACGCGGCAAACGCCTTCTCCGACGCACCTTCGGCCTTCTTCAGGGCGCCTTCCAGGTCGAGCAGCTCGTCGCGCTCCCTGCCGAGCGAGGCGCGCCGCTCGAGAACCTCGGAGAGCGTCGCGCCATATTTCCGCTTCAGCTTCGCGAAGGCGTCGAGCCGCTCGGCCACGAAGGCCGAGCGGGAGGGATCGGACTCGAGACCTTCCAGGTCGCGTGACGTCTCGAAGGCCACCTCCTTGAGGCGCTCGATCGCCTCGGCGAGGGTTGCGCTCCGGGTAGAGTAGGAAGAGGAGATTTCTTCGAGTGAATGAAGCGCGGAGCGCGCCGCGGCGGCCGCCCTCAAGGCGCCCCGCTCGTCGTCCTCCAGAGCCGCAGACGCTTCCGCGAGAAGTGTACCGATCCGCTCGACGCTCGCCAATCTCTTCCTTTCAGAAGAAATTTCTTCGTCCTCTCCTTCCCTCGGATCTACCTCGTCGATTTCCCCGATCTGGAAGTCGAGGAGCTCGAGTCGCTTGACGCGGTCCCTTGCCGCCTCGTGGAGGCGTGCGAGGCCGCGCTCGGCGCCGAGGAACTCCCGAAAGAGCGCGGCCCCCTCGGCCGCCCTTTCTTCGAGACCCGCGAACCGGTCGAGGAGCAGGCGCGGCGCGTCGGGATCGAGGAGGTCTCGCGCCTCCGCCTGGCCATAGAGCACGAGGAGGCGAGGCGCGATCTCCTGCAGCGTCTTCAGAGCCGCCGGTGAGCCGTTCAGGAGAAGCCGGCCCTTTCCGCCTGCCGCAACCTCGCGTCGCACGACGACCTCGAAAGGACCCGCGCCGCCTTCCTCGAGCAGGCCCGCCTCGACGAGAATGCGCCGCGCCTCGGCGTCGCCGCAGTCGAACGCGCCCTCGACGACGAGCCGCTCGGCCCCCGCCCTCACGAGAGCGGGGTCCGCTCGCCCTCCCGCGAGCAGCATCACGGCGTCCACGACGAGCGACTTGCCGGCGCCCGTCTCCCCCGTCAGAACCGTGAGGCCCTCCCCGAACGCCACCTCGACGTCCTCGAGGACTGCGAGGTCGCGGACGCGGAGAGACGTCAACATGAACGGGCTAACGCGACCCTTTCTTCGTTTTCACCAGCCTGTCCGTCAGCCAGCGCAGCGTGAGGCCCAGCCCGAAGGACGTCGCCCCGACGGGATAGCCGGCGTAGTCGCGGTCGTAATAGGCCGTGCCCGCGATGTCGAGGTGCGCCCACGGCTTTTTCGGGTCCACGAATTCCTTCAGGAACATCGCGCCGTTGATGGAGCCGCCCCAGCGGCCGCCCGTGTTCTTCATGTCCGCCCAGTCGGAGCGGATGTTCTCGCGGTACTCCTCCCACATCGGGAGGCGCCAGAGGCGCTCGTCCGTCCGCTCGCCCGCCTTCACGAGCTCCTTCGCGAGGGCGTCGTCGTCCGTGAACACGATCGCGGCCTCGAGGCCGAGCGCCACGAGCGCCGCGCCCGTGAGCGTCGCGTAATCCAGGATGACCGCGGGCTTCCATTCGGCCGCGTAGTCGAGCGCGTCCGCGAGGATGACGCGGCCCTCGGCATCCGTGTTGTCGATCTCGGCCGTCTTGCCGTTGCGGAACCGCACGATGTCGCCCGGCTTGTACGAGGAGCCCGAGGGCAGGTTCTCGGTGAGCGCCGCGATCCCGACGAGGTTGACGCGGAGGCGGAGGTCCGCGGCGGCCAGGACGGTGCCCATCGCCGTGGCGGCGCCCATCATGTCCCACTTCATGTCGCCCATCTTCTCGGCCGGCTTGATCGAGATCCCGCCGGAGTCGAACGTGACGCCCTTCCCCACGAGCGCAACGGGCGCCTCGCCCTTCCGGCCGCCCCGGTACTCGAGGACGACGACGCGCGGCTCCTCGGCGGCGCCGCGGTTCACCGCGAGGAGACCGCCCATCCGCTCCTTCCGGATCGCTTTCTTGTCGAGGACCGTCACCTTCACGCCGCGCGCCTTCGCTTCCTTTCGGACGCGGTCCGCGAAGTCGCGGGGAAGCATGTCGTTCGACGGCGTGTTGCCGAGGTCCCTCACGAGGCGGGCCACGCGCGCGACGGCGCGCGCGTCGTCGACTTCGCGGGCCTCGATGCCTTGGAACGCGCCGCGCGGCTGCACCGCGATCCCGGCGAGAGGCGTCTTCTCCTCGTCTTTCGACTTGTAGCGGGGGAAGCCGTAGTCGGCGAGGAAGAGCGAGCGCAGGAGGAACTCCCGCGTTTCTTTCGCATCCATCCGCTTGAGCGCGAGCGGAAAATCGAGGATGGCCGACGACTCCCCGCTCCGGTTCAGGGTCTTCGCGGCGACCCGGAGCAGGCCGCGCGCCTTGCGCGGCGAGACCTCGGTCTCCTTGCCCGCGCCGAAGACGTAGAGGCGGGCCGCCTGTCCGCGTTCTCCGAGGGGAAGCGTGAAAAACGCGCCGTCCGCCGCAGGCGCTGCCGGTCCGGAGGCGGCGACCCGGGCGCGCAGGTCGGCGGGAAGCGACGCGAGGGCTTCCTTCCTTCCAGCCCCGGCCGCGAAGACGACGTGTGCGTCCGCACGGGGGGCGCGCGCCTTGCCGCTTTGAATCGATATCTTGAGCACGAAACCTCCGATTGGCCTGAGGGCCGCAGAGAGCGAAGTCTAGCGCGGCGCCAAGCCCTACAATCGCGGGATGGCCGACGCCGTCCTCGAGACCCTCCTGCCCGGTCTGCCCCCTCCTCGCCGCGGCAAGGTGCGCGACGTGTATGACCTCGGAGACCGCGTCCTCCTCGTCGCGACGGACCGCATCTCCGCGTTCGACGCCGTCCTCAGCCCGGGGATTCCCGAGAAAGGAAAGATCCTGACGGGGCTCTCGAATTTCTGGTTTCGGAAGTTCCAGGACGTCGTGCCGAACCACCTCCTCGAGACCGACGCCGCGCGCTTCCCGGAGCCTCTCGCGTCCTCGCGGTCACTCCTGGCCGGGCGCGCCGTGCTCGCGAAGAAGTGCCGCGTCGTACCGTTCGAATGTGTCGCCCGCGGATACCTCGCCGGCTCGGGCTGGAAGGATTACCGGAAGACAGGCGCCGTCTGCGGACAGCGCCTGCCCGCAGGCCTCCACGAGGCCGATCGCCTCCCTGAGCCGATCTTCACGCCGGCGACGAAGGCCGAGACGGGCCACGACGAGAACGTTCCGTATGGTTCGGTGGCCGCGGCCGTGGGAGCGGCGCTCGCGGGCCGGCTCCGGGACCTCACGCTGACGCTCTACCGCGGCGCCGCGGCCTACGCGGAGTCGCGGGGCATTCTCGTCGCCGACACGAAGTTCGAGTTCGGCCTCGACGAGGCGGGCGGGGTCGTCTGGATCGACGAGGCGCTGACGCCCGACTCCTCCCGCTTCTGGCCGAAGGACACGTGGAAGAGCGGAAGCTCGCCGCCCTCCTACGACAAGCAGTTCGTGCGCGACTTCCTCGAGAGAATCGGCTGGAACAAGACCCCGCCGGCGCCCGTCCTGCCCCCGGACGTCGTCAAAGGTACGCGCGCCCGCTACGTGGAGGCGTTCGAGAAGCTGACCGGAACGCGGTTCGAGGGCTGAGGGCTCTTACTGGGCGACGGGCTCGTCGGCGAAGTCCTCGGGCTTCGCGTCTTCGTCCGGTGGAGCCTTCGCGAACTCCTTCTTGACCATGTCCTGGTGGGCGATCTCCTCCTGGAGAAGCTCCTCGAAGAGCTTCTTCACCGGAGGAGACAGCGGGAGCTTCAGAGCCTTCTCGAAGAAGTCGTACGCCTTCACCTCGGCGTCGAGCGCCACCTTGAGGGCCTCGCGCAGAGTCATGAAATCACGGACGGTCTCGTAGCCGGGGGCTTCGACGTCCCAGAGGAGCGAACGGTCGACGCGGCGCGCCGTCTTTCCGAAGAGCTTCGTCCGCTCGTTGAGCAGGTCCGCTCCGTGCTTCGCCTCGGCCTTCGCCATGAAATGAAAGAAGGAGGCGGCTTCCTCGGTGCGATGCTCGCGCATCACCGCCGTGAGCTCTTCGTAACGCTCCATGGCCTCCTGCTCGATGAGGATGGCGAGATCGAGCGCGTCCATGAGATCGAGCTTCGTCAGGTCCAGCTGTTTCATCATCGGACTCTCCCGGGCCGGTACGTTCACACGTGGGCCCCAGCGCGGCCATGATGCAACCGGATCAGCCCGAGGACGCCGACCTCGAGCCTAGGTCTTCTCGAGCAGCTCCTCGACGCTTCGGAGCGGGACGACCACGAGATCCGGGAACGCCGCCGCCTCTCCCGCGTTTCCCGCCGCAACGAGCGCGCAGCGAAAGCCGAGCGATACGGCCTCCTTCAGCCTCAGGGCCGCATCACACACCGCCCGCACCTCGCCGAGGAGGCCCACTTCACCGAAGACGGCGGTCCCCGCCGGCAGGGCCCGCCCGCGGACGCTGCCCGCGACGGCGCAGCAGACGGCGAGGTCGGCGGCCGGCTCGGCGCTCTCGGCGCCGCCCGCGACGTTCAGGAACACGTCGTGCGAGGACAGCGTCATCCCGCCGTGCCTCTCGAGGACCGCGAGGAGGAGCGCGAGGCGCGTGCCGTCGAAACCGATCGCGGTGCGCCGCGGGCTTCCGTACTTCGCTTCGACGGTGAGGGCCTGGACCTCCAGGAGCAGCGGCCGCGTCCCCTCGACTCCGGCGAGCACGACCGAGCCGGGCCTCCCTCCCGCGCCGCTTCCGAGGTAGAGCGCGGAAGCGTTCGCGACCTCGACGAGGCCGGCTCCCGTCATCTCGAAGAGCCCGAGCTCGTGCACGGGGCCGAACCGGTTCTTCAGGGCGCGCACGACGCGATGCGCGTGGAAGCGCTCCCCCTCGAACGACAGGACCGCGTCCACGAGGTGTTCGAGCGTCTTCGGGCCGGCGAGCGTCCCGTCCTTCGTGACGTGGCCGATGAGAAAGACCGGCACGCCGGTCGTCTTCGCGAGCGCCAGGAGGCGGCCCGCGCAGGCGCGCACCTGCGTGACCGAGCCCGCGGCCGCGGGCGCGTCCGCCGAGGTGATCGTCTGGATCGAGTCCACGACGATCGCGCCGAACGTCCCGGCCTTCACGGCCTCGAGGATCGCCTCGAGCGACGTCTCGGGCAGGAGGAACAGTCCGGGCGCCGAAACGTCGAGCCGGTCGGCCCGCATCCGGACCTGCCGCGCGGACTCCTCCGCGCTGACGTAGAGGACGGACCCGACTCGTTCCGAGAGGCGCGCGGCGACCTGCAGGAGAAGCGTTGACTTGCCGATTCCCGGCTCTCCGCCAACGAGGACCACCGAGCCCGGGACGAGGCCGCCCCCGAGGACGCGATCCATGTCGGCGATGCCCGTGGGGATGCGCGGGACCGCAGCGGCCGCCACGTCAGACAGCCGGACGGGCGCCACGCCGGACGGCACGGCCGCTCCGCCGCGGGACGGCGCCTCGGCGGCGCGCTCCTCCACGAGCGTGCTCCACGCGCCGCACTCGGGGCAGCGGCCCATCCACTGCGGGCTCTGCGCCCCGCAGGCCGTGCACGAGAAGACCGTCGCGGCTTTTCGGACCACGGTTATTTCGGAATCGGGATGCTGCCGAACAGGGCCTTGAGGTCCTCGTCCTTCCAGCGGATGCCTGCGCCGAGAAACGGCGACCTAAGGCCTGGATTCAGGAGGTCGTCCACGCCGCCCATCACGTAGAGGTTCGGGCTCGCGTTCCAGCGGGTGTAGAGCTTGATATGCCCGTTCAGGTCGGGCCTCGTGAAGTCCCAGATCTCGCCGGCGATGCGAATCGTGTCGGCCTTGAAGGTCTGCTCGATCGCGGCGCCGCCGCGCGACTCGATGATCCCGGCCCTCAGGATCGTGTTCTTGAGCTTGTAGCCGAGCTGGAGAGACGTGACGAACTGGTCGACGTTGCGCTGCCCCGTCGTCGAGATCGTCTGCTGGCTGCCGTCGGGAAACGTGACGGTGGAGGACTCGAGAATGTCCTCTCGCTTGCCGTGGGGAAGCGCGCCGATCTCGAGCCGGTAGAACTTCCCTTCCTTCGGGATCGCGTCGAGCGTGAAGTAGTACTTGCCGTCGTGGTTCCGCGACGCGTACTCCGTGCGGAACCCGATGTCGAGCTGCAGGCGGTTGATGCGGCCGAGGGTTCCCGAGAGCTGCTCGACGCCGTCCTTCACCGACTTGAGCGCGTCGTTGATGTTCTTGTGCGTCTCGTCGTCGTTCAGCAGCTTTCCGAGCGTCCCCTGGCCCGTGTCGATCTTGCCCGTGATCGAGTTCAGGCTGTCGGCGGTCGTCTTGAGCTTCGCCGTGACGTCGTCCATGTTCGAGACGGTCGCCTTCACGCCCGAGCGGTTCTCGTCGAGCATCCGGTCCACCCGGGCGACGGTCTCCAGCAGCTGGGTCGAGAGCACCTTGAGGTTCGCGACGATGGCGTCGACGTTGCCGCGGTTCGCGTCGGCGAGCTCGCGGAGCGACTCGGCGAGGCGCCCGAGGTTGTCGACGATCCGGTTCAGCCTCTCCTCGCCCCGCGTCCCGCCCATGGAGTTCGCGAGAGCCTTCGAAACCTCCTTGAGGTCCTTTCCGATGTCCGTGGCGAGCTTCGTGAGGTCGTCGAAGCCGCTGCCCGACTCCCCCTCGAGAAGAACTCCGTTCGGGAGGCGCGGAGCCTTCGTGTCGCCGGGGTTGAGCTCGACGTACTTGTCGCCGAGGAGGCCGAGGGCGCGGACCAGTGCGCTCGCGCCCTGATGCAGCTCGACGGTGGGATCGAGGGCGAGGTGCACGACCGCGGTGCCGTCCGGCCGCAGCGTGATCCCGTCGACCTTGCCGACCCGCACCCCGGCGACGCGCACCGCCGACTTGTCGTCGAGGCCCGCGACGTCCTTGAAATGCGCGTCCGCCGTGTTCGTGCGCGCCTTCTTCCCGATGTGGATGTCCTCGATCTTCAGGATGAGGATCCCGAGGGCGACGAGGACCACGACGAAGAACGCCCCGATTTTCGCGGTGGTCGTCATGACGCGCCCATCATACGTGCGCCTTCGCGGCCTTTTCCGTACGCCGCTCGGGCTCGGCCTCCGGAGGCGCGAGCTCGCTGTTGCCGGTCACGAACGCCGCGACGCGCGGGTCCTTCGATTGCTCGAATTCCTTCGGGGTCATGTCGACGAAGATCCTGCCTCCGAAGAGGAGCCCCACGCGGTCCGCGATCGCGAACGCGACCTTCAGATCGTGCGTGATCGTGATCGCCGACGGCTTGAGCCGCGTGCGCATCTCCTCGATGACCTTCACGACGACGTCCGTCGTGATCGGGTCGAGACCGGTCGTGGGCTCGTCGAAGAGCAGGTTCTGAGGCTGGAGGGCGATCGCCCGCGCGAACCCCACGCGCCGCTTCATGCCCCCCGAGAGCTCGGAAGGGCGCTTTTCCTCGATGCCGGGCAGACGCACGAGCTCGAGGCACTCGGCCACCCGCTCCGCGATCTCCTTTTTCGACTTCTTCGTGTGCCGCGTGAGCGGAAATGCGATGTTCTCGCCGACGCTCATCGAATCGAAGAGGGCGCCTTCCTGGAACGACATCCCGAACTTGCGGCGCAGCGCGTCGCGCTCGCGGGAAGGTGCCGTCCACAGGTCCACCCCGTCGATCTCGACCGTGCCGGAGTCTGGCTTCAGGAGGCCGATGACGTGCTTCAGAAGGACGCTCTTGCCGATTCCCGACTGTCCGACGAGCACGAGCGATTCGCCCTTCTGGACCTCGAGATCGAGGCCGATGAGAACTTTCTTCGGGCCGAAGCTCTTCGAGACGCCTTTGAGCCGGATCGCGGGGGGCGCGGCGGCGCTCAAAAGAGCACCTTCGTCAGGAAAAAGTCGGCGATGAGGATCGTGAGGGAGCCCATGACGACCGCTGTCGTCGTCGACCGGCCCACGCCCTCGGCCCCGCCTTTCGTGTCATAGCCGCACTGGCATCCCACGAGAGCCAGGAGGAATCCGAATACCGCCGACTTGATGAGACCCGACGTGAGGTCCTCCATGTCGAGGTACTGGAACGTGTTGTTGATGTAGATGACCGGGTTCGCGCCGAGGTAGGTCACGGCCACGAGATAGCCGCCCACGATGCCGATCGCATCCGCCAGGACGACGAGCATCGGCAGAACGATGATCGCCGCGAGGACCCGGGGCACGAAGAGGTACTGCACGGGGTCGGTCGCCAGGGAGACGAGCGCGTCGATCTGCTCGGTCACGCGCATCGAGCCGAGCTCGGCCGCCATCGCGCTGCCCGCGCGCCCCGTCACCATGAGCCCCGTCAGGACGGGTCCGAGCTCGCGCAGCATCGACAGGGCCACGACCGACCCGATGTAGCCCTCGGCGTGGAAGCGCTGGAAGCCCTTGAACGTCTGAAGCGCGAGGACGCCGCCCGTGAAGAATGCCGTGAGGAGCACGACCGGCACCGAGTCGACGCCCACGCGCACGACCTGCTTGGCGGTCGCCACGGGCGTCCACGGAGGCGCCACGAGGCCGCGCAGCGTCATTCCGAGCAGCGTGAAGAAACGCCCGACCCCCTCCAACACGCTCAGGACGCCCCGTCCGAGGAATTCGAGAACGGTGTTCACAGGAACTTCGTCTCGCGTGCCACGACCTGGCCTCCGGAAACAATGATACGTGGCACGCGCGGGCCGACGCCGCACAGGATTTCCCAGGAGACCGTTCCCGCGGCCGCCGCGACCTCGTCGACGCCGAGCCGGGCGTCGCCCTGGCGGCCGAAGAAGACGACCTCTGCGCCCCTCGCGGGACGGGCATCGAGGTCCGTGGCGTCCACCGCGGTGAGGTCCATCGAAACGCGGCCTGCGATCGGGCAGCGGCGGCCGCCGATCAGCACGTGTCCGCGTCCGGAGAGATGCCGCGGCACGCCGTCCGCGAAGCCGGCCGGGACGATCGCGAGCGTCGTCGCCCGCCCCGCGACGAACGTCCCGCCGTAGCCCACACGCGTCCCGGGCGGAACGGTCTTCACCTGGTCCACGACCGAGACGAACGACATCACGTCGGAAAGAGAATCATTTGCTTCGGAGGAGAAACCGGGGACCCGAGCGTAAAGGGCGAGGCCGGGGCGGACATGGGAGATTTCGAAGAGAGAAGATTTCTTAGAAGGTGAATTGACCAGCGGCGAGAGCCTCACTGCGCCGCTGTCGGTGTGGATCTGCTCACGAGGTGAAGAGGTGATCCGCGAGAGCGTCGCCGCGCTGTTGTCGGTGTGAATCATGGTCGGCCTAAAGCCGCGTGCGCGCACGGCGCGCAAGCCTTCTTCGAAGGTGCGCGTTTGCGACTCGGTTTGGGCGTCGCCAGGATCATCGGCCGAGGCGTAGTTCTGAAAAACACCTTCTAAGAAAATCTGCCCCTTCGTCTTCAATCCCACGAGCAGGTCGAGCACTCGCGGCAGGTCGGCGGGAAGCACTCCCAGCCTGGTCATCCCCGTGTCGAGCTTCAGATGAACGGGCAGCGGGAAGTGCGGCGCACCATCTGCGCGCGCCGTTGCCACCGGCTGCGCCTCTTCTCTCCCCTCTTCCCCTTCTAAGAAAATCTTCTTCTTCTCTTCTCTTTCTAAGAAATCTCTCAATTCCTCGGCCTGTTCCACCGAATGGATATTGGGCGTGAGACCACCCTCTACGAGGGAGCCAATCTGGTCTCGCCCGATCCAGCCCATGACGAGGATCGGCTGCGTGATGCCCGCCCGGCGCAGCTCGAGACCTTCCTCGACGACCGCGACCGCGAAGACGGGCGCGCCCTCCTCCGCGAGGCGACGCGCCACGTGCCCCGCGCCATGGCCGTACGCGTCCGCCTTGACGACGGGCATCAGCGCGCAGCTCTTCGGCAGCGAACGGGCGATCGCCCGATAGTTCGACGCGAGCGCGTCGAGATCGATGACGGCGTGCGTGGGACGCAGGGGAGAGGTCAGAGCCCGGGACCCTCGCTGATCATCGCGAGGTCCGAGAAGCGCGTGTACTCGCCCGACCAGCCGAGCGTGAAACGGTCGGTCGGGCCGTTCCGCTGCTTGGCGATGATGACGTCGCAGACGTTCTTTTGCTCGGTGTCCTTGTCGTAGTACTCGGGCCGCGAAAGGAAGAGGACGACGTCCGCATCCTGCTCGATGGCGCCCGATTCGCGGAGGTCCGAGAGCACGGGCTCCTTCTCGGAGCCGCGCTGCTCGGTGCGCCGCGAGAGCTGAGAGAGCGCGATGACCGGGACCTCGAGCTCCTTGGCGAGGGCCTTGAGGCCGCGCGAGAAGGCGCTGACCTCCTGCGTGCGGTTCTCGACCTTGCCGCGCGACCCCATGATCTGGAGGTAGTCCACGAAGAGCGCATCGAGGCCGTGCCGCTGCTTGAGCTGGAGCGCCCGGGCTCGCATCTCGAGGAGGGTGGCGGCCGGCGAATCGTCGACGAAAAGCTGGGCTTCACGCATCTGCTGCGTCGAGAAGAAAAGGGCCTTTTTCTCTTCTTTCGACAGGCGGCCCTCGCGCAGCCGCTGGAGATTCACGCGCGACTCGGCGCACTGAATGCGGAAGCCGAGCTGCTGGGCTGACATCTCGAGCGAGAAGAAGCCGACGGTGAACTTCTGGTGGATCGTCAGGTACGACGCGATGTTCAGGGCGAACGCCGTCTTGCCCATCCCCGGCCGGGCCGCGACGACGATCAGGTCGGTCTTCTGGAAGCCCTGCGTCAGGGCGTTCAGCCTCGTGAAGCCGGTCGGCAGCCCCGTGAGCATGGTGCCGCGCCCGTGGATCTTCTGGATCTCCTCCTCGTTTTTCTCCGCGATGCGCGAGAGCTTCACGAAGCCGCCCTTGATCGACCCCTTCGCGATCTCGACGAGGTCGCGCTGCGCGTTCTCGAGGACGACTTCGGCGTCCGGGGCCGTCACGGCGTCGCGGATCGCGCGGCGCGACTGGAAGATGACGAGCCGCCTCAGCGAGGACTCGCGCACGAGGCGCGCGTAGCTCTCGACGTTCTCGACGTCCGGCACGCGGTCCACGAGCGACGAGAGAACCGCCGCGCCGCCCGCGCGCTCGAGCCGCCCGGTTTTCTCGAGCTCGCTCTGCACCGTGACGAGGTCCACGCCCTCGCGCCGGTCGGCGAGCGCGAGGCACGATTCGTAGACCAGGCGGTGCGCCTCGCTCGCGAAGTCCTCCGGGACGAGGAACTCCATGACGCGCGAAAGGAGCGACCCGTCGATGAGGATCGCGCCCAGGAGGCTCCGCTCGGCATCCGGCCGCGCGGGAAGAACCTCGGAATCGACGGGGGCGAGGGTGGACATCGGGGATGCCTGTTTTATCCCAAGTCAGCTCCCTCACGCGAGAGCCAGTGCCGCGGGGTCGCCAGACTTCCCGGCCGGGGCCGGCCGGACCGTAATCCTCCGGCCCGTTCCTTGCGTCAAGAGATGCGGGATTTTGTCTTGTAGGAGGTACACATGGCGCGCGCTCTCGCCCGGCTGCTCGTCGTCGCCGCGTTCATCCTCTCCGCGTCCGCCACGCTCGCCGACAGGCTCACGCTGCGCATCGGCGTCCCCCCGCCTCCGCCGCGCGTCGAGGTGATCGGCGCCCCGCCCTCCTCCGCGCACTTCTGGGTCGCCGGCCACTGGAGGTGGGACGGCCACCGGCACGTGTGGGTCGGCGGCCGCTGGCAGGCTTCACGCTCGAACCAGATGTGGATCCGCGACCACTGGGAGCATCGCGGCGGAGAATGGCTCTTCCACCGAGGCCATTGGGTGAAGGCCGGCCACGGGCCGGGTGTCGCCGAGGTCGTGGCGCCCGCACCGCCGGCGTACAAAGTGGAGGCCGTGCCGCCTCCGCCCGGGCCGGACTCCTTCTGGGTCGCCGGCCATTGGAGATGGGAGGGCGGGACGCACGTCTGGGTGCCCGGAATCTGGGAGACGCGCCGCGCCGAGGAGGTCTGGGTTCCGGCGCAGTGGGTCCGCCGCGGGCGCGAGTGGCGGTACCTCGGAGGGCACTGGCGCCACATTTGACGGTCCGAGGTCCGGCCGCCCGTCAGCGCGGGGACAGATCCAGCGGCGGGCGGCCAGACTCGGCGCGGCGGCGCGACGCGGCAGCGACCATCCGGTTCCAGTTCTCCTCGTCGAGCCGGCAGGCGCCGATGCGCTTCCGGCCTTCCGGCGGGCCGTGGTAGTCCGATCCGGCCGACTTCAGGAGGCCTTCCCGCTCGGCCATCTGGCCGAACGCGTTCTCTTTCTGCCCATCCTGGTCCGCGTGGATGACCTCGAGGCCGTCGAGCCCCGCCGCGACCCCGAGGGCCACGACCTTCTCGGGATCGCGGTACCAAATCGGATGGGCGATGATCGAAAGCCCCCCAGCCTTGCGGATGGCGACGATCGCCTCCTCCAGAGTCCACTTCGGCTTCGGCACGTAGCCCGGCTTGCCCCGCGTGAGGAAACGCTCGAAGGCCTCGTCGAGGCTCTTCACGTAGCCCTGCGCGACCATTGCGCGGGCGATGTGCGGGCGGCCAAATGCGCCGTCCGCCACCACGGCCCGGATCTCGGCGATGTCGAGCGGCATACCGAGAGTACCGAGCCTCTCCACCATCGACTCGCCGCGCGTGTCGCGGTCCTCGCGGAACACCGCGAGGCGCCGCTTGAGCTCGGGCTCTTCGGGATCGAGAAAAAGGCCGAGCACGTGGACGTCGTCGCCGTCACACCGCGTCGAAAGCTCGCTCGCGGTCACCGTCACGAGACCCGTGCCCTTCGCCGCCGCCTCGAACTCGGGCAGGCCGTGAACCGCGTCGTGATCGGAAAGCGCGAGCACCGAAAGGCCGGCCTCGACGCCGCGAGCCACGAGCTGCGCCGGAGGCTCGAGGCCGTCCGAAAACGTGGAGTGGCAGTGCAGATCGGCGCCGCGGAACGGAGGCATCCGCGCATGGTAGCAGCGGGGCGCGCGCGCCCATCGGGTACCCTTCCGCTGTGAGCCTCCCCGTCTCCCATCGCTCTCCGCTGGCCGCGTGCCTCGCCCTGGGCGCACTCTTAGCGGGCTCGTCGGCCTGTTCGATCCGCGAGCGAATGCACACGGCCGCCGAGCGGGTCTCCCCCGATTCGCGACCCTCCGTGTGCGTCCTGTTCTTCGACGGGCTCTCCGACGAGGCCTTCACGCGCCTCGTCTCCGCGGGCGCGCTGCCGAACCTCAAGGCCCGCATCGTGGATCGCGGCCTTCGGGTCCAGACGGCCGTCGCCTCGGTCCCGAGCGAGACGTATCCCAACCTCGCCGCCCTCGAGACGGGCCTTTTCCCCGGCCATCACGGGATTCCCGCGAACATCTGGCTCGACCGGCGACTCCGGGTCCGCGAGGCCCACACGAACATCCTCGGGGTCTTCTCTCCGACCGACTACCTCGCGCCGGAGGCGCGGACGCTCTTCGAGCGGCTTCCGGGCGACACGGTCGCCGTGACGGCGCCGCTCGCGCGGGGCGTCACGGTCCACGCGCGGAATCGGATCGCGCTCATCGCCTCGTACGCCCGAAACGACTGGTCGTTCCTGGACCGCAAGACGCTCGACGACGTCGGCGACGCGTACATCGGCGCCGCGACCGCGGGGCGCGTGCCGCCCCTCGTCTGGGCGCACATCGTCGGGACGGACGAGGTCGCGCACGTGAGCGGGCTGGAGAGCAAGGAGTTCCGCGCGGAGATGGCGGAGATCGACCACGCGTTCGGGCGTCTCCTCCGCCGCCTCAAGCGGCGGCACCTCGACGAACGGATCCTCTTCGTCCTCGTCAGCGATCACGGAAACCGCTCATACGGGACGTTCGTCGACGCCGGCGAGCTCGTGAACCGGGCCTTGAGGGCGAACCCCACGGAGGCGGACTGCAGTCTCGGGGACTGCATCCTCATTCCGGTCACGCGGAAGGACAAGGCCTACGACGTGGGCGACGCCATGATCGAGGTCGGCGCCTACCGGGGCGTCATGATCTGGCTGCCCGCGAACCGGCCGCCCGAAGAGGTGCCGAGCGCGTTCCGGGCCCCGCGTCGGAAGAGGAAGGCGCGCCCGACGAGTGGCGCCGCGCTCAAGACTCCGGGCGCGTTGCTCTTCGCCGCGACGCTCGCCCGCGCGCCCGAAGTCAGGCTCGTCGTCACGCGCGGCGCGTTTCCCGGAATGGTCGCGCTCTATGGTCCCGCCGGCAGGGCCGAGATCGTCCGCGAGGATCGCGACGACCTGGAGACGCTCTATCGGTACCGCGTTCTCGAGGGAGAGGACCCACTCGGCTACTCCGGGTCCGCCGCCGCGCCGCTCGTCGGCTCGGCGCACGAGGCCGACGAATGGCTCGAGGCGACGGCGGAGACGGAGTATCCCGATCTCGTCGTCCAGCTGCCCGAGTTCTTCGACTCGCCCCGCTCTCCCGACGTCTTCATCTCCCCGAAAGACGGCTACGGCTTCACGAAGGGCTACGTCGCCGGCCACGGCTCGCTCTCCCGGAGCGAAACGGTGGTCCCCTTCCTGTTCGCGGGCCCCGGCGTGTCGCCCGGTATCCTCTACGCGGCGCGGACGGTCGACCTCGCGCCCACTCTTCTTTCGTATCTTGGCGTGGCCTACGACCCCGACGAGATGGACGGCGAGGACCTCGAAATCGCGCCGCACGGCGTTCCAAAGGCTCCGCCGATTCTCGCCACGGCCCCCGGCGAAGGCGACGATTGAGGGGCTGGCTGACTAATCCTCGCCAACGCGCCGGACGCGGACCGTGTTCGTTGCGCCCGCCGCCGGCGCGGCGCCCGAGATCTCGACGACGACGGCCCCGGCGAGGCCCGGCAGGCGTGACAGGAGGGCGTCTCCGGCGCGGATCATCGCTTCGACGCTGTGCGCCGGCGGGACCCGAAAAGACTTGACGTCCCGGAGGAGCGTGAGCTTCTGGCGGACAGTTTCGTGCGCCGTGAACGCGAAGACCGGGACGGAGAGCGGGTTCTTCGACACGAAGCGCGCCGTCCTACCCGACTCGGTGTAGACGATCATCGCCGCCGCGCGCGCCTCGCGGGCCATCCCGGCGGCCGTGCGCGCCACAACGGCGGAGAAATCTCCGGGCGGCGAAAGCGAAACGACGTCCGGCTGGGCGCCGACCTCCGGCACCTCGGCGGCACACGCGATCTCGGCCATCGCCTCGACGGCCTCGACGGGCCACGCCCCGACCGCCGTCTCCCCGGAAAGCATCACCGCGTCCGCGCCGTCGTGCACGGCTCCGGCCACGTCCGCGACCTCCGCGCGCGTCGGCGTCGGGTTCTCGATCATCGACTCGAGCATCTGCGTGGCGACGATGACGGGCACGGCGTGGCGCCGGCCCGCCGCGAGGATCTCCCGCTGGGCCCGGGGCACGCTCGCGAGTCCGATCTCGACGCCGAGGTCGCCGCGGGCGACCATGAGCGCATCCGAGGCGGCGGCGAGCTCGTCGAGCGCGTCAAGGGCTTCCTTTCTTTCGATCTTGGAGACGATCCAGGGCCGGCGCCCGGGGGGCACGCGAGCGAGGAGCCGCCGGAGCGCCAGGACGTGCGCGGGGCTGCGCACGAACGAAAGACCCACGAAGTCCACTCCGGCCGCGAGGCCCTCCGCGAGATCCCGCCGGTCTTTCGCCGTCAAGGCGGGCGCCGAGAGGGCCGAATTCGGGAAGTTCACTCCCGCTCCGCTCTTCACGCGTCCGCCGACCTCCACGGTCGCGACGAGAGCGCGCCCCGTGCGCTTCTTCACCCGCAAGCGGATGCGCCCGTCGTCGAGCCGCACGTCGGCGCCCGGATTTATGTCCACGAGGAGAGCCGGATACGTCACCGCGAGGCGCACGGCGGCTCCCGACCCGCCGGCAGAGGCGACTCCCGGCACGAGCTCGACGGTCCGGCCGATCGCGAGCGACACGGCGCCGCCGGGTAGAGCGCCGAGGCGGATCTTCGGGCCGCCGAGGTCGAGGAGGACGCCTGTCGGAGCGCGCCGCGAACGGGACATCCGGCGCACGAGCGCCACTCGGCGTGCGATCTCGCCGGGGCGGCAGTGGGCCCCGTTCAGGCGCACGACGTCCACGCCCGCTTCGAGGAGCGCCGCGAGCGCGCCGGGCTTCTCCGCGTTCGAGGCGATCGTCGCGACGATCCGCGTCGCCCGCGCCCTCAGCCGCTCTTCCCTTGCCATCCGCCTCCGCCTTCCCTCGTATGATGCCCTCATGAGCGAGCTCCAAACTCAAGCGTCCCACACCGGCATCCTCGAGAACGAAGACCTCGCCGATCCCCGCGTCGACCAGATCGCGGGCCACGTGAAGGAAATCATCCGGATCCTCGGACTCTGTCCCGACCAGGACCCGAATCTCCTCAACACGGACCGGCGCGTCGCGAGGATGTACCTCGATATCTTCTCCGGGCTCGACGAGGGCACCCGGCCGAAGCTCACGACGTTCCCCAACGAGGAGCACTACACGTCGATGGTCATGGAGAAGGAGATTCCCTTCTACTCCATGTGCGCCCATCACTTCGTGCCGTTCTACGGCCACGGGCACATCGCCTACATCCCGAACGACAAGATCGTCGGCCTGTCGAAGCTGCCGCGGCTCCTGGAGTTCTTCGCGCGGAGGCCGCAGGTCCAGGAGCGGCTGACCGAGCAGGTCGCGGGCGTCCTCGAGGAGGAGCTGAAGCCCCAAGGCGTCATGGTCGTCATCGAAGCCCGGCACCTCTGCGTGGAGATGCGCGGCGTCAAGAAGCCGGGCGCCGTGACGGTCACCTCCGCGCTCCGCGGAATCTTCCTCCAGAAGGCGGTAAGAGAAGAGTTCCTGGACCTGCTCCGACGTCCGGCCTGATCGAGCGCGGGGGTCCGGGGGCGCCCGAAGGCAAGCCCTCGGAGAGCGTTTCTGGATCTACTAAGGCGTCCTGCCTGATCCGGGCGTAACCTTTCTCCGGGCATGGCGTCCTCCCTCCATCAGGAGGATTTCATGAGCCGTGCCGCAGCTCTTCCCGCGCTCCTTGCCGCACTCGCCGTCTCCCTCCCCGCCGCCGCCGAGCGGACCGTCACGATCAGCGGGGGCGACGGGTCGGGCTGCTCGAACGTCAACATGCACTTCGGGGACCGGATCACGGCCCGGGGCGAGGAGACCATCACGCTCTCCCGCCGGGACGCGAAAGGTCTCGTCCTCGAAGGCTCGAGGAACGGGGGCGTCACCGTCCGCGGCGCCGACGTGGGCGAATTCAAGGTCACGGCCTGCACGGCCGCCGCGGGCGACGACGACGCCTCCGCTCGCGCCGTTCTCTCGAAGATCGTCCTCCGCTCGTCCGGCGGCCGCGTCACGATCGAGGGGCCGGATGGCGAGCACTGGACGGGCTATCTGATCGTCACGGCCCCGAAGGACGCCGACTTCTCGGTCGAGGCGTCGAACGGCCCCGTCTCGTTGACCGGACTCTCGGGCACGCTCTCCGTGAGCACGGAGAATGGGCCCGTCTCGCTCTCGGACCTGACCGGTTCGGCCGACGTCGCAGCCGCGAACGGTCCCGTCACGTTGAAAGGCTCCTCGGGCGACATGAAGATCCACGCCGTCAACGGGCCGCTCACGATCGCCCTGGCGGGAACGCGCTGGGAGGGCAAGGGACTCGAGGCCAGCGCGAAGAACGGCCCGCTCACTCTGAAAGTGCCGGAGGGCTTCTCCTCGGGCGTGAGGGTCGAGACCTCCTCGCACGCGCCATTCTCCTGCCGGGGCGAGGCCTGCGCGAACGCCCGCCGTCAGGACGGGAACCGCACGCGGCTCTTCGAGATCGGGACCGACAACGCGACCGTGAGGATCTCGACGTCCAACGGCCCCGTTTCGATCGTCAGCGCGACCCGTTCCTGAGCTCCCGGACCGCCTCGAGGCCTCGCAGGGTCCTTACCCCGTGCCAGCAGAAGTCATCGCCAGAGACGACAACGACACGCGTCGATGCGGGTAGCCGCTCGCGCCAGAACGCGGCGTCCCGCTCGCGGAAGCGATAGGGCTCGTCGGGGAGGATGAGGACGTCGGGACGCGAGGCCACGATCTCGTCTACATCCGTAACCGGGTAATCAGGCCCTTCGACGTTTTTTTCTTCGAATGAGGAAGAGCCTCCCACCCGGCGGAGCAGGTCCGCGACGTACGTGCGGGGGCCGATCGTCATCCAGGGATCCTTCCAGATTAGGTAGACGAACCGGAACGCCGAAGCCTCCACCGAGCCGCCAGCGCCCGCTACGCCGCTCGTCATGCCGCCCGCACGTTGCCTCGCCTCCTCCTCGACGCGCTTCAAAGCCTCTTCCACCTGCGAAGAAATCTCTTCCGCCTCTTTCTCCCGTCCCGTCAGGGCACCAAGATGGCGCAGCAGCGCGGGGATCTCGGCAACGGTCCGCGGATGCGTGACATCCACCCGAAACTCTCTCTTCAGGAGATCGATGTCTTCCGCCCTGTTTTCCTCCCCATTGCAGAAGACGAGATCGGGCTTGACCGCGCGGATCGCCGCGAGATCTGGGTTCTTCGTGCCGCCCACGCGCGGAATTCCGGCGAGAGCCTCGCGCGGGTGAATGCAGTAGCGCGTGACGCCGGCGAGGCTCTCCCCGAGGCCCAGCTCGACGAGGCTCTCCGTGATCGACGGGCACAGCGAGACGATGCGCACGCAGCGATTCTTCCATGCGCGGCCCGGCGGAGTTAAGATTCGATCTCATGTTGCCGCGGGCCCGCCAGGGCCAGAGCAGGGTCGCGGCCCCGGAGGAAAATCAAGAATGTCGAGCGTTCTCACCGAGACCACGTCCCGCGCCGGCGCGTCTTCGGAGGTCGTCGCCAACGACTTCTCGCTGCAGGTCGCCACGGCCAACGGGTCGGGCTCGCAGACGGCGAACACCGTCCTGATGCGGTCCATCTTCCGCATGGGCGTCCCGGTCTCGGGGAAGAACCTCTTCCCTTCGAATATCCAGGGCCTGCCCACCTGGTTCACGATCCGCGCGAACAAGGACGGTTACGTCGCGCGCAAGCGCGATCTCGACGTGCTCGTCTGCATGAATCCCGAGACCGCGGACGAGGACGTGCGCGACGTGCGCGCGGGCGCCTACGTCGTCTATGAGAAGAAGCTCGGGCTCGAGAACCCCGGCAAGAAGCGCGACGACGTCACCTACTACCCCGTTCCGTTCTCGGAGCTCGTCGTCAAGATCACGTCCGCGCCCGAGCACGCAAAGCTTCGCAAGCTCATCGTGAACATGATCTACGTGGGCGTCGTCGCCGAGCTCATGGGGATCGATCCCGCGGAGATCGAGAAAGCCATCGCGAAGCAGCTCAAGGGGAAGCCCAAGGCCGTCGACCTCAACGTGAGCGCCGTGAAGGTGGGCCTCGAGTACGCCGCGAAGAGCTTCCCGATCAAGATCCCGTTTCGCGTCGAGCGGATGAACGCGACGGAAGGAAAGGTCATCGTCGAGGGCAACACGGCGTCCGCCCTCGGCTGCGTCTTCGGCGGCGCGACCGTCTGCGCGTGGTACCCCATCACGCCGTCCTCCTCCCTGTGCGAAGCCTTCATCGACTTCACGGACCACCTGCGCGTCGACCCCGTCACGAAGAAGAAGAACGTCGCCGTCATCCAGGCCGAGGACGAGATCGCCTCGATCGGAATGGTGCTCGGCGCCGGATGGGCGGGCGCCCGGTCGTTCACGTCCACGTCCGGCCCGGGAATCTCGCTCATGTCGGAGTACATCGGGCTCGGCTACTACGCCGAGATTCCCGCGGTCATCTTCGACATCCAGCGCACCGGGCCGTCCACCGGCCTCCCGACCCGAACGATGCAGGGCGATCTCCTCCTCTGCTACTTCAGCTCGCACGGCGACTCGAAGCACCCGCTGCTCTTTCCCGCTTCGCCCGACGAGTGCTTCACGATGGCGCAGCAGGCTTTCGATCTCGCCGAGCAGCTCCAAACGCCGGTGTTCGTGATGTCGGACCTCGACCTGGGTATGAACAACTGGATGGCGGACCCGTTTCCCTATCCGACGGAGCCCCTCCGCCGAGGCAAGGTGCTCGACGCGGCCGGCATCGAGAAGGTGAAGGAATCCTGGGGGCGATACAAGGACGTGGACGGCGACGGCATCCCGTACCGAACGCTGCCCGGCACCCCGAACGCGTACGCCGCGTACTTCACGCGCGGCTCCGGACACGACGAGAAAGCGCAGTACTCCGAGAAGCCCCAGGATTACGTCAACAACGTGAACCGCCTCCTGAAGAAGTTCGAGACAGCGCGCGCGATGGTGCCGAAGCCCGAGTTTCAGGACCGGCCCGGCGCGCGCGCGGGCCTCCTCGCCTACGGCACGTCGCACTACGGCACGACCGAGGCACGCGACAAGCTCGGGACGGCCTTCGGCGTCCCGCTCGACTACTGCCGCCTCAGATCCCTGCCGCTCGCGGCCGAAGCGGTGAGCTGGCTGCGGCACCACGAGCGGATCTACGTGGTCGAGCAGAACCGCGACGGGCAGCTCGTCACGATCCTCCGCGACGAGCTTCCCGAGCTCGCGACGCGCTTCGTCTCCATCCGGCAGTACAACGGGCTTCCCCTCGACGCGACGACCGTGATCGACGGGGTCCTGAACGACGCTCCCGCGTCCCGGGCCGGACGGGGGGACGCGCAGAAGGGAGGGCTCGTCGCATGAGCGCGGCCCCGAACGCCCCCGCCTCCTCGCCCGCCCCGAAGACGAACCGCCTCGGCCTCCCGAAGACCGACTACGAGGGCCAGAAGTCGACGCTCTGCCTCGGCTGCGGACACGACGTCATCACGAAACAGATCATCAACGCCTTCTACGCGATGGGGGTAGAGCCCCACAAAGTCGCGAAGTTCTCGGGCATCGGATGCTCCTCGAAGACGCCGGCCTACTTCCTGAACCGCGCATGGGGCTTCAACGGCGTGCATGGCCGCATGCCCTCGGTCGCGACGGGCGCGCTCATCGCGGACCCGACGCTCCACGGGATCGGCGTCTCGGGCGACGGCGACACGGCTTCGATCGGCATCGGACAGTTCGTCCACCTCGTGAGGCGCAACTTGCCGCTCGTTTACATCATCGAGGACAACGGCGTCTACGGCCTGACGAAGGGCCAGTTCTCCGCCACCGCGGACCTCGGCGCGAAGCAAAAGGGCGGCGCCGTAAACGACTTCATCCCGATCGACTGCTGCTCGCTCGCGATCGAGCTGGGCGGCACGTTCGTGGCGCGCTCCTTCTCGGGCGACATGAAGCAGCTCGAGACGATCCTCGAGGCGGCGATCGCCCACAGAGGCACCTCCGTCATCGACGTCATCTCCCCGTGCGTGACCTTCAACGACCACGAGGGCTCCACGAAGAGCTACAAATACTCCAAGGAGCACGAGACGCCCGTCCACGAGATCGGATTCGTGCCGTTCTTCGAGGAGACGCTCGCGGAAATTCCCGCCGGCGAGACGAAGGAAGTCGCGTTTCCGGACGGCAGCCTGCTCAGGTTTCGGGGCGTCGCGCGCGATTACGACCCCACAGACAAGGAGAAGGCGCTCAGAGCGATCCACGAGAGCCACGACAAGCAGGAGATCCTGACGGGGATCCTCTACATCGACCCGTCGAAGAAGGACCTTTCGGCGATTCTCGGCTCCACCGGCCAGCCCCTCACGAGCCTGCCTCTCGAGGCGCTCCGGCCGTCTCGTCAAGCGCTCGACGAGATCATGGAGTCGCTTCGTTAGAAAGCCGGGGGCTCGACACTCCTTACCGAGATAAACTGAGACGCGTTCTCGGGGAGGGCCCATGCTCGACGCGGGCCGGGTAGCGGCTATTCCGTATCGCAACGCGACCGCCGGACTCCTGGCCCTGGCCCTCGCCGCCGCGCCCCTCGCGGCCCGGGCGCCCGACGATCCGGGCGAGCCCGAGGAGCCGCAGGCGGCAGATGCCGCGACCTTGCAGGCGGCCGGAGACTGCCCGTTCGGGATCCCGGATCCGAGCGGGCGCGGGCGCTCGAGAAGCAGCGTCCCCGGGACCCTCGGCGCCCCGCGACACTCCTCCTTCGCGCGAAGCCACGGAACCGCGGCGCTCGGACCCTCCCCGGCCCCGTCGCGGCCCCTCCATGGCGCCATCGACGTCGAGATCTTCGGGAAGATGGCCGCGGACGGGGTCCGTCCGACCGTCCGCTCCTCCGACACCGAGTTTCTCCGCCGCGTCACGCTCGACCTCGCGGGCCAGATCCCGGACGCGGCCATGCTCGCGGCATTCGTCGCCGACCAACACCCCGACAAGCGCGCGCGGCTCGTCGACAATCTCCTCCGCTCCGACGCCTTCAACGACCGCTGGACGATGTGGCTCGGCGACCTCGTGGAAAACGTCAGGGTCACCTCCGCGAACGGCGTCGAGCAGCCGCTGGGCCGCAACGCGCTGTATGCGTACCTTCGCGCGTCCCTCGCGGAGGCCAAGCCCTACGACCAGCTCGTCCGGGAGCTCATTGCCGGGACCGGCGACACCTTCCAGGCCGGCCCGCCGAACCACTGGGTGCGCAACATGGCCACGATGGGCGTCATCCAGGACACGTGGGACAACGAGGCGGCCGCTACGGGCGAGAAATTCCTCGGCATGCAGATCAACTGCACGGGCTGCCACAGAGGGCTCGGCCACACGGACGCCGTGAACCTCTACCTCACCACGAAGACGCGGATGGACTTCTGGAGGAACGCCGCGTTCTTCGCCCAGACGACGGCCACGGCCGCGACGGACACGGCGTCGGGCAGGCGGAAGTACGTCCTCGCGGACAACGCCACGGGCTCGTACCTCCTGAACACGACGTCCGGCAACCGGCCGGCGCGACAGCCCGACCCGGGCCAGCCGAAGACGGTCGGGCCCGCCTTCTACCTGACCGGCGAGACCCCGCAGCCCGGCAAGCCCCTGCGAGCCGAGTACGCGCGCATGCTCACGGCACACCCTCAGTTCGCGCGGGCCGCGGTCAACTATCTCTTCAGGGAGATGTTCGGGATCGGCATCGTGGAGCCCGCGGACAGCTTCGACCTCCTCCGGCTCGACCCGAACGCGCTTCCGCCCGGGCAGACGGCCCAGCCCAGCCATCCGGCGCTCCTGGCGCAGCTCGCGAACCAGTTCGTCTCGAGCGGCTACGACCTGCGCTCGATGCTGCGCACGATCGCGAACTCGGAGGCCTATCAACTATCGGCGCGTTACACCCCCGGCTCCTGGAACGAGACCTGGACGCGCTACTTCGCGCGCCGCGTCACGCGCCGGATGACGTCCGAGCAGCTCCTCGACGCGATCTTCAAGGCGAGCGGCGTCGTCCCGACGAACGTCGGCAACGACATGCTGACGGTGATCTCCGGCAACCCCGCCACCATCGCGATGGCGCTCCCGGACACGACCGAGGGCGCCGGCCGGTACGCCACGTTCCTCAACACGTTCATGCGCGGGAACCGCGACACGAATCCGCGCTCCTACGACACCTCGACGCTGCAGGCGCTCGCGCTCATGAACGACGCGAGCACGATCCTGCCGCGCGTCCGGCAGGCCACGGAGACGTCCCTCGTCGCCCGGACGCTGAAGGCCACGACGAAGCCGGAAGACGTCGTGGATGCGCTCTACACCGGCACGCTCTCCCGCCCCCCGACCGCGTCCGAGAAGGCGAGCGCCGTCGCGTACCTCAAGAGCGGGACGCTCGGGCCAAAAGCGGAGAACCTTCAGTGGGCGCTCTTCAACAAGCTCGAGTTCGCCTTCTACTGACGGGAGACTCCGAACATGCCGTCCCGCAAGGAAACCTGTGACGCCTGCACGCCCGGTGGATCGTTTCCGATCCGCGGCGAAGGTCTCTCCCGCCGGCGATTCTTCCGCGTCGCGGGAACGGCGATCGTCGGCTCGTACTTCGCGGACGTCCCGAGCCCGCCGCGGCTCGAGGCCGCGTCGGCACCGGCTCTCAAGGGCACCGCCCGCAACTGCATCTTCATCTTCATGGCGGGAGCGCCGAGCCACTCGGACACGTGGGACCTCAAGGAGGGCGCGTGGACGCCCACGGCGTTCGCCCCGACGAGCTTCGGCGAAATCCGGTTCGCGCAGGGTCTGATGCCGAACATCGCCGCCCAGCTCGACAAGCTCGTCTTCGTGAGGTCCGTCCTCTCTTGGGCGGCCGTGCACGGCCTCGCACAGACCTGGGTGCAGAAGTCGCGCAACCCGACCGGTGTCCTCGGCGACGTCTCGCCGCACATCGGCTCCGTCGTCTCGCTCGAATCGCAGGCGCAGCGCAAACAGGGGGACATCCTGCCCGGCTTCGTCGGCCTCGGCACGAGCTCGATGATCGGCTCGGGTTACATGTCGTCCCGCTATGCCCCGCTCGTCGTTCCGTCGGTCTCGACGGCCGGCCTCCCGAGCGTGAAGCCCGCGAACCCGGCCGTCTTCGCCGAGCGCTACGCGCTTCTCCAGTCGCTCGACGCCGACCGTGCCGCGGGCGCCCCGTACGGCGACGTCCCGGCCGCCATGGCCGACTTCTACACGCAGGCCAAGGCGCTCGCCGACAGCCCCACGATCAACACGGTCTTCGGCTATACGGCGGCCGACTACGCCCGGTACGGCGCGACGCAGTTCGGAGGCACGGCCATCATCGCCAAGCAGATCCTCGCCGCGAACCAGGGCACTCGTTTCGTGCAGCTCACGGTCGGAGGCTGGGACAACCACGCGAACATCTACGGGGTGAACGCCGGGCTCTTCGACCGGATGGCGCTCTTCGACCCGGCCGTGGGCACGCTCCTCGCCGACCTCGCGGCGACCCCCGGTGCAGCCGCCGGCAAGACCCTTCTCGACGAGACGCTCGTCGTGATGATCGGCGAGTTCGGCCGCACGGTCGGTCCGGTGAACGCACAGGGCGGGCGCGACCACTTCCAGCGCATGTCGGTCGCCTTCGCGGGAGGCGGCGTCCGGGGCGGCCGCGCGGTCGGCGTCACGGACGCGACCGCGAACAAGGTCGTCGATTACGGCTGGAGCGGCAATCGCGACATCCGCATCGAAGACCTCACGACCACGATCTACTCGGCGCTCGGCATCGATTACACGACCGTCCTCCACAACGACCCGCTCGGCCGCGGGTACGAATACGTGCCATTCGCGAAGGACGGCGTCTACTTCCCGGTCAACGAGATCTTCTGAGGACGCTCTAAGCGGCTTCTACTTCTTCTCCTTCTTGTCCTTGTCGTCCTTGGGCGCTCCATGCGGCTGGAGGGGATCGGGGCCCGAGGGCGCCACGCGGCGCGGGGCCCGGCTGAACTCGCGCCTCTCCGGCTGGGGCGCAGGCTGGACCTGGGGCGCCGGGTGGGCCTGCTCGACGCGTCTCGGTACCGGCTCCGCGGCGGGAGTCGGCCGTCCCGGCGGGACGATGACGACAGGCCGGCCGGGTTCGTTCTCCAGCCTGCGGCCTGGCGGAACGCCCTGGGCAGCCGGCGTCGGCTGCGAAGGCGCTGCCGCCGGCTTCGCGATCGGAGACGTCACCGCGCCAGGCGCAACACGCATCGGCGGCACGCTCTCGCGCGAGCCGGACGGATGCGAAATGAACGGGGTCTGCGGAGAAGCCATCGTGCGCCCGCCGGCTCGAATGGGATCCGGCGGCGGGGCGCCGAGTGCGTCCCGGCGGGGCGCGAGCTCCACGTGACCGCCTTCCCGCGCCACGGGACGAATCGGAACGGCCGCACGTGCGCCCTGCGGCGACTGCGTGACGAGCTTGGCCGCGCCGGACGGGGTCATCGGGGCCCCGCGGTTCTCACGGATCGCATGGAGCTTTTCCGAGAAGACCGGGGGCGCGGGAGGTGGCGCGAGGCGCGCGGCCACGGGACGTTCCACGATCTTCTGGAGCGGCCGTGCCGCGACACGCCCCGGCGACGGCCCGCGAATCGACTCGGGAGTTGGAAGAACCGGCAAGGGGCCGCGCACCACCGGCTGACCGGAGATCTGCCTGAGGACGCCGCTGTCGCGAACGACGGCCGCCTGGACGGGCCGGGAGTTCACGAAAGCGCCGCGGTCGACGACGGTCACGTGCGACCGATTCGCGTACGTGACGTTCGCCACGTTGACAGGCGTCGACGCCCTGTTTCCCCACCACGGCACCAGGGGATCGCGAGGTCCCAGCGGGAACCAGCCGACGAACCCTCCGCCTCCGACCGAAATCGAAGCCGACCAGCCCGGGCCTCCTCCGACGAACGCGACGAGCGCGGGGGCGTATGCGACGTGTCGCACGTTTCGAGCGACCGGAACCCAGCACCAGCGGGACGCGCGGAGAGCCCAGCGGCCGTAGTGATAGGGCGCCCACCCCCAGGGCTCCGACGACACCCACGTCCAGCCCCACGGGTCCTGCCACATCCAGTGTCCTGCCCGATAGGGCGCCCAGTCCGACGCGACGTTCGCGGGGAACCAGACGTGGCCGTACTCGGGCGTCTCCTCCCAGCGTCCGTACGAATCGAGGTCGGAGACTCCCAGGACGTCTTCGCTCGCGTAGTCGTACGAAACGATGCTGTGACGGCGGCGTTCCCGCGAGTCCACCCATCGATCCCAGGAATCGGCCAGGGGAAGCGCATAGACGTCGTATTGGGGCTCGTCGATGCCGTCGATGTACATCGCCTCGCCCGTGCGCAACGCAACCTCTCCGCCGCTCGAAGAGACGCGCGCCTCACCGCGCCTCACCGAGACCCGCGTGTCCCCGTCGGCGTCGACGTAGACGCGGTAAAGTCCCGTGGCCTCAATCGTGATGGCCGCGTTCGGCGTGTCGATCTCGAAGACGTCTTCGTCGTCCATGTGCGCGATCCGGAACGTGGCCGTGCCCTGCGCGATCGAATACTGCTGAACGTCTTCCGTGAGGTTGAGGATCGTCAGCTCCGTGTCGGGAGCGACGAACGCCCGAAGGCCGGTCGCCTCCAGTTCCACCCGACCATCCGGCGCGGCGTAGAGGCGGTCTCCGATCGTCACCGGAACATTGGCAGCCAGCGCCTGCCAGTGGTCCGGATCGTCGCCCCTTTGGAATGTCGCATCCCCCATGACCGAGGAAACGCGTGCAACCGTCTGTTGAAAGTCCTGCTGGTCGCCCCAATCCTGGAAACCCGAATCCTGTTGCGCAAAAAGGACAGGGGCAAAAGCGAAGGCAAGGGTCAGGGAAACGATGAGGGTGCAACGAGAAACGCGGGGTCTCATGGTGCTCCTTTGCGGCTCCGGCGACCGCCGGAACGACAGGTCATGGAAAGGCGCAAGAAACGTTCCACCCGGTGCTGCTCCGGTGTCTCGCTATCGTATTCGCAGGCAGGATTCGTGGCCGCGAAGGGCGGCGACCCGGTCTACGTAGTCGAGCCAGAGGGCGCGAGGCACCTTTTCCTTCGAAGGCACGAGGTGGAGGCGGCCCCAGTCGGAAAGGTCCTGCCCGCCGCGATCCAGGAACGCGCGGCACTCCCTCATCTCGCCCGGGCGGACGAGATAGAGCCCGAAGCCGGCGAGCGCGACGGCCGTGCTCGCGGCCCCCACGCCGTACTGGAGGCCGCGGTTCCCCGGGTCGTTCAGCGTTCCCGACGAGACCGCGAGCACCGTCACCCCCGAGCCGATGAGAGCGATCTTCCGGTAGAGGTCCAGCTCCTTCTCCTCCTGGCGCTTCGCGCGGTCTTTCAGGTCCATGAGCTCGTCGTTCAGGTAGAGGTCGAGCTCGATCCTCAGGCCGTCGAACGACGGCTCGGGCGCTTCCCGCTGGAGCGCGAGGCCCGCCGCGAGAAATGCGCGTTTCTCGGTCTTCCGCGCGCTCGAGCATCCCTGAGCGAGCAGAGCGGCGACGACGACCTCCGCGATCCCGCGTCTCAACCCGGGACCCGGCGCCGGAGGCGAAGCCACCACCGCATGAGGCGATGGAAGGGATCGACGGGCCCGCAATACATGAGCGGGCAGCCGCCGACGAGGCACGAGATCCCTCGCCTCCCGCACTCTTCGACCGCTGCGAGGGAGACGCTGCCGTCTCCGAAAGAGCGGTGAAACCAGACGTTCTTCACCCCAAGGCGTGCGCACTGGTGCACGATCTGGAGCGCAACGTCGGGGTGCGTGGCGACGATCACGCCGTCGACGGGCCCGGGGATCGAGGCGAGGTCCGGATAGCACGTGGCGCCCTCGACCGAGGCCGCGCTCGGATTGACGGGGATCGCGTCGTGCCCGGCCGCGCGGAGCCTCCGGTAGATGGCATTCGCGGGCAGCTTCGCGCTTCGCGACACTCCTGCCACCGCGATGTGCTTCCCCTTCAGGAACTCGGCGACCGGCTCGGGTACTTGAACCATGCCTTTCGGGTTGGCCCCCTCGGCGTCGACGGGGCCGCCTCACGATATCCGGTTCGGCGGCAGTTCACCACGCCGTCCTCACCTGCAATGGTCACGGTCACCAATTCCATCTCCACCCGGGTCAAGAGGCGCCCCGGGACTGTCCGTGTTGGCAGGAGAACGTATGTCTCAGTTCAGGTTTCTGCCGGGTCGGCGCCGGACGAGGCTGCTCGCGATCTTCCTCGCCGCCCTCGCCGCCGGATGCCGGTCCCTGACCATCCAAGTTCCCTCCTATTCCGTCCCCGGCGTCCCGCCGGGCGGAGGTTTCGTCGCGGGCGTCGGAGAATCCGACCTGACGCCGCCGCCCGGCTTGCCCATGGGAGGCCACTCCATCGCGGGCTGGGTGGCCCGTGGCCACTGGACGCGGCTCCATGCCCGCGCCTTCTTTTTCCGGGACGGTCAGGGCCGGACCGCGGCTCTCGTCTCCTCGGAGCTCTTCGCGATCCCCGCCGGCCTCCGGGCGAAGGTGGCCGAACGCGCCGTGGCGCGCGGCGTGCCGATCGCCCCGGAGGGACTCGTCCTCGCCGCCACACACACGCACCACGGTCCCGGGAACTACATGTCCTCGAAGCTCTACAACGGCTTCTCCTCCCTGTGGCCCGGCTTTGATCGCCCGCTCTTCGACTTCCTCGCGGAGCGAATCACCGATGCCGTCGTGATCGCCGCCGAGGACGCGCAGAGAAACGGCGCGACTCGCCACCGGGTCGCGCTGCACGCCGGCTCTCTGCCCGAGCTCCTGAGGAACCGCGCGATCGACGCGTTCTTTCGGAACCCCGAGGCGGCGAGCCTCCTGCTCCCGCCCGCCTGCTCCACACCCTGCGATCTCGGCGCCGTCCGCTATCGAGCCGTCGACCCGACCCTGACCGTGCTGGAGCTTCTCCGGGAGAAAGAAGGCCTTCCGAAGCGCATCGGGCTTCTCGTGTTCCTCGCGGTTCACTCCACCGCGCTCTCGCACGAGAACCCGCTTTACGCGTCCGACTTCACGGGGTGGGCGATGACGCGCCTTCAGCGCACGGCCGAAGCGGCCGGATCGCCCGTCGTCGCCGGCTTCTTCAACGGCGCGGAAGGAGACGTCTCTCCGCGCTGGATCCGGCAGGACAGGACGGACGCGGAGCGGCTCGGCGCCCTCCTCGCCGACGCCGTCGAGCGGACGCTCGAGTCTCCCGCGCGAGGCGACGGGTCCGTCGAGCCCACCGTGGAGGCCCTCTCCGAGGCCTTTCGCGTGAACCCGCCCGGGCCCGAGGCGCAAGGCCTGGCGTCGACCCCCGAATTCGGGATCGGCTCGATTGGAGGAGCGGAAGACGGACGGACGGCGCTCGAGCACTTCGGCTGGCATTCGGGCGTGCGCGGCGCGCCACGGGCGGGTCAAGGCGTCAAAGTGCCGGCCCTCGATCTCCCGAGCATCCCGCTCCTGAAAGCCCTGAAGCTGACTCACCTCCTCGCTCCCGCCTCGGACTTCCCGTCGGACCTTCCGGTCTCGATTCTCCGGCTGGGACCGGTCTCCATCGGCGCCATCCCCGTCGAGATGACGACGGCGATGGGGCGCCGCCTCAGGGACTCGCTCCAGAAGCTGGAGGCGCCGCGCACGTTCGTTCTCGTCGGGCTCGCCAATGAGTACCTCTCCTACGTGACGACGCCGGAGGAGTACGACGCTCAGGAATACGAGGGGGCGTCGACGATTTTCGGTCCCGGGACGGGGCCGGCGATCGTGAGATTCCTCGAGATCCTCGCCGGACGGAACCCGGGGCGTTCCGCACCTGTTCAGGCCGTCACCTTCCGGGCGGGCCCATCCCCGACGATGCCGTTCGGGCCCGCCATGCCCGACCTCAAACGCGACTCGTTCGACGAGGGCCTCGAGACCATGATGCCGGATGCGACGGGGCGTCTCGCCGCGCGGCCGCCCCGCTTCGAATGGGTGGAGGAAGCCGACGACGACTGGAAGGCGACCTCGCGGCGCATCACGATCCTCGAGGAGACCGCCTCGGGCTTTCGCCCGCGCGCCGATGCGATGGGGATCGACGACGACCGCGGCGTGAACTTCCTGACCGTCCTCGCCGACGGAAGGAGTGCGGCGGTGCGGCGCTGGGGAGCCATCTGGCTCTCCCCGAAGGACGCGTCTCCGGAGCGTCGCTATCTCTTCAAGGTCGAGCCGGTGAAAGGGGCGCCGGTCTGCTCGGCCCCCTTCAACCTGGCAGCACTCCCCTCCACGTCTCCACCGCCTCCGATTCAAAAAGGAGCGTGCCCATGAGCTGCAAGGCGATCCGCCCTTTCGTTCTCGCGTTGATCGCGATTTCTTCCGGCGCCGCGCTCGCGCAGCCGACGCCGACGCCGATCCCCAGGCTCAAGCCCTTTGTCTTCGAGCCCGCCGCCCGGAGGTCCGAGGTCCTTGCCGTGCCGACTCTGGCGAACGTCTCTCTCGACAAGAAGCTCCTGGACTTCGGGAATTTCCTGAACGGGGCGCCCTTCACCAAGAAGATCGTCCTCGCATACCCCGCGGGAGAGTTCTCGAGCCTCGCGTTCCGCGTCGAGAGCGACGCCGCCTTCACCGTGACGCCAACGTCCGGCCACGTGTCCAAAGGCACCATGCTGGAGCTCGCCGTCGGTGTCAGGAAACAGCAGCGTGAAGGGAACGTCGCGGGAGAGGTACGGGTGTTCGTCGAGATTCCGACGATGCCGGAGCCGGTTCGCCTGATCACGAAGGTGAAGGCCAAGGTGGTCAGCCCGAAGGCGATGGCGAACGGCGGCCCGCCCAAGATCAAGGAAGCGTACTGGAACGGGTGGGTCCGCGAGCAGGGGCAGGCCGAGGCGACGGAAACGGTCGTGAGCTCGCATTCCTACGACGTCAACTTCGACCTGGCGGCTTACAACTATGCCGTGCGCGGCCTCGGGGCGGCGAGCGCCGCCGTCGACCCGACGTTTCTGAAAGAGCTCAACGACGTCACCGGTGAGACGCTCCCGATCGTCGTCAAGCCGTTCCTGCTCGGGCGCGGCCTCACGTTCCAGCCCGGCCGGGCGAAGACGCAGTCGCTCGACCTCAGGCTGGAACGACTTCGGAAGCCGCCGACCGACTTCTCGCGCGACGATGCGCTCCCGGTCTTCGCCGACAAGGTGAGCGCGTTGCGCGTCACGTTGGGCGTCGAGGCCACGGGCTCCGGCTGCGCGGCCGTCGGCCTGTCGATCTGGAACGCCGCCGCGAATCGCCCGCTCGACTACATCGTGCGCGAGATCCCCGTCACCGATCCCGAGGCCCCCGGGCCGCCCGCGAGCTGCGGGACCGGTAACGCGAAATCGCAGAAGATGACGGGGCGGCTCGTCTCGCTCCTGGCCACGCGAACGCAGGAGACGGCCGACGCCGCCTTCCACCTGTTCGAGATCAAGGTCGCCGACGACGAGCCCGTGAGCGTCGCCGTCTTCATGCGGAAGGGTGAAAACCCGGCGGCGCTCTCCTGGAAGCTGTCGCGCTCTCTGAGCGAGTACGTCTCCTCGCCGGCTCTCCTTTTGGAGCGGCTCACCGACGCCCGGACCCGCCACGACTACGCGAGGCTTTCCGAGGAGCTGACGGGTGTCCTGCTCCCGAAGACGGCCTTGCGGGTCGAGGATCAGACCGACGTGGACGAGGCCCGCCGCTCGCTGGCCGAGGTGGTCCGGACGGTTTCCGCTCCCCACGTCTTCGTGCGTCTCGTGGACGTCCAGGGGAAGAGTCTCTTCCTGCCGCTCGGTCTCCTCCGCGTCGAGGACCGATTCCTGGCGCAGGGCGCGGACGTCCTCCAGCCGCTCCCGCGCGAGCAGGCGCCGCTTCCCGGTCGCTGCATCGGCCCCTGGACGATGGTCCTCCCGGAGAGCCTCGGCGACGACGTCGTCAATCCGAGGTTCCTCGCGCCCGTCCCGCCGAGCCCGGCCGACCGTGTGAAGGACTGGGCCGTCTTCACGGCCTACCTGAAGGGCACACCCGCCGACTCCTCGAAGGCCGAAGGGTTGCTCCTCCTCGCTCATCATGGCGGCGGCCGATTGGCGTTCGTGCCGAATCGTCCCGACTCGCTTCTCTCGGACGACATCACGCGCCGCTTCCCCCCCGGCAGCGTGGCCGTCCTCGCGGCGTGCAGCGTCGGGCAGCTCACGGGAGACAACAAGGGGCTCCCGCTCCTGACGAGGCTGAACGATCTGGGCGTCGACGCCGCGGTCCTTTCTCCCTTCGCGGTCGACGGCCCCTTCGGCGCGCGCTTCGCGATGTACTTCGCCGCTGCCGTGCAGAAGGCGAGGGAGACGAGGGAGACGCCTCCGCCGGACCTCCGGACGCTCTTTCGCCGTGCCGTCGAGGGCGTCCGGGCGGACCCCGACCTCGCGCCGCTCGCCGACGAGGCCTTCGAGTTCATCCTGGCCGGCAACACCGCGATTCCGCTCTGCTCCTGAAAGGAGGCTTCGATGATTCGCCGTCTCTCACGACTCGTCCTCGCCGGGGCGCTTGCGGCCCCGGGCGCGTGTGCCACCGCGCCTTCTCCCACACCCGCTCCGGTGCCCGCGACGAGCCCCACGCCCGGAGTCGCCGGAGGCGACAAGCGTCTCACCGTCTTCATCAGCGATCTCCACTTCAGCCTCGGAAAGCTGCCTTCCGGTGCGTGGAATCCCATCGAGGACTTCCGGTGGACGAACGCGCTGAAAGGGTTCTTGAAGGAGATTTCCCGCCGGTCCGAGGGAAAGACGACGCTCGTCGTCGCCGGCGATCTCCTGGAGATGTGGCAGCACCCCGAGCTCCCCTGCTCGCAGGGAGACGAAAACCGCGGCTGCACGCCGGAGGAGATGGGGGCGCTGGCGGACTCGATCGTGAAGGCCCACCGCGCGGATCTCGAAGCGCTCGGCTCCTTCGCGAGCGAGGGAGAGAACCGGCTCGTGATCATCCCGGGAAACCACGACGCCTCCCTCTTGATCCCGTCCGTCCAGAAGAAGCTCGCAGACGCGCTCAAGGCCGGCGCAGGACGCGTCGAGTTCCCGGCGACCGGAGTCTGGGTGTCGCCCGACGGCCTCATCGTCTCGGAGCATGGCCACCAGATGCCGCTCGAGAACATCAACAACTGGGGGAAGTGGCCGAAGGTGACGGAGATGCTCAACGGGAAGGAGTTCCTGCGCCGTCCCTGGGGCGAGATGTTCGTGCACAACCTCTACGACCGGGTGGAGCAGCAGAACGAGGTCATCGACAACCTCATCCCGCAGAGCAACGGCGTGAAGCACCTGATGAAGAAGGAGGGCTTCTTCGGTGCCGCCGCCGACGTGGCCCGTTTTCTCGCCTTCAACATCGGCCAGACCTCTCTCGCGCAGAAAGGGGCGCTCGGCCAGCCGGCGACCGGCAAGCTGGAGTGGAACGTCGAGGGGGCGCGGCAGAAGGGCTGGGAGCTCTTCGCAGCGGCCAATCCCGACGAGTGGTACCGCGAGAAGCTGAAGAGCCCCCCGGACGGGAGTTGGACCGCGGTCAGGACCCAGCTCGACGCGTTGGCGCGGGACCCCGAAGCCATCCCCGACGACGAGGTTCGCAACCTCTGCGACAAAGCCAAGCTGCTGTCCCCCGCCGGCGAGAGCGTGTGCCCGAGGAAGGACCCGACGCTCCTCATCGACACCATCGGCGGGGCCATCCCGGGCGCCGCCTATCGCTCGATGACGTCACACCTCAAGAAGCGACGCGAGACCTTTCCCCGCATGCAGGTCTTCATCTACGGACACACGCACACCCTCCAGTGCACGACGCCGGTCACTCCGAAGGGCGACACGCCCGTCCAGGTCGCCAACACAGGCGCCTTCCAGCGCCTCATCGACGACGAGCGATTCGTCGCCGAAGCGACGAAGCGAGGCTGGACGCCGCAGGAAGCGCTCGGCAAGGTGCGGCTGGAGGACCTTCCCCCCTGCTATACGGCCGTCCTCGTCCGTTACGAGAACGGCGTTCCCGTCGCCAAAGTCCAGAACTGGCTCCAGGCCGAGACCGATGCGGCCGGGGCCTTCGTCGAAGTCTGGGACTGCCGTTGCGCCAAGCTGGGCCTCCGGTGCGAAGGGGGCGCGCCCTGCCCGGGGAGCTGAGCCCTAACCTTCCCCTCCCACAGTCGCCTTGGCAGCGGCGTCTACCGGTTTCTCGAGTGCTTGCCGTTTCTCGAACGCCTCCAGGCGCTGGAACAGCCAGTTTTCGAGAGGCTGAGTCGTGCCGCTCTTGAGCCGGATCTCGTAAGGTCTTCCCGACGCCTCCGAGTGGGAGCAGACACCAACGATGAAGTTCCGCGCGGTCTGGACCTGTTTACCCGCCCAGAACAGCTTCGTCCTCAGGTGGGAAGCGGCCTTGTGCCCGTCGTATTCGGCGTCGTTCCGGAGAAACACGGCGTCGGAATGCTCGATCTCCGACAGAAGCCAGTCGATCTTCTCCTGTTCGGCGAGCGGGCGCTTCGCCGCGGCGAGCGGCGGCGCGATGAGAAGGAATGCCAGGAGCAAAGGGGCTCTTCGCATAGGTCAGTAATACGGCTCCCAGATCCAGGACACGAGCTCGGCCAGGCGCTTCACGGGGCCTCGCTTCTTCCAGACCTCCAACGTGATCTCCTCGCAGCGCTTCTTGTCCTCGTCGAACATCGTCTCGACTTCTTTCGCGAACGCGCGATCGTAGACCGCGAGGCTCTCTTCCGCATTCTTGTTCATGGATCGCGCGTCGAAGTTGATGGAGCCGATCGTGGAGTAGATGCCGTCCACGACCATCGCCTTGTTGTGCATCATGGTCGGCGTGTATTCGTAGATTCTCACACCGTTTTCCAGAAGGTCCCTGTAGTGAAGCCACGACGCCGACCGGACCATCGGCAGGTCGATGTGCCGCCCGGGAACCATGACCTCGACCTCGACGCCCCTTTTCACGGCGTCGACGAGCGCGTTCCGGACCTGCTTGTCGGGGAGGAAGTAGGCGTTCGCGATGCGGATACTCTTCTTCGCGGACTGGATGGCGACGAAATAGAGCATCTTCGCGAGCGAGGACACGTCGCCGCGCGACGCCTTTATCGTCTGGGCCGACATGGAGCCCGCCTTGGGGATCTCCGGATAGAACTTCTCGCCCGCCAGGATCTCTCCGGTCGTGAACGTCCAGTCCTCGCTGAAGACGGCCTGCATCTGCGCGGCCACGGGGCCTTCCACCCGCACCTGCGTGTCCCTCCATTCCTTCGTGCTCCGCGCGCTGCCGAGCCAGCGCTTCTCGATGCCGAGCCCGCCGGTATAGGCGATGCTGCCGTCCGCGACGAGGATCTTCCGGTGCGTCCGCTTCCCGACTTTGTAAATCGAGAAGATCCGAAGGGGCCGGTACTTTCGGACGTTGACGCCCGCTTCCTTGAGCGGCTTCTCGAGCTCGCCGAGCTTGCTGCCCCATGCGTCGATGAGGAGCCGTACCTCGACGCCTCTTTTCGCGGCCTCGATCATGGCGTCGGCGAACATGCGTCCCGCCTCGTCCGGCTGGAAGATGTATGTTTCGAGATTGACGCTCTTTCTGGCCCGGCGGATCTCCTTCGTCATGGCCGGGAAGATTTCGTCGCCGTTCTTCAGGAGAGAAGCGCTGTTCCCCCCGACCATGGCTGTTCCAAGAGCCTCGGTCGATCTCCTGAAGCTCGCGCTCTCGACCTCGAACTGATGATCGAATTTGTAGACATTGCGCTTTTCAGAGCCGAGGACGTTGCTCGTAACGGTGCAACCCGATCCACCCAGAGCCGTTGCAGCAAGCGCGAGCGCGGGGAGAATTTCGATTAGCTTTCCCACCGGCTCTCGATACTCAAGAGCCGTGCCAGACTCCTCCGCCGCGACGACGATCAGTTACATGGCGGCACGCCCGACCCTTAGCGTCGGTTGCCCACCGTCGCCCTCAGCAGCCTGAGACGCGCGTCCAGCTCCTCCGGCGTCATGTTCGCGTACTTGGCGGGCAGGAGGCGCCGGCTGGAGGATTCGAAGACCGCCAGCAATTCCATGTATTCCAGGAGCTCCGCGTCGCGACTCGGGAAGTAGTCGTGGGCGGCGTTCGTGAAGTGTTGCGCCTTGACTTCCGCGTCCCCGCCGTCCTGCTGTGCCGCGTCGTCGTTCGCCATCAGGATGACGGCCTCCACGTCCGCGTTCGAGTAGCCCACGAGCTTCGCCGAGAAGTCGTCGCGGATCTTCGTGAAGTCCACCTTGGTGTTGATGTGGTTCTTCCTCACTTGTGCGCGGGCGACGTTTTCGACTTCCTCCGCCGTCTGCGAGTAGAGGAAAGGGATCTTCTTGTCGAGGCGGCCCGCTCGCTTGAGGTCCACGTCCAGCTTGTCGGGCCGGTTCGTCATGACGAGGAAGAGGATGCGGCCGCGGTTCGACGTATCGGACATGAACTCCTTGATGCGCGCGATGACGCGCGAGGAGGTTCCGCCGTCCGACTCCCCTTCTCCCGAGCCGAAGGCCCGGTCTCCCTCGTCGATGATGACGACGACCTGCCCGATGGCCTTGATGACGTTCAGGATCTTCTCGAGGTTGCCTTCCGTCGCTCCCACCCACTTGCTGCGGAAGTTCTTGAGCTTGATCGTCGTGAGGCTGCACTCCTTCGCGAAGGCCTCGGCCACGAACGTCTTGCCCGTCCCCATCGGCCCCGTGAAGAGGATGCCCATCGGCACCCGGCTCGTCCGCGACTCGCGAATGTTCTCCGCGATGAGCAGGAGGTCTTTCTTCACCTCGTCCATTCCGCCGACGACCTCGAACCCGTGCTCCGGCACGACGAACTCCACGAGCCCGAAGCACTCGCGCTCGAGGATCTCGCGCTTTCGCTCGGCGATCAGGCGATCCGCCTCGGCCCGCGCCGCGTCGCTCATGGCGGGCGTGATGAGGCTCGCGATCTGGATGGACTTCAGCCCCGCCGTGCCGTCTCCATACCGATCCGCGTCGCGATCGGAAAGGTCCGGATCCGCCAGGTTCGCGGCCGCCCGCCGCGTCGCGCGGTCCGGCATCGGAACCTCGACCACCGCGACCTTCGGGTTGGACAGGAGCTTCGGCGAGAGGTCCGTCAGGTTCTCCGCCACGAGGAGCACGACGTTGTCGCCCTTCTCGATCTCGGGCAGGAACGACCAGCGGTGCAGCGTCACGAGCGCGGCGCGGTCGGAGTCTCCCTGAAAGGCCGGATCGCCTGTGGGCGCGAGCGCCTCGGCGTACTCGAGGACGACCGCCGTCTTGTTGGACGCGGAGAGGAGCTTCTCGAGCGCCGGAAGGACGCGGTCCTTCTGCGTGACCGTGACGAGGTCGTCCATCGCGTCCGCGAACGGGCCCCTCTTCGTGAAGCGCACGCCCGTCGACACGTTGTAGAGGAGCACCGTGTCCTTCGAGTCCTTGAGGAGCACGTCCGTGAGGAAGTTCGAGAGCGAGAGCATCTTACCGCCGTAGAGCACCACGTCGTACACGTTCCCGTGGAGGACGAACATCGAAGCTTCGTTCCGGAGGTACCTTCGGCGGAGGTCTTCGGCCCAGGCCGGCAGGACGCGGGCCTCCGTGCGCGCGGTCCTCGACTCCGCCACGTCACATCTCCCGCTCGACGCCCATGCCGTTCAGGATCTTCTCCGTGTCCTGAGCGGTCTGCCGGATGGCCTCCACGCCGTCCAGCAGCTCGTCGAGCTGGCCCGACAGCTCCTGCGGGGACTGCATCGTGACGATCTGGTCCGCGATGAGCTGAAAGGAGTTCTCGATGAGGTCGAGCTGGCCGCGGGCGACGCTGAGATAGCTCCGGATTTCCTGCACCTTCTCGAGGCGGCGCCCCACGATGGAGAGGTTCTTCTTCGCGATCGCCGTTCGCGGGTCAGCGGGATCCCCGCCCTTGGCCGACTGCTCGTAGCGGCGGTGGTCCTTGTCCAGCGCGTCGGTGTCGATCGAGCCGAGGTAGGACTCGTAGCGCGCGCACGTCACGGCCATCTCCACGAACGCATCCACGAGGCGGTCGGTCTTCACGAGCTCGCTGCGGAGGAGGTCGCCCGTGAACGAAGGGTTCTGCGCGGCGAGGCGCCGGATCTCCTCCTGCCGCGCGACGAGAGCGTTCACGCGGCGGCGCTCGTCGTCCCCCACGGTGGCGAGACGCTGGGCCCGCTCCTGCGCTTGGAGAGCGCTCCGGAGCTTCTCGAACTTCGGGTCCCAGAGGAGGTGCTTCAGGCGCTTGCTGTCCGGCGCATGGAGAAGCCACAGGCCTTCGAGGCCGAGCGCTACGACCGCGAGCACCGGGTTCAGCGTCAAGCCCGCCGCGGCGAGCGCACCGGTGAAAAGCGACAGGTTGTACGGGTTCGTGAAGGCCATCTTCAGATAGGGGCTCTTGTCGAGGACCGCGCCGCGAGCGAACTGGCGGGCGGCGTCGGAGATCCCGTCCTGTACGGAGGGCGTGGCCTGGGCCGGCGCCGCCTTCGGCGCGGCCTTCACGGGCGTCTTCGGCGTCTCGACGGTTCCCATGGCTCGGCCCAATGATGCGCCCTAGGGCGCCTGTGCATACAGGAGGTCGAGGAGCTTCTTCTCCACCGCCCGGAACTCCGTCGCCGACTTCAGCTCGATGTTCCGGACCGGAAAGTACGGCACGTCCACGCGGTGCAGCAGGCGCGCGGGCCGCGCGGACAGGATGTAAACGGTGTCCGCGAGGTAGACGGCCTCCGAAACGTCGTGCGTCACGAAGAGGATCGTCGGGTCCTCGGTGCGCGAGACGTCGAGAAGGAGGCCCTGCATCCCCCAGCGGGTCTGGGGATCGAGCGCCCCGAACGGCTCGTCCATCAGGATCACGCGCGGCCGGTTGATGAGCGTGCGCGCGATGGCCACGCGCTGTTTCATGCCGCCGGAGAGATCCTTCGGATACCGGTCGGCGAAGTCCGAGAGGCCAACGGACTTGAGGTACTTCTCCGACCGCTCGCGGCGCTCTTTGGCCGGCACGCCCTGCAGGTTCAAGCCGTACTCCACGTTGTCGCGGACTGTCAGCCACCCGAACGACGTGTAGGCCTGGAAGACCATTCCGCGGTCGCGTCCCACGCCGTCCACGGCTTTGCCGTCCACGAGGATCTCTCCCTTCGTGGGCGGGAGAAGCCCCGCGACGGCCTTCAGGATCGTGGACTTGCCGCAGCCCGAAGGTCCGAGGAACACCACGACTTCGCCGACGCCGAGCTTGTCCGCCACGTCGAAGGAGACGTCTCGCACGGCCTCGGTGCCCTCGCCGTCGCGGTTGAGGTAGGTGACCGACAGGTCCGCGACGCGCAGCTTCGGCGGAGCGCCCTTCAGGTCGGCGCGATAGCTGGGCTTCTTTTCACCGGCGGTGCCGACGTCGACGGCGACGGTGCCGGGCTCGCCCGTCTGGGGAGCCGGCTTCGGAGCGTCCTCCTCCTTCACGCCTCCACCTCCCTCCACCGAAAGAGGATCCGCGGACGCGGTGCGGATGATGAAGTCCGTCAGGAGGCCGATACCGCCGATGACGAGGAGCCCCGCGAAAGACCACGAGGCCTTCTGATGCGTGCGCGCCAGCTCCACCATGTAGCCCAGGCCGTGCTCGGGGTTCACGGCTTCGGCGAGGATGACGTACGTCCAGGAGATCGCGTTCATCACGCGGAAAGAGTCGAAGATCTCGGGAAGGGCCGACGGAAGCAGCACCGTGCGCACGACCTGCGCGCGCGAAGCGCCCAGCGTCAGGGCCGTCTGGACGAGCTCCTCGGGGACGGCTCGGATGGCCGTCACGACGACCGGCAGGAGATACACGAAGACCCCGAGGAACAGGAACGCGATCTTCTGCTTTTCGTAGATCCCGAACCAGAGGATGAGGAGCGGGATGAAGGCCGAGATGGGCATGTACCGGAGGGGCGCCACGACCGGCTCGAAGAACCGGTTCACCGGCTCGAAGGCGCCCATCAGGATCCCGAGCGGCAGGGCCAGGGCCGAAGCGAGGAAGAACGCGAGGAGGATGCGGCGCGTGGAGACGAGGACGGCCTCCCCGAGGTCGTACTGAAGGAAGAGCTGCAGGGTGCCGCGCACGACCTCGGAAGGCGACGGCAGAAAGTCGGGCGGCGCGAGGCCTCCGTAGGAGGCCACGCACCAGGCCCCGAGAACGAGCGCCGGCGCGACGAGCCCGAGGCCCAGCGCCGTCGGGCGCGGCAGCGGGGCGCGGAGGGCGAAGAGCTCGCCCCTCCGCCCCTTCTTCTCACTCACTCGCGAGCACGACCTTGATGTCCGTCCGCCGGTTGAGCTGCCGCCCCGTCTCCGTGGTGTTCGGGGCTACGGGCTGCGTCGACCCGCGCCCGATCGTCTGGAAGCGCTGCGGCGGGATGTTCGGGAAGTTCTTCAGGACGTAGTTCTTCACGGCCAGGGCGCGCCGCTCGGAGAGCGTCATGTTCGACGTCGGGTTCCCCGTGGCGTCCGTGTTCCCTTCCACGCGCAGATACGTGTTTCCGAACGACGTCATCGTCTCGCCCAGGGCGTCGAGGACGAAGTTGGAGCCCGGCATGATCTCGTCCGAGCCCGGCGTGAAGTGGATCTGGATCTGCTTGTTGATGATGGCGCGGTCCTTCGAGGAGGGCGCCTTCGCCGCGATCTTCTGCTCCTCCACCTTCTGCTGCGGGTAGTTCACCGCGAGCGCCGACAGAAAGCGTGTGTCCGCCCAGTCCTTCGCCTCGACCGGCCTCGTGACGAGGCCCTTCTTCCGCCAGATGACGAAGGCGGTGTCGAAGAGCGTCTCGTAGTGGGCCTTGCCGCCTGCGAGGCCGTAGAACTGCGCGTTGTCGGCGTAAGGCGTGAGCTTGAGCCCGGAGAGCATCCCCGACACGGTGTCCGTGTCGAGCTTCAGCGCCTTGGCGACGACCGCGTACGCCCCGTTCGGGTCGGACTTGATCATCTCGATGCCGTCGAACCAGCCGTGGATGAAGTCGCGCAGCGTGTCGGGAGCGCGGTCGATGAGATCCTGCCGCGCGCACAGCGTGTCCGCGATGATGTTCGTGGCCGCCGTCGTCGAGACGAGCACGTGCGCCTCGTCGCCCCGGGCCGTCACCGCGGCGGAGAGATCGGGCTCCCAGGTCACGGCCGCGTCCACCTGCTTCGCCTTGAACATCGCGGCGGCCGCAGGCGCGTCCTGCGTGAAGATGATGTTCTTCTCGAGCGCCGCGCGGTCGTCGGCGGAGAGGCCCGACTGCGCGAGGAGATAGAGCAGCAGGAAGTGCGAGGGCGTGAACTGCGTGCACGAGATCTTGTGGCCTTTGAGTTCCTCGATGGACCTGATCGTCGAAAGCGACACGATGCCGTCGCCGCCGCGGGACCAGTCCTGCATCACGACGGACTTCGCCTTCTGGTTCTGCTCGGCGAGGATCGAGGCCTCGCGGGCCCAGTTGTCCACGGTGTTCCACATGACGTCCACGTCGCCCTTGCGGAAGGCCGCGAGCTTCGCGGCCGGGTCCTCGAGGAGGACGAACTTCACGTTCAGCGCGTAGGTCTGTTTGTAGCGCGAATTCGGACCGCTCTCCATGCCGCCCGCGGCCACGATGCCCGGAGCGTGGCCGGCCCAGGTGTTGATCGCCACGACGAGCGGCCGGCCGAGCCTTCCGGAGCCGACGAGCGCCGTTCCCGACACACCCGCCGCGCCCTTGCCGCGCTCGGGATCGGGCGGCGCGTTCCGGAGCGCGTTGAAGTCGTCGGAAGAGACGCCGCTCCCCGACTTTTTGGCCGCCGCGCCCTTGTCCGCGCCCGCCCACTTGCGGATGTCCAGGCTCTTGTAATGCCACAGGGCGTAGCCGATGACGCCGAGGATGACGACGGTGATGAAGAACTTCGCGAACGGTGTGAGTTTCATGTTGCCGCTTCCTTACATGGTCTTCTGGGGCTGGGCCGCCTGCTGGGCGGCCTTCTTGGCCTTCAGCTCGGCGAGTTGCTGTTTCGCCTGGACGTCGCCAGCCTGCGTCTTCAGGGCCGCGAGCCGCGCGTCGAGCGAGCTCCCCGAGAGCTCCTGGCCGAGGTTGGCCTCGGCGATCGTGTTCTTGATGTGCTCCCGCACGTTGTCGAGCGCCTTGACGTCGGCGTCCACCGAGAGGCCGTCGAGCTGCTCCTGGATCCTCAGCCTCGCCTGCGCCGACTGCATCCGCGCGAGCATGACGTCGCGCTCGGCCTTCAGCTTCCGGATCTCGCCCTGCACGTTCAGGAGCGACTGCTTCGCCGCGTCTGCGTCCTTGCTGGCCGTCCCGAGGTCGCCCGTCAGCTCGGCCGAGTCCGTCGCGAGGGAGTTCTTTCTCTGGATGAGGACGACGGCGAGATCGTCCTGGTTCGTCTCGACCGCGGCGTTCAGCTCGAGCTCGGTCTGCGCGAGCTCTTTCGCGGCCTTCTTCAGGCGCTCGTCGATGTCCTCGCGGCGCCGGATGATGGCCGCCGTGGCCGACTTGAGCTTCGCGTACTTTTCCACCATCGAGTTGATCGCGTTCTCGTAGGCGATCTCCGGGTGCTCCCTCTCGACGTTCGAGATCCAGATCGAGAGGAAGCCCCGCCAGATGTTTGCGAGACGACTGAAGAAACCGATTCTCGCCATGTGATGTCCTTTCCTTTCACTGACCCTGCGGCTCGACGAGCTTCGGCGAGTCGCGGACGACGCGCGCCACCTTCTCCTGGCCGAAGAACTCGAGGACCTTCTGGATTCCGAGCTTTCTTTCGTTGCAGGCCTGGATGACCGCGAGCTGTTCCGCCGTCCGGCCTTCCATGACCGATCTGATCCGCCGGATCTCTCCCTCGAACTGCGCGATGCGCTTCTCCGACTCCTCGTGCACCTTCTCCGTGTCGGCGGCGCCCGCGCGGATGTAGGCCTCGAGGGCCTGGATCTCCTGCACCGCCCCCTCGATGATCTTTTCGACCGGGACGCCGAAAGCCCTCAGCGAAGCCTCCACGATCTGCTTTTTCACCGCCGCGTCGGTCCCGGCGGGAAGGGCTCCGAGGAGCTCCGCGGCCTTCCCGACGCGGCCCTGCTCTTCGGAATCGACCCCTGCGGCCTCGTAGACCTTCGGGAAGTCCACCCGCCCTCCCGGCGCCGCGGGAGGCTCCGTGACGAAGGCGGGAGGCTCCGGCGCGGGCGAGGCGGTCGGAGCGGCCTCGTCCGGAGACGGCGCGGGCCCAGCGGTGCCGCCCTCCTGGACGACAAACCAACCGAGCACCGTCGAGCCCCAGCCCTTCTTTTCGCTCATGGGGCGGCGAATCTTATCAACTAGCGCTTCGTCTCGGGCGCCGGAGCCGGCTCGACCGCGGACGGAGCCGGAGCCTTACCGAGCAGGTAGTTCACCATCTCGTTCACGTTCATCGTCGAGACGTTCGAGCCCGGCACGATGAGGATCTTCTTCTGCGCGAACTGCTTGGCGACCTGCATCTTCACGTACGCGTCCCCGCCGAGCTTCGAGAGCGCCTCCGCCTCCTTGCGCACGCCCTCGGCCTCGGCCTGCGCGACCGCGATCGTGGCCTTCGCGAGGTTCGTCTTCGTCTGGTAATAGCCGTCCGCGTCGTTCTTGATGCGCCCGGCCTCGCCGAGGGCGTCCTCGAGGCGCTTGTTCCACTCGGAGCGCTTTCCCTCCAGCTCGCTCTGCTTCTGGACGACCATGTTCTTCTGCTGCTCGATGAGGGTCTGGACGTCGGCTTCCGCCTGTTTCTGCGCGTTGATGGCCTCCTGGTACTCCTTGTCGAAGCGGTGCTGCTGGACCTGGAGCTGGTCGATGAGGACGCCGAACGCCTCGAGCTCCTTCGAGAGCTGATCCCGGGCCTTCGAGGCCATGCGGTTCTTCACCGTGACCTGGTAGTACTCCTCGCTCGTGATCTCGTTGAACACGTCTCGGATGACGGACCGGGAAAGGGGCCTGACGAGGCGCTCCTTGATCTCGAGCGCCGATTGCCCGATGTTCGAGACGAGGTAATCCGCCTTTTTCGGGTCGATGCGCCACATGACGTTCACGTCGATGTAGACGTTGTTGCCGTCCTTCGTCTTGAACGTGATGTCGTCCCGGCCGAGCCGGTCTCCCTCGCTCGAGCTCGCCGTCATGAGGAGATTCTGCTGGGAGATCGGGAGCGTGTTCCAGCTGTTGATGAGCGGCAGGAAAAAGTACACGCCGCCGGGCGGGTAGATCTCCTGTGTCCCGCGCTTTTCGAAGAACCAGACGAGGCGGGTTCTCACGCCGACCTCCGTGGACGACGTCGCGCCGCAGCCCGAGAGCGAGAGGGCGAGGAGCACGGCCGCGCCGGCGCGGAACGTCCGCGCGCCTCTCACTTTGCACCTCCCGGGGGGCTCCCCGGGTTGACGCCGATGACGCTCCACGCGTTGCGGATGAACGCGATGTACTGCTCGGGCGTCATGACCGCGCCCTCGATGTTGCCGAACATCTTCGCCGTTTCGAGCGCGACGACGTAGCGTCCCCCCGAGGAGTTGAGCGCATCGGCTTTCAGTCTCTTGGCCTCGGCGGCGGCGACGTTGATCTCCTTGTCGCCCTTCGCGCGCACCTGCGAGGAGTAAAGCTCCGCCTCGGCCCGGATTCTGGAAATCTTCGCGCTCACCTCGGACTCGGCGATCGTGATGGACGCGTTTCCCTTGGACTCGATCTGACGGAGCTTCGCCTTCTCCTCGTTGACGAGGCCTTCCTTCCGGTTCTTCTCGGCGAGCTGGACGGCGACCTTCTTGTCGTGGAGCGATTTCTCGTAGTTCGGCACGTAGGCGTAGCTGCGGAGAAGGAGCTTCTCGACGCGGAATCCGCGCTCGGCGAAGCGCTGCTTGAGGGTCGTCTCCGCCTCGAGAACGGCGGCGATGCGGATCGCCTCGTTGTAGAAGGACTCCGCGTTCATCTTGCCGAGCGTCGTCAGGACGCCGTTCTGAAACGTGTTGATGACGAAGGACTGTACGTAGAGCGTGCCCCAGCCGAATTCCCGGGCCACCCTCACGGGATCCGCGATCGAGTACAGAAGCGTGACGTCCGCGCTCACGGCATATCCGTCGGACGTCTGGACGTTGATCGCTTCGATGATCCGGTGCGTCGCCCGTCCCAGCACCTTTTCGCGCAGGCGTGCGCGCTCGGCGGACTCGCTCTGGGTGCCCGCGGCCTCGAGGACGTGGATCTCACGCGAGAACGTATGCATCGTGACGCCCGGCCCGACCACGTAGAGACCGGGTCCGAACGCCTTCTCCACGATGCCCACCTTGAATCCGAACTTCCGCTGCTCGACTCCCAGCTCGTTCGGCAGGACGCGGACCGTGCAGGCCGAGTAGAGAAAGACCACGGCCAGGATTCCGAGAATGCCCAGGATTCCCAGTCGCCTCACGGAGGCCTTCAGCGCGTCGAGGGCGCTCCTTTTCCCGAAGACTTCCACCATCAGGAGCTTCCCGTCAGCGTCTTCTGCGCCTGAGTGGCGCGCGCGGCGGCGCCAGGCACCGCGAACGACGCCGCCTCCGAAGGCTCGCCGGCCGTCAGGTAGTGGGAGTCGATGCGGGCGATCTCGTCGTCGGCCCTCGACACGAGGCGGTTCAGCTCTCCTTCGTACTGGCGGACCATCAGGAACCGCCGGATGTTCGGAAACACGAGTCCCCCGAGCATGAACGGGATGATCCACTCCTTCGACCAGAGCGGGATGAACGGGGCGAGGATGACGAGCGCCCCCACGGCCACGCCGGCCACGGCCCATCCGAAGCGCTCGAGGCCGTGGAACGGCTCGGGCGCGAGGTAAAAGGCATTCCGTTCCCGGGGCGTGAACCGCACGGCGAAGCGCACGTACGCGGGAATCACGACCTTGCGAATCAGGTCGTCGACTTGCCGGAAATACGCCTCACGGACCGGGGCGTCGAGAAGCGACTCCTCGCGGCGGATGATGTCCTTGAGGCGCGGAATCTCCTTCTCGTAGAGGGCCGAAAAGAACGCCTCCGGCCCCTCGCCCTCTGCTCCCAGAAGCCGGTCGTTCAGACCCGGGCGGCAATTCTCGAACGTCTGGAGCAGCGAATCTGCGAACCCGTCCAGTGCCCGGACGGAGGCGGACGGCTCACGCGCCAGCATGCTCAGAGCCCGCGCGATTGTGGAGTTCACGGCGGGATGGATTCTAGCTCTCGAGCCTCAAGACGGCGGGTTCAGGCGAGGACGCGAAGAACCTCCCAACGTTGAGAGCCCGGGACGATGAAGGGCGCCAGGGCCTCGGCATGGGCCCGGAACTGTGGAGCGCCCATCGACTGGAGGGCCGCCTCGAAGTCGGCGACGGTGTCGAACACGTATTCGTCCACGACGTGGGACGGAGACGAACCGATGTGGCCGACGAGGAGGCGCGCCGACTTCGCCCGGCGGAACTCCGAAGAGGCGAACTTCTCCTTCCCCCAGGCGGTCATGACGCGAACGGCCTCGGCCTGCTTTCCGAAGGGGACGTCGAGATGCCACTGACAGACGAACATGAGATTTCTCCTAGGGAGTCCTCACGAGCGGCAGCTCGATGAAGCTCGCCTGTCCCGGAGCGTGGTAGATGCGCTGCGTGGCTTTCCTGTAGTCCCCGGGCTTCGCCCAGAAGATGCTCGGCACGAACGTCTGCGGGTTGCGGTCGTAGAGAGGGAACCAGCTCGACTGGATCTGGACCATCATTCGGTGCCCGGGCAGAAAGACGTGATTCGCGTTCGGGAGCGCGAAGCGGTAGAGAAGCGCCTTTCCGGCCTCGATTGCCTTCGGCGTCTCGAGGCTCTCCCGGTAGCGGCCGCGGAAGATATCCATCGAGACCGCGAGCTGATAACCGCCCATCGCCGGCTGGCCGGCCACTTCGTCCGGATACACGTCGATCAGCTTGACCACCCAGTCGGAGTCCGTGCCGCTCGTGGAAGCGATCAGGTTCGCGATCGGCTCTCCGCTGATCTTGACCGGCGCGGCCAGGACGTCCGACGTGAACACGGCCACGTCCGTGCGGCCGGATGCCTCCCGCTGATCGCTCACGAGCCATCCCCGCCATTGGCTACCCTTGTCGAAGCTGTTCGGAACGACCGGGCGCGCGACGAAGGGCACGGGCTTGGCGGGGTCGGACACGTATTCCTCGAACGCCCGGTCGCCCGGCTTCGACGCCTCGAAGCTCAGCTTCTGACCCGAGGCGAGATAAAGCGGCGTCGCCTTCACGGCGCACCCGCTCGCGCAGCCGGCCGGCCACGAGGGCAGCCGCCGCCACGTGTTCGTCCCGGTCTCGAACGCCGTCACGGGCGCGAGGTCCGCCTTCGGAGCGCCGTCCAAGAGGTACTGGTCGAGGAAGGGGCGCAGGATCTCGCGCCGGAACGTGAGCGCCGTATCGCTGTTGAACTTGATCGTACCGAGCGTGCTTCCTTCCCTGATCTCCTGGCCGTGATGCCAGGGCCCCATCACGAGGAACACCTTGTCGTTCCCCGCGTCTTTCGGCTTGATCGCCTTGTAGACGGCTGGCGCGCCGTAGATGTCCTCCTGATCCCAGAGGCTGTGAACCAGCATCACGGGCACCTTCAGCGGCAGTGCCGCGAGGACCTTGTCGACCGCCTGATCGCGCCAGAAGGCGTCGTAGCTCGGGTGAGCGAGGACTTTCGTCCACATCCCGACCTGCTCCAGGCCCCGGCGGCGGCCGAGCTCCCCGGCCGATCCTGCTTCCAGGAACGTGTCGTAGTCGTCGAAATGGCTCGTCCACCATTTCTTCTCCGACTTGCGGTTCGCTTCCTGATCGTAGAAATACGACATCCCGAGCTGGCGGAAGGCGCCGTTGTGGAACCAGTCGTCGCCCATCCAACCGTCGACCATCGGGTTCATCGGCACGGAGACCTTGAGCGCGGGGTGCGGGTTCACGAGCGCCATGAGCGGCAGGAATCCGTCGTACGAGATGCCGAGAATCCCGACCTTGCCGTTCGTTTCCGGGACGTTCTTCACGAGCCACTCGATCGTGTCGTACGTGTCCGTCGCGTGGTCCACCGGCGTCGGGTTCTGCGGCCCGTGCACGGGGCGGTTCATCACGTAATCGCCCTCGGAGCCGTGCTTGCCGCGCACGTCCTGCACGGCGCGGATGTAGCCGCCCTCCACGATCGTCTCCACGGGGTTGTCGTAGCCGTCAAGCGCCGGGCCGAGGTGAGAGCTTTCGTTGATCGTCGTGAGCTTGTCGGCGTCGTAGGGCGTCCGGGTGAGGAGGATCGGTGCCTTCTTCGCGCCCAGGGCGGACTTCGGCACGAGGATGACCGTGTGCAGCTTCACGCCGTCGCGCATCGGGATCATCACCTCGCGTCTGACGTAATCGAAGCCGTCGTACGTCGGCGCGAAAGTCACCGGAATTTCGCTCGGCAGAGCGGGATACGTGGCGGGGGGCGGCGGCGGCGCCGGAGACACTTTCGCGGCAGGTTTCTGCGCGTTCGACGGTCTGGCGAGGAGCAACGCGCCAGCCATCACCGCGAGGGCGGACCGGGTGCGGACGCAGTGCAGGAGCTTCACGGGAGAGACTTCAGGGGCCACGTGCTACCTCCGAGGGAAACGGAGGATATGACAGGCGTTCTACTTCCCCGCCACGAGTTCCGGAACCTCGGGTTCCTGCGCAGCGGGCGCGATCATCAAGGGAGGTTTCACGCGCCGGGATACCGGTGCTAGGATTCTCCGATGAGGACGATCTTCCGGGGCATTCCGCTCGAAACGGCCCTTTGCTCGGCCGTGAAGGCGGTTCGCTTCTCGCGGAAGATTCCGACCGGTCAAAAGGGGTAGGAATGTCCGGCCCCGACCTCCCCCCCCGACAGGGTCTTTACGACCCGGTTTTCGAGCACGACTCGTGCGGGTTCGGATTCGTCGTCGATCTCAAGGCGCGCGCTTCGCACGATCTCATCCGGAAGGCTCTGCAGGTCCTCTCGAATCTCGAGCACCGGGGCGCGACCGGCAGCGAGAAGAACACGGGCGACGGCGCCGGACTCCTGACCCAGGTGCCGCACGGCTTTCTGGCCGCGAGGTGTCGCGGCCTCGGAATCGAGCTCCCCGCACCCGGCGCCTACGGGGTCGGAGCGGTCTTCCTCCCGCAGGACGCGGCGAGCCGGCAGGCATGCGAGCGGCGCTTCGAAGGGATCGTCCGGGAGGAAGGGCAGGCCGTTCTCGGGTGGCGCGACGTCCCCACCGACGACGCGACGCTCGGTCCGACGGCCCGCGCCAGCCAGCCCGTCATCCGCCAGATCTTCGTCGCGCGGGGTGAAGCGACTCCCGAGGGCGACGCGTTCGAGAGAAAGCTCTACGTCATCCGCCGGCTCGTCGAGAAGACAGTGAGCCGCTCGGCGATACCCGGGCGCGGGCAGTTCTACGTGGCCAGCCTCTCCGCGAGGACTCTCGTCTACAAGGGGATGCTGAACGCCGACCAGCTCGCGGCCTTCTACCCGGACCTGAGGGACGAGAAGCTGACGGCATGCCTCGCGATGGTCCACTCGCGATTCTCGACGAATACGTTTCCGAGCTGGGCGCGCGCCCACCCGTACCGGTACATCTCCCACAACGGCGAGATCAACACGCTCCGCGGCAACGTCAACTGGATGCAGGCCCGGCAGAGGATGTTCTCGTCGAAGCTGTTCGGAGACGACCTCAGGAAGGTTCTCCCGGTCATCGACACCGACGGCTCGGACTCGTCGATGTTCGACAACGTCCTCGAGCTCCTCCTCCTCGCGGGTCGCTCGCTCCCGCACGCGCTCATGATGATGATCCCCGAGCCGTGGAGCCGGCACGAGTCGATGAGCCCGCGAGCTGAAGGCCTTCTACGAGTTCCACTCGTGCTTCCTGGAGCCCTGGGACGGCCCGGCCTCGATCGCCTTCACGGACGGGACCCGGATCGGCGCCGTCCTCGACCGGAACGGCCTGCGCCCGGCACGCTGGGTCGAGACGAAGGACGGCCTCGTCGTCATGGCCTCGGAGGTGGGCGTTCTCGACATCCCGGCCGACCGCGTCCTTCGCAAGGGGCGCCTGCAGCCGGGGAGGATGTTCCTCGTCGACACCGCGGAAGGCCGGATCATTCCCGACGACGAGATCAAGAGCACGCTCGCGTCGGCCGCGCCGTACGGACGCTGGCTGGAGGAGCACCTCGTCAGGCTCCGCGACCTCGCCGATCCGCCGGCCGCCATCGAGCCCGATCACGAGACCGTCCTCAGGCGCCAGGAGACGTTCGGCTACACGCTCGAGGACGTGAGGATGCTCGTGAACCCGATGGCCATGCACGGGAACCGAGCCGATCGGATCGATGGGGACGGACATCCCGCTCGCCGTCCTCTCCGAGCGTCCCCAGCCGCTCTACGACTATTTCAAACAGCTCTTCGCCCAGGTCACGAACCCGCCGGTGGACGCCGACCGCGAGACGATCGTGATGGCGGTGGACACGGCGATCGGGCCGGAGGAGAACCTCCTCGAGCCGACTCCCGTCGGCCGCGCTTCACTTCGACCTGCCGACGCCGGTCCTTCTGAACGTCGAGCTGGAGAAGATCCGCGCGCTCGACGGAAGGCCCGGATCAAAAGACTTCCGGTCGATCACCCTGCCGATGCTCTTTTCGGTGCGTGACGGCGGAGCGGGCCTGAGAAAGGCGATCGAGGACCTCCGCCGCCGGTGCAGCGAGGCGATCGCCGAAGGGCACAACGTGCTGATCCTCTCGGATCGGGGCCACGACGCCACGGACGCGCCGATCCCCGCCCTTCTGGCTCTCTCGTCGGTGCAGCACCACCTCCTCCGGGAGGGCTCGCGGACGCGCGTCGGACTCGTCCTGGAGTCGGGCGAGCCGCGCGAGGTCCACCACTTCTGCCTCCTCATCGGCTACGGCGCGAGCGCCATCAATCCTTACCTCGCGTTCGAGACGATTCACGACCAGGTCCGCCAGGGGATGATCCCGGGCAGCGCCGACGACGCAGAGAGGCGCTACGTCAAGGCCGTCAACAAGGGGATCGTCAAGGTCATCTCCAAGATGGGGATCTCGACGGTGCAGAGCTACCACGGCGCGCAGGTCTTCGAGGCGCTGGGACTCTCGCAGGACTTCATCGACGAGTACTTCACGGGAACGCCCACGCGGATCAGCGGAATCGGGATCAACGCGATCGCGCGCGAGGTGCTTCTGCGGCACGAATGGGCCTACCCGAAGCGCCCCGTGGAGCACACGACGCTCGGGACCGGAGGCCGCTACCAGTACCGCCGGGACGGCGAGGACCACCTCAACACGCCCGAGGCGATTCACGCTCTCCAGACCGCCTGCCGCACGGGCGACTACAAGCTCTTCAAGCGGTACAGCGAGCTCGTCAACCGGCAGGGGAAGCACCCGGTGACGCTCCGGGGCCTGATGGACTTCCGCCCGCTCGCGAAGGCCGTCCCGCTCGAGGAGGTGGAGCCCGTCGAGGCGATCCTCGCCCGGTTCAAGACGGGCGCCATGTCGTACGGCTCCATCAGCCAGGAAGCGCACGAGGCGCTTGCGATCGCCATGAACCGGATCGGCGGAAAGAGCAACACGGGCGAGGGAGGCGAGGATCCGGTCCGTTACGAGACGCTCGAGGGCGGCGACTCGAAGAACAGCGCCATCAAGCAGGTCGCCTCGGGGCGGTTCGGCGTGACGAGCCAGTACCTCGTGAAGGCCCGCGAGCTCCAGATCAAGATCGCGCAGGGCGCCAAGCCGGGCGAGGGAGGCCAGCTCCCGGGTCCCAAGGTCTATCCGTGGATCGCGCAAAGTGCGGTACGCGACGCCGGGAGTGGGACTGATCTCCCCTCCCCCGCATCACGACATCTACTCGATCGAGGACCTCGCCCAGCTGATCCACGACCTGAAGAACGCGAACCCGGAGGCCCGGATCAGCGTGAAGCTCGTCGCCGAAGCCGGGGTCGGGACGATCGCGGCCGGGGTGGCGAAGGCTCACGCCGACGTCATCCTCATCAGCGGCCACGATGGAGGAACTGGGGCCTCGCCCCTGACGAGCATCCAACACGCCGGTATCCCGTGGGAGCTGGGTCTCGCGGAGACGCACCAGGTCCTCGTGATCAACAATCTCCGGAGCCGCGTCGCCCTCGAGACGGACGGCCAGCTCAAGACGGGACGCGACGTCGTCATCGCGGCCCTCCTCGGCGCCGAGGAGTTCGGCTTCTCGACCGCGCCGCTGATCGCTCTCGGCTGCATCATGATGCGCGTCTGCCACCTGAACACGTGCCCGGTCGGCGTCGCGACGCAGGACCCCCAGCTCCGGAAGGAGTTCACCGGCGACCCGTCGCACGTCGTCAACTTCATGCGATTCATCGCCATGGAAGTGCGCGAACTGATGGCGCACCTCGGGTACCGTTCTTTCTACAAGATGGTGGGCCGGAGCGAGCGGCTCGAGATGCGCCGCGCGGTCGATCACTGGAAGGCGCGGAAGCTCGACTTCTCGCGGATTCTCTTCAAGCCGACGGTCCCCAAGGACGTGAAGCGGACCTACCGGATCCCCCAGGAGCACGGCCTCGAGGAGGCCCTCGACGCCACGACCCTCATTTCGCTTTGCCGGCCCGCCCTCGAGAACAGGACGCCCGTCACGGCGACGCTCCCGATCCGCAACCGGAACCGGGTGGTCGGCACGATGCTCGGGAGCGAGGTCACGAAGAGATGGGGGGCGGAGGGGCTGCCGGAGGACACCATCCGTCTCCGCTTCCAGGGCTCCGCCGGGCAGAGCTTCGGAGCCTTCATTCCGCGCGGCCTCACGCTTCTCCTCGAAGGGGACGCCAACGACTATCTCGGCAAGGGCCTCTCGGGCGGGAAGATCGTGGTCGTGCCGCCGGCCGGCTCCACCTTCGTCCCCGAGGAGAACATCATCGTCGGAAACGTGGCCTTCTACGGGGCGACGGCCGGCGAGGCCTACATCCGCGGCGTGGCCGGCGAGCGTTTCTGCGTGCGCAACAGCGGCGTCATGGCGGTCGTCGAGGCGATCGGCGACCACGGCTGCGAGTACATGACGGGGGGCCAGGTCGTCGTTCTCGGGCGGACGGGCCGGAACTTCGGGGCCGGGATGTCCGGCGGGATCGCGTGGGTGCTCGACGAGAAGGGCGACTTCAAAACGCGCTGCAACACCGAGCTCGTGGGCCTCGGCCCGGTCGATGAGGCCGCCGAGGCGGCAATCCTGCAGGAGCTCGTGAGGCGGCACGCCGCCCACACGCAGAGCACGGTGGCCCGGAGAATGCTGGAAGAGTGGAACGCGTGGCTCCCGAAGTTCGTCCGGGTCCTCCCGCACGACTACCGCCGGGTCCTCGAGTCGCAGGCCCGGATGCGCGAGCGCGGGCTCTCCGAGCAGGAGGCCGTCATGGCAGCATTCGAGGAGAACGCCCAGAATCCCGTCCGCGTGAGCGGGAACTGAGCATGGGCAAGCCGACCGGATTCCTCGAGTTCCCCCGCGAGACCGCCGCCTCCCGCCAGCCCGAGGAGCGCGTCAAGGACTGGGAGGAATGGCACTCCCCGGTTCCCGAGGCGACGCTCCGCCGGCAAGGCGCGCGCTGCATGGACTGCGGGACGCCGTTCTGCCACACGGGAAAGCTCATCGGGGGGATGGCCTCCGGCTGCCCCGTGCACAACCTGATTCCGGACTGGAACGACCTGGTCTGGCGCGGCCAGTGGAAGGAGGCCGCCGTTCGCCTCCACCAGACGAACAACTTCCCCGAGTTCACCGGTCGCATCTGTCCCGCTCCCTGCGAGGGGTCCTGCACCCTCGGTCTGAACGACGACCCGGTCACGATCAAGACGATCGAGTGCGTCATCGCGGATCGCGCCTTCGACGAGGGTTGGGTCCGCCCGGACGTGCCGGCTCTCCGCACGGGCAAGAGCGTCGCCATCGTCGGGTCCGGGCCCGCCGGCCTCGCCGCCGCCGACCAGCTCAACCACGCGGGCCACACCGTCACCGTCTTCGAGCGCGCCGACCGCGTCGGGGGCCTTCTCATGTACGGCATCCCGAACATGAAGCTCGACAAGAGTCTCGTCGAGCGGCGCGTCCGGCTGATGGCGGACGCGGGCGTTCGCTTCGTGACCGGCGTCGACGTGGGGCGAGACGTCCCGTCTGGAAGCCTCCTGACCGACTGGGATGCCGTCGTCCTCTGCTGCGGCGCGGCGCAGGCCCGCGAGCTCAGAGTGGAGGGGCGCAACCTTTCCGGCATCCATCTCGCGATGGAGTTCCTCCATGCGAACACGAAAAGCCTCCTCGACTCGGGGCACGCCGACGGCGAGTTCATCTCCGCGCGGGGGAAGAACGTCGTCGTGATCGGAGGAGGCGACACGGGAACGGACTGCGTCGGAACCGCCCTGCGGCACCGGGCGCAGAGCCTCGTTCAGCTCGAGATCCTCCCGCGCCCGCCCGACAGACGAGCCCTCGACAACCCATGGCCGCAGTGGCCGAAGGTCTACAAGATGGACTACGGGCAGGAGGAAGCGGCGGCGCTCCACGGCGCCGACCCGCGGCGCTGGTCCGTCGAAACGAAGAGGTTCGTGGGCGACGCGGAGGGACGGGTCCGGGAGGTTCACACCGTCGACCTCGACTGGAAAAGGAATTCCGATGGGCGCTTTCACCCGGTCGAGATCCCCGGGACCGAGCGCATCCTCCCGGCCGAGCTCGTCCTCCTGGCCCTCGGGTTCGTCGGTCCCGAGAAGGCGGGGCTCCTCGGCGAGCTGGGGCTGAAGCTCGACGACCGCGGGAACGTCGTGACGGACGGCGAGAAGATGACGAGCGTCCCGGGCGTCTTCGCCGCCGGCGACATGGTCCGCGGCCAGTCTCTCGTCGTCTGGGCGATCGAGGAGGGGCGCAAGGCGGCTCGGGGGGTGGATCGCTACCTGATGTACGGCGAGACGTCCCTTCCCTGAGGCTTTTCAGTCCTTCAGGAAATCCCCCACTGCCGGGCCGAAGCGCTCGTAGTCGATGAGAAACGAGTCGTGGCCGTGGATGGAGGGGAGCCTCACGAACGAGGACTCCACGCCGGCCTCTTGAAGCGCCGCGGCGAGCGCGCGCTGCTGCTCGACGGGGAACAGGATGTCGCTCTCCACGCCGATGATGCGCGTGCGGCACGCCCGGAGCTTCGAAAGCGCATCCACGATCGACGTGCCGTGGTCGCCCAGGTCGAAGAGGTCCATCGCCCGCGAGAGGTAGAGGTAGCAATTCGCATCGAAGCGGCCCACGAACTTCTCGGCCTGGTGCTCGAGGTACGACTCGATCTCGAAGCGCGTCGCCCATGGGTCGGCCGGGGGTCGCGGGATGCGCTTGCGGCCGAAGCGTTCGTTCCACTCGTCGGGCGAGCGGTACGTCACGACGCCCATCTTCCGGGCCAGCTTCATCCCGTTGATCGGCGGCTTCTCCTTCGGGTAGTCGCCGCCCATCCAGTCCGGGTCGAGCCGGATCGCCTCTCGCTGAGCGGACCGCATCGAGATCGCGAACGGCTCGGCGTGCGCTCCGGCCGAGATCGACATGATCCGGTCGGCCTCGAATGGAAACAGGACGCCGTAGGCCAGCGCGGTCATCCCGCCCATCGAGGAGCCCACGACGGCGGCGACCGGGTGGATGCCGAGCGACTTCAGGAGAAGCCGGCTCGTGGTCGCTATGTCCTCGATGGACACGCACGGGAACGTCAGCCGGTACGGCCGGCCCGTGCGCGCGTCCGTCGAGGCGGGGCCGGTCGAGCCGAGGCACGACCCGAACGAGTTGTTGCAGATCACGAACCAGCGGTTCGTGTCGAGAGGCCTCCCCGGCCCGATCATGTCTTCCCACCAGCCGGGCTCGGGATTGAGCGAGTTCGAGCGCGCGTGGCTGCTGGGCGAGAGACCCGTCGTGAGGAGGAGAGCGTTGTCCTTCGCGGGCGAAAGCGTTCCCCACGTCTCGTACGCGAGCGTCACCTCGGGGATCTCGCCCCCTCGGTAGAGCCGGTAGGGACCCGGGAGCGTCTTGAGAAGGTGGGGGGGCATCGTGAAGGCGACCTTTCCGCCGGCGACAGTATCGCGCGACGCGCGGGCGCGGCGACTAGGGTGCCGGCGCCCTCGCCGGGAATTCGACCGACACCGGCCGCCAGTTCCCCGGAGCGTTGACGAATCCGTGCGCCTCGCTCACGATCTCGAGCCGGCGCGGGACGAACCTCACCAGGGCGAAGTCCGCGCCCCGGTGCTCGTTCTTGTAGAAGGGCGCCCACGCTTCCTTCCAGTGCTGCGCCTTGACGGCCGGATCCGTCACGACGATCGCGCTCCCGAGCAGCGTCACGAACGCCGGGAGCGACGGGTCGAAGAACGTGAGCGTCACGCGCGGGTTCTTCGCGATCTCGGCGACCTTGCGCGTGGCCGGATTCGTCCCCAGCCAGACGTTGAAATCCTCGTCCGGCCCGAGCGCGTCCATGATGCGCGCCTGCGGCTGGCCGTCCTCTCCGATCGTAATGAACGTGGCATAGCGCGCCTTCCGCGCGACCTCGCGCGCCGCCTTGAGGACGTCGGCGCGGTCCGCGGCGCCGGCGGGCGGCCCGGCGAGAAGGGCGGCGCAGCCGAGGACCGTCAGGCGGCGAAGAAGCTTCGTGAATCTCACGCCGTCGCCTTTTCCCTCGTCCCCAGACGCATCGCCTCGGCCACGAGCGCGTCCTGCTCGGTCTGGAACGTGTGGTGGGAGCCAGGGGCGGGGCTCGCAAGCTCGCGGCGGCCGATATAGCGGAGGGAGCGCGCGGAATCGACGCCCTCGACGTTGCCGTCGAGGAACTGCTCGCGCACGAAGCGCCAGCCGCCCATGTTGCGGGGCTCTTCCTGGGCCCAGACGAGCTCCGCGTCGCGCGGGTAGCCCGAGAGGGCCTGCCCGAGATCGCGCCCCGGGAACGGATAGAGCTCCTCGAGCCGCACGATCGCGACGTCGCCCTTCCCCGCCTTGTCCCGCGCCGCGAGGAGGTCGTAAGCGACCTTGCCGCTCGTGAGGACGACGCGCCGGACGGCGGTCGTGTCGCCGGACTTGAATGCCGGATCGTCGAGCACCGGGTGGAAAGCGCCGTCCGCGAGGTCGTCCAGCGTGGACACCGCCTTCGGGTGGCGGAGGAGGCTCTTCGGCGTCATGACGACGAGAGGCTTCTTGTCCTCGCGCGCCATCTGCCTCAGCAGCAGGTGGTAGTACTGCGCCGGCGTCGAGACGTTCGCGACCCGCAAGTTGTCCTCGGCGCACAGCGTGAGGAAGCGCTCGAGGCGCGCCGAGGAGTGCTCCGGCCCCTGCCCTTCCTGTCCGTGCGGCAGCAGCAGCACGAGACCGCAGCGCTGATTCCACTTCTGCTCCGAGCCCGAAATGAACTGGTCGATGACGACTTGCGCGCCGTTCGCGAAGTCGCCGAACTGCGCCTCCCACAGGACGAGCGTGGACGGGTCGGCCACGGCGTAGCCGAACTCGAAGCCCATGACGGCGTTCTCGGAGAGCAGGCTGTCGATGACCTCGAAGCGCGCCTGCTCGGTCGCGATCGTGTTGAGCGGGACCCATTCCGCGCCGCTCGCGACGTCCGCGAGGACGGCGTGGCGGTTGCTGAACGTTCCGCGGCCGGAGTCCTGTCCCGAAAGGCGCACGGGCGTTCCCTGCAGGAGCAGCATCCCGAAGGCGAGCATCTCGCCGCCGGCCCAGTCGATGTCGGGCTTCCCGCTGCCGTACTCGGCGCGCTTCCTGAGGAGGGGCTTCAGCTTCGGGTGGACCTCGAAGCCCTCGGGCACCGTCGAGACCGCGCGGACGATGCGTTGGAGGCGCGCGCGCGCATCGCCCTCCGGGTGGAGGCGCTGCGCGGGGGGCACCGCGAGCGAGTCGACGAAGGAAGCCTTCGGAGTTCCGCGCGCTTCGTCGTACGCGCGCTCCAGCCCGGCCTTCTCCCCCGCCCACAGTCCGTCCACCTCGGCCGCGGCGAGGAGCCCCTGCTTGACGAGCGACTCGCCGTAGAGGTGCGCGACCGAGGCGTGTCCCTTGATCTTCTGGTACATCAGGGGCTGCGTGTAGCTCGGCTCGTCCCCCTCGTTGTGGCCGTAGCGGCGGTAGCAGACGAGGTCGATCACGACGTCGCGCCGGAACGTGTTGCGGTAGTCGATCGCGATGTCCACGACGTGGACGACGGCCTCGGGGTCGTCGCCGTTCGCGTGAAAGACCGGCGATTGCACCATCTTCGCGACGTCCGTGCAGTACGGCGACGAGCGCGCGTCGGCCGGGTTCGTCGTGAAGCCGATCTGGTTGTTCACGACGACGTGCACCGTGCCGCCCGTGCGATAACCGTGGAGCTGCGACATGTTGATCGTCTCGGCCACGACTCCCTGGCCGGCGAACGCCGCGTCGCCGTGCAGGAGGACGGGCAGGACCTTTCGGTGCTCGCGGTCTTCCCCGAGATGAGTCTGCTTCGCGCGGACCATACCCTCGACGACGGGATCGACGGCCTCGAGGTGGCTCGGGTTCGGGGCGAGCGACACGTCCAGCCGCGCGCCTCCGGGCGCCACGTGCGTGCCGGACGCGCCGAGGTGGTACTTCACGTCGCCCGAGCCCTGGATCGACTCGGGATCCACCTCGCCTTCGAACTCCGCGAAGACCTTCCCCACCGGCTTGCCGACCGTGTTCGTGAGGACGGTGAGCCGCCCGCGGTGCGACATGCCGATGACGGCTTCGCCGAGGTCGGCCTCGGCCGCCCGGTCGAGCAGGCGGTCGAGGAGCGGGATCGCGGCCTCGCCGCCTTCGAGCGAGTAGCGCTTCTGGCCGACGTACTTCATGTGCAGGAACTTCTCGAAGCTCTCGGCCTCGACGAGCTTCTTCAGGATGCGCCGCCGGTCGTCGATCGAGAGGAGCGTGCGGTTGCGCGTCGACTCCATGCGGTCGATGAGCCACTGCTTCTGCGCGGGGTCCGGGTTGTACATGAACTCGGCGCCGATCTTCCCGCAGTACGTCTGACGCAGGACCTCGAGGATCTCGCGCAGCGTGGCCTTGTCCTTCCCGCCGAGGCCGTTCGTGATGAACGGCCGGTCGAGGTCCCACAGCGTGAAGCCGTACGTGGCCGGGTCCAGGTCGGGGTGGTAGGGCACCGAGTCGCTGCCGAGCGGGTTCAGGTCCGCCACGAGGTGGCCGCGCACGCGGTACGCGTTGATGAGCTGCAGGACGCGCGCCTGCTTCTCCACGGCCTCGAGGCCGCGGCCGGCCGGCGAGAGCGGCGTCGACGCGTCCTTCTCCCAGCGCATCGGCCGGTGCGGCACCTTGAGGTCCGCGAAGATGCGTTCGTAGAAGCCGTCGCCCCCGAGGAGAAGCTCCTGCAGCGAGCCGACGAACTGGCCCGACTCGGCGCCCTGGATGATGCGGTGGTCGTACGTGGAAGAGACGTTCATCACGCGCGAGATGCCGAGCGCGGACAGCGCCTCCTCGGGCATGGCCTGGAACTCCGCCGGATAGCCCATGGCGCCCGTCGCGATGATCGCGCCCTGCCCCGGCATGAGGCGCGGCGCCGACGCCGTCGTCCCGATCGTGCCGGGATTCGTGAGCGTGATGGACGTGCCTTGGAACGCGGCCAGCTCGATCGTCCCCTTGCGAGCCTTCGCGACCATGCCGTCGAACGCCTCGAGGAACTCGCCGAAGGACAGCTTCTCGGCGCCCTTGACGTTCGGGACGAGGAGGCTCCGCGTGCCGTCCTTCTTCGTGATGTCGATCGCGATGCCGAGGTTCACGGCCGCCTTGCGGATTCGCACGGGCTTGCCGGCGGCTTCGCCGTAGGCGTCGTTAAGCCCTGGGTGCTTCTCGAGAGCGCGCACGATCGCCCACGCGACGAAGTGCGTGAACGAGACCTTCGAGAGGCCCAGCGCCTCGCGGTGCCGATTCAGGATTCGGCGGTTCTCCTCCATCGTCTTGACGCTGATCACGCGGTTCGTGACGGCCGTCGGAACGCCGAGCGACGCCTCCATGTTCCTCACGATCGTGGCGGCGCCGCCGGAGATCGCGACCGCCTGCTCACCGGCGCGCGGGCCGGAAGCGGGAGGCCGCCCGGGCCCTGCGGGCGGAGAGGGAACCGGCGCCTCTGCGGCGGCGGGCGGAAGCTCGGGAACCGGCTCGAGCGGCCGGAATATCCGGCCCGTCATCTCGTGCGGGACGCGTTCTTCGATTTCCTGGAATGCCTGCTTCCAGTTCTCGCCGACCGAGGCCGGCTCGAGCCGGTACTGGGCGTAGAGCTCGAGCGCGAACGGAGCGTTGTCGCCGAATTCCTCGAGCATCGCGTTCAGGACGGGAGAAGCGGAGGAGTCGCCCATGAAGGCGCCATTCTAGGCCGTCCGATCGGCGCCGACCCGGGTGCTACCATCGGTTCAGGCTTCGAGAGAGCACGACGGGGAAGGCAGGCTGTGACGAATTCCGGCGTTCGTCTCCGGGGAAACTGGGCCGTCATCCTGGGCGGCTCCTCCGGATTCGGCCTCGCGAGCGCGCGGCGTGCCGCCCGGGGCGGGCTGAGCGTCGTCCTCGGCGGCCGACACGAGCGAAGCGCTCGCCGACCGCACGTGGCGATGAAGCCCTTCATCCGCCTTGCCCTCCTCGCGGCGCTGCTCGCCTCGGCCGGCGCGCGGGCGGACTGGGTTGTGCAGGTTGCCGCCCTTGCCGACTCCGCGTTCCTCAGGCAGATGGCCGAGTCGATCCGCAAGGCGGGCTTTCCCGTCACGACCGAGCCGCTCGCGCAAAAGGGCGGCCCGCCGCTCACGCGGCTCCTCGCGGGCCCATACGAAGCGAAGGCGGAGGCGGAGGCCGCCGCCGTGCAGCTCGCCGGACGCGGCTGGCCCGGCTATGTGAAACAGCGGACGGAGTCCCGCAAGCCGCCTCCCCGGCCGGCAGCCCCTCCCCCCGCTGCGAAGCCGCAACCGGTCTCGCGGCCTCCTGCCGCCGCGCCGTCCTCGCGAAAGGGCTCGTCCGTTCCCTCGGCTCCCGTCCCGTCCAAGCCCGCACCGTCGGCGCCGCCCGCTCCTTCCTCCCCACCGTCCCCCTCCTTGCAGCCGGCGCGACCCGCCGAGCCGCCCGCCCCCGCCTCCGCGCGCTGAACCTACCGAGCTACGCCGTCACGTCGCGCCGCATGAACAGGAGGAACGCGGCCACGAGCGACGCGGCCGCCCAGGCGAGGAGAACCCACACCGAGAACGTGAGGGTCATTCCCTCGAACGGCGTCGGCATTCCCGCGTAGAAGTCGGGCAGCGGGAGGTTCGTGACGAAGAACCACTTCGCGCCGTCCCAGTCGGAGGCCACGCGCGAGAGGATCGTGCCGCCCACGAGCGTCGCCATCATCGTGCCCATCGCGGCCGCGGCCGACCGGAACACGACCGAGAGGAGCAGCGTGATCGAGCCGACCGCGAGGGCCGAGAACCAGGCGAGGCCCCACGCGGCGAACGTGTCCTGCCAGAGCGGGAGGTTCCTCACGTTCGAGAGGTCGAAGCCGCCCGCCGCGCCCGGGCCGAGCCGAAAGCCCGTGAGCATCGGCGCGCCCCACCCCGACCAGCCGAACGCGACTCCGGAGATGCCCCAGGCCAGGAAGAACGCCGCGAGGAGCGTGAGGGTCGTGAAGAGCATCATCGCGACGACCTTCGAGAGCAGCACTTTCCAGCGGGCGACCGGCCGCGTGAGAAGCAGCGTGATCGTGCCCTCCGCGAACTCCGACGAGACGAGGTCGGCTCCGAAGACTGCGATGAGGAGCGGGATCAGGAGCACGCTCCCGACGCCCGCGAAGCCGCGAGTAAACGCCGGTCCAGTCAGTTCATTCGGATTGAGATTCTTGGAAAGGTAATAGCGGAGTCTCCCCGACTCGTAGCGCATCCAGCGCTTCCAGTTTTCCGGGATGCTCCGCCTCTGGTTCATTTGCCGTTCGAGGTCCGAAGCCCTTTTTTCGACCTGCGCGCGCCAGTCGCGCTCGGGGTGATCGCGCCGCTGATTCCGCAGTTGGCGGTTCTGGGCAAAAACGACCAGACAAAGGAGGGCCGCCAGAACGATCAGAACGATGCGAAATCTCCTCCTTCTGAGAATCTTCAAACACTCGTTTTCGATCAATCCCAGCATCACCCGCATCGCACTCTCCGACCGCAGGCGCTCATACCGTCTCCCCGCCCGTCAGCTCGAGGAAGAGCTCCTCGAGCCCGCGCGTGCCGCCGTCCGTCAGGTCGGCAAGCGTCCCGGCCGCGAGCGTGCGCCCGCGGTGGACGATCGCGATGCGGTCCACCATCTTCTCGACTTCGGAAAGCAGGTGGCTCGACACGAAGACCGCGAGGCCGCTCTCGCCCGCGAGCCGCCGCACGAGCTCGCGCATCTCGCGGATGCCCGCCGGATCGAGGCCGTTCGTCGGCTCGTCGAGGATGAGAACGGCGGGGTCGGACAGGAGGGCCTGCGCGATGCCGACGCGCTGGCGCATGCCGAGCGAGTACGTGCGCACGACGCCGTCGAGGCGGCCGTCCATGTGCACGAGGGCCGCGAGAGTGTCGATTCGCCCCGCCGCCCCGTCTCCCAGCATGCGCGCGAAGTGCTCGAGGTTCTCGCGCCCCGTCAGGAACTTGTAGAGGTCCGGTGTCTCCACGATGCAGCCCACGCGGCGCATCGCGGCCTCGAACTCCCGTTCGAGATCGTGCCCGTCGATGACGATGCGGCCCCGCGTGGGCTTCACGAGGCCGACGAGCATCCTGATCGTCGTCGTCTTTCCCGCACCGTTCGGCCCGAGGAATCCAAACACCTCGCCCCGGCGGAGCGCGATGGACACGTCCGAGACGACTTCCCGCTCGCCATAGCGCTTCGCGAGCCCTTCCGCGGACAGGACGACGTCGGAGGCGCTCACGCCCATGTTGTACGCCCTGCGTCAAGCGCGGGTTCGCCTTCCGGCACAATACGCCCCGGTGACGCTCACCGGCCGCCGCCTCTTCCTGTGGTTCTTCCCTGCCGCGCTCGGTCTCGCGACCGCCGCCGTCCTCGCCGCGGGCTTCGCCGCGGCGCTCCAGGGCCGCCTCGGCGAGCGGGTGGATGCCTCCGCCAATCTCGTTCCGACGCCGGCGGTCTCCCCGGCGGCCGCGCCGGCTGACGGCGTCTTCCGCATCGTCGCGCTCGGCGACTCGTTGACGCGGGGCACCGGCGACGAGACGGGCGGCGGCGGATACCCGGAGCGCGTCGCCTCGGCGCTGCGGAAGTCGGGGATGACCGTCTCCGTGGACAACCTCGGAGTCGACGGGGCCGAGACGGGGGATTTGCTCAGAAAGGTCAGCGAGCCGGACGCGCGGCGCCGGATCGGTCAGGCGCAGCTCATCCTCATGTCGATCTCGGGGAACGACCTCAGCCATTCGATTCCCGCATCGGCTGCCGCCGGGCCCGCCGAGACAGCCGCCGACCCGACGAAGGCGGCCCTGGACGCCGCCTCTCTCAACCTCCAAAGAATCCTTCCTCTTCTCCGAGAATCAAATCCATCTGCCCCCATCCGGATCCTCGGTCTCTACAACCCGTTCCCCGAGAGCTTCGACAGGCGCATGGCGAAAGAGACGCTCCTGAAGTGGAACGTGGCCCTCGAGGAGGCGAGTTACTCGGTCTCCGGCACCAGTGTCGTGCCGACCGCCGACCTCTTCGACGAGCGGCCGGACCGTCTCTCGCCGGACCGCTTCCATCCGGGGCCGAGCGGCTACGGGGAAATCGCCTCGCGCGTCCTTTCGAGCCTGAACCTGCCGGCGGCCGCGCCGCGGAAGTCCTGATGGGGAAGGTTAGCGAGGAAGTGGGCCTCGACGTCGGCGCAACGCTCGCGAAAGCCGTCGTCGTGGCGGCGGGCGCGGCGCTCGACGACCCGAGCACCTTTCAGACGCTCGTGTGCCCGAGCAGCGACGCGGCCGCACTCTCCGCATTCCTGGGCCGGCACCCGGATGCGTCTCTCGCGGCCACCGGCGCGGGCTCGAGCCGCCTCCAAAGAGTTCTGAAGTACCCGGGAGAGATCCTGCTCACGGACGAGTTCGAAGCCTGGGGCGAGGGCGAACGCATCCTCCTCGCGCGGGCCGATTTCGTCCCGACGATGCCCCACCTGCTCGTCAGCCTCGGAACCGGGACCTCGATCCTGCGCGTCGGGGGGGAGGGCCGCGTGGCGCGCGCGGGAGGCACGGGTCTCGGCGGCGGCACGCTGCGCGGCTTCGGGCAGCTTCTCCTCGGCCAGGTCGACCACGACGCGCTCACGACGCTCGCCGGCCAGGGCGACCGGCGGCGGATCGACCTGCTCGTCAGGGACCTCTACCAGTCGGGCGAGATCCCCCTCCAGGGGAATCTCACGGCCTCGAACCTCGGCCGCGTGTCCTCCCGCGACTCGCGGGACATCGCGCACGCGATCACGGGCCTCGTCGGCGAGAACGTCGCGCTCCTCGCCGCGGCCCTGTCGAAGCAGGAGGCCACGCCCGGCCCTCTCGACGTCGTGTACGCGGGCTCGACGCTCATTCGCAACGTCGCCCTGAAGGACATCCTGGCGTTCGCGACGTCGGTGGGCGGCGCGCGGGCCCGCTTCCTCCCGCATGGAGAGTTCGTCGGCGCCGTCGGCGCGCTCGCGCGCGCGCGCAAGCGCCGCGAGGGGGGGCTGGCGTGACGGCCGGCGTGACCGTGGACCTCGAGGGCCGCATCGCCCTCGTGACGGGGGGTTCGCGCGGCATCGGCGCCGCGATCGCGCGGCAGCTCTCGGCCGCGAACGCGCGTGTCGCGCTGCATTACCGAAAGTCCCACGACTCGGCGCGCGCCGTCGCGGCGTCGATCACCGCGGCCGGTCTCGCGGCGCCGCTCCTCGTCCCGGCCGACGTCGCGTCGGAGGACGAGAGACGCCGGCTCTACCGCGAGGTCGTTGCCGGGCTCGGTCCCCCTTCGATTCTCGTGAACAACGCGGGCTTCTACCGGAGGAACGCGTTCGAGGAGACCGACGACGCGGCGTGGCTCGCGCGGTGGCGCGAGACGATGGCCGTGAACCTCGAGGCAGCCGCGCACCTCAGCTTCCTCGCGCTGCCCGCGATGCGCGAGAGGTCCTGGGGACGAATCGTGATGATCTCTTCGCGCTCGGCGTTCCGGGCCGAGACCGACCATCCGGACTACGCTGTCTCGAAGGCCGGCATGGTGAACCTCGCTCGCTGCCTCGCGCGCAACGAGGGGCCGCACGGGATCACGGCGAACGCGATCTGTCCCGGCTGGGTGCGCACGGAGGCCGTCCGCGAGGCCCTGGACGGCCCGCACGCGGCCGAGGTCCTCTCCCAGATCCCGCTCGGCCGCGTCGCCTCGACGGCCGACGTCGCGAACGCCGTGCTCTACCTCGTGTCCCCTCTCGGCTCCTACGCGAACGGCATCTCCATTCCCCTGAACGGCGGCTCCTACCTCCACTAGCCCGCGGACCGTCCGCGAAATCCGCGCCGCCCGCCGTGATCGGGCGGATAATTCCTCTTCCGGACATGTCGAGGCGCGCGATGGTCCTCGTCTTCGCCCTGATCCCGGCCCTCTCGGCCGGCGGGGCCGAGCCGTCAGCTTCCGCGCCGGAAGCGCCGGTCCCTCAGCCGCGCTCCCCGCTCATCGAGCGCTTCCGCCTTTTTGCTCTCGCGCCGATTCCCCTTCCGGTCCTGGACCTCTCGGGGCTGCCCGAGGAGAAGCGCCTGTTTCACCAGCAGGGCGACCCCGACTCGCTGTTCACGCTCGGCGCTCCCACTCCCGAGGGGCATGTGCGCCTGGAGCCCGCGATCGAGTTGAACGAGATATTCCTGAAGGCCATCCCGCCCGACGCGAGCCAGGGGCTGGGAGACACCCGCCCCCGCGCCGCCGGCAGTTTCCTGCCCCTCGACGGGTCCGGGCGGCCCTATCAGCTTCGCCTGGGAGCCCGCCTCGTCTGGTGACGTGACCGGGCGGTGCTCACCACCTCAACCTGAACTCCGGCACCCAGTAGATCCTCCACGTGATCAGGAAGGATGCGAGGACGTATGCCCACCAGAGCGCTCTCCGGCGAGCGCCGGCGACCCTCCTCATGCCTTGCCACACACCCCACGCCGCCAGTGGATAGACCGCGAAGAAGATCTCCGCCACGTACACCCCGTAATACCGGCGTATCGCGAAGACGCTCAGCACATTGATCGCGAGCGCGACGCCGAGCATCCCGAGAACGCGCGTCGAGCCCCTTGAAAACAGCAGGTAGGCTCCGACCGCCAGTGCGGCCAGCACCACAGGGCCGAACGCCAGAACGAGGTCCGTCGCATATTCCTTCACGAAGGTCCCCAGGTAAGCCACCTGTTGCGCGAGCCGCCATCCGCCGAACTCTTCCCAAATCCAGAAACCCTGGCGATAAACGGTCACCTCGGGACTCGCAAACACCCAGCCCCGCCAGCCGACGAAGGCGATCCATCCACCGATCACGAGTCCGTGGGCGAAAAGCGACGTCAGCACGATGCGCCATCGGCGCAACCCCGCCAACACCAACCATCCCGTGAGCAGGACGTCGTATTGCGCTTTCGTGAGGACCATCAGCCCCAGAGCGATCCCGAGGAAGGCCCCCCTCCGATACTCGCCTGCCGCGCTTGGCGCCATCCCGCTCCAGGTCATCAGGCCGAGAGCTGCCACGGCGATCGGGAAGGCCACCAGGTTCGTGGAAATCGGCAGCATCGCCCAATGGAGGAAGGGGGACAGCGCCAATTGCACCGCGGCCAAGCCGGCGACCTCGACGTCGCACTGCCAGCCCCGGAGAAGGTGATAAAAGCCGAAAACCGAGCCGACATACAAGAGCCAGTTGACCAACAGGCCCCAGACGATCACCTCTGTCAGCGACAGGCCTCCCGGAGAGCTCTGTCCTTCGCCGGGAATCAAGGAGGCGACCCCGTGGCCGATCCAGGCCAGCCCCGACACGAGTGCGGGATAGCCTGGCCGGTTGACCCGAAAATTGTCCTCGGCGTAATAGGAGGGAAACTTCTCGATGAGCGCCAGCCAGCCCGGCTGGTCGATATTGAATTGATAGAGCCTTTCAAGCGGCGAAAGCGGCAGTGCAGCTCGGGGGCCCCGAAATTCCTGCCATTTGACGCCCGTCCGTTCCGAGACGAAGTAGAGGGAGGAAGCGAGCAACGTGCCGGCGAGGATGGGGAGCCACAGGAAGTGCGGAGAGAACCACGCCAGAAATCGTTCACCCATCTTCCTGGAAGGTCCCGTCGAATCGGGCGATGCAAGCCGCGATGCAGGGCGCGTCTTATCCACTTCTGTAAACATCGGTGCTCAGGTACTTCAGGCCGGAGTCCACCATGAGCGTGACCACCCTGGCATTTGGCCCCAGCCGCTTTGCCACCTGAATCGAGGCAACGACGTTTGCTCCGGAGGACGTCCCCGCGAAGAGAGCTTCCTCTCGTGCAAGACGCCTCGCCATGTCCTCCGCGTCGTCTGTGCTGACGGGCACGACGTCGTCCGCGAGAGACGGCTCCCAGAGTGGAGGCGTGTAGCCAATTCCAATTCCCTCGATCTTGTGAGGTCCCGGCGTACCTCCCCGCAGCACCGAGGACTCTGCCGGTTCGACGGCGACGATCTTGACGCTCGGCTTGTATCGCTTCAGTACCGTGGCGACCCCGCGCGAAGACGCCGCCGTACCCACGCAGTGAACGAAAGCGTCGATCTCCCCCTTCGTTTGACTCCAGATCTCTTCCCCCAGCGAGTGGTAGCCCGCGATGGTGTCCTGGTTGTTGAGCTGGTCGGTAAAGTAGGTGTGAGGCTCCCGGCTCAACCGGCGGGCGGTTTCGATCATGTCCAGGAACAGTGTCTTCGTGAATTTGCCCCCTTCGCTTCGGACGAGCGTCAGCTCCGCGCCAAGCGCCGCCATGTGATCCAGCTTCTCCCGGCTGAACGCATCGGAACTGACGAGCCGGATACGATAGCCTTTGGCGGCGCAGACCAGCGCCAGCGATGCCCCGGTACTTCCGCCGGTGTACTCGACGACGGTGTCCCCGGGCTTCAGGCGCCCGTCCTCCTCCGCCCGCGAAATCACGGCCCGCGCCATCCGGTCCTTCATGCTGCCGGTGGGGTTCTCCCACTCGAGCTTCACCAAGATGTCCGCACAATGAGGCGGAACGACCTTGCGAAGCCCGACCATCGACGTGTTTCCAATTGCGCGCAGGATGTCCATGGGGTCAGACCTGCGGCTTCATGCATGCCAGGGAACTCTGGCGCTTCGTGTACATCGGTTGCTCCGCGCTACTTTGGAGGACTCTCCTGGCAGGGCACACGGGTGGCAACGACGTTCGTTGTTTGCTTTGCGCGCGGCGAGTCCCAGAAGGTCTCGGCGGTGCCGGAGAGGTTCTCCGCCGACCGTCGGAGAGCCATGGCGAGACCGCTATGGCCCGTCGTGAACACGAGCTCGATCTCACGGCCCTTCTTGAAGTGCCAGTACATACCGGAATGAAACGCGCGCTTCCCGAGGGCCGGCAGAAGGATGTAACGCCCTTTCGACCAGCCCTCGGTGCTCTTCGACGCACGGAGCTCGAGATGGGAAGGGGGTGTGATCGCCAGCTCCTCGTCACGGCCGAGCTCGAGCCGCGGTTGCCACGGGTCGAGTTTGAGCGCATAGCAGCCTGCGACGGATGCGGCAACGGACGGCGGCTCCTTTGCGTACACAACTCGCGTTGCGATCGCGAGTGCCGTGACGAGGCCTAGATTGAAACGTGACTTCATGTTTGTGCCACCTTCCGAGATTGCGCGCGGCGGCGAGCGAAGCGAATCGGCTGCGGTCGCGGGTCAGGCGTCGGCATCATCGCTGGCCACAGTGAACTCGGATAGCTCTGCGCCGCTCGCAAGCAGATCGGCCAGGTAAGCGGCCTCATTCGCCCGCGCACGAGCCTCCTCTCGCGCGCTCGCGACGGAGGTCCTTGCCGCGGTCCTTCGCCACAGCTCTGCCCGACGCGAACAGATACCGACGCAACGCCATCGCTCGAGTCTGGTTTGCTCTTCCATCGGCCCTGATCTCCAAAAAATCCTCCAAGACGTCTCAATCGGGGGATCCGCTGGAGTGCGCACCCCACGGTCTCTCCGACGCCTGACGATATCAAGCTCGGCTGCGAGCGAAGTGAGGCTTTTGTAACGAGTAGTTAGACTTGCCTCGCCTATTTGATGAAGTAGCCGGAGACCCTCCAAGCGCCATCCTTCTCATGCATCGGCGTGACGGTCTCGATGGCGGCGGCCTTGTTCTCGAACTGTGATTCGAATTGAATGACGACGTACTCGCCATCCGGGGCGCCAGGAAGAGTGCGGGTGAAGGTGGCCGACTTGACCTTTCGGGCCTTCACGGCGCCGAGTGGCGAGCGGACGCCCTTGACAGCCTTCTCCCAGTCGGCCTTTGTGACGGCTCCCTTAAAGAAGGACGCTGCGTCGTCCCAACTCTGACCGTATTTGGCGCTATCGGTGAGCGCGAGCCAGCTCTTGGCTGCAACCTGGGCTCGACCGACCGCTTCGCTGTCGTCCGCTGAGGTTGAAAAGCCCATGAGAATGAGGGTTGCTGCGAGAACAGCCGAACGTGTCTTCAAGGCGATCTCCTTACGAAAAGGGTGCCTGGCAAAGAATGCGGAACAAGTCTAACGATATCAAGGTCAGCGAGCGTAGGCAGCCCGCTGCAGCGGTGTTAGGCACCGCTAGGGGCAGCCGGAACCAAGCCATAACGAGCCATCACGGAGACCAGAGCAGCCTTGTCGGGCGGCACCCCGGTATTGACGACGCTCCCGACATCCAGAAAGTACTGCGCGCCAATATCCGGGGACAGGACGATCAACGCGCGGGCGAGTGCAGAGAACGGATTGGAGAACCCGTGAACAGTTCCTTTCGGCGTGAGCATAGAGTCGCCGGGACCAAGATCACGCGTTGTGTCTCCTACCCGGTAACGCAAGGTTCCCTCCAGGACGTAGACACACTCCTCGTTATTGGAGTGACTATGCGGTGGAGGTACATTTGATCCAGGCGGAACTGACAGCTCGAACATTCCCATCGCACCGGTGCGCGCCCCGTCCAGTAGATACCGAATCGAGAGCTGACCGACCTTGATTGCTGAGGATGCAGTCATCTGGAATCTCCTTGCGCGGGAAAGAAGTGGTGGTTGCGGTGCCTAACCGGCGTTGGACGTCAACGGACGTGGGCATCTCCGGCCACTTTTCCGCGAGAATTGGCAGATATGGCCATTTCGTGGTGTATAAATCCGCGAACCTTGTCCCCCATCAGCTCGCCTTGGCCGTCGCCGGCGGAGGCGCGGGCTTCGGCGGCGACGGGGGCGGCATGCGGTTGATCGCGAGGCCGCGCTCGGCCAGAGCCGGCAGGAGCGCGAGGCCCGAGGGCTCGAACTCCCCCGCCTTCTTCATCGGGCTCTCGCCCTCGTACGGCCGATAACCGTACCCCGGGCCGTCGGGGCCCGTATCGGACGCCTTCTCGGTGAGCTCGGGGATGCCGAGGACGGCGCTCTTGCGGTCGAAGAACGACAGCTCGTAGTCCTTCGTCATCCAGATCGCGTCTTTCGGGCACGCGTCCACGCAGTACCCGCAGAAGACGCAGCGCAGCATGTCGATCTCGAACTTCACCGGGTACTTCTCGTAGGCGAGGACCGGGTGCTCGCCGGCTTCGATGTAAATGCACTCGGCCGGGCAGGCCGTCTCGCACATGTAGCAGGCCACGCACTTGAGCGTGCCGTCCTCGCGCGTCTTCAGGATGTGGCGTCCGCGGAAGCGCCCGGAGTACTTCCGGCGCATCTCGGGGTACTGGATCGTCGGCAGGCCCTTGATGTTTGCGAGGTTCTTCACGAGGTGGCCCAGCGTGCGCGCGAGGCCCTTGAAGATCTCCGGGAGATAGAGGCGCTCGAGGAGCGTGGGGGCGGGAGCGTTGACGGTGACGACGCGTGCGGCCATGTTCTTCCTGCCTACCGGTCCAGCTCGCCGGCGATGATGTTCAGCAAGCCGAGCGTGGCGACGGCGTCGGACACCATGCTGCCCTTGATGATCTTCTCGAACGCCGCGAAGAGCGGGAAGCACGGCGGCCGCACCTTGATCCGGTACGGAAAACCGCTGCCGTCCGACACGAGCGAGAAGCCCAGCTCGCCGTTGCCGCCTTCCGTGTAGGAGTAGATCTCCCCCGCCGGCACCTTCACGCCCTCGAAGACGAGCTTGAAGTGGTAGATGAGCGCTTCCATCTCGTTGTAGACCATCTCCTTGGGCGGCAGGATGACGCGGTAGTCGTCGGAGTTGATCGGCCCCTTCGGGAACCGCGCGACGAGCTGTTCGATGATCCGCATCGACTGCCGCATCTCCTCCATCCTCACGAGGTAGCGCGCGAAGTTGTCGCCGTCCGTCGAGATCGGGACGTCGAAGTCCACGTCGCCGTACATCTCGTACGGCTTGTCCTTTCGGACGTCGTACGCGACGCCGGAAGCCCGCAGGCACGGCCCCGTGAAGCCCCAGGCGAGAGCCTGCTCCTTCGAGACGACGCCCGTGCCGCGCAACCTGTTCCAGACGATCTTGTTCTTCGTGACGAGGCGGTCGACGTCGGCCATCCGGTCGCGAATCACCGGCAGGAGCGACCGCGACCACTCGACGAAGTTCTCGGGCACGTCCTTCGCGAGCCCGCCGATGCGCGCGTACGAGGACGTCAGGCGCGCGCCGCAGCAGGCCTCGAGAAGGCCGTAGATCTCCTCGCGTGGCTGGTACGCGTACCAGTAGTTCGTGAGCGCGCCGATGTCGACGAGGTTCGCCGCGATGCAGACGAGATGGTCCATGATCCTCGAGAACTCGTTCAACACCGTGCGCGCGGCCTTCGCGCGCGGCGGGACCTCGACGCCGAGCATCTGCTCGACGGCGCGCACGTAGCCGTTGCCGTTGATCATCGGCGAGCAGTAGTTGAGCCGGTCGGTGTACGGCACGACCTGCACCCACGTGTGCGTCTCGGACATTCCCTCGAAGCAGCGGTGCAGGTACCCGCACTCGGACTCGGCCGCCACGATCTTCTCGCCGTCCACGCGCATCACGACGCGGAGCGTGCCGTGGGTCGCCGGGTGGGACGGCCCGAGGTTCAGCGTCATCGTCTCGAACATGTCGGCCGGGTCGTCCGTCTTGGCGGCGAGCTCCGTCTGGAGGAGGTCTTCCTCGGTGCACAGCCAGCGCTGCTTCTTGTCGTAGTCCTTGCGCAGCGCGTGACCGACGAACCCGTTGTGCGTGAGGAGGCGCTGAAGGTTCGGGTGGCCCTCGAACCGGATCCCCATGAGGTCCCAGGCCTCGCGCTCGAACCAGTTCGCGGCGGGCCAGACGCCGACGAGGGACGGAGCGGCCGGATCCTTCGCGGGCAGGTTCACGCGCAACCGGAGATGCGCGTTCCGCTTCGTCGAGTAGAGGATGTAGTTCGCCTGAAAGCGGGTCCCGTCCTTCGGGGCCTGATCGCCCGGAAGCTTCGAACGGTCGACGGACGCGAGATCGAGGAACAAGTCGTACGCCGTCGCGGGATCGTCCCTCAGGAAAAGGGCGGCCTCCTTCAACGTCGCGGCGTCCGTGACGAGCGTCGGGATGTCGAACGCGGGCCGCGGCTCCACCTGGACGCGGCCGCCGAGCTTCTGATCGAGGACCGGGCCGAATGAAATTGCGGAAGGCCCGGCGAGAGTCGCGCTCATCGCTTGTCCGTCCCGGCCGGAGCCGTGGCCTTCGAGGCCGCCTCGCCTTCGGCCGTTTCGGGCATTTCCGGAAGCTCCTTCTTCCCCTGCAGGTGGGCCATGACGCCGTCGGAGTAGGCCGGAATCGAGAGGTCGGGATCCACGCCGACACGGATCGGAACGAACGTCTTCGACTCGCGGTGGCGGGCCAGCTCCCCGGACTGGATCTTCTTCTGCAGCTCCATGATTCCGTAAATGAGGTTCTCGGGAGTGGGAGGGCACCCCGCGACGTAGACGTCCACGGGCACGATCTCGTCGATGCCCTGCACGACGTGGTACGCGCGGTAGAAGCCGCCCGTGGACGCGCAGACGCCCATCGAGATGACCCACTTCGGCTCCGGCATCTGGTCGTAGATCTTTTTCAGGACCGGCGCGAGCTTGTCGACCACGGTGCCGGCGACGATGAGGAGGTCCGACTGGCGGGGCGAAAAGCGCACGACCTCGGCGCCGAAACGCGCCAGGTCGTAGTGGGACGAGACGACGGACATGAACTCGATCGCGCAGCACGCCGTCCCGAACGGCATCGGCCAGAGAGAGTTCGACTGCGCCCACTGGACGGCGACGTCGAGCTTCGTCGTGAGGAAGTCGGCTCCCGCCGACGACGGGATTCCCGGACCGAGAGGCGGCTGGATAGAAGGAGTCTTCATCGGGCACCCCGGACGCTTGTGAAAAGCGTCACGAGCCGGATTCTACGTCAGGCGAGAGCCTGTCCTTCGCCCGGACCCGGTTGGAACGGAAGCTCGCTAGAGCAATGTTCCCTGCTGGGGCTCCGGCGTCACCGGCGCGCCGCTTGGGATCCTCGGCAGCCGGATGCGAAACGTCGTGCCCATGCCGGGCGCGCTGTCGACCCGGATCGTCCCGCCGTGCAGCTCGACGAACGCCTTCGCGAGCGCGAGGCCGATACCCATGCCGCGGTAGGCCCGCGTCGAGGACCCGTCGAGCTGTCGGAAGCGCTCGAAGATGAAGGGCAAATCCTTCGCGTCGATGCCGACACCGTTGTCGGAGATCGAGAAAGTGACTCCCCCGTCGTCGGCGCCGGCCTCGACCCGGATCTCGCCGCCCTTCGGCGTGAACTTCACCGCGTTGTGAACGAGATTCCACAGCACCTGGCGGACGCGGAGGGGGTCGAGGCGAACGGGCGTCTTCCCCGGCGGCATGGAGAGCGTCATCCGGATGCCTTTCGCCTCCGCCATGACGGAGACGGGCTCGACGGAGTCCGTCACGAGCGAACCGAGGTCCACGTCCTCGGGCTCGAGGCGCGTGCGGCCCTCCTCGAAGCGCGACAGGTCGAGGAGATCGGAGATGAGCGCGAGAAGAAACTGCGTCGACCGGTTGATCTGGTCCACGGCGATCCGCGTCGTCTCCCGGTCGGGCCGATCCTCCGCAAGGACCTCGCTCCAGCCCAGAATGGCGGTGAGCGGCGTGCGGAGCTCGTGGTTGATGTTCTGGAGAAAGTAGTCGCGGTTCCGCTGAGCGTCCCGAAGCCGTTCGTAGCTGCGCTGCAGCTCCTCGTAGAGCCGCGCGTTTCGGAGAAGCAGCGCGGCCTCGCCGGCATATCCGTCGATCGCGGACTGGTCCTCCGCGTCGAAGCCCCCGGGCTTGTCGGCCACGGCGAGGACTCCGAGGATCCCGACCTCGGCCTTGAGCGGCGCGAAGACGATGTTCTTCTCGATCTTGAGGGCGCTGAGAAGCACTTTCGAGAGCCTCGGGTCCGACGCAACGTCGTTCTGCAGGCACGTCTCACCAGTCCGGTAGCAGAGGATCGCGAGACTCTGATCGCTCAGGCCGACGTGCCGGCCGCGGAGGGCCTCGTCGGGCACGCCGAAGCCCGGCGGCGTCAGCGCGAGAGAGCGGGTCTCGGGCTCCCAGAGGCAGATCCAGGCCTTCGTGGCGCCGACGAGCGCGGCGATCTGCCGGGTCAGTTGTTGGAACGTCTCCTCCGGGCGCGTCATGAGAGCGGCCGTCTGCGCGAGACGGTGAACGCCCTCCATGGAAGCGATCCGCCAGCGCACCCGGCGATCGAGGTCCACCACCGTCCTCGAGAGGCGTCCGATCTCGTCGAGCCGGTCGCTCTCGGGGAGGCGCGGCGACGGCCGTCCGAAGGCTACGGCGTCGGCGACGCGCGCCACGCGGCGAAGCGGCTCGAGGGCCCGGCGCGTCGCCACGACGACGGCCGCGGCGAACAAACCGACGAGGGCGACGTAGAAGAGCCGCAGCTCGGCGCGCTTACGAAGAGTCTCGGCGAAGATGGGCTGGAGCTGGTCCGCGACCTTTTTTTCAAGGCCGGCCCGCGGTGAGACCTTCGCGTACGTCCATCTCAGGTCCGGCACGTGACGCGCCGCCACCAGGAACGTCTGTCCGCCGATCTCCGTCTCGAACGTTCCGCCTCCCCACTTCGTCGCGATCGCGCCGAGCTCGTGGACCCGGTCGGCGGGGAACCGGTTTTCCGGCACGACGACGACCGCCCGCCCGTCCGCCGTGAACACGAATTCGACGTCGTCCGGCCGTGTCGGGTCCTGCGTTGCCTGGAGCATCCGCGGAAAGACCCAGTCCACGCCGACCTCCCCCAGGAGTTGGCCGTTCCGCCTCTTCACGAGCGCGACGGCCGACACGATGTTCCCGTTTCCGGCGTACGTGTCTTCGTACACGTCGGACCAGATGACGGGCGGCGACTCCGTCCCCGAGGTTTCGTTCACCAGGGATCGCGCCGAGGCGCTCGGAAACCCGAACGCCGGATCGACGACGGGCCTTCCGCCGGGCGAAAGGTCGAGCCCGGGAACCACGCGAAGGACACCCGAAGCCGTCCGGATCGCCAGGGCGGAAATGTCCGCGGGACCGAGGCCGAGGGTGACGAACAGGGCCTCGAGGCGGCGCGTCGCGGCGAGATCCCGGCGCGCCTCGGCGACGAGCCCGCGTTGACGGCTCACCATCGCGGCGCTCACGCCGCGATCCCGGGAGCGGATCAGTCCACCGGGCTCGTCGACGAGAGCTTCCGCCGGGAGCTTCTCGTCGGGCCCCTCCTCCAGCGCGCGCCGCGCCTCTTCGGCGGATCGGCGGGCGATGGCGATGACGTCGCCGGCCGCGCTTCCGATGGCCCGGACGCGGTCGGCCGCGTCCTCGGCAAGCGTCTTGGCCTCGTGGCGGCGCTCGTCGACGGTGAGCGTTTCGAGGAGGCTCTCCCGCTGCTCGACGGCGATGCGATCCCCGATGACCCAATAGAAAGCCGCCGGGACGAGCGCGACCGGGACGACGTACCAGAGGAGCCGGGCCACGAGAGATCGGCGCGGGTTCCACGCGCCGACATCCCGAAGGGCCGGCGTGTCGCCCGACGGGACACGGCCGGAGTCGTCGAAATTCGCTCCCACTTCCGGGTTCACCAGGGGAGAGGTTAGCGCGGTTTGCGGGTCACTCGTAGCGCAGGGCTTCGATCGGATCCAGCCGGCTGGCTTTCAGGGCCGGATAGAAGCCGAACGTGATTCCGACGAGGGCCGAGAACAGGAACGCCAGCCAGATGGCGTTCGGCTGGACCGAGACGGGCCAGCCGGCGAACCGCGCGACCGTACGCTGGATTCCGATGCCGAGGCCGATCCCGACAGCCCCGCCCGTGACCGCGAGGACGACCGCCTCGACGAGGAACTGCGCGCGGATGTCGCCGCCCTTCGCGCCGATCGCCATCCGCACGCCGATCTCGCGCGTCCGCTCCGTCACCGAGACGAGCATGATGTTCATGATCCCGATGCCGCCCACGAGCAGCGAGACGCCCGCGATCGACCACAGGAGCGCGCTCATCGTGCGGCTCTGCTCCTCGGCCTGCTGGAGCATCTCCGTCTGCGAGCGGATCATGAAGTCGTCGTCCTGGCCGCTCGCCTTGTTGATGCGGTGCCGCTGGCGCAGCAGCGCGGTGATCTCCGCCTGAGCCCGCGGGACGAGCTCGTTCGAGGCCGCCGACGCGAGAATCGCTCCGACGGCGGTCGTCCCCATGATCTTCTTGCGCACGGTTTCGTACGGGGCGATGACGATGTCGTCCTGGTCCTGCCCCATCGTGGATCCTCCCTTGGACTCGAGGACGCCCACGACCTTGAACGGGATGTTCTTGATGCGGATCGTCTTGCCGATCGGATCCTCGTCGCCGAAGAGATTCGTCTTCACGGTCTGCCCGAGAACGCACACCTTGCTCGCCGACCGGTTGTCCTGGTCCGTGAAGAACTGGCCCTGCGCGAGGTTCCAGGAGCGGATGAGCGGCCAGTCGACCTCGCCGCCCTGGATCGACGTCGACCAGTTCTGGTTCCCGTAGATGACCTGCGCGACGGTGCGGATCGTCGCCGACACGTAGGCGACCGTCTCCACCTCGCGCCGCAGCGCCTCGACGTCGTCGCCCGAGAGCTTGGAGCTCGAGCCCCAGCCGGCCCTCGCGCCTGAGGAGGTCGTCGTGCCGGGAAAGATCATGAGGAAGTTCGTCCCCAGGGACTTGAGCTGGTTCTCGGCCTGCAGCCGGGCTCCTTCGCCGATCCCGATCGTCGCGACCACGCACGCGACGCCGATGATGATGCCGAGCGCCGTCAGGAGGGAGCGCAGCTTGTTGCGCGCGAGCGCGCGAAACGCGACCTTCAGAATGTTTCCGGTCTTCGTCACGGCGCGGCTCCTTCCGCGGGACCCGGGCGGTCGGCCTGCCGCCTCTTCGCCACCGGAACGTCGGAAAGGACCCTTCCGTCGCGAAACGTGACGATCCGCCTGGCGTATTCGGAGATGTCCGGCTCGTGCGTGATGAGGACGACCGTCTTTCCCTCTTCGTTCAGCTCCTGAAAGATCGCCATGACCTCGACGGAGGTCTTCGAGTCGAGGTTTCCCGTGGGCTCGTCGGCCAGGAGGATCGCCGGATCGTTCACGAGGCTGCGCGCGATCGCGACTCGCTGCTGCTGCCCGCCGGAGAGCTGGGCCGACGTGTGGTCCCACCGGTCCTTGAGGCCCACGCGCGCGAGGCAGCTCATCGCCTTGTCGCGCGCCTCTTCCTCGGTGATCTTCGACTTCTTCGAGTACAGGAGCGGAAGCTCGACGTTCTCGAGGGCGTTCGTCCGCGAAAGGAGGTTGAAGTTCTGGAACACGAACCCGATCTTGTCGTTCCGAATGCTCGCGCGCGCGTCGCGGTCGAGGCCGGAGACGTCGACTCCCTCGAGGGCGTAGCGGCCGGAGGTCGGCCGGTCGAGACAGCCCACGATGTTCATGAACGTGGACTTGCCCGACCCGGACGGGCCCATGACGGCGAGGAATTCGCCCGGAAGAACCTGCAGCGTGATGCCGTCGAGCGCGCGCACCTCGGTCTCGCCCATCCGGTAGACGCGAGTGAGGTTCTCGATCTCGATGACGGGACGCGCCATGAGCCGCGCTCTCTCAGAACGGACGGCGTCCGCCGCCGCCCGGTGCGCCCGTCCCTCCGCCCGGCACGCCGGCGCGGGCCGTCGCGAGGCTCACGATGATCTCGTCGCCTTCCTTGAGGTCGTTCGTCCGAATCGCGGTCAGGTTCCCGTCCGTGATCAGCGTCCTCACCGTGACGGGCCTCAGCTTCCCGCCCGAGTCCGGGACCTCGACGTAGAGCGTCCCCGTGCTGGCCCCTCCCGGTCGCGCGCTCCCTCCCGGCCGCCCGCCCGGCCCGCGACCTCCCGCCGCGCCGGGCCGGCCGCCGGTCGCCGCGGGCATCGGAGGCGGCGCGACCTGCCCCGTTCCCGGAGCGGCCGGCGACGTCGACGGCGCGGACGACGCGGTCCCCGCGGCCGGCGCGTCCTTCGTCTTGTCCTTTCGCGCCTCGGGGACGAGGTCGGCGTTGTCCGGCCGGAAGCGCAGCGCCGCGTTCGGCACGCGCAGGACGTCCTTGCGGACCTCCACGGGAACCTGGACGTTCGCGGTCATGCCCGGCTTGAGCTTGAGGTCGGGGTTCGCGACGTCGAGGACGACCGGATACGTCACGACGTTCTGGACGGTCTGGGGCGAAAGGCGGATCTGCGAGACGGCCCCGCGGAACGGCTGGTCCGGAAAAGCGTCGACCGAGAACGTCGCCTCCTGCCCTACCTTCACGCGCCCGACGTCGGCCTCGTCGATGTTCGTCAGGACCTGCATCTTCGTGAGGTCCTGCGCGATCGTGAAGATGACGGGCGCCTGGAAGGAGGCCGCCACGGTCTGGCCCACGTCGTACTGGCGGTCCACGACGACGCCGTCGATGGGCGACGTGATCCGGGTGTACGACAGATTCGTCTCGGCCTGCTTCAAAGCCGCCTGCGACTGCGCGACCGCGGCCGCGGCCGAGTCCCGTGTCGTCTGAGCGGCGTCGAGGTCGGACTGCGCGAGGAGCTGCTGGGCATTCAGGCTCTTGGCGCGCGTGAGCGAGATCTCCGCGTTCCGGAGCTCCACCTTCGCTTTCTCGAGATCCGCGCGCCGCTGCTCGACCGTCTGCAGGAACGGCGTCGGATCGAGCTCGGTGAGGAGCTGACCTTTCTTCACGGTCGAATTGAAGTCGACGTGGAGTTTCGCGATGATGCCCGACACTTGGCTCCCCACCTTCACGGTCGTCACCGCGGAAAGCGTCCCGGTGGCCGTCACCGTGGCGACGACGTCCCCCTTGTCGACCTTCGCCTTCCGGTATTTCGGCTCGGCCGTCCCACGGCGCGCGAACAGCAAGACCGCCGCGAGCGCGGCGAGCGCGAGTGCGGCTCCGATGATCAGGACTCGTTTCGTCATGAGCTCCTCGAGGACGCGTGAGACGCGAATTTCGGGAAGGCAGGGGCGGCGGCGGACCTCAAAATGCGACCGAGAGACCGAGCTGGAAGGCCTTGACGACCTCGGTGCCCGAAATCGTCGTCATCAGCCGGGCACTGTACTCGATCGTCGCGAGAAGGCCCTTTCGCGGCATCCAGACGACCGCCGGCTGATGGAGCCGCTCGGTGGCATCCGCCCCGCGATACCGCCACACGGAATAGAGATATCGATACGTGACGGTGGGAAACTCCGCGCGGAACCCCGCGAGAGCCGCCGTCGCGTCGTCGTAGCCGAGCCGGCACGCGGCTCCCGGAGCGCAGCGCCCTCCCGAGCGCGTGAAACCCTCGAGGAGGAGCGCGAACGGCCCGAACGTCGCGGTCAGGTCGACCGCGGCGTCGGTCCGCCGGAACGAAGCCGCGCCGTCGCGTTCGCCGATCCGGGCGGACGCGACGGAGAGCCCGGGCTTGACCGTCCAGAGACCCTGGTTCAGAAGGTAGAAGACGCGCGCTTCCAGGCCGTCGCGCAGAACGTGCGCGCCGTCCGATTCGACGCCGCGTCCGTCGTCTTCCCAGCCCACGTGGTCGTTCTGGCCGAAGTACCGCGCGCTCCAGCCGAGCGTGTCGTAGCGGAGTCGCCTTTCGCCGGCGAGGCAGGCCCCCCAGTCCGGATTCCGCGTGACGCCGTTCGCCGAGAACAGCGTCCCCAGGAACGACTCGTCCTCGAGGCCGAAGTCGCGCGGGATCTTGCCGGCGCGCACGGCGCCGATCGGCGTCTCGACGGAGGCCCACCCCTCTTCGAGCCAGACCGAGCCGTCGTAATAGGGGCGGAAGCGCCCGTCGCGGCCGCGAACCACGGCCTTCGCGGAGAAATTCCCGCGCGTCCAATCCGCTGCGAGAGCGCCGTAGAAGAACTCCGCGAACCGTTCGTGCCGGTTCGAGACCGGTTCGTAGTCGTGAAGGACCGCTTCGAAGCGGAATTTCGGCGTGCCGGATTCCGTTTGTGCGGGAACATCTTCTCCCGGCGCGGCGGAAGCGACGCCGGCGGCGAGAATCGCAAGCGCAAGAGCACGTCGCCACGACACAATCGCTATATTACGCACCCGTCTGGCGCGGGTTTCTCCGAGGAGGACACCATCGCTTCTTCCCTCGATCTCGAAGTTCCGTTTCACGTCGAGCGCCTCGCGAACGGTCTCACGGTCGTCGTGTCGCCCCAGCGCGGGATTCCCCTCGTGACGGTCGACGTGACGTACGACGTCGGAAGCCGGGTCGAGCCGCCCGGCAAGACCGGATTCGCGCACCTCTTCGAGCACCTCATGTTCGAGGGCTCGGAGAACGTCGGCAAGGGAGAGCACTTTCGTCTCGTCGCCGAGGCGGGCGGCTCGATGAACGGGACGACGTCCGAGGACCGGACGAATTACTACGAGACCATGCCCGCCGAGTCGCTCGATCTCGCTCTCTTCCTCGAGGCCGACCGGATGCGCGCGCTCGTTCTCACGCAGGAGAAGCTCGACAACCAGCGCGAGGCCGTGAAGGAGGAAAAGCGCCTGCGCGTGGACAACCAGCCGTACGCCCCTTCGTTCGAGGCCGCCGACGCGCTCGCCTACGACGCCTTCCCCTACAAGCACCCCGTCATCGGATCCATGGACGACCTTCAGGCGGCCTCGCTCGACGACGCGCGTGACTTCTACCTCCACTACTACGCTCCAGCCAACGCGCTCCTGGCGATCGTGGGCGACGTCGAGCCCGCGGACGCCTTCCGCCGCGTGAAGAAGGCCTTCGCAGACGTTTCCCCGCGCGAGGCACCGGGGCGCTTCGCGTTCACGGAGCCCGACCCGTCCGGTGAGCGGCGGCATACGGTGGACGACCGCCACGCGGCGATGCCGGCGCTGCACGTCAACTTCAAGGTGCCCGAACGGCGCCATCCCGACCTCTTCGCCCTCACGGTCGTGGAACGCATCCTCGGGGCCGGTGAGTCGGGACGGCTCTGGCGCCGGCTCGTGAAGGACGACTCGCTCGCCTTGTCTCTCTCCGTGTCGCTCGACGAGCGCCGCGGCCCCTCGCTCTTCCGCGTCTTCGCCCTCGCGCGGCCCGGCGTGACGCTCGATCGGCTCGAGGCGGAGATCCTCGGAGATCTCGCGCGCTTCGCCGCGGACGGGCCGACGCCGCGCGAGATGGAGCGCGCGCGCCGACTCATCCTTTCGAGCGCCGTGCGCGCCACGCAGACGACGCAGGCGATCGCCTTCCTGCTTTCCGAGTACGGCCTCTACGACGGCGATCCGGGGCTCTTCCCGCGGGACGTCGAGTCGGTCCTCGCGATGGACGCGGCCGTGGTCCGCGACGCCGCGGCGAGGCTTCTCGTCGGGCCCCGCCGCTCGGTCGTGACGGTCGTTCCGAGCGAGCCCGACGAGTCCAGGGACGCCGCATGAGCGCTGCGCGCCGCCTGCCCCCGCCCCCCCTGCCCCCGCTGCCCTTCCTCCTGCCGTCCTTCACGGGGGCGCGGCTCGCGAACGGTCTCGCGCTCCGCGCGGCGCGCTGGGGGCGCCGCCCCACCGTGTCGGTCTCGGTGCTTTTCCCGGGCGCGGGCAGCGCGGCCGATCCGCCGGGACGCGAAGGCACCGCCGAGATCACCGGAGAGACGTTTCTCGGCGGGACGCGGCGGCACGACGCGCGCGCTCTCGGTGAATCGATCGACGACCTCGCGGCGCACCTCGAGGTCTCCGCCGGCAGCGACTCGTCGGTCGCGCGCCTCTCCATCCTCGAAAAGGATCTCGACGCCGGCCTCGCTCTTCTCGCCGAAGTCCTGACAGAGTCCGCGTTCCCCGAGGACGAGTTCGAGAAGAACCGCAAACGCCAGATCGACTTTCTCGCCGAGCAGCGCTCCGAGCCCGACTTCCTCGCCCGCGAACGCCTCCTCGACCGGCTCTATCCCGGCCATCCCTACGGCCGCCTCACGGCGACGGAGAAGGGCCTCGAAGCGCTCACTCGGGACCGCGTCGCGGATTTCGCAGCGAGCCGATTCCCGCTCGCGGGGGCCACGCTCATCCTCGCGGGCGCGGCGGATCCGGACGCCCTGCTCCGGGCGGGCGCCCGCGCTTTCGAGGGTTTTCCCGCCGGCTCCGGCGTTCCGTCCGCCGCGGTTCCTCCCCCGCCGCGCATCGACGGCTTCTCGATCCACCTCGTGCACCGGCCGGGCTCCGTGCAGACGAACCTCCTGTTCGCGCGTCCGGCGCTCCAGCGCCGGAGCCCGCGCTTCCCGGCGGCCCTCGTCGCGAACCAGGCGCTGGGAGGCGGCGCCTCGTCGCGTCTCTTCCACGTCCTGCGCGAAGAGCGCAGCCTGACGTACGGTGCGTACTCGTCTCTGGCCGCGCGCGTCGCGGGCGGACAGTTCGGCGCCTCGATCGACTGCCGGACCGAAGTGACGCACGAGGCCTGCTCGGGCCTCTTCGACCTCATCCGGGCCTTCGCCGCGGACGGGCCCACCGGCGAGGAGCACGAGCGGGCGCGAAAATACCTGCTCGGCAGCTTTCCGATCCCGCGCGAAACGCCCGGCGGCATCGCACAGGACGAGATCACGCGGCTTCTCCACGGGCTGCCCGAGGACGAATGGGCAACGTGGCGCGACCGCGTGGGCGCGGTGTCGCGGCCGGAGGCGTGCCAGGTGGCGGCGGAGTTTTTCGATCCCTCGACCGGCATCCTCGCCGCGGTGGGGGACGCGAAGCTCATCCGGCCCGTCCTCGAGTCCTTCGGCGACACCACGCTCTGGGACGCGGACGGCCCCCGGGCGTGAACGACACGGGCGCCGGTTCAGGATAGCGGCCGCGTCAGAGCGCCACGGTCGTGCCGTCGAACCTCGTCAGCGTCCACCGGAACCGCTCGTTGTAGCAGGCCTTCTGCTCCTCGAGGACGGCGAGGGCCACCGCTTCTCCGAGCCTCAACGATTCCGTGTAATCGCTCCGCCAGTGGACCCCGGCCGCGTTGCGGCCGATCGCGACGTTCGCCGCCACCTTGTCGAGCTCGTGGCCCGCGGTGAGCGGAGGTCCCGAATACGGGACCAGCCCCGTCCCGTCGGGGCCCGGCACCACCGGGTTCGGAAGGACGAAAGACTCGTCGAAGAAGGCCTTGACCATCGTCGTGCACGCACCGGCGACCGTGGCGTGACCGGCGCCGTAGGACGGATGCGTCGGCGAGCCTTCCGGGAACACCATCGGAAGCAGGTACGTACCGTGCGCCTGGTGGACCGCGTCGAGGACGGGAGACGTGAGGATCTCCTGGTGGAGCGGGTACGAAGCCGCTCCCGTCTTGTGGTTGTGAACGCGTCCTCCATAAACCTCGGGACGCAGCCGCCGGTGCACCGACCACTTCTGGTACCAGACGGCCTTCAGCGCGCGCGTCGCGACTTCCGTCAGCATGCTCAGGACGTGCGGGCCGCCGAACTCCACGAAGCCGATCTGTGTGACCGACTTGACCGGCGGAAGCCCGGGCGAGAGCGGCGCGCCGAGCCCGAGGAGGATGAGACAAGCCTGCAGGTAGGCCTGGTAGAGCGCGTCCACGTGGACCCACTGCGAAATGTCCCGAAGGTTCCGAATGTAACGCGGCGTGGAATCGAATACGTCGGTTCCCGAGGAGTCGTAGCCGCGCTGCGCGGCCAGCCAGTCCGGGTAGGCCGTGAGGTAATCGCGGGCGGAAACGACCGTATTGATCCGCTGCGGGATTCGCAGGGATCCGAACGGGATGTCTATCACGAGAAACTGTGAGAGCCAGGGGCCGATCAGGTCACCCTTCGTCATGCCGCGGAAGATCGTCCCGGGCGTCACGAGGCCGCCCGACCTCGGGCCCTTGAAGATCGAGTAGCGGGAAAGGTCGCCCGCGGCGGTGGAGACGCCGGAATCGGTCTCGTAGTCCGTGAACGCGACGTCCCGGAGGAGCGCCATCCAGTAGAGTTCGGCCGCTTCGCCCGCGATCTCGGCGCCGTCGAAGCGGGGCGCGGCCGGGATCGCGAGATGGTGCGAGTCGGCGCCTTCGAGATCGAACGACAGGCCCGCCTGAGGGCTCGTCAGCTTCCGGCCGAGACCCAGCGTTATCCGCTCGAAGTCGGCCGGGTCGCCCGAACGGAGCGCCCGGAGGAGGGTGTCGTAGGCGCGCGAGTCCACCTCGCCGAGGCCGTCGTGGGGAAGGCCTTTCGAATAGCTCGCGATCCGGTTCGAGTACCGGTCCTCGTCTCCGTTCGGGGACTGCCCCACCTGGGGCCGCTGCCGCGCCAGCTTCGCGGCATCGACGCGCTGGCGGTAGGCCTCCTCCCGTCGCGTGGCATCGGACCCGGGACCGGCCGGGGGGCCACTCGCTTCGGACAGGACTGGGCTGAAGTGCGACGCCGCCGAGCGCTGCCGTGGCGGCACCCGCCCCGAGGCGGCGGACGAAGGCGCGGCGATCGAGAGCCGGGAGATCGACTCGGCGAGGGGTTCCGGAGCTCGTGCCGCCATGGATCGCTTCTCCTTGGGGTCTGATACTTTTCGGCGATTCTATGTAGGGAGGTGACGTTTCGCGGAGAATCCCACCGGCCTCGGGGAAGGACGCGCTCACGTGGAACCACCTGCGGCACGTGGTACGTGACCGCTGGGAGCGCGCACGGATGGGAAAAGAAGAGCGGTCGCTCTAGGGAACCCGCCGAGCGAAATACTCCGTTCCCGTCGCGTAAAGAGCGACCCAGAAGAGGCCGACCATCACGCCGGCGGCCGTGTCGGAGGCCCAGTGGGCTCCGAGATAGATCCGGCTCGTCGCGACGCCGAAGACCAGGAAGACACAGACGAAGAGCGTGCCGGTCCGGACCGCCCGCAGGATCGCGCGGCGGCGGGAGAGATGGAACACGACGGCGACGATGCCTCCGAAGAGGACGGTCGACATCGTGGCGTGTCCGCTCGGAAAGCTGTACGTGTTCTCCGTCACGAGCGCCGGCCACAGCGCGGGCCGCGCCCGTCCGAAGACGATCTTGAGCGTGGATTCCAGCCCGAACCCGCCGACGACCGAGCCCGCGAAGAGGAGCGCGGAAATCATGTGGCGCTCGACGATGAGCAGGATGATGACGAGTGACGTCAGAGCCACGACGAACGGAGCACTGCCGAGAAACGTCAGCGCCTTCATGAACCGCGTGAGCGCGGGAGATCGGAGGCCGGCGAACGCGCTCCCGATCGCGAAATCCAGAGGCTGCGGCTTCGTCGCGACCTCGAAGATCTCGTCCGCGAGGAGGCCGAACATCACGGCGAGAGCCGCGGAGACCAGGAATCCGACCGTGAAATAGAGACCCACCTCGCCTTCGGGTGAGAATCGTCTCGCCAGGAACGCACGAAGCTCCGGAAGGTCCATCGAGCTGGCGCGCGGCGACTAGGAGGCGCCGGGTCCCCCGGGAGCCTGCGTTTCTCCGAACTCCCCCGACTCGCGCACGTGAAATCGCGCGGCCCGGGCTTCCTGGGTCCTTCGGAGCCGCGTCCGGAAGGTGAGCACCTCGAGCTGCCTCAGGCGCTCGGCCTCTCCGGACCGGTGCCTCTGCTGGTGGCGTGCGACGGCGAGGAGGAGGGCGCTCCTCACGTACTCGCGGCGCTCGTCCGGGCGCCCGAAGCGCTTCTCGAACCCGCGCGTCCACGGGAGTCGCAGGGCGACCGCGTCCTCCTCGGGAAGCAGGCCCATCGTCACCTCCTCGGCGAGCTCGCGCGAGACGCGCGCGCGCTCGGCGAGGAGCGCCGGGATCCAGACGAGGGCGCCGGCGGCGAGCGCCGCCGCCACGACGAGAGGCTCGAGGCGGCGCGGGACCCCGACGAAGAGGCCCGAGAACGCGGCGGCGAGGGCGGGAGGGGCGAGCCCGGCGCTCGTCCAGGCGACACCTTCCCTCCATCCGGCCTCCGCGCTCGCGCGCGTGGCCTCCGCCGAGAACGTCGACACGGCCGTCAGGACGATGGCCGCGAGGGCGGGCGCCTGCCATCCGGGGAGGTGCCGGCCCGCGACCGCAGCGGCGCAGGCGGCGCCTCCGGCGGCCAGCGCTCCCGCGGCGAGGCCGTCACCGGCGATCGGCGACCACGTGCGCCGGGCTCCGAGCGCGACGAGCGCGACGAGACAAGCCGAAAGGAGCGCGGCCCAGGCGGGGGCGGGCAGGACCGCGACCCGCGCTCCAAAGACGGCGAATCCCGCGAGGACGCCCGTGGCGAAAGCCGCGGCCCGGTTCGACACCCGGCTCGCGAGAAAGAGGGCGAGAGCGGCGGCCGCGGCCCTGACCACGATCTCGGTTCTCATGGCAGCGGGTTCTTCATGAAATAGGCGCGCGTCGCCTCCACGTCCCGTTTGATCTGCGCCGTGAGGTCCAGCATGGACGGAAACGTCTGCTCGTCGCGCACGCGGTCGAAAAAGGACAGGCGCACGCGCTCGCCGTAGACGTCGGACGAGAAATCGAGGACGTACGACTCGATCGTCGTCGCGAAATCCTCGTACACGGTGGGACGGCGACCGATGTTCGTCACGCACGGAAAGGTGCGCTCGAACGACTCGATCCTCACGGACGTGAAATAGACGCCGTCCTTCGGGTAGAGCTCGTTGTCGGGCTGAAGGTTCATCGTCGGGAACCCGATCTTCCGCCCCATGCGGTCCCCCTTGGCGACCAGCCCATCCATCGCGTACGCGCGCCCGAGAAGCACGTTCGCCGAGGCGACGTCTCCCTGGAAGAGGGCGTTCCGGATGCGGGTGGACGAGATGGCGGCCGACGCGTCCGCGACGTCGGCGATGCCCGCCACGACGAAGCCCGCCGCGCCGCCGATGCGCCGGAGGACCTCCATGTTTCCGCCGCGCTCCCGCCCGAACATGAAGTGCTCCCCGACGTGAACCTCGCGCACGGCGAGACGGTTCACGAGAAGGTCCCGTATGAAGTCCTCCGCCGGCGTGAGGGAGAAGTCCCGCGTGAACGGCACGAGGACGAGCGCGTCGATCCCGCAGGCCTCGATCGCCTCTTCTTTCTGCCGGAGCGTCTGGATCATCCGGGGCGCGCGCTCGGGGTGGAGGACCTTGAGCGGATGGGGCTCGAACGTCACGACCACGGCGGGCGCGCCGAGCTCGCCCGCGCGCCTCGCGACGTCCCGGAGCATGGCCTGGTGCCCGAGGTGCACGCCGTCGAAGTTTCCGACGGTCACGACGCCGCCGCGGGGAAGATCGACGGGACGGAAGGGATCCTTGATGACCTGCAACGGCGAGTGATCTTAAGCGACGATCTTCCCCACGAGGTCGTAGGGGTGTGCCTCGGTGATCGTGACGCGCGCGATCTCCCCGACGCGCGGCACCCAGCCCTCAGGCGCCTCGTTGACGAGGACGCGCCCGTCGATCTCGGGGGCCTGGCCAGCCGCCCGCCCCTCCAGCAGGAGGTCCGTCTCCGTCGAGGGACCTTCAAGGAGCACGTCGAGAGACTTGCCGCGCTTCGCGCGGTTCTTAGAGAGAGAGATCTTCTGCTGGACCTCCATCAGCCGGTCGCGGCGCGAAGATTTTTCTTCGAATGGAATAGGGTCCCCGAGAGGCCCGGCGCCCGAGCCGGGCTCGGGCGAGTACGTGAAGACGCCTGCATTGTCGAAGCGCACGGCCTCGAGGAACTCTTTCACTTCCAGGAAATCTTCGTCTTTCTCTCCCGGGAATCCGACGATGAACGTCGAGCGCAGCGCGATGTCCGGAACGATCGAGCGAATCTCCTCGAACTGCCTGCGGTAGCTCGCCGCATCGCCGCCGCGCTTCATCGCCGCGAGGATCCTCCGCGAGACGTGCTGGAGGGGCATGTCGACGTACGGGACGAAACGCGGCTCTTTCGCCATGAGCTCGAAGACGGAGACGTGGAGCGTCTTCGGGTACGCGTAGAGGAAACGGATCCACGGGAAGGACGTCTCGGCGAGGAGGGTGCGCACGAGTCGTGTGAACCCCGTCCGGCCGAGGCCGAGGTCCTCGCCGAATCGCGTCGTGTCCTGCGAGATGAGAACGAGCTCCTTCACGCCCTGCGCCTCGAGCCCCTGCGCCTCCCTCACGAGCGACGCGACCGTCCGCGAGCGCATGAGGCCGCGCATCTGGGGGATCGTGCAGAACGTGCACGGGTTGTTGCAGCCCTCGGACACCTTCAGGTACGCATAGCCCCTGCGCTGCGTGAGGACGCGCGGCGCGAGCTCGTCGTAGAGGCGCGTCGCGAGCGGCTTCTCGACGAAGCGCGGAAGGGACGGCAGCCCCAGGGCCGCGGCGGGCGCGTTCTCCAGCTCGTCGAGGCCGATGAAGTGGTCCACCTCGGGAATCTCCGCGGCGAGCTCCTTTCCGTACTTCTGCACCATGCAGCCCGCCACGACGACACGGTCGATCTCCCCCGCCTCTTTCCGCGCCACCTCGCGGAGGATCGCCCCGACCGACTCCTCCTTGGCTGAATCGATGAAGCCGCACGTGTTCACGATGACGACCCGCGACTTCTCCGGATCCGTCAGGGTCAACCCCTCGCGCTCGAGATGCCCCAGCATCACCTCGGTGTCGACGAGGTTCTTGGGGCATCCCAGAGAGACGATGCCCACGGACGGGAGCAGAGGAGGAAGAGAGGAGGGGATTTTCATTGAAGGTAAAGAGGGCTCGCGCGTCGCCACACGGCAGTTCATGCGCGACGTCGAACAGCTGATTCTACATCGGACGGGATTTCGCGTCAGTGCGCCGAGGTCTCCGTGATCGGGGAGAACTTCCTTCCGCGCAGCTTCTCGTTCAGCGCCGGCAGGTCTTTCGCGGCGAGCGCGGCCGCGCGACCCTCGACTTCCTTCAGCTCGCGCTCCAGGGCCGCCACGCGCTCGACCTGGTAGTCGCCGGGACGGCCCTCGTACGAGAGGATCGCGTCGTACACGTAGGCGAGGTGCTCGCGCAGGCGCTCCTCGCCCGTGATCGCGCCGCCCTCGGAGGTCGCGACGACGTCCTTTCGGATCGCCTCCGCTTTCGCCGAGAACGATTCGAGGGCCTTCCGGACGGCGTCGCCTTCCGGCAGCCCATTCGCGCGCGCGGCCGCGAGCGAGCGGTAGCCGTTCAGGCGTTCCACGACGTCGCTCATGCGCCCGAAGACCGCGTGCGCCTTCATCGCCGCGTCGTACTGCGCCTTGCGGTCCGCGGCAGTGAACGGCGCGCGCGGGTCGAGCGCGACGACGAGCGGCTCTTCCACGACCTGCAGGCCTTTCGTCAGCCGCACCTTGTAGGTGCCGGGCAGGACGCGCGGGCCCGTGCTGGCGCCGGCCGTCTGCGCGGCCGTCGGGACGCGCGGCGGCTTCTCCTGCATGGACCACAGGACGCGGTTGATGCCCTTGCGCTTCCCGGCCGGAGGCGTGTCGACGACGCGACCCGAGGCATCGAGGATCTCGAGCTTCATGCGGCCGAAGGTGTGGCGCGTCTTTTGGTAGTACGCGATGACGGCGCCGGACGGGGGGTTCGGCCCGGCATAGGAGGCGTCCCCTTCCGGCCAGCCTCCCGACCCGCGCGGCTTCTGCCGGACGGGACGTCCGGGGAGGAAGGCAACGTCCTTCCCGAGAACGTCCGGCGTGAGCGCGCGGAGCGGCGTGAGGTCGTCGAGGATCCAGATCCCGCGCCCGTGCGTCGCGACGACGAGGTCCTGCTCGCGCGCCTGGAACGCGAGATCCCGCACGGCGACGGACGGGAAGTTGCCCCCCTTGAACTCGGCCCAAGTCTTCCCGGCGTCGAGGGAGATCCAGAGCCCGAACTCGGTCCCGAGGTAGAGAAGGCCCGGCCGGACGGGGTCCTCCTTGATCACCCACGCCCAGCCGCGCACGCCGGACGCCGGGCCGACGATCCGCTCCCACGTCTTCCCGAAGTCGTGCGTCGCGTAGACCCAAGGCGTCATGTCGCCGAACGTATGGCGGTCGAACGCGACGTACGCGTCGCCGTCCGCGTGCGGTCCCGCCTCGACCCACGAGACCCAGCTCGCCGGAGGGAGGCCCGGGACGTTCTTCACGAGGTTCGTCCACGCCGTTCCGCCGTCTTTCGTGAGCTGGAGGTTGCCGTCGTCCGTGCCGACCCAGATCGTTCTCGAGTCGCGCGGGCTCTCCGAGATCGAGTAGATCGTCGTGTGCATCTCGGCGGCCGAGTTGTCGACCGTGATGCCCCCGGACTGCTCCTGTTTCTGCTTCTCGGGATCGTTCGTCGTGAGGTCGGGCGAGATGCGCGCCCACGACTGCCCGCCGTCCTTCGACATGAAGAGGAACTGCGCGCCGATGTAGAGCTTCCCCTTCTCGAGGCGCGAGACGTGGATCGGGGTATTCCAGTTCCAGCGCAGCTTTTCCTTGAAGCCGGCCTTCGGCTGGATGTCGCGCGCGGCGAGCGTCTTCCGGTCGATCCGCCCGATGAATCCGCCCTGTCCCTCCGCGTAGACGAAGTTCGGGTCGAGAGGGTCCACGAAGACCCAGAAGCCGTCGCTGTTGTAGAGATTCTCCCAGCGGCTGTTCGTGATGCCGCCGGGATACGCCGAGTCGCCGGCCCACGAGCTGTTGTCCTGCAAGCCGCCGTAGACTTGGTACGGGTCCTTGTCGTCCACGGACACGTGGTAGAACTGCGAGACCGGCAGGTTGTTGCACTTCCACCAGCGGTTCGCGCCGTCGTAGGAGATCCACAGCCCCCCGTCGTCGCCCGTCACGACGTGCTTCGGGTTCTTCGGGTTGATCCAGACGTCGTGGTGGTCGCCGTGCGTCCCGCCGCCCACGTCGCCGAAGCTCTCGCCGCCGTCCTCGGACGCGATGAGCGTCAGGTTTGGCTTGTAGACGCGGTCGGGGTTCGTCGGATCGACGACGAGGCGCGAGAAGTAGAACGGCCGCCAGACCATCCGCTGGCTGTCGTCCTTCCGCGCCCACGTCTTCCCGCCGTCGTCGGAGCGATAGAGCGCCGATTTCACGCTCTCGATCACGGCATAGACGCGGTCGGGCGAAGACGGCGCGATCGCGACGTCGAGCCGTCCCCACGGCGCCGGCGGCAGGCCCGGAGCGGTCTTCTCGTCGAGCTTCTTCCACGTCGCGCCGCCGTCCTCCGTGAGAAAGAGGCCCGAGCCGGAGGTCCCCTTCGGCCCGTCGCTCCCGGACCGGAACGTCCAGCCCTTCCTCCGGAAGTCCCAGAGCCCCGCGAAGAGGCGGTCCGGATTGCGGGGATCCATTGCGAGGCCGGAGCAGCCCGTCGAGAGGTTCCCGCCCTTGAGGACGAGCGCCCAGCTCTTTCCGCCGTCCGTCGTCTTGTAGAGGCCGCGATCCGGCGAGTCCGACCAGAGCTTTCCGGGCACGCAGGCGTATACGACGCCGCTCTTCTTCGGGCTCACGACGATCCGGTTGATCCGCTCGGACTCCGGAAGTCCCATGTGCGTCCAGGTCTCGCCGCCGTCGCCGGAGCGCCAGATCCCGTCCCCGACCGAGACGGAATTCCGCGTCCACGTCTCGCCCGTGCCGACCCAGACGACCTTCGGGTCGGAAGGGTCGAGCGCGATCGCGCCGATGGACTGGGCGGGCTGCCTGTCGAAGACGGGCTTGAACGTCGTCCCGCCGTCGAGCGACTTCCAGACCCCGCCGGAGGCGGAGCCGACGAACAGCGTGACCTTCCCGTCGCCCTCGACGCGGCCCGTGACCGCGGCGATGCGGCCGCTCATCGCGGCCGAGCCGATGTTGCGGGCGCCGAGGCCCGAGATCGCGCCGGAATCGGCGGCGGGGGGCACCGTCGTCGCGGCGGGCGCGGCGGACGCGGCGAGCGAAGACGCCAGAAGGAGCGCGGCGGAGGCTCTCATCGGCTCGCTCCCGCCGGGGCGGCGGCCGCCGGGAACGCGAACGCGTCCCTCGCGACGGCGACGTTCGCCTCGGCCTTGTCGTAGATCGACTTGCCTCGCGAGGCGGGCGGCGAGTTCCGCGGCCCGCTCTCCTCGCTCATGGGCACGTAGACTCCGCCCACTCTTTCGTAGTCGCCGTAGTCCGTCTCGGTGACCTGCTCGGCACCCCGGACCGTCGACGTCTGGAGATCACGGATCACCATCCACGTGTCGGGGTCGATCCACACCGTCACTTCGCCCCCCCACTTCAGCCCGACGCGCAGCTTGTGCGCGAGCGTGCCGTCCACGTCCTCGGTCCCGAGGTATTCGAGGGTGTGCCCCTTCGCCTTCGCGTTCACGAAGACTCCGTCGAGGTCTGCCGCGAGGCGGAACGGCTTGGCGTCGTCCTCGGACATGAGCGCCGGATCCTTGCGGCCCTCGAACGGCTGGACCTGCCAGCCTTTCTCTCCATCGAACGCCTGGATCTGCGTGAGGCCCTGGTACGTGGCCTCCTGCCGGATGCGCCCCGGCCGCTCGCGCACTTCGGTGAGCGTGATCAGCAGGTTTCGCCCGGGCAGGACGAATCGGCCGGTCCGGCGAAGGCTCTTGAGAGACGTGAGAGCGGCGGCCCCGCCGCGCGCCTCGACGTTCTTCGCGACGATCTCGTCGGCCGTCGAGGCGGCGGCGTTTCGGGAGGCGTCAAGAAGGCAGAAAAGAATTACGACGCGGCGAACTCTGTCACGCATGATGGATGTACGCTGATGGGTTTGCGCGGGTTTTCCTGCGAGAATCATCGGGCACCTCATCGAATCAGGAGAACGAGTATGAGGGATTTCCGAACGCGTCAGGAAGGCCTAACACGGCGCTCTCTGGCAAGGGCAATCAGCGGCGCGGCGGCCGCCTCCTTTCTGCCCGGCCGGTCCGACGCGGCCGACACACCCGCACCCCCTTCCAAGGAATTCGCGGATTCTCATACCGAGGCGCTGGTCGAAGCGGCACTGTCCGCGACGCCGGCGAGCCTTTCAGCCGAGCAGCGGCTCGACGTGAGGCGCGGCGTGCGCGACCTGCAGAAGGCTCTCGCGGACGCGCGCCGCGTCGCCTTACCGTACGAGTCCGACCCGGCTACGGTGTTCCTGGCAGAGGGGCACCGATGAAAGAGATCGATCTCGCATTCGCGACCGCCGTTGAGCTTTCCGGGGCGCTCGCCGCGGGAAAGACATCGTCCGTCGAGCTGACGACGTTCTTCATCTCCCGCCTGCGAAGAATCGGTCCTTCGCTCAACGCCGTCGCGACTCTGATGGAGGAGAGCGCGCTCCAGGCCGCACGGCGCGCCGACGCGGAGCGGAAGTCCGGCATCCCGCGCCAGCCACTGCACGGCATTCCGTACGCCGCGAAGGACCTCCTCGACACGAAGGGCGTGGCGACGACGTGGGGCTCGCCCCTCTTCAAGGATCGTGTTCCGGCGGCCGACGCGACCGCGATCGCCCGGCTCGCCGAGGGCGGCGCCATTCTCGTCGGCAAGCTCGCGATGGTCGAGCTCGCGGGGGGTGCCGGGTACCGGTTCGCATCCGCATCTTTGCAGGGGCCCGGGAGGAACCCCTGGAACCCGAAACACTGGACGGGCGGCTCCTCCAGCGGCTCCGGTGCCGCCGTTGCGGCCGGTCTCGTGCCCTTCGCGCTCGGCTCGGAGACGTGGGGCTCGATCGTGTGCCCATCCAGCTACTGCGGCATCTCGGGCCTGAGGCCCACGTACGGGCGCGTGAGCCGGCACGGCGCGATGCCTCTCTGCTTCACGCTCGACAAGATCGGCCCGCTCGCGCACTCGGCGAAGGATCTCGAATTGGTGCTCGGCGCGATCGCCGGCGAGGACCCGGCCGATCCGTCGACTCTGCGAGGCGATTGGTCGAGATCTCCGGCACCCGAGCGGCTGCGAATCGGTGTTCTTCCGGAAAAAACCTGGGACGGGTACCAGGGAGAGGCCGTGGCGCTCCCCTCGGCCGCCCTGAAGACGCTCGAGGCAAAGGGACACCGGCTCGTGCCCGTGACGCTGCCTGATTTTCCGTTCGACGCGGTTCTCTTCACCATTCTGGCGTCGGAAGCAGCGGCGTCCTTCGAGCCCCTCATCACGAGCGGACGCCACCTCGACCTCATCGATCCGCTGTCGAAGATCGGGCTCCTGGCCGGCACGACGATCTCCTCGGCCGACTACGTGAACGCGCTCCGGCGCCGTTCGCTCGCGATCCGCGCGATGGCGGAGCTCTTTGCGAAGGCGGACGTCATCGCCGGACCGAGTTTTCCAAGCGCTGCAAGCCCGATCGAGGCGAACCTCGAGACGTGGTACACCCTTTCCTCCGATCCGCTCGGCGCGCCGGGCAATCTCTGCGGCCTGCCGGCCGCGAGCGTCCCTTGCGGCTTCGACGCAGCGGGCCTCCCGCTGGGCGTCACGTTCATGGCGGCGGCCGGGAACGAATCGCTCTGCCTCGCCGCCGCGAAGGCGTATCAGAAGGAGACGGACTGGCACCGGAGGCGACCGCCCGTTTCCTGAGACTGGATCTGCGGCGTAGAATCAGTACCAATGAGGCGGCCGTCGGATTCGACGGATTCGCACCGCGGTTTCCACGGTTTCCACGGTCGTCGTCGGATTGCGCCCGTCCGATGACCGAGATCCAGTCCGCCCCGATCCTGGCGGAGCCACTCCGGAGAGTCTCCCGACTCTGCGCGGCGGCCGCGATCGCCATCGGCGCTCTCGTCCTCGCCGGGTGGCTCTTCGGCGTACGGGCCCTCATGCAGGCGCTGCCGGGCCAGGTCGCGATGGTTCCCAACTCGGCGGTCGCCTTTCTGCTCGCAGGGCTCGCTCTGTGGCTGCGCGCGAGCAGCGCCGGCCGATCGCCCGTCGCGGTCGCGCGTGCCGCGGCAGCGCTGGCGGGCCTGCTCGGCCTGCTGAACCTGTCCGAGTACGCGTGGGGAAGGAGCCTCGGGATCGACGAGCTGCTGTTCCGGGACCCGGCCGGCTTGACGAGCGCCTTCCCCGGCCGCATGGCGGTTCTCACGGCCGTAGGCTTCGTGGCCCTCGCGGCTGCCCTGCTGACCCTGAATTCGCGCTGGGCACCGTGGACGAGCGACGGGTTGGCTCTCCTCCCGGGCTTTCTCGCCATGGTCTCGCTGACCGGCTACATCTACGGCGTCCCCAGCCTCTCGTGGATCGGCATCTACAAGGGAATGGCGATCCACGCGGCGCTGGCCTTCCTGTTCCTTTCGGTTGGCGTGCTCTTGGTGAACGCGCGCGGCCTGTCGCGACTGGTCGTCAGCGATACGGCAGGCGGCATCGTCGCCCGGCGGGTTCTTCCGGTGGCTCTCCTGGCGCCCTTCGTCCTCGGATGGCTCCGAGTCGCGGGGCAGGAACGCGGACTCTACGGCCGGGAACTGGGGCGGGCCCTGTACGCCGTGGCGGACGCGCTTCTCCTCACCGTGATCCTGCTGGGGACCGCCGCCGCGCTCATGCGGGCCGACGAGAAGCGCAGGAGGACCGAGGTGGCCCTGCGAGCCGCGGAGCGGGAGTACCGGCTCCTCTTCGAGAACAGCCCCCTGCCGATGTGGGTCGTGGATCGCGAAACCCTGCGGTACCTGGCCGTCAACGACGCCGCGGTCGAGCACTACGGCTATTCGCGCGAAGAGTTCCTGTCGATGAACATCGGGCAGATCCGGCCGGCGGAGGACGTCGCCAGGGTGCAGCGGGCGCTTCCGACGGAGGAGGCCGGGCTCGAGAAGATGGGCGTCTGGCGGCACCTCAAGAAGGACGGGACCCTCATCAACGTGGAGATCGCGACCCACACGCTCGCGTTCGAAGGCCGATCGGCCTGGCTCGTCCTCGCCTACGACGTCACGGACCGGCTCCGGGCCGAGGAGACTTTGCGCAAGCTCTCCCGTGCGGTCGAGCAGAGCCCGGTCTCCATCGTCATCACCGACCTGCTCGGGAACATCGAGTACGTCAACCCGAAGTTCACGTCGGCCACGGGATACTCTCAGGAGGAGGTCGTCGGCAAGAACCCGCGCATCCTGAAATCGGGAGAGGCTTCGCCGGACGTCTACCGCGGCCTGTGGCGCACGATCTCGGCGGGCGGGGAATGGCAGGGTGAGCTTCACAACAAGAAGAAAAACGGGGAGCTCTTCTGGGAGAATGTCTCGATCTCGCCCATCTTCGACGACCAGCAGAAGATCACCCACTTCATCGCCATCAAGGAAGACATCACCGAGCGCAAGCGCGCCGGCGAGGAGCTCGCGAAGCGGGAGCTTTACTTCCGCTCGCTCATCGAGCATGCCCTCGACATCGTGGCCGTGGTCGCGCCCGAAGGCGAAGTGCGCTATGCCAGTCCCTCGGTGGAGCGCATTCTCGGCTTTGCGCCCGGGTCCCTTCCCGGGCTCAGCGCCTTCGATCTCATCCATCCCGACGATCGTTCCCGCGCGGAGAGCAAGTTCCGGCGGAGCCTCGAGACGGGCACCAAGTTCGAGCAGCTGGAGGCCCGGGTCCGCCACCGCGACGGCTCCTGGCGGACCCTGTCGTTCATCGGCAGGCCCCTTCCGCCCGAGACCGGCATGCAGGGGCTGATCATCAACGCGCGGGACCTGACGGAACACCAGCAGCTCGAAGCCCAGCTCCTCGTCTCCCAGAAGATGGAAGGCATCGGCCGCCTCGCGGGAGGCATCGCGCACGACTTCAACAACCTCCTCACGGCCATCCTCGGCTATTCGGAGCTGATGGAGGCGCAGCTCCCGGAGGACGAGGATCTCCGGTCCCCGCTCCGCGAGATCCAGCACGCCGGCGAACGGGCAGCGGCCCTCACGCGCCAGCTCCTCGCGTTCAGCCGCCGCCAGGTACTTCAGCCCAAGCTGCTCGATCTCAACGAGGTCGTCTCGGAGGTGGAAAAGCTGCTGCGCAGGCTCATCGGCGAGGACGTCAAGCTCGTGACCCGGCTCGATCCCGGGCTCCAGAACATCAAGGCCGATCCCGGCCAGCTCGAACAGGTGCTCATGAACCTCGCCGTCAACGCACGGGATGCCATGCCCGAGGGCGGCACGCTCACCATCGAGACCGCGAACGAGGTGCTCGACGCCCGATTCGCCGCGGGCCACCCGGGCGCGCGCTCCGGCGAATACACGGCTCTCAAGGTCGCCGACACGGGGATCGGGATGAGCGAGCAGGTGCGGAGCCACGCCTTCGAGCCGTTCTTCACCACCAAGGAGCAGGGCAAGGGGACGGGGCTCGGGCTCGCGACCGCCTACGGGATCGTGAAGCAGAGCGACGGATACATCACCGTCGACAGCGAACCGGGCCGCGGCACCACGTTCAAGATCTATTTTCCGCACGCCGCCGGCGCGGCCGCGCCTTCCGGACTCGGCGAGCGCCCTCCGCTCTCACCGCGCGGTGCGGAGACGATCCTCCTCGTCGAGGATGAGCCCGGCGTCCGGCGCCTCTCCCGCAACATCCTCGAGGCCCAGGGATACGTCGTCCTCGAGGCGGCATCGGGCGACGAGGCGCTTGGCGTCGCGCGCTCGTATACCGGAGAGATCCACATGGTCACGACCGACGTCGTCATGCCCGGCATGAGCGGCCGCGTGCTCTGGGACCACCTGAGAGTGCTGCGCCCGGACGCCCGCGTCCTCTTCATGTCCGGTTACACGGACGACGCCATCGCCAAGCACGGCGTTCTCGAGCCGGGGATCGCGTTCCTCCAGAAGCCGTTCACGCCTTTCAGCCTCGCCCAGAAGGTGCGGGAGGTGCTGGACGCGGGTGAGTCCACCGGGGGACAGAGGACCGATCCGCGCTAGGGGTAGATCCGGTACAGCATCCTCGGGTACGGAATGACCTCGCGGAGGTGCGGGACGCCGCACATCCAGGCGACGAAGCGCTCGAGGCCCATGCCGAAGCCCGAGTGCGGAAACGTGCCGTACTTCCTCACGTCGAGGTACCACTGGAAAGCCTCGAGCGGCAGGTCATGCTGGCGGATGCGCGAGAGGAGGAGATCGTGGTCGTGGATGCGCTGCGACCCGCCGATGATCTCGCCATAGCCTTCGGGCGCGAGCATGTCGAGGCAGAGGGCGACGTCCGGATCGTTCGGGTCGGGTTGCATGTAGAAAGCCTTGATCGAAGCCGGGTAGCGCGTGACCATTACGGGCGTGTCGAAGCCCTCGGTGAGCGCCGTCTCCTCGTCGCCGCCCAGGTCATCCCCGAAATTCACCGGCATGTTCTTCTTCTGAAGGATCGAGACGGCGTCGCGGTAGGAAATGCGCGGGAACCTCTTCGAGACGACGGGCTCGAGCTTCGAGACGTCGCGCTCGAGGCGCTTGAGATCCTCTTTCCGTCGGTCGAGCACGCGTGCCGTGAGCTCCTTGACGAACTCCTCGGCCAGGTCCATGAGGCCGTCGATCTCGAGGAACGCGACCTCCGGCTCGACCATCCAGAACTCGCGCAGGTGCCGCCGCGTCTTGGATTTCTCGGCGCGGAAGGTGGGCCCGAAGCAGTACACCTTTCCGAGAGCCGCGGCCGCCGGCTCGAGATAGAGCTGGCCGGACTGCGACAGGTAAGCCTTCTCGTCTTCGGTGTACTGCGTCTCGAAGAGACTCGACGTGCCCTCGCACGCCGCGGGGGTCAGGATCGGCGAATCGACGCGGGTGTACCGGCGCGTGTAGAAGAAATCGTGGATCGCGCTCTCGATCTCGCTGCGGACCTTGAGGACGGCGACCTGCTTGGAGGAGCGCAGCCAGAGGTGCCGCTGCGACATCAGGAAGTCGACTCCGTGCTCCTTCGGGGTGATCGGCCAGTCGTGGCAGAGATCGAGCACCTTCACGTTCTTGACGCCCAGCTCGACGCCGCCCGGCGACCGCGGGTCGGCCTTCACGAGACCGGTCACCTCGAGCGTGGACTCCTGGGTCGCACCCGTCGTGGCCTCCCAAACGGCCTGGGGCACGTCGGCCTTCGAAACGACGCACTGGAGGTACCCGCTCCCGTCGCGCAGGACGAGAAACCAGATCTTCCCGCCCTTCCTCCAGTGGTAGAGCCAACCCTCGAGCGTGACGGTCTCGCCGAGATGAGACGGGAGATCGGAAATTGAAAGCGAGTTTTCCAAATTTCTCTTTATTTCGGCATCCGGATCCGCCAGCTGTTCAGGACGACGGCCGCCTGCGAGAGCCGGAGGAGCTTGCGGTTCTTGGTCTGGCTCGCCTCGGCATCGTCCTGCGGCACGGCCTGGCTGCGCAGATCGCGCGTGAGCTTCTCGAGCTCCTTCGCGAGAGCGTCGACTTCGTGCCTTTCGTACTTCTTGAGCGTGACGGGGTTGAGGGTGACGTAGCCCTCGGAGAGGTCAGCCGCCACCTTCCACGCGGGAGTCGCCATGCGGCGATTATGCCGTGTCCCAAGTGGAATCTTCGGTACTCTTCGGGCCTGGAGGCGTTGTGAGCTTTTCCGGAGTCGATTTTCTCGGCATCGAAGACATGCTGTCCGAGGACGAGCGGGCCGTGCGCGATCTGGTGCGCGCCTTCGTGGACGACGACGTCCTCCCGATCATCGAGGAGTGCGCGTACGAGGGCCGCTTCCCCAAGGAGCTCGTCCCGAGGATGGCGGCGATGAGCCTCTTCGGGTCCACGATCGTAGAGTACGGCCTCCCGGGGCTCAACAGCGTGGCCTACGGCCTCGTGGCGCAGGAGCTCGAGCGCGGCGACTCCGGGCTGCGGTCGTTCGTCTCGGTCCAGTCCTCGCTCGTCATGTATCCGATCCACACGTACGGGTCGAAGGAGCAGAAGGACCGCTGGATCCCGGCTCTCGCCAGGGGCGAGAGCATCGGCTGCTTCGGCCTGACAGAGCCCGACTTCGGCTCGAACCCGGCAGGCATGCGCACCGTCGCGAAGAGGGACGGAAACGATTGGATCCTGAACGGAGCCAAGTCCTGGATCACGAACGGCTCGATCGCCGACGTTGCGGTCGTGTGGGCGAAGGTAGGCGACGCCAATGGCCCTGTTCGCGGCTTCCTGGTGGAGCGGGGCATGAAAGGCTTCACGGCGCCCGAGCACCGCATGAAGATGTCGCTCCGCGCCTCCGTCACGTCCCAGCTCGTCTTCGAGGACGTGCGCGTGCCGGCCGCGAACGTCCTGCCGGGCGTCGAGGGGCTCAAGGGCCCGCTCTCCTGCCTCACCCAGGCGCGGTACGGCATCTCGTGGGGCGGCCTCGGCTCGGCGATGGCCACGTACACCTGCGCACTCGACTACGCGAAGAGCCGCAAGCAGTTCAAGGACCGGCCGATCGCGTCGCACCAGATGGTCCAGGCGAAGTTCGCCTTCATGATCACGGAGATCACGAAGGGGCAGCTCTTGGCTCTCAGGCTGGGCCGGATGAAGGACGCCGGCACGATGAAGCCCGAGCACGTCTCGATGGTGAAGCGCAACAACGTCTGGGTCGCGCGCGAATGCGCGAAGCTCGCGCGCGAGATTCTCGGAGCGAACGGGATCGTCGGCGAATACCCGGTGTTCCGGCATCTCGCGAACATCGAGTCGGTCTTCACGTACGAGGGCACGCACGACATTCACACGCTCGTTCTCGGGCAGGCCGTGACGGGGATTCCGTCGTACAACCCTCCGATGGAGTAAAGCCGCTCGAGTCAGCCTCTTACGCGCTACAATCGCACCGGATGGCCATCGCAGGAAATCTGCGCACGATGCAGTTGTCGGAGCTGCTTCAGTGGCTCTCGTCCGGCATGAAGACGGGGACGCTCGTGGTGCGCGGGACGCCGGGCGAGAAGCGCATCTACTTCAACAACGGCCGCGTCACCTCCTCGTCGTCGACGCTCGAGCGCGAGCACCTGGGGCGTTTTCTCGTGGGCTTCGGCTTCATCACCGAGGAGGAGCTCATCCGCGCCCTCGAGGTCCAGCAGGAATCCCGGATCCTCCTCGGCAAGATCCTCGTCATGATCGGGGCCATCAAGGAGGAGGAGCTCGCGGATCTCGTGCGCCTGAAAGCGGCCGAGACGATCTACGACATGTTCCTGTGGGCGGAAGGCTCCTTCGCGTTCATCGACGGGGAGATTCCGAACCTTCCGATGGTCCCGATCTCCTCCGACGTCACGGGCATCGTCATGGAGGGACTTCGGCGCTACGACGAGTGGCAGCGCATCAGGACGCGTGTCCCCACCATGCGCGTCATTCCCACGGTCGTTTTGCCCGTCGAGGAGGATCTCGGCGAGCGCGACAAGATGATCCTCGGCGCGGCGAACGGGCACCGCGCGATCGACCAGATCGCCCTCGAAACCCACAACCCCGAATTCCACGTCGCCAAGCTGATGTACGACCTCATGCTCACGGGCCACGTGAGACTCGTGGGCGAGCGGGAGGAGACGGCCGCGGAGCCCGTCTTCGAGGATGTCGAGCCCGTGGAGGAGGAGTCGTCCTCGTTCGATCCACTGATGTCGGGCGACCTGCATACGATTCCCGGAGGGGTACCGCCGGCGCCGATCATCGACGAGGGCGTGCTGGCTCCGCCCGCTCCGCGAACCCCCGTTCCGACCACGTTCAACCAGTTCCTCAAACGCCGTCCCGAATCCGGCGAAACCGCCGCACGGCGCGCGTCTGGCGACACCTCGGACGCCACCGCGCCACGCGTGAGAACCGCCACCCCGCCCGCGACGCCGGCGGTCAAGGCTCCGTCGCCCTCGACCGAACCCGTGTCGTTCGGCTCCACGACGCGGCCGGCGGCGCCCGCCCCGTCCCCCGCCTCGGCCAGTTTCGCTTCCGCGGGCTCCTCTTCCGTTGGCTCCTCTTCCGCAGGCTCATACTCCTCAGGCTCCGCGCCCGCAGCCAAGGCCGGCTCTCCTCTCGCGGACGCTTCGGCTCCCTCCGTGGCTCCTCCGAAGCTCCCCCCCGGGGCCATTCCCATTCTCACGAGGCCGATGGACGAGCTCCTGTCGTTTCCGTTCACGCCCTCCGAGGCGTTCATCGTGTCGCGCATCAACGGCATCTGGGACGTTCGTTCGATCGCCCGCATCTCGCCGTTCCCCGAGCCCGAGGTGATGCGCGTCTTCCACAAGCTCACGAAAAGCGGCGTCGTTTCCTTCAAGTGATGTCATCTCTCGACTTACGGCGTCTCCTGTTCACGGCGGTCGCCGTGGGACTTCTCGTGGCCGTCATCGTCGTGACGCGAAAGCTCGCGCAAGCTCGCTCCGGAGCCGCCGAGCTTTCGCGCAAGAACCGCGAGCTCGCGACGCTCCGCGAGCTCACCTCGATCGTGTCGAGCGTCGCCCCCGGAGGGGAGATCCTCGCGCGGCTGTTCGACACCCTTCGCCAGGCACTGCCGATCCGCGCCCTGGCGGCCGTCTCGTACGAGGAGGATCCGGACGGGCGGGCCCTCGTGTCGTTCGGCGGCGACGTGACGCTCGAGCGGCAGTCGTTTCTCGACTGGCTCGCGACCCAGAAGGACCTCGAATCGCCTTTCCTGCCGGCGTCACCCACACCCCGCGTGGCGAGCGGACCAGACCGCGACCTCGTCCTGAATCCCCGCTTCCCGTATCAGGTGTTCCTGCCGCTCCAGACTCCCGCGCTCATCGCCGGCATTCTCATCGCCGAATCCGACGACCCGTCCCTCGTCACCCCGCAGACGCTCCAGGAGCTCTCCGTCGTGTCCGACCACGTGGCGCTGGCCCTTCAGGACCGCAATCTCAGACGGCAGATGCAGGCAGTGAACGAGCGGCTGCAGGGACGCGCGGAGATGCTCCAGCGCATTCTCGAGGTCTCCAACGAGCTGAAGACCCACCTGACCCTCGAGCACCTCGTGCAGAGCATCGTCCAGGCCGTCCACCACAGTCTCGGCTACCGCGTGGTGGTGCTTTCCCTGTTCGATTCCGCCGAGAACGTCTTCGAGCGCCGCGCGCAGGTCGGATTCGACGACACGTCGCCGAGCGCCCCTCCGCGAAAAGTGCCGCGCGAGGAGATCGCGCGCTGGTTCGGCGAGCACTTCCGGATCTCGAAGTCCTACTTCGTGAGCCACCTCGACCGCAGGGAGCCCACCGAGGATTCCGGCCAGATCGACCGCCGCCGGCGGAGCACGGCGCCGGGCGCATGGCACCCGAACGACCTGCTCTTCGTCCCTCTCACGGCCGGCGATCAGTTCGTCGGAACCCTGCAAGTCGACCAGCCGAGGAGCGGGCTCGTCCCGCGCCTCGAGGACGTTCAGGCCCTCGAGATCTTCGCGAACCAGGCCGTGACGGCCATTCAATCGGCGCGCGCGTACGAAGCCACGCGTCAGATGTCCGTGCGCGATTCGCTCACGGAGGCGTTCAACCACCGGTACTTCCAGGAGACGCTGTCCCGCGAGCTCGCCCGCCACGAGCGCAGCGGGCAGCCGCTCGCGCTCATCATGCTCGACATCGACGACTTCAAGAAGATCAACGACCGATGGGGGCACCCGGTGGGCGATTTCGTACTCCACGGGCTCGTGGAGGAGATGACCAAGGGCGTCCGGGAGATGGACACGGTGGCGCGCTACGGCGGGGAGGAGTTCGCGCTCATCTTTCCGGAGACGACGCCCGCGAAGGCGTGGGTCGTCGCCGACCGGCTGCGAAACCGAGTGGCCGGACGTCTCTTCGTCACCCCTCAGATCGATCACCCCCTCGCCGTGACGATCTCGCTCGGGCTCTCCTGCTTTCCGGAGGATGCCGGCACGAAGCGCTCGCTCATCGAGCGCGCCGACCAGGCCCTTTACCAGGCCAAACGCAGCGGCAAGAACTGCCTGGTGACGGCTTCCTCGCTCGCCGACCTCAAGACGCTCTAGGTCAGGTCATGAAGGGGGCCAGAAGGGCGCGCCGCGTCACGGCCGGGCAGCCGGCGACCCCGAAGCGCAGCGGCCACGCGGCGGCCTCCCCCGCGTAGTCCACGCCCACGCGAGGCCCGACGAGCACGTCGAAGCGCGCGCGCGGGCCGCGGGAAATCATCAGCTCGGGACCGGAGAGGGACGCTCCTGATAACTCAGCCGTGATTTCGAGGCTCGCGCAGAGCTTTGCGGGGCCGGAATAGAGCAAGACTTGCTTCGAAAGGGAAGAGGGGAACGCCCTGCGCGCGCCCGCGGCCTTCGCAGCCGCCGCGAACGCGGAGCCGCCGCGCTCCCCTGCCCTATTCACCTTCAAAGAAACGTCGCTCTTCGGAGCCATCATTTCGGAGAAGAGCTCCTCGGAAACGGCGGCTCTGAGCAAGACCGCCTCCGGCACGCCCTCCCGCCCCGTCACGACGTTCATGCAGAAGTGCATGCCGTAGACGAAGTAGACGTACGCGTGCCCGCCCGGGCCCCACATGGGGGCGACGCGGGGCGTCCGGCGCCCGTTCCAGGTGTGCGCGGCGCGGTCCTTCTCTCCTAGATAAGCCTCCGTCTCGACGATCACGACCGAGCGCCTCTCCCCGCCCGGAAACCTCCGGATGAGCCGGCAGCCCAGCAGATCCCGGGCGACGACGGCTGTGTCCCGGCGATAGAAGGGCGCGGGAAGCGGACGGAAGGACGGCACGCTATCCTCGGCCGCATGATGCCCGAGACGCGTTCCGTCCTCGTGACCGGCGGCGCCGGTTTCATCGGCTCCCATCTCGCGGACGCCTTTCTCGCCGACGGCAAGAACGTCGTCATCCTCGACGACCTCTCGACGGGCCAGCGGTCCCGCCTCCCGAAGGGGGCCCGATTCGTCGAAGGGGACATCCGGCGCTTCGACCTCGAGAGCCTCCTCCGCGACGCGCACGTGGACACGGTCCTCCATTACGCGGCGCAGATCGACGTCCGAAAGTCCGTCGAGGATCCCGTCTTCGACGCGGAGGTCAACGTGCTCGGGACGATTCGCATCGCGCGGGCTGCGCTCGCGGCCGGCGTCACACAGGTCGTCTTCGCTTCCAGCGGGGGCGCGATCTACGGCGACCCGGAGGGCTTCGCGGCGGACGAGAATCACCCCACGAACCCGGTCTCGCCCTACGGCGTCGCGAAGCTTGCCGGCGAGAAGTACCTCTTCGGTCTCGCGCACGGAACCTCTCTCGTCGTGACCGCCCTGAGGTTCGCGAACGTGTACGGGCCGCGCCAGGACGGCCGCGGAGAGGCCGGCGTCATCGGCATCTGGATGAAGAGGCTCCTCGAGGGCGGCGAGTGCATCATCAACGGCGCCGGCGACCAGTCGCGCGACTTCGTGTTCGTGGGAGACGTCGTCAAGGCGAACCTCGCGGCCGCCGCGCGAAGGATCGCCGGCGTGATCAACGTGGGCACGGGCGTCGAGACGTCGGTGAACCGGCTCTACGAACTCACCGCCGCCGCGTGCGGGACGCCGCGCCCCGCACGGCACGGGCCGGCGAAGAGCGGCGAGCAAATGCGGAGCGTTCTCGACGTGACGAAGAGCCGCGCAGCCCTCGGCCTGACGGCCCTCGTGCAGCTTCCGGACGGGCTCAACCGGACGGCGGCCTGGTTCCGTCGGGCGGCGTCTCCGGCCTGACGCGCGGATGTTCGCCCGACCGGCGCGGAGCGCGCCGGATCGCGACCGCCGTCATGTCGTCCTCGACGGGCGCGCCGCGCGCCCACGAGCGCGCCGCGTTGACGACGCGCTGGACGACCTCGCGCGCCGACTCGCGTCGCGCCTGCAAGAGAAGGCGCTTCAGGCGGAGGGCGCCGAACTCGCGCCCCTTCGAATCGTGTGCCTCGACGACGCCGTCCGTGTAGAGGAGAACCATGTCGCCGGGCTCCATGTGAATCGCCCGGCGGCTGTAGACCGCGTCGGGCTTGGGCCCGAGCACCATCCCCGTCGATTCGAGCTCGCTGAACGCGCCGCTCGCCGCGTGCAGATGCAGGGGCGACGGATGGCCGGCATTCACGTAGACGACGTCGCCGTTCGTCTCGAACTCGCCGTAGAACAGCGACACGAACTTCGTCGTGAGACGGCTCTTGTTCAGGATGCGGTTCAACCGCTCGATCGTGCGGGCGATCTTGAAGTCGCTTCCAATGCCCATGCGCAGGCCGACGTAGATGTCGCGCACGAGAAGCGCCGCGAGGAGGCCGTGGCCGGAGGCGTCCGCGATCGCCGCGCCGAAGCTCAGGTCGCCGAGCGGGAGGAAGTCGTAGAAGTCGCCGCCGACGGCCTCCGCGGGGAGGGAGAGCCCGTAGAGCTCGAAGTCCCCCACGTGCGGCACCGCCCGCGGGAGGATCGACTGCTGGATGCGCCGGGCATCCTGCATGAGACCCTCGAGCCGCTCCGTGCGCACCTTCGAGTCGACGACCGTCCGGATGATCCCGAGCGCGAGAAGAAGATCCTCGGCGCGGGCTTTCGGGTGGACGTCGAACGAGAGGAGGTAGCGCTCCTCCCCAAAGGAAACGGCCGCGAAGCGTGTCACGCCGAGCCTCTGCTCGAGCTCGCGATCCACGGACGGGTCGTCGAGGTCCGCAAGCGCCAACCCGTCTTCCTCCGCCCGGCGGATGGGTCCGTAGTCGGCCGAGACCGTGATGCCCGAGGGGACGCGACGCGAGCGGCCGAAGCCCCGCTCGAGGACGTACTGGTTCTCGCGACGCACGTAAAGGCGCCCGCCGAGGATGCCCAGCTCGTTTCGGAAATTGCGGACGATCGCCTCGCCCACTTGCACGATCGTCGCGAGGACGTCCTCGCCGCCTTGGATGGCTTCGAGAGTCTTCTCGACGTTCTTCAGGAGCAGGCGGTAGTCCATCGGGCGAGTGTAACCGGGGGCGCCGAAGGCCGGCGCGTCAGCGAGATTCGCGGCGCGCCAACCGAAGATCGCGCTCTTGCATGGCGCGCGTCAACCGAAAGTCGCCAGCTCGTTCAGGAAACGATCCTGATACGCATGGCCGCGCACGTCACCGCATCCCCCGTTCAAAAGAATGCTGAAGGCGTACGTCTGACCGCTCTGCGCCTGCACGTACCCGCACAGGGTCACGACCCCTGCCACGTTGCCGGTCTTCGCCCACACCTTGCCGGCCGTGGCCGCGCCCAGGAGCCGGTGGCGCAGCGTTCCGTCCGGTTCGCCGGCGACCGCGAGCGTGGGCTTCCATGTCTCGAAGCGCTCCCATCGCGTCGCGAGCGTCGTCAGGAAGTCGACGTACGCAGCCGCGGAGGCTCGGTTCGAGTGCGCGCGCCCAGATCCGTCGGCGAGCTGATAGCGCGAGGCGTCGAGCCCGAGCGACCCGAGGAACGCGGCCACCTCGGCCCTTCCGTTGTCCCACGTGCCCCGCCCGCGATTCTCGGCGCCGAGCGTCTTCAGGATCTGCTCGGCGAAGAACGACTGCGAGCGTTTGTTGCAAACGGCGAGGGCCGAGACGAGGGGCGTCTCGTGCGTGTGGAGGAGGACAAGGCCCGGAGGCGGCACGGGCGCCGTGCGTACGGTGGGCGGGGCGTCGATGCGGATGCCGGTTTCGCGGAGAACCTGTGAGAACGCGGCTGCGAAATAGAGCGGTGGGTCGGGCACGGTCACGTCACCCACCCACGTGCGGTTCTTCCCGACGGCCCCGGCGGCGACGACCGTGTGGCTGCCGGCCTCGCGGTGCACCCCGACCCAGGTACGGCGCGCGGCGGTCACGACCTTCGAGATGAGGTTCAGCAGCGGCGGCCCGAGCGGGTCGAAGCCCAGCAGCGCCGGGCTGCCGGGCCGGAGGCCTCCCGAGGCCCGCACGAGGACGACGTTGTCGTTGTACGACAGGGCCGACACCGGCGCCTGATACCACCGCTGCTCCTGCTCGCTCGGCCAGTCGGGATGGGACTTCACGTCGTCGAAGAACGAGACGTCGAGAAGAAGGCCGTCCCGGACGAAGCGGATGCCCCTGTTTGCGAGCGACGCCGCCCATGGCCGAAAGACCGCGAGCGGGTCGTCTTCGTACCAGCGGCCGGAGAGCCCGGGATCGCCTCCGCCCGTCACCACGAGGTGTCCCGGCAGGACGCCGTCTTCCCCGATCTCGGCGTCGCGGTACACGCGCGTGCGGAACTTGTAGTCGGGGCCGAGCCGGTCGAGAGCCGCGGCCGTCGTCAGGAGCTTCGTCGTGGACGCGAGGACGAACGGCCTCTCGGGGTTGAGCGAGACGAGGGGGACCGGGTCGCCGAGCCGCGTGACCACGACGCCCATCTCGGAACGCCGGACGGGACCCCTTCGAAGCAGCGCGTTCAGGCGCTGCTCGAGAGTGGCCGGTTTCACGGGCCTCTTCACCGCCCGCGCGTCGGGAGCCCACGCGAGAAGTAGGGCGACGGCCGCGCCGCCAAGGAGCCGGAAAGCCCGCGACATCGAGTACATCTTACCTGAACAACGTCCCCCTTGGTATGGGGAGCGGCCCTACAATCGGCCGTGGCGCTCACGGTGGACCTCGCGTCCAAGACGATCACGCTCTCCTCCGGCACCCTCCTTGCCGGGATCTGGCGCCGGGCCGGATTCGACCGGGGCGAGGGCTTCGAGCGGCTCTGGATCGGGCAGGCGGTGCATCGACGGGTGCTCGGCGAGAACCTCGTGACCGTACCCGGCTACGCCATCGAGAAATCGATTCGGCTCACGTACGCCGTGGATGACTTCACCGCGTCGCTCGAAGGACGCCTCGACGGTCGCTTCGAAGAGGGCGACCGCGTGGTCGTGGACGAGGTCAAGTCCGTGCATTTCGCCGAGGACCTCGCGAAGCTCCCGGGATCCCCGCGCCTCGAGCGCTTTCAGCTCCAGCTCCGCTGGTACATGCTCGCCGTGGCCGCCGCCGAAGGCCGGCTCGTCCACGGCCGGCTCGTGCTCGCGGACATCGAGTCGGGTGCAACGAAGCTCCTCGACGTGCCGCACGAGCCCGAGAAGACCCTCGAGGACCTCGTGCGCCGCACGCGAATCCTCCTGGAGGCCTTCCTCGCGGAACAGGCTCTCGCCGAAGCGAAAGCCGCCGAGGCCGCGACGCTCGCCTTCCCGCACGCGCGGTTCCGGCTCGGCCAGCGCGAGATGACTTCCGCCGTCGCGCGCGCGGCCGCTCAAGGCGACCATCTCCTCGTCGAGGCCCCGACCGGCATCGGGAAGACTGCCGCCGCCCTGCATCCCCTTCTCGTCGGCGCGCTCGAGTCGCACCGTCGCCTCTTCGTCCTCACGGCGAAGACGACGCAGCAGGAGATCTACGAGAAGACGCTGGCCGCCATCGACGGCGAGTCCTTTCGGTCCGTGAGGCTCCGCGCGAAAGAGCGCATGTGCGCGAACGACGTCGTGCTGTGCCACGAGAGCCACTGCCCTTACGCGAAGGACTACGGCGCCAAGATGGAGGCCTCGGGCCTCCTCGACCGGCTCCTCGAGAGCCACCGCCACCTCGACCCGGATACGGTCTTCGAGGCGGCCCGCTCCGAGACCGTCTGCCCGTTCGAGGTCTCCCTCGAGCTCGCCGGACACGCCGACGTCGTCCTCGGCGACTACAACTACGTCTTCGACCCGGTCGTCGCGCTCACCGCGGCCCGCGACCCGGCCGCCCTCTCCGACTCGATCCTCCTCGTCGACGAGGCGCACAACCTCGTGGACCGCGGGCGCGGGTATTACTCGCCCGAGCTCTCCGAAGCCTCCCTGAAGCTGCTCGAGGAGCGCATCGGCGTCTCGAACTCGAAGACGGCCTGGGACGCGGGCGAGGCCGCGCGGCGCCTGCGAAAACTCGTGGCGGACGCGGCAGCCGGACTTCCCGAGGACGAGGCCGAGCCCGTGGATCTCGTCGCGCTGGACGAGGCGCGCCTCGACGACCTGCGCCTCGACTTCGAGTCTCTTCTCGTTCGCCACCTCGCGGACCTGCGCGCCGGGGGCGAACGCGTGCCCGACGATCCCATCCTCGACCTTTACTTTTCATTCGCGCGCTTTCACGACGTGTCGAAACTCGTGCCCCCGCAAGGCCGTGTCATGTCCGAGGGGGCTTTCGACGTCCTCGCGGCGCGCGGCAGGGGCGGCGCGCGGCTCGCGATCCTCTGCAAGGATCCGTCGAAGCTCCTCGGGGAGACGTTGAACGCGGCGGCGGCCACGGTCTCGATGTCCGCCACACTTTCGCCGCCCGAGTTCTACCGCGATCTCCTCGGACTCGACCCCGACCGCACGTCCGTGCTCCGCCTCCCCTCGCCCTTTCCGCGCGAGAACCGCTCCGTGCTGGTCGCGCCGGACGTGGACACGACGTTTGCGGCGCGCGGGCGCGGCGCCCCGCGCATCGCGGCCCTCGTCGCGGACGTGGCGCGCGCGTGCCCGGGAAACATGCTGGCTCTGTTTCCGTCGTACCGCTTTCTCGACGAGGTGCGCGCGCACCTGCCCTCCCTGAACGGGCGCCGGGTCCTCAGGCCCTCCGACCGGTCGACCGAGCTGGAACGGAGCTCCGTCCTGTCGGCGATGAAGGACGGCGGAGCGCCCGTCGTCCTCTTCGCCGTCTCCGGAGGCGCGTTCGCCGAGGGCGTGGACTATCCGGGCGAGATGCTCCAGGCCGTCGTCGTCGTCTCGCCGGCGCTGCCCATGGTCCGCTTCGAGCAGGAGCGCATGCGCCGCTACTTCGAGGAGCGCTTCGAGCGCGGCTTCGAATACGCGTACGTCATCCCCGGCATGACGCGCGTCGTGCAGAGCGCAGGGCGCCTCATTCGCTCGGGCACGGATACGGGTGTCGTCGTCCTCGCCTGCAGGCGCTTCCTGCAGGCCCCGTACAGCCGCTATCTGCCCGCCGATTGGTACCTCGACGATCCCGGGGAGCTCGCGTGCATCGAGGTCGGCCGGGCGACCGAGGAGTTCTTCCTGCGCGTGAAAACGGGCGAGCTGCCGGTCGTGACCGGCGAGGAATGTGGCTAGTCACGGTCCGGCGACGGACGCCTCGAAGGCCTCGCCGAGCAGGCCGTCCTCGGTGAGCGCGAGGACGCGGTAGCGGTAACGATGCCCTGGGGTCGCGCCGCGGTCGAGCCAGAAGTAGCCCGTCGCGCTCTCCGAGGCCACCGCGGCGGGAAGGGTGCTGCGTTCGACGGCGCCGTCGCCGTCCGTCTCGTCGCGACGTTCCACGACCCAGCCGAGGAGATTCTCGTGCCGGGACGTCTCCCATCCGATCTCGACGCCGCTGCTCGCCCAGCCGGCCCTCGAGCTCGCGAGCGCAGCCGGATAGTCCGGCACGCGGCTCACGCGGAGAGGCGCCTCGGCCGCCCCGTCGCCATCGGCGAGCACGACCTCGACGCTCGACGTCCCTGCGGCCGGGACGACGCGTGTCGCGCCCGGAAAGACCGGCAGGGCGTCGAAGCCGCCGTCCGCGCGGTAGAAGACGAGGAGTCTCGCCGCGCGGGCACCCGTGTCCGGAAGCGCGATCTCCAGCCCGGCCCTCTCGTCCTCGGTACGCAGGGAGACGCGCCTCCAGCCGAGCGGTTGGGGAGCGGCCGACGCGACGTCTCCCGCGAGCCACGCTCTCCGGGAAACCGCCGGCAAATCGCCTCGAGGCGGGCTTGCCGCGGCGAGGCGCGAGGCGACGACCTCGGCCACGCAGGCACCGAGGCTCGCGGAGCCGGTCCGGGTCGCCAGGTCGCGGAGAAACGCGTCCCCGTCGTCGCCGCGCTCGCCGGCCCCCTCCCAGGCCTCACGCACGTCTAGAGCGCCTCCCGGGAGGTCGGTCTCGAGAACCTCGAGGAAGGCCGCAAGAGCTTCCGGGGACGTGAGGTCGCCGGATTCTTCGAGGAGGGGGTCTGAAACCGGGAGACGCGACGCGTTTGGTCCGAGGTCGCGTCGCGACAGCCAGGCGGCAACACCTTCCACGGCCCAGGACGGTTCGAGGGGAGCCGCCTGCCGCAGGGACAGGTGGGCAACCTGCAGGGCGGCGTCGGCCAACGCGGCTCCTCTGTCTCGAGTCGCGGAGGCAACCAGGATGACGGGCGAGCGCAGCGTGCCGTTGCGGTCCCGGCCGTCCCACCCTGCGGCCGTCACGCCCGGCCCGGCCGTGAACAGGACGAGCAGCGGCGATCGAGAGGAAAGCGGGCGCGGCCAGCCGTCCCGGTCGACGAGAGCCGAGACGAACGTGTCGAGATCGCGGGTCAGCTCGTCGCGCAGCCCGGCCGGCATCCCCGCATCGAAGCTCACGGAGAGCTCGCCGCCGCGGAGGGCGCGGCGCTCGGCCGAGCGCGCATAAGGCGAGCGCAGGATGTCTGCGCGCCTCCGCGCCGCCGCCGAGTCCGACGCTTCCCCCGGGACGCTCCCGAGCGCCAGGACGCGAGGGTGCAACGCGAGGGACACGAGGAGAAGGATCGCGCCGGGACCGGCCCTGGGACGCATCAGCTCTGGGGTTTGGAGTCCGATTCGGGCGAGGGGGCGTCCGGAGCTTCGACGTTGACTGCCGTGCTCTCGCCCGAAGTCACGATCTGCCGCCGGATCGCGTCGCTTCCCTGGCCTCCCTCCTTGCCGGTCGCACTTCCCGCGACTTCGACGAGGATCGCGGTGATGTTGTCCACCCCGCCGCGGTCGTTCGCCACGTCGATCAGCTGGCGCACCGTCTTTTCGAGGTCGTCTTCGGATTTGAACCGCGCGAAAAGATCCTCGTCCGGGACCATTCCCGTCAGGCCGTCGGAGCAAAGGAGGAAGCGGTCGCCCGAACGCACCGGAACCTCGATGAGGTCGACGGAAACGTGCGCGGCGCCGCCGAGCGCGCGCGTGACGACGTTCTTGAGCGGATGGCTCTTGGCTTCGTCCTCGCTCAGGATGCCGGCGTTGACCTGCTCCTGAACCCACGAGTGGTCGTCCGTGAGACGCCGGAGCTCCCCATCGCGAAAGAGGTAGGCGCGGCTGTCGCCCACGTGCACGAGCGTCGCGCGGTCGGCGTCGAAGAGAGCCGCCACGACGGTCGTGCCCATGCCCTTGAGCTCGGGCCTGTTCTGGACGGCCCGCATGACCTTCTCGTTCGCCTTCTCGACCGCCGTCGTGAGGCGGTTTCCCTCGAGCGAGACCCGGCTGTTGAACCCGAAGGGCCACGAGCTTTCGTGCTCCTCCTCGGTTGCGGCGATGTACTCCTGAATCGACTCGACGGTGATCCGCGAAGCGACCTCACCCGCGGCGTGGCCCCCCATGCCGTCGGCGACCACGAAAAGGCCGCGCTCGGCGTCGAGGAGGTACGCGTCCTCGTTGTGACGCCTCTTTCGACCGACGTCGGTGAGTCCGAATGCGGAGACGCTCACGCCGCGATTATCCCTTCCGCCCGAAGACGCCGCTCGGAGTCTTGCGTTCCCCGCTGATCCCCTTCTTCGGACGCACCTCCTGAAGCAGCTTCAGGGTCTCGGCGTCCTCGGGAAGCCACGTGAGCGCCTGCTCGAAGTGCCGTTCGGCTTTCGAGTTCAGGCCGACCTGCATGTACAGCTTTCCGGCGTCGCGGTGGAACAGCGCGTTGTTGCCATCGAGCCGGATCGCGGCCTCGATGGCCTCCACGCCCTTACGCACCTGGCCGATCACCTTCATGCAGGCGAGAGCAAGGTAGTGCTGCGCCTTGGCGTCTCTGTCGTAGTGTTTGACGGACAGGTCGAACTGGGTGATGGCCTCGGGAAAATTTCCCTCCCGATAGGCCTTTACGCCCTTCGCGAGATAAACGCGGGCCTGTGCCGCGGGGTCCTGCGATATCGGCCGGTTTTTCTCGAGCTCGAGGTCGTGGGCCTTGCGCCGCGCGGGGCTCGTGAGAACGTTCATCGCCTCGGTGAGGACCTGGAAGCGCTCTTCGGCCGACTTCTTCTCTCCGACGTCGCGAAACCGGTCCGGATGGTACTCACGGGCGAGAAGGCGGAACTTCTCGCGGACTTCCGATTCGGAAGCGTCGCGATGGACCCCGAGCACGTCGTAATAATTCGTCAACAGAACCTCGCCGGGCGCCCTGCCCGCACGACCGGGGTTGTCGGCATGAGTCGGATTCTCACACCGGGGCGCCGAAATTCCAACAGAGCGTGAGCGGGCTCACGACTCCTTGCGGGCAACCTCGCGCCGCGCGGTGGACCGGACCGCATCGGGCACGTTCCGGTCGCTGGCGAGGACCTTCTGATCCTTGGCATTGAGGCGCATGACGAGCGAGAGAGTGACGTCGATAGGCGCGCGCGGGTTCCGCACGATGGCCCGCAGGATCCCGTAGTGGCGCATCCAGTCCCGCCGGAAGGTGATCGCCCGGAGGACGTCCTCCCCGACGCTCTTCATGTTCGCGATCGTCTCGGCGTCGGCGTCCCGCGTCTTCGGCGATTTCAGGACCGCGGACGAGACGAGCCGGTTGCGGTCCTGCACGAGGAACATCCGCTCCTCCTTGTTGCCGCGGTACGCGAGGCGAATCCTGTCGACCACCGACATCGTCGAAACCCGGGCGAAGAGGCTCTTTTTCTGAGCCTCGCTGAGACCTGCCTCGTCCACGGGCGCCGCGGGGTCTACGGGGGCGGGCTCCTCCTCGGTCGCCTCTTCCAGGCCCTTGCCTTCGTCCCTCTCCCGCTCCTTCTTGAGGAAGAACTCCTCGAGGAATTCGTCGGCCCGGCGCCGGATCTCGGGCGAGAGCCTCGGGTTCTCAAAGAGACGCTCGACGATGATCGGGGCCGCGATCAGCCGCGTCTGGTTCGTGACGAGGATGTCCTGGAGCGGGGCCTCCACGCGCTCGGCAAGCCATGCGAGCGTCTCGTCCGGGACTGCCCGGTGCCGGATGAGGGGCTCCAGGACGAGCGCCTCGTGCGTCCGGCGCGCCACGACCGCGAGCTGCTCGGGCCTGACCCCCGCGCTCATCACGGCGTCCTTCAAGGACCCCGCGTCGAACGCCTTGAAGGACTCCTCGGCGACCGGTTTGAGGATCTCGTCCCCGGACGCCAGGATGCTGGCGATGGCCCGGACGAGCTCCTCGGGCGGCAGGGGGACCATTCCCCTCGCCGCGAAGTCGAGGATCTGACGCGAGGCCTCGCCTCGTTCGATTTGGGTAAGGAGATCGCCTTCCGGCGCGACTTCGGTCACGGAGCCAGCTTAGCCGAGTGCGAGCAGACCTTCCCGGCTCAGCCGTTTCGGGCCGCGTCGATTACGTAGTTCTTCAGGATCTCGTGCTCCCCGCCCAGGGTGCCCAGCGGCCGCCCGTCCACGACCACGTCGACGGCGCCCGCGTTTCCGAGCGTGAGCGTGAACGTGCCGCCGTTCACGAACTCGCGGCGCGAGCCCTTCGGGAAGAGCCCGCGCACCACGAGCCTTCCGTCCACGAGGACCTCGGCCCAGCAGTCGTCACGGAAGGTCAGGGTGAGCGTCCGTCCCCGCGAGGCGGCTGACGAAACGGCGCCCGGCAGCGCGGCACCCGCCGGGAGCGCGACCGTGGCCGCCGCGACCGAGGGGGGAAGCGCGAGGGACGCCGGGCCGCTTTCCACGCGTGCCACCGGGGTGGTCGAGGCCTCGGGCCCGCGGCGTTCGGCTCCGCGTGAGCGCAGGAAGGCAGCGGCGCCCGTTACGGCCGCGAGCGCGAGCGCGATGGCGATGCCCCGCAACGTCGTCGAGGACGACACCGACCGACGCGGCTGCGAAAGGCGAAGTCCGGCCGTGTTCGTCGTCGCCTGCTGCCGGCGCCGCGCGCATTCGGCCTCCCAACCTGCGTGAACGTGGCGAAACGCCGTGACCGAGCGCTCCGCGTCGAGGCCGAGGTGCAAAGCGATCACGCGAACGAAGCCCTTCGAGAAGACGCCGGCGGGGAGCTGTTCGTAGCGGCCGGCCTCGAGCGCGGCGATGTGCCGCATCGAGACCTTCGTAGCCGACGCGAGCTGTTCGCGGCTCACGTCGCGTAATTCGCGTTCCCGGCGAAGCTCTTCGCCGAACTCCTGGGCGGTTTCCGCAGTCACCCGGTTCCCCGTAAGACCTTAGCCTATGGTGACTTACCACCCCTGTCAACGGAATTCGGGCCGTTTTCGAGCAACTCGCGCGCACAGGCCGCGAGAAGGGCGTCGCAGGAAGGATCCTCTGCGAGCCTTCGCCATTCCCCCCGCGATGCCGACGTCAGAAGAGATAGCGCCGCGGCGCGGGGCGTCAAACGATGTGTCAGGAGGGCGATCCGGACGGCGGGCCGGCGCATCCAGCGCCCGTCGCGGGCCAGGAACGCGAGCGCGTCTGGCCGGGGATGCCCGGTCGCGAGCCAGCGCTGCAGGTCCTCGGACGCGAAACGCGGGTTCGCGAGCACCGCTTCGAGGACACGCAGGTCCGGATCGTCGAGGAGCGACGGGAAGAGCGCGGAAGCGGCGAACCGCGCCACGGCTACCTTCTCGCCCACCACGAGGAATCGCAGCCCATCCTCGAGCTTCCGGTTCGCCGCGACGCGCACGGGAGGCGGCGTACGCGGCTCGCGGCCGATGTCGAGAAGATCGCGCCAAAGGAGGTCCTCGAGGCATCGAAGCGCCGCGTGCCGCGGCGTGAGGGGGTGCGCGGCGACGAGGCGCCGCACGCCCCGGTAAGAGAGGAGCGTCTTCGAGGCGAGGATCTCCTCGATCATCGCCTCCGAAGCGTGTGGATGTCTGAGGGCCTGGAGCGCGTCGCGCTCCGTGAAACGTGTGACGTTCTCGGCGACGAGCGCGACCAGCGACGAGCGGTCCGCCTTCGAGATCCGGGAGGGCAGGCCCGTTTCGCCCGGGGACACGTCAGCCTTTCGTCGCCGCCGCCGCGAGCAAGCGCACGAGGCCGGTGGCCGCCTCCACGGGGTCCCGGCCATCCTGGACGGCCTTTTCCATCGCGGTCACGACGGCGCTTCCGACGACGACTCCATCCGCGAAACCCGCGACCGCGCGCACCTGCTCCGGCGTCGAGAGGCCGAAGCCGACGGCGACCGGGAGTCGCGGCACGCTCTCCCGGACGCGGCCGACGAGCGCCGCGAGGCCTTCGGGAAGCTCCGAGCGGGTCCCCGTGATGCCCGCGCGCGACACGACGTAGAGAAATCCTCGCGACAGCGAGCCCGCCCGGCGGATGCGCTCGTCGGGTGACGTCGGCGCGACGAGGTACACGGGATCGAGCTTCGCGCTCTTCAGGATCGACGCGAAGGCGCGGCCTTCCTCCGGCGGAAGGTCGGTCACGAGCACACCATCCGCGCCGGCCTCGGCGGCCCGGTGCGCGAAATCGGCCTCGCCCATCGCGAGGATCGGGTTCGCGTAGCTGAAGATCACGACGGGCGCGGCGAAGCGCGCCGCGCGCAGCTCCTCCAGCAGCGTGAGGGCCAAAGGAAGCGTCGTCCCCGACGCGAGCGCGCGCTCGCTCGCGTGCTGGATGGCGGGCCCGTCGGCGAGGGGATCGCTGAAGGGAATCCCCAGCTCGAGCACGTCGGCCCCGGATTCGGCGAGCGCGGGCAGGAGCCGCCGCGTCGTCGCGAGGTCCGGGTCGCCGGCCTCCACGAACACGACGAGCGCCGCGCGCCCCGAGGCCTTCGCCTTCGCGAAGGCCCGCCCGATGCGTCTCACAGAGAGACCCCCTCGCGCTTCGCCACCGAGACGACGTCCTTGTCGCCGCGGCCCGAGAGATTGACGACGAACGCCGCGCTCGTCGGCCGCCGAGGCGCCTCCGCGATCGCCCAGGCCACGGCGTGCGCCGTCTCGAGGGCCGGGATGATGCCTTCGGCCTCGGCGAGACGGTGGAAGGCCGCGAGAGCCGCCTCGTCGCCGACGGAGACGTACCGCGTGCGCCCGAGCTCGGCGAGGCGAGCGTGCTCGGGTCCGACGGCCGGATAGTCGAGTCCCGCGGAGACGGAATGCGTCGGGAGCACCTGGCCGTCCGCGTCCTGCAGGATGATCGTGCGGGTGCCGTGGAGGACGCCGATCGAGCCCTGGCCGAAGCGCGCGGCGTGCTCACCGGGCGCGAGGCTTCGCCCTCCGGCTTCGACCCCGACCATCTCGACCTCCCGAAACGGAAGGAACTCCCGGAAGAGGCCTATTGCGTTCGAGCCCCCACCCACGCACGCGACGAGGACGTCCGGCAGCCTTCCGAGGGCTTTGCGGCTCTGAACGAGGGCCTCGTGCCCGATGACCGCGTGGAAGTCGCGGACCATCGTCGGGAACGGATGCGGGCCGAGGACCGATCCGAGAATATAGTGCGTCGTCGCCGTCGAGGCGACCCAGTCTCTCATCGCCTCGTTGATCGCGTCCTTCAGCGTCCGCGTGCCGCCCATCACGGGTACGACCGTCGCCCCGAGGAGCCGCATCCGGTAGACGTTCAGCGCCTGACGCTCGACGTCGACGGCCCCCATGTAGATGACACACGAGAGCCCGAAGAGAGCGCTGGCCGTGGCCACCGCGACGCCATGCTGACCGGCGCCGGTTTCCGCGATGACGCGCGACTTGCCCATCCGCACGCTGAGGAGGGCCTGGCCGAGGGCGTTGTTGATCTTGTGTGCGCCGGTGTGGAGGAGATCCTCGCGCTTGAGGAAGATTCGCGCGCCGCCGAGGCTCTCCGAGAGCCTCTTCGCGTACGTGAGCGGCGTCGGCCGGCCGGCGTAGGTCTTCAGGAGATCGTCCAGCTCGCGCCGGAACGCCGGATCGCGCCGCGCGTCCTTGTACGCGCGTGAAAGCTCCTCGAGGGGCGCCATGAGCGTCTCCGGCACGAACCGCCCGCCGAACGCGCCGAAGCGGCCCTGCGCGTCGGCTTCCGGCGGACAGAAGCCGGTTCCGGTTACCTCAGGCACCTCGCACCTCCCTCACGAACGCCGCGATTTTCGCCGGGTCCTTGATCCCCGGCGCCGCTTCGACTCCCGAAGAGGCGTCCACGACGTCGGGCCTCACTTTTCGCACGGCATCCGCGACATTCTCGGGCGTCAACCCGCCCGCGAGCACCATCGGGCGGGAGCGATCGACTCCGTCCATCAGGCTCCAGTCGAAGACCCTGCCCGTCCCGCCGCCCACTCCGGCGACGGACGTGTCGAAGTGGAGGGCGTCGCCTTCGGCATTCTTCGTGGAGGAGAGGCCGTCGCCGCCGATGCGGATGGTGTTCCAGAATGTAATGTCCGAAGAGAAGAGTTTCTTAGAAGGTGAAAGAGCGGGGTGGGCCATCTGAATGACGTCGGGGCGCACGAGTTCGACCACTCGTCGAATCTCCTCCTCGTCGTTCCCGGCAAACACGGCCACGACACCCTTCACGCCGCCCGCCGCCGCCCCCTCCGCGTCGCCGTCCTCTCGCCGCGCTTCTCGCTTCCCCTTCGCTCTCATTCGAAGAAGCCTCCCCTTCTCCGGCGTGACCCGCCGCGGAGACCGCGCCGCGAAGACGAGGCCGATCCAGTCGACGCCCTGTTCCAGGCACGCGTCGACGTCTTCCTCCCGCGTGACCCCGCAGATCTTCACTTCCGTGGGGTTCTCGCCGCGCAGCGCCCGCAGCATCCGCGCGGGATCCGGGGCCTTGAGGAGCGCCTCACCCACCAGGAACGCGCCGTAGCCCGCGGCGGCGAGCGCTTCGACGTCGCTCCGCGACCTGATCCCGCTTTCGGCGACGCGCGCGACGGACGCCGGCAGGAGCGCCCCGAGGCGCGCCATGCCCGGCAGGTCGACCTCGAACGTCCTCAGGTCTCGCGAGTTCACGCCGACGATCCGGGCACCCGCGCCGAGCGCCCGCCGGATCTCGACTTCGTCATGCGCTTCCACCAGCGCCGCGAGACCGCGTTCCAGGGCGGCGGCGTGCAATCGCGGGAGGGCCGCGTCGCCGAGGGCGGCGACGATGAGAAGGACGGCATCGGCGCCCAGAGCGGCAGCGAAATCGAGCTGGCTCACATCCACGACGAAGTCCTTCATCAGGACCGGCAGGCCCGACGCCTCTTTCGCACGCGGCAGCCAGGAGGGATCGCCGCCGAAGAAGTCCTGCTCGACGACGACGGACAGGGCCGATGCCCCGCCGCGCCGATAGGCGCGCGCGACTTCTTCGATGCGCGCCGGCGCGTCGAAAAGGATGAGGCCGGCGCTCGGCGAGCGGTGCTTGATTTCGGCGAGAAAAGAAAGAGGAAGAAGAAGATTCTGCTTAGAAAGGGAAGAAGAAAGGGAGGCCGCGAAGCGCGTTCCGTCGGGCTTGGCCTCAGGAGTCGGCGCAAACCCGGCGCTGGTGCGCGCGGCGGCGGCCGTGTGCGCCGTGAACTCCCCTGCTGCGATGCGGCGCCGCTTTGCCGCGAGAATCTCCCCCAGAACCGAATCGCCCATCCCCTCTTGCCCCTTCCAAGGAATCTTCAATCCTCTCCCCTCTTACTCATGCGAAGAAATCCGAATCCTCGTGGCCTTCACGAGGTTTCGCCCTGCGAGATCCGAACGAGCGTGTCGAGAGCCGTCTCGGCTTTCCCGTCCTCGATCGCGGCCTCGGCACGCGCCACGCCCTCGCGGAAATCCGATGCGATGCCTGCGACGACGAGCGCCGCGGAGGCGTTCATCAGGACGACGTCGCGCGCGTCGCGCCGGAAGCCCCTGAAGAGAGCGCGAAGGATCTCGGCGTTCGTTCCGGGATCTCCGCCCCGGAGCGCATCGGGGTTTCCCTCGTCGAGGCCGAAATCGACAGCCCCGAGCTGGAGAAGCTCGACGTCTCCCCCGCGCACCTCGGCGGCGAACGTGCGCCCGAAGGGCAGGAGCTCGTCCCCTCCGGACTCGTGCGAGAACACGAGCGCGTGCTCGGCGCCGAGTGCCGCGAGGGCGCCCGCGATCACCGGGACGCGCTCGGGCCGATCGACGCCGACGATCTGCCGCTTGACTCCGGCGGGGTTCGAGAGCGGGCCCGCGAGGTTGAAGACCGTGCGCAGGCCGAGCTCGCGCCGCAGCGGGCCGACCTTTCTCATCACCGGGTGATAGAGGGGCGCGAAGAAAAACGTGACGTTCGCGCGGACAAGCGCCTCGGCCGCGCGGGCGGAAGACATCTCGATGTCGACCCCGAGCGCCGCGAGAACGTCGGCGGAGCCGCAGGCGGAGGAGACCGCGCGATTGCCGTGCTTCGCGACCGGCGCGCCGGCGCCCGCGGCGACGAAGGCAGCCGCCGTCGAAACGTTGAACGTGCCGAGCCCGTCGCCGCCGGTTCCGCACACGTCGATCGCGCGGGCGGCCAGCGCATGGTCCACCGGAGGACGCGTGGCGCGCGCCCTGAGGACATCCACGGCGCCGGCCACCGCCTCGACCGTTTCGCCCATGGCGGCCAGCGCCGAGAGGAGTCCCCCCGCGATCGCTGCCGGAACCTCCTCGTCGAGAAGGGCCGAGACGGCGCTCCGGGCGTCCTCGCGCGTCAGTTTCCCCCCGCGTGCCACGGAGCGGAGCGCGCGATGGGCCGCAGTCGTCATGCGAGCCGCCCGGCGACGAAGTTCTTCAGGAGGCGCTCCCCCTGCGGCGTGAGAATCGACTCGGGATGGAACTGGACGCCCACGAGCGGGAGCGTCCGGTGCTGGAGTCCCATCACGAGCCCGTCCGAGGTGGTCGCGGTGATTCGGAGCACTGCGGGAACCGAGTCCTTCTCGACCACGAGCGAGTGATACCGCGTCGCCGTGAACGGGTTCTCGAGACCCTCGAAGATCCCTCTCCCGTCGTGCGCGATCTCCGAGGTCTTGCCGTGCATGAGCACCGGCGCCCGGGAGACCGTTCCGCCGAAGACGGCGCCGAGAGCCTGATGGCCGAGACAGACCCCGAGAAGCGGGATGGTCTGGTTCCGCCGGACCAGCTCGCACGAGATCCCCGCGTCCTCGGGCCGGCCCGGCCCCGGGGACACGACGAGCCGGTCGGGCTTCGCGGCCAGGACGTCGTCGACCGACAGTGCGTCGTTTCGAACGACGCGCACCTCCTCGTCGAGCGTCGCGAGGATCTGGACGAGGTTGTAGGTGAACGAGTCGTAGTTGTCGATCACGAGGATCATCGGTACGCCCCGGCTCTCTCCACGGCTCGCATGAGGGCACGCGCCTTGTTTTCGCACTCGGTGGCCTCGGCCTCGGGGTCCGAGTCCGCGACGATGCCGGCGCCGGCCTGCACGTGCATCGTGCCGTTCGCCACGATCGCCGTGCGAATCGCGATCGCGACGTCGAGGTTGCCGGCGAAATCGAGATAGCCCACGGCGCCACCGTAGGCACCGCGCCTCACGGGCTCCAGATCATCGATGATCTCCATCGCGCGTATTTTCGGCGCCCCGGTCAACGTGCCCGCGGGAAACGTCGCCGTGAGCGCGTCCACGGCGTCCTTGCCGGGGGCGAGCGCACCCGTCACGCGCGAGGCGATATGCATGACGTGCGAGTAGCGCTCGACGTGGAAGAAGTCCTTCACGCGAATGCTGCCCGCCTTCGCGACCCGACCCAGGTCGTTCCGACCGAGATCCACGAGCATGACGTGCTCGGCGCGTTCCTTCGGGTCGGCGAGGAGCTCTTTCTCATAGGCAAGGTCTTCATCGCGCGTCGCGCCCCGCGGACGCGTCCCGGCGAGCGGGATCGTCTCGGCGGTCGTCTCCCCGGGCCCGGCGACGACGTGGACGAGGCGCTCGGGTGACGCGCCGAAGATCGTGCCGTGAGGCGTGCGCAGGTAGTACTGGTACGGCGACGGGCTGAGGGAGCGCAGAGCGCGGTAGACGGCGAAGGGATCGCCCGAGAACGGCGCGGACCACCGCCGCGACAGGACGACCTGGAAGACGTCGCCGGCGCGAATGTGCTCCTGCGCGCGCTCGACCGCGGCGAGGAAGGAAGACCGGGGAAGAGATTCCTGGAAGGCAAGAGGGAGGAGCGCCTCGGGACGCATCTCACCGCTGCGTGTGAGCGCCCGCTCCTCGAGCGCCCTGAGGCGGGCGTGCGCGGACGCTTCGTCGCCGTTCGCGGCGTGCGTGACGAGCAGAAGCCGGTGCCGCACGTGATCGAAGGCGATGACCGCGTCGAAGATCCCGAACCACGCGTCCGGCAGTCCGATCGATTCGGGATTCGCGTCCGGCAGCCGCTCGAGATACCGGACGGCGTCGTAGCCCAGATAGCCGACGGCCCCGCCCGTGAAGGGCGGCACATCCTCGGCGCCCGCCGCCGCACCGTCGCGAGGGAGCGCCCGGAGGGCGGCAAACGGATCCGTCTCCCGGCTCGAGATCTCGCCCGACGGCGACGCGCCGAGGAATGACCACCGCGCCACACGATCTCCGCCCTCCACCGATTCGAGCAGGAAGCAGGGCCCGCCTCCCGCGAGAAGCCCCCGCATAAGCGCGACCGGCGTCGTGAGATCGGCCGGCTGCTCGACGACGACGAGGCGATCGGGCGCCTTCACGGCTTTTCTCGTCGCGAGGCGCCCCGGCGCTCGGCGAGTTTCCGGGCGACGTCGCCCGGTGCGACACCCCGCGCCGTCAGGAGAACCGCGAGATGGTAGAGAAGGTCTGCCGCCTCGCCGGCGAGCGTTCCCGCGTCGCCGGTCACCGACGCGAGTGCCGTCTCGACGGCTTCCTCTCCCACTTTCTGGGCGATTCGCGACACGCCGGCTTCGAGGAGCTCGTTCGTGTACGAGCCGGGAACCGGCGACTCCTTCCGGGCCTTGACGATGGCGAAGAGCGCCGTGAGGTCGAGGGCGCCCTCGGGCCCGGCGTCCTCGCCGGGCGCTCCAAGCGTCTCGACGCGAGAGAAGCACGAATCCGCGCCCGTGTGGCAGGCAGGCCCCGTGGGACGCACGTCGTAGAGCACCGCGTCGTCGTCGCAATCGAGGGAGATCCCGACGACGTGCTGGACGTGTCCCGACGTCTCACCCTTCTTCCAGAGCTCCTTGCGCGAACGGCTGTAGAAGTGCGCGAAGCCGGTCTCGCGCGTCTTTTGGAGCGCCTCCGCGTTCGCCCAGGCGAGGGTGAGGACGTTGCCCGTCACCACGTCGCGCATGATCACGGGCACGAGCCCGCTCGCGTCGTAGCGAGGCAGAAGCGTGCGAACGTGCGCGGGCGAGGGACGAATCGCGAGCCCGGCCCGCCGCATCGCTTCCTTGACGGCGCCGATCGTGAAGATGCGATCGTGGAAGACGGAGGCCGCGAGCACGGCGTCGGCGCCGCCGATGACGACGGCCTTCGCGAAATCGTCGAGCTGGCCTGCACCGCCCGAGGCGACGATCGGAACGTCGACGGCGGCGCGCACGGCACGAAGCATCTCGAGATCGAAGCCGGCCTGAGTGCCGTCCGCGTCCACGGACGTCAGGAGGATCTCGCCCGCGCCCGCCAGGACGGCCGCGGCGGCCCACCCGGTCACCGTCCGGTCGGTCGGACGGCGTCCTCCGTGCGTCATCACGCGCATCACGCCGACGCCGCTCCCGTCGCGGACGCGTTTTCCGTCGATCGCCACGACGACGCATTGCGCCCCGAATTGCTCGGCGAGCCTCGTGATCAGGGAGGGATCCTCGACGGCGGCCGTGTTCACGGTCACACGGTCGGCCCCGGCGCGGAGAAGCGCGTCCGCGTCCTCCACCGACCGCACGCCTCCCCCCACGGTGAACGGGATGGAGAGCACCTCGGCCACGCGGGAGGCCAGCTCCACGAGCGTGCCGCGTTTCTCGTGCGCGGCCGCAATGTCGAGGAACGCCAGCTCGTCGGCCCCTTCGGCCTCGTATCGCTCGGCGGCCTCGACCGGATCCCCCGCGTCGCGAAGGCTCTCGAAGGAGACGCCCTTGACGACGCGGCCGTCCGCCACGTCGAGGCACGGGATGACGCGCACCGCGACCGTCATGAAGGCCTCCCGAGGTCGCGTGCCGCCCGGAGCCGGGCCACGGTCGTGACTCCGGCATGAAGCGCGCGGCCGAAGATGGCGCCGCGAGAACCGCTCGCGAGCGCGCGATCCACGGGAGCGAGGTCCTCTTCGCCGCGCATGCCGCCCGACGCGAGGATCTCGCCCGTAAACACGGCACGCACGGCGGCCAGCAGCTCGACATTCGGACCCGCCATCGCCCCGTCGCGGGCGACGTCCGTGACGAGAAGGGCGGAAACGCCGAGGTCCTCGAGGGAGCGGGCCGCGGAAACGGCATCTCCCATCCCGGAGTCCTCGGTCCACCCACGCACCGTCGGCCGCCCGTCCTTGCAGTCGAGGGCGACGACGATGCGGGACCTTAAGGATGAAGAGGGGGACGAAGAGGAAGATTCTCTTAGAAGGTAAATGAGGGCCGCGCGCTCGAGCAGCGCAAGGCTGCCGATAACCGCGCGGGCCCCGTTCCCCCTTTCTAAGAAATCTTCAACAGCGGCGGGTGTACGCATCCCACCCCCGACCTGCACCGCCACCCCGGCAGCGTCCGAAACAGAAAGAATCTCTTCGATCTCTTTCTCGTTGCTTCCCGTCCCGAACGCCGCGTCGAGGTCCACGACGTGGATACCGTCGGCGCCCTCGGCGGCGAATCGCGTCGCGGCCCGCGCGGGAGCCTCGTCGTAATACGTTACATTCTCGCGTCTGCCCTTGAGCAGCCGCACGACGCGCCCGCCCATGAGGTCGATCGCGGGCCAGAGGGCCAGTCGCTCGCCGCTCACGCCACATCCTCCTTCAGGAAATTCGACAGGAGGAGGCGGCCGTTCTCCGACGACTTCTCCGGATGGAATTGACAGCCCCAGACGTTTCCGCGCTGCACGATGGCGGCGAATTCGCCGCCGTGGTTGCAGGCAGCCGCGACGTCTGCGGCGTCGACGCCTTCCGGCCTGAAGGAATGGACGAAGTAGACCCAGCTCCCGTCCGGCAGCCCCTCGACGAACCCGTCGGGGCGGCGCGCGAGGAGCTGGTTCCAGCCCACGTGAGGGGTGCGGACGCGGGCGGGAAACGGACGGACCCGGCCCGACACGAGCCCGAGACCCTTGGTGACGCCGTGCTCCTCGCTCTCCTCGAAGAGAAGCTGGAAGCCGAGGCACAGGCCGAGAAGGCGCCCCCCGCGTTTGACCGCGGCGCGCACGGCGGACTCGAGGCCGGTCTCGAGGAGCCGGTTCATCGCCGGTTGAAAGGCGGCGACGCCGGGCAGGACCAACCGGCGGGCGGACGCCACGCGGTCGAGGTCGTCCGTGAAGTCCACCTCGGCGCCGAGGCGCCGAAACGCACGGATCACCGAGGCCGTGTTGCCGACCCCGTAGTCGACGAGCGTGACGGGCGGACGGGACGGTTTCGTCATGCCGTCAGCGTTCCTTTCGTCGAAGGGACGTCCGTGCCCGTGACCGCCATGGCCTGACGCAGCGCGCGCGCCGCCGACTTGAACACCGCTTCGGCCGCGTGGTGGCCGTTTCTCGCGCGGAGGACGTCCACGTGGAGGTTGAACTTGCCGCGAAACGCCGCCGACTTCCAGAATTCCTCGACGAGGGCGAACGGGAAGTCCTTCGTGACGAGGAGAAGCTCCTTGTCGACCGGCGACTCGAAGACGATGTAAGGCCGGCCCGAGAGATCCACGACGGAACGCGCGAGCGCCTCGTCGAGAGGGACGAGGCTCGTCCCGAATCGTTCGATCCCGGCGCGCGACCCGAGCGCCTGGTCGAGCGCCTCGCCGAACGCGAGGCCGACGTCCTCGACAGTGTGATGCGCGTCGATGTGCACGTCTCCCGCCGCTCGCAGGGTGAGATCGACATGCGCGTGCTTCGCGATCGTCTCGAGCATGTGCGAGAGAAACCCCACGGGCGTCTCGACGTCCGCCCGCCCGGCGCCGTCGAGGGCCAGCGCGAGGGAAATGGACGTCTCCTTCGTCTTCCGCTCGACGGACCCGATCCGGCTCATATCACCTCCAGGAAGGACTTGAGGAAAAGGTCGTTCTCGGTCCGCGACCCGATCGACACCCTCAGGCGCCCGGGAGACGCCGACGTCATGTCGCGCACGAGGATGCCTCGATCGAGGAGGCGACGGCGCACGCGCGCGGCATCCTCCGCCGGAGGGCGTACGAACAGGAAGTTCGAATGGGACGGCGCGACTGTGGCGCCGGCGGCACGGAGCGCGGCGGCGACTCGCTCGCGTTCGGCCACGATCCGGCTCACGTGCTCGCGCGAGATCTCCGGATGGGAGAGAACGGCGATGGCCAGCTCCTCGGCCGCGAGGTCCACGCTGAAGGGCAGGATGGCTTTTTCGATCTCGAGGACGAGCTCGGGCTGGGCGACCGCGTACCCGATTCGAAAGCCCGCGGCCGCGTAGGCCTTCGAAAGGGTGCGGAAGACGACGAGATTCGCGCGCGGGCCCACGAGCGGCAGCGCGTCGTACCCGGGCTCGGCGAAGTCGACGTACGCCTGATCGAGGAGGACGACGGGAGCGGCGTCGAGCAGCCGCTCGAGGAACGCGCGCTGGACGACGCCGCCGGTCGGGTTGTTCGGCGAGCACACGAGCGGAACGGCCCCCGGCTGCCGCGAGGCCGCGAGGAACGCGTCCTCGGCCAGCGCGAAATCCGAACCCGTTCGCGGGACCTCCCTGACGTGGGAGGCCGCGATCGCGGCGATCTGCCCGTAGAGCGAGAACGTGGGCGTCGGGAGCACGAGTGCGCCTCCGCCAGCGAACACGGAGACGGCGGCGAGGATCACCTCTCCCGATCCGTTCCCGACGACGATCTCCTCGGGCCGGCGGCCGATCGCGTCCGCGATGGCCCGCTTCACCCGCGGCGCTCCGAATTCGGGATAGCGGCCCCACCTCTTCGCCGCGAGGCGGGCGAGCACCTCGGCGCGGATCTCCTCGGGGACGTCGAAAGGCGATTCGTTGAAATCCAGCTTCGCGCGGAGTGGCGGGGCGTCCTCGGGAACGAGCCGATACGCGTTGAGCGCCAGGATCTCCTTGCGCACGGGAACCGTCCGATCCGTCATGGCGCCCTCCGATCGAGGGCGGCCGCGTGCGCCGCGAGGCCTTCGAATCGCGCGAGAACCGCGGACGGCGGCGCGAGCCGGCGCGCGGCGCTCCCGGGCACGTTCACGGAACGGCCCCAGCGCAGGAAGTCGCGCACGGAGAGCCCCGAGAAGCTGCGGGCCGTGCCTCCCGTCGGGAGCACGTGGTTCGGGCCCGCGAGGTAATCGCCGAGCGCGGTCGGCGTCGACGAACCGATGAAGAGGGCGCCGGCCGTCGGGAACAGCGAGGTCGCGAGGCGCTCGGCACGCCGGCCCATGACTTGTACGTGCTCAGCGGCAAACTCAGTGACAAAGGCAAGGGCGCGAGAGATTTCTTTGAAGGTAACGATCCGGCCGCGCCGAAGCAGCGAGGCGCGCGCCGTGGTTGCATTCCCTTTCAAAGAAACCGGATCGAGGGCTCGCAACTGCGACGAAACGCTCGCCCGTACTCTGGCGGCGAGCTTCTTTGAATCCGTGACAAGCAGGCACGTTGCGTCCGGATCGTGTTCGGCTTGTGCGAGAAGATCCGCCGCCACGAGGTCCGCGTCGGCGTCGCCGGATGCGACGATGAGCACCTCGGAAGGACCCGCCGGCATGTCGACGGCCACGAGGCCCGACACGAGGTGCTTGGCCGCCGCGACGAAGCGGTTGCCCGGACCCACGATCTTCGCGACGCGAGAGACGGAGACGAGCCCCGCGATGCCGTGAGCTCCGCCCGCGAGCAGCACCTCATCGACGGCCAGCTCGTGCGCCGCCCAGCGCAGCTCCGCGCTCGATGCCCACGCGTTGGGCGGCGTCGCGACGACGACGCGCGGCACTCCCGCGACGCGCGCCGCCACGACTCCCATCAGGAGCGACGACGGATAAAACGCCCGGCCTCCCGGAACGTAGACCCCGACGGAGTCCAGCGGCGCGGATTTCTCGACGAACGAGACGCCGAGGGAATCTTTGAAAGAGAACCCGGGAGATTCGTACGAAAGCTGTTTGCGGTGATAGGACTCGATACGGCGGCGGGCAAGGCGGAACGCGGCAGCGAAAGAACGATCCACGCGAAGTGACTTTTCGCGGCGGGGATCAAGACAAATCTTCTTAGAAAGGTAATGGGGCCGCTCGCTTTGCTGCTCCGCTGCCCTCGATCCGCTGCGCCGCTGCCCCTCTTTACCATTCGAAGAAACGGTTCTCTTCGAACCGTGGGTTTGTGCCTGCGGCAGGTCGAAGCGCTCGATGTATTCCCGCAGCGCGGGTTTCCCTCTTCGCAGAACGTCCTCCACCACCGGAAGGACCTGCTTCAACGTGGCGAAGTCGGGAGAGGCGCCGCGCCGGCTCTTGAGCAGAGTCTCCAGCTCGCGTCGTCCCTCGCGCGTGCGCGCATCCAGGATCTTCATCATGACAGTCCGGGTCCGGTCCCCGCGCCGACGTTCGCCCGCAGGCGCTCGACGAACTCCGCGATTTCGGCCCGACGCGCCACGAGCGAAGCACGCCCGAGGATGAGCGTCGCCCGACTCGGAAGGATCGTCTCGATCTCGACGAGGCCGTTCGCGGCGATCGTCGACCCCGACTCGATCAGGTCCACGACGACGTCCGTGAGCTTCAGGGCCGCCGCGAGCTCCACGGAGCCCGCGAGCGGGACGATCTCGTGGGCGATTTTCCTCTCGTCGAAGTAGCGGGCGGCGAGGCGCCGATACTTCGTGCCCACGCGCAGGGGCTGCCCGTTCGGACTGAAGGCTTCGCCGGCCCTCCCGATGAGCGAGAGCCGGCAAGCCCCGAAGGGCAGCTCGACGGGCGAGGTGACGTCCTCTCCGCTCTCGGCGACGCGGTCGCTGCCCACGATGCCGAGATCCGCGCCTCCGTGCGCCACGTAGGTCGGCACGTCGTCGTCCTTGAGCAGCAGGAGCTCGAACGCGCCGCCCGTCGCCGCCACGAGGAGGCGCCTCCCGTCCGGCTCGCCGAACGCGGCGCCCCCCGCGCGGAGCGCCGCGAGCGCCTGCGGCAGGAGCCGGCCCTTGCCAACGGCGATCCGGAGCGGCCGCGCGCTGGACTCCTCTTCGCTGGCATCCGTGGCGGTGCCGAGCGCCTCGAGCCCGATGCAGAACCCGAGGGCCGGCGCACCCGTGCCGAAACGAGCGAGGAGCCCGTCGTACCGGCCGCCTCCGGCGATCGTCCCGCCTCCACCCGCGGCATCGACGCTGAACGTGAGCCCTGTGTAGTAGGGGGCCTGGGGCGCGTCGGCCAGGTCGACGACGACCGGCAAGCCGGGCCGGGCGGCTTGCGCCGCCGCGACGGCTCGCACGAGCTCTTGGGCGGCGCCCGCGAGCACGGGAGGCCGAAAGAGTTTCGAGCCGGGGTCGAAGCCGACGAGGAGCGCCCGTGCCACCTCGGCGGCAGCCGGCTCGGCCGCTCCCGAGCGGCGGAGGAGCGTTTCCATCTGCGTCACGTGCCGCGCGCGCGCGGCTCCGACCGCCTCGGCGAGGCCCGAGCCCCCGCCGCGCGCGAGCGACGGCGCGACGGCGGCGAGGAGCTGGTCGAGAAGGCCTGCCCAGCCCAGCGTCAGCCGCAGGCGCGTCGCCGGGACGTCACCGAGGCACGAGAGGGCGAGGGCGAGCATCTCCCCGTCCGTCTCCGGGCGGCCGTCGCCGTAGCGCTCGGCCCCGACCTGCGCAAACTCGCGGCGGCGTCCCACCCCGGTTTCTTCGTCGCGCACGACATCGCCCCGGTAGAACAGGGACACGGGCCCCGAGAGCGTGCCGAGACGCGGCGCGATGACCCGCGCGGCCATTGGCGTGAAGTCCGCCCTCAGCGAAAGCGTGTTTCCTTGCCGGTCGAGGAATCGGTAGACCCGCTCGTCGCCTTCGGCCGTCACGCCTGCGTAGGGATCCGCGAAATCGAGGACGGGCAGGATGACCTCGCGCAGGCCGGCCTCCTGGAGCCTCCGAACGACGGAGTCCTCCGCCTTGCGGCGGCGCTCGGCCGCATCGAAGAGGAACGCCTGGACTCCGCGGGGCAAGTTCGGATCGGGACGGTCTGTCTTCACTCGAAGACCTCCGGACTTGGAGGACGAGACTGTTCGAATGAGACGAAGGCACGCCGTGCATGCGACGGCAATCGCTCCAGAAGGTCTCGCGGGGTCGTCCTCCTGCCCGTGAAGAGCGTCGCCTGGCCCGCAGCCTGGAGGAGGAGCAGCGTCTGGCCGTCCACGACGCGCGCGCCGGCGGCCCGCGCCGCCTTGACGAGCTCGGTCCCGCCAGCGCGGTAGGGCGCGTCGATGACGAGGATGCCCGGCCCGAGTCGAGAAGGGTCGCAGGGAAGGGGATCCCCCGCGCGGAGGCCAAGTGAGGTTGCGTTGACGATGACGCTCACAGCAGGCAAGGCCGCTTCGGACTTCTTCGAAAGCGCGTGGGCGCCAGTTTCTCTGGCCAGCTCCTCGCCGCGCTCCTCGGTCCGGTTCGAGAGGAAGACCTCCCATCCCCTCCTTCTAAGAACATCCACCGCGACACGAGCCGTGCCGCCCGCACCAAGCACGAGCGCGTTCCCCACGTTTGTCCTCGATGCCTTCTTCTCCTTCACAGCCTCTTCGATCACGCGCTCGAACGCCTCTCGATCGGTGTTTGCCCCGCGCAACCGGAGAGGCTGACCTGGGGCGCTCGATCTCAGCAGGGTGTTGACCGCCCTCTCGCCATCCTCGCCCAGGCCCGAAAGGAGCGCCGCATCCTCTTTGAACGGGATCGTCACGGACGCGCCGACGAGAGGGAGGCCCAGGGCGTCGAGCGAGCTGACGAGGGGTTCGAGCTCTCTTCCGAGCATGCACATCGCGAACGGTACGTAGAGCGCATCGAGACCCAGGGCCTCGAAGGTCGAGTTGTGGAGGGCTGGCGAGAGGGAATGCGAGACGACGCTTCCCAGGAGCCCGAAGAGCCGGGACACCTTTCGCGGCCGGCCCACTCCGTAGATCTCCGCGAGGTCGCGGGCCAGAAGCTGCCCCGGCGCCGTCATGCGACCGGGAAGAAGAGCGCCGTATGCGAGCGCCGCGCCAAGGTACGGGGCGAGGGCCCGCGTGGCGATGCCGGCCTCTCCCATGCCGAAGGTGGCGAGGCGCCCCTCCTTGTGCGCGGACTGAAGCTCAAGGAGGCGGCGCGCATCGCCGGAATCGTTTGCCGTCGCGACGAGCTTCACGAAGCGGGCCGGCGTCGCGAGCATCCGGGCGACGACGGCGTTCATGTCGGCAGGGATGCCCTCCGGGTCATGGAGAGAAAGGATTTTCCTGGAAGGGGGAATGCGGGCGGCCGTGTCCCCGCCGTCGCGGCGGAACTCCACGTCGACGAATTCGAATCCGGCGGCTGCAGCTTCCGAAAGCAACCGCTGGGCGTCTTCGACGCTGCCGCGAAACGCGCCGCCTTCCGAGGCGGAACGGACCGTCGCGATGAGGGTTCTTCCTTCCAAGCACGCGCGAAGCGCGCGGAATTCCGGCGCACCGGACATTGCGTCGAGCCGAAGTTCTACCGCGGCCCCCCGCGGGAGGCAGGAGACATCCTTCGCGGACTCGAACGCCTCGGCGTTGGATGCCGGAGCGAAGGAGGCGACGAGAAGCGTGTTTTCCGCGGTCAGGGCCAAAACGAAAACCCCCTCCGGGCCGGAGGGGGTTGGGTGAGTGCTTCCTGGGAAACCCGCGCGCCTCCGGACCACGATGGGCCGGCGGCGCGAAGCGCGGCCGGCTCAGCTGTGATGCACGTGCCAGTGGCGCGAGATGAAAATCATGACCGGCGGAGTAGACCCGAAATCCCGAGCCCGTGTCAAGGCTTCCTCTTCCAGCGCACGCCCTGGGGCGTGTCCTCGAGCACAATTCCCCTCCCCAGCAGCTCGTCGCGGATCGCGTCGGCGGCCTTGAAATCCCTGGCCTTCCGGGCCTGTTTTCTGGCCTCGATGCGGCCGTGGATCCAGGCCTCGTCGAAGCCAGGGGATTCGGATGAAGATTTCTGAGAAGGTGAAGGGGGCGAGCCGCCGGCGACGGTGCCAGGCATGATGCCGAAGATGTCGCCCGCGACGGCTTTCAGGAGAGCGCGGGCGGCGGCGGCATCCGGAGCCGAGAGGTGCCCGGCTTCGAGATCCACGTTCGTCTCCTTCACGAAGGAGAAGAGCGCACCGAGGGCTCCTGCGGTGTTGAGATCGTCTTCCAAAGAGGCGAACACCGCGGCGCGCGCATCGGCGACACGCCGCGCGAAACCCTCTCCTCCGCTCTCTTCACCATTCGAAGCAGTCTCTCTTTCTCCGAGCCGCATATCCAGCGACTCCAGCCGCTCGACCGCCGACGTCGCGCCCCTCAGGCCCTCGAGCGTGAAGTTCAGCTTCATGCGGTAGGGAACGGAAACGAGGAGGTAGCGGATCGCACGCGGCGAGAAGCCTTTCTCGAGGAGGTCGGGAAGCGTGTAGAAATTCCCCTTGCTCTTCGACATCTTCTCGCCGTCCACGAGCAGGTGCTCGGCGTGGAGCCACAAGTTGACGAACGTCTTGCCGGTCGCGCCTTCGCTCTGCGCGATCTCGTTCTCGTGGTGCGGAAAGATGTTGTCGACGGCGCCCGTGTGGATGTCGAAGGTCTCGCCGAGATACTTCATCGACATCGCGCTGCACTCGAGGTGCCAGCCGGGCCTCCCTCGGCCCAGCTCGGTCGTCCACGCGGCAGAATCGGGCTCCCCCTCCTTCGCGGCCTTCCAGACCGCGAAGTCCCGGACGTCCTCCTTCTCGTACTCGTCGTCGGCCACGCGCGCGCCGCGCTTCACGGCCGAAAGGTCGATTTTCGAGAGCCTCCCGTAGGCCGGGAACGTCGCGATCCGGAACCAGATCGAGCCGTCGCTCTCGTACGTGTGGCCGCGGGCCGCGAGCTTCTTCACGAGCGCGACCATCTCGGGGATGTGGTCCGTGGCACGCGGATAGAGCGCGGCCGGGACGACGCCGAGCGTTCCGAGGTCCTCGAAGAACGTCGCGATGTGCCCCGCGGTGAATTCCCGCAGCGGCAGCCCCGCCGCCACCGCGCCGCGGATCGTCTTGTCGTCGATGTCCGTGAGATTCATGATCTGCGTCGTCTCGAAGGAGAGCGCGCGGAACACGCGGCACATCACGTCCTCCCAGACGAACGTCCTGAGGTTGCCGATGTGGACGCGGTCGTAGACCGTGGGGCCGCACGTGTAGAGGCCGACCTTGCCCGGACGCACGGGCCGGAACTCCTCGACCGAGCGGGTCAGCGTGTTGTAGAGGCGCAGGGTCACGGTGGACGATTCTCGACGACCGTCCCGGATTTCGCCAGCGACCGCGCCGGAGGCGGCCGTCGACGCCTGTGCGATATCCTCGAACTCCGTGTTTCGCTCGCCCGCCGCACCCCCTTTGCTCCTCCTCGTGGACGACGACCCTTACCAGGCCGAAGTGGCGTCGTACATCGCCTACGAGCTGGGCTGCGATTTCGAGAGTGCGCTCTCGGGCACTGAGGCTCTCGAGAAAGTGGACGCGCGACGGCCGGACGTCGTCCTTCTCGACGTGCGGATGCCCGACCTGTCCGGATACGAGGTGTGCCGGCGCATCAAGACGGTGAGCGCGACGGCGGGCACACAAGTGATCTTCGTGACGGCGCGCACCGAGGAGGAGGACCTCTTGCAGGGCTTCGAGGCGCTCGCGAACGACTACGTCACGAAGCCCTTTTCGGCTCGCGAGCTGAAGGCGCGCGTGAAGAACGCGCTGCGCATCAAGGAGCTCCTCGACACGCTCACGGCCCGCACCCAGATCCTCGAGCTGCAGCAGGACATCTCGGCGAAGATCGAGGAGGACGACGTCACGACCGAGAACTTCCAGACGCGTCTCCTCGTCCCCATCCTCGACCGGATCTCGTCCGTCTTCGGCGCCGATGGCGTGACTCTTCATCTTCGCCGGACGGGGTCCGTCGAGCTGAATGCGGCGGCGTCGACCACGTGGCCGGGCGGAGGGCCTCCGGAGTTCGTCGCGACTCTCGGCCTCGAGGAGGATCCCCGCACCGGACGCGCTCCGCGCCTTCCGGGTGAGGTGCGCGACGGCGCCACGGATTGGACGATCACGGCCGCTCCCGTGTTCTCGGGCCGTGAGCTCCTCGGCACGCTCCGCCTCTATCGCCGCGGGCCGCTTTCACCGCCGGGCGAATCGCCCGAGCTCGAGCACCTCATCGCCTTCGCGGCCCACCTCGGCCGCACGCTTCACCGTCTCCATCTCGTCGACGAGCTGCGCACGAAAGCGGGAGCGTAGAGTTCTCTCGGGGCGTGCGGCCGGCGTCTCACCAGGTGCCCTTCTTCTGGCGCTTGACGACCTGGCGCAGGAGAAGGCTTTTCTTCAGGGGTGAGAGCCGGTCGACGAAGAGCCGCTGATCGAGATGGTCCACTTCGTGGCAGAACGCCCGGGCGAGGAGATCGCGCCCTTCGAGCGTTCGCCTGACTCCGTGCTCGTCGAAAGCCTCCACGGTCGCGCGCTCCGGCCGGTCGACCGTCTCGACGAGGTCGGGAAGTGAGAGGCACCCCTCCTCGTCGCGAATCCTCCCTTGCGTGTCCACGACGACCGGGTTGACGAGAACGAGCAGCTGCGACGGGTCCTTTCCGACGGAGAGGTCCACGATCGCGACGCGCAGGTTGACGCCGATCTGCGGGGCCGCGAGCCCGACGCCCGGCGCCGCCCAGCAGGTCTCCTTCATGTCCTGGAGCAGCGCGGCGAGAGCCGGGTCGTCGAAAACCTCGACGATCTCGTTCTTCGCGACGAGTCGCGGATCCCCGTACTTTACGATTTCGCGTATGGCCACTCGAGCTCCGGCGAACGGGCCGGCGCGCTCCACTTTTCAGGAGGCCGCGGCGGCGCGCGGAGATTGCAGGGCTTCCCGGACCCGGTCAAGCGTCCCCGTGGGGGGACGAGAGGCGCGGCGGCCCGTGGTACGGAGGTCGCATAGGATTGTGTGAGGAACGTCATGAATCCCCGCTGGCTGCCCACGTCCGCATTGGCCGCCGCCCTCCTTCTCACCGCGGCGGGCGCGGAGGCCCAGCGGGAGGGATACACGTACCTGTCGTACGCCCAACCCGACGTTCTCCTCGTCTCGAGCGCCGAGGACGACGTCGCGGCCCGGGTCAACATGCCGATTCTCTCCGGCGACAGCCTCGTCACCGGAGTCGGGTCGCGCGCGGAGGCCGTGCTCGCGGACGGCAACGTCGTCCGCGTGGACGGGTACACCGAGCTGCGCTTCGAGCGGATGGCGCGCACCTACGAGGCGGACGACGACAGCGATCTGCTCTTCCTCGCTCACGGGACGGCGGCGGTCGAGGTGCGCGACGTCGCGACGCGCGACCGCGCGCTGCGTTTCGATACGGACGACGCCACGATCCTCGCCGCGTCGCGCGGCCTCTTCCGCGTGGACGCCGGGCGGCGCGGCACCGAGGTCTACGTCCTCTCGGGCAAGGTCGAGGTCCAGGGACGCAGCGGCCGGGCGCTCGTCAACGCGGGTGAATACGCCTACGTGAGCGGAGACAGCGAGATCGAGGTCGACGTGTCCGCGTCTCCTCGCGATCGCTTCGCGCGCTTCGTCGAGGAGCGGCGCGACCGGACCGACCGCCGCGAGACGACCCGCTACGTCTCGTCGGATTTCGCGTACGACTACGACTCGGCCGCCTTCGACGACTACGGCAGCTGGTCGTACGTCGCCGCGTACGGCGCGTATTGCTGGAAGCCGCGCGTGCCCCTCGGCTGGACGCCGTACGCGCTCGGGTACTGGCGATGGACGCCGGCAGGCCTGACGTGGGTCTCCGCCGAGCCCTGGGGCTGGCTCCCGTATCACTACGGGATGTGGGTTTACGACGCTTTCCTGGGATGGCTGTGGGTGCCCGGCGCCGAGTATTCGCCCGCCTGGGTCTACTGGAGCTACACGCCCGACTGGGTCGGCTGGTGTCCGATCGGGTATTACGCCACGTACTACCGTCACGCGCGCTCTGTAGTCGGCGGCCCGACCCCGCACGTCTATCCCCACCTTCGCGGGCGCGTCGCGGTGGGACAGATCGACCCGAGAGGATGGCACTACGTGGCGGCCCGGAGGCTCGGGGTCCGACTCGATCCCTCGCGCGACATCCTCCGCGGGGACCGCGTGAGCTTCCGGCCGGGCGAGATCGGCGTGATCGCGACGGCGCCCCTGCGCTTCGAGCGAGGCGCCAGCCCCGCCGCGTCGATCCAGGAAGCGATTCGCCGCATCCCGATGGCGGAAGGCGGCACCCCGTCGGCGTCCCTGAACGAGGGCCTCACCGCCGTCCTTCGCCGTGACCGCACGCTCTCGCCAGCCGCCCAGGACGAGCTTCGCCGCGCGGTGGTGCGCGCCGGCCAGGATCCCGCCTACCGTCGGATGCCCCTCGAGAATCCGCGCGGCGCAGGCAAGGGCGTTTCCGGCGACGCCTGGCGTCAGGGCGTCGACCGGGGCACGGCGCGGGGCACATCCGCCTCCGAGGGCACCGTTCGTCCCGGGCAGGCATCCTCCCCTTCCCCCAGGCGAGGGAGTTCGAACCGCCGCGGCGACGAGGGCTGGCGCTCTCCCTCCTCGCCGCCTCCGGCCCCCATCCAGCGCCGCGCCGAACCGCCGGCGCGCCACGACGACTCCGGCTGGCGCGCGCCACAGCCCCGCGTGATCGAACGGGATCGCGCTCACGACTCACCGCAGTCCCGGGAGGTACCGATTCGCGAGGCGCCGAGGGTCGCTCCCCAGTCGGCCCCTGCACCCGCCCCTCACGCGGCTCCCCCGCCCGCACCTCCGCCGGCGCCCGCTCCGGCGCCCGCTCCGGCGCCCGCGCGGCGCGAAGGGTCTTTCCGGACCTTCGGCGGAGCGGCTCAGGGGCCTCCGCTTCGCCGGGCCTGACCCGCCGTCCGAACACTGCCTCTACAATCAAGGGCGTGGCGCATCTTCGCGGCCGCGGTCGACTCCTCAGGGCTCTCTTCGTCATCTACGCCCTCGAGGCCGGGGCGTTCCTGACGCTCGCGCCGTGGGGCCGGTACTGGACGGTACGCGTCGTGGGACGATCTCCGGAGCGCACGCGTCCCTTCCTCGCCTCGCCTTACTTTCGCAGCTTCCTCCTGGGTCTCGGGCTGCTTCACCTGTGGGCAGCAGCATCGGAGATCGAGGCGTGGAGGCGGGAACCACGGGACGAGGCGCCCCCCGCCGCCCCGCGGGAAACCGCGTGAGCCTTCGCGTCACCGCCGAGGACGGACTGCCGGCAGGCTCGCTCGTCGTCGGTGTCGGCCTGGACCTGTGCGAAGTCCCGCGCGTGGCGCGCGCCCTCGAACGCCATGGCGCGCGCTTCGTCGAAAAGCTGTTCTGGCCCGGAGAAGTGCGCCGCCCGCCCGAATCCCGCGCTTACGCCGAGCACCTCGCGGGCCTGTTCGCCGCGAAGGAGGCGGCCATGAAGGCCCTCGGTACCGGCATGCGCGGGGTCTTCTTTCGCGAGCTCGCGATCGTGCGTGCGTCGGGGGGGCCGCCCCGCCTCGCTCTCTTCGGGAGGGCTCTCGCTCGCGGCGCACGGCTCGGCGTCGCGGGAGCGCACGTGACGATCACCCACACGCAGGACCTGGCTGCGGCCGTCGTCGTGCTCACGGGAACGCCGCTCTAGAATGGCGTCCGGTGAGCAGCCTCCCGCCCGGCCTCGCGGGCCGCAAGATTCTCGTCGTGGACGACGAGCCCACGATTCTCAGGATCCTCTCGTTCAAGCTGCGCCTCACGGGGCTTCAACCGATCGAGGCGACGGGCGGCGAGGAAGCTCTGCGCCTCGTCCGTGAGGAGTCTCCGGACCTCGTCCTCCTCGACGTCTCCCTCACGCCCGGCCTCACGGGCTTCGACGTCTGCCGGATCCTCAAGGAGAACCCGGCGACGTCCCGCCTTCCGATCGTGATGCTCACGGCCCGCACGCTTCCCTCCGAGCGCGACCTCGGCATGCGCCTCGGGGCGACGAGCTACCTCACGAAGCCTTTCTCGACGAAGGTCCTCATCCAGGAGATCGAGAAGGCGCTGAGCTAGCCCCCGCCGACTTTTCTCGGTGTGCCGCCGTGGGTGCCGCCGCCTTTCGGTCCGGATCCCTTCGGCCCCTTTGGCGCCGTGTAGCCCTTCTTTCTCTCGGCGGGAGGCACGGGCTTCTTTTCGCCCTCGGCCTCGGCGCCTTCGGCTTTCTTCTCGCCCTTCTCGGCCTTTTCGGCCTTCTCGGCCTTTTCGCCCTTGTCCTCGCCGCCCTTGCCCGAGACGAGCTTTTTCGCTTTCTCGAGCAGCGATTGCTTCTTCTCCTCGGCCGCCTTCGCCGCGACCTTCTTCTCGGCCTGGCGGTGCGCCCAGTCGAAGTCGATGAACTCGAGGATCGCCATCTCGGCGCCATCGCCAGGACGCCGTCCGAGCTTGAGGATGCGCGTGTAGCCGCCCGCGCGCGACTGAAAGCGCGGCGCAATCTCTTCGAAGAGCTTCTTGACGGTCGGCGCCTCAGGGATCGTCTTCAGGACGAGGCGGCGCGCGTGAAGACCTCCCCGTTTCCCGAGAGTGACCATCTTCTCGATGAGCGGCCGGAGGTCCTTCGCCTTCGGCAGCGTCGTCTGGATGCGCTCGTGGGTGATGAGGGACGAAAGCTGGTTTCGGAACAACGACTTGCGGTGCGCCGTCGTCCGGCCGAGCTTCCGGCCCGCTCGATTGTGCTGCATGGAAACCCTCAGCGCCCCGCGCTGGCCGGGGACTCGAGCTTCATGCCGAAGGCGAGGCCCTTGTCGCGCAGGATGTCCTTGATCTCGTTCAGGCTCTTGCGCCCGAAGTTCTTGGTCTCGAGCATGTCCTTCTCGGTCTTCTGGACGAGCTCGCGAAGCGTGCGTATGCCGGCGTTCTTCAGGCAGTTCGCGCTGCGCACGGACAGCTCGAGCTCCTCGACGTTCGTGTCGAGAAGCGCGTCGAGCTCGCTCTGCGGCATTTCGGCGCCGGCCGTCGCAGCCGCCTCGTCGGTCTCCACGTTCACGAAGATCGCGAGGTGCTCGCGGAGGAGCACCGCCGCCACGCCGACGGCGTCGCGCGGCGAGATCGTGCCGTTCGTCCAGACCTCGATGACGAGCTTGTCGTAGTCCGTCGCCTGGCCGACGCGGGCGGCCTCGACGTGGTAGTTCACGCGGCGGACCGGCGAGTGGGCGGCGTCGAGGGGAATCGTGCCGATCGGCGCTTCGGGATCGAAGTTGCGGTCGGCGGGCACGTAGCCGCGGCCCTTGGTGACCGTGGCCTCGAGCCGCAGGCGGCCGCCGTCGGCGAGCGTCGCGACAGGCGCGTCGGGATTGAGAATCTCGAGCTGGGCGTCGTCCTCGAAGGCGTCGGCGGTCACGGCGCCTTTCGTCTTCACGTCGAGCGTGAGCGCCCGCGGGCCGTCGTCATGCAGGCGGATTGCGAGACCCTTGAGGTTGAGAATGATGTCCGTGACGTCTTCGACGACGCCCGGCACGGCCGTGAACTCGTGCTCGACGCCTTCGATCTTCACCGCGGTCACCGCGGCGCCTTCGATCGACGAGAGGAGCACGCGCCGGAGCGCGTTCCCGACCGTCGTGCCCCAGCCGCGCTCGAGCGGCTGCGCCGTGAACCGGCCGTAGTTTCCCTTCTCTTCGTCGACCTCGAGGCGATTCGGACGCTGAAAGCCCTTCCACAACATGTGTCACTCCTGGCCCTGCGACTTATCCGCTGAGCGGCGCGCGCGGGCTCCTTTTGCGAACGGTTACTTGCTGTAAAGCTCGACGATGAGCTTCTCGTTGACCTGCAGGGCGACGTCCTCGCGCTTCGGAAGCGTGACGACCTTGCCCTGGAACTCGGACGCGTTCAGCTCGAGCCACGCGGGGATCCCGCGACCCTTCGCTGTTTCGACGGCTCCCGCGATCAACGGGTTCGTCTTGCTCTTTTCCTTGACGGACACGACGGCGCCGGCTCCGACGACGTAGCTCGGGACGTTCACTTTCTTCCCGTTCACGCGGACATGCCCGTGGCGCACGAGCTGGCGCGCTTGCGCGCGGGAGCCGGAGAAGCCGAGGCGGTGGACGACGTTGTCGAGGCGGCGCTCGAGAAGCGAAAGGAGGTTCTCGCCGGTGACACCGCGCATGCGCTCGGCGGCCTCGAACGTCAGCCGGAACTGGCCCTCGAGGACTCCATAGAACCTCTTCAGCTTCTGCTTCTCGCGGAGCTGGATGCCGTAGCCGAGGATCTTCGACCGGCGCTTGCCGTGCTGCCCCGGCGGGAAGTTGCGTCGCTCGATGGCACACTTGTTCGTGAAGCAGCGGTCTCCCTTGAGGAAGAGCTTCATGCCCTCGCGCCGGCACAGCCGGCAGACGGATTCGCGGTAACGAGCCACGGTCAGACCCTCCTACGCTTGCGCGGCCTGCAGCCGTTGTGGGGAATGGGCGTCGCGTCCCGGATGGAGCGGATGTCGATGCCCGCGGCGGCGAGGGCGCGAATGGCGCTCTCGCGGCCGGCACCCGGACCGTTCACTCGGACGTCGAGCGAGCGCACGCCGTGCTCCTGGGCGATCTGCGCGGCGTTGCCGGCGGCAAGCTGGGCGGCGAAGGGCGTGCCCTTGCGGGAGCCCTTGAAGCCGATGCGCCCGGCCGACGACCACGCGAGCACGTTGCCCTGCTGGTCGGTGATCGAGACGATCGTGTTGTTGAAGGACGCCTGCACCGTCGCGAGCGCGTGCGGGATGTTCTTCTTTTCCTTCTTGGGGCCTTTTTTCTTGCCCTTGGCTGCAGCGGGCTTCGTCGTCGCTGATCCGGTCGGTTCTGTCGGGTTTGCCATCTCTTATTTCCTCTTGGTGCCTACTTCTTGGTGGCTTTCTTCTTCCCGGCCACGGCGCCCTTGCGAGGACCTTTCCGCGTGCGGGCGTTCGTGTGCGTGCGCTGGCCGCGGACGGGCAGGTTCCGGCGGTGTCTCACGCCGCGATAGCAGCCGATCTCCATGAGACGCTTGATGTTCTGGGAGGTCTCCTTGCGGAGATCGCCCTCGACCTCGAACTGGTCCTGGATCGTCTTGCGGATCCGGGACACCTCGTCCTCTGAGAGGTCCTTGACGCGCGTGTTCCGGTCGACCTTCGCGGTCTCGAGGATCTTGCCGGAGCTCGGACGCCCGATCCCGAAGATGTAGGTCAGGCCGATTTCGACGCGCTTGTTCGGGGGAAGGTCGACGCCTGCGATACGTGCCATTCTGGGTTCCTCTTCAGCCCTGACGCTGCTTGTGCTTGACGTTCTCGCAGATGACCCGCACCACGCCGGCGCGGCGGATCACCTTGCATTTGCTGCAGATCTTCTTGACGGACGTGCGGACTTTCATGCGAGACCTCGATTCACTTGTACCGGTAGATGATGCGGCCGCGCGTCAGGTCGTACGGCGAAAGCTCGACGAGGACCTTGTCCCCCGGCAGGATGCGGATGAAATGCTTCCGCATTTTCCCGGAGATGTGCGCGAGCACCTGATGCTTGTTTTCCAGCTCGACCTTGAACATCGCGTTCGGCAACGGCTCGATGACCGTCGCAGTCACCTCGATGGCGTCTTCCTTCGACATAACCCTTCTGTCTCGCCTCCGTCAGACCGCGACGGGAAGCGGATACTCGTGAAAGCCGGGAGCGCCCGTCTGCGCCGAACCGGCCGAGAAACGCCCGAAGCCGAGGACGACCGGCCCCTGCGCCGTCGCGACGACGGTGTGCTCGAAGTGCGCCGACACGCGGCCGTCCTTCGTGCGCACCGTCCAGCCGTCGGCGTCCGTCGTGACGGCGGCGGCTCCGAGGTTGAACATGGGCTCGATCGCGAGCGTCATGCCCTCCCGGATGATCTCGCGCTTGCCGGGCGGGCCGTAATTCGGCACCTGCGGCTCCTCGTGGAGCGCCGTCCCGATGCCGTGCCCCACGAACTCGCGCACGACGCCGTACTTCCGGGTCTTCGCGACGGCCTCGACCGCAGCTCCGACGTCGCCGATGCGCCCGCCGACCACGACAGCCCCGATGCCGGCGAGAAGCGCGGCGTGGGTCGCCCCGACGAGCTCCTTGACGGGCTCGGCCACGGGCTCGAGCGCGACCGTGCGCGCGGCGTCCGCGTAGTAGCCCTCGACGACGGCGCCGAGGTCGAGGCCCACGACGTCGCCCGGCTTGAGGACGCGCTTCGGCGACGGAATCCCGTGGACGACCTCGTCGTTCAACGAGATGCAGATGGTCTTCGGATAGCCGCGGTAACCCGGGAAAGCGGCCCTGCCGCCGCGCGACGCGATGCCTGCCGCGGCCACGCGGTCGATCTCTTCGGTCGTCACACCGACGCGGCACGCGGCGATGCACTCGGCGAGCGCCTCGTGCACGATGCGCGCGGCGCGCTCCATCTTGAGGATCTCGGACTTGCCCTTGCAGGTGATCACGGGTTCACCGCCCGGCGGCGCGCCACCGCCGACGTCACGTCCGTCGCGACGGCCTCGACGGAGCGATCTCCGTCGATCGTGACGAGAACGCCGGCTTTCGCGTACAGGTCGGCGAGCGGAGCGGTCTTCTCGCGGTAGACGCGGAGCCGCTCGGTGATCGTCTGTTTCGTGTCGTCCGCCCGACCTTCGAGCGTCGCGCGCTTGAGCAGTCGGTCGACGAGGATGCCGTCCGGCACGTCGATGAAGAGCACCGCGTCGACGCGGCCCCCGGTCTCCTTCAGGAGCGATTCCAGCGACTGCGCCTGCGCGACCGTACGCGGGTACCCGTCGAAGATCGCTCCATTCTTCGCGTCGGGCCCTGCCAGACGCTCCTTCAGCATCTTCGTCACGAGGTCGTCGGGCACGAGCGCGCCCGACTCCATGATGGGCTTTGCGATGGCGCCGAGCGCCGTCCCCCGGGCCACGTGGCTGCGGAGGAGGTCGCCTGTCGAGATCTGGGGAATGCCGGCAGAAGCCGCGAGCCGCGACGCCTGAGTCCCCTTTCCCGAGCCGGGAGGGCCGAAGAACACGATGGCGGATGGCATCGTCAGCCCCGGCGCCCCCGTATGCGGCCCTTCTTCAGGAAGCCGTCGTAGTTGCGCATGACGAGCTGGGACTCCACCTGCTGGACGGTGTCCATCGCGACTCCCACGACGATGAGGAGAGACGTGCCGCCGAAGTAGAAGGTGATGCCTAGGCCCTGCGTGAAGAAGGCCGGGAGGTGCGCATCGAGCCAGGGCCCGATGGCCGGGAGGCCCTGCACCTTGAAGCCCATCATGAGGAACTCGGGAATCAGCGCCACGACGACGAGGTACACGGCGCCGATGAGAGTGATGCGGGTCAGGACGTTGTCGATGTAATCCGACGTGGCCTTTCCGGGGCGGATGCCAGGAATGAATCCGCCGTACTTGCGCATGTTCTCGGCGGTGTCGTTCGGGTTGAAGATGATCGAGATGTAGAAGTAGCAGAAAAAGATGATCCCGAGGCCGTAGAAGAAGTTGTAGAGCGGCTGGCCGATCGAGAGCTGCTCGGCGATCCTCTTCATGAAGTCGCTCTTGATCGCGGACGCGATGTACTGCGGGAACTGGATGATCGAGATCGCGAAGATGATCGGGATGACGCCGCCCGTGTTCACGCGCAGCGGCAGGTACGTGTTCTGCCCGCCGTAGACCTTCCGGCCGACGACGCGCTTGGCGTACTGCACCGGGATGCGACGCTGGGCCCGCTCCACGAAGACGATCGCCGCGACGACGCCGATCATGAACGCGAGGAGGATGATTCCCGTGAAGAGCGACATGCCTCCGCGCTGAACCTGCTGGATCGAGTTGAAAACGGCGGTCGGGAAGCCCGCGACGATGCCCGCGAAAATGATGAGCGAAATCCCGTTGCCGATTCCTCGCTCCGTTATCTGCTCGCCGAGCCACATGACGAACGCCGTGCCGGTCGTGAGCGTCAGGATCGCGAGGAGGACGAAGGCGAGCTTGCCCGCGTCCGACCCTGGGTCCCTGATCGCGAGGTTGCGGCCGCTCGGCGTCGTCTGGCTCCAGAGCCAGAGCGCGATGCCGGCGCCCTGGACGATCGAAAGAACGACGGTGCCGTAGCGCGTGTACTGCGTGATCTTCCGGCGCCCCATCTCCCCTTCCTTCGAGAGCTTCTCGAGGTAGGGCCAGACGACCGTCAGGAGCTGCAGGATGATCGAAGCCGTGATGTAGGGCGTGATGCCGAGCGCGAAGACAGACAGGCGCCTCAACGCGCCGCCCGAGAAGACGTCGAGGAACCCGAGCAGCCCTCCGGCGCTCGCCTTGAAGAACTCCTCCAGGGCGGACGCGTCCAGGCCGGGCGTCGGGATGTGCGAACCGATCCGGTAGATCGCGAGCAGCCCGAACGTGAAGAGCACACGCTTCCTCAGGTCGGGGATCGCGAAGATGTTGCGGAACGACTCGAAGATCTGCATTACCGGGCCACGACCTCGCAGCGGCCGCCCGCGGCTTCGATCTTCTTCTTTGCGCCTTCCGTGAAACGGTGCGCCGAGACGACGAGCGCCTTCTTGAGCTCGCCCGAGCCGAGGACCTTCACGCCCCGGCTCGTCTTCTTGACGCCGGCGTTCTTGAGGGCTTCGAGAGTCACGGCGTCGCCCGCCTTGAACAGGCGCTCCAGATCCTCGACGCTGACCGTCGACCACTCCTTGCGGAAGATGTTCGTGAATCCCCGTTTCGGCATGCGGCGGTGAAGCGGCATCTGGCCGCCTTCGTGGCCGCGCAGGTGCGAATAGCCGCTACGGGAGTTCTGGCCCTTGTGGCCCTTCCCCGACGTCTTGCCAAGGCCGGAGCCGGGGCCGCGGCCGATGCGCCTCTTCGGCGACGTCGCCCCCTTGCGGGGCCCGAGGTTGTGGAGTCCGTGCGACATGCGTTACCTCGCCGCGCCACCCTCGACGATTTCGACGAGGTGGCGGACCTTCTGGACCTGGCCCCGGACCGTCGGGGTATCGGGGCGGACGACCTCGTGCCGGATGCGCTGAAGGCCGAGCCCGAGTAGAGTCTGTTTCTGATCGAGGGGCGCGCAGATGCCCGACTTGATCTGACGGATACGGAGAGATCCGCTTGCTTTCGGAGCGGCCGCTGTGGCGGCCGCCGGGGGCTTCTGCACGGCCGCTTTCGCGGCCGCGGAAGGCCTCGGAGCGGCCGCTTTCGCGGCCGCCGAAGATTTCTTAGAAGGGGAAGAATGGGAGGGCGCGGCGTTCGCTTCGCCAGAACCTTGTGGCTCCGCCGACCCGGCGGGCGAGGGCACATCCACCTTCGAAGAAATCTTCTTTCTCTCGATCTTCTCGGTCTTGTCCGTCTCACTCATCCGATCTTCTCCGTGGTCTCAGGGACCGCCACGGGCGCCGCCGGAACGGGCGCCGCCGGGACGGCCTCCGCCTTCGCTTCGCCGTTGCCGACGCCGCGCGCCTTCGCGATCGTCGCTTCGAGCTGCAGGTGCTGGAGCGCGTCGAACGTGGCCTTGACGACGTTGTGAGGATTCGTCGTGCCGAGCGACTTCGTGAGGATGTTCTGGACGCCCGCCGACTCGAGCACGGCGCGGACGGCTCCGCCCGCGATGACGCCCGTGCCCTCGGACGCCGGCTTCAACATCACGCGGCCGGCGCCGTAGTGGCCGACGATCGGGTGCGGAATCGTCTTGCCCTTCAGCGGGACGCTGATCATCTTCTTCTTCGCCATCTCGATGCCCTTCTTGATGGCCATCGGGACTTCTTTCGCCTTGCCGGCGCCGTAGCCAACGCGGCCGTGACCGTCGCCCACGACGACGAGGGCCGAGAACGAGAAGTTCTTGCCGCCCTTGACGACCTTCGTCACGCGGTTGATGTGCACGACGTGGTCGATGAGGTCGGCTCCGGCGCGGCCCTCACCGAGGGCTCCGGCCGGACGAGGCGGCGGGCCGCCGGGACGGTTGCCGCCCGGACGGTTCGGGCGCGGAGGACGATTGGTCGGCGCGTTGCTGCTCAAAACTTCAACCCCTTCTCGCGAGCGGCTTCTGCGAGCGCTTTCACGTTGCCGTGGTAGAGATGGCCTCCGCGGTCGAACACGACGGCCGAGATGCCCTTCGCGTGGGCCCGCTCGGCGATGAGCGCTCCGACCTTGACGGCAGCCGTCTTGTTCGACGCGCTCTTCGCCTCGCCACGCACGCCTGTCTCGCGCGACGTCGCGTGAACGAGCGTCGTGCCTTTGGCATCGTCGATGAGCTGCACGGAGATCCAGCGGAGCGTCTTGGACACCGCGAGGCGCGGCCGCTCCGCCGTGCCCTTCACCTTCCGCCGGATGCGCGCGTGGATGCGCGCCTTCGCTTCGACCCGGGCTTGTGCCTTTTCCATGGTGCCTGCTTCCTTACTTGCCCGTGGCCTTGCCGGCCTTCTTCTTGAGGACCTCGCCCACGAAGCGGAATCCCTTCAGCTTGTACGGGTCGGGCGGACGAATGCCCCGGATCTCGGTCGCCGTCTGCCCGACTTTCTGCTTGTCGACTCCCGTGACGATGATGTGCGTGATGTCCTTGGCCTTCGCGTCGGGCGCGACGTCGACCTTGATGCCTTCGGGCATCGGGAACTTCACGACGTGCGAGAAGCCCACGCTGAACACGACGGCCTTCCCCTTGACCTCGGCTTTGAAGCCGATGCCCACGAGATCGATCTCGCGCTTGAACCCTTCGGTGACGCCGAGAACCGCGTTCTGGAGAAGCGCACGGTTCAGCCCGTGGAGCGCCTTGTCCTTCTTCTCCTCGCCCCCGCGCGCGAGGCGGAGGATGCCGTCCTTCTTCTCGACCGTGATGCCCGCGAGAATGGGCGTCACGACGGCGCCCTTCGGGCCCTTGACGGTGACCGAAAGGTCCGCCACCTGAACGTCGACGCCCTTGGGAATGGGGATGGGCTTCTGACCGACTCGAGACATGTCGCTCCTCACCACACCGTGCAGACGACCTCGCCGCCCACGCCGCGCTTCTTCGCGTCGTGGCCAGTGAGGAGACCCTGCGAGGTGGACACAATGGCGACGCCGAGGCCGCCGAGAACCTCGGGGAGCTCGTTCTTGCCGGCATAGAGGCGCCGGCCCGGCTTGCTCGAGCGCGCGAGGCCGTGGATGACGGGATTCCCGGTGTCGTCGTACTTGAGGTAGAGCCGCAGCAGGCTGCCGCCCCGGTCGTCCATCACCTTGAAGTTCTTGATGTAGCCCTCGTCCTTGAGGATGCGGGCGAGCTCGACCTTGAAGCGCGACGACGGGATGTCGGCCTTCTCGTGCCGCGCCGACAGCGCGTTCCTCAGGCGTGCGAGGAGATCGGAGACGGGATCGCTGATGTTCATCGCCCCCTCCTCACCACGACGCCTTCGTCACACCGGGCACGTAGCCCGCGAGCGCGAGGTTCCGGAAGCAGATGCGGCACATGCCGAACTTCCGCAGGAACGCCCGCGGACGGCCGCAGCGCATGCAGCGGTTTCGCTTGCGGATCGCGTATTTCAGTTTCGAGTTCGCCTTGATGATCGCGGCGCGACGAGCCATGCCTGCGCTCCTTGACTTGCTATCGGCCGAACGGCATGCCGAGCTCTTTCAACAGAACCCGGGCCCGGTCATCCGAGCCTGCCGTCGTGACGATGGTGACGTTGAGACCCTTGGATTTGTCGATCTTCGTGGGGTCGATCTCCGGAAAGATGAGATGGTCCTTGACGCCGAGCGTGTAATTCCCGCGCCCGTCGAACGCGCGCGTCGGCACGCCCCGGAAGTCGCGCACGCGCGGAAGCGCGACGTTCATGAGACGGTCGAGAAATTCGTACATCCGCTCGCCGCGCAACGTCACGCGGCAACCGATCGGCATCCCGGCGCGCAGCTTGAACGTGGCGATGGACTTCTTCGCCCGCGTGACCACGGCACGCTGGCCGGCGATCTTCGTCAGCTCCTCGGCGGCCGCGTCGACGAGCTTCGCGTTCGTGATGGCTTCGCCGATCCCCATGTTGAGGACGACCTTTTCCAGTTTCGGGACGGCCATCGGGTTGTCGATCCCGAACTCCTTCTTGAGGACAGGGATGACGTCCTTCTTGTACCTTTCCTGGAGGCGTGCGGTGCTCATCTCGTCCTCACTCGTCCGCCGGCCGGAGCGTCCCGACGGTCGCCCCGCCCTTCTTGGCGTAGCGCACCCATTCGGCGCCCTCCGGGCGGACTCCCACGCGCGTCGGCTTGCCGCTCTCGGGGTCGACGAGCATGAGGTTCGACAGGGCGATCGGCGCCTCGCGCTCGAGGATGCCGCCCTTGATGTTCTTCTGGGGATTCGCGCGCGTGGCCCGCTTGATCTTGTTCACGCCCTCCACGACGGCGCGGCCCTTCTCGGGCAGCACCTTGAGGATCTTGCCGCGCGCCCCGCGGTCCTTTCCCGTGAGGACGACGACGACGTCATCCTTTCGGATCCGCCGCTTCCCGGTGTACGTATGCTGTTTCTTCTTCATGGTCAGATGACTTCCGGAGCGAGCGAGATGATCTTCATGAACTTCTTCTCGCGGAGCTCGCGCGCGACGGGCCCGAACACGCGGGTCCCGATCGGCTCCCTTTCGTTGTTGACGAGAACGGCGGCGTTCGTGTCGAACCTGATGTAGCTGCCGTCGCGGCGCCGCTGCTCGCGCACCGTGCGCACGATGACGGCCCTGACGACCTTGCCTTTCTTGACCGTGTCGGGCGCGTCCGGGTTCGACTCCTTCACCGAGCAGGTGATGACGTCGCCAATCCGGCCGAAATCGCCGGTGGAGCCACCCTGCACCTTGATGCAGAAGAGCCGGCGGGCGCCCGAGTTGTCGGCGACCTCGAGGATCGTCCCCATCTGGATCACGACGCCCTCCCCGCCGGCGCGGACGCGCCCTTCGCGAGCGCCTTCTTCTCGTGCGCGCTCTTCGCCGGGCTCTTCACCTCGCTGCCCGGAACCGCGGCCGTGTCGGAGACCAGGGCGCGGCCCTTCGTCACGATCGCGATCACGCGCCAGCGCTTGCGCGCCGACAGAGGCCGGGTTTCCTCGATCTGCACGGTGTCGCCGGGCTGCGCCTTGAGGACGCGGTCGTCCGCCAGGAATCGCGCCGACTTCCGCTGGTAGCGGCCGTAGCGGGCGTGCTTGACGAGGCGCGAGACCTCGACGACCACGGTCTTCTCCATCTTGTTCGAGACGACGGTCCCGACCTTGCGGCTCCGCCGCGGCTCGACGGCCGTCGCGGTTTCAGGGGTGCTGCTCATGGGCGTGCTCACTGCTTCCTGTTACGAACTACTTCTTCTTGCTTTTCTTAGCGGGAGCGGACTTGCTCTTCGACGCGCCGGCCGTCTTGCCCTTCGGTCCCGCAGATTTCTTGGAAGGTGAATGTCCCTTGCTCGGGCCCGCGGCCGTCTTCTTCTGGGTGGCCTTTGCGGCGGCCGCGCGCTTCTTCGCACCTTTCCCCGTTGCGGCGGCGTGGGGCTTCGGCTTCGCCGTCCCCGCCGCGCTTTTTTCATTCGCAGAAATCTTCTCTTCGGTCCCCTCCGAAATCGCCGTCGTTTCATGCGCCTCGGCGGCCGCCGCCGCGGCTGCCGCTTCGGCCGCGCTCATGTGCTGCGCGGTCTTCAGGCGGGCGATGTCCTTGCGGAGCTCCTTGATCTTCATCGGGTTCTCGAGCTGACCCGTGGCTTTCTGGAGGCGCAGCGTGAAGAGGGACTGTGCCCACTCCTTCGCCTTCGCGGCCTTCTCCTCGGGGGACCAGTCGAGCATGGCCTGGATCTTCATGGTCATCTCGTCACCTCACCGCCGCGAGGAAGGCGCGGGACACGAAACGCGTCTTGATCCCGATCTTGTCCGACGCGAGGCCGAACGCCTGGCGGGCGGTCTTCTCGTCGACGCCCTCCATCTCGAACAGGATGCGGGCGGGCTTGATGACGCAGACCCAGCCTTCCGGCGCGCCCTTGCCCTTGCCCATGCGCGTCTCGGCGGGCTTCTTCGTGATCGGCTTGTCTGGAAACACGCGGATCCACAGCTTTCCGCCGCGCTTCACGTGGCGCTGGACCGCGACGCGGCCCGCCTCGATCTGGCGCGCGGTGAGCCAGCCCGGCTCGAGCGCCTGCAGCCCGTACTCCCCGAAGGAGAGGTCCGAGCCTTTTCGCGCGGTGCCGCACATGCGGCCGCGCTGCTGTTTCCGATACTTGACCTTCGACGGCATCAACATGAGCGTTGTTCCTTACGCGACCTTCCGGCGGCTCTTGGCGCGATGCAGATCGCCCTTGTAGATCCAGCACTTGACGCCGATCTTTCCGTACGTCGTGCGCGCTTCGGCGAAGCCGTAGTCGATGTCGGCCTTGAGCGTGTGAAGTGGGAGGCGCCCTTCCTGGTACCACTCCGAGCGAGCGATCTCGGCGCCGTTGAGGCGGCCCCCGCAGCGGATCTTGATGCCCTGCGCCCCGAAGCGGAAGGCGGACTCCATCCCCTTCTTCATCGCCCGGCGGAAGGCGACGCGGCGCTCGAGCTGCATCGCGATGGACTCGGCGACGAGCTGGGCGTCCGTCTCCGGGCGCTGGATCTCGACGATGTTCACGTGGATGTCCTTTCCGAGCCGCTGCTGGAGCCGGTCGCGGAGCTGGTCCACGGACGCGCCCTTCTTCCCGATGATGACGCCGGGGCGGGCCGTCATGATGTTGATCTTCAGCTTGTTGCCGCGCTCGATCTCCACCTCCGAGACCGCCGCGTTGACGAGGTCCCGCTTGAGCTCGTCGCGAAGCTTCAGGTCGTCGTGCAGGTACTTGAGGTAGTCCTTCTCCGCGTACCAGCGCGAATGCCAGGTCCGGTTGTAGCCGATGCGAAAACCGTAGGGGTGGACTTTTTGACCCATCGTGTGCTCCCGTTACCCGGCCGATTCCGGTTTCGTCGGCTTTTTCGACTTCTTCTCGTGCTTTTCGCTCTTCGGCCCCGCGGGCTTGGCTTCCGCAGCCTCGATCCGCTCGGCCCGTCTCTCGTCAGCCTGCACCTTCTTGTGCGCCCGCTCGACCGCCCGGTTCTCTCGGCCGGGGCGATGCGCCGCCGCCGTGACGGCGGCCGCGACGCGGCCCTGGCGCTTCTTCACGAGCGGCTTCGGCGCCTCGGCCTTGAGGCCCGCACCCTTTCGCGCGGCGGCGTCGTCCGACAGGACGACCGTCACGTGGCAGAAAGGGCGCGGCACGAGCCACATGCGGCCCTGCGGGCCGCTCATGAAACGCGGGCGCGCGAAGCGCTTCTTGTAGTTCGAGATCGCGCGGATCATGGCGTTGCGCTGCAGCGGTTTGCGGCCCGCCTCGTCGACGTGGATCTTCGAGACGACGAGCGCGTCCGCGTCCACGCCGGACTCGTTCTGCCGGGCGTTCGCGATCGCGGACTCGACGAGCTTCAGGAGATCTGGCGAGCAGCTCTTGCGCGTCGTGCGCAGAGTCGCGAGCGCCTTCCCGACCGGCTTCATCCGGATGAGGTCGGCGACGAGCCGCACCTTCTGGGCCGAGCCCCGGTAATGGCGGAGACGGGCGACAGCTTCCATCGCTCCCTCCTCAGGCCTTCGCCGCCGGCGCGGCCGGGGCGGCTGCGCCCGGTGCGCCCGGAGCGCCGGGAGCGCCCGGCGCGCCCGGTGCGCCCAGCGTCGCGCCCTTTTCGACCTTCTTGCCCGAGTGGCCCTTGAAGATGCGCGTGGGCGAGAACTCGCCGAGCTTGTGACCGACCATGTTCTCGGAGATGTAGACCGGGATGAACTTCCTGCCGTTGTGGACGGCGAGCGTGTGGCCGACCATGTCGGGCAGGATCGTCGAGCGGCGCGACCACGTTTTCAGGACGCGCTTCTCTCCAGCCGCGTTCATCGCGGTGATCTTTTCGAGGAGCGGCGCGTCGACGAACGGCCCTTTTTTCGTGGAACGAGACATGTGTTTCCTCGAATCCCTACTTGCGGCGCTTGACGATCATGGCGTCGGTCCGCTTGTTGTTGCGCGTCTTCATGCCCTTGGTCTTCCAGCCCCACGGCGAAGTCGGATGGCGCCCTCCCGAAGTCTTGCCCTCGCCGCCGCCCATCGGGTGGTCGACGGGGTTCATCGCGACACCGCGGTTGTGCGACTTCCAGCCGAGCCAGCGGTTGCGGCCGGCCTTGCCGATGGAGATGTTCTCGTGCTCGAGGTTCCCGACCTGGCCGATCGTGGCGTAGCAGTCGACGCCCACGCGCCGAAGCTCGCCCGACGGCACGCGGAGGAGCGCATACGCTCCCTCCTTCGCCATGAGCTGCGCCCCGGCTCCGGCCGAGCGCGCCATCTGCCCGCCGCCGCCCGGCTTGAATTCCACGTTGTGCACGACCGTGCCGAGCGGGATCGCCTTGAGCGGGAGGGCGTTTCCGACCACGATGTCCACCGCGGCGCCCGAGACGACCGTCTGGCCTACCGCGAGGCCGGCGGGCGCCAGGATGTAGCGCTTCTCCCCGTCGGCGTAGGCGAGAAGCGCGATGCGCGCCGACCGGTTCGGGTCGTACTCGATCGAGGCGACCCTGGCCGGGATGTCGCGCTTGTCGCGCTTAAAGTCGATGTCGCGATAGCGCTTCTTGTGTCCGCCGCCCCGCCACCAGGACGTGAGGTGGCCGCGGCTGTCGCGGCCGCCGGTCTTGAGCTTGCCCTTCGTGAGCGACTTCTCGGGTCCGGTCCTCGTGATCTCCGAGAAGTCGGACGTGGTCCGCTGGCGCATACCGGGAGACGTGGGTTTGTATGACTTGACGGGCATGGCGCGTTACACCCCTTCGAAGAGGGCCGGAAGCTTCTGGCCCTTCGCCAGCTTCACGTAGGCCTTCTTGCGATCCTGGGCCCGGCCGATCGACTTGCCGACCTTCTTGATCTTCCCGGACACGGCCACGACGCGGACGGCGTCCACCTTGACCTGGAAGAGGGCCTCTACGGCTTTGCGGATCTGGATCTTGTTCGCGTCGCGGGCGACGTCGAACGTGAGGACGTTCTGCGCCTGGCTCATCGCCGTGGAGCGCTCCGTGAGGACGGGGCGCACGAGCACGGACTGCATCGTTCTCTCGCTCACGCCAGCACCTCGATGGCCGTGCGGAGCGCGTCCTCGGAAAAGACGAGCGTCGACGCGTTCAGCGCGTCGTAAACGTTGATGCCGAGCACGTCCATCGCCACGACCTTAGGGTTGTTCGCGGCCGCTCGCGAAAGATTGACGTTCTGCTTCCGGTCGAGGACGAGCGCCTTGCCTTCGACGCCGAGCTTCGCGAGCACGCCCGCGAAATCCTTCGTCTTGTGGCTGCCGAGCTCGAGCGTGTCGAGCAGGATCACCTGGTTGCCGCGCGCCTTCTCGGAGAGGACGCAGCGCAGGGCCGCCTTCTTCGCCTTCGCGTTGACCTTCAGATCGTAGGAGTGCGGAACCGGGCCGAAGGCCGTGCCGCCGTGGCGGTGAATCGGCGGGCGCCCGCCGCCCTGGCGCGCGCGGCCGGTGTGCTTCTGCTTGAAGGGCTTCTTGCCGCTGCCGGAGACTTCGGAACGGACCTTCGTCTTGTGCGTGCCCCGGTGCTCGCGCGCTCGGATCTGCTTCACGACCTCCCATACGAGGTGGCGGCGGAACGGCACGCCGAAAATCTCTTCCGGAAGAGTGACCTCGCCCACCTTCTCGGCCGCGAGGTTGCGAAGGGGGAGCGTGAGCGACGTGGCGTCGCTCGCCGTCGCCGCGGCGCTCTTGGCAGCTTTCTTCGCGGGGGCCTTCGCCGCGGGGGTTCTTCGGGTCGTCGCCATCGTCGCCCCCTTCACGCCGCCGCCCCGTGGCCGGCTTTCCCGGAGAGCTTTTTCACGATCTTGACGACCGTGTTTCGAGCTCCCGGAACCGCGCCCCGGAGGTAGAGCAGGTGGTTCTCCGCGTCGACGCGCACGACGACGAGGTTTTTCATCGTCGTCTGCTTTCCGCCCATCCGGCCCGAGGATCGCGTGCCCGGGAAGACCCGCGACGGGAACGCGGAGGGGCCGATCGAGCCCGGCGCCCGGTGGAACATCGAGCCGTGCGTGGCCGCGCCCCCGGCAAAGCCGTGGCGCTTGACGACTCCCTGGAATCCCTTGCCCTTCGAGACGCCGACGACGTCGACGTGCTCCTTCTCGGCGAAGATGTCGCAGAGCACTTTGTCGCCCGGCGCGGCCTTTTCGTCCGCGTCACAGCGCACCTCGCCGAGGGTCTTCGTC
>CAWGCY010000009.1:0-9692 GCA_963821225.1 Thermoanaerobaculia bacterium
CCGGTGGCCTTATCGAGGGGGCTCCACCCGTTCCCATTCCGAACACGGCCGTTAAGCCCCTCGGAGCCGATGGTACTGCACGGGAGACTGTGTGGGAGAGTAGGACGCTGCCGGGAAATTTGAAGGGCCCGGACCCAAAAGGTCCGGGCCTTTCTCTTTTTCCCGAATCAACGGAGTCCGGGGTCTGTCAGACTCGCCGCCCGTGAACGGTGCGGACCGGAGGAAAAAGCTCGGGGTCCTTGCTTTGGTCCTGGGTCTCGGCACGCTGATCCTGTTTCCGGGAGCCCTCTTCCGTGGAGAGTCCTTTTTTGAAAGGGACATTCAGGCCTACTACCGCCCCGCGAAGTCCCTCCTCGTGCCGCTCTCCCGAAGCTCTTCCGGACTGCCACTCTGGAACCCTCTCTTCGCCTCGGGCCAGCCGTTTGCCGCCAATCCGGAGCACGAACTCTTCCATCCCCTGACGGCGCTCTTTTTCCTTCTGCCGTTCGAATGGGCCTTTCGCCTCCAGATCATCCTCCCCGTCCTCGGGGCGGCCCTCTCGATGTTCTTCCTCCTCGACTCGTTCGGACTCGGGTTCGAATCGGCGACCCTCGGTGCTTTGGCTTGGGGGTTCGGCGGGTACACGCTTTCGACGACGAATCTCCTTCCCATCCTGTTCGCGATCGCGGTTCTCCCCGCGGCCCTGGCGTTTGCGGTTCGCCTCGTGACCCATGGAGGGCCGTGGAACCTTGCCGGGCTTGGTCTGATGATCGGACTCGAGTGTCTTGCCGGGGAGCCGTCGACGCTCCTCATGACCGCTCTCCTCCTCCCGGCGTCTCTGCTCGCGCCGGGGGACGACCGTGCCGCCCGGCTCCGCCGCTCCGTTCCGCGGCTCGTCCTCGGGCTGGCCCTCGGCGGAGCCCTCGGCGCCGTCACGCTGATACCGGGCCTCCATCACGTCTCGAAGACGGTGCGTGCCGGCGGGCTTCCGGACAGGATCGCCGACAGGTGGTCGCTCCCTCCCATCCGCCTCCTCGAGCTCGTGGCCCCGCGGGTCCTCGGACACCTCGACCAGCCCGACGAGCGGTGGTACTGGGGCGGGAAACTCTACCCCGAGAGGAACTACCCCTTCCTCTATTCGATCTACCCGGGGCTTATCGTCGCGCTCCTCTCGGGCGCGGCGCTCACCCGCGGCCCTCCGGGGCGATTGGTCTGGGTCGGGTTGGCGGTTCTCGGGGCGCTTCTCGCGGTCGGCACGCATCTCCCGCTCTGGCACCTCGCGAGGAGCGTCGTCCCGGGACTGAAGGGCCTTCGCTACGCGGAGAAGTTCATCCTGCTCACGGTCTTCTCGATCGTGGTTCTTTCCAGCCTCGCCTTCGAGGAGTTGCAGCGCGACCAGACGAACCTCCGCCGCCGACTCGTGTGGAGCCTAGGCCTCGTCGGCTTCCTGGCGACCTTCGCCGGGCTCATCCTTCTCGGCCTCGACGTTCTTCGGGGGAATCGCCTCTGGGTGAGCTGGGGAATCTCGCCCGCCATCGCGACCTCCTGGGCTTCAGTGGCGGGGGGCGACGGGATCCGGATCGGGGCGACTGCGGCCGTGGGCCTTGCCGTGCTCGTTTTCTTTCGTCGCGCGGTCTGGCTCCTGATAGCGGTCGCGGCGGCCGATCTCGTCCTGACCGGGCGACCGCTCGTCCCCACGAAGCCTTCGGCCGTGCTCTCCAGCGTCCCCCCGGTCCTATCCCCGCTCGTCCGCGGGAACCCTCCCGGGCCGCTCTTCCATTTCGCGGCGTGGGACCAAAATCTCGGCACGACGACGGGACTGTGCAAGCCTCCCGTTCCAGCCCAGTGGGGCATCGCCACGACGCTCGAGGAGGATTTCGATCTGACCGAGCTTCGCTGGAGCCACCGGGCGACACGAATGTTCTTCGAGACGGTCCGAACCGATCCATCCCTCTTTTCTCCGCTCCTGAGACGCAGGGGCGTTGCCGCCGTGCTGCGCCTCCGTCCGGAGCTTTCCGGAACCGCGGGAGGCGTGGGGAAGCGGCTGCCGGTTGGTTCCGAGGGGCCTCTCTCGCTCCTCTCGACACGTGATCCGTCCGCTTTTGTCTTTTGTGCGAGCCGGCTCGTGCCCGGGGACGGAGAAAAGGGCTGGCAGGACGCAGTGAAGAGCCTCGGACGGGACGCGGCCACGGCGGCGGTCGTGGACCCCCACGATCTCGTGCCCTTCCCGGGCGAGGTCTCCGAGGGACGCGTCGAGAGCATCCTGGTGAACCCCGGCCGGGTCGAATTCGACGTGACGGCGAACGGGCCGAAACCCGCGTTCGTCGCCGTCAACCAGACGTGGGATGAAGGCTGGAGCGCGCGCGTGAACGGCGATCCCGCGCGGCTCGTCCGGACCGACCTCTCGCTCTCCGGCCTTCTCGTGCCTCCCGGTCGCCACCACGTCTCACTCTCTTACGCGGATCCCTGGGTGACGGGCGGACTCGCGATCTCGCTCGCCGCCTTGGCTGCGATCCTCGTCCTGCTCGTCGCCGGAGGGACCGGACGCGGGCGTCCCCTGTCCCCGTGAGAGACTCATCGCGATGGAAGAAAGGCGCGCGCTCGTCACGGGTGTCACGGGTCAGGACGGCAGCTATCTCACCGAGCTTCTTCTTGCGAAAGGCTACGAGGTCCACGGGATCATCCGACGCTCGTCCTCGTTCAACACCGAGCGCCTCGACCACCTTTACCAGGACCCGCACGTGCCGAAGCGGAACCTGGTGCTCCACTACGGCGACCTGAATGACGCATCCTCGCTGAACCGGATCCTGCGCGTCACGGAGCCGCACGAGATCTACAACCTCGGCGCGCAGAGCCACGTGAAGGTCTCCTTCGACGTCCCGGAGTACACGGCGGAGGTCACGGCCGTCGGCGCAACCCGCATCCTCGAAGCCATCCGCGAGCTCGGGCTTCGTCCGCGCTTCTACCAGGCTTCCTCCTCCGAGATGTTCGGGAAAGTGGACGAGTCGCCTCAGACCGAGACGACGCGCTTCCACCCCCGATCACCGTATGGCGTGGCGAAGGCGTACGCCTATGCCATCACGGTGAATTACCGCGAGGCCTACTCCCTGCACGCCTCGAACGGCATTCTCTTCAACCACGAATCGCCGCGACGCGGCGAGACGTTCGTGACCCGCAAGATCTCGCGCGCGGCCGGCCGCATCGTGACCGGCCTCCAGGACGTTCTCTATCTCGGCAATCTCGACGCGAGGCGCGACTGGGGATTCGCGGGAGACTTCGTGGAGGCGATGTGGCTCATGCTCCAGAAGGAGGAGCCGGGCGACTACGTCGTCGCGACCGGGGAGACGCACACGGTGCGAGAGTTCTGTGATCGCGCCTTCGCGCGCGCCGGCTGCCCGCTCCGCTGGACGGGCTCCGGAGCCGACGAGAAGGGTGTCGAGAAGAAGTCGGGCGCTCCGCGCGTGCGCGTCGACGAGCGCTACTTCCGCCCGGCCGAGGTGGACGTCCTTCTCGGGGACGCGTCCAAGGCGCGGCGGGAGCTCGGCTGGTCGCCCAAGGTGACGTTCGAGGGTCTGGTCAACATGATGGCCGACGCCGACGTCGAGAAGGCGCGCAAGGAAGCGGCGGCCGTCCCGTCAGTGTGACGGGACGCTGAACGCGAGCGTCGCCCGGAAGTCCGGGAACGCCCCGTCCGTCTCGAACGGCCCCGTGGAGCGCGGGATCGAGCTCGCGGGCGCGTCGTCTTCGGCGTCGAAAGCGCGAGGTTCGCCGTCACGCGGCCCTCGTCGAAGGCGAGCCACCGCGGGGCGTGCAGCGTCCCCGGGGCCCGGCGGGCGGCCTCGAAACACTCCGTGACGAACGTCCGGAGGATGTCGCCCTCCGCGAGCCCGGCGCCCTGCACGGGGTAGGTCTGTCCGTCGGAGGCGCCGGCTGGCGGCTCGCCGCCATAGACGGCCTCGAGGGCCGCGTTGACGGCGTCGCGGTAGAGCTCGTCGCGGCTCTTCGCGGCGAGCGTGATCGTGAGCCCGGAAGCAGTCTCGGAGATCCCATAAGCCACGTGCGAATCCTCCTCGAGGCGGCACACGATCTTAACCGGCTGCTAGTCTCGCGACGATGATGCGCTTGCACGACCGGATCGCCGCGCGCATCCGCGCAGAAGGCCCGCTGCGCTTCGACGAATTCCAGGACGCCGCCCTCTACGACGCCGAGGGCGGGTACTACGAGCGTGCCGGGCGCGTCGGGCGGACGGGCGACTTCGTGACGGGCCCCTCGTGGCACCCGGCCTTCGGTCGGACGATCGCGCGGATCGCACGGAGACTCGACCTTCCCCACATCGTCGACGTCGGGGCCGGCGAGGGCGAGCTTCTTGCCGCCGCGGATTCCGCCCTCCGGGCCTGGGGCATCCGCGAGCAGTTTCGCCTCGTCGGCGTCGAACGGTCGGCAGCGCGGCGGCGCTCGCCGCCGAGTCGCGTGCCCGAGCGCGCATGGCTCTCGTCACTCGAGGAAATCCCTCTTCCTCGGTCTCCGGTGTGTCGTCGCCTACGAGCTCTTCGATGCGCTCCCGGTGAGGGCGCTTTTCTTCGAAGGTGAAAAGCTGCTGGAGCGCGTCGTGACGCTGGGGCCGGACGGCGAGGGCTTCGCGTGGGGCCTCGCGGAGTGCGTCGACGGTGCCGAGCTGCTCCAGAGCTTTCGGTCTCGCGGCATTCACCTTCTAAGAAATCAGCTGCTCGAGGTGCGCCCCGGCGCAGCAGCGTCTCGCTTCTGCGCTCGCCTCGCGTCTGTCTCGGGCCTCCTGCTCGTCTTCGACTACGGCGCGCCCGCGAAAGCGCTCTATTCGGCGACGCGCGCGAACGGGACGCTCGAAGCGTTCGTCGCACCACGCGTCACGCGCGACGTCCTGTCGGACCCCGGGAGCCGCGACCTGACGGCGTGGGTCGATTTTTCGGAGCTCGCGGAGGCGTTCGCGGCGGCGGGCTCTCGACGTCCGCGGGCCCGGTGAGCCAGTCGCGCGTCCTCGCGTCGGCCGGGATCTTCGAGGACCTTGCGATCGAAGCCGACCGCTCCTCCAGAACGCCGCGCGCGAGGCGGACCGCCGGGCCGCCGCGGCTCTCGTCCAGCCGGGTGGAATGGGGGAGTCGATTCGCGTCCTCCTCGGGTCCCGGGCCACGGTTCTCGGGTCGACGCTGGCCTCCTGGCCGCGGCACAAATGATGCCTTTGCATCGTTTGACTTCGCCATGGTCGGCACACAGAATCTCTCCGGTTTGACAGAAGCCGTGCGGCGCGCAGGCGCGGTCGAATCGCGAGGGATGTGCTCATGAACCCGTCCATGGCGTCCTACCTGCCGATCCTGTACTTCGCGGTCATGGCCGCGATCGTGCCGGTCGCCGGGCTCGCCGCGATGTCCCTCCTCCGGCCGTCGAAGCCGACGCCGACGAAGCTCGCGCCGTACGAGTGCGGCGTCGCGTCGCCGACAGAGGCCTTCGACCACCGGTTTTCCGTGCGGTACTACCTGATCGCCGTCCTCTTCGTCGTGTTCGACGTCGAGACGATCTTCCTGTTCCCGTGGGCGGTCATGTACCACAAGCTGAGGCTGTTCGGCTTCGTCGAGATGCTCGTTTTCCTCGTGATCCTGGTCGTCGGATACGTCTACGCGTGGCGGCGAGGTGCTCTTTCGTGGGCATGATCGAGAGCTCGCTCCCGGACAACGTCCTCACGACCACCGTCGACGCCCTCATCGGATGGGGCCGCAAGAACTCGCTCTGGCCGATGCAGTTCGGCCTCGCGTGCTGCGCGATCGAGATGATGGCCGTCGTCGACAGCCGCCACGACATGGCGCGCTTCGGCGCCGAGGTCTTCCGCGGCTCGCCGCGCCAGTGCGACCTCATGATCGTCGCGGGCACCGTGACCGAGAAGATGGCGCCGATCATCAAACGCCTCTACGACCAGATGGCCGACCCGAAGTGGGTCATCGCGATGGGCTCCTGCGCGACCTGCGGCGGCCCGTACCGGAGCTACGCGGTCACGCAGGGCGTCGACCGGATCGTGCCCGTGGACGTCTACGTGCCCGGCTGTCCGCCGAGGCCCGAAGCCCTCCTGTACGGCCTCATGGAGCTCCAGAAGAAGATCCAGAAGATGCGCGTCGTGAGGCGCACGCCGGAGGAGCTGGCCGTTGGCTGAAGACGCGAAGGACGCTCCCGTCTCGCCTGCGGCCGGCGAGCCTGCGAAGCCGGCGGATCCTGCGAAGCCCGCCGCTCCGGCGCCCGCGGCCGGCGCCGCCGCGCCGAAACCGGCCGCACCTGCGAAGCCGGCCGCGCCCGCGAAGGCGCCGGTCCCCGCGGCCACGGACGCATCAAGCGAGCCACTCGTCGCCGCGCTCTCGGCGGCCGTTCCCGGCGCGGTCGTCTCCGCGAAGAAGATGGTCGGCCAGACGACCGTGGAGATTGCGCCGGCAAAGCTCGTCGAGGCCTGCCGCCACCTGCGCGACGCCGAGACGTTCACGTTCCTCGTCGACCTCACGGCCGTCGACTGGAAGCAGCGCGACCCGCGCTTCGACGTCGTCTACTGGCTGCATTCCTTCGCCCGCGGCAACGAGCGGATCCGCCTGAAGGCAGGCGTCAAGGACGGCGCCCTTTGCCCGACGGTGTCCGGCGTGTGGGAGACCGCGAACTGGATGGAGCGCGAGGTGTTCGACCTCTTCGGGATCTCCTTCGAGGGCCACCCCGATCTCCGCCGGATCCTCACGTGGGACGGCTTCCAGGGCCATCCGCTCCGGAAGGACTTCCCGGTCGAGGGGATCGACACGGGCGCCGCGATCTACCCGGACCGCTACCCGGAGGGCGGCGGCCCCGGACCCGACGACAAGAACAGAAAGACCGTCTCGTGAGCGAGATCGTCGGCACCGTCGGCGCGGTCGAGGACTCGGGCGACACGATGCTCGGGCTCCGCGAGATGGAGCTCAACTTCGGGCCGCAGCACCCGTCGACGCACGGCGTCCTGCGCATCGTCCTCAAGGTGGACGGCGAGCGCATCGTCTCGGCGCGTCCGGACATCGGGTACCTTCACCGCGGAACCGAGAAGCTTTTCGAGACCGAGACCTACCCGATGGTGATCCCGCACACGGACCGCCTCGACTACGTCGCGGCCGCGACGAACAACCACGCCTACGTCCTCGTGGTCGAGAAGCTGCTCGGTCTCGAGATCCCGAAGCGCGCGCAGTACATCCGCGTCGTCCTCGACGAGATGCAACGCATCTCCTCGCACCTCCTCTGGCTCGCGACGGCCGCGATCGACCTCGGCGCGATCACGCCCTTCTTCTACACGTTCCGCGAGCGCGAGGTCATCCTCGACCTCTTCGAGGAGTACTGCGGGGCGCGCCTCACGCTCAACTGCATGCGCGTCGGCGGCCTCGAGGAGGAGCTGACTCCCGGCTGGATCGAGAAGCTCCGCGCGTTCACGGAAGATCTCGGCTCGAAGATCGACGAGTACGAGGAGCTCCTGACCGAGAACCGCATCTGGAAGGATCGGACGATCGGCGTCGGAATCCTCACGACGGAGCGCTGCATCGCCTGGGGCGTCACGGGCCCGCCTCTTCGCGCCTCCGGCTTCGAGTGGGACATCCGGCGGGCGATTCCCTACGAGTGTTATCCGGAGCTCGACTTCGAGATCCCGACGCGGCAGAACGCGGACACGTACGACCGCTACCTCGTGCGAATCGCCGAGCTGCGCCAGAGCCGCCGGATCCTCCTCCAGTGCTGCGACTGGCTGACGGCGAACCCGACCGGCGAGATCCGCGGGAAGGTCCCGCGCGTCATCAAGCCGCCTGCCGGGGACGCGTACGCGAGCGTCGAGTCCCCGAAGGGCGAGCTCGGCTTCTACCTCGTCTCGAACGGCGGCAACAAGCCCTACCGGCTGCGTGTCCGGCCGCCGAGCTTCATCAACCTCCAGGCGCTGCCCGAGATGGCGCGGGGCCACATGGTGTCGGACCTCGTCGCGATCATCGGCACGATCGACATCGTCCTCGGCGAGGTCGACAGGTAGACATGGACATCTCCGAGAGCGTCCTGAACTACTTCCTGATCCCGGCCGTCAAGGCCGTCGTCGTCGTGATCCTCGTCGCGACGGCCGCGGGTGTCCTGACGTACATCGAACGCCGGACGCTCGCGTTTCTCCAGGTGCGCAAAGGCCCGAACCGCGTCGGACCGGAGGGGATCCTCCAGTTCGTGGCGGACGTCGTCAAGCTCCTCACGAAGGAAGACGTCGTCCCCGCGAAGGCGCAGCATTTCATCCACTTCCTCGCGCCGGTTCTCGTGATGGTCCCGGGCCTGGCGGTCTTCGCGGTACTCCCGTGGGGCCCCGAGTTCACGATGCGGATTCCGGGCCTCGGGAAGGTCACGACGGCGTGGTACGCGGCGGACCTGAACGTCTCGCTTCTCCTCGTCCTCGCGATCACGTCGATCGGGGTCTACGGGATCATTCTCGGCGGCTGGGCGTCGAACTCGAAGTACCCTCTCCTCGGGGGTCTCCGCTCGGCGGCGCAGCTCATCAGCTACGAGGTCCCGATGGGCTTCGCGGTCGTGAGCGCGGTCCTCATGGCGCGCTCGCTTTCCCTCGTCGAGATCGTCGAGGCGCAGCGCACGCACCACATGTGGTTCATCCTCCCGGGTCTCGTCTCGTTCCTCCTCTACTTCGTCTCGGGGGTCGCGGAGACGAACCGCATCCCCTTCGACCTTCCGGAGGCCGAGAGCGAGCTCGTCGCCGGGTTCCACACCGAGTACTCGGGCTTCCGCTGGGCGATCTTCTTCCTGACCGAGTACGCGAACATGATCACGATCTCGGCGGTCGCGACCGCGCTGTTCTTCGGCGGCTGGCTGCGTCCCTTCCCGAACGTCGCGGCCCTCGCGTTCCTCGACGTCGTGCCGGGAGTCCTCTGGTACGTGATGAAGGTCGCGGGCTTCCTCTTCGTCTACATCTGGTTCCGCGGGACCTTCCCGCGCTACCGGTTCGACCAGCTCATGGCGCTCGGGTGGAAGACCCTCATCCCGATCTCCCTCGGGAACCTCGTCCTCGTCGCCCTCGCGGCGCTCGGCGGGATGCGCGGCCTGAGAATCCTCGGCACGGTCCTCTGGGTCGTCGCCGCCGGCGCGGTCCTCATCGTGACCCGGCTCAGGACGGCGAAGCCGCCCGCCGCGCGCCTGGTTCCGGCGCCGGTCGGCGCCCGCAAGGCGGAGGCCTGACATGAGCTTCTGGGACGACGTTCTCCTCCTCGACATCTTCGCCGGCCTCAGGATGACCGGGCGGCACCTCTTCCGGAAGGCCGACACGGTCGAGTACCCGGAAGCGGCCCGCGAGCCGAGCGACCGGTTCCGCGGGATGTTCCGGCTCGACGAGGAGCGCTGCATCAAGTGCACGCTCTGCGCGATCGAGTGCCCGATCAACATCATCTTCATCGACTGGCACAACGAGAAGAACGAGGCTGGCAAGAACGAGAAGGTCCTCGACCGGTTCGACGTGGACCTCAAGCGCTGCATGTTCTGCGGTCTCTGCGAAGAGGCGTGCCCGACGAACCCGAAGTCGATCTGGCTCCGGACGAAGACCTACGAGCTCGGAACGTACGAGCGAAACGAGGCCCTCTACCTCGATATCCGGAAGCTCGTGAAGTGGGACGAGAACGTCAAGCCGTTCACCGTCGTCGAGCGGGGGGACGGGCGGTGAC
>CAWGCY010000010.1:0-154369 GCA_963821225.1 Thermoanaerobaculia bacterium
TCAGGCTGAACGAAGTAGAGCCGACGATCTGCCATGCGGTGCGACTTCTCTGCCACCTAACGATATCGAGTTCAGCGGCGAGAAGGAAGGAGCGCGAGCGACTGACGCCGAGTCCGCTGCAATGAGGTGTTAGACGGCGCCCGGGCGTGCGCAGCTGCGGCTGCTCGGCTGCAGACGGCCGTGCCGCTCGCGTGACGAGCCGAGCGGAAGTGGTTTGGAGCCGCTCGATCGACGCCCGCGGATGCGAAGCATCGATGCGAGCATACGCGATGCTCGCGCGGACGCGCTACAATGAAGGCTGAACGCTGGCCATCGCTCGCGCGCCCGACTTGACGTAGTCCGAGGCCAATGCGTAGGCGGAGAGTCTGCAGGCCACGCCGCTTGGCGGCGACTTCGTGCGACCGCATCGAGGGTGGGCCATCGCCGAGCGCGATCATGCGATCAAGGCTCGGCTCCATTAAGGAGCTCCGCTAGTCTGAATTCAGCACCGGCGAGTTAGACGTGGCGCCCAGCGTCCGCGAGGCCATCACAGTAGATGCCAACGTCGCGCCATGTCGCGCCGAGATACGCAGGACGATGCGTTGAAGAGGCTTATGACGACGAAGTCGTTCAGCTCGGCGTTGCAGCCGCCTAACGATATCAAGCTCAGCGGCGAGCGAAGCGAGTCCGCTGCAGCGCGGTGTTAGGCTGCGCCCTGCGGCCGCGCCCGGCCTGAGGGCCTGAAGCCGCCTAGCGACTGGGCGGTAAAGCCAGAGCGAGACGCCCTGCGCGCCGACGAGTGGAGGTTGCGACTGCGACCAGGCGACTGCCGGCCACGGTTGCGCGTGGGTTCGTACGGCCCATCGGGGCAGGCCACGACCGAGGTGCGAAGGGAGGACGCGGCGCGAATTCATGGACGGCAGCGCACCGGACGTGGTCGTAGAACGCCTCTGCACCGACGGCCGCATGAAGACCCGGGAAATGGAGGCGGATGTACTCCAGGTAAAGGAGACGCGCTTTGCCGCGAGGCGCCTTTACGAGGCCGTCGATGCAGCTCGCGATCAGATGAAGCCGAAGGAACGCGAGATCCGGGTTGGCGCCGAGTGCGCGAACGCCTTCACGCATGAGACGCAGCCGCTCACGGCGGCCGGCGACATTAGAGGCGATGAGCATCGCTCATGGGCAACCTAACGATATCAAGCTCAGCGGCGAGCGTAGCGAGTCCGCTGCAGCGCGTTGTTAGCCAGCGCGTTCGTATTCGAGCTCAGGCCTTGCATCGGTTCGACCGGCCGCCGCGTGAAAGGCCTGCGAGGACCAAACGAATGCGACGAATTCTGGCAGGGCCTCCAGTGACTCGCACCAACGACTGCCCTTGCCGATCTGCTGCAGAGCTTGGTCTGGGGGGAAGTAGAAGGTGAGGTGTAGCTGCCAGATGTGGTCGTCTTCGCCCGAGCCGACGATGAGCTGGCGCGTGAGACCGAGGCTGAAATGTGCGCCCTGGCCCCAGTTGTACGTTCCCCACTGATAGAGGAGCATGTCTTGATCGGGTAGCCGAGCCACGTCTTCCGCGCGAACGTTGCGATAGAAGTCGGCGATTAACTCCAAGCCGTCGGCCGGCGTAAGGGAACTGACGCGAGAATTAGCCCTAGCGATGGCGCGCTTGAACTCTGCCTTGGCCTGCTTCGCCTTCATTTAACGCTGGCTAACGATATCAAGCTCAGCGGCGAAGAGGAAGGAGCGCAGCGACTGACGATGAGTCCGCTGCAATGAGGTGTTGGGCGGCGCTACCCCAGCTCGGATTGAGGAGGCGCGACGAGCCTACCATTCGTGCCAGCAATGCTCTGCATTGATGTCCGGATAGCCGCGCCGCTCCGAGAGAGCGCCGGCATGCTCCCCGGACATGATGATGCCGATAGAACCGTCCCGTATTGCAGTGACCTCGGATTCGGTTAGTGGTGCGCCCTTCTTGCTCGCGAAGCTGGAGCATGTGAAGCAAGCTGGGCATGAAAACGAAAACGGTACCCGGTGCCGGCTGAGAACCTGAATAGATTGGGGTGGCGCCCGAGTGTTCCGCAGTGCGAGGTTTTGGTTCGGGTTGAGCGGGCCTGCACTTCCGGCAATAACCGCCGGTTGCCGCGAGCGTTTCTGTAAAGGTGGCCGGCCGCAAGCACGGCATGGTTCCCGAGTGGGTTCGGTCACGTGCGTTCCTTCAAGCCGCCCAACGATATCAAGCTCAGCGGCGAGCGTAGCGAGTCCGCTGCAGCGCGTTGTTAGGCCCCACGTTCTGCTGGGCGTGATGCGGCAATCTGCTGACTGGCCGCCAGGTACGAACCGTTTCCGATGCCAACCTGACCCCATACCACACGCCGCGCTCCCGCACGGCAGTCGTACTGCTCGTCGGCCTCCCAAAGCGCGATGATCTGGGCTGTAAAGAGGTACTCCATCGGGTTGTAAGTGTGAGATCCCGTGCCTTCTCGTGCAGCGACGAGGGCGAACAGTTCTGAGGCTGAAATATCGAAGACGTCGACACCGAAGTATGTGGCTTGGAAGGCGGGATGGCAGCTGACGCCAATGAACTCAGCCGAGTTATCGGCGCCGACCTCGACCTGTATGGCCGCTTCACAAAAATAGTCGAGGGCGCCTCGCGACGGCTCAAGCGGAAAGCCCAGAGAGGCTAGCGATGCGCGAACCACTGACCGGGAGGCCCCGAGAAGGACGGGCCCGAGACCGACGTGCGGCGAAATGGGAAGGTGCTTCATGAAGGGTCTGTGGGGCCTAACGATATCGAGTTCAGCGGCGAGAAGGAAGGAGCGCAGCGACTGACGCCGAGTCCGCTGCAATGAGGTGTTAGGCGCCTGGCTCCCTGAGCCTCAACGACTGAGACCACTTATTCGGGACGCCGGCGAAGTGGTCGCTAAGACGCGCCTCGACATGCTCTGGATTCCAAACGGCTGCGCGCTCGAGAACGCTGCACTCCCCTAGCGACGCAGGGCGCTCAACGCCCCGACAGTAGACGCTGAGCTTTCCGTTGAGTGGGTCCTCCTTGAAGAACTCAGGATGCTCTAAAAGGTGGCGCTCCAGAGGGACGTTACCGAGAACCTGCCAGCGCTCGGGACCGATGGCGCGCTTCATTACCCAGAGTTGGAATGCAATGTTCGCCGCAACCACTTCGGTCACCGGAAGAGGATGTGCTGACGAAAGATCGTAGAACGCCACCAACGGAAGCTCGATGACCCGGCCATAAGCGTAGCGACCCGCTTCGAGTGGGATCGCGAGGACATTGCCGGGGGACCACGGCTTCAAGTGCACCACAGCGAGGACATCAGGCGCCTAACGATATCAAGCTCAGCGGCGAGCGAAGCGAGTCCGCTGCAGCGCGTTGTTAGGCGGCTGGGCCCAATGGGAAAGACTCGAATTCGCCGGTGACGATGCGGGCGCTGAGAACCTCCGGGTCGATGTAGAGGTAGTTCAGGTTTGTGCCTCCCGAGGACCACTCCAGGATGAACGGACCAGCTGTGACAGCGAGGTGGCTCCCGACGTCTGTAACCTTGAATTCGCTTGGGCCGGTACGCTCCTCGGAATAGGCCTCGAAAACCCGACCGGAACCGGATACTTCGTGTCCGGAGCCTGCCGACCTGAAGCGCCACCGGTACTCTGCGGCCGAGGGATGCTCGACGGTGAACTGGATGAGCGCTGAGACTTCTTCGTTCGAGACGAGAATTAGCTGCCCCTTGTAAAGGTACCAGGAACGACGGTGATCGAATGTGACGGCAGCGGGAATAGCTGCGGGCTTACGCGTGAGAGAGAGGACGCCGACGACGAGAGCGAGGCCCAGAGCCGCGAGGAGGAGCCATGTACGACGGGGCAACGCTGAAGCACTGAGCATGCGCGGTTTAACAGCCACCTAACGATATCAAGCTCAGCGGCGAGCGTAGCGAGTCCGCTGCAGCGCGTTGTTAGGCAGCCGCGGTGCGTTTAGGGCGCATGAATGGCCCGAACGACGAGCAGCACCGCGGAGCCGAGGAAAAAGATGAATGCCAGCCGGAAGATGGAAACGAGCCAGATAGGAGCGGCGCCGAACTCCGAGGGGCTGTGGTCTACCCGAATGTGGAGCCACACCGCGCTCCCGATTGAGACCAGGAGGAGACCTGCCGTAACCAAACTTAGGGCCGACCGCGAAAGCACCGCAAGGACGGCGATACCGAGGAGAACTACGGCTGATGCGAGGTAGAACGGAATGCGGAAGAACGCGGACCTCTCCAAGTAAGGGCAGTCTGAACCCCGACGCCTCAGCACCTCGAGTATGAAAACCGTGATGGCTGCGATCAGCAGACCTGACTGCGCGGGATTAGACAGGACGGGAAGGTCTGGCCATGCCTGGCCGAGAAGTGCTCCGCCCACGAGGAGGACCGCCGCTAGGCCAAAAACGATTGGCAGAGGGCAGCGCGAACTAAGCATTTCGGCTGCCTAACGATATCAAGCTCAGCGGCGAGCGTAGCGAGTCCGCTGCAGCGCGTTGTTAGGCAGCTGCAGGGCATGGAGGGGGCTTCCGACCTCGGCCGTAGAACTAGGGCTGCCTCTCTTCGATGACATTGAGTATTCGCACGCGCGGCTCGTTCATGACAGTGCCCTGAACCCGGCTCCAGAGGGTGCGCAGGGCGGATAGACAGGCTTCCGCTTGCGACGCGGAGTCGAATTCGAGATCGACCAGGGCGTAATTGGAGTCGTCTGTCGGTCTATAGACGAGGTACCGCCGTACGCCCATCTGCTTGCGTCCGATTGGGTCGCCATCGAACGCGTTCTTCCACGTGTCGAAATTCGGGACTGGATGTTCGATACGAAGGACATGCATGGACTTTCTCCTTCAGGAAGCGAACCAGTGGATTGAGCGAGCGTGACGCTTGAGCACCCGAGTAGTCTACGTGGGTCGCTCCAGCGTGGGGCAGAGGGATTGGTGAAGCTGCCTAACGATATCAAGCTCAGCGGCGAGCGAAGCGAGTCCGCTGCAGCGCGTTGTTAGGCGGCTGGGCCCAATGGGAAAGACTCGAATTCGCCGGTGACGATGCGGGCGCTGAGAACCTCCGGGTCGATGTAGAGGTAGTTCAGGTTTGTGCCTCCCGAAGACCACTCCAGGATGAACGGACCAGCTGTGACAGCGAGGTGGCTCCCGACGTCTGTAACCTTGAATTCGCTTGGGCCGGTACGCTCCTCGGAATAGGCCTCGAAAACCCGACCGGAACCGGATACTTCGTGTCCGGAGCCTGCCGACCTGAAGCGCCACCGGTACTCTGCGGCCGAGGGATGCTCGACGGTGAACTGGATGAGCGCTGAGCCTTTTTCGTTCGAGACGAGAATTAGCTGCCCCTTGTAAAGGTACCAGGGACGACGGTGATCGAATGTGACGGCAGCGGGAATAGCTGCGGGCTTACGCGTGAGAGAGAGGACGCCGACGACGAGAGCGAGGCCCAGAGCCGCGAGGAGGAGCCATGTACGACGGGGCAACGCTGAAGCACTGAGCATGCGCGGTTTAACAGCCACCTAACGATATCAAGCTCAGCGGCGAGCGAAGCGAGTCCGCTGCAGCGCGTTGTTAGGCCGCTGCCGATGCGCGGTGCGCAGGCGCGCGGTTCAAGAGCCGGCTAGAGATGATGTCGAGCGTGGGGTTACGCTCGGAAAGCACGAAACCACTTCCCTGATAAGACGAACCGAGGAAAGGTGACCCACTGTTCGAGAAAGATGCGCGAGACTGCGTTGGCCGGACCGGTGAATGGCTCGGGTGGAACCTGCTCTTGCTTGTGGCCACGCCCCTGCAAAGCCACGGAGACGAACATGGTGACAAGCGAAACGACTCCCAACGGCAACGACCCTAACAGGAGCGCCACGACCAGGCCGATATTTCCCAGCACGAACAGCGGCACCACAACGATGTGAATGAGTAGGTTGGTGCGGGAGCGGTGAACGCGCGGGTACCCGTCCCACTGCCAGCGCAGCAACTCCGCGAGGTTCATCACGCCTCCTGCATAAAGCTGCCTAACGATATCAAGCTCAGCGGCGAGCGTAGCGAGTCCGCTGCAGCGCGTTGTTAGGCCGCGCGTCCAATTAGGCTCCGAAACGCCAAAGGGTAGGACGCACGGGTTCGCCGAGTAGGAAGGTCATGCATCTAGGTTCGTGGACCCGAAGCGCTCAGGCAGCCAGCCTGGGAGCCGCTTTTCCATTCGAATTAGCTGAGGGATTCACTCGACTGCGAGCGTTTGATAACAGCGAGGGCGACTACATATGCCGCTGCGACGCTAAGGACGCTAGCGATGAGATCGGCGCAATCGAAGGTGTAGTGGACGTATCTGAGCAAGCCAGGACGAGGACGGAGTTGTAGTAATTCGAGAACCACCGCCAACGTCCCTACGAGGACCGTCTGTTGAAGCAGGCTGAGCTTGGAAAGTCGTCCAGAGCCTGACAAAAGCAGGAACAGAAGCCCGGCGGGCCCGAGAAGACTTGGAGCCACTCCAATAACGAGACTCCCGCCTGCGCCCGCGACCCGTGCGAGCTTTATCGGGATGATTGCCAGCAAGCAGACTGCACCCATCCAGCCGAAGAGCCACCTGGTCCGGGCGGAGACTCGTACAGCTTGGCTCATCTGTTGAAGGACTTCGCGTTCGGTGATGGCAACAACCTTCGATGTGCTTGAGCGGCCTAACGATATCAAGCTCAGCGGCGAGCGTAGCGAGTCCGCTGCACCCGCGGGTTAGGCGTCACGCTTGCTGCGCGGTGTCGCGTTTGGGCGGAAACCCAAATAGTGACCGATATACGAGAGATGGTATGCAGATATCTGTGCTGCTCACCAAGGTCGCCATCGCCGTCAGGAGCCCGCCCAGCACATATCCAACCAACGCATGGCCCGCGTGGAAGGCCCAGGCGGTGGCGACCAACCCCACCGCTCCCAGGCCGCACGCAAAGCGCGAGGGAGCGCCACGCCGCGGGAGCGGCCCGGTCCGAGTCATGAGACGAATCCCGTAGTTATAAATCAGATCAAATGGGTGGACCGGGAACAGCGCCGCGAGAGCTGCGATCGGCACCAACAGCAATAGAATCATCGGCGATGCCGTGGCCGTGCCCACCCCAGCCGTCACCGCGCAGAGGCCGAACGCCAGCCGCAGCCAGGGAGCGACCGGTGCGAGCGCCCGAGAACCCACGCACTCGAACCCCTGGATGTCAAGGCGCCGGCGCGTCGTTTCGTTCATTTCACTCCTCACGAAGTTTCCTCCGGCTTGTCGAAAGTCGGCTTGACGTCTAACGATATCGAGTTCAGCGGCGAGAAGGAAGGAGCGCAGCGACTGACGCCGAGTCCGCTGCAATGAGGTGTTAGGCAGCAGGGACCGCGTGACCGAGTGCGCGCTGGACCTGAGCGGGAAGCGTGATGGCCCTGAAGAGGGACTTCGGATACACGTAGTCCTCGCCTGACTCGTCGACGACGCGCAGGTGGTCCGCGGGCCCGTGTGCCGGCGCGCCAAGCGTGCGATAGACCTTCCCTACCTCGAGCGACGCGGCGTAGCCCGCCGAGTTGACGCAGATGACCCACCGGCGCGCCGGTGCCGCGCTACGGGAAGTACCGCTTGACCTTGAGTTCCTTGCGCCCGATGCCGCTCGCTTCATACCAGTGAATCTCCGCGCGATAGGTTAGACCATCGGCGGCGCGGACGAAAGCGAAGCCCTTCCGCTTAAGCCAGCGCCCTGCACCGTACGCGCGACGGAGACGAGCCACCTCACGAATGGCCGCGCCGCGCGCGATGGTCTCGATGCCGGTGATCGGAGAGAGAAGCTCGAAATCCAACGTGACAGCGCTTTCTGCTGCCTAACGATATCAAGCTCAGCGGCGAGCGTAGCGAGTCCGCTGCAGCGCGTTGTTAGGCGTACCCCGCCGAAAGTACCCGCCAGAGCTCGGCCGTGAGCGGCAACAAGTGCGAGCCGTGGCGGGTAAAGACGCGTAGCCTAGGGGTGGGGGAACCAGGCACGACTTCGCAACGCGTGACCTCGAGAAGCGGCAGCGACCACGAGAAACCCGGAAAGACGGATACGTAAGCGATTACGTCGGGTCCGATGACCCGCTTTGAGCGTGATTCCGCATAACCTGCGGCAGACGCGGCCGTGGCGATGGCGATAGCGATGAGGGCCGTGGCCCACGCAGGGACGGTGTAGGCGAAGATGAAGACGCCCACCACCGAGACGAACACGACCGTGAAGGCATAGCCCATGAGATCGGCGCGCTCAGGTAGATACACGCCGAAAAAGGGCTTTAGCTCGTCCGGGTACAGGACGCGAATTGCAGCGAAGCCGTGGGTGCGCGTTTCGTGGTACCGAGCGCGCCGGGACCTCCAGAGTGAGAAGCCGAAAGCGGCAAGGGCGACTGCCGTGGCCAGTAACCAGGGAGGCAATGTGGTGCGTTCCTATTTCAAGACGCGACGGGCTGCATTGGGACGCCTAACGATATCAAGCTCAGCGGCGAGCGTAGCGAGTCCGCTGCAGCGCGTTGTTAGGCGATGTGAGAGCTGGCAGCGAGACGACGAGAGCCGAGGCCCTGGAAGGAGGGAGCGGAGCGACGCCCGCCAGAAACGCTTTCTACGGTGGGACGAAGAAGTGGCGGGCGCCGCGACGCCCCGCGACGCGGAGAGGCGGGGTGGAAGAAGCGCAGATGGGCAGGACCTGCAAGGGAAAGGCACGAGGAAGCGGCCGACGCTGCGGCGACTACGCCGTAAACCCAGATGTGCGAACGGCCGCTATTCGGACGAGCCTCGAAGCCGCGTTCCGAGCAAAAATGAACGACTGCGGTGGATGGCCTAACGATATCAAGCTCAGCGGCGGCGTAGCGGGTCCGCTGCAGCGCGTTGTTAGACAGCGCTGGCCGGGAATTAATGAGCCGGCGGGCTGGCAAGGACATCGACGCTTACTTGGCTCTCTCGCGCCGACTCCAGCCGTTCGAGCACGGCGACAACGTGGTTGTCCGTTAGGGTTGGAACCGACACTTCTCCTGATTTGAACCCGGAAGCGCTGATGAGGAGAGGGACGTTATACCGACCCGGTGCGACGATGTCCCGCACTAAGAAACGCCCATCAGTTCCGGTCTTGTCCGACACGGACGATCCGACCTGAAGATTGATTTCTGCCCCAGCTATCGGGTTTCCTTCTGAGTCTCGGACGACGCCCGACGCGTGTACTCCGCCGTCTCCGGGAAGCATAAAGATGCACCCGCACAGTGCGGTCGATGCGATGACGAGCGCCGCCACGCGTTTCATGCGCTTTCTAACGCCCAGCATCAGCGGCGGCGCGCAGCGCCGTCCGCTGCATGCTGTTGTTATGCGGCGGCAGGCCCGGCCCCGGGCGGCGTCTTGGACCGGGCGCTACGCCGAGTCGTACGCTCTCTCAAGGGCCGACACGTCGAGCTTCACCATTTTCATCATAGCGTCCATGACGGCCTTCACTTTCGCGGGGTTCTTGTCGCAGATGAGTTCGATGAATCGCTTCGGGACAATCTGCCACGATAGACCGAACTGGTCCTTGATCCAGCCACATTGCATTTTGGTGGCTCCGGCCTTGACGAGCTTATTCCAGTACTCGTCCACTTCCTCCTGGTCCTCGCACTCCACGAACAGCGAGAAGCCTTCGGAGAATGTGAAGTACGGACCGCCGTTGTAGCCCATGAAGGACTGACCGCCGATGACGAATTCGGCCGAGTTGATGGGGCCATCTTTGCCAGCGCGGGCGACATTCGTGACCCTAGAGTCCGGGAAAGTGGAAGTGTAGAACTCGATGGCGGACTCAAGCTGGTCGTTGAACATCAGGAACGGGGTTACCTTGCTCACCTGTGATGTCTCCTTTCGTGGTCCGCATAACGATATCAAGCTCAGCGGCGAGCGTAGCGAGTCCGCTGCAGCGCGTTGTTAGACGCGAACTACTTCGCGCCCGCGCGACGAAGCTCCTCCTCTAGGTTTACGGGAACGACCGAGACCTGGCCTTCGTCTTCACGCGTGAACGAGATGCGAATGTGGTTCCCGTGCTGGAGGAACCGAAGAAGGCATGCGACCGCATTCAATTCCTCCGGTTGGGGGCAGCGCCGACTGTGCCGCGAAACGAGCGACTTGGCGCGTGCCGGCGCCTCCACTTTCTTGAACGCGGCGAGGTAGAAGTAGCCGGAGACCTTGTAGAGATAGAGAAACGCGAAATCCGCGAGAGCTTGGTGCGACGACGCTGTAGCCACAAACCGCTCACACGTGTTATCGGGGCAGTACTCGATTACACGCTGGCCGCGTTCCGTTCGGATAGCGATGTTGGAAGAGAGGGAGCCGAAACTTGAACGGAGAGCGCCTTCGGTGGGCTGCGCCGCTTCGGACGGGACGCTAAGAAGCCCGACGAGAGAAAGAAGGGCGAGCGCAAGGATTCGCTTCATTCGCACTTTCGCGTTTAACGATATCGAGTTCAGCGGCGAGAAGGAAGGAGCGCAGCGACTGACGCCGAGTCCGCTGCAATGAGTTGTTAGCGGGCGTTCTCTTTCGGCTGAGGAGCAGGAACGCCACGAAGCAAACCTTCAACGCTAAGGTCTTCGTCGAGCTCGGGCCAATGAATGCCTTCGCCATTGCCGAGGAGCTCCCAGTGAGCGCGCTGCGGCTCCGAAGCCGCGAGAAGGCGGGGAAACCAAACGAGCGGCACACTGATAGTGCGGCCGTCGGTAAGACCGACGACTAGCTCGGATGCCGTGAAGTGCACCGAGCCTGCTTGCGACGTGTGATTAGCGAGCGAAGTACTCATGCCACGCAGCGATTAGTTTAGCGCGGTTCTCGACCACATGATTCCGCACGATGCCGAGTTCATGCGCGGGGAAGTTTGAAGACTGAGCGAGCGCGACGGGCTCGAGCCAGAACTTAGCGAGGGCGCGATCGCGCTGTACGTGAATGTGAGCAGGTTCGTCGCCTTCGTTACTGAAGAAGAAGAACCGGTACGGACCGATGCGTAGAACCGTCGGCAAAGCCCGCTAACGATATCAAGCTCAGCGGCGAGCGAAGCAAGTCCGCCGGAGCGCGTTGTTAGACGCCCACTGAAGGTTGAGTAGAGAGTGACCGCTGACCCGCTAGGTTGGCCCAGACCTCCGCAGGCAACGTTACGTGGAGCGATGGGACCTTCCGGAAGCGTAACCGGATTCCATGACGAAATAGATGGCTCGGCCCAGGAGAGGCGGTCACCTCCGACCACGGCACGAACCCCGCGGACCCGACGAGCCGCAGAACGTATCCGTGAAATGTGATGCCTCGACTGTTTGCGCCCACCGTGACGCGATATGGGAGCGGGTCTGCGGCGACCATGGTGCCCGGGCAGCTGCGATCAGGCCACTCGTCCGCGAGGGGGTAGTGCCGCGCGAGAAGCGCCCACGCGGACATCCGGGCCGGAAACACGAGTACCAGGAGAACTGAGGCGATGAAAAGGGCTACGGAAACCAACGAGTGAATACGGACCCCTTTGGGCGTCTAACGATATCAAGCTCAGCGGCGAGCGCAGCGAGTCCGCTGCAGCGCGTTGTTAGGTGGCCGACGAGATCGGTTTCGATAGACGCGCTTTCGCTGCTGCGCGTATCGCGTCGCGCCGTCGCGTAAGAATTGACTCGGCCTCGGGGGCAGCTAGGACTACGGCTTCCATGTGCTTGCAAAACTCGGGTTCTTCACTCGCGGTTCGCAGCTCGGCCAGAAACGGATGAATCTTGCTGAACGTTGCAAAGATCTCGCCGTGTGCCGCGTGGAACGCGGCTGCGTCGATGGCTTTGGTTGTGACGAGTGAAGCGCCCATATCCCAGTAGCCGAGGACCATCCGAAAGGAGGCATTTCGGTCGCTGCTAACCAACGTGATGAGCTCGGCGATGCTCTCCGGGTTGAAATCCCGCAGGAACCACTCGCGTGCCTCCCGCAGTACCGGTTCACGGCGGAGGTCGAAAAGCTGGAGGTTCAGCGATGCACTCTCAAAAGGGGTCGGCATAGTCGGCTCCTTGTGGGCCACCTAACGATATCGAGTTCAGCGGCGAGAAGGAAGGAGCGCAGCGACTGACGCCGAGTCCGCTGCAATGAGTTGTTGGGTGCCCGCCGGAGGTAGAATTACGCCATGAGCGGGAAGAGCGACTCCGTGCGAGATGACGCCCTGAAGCTGCCCGAACCGGAGCGTGCCCGACTGGCTTCCGACCTGCTGGCGAGCCTAGATGGGGAGGCCGAGGACGGGGTGGAAGAGGCGTGGGCCGCTGAGGTGGAAAAGCGGAAGGGCGAAGTTGAGCGCGGAGAAGCCCACCTCGTGCCCTGGGAACAGGTAAAGGCCGACATACAGGCCGCCCTAAAGAAGCGTTGAACCGCGCCATCTCGTTCCACGAGGCGGCTCGCGACGAACTACGCGAGGCCGCGCGCTGGTACGAGCGCGAGCGTGAAGGCTTGGGGGGAGAGTTCCTACGGGCGGTGGACGCTGCGGTAGAACGCGCGGCCCGAGGCGACCTTCCGAGCCTGCCGGAGCCCACGATAGGCGCACGAGGCACGCGGCGGATTCTCTTACAGCGTTTCCCTTACGCCGATCACTTCGACATGGGTCCGAGCGAGATGTTCGTGTGGGCCGTTGCGCATCAGCGGCGGCGCCCGGGCTACTGGCGTTCCCGCAAGTAAGCCTCTCCTTCTCGGGCACCTAACGATATCAAGCTCAGCGGCGAGCGTAACGAGTCCGCTGCAGCGCGTTGTTAGGCAGCCGCGGTGCGTTTAGGGCGCATGAATGGCCCAAACGACGAGCAGCACCGCGGAGCCGAGGAAAAAGATGAATGCCAGCCGGAAGACGGAAACGAGCCAGATAGGAGCGGCGCCGAACTCCGAGGGGCTGTGGTCTACCCGAATGTGGAGCCACACCGCGCTCCCGATTGAGACCAGGAGGAGACCTGCCGTAACCAAACTTAGGGCCGACCGCGAAAGCACCGCAAGGACGGCGATACCGAGGAGAACTACGGCTGATGCGAGGTAGAACGGAATGCGGAAGAACGCGGATTTCTCCAAGTAAGGGCAGTCTGAACCCCGACGCCTCAGCACCTCGAGTATGAAAACCGTGATGGCTGCGATCAGCAGACCTGACTGCGCGGGATTAGACAGGACGGGAAGGTCTGGCCATGCCTGGCCGAGAAGTGCTCCGCCCACGAGGAGGACCGCCGCTAGGCCAAAAACGATTGGCAGAGGGCAGCGCGAACTAAGCATTTCGGCTGCCTAACGATATCAAGCTCAGCGGCGAGCGTAGCGAGTCCGCTGCAGCGCGTTGTTAGGCAGCAGGGACCGCGTGACCGAGTGCGCGCTGAACCTGGGCGGGAAGTGTGATGGCCCGAAACAGCGATTTCGGATACACGTAGTCCTCGCCCGACTCGTCCACGACGCGCACATGGTCCGCGGGCCCGTGTGCCGGCGCACCGAGCGTGCGATAGACCTTTCCGACCTCGAGCGACGCAGCGTAGCCCGCTGAGTTGACGCAGATGACCCACCGACGCGCCGGCACCGCGCTACGGGAAGTACCGCTTGACCTTGAGTTCCTTGCGCCCGATGCCGCTCGCTTCATACCAGTGAATCTCCGCGCGATAGGTTAGACCATCCGCGGCGCGGACGAAAGAGAAGCCCTTCCGCTTAAGCCAGCGCCCCGCACCGTAAGCCCGACGGAGCCGAGCCACTTCACGAATGGCCGCACCGCGCGCGATGGTCTCGATGCCGGTGATCGGGGAGAGAAGCTCGAAATCCAACGTGGCAGCGCTTTCTGCTGCCTAACGATATCAAGCTCAGCGGCGAGCGTAGCGAGTCCGCTGCAGCGCGTTGTTAGGCCCCGAGAAGTTAGTGGAAGATGGCCCCAGCCGGAAGCGATGGGGAGAACTCGATGATTCGCTCCTCCGGAGAGAAGCTGCCAGGAGTGAGCTTGTATGCGCCGATTCTAGCGATGGACTTGACCGAGTGGAGGCGTGTGCGGGTGTGTGTGGCGACGCCCTGATGCTGGCCCTCCCGATATGAGATGGCTTCGACCGACAACAGCGTGTGTTCACCCATGCTGATGGTTAGGAGATAGGCGACAGGCCACGCTTCGTGCGCTGGGCGGACGATGAGTGCGGCTTCAGCGGTAGGGATGGGAACGGTGACCGTAGAGGCCTCGCCTGACTGCAATGAGAGCAGAGGGTGTTCGGGAAAGCGATTGGGGTCGAAATAGCCTGTAACCGGCTGACTCGCCCAGATAGCGACTGGGCCGCTTCGTACGGAGAGCGACACGTCAAGTGGGTATGGCGATGTCATTCGGGGCCTAACGATATCAAGCTCAGCGGCGAGCGTAGCGAGCCCGCTGCAGCGCGTTGTTAGGCTGCGTGACTACTGTTTCCGTAGCAATACGGCGCCTGTGGTTGCGCCATAGCTCCACAGGACGATTAGGTCTGACGCGCCCAGGGCCTCGCGGGCCCCTTGCAGGGCGCGGTGGAGAAAATAGTTACCCTCGAGCGTAGCCTTAGGTTGCAACGCGACGTCGCCTACACCGGGATCGTCAATAGGGTACGAAGGAGGAAGAGCCTTACCGTTAGGGCGGATGCCGACTACGTTAACTGAGTAGGCGTTGCCCCAGGGTAGACCGCTCTCTGCAAGCGACAACGGAACCGACGAAGTGTTTGTGACGATGAAGTGCAGCGCAGGTTCGCCCGCAATGACGACGCCGGACGCCTCGACCCGCAAGCGGGACGTGGGGCCAGTGGCCGCCCGCTTGGAGTGCTCGACCCATAGGGCGAAGGGGTTTTCGGGTGGAGCTGCCACCGCGGTCGAGACCGCGAGAACGGCGAGGATGGTGAAAATGCGCATCCTTGATTCCTAAGCAGCCTAACGATATCAAGATCAGCGGCGAGCGTAGCGAGTCCGCTGCAGCGCGTTGTTAGCTGGCGCGGGGGCCGAGGCCCAACCAGCGCATGAGCGTGAGCTCGACGGGCGCGAGCTGAGCGCCTTGGAGCGTACCGAGCCTGCGAATGAGCTTTGCATGGGGGATCGTGACGAGGGCCTGGGCGTCGAACGCGCCCGCCTTGAGGAAGTGGACTGGGCAACACGACCTCAAACTGCGAGCCGCGTACCGAGGTAGTGTGCGGAACAAGAGTAACGAGCGAGCGATCGGAATCTTCGGCCGGGACGCTGATGACGAGGGCCGGCCGAACCTTGGCCACGTAGCCGAGGTCCACGAGCCAGACCTCGCCGCGCAGCGCTTGCGCCACTACTGCAGCGCGTTGTTAGGCAGCTACGATTTAGATGGTGGGTTCAGTAGAGCACGTCGGAGCTGCGAAGCCCATGCATCAAGGGTGTTCCGTGTCGGCGATGGAGGCGCTGCAGGATATACGCGAAGTACGTCGTCTCCAGTGCGACGTGGATGCACGTGGAAGTGCAGATGCGGTACCTCCTGGTTAGCGCCCTCACCTGCAGAGTGCCAGACGCTGAGACCGTCGCCTGGAAAGACGGCTGCGACAGCTTGTGCAACGCGGACTACAGTAGCCATGACCGCTTGTGCCGTTCTGGAGTCGGCCACACGAATGTCCGGAACATGCTGGCGCGGAATTACCAGCGTGTGCCCGGGATGAAACTGCCGGAGATCCAGGAAAGCGAGCGTCTTCGCGTCTTGAAAGACGATGCTAGTGGGATGAAGGCCTGCCGCGATGCCGCAGAAGGCACAAGCTCGGCGAGCGCCAGAGTTTGAGGTTTTCGCAAGAAGACGTTTTCGAGTCAAGCGGCCTAACGATATCAAGCTCAGCGGCGAGCGTAGCGAGTCCGCTGCAGCGCGTTGTTAGGCAACCCTGAGGAGCCTCCGGAAGGGCATGCCAGCAGCCGCGACGACCGCGCATGGAGCCCATACCCACGTAAGCTCGGACTTCAAGATGCGAACGCCCCAGCTAGAGAAGAAAGCACGGACCCCGATGGGTGAGACGACGAGGACGTGCCAGGGGAAGAAATACCGCTGGTTCGAGAAAGGGCTGAAGAATGCCACGCCTGGTCCGCCGGTTGTTAGGGCGTCGAGCGCACCGTGAGACGCAATAGCGACAAAGAGTAAGAAGAATGCGAGGAGCGGCGTAGAGCCGAGGCTTCGAGCGCAAAGCGAGCCGAAGGAAGCTAGGAAAAACGCGAAGCAGAGGGAGTGCGTGAAACCGCGGTGACCGAGCAAGTGGGATGCCGGGATGCCCGCCCAGAAGCCGAAAGAGTCGATGTCGGGGAGGACGCTGGCTGTACAGGCCGCCACGGTAAGGGCTGCGGGAACACGACGCGAGCCAAGCGCGACGGCTACAGCAAGTGGGACGGCCGGATGAGAAAGTACTGACGCCACGACGGGTGCCTAGGGCGGCCTAACGATATCGAGTTCAGCGGCGAGCGCAAGCGAGTCCGCTGCAACGAGGGGTTAGGCAGCGCAGTACTCTGCGGACCGACTATCCGTGCTTATCGCAGAGTAAGCCGCACGCGGCCGAAGGGAACCCGCGTCCCCTTCTTTACGTTATCCAGTTCCCAGGACCACGAGTTGGTGGCACTGTCGTATGAGAACGTGTTAATGAAGGAGACAGTGCCGTCAGGCTCCTTGAATACAAACGGGATCGCCTGACCGTCTCGTTTGCCGAGAGCGATCGCGTGACCGGCGAGTCCCCCGCCCCCAGTTGAATCGAGCCACAGACACTGGTACTGCGAAACGGCAGCTTCCCAGCCGACCAGAACAAGGGCCTCGTACAGCGGGCGGCCCTTCGAGTCGGTTTCGCGTGACTGTTCGTGAATCTGCAGGTACTGGTGCCCGAGGATCCACTCTGAAGTGATGTCGTGGGTCGTGTTTTTCCCTGCCAGCGTGCCGCGCAACACCCATTTACCGGACAGGTGTTCCAGGAGGGGATCGGTGACAGCTTGGCTGAGGGCGACCGGGGCAGCCAGCCAGAAAGCGGTTAGCGCGAGGAACACGCGACGCATAGAAACCACCTCCATCGATGGAGTGACGATAGCGATGCCTAACGATATCAAGCTCAGCGGCGAGCGTAGCGAGTCCGCTGCAGCGCGGTGTTAGGCGGCACCACGAGTGGCCTGCTGTTGTGGGACGACCACACGACCCGTGAGGGGGCCCGACGTGCCTGGATGCTCTTCGGGGATTGAGTATTGCCACGTGACGGTGACGTTTGCGCGACTAAGAGCTTCAGCTAACCCCCCGATCCGTGACTGAAGGAGGAAGTCTCCCTGTAGAACGTCGCCAGGTGCGACGGTGAGTGGAGTTTCGGGCCCAGGGTCAGCGATGGGCCAGATCGTCTGGAGCGGCATGTGGGATTGCGTGGACGCCCAGAGGTTGATTGAGTTTGGATTACCCCAAGGCAGTTGATAAGGGTAAAGAGAGAAGGAGTTCTTTGAGACAGACCTTAGTGTGAAATGGATAGCAGGGCCACGCGGTGTGGCGCGGTACGCAGCCTCGAGCGAAATAAGGGCATTTCGGTCGCGCGCGTTTTCCGGCGGCGCCACCGCGTGCGGTGATTGCGCCTTGCAGCCCGACAGAAGAAGAGCAGCGAGAAGAAAGATGCGCATGAAGCCTGTGCCGCCTAACGATATCAAGCTCAGCGGCGAGCGCAGCGAGTCCGCTGCAGCGCGTTGTTAGGCGGGCTTCAGGGCAAACATGAGGGAACCGCTGAGCCACGCCTGGAACCAGACCTCAAACGACTGAGCCTCGGGCTGAAAAGCACCCTCCCAGCGCGTGCCGAGCTCGTGCCCGTTTGGATCGAAACGGACGACGGGATACGGATAGGTGAAGCTGACGCACGAATACACGGCGCAGCCCCAATGGGAAACGGGTAGGAGGCGTGACGGCCATGCCCATTCCGGGTCCTCGGGATCGGGCTGGCGGAACCCTTGATAAAGCGAGACCAGTGATGCACCGGTATCCAGGAGGGCGCCGCCGGGCAGGCCGATGAAACCGTAGCCAGGCCCGAACCCGCCGTTCGCTACGTGCACATAGAGTTCGGATAAGAGTGGAGGAAGAGGACGACCGAGCGCTGCTTCCGCCGAAACGATGGCTTCGGGCGTTGCGCGAGCGAACGTGGGCAAGCGTGCCATGTCCGTGCGCGCGGTTGGGATGGCGTAGCGATCGAGTGCTGCGGAAACCAGTGGATTCATTGCCCGCCTAACGATATCGAGTTCAGCGGCGAGCGCAAGCGAGTCCGCTGCAACGAGGGGTTAGGCGCGAGCCTGCCTAGGTATCGTACGTGCCGTCCCATGGTGCGAAGAATGCAAGGTCGTTCGGGACGAGTTCGATAGCTTCGTATTCTTCCTCTGGCTCCGAAGCCTCGACTAGGCCGAATTCGGTTCCGTCGATTGTGACGGTGAACAGGTAAACCGCGATGTTCTCGTACCTAACACGAGATAGGGCCGAGATGAAGCGCTGAAGCTCCTGACGGGCTCGTGCGATAACGAGGTCCTCGCCATCGGCGGTCACCCCCGCAAAGAAGTGATCGGTACCGACGTGCTTCCCGGAGGAGTTGAACCGATGTAGCACGGCATACCAGCGCTTCACCGCGCGCCAGTCGGCGGGGAGCTTGCCCTCAGGAAGCGTTGCTACGACACAACCCAGGAACTGGCCGCGATGAAAGAAGCCTCCATACGTTCCGACGTCAGCCGTTGGGCTGCCGTCTTCCTGGCGGATCAAGATGCTGGCGGGAACGGACATACTCTCTCGCGCCTAACGATATCAAGCTCAGCGGCGAGCGTAGCGAGTCCGCTGCAGCGCGTTGTTAGGCAGCTCTAACAGGCCTGGCGGCTTAGAGCCAATGCTGAACATCGATCATCCGTACCTGAAGCAAAAGAGAGCTGGCCGGTTCGACTTCGAATCGGTCGTATTCGTGGCCGGGCCTGCAGACGAGGCTGTGAACGAGCCATGCGAACCGAAACAGCGAATCTTCAGGTATGACCCATTCGACCGATGCGTCTGGCGCGATGCGGAGAATGCCGTAGCTGCCTGAGTCGTCGGCGTCGCTCGCAAGGATTGTGACCTTTCGTGAAGCTGGGTCCAGGCACGGGAGTTCCGCGAGCGACAAGACGGCGCGCCGCTCTGCGTTGAAGTAGAGCCAGAAGGCGCAATTTGCGAGGCTAAGCAGGCCGGCGCGGTTCCCGAACAGCTGAAGCTCAGGCGCGCCAGACGAATCGGTGGATATCTGGGCGAGTAGAGACGCCTCTTGCGGCGTAAGGAAGCGAAGATGAGAGCTGTCTTCCACCACTTGAGCTGCCTAACGATATCAAGCTCAGCGGCGAGCGTAGCGAGTCCGCTGCAGCGCGTTGTTAGGTTGCACCCAACCCTACATGACCGAGTGAAGCCCGCTCAAGAACCCGAGCGCGGCCTCCTGGGGCCTGACGAGGCCGAGCGGGCCGGTGACGCCTGACGCGAAGTGAAGCTCAACCTCGGGCAGCGAAAGCGAGGGTCGGTGCCGCAGGATGAGTGGCAGCTCGAACGCATACTGATTCATGACGCCGAGTACCTGCCTGCTGTTGGTGGAGGCGAGGAGCGTGGGAGACATGAGAGCGAGCTCGCGTTCGACGGTGCTGGGTGCGGCACCGATGCGCGAGAGTAGCGAGGCTACGGCCCGGAGGAAGGCCGTGACGAGACTGTGGCGCACTGACCGCGCAGGGAAGAGCACTGGGATGAACGCGCGCTCGCTTACGGCGATGACGAGAGGCTGTGCGCCGACGTAGATGACGTTCGCGAACCAGTTTCCGAGGGCGCACGTAGCCGGTTCAGGCGGAGCGAGCGCCCGAACCCCGCTACGCTTCAGGAGCGACTTCGTGCAGCAGAGCGTGACCATGACGTGAGCGTGACGATGTGCAACCTAACGATACCGCGTTCAGCGGCGAGCGCAGCGAGTCCGCTGCAACGCGTGGTTAGGCTGACCGCGCGGTGACGCCACGGGGGGCACCGAGGCGCGACACCGAACAATGGTTGAAGCAGCGCAGGCGATGCCGGGTTCCGGCGACCGTGAGAAAAGCACGGGGCGAGCCGGATGGGCGACCCAGAAGACGCGCGCTCGCAAAAGCGTTTAGCCGGGGCACGACCAGTAGCCCGCGTGGCCGGCTGCCTCCCGCCGAAAACATGCCTGAAGGAAGCTGGAGGGCAAATGCCGGCCACGCGCTGCCATCTCGAGCGCACGGGTCTGAGCAAAATTGAACGCTTGAGCCCTTACGAGCCTAACGATATCAAGCTCAGCGGCGAGCGTAGCGAGTCCGCTGCAGCGCGTTGTTAGGCGCTTCGAGCCTTTTCTGCTTGCGCCAGCGCATAGTTGAATTTGGCCTCTGCTGTTTGATAGCGGGAAGCGGCGTAGACGGCCGCGATTGCGACGCAAAGGTCGAGGGTGCAGCCAAGAACGCCGTCTGTAAGGTCGAAGAGGCTCCTGATGAAGTCGGAACCGCCGGCCGGGAAAACGACCGTAGTGGTTACGAGAACCCTGACGAGGTTTCCAGCCGCGATGATCGCCACGGCTAGTGCCGCGGCGCGACTGTGGTACTGGCGCAAGAGAAAGCCGAGTGTAGCGAAGGTCAGAGCGACGAGAAGCAGGCTCGGGTGGACGAGACCTCCGAGGGCCGCGGCGAAGGCGAGCCAGAAAAGGCTCCGATAAACGTACACGAGCTGTTGCTCTGCTTCGTCCATGGTAGGGATGAGGTCAGGCGGAATCGGTTGAATGCGCACGCTCTGCTCTAAAGCGCCTAACGATATCAAGCTCAGCGGCGAGCGCAGCGAGTCCGCTGCAGCGAGCTGTTAGACCGCATTCTTCAGAATCCGTGCCCTCGTGCCGTCCACTACTCGGGGTAGAAGCCTGCACCGATGATTGCCGGCGTTCCCTCGACCTTCACTGCTTTCACATAGCTCCATTTCTGGGAGGGTTGAGTCTGCCCTGGTTTGGGAAACATGTAATCGACCCAGCCCGAACCCTTCGTTTGAACCACCTTCAGAAACTCATCATGAAAGGCTTTGCCGTTGGCATCTTTCTCGCCATGCAGGTTGGTTCCCTCTCGCTTCGGAAAAGCGGGGTTCAACAGTACGTTTAGTTTTTGATCGTAGGCGAACACATACGTGTTACCGAGCCACCATTCGCTATCCCGCTTTCTGAATTCGGCAAAGGCCGCCTTGCCTTGACTTTCGATCAGAGCGGCAGCCTTATTAACCATCGCTTCGATCCGTTTTCCCTGGTCGGATGTCGGTGGGGACTGCTGAGAACTGACGGGGGTGGCGATGACGATCGAGGCTACAGCGGTGGATGCCAAGATTCGTCTGAACATGACTGCCTCCTTTGTTGACGATGCCCTTGAATGCGGTCTAACGATATCAAGCTCAGCGGCGAGCGTAGCGAGTCCGCTGCAGCGCGTTGTTAGACCGCACTCTCCTCGACCAGCCGAGACGCTTGGTGGTGAAGCCCTGTGAAGACGAACGGGAAGGGGAACCGATGACCTCCGAGCCCCGGCCCACGCTTGAACTGGACGATGCATGCCCGATGAGACCCGGCGCGAAGTGGAAAGGCGCTGGCCTTAAGTAAATTTCTGTGTGCCGGAATGCGCTGCTGCCCGGCGCGTGCACGCGAGCGAAATACGGGCGCTCTACGAACCTGACTCGGATGGGGTGTTGCGCGCCAGGTGGGCCGCCATGAATTAATGAACGAGCCGCGCACGAGCGCCCGAATGAACAGCAGCGCGACCCCGGGCCGCAGTGACGCTGCCACCACGAAGCCGAAAATGCACGATGAAGCCCGCCGACTTCGTGAACGCGTGGCGTTTTGCCCCTTGTGCGGTCTAACGATATCAAGCTCAGCGGCGAGCGAAGCGAGTCCGCTGCAGCGCGTTGTTAGACCGCGCTCCTAGCGGGCACACTTGATCTCAATGCGTAGATCTGGAGGCCCGGGTGCACCCTGCGGCGCCTCCACGACCTCGATTGCATGCATGGGCTCGGGCTGCTTCCAATGTACGTCCCACGAACCGAGGTGTGCAGGTGTGTCTCTGCTCGGGGAATCCTTCACGCTACCATCAGGGCGATGATAGCGGATATGCGCCGACCGGCCGCCAGTATCCCAACTCAGGAAGAAACTCGGCCAACGGTGGTGATGCATTGGAATGGTCGTGCCAGCCGGTGGAATGGTGACTTCGAGTACCCGGACAAAGGCGTTCTCGAAAACGACCTTGTGGGTGCGGCCCGCCACCTGCACAGCGTCGTACCCGTCGGGAAAGCCCGCCTGCTCCTTCTGACCAACGAGTCGGAAGGCGACCAGCAGTACCGCCGAGCTCACGATCAGTCCCGCGAGCACTCGCCGCCGCCGGCTGCGAGAAGAGAGACTTGAAGTCTCTATAGCGCGCATGCATCGCCTCCCATTACGCTTCGCTCTCAATCGCCATTCCGTCACGCGGTCTAACGATATCAAGCTCAGCGGCGAGCGAAGCGAGTCCGCTGCAGCGCGTTGTTAGAAGGCACGCCGCGCCTGAGGCCCCGCGAAGAAGAAGATGCCGCGAGCGAGGGATTGGGCGGCTCGGAAGCGCGGGTGAGATGCAAGGGACAGGCGCGGCGCGCAGCCAGCTCGGTGGAGTGGCGATGGAGTTTGAAAGTGGGGGAAGGAGCGCGCGCTGCCATGCGGCCGAGGACGGTGATTTCTACAACGAACGGCATGAGACGAAGAAGGAGCGACCCGACGGTGCACGACAAGCTCGATGGGGCGCACGAGAAAGATAGGGCGCGTCAGATGGCCTTCCCGGATGCGAAGGCCGAGCCGTGGGCTTCTACGACCCTCGAATTTATATAGCGAAACTTGGAACGCGAGCCGGGCACGAGAGCAACCGGGGGAACCGCGAGCCGTGACGTACCGCGTGCCTTCTAACGATATCGAGTTCAGCGGCGAGAAGGAAGGAGCGCAGCGACTGACGCCGAGTCCGCTGCAATGAGGTGTTAGGCGGGGCCGCGCCCCCGCATTAGAAGGACGCCGCCCTCAAGGGCACCGATTGCGACCTATGGGCCGTGCCGTTTGCTTGGGATGCCCTCACGAGCGACGAGACTCGGTGCGAACCCAGCGCGGACGAACGCGACGGCCTGTTCGGGTGTAAGAGACCACTCGGCCTGCAGCCACACAAGAAGCGCTTGCTCGGACGCGAAAACGGGCGACACGGGAGTGCCCTCGCTTACGTTCTCGTAAACCTGCCAGGCTGTGAGATGCTCGGGAGCGACGCCATACAGGATGGGCAGGTGCGCACCAGGTATGGGTTCGCCGTTCGGCCCGCTCGGGTGCTTGAAGTGAGGTGTGACCCGAACGAGCTGCCTACCCATATGAGCTCCAACGCCGCACGATTCTTTGCCCCGCCTAACGATATCAAGCTCAGCGGCGAGCGCAGCGAGTCCGCTGCAGCGCGTTGTTAGAAGGCGCCCCAACGTGCGCGATCATGGCTCGAGGTGAGCCTGCGCTGCAGCCCTCTTACGGGCACGGATGAAGTTGGCCGTGACGCGGTATAGAACGGCCCCGGAGAGGGCGAATGCGCACAGCGAGCTGGCGATAGCCGCGCGGGGCTCGGGTGTGGGCTCGAACAGGACCACGATGCCGATGCCAAACACCGGAATGAACAGGAGCCAGATTCCGATCAGAACGAAGGGGCGGGTAGTGCGGGCGGCCCCGCGGTAAAGCTGGCCCTCGGTAAAGATGGATTTGATTGGATCGGTTGCGGCAAACCCGGTGAGCGGCCGCTCGCACCGCGGACAAAAATGCTGGGCGTCCTGAATCGGCGTGAAGCAATGGGGACAACAGGGCCCGGTATCAGACGCCGGGTTGCTTTCTTCCATAAGCCTTCTAACGATATCGAGTTCAGCGGCGAGAAGGAAGGAGCGCAGCGACTGACGCCGAGTCCGCTGCAATGAGGTGTTAGGCGGGGCCGCGCCCCCGCATTAGAAGGACGCCGCCCTCAAGGGCACCGATTGCGACCTATGGGCCGTGCCGTTTGCTTGGGATGCCCTCACGAGCGACGAGACTCGGTGCGAACCCAGCGCGGACGAACGCGACGGCCTGTTCGGGTGTAAGAGACCACTCGGCCTGCAGCCACACAAGAAGCGCTTGCTCGGACGCGAAAACGGGCGACACGGGAGTGCCCTCGCTTACGTTCTCGTAAACCTGCCAGGCTGTTAGATGCTCGGGAGCGACGCCACACAGGATGGGCAGGTGCGCACCAGGTATGGGTTCGCCGTTCGGCCCGCTCGGGTGCTTGAAGTGAGGTGTGACCCGAACGAGCTGCCTACCCATATGAGCTCCAACGCCGCACGATTCTTTGCCCCGCCTAACGATATCAAGCTCAGCGGCGAGCGCAGCGAGTCCGCTGCAGCGCGTTGTTAGACCCCGCGTTACTGCGCCTCAAGACGAAGCTGGAGTTCTGCAAGGGGTATGGTTTCGGGTAACAGATGGCCTTGAGCGTTGGCGTTGATTGCCCCGGTGACGGCCGCTCCGTCGTAAAACAGAGCCGACTCGCTGCAGCGCGAAATAGCGAGGTCGGCCGCGCCGCTGTACTGCGACACGGCGAAAACCCAGCGAGTGCCGACCGGAAACTTCGTAACGTAGTGCCGACATTCGGCACCGTTGTCCCCGGTGACCACCAGCGACTTCAAGTCGGCCGGACCGCGAAGCACCCGCTCAATCTTCAGGTCCATGTACCGATACCTTTCCCACGGCCACCGACGGCGATAACGAACCACGTTGGCCAGGACGACGAAGCGTGCATCGGCCGCAGCCTGAAGGAACGGACGTTCCCCTGGCGCGCAGCTGCATGCAGGGGCGGCAGGACTGCCGAAAAGAACTGCGATAACCAAACCAGCAAGGACGAGCTTCATTCGTTTGCGGGGTCTAACGATATCAAGCTCAGCGGCGAGCGTAGCGAGTCCGCTGCAGCGCGTTGTTAGGCCCGCGCCGCAAACATGAAGGTGAAAGTTAGGAAGGCTGAAACCGCCTTTCCGTGCAAACGAGCGGGCTTGTACCGGCATTTGCGAACAGCTTCGAGTACGGCCGCATTGAGGTCAGGGTGCTCGGAGCTGACGATTTGCGGGTCCACTACCGTGCCTGTTTCGGTTATGACGGCCATGACCATGATGGGTGAGAGGGTGCGCTGTTTGTTTAACGCCGCTTCCGGGTAGGCGGGTTTAGCCCGGCTGAGCTCCACGGGCTCCGACACGTCGCCTCCAACACGAAAGACGCCGGGGTGTGCCGCCTCGTACGCCTTTACCCGATTCTGAACGCTGACGGTCGGAGCAGGCGTAACCCCCTGGAGCTGGGTCGCGAATACGGTCGCGAAGAGGAGAGCCGTGCCGAAGGGAAAGCCGTTCATCAGTTTCGCGGGCCTAACGATATCAAGCTCAGCGGCGAGCGTAGCGAGTCCGCTGCAGCGCGTTGTTAGAAGGCGCTCTCCTGCGCTGATTTGTGATTCATGGAAGCTCTACGAATCGCTGCGCGAAGGTGAAGTAGGCGATGGCCATGGCGGCAAGAGCGAGGGCGACCTGCCACAGACCGCTGCCTTGGCTTTGGACGGCCCGCTTGACGTTGTGCCTAGCGGCGAGGCCCACGATGGGGACGGACAGCAGGAGCGCGACGTAGGGCAGATAGAGAACGCCGACGAGAGTACCCGCACCATGCGCCGGGAATCGGTGCTCAAGCCACACGAAAAGCCAGAAGGCGCCGCAGACGGCGATTGCTACGAAGCCTCCGAAGCGGCCTAGCAGGGATAGGACGCGCGACGGTCCGGGAGAGGCGCCCTCGCTCGGTATTGCGGTCACATGCACTCCACTCTGCGTGGCAGGCGGCTAGGGAAATGCGCCTTCTAACGATATCAAGCTCAGCGGCGAGCGTAGCGAGTCCGCTGCAGCGCATTGTTAGGTGCGCTCTGGCTTAGCGCAGCGAAAGCCAGAGTGCCGCACATGAGATTCCGAGGCAGAGCGGGGAAAAGAGCCAGGTATCCCAGCGGGCGAACGAGGTGCCGCGGACGCGCTTGAACAGGCCCACCAGCTTGAATTCCCCGACGGCCCGCACAAGGAACACGAGGCCGAGAATGAGCACGGGCCATTTGAAAAGCGCGGCTGGCACCAGTGCGCTGAATACACCCGCTCTGCCGAGTACAAGGGCGGACGCTAGGGAGAGCGCGAGGGCGACGGCAGAAGTGGCCGCGCGTGTGGGTGTGAACGCAGGCTTTCCGTTGACTTCGGGAATGGCCGAGCCGAAGCCCAGCCGGCCCCCGAGCGCCCAGAACACGTGGAGTGCTCCGAGAAGAGCCAGGACGAATGCTAGAGAGCAGGCGACGATGAAAGGCAGGCGTGAACCCTTCGCGCACCTAACGATATCAAGCTCAGCGGCGAGCGTAGCGAGTCCGCTGCAGCGCGTTGTTAGCCGGCGCCCTCTAAGGGCGCCGACGATGACGAGGTGCGCACGACCGAGGCCAGGGAAACCCGAACGGAAACCTCGAACGTTGGGTTGACGCGAACGAGCAGCGAATAACTGCGCGCCTCGAAATACGTGTGCTCCGAGTGCCGGTGCTCGCGACCGCCCGCCTCAAACACGACCGCGATTTCCCCAGCTTCGTCGGTTGGGTGAAGAGCGACGGAGGCCGACGCGCCGGGCGCGAGGTCTGACACTGGAGCTGAGAAGCCGGTGCCCGAGACCACGATGTGCGTGAGGGGAGACGAACTGAGGTTCTCGACCCGGCATTGCGTTGAGCGCGCGCACCCCTGCATGAAGAAAAGCGTGCCCAGTGCAGTGACGCGAGCGAGCATAGGGAGACGCGAAGAGCGGTGCGCGCTGTTCAACGCCAGCTAACGATATCGAGTTCAGCGGCGAGAAGGAAGGAGCGCAGCGACTGACGCCGAGTCCGCTGCAATGAGGTGTTAGGCGGCCAGGCGTGCCTCGATGTCCGAGAGGCGAGCGTTAATGACTGAGAGGTGTTGAGGAATCTGAAGTGTGGACTTTCGAGCGGCAGGCACGGTGTGGATGGGGCTTAGCTTTGATCCACCGTAGACAAAGGCCATTTCGACGAGCTCGCCGGACTCTGTGCGAATGTGAACCAGCGAGAAGTCGGAGTTCGGGAAGCGAGCCGATTCGTAGAAGTCTTGGCCAACCACGAACAGGACCTGCTCCGCCTCGACTTGAAACGCGTAACAAGCGCCCTCATCCTCCATTTCTTCAAATGCCACACATTGAGCTGAGGTGACCCTAACGACTTCGGCTGTATTTCCGCGAAGGGCGCTTTCCAGGCGACGAATAGCCGTGCGGGAAGCTCGGTGACGCTCAACACCAACCCAGGCAATGAGGAGAAGCGTGACCACGAGCCAGAATCCGACGACGATGCGCGGATCATCGGAAGAAGCAAGAAGGGTCAGGATGCAGAGAACGGCCGTTATGGGAGTGCCGATTGCGGCTACACGGAAGATCGTGCGCTGCTTGGCCTTCTGAACCGAAGCGAGCCGCCTGGTCAGAAGGCGCGCCTCAGCATTCGACAGAGCGCGCGTTGTGCGAGTAAACGCCATGTTCTTGATCTTGGCAGCCTAACGATATCGAGTTCAGCGGCGAGCGTAGCGAGTCCGCTGCAGCGCGTTGTTAGGCGTCGATGAATGTTGCACGAAAGCGGTTCCGGCCTACGAGACGCTCGGGGACGTGGCGATAGTGAACCCAGAACAGGACCTACACGGCGGCCGCTGGGCCGTACCAACGAAGGATGCGGATGAAGCAAGCGCTCTGCTCTGGCGCCATAACGATATCGTCACGGACGGCCCGGTACAGTTGAACGAGGCAGAACCAGTACACGAGGACACCCACGAAAAAGAACGGTACTGCAAGGCCGCCCGCTTCCTGAAAAACAGGTACGGCGGCACCAGCGACCGCAAGTACGACGAGGACGCCCACGGTGGCAAGCGCCCACTTACGGGAGGCCGCCTCGCAAAGATTTTGGGGTGGCACCCGGGAGGACAGATGCGCTGGAGTAGGCATACGCCAGGCCATTCGGGCCGTCTAACTAGTATTAGGCGTCACGGTCGGTTGCCAGAAGTGGCAGCGTTGCGATGGGGGTTGCCATGGGTATTAACTTTTCGGTTGCCAGAGATATTAGCTTCTGAGGGCCGGAAGTCGGGCTTTTCCAGGGGTTTCTTGGCCCGTTCCTCGAGCCCGAGCCTTGCCGCCTGCGTCCTGGCCAAGATCCACAACGCCCGCTCCCGATCCCATTTTCCCCCTGCCGCCACGATCGCGTGTCGAAGGTCGTTTTCCCAGCCTTGGATCCAGATTCCTATTGCAGTGTCCTTCTTTCGCCGCCACGGGGCTTCGTCGACGACGATCTCGGCGGTCTTGATCCGCCGGTTGAGGCGCGGGTTGTAGCGGTAGCGGACGCAGACGAGGCGATGGCCCCAGTCGCGGAGCAAGTGCTTCGTCCCCCTCTCACCCGGGCGGAATGTCGAGATGACGCGCCAGGTGTCGGGCGCACTCTCGTGGCCGGGCGGCCGATCTTCGGATTCGGGGTGTGCCTGGCGCGAGCGATCGGAGGGATTCTTCACGCCCCGTCCAGCGGGCTCCTGACGCCGCGGCCCCCGGTGTTGAGGACGTGGGTGTAGATCATGGTCGTCGCGACGTCGCGGTGGCCGAGGAGCTCCTGGATGGTGCGGATGTCGTAGCCGCTCTCGAGGAGGTGAGTCGCGAAGCTGTGGCGCAGCGTGTGGCAGCTCGCGAGCTTCGCGACCCCGGCGTCCGCGACGGCCTTTTTCACGGCGCGCTGGACGGCGGTCTCGGGGAGGTGGTGGCGGCGGACCTCGCCGCTCCGCGGGTCGGTGCTTTCGCGGCCCGCGGGGAAGACGTACTGCCACGCCCAGCTCTTCGCGGCGCGGGGATACTTGATGCGGATGGCGTCGGGAAGGTGGACGTCGCCGCCGCCGCGCGCGAGCTCGGCCTCGTGCCGGTTGCGGACGGTCCTCAGGTGCGCCGCGAGGTCGGCCTTGAGCGCGGCGGGAAGCATCGTGAGGCGGTCCTTCTGGCCCTTGCCGTCGCGCACGAGGATCTCGTTGCGGGAGAGGTCGAGGTCCTTCACGCGCAGGCGCAGCGCTTCCATGAGCCTGAGGCCGGAGCCGTAGAGGAGGGTCGCGACGAGGCGCGGCTCGCCGCCGAGGCGGGCGAGAACACGGCGGGCCTCCTCGCGCGTGAGGACGACGGGGAGGCGGGCGGGCCGCCGGGCGCGGACGAGCGCGGTCATCTCGGGGAAGGGCTTTTCGAGGACGTGACGGTAGAGGAAGAGGAGAGCCGAGAGGGCCTGGTTCTGGGTGGAGGCCGCGACGCGGCCGCGCGTCGCGAGCGAGGACAGGAAAGCGTTGATCTCCGGCTCGCCCATTTCGTCGGGGTGGCGCTTTCCGTGGAAGAGAACGAACCGCTTCACCCAGGCGACGTAGGAATCCTCGGTCCGAACGCTGTAATGGCGCGTGCGAAGCGCGGCACGCACGCGGTCGAGGAGCTTCATCCGCTTGCCGGAGAGAAGGTAAGGCCGCGGATGGCGCGAGTCAAGCGTAAGTTTAGCTCAGGAATGAGCCGTCATTCATTTTTTCGATGACGCGTCCCGAAAGGCGTGCTAGGTTCCAAGGTTGCCATGAATCAGATCGTCTGCATCGCCTACGTTCCCGACACCGAAACGAAGATCCGCATCGCCCCCGGGGGCGTCTCGATCGACGAGGCCGACGTCAAGTGGATCGTGTCCCCCTACGACGAGTACGCGCTCGAGGAGGCGCTCAAGACGAAGGAGGCGAAGGGCGGCACGGTCACGGCGATCACGTTCGGTCCCGCGCGCGCCGACGTCGGCCTGCGCGAATGTCTCGCCCGGGGCGCCGACGACGCGGTCCGGATCGCGTCCGAGGGGCTCGGCGACGTGGACTCGCTCGGCGTCGCGCGCCTGCTCGCCGGGGTCGTCAAGGCGCTGCCTTACGACGTCGTTTGGATGGGCAACAAGGGAGTTGGCACGGACGCGCAGCTCCTCGTCCCGATGCTGGCCGAGCTCCTCGACCTGCCGCACGTGAATCTCGTCACGAAGCTCGAGTGGAAGGACGGCGCGGTCGTCGCCCACCGCGAGATCGAAGGCGCGCAGGAGGTCGTCGAGATGCCGCTGCCCGGCGTCATCGGCGCTACGAAGGGGCTGAACGAGCCGCGCTACGCGTCGCTGAAGGGCATCATGGCCGCGAAGAAGAAGACGATCGCCGTGAAGACGCCCGCCGACGCCGGCGTCGACCCCGCGTCGATCTCCGGCGACGCCGCGCACGTGCGCTGGACGAAGCTCGAGCTGCCGCCCGCGCGGCAGGCCGTGAAGCTCGTCCCCGCCGACGACCCCGCGAAGGCCGCGACGGAGCTGCTGCGGCTGCTGCGGGACGAAGCGAAGGTGCTGTGATGAGCAACGTTCTCGTATTCATCGAGCAGCGCGACGGGAAGATCCGCAAGTCGTCGCTCGAAGCTCTCACGCTGGGCCGCGCGCTGGCGGGCAAGACCGGCGGCGCGCTCGGCGCCGTCGTCGCTGGTTCGGGCATCGGTTCTCTCGCCGCGGAGCTGGGCGCTTACGGCGCGTCGAAGGCCTTCCTCGCGGACAAGCCCGAGCTGGCGCTCTTCTCCAGCGAGGGCTACACCGCGGCCCTCGACGCCGCGGCGACGGCGTTCAAGCCGTCCATCGTCCTCGTCTCGGCCACGGCCATGGGCCGCGACGTCGCTCCGCGCTTCGCGGCGCGACGCGGTGTGTCGGTGCTGTCGGACGTGATGACGCTCGACGTCGAGGGGGGCCGCCTCGCGGGCGAACGGCCGGTCTATTCGGGCAAGGCGCGCGTGCGCGTGACGCCCGCTCCGAACGCGGAAATCCAGGTCGCGACGCCGCGCCCGAACGTCTTTCCGGCGTCCCGCTCCGACGCGCCGGCCGCGCCCGAGGTCGTGAATCTCGACCTTCCGGCGCTGAAGATCCGCGCGAAGGTCGTGAAGGTGGAGGCGGCCGAGGCCGGCGAGATCGACGTGGCCGAGGCGGACAAGATCGTCACCGGCGGGCGCGGCATCAAGGGGCCCGAGAGCTGGCCCGTGCTCCGCGCGCTGTGCCACGAGCTGGGCGCCGCGCTGGGCGCGTCGCGCGCCGCGGTGGACGCCGGCTGGATCGGGCACGAGCACCAGGTGGGGCAGACGGGCAAGGTCGTGTCGCCGTCCCTCTACATCGCGTGCGGCGTGTCCGGCGCCATCCAGCACCTCGCGGGCATGGGCTCGTCGAAGGTGATCGTCGCCATCAACAAGGATCCCGAGGCGCCGATCTTCAAGGTCGCGACATACGGCATCGTGGGCGACCTGTTCCAGATCGTCCCCGCGATGACGGAAGCGGCCAAGAAGCTGAAGGCCTGATCGAGGGCGCCGAGTGCTCTTCGAAGGGACGTCGAGCGGAGCGCGTCCGGTCAACGTCGAATGCGATCTTTCCTTGGCGCGCGGAGCTCGAGAGCGAGGGTTCAAACCGTCGCGCTGAACGGGACCCGAGCGCTCCCTGAGAGGAGCACCCGGCGCCCGAAGGATGCTCGACGTCGCGCACGAAGGCAGTCAGGCGCCGTCGCGCCGCTGCCTCCTCACCTTCTAAGAAGTCCCTCTCTTAGTCTCTAGTTGACCGTCGCCGTGAACTCGGCGAATCGCGGACCGCAGCCGTTCGTATAGAAGATCCGGACGATGTCGACGCCGGCGAACGGGCCGGGGATGTAGGCGAATGTCCCGGGCGTGCTCGTGTACGAGACCTGGCCGCCGCTCTTGCTCTGGACGAGGACGTAGCGCAGGAGCGTGGGATCCGGGACGCCCGTCGCCGTGAAGAAGAGGAAGCCCGAGTCCGCGGCCACGCTGACGCTGGCGGGAGTCAGGATCGGGACGTACGGCTGCGGATCGGCTGGAACGGTGAGCGACTGCTGGATGGGACTCCCCCCGAGAATCGGGAAGGCGTTCAGCGTGAACGTCGTCGTGCCGGTGATCGTCGTGCCGACCGACCCGTTCGGTGCGAGGCCGAAGGGCGCGGTGACGTTGGTGATCCGGACGAGTCCCACGTTCTCGGTCGCCCACGACAGGACGATGTTCGTCGACGCGCCGCAGCCGCGCTCCGGATCGGACGTGAAGGAGTCGATCACCGGGTCGCCGAGCGTGATGACGGTGGCCGTGAACGTGGCGGTCGCGGGGCCGCAGGAGCCGCCGGGCACGGTGAGGCGCACGACGTCGGTGCCGGTCTCCGACCCCGCCGTGTACGTGAACTGGTTGCCGCTCAAGGTGAACGTCGAGCCGGTGGAGTCGTGCTTGTCGAACGTGATCGTGACGAGGGTCCCCGTGTAGGCCACGGGGATCGAGCCGTGCACGACCTGGCCGGTGCCCACCGTCGCCGTGGCGGGCGTCGGCTCGGGCGGCGTCGTCGGCGGCGTGAGCGTGATCTTGCGCGTCGCCGTGGAGGTGGCGCCCGAGAGGGCGACGGCCGTGAGCGTGACGTCACCCGCGGACACGACCGGGAACGTGGCCGTGCCGGAGGTCGCGAGGTCGCCCGCGGCGCCGGTGATGTTGACGTGATCGGCTCCCGTCGTGGACCACGTCGCCGTGATCGTCAGGGGCGAGCAGCCCGACGAGGGGGAGATCGTGAAGCTGACGATGACCGGCGCCGTCGAGAAGGCGCCGCGCGAGACGGACAGCGACAGGACGCTGCCGTCGCTCGTGAGGTTGTCGTTCTTGATGGCGTAGGGCAGCCCCGCTCCGACGAGCATGCGGAAGCGCAACGCGAGATGCGATTTCTCGGCCGTTTCGGGCACCAGGGATGCGAGCGGCTGCTGCGCGGCGGAGCCGGGGACTGCGAAGATCTGCGCGGCGCCGACGGCCGTGCCGCCGTCGAAAGCCGTGACCTCGACGGTGCAGCCCTGCGCCGAGAGGGGGCTGCACAGGACGCCCACGTTCGTGCGCGCGCGGCCGGCGTCGGTGGACGACGACGCGTCGGCGCCGCCGCCCCACGACTCGTCGCCCGCCGCGAGGAAGTCGGAGACCGGGAACGCCGTGACCACGGTGCCGAAGCGGCCGCCCGGCGTGTCGTTGAACGTCTCGGACCAGGCGTTCACGGAGGAATCGCTCCTCAGGTGGTACAGGAAAGGCCCCATGCCGTCGACGGCCGCGGGCGCGGGGATGACGGCGACGCCGCGGGTGGACAGAGTGAACGGCACGCTCGCGAGCGTTGCGCCGCCCACGAGGAAATCGACGGAGCCTGTCGCCGCGCCGACGCTCGAGACGTAGATGTTCGTGTCGAAGCGCGCGTTCGCGCCCAGGCCCTTCGCGGCCGGCCCGCCCCAGAGATCTGTGCCCGCGGGCGCGGCTGCCTGAAGGACGCCGGCAGCGGCCAGCGCGAACACGATCGAAGCGGCCCAGAGGGACCTTCGGAGATACGTCATGGGGCATCTCCCGTGGCGGAGGATGAGTTGAAAGGACGGATCTACCACGACTTATCTTACAACACGCTGCGCTATCCTTCGTTGCGATGACGATCACGCCCGCCCAGGCCACGTACTTCGGGTTCCCCGGAACTCTCCTGTTCGCCCTTCTGCTGCTCGCCGCCCTTGCTTTTTTCACGTACACCGCGTCTCGCCGGGTCCAGCTCCTCACGCTCGGCGGGCCCCCCGAAGACCGCCTCGACCATCCGCTCGCGCGCCTCTGGCACATGGTCGAGTACGGGCTCCTGCAGCGGAAGATGTTCCGCGACCCGTACGCGGGCCTCTACCACGCCCTCATCTTCAGCGGTTTCCTCGTGCTCCTGCTGCGCACGCTGATGCTCGTCTTCGAGGGCCTCTTTCCCGGGGCCCGCCTGCCGTTCCTCCCCGCCGGCTTCTGGCAGGGCTACCTCCTCGTGAAGGACCTCGTCCTCGTGACGACCTTCGCCGGCGTCGTCCTCGCGCTCGCGCGCCGCCACGTCGTGCGGAAGGAGCGCCTCGACCCGTCGTTCGACGCGGACCTGATTCTCCTGCTCATCGGCTTCCTGATGGTGACGGACTTCGGCGCCGGCGCCGCGAGGATGGCGCTGGACGCGGCGAAAGCTCCCGGCTCGATCGTGGCCGGGGCCGTGGCAGGAACCTCGTCGGCCCACGCGGCCGCGAGTGGTGCGGCCCTCGCCGCCAAGGCAAACACCGCCCTCGCCCAAGACGCTCTCTGGGAGCCTTTGACGTATTCACTTTCCAAGCAAATCTCTTCTCTTTCCCTCTCTTCTCTTCAGTCAATCTACTTCGCCTGCTGGTGGGCGCACCTCGTCGCGATCTTCGTGTTCGGCAACTACCTGCCGTTCGCGAAGCATTTCCACGTCATCACGGCGCTCCCGAACCTGTTCTTCGCGAAGCTGGAGCCCGCCGGCAAGATGACGACGTTCGACATCGAGAAGGCGGCCGAGGCCGAGAAGTTCGGCGTGTCGAAGATCGAGGACTTCACCTGGAAGCAGAAGCTGGACATGTTCACCTGCACGGAGTGCGGGCGCTGCCGCGAGGTGTGCCCGACGCACCTCACGGGGAAGCCGCTCACGCCGAAAGGCTTCATGGTGGACCTGCGCAACGCGCTCTACACGGACGCGGACGCCCTGATCGAAGTCGACGCGGGCCGCGGCGACGGCTCGGCCGAGCGGGCGCTCGCAGCGCGAAGGCCTCTCGTCGGAGGCTGGATCGACGAGGAGACGATCTGGGCCTGCACGACGTGCCGCTACTGCGAGCACGCGTGCCCCGTGGGCATCACGTACGTCGACAAGATCACCGACCTGCGCCGCCACCTCGTGCTCGAGAAGAGCTCGTTCCCGAAGGAGGCGCAGACGGCCTTCAACGGGATGGAGCGCCAGGGCAACCCGTGGAACCTCGCCGCCGCGGACCGCGCGGCGTGGACGAAGGACCTGCCGTTCCCGGTGCTGACCATGGCCGAAGCCGGCGACGTGAAGGTCGACGTCCTCTTCTGGGTGGGCTGCGCCGGCTCGTACGAGGATCGCGGCAAGCGCGTGTCGCGGTCGCTCGCGCTCCTCCTCCACGAGGCGGGCGTGACGTTCGCGATCCTCGGCACCGAGGAGACGTGCACGGGCGACGCGGCGCGCCGCCTCGGGAACGAGTACCTTTTCCAGACGCTCGCGCAGCAGAACGTCGAGACGATGAAAGGGTACGGCGTGACGAAGATCGTCACGAACTGCCCGCACTGCTTCAACACGCTCGCGAACGAGTACCCGGACTTCGGCGGGAAGTTCGAGGTGATGCACGGGACCGAGCTCGTGTCGCGGCTCGTCAAGGAAGGGCGGATCCGCCTCGTGAACGGCGAGGCCCGCTCGCTGTCCTTCCACGACCCCTGCTACCTCGGACGACACAACGGGGTCTACGACGCGCCGCGCGAGCTCCTGAACGCGATCCCGGGAATCGCGCTGAAGGAGCTGCCCAGAAGCCGCGAGAACGGCATGTGCTGCGGGGCGGGGGGCGGGCGCATGTGGCTGGACGAGACGATCGGGGCGCGGGTGAACCAGGCGCGTTTCGCCGAGATCGAGGCGAACGGGACAGACGCGGTCGGCGTCTCGTGCCCGTTCTGCATGGTGATGCTCGGCAACGCGAAGACCGAGCTCGCGGGCAAGACCGAGGCCTTCGACGTGCTCGAGCTGGCCGCCCGGGCGTTGCCCGCCAATCCGGGTTGAGACGAATTCGCGCGAGGGGTGTAATCTTTCCGCATGGCGGAGGACCCGAAAACCACGGGCGTGCCGACCCCGGCGGGAGGTACGCGGCCGACGACCCGCATCATCGGGCCCGTGGCGCCGCCCGTTTACACGGCCGGCGCGAAGCCGGGCGCCGCGCGCATCGCCTCGGAAGGCGCCGAGCCGCTCGTCACCGAGGGCATGAAGGCCCGGCGGCGCGACCTCGAGAAGAAGCGCCGCGTCGTGGCGACTCTCCGGCAGGTCGAGGAGGAGGAGGCGTCCGAGCGCTGGCGCCGCGTCCGTGCGTGGATCGTCCGGGCCGTGGGCATCCTCGTCGCGCTCGGCGTCTACGCGAAGATCCAGTCCATGTACGGCAACCGGTGGCCGATGCTGGCCGTGTGGATCTTCCTCACCGTGCTGCTCGGCGTGGCCGTGACCTGGCTGCTCTGGTATCTGGACTACAGCGACTAGTTCCCCGTAACACAAACAACGGGATTGGCGCGCCTGGCGCTTGCGAGGCGAGGTCAAGGGGCCCGGGCCACTGGGTAAACGGGACAGAAACCCTACGAATTCCTGAAGACTCCCCTCTCGTGGGTTCGCATGTTCTCCGGAGAGCCGGGCCATGCGAAGACTCCGCATCGTCGTCATCGACCTCGTGAGCAAGGGTCCGACGCGTGCGATGTACGCGCGCCTCATGAACGCGAACTTCGCGAGCATCATGCCGCAGGTGGTCGCCGTGTGGTGCGCCGAGCTCGGCCACGACGTCTCCCTCGTCTGCTACACGGGATTCGAAGATCTCGTGGAGGAGCTTCCGCGCGACGTGGACCTCGTCTTCGTCGGGGCGTTCACCGAAGCGGCTCACACCGCCTACGCCGTGAGCGCGCTCCTGAAGTCCCGCGGGGCCGTGACGGTCCTGGGCGGGCCCCACGCCCGCTGCTATCCGCAGGACGCGGCCCGGTACTTCGACTACGTCCTCGGGTTCACGGACAGGCCCCTCGTCGAGGATGTCCTGCGCGACTGCGCTCCGCACCGGCCCCGAGGCGTGCTCCTGTCGGCGAGAGGCCAGCCGGAGGCGCTGCCCGGAGTCCGCGAGCGCTGGCCTTTCCTCGAGCCCATCCTGCGGAAGGCGCCGGCGTTGAAGATCGTCTCGATGCTCGGCAGCCTCGGCTGCCCGTACACGTGCAGCTTCTGCATCGACTCGACGGTGCCTTTCCGGACCTTCGATCCGGGGGTCCTGAAGGAGGACCTGTCCTTCCTGGTCCGGAAGTTCCGCCACTTGCGCGTCGGGTGGCACGACCCGAACTTCGGCGTGCGCTTCGATGAGGTCATGGACGCGATCGAGTCCGTCGTGCCGCCGGGCCGCGCGGATTTCATCGCGGAGAGCAGCCTCTCGCTCCTCTCCGAGGCGCGCCTGAAGCGGCTCCAACGCAACGGATTCAAGGCGCTCCTGCCGGGGATCGAATCGTGGTTCGGCCTCGGCGAGAAGTCCCGGACGGGCGCGCTGAAGGGAATCGAGAAGGTCAGGCGGGTCGCCGAGCACGTCAACCTCATCCTCCGCTACGTTCCGTACGTCCAGACGAACTTCGTCCTCGGGCTCGACGTCGACGAGGGCTCCGTTCCCTTCGAGCTGACGAAGCGGTTCGTCGACCTGACGCCCGCTGCCTACCCGTCGCTCCACCTGCTCACGGCCTTCGGCCAGGCCGCGCCGGTCAACCTCGAGTATCAACGCGCGAACCGGGTCACCGCCCTCCCGTTCCATTTTCTCAACAACAGCGATGGGATCAACGTGAAGCCGAAGAACTACGCCTGGCGCGAGTTCTTCGATCACGTCATCGACCTGACCGGGCATGCCCTTTCGTGGCGGGCCATCGCGAGGCGATGGAGCTCCGGGCGGGGCTCGATCACGCGCGGGCTTCACCTCGTGAGGGGCATCTCCGCGGGTGGCCGCGGATGGTCGAGGTCTCTCGTCGCGTTGCGCCGACAGATGGACGCCGACCCGGAGGTCCTTCGGTTCTTCGAAGACGGCCGGGCGGATCTTCCGAGGTTCTTCGAGAGGCGGATCCGGAGGGACTTGGGTCCGCTCTGGGAGTGGCTTCCGGCCGGGGCCCTGACCCACGACCCGAACGAGTGGCTTGCCGCCTCGGGTGAAGCGGCGAAGACGCGATCGGGCTAGTCGCGAACCACGTCACTCGTCGTCGAAGATCCCCTTCGGTTTTCCGGGGTCCTTCTGCGCTTTCTCCAGCGCCTGCCGGAACGTCTTGTCGAGGATCTCGCTCTTGTGCTTCTCGCGCTCGACCGTGGCCGCGAAGAGGTCCTCGGCGCGGTCCTTGCGCCTCTGGTTCTCGCGCGACGCTTCCTCGAGCGACCCGAGCCTGTTCTTCGACGCCGGGGGTTCGTGCGACAGGACGGCGCCGGTGTCCGGATCCACCTTCAGCGTGGAGCCGCAGTCGGGGCAGAGGACGAGGAGGGTGTCACTCATGACTTCGGGGAATTATCCTCCGAAGGTGATTTCCTCAGGGGGAGAAGACTGGAAGAAGCGGCTGAAGTCGCTAGGGATCGTACGGAAGAGACGACCGAAGAAAGAGAAGATTCTTAGAAAGGAGGAGGGCGAACGGACTGGTGGGGCGGCCGGCTCTCACGAAGGCGAGGCCCCTGCAGCCCCTCTTTCATTCAAAGAAATCTCTCTTCGGACCTCACGAAAATGAGAAGTCGGCGGGAGGGCGAAGACATCGCCTCTCTCCTACTCGAAGAAAACTCTCTTCTCATTCTCGATCGAAATGTCCGATACCGGGACGGCGAGATCGACATCGTCGCGCTGGACGGCGCGACGACCGTCTTCGTCGAAGTCAAGCGCCGCCGGGACGGGACGCTGGGGACGCCGGCCGAGGCCGTCGGGCGGACGAAGCGCTCGCGCCTCGTCAAGGCCGCCCGCCGCTGGCTCGCGGCGCACCCGGCGCGGGGGGGCGCCGTTCGGTTCGACGTCGTCGCCGTCCGGGACGATCCCCCCGCCGTCGAATGGCTGCGCGGAGCGTTCGACGCGTCGCGCTAAACTGATTCCTTCAGTGTTCCGTCCGGAGATGTGTCCGTGAGCGCATACGTGGGGAGATCGCTGGGCCGCTACCGGCTCGAGGAGCTTCTCGGACAGGGCGGGATGGCCGAGGTCTACCGGGCCGCCGACACGAAGCTCGCGCGCACGGTGGCCGTGAAGGTGATCCTCGCGGCGCACGCCGTCGAGGGGGACTTCCTGGAGCGCTTCCTGCGCGAGGCGCGCATGGTGGCTTCGCTCGAGCATCCGAACATCCTCCCCGTGTACGACTTCGGCGAGGAGAACGGCGTGCCCTACCTCGTCATGCCGTACCTCCCCGGCGGGACGCTGCGCGGCCGGCTGAAGGCCGGCGCCGCGCCGCTCGCGCTCGCGTCCGCGTGGATCGCGCAGCTCGCCGACGCGCTCGACGCCGCGCACGCGGCGGGCGTTCTGCACCGCGACGTGAAGCCCGCGAACGTGCTCGTCGGAAAGAACGACCGGCTCTTCCTCGCGGACTTCGGCATCGCGAAGATGCTCGAGAGCCAGTCGGGCCTCACGGCGACGGGAACCGTCGTGGGCACGCCCATCTACATGGCGCCCGAGCAGGCGCAGGGACGCCCGGCGAGCCCCGCGACGGACCGCTACGCGCTCGCGGTGGTCGCGTACGAGATCCTGTGCGGCCGTCCTCCGTTCGAGGGCGACAACGCGCTCTCGCTCATGCACCAGCACGTGTCGAGCCTGCCGCCGCCGCTCTCGGCCCGCATCGGCGGCCTTCCCGCGGGCCTCGACGCGGTGCTCGCGCAAGCCCTCGCGAAGGACCCGGCCGCGCGGCCGCCCACGTGCCGCGCCTTCGCGGACGCCGTGGCGGCTTTCGCGCCCGCGGGGATCACGCCCCCGCCGTCCCTCCTGGGCCGGGGCGCTGCGCCGGGCCCGACGACGTCGCCGACGGTCCGCTCGACACCCGAGCCGTCGCCCGTGCCGGCGGCGCCGGGCACGATCCCGTGGGCTCCGCCGTCCACGCCTCCGCCCGTGCGCCTCTCCGGCGCGCGGCCGTCCCTCACGAGCGATGCGACGGTTCTCGTGGGCTCGCGCAGCCCGGTGCGCCGCGCGATGGCTTTGGGCGCGGTGGCGCTCGCGGCGCTCGCCGGCGCGTGGTGGCTCGTCGCCCGCCGCCCGGCGCGCGAGAGCGTTCCACCCGCCTCTTCGCCCGCCGTCTCGCCCGCGCCCGCCGCGATCCCGCCGGTCCCGACGGCACCCGCGGCGGCGACGCCTGCGTCCGTGGCGATTCTCGAAAAAGCGGAGAAGACGCCCGAGCCGGTCGTGAGAAAGCTGACCGACGAGGAGAAGCGCATCGCCCAGCTGGAGGCCCGTGTGAAAGAGGCCGAGGCCGCGGCGAGAGAAGCGCGGGCCGCGCGGGCCACGCCCGCCGTCGTCGCCGCCATCCCGCCGCTTCCGCCGCCCGAGCCCGGGAGGCCGGGAGCGGATCAGCAGGTGGCGCCGCGAGAAACGCTCAAGCGCCTCGTCGCCGTGCGCGAGCGCCTCGAGCCGGGCCGCAGGCACACCCGCAGCCTCTCGCGGGAGGACTTCAAGTTCGCGCTCGACGAGGGCCTGGCCGTGTTGCGGGAGTACCCCCGAAATCCGGACGCGAGGTATCTCGTGACGTACGCGCAAGGCGGGCTCGCTTACGTCGCCGGGAAGGACACCCTGGCCTCGGCGCTGCTCGTCGAGGCCTTCACCGAGCTGCGCCGCACCGCCCGGCGCGACGTGCGCCCGATCGTCGGCCTGCTCCTTCGCGACGACGGGACGGTCGGGCAGCCGAGCGGTTGGGAGCTGGCGCTCGGGTACGGCGACGCCCGCGGAGAGGCGATGGGCCTCATCGAGAAGGAGCTTCAGGCGAACCCGCGCTCCGTGCGCGCCCTGAAGGCGCGCGCCCAGCTCAGGCGGATACAGGGACTGGGCGAGGCTCGGCCGAACTGAAAAAACGAGGCCCGGCTCGTGCCGGGCCTCGGATTCGACTATGGAGCGGGACACGAGGGTCGAACTCGCGACATCTACCTTGGCAAGGTAGCGCTCTACCACTGAGCTAGTCCCGCTCAGGAGGGCGGAATATAGCAGCCTTCGGGGCCGTCAGGGAACCCGCGTCGGCTTGAGGATCTCGGCGGGACCTGGCGTCGGACTCGGAACGATCTTGTCGCCGGGATCGCCGCCTGGTGTCCGGCTGATGCCCGGAGTCCGCATCGGATCGGGCTTTCCGATTCCGGGAGTGCGCGAAGCGCGCGTGTCGGGAGTGGGCACGGGAGTGGGGATGATTTCGGGCTTGTGCGGCGCCGGCGGCGGAGTGCCGTCCGGCCGAGGCGGAGGCGTCAGCGGGGGAGTGATCTCGGGTGGCGTAATGGCCGTCGGAACGGCCGGAGGAAGGGGAGTCGGAGCGGGCGTGGACTCCTGGATCGCGGCCGCCGTCGCGCCGCCCAGAGTCACCGCCAGGACCAGCGCTTTGTAATTCATTCCCTTCCCGATTGGCGGCAGGCACGGCACGTGCCAGTCGCTCCGTTGTGCAGCGTCACGCGGCCGCGCGGACGACGACGACGGGGCAGAGCGCTTCGCTGACGACCCGCATCGCGACGCTTCCGAAGACGAGCTTCGAGACGCCCGTCCGGCCTTGCGTGCCGACGACGAGAAGCGCCGCGTTCGCGCGGGCCGCCGCCTCCACGAGCGTCGTGTGCGGCGTGCCGTCCAGAAGCTCGATGCGCACCGCCACGCCGGCGGCCTCGGCCCGGCGCCTCAGGGCCTCGAGCTTTTTCAGACAGATCGCGCGGAGCGGCGCCACTTCGCCGATGCCGTGGTCGAGGAGGACGGCGGTCGGAATGACATGCGCCACGACGAGCTCGGCCGACCGCACCTTCGCCTCGTCGAGCGCGGTGAGGAACGCGCGGTCGGAGGCGGGCGAGAAGTCCGTTCCGAAAAAGATGCTCCCGTTGCTCATGGATCCTCCGATCCCTTCTGGTTACCCGCGCGTCCTGCCGCTTTTCTTCGGCGGCCTGATCCTGACCACACGCTTCGCCCGGTTCGCGCGCGCGGGCGCGGAGACCTGCTCGGCGAGGAGCCGCAGGAGGTCGGACACCGTGACGATGCCGGCCAGCTTGCCGTCCGGCTCGAGCACCGGCAGACAGCCGATGTTCCAGCCGCGCATCACGTTCGCGGCCTGGCGCACGGGCATGTTCGGAGTCGCCTTGACCGCGTAGGCGGTCATCATCGCGGAGATCGGGCGCAGGCGCCGGATCTCGTCGCGGTCCCGCCCGCCGAGGTCGCGCGCGGACACGACGCCGACGACTTCGCCGCCCTCGCCGGTCACGACGAGGTGGTGAATGCGCTTCCAACGCATCAGGTTCCAGGCCGCTTCCGCGTTCTCCGTGTGGGCGACGGTCTGGACGCGCCTCGTCATGATGTCCTGGACTCGCATGAAACCCTCCTCTCATACGATTGGGACGTGACACGTATCACGCCATGAGCCACCTGAATCAGGCTTATCATTCGGGGTGCACCGAGGGGGAAGAGGAGGTTCATGTTGACGGCCGAGGGCCGGAAGGACGTTCACGGCCTGCCGGAGATCGAGAGGGAGCACGAGCTCCAGATCGCGCTCGTGGACGCCTTCGAGAGGGCCGCGGGCTTGAACGAGCGCGCCGAAGCCGGGAAGATCCTGGCGGAGATGGCCGAGCTCTCCGAGCAGCACTTCCTCGCCGAGGAGCTCGTCATGCGGTTGCACCAGTATCCCGCCTTCGAGGAGCACGCGGCCGAGCACGTGAGGCTCATACGGGAGATGAACGAGCTGCTGCGCCAGAACGCGGCCGGCACGCTCGAGGTCACCCTGGAGCTCGCCGACCGCCTCCGGCGCACGCTCACGAACCATCTCCGCGGGACCGACCACGCCCTCACGGTGTTCATGCGTCACGAGGGCGCCGCGAAGCCTCCGGGGGCGTCTCAGGCTTGACGCCCCCGGGCCGGCTCGGCTCGAACCCTGTTCGGACTTAGAAGAGGACGCGGACGCCGAGCTGCGCCTGGCGCTGGTCGCCGAGGCCCTGCTGGACCGTGCCGTCGAAGTTGTAGAGTATGTTCTGGTAGCTGGGATCCTTGAAGTTCCTGCTGTTGAAAAGGTTGAAGACCTCGGCGATGGGCTCCAACGTGACGGCGCCGAAGACGAACGGGCGCGAGATTCTCAGGTTGACCGAGTTGAACTGGTTGTCCTTCTTCCCGAGGTTGCGCGTGGTGACGCTGCCGTCCGTGTTGATGCGATCTTGCTGCGTGCCCGCGAAGTCGCCGGGCTTGCACGAGGTGTTGATCGAGGACGGCCCGCAGACCGACCGCGGCTGCGCCGACCGGTACTGCCAGCTTGCGTTCACGTTGATCTGCCCCGGGGCCTGCCAGAGGACGTACGCGTTGAGGCGGTGGCGCTGGTCCCGGCTCGAATAGCCATACTCGGCGTCGAGGTCGGTGATCTTCGCGTAATAGAGGGTGAACGGGTCGCGCTCGTTGTCGTCGTCCGACTTGTCCCACGAGAGCGTGTAGAAAGCCTGGAACTCGAATTTGTTCGTGTAGCGCTTGACGAGGCCCAGCGTGATCCCGTTGTAGACGCTGTGCGCCGTGGACTCGACGGTCCAGAGCGTCCCGATGCCGTTCGTGCCATCGGCCCCAAGGCCGGTCGACCAGGGCGAGCCGAGGAGCGGATCGTTGCTGTTGATGAACCGCGTGATGTTGACCGTGTGCGCGTAGTTGTACCGCAGCGAGACCGCGATGTCCGGCGCGACCTCGCGCTCGACCGCGGCGCTGAACTGGTACGTCCGCGGGTTCTTGAAGTCCTTGCTGAAGACGTAGACGTCCGGATCGAACGGTGTCGTCGGAAGCGTGGCAAGAGTCAGGATACTCGGGTAGGCGGGCACGGGGCCGAGGAAAGGAGAGGCGGGGCTGCTCCGGAACGCGTTGTAGCTGATGGTGCCGTTCGTCGAGCGCGTGGAGGCGAGGTTCAGGCCCGGGACGCGCGCGGCGAAAATGCCGCCGCTCGCGCGGACGACCGTCTTGCCGTCCCTGTTCGGGTCCCACACGATCCCGAGGCGCGGCTGCCACATCGAATAGTCGGACGGAATCTTGCCGTCGGACGGGAACGCCTGGCCCTTCGAGGTCGTCCCGATGAATTTCGAGAAGAACACCTGATCGGGCGGCGTGATCGGATCCGGCTCGATCTGGGCCTCCCAGCGCAGGCCGAAGCTGACCGTGAGGTTCGGAAGCGGCTGCCATTTGTCCTGGATGAAGACGGCCGGCTCCTTCTGATCGATGCTCTGGGTGCCCGCCTGGTCGATCGTGAGGCCCGGCCCCGGGACGTTCTGCAGGTAAAGGAGGACCGGACCGGTGGGTGACGTGCCCGCCGGGCAGCCCCCCGTCGTGTTCGACGTACCGTCCGAGCACTCGATGTACTTGCTGTTCTTCGCGAAGTTGAGGAAGCCGTTCACCGAGCCGAAGAGGTATCGGCCGTTCGCGAAGCCGCGGAACGTCTGCGTCGTGTTCGTCGCGTTGTACTCGAGGCCCGCCTTGAGCGTGTGATTGCCCGCGACGTACGTCAGGATCTCGTTGAGCTGCAGGCGCGTGTCGTGGTCGTCGACCGGCAGGAAGAACGGCATGCCGAAGCGGTAGCCCGTGAAGCTGACCCCCGTGTCCGGAAACGGGCGGCCGCCGCCGGGGACCTGCGGGCCCTCGTACGGCCGGGGCCGGTCCTCCCGCGCCCATTGGAAGCGGAACTCGTTCAGGGTCGAGTTCGAGAACGTCGACTGTAGGGTTCCGCTCCCGGCTTTCGAGTTGTCCTGCTCGATCCCGTTCGAGCTGACGGCCCACGGATCGACGTCGAACGTCCCGTTCTTCTGCTCGGACCACGTGTAGTTGTACCGGACCGTCGCGAGGTGCCGCTCGCTGATCGCCCAGTCGATCTTCCCGAGGAAGACGCGGGCGTCGTTCGTCCGGTCGATCGGGCCGTTCTCGTTCGGCGCGCCGACCGACGCGAAGTACTGCACCAAAGCTGGGTCGATGCGGTTCGGATCCGTCTGCTTCGTCGAGCGTCCGCGCTGGTAGTCGAAGGCGGTGAAGAAGAAGACCTTGTCCTTGACGAACGGCCCGCCCAGCGTGAAGCCGTACTGCTGCTGGTTGAAGTCGTACTTCGGAGCCGAGCTGCCGTCCTGGTTCACCGGCGACGACGCGAGGCTCTGGCTCTTGAAGTAGCCGTGCGCGCTTCCGCGGATGTCGTTCGTGCCGGACTTCGTCACGACGTTCACGAACCCGGCCGAGGCCCGCCCGAACTCCGCGTTCGCGCCGTCCGAGACGACGACGACTTCCTTGACCGCGTCCAGGTTGAACGTGAAGGGAGGCCGCTGGCCCCCGCGCTGCTCGCCGAAGAACGGGTTGTTGAAATCGGCCCCGTCCACCGAGACGTTGTTCTGGATGCCCTTCTGGCCGTTGATGGAGAGCTCGTCGCCGTCGGGGCCTTGCACGGTCGTGACACCCGGCGTCAGCTTCGCGAAGTCGAGGTAGTTCCGGCCGTTGTTCGGGAGGCCCTGGATCGACGCATTGTCGATCTGGACCGAGCCTTCGGTGCGCGTCGTCTCGACGACGGGCGCCGCGCCGGTCACGGTCACGGACTCCGCCCGCTGGGAGAGCCTGAGCGTGAGGCCGAGGTTGATCGTCTGGCCGACCCCGAGGTCGAGGCCCTCGCGCACGAGCGTGCTGAACCCCGCCAGACTCACGGTCACCCGGTAGGGACCCAGGGGCAGAGCGAGGCCGCGGAAGCGACCGTCAGGTCCGGTGGTCGTCGTCTTTTCGAAGTTCGTGGCCGTGTTTCGGATAGCGACCGAGGCTCCGGGCAGAGGAGCCCCCGCGTCGTCGGAGGCGGTACCCTCGATAACGCCCGTCGTGGCCTGGGACTGGGCGAGCACGGCGCCCGGCAGGGCCGCGAGGAGCACGGCCAGAAGGACGACTCCCGTTCGAAAACGCAGCATCACAGCCTCCTTGAAAAAAAATGAAAACGAAGTGACGAGTCGCTTCGCGGAATGGCGGGACGCTATGGGGAGGTCACGTTCGAGTCAAGCGAAATTCGCACGGGCTCGTTCGCGAGGGCCTTCTGTCTCCTCCCGAGGGCGAGCGCGTTCGCGACCCACACGGCGGCCACGGGCAGGAAGAGCCACGCGAAGCCCAGGGGCGAGAGGCCGAGAAAGGCCACGAACCGGTCGGCAAGCGCCCCCAGCGCGTCGCCGCTCCGGTACACGAACGTGTCGATGAAGCTTTTCGCAGTGTACTTCTCCTCGCGCGGCACGACGGTGAAAAGAGCCTCGCGCGCGGGCTTCACGAGCGCGAACTCGGTCGCGCGCCGGAGGACCTGCACGACGAAGAGCGTGTTCGCGGTGGACGAGGCGCCGAGCGCGAAGAAACCCGCCGCCGTGATGGCCGGCAGCAGCGCGAGCGCGGGCCCGAGGCCGACGGCCGGAAGGATGCGCCCCGTCAGGAAAAGCTGCGTGAGGGCCGTGAGGACGTTGACGACGACGTCGGCCTTCGCGAAGAACGCCGTCCGGGCGCCGGCGTCGTGGAAGGCGCCCCGCACGATACGCGCCTGCGCCAGGTAGAGGAACGTCGAGCCGATCGTGAAGAGGAGGAGGAACGCCGCGATGCCGAGGAGGTAGCGCGACTTCGCGAACAGCGTCAGGCCCGAAAGAGCGCCCGTGCCGGGCGGGACGCCTTCGCCGCTCCCGGCCGCGCGCTCGGCGGCGCCTGCATCCACGCCATAGATCCCCGCGAGCCGGCGCAGACAGAGGACGCCGGCCTCGAAGAGGGCCGCCGCGACGAGGAGGAGCGGCACCGGGCCGATGCGACGCGCGAGCGCGACGGTGACGGCGCCGCCCAGGATGCCGCCCACCGTGCCGCCGAGGCCGATGAACCCGAAGAGGCGCTTCGCCTGCTCGGAGCGGAAGAGGTCGGCGAGGAATCCCCAGAAGACCGACACGACGAGGAGATTGAAGACGCTCGCGTACACGAAGAAGAACCTCCCCGCGGCGAGGCGCGCGGGCCCGTCGAGCGACGTGAGGAGCCCGAAGAACACGACGAAGCTCGCGGCGAACGCGTGCATCACAGCCGGGACGAACACGCGTCGGGGCGCCCGTTGGACGAGAGCCCCGAACAGCGGATTGACGACGAGCGTGCCGGCGAGCGTTCCGAAGAAGAGCCAGTTAAGGGCGAAGCCGGCTCCCGTCGACGTGCCCATCTCGTCGCGGAGCGGCCGGATGACGTAATAGCCGCCGAGGATGAAGAAGAAGGAGAGCGCGGACCAGACGAGGCCCGCGCCCTCTCCGGGCTCGACCCTCACGAGGCGGGAAAGTACGCTCCGCCCCCGCACGCCGTCAGCCGGCCTTCGGGGGCTTCTTCGCCCGGGCTTCGTGCCAGGCGGCGAGGACTGCGGCTTCCCGGTCGCCCTTGAGGCCGGCCCTCATCTTGTCCGTCCGCTCCTTCGGAAGGGTCTTCCACCAGTCGAGCGTGTCCTTCGCGGTCGTCTTCACGGGCCGGAACGAGAGGCCCTTCGCGACCGCTCGCGCGTTGGACACCTGGCCCGCCCCGGCGTCGGAGCCCGCGGGCGAGGTCCACACGGGAAGGTCGCTCCACTCCTCGACCTTCTCGGCCGCGAGGAAAGCGGCCTCCACCCACGTGAAGCGGGCATTGCTCCCGCTGGCGGCCTTGCACGCGTCGAGGACGTCGCCCATCCTGAGCGGCGCCGACGTCGCGTTGAAAACGCCCATGGTCTTCGTGTCGATCGCCTTCACGATCCACGCTCCGAGGTCCCGGACGTCGATGAACTGGACGGGATCCCCGGGCTTGTCCGGCGCGAGGACCTCGCCGCCGCGCGCGACGCGGACCGGCCAGTACGTGAAGCGGTCGGTGCCGTCGTTGGGCCCGACGATGAGGCCGGGGCGCACGTTCGTGACGCGGCCGGGCATGGCTGCTTCGGCGGCCTTCTCGCACAGCGCCTTGAGGCCGCCGTACGTCTCCTCGGTCACCTTTTCGACGGACGGGTCCTTGAGGATCGCGACGAGCCCCGTCTCGTCGACGCCCGGTTTGCTCAAGTCGGAATAGACCGAGATGGACGACACGAAGACGTACTGCTTCGCCGCCTTGCCGAGGAGCGTCGCCGAGTCGCGCACCTGGCGCGGGAAGTAGCCCGACGTGTCGATCACGGCGTCGAAGACGCGGCCCTCGAGCGACTTGAGGTCGCCGTTGCGGTCGCCCGAAAGCTTCTCGAGATCGGGGAAGAGGCCCGGGTTCGTCTTTCCCCGGTTGAAGAGGGTGATCGTCCAGCCGCTCGCCTTCGCGGCTTCGACGATCGCGGGCCCGAGGAAGCGGGTGCCTCCGAGGACGAGGAGGGTCTTCTTCGTCGCGGAGAACGCGGGGAATCCGCCCGCCAGGAGGCCCGCGGAGGCGGCCGTTTTCCAGAGAAAATCGCGTCTCGTCGTCATGTCTCTTTCTCCTCGTCCCGAGAGATACGAGCGCGCCCGGGACGGGTTGCGTCCTCAGACGACTCCGTCCTCGAGCATCCGGAGAAGATAGCGGCCGTAGTCGCTCTTCATCTGCTCCGCGAGCCGGGTCACGTCGGCCGCCGAGATCCAGCCGGCCTTGTGGGCGATCTCCTCGGGGCACGCGATCTTCAGGCCCTGGCGCGCCTCGATGGCCTGGATGAAATTCGAGGCCTGGAGGAGCGCCTCGTGCGTGCCGGTGTCGAGCCACGCCATGCCGCGCCCCAGGATCTCGACGTGGAGGTCGCCTGTTTCGAGATAGGCCCGGTTGACGTCCGTGATCTCGAGCTCGCCGCGCTGCGAGGGCTTCAGCGCCGCCGCGATTTCGAGCACCCGGTTGTCGTAGAAGTAGAGGCCGGTGACGGCGTAGCTCGAGCGCGCCTCCTTCGGCTTCTCCTCGAGGCCGATCGCGCGCCCCGAATCGTCGAACTCCACGACGCCGTAACGCTCGGGGTCCAGCACGCGGTAGGCGAAGACGGTCGCGCCGGTCGCGCGGGAGGCCGCGCGCTGGAGCATCTCCGGCAGGCCGTGCCCGTAGAACAGGTTGTCGCCGAGCGCGAGCGCGACCGAGTCCTCGCCCACGAAAGAGCGGCCGATGAGAAACGCCTGCGCGAGACCCTCGGGCTTCGGCTGCGTCGCGTAGGAGATCCGGATGCCGAACTGCCTGCCGTCGCCGAGAAGGCGCACGAAGCCGGTCTCGTCCTCGGGCGTCGTGATGACGAGGATGTCGCGCAGACCCGCGAGCATCAGCGTCGAGAGCGGGTAATAGACCATGGGCTTGTCGTAGACGGGGCAGAGCTGCTTCGAGACCGCGAGCGTGAGCGGGTAAAGGCGCGAGCCGGAGCCGCCCGCGAGGATGATTCCCTTCATCGCGCTGCTCCGGCGCGCGTGGCGGCGGCGGCGCTCGCGCCGCCGCCCAGCCCGAGGCGCTCGCGGCCGTAATTGCCCGATTGCACGGTCGCGCACCATTCGGGGTGGCTCAGGTACCACTCCACGGTCCGAAGAAGACCTTTTTCGAATGAGTAAGAGGGGCGCCACCCCAGTTCGCGGCGGATCTTGCCGGCGTCGATCGCGTATCTGCGGTCGTGTCCCGGCCGATCCGGAACGAACGTCTTCAACTGCGAATAGGCCTTCAAACCCTTCGAAGAAATCTTCGCGTTCTCTTCGGCCGGCCGCACCTCCTGGAGCGCCGCGCAGAGCGCGTCGACGACCTGGAGGTTCGTCCGCTCGCTTCCGCCTCCGATGTTGTACTTGCCCCCGGGCGCACCGTTCCCGAGGACGAGGAGGATGCCGCGGCAGTGGTCCTCGACGTGGAGCCAGTCGCGCACGTTGCCGCCGTCGCCGTAGATCGGAAGGGGTTTCCCCTCGAGGGCGGTCAGGATCATGAGCGGAATGAGCTTCTCCGGGAACTGGTACGGCCCGTAGTTGTTCGAGCAGTTCGTCAGGAGCGTCGCGAGGCCGTACGTCTCGCGCCAGGCACGGACGAGATGGTCCGCGGCGGCCTTCGACGCTGCATACGGCGAGTTCGGCGCGTACGGCGTCTCCTCGGAGAAGAGGCCCGTCTCGCCCAGCGTGCCGTAGACCTCGTCCGTGGAGACGTGGAGGAACCGGAAGGCGTCACGCGCGGCGGGCGGGAGGGCCGCGGCGTGCGCGCGCGAGGCCTCGAGGAGCTCGTACGTGCCGTTCACGTTCGTGCGGACGAACGCGCCCGGGCCGTCGATCGAGCGGTCGACGTGCGTCTCGGCCGCGAAGTTCAGAACCGCCCGCGGCCGATACGCCTCGAAGACGGCCTTCACCGCGGCGGCGTCGGCGATGTCCGCCTCGACGAAGGCGAAGCGCGGGTTCCTCTCGACGTCCGCGAGGCTCGCGCGGTGTCCCGAGTACGTGAGCTTGTCTACGACGACGACGCGGTCGGGCGTTTCGGCGAGAGCGAGCCGCACGAAGTTCGAGCCGATGAAACCGGCCCCGCCGGTGACGACGATCGACTCCATGCGACGGCAAGGATATCGGAGTCGGCCGCGGACTGCGCTATCGTCGCGCCTTTCGGAGCCGGGAGGTGCGCATGAGCGAACGCGGACGTTTCCTCTTGGACGACTCGAGACTGCCGAAGGCCTGGTACAACATCAACGCGGACATGCCGGTGCCGCCGGCCCCGGTGCTCCACCCCGGAACGATGGAACCGGTGACGCCCGACTTCCTCTCGGTCCTCTTTCCGATGTCGATCGTGATGCAGGAGGTCTCGCCGGAGCGCTGGGTCGAGATTCCCGAGCCCGTGCGGGACATCTACCGGCTCTGGCGCCCGACCCCGATGTGCCGCGCCCTGAGGCTCGAGAAGGCGCTGTCGACGCCTGCGCACATCTATTACAAGAACGAAAGCGTGAGCCCCGTCGGCTCGCACAAGCCGAACACGGCGGTCGCGCAGGCCTTCTATAACAAGGAGGCCGGGACGAAGGCGCTCACGACGGAGACGGGCGCAGGCCAGTGGGGTTCGGCCCTCGCGATGGCGTGCAACTTCTTCGGGCTCGACCTCGAGGTCTTCATGGTCAAGGTTTCGTACCACCAGAAGCCCTACCGCCGACACATCATGGAGAACTTCGGCGCGCAGGTCTTCGCGAGCCCGACGGACCGCACGCAGTTCGGCCGGAAGGTTCTCGCCGAGACGCACGACTCGCCCGGCTCGCTCGGGATGGCGATCTCCGAGGCGGTCGAGGTGGCGGCGACGAGCGGCGGGGCGAAGAAGTACAGCCTGGGCTCGGTCCTCGGCCACGTCCTCATGCACCAGACGGTCATCGGGCTCGAAGCGCTCGAGCAGATGGAGATGGCGGGGGAGTACCCGGACGTCGTGATCGGCTGCGCGGGCGGCGGCTCGAACTTCGCGGGCTTCGCGTTCCCGTTCCTTCACCGCAACCTCACGGAAGGGAAGAAGACCCGCGTCGTCGCGGTGGAACCCGCGTCGTGCCCGACGCTCACGAAGGGCCGGTACGCGTTCGATTTCGGCGACACGGCCGCGATGGCGCCCATCGTGAAGATGTACACGCTCGGGCACACGTTCATCCCGCCGGGGATCCACGCGGGCGGCCTTCGCTACCATGGGATGGCGCCCTCGGTGAGCGCGCTCGTCGCCCACGGCGACGTCGAGGCCCGCTCGGCCCAGCAGATCGAGACGTTCGAGGCGGCGGTCCAGTTCTCGAAGGCGGAGGGGATCATCCCGGCGCCCGAGTCCGCGCACGCGATCCGCGCGGCGATCGACGAGGCGCTGCGCTGCAAGGAGACGGGGCAAAAGAAGGTCATCGCCTTCAACCTCTCGGGTCACGGCCATTTCGACATGACCGCGTACCAGAGCTACCACGCCGGTCACCTCAGGGACTACGAGTATCCCGACCACGCCGTCGAGGAGGCCATGACGCACCTTCCGAAGGTGCCCGGAGGCTGACGCCCGCGAGCCGGAGACTGCTAGAATCCCCCTCACATTCCCCGGACAGAAGGAGCTTCCATGAACAGAACCCTGCTGACGATCCTCGCGGCCGCCTCGCTGACGGCCGGAACCTCGCTCGCCCAGTTCGAAGGCGAGATCGACATGAAGATCACGAGCCCGGGCATGTCGGGCGTGGGCAAGATGTACGTCTCGAAGGCCGGGATGCGGACGACGATGGATCTCAAGACGGCGAAGATGCCGATGAAGATGACGACGCTGATGAAGGTCGCGAACCCCGACGTCATGTACCTGATCAACGACGAGTCCCGGACGTACAGCGAGATGAACCTGAAGGAGACCCGCGAGAGCGTCAAGAAGATGAAGTCGGAGCAAGAGCCGTATACCGTCAAGGTCCTGGGCTCCGACCGGATACTCGGCTATTCCACGAAGCACGTCCTCCTCTTCCGTCCGAGCCAGCGCTCGGAAATGGAGATCTGGACGACGAAGGACATCTTCGGCCTGAACTACGAGGCGATGCGCGGCCTCATGAGCCGCGACCCGAACCGGGACGAGGGCACGTTCCTGAAGGCGCTCCGCGACAACGGCGCCGACGGTTTCTTCGTGAAGATGATCACCCGCGAAAAGGGAAAACCCGAGCCCACGTCGACGATGGAGCTCACGAAGGCCGAGAAGAAGTCGGTCCCTCACTCGCTCTTCGAGATCCCGCCCGGTTACACGAAGCAGGAAGGGATGATGGGCGCGGCCGGAGTCGTCTCGCCGGAAGCGGCCGAGGCGATGCGCAAGGCGATGGAGAACATGACTCCCGAGCAGCGCAAGCAGATGGAAGAGATGATGAAGAGGCAGCAGCAGAGAAACTGACCCGGGAAGGCTCCGGCGCTCCGCGGAGCGGTGACGTTTCAGCTCGCCTGCGCGGGCTGAAGAGGGAGCGCGGGCGTCCCGGCGGCCAGGAACCCCACCGTGCCGGCGATGACTTCGGGGGCCCGGAGGATGCGGTGATGTCCGACGCCGCGCAGCGGGACGAGGCGTGCGTTCGGCCACGCCGCCGCGATCGCGTTCCCCTCGCGGAAGGGGACCCTCGTGTCCTTCCGGTCGTGATAGACGAGGAGCCGGGCCGTCATCGTGTGCGCGAACGAGACGACCGAGACGTCGTTCCAGCTGATGCCGTAGCGCGTCAGGAGCCTTCTCTTCATGGAGTCGCAGCCCGCCGCCGGCATTCCCAGGAACCGCCCGAAGCGCGTCGGATAGTTCTCCGGCGTGGCGGCGGGGGCGAGGAAGACGGCATGGAGAAATCGAACGCCGTCGCGCGCCGCGAGCGCCGCAGCCGTCGCTCCGAGCGAATGTCCGACGATGGCGAACGGGTCGAGCTCCGCGGCGAGGGCGCGGATCGAGACGGCGATCTCCGGAAGCGAGCAGAGAGTCCGGTCCGAGCTGCCGTGTCCGGGAGCGTCGAAGGCCACGACGGAAAATCCCGCGGCGGTCAAGGGCGAGACGAAGCGCGCGAGGCGTCCGGCGTGACCTCCCCAACCGTGTACGAGGAGGACGGTGGGTCCGACGCCCCACCGATAGGTCGCCAGACGGCCCACCGGGCCGTCCAAATAAGAGAGCGTGCCGTCCTCGAGAACGGCTCGCTCGAAGCGCGTCCGGGCGCAGCGGGGAGGCGTGAGGAAGAGCGTTTCGGCCCGCTCGGCTGCGAGCGAAGGCGAGACTCGTCCGACGAGCCCGAAGACGCCCTTGAGGATGCTTTTCGCCAGTCGCCGCAGCCGGTGCCGCTTTGGGAACCTGAGCAGCTGCGGCGTGGAAGAGTTTCCTTTCACGCCTCTCACGCCCCGGCTGATGCCAGTTCCGGGCCAGCCCCGCCGAGACTGCCCGCCGGCGACGCCCGATCGCCTTTTTCGGTGATGATCCTCACCCGGGGGAGTCCGTGAGACCCGAGCTGGTCAGCCTCGATCCGTCCCGGCGGCGCGCGGTCCTCGCCGCCGTGATGCTCGGCACGATCCTCGGTCCGATAGACGCGAGCATCGTCAACGTCGTCCTTCCGACGATCGCGCGGTCGTTCTCGGCCAGCCTCGCGGCGGCTCAGTGGGTTCCCATGATCTACCTCGTGACGGCGGGAAGCCTCATCCTCTTCTTCGGGCGGCTGGGGGACATCTGGGGCTACCGGCGGGTCTTTCTCGCCGGCCTCCTCGGTTTCGTGGCGGCGTCTGTTCTCTGCGCGGCGGCCCCGACCCTGCACGCGCTCGTCGGGTTCCGGGCTTTGCAGGGTCTCGCGGCCGGGATGATGACGTCGGTTCCGCTCGCCATTCTGACCGGGACGTTCCCGGCCTCCGACCGGGGGCGGGTCATCGGCCTCTTCGCAGGCAGCATCTCCGTCGGTCTCGCGGTGGGGCCGAGCCTCGGGGGCTTTCTCGCGGCGGCCTTCGGCTGGCGCGCCGCCTTTCTCGTGAACCTGCCGGTCGGGCTCGCGGCCTTCGCGTTCGCGCGGCGCTTCCTCCCGGACTTCCGGGGCGAGCCGGGACGGATCGACGTGCCGGGCGCGCTCACCGCTCTCGGCGCGCTCTCGTCCTTTCTTTTTTCTTTGAACCGCATTCAACAGGGCGGCGTCGATGCCCTTGCCGGCGCGCTTCTCGCGGCCGCAGTCCTGCTTGGGGCCTCGTTCGTCGCGATCGAGCGCCGGGCGCCGCAGCCGCTCCTCGACCTCCGCCTGTTTCGGAGCGCAGCGCTCGGCCTCGGCTGCCTTGCCGCCGCTCTGAACTTCATGGCTCAGTACGTCGTCGTCTTCGTGACGCCGTTCTTTCTCTCCCGCGTCCTCCGTCAGGAGCCGGGGCGCGTCGGACTCGTCCTGACGGCCTTTCCGCTCACCGTTCTCGCCGTGGCGCCGTTCGCGGGAGCGCTGTCGGATCGGATCGGCACCGTGGCGCTCGCGGCGGGCGGCAGCTCGGTGTGTGCGCTGGCCTGCCTTCTGTTCGCCGCGCGGCCCGAGGGCGGCGGGTCCCTCCCGGTGATCCTCGGCCTCGTGGTCTTCGGCCTCGGGACGGGGACCTTCCAGTCGCCGAACAACAGCGCCGTGATGGGCGCCGCGCCGCGCGAGCACCTCGGCGTCGTGTCGAGCCTGCTCGGCACCTCGCGCAGCGTCGGGATGGTCCTCGGGGTCGCGGCGGCGGGAGCCGTCCTCTATGCGGCCGTTCCGGCCGGCGTCCTCAAGGCGCCGACCCTCGGTCCCTCGGAAGCGGCGGCCTTCTCCGCCGGCCTTCGGTGGGCCTATGCCGCGGCGGCCCTCTTCGCGGCCACCTCGGCGCTCCTTTCGATGCGGCGGGGGCGCCGTGGCGCGCTTCCCGCCGAAGCCTAGGCCGCCGCCTCCCGGTCCTTGAGCTGCAGCGCATAGAGGCGGGCGTAGAGCCCGTCCTTCGCGAGCAGTTCCGCGTGCGTGCCGGACTCCTTCACCTCGCCGTGCGAGAGAACGAGAATCTCGTCGGCGCGCACGATCGTCGAGAGGCGATGGGCGACGACGATCGACGTGCGGCCCGAGAGCACCCTGGCGACGGCTCGCTCGATCGTCTTCTCGGTCTCGGGATCGACGGAAGACGTCGCCTCGTCGAGGATGAGGATCTGCGGGTCGCGCGCGAGCGCGCGGGCGAAGGCGACGAGCTGCTTCTCGCCGACGGAGAGGCCGCCGCCGCGCTCGGAGAGCTTCGCGTCGAGCCCGCCCGGAATGCGCGAGAGAAGCGGTGCGAGGCCGACCTCGATGCAGGCTTCCTCGATGCGCGCGCGGGGCATCTCCGGATCGAAGAAGGAGACGTTCTCCGCGATGGTCCCGGTGAAGAGGAACGTGTCCTGCAGAACGATGCCGAAGTGCTCGCGCAGGCGTACGGGGTCGTAGCGGCGCACGTCCGTGCCGTCCACGAGGACGCGCCCCTCCGTCACGTCGTAGAAGCGCAGGAGGAGGTTCAGGACCGTGGACTTGCCCGCGCCCGTCGCGCCCACGAGCGCGACCGTGCGCCCGGGCGGTACGTGGAACGAGACACCCTTCAGGATTTCCTCGCCCTTCTTGTAGGAAAAGCGCACTTCCTCTAACGCCACGTCGCCGTGAAGGGATTCCTTCGGGGCGACCGGATCGGCGGGCGCCGTGATCGAGGGCTGCGCGTCGAGGAGCTGGAAGATCCGCTCCGAGGAGGCCATCGCGGCCTGCAGGATGTTGTACTTCTCCGAGAGGTCCATGAGCGGGCGGTAGAAGCGCTTGCTGTACTGGAGGAAAGCCACGACGGCGCCTAGCGTCATGCGGCCGCGCACCACTTCGCCGCCGCCGTACCACACGATCGACGCCATGCCGACCGCCGACAGGAAGTCGAGGGCCGGGTAGAAGATCGAGTAGTAGAAGATCGAGTCGAGGTTCGCCTGCCGGTGCGCGTCGTTGACCTCGGCGAAGCTCCGGCGCGAGACCGGTTCGTGCCGGAAGAGCTGCACGACGTTCATCCCGGAGATGTGCTCCTGGAGGAACGCGTTCACGCGGGCGATCTTCACGCGCACGTCGCGGTACGTGTCGCGTGCGCCCTTTCGGAACCAGTTCGTCACCCAGAGCATCGGCAGGAGGATCGCGAACGTGATCGCGGCGAGCGTCGTGTCGAGGGCGAAGAGGATGGCCACGATTCCCGCGAGGATCGCCACGTCGCCGAGGAGCGCGACGAAGCCCGAGGTGAAGAGCTCGTTCAAAGCGTCGACGTCCGTCGTCAGGCGCGTCATGAGCCGGCCCACGGGCGTGCGGTCGAAAACGGCGATGTCGGCCCGCTGGAGGTGGGAGAAGATCTTCGTCCTGAGGTCGAACATGACGCCCTGGCCCATCTGCGAGGTCCACGCGATCATGACCACCATGAAGACGAACGCGAGGGCGGCCATGAGGATCGAGAGCCCCGCGATCCACTCGATGCCGTGCCCCGCGTTGAGGTCGATGCCGAAGAAGCGGAAGAAGCCGTCCACCGAGCGCGCCGCCGGGCCGGCTCCCGACCGTCCTTTCGTGAAGAGGAGGTCGATCGCCGCCGCCATGAGCAGCGGTCCCGCGAGCTGGGCGAGCGACTCGAGGAGCAGCACGACGACGGACCCGACCACGTAGCGCCGATACGGGCGCACGAGCGAGAAGAGCCGCTTGGCGAGGCGTGGCTCGAAGGCGCTCCCCAGGATCTCTTCTTCGTGAGGAGCTTCGGCCATCAGGCGGCCTCCATCTCCTCGGCGAGGCGCTGGCGCTCGGCGATGGCCGCGTAGACGCCGCCCTTTTCGAGCAGCTCCGCGTGCGTCCCCATCTCGACGATCCGGCCGCCGTCGAGGACGGCCGCGACGTCGGCGTTCTGGAGCGTGGACAGGCGGTGAGAGACGAGAAAGACGGTCCGCCCGCCCGACGCGGCCTTGAGAGCGTCGAGGATCTTCGCCTCCGTCTCCGTGTCGACGGACGAGAACGCGTCGTCGAGGACGAGGACGGGCGCGTCCGTCAGAAGCGCGCGCGCGAGCGCCGTGCGCTGCTTCTGCCCTCCGGAGAGCGTGATGCCGCGCTCTCCCACGAGTGTGTCGAGGCCTTTCGGGAACCGCGCGACGTCGGGGGCGAGGCCCGCGGCCGCGACGGCGCGCTCGATCTCCTCGCGCGTCGCCGAGGGCCGCCCGAACGCCACGTTGTTCGCGAGCGTATCCGAGAAGAGGAACGTCTCCTGCGGCACGACGACGACGTTCCGCCTGAGGACCGGCAGCGGGATCTCCGTCAGGTCGCGGCCACCGATGAAGATCGTGCCCTTCGGCGGGTCGTCGAGCCTCAGGAGGAGATTCAGGAGAGTGGACTTGCCGGCGCCCGTGCGACCCACGACGGCCACGGTCGTGCCGGGCGCGACGCGGAACGTGACGTCCGAGAGGATGGGCCGGCCGCCGTGCGCGAACGAGAGGCCCCGGAACTCCACGTCCGAGGAGAGACGCTCGCCATTGTCCGTCTCGGCGGGCTGCGGCGCGGCCTCCCAGATGTCCACCATGCGGTTCCACGAAGCCGACCCCCGCTGCCAGAGGTTCACGACCCAGCCCAGGGCGGTTGCCGGCCAGATCAGCTCGATCATGTACAGGTTGAACTCCACGTACCGCGCGACGGAAAGCTTCCCCGCCAGGATGAAGCGTCCGCCGGCCCAGAGCGTGAGCGCGAAACCGACGCCGACGAGGAGCTGGAGCAGAGGAAAGTAGAGCGCATTCAGGCGCGCCAACCCCAGGTTGCGGCGCTTGAACTCGCGGTTCTTCGCGTCGAACCGGGACTCCTCGCTCGCCTCGCGCGCGAAGGCGCGGACGAGCCGCGCGCCGGAGAAGTTCTCCTGCGCCTCGGCCGAGATCTCGGCGAAGAACTCCTGGATCTTCGTGAAGCGCCGGTGCGTGGCCTGGCCCATGACCTTCGTCGCCACGGCGACGATCGGCAGGACCGCGAGGGCGACGCCCGTCAGGGCGGGCGACACGACGAACATGAGCGCGAGCGCCACGCCGCCCACGAAGAACGTGTTCGCGGCCTGCATGATCCCGGGTCCGAGCAGCATGCGCACGGCCGAGAGGTCGTTCACCGCGCGGCTCATGAGGTCGCCCACGCGGTTCTTCCGGTACCACGGCGGGGGCAGGCGCAGCAGGTGCTCGAACAGGTCCTGCCTCATCTCGTACTCGATGTGGCGCGAGGCGCCGATCAGGAGGCGGCGCGTGAGGAAGAGGGCGATCGCGTCGCCCACGGCGAGGAGGACGATGAGCGCGGCGAGGCGGAAGAGCCGCTCTTTGGTCACGCCCGCGCCGAGCTCCTCGATCGCCCGCCGCACGATGCCGGGCATCGCGAGAAAAAGGCCCGTCGAGGTCAGGATCGAGGCGAATCCCGCCACATAGGCGCCGGGACGGCGACGGAAATAGCTCAGGAATCGAGGAAGGTCTCTCATCTCGGAAAAGCGGGGCGCCAGGAGACGGAGCCGTTCCGGGGCCGCCGGGCAGAAATATACAGGACGGCTGTGATGCCGACGCATCATGGACGGCGCGCCGGGAAGGCCACAATAGAAGGGAGGGAACCTATGAGTGTCCCGCTAGCCGTCTTGGCAGTCCTCGTTCTCGTCTTCCTGGCGGTGCTCGTCCTGATCCCGATCGTGCGCGTCTACCGCGGCACGCGCCTCGTGGCGTGCCCGGAGACGAAGCGGCCCGCCGCCGTCGAGCTCGACGCGATGCACGCGGCCTTCCCCCTTCTCGGGGACGAGACTGGGCGGTTTCGCCTGACGAGTTGCTCGCGCTGGCCCGAAAAGGCCGGCTGCGGGCAGGAGTGCCTCTCGGAGGTGGCGCGCGATCCCGGGGCCTGTCTCGTGCGGACGATCGTGGCGGGCTGGTACCGCGGCCAGTCGTGCGTCTTCTGCGGAAAGCCGATTCCCGAGGTGACGTGGACCGAGCACCGCCCGGCGCTCCTCGCGCCCGACGGGGTCACGGTTTCGTGGACGGACGTGAAGCCGGAGACGCTGCCCGACCTCTTCTCGACGCACAGACCGGTCTGCTGGGACTGCCACGTCGTTCAGAGCCTCATTCGCGAGCGCCCGGAGGCCGTCACCGTGCGCCCGAAGCGGGAGCATCTCTGGAGCTGAAGAAGCGGGGTTCGGGAGGTTCGCCATGACCATGCTCGAAGCGGGACTGATCATTCTCGTGGTCGCGTTCTCCGCCATCGGCTTCCTGTGGGTCCTGCCGGCGTGGCGCGCGTACCGGGGGAAGAAGTGCGTGACGTGCCCCGAAACCGGACAGTCCGCCACCGTGGAAGTGGATGCGGCCCGCGTCGCGAGATCCGCGTGGGGCGGCGTGCCCGACGTCAGGTTGAAGGACTGTTCGCGTTGGCCGGAGCGCGCCACGTGCGCTCAGGACTGCGTGGTCCAGCTGGAGGGGTAGGAGGCCGTCCTATCGCCCCGGCACTCCGAGCCAGCCGCGCGTGCCGTAGTCCGCGGCCAGGAACAGGAAGAGGATGAACAGGAAGAACAGGCCGGACAGGATGACGACCGGCACGAGCTTCGTGTTTCCTTTCACGTGCATGAAATAGAGGATGACGAGCGTGGCCTTCGCGACCGCGATGCCGAGGGCCACGAAGGTGTTCGCGGGCCCGAGGTTCACGAACGCCGCGAAGACCGTCAGCGCCGTGAACGCCATGAGAGCCAGAAAGACGGCGAAGTAGACCTTGAGAGGCTGGACGTGCACCGGCATCAGTGCCTCCCGATGAGGTAGAGGAGCGGGAAGAGGAAGATCCAGACGAGGTCGACGAAGTGCCAGTAGAGGCCCGTCCCCTCGAGGAAGTTGTGGTTCTCGGGCGTGTAAGCGCCCGAGGCGGCCCTCTTCGCGACGTAAGCCACGAGGACGATCCCGATCACCATGTGGAGCGCGTGGAGCCCGGTCATCAGGAAGTAGAGGCTGAAGAAGAGCTGCGCGTGCACTGCGTCGGGCCCCTCGAAGTGGAAGCTCGCGCCCGGGACGTGGTGCTCGACGAATTTCTCGTGGTACTCGAATGCCTTCACGACGAGGAAGGTCGACCCGAGGATCAGCGTGAGGACGAGGAAGAGCGCCGAGAGCTTCCCCTTGCCGGTCTGGCCCCCGCGCACGGCGAGCGCCATCGTGAGCGAGCTCGCGATGAGGACGACGGTGTTGAACGTGCCGAGCTGGATCGACAGGGTGTGGCTGGAGGCCCGGAAGACCTCCGGGTAGAGCGAGCGGTAGAGGCCGTACGCGGCGAAGAGACCGCCGAAAAACAGGATCTCCGTGACGAGGAAGGTCCACATCCCGAGGGTCGCGGACTCCTTCTGCTGCTCGTAGCTGTCGAAGTGGTGGGCGAGGCCCGCCGCGTGGCCGTGCGCGGCCGCGTCCGCGCCGAGCGGAGTCGCGTGCGCGTCAGGCGCCAAGGGCCACCTCCGGGGCGGGCGTCCGCGCCGGATACGTGTACGGCGGAGCCGTCACGACGGGCTGCTTCTTGAAGTTCTCGACGGGCGGGGGTGATGTCGTCTTCCATTCGAGGCCCGTCGCGCCCCAGGGATTCGGAGGCGCCTTCGGGCCGTAGCGCATCGACCAGATGAAATAGACGAGCGGCATGAGGTAGCCGATGCCGAGAACCGTCGCACCCGCGGACGACATGACGTTCAGGACCTGGAACTCGGGCGGGTACGCGTGGTAGCGGCGGGGCATGCCGAGGTAGCCGAGGATGAACTGGGGGAAGAACGTGACGTTGAAGCCGATGAAGACGACGAGCGCCGAGAGCTTCGACCAGAAAACCGGGTACATGCGGCCGGTGATCTTCGGCCACCAGAAGTGCAGGCCTCCGAGGTAGCCCATGATCGCGCCGCCGACCATGATGTAGTGGAAGTGCGCGATGATGAAGTACGTGTCGTGCACGTGCGCGTCGATTCCGAGCGTCGCGAGCATGACGCCCGTGAGGCCGCCGATCGTGAAGAGGCCGATGAAGCCGAGCGCGTAGAGCATCGGGGTCTCCCACGAGATCGAGCCCTTGTAGAGCGTGGCCGTCCAGTTGAAGACCTTGATCGCCGAGGGCACCGCGACGAGCATCGAGAGGACCGAGAAGACCACGCCGGCGTAGATCGACTGGCCCGCCACGAACATGTGGTGGCCCCACACGAGGAAGCCCAGGACGGCGATGCCGATGGACGCGAAGGCCACGAACTTGTAGCCGAAGATCGGCTTGCGCGAGAACGTGGCCACGAGCTCCGAGATGACGCCCATGGAGGGAAGGATCATGATGTAGACGGCGGGGTGCGAGTAGAACCAGAACAGGTGCTGGAAGAGCACCGGATCGCCGCCGAGCTTCGGATCGAAGACCCCGATGTGAAGCGCGCGCTCGGCCGCGATGAGAAGGATGGCGATCGCGACGACCGGCGTCCCGAGGATCTGGATGATGCTCGTCGCGTAATGGGCCCACACGAAGAGCGGCAGCCGGAACCACGTGAGGCCCGGCGCGCGCATGCGGTGGATCGTGACGACGAAGTTCAGGCCCGTGAGAATCGACGAGAAGCCGGCGATGAAGATGCCGACGCCCACGGTGAGAACGGACGTATTCACGTAGTTCGTCGAGAGCGGCGTGTAGAACGTCCATCCCGTGTCGACGCCGCCGTGCAGGAGCGCCCACAGCGTGAAGGCCCCGCCGATCGAGTAGAGGTACCACGAGAGCAGGTTGATGCGCGGGAACGCGAGGTCCTTCGCGCCGATCATGAGCGGGATCAGGAAGTTTCCGAGGACGGCCGGGATCCCGGGGATCAGGAAGAAGAAGATCATCAGGACGCCGTGCATCGTGAACAGGCGGTTGTAGATGTCCGGCTGGAAAAGGTCGCCTTCGGGCGTCGCGAGCTCCATGCGGATGAGCACCGCCATGAGCCCGCCGAGCGCGAAGAAGACGCTGACCGAGACGAGGTAGAGAAGCGCGATCCTCTTGTGGTCCCTCGTCAGGAGCCACGACTTCAGGCCGTAGGCGGCATTGAGGTAATGCGTGCGCGGACTGCCGTCGGGGGTCGTCGCTCCGGGCGCGGGAGTTGCGGCCGCGGGTGCGGTCATCTCCGTGCCTCCGCGGTCGTGGCCGACGGGGCCTTGAGCGACTTGACGTAGTTGACGAGCTGGATGAGCTCCTCCTCGGAGACCTGCCCCTTGAACGTGGGCATGACCGGCTGGTAGCCGGCCACGACCTTCGCGGCGGGGTTCAGGATCGACTCGCGGACGTAGTCTTCGTTCACGAGCGCTTTCGTGCCGTCGTTCAGGGAGACCTGCGTTCCGAAAACCCCGTTCAGGATCGGCGCTCGCGCGGAGCTGTCGGGCCGGTGGCAGGTGTTGCAGGACTTCGCGATGAACAGCTCCTCGCCCGAAGCGACCGCGGACGGCCCCGTCTTCTCGCCCGCGAGCCACGCCTCGTAGGCGCGCGGCTCCATCACGATGACGCTACCCACCATCTTCGAGTGCTCGACGCCGCAGTACTGACCGCAGAAGAGGTGGAACGTGCCGGTCCGGTTCGCCTTGAACCAGTAGGTCGTGTAGCGCGACGGGAGGACGTCGACGTGGATGCGGAACGCGGGCACGAAGAAATCGTGGATGACGTCCTCCGAAATCATCCGGAGCCGCACGGCCCGGCCGACCGGGACGTGGAGCTCGTTGATCTCGCGGCGCCCGTCGGGGTGCTGGATCTTCCACATCCACTGTCGGCCCGTGACCCAGTACTCGACGGCGCCCGCGGGCGGGCGGTTCTGGTCGAAGAAGACCTTCGTGCCCCAGCCGAAGAGGATCAGCAGGAGGGTCAGCGGGATGACGGACCACACGAGCTCGAGGACGTGGGACTTCGGGTTCGTCTCGTAGATGTCGATCCCGACCTGGTCGGGGCTCCGGCGCCGATACCTCACCATGAAGACGAGGACGAGAATCGCGATGAGCGCCGAGAAGAAGACGAGCCCCGACAGGGCGAAGAGCATGAGGTGGTCGACGGACTTCGCGACGTCCGACGCCTGGTCGGGAAGGAGCGGGGAGCTCGGGATCATCGCGGCGGCCTCCCGCCGCCCGCGCGCTCGCGCCGCAGCATGATCGTCACGAAGCCCGCGAGAAGAACGAACGTGATCACCCCGCCGGCCCGGACGAGATTGCGCACGGTGGCGGTGTACCGCCCCGCCTTCGGGTCGTAGTGGAAGCACAGGAGGAGGAGCTGGTCGACGACGTTGCCGATCCTCTCCTCGGACGCCTCGATGAGCGCGAGGCGCAGGTCCTTCGCGGGATACTCGATCCCGAAGAAGACCTTCGCGATGCGCCCCTGCGGGGTGAGAACCGTGACGCCCGTCGCGTGGGCGAACTGCTTCTGCTCCGCGTCCCACACGTAGCGAAAACCGAGGGCCGAAGTCAGCGCCGCGACCGACGCGGCGTCGCCCGTCAGGAAATGCCAGCCTCCGGGGCCGCTCTTCCGGCCGAACTGCGCCATGACCGTGCGCTTCTTCTCGGACGCCATCTCGGCGGTCTCGCGCGGGTCGAAGCTCACGGACAGGATCTCGTAGTCGGTCCCCGGCTCGAAGCGGAGGGCTCGCACGCTGCGCACGAGGCCGTCGGTCGTCATGCCGCAGAGCATCGGGCAATTGAAGTAGACGAGGGACAGGACGACGGGGCGCTTCCCGAAATACTTCGCGAGGCGGACGCTCTCGCCTGCCTCGTCCCGGAAGACGAGATCGAGCGGAATCGCCTCTCCGAGCCTCTGGTCGAATCCGACGTCCTTGATCGGCGGCGGCGGGAGCGGAGCGTCCGGCGGCGGGGAGCCGGGCGCTCCCGAGGCGCCGAGGCGCGGGGCGGGAAGCAGGAGGAGCGCGAGGAGCGCGAAAGGAGCGATTCGCTTCATGGCGCGGACTCCGCGGCCGGCGCGGGCGGCGGCATGGGCGGGCGCGCGGGCAGGCCGCGTCTCGCGACGATCTCGAGAGCGCGCTCGACGGGCACGCGCGCGACCGCTTTCTCCCTGTCGACCCAGGCCCACGTCGCGAGCTCGGCGTCTTCGGCGGCGCGGAAAGCGGCGAGGTCGGCCGAGGGATTCGGCTGCAGATTCGGCCCGGGGGGCACGCGCGCCTCCCGCGCCTCGGCGAGCGCGGGCGGCGCGGGATCCTTCCCCGCAAGCGAGCCTTTGAAAAGGACCGCGATACCCCACATGAGGCCCATGACGACGAGTGTGACGGCTACGAGGCCGCCGACGAAGCCGAGGATGCCGCGAATGTCCAGCTCGGCGTCGACCGGCCCGCCGCCGGCTTCGGGGTCGCCGGAAGCCTGGCGCTCAGCCATGTGCGTGCACCTCGAGCGCGACCGCGAGGTTCGGGTCGTTCGCCGGAAGCAGGGATCGCGTTCCCAGCTCGCGCGCGAACGCCGCGAGCCACAGGCCGAAGAGGGCGACGGGCGTCGTGAGGTCCAGCCAGTGGACGCTCAGGGCGCCGGGGTGAAAGGCGGGAGCGGCGAGCCAGAAGTTGTCCACCCAGCGCATGAAGAGGAGGAGCCCCGCGGCCCAGGCCAGCTTCCGGATGTCGCGCTTGAAGTCGCGCGACAGGAGAAAGACGAACGGCACGGCGAAATGAAAGAGGGCCAGGAACAGCGACAGCGCGCCCCAGCCTCCGCTGAGGCGGTCATGGAAGAAGCCGATCTCCTCCGGCAGGTTTCCCGACCAGATGATGAGGAACTGCGACAGCGAGAAGTACGCCCAGAGCATCGTGAAGGCCAGGAGCAGGTTCCCGTGGTCGTGCACGTGACGGGGCTGGAGAACCTCTCGCATCGGCCCCTTCCGCACGAGGAACAGGCTCACGAGCAGCGTGAACGCAACGCCCGAGATGGCCTGGCCGCCGACGGCGTACACGCCGATGATCGCCGAGTACCAGTGTGGGTCGAGCGACATGAGGAGGTCGACCGAGGCGATCGTGACGAGCAGGCAGTAGACGGCGAGGCCGGGCGCCGCGACGAGCTGCATCCGGCGCTCGAGGCCCGGCGCGGGCGCTTCGTCCTGCTTTTTCGAGAGGCGGCTCAGCGCCTGCGCAAGGAGCGTCCACAGGAGCAGGCAGACGGCGAGCCGGACCGCGAAGAAGGTCGGGTTCATGTAGCCGGCGCGGTGCTTGAGGAGCTCGTCATGAGCGACGCGGGCCGGATCGGCCCACGGGTAGAGGTGCCCGAGCCCGAAAAGGAGCGGGACCGCGAAGAGCGCGACGAGCGGCAGCGTGCGCGCCGACGCCTCGAGGATGCGGCGGATGACGAGGCCCCACGCGCCGCCCGACATGTGGTGGAGCATCGAGATCGCGAGGCTGCCGAGGGCGATCCCGAGGACGAAGACGAACGCCACGAGGTACGAGCGGTAGAACTGCGCCGGGTTCGCGATGAGGCCGGCGGCCGAGACCACGCCGGCGAGCGTGCCGACGACGAGGCCGCGCCGCCCGAGGGCGGCGAGATCGGCGAGGGGCGGGGCCCAGCGGGATTCAGTCATTTCAGGTGTTCTCTGTCTTCCTTTTCCAGGAATTCCCCGGGCATGTGCTGGGAGGCCTGGAGGGTGCGGATCCACGCGACGATCGCCCAGCGGTCCTCGGGCGTCACCTGTACGGCGTAACTCGACATCTGGCCGAAACCGTTCGTGATGACGTCGAAGAAGTAGCCCGCGCGCTCGGCTCTCAGGCGGTCCACGTGGTAAGAGGGCGGGCGCTTGAAGCCGCGCTGCACGATCATGCCCTGGCCCTCTCCCGTCCGGCCGTGGCACGGCGAGCAAAAGATGTTGAAGCGCTCCTGTCCGCGCCGGAGGAACTCGCGCGTGAGCGGCACGGGGATCTGCTCGACGAACTTGCCGTCAGGACCCTGGCCGCGCCAGAGCGCGGCGTCGGCGCGGAGATAGCCCCGCGCGACGGTGCCCGCCGGCAGCGGGCGGGCCGAGGCGCCGTCCGGGAAGAACGTGCTCTCACGGAACGGCTTGATCTTGGCCTGGTGGTGCATGTCGTTTCGGCAGCCGCCGAGGAGGAGCGCGACGGCCGGCATCCCGGTCAGGAGGAGGGCGCGGCGCATCAGTCCTCCACGTCCGAGACGAGGCTCGCGCCGAGCGTCTCCATGAAGCGGAACGTGTCGCCGGCTCGGAACCGCGGGTCGCGCGCGAGGATCATGAGGAAGTACCGGTCGCGCGAAGCGAGCTGGAAGCGCGGCACCGAGAAGACCGGGTGGTACGGCATCGGCAGGCCGTTCAGCACGAGCATGCCGAGCACCGCCGCGATCCCGGCGAAGAGGATCGTGCACTCGAACGTGATGGGGATGAAGGACACCCAGCTGTTGTACGGGCGGCCTCCGACGTTCAGCGGGTAGTCGACGGCGGAGGTCCAGTACTGGAGGAAGAACCCGAAGAGGCCGCCCGCGATTCCGCCCATCAGGACGAGGAGCGGCACGCGCGACGGGCCGTGGCCGATCGCGTCGTGCAGCTCCTCGATGGGGTACGGCGTGTAGGCCTCGATCACCTGGTAGCCCTCCTTGCGGACCGTGTGGACCGCGCGAACGAGAGCCTCCGGCTGCGCGAACTCGGCGATGACGCCGTAGAGATGCGGAGGCAGATCCCCGCCTTCCTTGCGCGGCCCCGGCGTTCCGAACTGCGGCAGGAGGTGGCTGGAGAACAGGCGGGACAGGAAGCTCACGGCTTCACCTCGCCGGCCTGTTTCTCGAGCTCGTGTCCCGTCGTGATCCCGCGCATTTCGAAGATCGAGATGACGGGGAGGAACCGGATGAAGAGGAACATGAGGGAGAGAAAGAGGCCGATCGTACCCACGAAGAAGGACCAGTCCCACCGCGTCGGCGTGTACATGTCCCATGAGGAAGGCAGGAAGTCGCGGTGGAGGCTCGTGACGATGATGACGAACCGCTCGAGCCACATGCCGATGTTCACGATGATCGAGATGAAGAAGAGCCCGAGGACCGAGTTGCGGACCTTCCTCAGCCACAGGAACTGCGGCGTGAGGACGTTGCACAGGAGAAGGAGGAACCAGATCCAGCCGTACGGCCCGAGGATCCGGTTGTGGATCATGTATTGCTCGAACGTGTTGCCGCTATACCAGGCCATGAACAGCTCGATTCCGTAGCCGTAGGCCACGATGAGGCCGGTCGCGAGCATGATCTTGGCCATGTTCTGCAGGTGGCGCATCGTGATGAAGTCCTCGAGCCCGAACACCTTCCGGAGCGGGATCGCGAGCGTCATCACCATCGCGAAGCCGGAGTAGATCGCGCCCGCGACGAAGTAGGGCGGGAAGATCGTGGCGTGCCAGCCGGGAATGATGCCGACCGCGAAGTCGAAGCTCACGACCGTGTGGACGGAGACGACGAGCGGCGTCGCGAGCCCGGCGAGGAGGAGGCTCGCCGTCTCGTAGTTATGCCAGTGCCGCGCCGAGCCACGCCAGCCCATCGCGAGCATTCCGTACGTGATCTTCCCGAACCAGTGCTTGCTGCGGTCGCGCAGCGTGGCGAGGTCGGGGATGAGGCCCACGAACCAGAAGAGAGCCGAGATCGTGGCGTACGTCGAGACCGCGAAGACGTCCCACATGAGAGGGCTGCGGAACTGCGGCCAGACGCCCATCGTGTTCGGATAGGGGAAGAGCCAGTAGATCGCGAGCCACTGGCGGCCCGTGTGGAAGAGGACGAACTGCGCCGCCGCGGCAACCGCGAAGAGAGTCATCGCCTCGGCGAAGCGGTTGATGGACGTGCGCCACGTCTGGCGGAGCAGGAGCAGGATCGCCGAGATGAGCGTGCCCGCGTGGCCGATGCCGATCCACCAGACGAAGTTGACGATGTCGATGCCCCAGGCCACCGGGATGTTGATGCCCCAGATCCCGACCGTCAGGACGAGGAGCTTCGCGATCGTGATGAAGAGGCCCTGCGCCGCGAGGAACGAGATCGCGAAGCCGACATACCACCATCTCGGCGTCTTGCGCAGGACGACCGAGGAGATCTTGTCCGTCACCGTCGCCGGCGTGTAGCCGGGCGCGATGACGGGCGGGCGATCGGCGTTCGCGGACACTCTCCCTATTCCCTTCTAAGCAAATCTGTATTCGGGTTCGTCAGCTTCGCGAGATAGGTCGTTCGCGGCCTCGTGTTGAGCTCTTCCAGCAATCCGTAGTTGAGCTGCTCGGCCTTCAGCTTCGCGACCTTCGAGGCCGGATCGTTTACGTCGCCGAAGACGAGCGCTTCCGTCGGGCACACCTGCTGGCAGGCCGTCAGGATCTCGCCGTCCCTGAGGGGCCGGTTCTCCTTCTCGGCGTCCATGCGCGCGCGGTTCACACGCTGGATGCAGTAGTTGCACTTCTCCATGACGCCCTTCTGGCGGACCGTGACGTTCGGGTTCGCGAGGAGCGTGAGGACGGGGAGGTGCTTGTCCTTGTTGTAGTCGAAGAAGTTGAAGCGGCGCACCTTGTAGGGGCAGTTGTTCGAGCAGTACTTCGTCCCGATACAACGGTTGTAGGTCATCTCGTTGATGCCTTCCTCGCTGTGCGTCGTGGCGGCGACCGGGCAAACGACCTCGCAGGGCGCCTGCTCGCAGTGCATGCACATGACGGGCTGGTTGTGCACGGCCGGGTTCTCGGGAGAGCCTTCGTAATAGCGGTCGATCCGGATCCAATGCATCTCGCGGCCGCGCCGCACCTCCTCTTTGCCGATCGTCGGGATGTTGTTCTCGGACTGGCAGGCGACGACGCAGGCGTTGCAGCCGGTACAGGACGACAGGTTCACCGCGAGGCCCCACGCGTGTCCCTCGTACTTGAACCCGGGGTACAGGCTGATCTTGGGAACTTCTTCGACCCTGCGGGCGAAATCCGGGTCCTTGCGGTACCCCTCGAACGAGCCCGTGCGGACGAGGTGGCGCCCTTCCATGTTGAAGTGATGCTGCGTCGTGGCGAGCTGGGTGGTCCCGCCGCCCTTCTGCACCGAGGCCATCACGAGCCAAAGGCCCGCCGTCGCGCGGATGCGGTAGGCATTCACGCCGGTGCCGTTGCCGACGCGGCCGGCTCGCGTGCGGCCGTGGCCGAAATGCAGCGTCACGACGTCGTCGGGCTGGCCGGGGAGGATCCACGCGGGCGCCCGGAGGGTCGCACCCGCGGCGGCGATCGCGACGAGGTCCTCGTTCTTCACGCCGAGCTTTCGCGCCGTCGCGAGGCTCATGTGTGCGGCGTTGTCCCACGTGAGCTTCGTCAGGGGCTTCGGAACTTCCTGGAGCCAGCCGTTGTTCGCAAAGCGGCCGTCGAAGATCCCGGGATCGGGCCTCAGGACGACCTCGAGGCCGGCCGATTCCGGCGCGGGAACCGCGGCCGAAGCCGGGACCTTCGCGGCGGGCTTGAGAGAGCGGGGCGGCAGCGCGCTGCCTTCGACGAAGCCGTCGTGAAGCGACTTGCGGAAGAACGCGTCGAAGCCGGCCGGGTGCTGCTTCTGCCAGTAGGCCCTGAGGAGGTCGAGCCCCTTGGCGGCCGGCTGCCCGAGCGCCGCGGAAAGCACCTCGAGAGCGGACTTTCCGCCGTAGAGCGGCTCGACGAGCGGCTGGAGGATCGTGACCGTCCCGTCGAAGGCGCGCGCATCGCCCCAGGCCTCGAGCTCGTGCGCCTCGTTCACGTGCCACGGGCAGTACTGGCTCGTCTCGTCGTCGTAGAGCCCGAGTCGCGCCCGGAACGCGACCTTCTGGAGCGCCTCGACGAAGCCGAGGTCCTGGGGCGCGTCGAACGCAGGGTTGCCGCCGAGGATGAGGAGCGTGTCGACGCGGCCCGCCTTCATGTCGGAAACGAGGGCCGTGAGCGAGGCGAGCTGGTCGACTGGCTCGGCCTCGACGGGGTCCGTGAGGATGACGGTCGCGCCGAGGTTCGAGAGCGCGTCGTTGAGAACGTGCGCGATCGCGTGAACCTCCGCAGGCGCGTGTTCGCCGGGAATCACGAGGCCGCGGCCCGGGTGCGCCGTAAGATCGGCCGCGCACGCCGCGGCCCACGGGAAGTGCGAATCCGGCGCCTCGCCGGCGACGGCCCTCCCGACGACCGCCGCCGCGAGCGCGGCGGCCGCCGCGTGAAGCTCGGACGGCTTCAGGGAGATCCGGTGGTCGGCGAGCGTCGAGGAGCTCGTGGGCGTCGTCTCGATCGCGTAGAAACGCGGGGGAGCGCCGGACCCCGTCGCAGCCTCGCGCCTCCTCCGCGCGAACGCGCGGGCGTGGACGAGAGAGCCGGGCCCGAACGTGAAGGGGTCCGCGTCGAGCGACACGACGACGTCGGCCTTGCCGAAGTCGTAGCGGGTCTCGACGGGCCGTCCGAACGCGAGGCGCGCGCCGGCGCGCACGAGATCGCGGCCCGCCGGCTCCCACTGGTGCCAGCGGGCCTTCGGGAGGAGCGCGAGAAGCTCCCGGATCTTCGCGGCGAGAGCCGGCGACGTGACCGTCGGCGTCAGCAGGCGGAATCCCTCGCCGGAGATCGCCCGGGCCGTCTTCACGCGCGCCTGAAGCTCCTCGGCGAACGCCGGCCACGTTCGGATCTGGCCGAGCTTCGTGATCGTCTGCGAGCGGTCCGGGTCGTACAGCGAGAGAATCGACGCCTGCGCGTAGAGGTCCGTCGCGCCGAGGCTCGCGGGGTGATCGGGATTGCCTTCGACCTTCGTGGGGCGGCCGGTGTGGCTCTCGACGAGGATGCCGGTCGCGTACCCCGAGAGAGTCGAGGCGGTCGCAAAGAAGAGCGGCCGGCCGGGAATGACCTCCTCGGGCTGCTTGACGTACGGGACGAGGCCCTCGCGCGGCTGTTTCACGCACGCCGTCAGGCCGGCGAGCGCGAGCGAGGCTCCCGAAAGCTCCAGGAACCGCCGGCGGCTCACGCCTGCGTCCCACTCTGAGGCGAAACGCGGGAATTCACGCCCGAGGTCCTCGGCGAACTCGGGCGTCTCGGCGTACTCCTCGAGGCTGCGCCAGAAATCAGGGCCGTCGAGCGTCTTCATCGGTGGCACGTGCTGCAGTTCGTGAGCGCGATCGTCGATCGGAGGTGGTTCACCTTCGCGAGCGCCCGTCCGAGAGTCTCCTGGTCGGCCGCGGCCCAGGTCAGGTCGAAGATCCTGTCTTTCGGACGCAGGAATTTCTCCGGGTTGCGATGGCAGGCGATGCACCACTCCATCTGGAGGGACGGGAACTGCGCCGTGAGGCGCATCTTGTCGACGCGGCCGTGGCAGGACGCGCAGCCGACTCCCTTCGCCACGTGGATGCTGTGGTCGAAGTACACGAAGTCCGGCAGGTCGTAGACCTTCCTCCAGTTCAGCGGCTTTCCGGTTCGAAAGCTCTCGCGGACGGGCTCGAGCATCGGGCTGTCGCTCCAGATGAGCTTGTGGCAGTTGATGCAGGTCGCCGTCGGCGGGATGCCGGCGGAGGCGCTTTTCTCGACGAAGGAATGGCAGTAGCGGCAGTCGATTCCGAGACCGGCCACGTGATGCTCGTGGCCGAAGGGCACGGGCTGCTTCACCGTGACGCCCTGATTCGTGTTGTAGGCGGAGCGGTTCAGGATGGATGCACCCCACCCGACGCCGCCGAGAATGAACACCGCGCCCCAGATCGAGAGGCGCGAGATGGCGTTCGTGCTCCGATTGAAGATCTGTGGCATCTCGAGTTGTTCTTGAGTCTCTCTCGCCCGGGCGCGCGCGCCGGGAATTTACCAGATAAGGGAAGGGCCGCCGGTCGCCCGGCGGCCCTTCGAGAACTCGGGGATTGCCGCGCTATTTCGCGCAGCAGGTGGGACAAGGATACGCCCCTAGAATCCCGTGTGCTCCCCCGCGCCTTCCGCTCGCGCGCCGCGGCGCCCCTCGCCGTGTTCGCGCTCATCCTCGCGGTGCGCGCCGCCTCGCTCGTGTCTCTCGTCGCGACGCCGCTCGGGTCCTGGCACCTCTGGATGGAGACGGACGAGCACGCGTACGTCGAGTGGTCGGCCCGTCTCGCGGCCGGGAACTGGGCCGATGTGCCCGCGTACCGTGCGTACTTCAACTGGCAGAAAAACTACGGCCCGCCCGAGACGTGGGAGCGCTGGTATCAGAAGAACGCGTACTACTCGGGGCCCTTGTACCCTTACGGCCTCGCGATTCTCCGCGTCGTCTTCGGCTCGCCGTTCCTGCCCGCGCGGCTGCTGCAGCTCTTGCTGGCGTGTCTCGCCTCCGCGTCCCTTGCCGCCGCCGTTCAGAGAGTCGGAGAAGACTTTCTTGGAAGGGAGAGAGGCGGTGGCGGCCGCGTCGTCCTGTGGTCGTCGGTCGCCGCGGGTGTGCTCTACGGGGTCTACGGCCCCCTGGTCTTTCACGACTTCTTCCTCTACCGCGACGGCCCCGTCGCGCATCTCTCGACGTTGCTCGTCACGCTCCCGCTCGTCCTCGGCGGCCGCGCGGCGTTCGCGCTCGGCCTCCTCGGCGGCGCGGCCGTTCTCATGAAGCAGACGGTCCTCCCCCTCGCGCTCTTTTCTCTCTATTCAATTTCAAAGAAATCCCCCGTCGGCGGCGAACGCCGCCGCTCTCTCGCATTCGGTCTTCTCGGTCTCGCTCTTCCGCTTTCAATCCTCTGCATCCGGAACATTTCCGCCGGCGTCCCGCCGCTCACGTTCGACACGCGGCAGGCGATCGGCCTCGCGTGGGGCAACGGCTTCGGGGCCGACGCGACGACGAACCCGCCGCCGGGGATGGAGGAGATCCTCGAGGAGGCGGCCGGGTCCACGTCGAAGACCGCGAAGCTCATCCTCGAGGGCTATCGCGAGGCGCCGCTCGAGCTCCCGAAGCTCTTCCTGAAAAAGCTCGCGACGTTCTTCAACGTCTACGAGGTCCCCGACAACGCGAACTTCTACTTCTTCCGCGATCGGCTGCCGCTGCTCAAAGCGTTCCCCGTCTTCCCCTGCCTCCTCGGAATCGGAGGAATCGGGATCTGCGCGGCGCTGACGCGCCGCGTGCTTAGAAAGGACGAGTTGGCACTCGCGGCCGTCGGAATTCTCGCGCCCCTCGCCGCGTGCCTGCTCGTCCAGACCACCTCCCGCTACCGGGCGGGTGCAATCGGGCCGCTGGCACTGGGCTCCGGCCTCTTCCTTCTCTTCACGCTCGAAGAAATTCGCCGGCGCCGCTGGCGAGCCGTGATCATTCTTGCTGCGACCGCGGGTGCACTGTCTCTCGTTCCCCTTCTTCCGTCCGTCATCCCCGACGGACGCCACCGCTTCTCGGACACGCTTGTCTACGCCACGATCGTCGAGGGGCAGCAGGGGCCCGCCGCGGCGGCCGCCGAAGTGCGCCGGTACCTCGAGGAGGGAGGCGACGACCAGCGCCGGCAGGTCGGCATCGGGGCGGTGCGGCACTGGGCCGAGAGCGGCGAGCGCTCGGGCTCGCTCGTCGAGCCGGAAGGCATCGCGCCGCCGGGACGGCGCGTGCGGAAGAAAGAGTAAGGCCCCGGCGTTGCCGGGGCCCTCTTAACCCTCTAAGAAAGTCTTCTCTTTATCTTCGCTTCAGCGAGGGCGGAACCCGCCGCCGCCGGGCCGGCCGCCCCGGAAGCCGCCACCACCGCCCGGCCGCCGGTCGCGGTCGAAGTGGCGGGGGCGGTCGTCGCGGCCGCCGTTTCCCTCGCCCGCCGCGACCGCGGCCGTGAGGCCGAGGCGCTCGATCTCGGCGGCGCTCTCCTCGGGCGTGAGCGCCTGGCGGCGCGAGAGCTTGATCTTCCCGTTCACGGGGTCGATCGCGATGATCTTGACCTTGACCTTGTCGCCCATCTTCACGACGTCGGTCGTCTCACGGACGCGCCCCGGCGCGAGCTCGGAAATGTGGACGAGCCCGTCCATGCCCGGGAGGATCTGCACGAAGCAGCCGTAGGGCTCGATGCGCATGACGGTGCCGAGGTACTCGGTGCCGATCTCGGGGACCGTCGTGAGCTGGCGGATCGCCTCGATGCATTTCTCGGCGGTCCCGAGGTCGCTCGAGGCGACGGTGACGGTCCCGTCGTCCTGCACGTCGATCTTGCAGGCGTATTCCTTCTGGAGCGCGCGGATCGTCTTGCCGCCGGACCCGATGACGTCGCGGATCTTCTCCTCGGGCACCGTGATCGTGAGCAGGCGCGGCGCGAAGGCAGAGAGCTCGGGGCGCGCGGCGTTCAGCGTCTGTTCCATCTTGTCGAGGATGAAGAGGCGGCCGTGGCGCGCCTGCTCGAGCGCCTGCTGGAAGATCTGCGGCGTGATGCCGCCGATCTTGATGTCCATCTGGAGGGCCGTGATGCCCGAGCGCGTGCCGGCGACCTTGAAGTCCATGTCGCCGTAGTGGTCTTCCTGGCCCGCGATGTCCGTGAGGACGGCGAACGCGTCGCCTTCCTTCACGAGGCCCATCGCGACTCCCGCGACCGCGCCTTTGACCGGGACGCCCGCATCCATCAGAGCGAGCGAGCCGCCGCAGATCGTCGCCATCGACGACGAGCCGTTCGATTCGAGAATGTCTGACACGACGCGGATCGTGTACGGAAATTCCTTTTCGTCCGGCAGGACGGCCTGCAGCGAGCGCCACGCGAGGCGGCCGTGTCCGATCTCGCGGCGGCCGGGAGAGCCGAACCGCTTGACCTCGCCGACGGAAAACGGCGGGAAGTTGTAGTGGAGGAGGAACGCGCGCTCGGACTCGCCTTCGAGGTCCTCGATGAGCTGCGTGTCGTCGGACGTCCCGAGCGTGACCGTGACGAGCGCCTGCGTCTCGCCGCGCGTGAAAAGCGACGAGCCGTGCGTGCGCGGGAGGACGCCGGCCTCGATCGTGATCGGCCGGATCTGGTCGAACGCGCGGCCGTCGAGGCGTTTTCGTCCCTTGACGATCGTCTCGCGCGTGAGCGTCTCGACGAGCTCGGAGAGGGCGCGTTTGGCCAGCTTGCGCGTGTCAGACTGGTCCTCGGGGATCAGCTCGACGCCGTACTTCTTGACTTCCTTGATCTTCGCGTACGACTCGATCTTCCCGGGATGGGTGAGGGCCTCCATCATCGGGCCCTCCCACTGGCCGCGGACGGCCGCCGCGAAGTCCGCGGGGACCGGCGCGGGAGACGTGAACGGCGCCTTCACGACGTTGCGGCGCGCGGCCATCGCGGCGATGGCCGCGACGATCTTCCTGACCTGCGCGTGCCCGCTCAAGATGGCCTCGAGCATCACGGCCTCGGAGACCTCTTTCGCGCCCGCCTCGACCATCGAGACTGCGTCGTGCGTGCCGACCACGACGAGGTCGAGCTCGGACTCCTTGCGCTCCTTCGCGGTCGGGTTGAAGACGAAATGTTCGCCGATCTTGCCGACCCGGACGGCGCCGAGTATGTGGTGGAAGGGGATCGTGTTGATCGCGAGCGCCGCGGCGGCGCCGTTGATCGCGAGGACGTCGGGGTCGTTCTCGCCGTCGGCCGAGAGGACGAGGCCCACGATCTGCGTCTCGAAGTTGAAGCCCTCGGGGAAGAGCGGGCGGAACGGCCGGTCGATCATCCGGCACGTGAGGATCTCCTTCTCGGTGGGGCGCCCCTCGCGCTTGAAGAAGCCGCCGGGAATCCGGCCCGCCGCGTACTGGTATTCCTTGTACTCGACGGTGAGAGGAAGGAAGTCGATGTCCCTTGCTTCCTTCGAGTAGCAGGCGGTCACGAGGACCACCGTGTCGCCGCACTTCACGACGGCGGCGCCGTCGGACTGCTTCGCGATCTTGCCGGTCTCGATCGTGAGCGAACGGCCATCGAGATCGACTGTCAGGGTGTCGTGCATGGGCAATTCCTTTCGCGTGGCCCGGCCCGGCGGGCGCGAATCCCCGAGACCGCGGAATGCGGACCGGGGCGTGCCGCCGAACGTGAGGGAAGAAGGACTACTTGCGGAGTCCGAGGCGTTCGATCAGGGCCCGGTACCGCTCCGCGTCGCGCCTCTTCACGTAATCGAGCAGGCGCCGCCGCCGGCCGACCATCTGGAGGAGCCCCCTCCTCGAGTGATGGTCCTTGGCGTGGGCCTTGAAGTGCTCGGTCAGCTCGGAGATGCGCTTGGAGAGAAGGGCGACCTGGACCTCGGGGGACCCCGTGTCGCTCTCGTGGCGCCGGTAGCTGGTGATCGTTTCCGCCTTCTTCGTGGTGAGCTGGGCCAATTTCGTTTTTTTCCTTAGACGTCTCTAATTTTTCAGCCGGTGGAGTCTACCGGGACGCGCCATGGGCGTCAAACGTCACTCTGCGAGGACGATCTTCGGGCGGGCGAGCGCGAGGACGCCTCTTCCGAGCGGCTCGAGGATGCCGAGGGCGAGGAGGTCGCCGCCGGCCGTGAGGCGCACCATCGGGGCGCCTGCGGCTTCGGGCGGGACCCGCACCGGGACGCCGTGACCGCTCTTCACCTTTGCGGCTTCGGCGGGTGCGAGAGCGACCGCGGGGAACGGGAGCGGGATTTCCGAGAGTCCGAGCCAGAACGGCTTCGACAGGCGCTCCGCGGGCGCGAGCGCCTCGAGCTCGGGCAGCGTGCGTGCGTCCTCGAGGCGGAAGGGCCCGATCGAGGTGCGGCGGAGCGATGCGAGATGGGCGCCCAAACCGAGCGCCTTCCCGACGTCGTGGGCGATCGAGCGGATGTACGTGCCCGACGTGCACGAGATGCGGAAGCGCGCGACGTCCCCGTCGAGCGCCAGGATCGCGAACTCGCGGACGGTGACCGTCTTGGGAAGGTCGGGCACCGCCTCGCCCTTCCGCGCCAGGTCGTAGAACTTCCTGCCCTCGAATTTCTTCGCCGAGAAGGGCGGTGGCGACTGCCGGATCTCTCCCGTGAAGGAGCGGCAGGCCTCCTCGAGGCGCGCGCGCTCCGGGCGGGGATGGGGGTGCGGCTCTCCGACGGGCGTTCCCTCCGTGTCGTAGGTGTCGGTTGTGATGCCGAAGCGCATCGTGCCCTCGTACGCCTTTTCCCAGCCCGTGAGGAACGACTGCAGCCGCCCGGCTCGACCCACGCACAGCACGAGAAGCCCGGTGGCGGCGGGGTCGAGCGTCCCCGTGTGCCCGATGCGGCGGGTCCCGAGCAGCCGGCGCACGGCGTCCACGACGTCGTGGGACGTGAGCTTCGCGGGCTTGTCGACGAGGAGGAGGCCGGACGGGCCTTCGGAGCGCGACGGAGCTCCCGTCACTCGGGCCCCGACGCGGCTGCGGCTTCCACAGCCGCGGCGACCTCCGGAACCAGCGTCGCCTTCGCCGAAGCCAGCGTGCCCGCCACGCGGCAGCCCGAGGCGTTGCGGTGCCCGCCGCCGGCATGACGCACGGCGACGCTCCGGATGTCCACGACGCCCTTGCTGCGCAGCGAGCAGCGGATCTCCCCGTTCTCGCCTTCCCGGAGGAGGAGGGCGGCGCGTACGCCATCGACGCCGCGCGCGCGGTTCACGAGCCCCTCGGTGTCCGAATCCATCGCGCCGCTCTCTTTGAAGAAGCGGCGGGGGAGCTCGACGGTCGCGACGGTGCCGCCGGCATGGAGCTCGAGCGTCCCGAGAACGAGCGCCTCGAGCTTCAGCGCCGAGAGCGGCGCCGCCTCGAACAGGAACTCGTTCACCGGACCGGGCTCCGCCCCGTCGGCCACGAGGCGCGCCCCGAGCGCGAGCGCCTTCGGCGTCGTGTTCGAGTAGCGGAAAGAGCCCGTGTCGGTCACGAGCGACACCCAGAGATTCGTCGCGACGTCCCTGGAGAGCGGCCATCCGAGGACGTCGAGGAGGTCGGCCACGATCTCGCCCACGGCCGCGGCCGGGAGGTCCACGAGGTTCAGCGCGCCGTAGCGCGTGTTTCCGGGGTGATGATCGACGTTCACGACGAACCCGGAGAGCAGGTTCGGCCAGCCGGTGCGATCCGCCTCGGGGCACTCCATCGCGAGGAGCGCGTCCCAACCGGTCGGCCAGTCGGCGGGCAGGGAGTCCGCGACGAGAACGCGCGAGATCCCGGGCATCTTCGCGTAGGCGGAAGGCCATGCGTCGCGCATCACGACGCGCGCTTCCTTGCCGGCGGCCTCGAGCGCGAGCGCGAGGCCGAGCGCCGACCCGAGGGCGTCGCCGTCCGGGTTGCGGTGGCCCGTGAGCAGGAACCGCTTCCCTTTCGCGAGGATCTTCGCGACGTCCTCGTAGGCGGCGTCGACGGCCTCTTCGCGCGGCGTCATGAGGCGTCGGGCTCGCCCGAGAGCTTCGGGATCGAGCGCAGCAGCTCCTCGATGCGCGCGCCGCGCTCGAGCGTGTGGTCCTCGGCGAAGTGGAGCTCCGGCGCGTAGCGCAGGCCGCAGTTCTTCCCGACGAGCGAGCGCAGGCGTCCCCGCGCGTGGTTCAGGGCGTCCACCGTCTTTTTGAATTGCTCTTTCGCGCCGAAGACCGACACGAAGACGCGCGCCGAGCGCAGGTCGTCGGCCATGACGACGTCCGTGATCGTCGCGAAGCCGATGGCCGGGTCGCGCAGGTCCTCTCTCAGGAGGCGCGCCAGCTCCGCCCGCACGACGTCCCCGACCTTTTTCGGGCGCCTGCCCGGTGCGACCGCGGAGCGTCTCTGTGTTGCCATGTGGTCACCTGCTTTCAGCCGATGGTTCCGCTCCGAAGGAGCTTCCCGGCGCGCCGACGTCCCCGAATCCCACGAACTCGTGCCGCTCGCTCGCGATCTCGGCCCCGTTCTCCTCCGCGTAGCCTTCGATGAAACGGCGGATCCGCTGCAGCAGCGGCTCTAGGGCCTCCGCATCGGGGCCCACCGCGGCGATCCCGAGGGTCGCGCGCTGCAGGAGATCCTGATGCGCGACCTCGGCGGCCGAGATCTCGAAGTCGCCGCGAAGCCGGGTCTTCAGGGGCCTCAGGAAAGAGCGCTTCTCCTTGAGCCCGCGGCACGAAGGCAGATGAAAATCGAAAACGGTGATCGCAACGACCATGAGTTTTCGGATTTCGGAGAAAACCCTTTCCTTTGCTCCTCGATCCTAGGTCAGGGATCCCGCGAGCTCCTCGACGACATACGCCTCGATGACGTCTCCGACCTTCACGTCCTGATAGCCCGCAATGCCGATGCCGCACTCGAAGCCCTGCTTCACCTCGGACGCGTCGTCCTTGAAGCGGCGAAGCGAGCCGACCTTGCCTTCGTAGATCACGCGGTTGTCGCGAATGAGGCGAACCGAAGCCGAGCGCGGGATGACGCCGTCCGTGACCATGCAGCCCCCGATCGTCCCGATCTTCGGCACCTTGAACGTCTCGCGCACCTCGGCGTGCCCGCGCGTGACCTCCCGCTTGACCGTGTCGAGAAGGCCCGTCATGGCCTTCTTGATCTCGTCCGTGAGCGTGTAGATGACGGAGTAGAGGCGGATGTCGATGCCTTCGTGGTCGGCGAGCTCCTGCGCCTTCTTCTCGGGCTTCACGTTGAACCCGATGATGATGGCGTCGGACGCCGACGCGAGGAGGACGTCGTTTACCGAGATCGCGCCCACGCCGGAGTGCAGGACGCTGACCTTCACCTTCTCGGTGGAGAGCTTGCCGAGCGTCTGGACGAGGACCTCCTCGGAGCCGTGCACGTCGGCCTTCACGATGAGGGCGAGATCCTTCGTCTCGCCTTCCTTCATCCGGTTGAAGAGCGAGTCGAGCGACATGCGCGAGGACTTCGTGAGCGATTCCTCGCGCTCCTTGAGCGAGCGGAACTGCGAGACCTGGCGCGCCTTGCCTTCGTCCTCGACGACCTGGAGCGTGTCGCCGGCGTTCGGGATGTCCTCGAAGCCCATGACCTCGACCGGCGTGGCCGGCGGCGCCTCGGTGACGCGCGCGGCGTGGTCGTCGAGCATCGCGCGCACGCGGCCCACGGCCGTGCCGGCGAAGAAAACGTCGCCGACGTGTAGCGTGCCCTGCTGCACGAGCACCGTCGCGAGAGTGCCCTTGCCGGCCTCGCGGCGCGCCTCGAGGACGACGCCCCTCGCGGGCCCCGTCGCCACGGCCTTCAGCTCGAGGAGATCGGCCTGGAGCAGGATCATCTCGAGGAGCTGGTCGATTCCGATCTTCTTCTTCGCGGAGATCTCGCAGGCCACGACGTCGCCGCCGAACTCCTCGACGAGGACGCCCTTCTCGGCGAGCTCTTGCTTGACGCGCTGCGGGTTCGCCTCGGGCTTGTCGATCTTGTTGATCGCCACGACGATCGGCACCTTCGCGGCGCGCGCGTGGTCGATCGCCTCCTGCGTCTGCGGCATGACGCCGTCGTCCGCCGCGACCACGAGGACGACGATGTCCGTGGCCTTGGCGCCGCGCGAGCGCATCAGGGTGAATGCCTCGTGGCCCGGGGTATCGAGAAAGACGATGGGCTTGCCTTTCGCGACGACGCGATAGGCGCCGATGTGCTGCGTGATGCCGCCGGCTTCGCCCTCGGCGACGTTCTCCTTGCGGATCGCGTCGAGGAGCGACGTCTTGCCGTGGTCGACGTGACCCATGACGGTCACGACGGGCGCGCGCGGAATGCGCTCGCCGACGGCGGGCATCTCGGCCGACTTGGGCCGCGTCGCCTCGGCCGCCGCCTGGTCGTTCGCCGTCTGCTGGCGGGAGAGCTCGAGCTCTTCCTCGAACGACACGACCGCCGCCTCGACGCCGAACTCCCGGGCGATCTCCACGGCTACCTTCGGGTCGAGCGCCTGGTTGATCGTCGCGAAGACGCCGCGCGATAGGAACGCTTTCATGAGGTCCTTCGCCAGGACGCCGAGCTTTTCGGAGAGCTCCTTGATGGTCACGCCCTCCGAAAGGAAGACGGGGCCCTCGGCCTTCTTCTTGACCTCGACGACCTCCCCGGTCTCCGTGGACATCGTCTTCTTGCCCGCGCGGCGCTGCGCGGACTTGGAAAGAGGCTTGGCCTGGAGCGCCTCGTCCGTTCCTTCGGCCGAGGGCGTCGGAATGTCCTCGTAGGTGTCCTGCTTGTACGTGCCGAGGTACTCGCGCACGTCCTCTTCGAGCGCCGAGACTTCCTTCGTGCGCGGCTTCTTCGAGGCGAGCTTCTTCGCGTCGTCCTTCTTGACGCCGAGGCCGGGCTTCGTGGCGTCCTTCTTCCGGCGCTCGGCCGTATCGGGCAGCGCGGCTGGAGCCACGCCGCCGAGCGGCGGGCGGCCGAACTGGGGACGCGGTCCGAATCCGGGCCCCGAGGGGCCGCCGGGGCGTGGAGAGAAGCCGGGACGCGGAGAGAAGCCAGGGCGCGGCCCGAAGCCCGGCCGCGGTGGCATGCCGGGGCGCGACGGGGATACGGGCCGCGAGAAGCCGGTCCCGCCGGGCTGGGCCGAGCGGACGGGCCGGGCGGTGGCCGGGCTCGGCGGAGCCGCGATGACCGCGCGGCCGAGACCTCCGGCGCCGCGGAGCGGCGCAGGGGCCGTCGCTCCGGCCGGAGGGGCGGCGGGAGCGGTCCTGACGTGCGTGACGCCGGGCGAATGCGGTCCGGCGCTCGCGCCGGTGCCGTAGGACGCCGTCGCGTCGGGACGCGGGGCGGGTGCCGGGGGAGCGGGTGCGGCGGACGGACCCGGCGGAAGATCGCCCGTGCGCTTGAGGATGCGGCCCAGGGCGCCGGCGGGCGTGGCGGGAGCCGGGGGCGGCGGGGTCTTCGGCACGACGGGTGCAGGGGTGACGCGGGCGGGCGGCGTCGCGGCGGTGCGCCGGGCGGCGGGTGCCGGCGCCTCCGCGGGGCGCGCGGGGCGAGCCGCCGGGGCCGTGGCCTGAGGAGGCGGCGTGAAAGGAGTGAACGCGACAGGTGGCGCGGCCGGAGGAGGAGCGGCAGGCGCGGGCTCGACGGAAGGTTCGGACGCGGACGCGATGGGCGCCGCGGCTTCGACCTTCGGCGGAGCGGGCGGCGCCTCGGCTGCGGCCGAGAGGACGTCGGACACTTCCGGCTCGAGAGCCGTCGCGGATTCGCCCGCCTCGCCCTCTTCAGCCTCGAGAGAGCGCTCGACGATCTTGATGCGCTTCAACGCGGCGCGCTCGGTCCGCGCCTTGGCCGCCGAGGCGCTCGCGGCCGCGGCCGCGGCCGCGGCCGATGGAGCCTGCCTCACGATCAGCGATTTGGGCGCCTGCGTCTTGCCCATGAGAAGGGCCTGGGCGGTGGCGGGATCGAGGACGGACTCGGCCGTCTTGACGTCGACGCCGATCCCCTGCAGAAGAAAGAGGACTTCCTTCGCGGGCTTGCCCATCATCTTTGCGAGCTGGGCGACGGTGAATTTGGCGGCTGTCGTCTTCAAGTCTGCGGGTCTCCCTCGGGGCCCTTCTCGCCCTCGGTCTCGGCCACTTCCTGGAACTCGAGGCCCTCGTCCGCCGCTTCCTCTTCTTCGGGCGCCTCCTCGAAGGCATGGGCGGCCTCGAGGACGGCGTCGCGCGCGGGCTTGTCGAGCGCGACCGCGGAGAGCGGATCGTCGCCTTCCTTGCCCTCGCCGCCGCTCTCGGTGTCGAGGAGGTCGCCGACGGTCGCGAAGCCCGCGGCGGTGAAGGCGGCGGCTGTCGCAGCGTCGAGGCCCGGAACCTCCGCGAGCGGCGTTCCCCGGCGCTGCGAGACGAGGAGCATCCGCTGGAGAGCCTGGGCGACCTCGGCCTTGACGGCCTGCTCGCTCTTGATCTCGATGCGGGCGCCGATCAGAGCCGCGGCGAGGCGGACATTCTGACCCCGCTTTCCGATGGCGAGCGAGAGCTGGTCCTCCTCGACGATGCACTCGAGAGTCGGGACCGGCTCCACCGGTTCGCCGTCGGGTCCCGTCTCCGGCTCGGTCTCGTCGTCGGCCGGCATGGCCGAGACGCGCGTGATCTTCGCCGGGGAGAGCGCGTTCTGCGCGTACGTGATGAGGTCGTCGGAGTACTGGATGATGTCGATGCGCTCGCCGCGTAGCTCGCGCATGATGGCCTGCACGCGGGAGCCGCGCATGCCGACGCACGCACCGACCGGGTCGACGTCCCTTTCGCGCGACGAGACGGCCACCTTCGCGCGGTCGCCGGGCTGCCGCACGCAGCCGCGGATGACGACGGTGCCGTCGTAGATCTCGGGGACCTCCATCTCCATGAGGCGCATGAGGAGCTCGGGCGCGGTGCGCGAGAGGATGATCTGCGAGCCTTTCGGGTTCTTGTGGACGTCCGCGAGGACGCCGCGCACACGCTCGCCCTGCGTGTAACGCTCCGCGCGCGACTGGTGCTCGCGCGGGATCGCCGCTTCCGTGCGCCCGAGGTCGACGATCATGTCGCCGCGCTCGAACCGCTTGACCGTTCCCGTGATCAGCTCGCCGAGCTTCGGGAAGTACTCGTTGTAGATGTTGTCGCGTTCGGCCTCGCGGACCTTCTGATAGAGGACCTGCTTGGCGCTCTGGGCGGCGATGCGCCCGAGGCCCTCGGTCGAGCGATAAAGGCGGATCTCGTCGCCGAGCTCCATCGCGGCCGGCTCGATCAGCGATTCCTCGCCCACCGATCCCTCGCCTTTCGGATTCCGCACGATTTCCCAGCTCTGGCCCGCGAGATCGCCCAGAAGGAGCGCGTGCGCCTCCTCGGGGAGCACCTCGATGTACGGCAGCCGGATCTCCTTCTCCGGGTCGACGGGCGCGGCTGGAGCGGGCGCCGCCGCCGCCGCCTGTCCGAGCGGCACGTCGTCAGGGTCGATCGCGGCCGTGGGCGCACCCTCTTCCGGCTTGATCGTCTTTTCGGCCACGATCCGGTAAGGAGTCCATGCCGTCAGCGTCCCGGTCTTCTGGTCGAATCGGGCAGCCATTTCGCGGACCTTGTAGACCTTGCGGGCGGCCGTCGCGATGGCTTCCTCCAGCGCGGCGACGAGCCTTTCGAAATCGATCTCCTTGTCGCGCGAGGCCGCGCGCAGGGCTTCGATGATCTCGTCGGCGCGCGTCGCCGGCGGGGCCTGGGCCGCTTTCGAGGCCTTCGCCGCGCGGCTCTTGGCGCCGCCGCGCGAGCCCTTGCCCGCCTTCTTTTCGGCCTTTTCCGGCGCCGCGCCGCTTTCCGTCGGGGGTTGAGTCGCACTCATCGTGTCGTGTTCTCCGTGGGCCGCATTCTGTTCAGAGCTCGGGGACGAGACGGACGAGCCGGACGTCGCCGAATCGCACAGTGTATCGTCGGTGCCGATCCTCATCAAGGACCGTCAGGGCCTCCCCCTGGACGCCCTCGAGAACTCCCTTGAGGCGCGAGGTCCCCTCCGCGCCGGCGGCGAGCCGCACCGTGACGCGCCGGCCGCGGAAGCGGACGCAGTCCGCGAGGGTCCACAACGGCCGGTCGAGGCCGGGCGAGGAAACCTCGAGCGCGTACTTCGGGAGCTGCTCCTCAAGGGGGTCGAGGATCTCCGAAGCCGCGCGCGAGGCCGCCTCGCAGTCCTGAAGCGTCACACCGGCCGGCTTGTCCACCGTGAGCGTCAGGGTGGCGCGCGAGCCCTTCTTCCATTCGACGTGGCAGAGCTCCAGCCCCAGCGCGGCGATGCGCGCGCGAAGGAGGTCCGCCGTGCCGCCGTCGAAGGGGAGCGCCGCCTGGTTCATGGTGCCGTTTCGTACCTCTCTGGAGCCGTTTTGAGGCAAAAAAAAGAGGGCGTGTGCCCCCTTTCAAGCCCCTTGAAAGTCTGCTGACGGATTATAGGTCGCGACGCGTCCCGGGGCAAGGGCCGAGCGCCTGAAAGGGCCTGAAACCGCGTAACATGCGCAGCGGATCGACGTGGCACGAACTTCCCATGAGGGGAGGCCCGGCGCGCCACGAATCGGCCTCCCGAGGCAAGACATCAGCGATCTCATCGTCATCCCTCTGAACGACGAAGTTGTCGAGGGCGCGGAAACCGCCGAGGCTTGGCCTCCCAGGAAGGGCCTGCCCCCCGGGGAAGACCCGTTCGACGAGAAAGCCCTGATTCCGGCGCCGGAGTTCCTGACGCCGGCCGCCGTCGCGCAGGGCGACGCCCGGCGAATCAACACCGAGCGCGCATTCGCGGTCTCCGTCATCCTGCACCTCCTCCTCGTCATCGCCCTCGTGACGGTGAAACTTCCGGCTCGCACCGCCGCGCAGAACGAGATGGACCCGCTCGGCATCCAGGCCCTCATGAGTGCGCCGCCGCCCGATCCGGCGATCCCCGTCCAGTTCTTCCCGGCGCCCGGCGCGCGCGCGAAGGAGGCGCCGAAGGCCGGGCTGTCGTCGGACCTCGACCGGCAGGCGCACGGCGGGGACCGCGCCCTCCCGCCGATGCCGATGCCGAAAGCCTATCCACAGGCGGGCATTCGCGACCTCGACCCCGGGAAGTCTGGTCCGAGGGCCGCGCCCGCGCCCGCGGGAAACCCTGCGGGCGAGAGGCCGAAGCTCACGGACCTCGCGCCCGGCGGACTGGTTCAGCCGCCGACTGCCGAAGAGCGGGAAGCGCGGCGCCGGCTGCTCGGAATTCCGGGCCCCGACCTCAGCGCGATAACCGCCGAGTCGGCCCGCAGGGCCGCCCAGTCCGGAGGCGGCGGAGAGGACGGAGGGGGCTTCGAGCGCGAAGGAGGATTCGTCGACTCGGGGCCGCTCTCGTTCGACACGGTCGGGTACGACTGGGGAGCGTACGCCGCCGAGATGATCAGGAAGATCAAGCGGAACTGGGATGTGCCCGCTCTCGCACGCTACGGCGTGAAGGGCCGGATCACGATCCGCTTTTTCATCCTGAAGGACGGCCGCGTCGAAGCCGAGACGATCCTCTCGGGCTCCGGGCATCCCCCGTTCGACAACGCCTCCTTCCAGGCCATCGCGCGCTCGAGCGCGTTTCGGCCGTTGCCGAGCGACCTCGGGCACGACCGCGAGGGCGTGACGGTCACGTTCTTCTACAACATGCGCCCCGAAGACGAATACGCCGGGAGGGGCCGACCCCGATAGGAGGCGAGATGGCAGGCATCAACGATCCCGGGGAGATCGCCCGCGCCCTGAAGACGGCCAGGACGATCGCCGTCGTGGGCTGCTCTCCCAAGGACAATCGCCCCTCGCACGCGATCGCGAGTTACCTCTTGAGCGCGGGTTTCGACGTGATTCCCGTGAACCCCGAACATACCGAGATCCTGGGGTTGAGGTGCTATCCGGATCTCGCTTCGATTCCGAAGGATGTGCGGCTCGACATCGTGGACGTCTTCCGGCGCTCGGAGTTCGTCTCGGGGATCGCCGACGCGGCCCTCGAGCGCGGGGCGGGGTTCTTCTGGATGCAGGACGGTGTCGTGGACGAGAATGCGGCCAGCCGCCTCGCGGCCGCCGGCATCCCCGTCGCGATGAACCGCTGCATCTATCGCGACCATTCCGCTCTTTGAAGGGATGTCGCTTTGACACTGGGAGTCCGGCACGAACTTTGCCCGTGACGTGAGGGAGGGGCGGCAGAGGCCGTCCCTCGATGAGGATCTATCATCTATGGACGGTATGCGTACGAAAACGAAGGTTCTGTCTCTCGCGGCTATCCTCACCGGCTCGGTCGTCTTCGGGATGATCCTCGCCGGCAGTCTCGACTTCACGAGGCACGCGTCGGCCCAGAAGACGGCCGCCGCGCCCGCCGCGGCGTCGTCGTCTCCGGTCCGCGCCCCTCAGGCGGTCGGGCTTCCGTCGTTCGCCGACATCGCCGAGCAGGTCATGCCGGCCATCGTCTCGGTGACGGCGACGGACATCATCAAGGCCGACAAGCGCCGCCGGCGCTTCCACAACTTCGGAAACCCGGACGGCGCCGACCCGTTCGAGTTCTTCTTCGGCCCGGACGGACCGCGGCGGAGGGGTTCCGACGACGACGAGGACCAGAAGCAGCTCTCGGGCGGCACGGGCTTCCTCATCGAGAGTGACGGCTACATTCTGACGAACAACCACGTCATCGAGGGGGCCGACAAGGTCGAGGTCAAGGTCGGCGACAAGGACGACTATGCGGCGAAGATCGTGGGCCGCGACCCGGCCTCGGATCTCGCGCTCCTGAAGATCGACGGCGCCCGGCCGTTCCCCACCGTGCGGCTCGGAGATTCGGACCGCATCCGCGTGGGCGAGTGGGTCATGGCGATCGGCGACCCGCTCCAGTTCGACAAATCGGTGACCGTCGGCGTCATCTCCGGCAAGGGCCGGTTCGCGGGCCTCTCCCGCGCGACCGCGAATTTCGAGAGCCTCCTGCAGACCGACGCGGCGATCAACTTCGGCAACTCGGGCGGGCCGCTCGTGAACGTGGCGGGCGAGGTGGTCGGGATCAACACCGCGATTGCGCGTGCGCAGAACATCGGTTTCGCGGTTCCCGTGAACATGGCCAAGCGCCTGATGCCCCAGCTCCGGAAAGGAAAGGTCGTCCGCGGCTTCCTCGGCGTCGGCATCGAGTCGATCGACAAGAAGTGGCAGGAGGCCTACGACCTGAAGAATCCGGAAGGCGCCCTCGTGACCTCGGTCGAGCCCGGAAAGCCCGCTGAAAAGGCCGGGCTGAAGCGGGAAGACATCATCACGAAGGTGGACGACGTCGCCGTCAAGAGCAACCGCGACCTGATCGACTACGTTGCGGGCAAAGGCCCGGGCACGAAGGTGACGATCGCGTTCCTCCGCGACGGCAAGGAGAAGACCGCCGTCGCGACGCTCGAAGAGCGGGTCGAGGTCGGCGAAAAGCCGGCCAAAGATGAAGAGGATTCGAAGGCCGGCAAGCAGAAGATGCTCGGCCTCGAGGTCGACGAGCTCACCCCGCAGGCGCGCCGGGCGTACGGCCTCGATCGTGAGATCCAGAAGGGCGTCCTCGTCACGCACGTCAAGCCGGTCTCGCCCGCGGGCGACGCGAACCTCCAGGAAGGAGACGTCATCCTCGAGGTGAACGGCACCGCCGTGGGATCGGTGGACGAGCTGCAGGCGCAGATCCGGAAGGCGCCGAAAGGCAAGTACGTCCGCCTCTACGTCCAGCGCGGCAGCGGGCGCGGACAGGCGCTGAAATTCCTCGCGGCCGTGAAGCCCGAATGACAGGACGGGTCCGGGCAGCTCCAACGCTTGAGGCCGGGGGGTCGCGCTAGCGGAGCGCCTCCGCCAGAGCTTGGGCGCACATCTCGCAGAACCCCGTCGCCGAGTCGACGGTGCGGATGCTGCCCTCCGCGTCGTGCATGAGGCAATGCGGCGTCGCGCAGTGCGAGAGGCCGAGCTCATGGCCGAGTTCGTGCGCCGCGACGCGATCGAGCCGCTTCGAGATCACGAGGTCCGACGCGTCACCCGCGTGCATCCGATACGTCGAGACGACGCCGGGCCGGCCGCCGCTCCGCGCGACGCCGAGGACGCCCCAGTCCGGAATGTTTCCCTTCGGCGCCGAGATGTCCCGGGCCGTGACGCCGAGGACGTGAGGAATCGCCGCCGCGGTCGTGCGGTCGAGGAACTCCACGAGGTCTCCGGCACGGTACCGGTCCCGCGGCGCGTAATACGCGGATTCGGGCAAGGGCTCTCTGGGGAGAACCGTGACGCTCAGTCCGAAAAGATTGCTCAGGTTCCGTGCGAGGTCCTCGACGACGCGCTCGTCCACCTCGCCGAGCGGCTGCAGAGCCACCGCGGGGGAGTTTGGAATCGGCGCGCGAGAGAACAGCGTGACCGCAAGAATGCAGGAGATCAACACGTCTCGCTATTCCCCCGGACCCGTACGACGACGTTGAAGCGGAGAAATTTTAGCGGATCATTCCGCGGCCCGCAAGAGCTTCGGAAAAAAGACGTCTAGCTGGAGGCGAGCGCGGCGTCCAGCGAAGAAAGGTGTCTCGCCGAGCCGGCAGGTGCCGCTTCGAGAACGGCCGCGAAGTCGTGGCGGTTCGCGCGGAGGACGCGGCCGTCCGCGTCGCGCACGACGCGCTCGTAAAACGCGTCGCGCTCGAAGGGCTCGCGGCCGGCGCCCCGGATCATCCGCTCCATCTCGGCGCGCGAAACGCCGGACTCGGTCTTCGCGCCCGCCGCGTGGGTGATGGTCTCCTCGGTCACGGTGCCCACGAGGTCGTCCGCGCCGAAGTGGAGCGCCACGGGCGCGAGCTTCTCGCCGATCTGAACCCAGTACGCCTTGACGTGCTCGACGTTGTCGAGCATGAGGCGCGCGACGGCGATGACCTTGAGGTCCGTGAGACCCGTCGCCGGCGGAAGGTGGGGGAGCTGCGTCTCCTCGGGATGAAACGCGAGCGGGATGAAGCCGAGGAAGCCCGCCGTCTCGTCCTGCAGCTCGCGGATGCGCACGAGGTGGTCGGCTCGTTCCTCGACGGTCTCGACGCTGCCGTAGAGCATCGTGACGTTCGTCGGGAGGCCGTTCTCGTGGCAGAGGCGCGCGACTTCGAGCCAGCGCTCTCCGGAGATCTTGTCGCGGCAGATGACGTCGCGGACGCGCTTTGCGAAGATCTCGGCGCCGCCGCCGGGGCACGAGTCCATGCCGGCGGCCTTGAGGTCCCGGATGACCTCGACGACGTCCCGCTTGCCGACTCGCGCGATCCAGTCGAGCTCCACCATCGTCCAGGCCTTGAGGTGGACGCCCGGGAAGCGGGCCTTGAGCGCGCGGAGGAGATCGAGGTACCAGGAGTAGGGGAGCGACGGGTGGAGCCCGCCCACGATGTGGAGCTCGGTAATCCCGTCGTGCCAGCCCGCGGCGGACTCCGCGACGGCTTCCTCGATGGACATCGTGTAGCCGCCGTCCACTCCGGGCTTCCGCGCCCAGGCGCACAGCGCGCAGTCCACCCAGCAGAGGTTCGTGGGGTTCAGGTAGCGATTCACGTTGTAGTAGCCGGTGTTGCCGTGCCTAGTCTCGCGCACGAAGTTCGCGAGGGCGCCGACGCCGAGGACGTCGGGCGACCGGAAAAGGGCGACGCCGTCGTCGAACGAGAGACGGCGGCCCTCCGCGACCTTTTCGGCGATCGGAAGGAGCGGCGAGCCGGCGAAACGCTCCAGAAGGACGCTCAATCCGGCATGTCACCCTTGGCGATGGGGCGCGAGAGAGAGGGCGGGTACTGCTGCTCATCGACGGCTTTCGGGTTCAGCTCGTCGTAGCGGCCCGCGTAGCGGGCATAGCAGGAAGCGCAATAACGCGAGTCGGGCGTGAACTTGAAGTCGACCACGGTACCCGAGGCGAAAAGCTCGTCGCAGGTCTCGCCGCAGGCGTCGCAGGTGCCCTTGAGGCGGAGGCGTTTCCAGACGGGTCCTGACATGTCGGGGATCTTACCCGGTGCGGCGCGGGCGGGGAAACCGCAGGACGAGGAGGACGGCCACGGAGACACCGGCGATCGCGGCTCCCGCCAGGAACGCCGTTTTCGAACCCGCGTGCTCCCAGATGAGCCCGAAGCCGACGCTCGCGGGCAGCGCCGCGAAGCCGATCAGGCCGTTCATCCACCCGAACGCCCGCCCGCGCAGCGCCGGTGGAACGAGATCCGTGACGAGCGCGCGCTCGGTGCCCTCCGAGAGCGCGTAGTAGAGCGAGTAGACGCCGACGAGCGCGACGAGCGGCCCGGCCGACGAAACGAACGCGAAGCCCGCGTAGCAAGCCGCGTAGAGCCCCCAGGCGGCGACCAGAAGCCGCCGCCGCCCGTACCGGTCGGACAGCCCCCCTCCCCACGTCGAAAAGAGGGACTTGATCCCGTTCGAGAACGCCCAGAGGACGGGAAGCCAGCCGGCGGCGATCCCGATCTCCTTCGCCTTGAGGAGGAGGAACGTGTCCGACGAGGCTGCGAGGGCGAAGAGGCCGAAGGCGCCCGCGGTCCGCCAGAAGACCGGGGGAAGATTGGCTTCGGACCCGTGCGCTTCGTGTGGGGCCCGGGCCGGGGAGCCGGTGGTTTTTTCTTCGAATGGTAAAGAGAGCGAGGCCGGGCGATCCAAGCGCGACGAGCGAGGCGGGGTGCCCTCCGACGCCGGCGCGTGCTGTCTGAGCGAAGCGAGTTCACGCGCCAAGGAGGGGGGGCCCCGCTCGGCGAGGAGCGCGCCTCTTCGGTCGATTCCTTCACGCCGAACGCCAGCACGAGAAGAGAGAGGGCCGCGGGAATTGCCGCCAGGAGGAAGACGCTGCGCAGGGAGAGTCCGAGCCACCCGACGAGGCCGGCCGCCAGCAGGGGGCCGAAGACGGCCCCCGCGTTGTCGAACCCGCGGTGGAGGCCGAAGGCCGCGCCGCGGCGATTGGGCGGCGCGGCGGCCGCGATCATCGTGTCGCGAGGGGCCGTACGGACGCCCTTGCCGATCCGGTCGAAAAAGCGGATCAGGACGACGGTAGGCCAGCTCGGCGCGAGGCCGATGAGCGGCCGCGCGACCGACGAGAGCCCGTAGCCGAGGAGGACGAGTGGTTTCTTTGCCTTCGCACGGTCGGCCCACCTTCCCGAGAGAATCTTCACGAACGACGCTGTCGCGTCGGCTACGCCCTCGATCCAGCCGAGCGCCGTCGCCGGGACGCCCGAGAGGGTCGTGAGGAACGCCGGGAGGAGGGGGACGATCATTTCGGACGACACGTCCGTGAGAAGGGAGACCCAGCCGAGGCGCACGACGGCCTTCGGCAGGCCGCTCCAGCCCGCGGGAGCAGAATCGCCCCGCATGTCGCTCGTCTCCACCACGGCTTTCATTCTGAAGCTCGACCCTCTCTCGGAGAAGGATCTCGTGGTCGCGCTGCTCACGAAAGACCACGGCGTCGTGCGCGCCGCCGTGCGCGGCGCGCGCGGGCGGTCGAAGCGGGCCGCCGCGCTGCAGCTCCTCACGGAGGTCTCGCTCACGTATTTCCGGCGCGAGGGGGCCGATCTCGCGCGCGTCGACGCCCTCGAGATCGTCGCGAGCGCGTTCGGGCTCGCGTCGCAGGCCGAAACCGCGATGCTCCTCCCGTACCTCGCGGAGAGCGCGCTCACGTTCGTGCCCGAGTCCGAGCTGGGAGGCGACGTTTTCCGCCTCGTGAGGCACGTCCTCGACGCCCTCGAGGCGGGTGTCCCCGCGCCGCTCGCCGCGCGGTACTTCGAAGTGTGGCTTCTGCGGTTCGCCGGAGTCCTGCCCGAGGACGACGTGCCGGAGGAGGCCCGCGCGCTCATCGGGGTGATGAGAAAGGTTCCCCTCGTCACCCTTTCGAAGAAGCCGCCGACGCAGGCGGCGCTCGGCGCCCTCGAGAGCCTCGCGCGGGATGCGCGCCGGAGCTTCCTCGGACACGAGCTGAAGAGCTATCGGTTCCTCGGCGCGCTCTCCTGAGCGCCCGATTCGGTACACTTGGCAGCCTCAAGACGGGCTCACAGAATGGACCTGCAGACTCTCATCCTCAGGTTGTCGACCTACTGGGCGTCGAAGGGCTGTCTTCTCGAGCAGCCCTGGGACGTCGAAGTGGGGGCCGGGACGATGCATCCGGCCACGTTCCTGCGCGTCCTCGGACCGGAGCCGTGGCGGGCGGCATACGTGCAGCCCTCGCGCCGTCCGACCGACGGGCGCTACGGCGCGAATCCGTTCCGGCTCGTGAAGCACCAGCAGTACCAGGTCGTCCTGAAGCCGGCGCCGCCCGACATCCAGGACCTCTACGTCGAGAGCCTCGTGGCCCTCGGCATCGACCCGAAGGAGCACGACCTCCGCTTCGAGGAGGACAACTGGGAGTCGCCGACGCTCGGGGCGTGGGGGGTCGGCTGGCAGGTCCTGCTCGACGGCATGGAGATCACGCAGTTCACGTACTTCCAGCAGGCCGGCGGCATCGACCTCGCCCCGATCACGGGTGAGATCACCTACGGACTCGAGCGCATCACGATGTTTCTCGCGAGGCGCGAGAGCGTGTACGACATCGAGTGGGCGCCCGGCATCACGTACGGCGAGGTGCGCAAGCAGGATGAATACGAGGTCTCGAAATACGGATTCGAAGTGGCCGACACCGCTCTTTGGCAGACGCTGTTCGAGCGATTCGAGGCCGAGGCGGCGCGCTGCCTCGATGCGGGGCTCGTGCTCCCGGCTTACGACCTCGCGCTGAAGTGCTCGCACGCGTTCAACATCCTCGACGCGCGCGGCGCCGTCTCGGCGACGGATCGCGTCGGGGTCATCCGGCGGGTGCGCGAGCTCGCGGTGGGCTGCGCGAACGCGTACGTGGCCTCGCGAGAGGCCCAGGGATTCCCTCTCCTTCCGAAGCCGGCGTCACCGGCGCCGCACGACGAGGCCGGGAATGGCTGAGCTGCTCTTCGAGATTCTCGCCGAGGAGATACCCGCGGGCGTCCTGCCGACGGCTCGCGAGGAGCTCCTCGCGCGCGTGACGGCCGCCTTCGCCGAGGCGCGGCTCGGGGGCACTCTCGCCGTGCACTCCACGTCGCGGCGGCTCGCACTCGTCGGCGTGGACGTGGCCGACCACCAGAGAGACGTCGAATCCGAAGTCACGGGCCCGCCGGCTTCGGTCGGCTACGACGCCGACGGCAGCCCGACGAAGGCCGCTGTGGGCTTCGCAAAGGCGCACGGAGTCGCCGTGGAGGACCTTCGCGTCGCGTCGCTGCCGAAGGGCGCTTACCTCGTCGCGCGCAAGGTGACGCCCGGGCGTCCGGCAAGCGAGGTGATCGGGGAGATCCTCCCGCCGCTCGTCGAGAAGATGACGTTCCCGCGCATGATGCGCTGGGGCGACGGCACGCCCGAGTGGATCCGGCCGGTCCACTCCGTGCTCGCGCTGTTCGACGGGCTCGTGATCCCGATGACGCTCTTCGGTGTCGAGAGCGGGCGCACGACCTACGGCCACCGCACGCTCGCCCCGGGGCGCATCGTCGCGACGGGCGTCTCCGACTGGCTCCACAAGCTGCGCGCCGCGCACGTGGAGCCCGAGCTCGTCGTCCGGCGGGCCCGCTTCGAGGAGCTCTCCCGCGCCCTCGCGGCCGAGGTCGGAGGCGAGCCCGCCGACGACGCGGCCCTTCTCGACACCTGGGCGCACCTCGTGGAGTCGCCCGGCGTCGTGCGCGGCTCTTACGACCCCGCGTTCCTCGAGCTGCCGGAAGAGATTCTCGTCACCTCCATGCGCGAGCACCAGAAGATGCTGCCCGTGCGCGCGGGAGGCCGGCTCGCTCCGCACTTCCTCGCCGTTTGCGACCAGGCGGGCGACCCGAAGGGCCTGATCGCGAAGGGCAACGAGTGGGTCACCGCCGCGCGCTTCTCGGACGCACGCTTCTTCTGGGACGACGACGGGAAGACGAGGCTCGAGGACCGCCTCCCGCGGCTGGGCAAGCTGCAGTTCCAGGAATCGCTCGGCGACTATCTCAAGAAGACGGGCCGCATTCAGGACCTCACCGAGAAGCTCGCCGCGCGCCTCGGGCTTTCGCACCTCGACGGGATGCTCGTGCGTGCGGCGAGGCTCGTGAAGGCGGACCTCGTGACCGACATGGTGCGCGAGTTCCCCGACCTGCAGGGCGTCGTGGGGGGTCTCTACGCCCGCCGCGACGGCGAGTGCGAGGAAGTCTGGCAGGCGCTGTACGACCACTACCGGCCGTCTTCGGCCGACGACGGCGTGCCGCGGGGGGACGTGGGCGGTGCCGTGGCGCTCGCCGACCGCCTCGACACGCTCACGGGTCTCTTCGGCCTCGGCCTCGCGCCGACCGGCTCGAGGGACCCGTACGCGCTGCGGCGCGCGGCCCTCGGCGTCGTGAGGATCCTCCTCGACAAGAAATGGCGCCTCGACCTGCCGGCCGCGTGCGCCGACGCCGCGGCGCTGCACGGCGGGCTGCCGCGCACCAAGGACGAGCTGCTGTCCGACCTGTCGGCGTTCTTCCTCGAGCGCCTGCGGTTCCTCCTCGAGGGCAAGGGGCACGAGCCCGATACCGTCGCGGCCGTCCTCACGACTGCGTGCCCCGACCTCGCGGACGCCGCGGAGCGCGTGGAAGCCGTCGAGGCGCTGCGCAAGGAGCAGGACTTCGCGCCGCTCGCGACCGCGTTCAAGAGGATGCAGAACATCCTCGAGAAGGCCGAGGACGAAGGCGCCGAACCCGACCCGGCGAAGATGACCGACGACGCCGAGAAGGCGCTCGCGCTCGACTATCTGCAGGCGCGCGGCATGCTCGACGACCTCGTGGCAAATCGCCGGTACCGCGACGCGCTTTCCATCATGGCGTCTCTCGGTCCGAGCCTGGACCTCTTCTTCACGGAGGTCCTCGTCATGGCCGAGGACCCCGAGGTGAGGGCGAACCGCATCGCGCTCTTGCGCTCGATCCGCGACCAATTCGTGCGCGTCGCGCGCTTCTCGGAAATCCGGGGCTGAGCCGGGAGCGCGCGTCGCGCTCGGAACCGTCAGCGCATTCGCTTCGCCTTGGAGTCGATGCGTGGGGCACGGGCCTTGAGCGTCGCCCGTTTGCCCGGCGACGGGCGGTCGATCCCGCGCCCGAGCAGCTCGAGAAGATCCGACACCGTGACGATTCCGACGAGCCGGCTCGGGTACCCCTCCTTCACGACGGGCAGGCACCCGATCGTACGGCCGCGCATCAGGTTCGCGGCCTGCTTGACTGACATGTTCGGGCTGGCCGTCACGACGCGCGTCGACATCAGCTCGCCCACGCGGCGCTTCTCGCGGAAGTCGTACTCTTCGGGCACACCGAGGTCGCGCTGCGAGAGCACGCCCACGAGCTCCGAGTCGGTCTTGACCACGAGATGCCGGATGCCCTTGAGCTTCATCGTGTCGAACGCGACCTGTGCGTTCTCCTGGCGATCGATCGTCTCCACCTGGCGGGTCATCACGTCCTGGACGCGCATGAAACCTCCTCGGGGAAGCTCTCTTCAGCCCCCGCTTCAACGTGGGGCCGCACGGGGCCCGTCCGCAAGGGGCATCTGAACCAGGCGAACGGTGGCCGTAGAATCAGGGCGGGAGCATTCCATGCCTCTTCTGGAATATCGCTGTTCGGATTGTGGAAAGAAGACCGAGGACCTCGTCCTCGCGGGCGACACGGCGCGGCCGCCGAAGTGCTCGTCGTGCGGCTCGAAGAAGGTTTCGCGCCTGCTCTCGACTTTCGCGGCTCAGACTTCGTCGCCGACGAGCGGCGCCTTCGACCCGTCGACGGCTTGCGGCGGGGGCCCGTGCGGCATGCCGGACGTCTGTGGGGCGGGGCGCGGGTTCGAGGAGAACTAGCCGCTCCCTAAGTCCGCGCCGCCCGGCGAAACACTTCGATAACAGGACGCCCGGTGAGACGCGCGAGTGATGCATTTGCATCAGGCGGATGGGCGCCGGATCGTCGATAGTGGCGGTCGCTCCACTTCTTTCTTGCGAGGTCGACTCCATGAGCATTTCCGCGCCGGGGTCCCGTGCCACCCGTACCGCCGGATGGTCCGGCCTCCTCTCCCGGATCGCCGCCGGGCTCCTGGTCTATCTCGTGGTGAGCGGCTTGCCGCTGAGGTTCTTCGCCTTCTCGCCCATCCTGGAGTGGACTGTCCTCCTCCATACCGTGGCGGGCTTCCTGTCGCTCGTTCCGGTCGGGCTCTACCTCTGGCGGCATTTTCTCGAGTACCGGGCCGACGCGCTGACGCCCTCGAAAGTGCTCGGCTACTGCGGGCTCGGCGCAATCGTCCTCGCCGAAGGGACCGGACTCTGGGTGGCGTACCTCGCTCTCTTCTCGGACCGCGTACCGCCGTTCGCCCGGACGCTCCACCTCGTTCCGTCGATCGCTCTGGCCGTTCTCCTCTTCGCGCATCTCTGGCCGCTGCGCAAAAGGAGCCCGGCCGAGGGCGTGAGCGTCGAGGCCTTCTCCGCCGCGCGCCGAGGCTACGTCGTGGCGCTCGTCGGCGTGCCCGTGATCGCCCTCCTTCTCGCATTCCCGGCGAGTCTCCTCTACGACGGCCCGAGGACGGTCGGTCGATTCCCGAACGACTACAGGACGCCGTACGGAAAGGATCGTCCGTTCGCGCCGAGCCTGGCGCGGACCGAGTCGAACGGCGCGCTCGCCCCCGAGGCGCTCGCCGGCTCGGCGTCGTGCGGCGACGCGGGATGCCACGCCGCGATCTACGCCGAGTGGTCGGTCTCGGCACATCGCTGGTCCGCGCTCGACCCGGCCTTCCAGAGGGTCCAGGAGGAGATGGGAAAGCAGAACGGCCCGGAGTCGACACGCTACTGTGGCGGCTGCCACGATCCGATCTCGCTGTTCTCCGGAGCAAAGGTCGTCTTCAAGGAGAAGCTGACGGAGGACCTCGGATTCCAGGAAGGGGTCTCGTGCCTCTCCTGCCACGCCGTCACGAAGACGGACGTCCAGGGCAACGCGAACTACGTCATCAGGCCCCCGAAGCGGTACCTCTTCGAGACGGCGAAGAGCGCCCCCCTCAAGCTCGCCTCGTACTTCCTGATCCGGAGCTACCCGGGGCACCACGTGAGCTCGCTCGAGAAGCGCCTTTTCAAGACTCCGGAGTACTGCGCCGCCTGCCACAAGCAGTTCGTCGACCAGGAGGTCAACAACTTCGGCTGGGTCCAGCTCCAGAACCAGTACGACAACTGGCGCAAGAGCAAGTGGAACCACCCGAAAGACGCGAAGAGGACGGTGGAGTGTCGCGAGTGCCACATGCCGCTCCTCGACGGCCGCGAGCCCGCGTCCGGCGACACGGCCGACTACAACCGGACCGCGACGGACCGCAAGCACAGGAGCCATCGTTTCCTCGGCGCGAACCAGTACATGCCCGCGCTCCTGAAGCTCAAGGGAGGCGAGGAGCAGGTCGCGCTCGTGAAGAAGTGGCTCAAGGGAGAGGTCGAGGTTCCGGAGATCGCGGGCAAGTGGGCCACGGGCGCAGTCGTTACGCTCGACCTCGACGCCCCGCAGAAGGCGCGGCGGGGCGAGCCCCTGAAGCTGCGCGTCGTCATCACCTCGAACAAGGTCGGGCACGACTATCCGACGGGACCGCTCGACCTGATCCAGTCGTGGGTCGAGGTCGAGGTGAAGGACGAAACCGGCCGAATCGTCTTCGCGTCGGGGAAGCCTGACGAGAAGAAGATGATCCCGCCCGGCACCTTCCTCTTCAAGGCAGAGCCGGTGGACCAGTACGGCAATCTCATCGACCGGCACAATCTCTGGGAGATGGTCGGCGTGAGGTACAGGCGGAGCCTCTTCCCGGGCTACTCCGACGCCGCCGAGTACGCGTTCGGTTGCCCCGGCACGCCGGCCGTCTCGAAGCCCTCGCGCGACGTGACGATCCCGGCGCCGCCGCGGGGAAAGCTCGACATCCTCGCGACGCTCCACTACCGGAAGCTGGACCAGTACCTCGTCGACTTCCTCTTCCCGGGCAAGGGTCTCTCGGCGCCGATCACCGATCTCGCGCAGGCGCGGACGACGGTCGAGATCGTCGACTGACGTGGCCCAGCGGCTCGCCCTGAAGCGCTGGACGCACAGGCGCGTCCTCATGGCCCTCGGGCTGGCGGGCCTCGGGGCGTGCGCGGTTCTCTGGTTCACGCGAAAGGGCGAGGAAGCGCCCTACACGCCCGGGGGGAACGTCGAAGGAATCACGGACGTCCTCAAGAAAGACGCCTCGGGCGCCGGATGGGGCGTCCTGTTCAAAGACGTGGCGAAGAGCCGCGGGCTCGACTTCACGCACTTCTCGGCGGGCCCGCGATCGACGCAGCTCCCCGAGGACATGGGCTCGGGCTGCGCCTTCGCGGACTACGACGGCGACGGCGACTGGGACCTCTTCGTCGTCGACACGGTCGGCCCCCTGACGCTGACGCCCGACGAAGTCCACGCCGCGAAGGGGGGATGCCGTCTCTACCGGAACGACGGCGGCGCGTTCACCGACGTGACCGCCGAGGCAGGGCTCGGCGAACTGAAGGGAACGTTCATGGGCGCCGCGTGGGGCGACCTCGACAACGACGGCCACCCCGACCTCGTCGTCACGTCGTATGGCGGGGTCCGCCTCTTCCACAACCGGGGCGACGGCACGTTCGAGGACGTCACGAAGGCCTCGGGGGTCGCCGGGTTCAAGGGGTTCTTTACGGGCGCGGTCTGGGGCGACGCGGACGGCGACGGCCTTCTCGACCTCTACGTCTGCGGCTACGTCGACTACCGGTTCGACCCGAAGGACGCCGGAAAGGCTTCGAAGTTCGGGCACGCGACGAGCCCGTTCACGATCAACCCCTCCTCGTACCCGCCGATCGCGAACCTCTACTTCCACAACGAGGGGAAAGGTCGCTTCCGGGAGATGGCCGTCGAGGCCGGGATCGCGAACGCCGAGGGGCGCAGCCTTTCGGCCACGTTCGCGGACCTGAACGACGACGGGAAGCCCGACCTCTACGTGGCGAACGACGTCTCCGAGGGCGCGCTGTTCGTGAACGAGGGGAACGGCCTCTTCTCCGACCGCGGACACGAGGCGCACGTGGCCGACTACCGGGGCGCGATGGGGATCGCGGTGGGCGACGCGAACGGCGACGGGGCGCCCGATCTCTTCGTCACGCACTGGATCGCCGAGGCGAACGCCCTCTACCTCAACAAGCTCGGAAGCGGGAAGAGCCGGACGCTCGACTTCGAGGACGCCGCCGAGCGAACCGGCCTCGGGCAGGTCTCGACGGACGACATCGCGTGGGGGACCGCGTTCCTCGACGTGGACGGCGACGGGCTGCCCGACCTCGTCGTGTCGGACGGCTCCACGTTCGAGGTGCCCTCCGACACGCGGAAGCTCGTGCCGATGCCGATGCGCCTCTTCCGGAACCTCGGCGAGAAGGGCTTCGTCGACGTTGCGCCGCTCTCGGGCCCGGACCTGACCGTGCCCCGCGTCGGTCGCGGGCTCGCGATCGCCGACGTGGACGGGGATCTCCGCGAGGAGGTCGCCGTCGTCGTGAACGGGGGGAAGCTCGTGCTCCTGAAGGCAGAGGGCGGCCCCTCGAATCACCGGATCGCGATCCGGTGCGAAGGCAGGAAGTCGAACCGCTCCGCGTTCGGGACGAAGCTCGTCCTCGAGACGGGCGGCAAGCGCCAGGTTCGCGAGATCGGCGCGGGCTCCTCGTACTTGTCGCAGAGCGCGCCTGAGGCAATCTTCGGCCTCGGAACCGGGACGAAGGCCGACGTCCTGACCGTTCGCTGGCCCTCCGGCACGACGGCCACGTTCCGCGACCTCGCGGGCGACGGCGCGTACTTGCTCGTCGAGGGGGAAGCGGCGCCGCGCGTCCTTCCGGACGTGCGCGCGAAGACGCTCGCGTTCTGGGATGCCTACAACGGAGCGCGGGCCGCGTTCGCGAAGGGCGACTTCGGCGCGTCTATCGCGGCGTACCGGAAGGCGCTCGAGATCGACCCGCGGCACGAGGACTGCCGGTACACGCTCGGAAACCTGCTCCTCGAGCGGGGCGACCGCGTCGCGGCGAAGGCGGAGTTCGAGGCGCTCCTGAAGATCCAGCCGCGGAGCCAGAGAGGGCACGGCGCGCTCGGCGACCTCCTCGCGGATCCCGCCTCCGGTCCGCTGCGGGACCTCGCGGCGGCGAAGAAGAACTACGAGAGCGCGGGCGGGATCTACACGGAGGAAACCGGGTGGGTCGTGCGCTCCGGGGAGGTGGCGCTCGCCAGGGGAGACGCCGCCGGCGCCGAGCAGACCTTCCGGAAAGTGCTCGTGTCGAATCCCCGTTCCTTCCAGGCCTTGTACTTCCTCGGCTACCTCACCTCGCGGCAGAAGAGGAACGAAGAGGAGGAACGCGACTCTTCGACGCCGCGTTCGCCGCGCTCGGGCCTCAGGCGTCCCCGGCACCCGGCGAGGGCGACGTGAAGAAAGCCGAGAAGACCCTCCCGGCGCGCGGCGCGTTCGCCGGGCATTGGGCGTATCTCTCGCAGGGCAGGGTCCGGAAGGACGACGCCTGGCTCGACCTAGACCGGCGGATCGAGAGGAGCCAGCCGACGAAGGTTCGCTGACGGGCCCGATCGAGGTGAAAGGCCGTCAACGTGCGCCTGGAGCGTCGGAGCGGCGCGGAATGCGCGGAAGAGTCGTCCGGTCGCGTGTTAGCCTCTTCGCATGGACTCTCTCACCTCGCCGCGCGCGCCCGTCTTCGGCCACGAACTGCTCTCCCTGCTCCAGCAGATGGGAGGGGTGGCGAGCGTCGAAGCTCTCCGGAACGCGGCGGCCGGCGCGTTCGGCGCGAACGCGGTGTACGGGAACTGCCACGGCGACCGCTTCTCGTTCCACGAAGTGCTGGCTTTCCTCGCGTCTCGCGGGAAGCTCGAGTCTCGCGGGGACGAGGTTGCGCTCGGGACCGTCCCCGCCTGCTCCGGCCACTGAAGACGAATGAAGCGGAGGGGCGAGGGCTCCTCACGCGGCTGCCCCGTCTTCGCCCGTACGGCCTTTCTCGGCCTGCTCAACGAGGGAACGCGGACCTGATCGAATTCCCTTGATTCACCTGTTTCATCGACGAGGAAGCGCCGTGATTCATACCTTCGAGAAGGTCACGCGCCAAGACGTTGATGAAGACGAGTCGCGGCTTCTCCCTCCTCCCCGTCCCCCTGACGCTGGCCGCCGCCGTGGCCGGCCTGGCGGTCGGGATCGGCGCCTACGCCTTCCACTACGCCAAGGGCTCTTCCTACATGGGAAACGACCCGGCCACCTGCGCCAACTGCCACGTCATGAGCGCGCACTACGCCGGCTGGCAGGCCGCCCCGCATCACCAGGTTGCCACCTGCAACGACTGTCACACGCCGGCCGGGCCGGTCTCCAAATACGTGGTCAAGGCTCTCAACGGCTGGCACCACTCCATGGCCTTCACGCTGGGTGGATACGCGGACGTCATCCGGGCCCGACCGGAGAGCTCGGTCGTGGTCGAGGCCAACTGCCGCCGTTGCCACGCCGACTTGGTCGACTCGATGGCCCATGGCGGCGACGTCTCTTGCGTCCGTTGCCACGCTTCGGTCGGCCACCAGCGTTGACCACCGAACTCGCGCGTTCAACCGCCCAAGAAGGAGCACCTCATGACCGCAGAGAACCAGGCCCCCCGGAAAAAGCGCGGGCTCCTCATCGCGCTCGTCGCGGGCGCCTTCGCCCTCGGCGCCATCGGCGCCGCCGCCCTGCTCGTCAACATCGCTGAGCGGAAGCAGGAGGCCAAGAACTCCTACGTCAAGCTCGTGGAGGTGACGGAGAACGACGTAGACCCGGCCAAGTGGGGCACGAACTGGCCTCGCGAGTTCGACGGCTACAAGCGCACTTCCGAGCCGACCCACACCAAGTACGGCGGCGGCTGGGGCGGAGCCGAGGGCGTGGTGCCCCCCCAGAAGGCGGCGCGAGACCCGTGGCTGACGCGGATCTTCGCCGGGTACCTGTTCGCGGTCGACTTCCGCGACCGCCGCGGCCACAGTTTCATGCTCTTCGACCAGGAGAACACGAAGCGCAACGTCCCCGCCGAGAACAAGCAGTCGGGTAACTGCCTGCACTGCCACGCCTCGATCATGCCGCTCTACAGGAAGCTCGGAAAAGAGGCGGCTCCGCAGGCCGGCGAGGCCGAGCAGATCCAGAAGGGCCTGGCGGCGGTCGGCGACCTCAGCTACTGGGACACGCACAAGCAGCTCGAGCAGCTCGGCGGCGGCAAGGCCCACCCGGTCTCCTGCGTCGACTGCCACGATCCGAAGTCGATGGAGCTGCGCATCACGCGGCCGGCCTTCATCACCGGGATCCAGAAGTTCGCCGCTTCCGCCGGCGACGCGGCGCACCTCCCGAGCGTCGAACGCTGGCGCAAGAGCGGCCGCGCCCGCGCCTACGACCCCAACGTGGACGCCACCCGGCAGGAGAAGCGCTCCTACGTCTGCGCCCAGTGCCACGTGGAGTACTTCTGCGGCAAGGGCACGACGATCTTCTTCCCGTGGGCCGAGGGGCTGAAGGTCGAGGAGATGGAGCGCCTCTACGACGGCATGGAGGCGAAGGGGCAGCGCTTCAAGGACTGGACGCACGCCGAGACCGGCATGGAGGTCCTCAAGGCCCAGCACCCCGAGTTCGAGATGTGGAGCCAGGGAATTCACGCCCGGAGCGGCGTGGCCTGCGCCGACTGCCACATGTCCTACCGCCGCGACGGCGCCCAGAAGATCTCGGAGCACTGGGTCCGCAGCCCGCTGCTTTCGGCCAACCGCTCCTGCGCCACCTGCCACCCCTACAGCGACGAGGAGCTCAAGGGCCGGGTCGAGGCGATCCAGGACCGTCACTTCGCGCTCATGACCCGGGCGGGTCAGGCGGCGGTCGCCATGATCGACGCCATCGTCGCGGTGCGGAAGCCCTACGACGAACGGAACCGTCCGGCCGCCGCGGCCAAGGCGAAGGAGACGCTGGAGAAGGCGGCGGACTTCCAGAAACTCGCCAAGGAGGATCAGGAGAAGAAGCTGGCCGTCGAGACCAAGGCGAACCTCCTGACCATGTGGCGCGCGGCCGTGGAGAAGGACCCGGCCATCAGGGAGCTGGGCGAGCTGCAGCGCGCGGCGCAGTGGCGCCTCGATTACGTCGCCGCCGAGAACTCCATGGGCTTCCACGCTCCGCAGGAGATGGCCCGCATCCTGGGCGAGTCGATCGACATGTCTCGCCAGGCGCAGTTCAAGGCGGGCGAGGTCCTGCACGGCAAGGTCGCCATGGCCGCGTCCGCCGAGGGCGCCAGGACGATGACCCGGTAGCGTCAGACCGACAGCGCCGAGACCGCCCGGGCGACGACCGCGAAGTGGCAGGCGGCGGCTGCGATCACGAGGGCGTGGAAGACCTCGTGGTACCCGAAAACCCTCGGAAAGGGATTGGGACGCTTGATCGCATAGACGACCGCGCCCAGGCTGTACACGACGCCGCCCGCGGCGAGGAGAACGACGGCTCCGGTTCCGAGCGCCTGTTTCAGGGCCGGCAGGATCGGAAGGGCCGCCCATCCGAGGAGGACGCACACGGCCGCGACGAGGACCTTCGGCGCCCCGACCCACGCGATGGACAGGACGATCCCGACGAGCGCCCCCGCCCACACGACGCCGAGCATGACCCAGCCCGCGCGGTTCTCGAGAAGGAAGGCGAACGGCGTGTACGTTCCGGCGATGAGCAGGAAGATCGCGGAGTGGTCGACGCGCCTGAGGATCAGGCGAACGCGCTCGGACCACGTGGGCCGGTGGTAGATCGCGCTCACGGCAAAGAGCGCGACGAGCGAGACTCCGTAGACGATCGCCCCGATGCGCGCACGCGGCCCGGTGGCGTTGAGAACGAGGAGCCCCCCGGCGACCGCCGCCACGAACGCGGCGAACTCGTGGAGGACGCCCCTCAGGACCGGTTTGGCGCCGACCTCGCCTTCGCCTTCCGTCATGCCCCCGCCATCATGCGCCAGAGCCTACGCCGTTGTCTTCTGGAACCGCGCGACCGCGAGCGCGATGATCAGGATCGTGAAGCCGGTGAGCCACGCGATCGGCTCCCAGAGCTCGGCAACTCCCGCGCCCCGGAGCACGATGCCGCGCACCACCTGGATGAAGTATTTCGCCGGGATCGCGTAGGTGATGATCTGGAAGAACTTCGGCATGCCGTCGATCGGGAAGACGTAGCCCGAAAGGAAGACGAACGGCAGGAGAAAGAAGAACGACATCTGCATCGCCTGCATCTGCGTCTTCGCGAGCGTGGACAAGAGCATCCCGAGTCCGAGGACGGCGGCGATGAACATGAGCCCGACGAGGTACAGCTCGACGACGCTGCCCGCGATCGGCACCTGGAACAGGAACCGCATCAGGGCGATGATCAACGTGAGCTGGAAAACGCCGATCACGACGAAGGGCGCGATCTTGCCGAGGATGAGCTCGACGCGCGTGACCGGCGTGACCTGGAGCTGCTCGAGCGTGCCGCGCTCCCTCTCGCGCACGATCGCCATCGCCGTGAACTGGATGAGCGTGAACGTGAGGATGATCGCGATGAGGCCCGGGATGATGAAGGTTGCCGTCCGGAGGTCGGGGTTGTACCAGGGCCTGACGCGCACGTCGACCGGCAGATCCGGGGCCTTCCACCCCGCTCGCTGCGCGAGAAGGCGGATCGACAGGCCGTTCGCGATGCCGCTCGCGATCGACATCGCCTGCGACGCTGTCGTCGTGTCCGACGCGTTCACGATGAGAAGCGCGTGCGCCGGCGCGCCGCGGTGGATGTCCTTCCCGAAATCCGCGTCGATCACGAGGCCGACGGACGCGTGCGCCGAGTCGATCTCGCGCCGGAGCTCCGACTGCGAATCCACGTACCTCACGACGTCGAAATACTCGCTCGCGGTCATTTTCGAGACGAGCTCGCGGCTTTCGTACGAGTGCGATTCGTCGAGGACGGCCGTCGTCAGGTGCTTGACGTCGTAGTTGATCGCGTAGCCGAAGATCATGGTCTGGAGGAGCGGGACCATGACGATCATGCGCAGGGTCAGCGGGTCCCTCTTGAGCTGGAGAAACTCCTTGCGGGCGAGGGCCAGGAACCGTTTCATGCCGCAACCTCCTCCCGCGATCTCTTCTGCTTGCGCGCGAGCGAGACGAATACGTCTTCCAGCGACGGCTCGGCCGGCTCCGGCGGCGCGAAGCGAGCGAGGAGGCTCCGCGCGTCGTCGATCGCGCCGGGCTTCGCGACCGCGCGAAGCCGCGCCCCGAAGAGATACGCGTCCTCGAGCGCGGAATTCCTCTGAACCTCTTCGAGCGCGAGGAACGGGTCGGACGGCGGCGTGACCTGCACGATGCGGTCCGCGAGGTCGCGCTTGAGGTCCGGCGGCGCCCCTTCCGCGATGATCGCGCCGTCGAGGATGAACGCGAGCCGGTCGCATTGCTCGGCCTCGTCCATGTAATGCGTCGTCACGAGGACGGTCATCCCCTTTTCGGCCGCGAGCTCGTAAATGAGATCCCAGAAGAGCCGCCGTCCTCTCGGGTCGACGCCGCCGGTCGGCTCGTCCAGGAACAGGAGCTCCGGGTCATGGAGAAGAGCGGCCGCGAGCGCGATGCGCTGGCGATAGCCCGTGGAGAGCCCTTCCGTGAGAGACGACAGGAGCTTCGTAAAGCGCAGCCTCTCGGACAGCTCCTTGATGCGGCCGGCAAGGCGCTCTTTCGGCAGGCCGTAGATCGATCCGAAGAACGTCAGGTTCTCTTCCGCCGTCAGGTCCAGATAGAGGGAGAACTTCTGGCTCATGTACCCGAGATGCGTCTTCCACGCGTCGGTGTCGCGCGCGACGTCGAGCGTCCGGCCGTCGGGCTGCATCTTCGCACTTCCCTCGGAGGGCCTGAGGAGACCCGTCAGCATCCGGATCGTCGTGGATTTCCCCGAGCCGTTAGGGCCGAGAAAGCCGAAGACTTTGCCTCGGGGAACCTCGAACGACACGTGATCGACGGCGACGAACGAGTCGAATCGCCGCGTCAGGTTCTCGCAGCTGAGGAACGAGGACGAAGAGGAAGACGAAGACGAAGATTTCTTAGAAGGGGAAGACGGGGAGAGAGGAGACGAGGAGGAAGACGGAGATTTCTTAGAGGGGGAATTGAACGGGGGGGAGGGCGGTGGTCGGCGAGTGGGCTGGTCGATCATGCAGCCGCCTCACTTTCGTCGCTCTCGCTGAACAGCACGAAGGCGTCTTCGAGGCTCGGCTGCACGCGCCGGATGTCCTCGGCCGGGACGATCCCCGCCAGCGCCTCGCGCAATCTACCTTCTAAGAAATCTCCCGGTATCCCCGGTTTCCCCGCTTCTCCTGGTTTCCGCGAATCCCCTGTTTTCTCTTTCTCTTCTCTTCCTCTCACGTGCAACCGCGTTCCGAAGAGCGAGACGTCGTCGACCTCCTGCACGCCCTCGAGACGCTTCTTGATCTCGAGTCGCTTCGACGATCGAACTTCGACGAGCTGCCGCGGATACGAGGCGAGGATCTCCACGCGCGTGCCGAAGGCCGACAGGCGCCCGTGGTCGAGAAACGCGAGATGCGTCGCGTACTCTGCCTCGTCCATGTACGGAGTCGAGACGACGATCGTCAAGCCCTCGTGGTGCAGCCGGTTGAGGAGCAGCCAGAACTCGCGGCGCGAGACCGGGTCGACGCCGGTCGTCGGCTCGTCGAGGAGAAGGAGCGGCGGCTGCGTCATGAGCGCCGAGACGAGCGAGAGCTTCTGCCTCATGCCGCCCGAGAGCGCTCCGGCGAGGCGCTTCCCGAAGCGGTCGAGGCCGACGCGCGCCAGCAGGTCCTTCGCGCGCGTCGCCGCCACGTCGTCGGGGATCTCGTAGAGCCGCGCTCTCAGGGAGAGGTTCTCGTCGATCGAGAGGTCCTCGTAAAGGCTGAAGCGCTGCGGGACGAAACCGAACGCGACGTTTTCCGCGATGCGGACGGTGCCCGAGGTCGGCTTGAGAAGGCCGGCGACGATACGGAACAACGTCGACTTGCCGGCGCCGTCGGGCCCGATGAGCGCGAACAGCTCGCCCTTGTCGATCTCGAGGTCGATTCCCTTCAGGGCCTCGACTTTCTCGAACTTCCGGGTGAGGCCCCGGACCTCGATCACGGGCCGACCCTGACGCTCACTTCGGCGGGCTGCCCCGGGACGAGCGGCGCGTTCCACCCGGCGTCGAGGTCTACCTTCGCCGCGTAGACCTGGTTGACGCGTTCTTCGCGCGTCTCGACCGGCTTCGGCGTGAATTCGGCGTCGGGGGAGATTTCCGTCACGTGCGCCGGGAACGACTTGCCCGGGAACGAATCCACGGTGACGGTCGCGGTCTGGGAGGTCCGCACCACCCCGAGCCTCGTCTCGGGAATGTAAGTCCGAACGTAGAGACGTCCCGTGAACGCCATCGTGAGCGCGGGCTGGGACGGCGAGAGCAGGAGTCCCGGCTCGGCGATGCGGTGCAGGACGACGCCGTCCGCGGGCGCGCGTATCTCCGCCTCGGCGGCGGTCGTCTCGGACTGCTTGAGGACCGTGCGCGCGCGGTCCACGTCCCGCCTCGCCTGCTCCTTCTGCCACGAGCGCGTGCCCTCGCGGAGGAGGCCGAGCTTTTCTTCGCTCATCTTGAGGTTGGCCTCCGCGCGGTCGAGATTCGCGCGCGCAACGTCGACGTCTCGAGGAGATCCCACTTTCTTAGAAAGCAATATCTGCTGGCGCTCGAGCTCCGGCTTCGCGAGATCGAGGGCGGCGCGGCGGTCGGCGACCTCCTGCTCTGCGGCCTTGATTTCCGATCCCCGGCTTCCCGCTTCGAGGTCCTGATACCGCGCCTGGCTCGATTCCAGCCCGCGGCGATCCCGCTCGACGGCGAGGGCAGTCTCGCCGAGGTCGAGCTTCACGAGGAGATCGCCGGCCTTCACGCGATCGCCCTCCTTCACCTTCACCTCGACGACGCGCCCGGCGACTTTCGGTGCGAGGTCCACGGTGGGTGCCTCGAGACGCCCGCTCAGCTTGACGAAGTTCGGGTCCTGCTTCGGCCGGCAGGCGGCGGTAGAGAGTGCCGCGGCCGCGAGTCCCGCGATCGCGACGGCCGGGAGGAGGCGAGGAGTCGTACGCATGTCGATTGCCAGCCTACAGTTCCGCGTTCGCTGGCGCGAGGGCCGGTTCCTGAGCGGCCTGGGCGCCGGGTTGCCTGCGCAGCCGCCGGACCGCGCGGCCCATCGCCTGCTGCGCGTCGTCGAAGAGGGAGTACGCCACCGGCGTCGCGAGGAGCGTGAGGAGAAGCGCGAGCGTCTGGCCTCCCACGATGACCGACCCGATCGCGCGATTCGTGCCCGCGCCCGGCCCCGAGGAGACGAGGAGAGGCAGCATGCCCGCCACGAACGCGAGGGTCGTCATGAGGATGGGCCGAAGGCGCTCGCGGCTCGCGAGAACGACCGCCGCGTCGCGCTCCATGCCGCGCTCGCGAAGCTGGTTCGCGAACTCGACCTGGAGAATCGAGTTCTTCTTCACGACGCCGAACAGGACGAGGATGCCGAGCGACGTGAAGATGTTGACCGACTGCCCGGCGACGAGGATCGACAGGAGCGCGAACGGCACGGTGAGCGGGAGGGCGAGAAGGATCGTGATCGGGTGGAGCCAGCTCTCGAACTGGGCCGCCAGGATGAGGTACATGAAGATGAACGAAAGCGCGAAGGCGAGGAGAAAGTTCTGCGCCGCGCGGCCCTGCTCCTTGGAGCGGCCGATGAAGCGGTACGTGTAGGACGGGTCGAGGTTCATCGTCTTCGTCTCCTTCACGAGGAGGTCGATGGCGGTTTGCGAGGAGAAGCCGGGGTTCATGTTCGCGAAGATCGTGACCTGGCGCCTGCGGTTCAGTCGTTTGATCTCCGACGGGCCCGTGCCCGCGCGGAAGGACGTCACGTCCTCGAGGGGGACCGCGCCGAGGCGGTTCGAGGGCACGTTGAAGCGGCGGAGGCTCGCCTCGTCGGCGCGGTCGCTCGGCCGCGCGCGGAGGTACACGTCGTACTGCTCGCCGCCGTCGTCGAATGCGGAGACCTTTTCGCCGCCCACGAGGACGCGCAGGGTCTCGGAGACATCGGCGACCGAGATGCCGAGGTCCGAGGCCTTCGAGCGCGCGACCGTCACGCCGAGCTCGGGCTTCCCGAAGATCAGCGACGAGTCCACGTCCACGATGCCGGGCACCCGGGAGAGCTTCTGGATGAGCGCGTCGGAGATCGAGGCGAGGCGTGCGAGGTCCGGTCCGTTCACGACGAACATGATCTCGGCGTTCTTCTGTCCGCTCGAGAACGCGTTCACGTACGACACGTCCGAGCGCAGCTTGGAGTCCTGGAAGTGCGGAAGGATCTGCTTGCGGACGCGGTCCATGACCGCCGTCTGCGCGTCCTTGCGCTTCCGGGCGTCCACCAGCTTCACGTAGACGCTTCCGAGGTTCGGAGTCTTCGCGTCGTCGGCGCCGACAGTCAGGAGCGTGTAGTCGACGCCGGCGAGCGCCTGGACCTCCTTCGAGATGCGGTTTCCGATCAGGGCCGTCGCTTCGAGGGACGTGCCTTCCGGCGCCCGGAAGTTCACTTCGAACTGGGACTCATCGTCGTAGGGGAGGAAGTTCTTCGGCACGAACTTGAAGAGGATCGGGACGGTGAGGAGTGCGACGACACATGCGAGGACGACGGCCCACCGGTGCGCCATGGACCACTTGAGCATCGACGTGTACGCCCCGTCGATGAAGCGGTAGAAGCCACGCGATTTGGACGACTGGTCGGCCCCTGGCGCATGGCCATCCCCCTCTTCCTTTCCAAGAATCTTCCTCTTCAACAACCTCGCGGAAAGCATGGGCGTCAAGGAGAAAGAAACCAGGAGGGAGACGAGGATCGCGAACGCCATCGTGAGGCCGAACGAATTCATGAAGCGCCCGACGATGCCGCCCATGAACGCGACGGGAAGGAAGACGGCCACGAGCGAGAGGGTCGTCGCGAGCACGGCGAGGCCGATCTCCTTCGTCGCGTCGATCGCGGCCTGGAACGGCATGACCTTCTTCTCCTCGATGAACCGGAAGATGTTCTCGAGGACGACGATGGCGTCGTCGATGACGATGCCGACCGCGAGCGTGAGCGCGAGAAGCGTGAGGACGTTGAGCGTGAAGCCCATCGCGTACATGAGGCCGTACGTGGAGACGATCGACGTGGGGATCGCGATCGCCGCGATGAGAGTCGAGCGGAGGTTGCCGAGGAAGAGGAGCACGACGAGCGCCGCCAAGAAGCCGCCCGTGACGAGGTGCTCCTGGACGGTATGGACGGCGGCCTTGATGAACTGCGACTGGTCGCGGACGATCTCGGTCGTGTAGCCGGCGGGGAGCTGCGGCGCGATCTCGGCGAGGCGGCCCTTGATCGCGTCGATGACCTCGACCGTGTTCGTGCCCGACTGCTTCCGGATCGACAGGACCACCGTGGGGACGCCGTCCTTGCTCGCGGCGCGCTCGGCGTCCTCTTCGCTGTCTTCCACGGTCGCGACGTCGCCGATGCGCACGGGCAGCCCGTTTCGCTGCGTGATGAAGATCGCTTCGAACTCCTTCGCGTTCGCCACACGTCCGTAGACGCGGACGGTCGCCTCGTTCGCGCCGCTCTTGAGCGTGCCGCCCGGCAGCTTCACGTTCTGCGTCTGCAGAGCGCGCCGCACGTCGACGGCGGTGAGGCCGTAGGCCTTGAGCCGCTCCGTGTCGAGGCGCACGTTGATGCGGCGCGAGCGGCCGCCGAGGATCGTGACCTGGCCGACGCCGTTGACGGACTCGAGCTGCCGGCGCAGGACCTTGTCGGCGAACTCGGTCGTCTCGCGGAGCGTGCGGTTTCCCGAGAGAGAGACGGAGAGGACCGGGGTCGCGTCGGGATCGAGCTTCTCCACGATCGGCTGGTCGATCTCGCGCGGCAGGTCCGCGAGGACGCGGTTCACCTTGTCGCGCACCTCCTGCGCGGCGACGTCCACGTTTTTCTCGAGGATGAACGTGACGAAGACCTGCGAGATGCCTTCGGCGGAAACCGACTGGAGGTCGTCGATGCCCGCGATCGTGTTGATCGACTCCTCGATCTTGTCCGTGACCTCGGTTTCGACCTCTTCCGGCGCCGCTCCGGGGAGCCGCGTGATGACGGCGACCGTGGGGAAGTCGACGCGCGGGTACCGGTCGACGCCGAGCCGCGTATAGCCGACTCCTCCGACGACGACGAGCGCGATGATGATCACCGACGCGAAAACGGGCCGGCGGACGCAGAGACGGGCGAGTGCCTGCACGGGTGGGTCTCCTTCTTCGCCGTCAGTTGGGGCGCTGGATCTCGAGGCCGTCCACGAGGCGGCGGTCCGGGCCCACGACGACGCGTTCCCCCGCCGAGATGCCGGACCGCACTTCGAGGGAGTCTCCGTAGCGTTCTCCGATCGAGACGATGCGCTCGACGATGCGCGACGGACCGAGCACGAAGACGTGCGAGACGCCCGAATCCGTCACGACAGCTGCCGCGGGCACGAGCAGCGTCTCTTCGCTCTTCGGCAGGGAAATGCGGGCCGTCACGAAAAGGCCGGGCTTCAGGACGTGGTGGGGATTCGGGACCATCGCCTCGACGACGAGCGTGCGCGCTTCCGAGCGCAGGGACGGTCCGATGTAGCGGACGGTTGCGTCGAACGTGCGGTCCGGAAAGGACTGGGCGGCGAGCGCGGCCTTCTGGCCGACCTGGACGGAGGACACGGCCGCCTCGGGGATCGCCAGCTCGGCCCGAAGAGGATCGATCTTCACGAGACCGCAGATCGGCGAGCCTTTCTTGATGTAGGCGCCCGCCGAGATCTTCTTCTCGGTGACGACGCCGGAGAACGGCGCCCGAATCGTGCAGTCGGCATGGCCTTTTTCGGCGAGCGCGAGGGACGCGGCCGCGAGCTCGAGGTCCGTGGCCTTGCGCTGGTCCTCGGCGCGGGCGACGACCTGCCTCCTTCGAAGCTCGGCGTAGCGCTCGACCTCGGCCTTCGCCCACGCGAGGTTCGCGCGCGCCTGGTCGAGCTGGGCCTTGGCCTCCCGGTCGTCGAGCGTCGCGAGAATGGCGCCCTTCACCACGTAGCTTCCGCGCTCGACGCGGACGCTCGCGACCTGCCCGTCGCGTTCGGAGGCGATGTCGGCGGCTTCGTCGGCGGTGAGAGCGCCCGTCACCTCGAGGACGCGCGGCAGGACGCGGCCCTCGATCGCCGCGCCCTGCACGAGGATGGGCGCAGGCGTCCGCGCCGCCGCCGCGGCCTGCGCGCCCGTCCCGCGCGAGCAGGCGGAGGCGGCGAGCGCGGCGAGCGCGGCCGCGAGAATCGGAGAGAACTTCGATCGGGTCATCCTCACTTCCCCCCTTCGGTTCCCGGGGCCGGAGCGTCGTTCCGGATCTCGATGCGCCGCTCGTCGAGGAGCGTCCCCTTCGCACGCGCGAAATCGGTCAGCGCCTTTCGGTAGTCCGTCAGCGCGGCGGTCTCCGTGAGAACGGCCTGTGCGAGGTCGTTCTGGCGCGTGAGGACGAAGAAATTCGTCGAGAGCCCGACGCCGTAGCGCTCCTTCTCCGCGCGGAGCTGCGTCTCGGCCGCGGCGCGTCCGGCCTTCGCCGCGTCGATGCGCTGGGCGGCGGTCTCGAGCGTGAGGACCGCGTTGCGGACCTCGACCGCGACGCGCTGCTTCTGCTGCGCCACGAGGATCTCGGCCTGGCTCTTCTGCGCTTTCGCGATCGCGACGTCGCCCCTTGCGGCGCGGTTGAAGACCGGCACGGAGAGGGAAAGGCCGATCGAGGCGTCCGGGAAGCGGCCTTCGCCGACCGTCCCGAGCGAGCGGCCGAAGCCGCCCTCGAGCGCGTCGGGCACCGTGACGGGCTGACCCGTGAAACCGATCGCCGGGGCGTTCGCGTTCAGGTCCCCCGCCAGACCGCGGCGCGCGTAGCCGGCGACGAGGTCGAGCTGGGGCTTGAGGCGGTCTTCCGCGTAGTCCAGGTCCACGGCGCGTTGCGCGACGCGCGTGCGCGCCTCGGTGAGCTCGGGCCTCTTCTCCTCGGCCACCCGGAGGGCGTTCGCGAGGTCCACGCGAACGACGGGAGCCTCGGGCGCGTCGGAAGGCTCGAGGGTCTGGTTCCAGAGCGGGTCGGACTCGTTTTCGAGGATGAGGAGCTTCAGGGCGAGCTCGGCGCGGCGCATCTGCTCCTGCGAGGCGAGGAGGTCGCCGCGGCGGCGCTCGAGCTCGGCGAGCGGCTGGGCGACGTCGGACTCGGGCAGCGTCCCGACGTCGATCCGCGACTTCGTATCGTCGCGCTGCTCGCCGGCGAGGCGGACGTTCGACTCGCGCACGAGGACGTCGCGGCGCGCCGCCACGAGATTCCAGTAGGCGCGCTCCACGTTCGCGACGGTATCCACGACCGTGCGGCGGAGCGAGGCCGTCCCCCGGTCCCTGTCGAGGGCCGCGATGCGGATCGCGCGGCGGGCCGGGTCGATCCGGAGGTTCTGGAGGAGCGGCTGCCGCACGTCGATCCCGAGGGAAGTCGAGTACGCCGGCGAGAGGAGTACGAAGAAGTTGTTCGTGACGTCGCGCGCGCCGTACGCCGAGAGGCTCACGGTGCCGCCCGTCGGGAGGAGGGCGCCGACCGAAGCCGTACCCGACGCGCCTTCGGCGGAGGGTGAGATCTCGCCGGTCGGCGCTCCCGAGAGGAGCGAGTTCGCCGGATCCGTGTGATTGCGATATCGCGCGTCGAGGCGGAACGTCGGGTCGTACGATCCGTCGGCGCGGAGGACCGATGCGTCCGCGATGTGGAACGACTCGCGCTCGAACGCGATGTCGTTGTTGCGCGCGAGAGCGCGCGCCGTCGCGTCGCCTAGCGAGAGCGGCACGCCGGCCAGAGCCTCGGGCGCAGCGGGAGCGGGAGGCTCCTCGGCCGGCAGCGGGAACGCGAAGAGAAAAAGAGCGAAGGCGAGAGCCTTGCCGATCATGAAGGCCTCCGTTCGCCGTCGGAGGGCGGTCCCGCGCTCGGGCGCAGGCTCGCCTTCTGGAGGCGGGGATCGATCGTCTCGGCGAGGCGCTCGAAGAGCGCGCAATTCGTCGCGAGGAGCGCTTCACGCTCGGCCTTCGTCAGCTCGACGCCGCATGCGGCCAGCTTGACGAGCGTCCCCAGAGGGTCCCTGTGAAATTCCCGCCGAAGCTCCTCGTCCGTCGCGAGTCGTCCGAATACCAGTTCCACGCATTTCTGAGACATGGCGGCCAGATCTCCCGCCCGCGCCCTTCACACGCCGTGCCACGGGATGTGGACTTTCGTTCAGAGAGCGAGGAAGTATTTCTGAGAAAGAGGTTTAGACGGGGAATTCGCGAGGGGAACAAGACCGTACGTCCGTTCGCTAGTGTTGATTAATCGCCACCTTGAACGTTGGTGTCGGAGGATCGTCTGATATGCGGCGGCTGCTGATGCAGCCGCCGATAGATGAAATGCCGGGGAGCATCCGAGCAAGAAAAACCCTCTCTTTCATTCCCCGGCGATGCGATTCATCTCTGCCGCGAGTCGGAAGTCGAGCTCCGTGAGGCCGCCGGCGTCGTGCGTCGTGAGATCCACGGTGACGCGGTTCCAGGCGTTCGCCCAGTCCGGGTGGTGGTCCAGCTTCTCGGCGAGAAGCGCGACGCGAGCCATGAAGCCGAAGGCCTCCGAGAAGTCGCGGAACGTGAACGTCTTGTGGAGCTTTTCTCCCTGGAGCGTCCAGCCGGCAAGGGCGGAGAGCCGGGCGTCGGCGGCTGCGGGGGAGAGTTTCGCGGGGCGCGTCATGGGCGGCATTCTGCCCCGTATCATGCGGAGCCGCGATCCGGAGGATCCGAATGCGCACAGCACGATCGATCGGTCTTTTCGTCCTCGCCCTCGCGGGCGCCGCACTCGTCTGGTTCGGCGCGGGCACGATCCGGGCCGCCCGGCGCGAGCGAACGGTGGAGACCGCGTGGGCCGAATCGTTCGGACCGCTCGCGGAAATCACGGCGAAGTTCCCGGCGCACCCTACGAACGATGCGGCGCATGCCCTCGAGGAGCTCGCCCGGAGCCTCGGCATCGAGCTTCGCCCGCGCGAGGAACAGGCGTCGGACGAGCTGAGCCGGCCGAAGAAGACGGATTTGGATGACGTCCGCGCACCGCTCGAGAAGTGGGTGGACCACGAGGCCGCAAAGTCCGAGGGCCTGCCGGAGGCTCCGCCCGCCGCAGTCGCGGCGTATTTCGCGTCGCACGCCGCCACCCTCGACGCGATCGAGAAGAGTCTTCTCGCCGGCCCGGCGCCGGACTGGGCCCTGGATCTCACGAAGCTCCACGCGGCGCCCTCGCCGAACGTCCTGGGGCACATGCTGCTCGCGCGGACCCTCGTCGGACGAGCCGAAGCAAGGGCTGCGGCGAAGGACGTGCGCGCGGAAGAGTCCCTTCGCGCCGCGTTCGCGCTCACGAGCGCCCTGCGGGGCAGACCCGAGGGCGCGAGCCAGGGCGTCTCGATCTCCGCGACGCGCCTCGAGCTCGGGGCTCTCCGCCGGATTCCGGTCGATGCCGCCGCCTGGCGCGAACGCCTGAAGACGCTCGACCCGCGCGGAGGCCTGCTGACGGCCCTGCGCCACGGGGCGTGGGTCGAGTACGAGGCGGCGAAGGGGCTTCTCAGGGCGAGGCTCCGCGCCGGCCCGCTCTCTCGGCGTCTCGGGACGCTCATCGGGGCCTGGCGCGAGCGACTCGAGGCCGCCGCCTACCTCGACGCGTGGCGGGCCACGATCGACGCCGCCGCGAAGAGCCCGGTCTCGGACGCCGAGCCCCGCTTTCTCGGCGAGACCTTCCAGAAGACTCTCGCGCGAGGCGGCGTGCGAAAGGCTTTCGCGTTCCCGAATCTCATGGAGTCCTGGCGCCGCGCGAACATCGCGGTCCTCGAGATCCGGAAGACGGACGAGGTCCTGGCCGCGCGGGGCGACCGTGCCCTGAGCAAGGAACAAAAGAAGAAACCGTGAAGCCCAGGCGCGTTGCCGTCGTCTCTCTCGCGGCGCTGCTCCTCCTGACCGCCCTGTGGATCGTCGGCGGAAACATGTGGGCGGCGCGCAGAGAAGAGCAGTCCGACCGAGCATGGACCGCAACATTCGGCAGCCTCGACGACCTGAAGAAGAAGTACCCGAAGCGCGAGACGAACGAGACGGCGAAGAGGCTGGAGAATCTGACGCGTGGGACAGTCTTCGATCTGACGCCGGTCGTCGGTTCGATTGAGCCGGAAGAAATGCGCCGATTCGACGAATGGAATCGGAGCCAGAGCATGTTCGAATTCCTCATGGCTCAGGTTGCGAAACCCGAGGCTTCGATCGATGAGCCACCCGAGGAGGCGATCAGATTCCTCGAGGAGAAGAGGGCAAACGTCGATGCACTCGAGTCGCTTCTCATCGCGGAACCGCCACCCCAATGGGCGCTCGATCTTTCCGTTTCAAAGAACGATCGGCGCGGACCGAACGGCCTCGGGCAGATTCGTGTTCAGAGAATCCTGATGACGCGAGCGCTTGCCGCCGCACACGGTGTCCACAACGAGGCTGCGGCACGCTCACTCGAGGCTTCTTGGAATCTCAACGAATCGCTTCGAGGTCGCCCGGAGACCTACTCGGCCCTTCTAGGAATCGGCATTGCACGTTTGGAGGTCGGGGTCCTCCGAAAGGTGAATGTCGAAGAGGATCTCTGGAGAAAGCGGTTGGCGACGCTCGATAGTCGAAGCGTGCTTCTGGACACGCTCGTTCTCGGCTATCGAACGGAATTTGCGAGAACCTGGTGGGATTACGTCTCGAAAGAGTATGGCAAGGCCTGGTGGCTCAGACGGGTTTGGAATGTCCTCGAGGCGCCTGCACATCGAATCTCGACGGCCGAGTACTCCAACCTGACGCGCGACGAGTTCGCAAAGTTACGGGGAGCACCACTTTCGGATGAATCCTTCGAGCCCCCGACCCGCGACGTCCTGGATGTAGCGCACGTTCACGTCTCATTGCAGAAGACCGCCCGCAACTTGTTCGCTCGGGCCGACCGTCTCGTCGTCGACGCGGAGCTGACGTCGAAGATCCTCGAAGCGAAGCGCCTTCGTAGGCAGAACGGCGGCCGTTGGCCGGCGGCGATTCCCGGGATCGAGACTTCGCACTTCCGGGGCGCATCCTGGCGCTATGAGGCCTCGCCTGACGGCGGCGGGATTTCGATTGCGTTCAGCCGTGCGTTGGCCTCCCCAGGAGGCTGGAAGAGGTCCCTCCCTCTGCGCTTCTCCTCGAACTGACGCCGTCGCCCATCCGCTCGTAGAATCCCCTCGATGCGGATCGCGGTCGCGATGTCAGGGGGCGTGGACTCGTCGGTGGCGGCCCTTCTCCTCCGCCGCGAAGGCGCGGACGTGGTGGGTCTGTCGATGCACCTCTGGAACCACGACCGCGACGGATCCGGGGCGAGCGCGGGCCGCTGCTGCACACTCGACGACCTCTCCGTAGCGCGCCGCGCGGCCGAGGCGATCGGCGTGCCGCACTTCGTCCTGAACCTCGAGCAGCGCTTCACCGAGGCGGTCGTGAAGCCGTTCGTGGCGAGCTATCTCGAGGGGAAGACGCCGATCCCGTGCACGGTCTGCAACACCGAGGTCAAGTTCAAGACGCTGCTCCAGAAGGCCGCGGCCCTCGGCTGCGAGGCCGTCGCCACGGGACACTACGCGCGCATCGGAGCCGACGAGGTCACGGGCGCACCGTGCCTCCTCAGGGCCCGCGACCGCTCGCGCGACCAGTCGTATTTCCTCTACGATCTCACGGAGGAGCAGCTCGAACGCGCGCGGTTCCCGCTCGGCGAGCTGACGAAGCCCGAGGTGCGGGAAATCGGACGCGAGGCGGGGCTCCCGAACTGGGACAAGCCCGACTCCCAGGAAATCTGCTTCGTGCCGAACGGGATGACGCCTGCAGATTTCATCCGGAAGGAGGCTCCACGGCTCGGCCTCGACCTTCCGGCAATTGGCGGCGCACGGGCAGGGGAGATTTTCTTGGAAGGTGGAGGGAGACTCGGAGCCCACGAGGGAACCTTCGGCTACACGATCGGACAGAGAAGGGGACTTGGGATCTCTTCGAAGGACCCTCTCTACGTCCTCACGATCGTGCCCGAAGAGTCGCGCGTCGTCGTGGGGCCGGCGCCCTCTCTTCTTTCCAGAGAAATCTCCCTCGAGAGAGTGAGCGTGCGTGGCGCCCTCCGCGAGGGGTCGCCGGTGCCGGTCCTCGCGCGCATCCGCTCGCGGCACGCCGAGCAGGCCGCCCGGCTCACGCTCGGGAGCGAAAATCGCGGGCGCCTCGAGTTCGAGGAGCCGGTTCGGGCGGCCGCTCCCGGCCAGTCCGCCGTGTTCTTCGCCCCCGACCGCCCCGAGATGATCCTCGGCGGCGGGCTCATCGCAAGACCCGCAGCCTGAGCCGCGGCCACCTTTTTCGAGCAACGGCCTTGACTTTTCGCTCACTTACGTCTAACTTACGCTTGGCGAGGTGATGCGATGGTTGCCGTCAAGAGGGGAGTGGAAATCGAAGAGCAGGTTCGGGCGCTGATGGCCGACGCCAGAGACGACCGCGACGCGCGCGGAGGGGGCGTCGAGCGAAGGACAGGCTCGAGGGAAGAACCGGTCGCGCCACGGAGACGTCTCGCTGGCAGCGCTGCGCCGCGCAGCGCGCTCGACCCGATCAACATCAGGGACCTCATCGTGCCTGGCGTCGGGAATCGCCGAATTTTTCGCATTCTCCTCACGAACGCGTGCCGCTTCTCGTGCGACTACTGCCCGATGCGGGCCGAGCGCGACCTGCCGCGTCACGCGCTCGAGCCCGCCAGTCTCGCGCGTCTCTTCATGACTGCCTTTCGCCGCGGCTGGTGCGACGGCCTCTTCGTGACGAGCGGCATCCCGAGGGACCCGGTCTTCGCGATGGAGAGGATGCTCGAGCTCGTCGAGATCCTCCGCATCACGCATGGGTACCGCGGTTACCTCCACGCGAAGGCTCTCGCCGGCGCCGAACCGGGGCAGATCGAACGCCTCGTGCGCCTCGTGGATCGCGTCTCCTATAACCTCGAAGCGCCGTGCCAGCGGGCGCTCGACGAGCACGCTCCCGGAAAGAGCGTGGCCGGGGGCCTTGCGCTGCTCGAGACGGCGCGGGACGCGGCGCTCGCGGTGCGCGAGGCCCGGCGCTCGTCCGCGCGCCAAGCCCCCGCGCCCCTTCCGGCTTCTTTCTCCGCCCACCAGACGGCGGGGCGTCGCGTCCCCGCCCTCCAGCCCGGCGGCATGAGAGCCGGGGCGACGACGCAGTTCGTCGTGGGGCTCGGAAAGGAGTCCGATCGCGAGCTCCTGTCCTTCGCGGAAGGGCTCGAGAAAAAGCGCCTGATCCATCATCCGCAATTCGCGGCGTTTCGTCCGATCCGCGGCACGCCCCTGGAGAACGTCCCCGGCACGCCCCCGCTCCGTGAGCGGCGCCTTTATCAGGCGGATCACCTGATGCGCGAGTACGGCTTCTCCGCCGAGGAGCTCGTGTACGGCACGGATGGCCACCTCCCGCTGGACCACGACCCGAAGCTCACGTGGGCGCTCGCGAATCCGGACCGGTTTCCAGTCGAGCTCACGACGGCCAGCCGCGAGGAGCTCAAGAGGGTTCCCGGATTCGGTCCCCGTGCGGTCGAGCGCATCCTCGAAACGAGGGCGAGGGAGTCTTTGAGAGATCCCGCGGATCTCAAGCGGCTTGGAGTTCAGGTCGGCCGTGCCGGGGGTTTCGTCACCTTGCGCGGACGCCTTGTCGGCATTCGCGCCATCCAGACGCCCCTCTTTGCAAGTGCCTCCTCTGGAGGGGTTTACGAGTTTAGTCCGGGCACGTTTCGATGAAACGGTGCGTTTCTCCCGAGGCGAAAGTGGTCAGCGCGTATGCTAGAATTCCAGATTGCGTATGGTCAAGGCCACACCGTCTGCCGCGCTGATTCTCAAAGACATTCGGGCCGCTCTGGATTCCCGCCTGGACGGGAGAGGGGACAAGGCGAAGGGTATCGCCATCAAGAGTCCTCTCAAGTCTCTCGGCGTGCGTCCGTCCTTGGTGCGGTCGATCGCGCGCGAGGTCGAGGGGAAGACCCGACTCTCGGTGGAGTATCCGGTTGCCCTCGCGCTCGTCGACGCCGCCGTGGCGCGCAAGGTACGTGAGGAAATTCTCGTGGCGCTCGAAATTCTCGAGCATCACCAGAAGGAGTTCGCCCCCGGGCTCTTCGCGAAGGTCGAGAAATGGAGCGCCGTGGCCGACGACCTCGAGGTCGCCGAGGTCCTCGGGACGCGCATCGCGGCTCCGGCTCTCAGGCTCGAGCCCGCGAAACTGAACATCGTGAAGAAGTGGGCGAAGCTCAAGAGCCTGGGCAAGCGGCATCTCGCCGTGCTCGCCGCGACCGGTCTCGTGATGGACGGCCACCGCGAGGCGACGGCTGTGCTGAACCTGGCGGAGTCGCTCCTCGACGAGCAGAATCCGCTGATGGTCGGGGCCGTGGCGCGGCTGCTGCGCGAGACGACGCGCGTGGACGCGAAGGCCGTGCAGGACTTCCTGTTCCGCCGCTCCATCGACGGCAATCCGGACATCCTCCGCGCGGGCTCCGAGAACCTCGATGCCGCGCGCCGTGCGGCGCTCATCGCCAAGCTCGAAGCACAGGCAGCGCTCACGGCTCCTCTCGCCGCGGCCGAGCGATAACCTTCTCTCCCTTAGCTCCCCGAAACAGCACGTATCCCAGGGCCGCGAAGGCGGCGAGCGGGAGAACGTCCGATCCGAACAGCCGCGGCCAGAAGCGAGGGCCGAGCGCGATCTTCATCGGCAGGTCGAAGTCCTCGTCGAACCCGAGCCCGAACACGGGGAAGTGCAGGAACGCGACGAGGACGCCCACGAGCGCGCCGCCCGCGATGAGGCCGGACGAGAAGAGCGTCCCTTCGCTCTCGCTCGCCTCGTCGGGGACGCGGCCATACCGTTTGTCGGCGAATTTCCGGACGAGACCGCCGATGAAGATCGGCATCGTCGTGGAAAGTGGCAGGTAGACGCCGACCGCGAACGTGAGCGAGTGCCCGGTCAGGAGCTCGATGAAGACGGCGATCGCGGCGCCGATGAGAACGAGGCCCCATGGCAGCCGCTGGTCGAGAAGGCCCGAGATGAGCACGGCCATGAGGTTCGCCTGCGGGGCGGGGAAATTCCGGTTTCCGATGCCGTCCACGCGGCGGAACACGGCGGTACCGGCCGCACGGTCCACGAGATAGTTGCCGGTTTCGAGCGAGGGGACGTCTCCCGGGTTGATCTTCACGAATGCGTAGCTCGCTCCGTCCGGGCCCTTCGTGTCCTCGGCGATCGTGATCGAGCCGGCTGGCACCGGCACCGGAGCGGCGAGCCGCGTGACTTTCGTCTCCGAGGCGTTCAGCGCCCAGGTCGTCCAGCCGATCGCCAGCACGGACGTCAAGACGCCCGCAAGGATGGCGGCCTGCTGGGAGCGGGGCGTCGAGCCGACGAGGTAGCCCGTCTTGAGGTCCTGCGCGGTTGTCCCCGCGTTCGAGATCGCGATGCAGACGACCGCGGCGACGACGAGCGCGAGATAGGAATAGCTCGCTCCGGTCCAGCCCACGGCGAGGAAGATGAGGCAGCTCCCGATCACGACGGCGATCGTCATCCCGGAGAGCGGACACGACGAAGAGCCGACGAGACCCGTGATGCGCGCCGACACGACGGAGAACAGGAAGCCGAAGACGACGATGAGCGCCGCGCCGAGCACGTTCATCCGGAAGACGGGTACGACCGTGATGAAGGCCACGATGGCGAGCGAGCCGCCGACGACCCACGTGATCGGAGTGTCCCGTTCGGTCCGGGCGACGGAGCCGCCGCCGGCGGATCCAGCCCGAAGCTGCTTCACGGACGCGGTGAGGGAGTCCCAGATCGAAGGAGCCGCGCGCACGAGCCCGAGAACCCCGCCCATCGCGACCGCCCCAGCGCCGATGTACCGCAGGTACTTGTCCTTGAGGGCCGCGTAGTCCATGTCGCGAATGAGCGTCGTGGCCGGCGCGAGCGGCTCCGTGAGGTGGCTGCCGAAGAAGACGACCATCGGCCCGAGGATGAGCGCGGCGAGGAGGCCGCCCGCCACCATGACGACGCTCGTCTCGTAGCCGATGATGTAACCCACGGCGAGGAGCTCGGGCGACGTCTCGCACTCGAGGCGCGAGCCCGGATAAAAGGAGAACGCGCGTCCCACGTTGTCCTTGAAGAGGCCGACGAGTTTCGTTCCGAGCTTGAAGACCGCGCCGAGGCCGATCCCGAGGAAGATCTTGTGCGCGGAGGTCCCGCCCTGCTCTCCGGCAATGAGAATCTCCGCGCACGCCGTGCCTTCGGGAAAGCGCAGCGCGCCGTGCTCTTTCACGATCAGGTAGCGCCGGAGCGGAATCATCATGAGGACGCCGAGCACGCCGCCGGTGAGGGCGATCAGGAACGTCACCGGAATCCTCATCGGAAACCCGAGAAAGATGAGCGCCGGGATCGTGAAGACGACGGCGGCGGCCACCGACTCGCCGGCCGATCCGGTCGTCTGGACGACGTTGTTCTCGAGGATCGTCGAATTTCCCAGCTTCTTGAGAATCGTGATCGCCATGACGGCGATCGGAATCGACGCGGACGTGGTGAGGCCGACCTTGAGTCCGAGGTAGACCGAAGCCGCGCCGAAGACGATCCCGAGAATCGATCCGAGCGCGACGGCCCGGAACGTGAACTCGGCCGGCGCCTCCGAGGCCGGCACCCAGGGCTGGAACGCTGCGGAGGATTTCGCGGCGGTGTCGGCCATGGCGCCCGAGTCTACGGGACCGTCAACGCGAGAGAAGAAGCCTTTCGGCGCTCGCGAGCTCCTGACCTGTGAGCGGCTTCGTAAACGAGAGCGAGCGCCAGCGCGCCGCGCGCGCCTCCCGGGGCAGCCGCGCGATGAGCCGAATCTCGGCCTCGAGGCGCTCGTGGGCGCGCGAATCGAGGTCGTCCAGACGGCTCGCGAGCCGGCGAAGCCCCGCGCGTTGGTCCTCGCTGAAATCGCGCACGAACGTCCAGCGATCCTCGAGAAGCGCGCGCTCCTCTTCGGGTCGGTTTCGGAATGCCTGCTCGAGCGCGGAGAGCCGCTCCCGCTCCTTCTTCGGAGTGCGCTGCCAGTCCATGAAGCGACCCGTGAGCGCGTCCGGAGAATCCGGCTGACGAGACGAAAAACCGCCGATGGGAACCGGAACCGGCGCGCGCGGGCCGACGGGCTCGGGAAAGAACGCGTCGAGGCGCGCCAGCGTCTGGAACGAACTCAGGAAGTCGAAGTCGTGAAGCGCCGCAGCCTCGGACTTTTCCTGCGCGGTCAGGGGAGGGGCCTGGAACGAGATCGGCGTCGACTGTACGGCGACGATGTCCGGCGGGGGGGCCTCGGGGGCGCTGGCGCGCGCCCCTGCGGGTCCCGCTGAGGCGGCCGAGGCGGGAACCGCCCCGATCGCGGTCACGGGCGCGCTTCGCCCGCGCAGGAGACGTGGCGCCGCGAACACCGCGAGCGCGAGCACGGCAACGGCGCCCGCCAGAAGCCAGGCGCTCCGCCTCGCCGATCCGGGTCTCGTCGTCAACCTCTGCCTCAGGCGCGCCTCGAGATCGGGCGTCGGCTCCGAGGGCGACAGGGGGCGAATGAGCCGGTCGAGTGCGGCGTAGTCGCGGGCCGCGGAGCGGCAGGCCGAACATTCCTCGAGATGGGCGACGACCGGCGCATGTCCGCCCTGCGCGGCCGACGCGGGATCCACGATCCGTTCGCGAAGCTCGTCGCAGGTCACGATGCGGTCGCCGGCTGCCGGACGAGCCCGGGCGTCCCATCCGTGGTGTCGGGCCCGGCCGGCGCCGGCGGAGTCCCCGACGCTTCGAGGAGAGGACGAAGGGAAACCCGCAGGCTTTCGAGCGCTCTCACGAGGCGTCGCCGCACCTCCGTTTCGGAGACGCCGAGCGCCTCGGCGGCGGCGGCCACGGAAAGCCGGGCGACGCGCGTGAGCAGGAATGCGCTGCGCTCGCCGGCCGGCAGCGCGGCGATCGCCGAGCGCACGAGCGCCGTCCGCGCAGACACGGATTCGGCGAGCTTTGGAGCCGGGATCTCGAGAACCTGGCCGGGTTTTCCGTCCTGGACGATTTTCGCGACGAGACTCCACAGAAACGTGGGAAAGGGAGAGTCCGGCGCGTAGCGGGGCGCCGTCAGGACGAGGCGTTCGAAGGTCATGACCGTCGCCTCGGTCGCCGCGGAGGGCTCGCGTGTGCGCTCGAAGAGCGCGAAGACGGGCCGGCGCCACCTGTCGACGAGGCGCGTGAGGGCCGCGTCATCCCCGGCCGCGACGAGCAGTAGATCACCGGAGTCTGGCGCGGGTTGGACCCCGCTCCTGGAGAGTGCCACCGGCTCGATTCTGCCAGACTGGGGAGGGGCCGCGGAACGTTACTTGTCGGTCTTGAGGAACCGGGCCAGGAAGTACTCCTGCACCGCGGCGTCACCCTTTCGGGTCAGAGCGGCCATCTCGCCGTGCGCGAGGACCTCCATGACGCGCGCGTCCGGCATGAGGATCACGATGCCTGGCTGTTCGGCGCGCGGGTCGATGTTGTAGTCGACGAGAAGCGAGGCGTTCTCGCCGTTCGAGACGTCGACGAAGACGGGGACGAACTGGTTGATGAACGGCTCGAAGAACTTGTCCTTGTGGAGCGCGCCGTTGAATGCACGGCAAGGAGCACAGTCGTTCGTGCCGAAGACGATAAGGAGCCGGCGACCGGAGTCCAGGCACACCTTCTGGTAGTCGGCGATCTGCTTCTGTCCGACCGCCTCCGAGTCGAAGATCGGGGCCTCGCGAACGGCGTGGGAATCGGACTTCTCCTTCGTCTGCGGAGCAGCGGTGGCGGGGCCGGCAAGGGAAAGGCAGAAGTTGAAGCCGAGAAAAAGGGTGAAGAGGGCGTGTAGATTCATCGCTCGTGATTTCCTTGTCTGACTTGAGTCAATTCGGCCGGAAGACTTCCGTGCCGGCCGGCCTCGTCGCCTCGAAATCGGTGCGGATCGTGCCGAAGGTCTTCTCGTAGAGAGCCACGTTCTGGCTGAGAGCATTGAGAAGCTGCTTCGCGTGGACCGGAGTCGTGAGGACGCGCGAAAGGACGCGGACGTCGTTGCGGCCCGGCACGATTCGCCCGAAGTCCAGGACGAACTCCGCGGGGTTGTGGACGATGTTCGCGAAATTCACGTAAACGCCGTTCGCGACCGAGTCGTCGATCGAAAACTGGAGAGACGGAGGCTTCGATTCGGGCTTGGGAGGCTGGTCGGCCACGGCGGCACCTCGCGATTTGAGCGTGTGCCTCCTCGCAAGAGGCGCGCCAGTATAGTGGAGGTCGATGCGCCGCTTCGCCGCCCTGTTCATCCTCCCGGGTCTCCTCGCGGCTTCCGAGCCGACTCCGCAACTCGACGACATCGACCGGCTCTGGTCTCTTCGCGCGGAGGGCTCGACGGGCGGACACGCTCTTCCCCGCCAGATCGAGCCCGCGATCGACGCCTGTCGCGCCGCTCTCGCGGCGGAGCCGGATTCTCTCGAAGTGCGCTGGCGCCTCATGCGAGCGCTGTATTTCAAGGGCGAGCACACGGCCAACGACACCGCCGCGAAGCGGGCGGTCTTCGACGAAGGCCGGACGGTCGCCGAGCAGACCCTCGCGATCCTGAGGCGAGACGCCGGCCGCGAGGCCCGCCGGGATCTCTCAAGGGCGACGCCCGTGGAGCTCGTCCCGCGCGTCAGGGGAAATGCGGCGGCCGTCCCGTCGTTCCTCTGGGCCGCGGTCGACTGGGGCAAATGGGCTCTCGCCTTCGGGAAGACGGCGGCGGTGAAACAGGGCGCCGCCTCGAAGATCCGCGACTACGCCCAGGCCGTCATCCTGCTCGACCCCGCGTACGACGGCGGCGGCGGCTACCGCGTCCTGGGCCGGCTTCACCACCAGACACCGGCAGTCCCTTTCTTCACGGGCTGGGCGTCGCGCTCTCAGGCCCTGAAGAATCTCCGGCTCGCCGTGGAGATCGGACCGCGGAATCTCGTGGGCCGCCAGTTTCTCGCCGAGGCGATGTGGGACTACGAGCCGGCCCGCCGGGCCGAAGCGCGCGCGATGCTGGAGAAGATCCTCGCCGAGGTGCCCGATCCCGACTATCTCGTGGAGAACAGGAAGACTCAGGAGGAGGCGTCGCAGCTCCTGAAGGAGTGGGCCGGCCGGTGAGAGAATGAATCGCGTGGGCGACAACCGGCTGCGGACCGCGATCGACCGGATCGTCACGGAGGCCGAGAACCGCCCTCTTCTGTCCGCCATCGATGCCGCGCCGAGGCCCCGGAAGAGGGAGATCATCGAGATCCTTCGACTGTTGCAGGAGGTCGTGTACCCGGGGTTCTACGGGGATTCCGTCCTCTACCGCGCGAACCTTCACGACCACCTCGGAGACGTGCTCTTCCACATCCACCTGAGGCTCGCGAAGGAGATCGAAAAGGCGCTTCCGAAAAAGGGGGGCCGGGACTCGGGCGCGGTCGACATCACGACGCGCTTCTTCGAGGCCCTGCCGGGAATCTCCGACCTCCTCGCCGAGGACGTTCGAGCCGCGTACGACGGCGACCCCGCGGCGACCGGGTTCGACGAGATCGTGCTCGCGTATCCGGGAGTGAAGGCCGTCTTCACCTATCGTGTCGCCCACGCGCTTTCCGACCTCGGCGTGCCGCTGATCCCGCGCATCATGACCGAGTTCGCGCACCTCGAGACCGGCGTCGACATCCACCCCGGCGCGCGCATCGGCCGCTCGTTCTTCATCGATCACGGGACCGGGACGGTCATCGGCGAGACCACGGACATCGGCGACCGCGTGAAGCTCTATCAGGGCGTGACGCTCGGCGCGCTCTCGTTTCCGAAGAACGAGCGGGGCGAGCTGATCCGTGGCACGAAGCGACATCCCACGGTGATGGACGACGTCGTCATCTACGCGGGGGCGACGATCCTCGGCGGCGAGACCGTGATCGGGAAGGGCTGCGTCATCGGCGGCAGCGTATGGCTGACCTCGTCGGTGCCGCCGGGCACGCGCGTGACGCTTCCGAACGACCAGCTCCGGATCGAGACGCGCGCCGTCCGCCCTTCAAAATGACGTCCGGATCCGCCTGACGCTCTCCGTCGAGCGCTTCCGCGCCTCGGCGAGGAGCCGCGCGACCGTCTTTCCGGTCCCAGGCACGACGCGCCGCGACGCGACGTCCGCCAGCGGGACGAGGACGAAGAGGCGACGCGTCATGCGCGGATGCGGAACCGTCAGGCGTCGCGTCGCGATCTGCTGCTTTCCGTAGAGGAGGAGATCGAGGTCCAGCGGGCGCGGCGCGTTCCTGGGTCCGCCTGGCTTTCGGCCCGCGGAGATTTCGGATTTTCTGAGAAGGGTCAGGAGGGCCTGCGCGGTAAGGGATGTCCTCCCCACGACGACGGCATTGAGGTAATCAGGCTGATCGGATGGTCCTCCGACCGGAGACGTGCGATAGAGAGGGGACATTTTCGGACTTCTTAGAAAGGAAAAGAGCTCTCGCGCGGCGAGACGAATGGCGCGGCGCGGGTTACCGACGTTCGCGCCGACGCCGATCGCCACGAAGACGGACTGGGCCCCCGCCACGGCTTCTTTCACCATCTAAGAAAAACCACCGTCACCGTCGTCGAGGCGCGACTCGGCGCGCGCTTCCCTTTCAGCGGTTCAGTAGTCGTCTTCGGATTCTCCCCCGCCCTCGAGCGTCTTGGCCTCGCCGAGGGGAAGCTCCTCGTCGTCGTCGACTCGTTTGGCAGCGGGATCCTCGGGTTCCCCGGTCGCGACGTCTTCGTCCTCCCGGTTGCGGTCGAAGACGTCCGGGTCGGCGAACTCGTCTCGCTTGGCGCGGCGCGCGGCATGGAGGACGACGGGAGACGTCGGTTGCGGAGGCGCGTCCTTCTGGTCCGCGCCGCACTTCGGGCAGTGGACGGGCGTCTTCCTGAGGTCGTAGAACTTCGTTCCGCACCTGAAGCACGTATGTTTGAATCCGAGGTCCGGCAATGCGCCTCCTGCCAAACGGGGCCGGAACATAGCATCCTTGCTTTTTCAGGGTCAACGCGCCGGGGGACCGTACACTGGAGCGCTGATGCCAGCGGCCTCAAAGCGTTCCCGGGATTCCGCCCTGGCCGTCTGCGCGGCGGCTCTGCTTTTCTCCGGCGCCGCGCGCGCGCAGATGCCGTTTACGCCCTTCGGCGGCCGCCCCGTCGCGCTCGGAGGCGCCTCGGTGGGGCTCGGCCCCGACGTCGCGGCCGCGGTCGACAATCCCGCGGCCGTCCCGAACCGGAACTTCGCGTTCACGGTCTCCGCCGGTCTCCTGACGCGGGAGGGCGGCGACTTTCTGGCCCCGCTCCGCCTCATCTCGGGCAACGATCCGGTCGCTCTCGCCGCGGGCCTGCGGCCCCAGAGCTACGCGGACGTCGTTCAGGCGCTCCATACCCTTTCGGATCCCGGAAACGGGTTCGACGGCAACGGGAGCGTCGGTCTGGCGATCGCGCACGGCGGCTGGGAAGTGTCTTTCACGGACTGGGGATACAGCGGGCTCTCGGCTCGCGTGGACCTCGCGCACACGGCGCTCGGCACGAATCCCGCCACGTCCATCGCGTTCAACGATTCGGCGGCGGCGTTCCGCGGCCTCGAGATGAAGGACCTCGCGCTCTCGAAGTCGATGTCTTTCCTCCTCGGCCGGCTCACGGTGGGCGCAGCGGTTCATGCGCTGTGGGGCACGACGTACTCGAAGGAAGAGTCGGCGTTCACGGTGGACGTCAGCGAACCCTTCAGCCTCGCTCAGCGCGCGCTGACGGGGACGGCGCGCTCGCACACGGACTGGTCGTTCGACCTCGGCGGCCTCGTGTCGCTCGGAGTCGTGAAGGTGGGCGGGGCCTGGAAAGGAATCAACAAGCCTTCTTTTCCGTTCACCGACGACGGCCCGACGGCGGATCGCGGCCGCTCCGTCACGTACGGCCGGCAGGCCCGGATCGGCGCGTCCGCGAAGATCCCGGTTGTCGGCCTCCTCGTCGCCGCGGATTACGACCTCACCGTCAACGAGACGCTCGTGCCGGGCCTCCGTGTGCGGCAGCTCGGAGGCGGCGTCGAATGGGAGATTCTCCTCGTCGCCGTGCGCGCGGGGGCTTCGGTGAACCTCGAGTCCCCGGATCGCACGCCCGCCTTCACGGGCGGCGCGGGCGCCGTCATCGGGCCCGCGAAGGTGGATGTCGGAGGCTGGTACCGGACGGACAAGAGCGCGCTCGGCGTCTCGGTTACGGCCCGCATCGGCCTCTGATGCTGCGCTTCGAGCTCCTCGGCGGCGGCGCGACCGGCCCGCGGCGCGCGCGCCTGACGCTCGATCACGGCGTCGTCGAGACGCCTGCCTTCATGCCCGTCGGCACCGCAGGAACCGTCAAGGCCGCGCGCTGGAGCGACCTCGAGACGGCGCGCGCCGAGATCGTCCTGGCGAACACGTACCACCTCCTGCTTCGCCCAGGAGGCGACGTGATCCGGCGCCTCGGCGGGCTCCACCGATTCGTCGGCTGGGACCGGCCGATCCTCACGGATTCCGGCGGGTATCAGGTGATGTCCCTCGCGGGAAGCCGAAAGCTCTCCGAGGAGGGGGTCCTTTTCCGAAGCCACGTCGACGGGTCGGCGCACTTCCTCTCGCCGGAGTTGGCGGTGGATCTGCAGCTCGGCGACTTCGGGGCCGACGTCGCGATGGTCCTCGACGAGTGCACGCCGTATCCCGTGGCCGAGGAGGCCGCGCGCGCGTCCATGGAGCTCACACACCGGTGGGCGCGGCGCTGCTTCGAAAGGCGACTCGCGCTCGGGGGGGACCGCGGCGCTCTCTTCGGGATCGTGCAGGGCGGGGTTTTCGCGCGCCTCCGCGAGGAGAGCGCGGCGGCGGTCGCGTCCTTGCCCTTCGACGGCGTCGCGTGCGGGGGCCTTTCGGTGGGGGAGCCGAAGGGAGAGATGCGCGCGATGGTCGCGCACACGGCCCCCCTTCTTCCGCCGGAGAGGCCGCGGTACCTCATGGGCGTCGGACGCCCGGACGACCTCCTCGACGCGGTCGCGCAGGGCTTCGACCTCTTCGATTGCGTGCTTCCGACCCGCGCGGCGCGCCACGGCCTCCTCTACACGGCGCAGGGCACGCTCGCGATCAAGCATGCGCGGTATCGCGAGGACGACGCGCCGCCGGACGCGGGGTGCTCCTGTCCCACGTGCCGGCGACACTCGCGCGCGTATCTCAGGCATCTTTTCGTCGCCGGCGAGCCTACGGCCGCGACGCTCCTGACCGTCCACAACCTGACGGCGATCCTTGACTTGATGCGGGGAATCCGTGAGGCTCTCGACGCGAAACGGTACGCGGCCTGGGCGGCGGAAACGCTCCCGAGATGGTCGCGAGCGATCGGAAAGGATTCGACATGAACCCGATCTTCCTCCAGGCGGCGCCGGCAACGGCGACCTCGCCGCTCGTGCAGATGGTTCCGTACATCCTCATGTTCGTGGTCTTCTACTTCGTGCTGCTCGCGCCCATGCGCAAGCAGCAGAAGAAGCAGAAGGCGCTCCTCGCCGCCCTGAAGAAGGGCGACCGCGTCGTGACCTCGGGCGGCATCCACGGCACGATCGCGCAAGTCGAGGAGCAGATCGTGTGGCTGAAGATCGCCGACACGGTGAAGATCAAGATCAACCGCAGCGCGATCGCGGGCGCGAGCGGAGAGGCCGACTCGAAGGAACCGGCCGCGTAATGCGAAACTAGGGGGTGTCCTCCGGGCGCTCCCTGACATTTCTGCAGTCTTCCGATTGGCATCTGGGCTCCGCCCTCACGGGCGGCGGCCTTTCGCTGACGCCTGAGGCGCGCGCCGCGCGGCGCGACGAGGTGGACGCGGCCGCCGAGCTGGCCGTGGCCGCGGCGACGTCCTGCGGCGCCGAGGCGCTCCTCGTCCCGGGCGATCTGTGGGACGCCGAGAACGTCCCCGCCGCGACGATCCACCGACTCCTCGAGGCCTTCGCGTCCCTTGCGCCGCGCCCCGTCTACGTGGCGCCGGGAAATCACGATTTCGCCGGTCCGGGCGGCTACTACGACCCGGCGCTTCTCGCGGCGCTCGGCATGAGGCCGTGGCCGAAGAACGTCGTCGTGTTTCGCGCGCCGGAATGGACGGCCGCGCCGTTTCCGGGCCGCGACGACGTTACCGTGGTCGGGCGTGCATTTCTGTCCCCGGCGATGGTCGTCGAGCGCCCGCTCGCGCCGGCGCCGTCGCGCCCCGCGACGCCTCATGCGCTCCTGCTTCTCCACGGCTCCCTCGAGTCCTACACGGGTCCCGACTCCCCGCGGGGCACGAAGCGCACGGCGCCGTTCTCGGCGCGCGAGATCGCCGACGCGGGCTTCTCGTGGGCAGCGCTCGGGCATCACCATCATTTCCACGTCGTGTCCGACGAGGAGGGCCGCCGCCCCTTGGGGGCCTACTCGGGCTGTCCGACCGGACGGGGTCTCGACGAGGCGGGCCCTCGGGTCTTTCTCAAGGTGACGCTGCCGGCCGAAGGGCCGGCTCGAGTCGAGACGGTCCCGGCCGATACGCGCTCCGTGCGCGATGTCGTCGTGGACGTGAGCGAGCTCGAGGCGAGCGATCTCGTCGAGCGGGTCCAGGCGGCTCTTGTCGAGGCCGGTGTGAAGGCGCCGGACCTCGTGCGCGTGACGTTGACGGGAACGCAGGCGTTCGGCGCGCGCCCGGCGGATGTCGTCCGGCCTCTCGCAGAGCGTGTGAGGCACCTTGCGGTGAGGGACCACACCGAGCCGCCCGCGCCCGATCCGGGGCCGCGTTCGGCAGAGGGCCGCTTCGCGTCGGACCTTCTCGCGTACCGCGCGGCGGCCGCGGACGAAGGGAGGCGCCGCGTCGCCGACCTGGCTCTTCGGCTCGGCCGCGACGCGCTCGCGGGCCGGCCCGTCAGGCCGCCGGACGCCGAGGACAGATGAAGATCGAGCGGATCCGGATCGAAGGATTCGGCACCCTTCGCGATCTCGACCTCGCATGGCCCGAGGGAAGCGTGCTGCTCGCGGTCGACCCGAACGAGACGGGCAAGACGACGCTCTGCGAAGCGATCGTCGCGGCTCTGTACGGGCTGCCGAAGACGCGCGGCGTGGCGGGCCGGGTCCGCGAGGTGAGGAGACCGCGGAGCGGCGCTCCGTTGCGCGTGGGGCTCGACGTCCTGGCGGGCGGAATCCGCTGGTCCGTGGACCGCGATCTCGAGGTCGGCACGATCCGCGTGGTCGACCGGGACCGCGGGCTCGACCGGACGCAGGAGTTCCTGCGCCCGGGGACCCGCGACGCGTTCGGCGAGACCGTGACCGGAGGCCTCACGGAGGAGCTCTTCCGCGCGACGGCCTACGTGTCGCAGAATGTCCTCGACCGCGATTCGCTCGACGCCGGTCTGACCGTCGAGCTCGCGCGCATCGCCGACTCGGGCGGCGGCGAAGCGTCGGTCGTGCGCGCGTTGAAGGCTCTCGACGCGGTCCTCCTGGACATGCCCGAGCCTGCCGCGGGCGCGAAGATTTCCGTCGACACGGAGATCGCGCGGCTCGGCAGGCGCGTCGAGAGCCTCAAGCAGCGGCGGGCGGACCTCGCGGCCCGGCGCGCGGTCGCGGCGCAGGCGTCGGCGCGGCTTGCCGGATGCGCGAAGGCGCACGACGAAGCCCGGCGGAACGCGGAGATCGCCGCTCTCGCCGAGGTCCTCGCGCACCGGCAGGCGCTCGCGAGCCGGCGCGAGACGCTCGTGTCGGCGCTCGCCAAGCGGCGCGAGGCCGAGAGCGAGGCGCAGACCCTGGCCCCGGAGGCCGAGCTCTTCTCCGACGGCGCCCTGGCCGCCGTGGACCGGCTGCGCGAGGAGCGAGGGAACCGTCCACAGGTCCTCGAGACGGCCCGGGCCGCGTACGCCGAAAGCCTCCGGCTCGCGGCGCGGGAGGCCGAGGAAACGGGGCGCCGCTTCGGGCCCGCCGCCCGCCTCGGGGACGCGGAGCGTGCGGGTCTCGACGAGATGCTTCGCGCGGAGCTCGCGACGTCGCACGATCTCGCGGAGGCCGAGCGCTTCCTCGAGGAGCGGTGGAACAGTCTTCGCCGGGACGGGCTGGCGGAGGACTTCGTGCGCCTCGAGGCGCTTCCTTCCGAGGACCGCGGCTTCCTCGCCGGCGCAGAGGAGGAACGTGCGGCCCTCGAGCTCGAAGGCGTCAAGCTGGACCGGCGCGTCGCCGACGCGGGGGCCACCGCCGCGATCGCCGCGGGCGAGCGAGCGCAGCGGGTGAAGCTCGCGCGGTCGCTCGTTCTCGCCTCCGCGCTCCTCGTGCCTTTCGTCGCATGGCTCGCCTGGCGCTCCCAGGGCGTGCCCATCTACGCGACGGCTTCCGTCGCGGTCTTCGTCGTGTCTCTCGGGCTCTTCGGAGGCATCGCCTGGGCGCGTGCCATCCGCTACCGGATCGGCGACGAAGCGCGGGCCCGCGAAGAGGAGGCCGTGAGCCGGCGCAAGGCCGTCGACCTGCGCAAACGGCTTTCCCAGATGCGCGGGAGGCTCGACAAGCTCGCGCGCGGAGCCGGCTATCGCGACACGTCGTCGTTGCTCAAGGCGCACCGCCGAGCGCGCGCCGCCGAGGAGCCGCGGCGACACCTCGTCGCCGTGACGGCGCGCCGCGACGATGCGAAGGGTCGCCTGCAGTCGCTGGGGGACGCCCTCCGCCCGCACCGCGTGAGTCTCTCGCTTCCCGAAGGCCTTCCCGCCCCGGAGGAGGCCGAACGCGCACTCTCTCTCCTCGCCGATCTCGCCCGCGCGAAGCAGGCGGCCAGAACGCGCGAGGAAGTTCTCGCGCGCGAGAAGGAGCGTCTCGACCGCGAGGAGGCCGATCTGCGCGAAATCGAGGGGCGGCTCCGGGACGCCGTCGGCCGGACGGGCGTTCCCCAGTCGCTTCCACTGGCCGAGAGTCTCCTCGCCGTGGAAGCCGGGCGTCGCAAGGCGGCGCGGTTTCGGCGACTTCTCGATCACGAGCTTCCGGCTCGGCGTGAGGGCGCGGGTGAAGGAGAAGAGGCGGACCTCGCCGCGCGGCTCGCCGGTCTCGACGAGGAGGTCGAGCGACTCTCCGCCCGCCTCGGGGCCGACCCGCAAATGCTCGCCCTCCCCGACACTCCGGAAGCGGCGCGGCGCGACGCCGACGCCGCCCGCGCCGCGATGGCGGCCGCCGAGCGTGCACGCGCTTCGGCGGAGCGCGAGCTCGCGGATGCCGCCCGAGAGGGCGGCGAGACGGCGCGCGCGGTCGACGAGGACCTTGCGACCGCCGAGGCGTTCCTCGCCCGTGCGGTCCTCTTTCGCGACGCGCTCGACCTCGCCCGCGGCACACTGGCTGCCGCCGCATCCTCCGTGTACGGCGACTTTCGCCGCGGCCTGCAAAGCGCCTCCCGCGAGATCCTCGCGAGCTGGCAGACGCCGTACGAGGCGCTCGAGTTCGGCGACGATCTCTCCCTTTCCGCGCTCGTGCGCGGGGGGCGCGTCGCGACGAAGGCGGAGATCCAGTCGGGTCTTTCGACGGGTGCACGCGAGCAGCTCCACCTCACGGCGCGCCTCGCGGCCCTGCGCTATCTCGGCACGGGGGCGTCGGGCGTCCCGCTCCTCCTCGACGACCCGCTCGTGGGCGCCGACGACGAGCGATTCCTCGCCGTGATGAGCTTTCTCGCGACGGATGTCCTCGGCGAGCGGCCCGTCCTCGTCGTGTCCTGCCACGGCTGGCGGCACGAACGGCTCATCGAGGCGCTTCCGCCGGAGGTCGTCCGGAAGCTGGCCCGGGTCTCGCTGGCTCCGTACTCCTGGCGACCCGGCGCTCCTGGGCCCGACCGGGCCTGAAGCTCGGAGGTTCTGCTAGACTCCGCCGGTTCGCCCGGGAGTTGCCCGGGCGCATCCCGCGGTCCTCCCGTCGCCCCGGTGGCTTCGCGCCGCCTCCGGACGGGCCCGCGTCCGGAGGTTGCGTTCGTGAAGAAACCCACTGGATGGCGCGTCGGCGTGACGTTGGCCGTCCTTCTCGGTTCGCTCGGAGCCTACTGGTGGCGCGGCCACGAGGCGTTGAAGAAGTTGCCGACAGCGCCGCCCAACCCGACGATTTCCGACGTCTTGAGGAACGGGCTCAAGCTGGGCCTCGACCTGCGCGGCGGCATCCATCTCGTCATGCAGGTCAAGACTGCCGACGCGCTGCGCGTCGAGGCGCAGGACACGCTCGAGCGCCTGAAGGACGAGGGCGGCAAACGCGGCGTCGCCGTCGTGGCCTCAGGCCCGGTCGACGCGACGGGCTTCAGCCTCAACCTCGACGAAAAGACGGACGCTGCGAAGCTCAAGGATCTCGTGACGAGCGTCCTCCCGCCGAACGCGTGGTCCGTCGACCAGCGAGGCCGCGAATGGAGAATTTCTTACAAGGATACCGAGCGGATCACGATCGAGGATCAGGCGGCGCGCCAGGCGGTCGAGACGATCCGCAACCGCGTCGACGCGCTCGGCGTCGCCGAACCTGTCATCCAGCGGCAGGGCACGGACCGCATCGTCGTCGAGATCCCGGGCGTGGACGACCCGAGCCGCGTCAAGGAGATCATCGGCACGACGGGCCTCCTCGAGCTGAAGCTCGTGGACGACCGCGGCGGTCCCTACCCGGCCGCGGACGCCGCCCGGGCGGCGTACGGCGGGACCGTGCCCCCGGACCTCGAGGTCGTGGAAGGCTTCACGGAGGATTCCGACGCGCGCACGCGCACCACCGTCTGGTACGTCCTGAAGCGCGCCGCCGCCGTCACGGGGCGCGACCTGAAGAACGCGCGGGTCGACCGCGACAAGTTCAACCAGCCGGCCGTCATGTTCTTCCTGAACGCGGCGGGTGCCGTGAAATTCGCGAAGGCCACCGGGGAGAACGTCGGGAAGCACCTCGCGATCGTTCTCGACAAGCGCGTTCAGTCCGCGCCCGTGATCAACAGCCAGATCAAGGAGAGCGGCATCATCGAGGGAAACTTCACGGCCGAGAAGGCCGACGCTCTCTCTCTCGTCCTCCGCTCCGGCGCCCTTCCGGCCGAGATGATCATTCTCGAGGAACGCACCGTCGGGCCGTCGCTGGGTCTCGATTCGATCAAGAAGGGCATCCTCGCCTCGGTCGTCGGCATGGTCTGCGTTTTTTTCGCGATGCTTCTCTATTACCGTCTCTCAGGCCTGAACGCGGTCCTGGCCCTCGTCCTGAACGCGCTGATCCTGCTCGGGGCGATGGCCTACATCAACGCGACGCTCACGCTGCCGGGGATCGCGGGGTTCATCCTCACGATCGGCATGGCGGTCGACTCGAACGTCCTAATCTTCGAGCGCATCCGCGAGGAGATGGACAACGGAAAAGCTCCGAAGGCGGCCATCGACCTCGGGTTCAGACGTGCCTGGGGAACGATCGTCGACACCCACGTCACGACGATTTCCGCCGCACTCTTCCTCTTCCAGTTCGGGACTGGGCCCGTCAAGGGCTTCGCCGTCACCCTCGTCATCGGCCTCCTCGCGTCCGTCTTCACCGCGGTCTTCGTGTCGCACCTCCTGTTCGACCTGATCTACGGGCCGAAAGAGCGCGTCGAGACCCTTTCCATCTGACCCGAGCAGCGGAGAGAACGTGCGCCTCCTACATAAAACGAACATCGACTTCCTCAAGATCAAGTGGATCTGCATCTCGCTGTCGATCCTTGCGATCGTCGTCGGCACCATCTCGCTTGTCCTCAAGGGCGGCCCGAACCTCGGGATCGACTTCACCGGCGGCGCGCAGATCGTCTATGGGTTCTCGAAGTCTCCCGACGAAGACCAGATCCGCGGGATCGTGGAGGCCGCGAACGTCAAGGTCGTCTCCGTCCAGCGCTTCGACAAGCCCGAGAAGAACGAGGTCCTGCTGCGCGTCCCGCTCGAGAAGAAGGAAGGGCGCGACCTGTCGAGGGAAGTCACGACGGCGCTCACGAAAGCTCTTTTTCCCAAAGGGGCGGACGCCACGTCGTTCGACCTGAACCTGAACGGCGCGGACACGCTTCTCTCGAAACTGATCGCCGACGACCCCGAAAAGCTCGCGACCCGCCTCAACGCCGACCCCAAAGTCGCGTACGGGCGCGAGGTCCAGGCGCTCATCGGGGCGCGTTCGGAGAAGGGGCTCTTTCACTCGGTCGACGAGGCCTCGAAGACTCCGGGCGTCTCACCCGCGACCGCCGAGTGGCTCAGGGCCAAGACGGTTGCCGGCCCGTTCACGCTTCTCTCGGCCGAGAACGTCGGTCCGCAGGTCGGAAAGGACCTGCGGGAGAAGGGCATGTGGGCGATCCTCTTCTCCTGGGCGGCGATGCTCGCGTACATCGCGTTCCGCTTCCGCTCGGCCTCTTTCGGAACGGCCGCGGTCGTGGCGCTCATTCACGACACGTGGGTGACGCTCGGCCTCTGCTCGATCCTGAACCTCGAGATCTCGCTCACGGTCGTCGCCGCGTTCCTCACCTTGATCGGTTACTCCGTGAACGACACCGTCGTCGTGTTCGACCGGATCCGCGAGAACCGCGAGAAGTCCAAACGCACCCCGCTGCCCGAGCTCGTCAACCACTCCATCAACCAGACGCTGTCGCGGACGGTCCTGACCTCGCTCCTGACCTTCGTCGTCGTCGTCGTGCTCTTCTTCCTTGGAGGCGAGGTCCTGCGCGGGTTCTCCTTCGTCATGATCGTCGGCATCATCGTCGGGACGTACTCGTCGATCTTCATCGCCGCTCCGCTCGTCGTCGTGTGGGAGGAGTGGAAGCAGAAGCGCGCCGAGAAGAAGCCCCGGCCTGCGCCCGCGCCCACGAAAGGCGGCAAGGCCGCGGCCGCGAAGGCGAGGTCGTGACGGTGGTGGGGAAACCCGCGCGGTAGAAGGTATCTGAGGACGCAGGGCGTCCTTCTTGCATCATTCCGGCACCGGGAGGAACCCTCACGTGCTGGTGATCTTCTCCGACCTGGACGGAACCCTCCTCGAAGAGGACGGCTCGCTTTCAAAGGAGGCGGGCGGGACCCTGGGTATGCTCAGGACGCGAGGAGTGCGCGTCGTCCCCCTGACGAGCAAGACGCGCCCCGAGCTGTGCCGATGGCTCGAGGAGCTCGGAGGGGATCGTTGGGGAGCGTTCGAGAACGGCGCCGGGCTGGTGACGCCGTCCGGAGTCGAGATCCTTCCCGGCGCGCTCCCCATGGACCGCCTTCGCGGAATTCTTCGGGACTTGAGGGACGAAACGCGCCTCGCGATCCGGTCGGTGGAAGAAATGCCCGACGAGGAGCTGGCTGAGAAGACCGGACTTCCGCTGCCGGAAGTCCACCTGGTCCGTGCCCGCGAATTCGATCTTCCCTTCTGCGCTCCCGCGGGCGCGGAGGACGCGATCTCTCTCGCGCTCACGCGTCGGCCGGAAGCGCGGCTGACGAAAGGTGGTCGCTTCTTTCACCTCCTGGGACGACACGACAAGGCGGACGCCGTGCGCCGGCTCGTCGAGCTCCTTCGTCCGTCCCGGACGATCGGGCTCGGAGACGCGGCGAACGATGCCGGGTTCCTTCGGATCGTCGATCATCCGGTGCTCGTCCCGAGGAAGGCGGGCGTCGACGAAATGCTGCGGGCCACCCTCCCGGATGCCGACGTCGCACCGGCGCCCGGGGGCGCGGGATGGAGCGCAGCGGTGAGGGCTCTCGTAGCCGCTGAAAGGGTCGGGGAGGTGAGATGACGCTGATCGCGGCACCCGAGCTCGATACCGGCGTGATGACGCTGCTCAAGAATCTCGGCCGCGTGGATCTCCTGGTCGGGATCCCGTCGTTCAACAATGCCCGGACGATCGGTCACGTCGTGCGCGCCGTCGCGGCGGGCCTCGCCCGCCATTTCCCGGAGGCGAAGACCGTTCTCGTGAACAGCGACGGCGGCTCGACCGACGGGACCCGCGACGTCGTGGTGAAGACGGAGCTCGGCGACCTCACCGAGATTCTCGTGGACGCGGTCCCGTCCTCGCCCCTGTCGCGCATCGTCACGCCGTACTCCGGGCTGCCGGGAAAGGGGAGCGCGCTCCGCACGATCTTCCGCATCGCGGCCGAGCTGGAGGCTTCGGCGTGCTGCGTCGTGGACAGCGATCTCCGCAGCATCACGCCGGAGTGGGTCGAGCTCCTCCTGAGCCCGGTTCTCGACCACGGCTACGAGTTCGTGGCACCCCTGTACGCGCGGCACCGGTACGACGGCACGATCACGAACACGATCGTGTATCCGCTCACGCGCGCGCTCTACGGGCACCGCGTCCGGCAGCCCATCGGCGGAGATTTCGGCTTTTCGGGGCGCCTCGCGAGGCGGTTCCTGGAATACGAAGGCTGGGAGGGCCCCGTCGCGAGGTACGGCATCGACATCTTCATGACGACGACGGCGCTCGCCGAGAACCGCCGGGCGTGTCAGTCGTTCCTCGGCGCGAAGCTCCACGATCCCAAGGACCCGGGCGCCGACCTTCAGGACATGCTCGTCCAGGTCGTCTCGACCCTCTTCGACCTGATGGGACGTTACGCGGACGTCTGGAAGGGCGTCAAAGGCTCCCAGGACCTTCGGACCTTCGGCCTGCCTTATGCGGTCGGACTGGAGCCGGTGCCCGTCAAGATCGACCGGCTGGTTTCGCTCTTCCGGCAGGGCGCGGCCGAGCTGGAACCCGTCTGGAAGAGCTTCCTTCCTGAAGACGTTCTGCGCGGCATCCAGGATGCCGCGGCGCGCGTCCCTCCCTCGCTTTCCGACGAGTTGTTCGTGCGGATCGTCTACGGCGCAGCGGAGGGGTACACGCGGAAGAGCCTGCCGAGGGAAACGCTCATCCGCTCCCTCATTCCCCTTTACCTAGGGAAGGTGGCGACGTTCGTGGAAGAGACCCGCGATGCAGAGGCCGTCGAGGCCGAAGCGAGGCTCGACACCCTGGCGCGCGTCTACGAGAGCGAGAAAGCGTCTATCGTCCTGGCCTGGGACGGCGAAAAGAACGTGACGAACCCCTGAAAGGAGGTCCGTGATGCTCGAGAACCTCGGGAGGCAGATCGGCGACGCGTTTCTGAGACTGGGGGAGGCCTTTCTCTCGGTCATTCCCGCGCTCGTGGTCCTCGTGGGCGCCCTCCTCGTCGGGCTCGTCGTGGGGGTCCTCATCCGGCTCGCGTTGAATCTCGTCTTCCGGATGGCGCGCGGAGGCGATTCGAGCCCCCTCCTGCGCGCCGCCGGGTTGAAGACCGCGCCCTCCGCGTTGGCGGCCGGCGTCTCCTTCTGGGCGGCGGTCCTCGTGGCGCTCGCGGTGGGCGTGAACGCTCTCGAGCCGGGAGCCCTGCGGAACGTTCTCGCGGACATCGTCGCGTTCCTGCCGCGTCTCCTGACCTCCGCGCTCATCGTCCTTCTCGGGTTCGGTTTGGCCGCGCTGGCGCGCCGGAGCGTTCTCCTGGCGGCCGTCAACTCCGGCCTGCCCTGGGCACGCGCGGGTTCGCGTCTCGTCCATGCGGCTGTCCTCGTCTTCTTCGTGTCCATGGCCCTCGACAACCTCGGCGTGGCCCGCTCGATCCTCGTGGCGGCGTTCTCGATCGTAGCGGGCGGCTTCGTCCTCGCCGCCGCGCTCGCCTTCGGTCTCGGCGCCAAGGACCTCGCGCGGGGCTACCTCGAGAAGCGACTGCGTGCCGAAGAGGAGGATAGCGGCATTCGCCACGTCTGAGGACGAGGACGCCGCGGCCACTGGCCCCTCAGGGCGTGAGGACGCCGCCCTCGGTTGCGATCGCTTCCAGGAGCTGATCTCCCGCGTCCGGGATGGCTGCGAGAACCCGGGCCCAGTTCGGGATGAGCGGAGTTCCGAGGGGGTCGAGATGAAACTGCTCCACGCCGGCCTTGAGCGCTTTCGCGAAGGTGGCCACGGCCGACTCCTCCTCGTGGCGCTGGAAGACGAGCCCGTTGAAGCGGGAGAGAGAGTAGTAGTCGTTTAGCGCGTCCTCGGCGCGGCGCTGGTACGAGGCCAGGAGGGACTTCAGGGCCCCCTCGGAGAGCACGACGTCGGCGGCGGCGAGCGTACGGAGGAGGTGCTTGGCGATGTCGCAGGCCATCCGGTGCAGCCCGCTGTTCGGGTCGTCGGGCGAGAGGGCCTGGTGCTTGTGGTCGTACTGGTCGGCGAGGTCGATCTGGCAGACGCGCCGCGGCGTGCTGTGCCGGAAGACCTCCGAGAGGACGCCGATCTCGAGCCCCCAGTCCGCCGGCACGCGGATCTGGCGGGTGAGATCCGCGGACAGAGCGAATTCACCCGCGAGCGGATAGCGGAAGGACGACAGGAACTCGAGATAAGGATGCGCTCCCATGAGGGCGCGCAGCGCCGAGAGGAGCGGCCAGACGAAAAGGCGCACGACGCGCCCGTTGAGGCGGTCGGTGAAACGCGCGTAGTAGCCCTTGCAGAAGTCGAAGTTGTAGATCGGGTTGACCAGCGGGTAGAGGAGGCGCGAGAGCGAGGCCCGGTCGTAGTCGATGACGTCGGCGTCCTGGAGCGCAATGTGCTCGATGTGGCCGAGCGCCAGCAGATATCCGAAGGCCATCCAGCAGGCCCTGCCCTTGCCGCGCTCCCCGAGCTTGAGGTCGTTTTCATCCAGCTTCTTGAGGAGCGCGGTCACGCCGGGGCCGTCATTCCAGAGTACGACGGTGCGCACCTTCATCCTCTTGAAGTACTCCAGCGCGCCGCGGTATCCCGCTTCGTCGGCGCGGTCGAGCGAGATCACGACCGTGTCGAGGTAAGGGAGCTGGGACACCTCGTCGCAGATGCGCGCGAGCGCGGGGCGCTCGAGCTCGCTGACGAGGCAGGGGACGAGGAGCGCTGCGCGCGCGCGGCGCGTGTTGCGCGCGATGGCCTCGTCCAGCTCCTGGTTCGGCCGGCTTCTGAGCCGCGTCAGGGTCGCGATCGAGCCGGCCTGGAAGAAGTCGCTCATTTCGCCCGAACATATCGCTCCAAGAGGGCCGTGGCTAGTCTTCGAGAAAGGCCGCCTCTTCTCCGCCGTGCGCGCAGCGGACGTTGCTCATCGGTAAGATCCGTACATGGTCAAAGCGCGGCGAAAAGCCATGCCGCTCCATGCCAGGATCCTCCTCGGGCTCGTCGCGGGGGTCCTGGCGGGAGGGCTCGCGAACGCGGGCGGAGGCGAGAACGCGCCGTGGCTCAAGTGGGTCGTGGACCAGTTCACGGAGCCCGTCGGCCAGCTCTTCCTCCGGCTCCTGCTTCTTCTCGTCGTCCCCCTCGTCTTCTCGTCGCTGACGCTCGGGGTGGCCGGCATCGGAGACATCCGGAAGATCGGGCGGGTTGGAATCAAGAGCCTCGCCTACACGCTCGTCTTCTCGGCGATCTCGGTCGTGATCGGACTCGTTCTCGCGAATACGATGGAGCCCGGCAAGAGGCTCGACCCCGCGGTCAGCCAGCGGCTCCAGGAGCGCTACGCCGCGGACGCCCGGAAGACGGTTGCGGGGGCGACGGCAGGGGAGAAGAAGCCGGAAGCGCCGCTCCTGACCGTGGTCAAGACGATCGTGCCGACCAACATCCTCGCTTCAGTCGCGAAGGAGCCGCCTGACATGCTCGGGCTGATGTTCTTTGCGCTCTTTTTCGGGATCGCGCTGACGCTGGTCGGCGAGGCGAAGACGCGATCCCTGCTCGGGATGCTGGAGGGGGTCTACGAAGCCGTCGTGAAGTCCATCGAGCTCGTGATGCGGCTCGCGCCGTACGCGGTCTTCTGCCTCCTCTTCACGATGACCGCGCGCTTCGGCTTCGGGCTCCTTCTGAGTCTCGGCTGGTTCGTTGCGACGGTGCTGTTGGGGCTCGCCATCCACATGTTCGTCGTTTACTCGCTCTCGGTGCGCTTCCTCTCGAAGATCAGCCCGATCGAATTCTTCCGGCGGATCAAGACGGTCATGGTGACGGCCTTCTCGACCTCGTCCTCGAACGCGACCCTTCCGACCGCCCTTCGCGTCTCGGAGGAGAACCTCGGCGTCCCGCGGGAGATCAACTCCTTCGTCCTGACGGTGGGGGCCACCGCGAACCAGAACGGGACGGCGCTCTACGAAGGCGTCACGGTCCTTTTCCTCGCCCAGCTCGCAGGGGTCGACCTCTCCCTGGGGAAGCAGCTCATGGTGGTCTACCTCGCGATCCTGGGTGGGATCGGAACCGCCGGGGTGCCCTCGGGCTCCATCCCCTTCATCGTCGTCGTCCTCGCGACGATAGGAGTCAATCCCGCGCTGGTCGCCATCATCCTCGGCGTGGACCGGATCCTCGACATGTGCCGGACGGTTCTGAACGTCACGGGCGACCTGACGATCGCGACGTACGTCGCGCGTTCGGAAGGCTTCGAGCTGATGAAAGAGAGGCAGGTTCCCGCCGCAGTCGACCTCTGAGACCGTCGGCCGCGGGCGAAGTGCTCTTCAGGTTTTTTTCCGCCGCGCCTTCCACCATTCCAACGCGATCGGCACGGTCGAGAGGATCACGATCGCCAGGATGACCAGAGAGAAGTTCTTCTTGACGAACGGGATGTTGCCGAAGAAGTAGCCCGAGAACACGCAGATCGCTACCCACAGGATGCCGCCGATCACGTTGTAGGCCAGGAAGACGCCGTAGCTCATCGAGCCGACGCCGGCGACGAAGGGCGCGAACGTGCGGATGATCGGGACGAAGCGCGCGAGGATGATCGTCTTCTTGCCGTGCTTCTCGTAGAACGCCTCGGTCTTGCGGAGATGGTCCTGCTTGAGGAAGCGGATCGACCCGTCGAAGGCGCGGAGGCCGATCTTCTTCCCGATCCAGTAGTTCGCGGTGTCTCCGAGGACGGCGGCGAGCGCGAGGGTCACGAAGAGCATCCAGACGTTCAGCGAGCCGAGCGAGGCGAGCGCCCCGGCGGTGAAGAGGAGCGAATCCCCGGGCAGGAACGGCGTCACGACCAGGCCGGTCTCACAGAAGACGATGGCGAAGAGGATGACGTTCGTGAACGTTCCATAGGCGCGGACGACCTCGGCGAGGTGTTTGTCCAGGTGCAGGAAGACGTCCACCAGCTGCTTGACGAGGTCCATCGGGGCTCCTTCGATGGCGCGGAGAATAGCCGGAAAGGGACCCTCAGCCCGATAATGGAGCCGTGCTGCGCTTCGAGGACATCCTCGAGAAAGTCGAGTCCTACCACCCGGGCCTGGACGAGGACCTGCTTCGCCGGGCGTACGTGGTCTCTGCGCACGAGCACCGCAACCAGCTCCGCTCCTCGGGCGAGGCCTACCTCGTCCATCCGCTCAACGTCGCGATGATCCTCGCGGAGATGAAGCTCGACGAGGCGTCGATTGCGGCGGGCCTCCTGCACGACGTCCTCGAGGACACGTCGCTGACGAAGGAGCGCCTCTCGGAGCTTTTCGGACCCGACGTGGCTCACCTCGTCGACGGCGTCACGAAGATCGGCAAGTACGCCTTCACGTCGAAGGAGGCCCAGCAGGCCGAAACGTTCCGAAAGATGCTCCTGGCGATGACGGACGACCTCAGGGTCATCCTCGTCAAGCTCGCGGACCGCCTCCACAACATGCGGACGCTCGAGCACCTGCCGGAGGCAAGGCAGCGGTCGACGGCTTCCGAGACGATGGAGATCTACGCCCCGCTCGCGAACCGGCTCGGGATGGGCAAGATGAAGGGCGAGCTCGAGGACCTCTCCTTCCGTTTTCTTCACCCCGAGGAGTTCGCCGCCCTCCGCGCCGCCGTGGACGAGCGGATGGCGGCCTCCGCGGCGAACGTCGAAAAGATCCGCCAGGAGCTCGTCGCCAAGACGACGGCCATGGGCATCGATGCCGAGATCACGGGGCGCGTGAAGCGCTACTGGTCGATCCGCCAGAAGCTCATCCGGCAGGCCATTCCGCTCGAACAGCTCTACGACGTCCTCGCGTTCCGGGTCCTCGTGGACTCGATTCCGGACTGCTACACGGTCCTCGGGATCGTCCACCAGGCATGGCGCCCCGTACCCGGCCGCATCAAGGACTACATCGCGATGCCGAAACGGAACTTCTACCAGTCGCTCCACACGACGCTCGTCCCCGAGGGAGCGCCTCCGTTCGAGGTCCAGATCCGAACGCGCGAGATGGACCTCATCGCGGAGAACGGCATCGCGGCGCACTGGAAATACAAGGAAGGAAAGCCTCTGCGATCGGACGCGCGACATGAAGAGCACGTCGGCGTGCTCCGGCAGATCCTCGAGACGACGAAGGACGTCTCCGACCCGCGCGAATTCCTGTCGTCGCTGAGGATCGACCTCTATCCGGACGACGTCTACACCTTCAGCCCAAAGGGAGCCGTCTACGCCTTCCCCCGCGGCGCTACGCCCGTGGACTTCGCGTACCGCATCCACACCGACGTCGGACATCACTGCGTCGGTGCGCGCGTGAACGGGCGCCTCGTCCCGCTCAAGACGCCGCTCGCGAGCGGCGACATCGTGGAGATCCTCACGGCTCCCTCTGCGCAGCCGTCGCGGGACTGGCTGTCGTTCGCGCTCACGTCGCGCGCGCGCAACAAGATCCGCGCCTTCATTCACACCGCCGAGAAGGAGCAATCGGTCGAGATTGGCCGCCGCCTCCTCGAGCGGGAGCTCAGGAAGTGGAAGAAGAGCCTCTCGAAGCTCCTCGAGGCGAAGGCCTTCGACCCGTTCCTCGCCGACTTCGGGGCCGGGAAGGTCGACGATCTCATCGCGGAGGTCGGGTCGGGGAAGGTCGGGTCGCGCGCGCTCGTCGCGAAGCTGCTGCCGGAGACGGCGGCGGCCGCGGGCGTTCCGCCCCCTCCGTCGAAGGTCTCGGCGATCTCGAGCGCCGTTCGGCGGGTCCTGCCCTTCGGGCCGGCGGCGGGGATTCGCGTAAAGGGCGAGAACGACCTGCTCGCGACGCTCGCCAGGTGCTGCCAGCCGGTGCCCGGCGACGACATCGTGGGCTACGTGACGCGCGGGCGAGGCGTATCCGTGCACGCCACGACCTGCCCGAACGTCCGTTCGCTCCTGTTCGACCCGAGCCGGGAGATTCCCGTGGAGTGGGCGACGGCGAAGGACGCCTCCGTGACGGTGGACCTCGAGATCCGCACGGAGGACCGCCAGGGGATGCTCGCGCGCATCACGCAGGTTCTTTCCGCCGCGAACTCCAACATCCGGTCGATCGAGGCTCGTACGAGCCGCGACGGCAATGCCTCGATCGAGGCGAGCGTAACTACCCGGGATCGTCGCCACCTCGAGAGGCTGCTCGTCTCTCTTCGCGCCCTGCCCGGTGTGACCGACGTGCGACGCAAGCTCCGGGACTCGGACGCGGAAGCCGGCTGACGTCGCTCGGTTGACGATTTTCCGTGCTGTTTTTTGGAGCGGGGCGTGAGACGCCGTTCCGCGACGGGTGCGCGCGGCTTCGCCCGTACGCTCGCGCCCGCTCCGGCGGGATGGGGCGGACTTATACCAAAAGGGTTGCACAAGAGCAAGGGAAATCTTGCGGGCCTAACGACTTGACACCTCTCGGAGGGGACTTCAAAATGGGTCGAGTCAATCCCTTTTCGCGTCTCGCCCCCGGAGGACCGGGTCGAGGGAAGGAACCATATCGTGCTGTTCCGAAAGGCGAAAAACCTGGTCGGCCTCGACATCGGCTCGTCCGCCGTCAAGCTCGTCGAGCTTAAGGAAGGCAAGGAGGGGACGTTCCAGCTCGTCAAGGCGGGCCTCGAGGTCCTGTCGCCCGAGGCGATCGTCGACGGAGCGATCATGGACTCGTCCCTCGTCGTCGAGACGATCTCGCGGCTCCTCGCGTCGACCGGCGTGAAGAACCCGAACGTGGCCGTGTCGGTGTCCGGCCACTCGGTCATCGTCAAGAAGATCATGCTTCCCACGATGCCGGAGGAGGAACTCTCCGAATCCATCCGGTGGGAAGCCGAGCAGTACGTCCCGTTCGACATCAACGACGTGTATCTCGACTACGTCGTCCTTGACCCCGGGGCGGTGGGCGAGACCATGGGCGTCCTGCTCGTGGCCGCCAAGAAGGAGAAGGTGGACGACTTCAAGAACGTCGTCACGCAGGCCGGGCGCACGCCCGCGCTCGTGGACGTGGACGCCTTCGCGCTCCAGAACTGCTACGAGGTGAACTACGGAGCCGACCCGGGCCGCGTCGTGGCGCTCGTGAACGTCGGCGCCTCGGTCATGAACGTGAACATCCTCGCGCAGGGGCAGACGGTCTTCTGGCGCGACATCACGTTCGGCGGAAACCAGTTCACCGACGCTCTTCAGAAGGCCTATTCCCTCAACTTCGAGCAGGCCGAATCCCTGAAGCGGGGCGAGCCGGTCGCCGGCCAGACCGCCCAGACGATCCAGCCCGTCCTCACGGGCGTCGCCGAGGACGCCGCCGCCGAGCTGCAGAAGACGCTGGATTTCTTCCAGGCCACCTCGGGGGCGGATCGTGTCGACTCCATCATGATTTCCGGAGGCGGCGCGAAGGCCGCTCACCTCGAGGATGTCCTGAAGGACAAGTTCGGGCTCCCCGTCGAGGTTCTGAATCCCTTCCGGTCGATCTTCACGGACGATCGCGCGGTCGACGCCGCGTGGCTCTCCGACGCCTCGCCGGCGCTCGCGATCGCCGTGGGCCTCGGCGTGCGGAAGATCGGGGAGTAGCGGCATGATTCGCATCAACCTCCTCGCCGAAGCCCGGCCGCAGCGCAAGAAGAAGGGTGTCTCGGCCCTCGGGGGCGCCGGCCGGCTCAACACGCTCCTCATGGGTGGCGCGATCGGGCTCGCGGTTCTCATCGGCATCGTGCATTACTGGGTCCTCCGCTCGCAGATCAAGGCCCAGGAAGAGAAGATCCGGATCGCGCAGGTCGAAGTCGCGCGCCTCGAGGCCGTCCTGAAGGAAGTAAAGGACTACGAGGCGAAGAAGGCGCGCGTCCAGCGCAAGGTCGACCTCATCAACCAGCTCAAGCAGAACCAGCGCGGCCCGGTGCGGCTCATGGACGAGGTCTCGAAGGCGTTGCCCGACCTCGTCTGGCTCGAGCGAATGGAATACCACGGGAACGCGATCTCCGTGGACGGCAAGGCTTTCAACCCGCCCGCGGTCGCGAACTTCGTCGCGAATCTCAAGCTCGTGCCCTCTTTCCAGGAGCCGAAGGTGGAATTCTCGGCGTGCAGCGGGCCCACGGGCTCGTCGCTCTACTGCTTCAAGACGAACTTCGGGTTCTCGAACATCGATCGCACGCAGCCCGAAAGCGGCGCGGCCGCGAAACCGGCCGAGCCGGCGCAAGCGCCGCAACCGGCTGCGCCGTCCAAGCCGGCCGGACCGGCGAAGAAGGCCTAGGGAGAGCCATGGCAACGCTCGACCTCAAGCAGCTCGAAGGCAAGCCCTGGTATTACGGGCTCGGCATCGGCGTGGCCGTCGCCCTGGCGCTCTACGCGGCGGCTTACTACCAGCTGCCCAACTTCAGCGAGATGAAGCAGACGCTGGAGAACAAGAAAAACGAGCTCGACCAGCTCAACCAGAAGATCACGCAGGGCCGAGCCGCCGAGCGCCGCCTGCCTCAGCTGCGCGAGGAAGTCCGGCGCACGGAGCTCGACCTGCAGCGGCTCCTGCAGATCCTGCCGACGGCGCGCAACTCCGAGGAGCTCATCAAGAAGATCCAGGCGCTCGCCGGGCAGGGTGAGTTCTTCCTCAAGAAGTGGACGCCCAGGGAATACATCAACAAGGACTTCTACGCGGAATGGCCGATCGACCTGCAGATCGACGGGACGTACCACAATCTTGCGCTCTTCTTCGAGAAAGTGGCGCGGTTCTCCCGGATCATCAACATCGAGAATCTCATCATGACCGGTTATCCCGACGCGGCCGGAGGCCGCACGCTCGGGGCGACCTTCACGATGAAGACGTTCATCTATCTCGGCGACACGGAAGCGGCCACACCCGCCGCGCCCGCTCCGAAGAAGGCGCCCCCCGCCGGCGCGAAGAAGGGCGCGAAAGGGCTCGAAGGATGAGCGCGCGCCGCTTCACCGCCACGGCCCTGCCCGCCGTCCTCCTGGTCCTGAGCGCGCCCGCGCCCTCGCTCGCTCAGGCTCCGCCCGCGACCTCGACCGCTCCGGCGGAAACGCCTGCTCCGGGCGCCCCCGTCAAAGTCACCGAGCAGGACTTCGCCCCGTCCGTCTACACCTACGAGGTCGGAGGCCGGCGCGACCCCTTCCGCTCGCTGCTCGTGCGCAACCCGTCCGAAAAGGACCGCGTGCGCCCGCCGGGCCTCGCGGGGGTCATGGTGGACGAGCTCGAGCTGCAGGGCACGATCAAGGTCAAGCAGGGCTGGGTCGCGATGATGCGCGGTCCGGACAACAAGTCGCACCTCGTCCGCAAGGGAACGACGCTCTTCGACGGCGAGGTCATCGAAGTGTCGGCGACAGAAGTGACGTTCCGGCAGAACGTGAACGATCCGACGAACCCGAAGCCGTTCCGGGAAGTGGTCAAGGCACTCGCACTCCAGAAGAAGTCGTGACCGAAGGGATGTCCATGACGACGAAGCTGATGGGCTCGGAGAACTCGAAGGGTACGGGAGATCTCGTGCCGTCCGGGGGAGGAAGCATGCGGCGGAACCGAAGGGGATTCATGTCCCGTTTCGCGGCGCTCGCGCTGGTCGGCCCCGTACTCGGCGGCTGCGCCTCGCGCAACGACCGGGTCGCCGCGGGAAACCCGTCTGCAACCGGAGTGGCGCCTGCCACTACGCTCACGGGAGCCACCCTCCTCGCCGACGGAGACATGCCGCGGCTTCTCCTCAGCGGCAACGGTCCCCTCTCCCCAACGCTCTATAACCGCGAAGGCTCGACGAAGGTCGTCGTGGACATTGCGAACGCGGTCGTGTCCCCCGGCCTCGAGCCCCCGCGCGCGGACGGAGTGATTCTGTCGCGCCTCGACATGAAGTCGTTCACGGAGATGGGCAAGCCCCACATCCAGTTCGAGCTCACGGGGCGGTCGCCGCTCGAGCCCGCCATCACCTCCGAATCCGACTCGCCCGCCATGTCGATCGCGCTCAGGAAAGCCGCGACGGCTGCTCCTGCCACGACAATGGCCTCCGCGCCTCCGCCGGCGTCGGCCCTACCGGCCGCGGAGCCGGCGAAGTCGCCGGAGCCGGTCCCGGCCGAGCCTGCCGTGAAGGTTGAGAACGTTCCGGCGACCCAGATCGCCTCTGCTCCGTCTTCCATGAACGTCTCCGCCGGGTCTTCCCTGACCGACTCCGCTCCCGCTTCGGCGGTTGCGACGGTAGCGCCGGCCCCCGCGCGTGTCGGGGCGGACGCCCCGCCCGTGCCCGTCCGGCACGCCGCGACCGGCCGCGCCGCGACGCGCCTTTCGGGCGTGAGCGTTCGCGTTTCGGAGGGCACGCTTGTGGCGACGCTCGTCGGCAACGGCAGCTTCACTTACGAGACGTTTGCTCTCGAGAACCCACCGCGCTACGTCGTCGACCTTCCCGGCGTGCTGCTCGCAATGCCGAAACGGGCGCAGGACGTCAAGCACGCCGCGGTGAGCCGCGTGCGCGTCTCGCAGTTCAAGGCCGGACCCGAGCCGGTAACGCGTGTCGTGTTCGACCTCGCGTCTTCCTCCGAACCCGCCGCGAAAGCCTTACCCTCGGCGCTGGCTCTCGTGTTCGGGGGTTCCCCCGCGGCGGCCGCGAACGCCCCGGCCACCGCTCCTGCGGCGGGACCTTTCCCGGAGAAAGTCTCCGAACCGCAGCCCGCGCTCGTGCGCGCTGCGCCCGAAAAGGTCGCGGCGACGGCACCGGTGCCGGCCGCCGCATCGTACGAGAAGCACGAGATCGACGATCCGAAAGAGCCGGTCGTGAGAGAGGCCCGCGCGCTCGACGTGACGACTCCTTCGGCAGGGTCGTCCGTGCCGGCGAGCGCGGCGGTCCAAACGGCGGCTCCCGCCGGGGAATCGAAGGCAGCGGCGCCGCCCGCTGCGGCGGCTCAGGCTCCTCTGGCTCCTCCGGTGGCCCCGGTTGCCGTGGCAACGGTTTCCTCCCCGAAGTCCGCAGCGACGCATCTCGCGCAAGCGTCTCCTGAGATCCATGAAGTCAGGGCTCCGAGCGCGGCCCCCGCCGCTCCCGCGAGGACGGTCTCCGCCGAGCCTCGCCGGAAGAAGGTCACGACGGCCGAGGACAAGGCCCTGATCGAGGCAGCCGAGGCGCTTCTCGTCCAGCAGGACGCCTCCTCGCGCCCGCGCGAGATCGCGAATCCCTACGAGGCCCGTACGCTCGGTTCCGGCGACAAGCAATACACCGGCGAGCCGATCACGCTCAACCTCAAGGACGCGGACATCAAGGACACGCTCCAACGGTTCAGCGAGCTGACGCAGCTGAACATCGTCCTCGATCCGGACGTGCGCGGAACGGTCACCGTGAGTCTGCAGGACATCCCCTGGGACCAGGCGCTCGAGCTGATCCTGAAGATCAACCAGCTCGGGTACGTGCTCGAGGGGAACATCATGCGGATCGCGTCCACGAGCAAGCTCACACAGGAGGAGAGCGCGCGGCTGCAGTTCCTCCAGGCGCAGGACAAGAACCGCCCGCTGCGCACCGTGCTCCAGAAGGTCTCCTACGCGAACGCTCAGGAGATGGCGGCCACGGCGCGCAAGGTCATGTCGTCGCGCGGCGACATCTTCATCGACCAGCGCTCGAACACGCTCGTCATCAAAGAGCTGCCCGACTACCTCCCGACCGTGCTCGATCTCATCAAGAACCTGGACGTCGCGAGCCCGCAGGTCATGATCGAGGCGCGGATCGTCGAGGCGAACCGCACGTTCTCGAACGAAATCGGCATCGTGTGGGGCTTCACCGGTGTCGCCGATGCGTCGCACGGCAACACGACCGGCCTCGTGTTCCCGAACCAGGGATCCGTCGCCGGCAACGTCTCCCTTCCAAGCGGTGCGCCCCAGGTCCTCCACCTGACGCTCGGGAACGTCCTCGACACGTTCGCGCTCGACGCCTCGCTCCACGCGGCCGAGTCGCGCGGCCTCGTCAAGGTCATCTCGACCCCGAAAGTCCAGACGCAGACCGGCGAGGAAGCTTCGATCCAGTCGGGTTTCCAGATCCCGGTCCAGACCACGGTGAACAACACGACGTCGGTCCTCTACATCAACGCGACGCTCCGGCTCGACGTCACGCCGCAGATCACGAACGAAGGCACCGTCATCATGCACATCACGATCCAGAAGCGTGAGCCGGCGGTCGGCATCAACATCGCGGGAGGCCAGAACATCCCGCTCACAACGCGAGACGCCAAAACGCGCCTGATGGTACGCGACGGCGGCACGGCCGTGATTGGCGGCATCTTCAAGATCACCACGAACGACGGTCAGTCGATGGTTCCGGGCCTGTGGAAGATTCCAATCCTGGGCAACCTGTTCCGTAGCCGGACTCAAACCGAGAGCACGGACGAGCTCATGATTTTCATCACGCCGCGGATCATCCGGTGAGGAGCGAACCGATGAAGATGCGCTTTCTCGTTCTCGCCTCCGTCCTCGCCGCCCTCACGCTCGCCGGGCTTCCCGGCTGCTCGACCAACACGCAGGGTGACAGCGCCACGCCGGTCTTCCTCACGGGCGAATTCACGCTCCTGCCCCTCGACAAGTGCGTGGACTCCAACGCACCGCTTCAGTTCCAGACGACCGTGCTCCACAGCATCCTCAAGAACCCCAGGGTCATTTCGACGCAGTTTCTCGACACGCAGGTCGACTCGTACATCGTCGTCTGGAGACGCATCGACGGCGGGACGACGGCCTCTCCCACGCAGACCTTCGGCGGCAACGTCATCGTTCCGGCGAACGGGCAGGGCACGCTGACGAACTACCCGTACATGTCGGCGGACAGCCTCCTCCGGCCGCCGCTCGACCAGCTCTTCCCGTTCAACGGCGGCGTCGACAAGGAGACGGGCCGGGTGGAAATCCGCCAGTCCGGAAACGTGACGTGGTACGGCCACACGTTTTCGGGGCAGCCCGTCGCCTCCAACGTAGCGACTTTCGACATGATCTTCCGCTTTTGCGGGTCCACCGGGCGCATCGAGGCGAAGCGTGCCCAGTGACGAGGTGACTTCCATGCGACGTTTCCAGATTCCGAACGCCGCGTTGGTCGCGGGCCTTGCCGTGCTTCTCAGCGGCTGCTCCGGCGAGACGCCGACGGCGCCGTCGCCGGGCGGCGGAAACGGCAACGGTGGTGGCGGCTCGTGCACGGTGCTCGTCTCAATGTCGGCCACGACGCAGAGCCCGTTCGTCGGGACGGCCTCCATCGTGAGGGCCACGGTCACGCGGGCAGGCGTTCCGGTTCCGGATGGCGGCTCCGTGCAGTTCTCGACCGATCTCGGCTTCTTCAACGAGAACGGCCTCAAGACGATCTCGAAGACGACCGTCGGCGGCGTCGCCGACGTGACGGTAGCCTCCTTTGACGGCGGAACGGCGCACGTCAAGGCGGTCTTCGACTGCGCGAACGCGCAGATCAACCTGAATTTCGGCGGCGTTCCGGACACGGGCCCGTTCATCACCTCGCTCACACCGACGACGGGCTCGTGCGGGGGCGGCGACACGGTCACGATCACGGGCGGCCGCTTCGGCAACAGCACGGTCGACGTCTTCTTCGGCGGCGTGAGGGGCTCGGTCCAGGGTGGCTTCACGAATACGCAGATCAAGGTCACGACGCCGGCTCACCCGCTGAAGGATCCGGGCGTGCCGGAAACCGTGAACGTCGTCGTGGTCGTCGGCGGATTGTCGTCTCCGCCGGCCCAGTTCACGTTTGCGTGTGTCGGCGTGGACCAGAAGGTCTTCCTTTCGTCGATCAACCCGACCGCCGGTTCGCCGGCGGGCGGGGACGTCGTCCAGATCCTCGGCGG